>NZ_JACSMY010000001.1:0-2240355 GCF_018618875.1 Exiguobacterium sp. s46
ACGATGAGGTAGATAGGTCACGGGTGGAAGCATGGCGACATGTGGAGCTGAGTGATACTAATCGGTCGAGGCCTTGTTCTAGCAGATGCATTGTTGATGACTTCAGTTTTGAGGGCGCGAGCCTTTCAAAAAAACGAAAAAAAGTCTTGACGTTATGTGAACATAATGTTAAGATAATAAATGTCTGGTGGCGATAGCCAAGTGGTCACACCCGTTCCCATGCCGAACACGGAAGTTAAGCACTTGAACGCCGAAAGTAGTTGGGGGCTTCCCCCCGTGAGGATAGGACGCTGCCAGGCGATCGTTCCGCAATAGCTCAGCGGTAGAGCAACCGGCTGTTAACCGGTAGGTCGTAGGTTCAAATCCTACTTGCGGAGCCATTTATTACTTCTTCACCACGTACAATGGAGAGCTGTCCGAGTGGCCGAAGGAGCACGATTGGAAATCGTGTAGGCGTCAAAAGCGTCTCAAGGGTTCGAATCCCTTGCTCTCCGCCATCATCACTTTCAATTCATAATGGCCCGTTGGTCAAGCGGTTAAGACACCGCCCTTTCACGGCGGTAACACGGGTTCGAATCCCGTACGGGTCACCATTTATAGCGTCGCGGGGTGGAGCAGTCTGGTAGCTCGTTGGGCTCATAACCCAAAGGTCGTCGGTTCAAATCCGGCCCCCGCAATTACATACGGTCCTGTGGTGTAGCGGTTAACATGCCTGCCTGTCACGCAGGAGATCGCGGGTTCGAATCCCGTCAGGACCGCCATTGTTAAGGCTTTGTAGCTCAGTTGGTAGAGCAAAGGACTGAAAATCCTTGTGTCGGCGGTTCGATTCCGTCCAAAGCCACCATCTTTATTAACAACATGATTTTCCCATTTGTGGGGGGGTAGCGAAGTGGCTAAACGCGGCGGACTGTAAATCCGCTCCCTCGGGTTCGGCGGTTCGAATCCGCCCCCCCCCACCACCATAGGGGCATAGTTTAGCGGTAGAACTACGGTCTCCAAAACCGTCAGCGCGGGTTCGATTCCTGCTGCCCCTGTTTACCATGGCGATTGTGGCGAAGTGGTTAACGCACCGGATTGTGATTCCGGCATTCGTGGGTTCAATTCCCATCAGTCGCCCTCTTATTATTGGGCTGTAGCCAAGTGGTAAGGCACTGGATTTTGATTCCAGCACGCGAAGGTTCGATCCCTTCCAGCCCAGCTTTTCAAGCGGAAGTAGTTCAGTGGTAGAATACGACCTTGCCAAGGTCGGGGTCGCGGGTTCGAATCCCGTCTTCCGCTCCAATGAGTGGCGCCATAGCCAAGTGGTAAGGCAGAGGACTGCAACTCCTTTATCGTCAGTTCGATTCTGACTGGCGCCTCCAACTATTTCTCAATTAAATAGTTTTGCAAGAGATTGTGCCGGTGTGGCGGAACTGGTAGACGCGCACGACTCAAAATCGTGTTCCTTTGGAGTGTCGGTTCGATTCCGACCACCGGTATCTTGCGGGTGTAGTTTAATGGTAAAACCTCAGCCTTCCAAGCTGATGACGAGGGTTCGATTCCCTTCACCCGCTTTATACTTTTTACACAATCTGATGTTTCACCTGATCATGCGGGTGTAGTTTAATGGTAAAACCTCAGCCTTCCAAGCTGATGACGAGGGTTCGATTCCCTTCACCCGCTTACTAAAAAAGAGCAATGTGTCGTTTTCGCTGACACCTTGCTCTTTTTGTTTAGGAATGGGATTTTAAAGAGGAAAGGAGTAGATCGTGATGGATGGTGTACAATTGAAATTGGCTTTACAAGAGTACGCAGCAGAGATTGGAATCGATGAGCTGAAGGTGACGACGGCTGATCCGTTTCTTGTTTTAAAACGTAGACTCCAAGCACAACAGGAGAAAGGATTTGCTTCTGGTTTCGAAGAGCCCGATCTCGATCTACGAACGACTCCTGCGTTACTCGTAGAAGATGCTGCTTCGATCATTGCCATTGCGGTCGCGTATCCAAGTACTCTCAAAAATGCACCTCGTGGCAAGGAAGGGGAGCGACGGGGGATTTTTTGTCGATCGTCCTGGGGACTGGATTATCACCAGGCGTTGCGACAACGCTTGACGTTACTTGAAGAAAAAATTCAAGAATTGAGTCCAGGTGCAAGGACGCGCTCGATGGTCGATACAGGAGAACTCGTCGATCGAGCAGTAGCAGAACGAGCAGGTATCGGATTCAGTGGGAAAAACTGCTCGATCATCAGTGAGGAGCACGGATCCTATCTCTATCTTGGTGAACTGATTACAGATATCGTCCTACCGCCTGATCAGCCAGTCGAAGAATTATGCGGGACATGCAATAAGTGTATCGACGCTTGTCCGACGGATGCGCTTGTTGAACCTGGCGTCATCGACGCTAAACGGTGTATCTCGTTTTTGACGCAGACGAAAACATTACTACCAGAACCATTCCGAATGGCGCTTGGGAACCGTCTATACGGTTGTGATACGTGTCAGCAAGTATGTCCGTATAACCGGAAGAAGAATGCGACACATCACGCTGAACTGCAGCCGGATCCAGAACAAGTCAAACCGCTCTTAGTTCCACTCTTATCCATGAGTAACCGTGAGTTCAAGAGCCGGTTCGGTACGTTGTCTGGCGCATGGCGTGGAAAAAAGCCGATTCAGCGTAATGCGATTTGTGCGCTCGTCCATTATCGAGACAAGAGCGCGATTGAGGCGCTACGGTTAATGACAGAAACGGATGCCCGGGAAGACATGCGGGCGCTTGCACTCTGGGCAGTCGGTCGAATTGGTGGAATTGAAGAAAAGTCATATATCGAATCACGTCTTTTAGCCGATACTGCAGTGGATGTGCAGACAGAAGGACAACGGTTACTTGAGGAGTGGGGGGAAGCAGATGCCATTTCAACAGCTCACTTATGAGTTTGGTACATTGCTCGTCGCATGGGAAAAAGAGCACATCGTGTATCTCGATTTTGGATTGAATGAAGAGCGTGCTCGAACCTATTTGCAAGAAGAAACCGACGACGGTGAATTACCGAAAGCTTGGCGCATGGCGTTTGATCGTTACGCAGGAGGCGATCGACAAGCGCTTGATACACTTCCTTGTCAGTTGCGTGTCACACCGTTTGCGGAGCAAGTGTTGCACGCTTTACGAACCGTTCCGTTTGGTCAGACGATCAGTTACGGTGAACTAGCTCGAATGATTGGGAAACCAAAGGCAGCACGAGCCGTTGGTGGTGCCTTGAACCGGAATCCGATCGCGTTAATTTATCCGTGTCACCGTGTCATAGGGGCGACTGGTAAACTGACGGGTTTTGCAAGTGGGATTGCCCATAAAGAAGCGCTTTTAGCGCATGAGATAGGAGAGAATTGAACCATGGCTATTCATGTCGTTATGTATCAACCGGAGATTCCTCAAAACACAGGAAATATTTCACGCACATGTGCAGCGACGCATTCCGTCCTTCACTTGATCCGACCGCTCGGCTTCTCGACGGACGATAAGCAGCTTAAACGTGCAGGTCTTGATTACTGGGAATTCGTCGATGTCCGTTATCATGATTCGTTAGAAGAACTGTGGGAGAAGCATCCGGAAGGTATTTTCTACTATATTACGAAATATGGAGAACAGTACCCGAGCCAAATTGACTTATCGGATGTTGAACAGGATTATTTCTTCGTCTTTGGTCGGGAAACAAAAGGATTACCGCTTGAAGTCATCGATGCGAACGCAGAGCGTTGTATCCGTCTACCCCAATCGAATCTCGTTCGCTCACTGAACGTCTCAAACACGGCAGCGATCATCGTCTATGAAGCATTGCGTCAGCAAGGCTATGCAGGACTTCTGTAACGTAAGATAAGCAAAAGCTCCATCCTGAAGTAGGATGGAGCTTTTATGAATTATTCGTTACCTTCAGGTTTTTTGTTGTAGCCTGCAGTGAAGATTGCTGTCAAAAACGCAAGACTTACGCCGACCATTAAGATAAATGCCATTTTTGTTTCCCCCTTCAGTCTCTTGAACCGATATAATCTATTATAGTATACCTGTAAGTGAAATTGTGTGCTACATATGAATTTTCTATGAATGGAGACTCCACATGCGTACGAATGTTTACCTATTAAGTTATGCTCCGCTGATCAGCATCTTGTTATTTAGTACGTCCCTTGCGATTGCAACGACGGAACTTGCATTACATTGGCTCGATCAAGTCGGCGTGTACGATGAACTACTGCAACTCTTGACGGCACGCGATACGAAGCTTGTCGTTTGGCTTGGTTTTTTGATCGTTTACTTCATGATCTTTAGTTCACTTAAACTATTGTCAGATACGATCAATCAGCTCGGTTTTGCCTTTTTTATCAAGGAACAAGAGGGTACGACACTCGGCATGTTACGTCCGGGTAGTATTCTGTTACTTATCGGAGGTTGTGTCAGCTTTGCCTTCATGACGTCCTTCTTGCATGTCGGAATCGTGTTGCTTGTGTCTTTTTTCATCTATTTTATCTTTTACACGGTACAAATTAGTAAAATGACGAGTGCAGCAGGAGCCGTCGGTTTGATTATCTTTTCTTTCTTAGCCTGGGGTGTTCTGCTTGCTGGTCTATCGTGGGTCGGTCTGACTTTATTCAATTCGTTCGGGGAAGCGATTTTATTTCCGAGTTGACTTAAGGACGTAAAATCGTCGCCCACGTCTGGACTTGTAACGTTGCATTCGCCTCAACAGGGAAGGGACGCGGGCGATCTGCCCCTAGCCAAATCCCTCCGATATGTTGATTTTTAATACCGACGAACCACATGTCTTTGTTATCGTTCGTCGTTCCTGTTTTTCCTCCGATATAGCGCGCAGAGGAATCATATCCTTTGTGTCCCGTTCCATACGTCATGACATTCTTTAAACCAGCCCGTAATTCCCGGTTCGTCTGACTGGACCAAATCCGTTGTTCTTTTTCTTGTGGTCGTTCGACCGTTCCATTTTTAAGCGTAATACTTTTGATCATCGATGCCGGTCGATAGATCCCGTCATTGACGAATACGGAATAAGCGTTCGTCAGTTCATATGGACTGATCCCGTATTGCAACCCACCTAGGGCACTCGTAAAGGCATCATCCTCACGTGTCCATTGGCTAAACTGGAATGGACGGATGGACTTCAATCCTTCCCGGAAAGAGACAGCAAATGCTCGAATTGCTGGTGTGTTATAGGAATAAGCGATCGCATCGGCAATCGTTACTTGTCCGAGAATTCGATTTCCGCTATTTGACGGACAGTATCCATCGATACAGACGGGACTACCGTCTAACGTGCTCGACAAGCGGGCTTTCGTCTTCTCAAGGTAAGGACCGTAGACAAGTAACGGTTTGATGGCTGAACCAGGTTGTCGGTACGACTGCACTGCTCGGTTGAACTGACCTGTCAAATTCGATTTGTAGCCGACAAGAGCCGTGACCCCGTGTGTTTGTCCGTCGATGCCAACATAAGCCCCCTCAATCGGGTTGGGTAGATTGCGAAGAGCTTCCTTAGCCCGTCGTTGTTCTGCTGAGTCGAGATATGTCGAGATGACCGCACCTTGTTGATGCAGATATTCTGCAGCATGCTTCTCACTCCAACCCTTTTTTTGAGCGGTCATCCGAACAGCAGCTTGAACGGTGGCATCGATATAGTCCGGATAAGGGACACTCGGTTTATAGGATCGAGGCGACACACGAGAAATAGCAAAATCTTTCGTCAGTACACGATCGCGTATTAACGCTTGAACGATTCGTTGCTGACGTTTTTTTGTGTTTTCAGGAAAGCGCAGCGGGTCATAAAGAGAAGGATTATTCGGAATTGCTGTCAGAAAACTGATTTCAGACCAACTTAACTCGCGTGCCGGCTTATTGAAATAGGATTTTGCGGCAAGTTCGATGCCATAAATATTATTCGCGAAATAGGCTTGATTGACATACGCTGTCATCAGTTCTTTTTTCGAATATTTTTGCTCCAAAGACACAGCAATTAACAACTCTTTTATTTTTCTAGTATATGTTTTTTCGTTTGTTAGATATGTCATTCTTGCTAGTTGTTGTGTGATCGTACTGCCACCTTGAGATTTAGAATCAGACTGGTTTTTCGTAAACGCGCGTAAGATTCCTGTGATGTCATATCCGTCATGTTGATAGAAACGCTGATCTTCGATAGCAACAAACGCTTGCTCGACTTTTTTCGGCAATGTTCGAGGTGTTAAGTCATCCCGTCGCAATCCGTCATAGAGCTCGACCCGTTTGTTTTCATAGGTTACGGTGATTGGTTGGTAGGAGGTCAGTGGATGTCGTGTCGTCTGTTCATCGGCCCAGAAAAAAAGTGTGCGTGCTGTTTTTAACTCATCTTTAATTGAAAATAAGGAAAACAGAAGCATCATCGTAAGACCAAGTAAGACGAGATATCCTGTCGTAATTCGCATGAGAACTCCTTTCAAAAAGCCATTTCATTCCTATTATCGGTCTTTTATGGAGAAATCAATAGATTTTTTTTCGATTTTTGTATTTTAATAAACCTATTTTGCAGGAATGTTATATTAAAAAGAGAAAAGATTGGGTATATAGAAGTATCTGTGGATTTTAGAACGCGAGTCATCTGTAAAAAAAGAGCATAAAATGGAGGGGACGAAATGGCTAAAAAGAATGTCGTTGCGATGTTACTTGCAGGCGGAGAAGGGAAACGTCTGGGAGCTTTGACGAAACACACTGCGAAACCAGCTGTTGCATTTGGAGGAAAATACCGGATCATTGATTTCCCACTTTCGAACTGTACGAACTCAGGAATCGATACAGTTGGCGTGTTGACGCAATACGAACCATTAGAGTTGAATCGATATCTTGGCATCGGAAGTCCATGGGATTTGGATCGCCGTAATGGCGGATTAACGATTCTTCCACCATACCAAGCACAGAACGGCAAAAACTGGTATGAGGGCACAGCAAATGCTATTTATCGAAACATGAGTTATATCAATCAATTTGACCCTGAATATGTTCTTGTTCTATCAGGCGACCATATTTATAAAATGGACTACGAAAAGATGATTGAGGAACACCGTGTGACAGGTTCTGATGTCACGATTTCCGTACGTGAAGTACCATGGGACGAGGCACCGCGATTTGGTATCCTCAATACGGACGATGACTTACGAATCAATGAATTCGAAGAAAAACCAAAAAATCCGAAATCAAATCTTGCATCGATGGGGATTTATGTCTTTAACTGGGATATCTTAAAACGCCACTTGATTCAAGATGCCGGCGATGCGGAATCAAGCTTTGACTTTGGTAAAAATATCATCCCGAACATGCTTTTTGAAAATCTCAATATCCGTGCGTATAAATTCAAAGGATACTGGAAAGACGTCGGGACGATTCAATCCCTTTGGGAAGCGAACATGGATCTATTGACGGCAGAGCCTGAATTCGATTTGTATGAACCGTCATGGAAAGTACATTCGGTCAACCCGAATCAGCAACCACAATACATTGGAAACGCTGCGACAGTCGAGACATCGATCATCAACGAAGGATGCCACATCGAAGGAGAAATCAATCATTCGGTTCTCTTCTATGGTGTCGATGTAGCAGAAGGATCACTCGTCAAAGACTCGGTCATCTTCCCGAACGTCAAAATCGGACGAGACGTCACGATTCACCGGGCGATCTTAGCAGATGGCGTGATCGTAGAAGATGGTGCAACGATTGGTTCTCCAGACGGAGAAGTTTTCGTCATCGAAGCAGACAGTATCGTCAAGAAGAACGAAGTCATCAAAGAAGCGATTCAATAAGGGGGATATTCGAATGAAGGTCGATTTATTAGGTGTCATCAATCTGAGTGGGGAAGAAGGCTTTTTCAAGGAATTGACGGAGCATCGTAACTTAGCGGCAGTTCCATTTGCAGGGCGTTATCGGTTGATCGATTTTACATTAACGAACATGGTACAAAACGATATCGCGAACATCGGGATTTTTACGCTCGAGAAATATCGTGGAATGATGGATCACCTTGGATCAGGAAAGGAATGGGATCTTGACCGTTCAAACGGCGGACTCTATATCTTCCCACCTGCATTGTCACAAGATGCGAACGAGTTCCGTGGGGATCTATCGAACTTCCACCTTCACCGTGATTTTTTCCTTCGCAGTAAAGAGAATTATGTCGTCGTCTCTGGTTCAAACATCTTATCCGCGGTGGATTATCGCGATGTATTACGTGAACATAAAGAATCGAATGCGGATATTACGGTCGTCTATACGAAGCGTGAACTACCTTGTAAATACTGCCGCCCGATCCGTTTTGGTGAACAGAATCGCGTGACAGCGATTGGATCACGCGGATTCCAGCCGACGGATGAGACGTTCTACATGGAGACGGTCGTTCTATCGAAAAATCTCTTTGTTCGTTTAATTGATGAAGCGATTGCTCGTGGTGAGTACGATTTACTTCAGAGTATCATTCGTTCGCAACTGAACCGTCTACACGTGCACGGTTATGAGTACAGTGGTACATCACAAGTCATTCACTCGCTTCGTTCATACTATCGTGAGAGCATGCTGTTGCTTGAACAATGGGGAGCAATCAATGACTTCCAGCACGTCTATACGAAAATCAAGCATGAGCCACCGACACGTTATCTACCGGGTTCTGACATCAAGAACTCACTTGTCGCGAACGGCTGTAAATTAGAAGGAACGACGACGGACAGCATCTTGTTCCGTGGTGTCAAAGTCGGTAAACACGCTCGTGTCAAGAATTCGATCATCATGCAAAAATCAGTCATTGAAGAAGGCGCGGTCGTCGAGTACGCGATTCTCGATAAAGAAGTCACTGTCAAACGCGGTCAAGTCATCCGCGGAACGGCAGAAGAACCAATCGTCATCAAAAAACAAACAATCGTTTAAAGGAGATGTCACTTATGAAGGTATGGTTTGCTGCCACGGAAGCGACACCCTTCATCAAGACAGGGGGGCTAGCTGACGTCGTCGGCTCGCTCCCTTTAGCGCTTGCTGAGGAAGGTGCAGACGTTTCAGTCGTTTTACCTAATTATGGTCAAATCAAGGAACAGTATAAATCAGAGATGGAGTTTTTATTCGACTTCATCGTGCCTGTCGGCTGGCGCCAGCAATTCGGTGCAGTTCTCCGTCTGAAACAAGATGGTGTGACGTTCTATTTCATCGATAATGAGTACTACTTCAAACGGGATGGCGTCATTTATGGACATTACGATGATGCGGAACGGTTTGCGTATTTCTCACGTGCTGTCCTTGAGATGATTCAACATTTGGATCGAAAGGAAGTACCGGACGTCATCCATTGTCACGATTGGCAAACAGGTGTGATTCCAGCGTTCTTACGCATCCATTATCAACACCTCGAGCGCTATCAAGACATTAAAACGGTCTTTACGATTCACAATCTACAATACCAAGGTGTCTTCCCGGAAGAAGTGCTTGGTGACTTACTTGGTTTGAGTCATGAACATTTCACAGCGGATGGGATTGCTCATAACGGGCTCGTCAATTACATGAAGGCAGGACTCGTCCACTCCAATCAAATCACGACAGTCAGTCCAACGTACCGTGATGAAATCATGGATCCGTATTACGGTGAGACACTTGAGCCGGTCTTGCAACATCGCGCTGTCGACGTGCGTGGCATCTTGAACGGGATCGACTATCGTCAATTTGATCCTGCGCATGATACGCATCTCGTTGAGACGTATTCCGTTGATACCGTCACGGAAGGAAAAGCAAAAAACAAGGCGGCTTTACAAGAGGAACTAGGTCTCCCAATCAATCCGGACGTACCATTGTTCGGTTTCGTATCTCGTCTTGTCGACCAAAAGGGAATCGATTTACTCGCGCATATTTTACCAGACTTGTTCGAACTCGATGCGCAGTTCATCATTCTCGGATCGGGTGAAGCGGAATATGAAGGATTGTTCCATCATGCGACATCGATTCGTCCAGACAAAATCGCTTCTTATATCGGATTTGACGTTGGTCTCGCACAACGGATCTACGCGGGCAGTGATGCCTTCTTGATGCCATCGCGTTTTGAACCGTGTGGTCTCAGTCAGTTGATTTCGATGAAGTATGGCTGTTTACCGGTCGTTCGGGAAACAGGTGGGCTCCGTGATACGGTCAAACCGTTCAATCAGTTCACATTAGAAGGAAATGGATTCTCGTTCGCGAATTATAATGCACATGAGTTTTTAGAAGCGATTAAACGTACGATTGAGGTGTATCATGATCGACCAGTCTTTGATCATTTGATTGAGACAGCGATGAATGAGGACTTCAGTTGGTTGCGTTCAGCCGACGAATACTTGGCGTTATATCGTTTGATTGCACCGTCCGCCACTTGATCGTATCACTGGGAAAAGGGGTTACGTCATGTTCAAAGATAAAGAGAAGTTCAAGGAGAGGTTTACGGAACGATTCGTTTCGATGCATGGCAAGGCAATAACGGAAGCAACAGAAAACGATATTTATCAGACACTTGCCTATCTGGTACGCGAGACGGTCACGACCGATTGGTTACGGACGAAGGAAACATATATCCATAAAAAAAGTAAGCAAGTCTATTACTTCTCACTCGAGTTTTTACTCGGACGTTTCCTGCATAACAATCTATTGAGTCTTGATGTCTTAAAGGATGTCGAGCGGGGACTTGAAGAACTCGGATATCAGCTCAGTGATTTGACGGAAGAAGAGCCGGAACCTGGACTTGGGAACGGGGGTCTCGGACGTCTCGCGGCGTGTTTCCTTGATTCCCTTGCTGCGCTCGGTCTTCCTGGACACGGGAACGGGATCCGGTATCAGTATGGTCTCTTCAAGCAAAAAATCATCGATGGTTATCAAGTCGAGTTACCGGATAACTGGCTGAAGAACGGGAACATGTGGGAAATCAGACGTTCTGATAAAGCAGTCGATGTTCCATTCGGTGGACACGTTTGGCTTGAAGAGGTCGGTGATGGATATCGCGTCCATCATGAACCGGCTGAAATCGTCCGTGCTGTTCCGTACGATATGCCGATCGTCGGCTATCAAAACAATGTCGTCAATAACCTGCGACTTTGGAGTGCTGAGTCTCCACTTGATGATGATGAATTACTTAGCCAATACCGTGGGAACTATAAAGATTTACTGGCACATAAACAATCGATTCAGACGATTTCAGAATTTCTGTATCCGGATGATACGACGTATGAAGGAAAAGAGTTGCGTTTGAAGCAACAATATTTCTTCGTCTCTGCTGGATTACGGAGTATCTTGACGTCCTTTAAAAAGCGAAATCATTCATTGAAGCAACTCGGCAACCATATCGCTATCCATATCAACGATACACATCCGGTCGTCGCGATTCCAGAGTTGATGCGGATTCTTGTCGATGAAGAAGGATTTGGCTGGGAAGAAGCATGGCGCATCACGAAGAGTGTCATGTCGTTTACGAACCACACGTTACTGTCAGAAGCACTCGAGCGCTGGCCGATCGATTTGTTCCGTCGCTTATTACCGCGCATCTACCTCATCATCGAGGAAATCAACCGACGCTTCTGTAAGGATGTGCTTGCGAACTATCCACACATGGAAGCGCATATGCGAGATATCGCCATCATCGCGGATGACCGGATCAATATGGCGAATCTGGCTGTTGTCGGCACGCATTCGACGAATGGTGTCGCTCAGATTCATACTGAGATTCTGAAGCAGCGCGAGATGCGCCTATTTTATGAGATGTTTCCGCTTCGCTTTAATAATAAGACGAACGGAATTACACATCGTCGCTGGTTCCTCTCATCAAACCCAGCACTGGCAAATCGTGTGACAGAAGCAATTGGGGATAGTTGGATTCAGCATCCGTCTGATTTGCAAAAGTTGACGAAATGGGCAGAGGATTCAGCATTACAGAAGGACATCGCCGAGATCAAACTTCAGCGCAAAGAAGAATTAGCGTTGCTCATTGAAAAAGAAACCGGTATCGTCGTGGACCCAACCTCGATTTTTGATGTTCAAGTCAAGCGATTGCATGCGTACAAACGTCAACTCTTGAATGCGTTACACATTCATTCGCTCTACTATCGTCTGAAGGAGGACCGTTCCTTCACGATGACACCGCGGACATTCATCTTTGGTGCAAAGGCGGCGCCAGGCTATCATTATGCAAAAGAAGTCATTCGTTATATCAATGCGTTAGCTCGCTTGATCAATCAGGATCCAGACGTCAGTCCATACTTAAAAGTCGTCTTCCTAGAAAACTATCGTGTATCGCTTGCTGAGAAGATTTTCCCGGCAAGTGACGTCAGTGAACAGATTTCGACTGCAAGTTATGAAGCCTCTGGAACCGGCAACATGAAATTCATGATGAATGGCGCATTGACGATTGGAACGCTCGACGGAGCGAACATCGAAATTCGAGACGAGGTCGGGGATGTGAACATCTTCATCTTCGGCTTAACACCGCAAGAAGTCATGAATTATAAACAATACGGCGGTTACAGTGCATACGATCAATACAGTGCCCAACCCGAGCTACGACGGATCATCGATAGTCTCGTCGATGGAACATTATTTGCTCCAGGTGAATTCCAAGCGATTTACGATTCATTATTGACGTATAATGATGAGTATCTGATCCTGAAAGACTTCATGTCGTATCAACAAGCGCAAGAACGAATCGATCGGATGTATCAGCAACCAGAAGAATGGTATAAACGCGTCATTCTTAATATTGCACGGTCAGGTGTGTTCTCAAGTGACCGCACGATTAAAGAGTATGCGAATGCGATCTGGAACATCAAACCGATTCAACTCTGAACAAAAAGACACTGACAGATGTTTCTGTCAGTGTCTGATGCTTACGAACGGGAGACATCTTCACCACGGCTGACCCAATCACTATAAGAGCCGGCGTAAAGCCGGACATCGGTTTTCCCGAGTGAATGGAGAGCGATGACATTGACACACGCTGTCACACCACTTCCACAATAGAGGATAGGGGCTGTGACCGGTAGGATGTCGGCGTACAATTCTTTCAAATCTTCCGCGTCCCGTAAGCGACCATCTGGTGAGAGTGCTTGTTCAAAGAAACAATTCACGGCACCTGGAATGTGGCCGGCGACGTGATCGAGTGGTTCGATTTCTCCACGGTATCGATCGGGCGCACGGGAATCGATGACCATCGTTTCTGTCAGCTGATCTTTCAACTCTTCGAACGAGACGAGCATCTCATCTTGAAAACGAGGCGCGTACTGAGAAGGTTCATAAGTAGGAACGTCGTCCGTGACCGGAAGATCGAACGCTAGGTAAGAGGAGAATCCGCCCTCAAGGACGACGACACGCTCATGTCCGATCCATTTAAATAACCACCAGGCACGAGCGGCATACGGAAAACCATCGTCATACAAGACGACGAAGTCGTCCGGTGTCACACCATGCTGTTCCAGTGTGTGTTGCCACGCTTCTTTTGAAGGAAGCGGATGCCGACCGCCGACCTCATCGATGGGACCGGAAAGGTCAGTTGTTAAATCCAGGTGCTGTGCACCTTCGACGTGTTGTTCCAAGAAAGCATTTCGTCCATATTCAGGTTGTTGCAAGTCATATCGGCAGTCAAACCAGCGAATCTGATCCGTTCGGACGAGCTGTTGAAGATCTGCCATTTGAATCGTAGGAAACATGCCTCATCACCTTACCCTTTCTAGTGTTAATCATATGAAAGGTATCGCATCATCGCAAGTCTTACCCTCATTTAAAAAAGGAGTCGATTTACCATGTCATGGAAAGAAACCTACCAAAAATGGGATCAGTTCGCTGATTTAGACAGTACATTAAAAGAAGAGTTAGTCACGTTAGCAACGGATGAAAAAGCAGCCGAAGAAGCATTCTATAAAGAACTCGAGTTCGGAACAGGTGGTATGCGTGGGGAAATCGGTGTCGGGACGAACCGGATGAACGTATATACGGTCCGAAAAGCATCACAAGGGTTCGCGGCATTCATTAAGGCGTCGGGGGAAGAAGCGGCAGCAAAAGGAATCGTCATCGCACACGATTCACGCCATTTCTCACCAGAATTTGCGCTAGAGGCGGCACGTACGCTCGCAAGCAACGGCATCAAAGCGTATCTGTTTGACGGTCTACGTCCGACACCGGAACTTTCGTTTGCAGTTCGGTCTTTACAAGCAGCGGGCGGGATCGTCATCACGGCGAGTCACAACCCACCAGAGTACAATGGCTACAAAGTATATGGAGATGACGGTGGACAACTTCCGCCAAAAGAAGCAGATGAACTCGTTTCGTACGTCAGCCAAATCGAAGATGAGCTATCGATTGAACTTGAGCAAGAAGAAGTCCTTCGCGCGAACGGTTTGATCGTCCGTGTCGGAGAAGAGCTCGACGAGGCGTATCAAGAAAAATTACAAACGATTCGTGTCTTACCTTCGATTCAATCGGAATTAGCGGATCCACTTAAAATCGTCTTCACACCACTTCACGGAACAGGTCTTGTGCCGGTAACAGAAGGCTTGAAACGGTATGGATTCGAACACGTGACAGTCGTTAAGGAGCAAGCAGAACCAGACGGTGCGTTCCCGACCGTGACGTCACCGAACCCGGAAGAACATGCTGCCTTTAAACTGGCGATCGAATATGGTGACCGGACAGATGCCGACATCTTGATTGCGACGGATCCCGATGCTGACCGTGTCGGAGTCGCAACACGTGATGCAGACGGAGAATGGACAGTCCTGACAGGGAATCAGACGGGAGCGTTATTGCTCGACTACATCCTTTCACAAAAAGCGGCGCAAGGAACACTGCCAGCGAACGGATTCGTCGCGAAGACGATCGTTACGTCGGAACTCGGCGCGTTGATTGCACGTCACTATGATCTTCATGTCGAGAACACGTTGACAGGCTTTAAGTTCATCGGGGAAAAAATCAAACAATACAACGCATCGGGTCAATATGAGTATCTCTTCGGATACGAGGAGAGCTATGGTTACCTTATCGGTGACTTCTGCCGAGACAAGGATGCCGTCCAAGCGTGCTTGTTAGCTGCTGAGATGGCTGCGTACCATAAGAAAGAAGGACGGACGCTCTATGAGGCATTACAGGCGATTTACGAGCAGTTCGGGTACTTTGAAGAGTCACTCCGCTCTCTGACACTCAAAGGGAAGGATGGCGTGGAACAGATCGGTCGTATCATGGATACGTTCCGTGAGAATCCGCCAAAACAAGTGGCTGGAGAACAGGTCGTCTTATTCGAGGACTATGATGCGAGCATCGCCCACGATTTGAAGACACATCAACCTTCACCGATCAACTTGCCAAAATCCAACGTACTGAAGTTTACGCTTAGCGATGGATCATGGTTCTGCCTTCGTCCATCGGGTACGGAACCAAAAATCAAATTCTACTTCAGCGTCACGTCACCAGATGCTGCTGAGACGACACGGAAACGTCAGCAAATCGAAGATGAAGTCATGCAAGAAGTCGAACAAATTCAATAAGTCCCATGCAGGATCACGTCATCGACGGGGTCCTGTTTTTTGTCTGAGAGCATCAAAAAGTGAAATCCGTGCAACCGGTACCATTTTGGGGTACAGTAAACAAGATAGAGTTTATACGATAGGGGAGTGGAAGATAGATGGAACGGATTCAACTAACAGAAGATTTATCATTCTCACGCATCATTCACGGCTTATGGCGATTGAATGAATGGGTGATGACGAAAGAAGAGCGGCTTGAATTGATCGAAGCATGTCTTGCTTTAGGAATTACGACGTTTGATCACGCAGATATCTATGGCGATTACACGAATGAACGCTTATTCGGAGAAGCGCTTGCTTTAAAACCGGAGTTACGTGACCGAATGGAGATCGTTACGAAGACGGGCATCAAGATGAAAGGGAATCATTTCTCGGATCAGTCGTTGTCATTCTACGATACGACGAAAGAGCATATCATCAAACAAGTCAACCGTTCTCTTCAAGAACTCGGTGTCGAGTACGTGGATACGTTGTTGATTCACCGTCCAGATCCGTTGATGGACCCGAACGAGATTGCTGAAGCGTTCGTAGAGTTGAAGGACGCAGGAAAGGTACGGACATTCGGTCTCTCGAACCATACACCTGCGCAACAAAGTCTGATTCAGTCGCGCTTACCATTCATGCTCGTGACGAACCAACTCGAGTTGTCGGTTTCGGAACTGAAACATTTCGAGGACGGATCCGTTGATCTCTGTCATGAAAATGAGATGCCGTTGATGGCATGGAGTCCGCTTGCGGGAGGTCGTCTCTTCAAGGACGAGCAATATGCTCCGTTACGCGAAAAATTAGCTGAGATCGCAGAGACGATCGGGGCAGAAGAAATCGACGAAGTCGCATATGCATGGTTGCTCAAACATCCAGCACGTATCATGCCAATCGTTGGTTCTGGTAAGATTGAACGCATCGAATCTGCGGTTCGTTCGACGAAATTGTCGTTGACACGCGAACAGTGGTTTGAGATTTTGAAGGCATCACGTGGTCGTGACGTCGATTAATTGATTTTGAGATAGAAGCGGATCAATGCGTAAATTGTCCGTTAGCGAAATAAAGTGAGGGGATCGTTTCCGATATATCATCCGGAAGCGATCCTTTCTTTCGCTTACGTATAGAACATATGTCAAAAAGTAAACAAAAAAAGCCCCATCTCAAGGGGGAGGAGAGATGGGGGAATCTATGAGGTTAAGCTTCTAAGCGAAGCATCTCCTGACGGTATTTATCTAAACGATCTTTACTTGCTGACATGGCAGCTTGGTCATTGGCTTGAATCGCATCGAAGAGCGTACTGAGCTCATAATCGATTTCGAGACGTAGCACTGGAATTCGCTGCTCTGCATCTTGTCTACGGAAAGCTTCAATTACTTGTTTCATCTCGGCCACGCTCCTTTATAAGTTGTCAGATAATTCTGATTTTTATTAGTATACTTGATTATTCCCGGATTGCCTAGTGCTAAACCTAAAAAAATCTAAAAAAACACACTTGAAATCCTGACGGTTCCAAGTGTGGAAAATTCATTCTGGAATGCTGAATCGTGCCTCTAAGCGATGTTGAACACTTTGAATGAGCGTTGACATGATCCAGTAAATCGCAGCTGAGAATAGCAGCAACGGCATGACGAGATACGTCGTAGCTGAAATCTGGTCAGAGACGTATGTCAATTCTTCGACAGCAACAATCGTACCGAGTGATGTCGATTTGATGATATCGATGACAGAGTTCGAAAGCGGTGGAATCGCCCGAGATAGTGCTTGCGGCAAGATGACGTCCTTGAATGTCTTACGACGCGGAATACCGAGCGAATCAGCTGCTTCCCATTGTCCACGATCGACAGAGGAGATGGCAGCTCGGAACGATTCTGAGATATACGCAGAAAAGTGAAGCGATAAGCCGAAAGCGAGAGCTTGGAATCCAGTCAATTGAAGGACAACGAGACCATTGTATAAAATCAGGATTTGTAACAGCAATGGTGTTCCTCGGAAGAAGGAGACGTATAAACGTGCAAAACCGCTAAAGACGGCAAGACGGCTATCACGCAAGACGGCAAGAATCAACCCGAGAATAAGCGCAAAGACGATGGCGAGACCACTTGCTAGAAGGGTCGTACCAATCGCCTTTGCGTAGACGTCCGAGTTATCCCGGACGATCGTCAGTAATTCACTCACTTACTGATATCCTCGTTGAAATACTTCTCACCGATTTTTGCAAGAGTGCCGTCTTCTTGCATCTCAGCGAGTGCTTTATTAAAGTCTTCTGTATACTTGCTGTTTTTCGCCATCATGAAGCCTGATTCGTTCTTATCGAACGTCTCACCGACCGCTTTGACTTTATAGCCTGCTTTTTTCAGCTCCGTTAAAACGAAGAGACGATCGTTCATAGCAGCATCAACACGACCTGCTTCAAGATCTTTTAAGACTTGGTTCGCACCTTTGTAGTACTTCACTTTCGCGCCAGCTTCTTCAGCCGTTTTGGCATAAAGTGAACCTTGTGTCGAACCGACTGTCTTTCCTTTTAAGTCGTCGAGTGTTTTGATGTCGTTCGTTTTATTGTTGACGATGATCGTTGAACCAGAGACTGTATACGCATCAGAGAAAGCGTATTTTTCTTGGCGCTCAGGCGTGATTCCCATTTGGTTCGCGATGACATCGATTCGTTTTGAATCGAGTGCTGGGATGAGTCCTTTGAAGTCCATCGCTTTGTAATCGACTTTATAGCCGGCACGTTTTGCGACTTCGTTCATGACGTCTACGTCATAACCTGTCAATTTTCCTTTTTCTTTATACGTGAAAGGTGGGTACGTTGCTTCTGTACCGACTGTAATGACTTTTGACTCTTTATCAGAACCTGCGTTGTCGTTCGAAGCGCCGCATGCTGCAAGCACCCCCGCTGTCGATAATGCTGCTACAGCTAATTTCAAACCGTGTTTCATAGCGCTCTCTCCTTTATAAATGAATGATTTCAATTCCTAGTTTTCGAATAGGATTAATTTTAAGCTACAAGCAGTATCATACAAAGTTACAGGAACGTCTGTCAATAAAAAAGACTGCCCTTAAAAGGACAGTCTGAAACATCGTAACTGATCGATGATGCGATTAACGGATCGTTGCTTCCGTCGCAGAGTCGAAGAAGTGTGCTTTCGTCATATCGAAGAAGAGATCAAGCTGCGATCCCATCTCGACGTGTGAACGCGAATCAACACGTGCCGTGAACGCTTGTTGTCCGACTTTTGAGTAGAGGTAAGACTCTGCACCCATCAATTCGGAGACTTCGATATGTGCTGGGAAGCGGTGTGCTGTTTTCGTGTCTTGGTAGATCAATTCCGCATGGATGTCCTCTGGACGAATTCCGAGGACGAGATCCTTGTTCGTGTAACCACGGTCGCGGAGAACTTTCATTTTTCCTTCTGGTACTTCGAACTTCTCTTCTGTTCCTGAAACGTGGAAGAGACCGTCTTCCGCTAATTTACCTGTCAAGAAGTTCATCGATGGTGAACCGATGAATCCGGCAACGAACATGTTATCTGGGTGATCATAGACTTCTTTCGGCGTACCGACTTGTTGAATGATACCCGCTTTCATGATGACGATTCGTGTCGCAAGCGTCATCGCTTCCGTCTGATCGTGCGTAACGTAAATCGTCGTCGTCTCAAGACGTTTGTGTAACTGAATGATTTCCTTACGCATTTGTACACGTAATTTAGCATCTAAGTTCGAGAGCGGCTCATCCATCAAGAAGACTTTAGCATCACGAACGATGGCGCGACCAATCGCTACCCGTTGGCGCTGACCACCAGAGAGTGCTTTTGGCTTCCGCTCGAGGTATTCTTCAAGACCGAGGATACGAGCTGCGTTATCAACGCGTTGCTTGATTTCATCTTTAGGGAACTTCCGAAGCTTTAATCCAAATGCCATGTTATCGAAGACGTTCATGTGTGGATACAGCGCGTAGTTTTGGAAGACCATCGCGATATCGCGATCTTTTGGCGCTACATCGTTCATGCGTTTACCGTCGATGATGAAATCCCCACCTGAGATTTCTTCGAGCCCAGCGATCATCCGGAGCGTCGTTGATTTACCGCAACCTGATGGTCCGACGAAGACGATGAATTCTTTATCTTTAATGTGAAGGTTGAAGTCATCAACCGCTTTTGCATCACCTGAGTAGATTTTATCGATATGTTCAAGACGAATTTCAGCCATGTGTAGTTCCCCCTAATGTAAATGATGAAATAATAACGCTTACAAGATTTAGTATAAAAGAAGTCAGGGAGTCTGCCTATGGACAACCTGACTAAATGCAAACGTTTTCAATTAGGCATCATGCTACAAGAAGTAAGGTATAGAGGAAAGTAGCACCTTCAAATGAGCGAACATCGATTCCAGTCTGCTCCGTCAACCGGTCGAGTCGATACTGGAGGCTATTTCGATGTAAGAATAGATGTTTTGCTGTCAGAGAGACGTTCAAATTAGATCGACAAAAAGCAAGGATTGTCTCACGAGACTCTGGCTCGAGGGAACGAATGAACTGATCGACGAGTGTCGCGCGGTGCCGGTCATCTAGACTCGCAAGACGAATCATGGCAGGCAAGAAACGTTCGATGTGCATCGAAGGAACGAAAGCAAGCGCTGCTTGTTCAAGTTGGAACTGAACGGCGATATCGCCTGCAGCACGTTGTTGACCAAGCAATACCTTACCGTCGAGTACAAAATCAGATTGTAACGCTAAAAATAAATCGGATAGTTCAGACTCAATGACAAACTCTTCGCGTTCGACGACCGTGAAGCGGTGTGTGCTAAAAGGAATAAGGATGCTCGTCTGCGAAAAGAAAGAGGAGAGCAATTGTTGAATTTCTTCACTTGTCCGTTCATCGGTTGGATTGAACAAAAAATGGACAAGTCGGAACGACTGATCTTCGAGGGCATGAGCAGATTGGATACGCTCTCGCCATAGATCGATATCAGACTGCGACGTCGTAATGATGCGTTCAGCGAATACATCAAGCAGTTGTTGTTCGCGGTCAGAGATGGCGGTCGCCTTGATTCCAAAACAGAGTCCATCTTCAAGGCGATATACGCTATACTGTTCCTGGCAATAAACATTCGGATCGGTCGTAAGCTGGTCATTGAATACAGTCATCAGTTGTCGTAACACACGGCATCACTCCTAAATCGTACATAACTATCTCGACTTTACCATAAGTCGAAAATCGGAAGGAATGATAACTTATGTCAGATACGTTTTTACTCGTATTGAAACTTGTCGGAATCATTGTCATTGGGGCCCTGATTGGCGCAGTCACGAATCATCTAGCGATTCGGATGTTATTTCGACCACTTGAACCGAAATACATCGGAAAATTTCGCGTACCCTTTACGCCGGGTCTGATTCCTAAACGGCGGGATGAACTGGCAGCGAATCTCGGACGGACGGTCGTCAAGCATCTTTTGACGCCAGAAGGGATCGGGAAACGTCTCGCATCACCAGCTGTTCGTGGAGCCGTCACGCGACTTGTCGAACAAGAAGTCATGAAATGGACACGCTCGGAAGAGACGACGGAAGCGTGGATTAGTCGCTTCATCGACGAACCCAAACAACGGATCCAAGGGAAAATCAGTTATCACTTGGAGCAGGAGTTTTCGCTTCTCATGGGTAAATGGCGTGAAAAATCCTTACGCGAGTTGATCGGGGAAGCCGGAGAACAAAAAATCGAGGAGGTCATGCCAAGACTCATCACATCCGTATTGCACCAAGCAGAGGAATATTTTGATGGACCAGAAGGACGTCTACAACTCGAGGAAACGGTTGCTCGTTTCATCCAACAGCGACTCGGAGGTGGGATGTTCGGGATGTTGCTCGCGAACGTCAACGTCGTTGATATGATTCAGCCGGAGCTGAAACGGGTACTTCAATCAGAGTCGACGTCTCAGTTCATCCTTGCCTTATTACGTCAGGAATGGCAAAAGGGACTGGATCGTCCACTGTCGTCCTATATGACGGAAGAGACGGAGTCGCGGATTCGACAGACCGTCAAAGAACAAGTCTTGGCGCGTTTACCGATTGAATCGATGCTTGCTACACCATTACGCGTCTGGTTGAATCCACTCGAATCACAATTACTCGAGCAACATGTCCCTGTCGTCATCGATCATCTATTCGAACGGACGACGAATCAAATCGGGCAAATCTTGCAGACGCTCGATCTCGAAACGATTGTTCGAGAAGAGGTCGGTTTGCTGGATACTGCATATCTCGAAGAAATCGTCTTATCGATTTCTAAGCGAGAATTCCGGGCTATCACTTGGCTTGGAGGGTTGTTAGGTGGTTTAATTGGATTGATACAGGCGGGGCTTTATCTCGTCTAAACAAATTGGAGGTTTTACTCATGGCAGAAACAAACTTATACGATCACGCGTACACACTGGAGCGTGCATTACGTGAAACTTCGGAGTATACGACATTAAAAGACTTGTACACGCAAGTTAACGCGGATCCGGAATCAAACGAATTGTTCGCGTCGTTCCGTAACATCCAACTCGAATTACAACAAAAACAGATGCAAGGTGAAGAAATCACACCAGACGATATGGCATCTGCCCAAACAAAGATGCTTGAAGTACAAAACAACCCACTAATCAGTCAGCTGATGCAAGAAGAGCAACGGATGCACACGATGCTGACGGAAGTCACACAAATCATCATGAAGCCGTTAGAAGAACTCTACGCGCCAATGATGGAGCAACAAGACGACGTTCAATAAGTAATCAAAAGGAAGACGGCCATAGTGGCGAGTCTTCCTTTTTTGTATGGCTCAAGATGAAGTAGGGACGATCCGTGGCAAATAAGCGCGCTCGAAATGAATGAGACGACCGGAACGTGTGACACGTGCTGCATGATGGGCGTACCCACTCTCATTAAGACGCCGAATCCCTTTTTCTCGTGCCTGTCCATCTGTTTCTGCTTCAAAGACGTCATCGAGTAACGTTTCACCACGATCTGAAAAGACTGTAATCGTATACTGCATACTTGTTCCTCCCTTGTCCGATTGGTCTTGTATTTAGTATAGTGAATCACTATTCATTTTACAAGCGTAAGTCCATATCCTGCCACGTCAGTTGTCTCGCAGCTGGAGGAGTAGTCAGGTGACTGACCGTCATACCAATCAAGCGGATCGGTCCGTCGAAGGTGATGCCATTGAACAGTTTCGTTGTTTCCTCAAGTAATCGTTCTTCGTCCGCCGTCTCTTCTGAAAATGTATGCCGTTTCGAACGTGACTGGAATGTATCGGTCTTCCACTTGATCGTGATCGTCCGGCAGACGAGTTCTTTTTTTTGAAGACTCGCAATGACGGATTTTGATTCTCGAATCAACGTCTCAAATATCGTATCGATATCCTCCGTATCTTCTTCAAATGTTGTCTCAGAACCAATCGATTTTCGCTCGCGTTCCGGACGAACCGGACGCTCGTCGATCCCGTGTGCCATCGCATGCAGTTCCGTTCCGCGATCACGTCCAAGTATTGCTCGTAATTGTTCGACCGGCATTGCTTGGACATCTGCGACGGTTTCAATCCCTTGCTTTCGTAACGCTTGTTCCGTGACTTTTCCGACGCCATGTAAATCTCCAATTTTTAATGGAGACAAGAAACTGAGGACGTCCTCTGGAGGAACGACCGTCAAGCCGTTCGGTTTCTCGTATCCGGAAGCGACCTTCGCGACGAGCTTAGAGTTCGAAACACCAGCAGAGGCCGTCAGACCTGTCCGTTCTTTAATTTGCTGAAGAACATATTGCGCGATATAGGTCGCACTTTTTTGATCAAAATAATTTTCCGTGACGTCAAGATACGCTTCATCAAGCGAGAGAGGCTCGACGAGCGGTGTCACTTCTCGAAAAAGCGCCATGATTTGCGCACTGACAGCTCGGTAGACGTCAAAGCGGGGACGAATGAAGACCGCACGGGGGCAAAGCTGGAAGGCACGTCTTGACGGCATCGCGCTATGGATCCCGTATTTCCGTGCTTCATAGGAACAGGTCGCTACGACACCACGTGCATGAGGCGGTCCACCGACGACGACGGGAACACCTTTTAATCGAGGACGATCGCGTTGCTCGACGGAAGCGTAAAAGGCGTCCATATCAATATGAATGATTTTTCGTTCCATCGTACAAGCGTCTCCTTTCAGTAGATATGATACAATTAGTATAACGAACTTATGTTCTGATATCTATTTTTTTGGTCGACTGTTCTTTGGCATCCGAACAAGAGCGCCTAACCATCCGCGCCAGCGCATCCAGTAGAAGATGCCACCGGTCGAGAGAAAGATCAGTCCTAGGGATAGGGCGTAACCGTATTTCCATTCTAATTCCGGCATGATTTTAAAGTTCATCCCCCAAATCGCACCGAGAGCCATCGTTGGTGTCGCGACGGCAGTAAAGATTGTTAATGCCTTCATGATTTCGTTTCCACGGAAGTTCGAGACGGTCGTCGATAAGTCGAGCAGGACCTCAATGTCTTTTTGATAATGTTCGATGAGCATCAACAGACGGCGGACACGTTTCGTAGCTAGTTTCAACGAGAGATCCTCGAGATACGCGTCCTCATCGAGAAATGATTCTTCGCCAGCCATGACGAGCTCTTGAAACGGAACGATTAAATCGGACCAGTTCTCGATCGTGTCGCGTAAAGCGAAGATGCTATCGAGTGAATCTTCATTGATGCTACCGCGCAGTTCATCTTGTCTTGAGAACAGTTCCGTCTCAAACTGATCGATACCGGCAAAATACGTGTTCAGCTGTAAAGCAAGAATCGTATAAAAAGCCGCAAAGGGATGCGCGGGAGAATAGGGAGCGACCAGGGACACGATTGAATCCGACAATCCGATTGTGATGAGTTTTTCTTTCGTTACGTAAAAGCAAATCGAGCGGCGGTCACTTTTGTCGACAGGATTTTGCCAGGTGACGACAGCGCCATAGAGAACCCCTTTTTCCGAGCGGGTGAAGTTCATGTCTTTCGATCGCAGCTGTGTGACCCAGTCCATTTCGGATTGGTCGACGGCAGCCGTCGGAAAGGTTTGTTCATAGTCAGCTAAATCGAGATAGCGGGACCAATTAAATTGAGGTTCCAGTTCCATGTTCATGACTCCCATATAGTAGAATGAAATAGTATATGCCTTAAGTGTAGTCAATGGAATATAAAAAAGACACCTATTTTACAGATAAAGGACGTGTTTCAAGTATGAAAGGAATTGGTAAATTAGCAGTTGGAGAAACGCTCGATCAACGAGCGATGATCAAGCAAGCGGTCAAAGGAATTGCAGCAAATGGGAAACCATACTTGACGCTCATCTTGACGGATAAGACAGGCGAAATCGAGACGAAGATGTGGGATACGAGTGATCTTGAAAAATATGCGCCGAAGTCGATCGTCCATGCTGCTGGAGAAGTCATGGACTATCGGGGACGGACACAACTCAAGCTCAAACAAATCACGGTCCTAGCGGAGACGAATGTCGAGGACTATGTCCAATCCGCGCCGATTCCGCGAGAGCAGATCGAGACGGAAGTACTCGCGTTCGTAGAATCGATTCAGAACAGTGATATGAAAAAGCTCGTTAAACATTTGATTACTTCACGATTCGACGCCTACTTCACGCATCCGGCAGCGGTCAAGAACCATCATGCTTTTTACTCGGGGCTGTCATACCACGTCCTTTCGATGTTGCGTCTAGCGGATCAAATCGCTCAACTCTATCCGACCTTAAACCGTGACGTGCTAATCAGTGGCATCATTCTGCACGATTATGCGAAAATCAAGGAGTTATCCGATCCGGTTGCACCGGAATATACGTTGCCTGGTAAACTCGTCGGTCATATTACGATGATGGTAGCGGAACTTGAGAAAGTCGGAGCAGAATTACAAATTGACGCAGAAGTACTGACGGTCTTGCAACATCTCGTCTTAAGTCATCACGGACGACCGGAATGGGGTTCTGCCGTCGCACCACAGATGCGCGAGGCAGAAGTTTTGTTCTTGATCGATAACCTTGATGCACGGATGACGATGATGGATCGTCTCCTTGAATATGTCGAGCCAGGACAGTTCTCGGAACGATCATTTGCACTAGATAATCGTGCTTTTTATCGTCCGAAGCTATAAGGGGGAAAAAAGATGAAGACGAAGTTGTTTGATACGGTTCAACTCGGAACGTTGACATTCCGCAATCGGGTCATCATGGCGCCGATGTGTATGTACAGTGCAAAAGAAGATGGACTCGTTACGGATTGGCATGTCACGCACTATGCAACCCGTGCAATGGGTGGTGTCGGTGGTGTCATCTTAGAAGCGAGTGCCGTCACGCCAGACGGTCGTATTTCAGCCGGTGACCTTGGGATTTGGTCAGATGCGCATATCGAAGGACTACAACGGATCGCAGAGCAAGTCAAAGCAGCGGGGGCAAAAGCAGGCATTCAACTGGCCCATGCTGGGCGCAAAAGTACGACGGCAGAACCACCCGTCGCACCGAGTGCTTTACCGTTTGATGACACATACGGTCATCCGCGAGCATTAACGCTTGAGGAAATCGCAACGATCAAACAACAGTTCATCGATGCAGCACTACGTGCGGAACGAGCAGGGTACGATTTCATTGAAATTCATGGGGCTCATGGTTATTTATTGAACACGTTCCTCTCTCCGTTATCGAATGTCCGCGATGATCAATACGGTGGATCGATTGAAAATCGGATGCGCTTGTTGCTAGAGATCATTGATGGGATTCAGGACGTCTCGAAGCTTTCGATTTGGGTCCGGATTTCAGCAGCGGATCACGCAACAGGAGGAATGACGGCAACGGACTATATTCCACTTGCAAAAGAACTAGCAGCACGTAACATCGATCTACTCGATTGCAGTTCAGGGGCTGTCGTCGCCAATGCCGTACCGGAAGTGTATCCAGGCTATCAAGTGAGCTATGCAGAAGAGTTGAAACGAGAGACAGGTATTGCAACAGGCGCGGTTGGATTGATTACGACAGCTGCCCATGCAGAAGAAATCGTCCGTAACGGTCGAGCAGATATAGTCCTGCTCGCACGTGAACTACTTCGCCAACCGTACTGGGTCTATCATGCGGCAGCCGAACTAGGAGACACGGTCGCCTTGCCGAAACAATACGAACGAGCACCGATTCGGACGGTACGCTAACTATTAATCATATGAAAAAACGACACAAAAAAGGGAAGCCCTAAAGGCTTCCTTTTTTGATTACTGCTGTTGTTGTTGCATCATCTGTTGTTGCATTTGTTGTTGTTCTTGTTTGTCTAAATCAAAAGCATCCTTGAAGTCTTTGTTTTCGATTTTAACATCGTATTCTTTCATGAGTGAACGGTAGATATCGTTCGGGTTGACTTGTGCTGCTTTTTCTTCAGCAAGTGCTTTTTTGATGCGTGATTTTTCTTTATCAAGTGTAAAGTCTTTCTTTTCTTTACGATCGACTACTTTGATGATGTGGTAACCGAACTGTGTTTTAATTGGATCGGAGATTTTACCTTCAACGCCATCCTTGAACGCATAATCTTCGAATTCCTTGACCATTTTACCTTTTGTGAAGTATCCAAGGTCTCCACCTTTTGTACCGCTACCTGTATCTGTTGATTTCTCTTTTGCGAGTTTCGCGAAGTCTGCGCCGTCATCCAATTGTTTTTTGATGTCTTTTGCTTCTGACTCTTTCGCAACGAGGATATGGCTTGCTTTAACTTCGACTTTTTCTTGGTCAAAACGCTCTTGGATTTCTTTATCTGTTACTTTTGATTTCGCAGATTTTGCTTCCGTTAAGAGCATTTGTGTGCGAAGAACTTTCTCGAATTCTTTTTCGTTCTTGATTCCAGCAGATTTCAATGTTGTACTGAACTGCTCTTTATCCGGGAACTGGTCCTTTGTCTTCTTGACTTCTGCTTCGACTTCTTTATCCGTGACTTCTTTGCCGTATTTCTTCTCAAGCAATTTGTTCATCGTTTGCTGGAAGGCGATTTGAGCACCAGCTTTTTCGTATGCTTCTTCTTGGACGTCAGCCTTGTTGACTTCGCCACCTTTGTAATTGATGACGGCTTCGTCATTTGATCCACATGCTGCTAACGTAAATACACTTGCGACTGCTG
The DNA here is from genome assembly GCF_018618875.1 of Exiguobacterium sp. s46. Lineage (NCBI taxonomy): Bacteria > Bacillati > Bacillota > Bacilli > Caryophanales > Exiguobacterium > Exiguobacterium sp. s46. Next base: position 27,709 of record NZ_JACSMY010000001.1, read on the forward strand.
CTGCGCCTAACAATTTCTTTTTCATACATACACCCCTAATTTACCATTTATTTCAACCGTTTTATCATATCATATTCTCGTCTGGTTGACAGCTGTATCTTGTCATGCCGAGAGATACTTGCTCTTTTCCATGCTATCACATCCAAGTAGCCGGTTGAGGATAATTTTTATGGGAAATTGTGAGGGAAATAACGCTCTTGAGACATAGTAGTAATGTCCTTGTCATGAGGAAAAAAGACCTAAAAAAAGCATTCTAGCTAGAGGCTAAAACGCTTTTAGTAAGGTTATGCTTTTTTGATTGAGTCCATGACTGGATCTTGAGGGCGACGATCTGCTTCTTCTGTGATCATCTTTGATGTCTCAGCGAATATGTCCATGAAGCTGTCGCCATACAAGCGACGTACGATCGCAGAAATGTCCGTTAATTCCGGGAACTTCCCGTACAGTTCCTGAAGAGGAAGTGATGCACGGAAGACACCGTTTTCTTCAGGGCGGAACGCTTGAATCGTCTCAAGCAAGAGTGATTCGCCCTCTGGTGTCAACTGGACGTAGGTATTTCGTTTATCTGTTTCCTTTTTTGAGAACGTCAACAGTCCGCGGTCTTCTAACTTCTTCGAGAAGTTGAACGCCGTCGAGACGTGCATGACACCATACTTCGCAATCTCTGAAATCGAGGCACCGCCTAGCGCGTGCGAAATCCACAAGATATGATGTTCATTGATGTTCAGATCAAAAGGCTTGATCCAATTTTGCCAATCTTTTTCTACCGTTTTCCATAGTGCTTTGCTTAACTGGACAATCTTGTGGCTATACAACAAAGCCTCTTGTCCAGGATATAACTTTTCGTGTTCCATATCTGACTCATCCTTTCGAAAGGTGACAATGGCTCAAACGCGCAAAATGCAAACTATACAAAAACAAATCGAAGCAACGGATCTTACTTTTGTGGAGAAAGCTGGTCTGCTTCCTGTTTCGCTTCATCAGCGAGAGACTGGATCTTCGTGAGCGATGCTTGGACTTCCGTTTGGTATTCCGAGACGCTCTGCATGACTTCTTCTTTGAAGTGCATACCAGACGCTTTTGCTGTCTCTACTAAGTTCTTGCCCTCCTGGGTCAAATCCTGCACATTCGTTACGATTGTAGAATAAGAATTTCGACGTTGATGACCGTTCGAAGAGTCGCTTTTCGTACCTTGGCGAAGCGCCTTCAGACCGTAAAAAGTCACAAGTGTTAGCGTAGCACCAAAAGCGACCCAGTTACGGGCGGGACGCTTCGACATATTGAACCTCCTTTTTAATATTAAAATATTTGTTTCATATTATTTTACCGAAAATCGAATGAAAGAAACCTATTTCGGCAATATTTTTCTAAGAATAGAAGAAAAAGAACAGACTTAGATGCGAGAAGCGATCGAGTTAGCGAGTTCAGCCAATTCCTCTACCGTGTAATCGTCATTATGAACTTCCCATTTCGCGCCGAAACCGTCTTGTTTATCGTGACGCGGAATGAGGTGCAGGTGGAAGTGGGAGACCGATTGACCCGCTACTTTTCCTGTATTCGATAAGAGATTCATGCCAGCTGCCTCTGTCTCTTGTTGAAGCGCACGACTGATTTGCGGGATCGTCGCAAATACGTCTTGTGCTTGTTCAGGAGAAAGATCATACAAATTATCGGCATGTTGTTTTGGGATGACGAGCGTATGTCCTTTCGTCACTTGTGACAAATCGAGGAAGGCGAGAACTTGTTCGTTCTCGAATACGATATGACCAGGGACTTCTTTGCGAGCAATTTTACAGAAGATACATGACTCTTTTTGCATGGAACGTTCACTCCTTTGGGTAAGATAACATTAGTATACGGAAAGTTTCCGACTTCCGCACGATTGACAGTCAAATTGAACCCGATACACTTAGAAACATACAGCTACTGAAGGGAAGGAGCGAACTGCATGGCATCACGAGTAGCCTCGACGGCACAAAAAAAGCGAAAACGGCGTCTGCTCGTCGGTAGCGTTATCGTCGTCGGTCTTTTCTTATTCGTTGCCTTTTGGTTTGGGCGTAACATGCAAGAAGCGGCGAAAATGGAGAAAACAGACGAGCGTCTTGCTACCTTGTTAAAGGAAAAGGATCAGCGTGGATTCCAAAAGCTAGTCACGATGAACGATAAGTCACTACCGATGAGTGAGGCGACGCGACTCGTTAACTGGTTGACGGCTGATGCAGAGCGGACGGACCGGGTCATCGCACAAGTCAAACAGGATCAAGACGCAGGTAAGCAAGTGAAGACACATCTGTTTTCGTTACAAGAAGAGGATGGATGGCTTTGGTATGACCGGTACTCTCTCGATGTGAATCCTCAACGGTTAACCGTTTCGAGTGATCTACCGGGAACAAAGGTTTCACTAGATGGAGAAGAAGTCGGGACAATCGATCAGAAATCTCTTGAAGTCAAGCGTTCTCCTGGAGAGTACGATGTTCAAGTAAGTGCGGAACAATCAGGACAGACCGTCCAGGAATCAAAGACTGTACAACTCGGAGATGAACCGAACGCGACAGTCGACTTTAAATTAGCTGATCGGTTCAATACGACCGTTTCGAACGAATATGCAGTCGATATCAAAACGTTACTTGAGACGGAAGTGAAAGCCCGGACTGGAAAAAGTATCGATACGATGACTGGCTATCTTGGACGTTCGCGTGACTCGTTTGAGAATACGTTCGGCACGCCTGATTCGACCGTTGCCAATCGAGCGCGGTACGATGGATATGAAGTAACCTATCAGTCGGGGCAGGTGGAAGAATTGTTAATCCGATTGAATAAGACTCCGGATGAACTTGAAGCCATCGCTGGAAAACCAGAACGAAAGAAGCGAGAGCAAGTCGGTACGGTTTGGGAATATCCGTCTAGTTTTCTCGAAGGTGTGTTCGAATGGTTGAATCTGCGAGCAGAAAAACGTGTCGTCGAGCGAGAAGACGGTATGTGGTTACAATTAAAAGACTAAAAAAATCCTCGGACAGAACGTCCGAGGATTTTTGGTTATCGTTTATTCACCGCACGGAGAATGAACGATACGATGAGGATAAGAATGATAGCTCCGAGTAAAGCAGGTACGATTGCGAATCCAGCAACCATTGGACCCCAATCTCCGAATAATGCTTGACCAATCAATGCACCAACGAAACCAGCGATGATGTTACCGATAATACCACCTGGAACATCTTTACCTAAAATCAAGCTTGCTAACCAACCAATAATACCACCAACGATTAATGCCCATAAGAATCCCATTTAAAACACTCCTTTTCAATTTAAGATATATGATTACTTACGTACTGCCCGGAGAATAAGTGAGACGATGAAGATCAAGATGACTGCTCCGAGAATAGCCGGAATGACTGCGAAACCAGCGATTTTTGGTCCCATTGAACCAAAGATGGCTTGACCGATCATCGAACCGATGAAACCAGCGATAATGTTACCGATGATGCCACCCGGCACATCTTTCCCGATAATTAAACTTGCGATCCAACCGATGAGACCACCAATGATGAGTGCCCATAAGAAACCCATTTTAAAACATCTCCTCTACATATTAGTTTTACCTGTTTTCAGGCAGTTATAAACACGTGCGAAAATGAAAAAATCTGAAATCGTTCATTCTTTAAATGACTAGACAATTAGACCACTTGATAGAGAATGAATGGACGATTCATTGATTTCACTTTCAATTTACATGTAAATCGTTTTCATATATTGATGTAACGATTACACTTAGAGTAATTGCCGAAAAAACAAGTATTAAAACATTATATTTTAAAAAACTAGGCGTTAAGCTAGAAAAACGAAGCAAATCTACTTTACGATGAGCCTAAAGGGAGTGGCGAACATGTTATTAGATATCAAAGGTTTATCAGGCGGATATGGATCGAAAACCGTCCTTCATGACATTAATATCGAAGTGGATCGGGGTGAACTCGTTGGTTTAATTGGTTTAAACGGTGCTGGGAAATCGACGACTATCAAGCACATACTCGGTCTTTTGCCAGTCAAGACGGGATCAGTTCGAATCAATGGAATGGATTTAGCAACGAACGAAACCGAGTATCGTCGCCAAGTTGCATACATTCCAGAACAACCGATGTTATATGAACAACTGACATTACGGGAGCACCTTCGTCTGATGGCGCAAGGATATGATGTCGAAGAAGCGATCGCGACAGAACGCGCGCAACATTACGCTGAACGACTTCGGATGACGAAGCAACTCGAATGGTTTCCAAGTGTCTTCTCAAAAGGAATGAAACAAAAAGCGATGATCTTGTGCGCACTCGTCACAGGGAGTGAGCTGTTGATCGTCGATGAACCGTTTGTTGGACTAGATCCGCTCGCGATTCGCGAGTTATTACAGATTTTTAGTGAACTGAAACAGGATGGAAAAGGGATCTTAATGTCAACACATATCCTTGAGACAGCAGAACGGCATTGTAATCGTTTCGTACTCTTACATGAGGGTCACATTGCAGCGGAAGGGACGACAGCTGCTTTACGCGCACGATATGGACTGCAAGATGGAACGCTGGATGATCTGTACGTCGCTGCAATCGAGGAGGCGGAACGATGAGCAGCCAGTCCTTATGGAGGGAACGGTATCAGGCGGCGATGACCGAGACGGTGAAATACACAAGGTATATGGCGAATGGTGGACTATTATTCACCGTGTACTTCGTTATTTTGTACGGTTTAGTCGTATACGGTCGTTTCCTCGACCAACTCGATCCATCGTTTCCTGGTCGGTTCGTCATGGCAGCCTTGTTTCTGATTTTACCGCTCTACCGGACGAGTCGGACGTTTCTCGTTGAGGCGGACCAAGTGTTTTTGTTACCGGTATTAGCGAAGTTATCAGGGTTTATGCAACAAGTACGAGCGTACAATGCGGTCTTTGGTATCATCCGTGCCGTGATTCCATTTTTAGCTGTCGTTGTTCTCTATGTTCGAACGGAACAGACGACACCACTTGAACTTGTTTTACTTGGGGTAGCACTTGCTTTGTTCGGAGCGGCTGCGAATTTATCCAAGCTTGAAGGCATCGCACATCGGACGGTGTTGCTGTATGCGTTCGGAGCGGCGCTACTCGTCATCATCGATATGGCGTGGATGACAATCGTCGTCGCACTTCTCTTAATGGTCGTACTCCATTTGAAGCGTCAGGACCATCTTCCTCTACGCGAATGGATTGCACTTGAGCAGGAATCGCGCGATCGTTTTTACCGACTAGCAAATTGGTTCGTCGATGTACCTCATTTGACAGCAACGTATAAACGCCGTCGTCTCTTAAGTAACATGGTCGAGCGGATTCCACATCGAGCGCAAACGACATTCGATTACCTGTATGTCAAACAGTTCATCCGGAGTGGGGACGGCATCGGATTGATTGTTCGTTTGACATTGATTGGGGTCGTGTTCATGTGGTTGGCAAACGGTAACGAGTTGTTCGTTGCGCTTGCAATCCCTGCGTTTGCAGGACTTACAAGCTTTCAGCTAGCACCGTTCACGAAGGCAGTGGACCAACACCTATTGACTCGTCTATTACCGTTTGGAAATGCTGTACAGGCGAAACGGAAAATCATCCGCTTCGCAGCAATCAGTCAATGCATCGTCCTGACGCTACTTGGATTCTTCTTCAGTGGATCCCTCTATGTCGTTGGTGGGGCAGCCTTGGCGCTTGTGATTGGTGAATACTACGCTCGAAAGTAATAAACAAGAAAGAGCCTACGCGATGAATCCATCGTGTAGGCTCTTGTTCTTTACTAATTATTAATTGACACGTTCGTTTGAGAGGTCTTCTTCTTCAACCATACGTAATTCTTTGCTGACAGGAGCAGGGAGATCGTAAGAAGATTGACCATGTTCTGCAACATCCAATCCGCGGAGTTCATCTTCGCGTGTGATCCGAAGACCAATCGTAAGGTCGAGAACTTTTAAGAATGCGTAACTTAAGACGCTGACGATGACGACGGCAAAGACGACACCAAGTGCTTGAACGCCGAGTTGCGTAAAACCGCCACCATAGAAGAGACCAGCTTGTCCGATCCCTGTGATTTCAACGAGTCGTGGTGAAGCGAAGAATCCAGTTGCGAGTGTACCCCAGATACCAGCGACGCCATGAACGGAGAAGGCACATAATGGATCATCCACACGGCTTGCGAGAAGAATGCTCGTTCCATATGTGATCACACCAGCGAGGAAACCGATGACGACAGCTGCCCACGGTTCGACGAAGGCACAGGCTGCTGTGATGGCGACGAGTGCAGCTAACACGCCGTTGATGATCGAAGGGATATCTGCGACACGACGGTGCCAGAATGAGATGGCAAGAGCACCGAGGGCACCTGCTGCAGTCGCAAGTAACGTCGTCAAGGCAACGTAACTAAAGAATCCATCGGCAATCGTTAGTGTCGAACCAGCGTTGAAGCCGAACCAACATAACCAGAGGATGAAGGCACCAACGACAGAATAGATGACGTTGTGTCCAAGTAACGGTGTTTTTTCAGCACCGATTCGTTTCTTGAGCAGTAAAGCGGCAACGAGTGCGGCAATCCCACCTTGTAAGTGAACGACCGTTGATCCAGCGAAGTCTTGCATCCCGAGCGAACCAAGGAATCCACCTGCCCAAACGGAACGTGCGATGATCGGATAGATGATAGCAACGAAAAACGTTCCGAACAACAGGTAGACGGATAATTTAGCACGTTCTGCGAATCCGCCCCAAGCGATCGCGAGGGAGACAGCGACGAATGAGAGTTGGAAGAGGAACTTCACATCAATCGTGATGTTCGACCAATCAAGACTGCTGAATCCTCCTTGTAAAAAGAATCCTTCCGTTCCGATGATAGAATTGCCATCACCGAACGTCAATCCGAATCCGATGGCCCAAAAGGCGAGAGCGGCAACCGAGAAGCTGATGATTTGTTTGACGGCGACGTGCCCCGCGTTCTTCGCCCGTAACATCCCTGTTTCTAGAAGTAAGAATCCGATTTGCATCGTAAAGACGAGCAGTGCTGCGAATAAGACATAAAACGTATCGACTGAGATAGCGAGTTGTTCCAGTTTCATTGTCGTTCCTCCTTTATCCATTTAAAGTATGTGTTTACTTTAGACGGAAATACTTTCAAAGAAACGTGTTGTGTCAGAAAATCTGACATGGTATTTTTGTGGAAAGGAGTGACGAAGATGAACTACCGCGAAAAAAAGGTGATGTCGATCGGAATCGTCTGTGAATTGACCGGCTTGTCAGAACGTCAGATTCGTTACTATGAGGAACGGAAGCTAATCTTTCCAGAACGGACAAATGGAAAGACACGAAAATATTCGTTTACGGATGTCGAGCGACTCGTCGAAGTCGCGGAAAAAATCGAGGATGGCTGGCGCACGCACGAAATTCGAGAAAAAGAACGCAAGGTAACGGAACAACAACGTTCTGACTTGATTCGTGGTCAGTTGAATGCTGCATTCGGTCTTTACAAGAAACAGTGAACATTTCATGAACTGGTAACAGAACTGTCATTTTGTAAACGATTTATTGGCACAGACTTCTTAATTTCAGATATAATGTTTCTGTGTTCACAAACTTATCGTACGTTTTTTTGGGGCGTTAGAACGAGTATAAAGGGGTAGTTATGATGAAGAAATTCAATGATACGTTTTTGCGGGCGATCCGTGGCGAGCAGATTGATCACGTTCCCGTCTGGTACATGCGACAAGCAGGTCGTTATCAAGCGGAATATCGTGAAATCAAGAAGACGCGGACGCTTTTCGAGATCACACATGACTCGGAACTAGGCGCATATGTGACAGAACTACCTGTAAAACAATTAGGGGTCGATGCAGCGATTCTGTATAAAGACATCATGACGCCACTTCCATCGATGGGCGTTGACGTCGAAATCAAGAGTGGTATCGGTCCAGTCATCGCGAACCCGATTCGCACGATGGCAGATGTCGAAGCATTACAACCATTTAACCGTGAAGATATTCCATATATCTATGAAACGATTCGTTTGTTACGGGAACGACTCGAAGTACCGTTGATTGGTTTTTCCGGGGCACCATTCACGCTTGCGAGCTATATGATTGAAGGTGGTCCTTCGAAGGGATACCATAAAACGAAAGCATTGATGTATGGACAACCTGAGGTATGGCATGCCTTAATGGAGAAACTAGGTGACATGGTCATCGATTACATCAAATCACAAGTGGATGCAGGAATCCAAGCGTTCCAAATCTTTGATTCATGGGTCGGAACGACAAGCCGGAAAGATTATGTCCGTTACATCAAGCCAACGATGGAACGCATTTTCACGGAATTAAAAGATACAGGCGTGCCGATGATCATGTTCGGTGTAGGAGCGAGTCACTTGGCAGAAGAATGGCACAGTTTACCGTTAGACGTCGTCGGACTTGATTGGCGTTTGTCGATTGACGAAGCACGTGAGCGTGGACTGACGAAACCTGTCCAAGGAAACCTCGACCCGTCTTATCTGTTAGCACCATGGGATATCCTTGAAGCAAAAACGAAGGAAATTCTCGACATGGGAATGAAGCAACCAGGATTTATCTTTAACCTCGGTCACGGCATCTTCCCGGAAGTCGATCCAGAAGTATTGAAACGTTTGACTGCATTTATCCATGATTATTCGAAAGAAAAAATGGAGGTAGGAAAATGAAGACGTTAGGACTACTTGTTATGGCGTACGGTACGCCATATAAACCAGAAGATATCGAGCGTTATTATACGCACATCCGTCGCGGGCGCAAACCGTCTCCAGAAGCATTGGCAGAGTTGACGGAACGTTACGAAGCCATCGGTGGTGTCTCACCACTCGCACAAGTCACGATTGATCAGGCTGAAGAGCTACACCGTCAACTGTCTGAGAAATATGCTGGTGAAATCGAGTTCAAACTCTATCTTGGTCTGAAACACATCGAGCCATTCGTTGAGGATGCTGTCGAGCAAATGGCAAAAGACGGCATTACGGAAGCGGTCACGGTCGTTTTAGCACCTCACTATTCGACGTTCAGTATCCGTTCATACAATGGTCGTGCGAAGGAAGTCGCGGACCAACACGGTATTCGTCTCGCATCCGTCGAATCGTGGTACAAAGAAGAAGCGTTTCTCGATTGGTGGGGTAAAGAAATCCGCAAGACGTTCGACGCTTTACCAGTACCTGAAGAAAAAGCCGTTCTCGTCGTTTCAGCACACAGTCTACCTGAAAAAATCATTGCAAACGGTGATCCATACCCAGAACAATTGAAGGAAACAGCTGAATTGATCGCGCAACGTGCTGGTGTACCGCATATGATCACAGGCTGGCAATCGGCTGGACAAACGCCAGAACCATGGCTTGGACCAGATGTTCAGGATTTGACACGTGACGTCTACGAAGAAAAAGGATACGAAGCATTCGTCTATGTACCCGTTGGTTTCGTTGCCGATCACCTAGAAGTATTGTTCGATAATGATTACGAGTGTAAAGTCGTCTGCGACGAACTCGGAATTCACTATGCGCGACCTGTCATGCCAAACGCGGATCCAGCTTTCATGAAAGCTGTCACGGAAGCCGTCGCGAAACAGGTGGGTAGTTATGTCCAGTAAACGTCTCGTCATCGTGGGCGGTGGTATATCAGGACTTGCAGCCGCCTATTATGCAGAGAAGCAGTTTCCGGAGATGAACATCACGTTACTCGAGGCAGAGGGTCGTCTCGGTGGTAAGGTGGCGACATATCGGGACGAAGGATTGACGATCGAGCGGGGACCGGATTCATACGTCGCACGGAAACACGTGTTGACGGATCTCATCGAAGAGATTGGATTAGGGGAGCAACTCGTTCGCAATAACACGTCGCAAGCGTATATCTTGGATGCGCGCGGTCTCCACCCGATTCCAAAAGGTGCCGTCATGGGCATCCCGACCGATTTAGAGTTATTCGCAGAGACGTCTCTACTGACGGAAGAAGAAAAGGCAGAGGTGACAGAACGCTTGCTTCACCCTGCTCCTGATTTGACGATTCCGGAAACAGACATCCCATTAGGGGAATACCTGCGTCCGCGTCTTGGAGATGCGCTCGTCGAGAAGTTGATCGAACCGCTTCTTTCAGGCATCTATGCGGGTGATATCGACCGGATGAGTACGTTCGCGACCTATCCGCAATTCGTTGCGAATGAGCAAAAGGCTGGAAGCTTGTTCGAAGGGATGCGCCTCATGCGTCCGCTTGATCAACAACAAGGTCCGACGCTCAAAGCGACAGGTCAATTCCTATCACTTGCTACTGGACTCGAGTCTCTCGTCGAGCGTTTAGAAGAGGTGCTCGAACGGACAGAGATTCGTCTTGAGACACCGCTTCGCTCCATTGAACGGGAAGAAGACGGGCGATATCGTCTCGAAACGGATCATGGTCCAGAATATGCCGATGATATTTTGTTGACGATTCCGCATCGCCAAGTCGTGTCCCTGTTACCAGATGCGACGCTTCCAGGGCTTGCGAACCTTTCAACACACTCGACGGCGACGGTCACGTTGATTTTCGATAAGGAAACTGCGTTACCGATTGATGGAACGGGATTCATCGTCAACCGTCGGGCGCCGTATTCAATTACAGCATGCACGGCGATTGATCAAAAGTGGAATCATGCAGCACCGAATCATACCGTGCTTCGTGCCTTCGTCGGACGCCCCGGAAAAGATGCACTCGTTCGTGAATCAGACGAAGTGATTGAACGCGTCGTCTTAGAAGATCTTGAAAACATCTGTGGTCGTCCTTTGCAACCGGAGCGTGTCGTCATTAGTCGTCTCTTAGACGGCTTACCGGCCTATACGGTAGGACATGCACAGCGGATTCAAGAAGTGCGAGAAATCGTCGCTTCTCATTATCCGCACATTCATTTAGCCGGACTCGCCTATGATGGTGTTGGATTGCCAGACTGTGTAGCAGGTGTCAAAGCGACGCTTGAACAAATGGCGTTACAACAACTGGAACCTTGTCCAGAATCATGACACGCCTAAACCTTTTTGAAGCTAGCAGTGCTTCAAAAAGGTTTTTTTGTCTTCAGAAGAATGACACGGAAGGAAACGGGAATAAGAGACAGAGGAATCAAAATCGAAGAATACCGTTGAAGCGGGAGGGAATCGTATGGTGGAAGTATGGAGTACGTTCACGATCATCATCGTCTACGGATTGCTTATCATGAATATCTTGGCTGTTCTGACGGTTATTTTTCTCGAGCGGCGCGATATTGGTGCGACGTGGGCATGGGTATTCATCTTGTATTTCGTTCCGCTCGTTGGATTTCTCGTCTATCTGTTTTTCGGAAGATTGTTGAAAAAAACGAATTTTTATCGTGTCACGGATGAAGAACAACTGGAACAGGATAGACGGATCGCCTTACAGAAAAAAGAACTTGTAACGATGGGACGGCACCCGATGATTCAAAAGCACCGGGATATGATTCGGATGAACCTGATGTCGAACGGTTCCCTGCTCAGTCTCTCGAATCAACTGCAGATTCTTTCGGATGGCGAGCAGAAGTTCAATCGGATGATTCAAGATATCCGCCAGGCAGAGCATGAAGTGAATATCCAATATTACATCATTCAGAAAGATCGTCTCGGGTTAGCGTTGATCGATACATTGACCGATTGTGCCCGTCGCGGGATCAAAGTACGTCTATTGTATGATGCTGTCGGATCACGAAGTCTCAAACGGACGGATTTTAAGGATTTACTCGCACACGGAGGAGAAGTGTTTGCCTTTTTCCCGTCGACGATTGGATTCGTTAATTTTCGATTGAACAACCGCAATCACCGTAAATCCTGTATCATTGACGGTCGAATCGGCTACATTGGTGGGTTCAACGTTGGTACGGAATATCTCGGTATCGATGAAAAGTTCGGCTACTGGCGGGATACACATTTTCGCTTGGAAGGTGACGTCGTTCATGATCAACTCGATCGCTTTATTCTCGACTGGAACCAAGCAAGTGACGTCTATACGGAAAAATCTTTGTTTTACTATGGAACGCATAGGATTCAGGATATATTACCGATGCAAATCGTCACATCGGGTCCGGATTCCCGTTCAGAGTATTTGAAGCTTGCCTTAATCAAGATGATCAACGAAGCAAAACGGACGATTTATATCCAATCGCCTTATTTCATTCCAGACACGAGTTATTTAGATGCATGTAAGGCAGCCCTTCTGTCCGGAGTGGAAGTCCGCATCATGATTCCGAACAAGCCGGATCACCCATTCGTTTACTGGGCAACGACTGCTGCTGTAGGAGAGTTGTTATCGTACGGAGCTAAAGTCTACACGTATGAACCTGGATTTTTACACGCAAAGACGATCGTCGTCGATGGCGAGATTGCTTCAGTCGGGACGACGAATATCGATGCGCGAAGCTTTCGGTTGAACTTTGAAATGAACACGATCGTCTATGATCAGGCAATAGCGATTGAACTAGAACGTCTCTTCCTCGCTGATTGTGAGGTATCAAAGCTCATGACGGTCGAGTCGTATGCCGCGCGTTCAAGAACGATCAAATTCAAGGAAAGTATTTCGCGTTTATTGTCACCGATTTTGTAAACCGCGTTTACGACCAGTCAAAATGTGAAAAATGGTATAGTGGTATGGAAATAGAAAAAGAGGAGAGTGAAGACGATGGCAAATTCAATCAAACTACTCGTATCAGACATGGATGGAACCGTTCTTTCGGGCAAGCAACGAATTGAACCGGAGACGATTCAGGCAATTGAAGCGGCACGCGAACAAGGTGTCGAATTTGCAATCGCGACAGGACGTAACTACTTAAATGCAAAAGAATTAACAGATGCAGCAGGAATCCACTGTCCGATCATTGCTTCAAACGGGGCACGTGTGATGACCGTAGATGGAGAAGAGTTGAGTGCGACGACGTTGACGACGGAACAAGCACAGCAAATTTACGGTATCATCAGTCAATATGAAGTTTTCTTCGAGATGTTCTGTGATCGAGGACTCGTGACAGCACAAGGAGCGACGATCGACGCAGCCTATGATTCCCTGAAAGAGTTGAGTGAAGAAAGTGATCGGGCAAAACAAGTGCTTGATTTCTTCCACGATCGTTATTATGTCCACGAAGACGTCAAGATGATTGATGGATTCCGGTCGTACATTCGTAACCAAGCAGGAAAAGTATTTAAATTCATTTCATTCTCGTTTGATCAAGAATTAATGAAAAAAATCTGGCAGGAAATCGAGCAGAAGGTCGACGGTGTCTATGTCACGTCGTCAGGACACGATAACATTGAAGTCATGGCAGTCGGTGCCGATAAAGGAACGGCAGTTAAAATCCTCGCAGACCACCTCGGTGTGCCAATCGAACAGGTCGCTGTCATCGGTGATAACCTGAATGATCTTCCAATGTTCAAAGTTGCCGGCAAAGCGATCGCGATGGGGAATGGTCATGATGAGGCAAAAGCGATTGCCCATCACGTGACGAAAACAAATGATGAGCACGGCGTCGGATATGCGATTCAGCAGTTGGCGTCCCGTGCTTGGTAAGGGGGACGTTTCATGTTTAAGGCATTCAAGGAATTCGCATTTCGAGGAAATGTGATCGACTTAGCGGTCGGAGTTATTCTTGGTGCTGCGTTTAGCGGGATCATCAAATCCCTTGTTGACAGCGTCTTCATGCCACTGATCGGTATCATCATCGGGGGCATTGATGTCAAAGGATTGTCGGTCATGGTCGGAAATGCAGAGTTGCAGTACGGTCAATTTCTTCAAGCGAGCATCGAATTCTTGTTGATCGCCTTTGCGCTGTTTATATTCGTCAAAGGCATCACTTCATTCCGGAAGAAGGAAGAAGTCATCGAAGAAGAAGCGGTACCAACGACAGAAGAAAAATTATTGACAGAAATCAGAGATGCCTTGATTCATCAAAATGAGTCGTCGACGAAAAACTGACGTATATAATTGGGATTAACTTAAAAAGAAGGACTCGTCTTTTCACGCCCTTTCCTCAGGCGAGACACAAGCCAGTTTTCCTGCTTCATTCAAGCAGGAAAGCGGGTCTTGTTTGTCTCTGACAGCGCGATGCGCTTTTTCCTGTAGGAGTGTCGTGAAACGAGGCCTTCTTTTTTTACGAGATAAGGGTGGCAGATCATCATTCTGCGACCCTTATCTTTATGGAGACTGACTTATGAATCAGTCCATTTAAATCATAAAATTTCGAGTAATGCATTTTCAGAGCAGACTTGTAACGAAAGCTGTTTTTTCATTCCTTGATCAAATGAAATTTCTAGCACGTCGTCAACCAGGTGCAAGACGGTTCCGGGACCAAATGCTGTATGCGAGACACGCATGTTCTCAGTGATCGGTAGTGGGGGGACGCTAGCTCGCGCTGCAACAGCAGTTCGCTTGCGCTCTACTTTTCGTTTTGCAGCATCAGGCGTGACGAGGCGATGAACGTCTTCGACGAATGGCGAGACATCAAATGATTTCGATTTAAAACGATAGGACAGAAGATGTAGTTCGTGTCGCGCCCGTGTCATGCCGACGTAAAACAAACGTGCAGCTTCTTCCATATCATCGAGTTGTCCATTCTTGTACGCCTTGATCGTATCAGCTGATGGAAGAATACCAGAAACGAGATCAATCATGAAAACGCGATCGAATTCAAGTCCTTTTGCACTGTGAAAGGTCGAAAGGGTGACCGCATTTTGATTTTTATTTTGTTTCGCATCACGCATCAATTGTTCGAGATGCGTGATCCGTTCACGAAAAGCGAGTAGCGTTGGTACATCACTTGCGATGTTATCAATCGTATTCAATGTTTCAAGCAGGTGATCGAGACTAAAACCGAGACTCTCACTCATTTTCCGCAAATTCTTTTCGTAACCCAGTTCATGACGAATCAGAGAGAGGGCAGCAGAGGGTCGAACGGTTTGGATGGAAGCGAACGTGCGCTTCATTTGTTGAAGTTGTTTCTTTTGATAAAACTTCATCTCGATTTTGTTTATGAGTAGATCAAATACAGATTCGCCCGTACCGAACTGCTGCAATTGAGAAAGTTGCGCTTTTGAAATGTACCCGGCGAATTTCGTATGAATAGTTGCTAACACATCGATATCTGTCGGATCTTGTGCGAATGTCATGAAGTTTAAGATATCCTTCAAAATCCAATGACTGAAGAATTTATGATCGACATCCTTAATATAAAACGGAATATTTGCTTGATCCAAAGCATTCATGACGTTGATCGAAGAAGCATTGTTGCGATATAAGATGGCCACTTCGCGGTAATTCGTCTCTGTCCGTAGTTGATTCAACAGATAGCGAGTCTGATCCTCGTAAGTTGGTAACGTCTCTAAGATGATCGGACGAACAGCAGCGTTCTCCGTGAACATCTGTTTCGGATAGCGTGCTTTATTGCGCTGAATGAATTGGTTCGCGACGGATACGATGTCTTGAGACGAACGATAATTTTGTTCCATGTAAAGAATCGTCGCATTCGGATACGTATCTTTGAAGTGCAAAATTTTAGAAGCGTCCGCGCCACGCCAGCTGTATAGCGTCTGATCATCGTCTGCAACGACACAAAGTCGGTTATGCGGTAAGGCTAACTTTTCGACCAATTGATGTTGAACGAGTGACGTATCCTGGCTCTCATCCGTTAGGATATAGTCAAAGCGACGCTGATAATGTTGCAACAGACGACGGTCTTGCTCCAAAATCGTATTCGCATACGTCAACATATCATCAAAGTCGAGTAACGGATGTAAGGGATCACGCGACTTGAATTGTTCATACGCCACATAAATATCAGGGAAATGTTTGATCGTCGTCGGTACTGCCTTGATTTCCTTTAAAGAAAGAAGACGGTTCTTGACAAAGGAAATCATTCGTAATAACTCATCCATCTGGTCGTCGGTAATGACACTCCGATTAATTTCCTGGAAAATACGCCGGAGTAACATACGTTTATGTGGCGCATTCGGATGTTGTTGATCCATTGGTCCCTCAATGATCGTATAGGAAAGACGCTGCTGGGATGTATGATCCCGAACGACTTGAAAAGCAAAGCTATGAATCGTCGAGAATGCCGCTGTCGTTCCAATTAATTCGTGAAATAGATGATAAAAACGATCCGCCATCTCGCGAGCTGCTGCCTTACTGAAGGTCAGCCCTAAAATACGATGTGGTTCGATCTTTTTTTGTAAAATCAAATAGGCAATCTTAAAATTAAGCGTCGTTGTTTTTCCAGAGCCGGGTGAGGCGAGTAACAGCAACGGACCATGGTCATGTTCGATTGCCTGTTGTTGGACAGGATTCAGTTGAATGCCGGTCAATCGCTCCATCTGTTCGAAAAAATCTTCATGCATGATACAGTTCACCTCGAGCGTATTTATTTCTCGTCCAATAATCGAACTTTCCCTAGTGTATCATTTTTAGTGTCAGGATTGGATTACGGAAAGAAGAACCGTGGAATAAAGAGACAAGAGCCTATTGGATGTTATGTAAGACGAGTACCCTAAAAGACTAGGCAAATGGATACAAAAACATTAAAATGGGAATAGATGTAAGAGAGTACTCTCTTGTCCTGTACAAAGAGGGAAGGCGGAATGAGAATGTCTGTAGTGAAATTACACATGTATACGAATGAACATTATGAACAATGTGATGCGTTCATTCTTCCGGAAGAACAAGTCCAGTTTACTTCTTTTCCGACGGATGTCGTCACAGATGCAGTTGCCCATCCAGATAAATTCCCGGTTGTCATCAAAAAAGACGAGCTCGTCGTCGGATTTTTTATTCTTCATCTTAACCCCCCTAAAACACATCGAACACATGAACAAAGTGTCCTATTACGTGCCTTTTCCATTGATGCACGCCATCAACAGCAAGGATATGCGAAAGAGGCAATGATGCAGTTGCCAGAGTTCGTCCATCATCATTTTCCAGAAGTCACAGCGATTACACTAGCGGTCAATAAAAAGAATATTGCTGCAAAATCACTGTACTTCAAGACGGGATACGTCGATACGTTACAGTCCGTCATGGGTCCGATTGGGGAGCAACACATCCTTGCCTTTGATTTAGAAAAAGAACTACGATTGAAGCATTGAATTAAAAAAAGCATTTTCCTGATTCTATTCAGGAAAATGCTTTTTTTACTTAAGATAAATCGTAGAGTGATAGATGCGCACCTGCTTCACCAGAGAAGACAATCCCTCGACTGGATGTTTTCGGGAAAATCCGTCCAGATGCAACGGCTTCTCCGTCATTCAGGAAAAGTTCAAACGAAGAACGATCCACGAACAAACGTAATGTATGCAAGTCCTTCGCAAGAATCGTCGATCGCGAAGTACCGAATGATTCAGCAGGGACTTCCGCACCTGAACGGCTTCGATCGATTGTAAATTGACGTGATACAGCATCGTAGTGGAATACCGTCTCTTCTGTAGCGTCTTGACGAATCGAGAAGCGGAACGAGTCCGACGACAGTTTTAAGTCTGTCATCACGAGCTCGAAAATCTCGGCTTCCGCAATTGTCACGTCTTGTTCGAAAAGAATCGTTTCGTCAAACAGCGTCTCTTTTCGTAGCTGTGTCAGTTCACGGACAGGTCGTTGACGAAGTTGCCCCTGTTCGATCGTTAATTCACGTGGCAATGTCAAAGCATGTGCCCAGTTATAGATGTCAGAAGGATAACTGATATCCGGTAACCCCATCCAACCAACAAGAATCCGTCGACCATCTGCCGCCTCAGTTGTTTGTGGCGCGTAGAAGTCAAATCCGAAATCGAGTTCTTGGAACGATTCGTGTGTGAATGTTAAGTCGGGTAAAGCTAACGGTTCGCCGATGAAATAACCGGACTGGAAAATATTTTGATAGTTCTGACCATCTGGTTCAATCCCTTGAGGGCTAAAGAGGAGGATTCCTTTTCCATCCAGCTCGAAATAATCAGGACATTCCCACATATAACCGAATGTCGGGTAGTTCGTCTGTAACTCACCGAGGAATGTCCATTGCTCTGCATCTTGAGACTGATAGATGACAGTACAGCCCGTCAAGTCACTGCGCTGTGCACCAATGATGCAGTACCAGATGCCCGATGCATCTTGGAAGACTTTCGGATCACGGAAATGTTCCGTATATCCTTCAGGAACGTTTGGAATAGCAGGTGGTAAATGTTTTTCGATTCGTCCATCCGAGCGGAGATGACCGACGATTTGGCTCGTATGGCGATTCCAATCCGCATCCCGTTTATTACCGGTGTACATGATGTGCACTTGATCATCTTTAATGAAGCCACTACCGGAATAAGCACCGTGCGAATCTGGATCGTCATTTGGGATCAAGGCGGCTCCTTCATCGAACCAATGTACAAGATCTTTTGATGTCATGTGATACCAGTACTTCAGCCCGTGTACGGGTCCGAGTGGAAACCATTGATAAAACAAATGATAGAGACCATCATGATAGACGAAGCCGTTCGGATCATTCAAAAGTCCGGTCGGAGGTTGAATATGGTAAGAAAATCGCCAAGGAGATGTTCGAACTTCTTCCTTCATCGCTTGGTAAACGCTCGGATCGACATCCGAGAGGGGACGGTATCGTGCTTCACGTGTCCATTGATTCATGTTGACAGCTCCTCGTTGAAAAATTATACGCTTCTCGTTCACCTTACGGAGGAGAGCTGCGCTTGTCAATCCTCCGTCCTGAATGGTCAATGAACGGACATACATCCTCTGCCGTTTTGCTTCGAACGATAGAGCGCTAAATCAGCGCGATGCATGACTTGTTCAAGTGATTCTCCTGTCACCTGTTCGGCGACTCCGATACTCATCCCGATGTGGACGGTTTGTTCTTCTAAGTGATACGGCATCGAGACGTGAGCGATCCATTGTTCACCTAAGTATCGTGCTTCTGTTAAGGATTGAGTGGTCAAGACGATGATGAACTCATCGCCGCCCAGACGAGCCACGAATCCACCAGGTGGAAGCAACTGTTCGAGACGTTGACTGACCTCGATCAGCAGGAGATCACCTAGCGCGTGACCATACGTATCATTGACTGCTTTAAAGCCGTCTAAATCAAGGCAAAGATAGATAGAATGCGTTTCTGCAGGCAATTGTTCGATGTATTGAGCAAGACCGTTGCGGTTCGCGAGACCAGTCAGGCTATCGCGTTGTGACAAGCGTTCAAACGTTAATTTCTCTTGTTCGGTATGTAGCAAGCGATGAATCAGTCGTTGTAAGGCATCCGTCAGTGTCTCGATTTCTCGGATTCCACGATGATTCGGGAGTGATTTTGAGGGATCATCCTGCATCTGTTGGGCGGCATGTGTGATTTTTAATAATGGTCGTGTCAATAGCTTCGCTAACATCCAGCCAAGTACGGCTGTAACGAAAGAGGCAATCAAACCAGCGATGAAAATCGTTTGACGTAAAGCATCGGCATCAGCGAACGCAATCGAAGTCGGTTGACGTACGAGAACCGTCCAACCTAAGCCATCGTAATCCTTGTAACCTCGGCTTGTGCTTTGACCAGAGACAAATTCTTTCCCTTGCCAGGAAGCGGTCGCAGAAGCATTCGAAGTCAGCGTTACGCTATCGGGTAATGTTTTACCGCTCCATCCGCTTGGTCCAAGTAAAATCGTTTTTCGATCTTGACTAATGATGAAGACATCGACTTGTTGGAGAGAGGACGTGGCGCTTTGAAAACTTTGTTCGATCGCTTTTGCCCATTCGAAGCTGAGATGTGTCGCAAGGACACCAGAAAATCGACCCTTATCATACAAAGGTGTACTAATATCGACGAACTGTAACGGTTCACCGCTTGGGTTCGGCAATAATTTTGCGAGTAGGACAGCTTCATGGACATCTCCGATGAATGGTTGTGATAAGGCTTGTTGGAAGACGGGACGTTCCTTGATCGATGTTCCTTCCAGAATCTGATTCGTTGACGCAACGACGTTACCTTCCGTATCTAATCGACCAATCCAAGAAAAGTCAGGAATCTGCCGTTGTAACTCTTCGAGTGTCCGTCGCGTTTCTGTTTTTTGTTCTGTTTGTTGAATCGTTGATAAGGAACCCAGCAATTTTACTTCGGCATAACGTGACCACATGTAATGATCAAGCTTATCAGATAGTTGGTGAGCGGTCGTTGACAGATTCATCCCGACTTCCGATTGGAGTCGGTTTGTTGCATGTTGACTAATGAAGAAAGTTAATCCGAGCGTCATGCTAAAAAATAGCAGGGAAATCAATCCCGCTAACAAAACATCAAAGCGAAGTGAGGGTTTGGACATTGTGTGATACTCCATTCATACGTTTTCATTTGTTTTTACTTACATCATACACGTAGACGTCTACGAGTTGTTCGCGGTTCGAGAAACTCGTTCGCGCGTATCGGAAATCGTGTTTTTCCCAAAAACGACGGGCTCTTAAATTATCAGGTAAGACCGCGAGATGAATGTGAGGTTCCTGACTTAGGAATCGATCACAAAAAGCGGATAGTAACCGACTGCTAATTCCCGTACCGTGTTGAGAAGCATCCATTAAGAATAAACCGATCCAAGGTGTACCGTTTTTTGGATGCTTCGGTAGGTAGTCAATCAGTAAGACGGGTTCTCCGTCCACATATCCAATCAGCGATACGGTATCGGGATTTAAAAACTCTTCCTGTAAGGTCGAATCAGAGAGCGGAAGCACTCGTTCTTCTAAGAGCGCATATTCAGGAACGCTCGCGTACAACGATTGGATGATCGGAAAGTGATCATGTGTTACTTGTTCAAAAAGAATCATCTAGCGACTCCATTCTTTATTTTTAGTATAAAATTTCTGCTGTTACGCCTTTTTAATTGGAATCGGATTACATATTTGTAAGAAATGAAACTTATCCTTTAAAATCACGTACACTAATAGCATAGACAAAATATGAATGAGGAGGAAGAGCAGATGTTAAAGATTGAAAATATCTCAAAGCGTCTCGGGAAAGAGCAAATTTTAAAAGACGTCAGTTTTGAGGTATCCCCAGGAGAAGTGTTCGGCTTCCTCGGACCGAACGGAGCAGGGAAGACGACGACGATTCGCATCATCACGGGACTACTCGAGCAGGATGCAGGGAAAGTCACGGTCAATGGATTTGATGTCGTAGAAGAGCGTTCGAAAGCGTTGACGCAAATTGGAGCAATCGTGGAGAACCCAGCGTTTTATCCTTATCTGACAGGAAAACAAAACTTGGTTCATGCAAAAAACCTCATTCCGGGACTCGGTCAAGTTGATTATGATGCACTAGCACGACTCGTTGGTCTTGAAGGAAAGCTTTCAAAAAAAGTCGGAGAGTACTCACTCGGAATGAAGCAACGACTCGGAATTGCTCGTGCCTTGCTACATAACCCGCGCGTCTTGATTTTAGATGAACCAACGAATGGTCTGGATCCATCCGGGATTGCGGAGCTTCGTGAATATTTACGCCAAATGGCGCGTGAGCAAGATATCGCGATTTTAATTTCAAGCCATATGTTGAGTGAGATGGAACAAATCAGTGATCGTTACGCGATCATCGATCAGGGTGTCATCAAGTCGGTCGAGTCCGTTCGTAATGAGACCGGAGCGAAAATCGCTCTTCGTGTCAATGCGGAAGCGATGACAGATGTACTCGATGCCCTTCGCGTCGCAAACTACCCATCAGAAGTACTCGAGAATAAAATCATTATCACCGCACCGGAAAGTGAATGTCCAGCTATCGCTCGACTCGTCGTGCCGATTGCCGATTTACATGAACTGACCGTTAAACGCTTGACGCTTGAGGAACAATTCCTGCAAGTAACGAAAAAAGAGGGGGATTCACATGCTTTCGCTCATACAAAATGAATGGATGAAATGGTGGACGACTAAAAAAGCGAAAATCGTTTTAGCGCTATATGTCGTTATTGCAGTTGGTATTATCATCATTGCAAAGACAAATGATTTTGAGTTCACACGTTATGATTATTATTCATTAACGTTCCTTTTACTGACATCTCTATTAGGAATCATCACGATTGTCTTCACGGCAGAAGCCATCGGGAATGAAGTACGTTATGACACGATGAAACACTTATTAATGAGTCCGTATTCACGAATGACGATTTATTTCTCGAAACTTATCTTTTCGATCTTGATCATGTTGCTCCAATTCGTGTTCATCGCTGCGATCGTCTACGCAGGCTCATTTGCGTTTTCAGAGGCAGGAGATCCAATTCTGTTCCGCGATACGATCGTCGAAGTTGTCAGTCCGATTTTTACAATATTCATGACGTTATTCTTCTCATTGTTGTTCCGTTCTGTTGGAATGATTATCGGCTTCACCGTACTAGCACAGTTCTTTACGAGCATTGCGGGTAACTTACTGGTTGGTTTCAAACCAGCAATCGCTAAGTGGATCGTATTCATGCATTTAGACTGGTCAATGTATTTCAAGGATTCTATGACCTATGGTACGAGTGAAGCGATGGGAACAACTTTGACGTTCTCCGCCTTGTTCGTATTGGCTCATATCATCGTCTTGTTAGGTGCATCGATTCTTGTCTTCCAAAGAAAATCATATACGTAAATGAAAGAGTTGCTACTGATAGATGAATTTGTCTATCAGTAGCAGCTCTTTTACAGTATTCAAGAACTTGTCCGTTTAGGTGGACGTGCCGTAATCGGGAACAATCGCTGAAACCATTCGATCAGTGGACCGTTCAATAAGAGGAAAATGAAAGTTCCGACTCCGATGCCGATCAGTTCGCGTTCAATCAGTGAAAAGAGGCAAGCAATCAAAAAAGGAATACCGAGGCTGATCGTTGCTCCGAGCGATGTACTTTTAAAGCGGCTGATCAGTGACTTCATCAAGTAATCCGGTGGCATCAATACGAATCCGATTTGGAGATAGAGGGCGAGTCCAAGTGAAATCAATGGCATACCGATCAACATGTACACGGCGCGCATCCAAAGTCCCTGTGGTGTGTAAATCAATTGATGGATGGATAAGAAGAAATCAATCGCAGCGCCGAAAAGGACGACGAGTGCAAAACTGAGAACAATCGTCCACCAACTAAATCGACTCCCGAGAGAAAGTGCTGCAATCAAAGCAAGCACATGTAAGACGATGATCGCTAGTCCGACAGTTAAAGGTGAGATGGCCGCGACGGCCTCACTCGCTGAAGTCCAAGGTGCACTCCCGATCGAGGCGGTCACCATGAAGCTGTTTCCTAAGGCGTTAATTAAAATAGAGAATAAATAGATGACAATCCGTTTTTGCTGACTCATTGACGTGCACAGACGGTAGGACTGCGCGTTCACCTCCTGAAAAAAAATCGTTTCGTTAAGCTATACCCTAATCGTAGCGCTCTTTTCACTTATTTTCATGAAAAGAGCATTGCCTATTCCTCCTATTTCACGACATACTTAGGACACATTACGAATCAGGGGGAGAACATATGACATATTTTGGACAGAAGATCCTGCCTTCCGTTAGAAAATTAGAAGACTTTGAAAAGATGCTGAAGAGTCCATATGAATATGGGGTCTTACTCGAAATGCACGTATCGCGCTTAAAAGCAGTCTATGAGATGGCGCATCGTTACGACAAAAAAATGTTTTTGCACATGGATCTCGTTCAAGGATTAAAAAATGATGAATACGCAACGGAATACGTCTGCCAAGAATTAAAGCCGTATGGTGTCATTTCGACGAAGGCGAGCGTCATCTTGAAAGCACGTCAAAAAAAGGTCAAGACGATGCAACGCATGTTCTTACTCGATTCCAGTTCACTCGAAAAAAGTTATCAACTCATGGAACGGACGCAACCTGATTACATCGAGGTGTTACCTGGATTAATGCCAAAGTACATTCAAGAAGTGAAAGAAAAGACGGGGCGTCTCGTATTCGCCGGTGGACTCATCGATACGGTCGAGGAAGTGGAACAAGCAATTGAAGCAGGTGCCTCAAGTATCACAACATCGAATAAGGACTTGTGGCGTCATTTTGAACCACGCTCCTAACCGGATTGTGATGAAAATCATTCAGATTGTTTGACAGCGTTTTCACTGATTGTTATAGTGATATCAAGTTGATACAAAGTGACGGAGAAAAGGGAGATTCACGTGTGAGTCCTGCTTGAAGAACATTCAAGTATGAACTGACGTGGATCTCCTTTTTATGTTGCTTTTTTCACATAACCAAAAGGAGGAACACATATGTCACCCATTTTAGCGGAATTTTTAGGCACAGCTTTGCTTGTCGCGCTTGGGAACGGTGTAGGTGCAGGCGTTAGTTTGACGAAATCGTTTGCAAAGGATGCAGGCTGGATCGTCATCACGTTTGCGTGGGGTTTTGCCGTGGCGATTGCAGCGTATGCCGTCGGTCAATTCAGTGGAGCACACCTTAACCCAGCAGTAACGCTTGGTTTAGCCTTTGACGGTTCATTTGCATGGACGGACGTACCAGGCTATATCGTCGCTCAAATTGCCGGCGGGATACTTGGTGCAAGTCTTGTTTTCGTCCATTACTTACCACATTGGGCAGAGACGAAAGACCCAGCAGCGAAACTCGGCGTCTTTGCGACGTCACCAGCGATTCCACATACATTTGCCAATCTAATGAGTGAAATGATTGCAACATTCTTACTTGTCATCGGGTTGTTGTCGATCGGAGCGAATAAGTTCTCAGATGGTCTGAATCCATTGATCGTCGGTTTCTTGATCGTCAGCCTCGGTATGTCATTCGGAGGCACGACAGGATATGCGATGAATCCGGCGCGGGACCTTGGTCCACGTATCGCTCACTTCATCTTACCGATTCATGGAAAAGGATCATCGAACTGGGGATACTCATGGATTCCGGTTCTCGGACCAGTTCTCGGTGGAAGTCTTGGCGGATTGTTTTATCGTTCGGTCTTCACAGGAAAAGATACACCGGCTTTTTGGATTGTAGGACTTGTGACAATCGTCATATTAGGCTTATGCTATAGATTCGGTGTTCGTCCGAACAAAACAACGTCAGTGGAGTCAAAGTCAGCTTAACTTATTTAGATACAAAAGGATGGGGAAGAGATGGAGAACTACATTTTGTCATTGGATCAGGGAACGACGAGTACACGTGCGATCCTGTTTAATCGTGCCGGCGAGATCGTCCATTCAGCGCAACAGGAATTCACGCAGTATTTTCCGAAACCAGGTTGGGTCGAACACAACGCAAACGAGATTTGGGGAAGTGTCCTTGCTGTCGTGGCGACTTGTCTGACGGAGGCGAACGTAAAGCCGTCGCAGATTGCTGGTATTGGAATCACAAATCAACGTGAAACAGCTGTCGTTTGGGAAAAAGAAACAGGGAAACCGATTCACAATGCAGTCGTGTGGCAATCGAGACAAACGGCTGAAATCTGTGAAGCGCTTCGAGCAGCCGGTCATGCCGAGCTCTTCCGTGAGAAGACAGGTCTATTGATTGACGCTTATTTCTCTGGTACGAAAGTCAAATGGATTTTAGATCATGTCGAAGGAGCACGGGAACGTGCTGAACGTGGTGAACTACTGTTCGGTACGATCGATACGTGGCTCATCTGGAAATTATCCGGCGGAAAAGCACATGTGACCGACTATTCGAATGCAAGTCGTACGTTGATGTATAACATTCATGAATTAAAATGGGATGACGAGTTACTCGGCATCTTAGATGTCCCGAAAGCCATGCTTCCGGAAGTACGACCATCTTCTGAAGTGTACGCAGAGACAGCAGGGTATCACTTCTTCGGAGAAGCAGTTCCAATTGCTGGAGCAGCAGGCGATCAGCAAGCCGCATTGTTTGGCCAAGCATGTTTTGATACAGGAATGGCGAAAAACACATACGGTACGGGTTGCTTCATGCTGATGAACACAGGGGAAGAGGCTGTGAAATCAGATCACGGATTGCTGACGACGATCGCGTGGGGCGTCGATGGAAAAGTGGAGTATGCCTTAGAAGGAAGTATCTTCGTCGCAGGATCTGCGATTCAGTGGTTACGTGACGGCTTACGTCTCATTGATGATGCCAAAGAATCAGAAGGATACGCAACACGCGTCACGTCTTCAGACGGTGTCTACGTCGTACCAGCATTCGTTGGTCTTGGTACACCTTACTGGGATTCAGACGTTCGTGGTGCCGTCTTCGGTTTGACACGTGGTACGGAAAAAGAACATTTCATCCGCGCGACACTTGAATCACTCGCTTATCAGACACGCGACGTCCTATCTGCGATGGAGCAAGATTCAGGCATCGAGATGAAAACGCTCCGTGTCGATGGTGGAGCAGTTAAAAACGACTTCTTGATGCAGTTCCAAGGTGACATCATCCAAGCGCCAGTTGAGCGTCCGGAAATCAATGAAACGACGGCGTTAGGTGCAGCGTACCTCGCAGGTCTTGCTGTTGGATTCTTTGAGAACCGTGAACAGATTGCGACGCAATGGAAAAAAGAACGTCGTTTCGAGCCGAGTATGGCGAAAGAAGAGACGGATGCGCTCTACGGTGGATGGCAAAAAGCTGTTCAAGCTACGATGTTGTTCAAATGATGTGAGGTATGTTATAGTAAGGTCAAGTTAATAAATCGGTCGGAGAATATGGAGAGACCACAGCAGCAGTTGACATAGTCAGCGTGTTTGTTGTGGTCTCTTTTTTTTTCGAACCTAAACAGGAGGAACTATTCATGGCTAACCAACCATTTTCAAGCAAAAACCGTGCAGATGTCTATAATCGATTAACACGTGAAGAACTCGATCTACTCGTCGTAGGTGGCGGTATCACAGGTGCGGGGATCGCCCTCGATGCAGCGTCACGCGGTATGAAGATTGGCCTCGTCGAAATGCAGGATTTCGCGTCCGGTACGTCTAGTCGTTCAACAAAATTAGTCCATGGTGGTCTACGTTATTTAAAACAATTCGAAGTTCAGATGGTCGCTGAAGTCGGTAAAGAACGTGCGATCGTTTACGAAAACGGACCACACGTCACGACACCAGAGTGGATGTTGCTTCCGATGCATAAAGGCGGTACGTTCGGACCGTTCAGTACGTCAATCGGTCTTCGTGTTTATGACTTCTTAGCAGGTGTTAAACGTTCGGAATGGCGGACGATGTTATCTGCGAAAGAAACATTAGCGAAAGAACCACTCGTCAAACAACAAGGTCTTAAAGGTGGCGGTTACTACGTTGAGTACCGCACAGATGACGCCCGTCTAACAATCGAAGTCATGAAAGAAGCGGTTGAACACGGTGCACGCGTCGTCAACTATACAAAAGCGGAAGAAATCATCTACGATGCTGGAAAAGTCGTCGGCATGCGTGTGACGGACCTCTTGACAGGTGACGTACATGAAATCCGTGCGAAAAAAGTCGTCAACGCGACAGGTCCATGGGTCGATGAATTACGTGAAAAAGATGGCTCTAAAGTCGGGAAACAACTTCGTTTGACAAAAGGGGTCCACGTCGTCATCGATCAATCGAAATTCCCACTCAAACAAGCGGTCTACTTCGATACACCAGACGGTCGGATGATTTTCGCGATTCCACGTGATGGAAAAGCGTACGTTGGTACGACAGATACGTTCTTCGATAAAGATACTGCACATCCGAAGTTCACAGTCGAAGACCAAGACTACGTCCTAGACGCGATTCACTATATGTTCCCAGAGGTTAAAGTGACAGCGGAAGACGTGGAATCAAGCTGGGCTGGTGTACGTCCATTGATTTATGAAGAAGGAAAAGATCCTTCTGAAATCTCTCGTAAAGATGAAGTATGGCAG
Source organism: Exiguobacterium sp. s46 (assembly GCF_018618875.1). Taxonomy (NCBI): domain Bacteria; kingdom Bacillati; phylum Bacillota; class Bacilli; order Caryophanales; genus Exiguobacterium; species Exiguobacterium sp. s46. The sequence continues at coordinate 55,547 of NZ_JACSMY010000001.1, forward strand.
TCTGAGTCAGGTCTCATCACGATTGCGGGTGGGAAATTGACTGGATACCGTAAAATGGGTGAGCACGTCGTTGATCTCGTCGCTAAACTCTTGAAAAAAGAAGAAAACGTCGCGTACGCACGTTGCTCGACGAAAAACATGCCAATGTCTGGTGGACACGTCGGCGGAGCAAAAGGATTTGCTGAATTCCTAAAAGCTCAAACAGCAACGAACGGTCTAACGACAGAAGAAGTTCAATTCCTAGCAAAACGCTACGGTTCGAACTTACCGAAAGTACTGGAATACGCAGCAGCATTCGATGCAGCAACGACAGCTCTTCCACGTTCTGTCTATGCACAACTCCACTACAGCATCGAACATGAAATGGTCGCTCGTCCGATCGACTTCTTCATCCGCCGTACAGGTGCTGTCTTCTTCGATATCGCTTGGGCTCGTGCTCATAAAGATGCCGTCATCGAAGAGATGAAATCTGTCTTGAACTGGACAGCAGAACAAACAGATGCTTATACGAAAGAACTCGATATCGAGATCGAAGATGCAGCACATGCACTCGTGACAGAATAAGCTCTCTAACTCATCAAGGAATCAAGATCAATATGATCTTGATTTCTTTTTTTACATATTCGTATTGACGCGGGCGGAAAGATTGCAACTCTTTCTAGAGGCGACTATGCTTAATGTATGAAATTGCACAAAAGGAGAGAACACAGATGAAAGTAGAAGTATGGTCGGATTACGCATGTCCGTTTTGTTATATTGGGAAGCGTCGTTTAGAACAAGCAATTGCGAACGAAAAGTTAGATGTCGAGGTCGAATTCAAGAGCTTTGAACTCGATCCAGATGCACCAGCAGTACCGACGCAAGGATTATACGAAATTCTTGCTTCAAAATATGGAACGACTCTCGAGCAAGCACGGAATATGTCGCAAGGTGTCGTTGATACGGCACGTCAGGAAGGCTTGCACTACGAGATGGATCGTGTCATCCCAGCCAATACATTTGAGGCTCATCGTCTGACTCAATTCGCTAAAAAACATGGTAAGATGAATGCAGTATCAGAAGCCTTGTTCACAGCGTACTTCATGAATGGAGAAGATCTGAATGACCGAGCTATTCTGACACGGATCGCAGTAGATGCTGGACTTGCTGAGGCAGATGTCAAAGCGTTTCTTGCGTCAGAAGAACTGGCGACAGATGTTCGAGAAGAAGAAGCGATGGCACAACAACTGGGTGTCCGTGGTGTACCGTTCTTCGTCTTTGACCGGAAATATGCCATTTCTGGCGCACAACCAGTGGAAGCCTTCGAACAAGTCTTCGCGAAGATGCGCCAAGAACAAACACTTGAAGTCATCGCTGAAGGTGACGCGTGTGGTGTTGACGGCTGTAACTGATCACATTATGATTCCATCACAAAGGAGCACGAAACCCTTATGAAATTCATCTTCCATCCTGAGATTCGCGATGCGCGAATCAATCTCGCTGTCGAAGAATTCATCTTGAACAACCTGAACGTTAATGAAGAAGACTATTTCTTGTTTTATATCAATGGTCCGTCGATCATCGTCGGAAAAAACCAGAACACGAATGAAGAAGTCAATTTGAAATATGTCGAAGAAAACGGCATCCACGTCGTCCGTCGTCTTTCAGGTGGTGGCGCGGTGTATCATGACGAAGGAAACTTGAACTTCAGTTTCTTGACAAAAGATGACGGTGATTCGTTCAACAACTATAAAAAGTTCACGGAGCCAGTCGTACAAGCGCTGCATAAACTCGGTGTCGAAGCGGAGTTATCTGGACGAAACGATATTCATGTCGGAAGTCGGAAAATCAGTGGGAATGCTCAGTTCACGACTAAAGGGCGGATGTTTAGTCACGGTACACTGATGCTCGATTCGAACATCGAAGAAGTCGTCAATGCGCTTGTCGTCAGTGAAGAGAAGATGCGCTCTAAAGGCATTAAATCAGTCCGGAGTCGTGTCGCGAATATCTCGGAATTCCTGTCAGAACCATTGACGATGGAACAATTCGTCGATCATCTCCTTGCTTCGATCTATGAAGGGAAAGAGATTGAACGGTATATCTTAACCGAAGAGGACTGGGATAAAGTACGTGCCATCTCGGCAGAACGTTATGGCAACTGGGAGTGGAATTTCGGGAAATCGCCGAAATTCGACGTCATTCATAAAAAACGTTTCCCAATCGGTACGATTGACTTCCGATTAAACGTCAAAAAAGGCATCATCGAAGAAGCGAAGATTTACGGTGACTTCTTTGGCGTCGAGGATGCAGAAGAAATCGCACGGGCGCTCGAAGGTTCGCGCTATGATCGCGCGTCACTTCGCGAAGTGCTCGGTCGGTACGAATTGAAAAAATATTTCGGTGCCGTCGAACTAGATGAGGTGCTAGACGTTTTAGCGTAAGTCTTTATGGGAAAACTCCTTCTATCAACTGCATAGGGGGAGTTTTTTTCATGGGCTATAATAAAGATAATTTTTTAGAAGGTTCGTTGACGGACTTTATTGATTTCGAACGGATTTCAGAACAGTTACCAAAAACGGAGGATGAACAGCCGTTACCATATTATGAGCGTGATGATTATAAGGCAGCAGGAAAATTAGAGGGGAAAGTCGCGATCGTCACGGGCGGCAACTCTGGAATCGGGCGTGCTGTCTCAATTGCTTATGTCCGAGAAGGAGCGAAAGTTGTCATCGCCTTCTACGGTGATCAAGAAGGGGCAGAAGAAACAAAGGCACGCCTTGAGGAATTAGGAGGCGAAGTCCTACTTTCTAAAGGAGATATCGGAGATGCGGATTACTGTGAAACACTGGTCCAAAAAACAATCGATCGTTTCGGTCGCTTAGATATCATCGTCAACAATGCGAGTATGCAAAAACCAGAAGATAGTCTGAAGGATATTACAGACGAGTCGATGGAAAAGACGTTCAAGACGAATATCTTCGGAATGATGCGTCTTGCCCGTGCTGCCTTACCGCACCTTTCACTCGGTTCTGCCATCATCAATACGACATCTTCAACGGCATACGAAGGGAACGCGCTTTTGATTGACTATTCTGCGACGAAGGGCGCAATCGTCAGCTTCACGCGGAGTCTTTCGATGAACTTAGCGAAGGAAGGAATTCGTGTCAATGCCGTCGCACCGGGTCCAATCTGGACACCGCTCATCACGGAAACGTTCCCGCATGAATCAGTCAAGACATTCGGGAAAAATACACCGATGGATCGCCCAGGGCAGCCGGCTGAGATGGCATCGGCATATGTTTTCCTCGCGTGTAACGATTCAAGTTATATGACAGGACAAGTCCTTCACTTGAATGGTGGCGTCATTGTCAACGGTTAAAAAGAAACTCTGTGAAAACGTTTCCAAAAAGTGTTACACTATCCATACGGTCGCTTTTGACTACGTATGGATTTTTTTACGTAAAAAATGAATAGTCATTCATTCGAAAGGGGAATTTTGCTCATGCTTGGATTGATTCAATCCGTCGAAGAAACTGCTCGAACACATCCGGATTCAACGGCATATGTGTTTGAGGACACGCAAGTCAGCTATCGTGAGTTTGTCGAGAAGTTTCACCGGGCAGCCGGTGCGCTTGAAGCGAACGGGATCCGAAAAGGCGATCATGTCGCGCTGATTTTAGGGAATAGCCCAGCATTCCTAGTGGCATATTACGCCATCATGAAACAAGGGGCAATCGCGATTCCGATCAACCCTACATACACACCGGATGAAATCGGGTATATCCTGATGAACGGTGATGTGAAGGGGATTTTAGGGATTGCACCGCTCGTCGAAGCTGCAAAAGATCGTCTCGTGCATTTACCGAATCTTAAGATTGTCGTCTCTGTTCCTTACGCGGATCAAGAAGGACCAAACGAAACACATCAACAAGTGACGTTCATCACGCTCGATCGCTGGCTCGAAATCGAACATCCCTTGACCGAAGTGACGAATGAACTGGACGACATCGCTGTCATTCTCTATACGAGTGGAACGACAGGAAAACCAAAAGGTGCGATGTTATCCCACCGTAATCTGACGTCGAATGCGCGCTCGATTGGGGATTATCTACATGTATCCAGTAACGACCGGACACTTGCCGTATTACCGATGTTCCATGTCTTTTGTTTGACGGTCGTCGTCAATGCGTCACTCGCACATGGAGCGTCAATCATCATTGCTTCACGTTTTTCACCACAAGAGACGTTTGAGTTAGCGAAAAAAGAACAGGTGACGATTTTTGCGGGTGTACCGACGATGTATAATTTTTTACTGCAAACCGTGAAGGCTCATCCGGAATATGCGACCTATTTTGAATCAACACGTTTGTTCGTCTCAGGGGGAGCGAGTCTTCCAGTGCCGCTTCTTGAAGCATTTGATCGAACATTCCAATGTCATATCCTCGAAGGATATGGTTTATCGGAAGCATCACCCGTCACTTGTTTCAATCCGGTCAATGGTGTTCAAAAACCAGGCTCGATTGGAACATCGATCGTCGATGTCGAAAACAAAGTCGTCGATGAACTCGGACAAGAATTACCAGATGGTCAAGTCGGAGAATTGATCGTTCGGGGACCAAACGTCATGACCGGTTATTACAAGATGCCGGAAGAGTCGCAAGCGACGTTACGCGATGGCTGGTTATATACGGGTGATTTGGCTCGTCGAGATGAAGACGGGTATTTCTATATCGTCGATCGCAAAAAAGATATGATCATCGTCGGTGGGTACAACGTCTACCCGCGTGAAGTCGAAGAAGTCCTCTACCAACATCCGAACGTCATTGAAGCCGCCGTCATCGGTATACCGGATGAGGAGATGGGCGAAGCCGTCAAAGCATTCGTTGTTGCTCGTGAGACGATGACGGAAGAGGAAACGCAGGCATTCTGTGCTACATCACTCGCGAAATATAAATGTCCGACACAGATTGAATTCATCGAGCAATTGCCTCGTAACACGACCGGAAAGATTTTACGGACCGTGTTGAAGAAACAACCGACGAACTCATGAGTGGAATCAAGAACTTCAGGTTTCTGAAGTTCTTTTTCTGTGCATAGACCAGAAGGAGGGGATACGAATGAATATTGCATTGATCGCACATGATGAAAAGAAAGATGAGATGATGGGCTTTACACGGGCTTACGCCGCATTCTTTAAGAAAAATACGTTATACGCGACAGGAACGACTGGACAACGGATCATGGAAGCAACAGACTTGCATGTCCATCGTTGTAAATCTGGACCACTCGGTGGGGATCAAGAAATCGGCGCCCTCGTGGCACAAGGGAAAATCGATATCGTGATTTTTTTACGGGATCCACTGACGGCACAACCGCATGAGCCGGACGTCTCCGCACTCATTCGATTGTGTGACGTGTACGATCTGCCGCTTGCGACGAATGTCGGAACTGCTGAAATTTTAATCAATGGACTCGAACAAGGACAATTCGATTGGAAGGAAATCATCCGAAAGCGTCATGAACTGGAACAAAAAAAGTTTTTAGACGATTAATTTCATGAGAACGCTTCTCATTTTCGATTGAGCATGCTATAGTCAGTTTGAGGATGATACTGATTATCAATTGCGATGGAAAAGGTGGCGAAGAAAATGGAGATTCTATTAATGACGGGTGTAACGGTATTGCTAGGAGGCGGCGTTGGATTCTTGACGCACGTCGTAAAAATGGAACGTCGTCAACAGGCAACAACTGTGACTTCAAAGAACGAGCAAGTAGCGTATCCAGCGCTCCGTCTCGTCAAATAATAGAAAATTTACGACTTCGCCTTTCTTTTCTTTTGAAAAGAAAGGTTTTTTTGAATTATTATCCACTCTCCCATAATTTTGCGGAATTCCTTTGATACACTGAAACAAAGCACATTAGTCGAGGAGTGAGAGCCATGCATACAATCTATTTAGTTGATGATGAAGTGAACTTGAATCGTGTACTCGTGAAATATTTGGAGCAAGAAGGATGGCAGGTGAAATCGTTTACGTCTGGTGAGGCAGCAGCCTCTGCCATCGTTGAAAAGCCTGACTTATGGATTTTAGACATCATGCTACCGGATATGGATGGTTTTCAATTGATTAAGCGGATCAAGGCACATGATGAGACGACACCTGTCATCTTCATCTCGGCTCGTGATGAGGACATCGATAAAATCATCGGTCTTGAGATGGGATCGGACGATTACATCGCAAAACCGTTCCTTCCGCGAGAACTCGTCATCCGCGTCAAAAAGATTTTGGCACGAACGTATGCGACACCAAAGAGTGGTGTCATCCAATACGGTGATTATATGATTTATCCAGAGAAACGAATCATCGAAGAGAATGGTCAAGAAATCGATTTGACGTCGAAAGAGTACGATTTGTTGATTTTATTCGCCACACAAATCGGGACGCCGATGTCACGCGAGCAGATTCTCGTCAGCGTCTGGGGTGACGATTATTTCGGTTCGGACCGAGTCGTCGATGATCTCGTTCGTCGCGTCCGTAAAAAATTATCGAAACTCGAGCTCGAAACGATTTACGGGATCGGTTATCGCTTGGTGTCTGCATGAAAAACCGCAGTCTCGGATTCCAGATTTGGGCGATGTTTCTGCTCGTCATCGTCACGCTTTCTGCGGTCATTCTCCTGGTCATTCGGTCATCGATCGGAAATTTCATCGATGAACAGGTCTATGCGACACTTGAGAATAGCGAAGTCTTCTTCTCGAAGGACGCCTCCGTCATCGAGATGCTTCAGGATAATCCGATTGAATTTGACCGCCGAAAACAGGAGTCCCGTTCTGTTAATATCTTACTCCTTTCTAAAAACGGAAAGCTCTATTACGGTGGAGCACCACAACAGCTGATCAATCAGATGTACCGTGATGCGATTGATCAAAAAACAGTTACGGCAAAGTATACGACGCGTCTTGATAAAGAAGATGTATACTACAGTATTCGGAAAATCGAGGATAGTGGTGAAACGTACTATCGTGTCTCTTATGTTTGGGATGCGTATCGACAAGAACTGATTACGCAGTTATTCTCGAAAATCGGATTCGTCGTCATCATTGGAAGTATCTTTACGCTATTCATTGCGTTTTGGTTAGCGCGACGGTTGACACAACCACTCGTCGAAATCGAGGGAGCGGTCGGGAAGATCGCGGCTCAGAAATGGGATACACCACTTCCACTTGATCGCGGGGATGAAATCGGACGACTCGCACGATCCGTTGATGCGATGCGGATGGATCTTGAAAAACAAGATAAGGCACAAAAATCATTACTTCAAAACATCTCCCATGATTTGAAGACACCGATCATGGTCATCCGAAGTTATGCTCAATCCATCTCAGACGGGATTTATCCGGATGGTGATTTGACCGGATCCGTATCCGTCATTGATGAAGAAGCGGAGCGGTTGGAGAAAAAAGTCGCAGCTCTACTTTATGTCACGAAGCTCGACTATTTCGAGCTCGATCGTTCGACATGGGACAATGTTGACATCGACCGGATGGTGCATCTGTTGAAAAATCGCTTTTCTGGGACGAAATCACTTGACTGGCATGTCAGTGGAGAAGCGGGAATCGTTCTTGGTGAAGGAGAGCAGTTACGTGTTGCGCTCGAAAATGTCATGGACAATGCGATTCGTTATGCCGAAACACGAATCGATATCCGATTGTCCGGAACAGCGGATCAGGTGCATATCGAAATCGAAAATGACGGACCACCGCTTGACGCCTCCTCGCCACTGTTCCATCAATTCTCACGTGGCAAGGAAGGAAAGTTTGGGCTTGGTCTCTATATCGTCAAACGGATCGTTGAGCGTCACGATGGAACGGTCGCAATCGAAAACCGTTCTGCGGGAAATGGAGTTGGAAAAGTTTGTGTGATTTTTAATTTCCCACGTCATTTTATTGAGCAAGAGGAAAAAAAACCAAAAGAATTTTAAAAACGGGATCTTTGGATCTCGTTTTTTTCGTTAGGAAATAATCGTTCCGTTCATGCAAGGCAAAAGGAAGTTTGATATAACCAATATAATCCAGGAAGGGAGCGAAGGAGATGTCATACCCAATCACGGAAGAAACGTTAGCCTTGATCCCGCGATACGGTCAATACGGTGAACCGCAGACACTCGTCATCAAGGAACATTCTGAAAGTATTTTAGATGGTCATCCCATTAAGTTGATTGAAGAATCCTGTTTGTATTTTGGTTCGTCCATGCGTGGAAGAATCGAAGCAGCGCGGCATATTCTTGGTCCGAACCGAAAGACCCCTGTTTTAGTGGATTGGCAAGCACAAACGATTTTCTTTCCGACGACCGCAAAAGAAAAGGCGGAATGTATTTGGATTAATTTCAAACAGATGAAGACTGTTCAGAAAAAATCCGGCAAAGTACAAGTCGAATTTCAGACGGGTCAATGCATCGATACGGATGCATCTGCGTATAGCATCGAACGACAACGGATTAAAACACTGGAATTGGCGTATGAAATGCAACGTCGTTTTCAGTTGCCGGAGTTTAAGAATCGGTGAAAAGTGGAAACACATAACAGGAATCTTACTTACGTAAGGAGAAACAGTAGAGAGAAATCATAGGGAGGTGAAGCGGTAACTTTTACCGCGACACGATGAATGAATCATACGAATGGTTAAATCGCCGAAAATTACAGCCTGGATTTGGTGCGACTGGAGGCAGACGCTTTATCAGTTCCCGCATCGTGCGTCCGGAAAATACACCGGGTAAACGAATCAAAGGAATTAAACGGGCGCGACAATTGGTCGTCGATGATGCTGGAAATCGCCGTTGGGTCACGAAACGCATCGTCGTGACGGATGCTGCGAAACACGTCACGATGAACCGTCGGACATCCATCGCCTTGAAAGAGACGAATGAGTCCCGCCTTGAGCAAGTCAAACAAAAACTAGCATCCAACAAAAAGGTCTTATTACCGATCTTGGCGGCAACAGGGATCGCTGTCGCAGGTGGCGTTCTTGCTTACGTCCTTCGTCGGAAGAAAAAACAATCTGATCAATAAAAAATAAGCCGTTCTCCAATCGGAGGACGGCTTATTTCATACATTACAAGAATCGTTTTCGTAAAGAAGTCGAGAGTGCTTTTTCTGCGATTTCTTCTAGTTCCGTCAAGTTTGTCGGATCAAAGCTATCATTGTAGAAACGACCTACGAAGTCGACACGGTCGTAATCGAGTTCCTTGAAAATCAAGTGTTTATGGTCGTCATAAAAAACGACACGATAGTAATCAGATCCGCGTTCAAGGGTTACGAGACCTTTGATGTGATCCAATTTTTTTTGTTCTTCGGTTTGCTCTTCCTCGAGCGTGTCATCCTCGTTCGTCGATGCTTCTGCTTGCTCGATCGCATTCTTTACGAGTTCAGGTCGTTGTTCTTGTTCTTCCGTCATGTTTTATCGCCTCCAATTATTATTTTACATGGAAATGGACAGATGAGAAAGAAAAATCCCTCAGTCCATCTGGTGTGCTTCACAAACGCGTAGTACATTCATCGCGCCAATTCGTAATCGATCGAGTAGTTGGAGTCGTGCTTCTTCATTTGGAATTGTCTCAAGAGAAGCTACTTCCATCAGTTCCAACCAACGGATGGCATGTTCTTTTTGAATCGGTAATAACCGGTGAATCATCGCCAAACTCGCCGGCGGTTGATCCGGGTCGCGCGGTCCTCCTGTCAATTGGGTCAAGAAGACGAGTTGTGCCTGTTCGACACGTTGTCGATCGTCAGGGAACAACGGTCGCAATAGTGAATCATGGTAGACTTGATGATAGAACGAGCGAACCAAGGATGTGAGTACATGCTCGCCTCCGACGGTTTCGTAAAGTGACAAGGAGCATCACCTGCCTTACATAGGATGTGTCCTGATTATAGCAAATTTATACTTAGAAGACATGCGCCAAAAACAGTACATTTGTTCTTGTTTGTGAGATACTAAGAGTAAAGAAAAACGAGGAGGAGGTTTTCTTGATGAACCATATGCATATTGGTCGTGCCGGTAGTGGGAAAACGACACAATTGATCGAGCGCGTCGTACAAGAACTCGAGCAACGACCATTAGGGGAGAAGATGTATTTCATCGTTCCGGATCAAATGTCATTTGAAATGGAGCGGCGGATTGCGACAGATGAACGGATAGCAGGTCTTGTTCGTCTTGAGGTCATGAGTCTACGGCGCTTTGCGTTTCATATCTTACGCGATTACGGGAATCAAGCGATTCCATTTCTCGATGAGACGGGGACACAGCTATTACTGCGACAGGTCGTCGAGGAATCAGAAGACGAACTGAAGATTTTTAAACGAACTAAAAACATGCCAGGATTTTTCCAAGGACTTGATGAGCTCATCGCGTCGTTTAAACGCTCGTTGATTGAGCCAGACATGTTGCGTCAAGTGAGTGATCGCTCTCTCGAACGGTCACCGAAATTAAACGACCTTGCGTTGATTTATGAGCGCTTTACGGAACGAATTGTCGATAAAGCACTCCATGCAGACGATTACTATACGACGTTGCTCGAATTACTTCCAAAAGCGCGACTGGATCAAGCGACGATCATCGTCGACGGATTTTATGAATTTTCGCTCCAGGAACAACAAGTTTTACTCGCCTTGATGCAACAAGTGGCTGAAATGCATATTAGTTTTACGATGGATGCAACGGATCCTTATGCGAAACAAACTTCTTTTGGTGTGTCTCAGCGGTGCTACATGCAATTGATCGGTCAGATGCAGGAACTGTCGATTCCATATGAAGAAATTTTGTATGATCAACCAATCAAGTTTCAATCAGAAGGGCTACGACATTTGGAGCAGGCCTTGTTGAAGCCGGGATATCCTCCTGTCGATCATGACATTGAGGGCTTTCAGATGACAGCTGCAGTTAACCGTCAAGTTGAAGCAGAATCAGCCGTGCGGAAAGCGATTCAACTCGTTCGACAAAAAGGGTATCGGTTTCATGAGATGGCATTCGTCGTGCGACATCTTGAGCCGTATGCGGATCACTTGGAACGAGCCTTCCACATGTATGATGTTCCATATTTCTTGGATCAACGTGAGTCGATGGTTCATCATCCACTCGTTGACTTGATTCAATCTGCTTTAGACATCGTAACGTCGGGTTATCGGGAAGAAACGGTCTTTCGTTTACTGAAGACGGAGCTCTTGCCGATTCCCGCAGAAGATGCGCGTCTAGCGCTCGATCGTTTTGAGACCTTCGTGCTCGAACGCGGCATCAAAGGGTCGATGTGGCAACAACCGTGGCAATTAAAGCGGCGCCTAGCAGAGGAAGTTCGCTTAACGGAAGAGGAGCTTGCGCAAGAAGAAGAACTGAACCATTTACGAACATTCGTCGTCGACTTGATTGAACCGTTGCACCGTCGGCTGAAACAGGCGAAGACGATGAGCGCGTATACGAAAGGTCTTTATCAATTCCTTGAAGAACAAAAAATTGCAGAACGTTTAATGGAATGGCGTAAGCAAGCACTAGAGCAGGATCAATTACTTGTTGCGCGCGAGCATGATCAAGTATATGAAGCGATACTTCATCTATTCGAGCAGCTAGAAGCTGCTGCGCCTGAGCATACCTTATCAACGGATTTGTTCGTCCAGATGGTCGAGACAGGACTTGAGAGCCTTCGTTTTGCACTTGTTCCGCCATCGCTCGATCAAGTCATCGCGACGGACTATGTCCGTGGACGATTACAACGAGTAAAAGTCGTCTTTTTACTCGGAGCGAATGATGGTCTGATTCCGTTCGTTCAAGATCAATCAAAGTTACTGTCCGAAAATGATCATGACTTTTTACATGAGCATGGTATTCCGGTTGGAAAAGCGTCTCTTGATGTGTTTGATGATGAGCTGTTTTACCTGTATCAAGGGATGATGGCTCCAAGTGAAGCCTTGTATGTCAGTTACGCACTTGTCGATGAAGAAGGTAAGGCGCTTCAGCCGGCAGCGATCACAAAACAATTAAAGCGACAATTGTTGCTCGATCGTCCGATCAAAACACACTTTGCGGAAGCTGGGGAACACGCACCGCAAGAACAACTTGATTTCGTAACGAGTCCAGATCGCGCGGCAGCAGCGACGGCGATCGAGCTGCGCCGTTTGCAACGACGTTATCCGATTCAGCCGATTTGGTTCGAAGTGTACAATACGCTTCTCGAAAACGGACAGGGACGTGAACGGATGGGGTTATTCTCGAGTGCCTTGTTCTATCAAAATCAAGCGGAAGCCTTGCCGGAAGGTTTGGCGCATCGTCTATATGGTGATTCACTGCAAGCGAGCGTTTCGCGTTTTGAGACCTATAACGCCTGCTCGTATAAGCATTTTGCTCGATACGGACTTCGTTTACGCGAGCGGAAGCTGTATAAATTTGAAGCACCGGACATCGGGAATCTGTTCCACGGCGCATTAAATGATCTGTCGCTCAGTATTAAAGCTTCTGGACGACACTGGCGAGAGATCGACGGCGAGACGTGCGGAACACTTGCGAAGGAAGCTGTCGAAAAGGTGACACCGGAAATTCAGAATGCGATCTTGATGAGTTCGAGTCGGTTCGGGTATATCAAGAAAAAATTGACGGATGTCGTCGAACAAACAGCTAAAATGCTTGTGGAACAAGCAAAACGAACAGATTTTGAACCTGACTTATTTGAAATCAGTTTTGGGAATGCGACGTTCCCGCCATTACGCTTTACGTTACCGGATGGAACAGAAATTGAATTCACGGGTCGCATCGACCGGATTGATCAGGCGACGATTGGTGATCAGCTATACGTTCGAATCATTGATTATAAATCAAGTGCTCGAGGACTTGATTTTGCGGAAATCTATTATGGGCTTGCGATTCAGATGTTGTTGTATTTGAAGACGGTCGTGGAGCAATCGGAGCTGCTCTATCAACAGCAGGCAAAACCAGCTGGTGCGTTATATTTCCACGTCAAAAACCCGATGTTACGGGGCGATTTATCGGCTGACGAAGAAGAGCGCAACCAACTGTTACTCGAGTCCTATCAAATGCAAGGCGTCATTCTCGAGAATGACGAGGTACTACGAGCGATGGATCATATTGCGTACGATGAACGAAAAAAATCACCGCTCGTCAAAGTGACATTCACAAAAAACGGACTGCATAAGACGCAGACGAAAGGTGTCGTACAAGAGGAAGATTTATCAGCGCTGATGGATCATGCATGGGAGGCATTAAAAGACAGCAGTCAAGATATCTATGATGGGGATATCGCCATCAATCCATTCGATTATCAGGAACGGACACCGTGTAGTTTTTGTGAGTATCGTTCAGTCTGTCAGTTCGATGAATCGCTTGGGAATCAGTATCGCCCATTAAAACCGATGTCTGAAAAAGAGGTACTGGAACGGTTGAAGGAGGAAGAAGAATGAGCGTGCGTTGGACGGAAGAACAACAACAAGCCATTTCAGCTAGAGGTGGACATATCCTCGTCTCAGCGGCAGCGGGATCAGGGAAGACAGCGGTCCTCGTTGAACGGCTGACGCAACGATTGATTGATCCCGAAGATGAGTTGTCGGCTGATCGGATTCTCGTCGCTACCTTTACGAATGCGGCAGCACGTGAGATGAAGACGCGGGTCATTGAGGTGATGGACCAGCGCATCAAAGAGGCACCGGATGATTTGTATTTGAAAAAACAGCGTCAATTAATGAACCGGGCACAAATTACAACGATTCATTCGTTCTGTTTGTCGATTCTGCGCGAGAATTATTACCGGATTGGTCTAGATCCTGCGTTTCGAATTGCCGATGAATCTGAATTACTGTTATTGCAAGACGATGTCTTAGAAGCGGTCTTTGAGTCCTTTTATGCTTCTGAGGACCCGGGATTCTATGATTTGATTGATAGTTATACGTCAGATCGGGATGATCAAGCGATGCTGACACTGATTTCGAATCTCTATCGGTTTTCCCGTTCCTTACCGGATCCGGAAGCTTTTTATGCACATTTAATCAGTCAGTACGATCAGCCAATTGACCCGGATGATTCTCCACTCATGCAACGACTAGTCGAATTAGAGTGGGAAAGTCTCTCGAATTTATTAGGACGTTACCGAGAACTTGCTTTTGAGCTGGAGCAGTCTGGTTATACGGAAATGGGACAGATGATGCGTCAGGACATTGCTCCTTTTACCTCGCTTGAGACGTCGGCACGCCACTGGTCGATGGTTGCGCTTGCTTTTCAAGCAGTAGAGTTCGGTCGCTGGAAGAGTCCACGCGGGGATGAAGGAATCAAACCGTTTCAAGCAGAGCGGACGCGACTCGTAGCGGAATTCAAGAAAATGAAAGAGCTGTTCGTCCAAAAGACTGGTGTTGATTACTTGGAGGACTTGCGGTCGCAGCTTCGACACGTGGAGACGATCGTGACACTCGTACGTCAATTTGCAAGCGATTATCTCGAAGCGAAACAACAACGTGGTATCGTCGATTTTTCGGATCTTGAACATTTTGCATTAGAGATCTTGACGGACGAAGGACAACCGTCAGACGTGGCAAAACTTCTGAAGGAACGTTTCGTCGAAGTACTCGTCGACGAATATCAAGATACGAACGAGGTTCAGGAACGTATCATCCAATTGGTCTCGAAAACAGATGAGGCAACAGGAAATCTCTTCATGGTCGGTGACGTCAAACAATCCATCTATAAATTTCGCCATGCAGAGCCAGGACTGTTCCTTGAAAAATTCAAACGATTCCAACAGACCGATGTGGGAACACGGATCGATTTAACAAAAAACTTCCGGAGTCGTCTTGAAGTGCTGGATGGAACGAATCAAATTTTCCGCCAAGTAATGGATGAGACGGTCGGGGAGATTGATTACGATGAAGCCGCTCACCTTCGACTCGGGAATCTGAGTTATCTCGAATCGGAGCAAGTGGCACCTGAATTACTTTTGATTGATCCACTTGATAGTGAAAAGGAAGAGGTTGAAGCACGAGCGATTGCAACGCGAATTTTAGAACTCGTTGATTCGAAACATCCACATTTAATCTATGATGCGAAAGCCAACCGATTCCGGACCTGTGAATACCGCGACATCGTCGTCTTAGCACGGTCGCGTGGTAAGCGTGTCCAAGCGCTTGTCGAAGTGCTCGAACAGTATGAGATTCCGGTCTATGCGGATACGACAGGCGGATACTTCCAAGCGACGGAAATTCAAATCATGATGGCATTGCTCAAGACGATCGATAATCCGCTTCAAGACATTCCATTCGCGAGTCTGTTACGATCGCCGATTTTTGGGGTGACGGATCGAGATTTAGGACGGATTCGAGCAAAACAAAAAGAAGGAAGCTTTTATGAGGCAGCACTAGCAATGGCGGCAGAGGAATCATCACTCGGAATTCGAATGGATGAAATCATCCGTCAGATTCAATCATGGCGAACTGAAGCACGTGGGAGTGCCCTACCTGCCTTCATTCGATCGCTCTTTGATCAGACCGGCTATTTTGAATACGTCGGCTGTCTCGCCGGAGGCAAAAGTCGTCAAGCCAACTTGAACGCTTTATATGAGCGAGCGAAGCAATATGAGACGTCCGGTTATCGTGGCCTCTATCGTTTCCTTCGTCTAATCAATCGATTAATTGAACGAGGAGAAGACTTCGCAGAAGCCCGTTCGCTTGGAGAAGACGAGGACGTCGTTCGCATCATGACGATCCACCAATCAAAGGGACTCGAGTTCCCCGTGACGATCGTCAGCCAATTGACGAAGCAATTCAACAAACAGGATCAAATGCAGGCGATTCAGTTGCATAAGACGTATGGCATTGCCCTAGATGCGATTGATCCGATTCGTCGTTTGCGATCTGGGACACTCTTAAAAGAAGTCATCCGCCGGGAAATGGATCGAGAGATGAAGGCAGAAGAGATGCGCGTCTTGTATGTTGCGATGACTCGAGCGAAGGAAAAGCTGATTCTCGTCGGGACAGTCAAGGATTTAGAGGCTCAACTGGCGACCTGGCAGATGACGCCACCAGATGAAGTCTTACTACCTGAAAATGATCGACGCCAAGCGAAGAGTTACGCGGAATGGGTCGTTCCGGCAGTCTTACGCAGTAGTTTACTACGTCCGGATGAGACGGATTGGTCGATTCGTGTGATGTCGTTAGAGGAGTTAGCACCGTATCAAGAAATCTCAACACTCGTGGAGCAACTCGAACATGTTCAGAAGCTTGAAAAAATCGATGTGCCGGTTAATTCACAAGTCAAAGAAATCGTCGAAGCGGCATTTTCGTATCAGTATCCGCATGCGCTTGCGACAGAGACGGCAGCAAAACAGACCGTCACGGAACTGAAGCGGGCGGAGCAACTGGAGCGTGCAGCATTCGAAACGACATATCGCCAGACGACGTATTACCGTACGCCACAATTCCTAGGACCTGTTTTAAGTGGAGCGGAACGAGGAACGGTCTTACACTTAGCGATGCAATTATATGAACCGGACGAACCGATTTCGCAACAAATTGATCAGTGGGAAGCAACGGAACGCATTACGCCGATTGAAGCGACGACGATGCGGGAAGCGACAACACAGTTACAAGGATTCCTCGACTCTGAAATCGGACAATTGTTCAGCGAACGATTACGGACGAACCACGTCTATCGAGAGTTGCCATTCACATATAAGATTGGGGCATCGCGTTTCCGGAAAGACTGGACAGGTCCAGTGGATGACGCAGTCATGCAAGGAATCGTCGATTGTTTGATTCAGGATGGAGAGTCCTATATCTTGCTCGATTATAAATCGGATCAAATCGTTACGGCGGAAGTCGGACAGACAGCTGCTGATGTGTTACGGGATCGGTACGCAACTCAGTTGAATCTGTATCAAGAAGCGTTAGAAGCGATTCTTCATATTCAAATTTCACGCAAGGTCATCTATGCGTTTGCTTTAGAAGAAACGATTGATTTAGTTTAATTTAATTTTGATACGATCGAGACCTTCCTCGTCCTCCTACTTCAGGTAGAGATGAGGGAGGTTTTAGTATGGGTCGAAAGAGGGATGAGGAATAAGGAGATAAAATCAGTTTCTAAAGTGATTTCCGTTTCTTATTGTGAAAGAACTGTGTAAAATAAAGAAGATATGTTACTTTGGTGATGGATAATTTTGGGAGGTTTTAATAGATGGCACGTATTTTATTAGCAGAAGACGAAGATGTCTTACGAATGTTAGTACTCGATACACTAGAAGATGAAGGATATACGATCGACGAAGCGACGGACGGTGACGAAGCGTATCAAAAAATCATGAACGCTGAGTATGATCTCGTTTTACTCGATTACATGATGCCTGGAATGACAGGGATTGAAGTCATCGAGAAAGTCCGACAACATCCAGATAAGCAACACTTAAAAATCATGATGTTGACGGCTAAAAGTCAACAATCAGACCGCGAACGAGCAGAAGAAATTGGTGCAAATTACTTTTTCTCGAAGCCATTTAGTCCGTTAGAACTGATTGATGTCGTGGGAGGAATACTGAGTGATCACCAAGTGGATTAATCGAAAACTCGGGCGCCAACTCATGGCCTCCTTTTATGTCGTATTAGCTACATTGATGATTTCATCATTGATCGTCTACAACTACACCGATACGAAACTGCAGGCGACTCGGGCGAAATTAGAAGATATCCGTGACCGGAGTGCACGTGCGGGTGCTTTATGGGAAGAGTGGCAGGATGTCCAGTTCAACATGCGCGGTTATGCCTTGATGGGGAATGGTGATCTATACAATCAAGTCATGGCTCAACAAGATAAGATTGATCAGCAGACAGAATGGTTCGAAAAAAATGCGATTTATGATCAAGGAAAGGCATTCGCCCAGTCCTCGAGAGAATTGTATGGTTATTATTTCGATGCGATTTTGCCGCTTATTCAATCCTATGTCCAAGCGAAAGAATCTGGAGATGTCACGGAATCCTTCTTAAAAGGAACAACACTTGCTGAACTGCCACTTGGTCAGCAATTATTAGCTGAAGGTAAGATTCAATTAGATGCTCAAGGAAACATTGATGTACTTTCGGAAATCAATAAGAGCGAGCTAGCACTCGGCGGTTATCGTGAATTTTTGGAGGATTGGGCACAACGGACGAGCGACCAACTGGAACGGGAAATCCGGACGACACAGCTGATTTGGTTAGCGAATATCGTCGTCTTACTTGCCGTCTTGATTTTCTTTATTTATCCGTTTATTCGCCGCATCACGATGGAATTATTATCTCTCGTCAAGAACAGTCAACGGCTTGCGAACGGTGAAGATGTTTCGAGCGTCAAAGTACCGAATCGTAAAGATGAAATCGGAATCCTGGCGTTATCCTTCAATCAGATGGCAAGTTCGATTTCCGAGAACAAGCAGCATTTATTAGCGAAAAATGAAGAATTACAGGCGCAACAGGAAGAATTACAAGCACAGCAGGAAGAATTGCAAGCACAGCAAGAAGAACTCGAAGAAGCATTAGAGCTGACGATGCGGAATGAGCAACATTTGCAGTATCGGAATGATTTGACAGAAACGCTCGCGGCACGTGAGTCGTTGACTGCTTATCCAGAAATCATTGAGAAGCTCGTCACGATCACAGATTCTGAGATTGGTGCATTAGTATTTGTTGATGAAGAAGATAGTTATTCTGTCGTTACGTATGGAATGACGGATGAATTGGCAGAACAGCTGCTTCAAAACGATGCGTCTCTCTTAAAACGAGCTGAGTCACTAAAGTCACCTGTTCATTCTTCTAAACAAGTCGCAAGCAATCATCCACTGCCGTACCCGTACTATATGTACGAAACAGCTGTACCGATTCTTGAACCGACGTCTGGTGACATCATCGCGTATATCTACCTTGTCCGTTATCGCGATCAGTTTACGAACGAACAGATGCGTGATGTCATGTCCTTCTCCCGTCAATTATCGCTATCGCTTTTACGGATGCGGTTGTTTGACGAGATGACGAAAGAGAAAACGAAGACAGAGCGGATTCTCGATTCGATTCGAGAGGCGGTCATCTATCTTGAACCGGGTAAAGAAGAGGTCTTCGTCAATCGACCATTATACGATTTATTCCCGGAATTACGTTATGGTGTTCAGACTGAACAGGAGACATTGCAAACGTGCTTAGAAGTCATTCGATCCGTCGTCGACGAACCAGAAGTCTTTAGCCGTTATGTTGATTCAGTTCTGCGTGGAGAATTACCGACCGATAGTTTACAGTTCTCGATTCGAAACGAAACGGTATTCATTCAATTTTATGTCGAGGTGATCCATATCCATCACGTACATAAAGGAACGATGCTCGTCATGCGTGATGTAACGAAAGAGACTGAAATGGATCGTTTGAAATCAGAACTCGTTTCAACCGTCTCTCATGAACTTCGGACGCCACTCTCTTCGATTTACGGATTTACAGAACTCATGCTCAACCGAGACATCGAAGAGTCGCGCCAAGATCGATATTTGCGGACGATCCATTCCGAAACGGAACGTCTTGCGAATCTCGTCAATGATTTCTTAGATGTCCAGCGCATGGAGTCGGGCACACAATCGTATAAAAAAGCATCCGTGAACATCTATACGATTGCTGAAGAAACGACACAATTTTATGCGGCTTCGACACAGGCTCATCGGATTACGTTCCGTCACGAGGGAAATCAGTTGCCTGTCATTGAAGCAGACGAAGAAAAAATCAGACAGTTGCTCAATAATTTATTGAATAATGCGGTGAAATATTCACCATCTGGTGGTGCGATCGATGTCGTACTCATGACATCACTTGATCAAGTCATTCTTCAAGTTCGAGATGAGGGAATCGGGATTCCAGAACAATCGCTGAGTCGTCTATTCGAAAAGTTCTATCGCGTCGATAACTCGGATAGTCGAAAAATTGGTGGGACTGGTCTAGGACTAGCTATCTGTAAGGAAATCGTCACGGGTCATGGTGGAGAAATTCATGTCGAGTCAGTCGTGAAGGAAGGTAGTCTTTTTACCGTCAAATTTCCACTTGTCCAGTCTACACATGTGACGATCTCCTGAAAAAACCATATATCAACAAAATAACACTAGGTGTTCGTCCTGAAATCAGATACGATGAAATAGGAAAAGAAAGGAGGAAATGAAATGACAATCACAGCATTCGTTCACACACACGTCTTACTTTGGGTACTTTTATTGGTTACGTTCTTCGTCGCTTTTTCGATGTACAAGAACAACAAAAAAGCTGCAAAAGGGATTCATATGGCGTTCCGTCTGTTGCTTTTATTGACATTCGCGACAGGTCTTTATCTGTACATCAAAATCATGGGGATGTCTGAAAATCCAGACCCACTCTACCATGCGAAGATTACACTCGGCTTATTGTCGCTCATCTTCGGAGAGTTGACACTTGTTCGACTTAAAAAAGGAAAAGCTTATTCCGGTTTCGTCATCGGATTCATCGTGCTTGTCCTTGTGACAGTATTCCTAGGCTATTCACTCCCATACGGTATGAAATTCTTCTAAGTTCATGCGGGATCAAAGAGTCCTTTTCGACCTCATAGGTTGAAAAGGGCTCTTTTTGTCATGTTCGTTAGTAATTTTTGTTTACAAGTGGTTGTTATTTGGGAAAAGGGATGTATTACACAGTAGAGAGGGGAACGCTTGTGGCACAGTTGAAGGAATGGACGAAAGTTTTCCGGGCACGAAAATGGATGAAACGCGCAGAACCGGTGTTACCACTTTGGCATGGGTATATCGGTTATAAATATGGATTATTCGATGCTCTTCAAACAGGAGCAACACAAGCAGAGGCACAGCTACGGATGCAGCGTCCGCTGACACAGGAAGCGTTATCCCGCTGGTTCGAAGTCGGCGTCGCAGTCGGTCACTTGAAGAAAAAAGATTTACGCTATACAGCGACTCGCCATGTTCTTCCGGAACTCTCTCAATCAGACGATCGGAGTATCGGATTCATGTTATCGGAAATGATGGAGCTGCACTTGCCAGCACTATTCTCTTATCCTCAATTTTTAGAAGAGGGTCAACAAAAGACCTTTAATGGAGAGGAACATGGAGACATCGTGGCTGAAACTTCAGCTCTCGTTGAGACTGTTGCTTTCCCAGCAGTACGCCATATCATTCGGAGTCGTAATCTGACCTCACTTCTTGATATTGGTTGTGCTTATGGTGGGTATCTCCGTAAAATCCATGAGGCATTGCCGGACTTACGACTCGCCGGAATCGATATTGAAGAATCCGTCATCGCAGAAGCAAAACGACGAGATACGAGCGGAGAGATTGATTTTGTCGTTGGAGACATCAAAACGTTTGATGTCAAAGAGACATATGACGGTGTCATGATGAATAATATTTTGTATTACTTCCCGCAACCGGAACGCCTTGCACTATTAAAAGGAGTTCGTCGTTTCGTCAAGGATGATGGAACAGTCATTCTCGTCACACCATTACGTGACAGTTCACATGGTGCACCTTTCTCAGCAGCATTCAATGCCTTCATGACGTTGCATGAGAATCTGTATCCATTACCAAGTAAGGAAGAATTGAAAGAAGATCTAACGAAAGCTGGGTTTGAAAACATTTCGATCACACCATTCTTAAAAGAAGGTGCCTGGTATATCGTCACTGCAAACGCCACTTCCTAAGCGAAGTCTGGCGTTTTTACAGTTGGAAGACAGTTCAAATTTGTTGCTTTTACTATGTGCTTAGTATAATAGTTGAAACGATGAGAGATAAAAAGGAGAGATTTGGGTGAAGCGACGCGTAGCAGTGATTGGAGCAGGACCTGGGGGACTTGCATGTGCCTTGTTATTAGCAGGAAAAGGAGTAGACGTCACCGTTTACGAAAAACAAACGCAAGTCGGTGGACGAACTTCTGCCGTCAAGCTAGGTGACTATACGTTCGATCGAGGACCAACATTCCTTAATATGCCGCATATTTTAGAAAACGTTTTTCACGAAGCCGGTTTACGATTAGAAGATTATTTAGATTTAAAGGCGCTTGATCCGATGTATACACTCTATTTCAAAGGCGGAACAGAGGAGTTTACGATGACGACGGATCGGGACCGGATGAAAGAGGCAATCGAACGACAATTTCCTGGAAACGGGGAAGGGTACGATCGATTCATGGCAGAGCAAGCACTTAAGCTTGGAAAACTCATGCCAATCTTACAGACACGTCACGATCGGCTGACGGATTACTTATCACCGCGTGTCTTAACGGCACTTCCGCGCCTATCGCTCGGACGATCGCTTTATGATGTTTTATCCGACTACTTCACGAGCGAAGAATTGAAGTATTCTTTTACATTCCAAGCGAAATACTTAGGCATGTCAGCTTGGGAATGTCCAGGTGGTTTTTCGATCTTGTCTTACATGGAACATGCTTACGGTGTCCATCATCCGATTGGTGGAATGCATCAAGTACCGCTTGCAATGCAACGTGCGATCGAAGAGCTAGGCGGAACCGTACAGTTAGGTGCGGGCATCGAACAATTGATCTTAAACGGAAAAGCTGTCGAAGGAGTCATCCTCGAGTCAGGTCAACATGAGTTATTCGATGAAGTCATCATCGGTGCTGATTTTGCGCATGCGATGAATCATCTGGTGCCGGAAGGGGTTCTGAAAAAATGGTCCCGACCAAAAATTGACCGTAAAAAATTCTCGTGTTCGACGTTCATGTTATATCTTGGTGTCAACCAGACGTTCGATGCACCACACCATACGATTTACTTTGCAGAGGATTATGAGAAAAACGTTCGCGAGATGACGCAGACTTTAGAATTATCGGATGACTTTTCGTTCTATGTCCAAAATCCATCCGTGATTGATCCAACGCTAGCACCTGAAGGCAAGTCTGCTATGTATGTCCTAGTGCCAGTGCCGAACAATTACTCTGAACTTGATTGGTCGATCGAAGGACCGAAACTACGTCGTCGTGTTCTGGACGCTCTTGAAACGCGTTCACCGTATAAAGGGATTGAGGCGGCAATCGAAGTCGAAGAGATGTTCACGCCAGACGACTGGGAAGCGATGGGGATCCATCAAGGCGCGACGTTCAATCTCGGTCATCAGTTGACACAGATGATGTACTTCCGCCCGCATAATCAATTTGAAGAGCTCGATCATCTGTATCTCGTCGGAGGTGGCACACATCCGGGTAGCGGATTACCGACGATTTTCGAATCCGCGCGTATTACGGCAGAACTCGTGCTCAAAAAAGAAGGGGTGCGGACATGAAGATAGGATTCGTAGGAGCCGGTGTCGGTACACTGCATGCAGCGCTTTTGCTGACAGCAAGACATCCTGGAGTCGAGATTACGATTTTTGAAAAAGAAGCGCATGTCGGTGGTCGATTACGATCCGTCGATTTTGAATCGGGTGGCCGCATCGATGAAGGTCCGACGATCGTTCTGATGCCAGGCAAGTTAAAAGAGCAGTTAGCAGAAGCCGGCGTGACGGGAGTAGAACTTGAACGGGTCGATCCATTGTATGACCTTCACTTCGACGATGGTACCGTCGTCACGAAAGTAGCCGATGTCGTGGATCAAGCGATCGCGATCGAACGTCAATTCGGTGAAGGTCGTGGATTTTATGAATTCATGCATCAAAAAGAAAAGGATTATGAGACGAGTGTATCGAAATTTTTAGAACGTGGTTATCGTCGGAAGACGGAGTTGTTGCACCCAGACATGATGCGTCCATTATTACAGATGCATGCTCTAGAGACTGCACATGACCATTTGAAGCGATACTTCAAGAGTAAATATTTGCGCATGGCATACAGTTTCCCAACATTTTATATCGGCGGAAACCCTTATACGACACCGTCGATTTACGGTTTGATTCCGTACCGGGAACAAGCAGAAGGTGTCTGGTATGTAAAAGGTGGCTATTTCTCGCTTGCTGAACGCATGTACGACACATTAGTCGAACGTGGTGTCCGATTCGTCTTCGAGGCACCCGTTGAACGAATCGTCGTCGACCAAGGACAGGCAAAGGAAATCGTCTTACAAGATGGCACACAGGAAGCATTCGATCAAATCGTACTAAATGGAGAGTTTCCATTGATGGAACGCCTTGTAGAAGGTAAACAGCCTAAGACCTATACACCTTCAGGCGGTACGCTATTGCTATATTTCAAGATGAAAGGGAAAGTCGATTTACCGGTGCATCGCTTTTTGATGCCAAACGACTTGGAACCGCTCATGACGAATATCTTTAAAAAAGGACGATTACCTGAACATCCGGCAGTCTATCTGTTCCATCCGAGTCGGATTGACCGTAGTTTAACAGGAACGGACGATAGCGTCGTCTATTCATTAATTCCTTCTCCGCGTGGCTATGGTGTAGAAGATTATGAAAAAGTAGACTTCATTGAGACCGTACTTGAAAAAATCGAGCATCATCATCCGGGATTCCGGGAAAAGATACAAGAAATGAAGATTCGTACACCGAATGATGCACAGGCCTTTGGATTATATCAGGGAGGTAGTTTTGGGATTGCGCCGACGATTCGCCAATCGGCTGCCTTAAAGACACAGGCAAAACCGTATCCGGATATCGATCGATTATATGCTGTCGGTGCATCGGTGCATCCGTGTGGAGGAGTACCAGTCGTCATGATGGGCGCAACGATACTCGTAAACCGAATGGAACAAGAGATGGGGTGGAAACATGAATTCAGTGACGATCCAGAACGCGTATATCAAATGTGAGGAAGTCATTCAGTCCGGATCTAAGACGTTCTATAAAGCCTTTTCACTCTTACCAAAAGCAGATCGACAAGCTGTTTATGCCATCTATACATTTTGCCGGTTCCTCGATGATACCGTCGATGAGTCGGATACGCCGAAAGAGAGTTTACTAGCTTTCTTGAATGAATTCAAACGGTTCCGTGATGGCGAAGTACTAGACAAACCGTTATGGATTGCGTTGGCAGACGTATTTGAACGTTATGAAATGGATGAGACACCATTTCTTGAGCTCGCGGAAGGGATGCGTTGGGATATCGAGAAAAATCGTTATCAGACGCTTGAAGAGACAGAGCAATACAGCTACTACGTAGCGAGTACTGTCGGTTTGATGTTGTTGCCCATCCTTGCACCGCAACAGCCTGATCTCCGTAAGTCTGCTATTGATCTTGGAATCGCGATGCAATTAACGAATATTTTACGAGATGTTGGTGAAGATGCCAAGCGTGGTCGTATCTACTTACCACATTCTTGGATGGAAACGTATGGTGTCACAGCAGAATCGTTACTCGCTGGTCGTCCTTCAGGAGACTTTATCGGTCTCTGGGAAGAGGTTGCACTTCGAGCAGAGCATCTGTATGACGCAGCGATTCCATCGTTTGAACGGTATCCACGAGAGAGTCGGCGTGCTCTGAAGGCTGCTGCCTTCCTGTACCGTGGTATACTCGATGCAGCGCGGGATAATCACTATGACGTCTTTACAAAACGGGCGTACGTCAGCCGTTGGCAAAAAATGAAGTTACTTGCTACGATTTAATACATGACCATAGAAAAAAGACCTTGGCGGGGACCAAGGTCTTTTTTCTATGGTCTGAGACCGGGGAGTCTCAGATTACTTCTAAACCAGAGCGAACATCTGGACTACGAGATAGGTCTGTTTCGACCACGGGGATGGTCTTTTCTTTATCGAGCTATCTGTGGACCATTCGGATGAGACGATCTAAGGGGGAACGTCGTAAGTCATGCGAATGGACACACGATGAGTCACGTGATGAAATGGGTGGGTCCCATTTGATTTCGCTGGTTAGAAAAAGTAAGTTCTTCAACGCTCTTGACTCGGGGAAGTCACCTTGCGCTTGATTGAGGATGTGGGGTCAATCACTACCTCTTGAACTCGAAGTAATCGTATCAAATCTTAGTTGTCCGTACAAGTGATTGATATGCAATTCACATAACGTTCACAGGGTAGCGGCGACAGCAGAGACGATTCGTTCACTTGCTAGTTTTCCTGAAAGCGTCACCATTGGACTACCACCACCAGGATGCGTTGATCCACCGGCAAAAAACAAATTGTGAACATTCTTTGAACGGTTGCTCGGACGGAGGAAAGACGACCGGATGCCATTGGATGACAAGCCATATAACGAGCCGTGATAGGCAAAGAAGGTTTGTTCGATATCCTGTGGTGTGACCCGTTGTTCGAAGACGACATCAGATGAAATATCAATTCCAAATGACTGCAATCGCTGATTGATCAGTTGATCATACGTATCAAAATCAATTGCATGTCCAGTATCCGTTGCAGGTGCATTGACGAGCACGAATAAGTTATCACCCGCTTGTCCCATTTCTGGTGCTGTGACGGAAGAATTCGAGATATAGATCGTCGGCTCCTCAGCGTAACGTTTTTCATCAAAGAGTGCCTTGAACTCAGCTTCGTAATCCGAAGAGAAGAAGACGTTATGATGAGCCAGCCCTTCGATCCGACGTGAGAGACCGATACATCGGACATAGGCAGAAATCGACGGTTCGACTTGAGCAGGTGTCGGATTTTTAAAATCAGGTCGTGCCGTTTCTGAGATCAGACGTGGATATTGTGTCAACAAATCACCGTTCATGACGACGAAGTCAACCGGGAGATATTCCAAGTGATTCAATTCAATTTCCGTTGCTTGTCCATCGACGACTTCGATCTGTGTCACTTCATCGCCAAGACGGAAGACGACACCTAGTTCTTTTGCACGTCGGGCGAACCCTTCTGCGATTGCTGTATTACCACCATTTGTGAAGTAGACACCGTCATTTAGTTCTAAATGAGCGATTAAACTGAAGGTAGCGGGTGTTTGATACGGACTACTCCCGATATACGTCGCATAACGATCGAGTGCCTGAATTAACCCTTTATCCTTAAAGTAGTGCTTATGCAACCCATGAAGGTTTTGAAAGGGATGCACTTTCAACATGTCTCGCCAGAGGGAGGGGCGGATATACGAATCAATATTCGTAAAGAATTGTTGTTTTGCGATCGTATGCAACTTCGCCACTTCTTCTTGGTAACCTGTAATATCGTTCTTCGCCAACTGACCGTTCGTGAAACGATCTACTTCTGTCCGCATCGCTTCGCGTCCAGACGAAAATGTTAATGTTCTTCCGTCGGAAAAATGATTGACCGTATGACGTTCAAGTTTCGTGAATGTAAAGTACTCATCGGGATCCGCACCGGATTCAAGAATGACAGACTGAAAAACTTCCGGCATCGTGATCGTATTCGGACCAAAATCGAAGCGATGTCCTTCTGTGACGATCGGCATCATTTTACCACCGATATGTGTATTGCGCTCGATGACCGTGACGCGAAATCCTTTTGCTGCTAATGAGATAGCAGCGCTGAGTCCACCAAGACCGGCTCCGATGACAGCTATATGTTTCATGATACTGATTCCTCCTTATGAATAGGTCCTACCCTTCCATGTGATTTCCCGTTTCCTAAAGCTTCGAATCATCGCACTTGCTAGCAAGATGACATAAAGGAATACCGCCAGTGGATGGAGCCACCAAACATGTCGGATTCGTGCCGCACGATCGATCCGGAATCGTGCTAAATAAAGAAGAATCAGTGCGCCACCCATCTGCCAGGATGGGTGGAGGATGAGATAAGGTAGGACACTTGCTTGAACCAAGTAAAAGAGTAGAAAGTATGATCCGACGATATAAGAATTGTTCATCCCACGAAAGACATTCTTTAGAAAACCTTGCCAGACTTCTTCGTTCGTGGCGTACATATCGCAAGAAACTGCTGGGGCGACTTCGACGAGCGTCGTCGTCAACCCGTGTCGTTTAAATGTACGACAAAGTTCTAAATCGTCAACGAGAGCCGATTGGATGCTTTCATGTCCACCGACTTGGTCATACGCGTGTCGTTCGACGAGAACGACCATGCCGTTGGCTGCAGCAAACGCTGGATGTTTCACCTTGCGAAACGGAATCGGAAGATGCTGCGCGATAAGAACATGTTGCATCGGAATCAAACACTTCCCTAGAAACGTCGGTACAGGAAAGGACGGGAAACCGGAAAGGAAAACAGCTCGTTCTGTTCGTAACGTTCCGTATAAGCGACAAATCGCATCAGGTGTCAATGTCACATCAGCATCGAGAAATAACAGATAGTCCTCTGTCGTTCGTTTCGCGAGTTGATGACACGCATGGACCTTTCCTGCCCAGCCAGCTGGTAAGGGAAGACCATCAATCACTGTAAAACGGTCGTCTTGACCGATTCGATCGAGCAATAACTCGCGCGTCCAATCGGTCGAGCGGTCTTCATATAAGTAAACGTGCATCCCTGGTGTCAGAGCGGGTTCTAATGCGTCTAATAATTTTCGTACATTACGCTCCTCATTACGTAAAGGGATGCAAATTGCTAGACTATCTGGTTGAACGGGAGCCGTTAATCGTGGTAGAAAAGCTAAATTAATCCATGTATAGAGACAGACAGCTAGAGCGAAGAAGAGAAAGAACCAACTCATGACCGAAGGGCCCGTAACCAGCGCTCCGTTCGTGCAGGAAGTGGTTCCCTTCGGGTAGAGATACAGCGATACAAATCAACACGTTCCGCAATTGCATCTGCTCGAATGTCGTCGTATAAAGCAGTTAGTTCTACCGTCAGTCGTTTTGCCTGAGCACTTGACCGTTCGTTAGGTAATGGACGAAAGCGACGCGTCCGGATATAGACGTCCGGTTGCTGTTCATGACCATATGAATAATAAAAGGCGACGAGAGACACGTGATCCGTATGACGCGTCAAATGTGTGGCACCACTTGCTAAGCGAAGCGGACGGTCCTCTTGATGACGTTCCTCGCCTTGAGGAAACATCCAGACGCTGCTGCCATTTTGAAGTCGTTCTTTTGCATAATGAAGGCTTGTCTTGATATCAGCGAATGATGTCCGGTCAACAGAGAAAGCTCCGAGACGGGAGAAGAACGGGAAACGAGCAAGCCCTGCTTGATCAATCATGACATAGGGGTCGTGATGGAAACAGGTCTGATCCAAATGAAAAAGAATCATACCGTCCCACCAAGAACTGTGTGTAGCAAGCATGAGACCAGGGACAGGTAGATCGTCTGCTCGATATAAGACACGGTGGAAATGACGTCGGATCAAAGCATGATCGACATACGTATGAAATACGGATTCAGCTAATTTGCTTTTGTTTGCTTCTTTCAACGATAACCCCTCGTTTCACAATGAAATAGACGATGAATGCACTTAAGCTGACCAAAGTGACGCCATAGAGACCAGCAACTCCTGCTGTTACACCGAATAAAGTGTGCAACATCAAAAAGAGATACTGATTGTTTTGTTCGAGTGCGGCATCCGTCGCCTTGACTTGATATCGATTGATGAAAAAGGAAAAGACGAGCGCCGTTCCATACCACCCGAAGAAATTCTGTGTTGGAATATCGTAATACCAGCCACCGTCTTGCCAAAGCCAATACGATTTCACGTTAGCAGCAACTGGATCGATCGCTAAATCGAGCCAGACGGCAAACAATGGAACGAGAATCAATGTACTATAGCGAAACGAGAACAAACGGGAGAAAGCGAGACTCGCCCCCATGACCGATAGCCATGCAGCCCCGATCGTAATCGGCACACCTAATAATTGGACACCGAAATCCGACTCGTAACGATATGTTCCGAACGGCCAACCGGTATGGACCCCAATCGACTCAATGATGATCGAACCAAAGAAGATGAAGGGGATGACAAGACGTCCCTTCGGTAAGACATGCCAAAAATAGAGAGCTGCGTATAAGCCGGAAGCGAATAAAAAGACGGCATTGGCCCACTCGAGCCAAGGGGGAAGTAACGAAAAACCGACTAAGATCAAGCCGATGGTGAACCAAATCGAAAAGAAAATCCAAAGACGTTTATGAAACTGCTCCATGCGTGACATTCCTCCATTTCCAAAATAGCTTCTGTCATAAGTATACCCATATATCTTGAAAACGAGCGAGGGAGAAGCGGTCTTATAAAAAAAGTGGTCCGGCTTCTCACAAGAGAAACCGAACCACTTCCTATCATCATCCGTTTGAATGTTGTTTTTGCTTCTTCTTTTTGATGAACGAGAAAAGGAGAAACGCGATATACAACGGAACAGCAACGAACCAAAACGTCGACCACTCATTGCTACGCGCAATCATGACATACGTCACGTACAGCAACGTAAAGGTGATGACGAACGTATGGCGCGGAACGGGAATGTCTTTAAAACTTGGAATCTTGACACGACTGACCATCAAGAAGGCAAGACCTGTAAAGACGAGTGGGACCATCAAGTCGTTCATTCGTCCGCTAAACAACGTGACGACGGCCAAAATACCACCTGCCGCTGTAATCGGTACACCTGAAAAATAAGCAGATGCCACATTCGTTGCCGATAAATTAAACCGAGCAAGACGAAATGCGCCAAACAACGGGAACAGAGCAGAGATTAGTAAACCAACTTCTCCGAATTCATAGAAATACGTATAGTAGGCCATCATTGCAGGTGCGACACCGAATGTCACGATATCTGCTAATGAGTCCAGTTCTTTTCCGAAGTCGCCTGCTACACCAAGCATCCGAGCAAGACGTCCATCCAGACTATCAAGCATCATCGCGATGACGATTAGTAAGGTGGCATTTTGAAAATCACCTTTTGCTGCCATGACGATGGCTAAAAAACCACAATACAGATTTCCGAACGTAAATAGGTTGGGTATTGAATTACGAACACGATCTTTCCACAAAATGATTCCTCCTGCCACTTCATCGATACTACTCATCATACCATAATTAGGAGATGGAATTCAGCCGTTCGTAAAGAGAATCCCCTGAGTGAAAGATAAAAAATCATGAGGATTCAACCGAACTTGATGTCCACGTTTTCCAGCGGATATGATGATGAATGGTTCATGGATAGCACGATCCGATAAAAGAACCGGAAAATTCTTCTTAGCACCGATTGCAGAGACACCGCCTCGAATATAGCCAGTCAGACCTTCTAACTCCTTCATCGGAACAAGCGCGACTTTTTTCGAATGCAATGCTTTAGCCGCTGCCTTTAGAGAGAGTTCTTCTTCCCCCGAAATGACGACGAAGACATATTTATTTTCGACCATTTTCAAAACAAGGGTTTTAAAAATGGTCGAAAGGGGGTAATTAATCTTTCTAGCGACGGCTTCAGCAGATAAATCATCAAGATCAACAGGATAAGTGAGGGATTCGAAGTCAATCTTAGACTGCTTCAGAAGCCTCTCGACGTTCGTTTTGCTCATGTGTTTCTCCTTTGACGAGAGAGTATTGGACCCATTTCCGTCCATGCCAACGCTTCATGGCGAAAATGCCACGGAACCATTCGTCAGCAGAGAAGGCAATCCAGATTCCAAGTAAACCGAGACCGAAACCAAGACCAAGTGTATAACTGAGGACGACCGCGATTCCCCACATCGATAGAATACCGATGGCGACAGGGAAACGAACATCTCCTGCCGATTTAAGAGTTCCCATGAGCACGATGTTCATCGCGCGACCTGGTTCAAGAATGACGCTTGCCCAGAGTAGTGGGATACCGATTGCAATGATTTCAGGACTCGATGTGAACACTGATAGAATCGATGAACCGAATGAAGCAAGAGCGACAGCTGAGATGAAGCTTGCGAAAACAGCAATCTTCAATGTTTTCACAGCACGTCCATATGCTTGTTCAAATTGTTGCGCACCAACTTGGCGTGCGACGAGTAATTGCGTTCCTTGAGCGATGGCAAGCGTGAATAGGAAACAAAGCATCGTGATGTTTGATACATAAACACGAGCAGACAACGCTGCTTCACCAATTGTTGCGATGAATCCTGTGATGATGAGTTGTGAGAATTGATAGGAGATCCCTTCACCAGCAGATGGGATTCCGATGTTCATGATTCGTTTCACATCCTCACGATTGAAATGAATCAAGTCTTTTACTGTAAAACGTAAAGAAAGTTTGCGGTAAACGACAAAGAACAACACAAGGACAGCGATTGTTCGAGCGATGACGATCGACCAAGCGACACCAGCAACACCGAGAACGGGAATGCCGAAGAGTCCAAGAACAGCGATGACGTTACCAAAAGCACTAACGAAATTCATGAGTAGCGTGACGTACATAGCATTTTTTGTGAATCCATGACTCCGGAGAATCGCACCCAGTGTCAATGAGATGGCTTCTAAGAAAAGGAATAGACCAACGATCTTAATGAACGTTTCGCCATAGACGAGCGTCTCTCCTTCTAACGAGAAAAACCCAAGGAGTTGTCTTCCGAACAACACCACGGTCAGAGAAACGATGAGACCGGTATACAAGTTAATCGCAAAAGCAGAACGAGCCGTTTGACGAGCGTTTTGCGTCTTTCTTGCACCGAGGTACTGACCAATGATGATCGTTGCACCGACCGAGGTGATGTTAAAGAGAATAATGAAGATGTTCAAAATTTGATTGGATACACCGACTGCTGCAGCGGCGCTATCTGAGTAATAACTTAAAATCAACGTTGCAATGATCCCAAGGCTCATGTGCAAGGCAATCTCGATGAATAATGGCCACGTAATGTGGAATAAGCTTGGTTGCTTGACTGTTTTCATAAATAAATCCCCTTTGTTTCATAAAACGAATAGTGTTTCTTTATCTTTTTGAAACTATACGCCTTCGATTTTCATAATGAAAGAGGGTTTTTTGTCTTTCATCGAAAAAAAAGAGATTTAAAAGGATTTTCATAAAATATCACGAATACATCATAATGAACAATCATTCATTTTTTAAAGGTAGGGGAATCCGATGAAACGAGAAATGCATTATGTCGTCAAGGATCAAATTGCAACGCTAACGCTAGCTCGACCCAAACAACTGAATGCATTAACGTCGAACTTACTAGAGGAGTTGGCAGACGCTCTAGAAGAAGCGAATCAGGATGAGGAAGTACGTGTCATCGTCTTGACTGGTGAAGGACGTGGATTTTGTGCAGGGCAAGATTTGAAAACCGTCTCGCCTGAGCTCGATCATGGTGAATATCTACAGCAGTATTACCATCCTGTCGTTCGGGCACTCGCTAAATCGAAGAAACCGACGATCGCTGCCATCAATGGTGTAGCGGCAGGTGCTGGGTTATCACTAACGCTCGCCTGCGATTTCCGGCTCGTCCACGCTGAAGCGAAATTGTCGCTCGGATTCATCAATATCGGTCTCGTCCCGGATGCAGGAGCGCCGTATTTCTTACCTCGGCTAATCGGTGCGGCAAAAGCAACGGAGCTTGCGTTACTCGGTGACACGATTTCAGCAGACGAAGCCGTTTCGCTCAACCTAGCAACACGAAGTATCGAATCAGAGAAATTTGTAGAAGAGGTCACAGCGTTTGCTCGTCAGCTGGCAGATCGTCCGACAAAAGTGATCGGGTACATCAAGCAGCTGCAAGCAGCGAGTTATGAAAATAACTTGGAGGAAATGCTTGCTCAAGAAATCATCTATCAGTCACGTGCTGGAAAAACGGAAGACCATCGCCATGCTGTTGAATCCTTCATCGAAAAAAAACGCCCTGTTTTTGTCGGACGATGAATCGAGCATACTTTATAGAAGAAAGACGTCGGAAACGCACGATGCGCCGACGTCTTTTTAATTCAATTTCTTTTTGATTTTTCGTGCGGTCGCATGTGTACGGTTCGTCAATCCTGTAGAGATACGGAATAGTAGAATTCCGAGAAAAGCAGAAACAAAAATGTATATCCCGGTCAACGTCACGAATGCACCACTAGCGAGCGTGATGAAAAGTATCGAAAATTCACCACGTGGACCCAGACAAAAGCCAGATTCGATCGCATGATAATTCGATAAACCAAAGGACCTTCCGCCGAGGTAACCGACTAAGAATTTAGAGACGACTCCCCAAATGACAAGAGCGAAGAAAAATAGATCAATCGGTAATCCGTCAGTCAACTCGAATGACATTCCGAACGTGATAAAGAACAATGGTAATAATAAGTCTTGGAACGGCGTGACTAGTCGTCTAAGATAACGCGTCTCATCCAGTTCGGTTAACAAAATACCGATGATGAAGGCACCAAGTACTTCGGATAGACCAAATAAGATTCCAATTCCAGAAAACAATAAGATCAAGCCGATGATTCCGATGCCGGCATCAGGATGTCGATAGAGGGAGTCGACTAACCGTCCACGTCTTCGGATAAACAACGTCATGATCATCAGAGCAATGAAGAAGAAGGCGAACCCGAGAAAGATGATGCTGATTTTGGCAACCGAGAACGTCTCAGTCCCTAAAACGAACGGGGCCGTCGTCAGTAGGATTGGTGCCATCAAATCTTCGAAGACGAGTAAGGACAGCACGAAGCGATTCACATCCTGATGTTTATCCGGTTCCCGATCGAGCAGCCGAGCAGAAATCGAAGAACTCGTCGCATACAAGACACAGCCAATCAAAAACGATTCGGCGACTGAAAAGCCAAACGATAGGGTCAATAGGATAGTCCCACCAAACGAAAGTAGAATATCAATGACTCCCGCTTTCCAAATGGAACGGAGCTGAATCAGCAAGTCCGCCACTGAAAATTTTAGACCGAGTAAAAAGAACAGGACGATGATGCCCGCTTCTCCCCCGAGTTTCAGCTCTTCGGGAGGGTCGTAATAGAATCCAAGGACGATTCCGATCAAGATGAAGGCCAGAATACTCGGGACGTGGAATCGTTCACTCAAGTAACTGATCGTAAATAAGCCGATGAGGATGAGACCGGCGTAAAAGAAAATTTCCATGGAGGATGTCCTCCTTTCTGTACCCTATACCCTAATTCGATGGCATTCATTAACTTGTTTCTCTCCTGAAGAACGGATACAGAAAAAGCCTGGACACAAACTTCTTTTTAGAAGGTGAGTGTACAGGCTTTTAGATAAT
Organism: Exiguobacterium sp. s46; assembly: GCF_018618875.1. Classification (NCBI taxonomy): domain Bacteria; kingdom Bacillati; phylum Bacillota; class Bacilli; order Caryophanales; genus Exiguobacterium; species Exiguobacterium sp. s46. Next base: position 90,550 of record NZ_JACSMY010000001.1, read on the forward strand.
TATAAGACTTGAACGATCGTTCCAGAATACGCAGGGAGAGAGACATCAAGTGTCTGCTGGTGCGTGTTCGTCAATAAATCAAGCCCCCGACCAGCTTGTGGAGCGGTCAACGAAACGGGAGCATCTGAATTGTTGAAGTAGATATAATACAATCCTTCCGGGCTCATGCGACGCATGATGATTGTATTCGTCTCATCATTCGCATGAACGAAAGAGATATGTCCTTTGTTCGCAAGCGTCTTATGCTGCTTTCGAAGCTGTAACAAATGTCGCGTATAGGCGAATAACTCCTGATCCTGCTCCTCTGGATCCCACGGCATGCATTTTCGGCAGCCTGGATCTTGATCGCCATCGAGACCGATTTCATCACCATAATAGATGACGGGACTACCTGAGAACGTCAACATCGATAACAAGAGAAGGCGAAGCTTCTGTTTGTTATTGCCAGCGCGCGTCAACGCACGTGGTGTATCGTGTGAACCGATCAAATTAAAGGTCACTTCATTGACATTCATCGTGTTTGAGAACAATACATGCGACATATCGTTCGCATACGAGCTTGCTTTAGTCTTATCCAAGGCAAAGAAGTTCAAGGCGGCATTCGTAAATGGATAGTTCATGACGGCGTCGAACTGGTCACCGAGCAACCATTCCTGTGAGTCATGCCAAATTTCACCAAGGATATACGTGTCAGGGTTGACTTCCTTGACGACTTGACGGAAATCACGCCAAAATGCGTGATCAACCTCGTTGGCGACGTCGAGTCGCCAGCCATCGATTCCGAATTCTTCGACCCAATAGCGGGCGACATGGAGTAAGTATGACTTTACTTCATCGTTCTCGGTATTGAATTTCGGCATTTCAGGTACGAAAGCAAACGTATCGTAGTTCGGCAATGGTTCTGTCACGAGCGGGAAATCACGCAGATGGAACCATTCTTTATAGGTTGAATGACTACCATGTTCACGGATGTCAGCGAATGCTTTATGGTGGAAGCCGGCATGATTGAAAACGGCATCTAACATGATGCGAATCCCGTGTGCGTGTAACAGATCGACCATTTCCTTGAATTTCTCTTTCGTACCGAACTGTGGATCAATTTCTAAGTAATCGATTGTGTCATATTTATGATTCGATTTCGCCAAGAAGATCGGGCAGAAGTAAATACCAGTGATACCAAGTTCAACGAGATAATCGATGTGGTCGATGACTCCTTGGAAATCTCCACCGAAAAGATTCGTCGTCGTCGGTGCTGTACTATTCCATGGAAGTGTACCAGCTGGATCATTCGTCGCATCGCCATTTGCAAAGCGATCTGGGAAGATTTGATACCAAACTGTATCCTGGACCCAATCTGGTGCAGTGAATACGTCGACTGCATTAAGGAAAGGAACACAGAAATAGTAGCCTGTATCATCGAGCGGTTTTTCATCGAACCATCCACGTTCCGTGAATACATGACTCGTTGAACCGTCATGGAGACGGAAACCATATCGTAGACGACGGAAAGGAGGTACGACATCGATGAACCAATAATCGTATAATTCATCTGATCCACTTCGCTTCATCGGTGTTTCAAATGTATTCCAGTAGTTTGATTTTGAGGGATCGAAGTTCCAATCGGCAGCATCTGGGTTTTCAGTATGCCAATCGTATGGATCGCCCCAAATCAAATCGACGCGATCAACGTCATTTTTTTTCGTTTGTAAACGGATGTGGATTGTTCGCTCATCGTACTTATAGACGAATGGAGACATCGCACGGTGAAACACAGCTTCTTTGAACATGGCAGTCACTCCTTAACGCAATCGCTTGCATCGTATTGATTATGTCTTCGACCTAAGAATAGTAAAGCGCTTTCTTAAAGTCAATTCCAATCCCGTGAAATCAAGGATTCCTGATAAAAGTCGAGAGTATGATGCAATCGTTTGCATCATTTTGTGCAAACAATAAAAATGAAAACGTTTTCTTTTTATTCACTTATTCTTTTTAGCGTTTGATTCAAATAATGAAATCAAAAATAAAAAGTTTTTGAAATGTAAGAAAATAATTGAATAAAAGGACTTGTCAAAAGGATTTTAGATTGTATAATAAAAATGTAAAGGTGATGCAAACGTTTTCATAAAACGCTTACAACCACTCGGTTGTTATCATGAGAAAATGGTTGTGCCTTTATGCAAACGTTGTGCATTAAAACTTATCATTCATAAGTTAACTTGGGGAGGAAATTTCAATCATGGAAATGAAAAAATTCGTAGCAGGTCTCTCTGTATCTGTCATGGCAATCGGTGCGCTTGCAGCTTGTGGCGGTGGATCGGATTCTGAATCATCATCTTCAGAATCAGGTAGCAAAAAACCATCAAAAATCGTCATCTGGGAAGACACTGACAAAGCTGAAACGACTAAAGCGGCAGCTAAAGCGTTCGAAGAAAAAGAAGGCGTCAAAGTCGAAGTTAAAGAAGTTAAGATGACAGATCAGCAAAAGAAAGTAGCACTTGACGGACCAGCAGGTAAAGGACCGGACATCATGCTTCTTCCGCACGACCAAATCGGTACAGTCGTTGACCAAGGGTTGATCGCGGAACTCAAGGATGGTGAAAAAGCACTTGAGCCATTCATCGATACAGCGAAGTCAGCAGTAACGTTTGATGGTAAAGTCTACGGATATCCAAAAGCAGTTGAAACACCAATCCTCCTTTTCAATAAAGATGAATTAAAAGAAGCACCAACTTCGATGGATGACCTATACAAGCTGTCTACTGAAAAGAAAAAAGACGGTCAGTACGGTTTCCTCGCACTTTGGGATAACTTCTACTTCGCACACGGTCCAATCGGTGGATACGGTGGGTATGTCTTCAAAGACAACGGTGGCAAATTGGATCCAGCAGATATCGGCTTGAACAATGAAGGTGCTGTCGAAGGTATGGATTATATCGGAAAATGGTACAAAGAAGGTCTCTTCCCGAAAGGTCTCATCGGTGGTGGCGGTGCTCAAGCGATGGATCAACTCTTCGGTGATAAAAAAGCAGCAGCTGTTATGAACGGTCCTTGGGCTGTTGCAGGATATAAAGAAAAAGGTATCAACCTCGGAGCATCTGAACTTCCGAAACTTCCAAACGGTGAGCCGATCAAAACATTCGTTGGTGTAAAAACATACGCGATTTCAGCATACTCGGAAAATGCAGAGTGGGCTGAGAAGTTCTTGGCATCACTTACTGGTGAAGAAAACGCTAAGACAATGTTCGAAAAATACAACGAAATCCCACCAGTCACTGCTCTTCAAGAAGATGCAGCAATCAAGGATAACGAAGTCGCAGCAGCAGTCTTCGCACAAGCGAAAAACGGTGTACCAATGCCGAACATCGCTGAGATGGGTCAAGTTTGGGAGCCAATGGCAGCAGCACTCCAGCTTGTTGCAACAAACAAACAAGACGCACAAAAATCAGCTGATGATGCTGTCAAACAAATCAAGCAACAAATCGAAGCAAACAATCAATAAGCGTAAATGGAACGCATGAATCCATGACAAAGAGATAAAGAGAGGGGGATCTTGGATTCCCCCTCATCTTTATGGTTGGAAGAGAAGCCTGAGGTCAGACATGACCTTTGGAAAGGAGAACGGACGATGGCTGCGATTGCAACACCACACCCGACGAATCCAACGCCTGAAAAAAAGACGAACCACCGCACGATTGCGGCGCTGATGTCGATCATTCCAGGAGTAGGACAACTATACAATAAACAGTTCCTTAAAGGCGCGACGTTTTTCGTCGTCGTACTATCATATTTTCTCGTCAACTTTGAACTGTTCTTCAAAGGAGCCGGAAATGGTCCTGGCGATCGCGGAGCGATCTGGGGCTTGATTACACTCGGTGAGGTACCAGGCGTAAGAGGGGATCACTCGATCTTTCTAATGGTCGAGGGCATCATTGCCTTGATTTTACTTATCTTTGGTATTGCCATTTACGTCTGGAACTTTATCGATGCGTATCGAATCGGTAAGTTACGTGACATGAACCTTGAAGTACCTTCCTTAAAGATGCAACTACGGAACTTCCGCGATAATGGATTCCCGTATGCGATGTTGATTCCTTCATTAGTACTTTTAGTATTCACGGTCGTCTTACCGTTAATCTTTACTTTCTTGATTGCTTTTACGAACTATAAGTTCAACAACTCGCCTCCTGCAAAGCTGGTCGACTGGATCGGGATTCAAAACTTCTTGAACATCTTTACGGTTGATATTTTCCGTGACACGTTCGTCAGCGTTCTTGGTTGGACGCTTGTCTGGACCGTTGCTTCGACGACAGGTGTCATCGCGATCGGTATCGGACTTGCAGTCTTGCTTAACCAAAAAGGACTCAAAGGGAAACGGTTCTTCCGTTCCATCTTAATCCTGTCATGGGCAGTACCAGCCTTCATCACGATTTTGATCTTCCGCTCGATGTTCAATGAGACATTCGGTGTCTTCAATACGACATTGTTACCAGCGATTGGTCTCGATAATGGTATCGAGTGGATGACAGATCCAACGTATACGAAGCTTGCTTTGATCGGGATTCAGTGGTGGTTAGGTTTCCCGTACATCATGACACTGACGACGGGGATCTTGCAGTCGATTCCAGAGGATCTCTATGAAGCAGCAACAATCGATGGTGCCACTTCAGGCGAGAAATTCCGCTTGATCACATTGCCGATGATTCTTTTCGCAACAGCACCGATCTTGATTACGCAGTATACGTTCAACTTCAATAACTTCAATATCATCTATCTCTTCAACAACGGTGGACCGGCAGTACCTGGTCAATCGGCTGGTGGAACGGATATCTTGATTTCGTGGATTTACAAATTGTCGCTTGGCTCGAACCCGCAGTATGGATTTGCAGCAGCGATCACGCTTGTGTTGTCGTTCTTCATCATGACGATTGCCGTCATTCAGTTCAAGCGTTCAAAATCATTCAAAGATGAGGATATGATCTAATATGAGAAAACAAAACCGAATCAACATGGCGTTGTCATATCTCATTTTGACGATCGCCTCCATCATTATCGTTTATCCACTTCTTTGGGTTGTTGGTACTTCACTTAACCCAGGGAAAAGTATTACATCGGATATCTTTCCAAGTAATCCGACTTTGATTCACTACTTCGATTTGTTTGATCCATCAAAAACGGATTATGGCATGTGGTATTTAAACACAATCAAGATTGCCGTCATCACGATGGTCGTCTCCGTCGCTCTAATCACGTTAACAGGATACATTTTTTCACGCTATCGCTTCGTCGGTCGGAAAAATTCACTAATCTTGTTCCTCGTGTTGCAGATGGTACCGCAATTCGTTGCCATTATTGCGATTTATGTCTTGCTTAATATGTTAGAATTGTTTGATACGCATCTGGCGCTCATCCTACTCTACTCGGGTGGCGCGATTCCAATGAATACGTATCTTGCAAAAGGATATTTCGATACGATTCCAAAAGAACTCGATGAGGCGGCACGGATGGATGGTGCCGGTCACTTACGAATCTTCTGGCAAATCATCTTACCGCTCGCAAAACCGATGGTCGCCGTCATCGCGTTGTTCAACTTCATGGCACCATTCAACGACTTCATTTTAGCATCGCTCGTCCTGCGTTCTCCTGAGAAACAGACACTTGCGGTCGGGTTGTACAACATGGTGTCGGAGCAGTTCGACAATAACTTCACGTTATTTGCGGCAGGTGCCGTATTATCAGCAGTTCCAATCGTTCTTCTCTTCTTCGCATTCCAGCGCTTCTTCGTGTCTGGATTGACAGCAGGTGGAACGAAAGGATAATCATAAGGGGGAAATCAGCGGCATGAGACGAGGCATAATGCTTCTCCTCTTGCCGCTTCTCTTGTCTATCGGACTTCAGCCGATGACGGGTGAAGCAGCAGGTTGGGAAAAAGAACGAATGTATTTCATCATGGTGGACCGGTTCGAGAATGGTGATCCGAGTAATGACCGAGAGGCGGATCCTGAAAATCCAAAAGCGTTTCAAGGTGGCGATTTAGCAGGCGTGACGAAACGTCTCGATTACATCAAGGAAAAGGGATTCACTTCGATTTGGTTAACGCCGATCTTTAAGAACCGTCCGAATGGTTATCATGGATACTGGACGGATGATTATTACGAGATTGATCCGCACTTCGGAACAAAGGAAGAGTTTAAACGTCTCGTTAAAGAAGCACATGACCGGGATATCAAGGTCGTCCTTGATCTTGTCGTCAATCATTTAGGACCAAATCATCCGATGGTGAAAGAAAAACCGGAGTGGTTCCATAAAAATCAACCAATCATGAACTGGAATAACCCGTCGGAAGTCGAGAATAACTGGCTGTTCGATTTACCGGACTTCAATACGGAAAATCCGAAAGTCGTTGATTATTTAGTTGATGTCGCGAACTACTGGGTCGATGAAACGGGTATAGACGGATACCGGCTCGATACGGTTCGCCATGTGCCAGCCTCATTTTGGGAAACGTTTATCCCAGCAGTAAAAGAAAAGCATCCGGACTTATTCTTGTTGGCTGAAGTATTCGATGGAGATCCGCGAAAAATCGCGTCCTATTCAAAATTAGGTTTTGATTCCGTGACGAACTTCCCGTTTTATTATGGAGTCAAGGATCAGTTTGCCCGCAAAAATGGTTCAGCGGAAGAGCTCGATTCAGTTTATAATCGAGATACTACGTTTAATCCGAATGCCAAGGGACTTGCAACCTTCATTGATAATCATGATGTCAAGCGCTTCATCACGGAAGCAAAGATTGGTGGAGCAGACGAAGAGGAACGGCAGCTTCGATTGGCGCTGTTTGCACTCTATGCTGCCCCGGGGATGCCGATCGTCTACCAAGGAACAGAGGTGGCGATGCCAGGTGGCGAGGATCCTGGAAACCGGATGATGATGACATTTGATCAAAACAAGAAGATGCAACAGTACGTAAAAACGTTGAACGAGATGCGTCAGGACTACCCAGCGTTTGCAACAGGGAAGCAACGCTTGATCGCAAAAACCGATCATATGGCAGTCTACTCACGGGAGACGAAACAACAACAAGTCGTTTACGCGATCAATCTTGGAGAAAAAAAGACGAGCTTACGCGTGTCTGCGAAAGAAATCGGTGATGACCAGCGTTTAAGAGGACTTTTATTCTCAGACTTGGTGCGTCAAGATGGTGACGCCTATGAGATCACGCTTGATGCAAATAGTGCGAACAGCTATGTCATCGAAAAGTCACAAGTCAACTGGTGGTCGATCATCGCAATTGGTGCGATTGCTCCGATTTTAGCGCTCATACTTCTTCTCGTTCACCGTAAACGCATGCAACGTCAAACAAAATAAAATACTTAACTAGGGGAAATGTGAGGTGAAGGGGATGCAGGTAACAATCAAGGATGTAGCACGGGAAGCGAATGTCGCACCCTCGACGGTATCACGCGTCATTGCGAATAGTTCACGCATCAGTCAAAAGACGAAGGAACGGGTGCGGCAGGCGATGGATGAGCTCGGATATTATCCGAACGTTCATGCTCGCAGTCTAGCGAATCGAACGACACAGGCGATCGGTCTCGTCATGCCAAGTGCTGCAACGAAAACACTACAAAACCCGTTCTTTTCGGAGGTCATTCGAGGAATCAGTACAAAAGCGCATCAAAATGGATATTCGTTATATATGACGACAGGTGTCTCGGAAGAAGAAGTATATGAAGGTGTCGTCTCGATGGTTCAGGGCCGTCGGGTCGATGGTGTCGTCGTACTGTATTCCCGTACGGATGACAAAGTCGTTCAATTTCTGCAGGATTCGAAGTTTCCGTTCGTCGTCGTCGGAAAACCATTCAGTGATTCATCACATGTCACGTATGTCGATACGGATAATTATCTAGCCGGTCGCGAAGTGACGAAGTACTTGCATCAACTTGGGCATGAGTGTATCGCATTCGTCGGAGGCGCACAGGACTTAGCTGTGACGCAAGAGCGTGTCGGGGGTTACAAGACGGCTCTCATGGAAGAGGGCATCCCGATTCAAGAATCCTACATCGTCAGTGCACCATTCATGACGACAGGAGGCGCCGAGGCAGTCAAACGACTGATGTCGCTTGAACATCCGCCGACGGCTGTCGTCGTAAGTGATGATATGATGGCACTTGGTGTCATGAGTACCCTCAATGAGATGGGGATCGGTGTGCCGGATCAAATGGCCGTCGTCAGTTTCAATAACTTGTTCATCGCAGAATTCTCAAGCCCACCGTTGACTTCTGTTGAAATCAACATTTTTGGACTTGGTTTTGAAGCGACGAATTGTTTGATTGAACAAATCAATGAAGATGCGACACCTTATGGGAAGCGCGTCATCGTCCCGCATTATCTCGTCGTCCGTCAGTCTTGTGGCGGAAAATCTGAAGCATGAAACGACAGTCTATTTTTAAGCCGATTGGTTTGAAAATAGACTTTTTTTGATTCAAATCGACGTCTATTTCTAGTAAAAGGAAGCGGTTGCAGAAAAAGAAATTTATTTTCGTGCAAACGATTGCATTGGTGCTTTTTATGTGTACAATAAAGAATGTATAGTATAGATGAAACGCTTACATGATCAGGGTGACCGACATGCGTAGCATAAAAAGGAGCGACTTGACGATGAAACGACTTTTTGAGGTCAATGAGTGGAAAATTACAGAGCTTGGTTTTCATCCAGAAGATAATCGATTGGCAGAATCGATGACATCGATCGGAAACGGTCATATGGGAATGCGCGGGACGTTTGAAGAAGAATACACAGGGGACACGCATCAAGGCATGTATGTCGCAGGTGTTTACTATCCGGATAAGACACGTGTCGGCTGGTGGAAAAACGGTTATCCGGAGTATTTCGCGAAAGTACTCAATGCTGTCAACATCATGGGCTTGAAAGTATCTGTCAACGGAAAAGCTGTTGATTTGAATACGTGGGAAGTCATCGACTTCAAACGCGAACTTGATATGCAACACGGTGTGTTGACACGGACGATGCTATTGAAGAATGGGGTAGAGGAAACGAAAGTCGAATCCAAGCGTTTCTTCTCGATCGTCGATAAAGAAATCGCTGCCTTGCAATATACGGTGACACCTGTCAATTTTGAAGCAGAAATCGTCATTGAATCGTATCTCGATGCGGATGTTGAGAATGAAGACTCGAATTATGACGAGAAGTTCTGGCTTCCTGTCGAACACGGAATTGAAGAACGGTTCGGTTATGTCACATCAAAAACGAAAAAGCTCGATTGGCATGTAACGGCAGCGATGATCACGGATGTCGAAGGCGCACGGTGCGAAGTCGTCGATGGCAATACGCAGTACGTCGCGAATCGTTTCACGAAACAAGCCGCAGTCGGAGAAGGTGTCACAGTCGAAAAATTCGTCGCGCTCGTAACGAATCGCGATCATGAAATCGATGCGTTACTGGAGCAAGCGATGAAACGTGTTCATGTCGCATTCGAATCAGGCTTTGAATCATTGCTTGCGACACATGAATCAGCTTGGTTGCACCACTGGGAAGAAGCGGACGTGAAGATTGAAGGAGATGTCGAGGCACAGCAAGGGATTCGTTTCAACATCTTCCATATGTTCCAGACCTACACAGGTGAAGATTCACGCCTCAACATCGGACCAAAAGGATTCACGGGCGAGAAGTATGGTGGTGCGACGTATTGGGATACAGAAGCGTACTGCTTGAACTTCTACCTTGCGACGTCGAAACCGGAAGTGGCTTGGAATTTACTCAAGTATCGCCACAATCAATTACCGCAAGCAAAAGAAAATGCGGATAAGAATGTTGGGATGAAGGGTGCACTTTATCCGATGGTGACGATGAACGGAGAAGAGTGCCACAACGAGTGGGAAATCACACATGAAGAAATTCACCGGAACGGCGCAATTGCGCATGCGATTTATAATTACACGAACTACACGGGAGACACATCGTACCTCGGACAATACGGGTTTGAAGTGTTAGTCGAGATTTCTCGCTACTGGGCAAGCCGTGTCAATTACGTCGCGCATAAGGACGTCTACATGATTCTTGGCGTGACGGGACCGAACGAATACGAGAACAACGTCAACAACAACTGGTATACGAACCTGATTGCGGCATGGTGTCTCGAATATACGCAGACCGTCCACCGTCATTTGGCACAAGAAGAGCCAGAACGTCTGCAAGAACTTATGCATCAATTAGCGTTGACGGATGAGGAGCTGGAGAAGTGGGCAGATATCGACGCGAAGATGTATTATCCAAAAGATGAGGCAGCCCCTGGAATCTTCATGCAACAGGATGGCTTCATGGATAAGGAACAAATCTTGGTCGCTGACCTCGATCCAAAACATCTTCCGCTAAACCAGAATTGGTCATGGGACCGGATCCTTCGCTCTGTCTTCATTAAACAAGCAGATGTCTTACAAGGTCTTTACTTCTTGACGGATCGCTTCAGTGTAGAAGAGAAAAAAGCGAACTTCGATTTCTATGAACCACGCACGGTTCATGAATCGTCATTATCACCATGTATCTACTCAATCATTGCGGCGGAAGTCGGTTATGAGGAAAAAGCGGTCGAACTGTACCAACGCTCAGCACGACTTGACCTCGATAACTACAACAATGATACGGAAGACGGTTTACACATCACGTCGATGGTTGGATCATGGATGTCGATCGTCCACGGATTCGCTGGATTACGGGTGGCGAACGATACGTTATCCTTCAAGCCGATGTTGCCAAAAGGCTGGACGAGCTATACGTTCCGGATGCAATGGCGCGGTCATCATATCCATGTCCATGTACAGCCAAATGCCGTCGAAATCGCCCAAACAGAAGGCGAAGCATTCAGCTTAAACGTTCATGGAACAACTGTTGAAGTTCCGGCAGGAGGACAGATTACAGTTCCTGCTTCGATGACAGTATAAGAGAGAAAAAAGAACCGATTTTTGAGTCGGTTCTTTTTTTGTGTGTAACAAGAAGCAGGACACCTTTGTCACAAATGAAAACGCCATCATGAAAAAGAACATCAATCTTTGGAAATCTTGACTATCCGACGACATTTGAATGTGCTAAAGTGTTTCAAGATAGTTATGAATGAGAGGAGAACGGCGTGTGACAGCAGTAGTAAAGGAAAGTATGTTAAAAGTGATCGTGGCTTCGATTGGGGGATTCGTCATTGCCGTTGCCATGAACTGGTTTTTGATTCCGAGTGGTGTCTATTCGACTGGATTTACAGGACTTGCCCAAATCCTGACGCAAGTCCTTCAAAATACAGCATTTGCGTTTGGTGAGAACGTCTGGTTCTTGGCGTTGAACATCCCTTTGATCGTGCTCGCATGGATCATGTTAGGTCGGAGTTTTACAATCATTACGTTGGTTTCGGTCTTGGCAACGACGATTTTCATTGGTCTTATTCCTCAATATGCTGTCATACCAGGTGATCAAACACTGAATGCAGTGTTTGGAGGTGTTTTGCTTGCGATCGGTACCGGTATCACGATTAAGTTCGGTGCTTCGACGGGTGGGTTTGATATCGTCGCCCTCATCTTTGCTCGTTTCTCCGATCGCAGTGTCGGCTTGTATCTGTTCGTCTTGAATTTCTTGATCGCATTATTAGCAGGAGCGTTGTTCGGTTGGTCGACTGCTTTATACACGATCGTCTTCATCTACGTGACGTCTAAAGTCGTCGATGAGATTCATACGAGCAATCAGCGTCTAACGATTTTCATCGTCACGAATCATGCGGATGACATCACGACGGCTTTGCATCAGCACATCATTCGAGGCATCACGCAAATTCCTTCGATTGGTACGTATTCTCGAGCTGAAAAAGCGACGTTGATGATGGTCATCGAGCGTCATGAATTACGGGACATTGAACGGATTTGCCGGGAAGCGGACGAGACGGTCTTCATCAACGTCGTCGCGACAGACTCGGTTGTCGGATACTTCCGAAAAGGATAATGAAAAGAGGCTGACACAAAAGTCAGCCTCTACAAAGATAAGGGTGGCAGAATGATGATCTGCCATCCTTATCTCGTAACAAAAAGAATGACGCGTCACACGCCACTCCTACAGGAACAAGCGCATTTATGCGCTGTCAGAGACGAACAAGACCCGCTTTCCTGCTTCAACGAAGCAAGAAAACTGGCTTGTGTCTCGCCTGAGGAAAGGGCGTGAAAAGACGCGTCATTCTTTTTTTGAGTCAGCCTCTTTATCTGTTTTCATGCGAGCCCGAGGACGTGTCTCAAGTAATACGCGATCCCGTCATCCTCATTTCGCTTCGTCGTGCCGTTTGCCAGATGCTTCAGCGCGGGGATGGCATTACCCATCGCGACACCATGTCCAGCATACTCGATCATCTCTAAATCGTTTTCCTCATCACCGAAAGCAATGATTTGTTTAGAGTCAATTCCAAGGTGGTCGGCGATATGGGCAAGACCGACCGCTTTGCTTGTACCTTTTCGCATCACTTCGACCATGAATTCAGGCTTCACCCATTGACGATTGAGTACCGTCTCGGCATGGATACCAGATAGTTCGGAGCGGATCTCATCGACGTGTTCTCCTTTGGCATGAATCAAAAGAGATGTTGGTTCATGCATAAGCACCTTTCGTAAATCTCCGGTCGTGACGGATAAGGCATGGTCGGTATAGAATTCGTAAATGCCGACCGGGTCATATTGAAAATAGACATGATCCGTGACTTCGCAGACGATATTTTGTGTTTTCGTCTCAGCGACAGATTCTAAAATATGTTGAACAGTTTTTAATGGAATCGGATGATGCTGAACTTCAAAGTGGATGTCTTGTGGATGATGGACGAGACCACCGTTAAAATTAACAATCGGTGTCGTCAAACCGAGCTGTTCGTAATATTTTCTGGCGTGACGAAATGGTCGTCCGGTTGCAATGACGACTTCGTGACCGTTCGCACGTGCACGCTGGAGTGCAGCGATGTTCGCAGCGCTGATTGTCTTATCATCTTTTAAAAGGGTGCCGTCGAGATCGACAGCGATTAAGTGACGGGTCATGATGAAATCCTCCGCTTTCTTTTCGTTAATTCTACTGTAGCATATGAAGCGATTGTCCTTCGTATGAAACGATTAAGTTTTTCAAGGAAAAGAAAGCGCTTGAAAAAATTAGAGAAAAGCTGTTGCTTGGATTAAAAAATGGTATACTACAAATCGTAGGATAACTCTATAGTACGTTATGGAAACGGAGGGGAAATCATGCGTTTTCTCGTTACATTCTTTTGGTCATTCTTACTCGTGAACACGGCTGTGTTCATCGTATCGGCAGTTGATGCAGTAACGTATAGCTTCGGATTCGCGACAGCTATGTCTGTCGTCACTTCACTTGTCGTCTTCGCACTCGATGCCGTCAATGAAGATTTAGGTCTTGGTCAAGGGACTAAGGCAGAATAAGGAAAAGCGAGATGTCGTCACTTGGGCGATAGGCTCGCTTTTTGTCTTAAGGAGGAATGAACGATGATCGTCATCGAACAGGTTCTGTGGCAAGAGATGCCGCAAAATGTCTACATCGCAGGGAATCAGATCATCGGAATCGGTTCCTACACCATAGATGAAGCACTGATCACGCAACGGATTGATGGTCGCAACAAACGGCTAGTCCCCGGATTCATCGACGGACACTTACATCCGATTGGTGGAGGTGGAGAAGGTGGATTTGCCACGCGAACGGCTCCGTTGACTGTTCGTGACATATTCGAAGGCGGTGTCACGACGGTCGTTGGATTACTCGGAACGGATGGTTGGACACGAACAGGAATTGACCTACTGGCACACATACGGGGATATGCTGCATCTGGTATCCGTCCCTTTCTATTAAGCGGAAGTTATATGGTTCCGCCGGTCTTCCTGACGCAATCGACAGGACATGATATCGTCCTCATCAATGAAGTGATTGGCATCGGAGAGATTGCCATCAACGATCACCGATCGACACAACCGACAGCTCATGAACTCGCGCGATTAGCGTCAGAAGCCCGAATTGCCGGCATGGTCAAAGGCGTGTCGGGAACGATGAACGTCCATATCGGAGACGGGAAACAAGGGCTCGATCTATTACATGAAGTGATCGACACGACCGATCTACCGATTCAACAATTCCTTCCGACACATATCAATCGGAGTGAACGGATTTTTGAGGCAGGACTCGCCTGGGCGAAACGAGGAGGACGGATCGATTTAACGACGTGTACGACGGAAAGCTTCATTGCGGAAGGCGAGATTCCAGCAGGACAGGCTGTCGCCCGTGCTTTAGCAGCGGGAATTCCACTCGAGCAGATCACGATGTCGAGCGACGCTGGCGCAAGTCTTCCGGCATTTGATGAGGCAGGTCGATTAGTGCGAATTGATACAGGAAAACCCTCTTCCTTGATGCAAGCCGTACGCGATGCAGTGGAGCATGGTGTTACTTTTGATCAGGCAATCGCGATGATCACGCGACATGTCGCGGATGCATATGGTATACCGGGCGGGCGAATAGCGGTTGGAGAACGAGCGGATCTGTTACTGATTGATGACGCTTTGCAAATCGATACGATTCTTGCGAATGGTCATGCTATAATGGTTCAGAAAAAATGGCTAATACCAGAATGACGGAGGGATAGACGTGTCAAAGAAGTCGAAACGTAAAAACACGAAAAAACCGCAATCCAAGGCGAATTGGATTACAGCCGGAGTCATCGCCTTGATCGTATTGGTGGGAGGATTACTTCTCGTCTTCACGGATCGAGAAGATTCTGCATCGAAGAACGGCAACCTAACGGCTACACAAGTCGCAGATAAAGTAAAATCCGGTGATGAATTCTATACGTATTTCTATCAAACAGGTTGTTCTCACTGTGAAAAAGTAAAACCATATCTCGTCCCGCTTGGTGAAAAACAGGACATCCCATTCGAACAGATTGATCTTGCTGTCGAACAGTCGGCTTGGGACACGTTTGGCATCGAGGGTACACCGACGGTTGTTCATTTTAAGGATGGTAAGGAAGTCGGACGTGTAGCAGGAGAGCAAACGGAAGACAGCTATAAAGAGTTCTTCGCTGGAAAAGACGTAAAGGACTCAAAAGAAGAATCATCCGGTGATCTCAATGATTAAAAAATGGTTTTACTCTCGCGTGTTCGAATTAAATGGACACCCGCTTGTTGCCAAACAACTGAAACGTTTTGCGATGAGCCGTATCAGTCGTCCATTCATCCGTCCGTTCGTTCAGGCATACGATCTAAATATGACAGAAGCGACTCGGAATTTAGAAGCGTATTCGAGTTTACATGACGTTTTCATTCGTCATGTCAAACCGGAAATGCGACCGATTGATCAATCAGAAGGCGCATTCGTCAGTCCGTGTGACGGTGTGCTATCCGTCGTTGACGACTTGACGGCTGATAGCCGCTTTACTGTCAAAGGACAATCGTATACGGTATCTGAGTTACTCGGTTCCCATCACGAGGCACAGCAATACGTTGGTGGACGTGTGATGATCTTTTACTTAAGTCCGCAAAACTACCATCGTGTTCATGTGCCGATGGATGGAACAGTCCGGACGAGCTATACGCTCGGTCGCGATTCAGCACCAGTGAATGAGATCGGTCTCACACATGCGCTTCGTCCATTGACGCGGAACTACCGTCGTGTGACGCGCATCGTCCAAGGGAAACATGCGCTTGAACATGTCATGGTCGGCGCACTGAACGTTAACTCGATCGTTCGGACGAACGAGTCGAAGGACCTTCGTCGCGGGGATGAGTTTGGATACTTCTCATTCGGTTCGACGGTCGTCCTGATTTGTCCGAAAGACGCATTGACGTTAGACAGTCAGGCGATTGGACCAGTTTTAATGGGGCAGCGCCTCGGACAATGGCATTCATGAAAGCGAGGCGCCCGTTTTGGGCGTCTCCTTACGTTTAGGAGGAATGAATCATGCCGGCACTGGCATTAGCAGAAATCGGAAGTACACAGGTCCAAACGTATATCGCACTCATCATTTTTTTAGTGACCTATGGCTTCATCATCAGTGAAAAAGTAAGTCGGGCGATCGTCGCCTTGCTTGGAGCGCTCGCGATGGTCATCATCGGTATCGTGGATCTCGAGACCGCATTGTTTGAATATATTGAATGGGGAACGATCGTCTTATTGATCGGCATGATGATTCTCGTCACGATTGCCAATCAATCTGGCTTGTTCGAATACATTGCGATTCGTGCGGCGAAGACGACGAAAGGTGATCCAATCAAGGTATTGATTTTACTGTCCGCATTGACGGCACTTGGATCTGCATTCCTTGATAACGTCACGACGGTTCTATTGATCGTTCCGATCACATTTTCGATTACGAAGATACTTAAAATCGCGCCGTTTCCGTTCTTGCTCGCAGAAGTCCTATTTGCGAATATCGGTGGGACGGCGACCTTGATTGGGGATCCACCGAATATCATGATTGGTGCTGCGAATCCACACTTGACGTTCAATGCCTTTTTAGTGAATCTTGCACCAATTATCCTCGTCATCACGGTCGTAACGATCGGCATCCTGTATTTCATCTTCCGGAAGCAGTTGCATGTCGAAGCGGAAGATCGACAAAAACTGATGGAAATCGATGAGAAGAGTTATATCGTCAGTCGAAAATTGGTCACGCGAAGTAGTATCGTTCTCGTCAGTACGATTGCGCTGTTCGTGTTACATCCGGTGCTTGATCGAATCGGACTTCATCTCGAAGCACCAGCGATCGCGATCCTTGGAGCGACCGTTCTGATGCTGCTGACGATTGAAAACGATCATCAGTTAGAGGGAATCTTTGCCCGTATCGAGTGGACGACAATCTTTTTCTTCGCCGGATTGTTCGTGCTCGTCGGTGGGATTCAGGAAGCGGGCATCATCCGTTACCTCGCCGAAAAGACGATTGATCTGACAGGCGGTGATATTCAGACGACAGCAACTGCTGTGCTTTGGTTGTCTGGTATCGCCAGTGCGACGATCGATAACATCCCATTCGTTGCGACGATGATTCCACTCATCAACGATGTGGCTGCTGGAATTGGATTATCACCAGCAGATGCGAAAGTGGACGTGTTATGGTGGTCCCTCGCACTCGGTGCATGTCTCGGTGGTAACGGGACATTGATCGGTGCATCGGCGAACGTCATCGTCGCGGGTCTCGCAACACGACAAGGTGAAAAATTCACCTATATGCGCTTTTTGATTTACGGAGCACCGATCACGATCGTAACGTTGATTCTATCCCAACTCTATTTGTGGATTCGGTATTATTAAGAAAACGGAAGGTCCGCCTTCCGTTTTCTTTTGTGCGTCGCTCTTACTACCTGATTGTGCTATAATCGAACGATAAGAGCATAACTGTTTCTTAAACTTAACTATAGAGCTAGACCATTATCTGGAGGTTTTATTCTTGTTCAAACGACTTTATCCGAAACATTTCGTGGCTTCGATCTACGATATCGACCTTGAAATGCTCAAACGAAACGGTGTCAAAGCGATTTTGACCGATCTTGATAATACGCTCGTCGCATGGAATATCGCAGATGCTCCAGACGAATTGGTTGCTTGGCTGGATATGGTGAATAATCAATATGGTTTCGACGTCATCATCGTATCGAACAATAACGGAGACCGCGTCAAGAAGTTCGCGGATCCACTCGGATTGCATTATATTGCGCCAGCTCGAAAACCGCTTCCTATCGGGTTTAAACGGGCATTGACGGAATTCGGTTATCACGCGAAGGAAGTTGTCTTCTTAGGAGACCAACTCTTCACGGATGTACTCGGTGCAAACTCCGTTGGAATCGAAGTCATCCACGTTCAACCTGTCGTTAAGACGGACGGTGTCGTCACGAAATTCAATCGCCTGATGGAACGTGTCATTTTCCGCCGGATGAAACGCAAAGGAATCTATAAATTGACACAACGCGTCAAGGAAGATCCTTCTGCACTGGAGCATCCGATCGAAACACTTCGTCAGGATAAGCAACAATAACCCTGTCAGATCGGTAGATGAAAGGGAAGGCAGCAGTCGCAACATGTACGGCGAGAGGTCGGAAGTTACGCTCTTGGAGTAGCGAGCAGGGCGCTACGGTGAAAAGAGAAGGGATATCGTTCCCGCATGCGGCTCAACATAATATGATCGAAGAAATCCACTGCGCTGGCTGTGGTGTCGCCATTCAAACGGAAGACACAAAAGCACCAGGATACGCACCTAAATCTGCACTTGATCGTGAAATGGTCATTTGCCAACGTTGCTTTAAATTAAAGCACTACAATCAAATTCAAGATGTATCGTTATCGGACGATGATTTCGTTAAAATCTTAGACGGAATCGGTCAAAAAGATGCACTTGTCGTTAAAATCGTTGATATCTTCGATTTTAATGGAAGCTGGTTACCGGGATTACATCGGTTCGTCGGTAAAAACGACGTCTTACTCGTCGGGAACAAAGCCGATTTATTACCGAAGTCACTCAACCCGAACCGTCTCATGAACTGGATGCGTCAAGCATCGAAAGAACTTGGATTACGTCCAGTCGACGTTCATCTGATCAGTGCGAAAAAAGGGCACGGAGTCGATGAACTCGCTGAAAAAATCGATTATTATCGAAAAGGCCGCGACGTCTATGTCGTTGGTTGTACGAACGTCGGGAAATCGACGCTGATCAACCAAGTCATCAAACGCTTCGGTGAAGAAGATGAAGCCGTCATCACGGTCAGTCACTTCCCAGGAACGACACTAGACTTGATCGACATTCCACTCGACGATAACTGTAACCTGTATGATACACCGGGGATCATCAATCATCATCAGATGGCTCACTATGTTGATGCAAAGGACTTGAAGCTGATCACACCGAAAAAAGAGATCAAGCCACAAGTCTTCCAAATCCACCCGCAACAGACACTCTTCTTCGGAGGTCTTGCACGATTGGACTATATGGAAGGGAACAAGCGTTCATTCGTCATCTACATGTCGAACGAATTGAAAGTTCACCGGACGAAGCTTGAAAAGGCAGACGATTTATACGCGAACCACAACGGTGAGCTGTTGTCTCCGCCAAACGAAAAGACGCGTGAGATGCTACCGCCGCTTGTCCGTCATGAATTCAGCCTCCGCGACAACATGAAGACGGATATCGTCTTCAGTGGACTCGGGTGGGTTGCGGTTCACGGAAAAGGTGGACGTGTCGCTGCTTACGCCCCGAAAGGTGTCGCTGTATCCTTACGTGAGGCGCTCGTCTGATGCGCTTTGCCGTCATCGGTCATCCGATTGCCCATTCACTTTCACCTGAGCTGCATACAGCTTGGCTGGAAGCGGCTGGGCTTTTCGGCTGTTATGACCTCATCGATGTAACGGAGCAGCAATTGCCGCAAATCATTACGAAATTACGCACACATCAGCTAGACGGAATCAATGTGACGATTCCGCATAAAACAGCAATCATTCCGTATCTGGATCGGCTAGAGCCGGCAGCTCAAAAAGCAGGCGCCGTGAATACGGTATATCGGCAGGATGGGCAGTTGATTGGTGCGAATACAGATGGAATCGGATTCGTCCGCGCGTTGACAGAACGTCGTCCGTCATTTCAAAAGACGCTCGTTCTTGGTGCGGGCGGTGCGGCGCGAGGCATCATTGCTGCGTTGCCCGGAGATGTGACGATCACGAATCGTACAGAAGAACGCTCTAAGGCAGTTGCCGATGAATTCGGAGCAACCGTTCTACCATGGCAAGAAACATTTGATTTAACGAGTTACGACGTCATCATCAATACGACTTCTGTCGGGATGGCGCCACATATCGAGGCACGTCCGATCGAATTGACGGAGACGCACGCCTTGATTTGTGATATTATTTATCGACCGACGCCGACCCGTCTATTGCGTGAAGCGACCGAAAAAGGTCTCGACACACTTGACGGCGTCCCGATGTTCGTCTTACAAGCGGCTGAAGCATTTGAACGCTTCACCGGACAAGCACCTGACCTTGCACTTGGCGAGCAGGTGATACGAAAGCAATTGGAGGAATTTTAATCATGTTAACAGGTAAACAAAAACGTTTTTTACGCGCGACAGCTCACGACTTAAACCCGATTTTCCAAGTCGGTAAAAATGGAGTCGGAGAAGCGATGTGCGCTGATTTGATGGATGCGCTCGAAAAACGGGAACTCTTGAAAGTACAAGTATTGCAAAATTGTGCGGACGCACCGAAGGATGTCGCACAAGAACTCGTCGCAGGAACGAATGCTGAACTCGTTCAAGTCATCGGAAAAGTCATCGTTCTCTATAAAGAATCAAAAGAGAACAAGACGCTCGAATTGCCACGATGAAAATCGGACTGATGGGCGGAACGTTCGATCCTCCGCATATCGGTCATCTCCTGATTGCCGAACAAGCGCAGGAACAACTCGAACTCGATGCGGTCTGGTTCGTACCAGCGAATGTGCCACCGCATAAACAACGTACAGTCACAGACGCAACCAAGCGTTTACGCCTTGTAGAAGAAGCAATTGCATTGAATCCTGCTTTTTCCGTCTCAGCAATCGAGTTTGAGCGCGAAGAGCCTTCCTATACGTATGATACGATTCGTGCACTCAAGCATCGGTACCCGGAGCATGAGTTTCTGTTTCTCGTTGGAGCAGATTCACTCGTGAGTCTCGATACGTGGTATCAAGCCGAACGGTTATACGAGGAAGTCGTCTTTGGTGCCGTCGCTCGACCGGGCAGTCGGTATCTGATTCCGCGTGGTGCCCGTGTGAAAGCGGTCGATATGCCATTGCTAGAAATTTCTTCGACAGATATCCGGCAACGGGTCGCGCGCGGACGGAGCATTCGCTACCTTGTACCGGAAGCCGTTCGACAACGGATTGAGGAGTGGAATCTATATGCGCCTTGAAGAAGCACGTCAAATCATTGAGCGTACGTTGCCTGAGCGACGCTATGTGCACACATTAGGTGTCGTCGAGACAGCGCGACACTTGGCTCTTAAATATGGTGTTGACGAAGAAGAAGCAACACTTGCTGCTATGCTTCATGATTATGCGAAATACCGCGATACGAATGAGATGCGTTCGATT
This sequence comes from Exiguobacterium sp. s46, assembly GCF_018618875.1. NCBI lineage: Bacteria > Bacillati > Bacillota > Bacilli > Caryophanales > Exiguobacterium > Exiguobacterium sp. s46. The sequence goes on from NZ_JACSMY010000001.1 coordinate 111,684, forward strand.
GCCGTTGAATTGAATCAACGTGTTTTACTCGATTATGATGACGAACTGCTTCATGCGCCAGTAGGTGCGGAGCTTGTCCGTCGAGAACTTGGTCTTGATTCAGATGTGATTTATCAGGCCATCGCAAATCACACGACGGGGGCACCCGGTATGCCGTTGCTCGATCAAATCATCTTCGTCGCGGATGCGATTGAACCAAATCGCAGTTATCCAGGTGTCGAAGCGCTTCGTGAAGTAGCGGAGCAGGATTTGACGGACGCTGTCATTGCAACACTCAGTCAGACGATTCATTTTTTATGTAAAAAACAAGCCATCATCTTTCCGCGTACGATTGAGACTTATAATGCCTTCGTCGCGGCCAAACGAAAGGGGACCGTCCTATGACAGTCGAACAAGAATTACAATTAATCGTAAATGCCATCGATGATAAACGCGCTGAAGATATCGTCGTCCTGAATATGTCGAGCATCTCACCAGTTGCCGACTACTTCGTCATCTGTGAAGGGAATTCAGAAAAACAAGTACAGGCAATCGCACGTGAACTCAAAGAAGTCGCGCACGAACATAACCTGCCGATCAAACGTCTCGAAGGATTCGATGCGGCACGTTGGGTGTTAGCGGATCTTGAAAACGTCGTCGTTCACGTCTTCCACCGTGACGATCGTGATTACTATAATCTCGAAAAACTCTGGGCAGATGCTCCAAAGGTTGAAGTCGAGGTCAACTAATGGCATACGAACAGTTCGCCTACATCTATGATGAATTGATGCAAGACGTCCCGTACGGTCAATGGGTCGACTGGGTCAAAGCATACGTTCCGACTGGCAGTACGATTGCTGATATCGGATGTGGAACGGGTACGGCGACGCTTGCATTAGCGGCACACTATGAGATGCTCGGAATCGATTTATCGGAAGAGATGCTCGAAGTCGCGCAGGAAAAAGCGATGGAAGAGGGATTACGCATTCAATTCTGGGCGCAAGACATGCGCGAAATCGAATTGCCGACACCTGTCGATGCCGTGACGATCCTATGCGACTCCTTGAACTATCTCCGGACGGAAGAGGATGTCAAACAGACGTTTACACATGTAGCAGCAATCCTCAAAGAGGGTGGACGTCTCTTATTTGATACACACTCTCCATACAAGATGGAAACGTTGTTCAATGGAAAGACATATGCGACACATGCGGAGCAAAGTTCGTATATCTGGTTCGCGGATCCTGGTGAAGCACCGCTTTCTGTCGTCCATGAACTGACTTTCTTCATCGAGGAAGAGGACGGTCGCTACGAGCGTGTCGATGAAACGCATCATCAGCGGACATATCCTCCAGCACAGTACGTGACGTGGTTACGCGACGCCGGATTCCGGGTTCTTGCGGTCACAGGCGATTTTGGACCGGATGCTCCTTCTGAGACAGCCGAGCGGATTTTCTTCGTTGCTGAAAAAATGTAAAAGTGATCTCATCCGTCTTCTTTAAGCGATACACGTTCGTGTTGCTTGAAGGAGACGGATTTTTTGTTCGTCAAACAGATGCTAATTCAAAGTTACGGTATGGATGATATGATCTTTATCCGACATAACACACCGTATCATGTTGTAAAAGAGTGGTTAGTGCGTATTCCTTCGTTTCCTGAAGTCCGTAGCGACCTGTTAGAGTCGTGGAAAAAGGAGGGATTCGTCTTGACCGTTCCACGTTTGCAACAAATCGCAGGTCTCGTCGTCGTCCTGCTACTCATCATTTTATTGTTCGTACCATTACCCTCTTGCTCGAATGAAGCGATGGTCGATCAACCGTCCTTAACGGATAAACAACAAGAGGCAAAAGCAGAGCCAGCAGAAAAGGAGACCTCGATTCGTGACAAACTCATCATGGTCGATGTGAAAGGGGCGGTAGAAGCACCTGGACCCTATCAATTCCATCTCGGTGATCGAGTGAAGGATGCAATCGAAAAAGCAAAGACGACTGAGAAAGCTGACATTCGACAAATGAATCTCGCGGCACGTCTCATTGATGGACAGGAAGTCATCGTGCCGGTAAAAAAGACGAAAGATCAGCCGAAACCAACGAAACGCTCAAAAGCAGAGATACCAAAAGGACTGATTGACCTCAATGCGGCAACGGCGGAACAGTTGATGGAGGTTCCGGGAATCGGTCCTGCCAAAGCAGAAGCGATCTTAGCCTATCGTGAGGAGAAGGGAGGATTTGCGACGTATGAATCACTCGGAGATGTGAAAGGGTTCGGGGAAAAGACGTTAGAATCGCTTAAATCCTACCTGATCGTCTACTGATGCCGCTTCATGCGCTGTTCGTTCTCTTACTCATTGTCGCCATTAAAGAATCGATCTGGTGGTTAGTGACGCTGATGCTATTTACTGTCATGAAGTCATGGTCTTTTTCAATCGGTCGTCTTTTCTTTTTGTTCATTCTGAGTTGTCTATTCATCGGAATGGGTCATCTGTCACCTGAACCGCACGACATCTCGTCTGTTGACATCTTATCAGGTAAGCGTAATGGGGATCGAATTCGCTATGATGCGGAGAGCAATGGTCAATCGGTTCTATTGACGGCAACGATTGCAGAAGGTGAGACAGGATACGAACGAATCGGTTACTCCTGTCACGTCAATACGGAACCGCTCGATGTCCGCCAACAATCGAATGCGGGAGGTTTTGACGAACTGCAATTCATGCATACGCATCGTTACGCTGGAAAGTGGGAAGTACGTTCGTTTGATTCCTGTCATCCGACACTTGGGTATGCGGCAGAAGGAAGACGGGTACGTGAAGCATGGTTGAAACGGATAGAAGACTTGTTACCACAAAAGCAAGCATTCTACGTCGAAGCACTTGTATTTGGTGAGGATCGATTAATGGATCAAGTGACGCTCGAACGGTTTAAGAAATTCGGCTTATTACATGCGATCGTCATTTCAGGATCACATATCGCTTTTTTAGTAGTTAGTCTGCTGTACGTCTTACGAAAAATCAGAATGACAAAAGAAAAACGACTTGATATCGTTCTGATCTTACTGCCGATTTACGGATGGTTGACGGAGTGGAGTCCTCCAGTCACGCGGGCTGTGCTCGTCGCTATCATTCTGTTGCTCGGTCGTCGTTTCCACAAACCGTTAGATCCGGTCGAGGTCATTGCGGGGGTCGCAGCTTTTCAATTAGCGATTCAACCAACTGTCATTTACGATATCGGATTTCAATTGACGGTCGGACTGACGCTGTTTCTTGTGCTGTCGAGACGACTCATGGGTTCGGTTCGTCGTCCTTGGAACTGGCTGCTTATCAGTGCTTGGGCACAGTTTGGAACACTCCTCTTTTTACAGGGTATTGAACAGACGACGGTTTCAATTTGGTCGCCATTCTTGAACTTATTGATTGGTGGCTGGATTGAATGGGTGATTCTGCCGGGATCGTTCATTCTTGCGACACTTCCGTTCTTACCGATTCGTTCAACGTTTCAGATCGCGCATCAGTATGCGATTCAATGGATGGATCAAGCGTTACGACTGGCGGAGGATCTACCGTTGGCGATGGTTGCCGTTCCGGCATTTTCTCCTATCGTCTTGACGATTGTCGTTGTCGGAACGGGAATCGCTTGGTTCATTGCTGAGCGGAGATGGTGGGGGCATGCTCTACCGTTGATCCTTTTACTTACGGCATGGGGCTACACGGAGTGGCACGCACCTGAACAGATCACTTTTTTAGATGTCGGGCAAGGCGATAGTATCGTGCTTGAGAAAGCAGGAGAGACATTCGTCGTGGATACCGGTGGCGTTTATCAACAAACGACGCATCCACTGCTTCGTCCGTTTGATCCAGGTAGTCATATCGTCGCGCCCTTTTTATTCACACGAGGAGAAGCAGAAATCGACGGTCTCATCGTGACGCATGCTGATCATGATCACGTCGGTGGACTTCTAGGATTACTGCGTCAAGTTCGCGTGAAAACCGTTTATTTAGGTGCGTATGACAACACGGATGAGAAGCGAAACGATTTGATTCGTTCGATCGAAGCAACTGGGACGCGTGTCGAGTTCGTTCAAAAGGGGCAAACGATTCGTCCTTGGTTACATGTACTTGCACCGACTGGACGAGAAGAAGAAGAGAACGATCGGTCTATTATATTACTTGCACAGATTGCCAAACAACGTGTTTTACTGACGGGTGACGCTGGCCTAGCAATCGAGGACGAATTAAGCGTTGGACCAATCGATATTCTAAAAGCAGGTCATCATGGTTCGAACACGTCGACCGGTGAAGAACTCTTGCAGAAGACGAATCCGAAGATTGTCATCTTGTCAGTCGGGCGAAAAAATCGATACGGGCATCCGCATCCGGACGTACTTGAGCGAATCGGGACAGATCGGATCGTCTTTCGAACGGATGAGGACGGGAGTGTAACTTGTTCTTCAGCGGGCTGTGAACCTATGATAAAATAAAAAAACAGCAACCCCCCAAGGTTGCTGTTTTACTGATTATAGACTTAAGAACTTAATTGCGACACCGATGATGAACAAGACTGCGAAGAAGCCGAATGATGCACCAAAACCAACGGCAGAGTCGAGCGCATCGTTGCGTTTTGATTGAATATCGTTCTCGAACGCGTTTTCACTTGGTGGGCGTACTGAATGTGCCATGCTGCATTCCCCCTTAATAGATTCCGCTTCTAGTATAGCGGAATAAAAGAGGATTATCTATGATGAAGTTAAGAACAAACTGTGAAATGTGGTGGGAATGATGAAAACTCCTTGGCTCGTCAACGGAAAATTAGCGAATTTATACTTATTATATGGAACAGAACGACACTTGTTAGAAGAATGGGAACGTGAAATCGTAAAAGCGGCTCTTCCGGACGGAGAACGCTTTGATTATATGAAAATCGATTTGAACGACCAACCGCTTGATGCGGTACTCGATGAAGCGGAGACGGTACCCTTTTTAAGCGACTACCGTGTCGTCGTTGCAAAACCTGCAACGTTTCTGACAGGAGCGAAAGATAAAAAACAACATAATCTCGAACGGTTAGCAGATTATATCCTACAACCGGCAGACTACGCGGTCGTTGTCTTGATCGTCGAAGCAGAAAAGCTCGATGAACGAAAAACCGTCGTCAAACGATTGAAGGAGCGCGCGACGGTACTAGAGGCAAAAAAACCGACGACCGAAGAGTTGTTCCGCTTCGTTCTGGATGCTGTCAACGACAAAGGATACCGGATGGAACGTCCAGCAATCGAGCGACTCATTTTCTTGACTGCTGAGATGTGGGGGACATTAGCCCATGAACTTGAGAAGTTGATGTTGTTTGCAGGGGACCGACCAACAATCGAAATCGAGGATGTCGATTTGCTTGTTCCGCGGACATTAGAGGACAACGTCTTTCAATTAACGGACTACTTGATGAAGCGTCAACTCGAACCAGCGATCCGCTTGATTCGCGACCTTGAAAAACAAGGACAGGAAGTGTTGGCTCTCCTTGGACTGATGGCACGCCAATACCGGATGATGCTGCTGTCGAAACGATTAGCAGAACAAGGATACGGAGAACGACAAATCGCATCAAAAGTCGGAGCGCATCCATATGCGATCAAATTGGCACTCCAGTCTGCCAAACGGTTTACGTTTGCGCAGCTCGAGCAAGCACTCATCGCCATCACGACGACAGATGAAGGTATGAAAACAGGACGCGGTGATAAGAAGATTCTATTCGATGCGTTGATTGTTCGCTTAGCGACGCTATAAGAGGAGGCAAACGATGATGGAAGTCCAGATCATTACAGCAGAAGAGGTCATCCCATTACGGCATGATGTGTTACGTCCACATCAACCACGTGAAGCATGTATCTACCCAGACGATGCGCTTGCATCGACGTTTCATCTCGGCGGGATAAAAGCACAACAAATCGTCGCAATCGGTAGTTTCTCGGAACAATCGCATGCACAAGCGCCAGGAGCGACGTATCAGCTTCGTGGTATGGCGTCGAGTGAAGACGTGCGTGGTGAAGGATATGGTCGTGCGCTGATCGAAGAAGTCCGTCGTCTATTGAAAGAACGACAAGTGACAGCATGGTGGTGTAACGCCCGCGTCACGGCACTTCCTTTTTATGAGCGCCTCGGACTGGAACGTGTTGGAGAACCGTTCCTCATTGAAGGGATCGGTCTTCACTATGTCATGATCGATCGTCTAGACGACAAGTAAGACAAGAAATGGCGGACGAAGGAATCGTTTTACACGAGTCCTTCGTCCGCCATTTTAGATCATATAAAAAATCGCCACTGGAGAACCCTCCTAGTGGCGACCCATCACCGTATTCTTCGGAAAGAATTAAAGTGCGTTTACGAGTTTAGCGAGACGTGATTTGTCACGACCAGCTTTGTTGCTGTGGATGAGACCTTTAGCAGCAGCTTTGTCGATTTTTTTAGAAGCTGTAGCGAAAGCAAGGACCGCTTGGTCTTTGTTACCTTCAGCTGCGAAAGTTTCGACTGCTTTAATCGCTGAACGCATTGCCGATTTACGTTGTACGTTAGCGACGCGGCGTTTTTCAGCTGTTTTAACGCGTTTGATTGCTGATTTAATGTTAGCCATGGATGATTCACCTCCAATAAAACTCATTCGAGATTTATATTCGCATATCTGCAGTTATCGTTCAACAGAACAAACACAATTGTAGCAAACGTTTTTCTTAAAAGCAATACGACGTCTAGGGAATCTTCACATTTTGTTTTTCGGGTAAAACAAAACGAGATAGTACAGTGAAGCGCTTTTTGGTATAATGAACCGTATGTACGTTTGAAAATAAGGTAAGGTGACTCTAAACATGACGAATGAAGACCGTTTAAAGCGGCAGAAGAGTATTCGTAACTTCTCGATCATTGCCCATATCGATCACGGGAAGTCGACACTCGCTGACCGAATTTTAGAAAAAACTGGCGCGTTGACATCGCGCGAAATGAAAGATCAGACACTTGATGCCATGGATCTCGAACGTGAGCGTGGCATCACGATTAAACTCAACGCTGTTCAATTGAAGTATACAGCAAAAGATGGGGAAGATTACATTCTTCACCTCATTGATACACCTGGACACGTCGACTTCACATATGAAGTCTCGCGTTCACTTGCAGCTTGTGAAGGGGCTGTCCTCGTCGTCGATGCGGCGCAAGGAATCGAAGCGCAGACGCTTGCGAACGTTTACTTAGCACTCGACAACGATCTCGAAATCCTTCCGATCATTAACAAAATCGATTTACCTTCTGCGGATGTCGAACGCGTCCGTCAAGAAATCGAAGATGTCATCGGACTCGATGCATCTGAAGCCGTTCCGACTTCTGCGAAGGCAGGGATCGGTATTGAAGAAATTCTCGAACAAATCGTCGAGAAAGTACCAGCGCCGACGGGTGATCCGTCTGCACCACTCGAAGCATTGATCTTTGACTCCTATTATGACGCTTACCGTGGTGTCGTAGCATCGATTCGAATCGTCAACGGAACAGTTAAAGTCGGCGATAAGATTCGGATGATGTCGACAGGTAAGGACTTTGAGGTTCTGGAACTTGCCGTTGCGACACCAAAACCATTACGTCAGCAAGAATTGACGGTCGGTGATGTTGGGACGTTGTCTGCTTCGATCAAAACGGTCGGCGACGTACGTGTCGGGGATACGATTACGCTTGCGAAACAGCCAGCTACTGAAGCACTGCCAGGATACCGTAAGATGAATCCGATGGTATACTGTGGACTCTATCCAATCGATGCTGCGAAATACAACGATTTACGAGAAGCGCTTGAAAAACTACAACTTAGTGACGCGGCGCTTGAGTTCGAACCAGAGACATCACAAGCACTCGGATTCGGATTCCGTTGTGGATTCCTCGGGATGCTCCACATGGAAATCATCCAGGAGCGGATCGAACGTGAATTCAACATCGATATGATCACGACGGCACCATCGGTTATCTATCACGTGACGACGACAGCGGGTGAAGTCTTGCACGTCGATAACCCATCGAAGATGCCGGATCAGCAAAAAGTCGAATTCATCGAAGAGCCGTTCGTTAAGGCTGCTGTCATGACACCAAATGACTACGTCGGTGCGATCATGGAGTTGTGCCAGAAGAAGCGCGGGACATTCGTTGACATGCAATATATCGATACGACACGTGTCAAAATCACGTATGAGTTACCGTTATCTGAGATCGTCTACGACTTCTTCGATCAGTTGAAATCGAGTACGAAAGGGTATGCGTCACTTGATTATGAATTGATCGGCTATCAACAGTCGCGTCTCGTCAAGATGGACATCCTGCTCAACAACGAGAACGTCGATGCGCTCAGCTTCATCGTTCACCGTGACTTTGCGTACGAACGCGGGAAAGTCATCGTTGATAAGTTGAAAGAATTGATTCCGCGGATGCAGTTCGAAGTCCCGATCCAGGCCGCTGTCGGAACGAAGATCGTTGCTCGTTCGACGATTAAGGCATTACGGAAGAACGTTCTCGCGAAATGTTACGGGGGAGATATTTCTCGGAAACGGAAGCTGCTCGAGAAGCAAAAAGAAGGTAAGAAACGCATGAAGATGGTAGGCTCAGTAGAGGTACCGCAAGAAGCCTTCATGTCCGTTCTATCCATGGACGAAGATTAAACAGGTGGGGGGCGCTTGCGTCCCCTTTTTGGTTTTTATAGAGAAAGGATGAGGCGAAATGGGAATACGCGCCGCATATGTCCACATCCCTTTTTGTGAACATATTTGTTATTACTGTGATTTCAATAAAGTCTTTTTAAAGAATCAGCCCGTCGATGAATACCTCGATGCGCTCGAACGCGAAATCGAACTGACGTTGAAACAATACCCGACGGATCATCTCGAGACGATCTTCATCGGTGGCGGAACACCAACCGCTTTAAATGAACCACAGATGCAACGGTTGATGGAAATCATCCAGAAACACTTGTTGCCCCTGACAGGCGATGATTTAGAGTATACAGTCGAGTCGAACCCGGACGGTGTATCAGAAGAGAAGCTCGATATCATGAAGGCGGGCGGTGTCAATCGCGTCAGTTTCGGTGTCCAATCGTTTGATGACGGTTTGCTCGAACGCATCGGTCGGACGCACCGGGAAGCGAAAGTCGCGCAGACGCTCGACGCAGCAGCGAAACGGTTTGATAACATCTCCGTCGACTTGATGTTCGGCTTACCGAATCAGACGCTCGATCAGGTCCGCTACGACGTCTCGCGGGCACTTCAATTACCGATCACGCATATCTCCTCCTATTCGTTGATCTTAGAACCGCACACGGTCTTTGCGATTCAAGAGCGAAAAGGAAAGTTACCGTTACCGACGCAAGATCTCGAGGCAGAAATGTATCAAGTGATGATCGATACGATCGAAGCAGGTGGATATGCGCAGTATGAGATCTCGAACTTCGCGCAAACAGGAAAAGAGAGTCGTCATAATCGCGTCTACTGGGAAAACGATGAGTACTACGGATTCGGTGCAGGATCACACAGCTACATCAATCAGACGCGTCGTGCGAACATCGCACCAATTCCGCACTATATCAAGGCGGAAGGGTTACCGGTTCGAAAAGAGACGCCGTTGACGAACGTCGAGCGGATGGAAGAAGAAATGTTCCTCGGACTTCGAATGAAGGATGGCGTATCACTCGAACGTTTCCAGACGAAATATGGAGTAGCGTTTAAAGATGTGTTTGGTGAAGTCATGAAACGTTTATTGCCAAACGGTCTCGTCGAACAGACGGAGACACATATCCGTTTAACGCCTGCTGGTATTCCGTTAGCAAACGAAGTCTTTGCGGAGTTCATCGGTGAAGCGCAGGTTCAATGAATCTTGAATAAATGAAAAGAAGCGGTGTTTCCTTAAAAAAGAGGAATACCGCTTCTTTTCATTTTTTGGATTTCCTTAAAAAATAGGCAGTCGTTCCGATGACCGCGATGAACAGCCAGACAAAGACTCCTGCCATTGCCAATAATTCAATCATCCGATTCATCCTTTCCGTTCTTTGTTTCACTGTATCGCAGAATGGGAAACTGTTCAAAGGGTCACGCAATTCGGTTGACATCGGACGGACAATTCCTTATAGTAAAAGATGTAATTAGCACTCGTTAAAAGTGAGTGCTAACAAAATAAGGTGGTGAAGAAGGTGCTGACGGATCGTCAATTGTTGATTTTACGTGCAATCGTCGATGATTACATCAAGACTGCTCAACCCGTCGGCTCACGGACGCTCTCCAAGCGAGACGACGTGACGTTCAGTTCCGCGACCATTCGCAACGAGATGGCGGACCTCGAAGAGATGGGGCTGATTGAAAAGCCACACACTTCCGCAGGACGGATTCCTTCCGAACTCGGATATCGTTTTTATGTCGACCATCTGATTCGTCCGGAAAGCATCACACCAAAAGAAGCGCAGGCATTGAAATCACTCTTTGCCCATTCCGTGAATGAGAATGATCGGTTGATTCGGCACACAGCAGACCTGTTGAGCGATTTAACCCATTACACGACGCTTGTACTTGGACCAAAAGAAGAAGGACAACGCTTGCATCATCTGGAATTGATTCCTCTTGCCGAAGGTCGTGTCGTCATCGTTCTCGTCACCGAGACGGGACATGTCGAACACAAGACCCTGCAATTGAATCAAGCGTTGTCCCAGGAAGCAGCGAGCCGACTGATGGAACGTCTGAATCAGACGTTACGCGGTACGCCGCTCTCAGCCTTGCGCAGTCGTCTGCTCGAGGAAATCCGTCGCTTCCGTTCAGAGCATTCTGAACAGACGGTGTTGCTTTCGAAGGCACTTGATCTCGTCTTGACGGATCAAGAGGAGCGACCGTTCATCTATCTGGGCGGGAAAGCCAACATGTTCGATCAGCCCGAATTTCAGGACGTCGCAAAACTACGACCTGTTCTCGAGTTGATCGAACAGCAAGAAGCCGTTCTCGACTTCCTACGACCGAATCTCGATAATCAAATCCTGATTACGATCGGGAGTGAGAACAATGTGGATGCATTAAAAGATTGTAGCGTCATCCGGGCCCATTATTCGGTCGACGGTGTCTCGATCGGGACACTTGCCTTGATCGGACCGAAACGGATGGATTACAACCGGGGAATCAACTCGATCATCCATCTACTTCAAGCATTCCAAACCGAATTGCATAAGAACAATTTGGATTGAATATAGAAAGGGGCTCGATTCAGAGTGGAAGAAAAAGAACAGAATCAAAACCTCCAACAAGAAGAAAACGTGACAGAGCCGACTGAAACCGTCGAAGTCACAGAAGAAGAAGTCATTCAAGCGGATCTCGTCGAAGACGAGAAACCAGACTTCGAAGCACAACTCGCAGAAGCAAAAGCTTCAGAATTACGCCTCCGTGCGGATTTTGAGAACTTCAAGCGTCGTAACCGTGTCGAAGCAGAGAATCGCGCGAAGTATTCTTCACAAGCCATCGTCGAAAAGCTGTTACCACTCGTCGATAACTTGGACCGTGCGCTCCAAATCGAGACGGAAAACGAGGAGACGAAATCCGTCTTGACGGGTGTTGAGATGGTGAAACGTCAACTCGTCGAAACGCTTCAAAATGAAGGCGTCGTCGAGATTCCAGCAGTCGGTGAAGCGTTCGATCCGAACTTACACCAAGCGGTCGTTCAAGAAGCGAGCGAAGAACACGAATCAGGTGTCGTCATCGCTGAATTCCAAAAAGGGTACAAATTGCACGATCGTGTGATTCGTCCGAGTATGGTTAAAGTAGCTGAGTAATCGGCTTGCACTTTATTATTCCAATCATTGAAAGCGAGGAAATAGATCATGGCAAAAATCATCGGTATTGACTTAGGTACAACGAACTCATGTGTTGCAGTAATGGAAGGTGGCGAACCAGTCGTCATCGCTAACGCAGAAGGAAACCGTACGACACCATCTGTCGTCGCATTCAAAAACGGCGAGCGTCAAGTAGGGGAAGTCGCAAAACGTCAAGCGATCACGAACCCGAACACGATCATGTCGATCAAGCGTCATATGGGTACGGACTATAAAGTAGAAGTTGAAGGCAAAGACTACACACCACAAGAAGTCTCTGCGATCATCCTTCAAAAACTAAAAGCGCAAGCAGAAGACTACCTCGGTGAAAAAGTCACAGAAGCTGTCATCACAGTACCTGCTTACTTCAACGATGCAGAACGCCAAGCGACAAAAGACGCTGGTACGATTGCTGGTCTTGATGTAAAACGGATCATCAACGAGCCTACAGCGGCAGCACTCGCATACGGTCTCGAAAAAGGCGAAGATCACACGATCCTCATCTATGACCTTGGTGGCGGTACGTTCGACGTGTCGATCCTTGAACTCGGTGATGGCGTCTTTGAAGTTGTTTCAACTGCTGGTGACAGCCGTCTTGGTGGAGATGATTTCGACCAAAAAATCATCGACCATCTTGTAGCAGAATTCAAAAAAGAAAACGGCATCGATCTTGCTCAAGATAAGATGGCGCTTCAACGTTTGAAAGATGCAGCTGAAAAAGCGAAAAAAGACCTTTCAGGTGTTTCTTCAACACAAATCAGCCTTCCGTTCATCACAGCTGGCGCATCAGGTCCACTTCACTTGGAAATGACACTTTCACGCGCGAAATTCGACGATCTCACAGCAGATCTCGTTGAACGTACGATGGAACCAACACGCCGTGCTATGAACGATGCAGGTCTGACACCAGACAAAATCGACAAAATCATCCTCGTTGGTGGTTCGACTCGTATTCCTGCAGTTCAAAAAGCAATCCAAGACTTCACTGGTAAAGAATCGTTCAAAGGGGTTAACCCGGATGAAGTCGTTGCACTCGGTGCAGCGGTTCAAGGTGGCGTATTGACAGGAGACGTCAAAGACGTCGTTCTTCTCGACGTAACTCCACTCTCACTCGGTATCGAGACAATGGGTGGCGTGATGACGAAATTGATCGATCGCAACACAACGATCCCGACTTCGAAATCACAAGTCTTCTCGACTGCGGCAGACAGCCAACCAGCTGTTGACATCCACGTCCTCCAAGGGGAACGTCCAATGGCAGCAGATAACAAAACACTTGGTCGCTTCCAATTGACGGACATTCCGCCAGCACCACGTGGTGTGCCACAAATCGAAGTTAAATTCGACATCGACGCGAACGGTATCGTTAACGTTTCTGCGAAAGATCTCGGAACGAACAAAGAACAGTCGATCACGATTCAATCATCAAGCGGTTTGACTGAAGCGGATATCGAGCAAATGGTCAAAGATGCAGAAGCAAACGCGGACGCAGACAACAAGCGTAAAGAAGAAGTCGAATTACGCAACGAAGCAGACCAACTCGTCTTCGCAACAGATAAAGCAATCAAAGACCTCGGTGAGCAAGTCGCTGACGCTGATAAAGAAAAAGCAGAAGCTGCAAAAGAAAAAGTAACAAAAGCTCTCGAAGGAACAGACATCGAAGCAATCCGTTCTGCAAAAGACGAATTGTCGACAGTCGTCCAAGAGTTGACACAAAAAGTCTACGAGAACATGGCACAGCAACAAGCGGGCGCTGAAGGCGCACAAGCTGGTGGTCAAGACGACAACGTCATGGACGCTGAGTTCGAAGAAGTCGACGAGAAAGACAACAAGTAATTCATCCGACCGATTTTTCGGGCGCTAGAGAGAGCCAAAGCGTATCCGCGCTTTGGCTCTTTCCATGTCGCACGAAGTTCGGTAAAATCAAACAGTATGAAATGAATCGGAATAGAGAGAGGAAGACTGCACGTGGAAAAACGCGATTATTATGAAGTACTAGGCGTCGCGCGCGATGCCTCATCAGCGGAAATCAAACGCGCGTACCGTAAGCTTGCCCGGACGTACCACCCGGACGTCAACAAGGAAGCGGATGCGGATGCGAAATTCAAGGAATTATCGGAAGCGTATGAAGTGTTATCCGATGACAATAAACGAGCACGTTACGATCAATTCGGTCACCAAGATCCATCGCAAGGTGGCGGTGGATTCAGTGGAGCTGAAGGATTCGGAGACATCTTCGACATGTTCTTCGGTGGCGGACGTCGTCAAGATCCAAATGCACCACGTAAAGGACAGGATTTACAATACGTCGAGGAAATCGACTTCATGGAATCGGTCACAGGCGTCGAGAAGACGATCACGATCCCAGTCGAAGAAGATTGCGGGACATGTCATGGTTCGGGTGCTAAACCAGGATCACAGCCGGAAACATGTAAACGATGCGGTGGTTCGGGTCACATCAACGTCGAACAAAACACGATGTTCGGTCGTGTTGTTAACCAAACGACATGTTCAACGTGTCACGGCCGTGGACAAATCGTCAAGGAGCCATGTGAAACATGTCGTGGAGCTGGTCGCGTTCGTAAAAACAAAGATGTCCGTGTCAAAATTCCAGCAGGAATCGATAATGGGCAACAAATCCGCTTAGCAGGTAAAGGGGAAGCCGGTGTCAACGGTGGACCAGCAGGTGACTTGTATGTCGTCGTTCGTGTCGCAGCACACGAACTGTTCGAACGTGTCGACGATCATATCGTCATGGATATGCCACTTACATTCGCGCAAGCAACACTTGGCGATGAAATCGAAGTGCCGACTGTTCACGGTAAGGTCAGTCTGAAGATTCCAGCCGGAACACAGACAGGATCACGGTTCCGGCTCCGTGGAAAAGGGATGCCGAACGTTCGGTCCGGTCACCATGGCGACCAGTACGTCAATGTCGTCGTCATTACACCGAAGAATCTGACGGAACGTCAAAAAGAACTCTTACGGGAATTCAATGAAATCAGCGATGAAAAAGGTGTCGAAGAGCAACACGAAGGTGTCTTCAGCCGGATCAAGACATTCTTTACAGGGTGATCACTACAGAGGAGCGTGACAAGAAATGAAATGGTCAGAGATCTGTGTCCATACGACACAAGAAGCCATCGAAGCAGTTTCAAACATCTTACATGAAGCGGGAGCAAGCGGAGTCGTCATCGAGGACGTCGAAGATTTCGAGATGATGTCCCACCGCGAAGATAACTTCGGTGAAATTTGGGATGAGACGAAACGAGACGAGTACCCGACTCAAGGTGTACTCGTGAAGGCGTATCTTGCAGAAAGCAGCGATTTGACGGACACGATCAAAGGCATCGAACATGATATCCAGCAGTTGACGAACTTCGGTCTGTCGATTGGCACGGGTGCTGTCACGCTGACTCAAGTAGATGAAGAAGATTGGGCTCATTCATGGAAACAATTCTATAAGCCAGTCAAGATCAGTCGCCATCTGACGGTCGTCCCGATGTGGGAAGATTATACACCACAACCGGATGAAAAAATCATCGAGCTCGATCCAGGCATGGCATTCGGAACGGGAACACACCCGACGACGGTCCTCTGTATTCAAGCGATTGAGAACTACTTGCAAGAGCAAGACCGTGTCGTCGATGTCGGAACGGGATCCGGTGTCCTAGCGATTGCAGCAGCGAAGCTTGGGGCAAAGGATGTCTTTGCACTCGATTTAGACGAAGTCGCTGTCAAATCAGCGACGGAAAACGTCGCTTTGAACGAAGTCAGTGAGCAGATCACGGTCCGTCAAGGTGACTTGATGAAGGAATTGAGTGAGCCGGTCGAGTTGATCGTCGCGAACATCTTAGCGGAAGTCATCCTTCTCTTCGTCAAGGATGCCTATACGTTGACGTTACCAGGCGGTCATTTCATCGCTTCCGGTATCATCAGTCAGAAGAAGGATATGGTCGTACAAGCGATGCAAGAAGCAGGATTTACGATCGTCGAGACGACGAAGCTTGAGGACTGGGTCGCGATCATCGCGAAACGGGAGGCGTAAACGCATGCAACGGTATTTCGTCGAGCCCTCGATGCGTCAGGGAGATGTGTTTCATCTCCCGAAAGACGACGCACACCATATGAAAAACGTCATGCGGATGGAAGTCGGCGGAGAGATTCTCGTACTCGACGGGACAGGTCTTTACCGGTGCCGTCTGGAAGCACTCGATAAACAAGCGGCTTCTGCCCGGATCGAAGAGACTCTACCGATCGAGACGGAATTACCGATTCGTGTGACGATCGCCCATGGATTGCCAAAAGGCGATAAGATCGAACTCGTTGCCCAAAAAGCAACGGAACTCGGGATCCATCATCTACGAATTTTCGAAGCCGACCGTTCCGTCTCGAAATGGGATCAAAAGAAGGTTCCGAAAAAGATTGAACGACTCGAAAAAATCGTCAAGGAAGCAGCGGAACAATCGTACCGTGCCCACTTGCCGACAGTCGACTTCGTGGCGTATGATGAAGTCTTACAGGATGCATCGAACTATACGGCTTGTCTGGTTGCCTATGAAGAATCAGCGAAACAAGGGGAGGCCTCCGTCCTCGCTACGACGCTTGCTGGATTGCAAGAGGGTGATTCCCTTCTTGTCGTCATCGGACCTGAAGGTGGGTTCGCTGAAGCAGAAATCGCACGTTTGACGGATGCCGGTTTTAAAAAAGCCGCTCTAGGGCGTCGCATCTTACGGACGGAAACGGCACCATTGTATGTCCTTTCCGCCGTCTCGTATCATTTTGAATTGAAAGGGTGAACGAAATGGCAACTGTTGCCTTTCAAACGCTTGGCTGTAAAGTCAACCATTACGAAACAGAAGCTGTCTGGCAACTGTTCAAGGACGCTGGCTACGCACGCGTTGATTTTGCTGATCATGCGGACGTGTATGTCGTCAATACATGTACGGTCACGAATACCGGAGATAAGAAAAGTCGCCAAGTCATCCGACGGGCGATTCGCCAAAATCCGGATAGTGTCATCTGCGTAACGGGTTGTTATGCTCAAACGTCTCCTGCTGAGATCATGGCGATTCCTGGCGTCGATGTCGTCGTCGGAACACAAGATCGGCATAAAATGATTGGATACATCGAACAATTCCGTGAAGAACGCATGCCAATCAATGCGGTCGGAAACATCATGAAAGCAAAAGTCTATGAAGAACTGGATGTACCGGCCTTTACGGACCGGACACGGGCTTCGCTGAAAATTCAAGAAGGTTGTAACAACTTCTGTACGTTCTGTATCATCCCATGGGCGCGTGGTCTCATGCGGTCTCGTCAACCGGAAGATGTCTTGAAGCAAGCACAACAGCTCGTTGATGCGGGTTACAAAGAAATCGTCTTGACGGGAATCCATACAGGTGGATACGGAGAAGACTTGAAAGACTACAACTTAGCAAAATTACTTAAAGCACTCGAATCCGTCAATGGACTTGAACGCTTGCGCATTTCGTCGATCGAAGCGAGTCAAATCACGGATGAAGTACTTGATGTCCTGAAGGATTCGCCGATCGTCGTTCGTCACTTACACGTTCCGATCCAGTCTGCATCCGATACGGTCCTTCGCCGGATGCGTCGTAAATATACGATGGCGGAATTCGGAGAACGGATCACGCGTCTGAAGGAAGTCCTGCCTGACTGTGCAATCACGTCAGATGTCATCGTTGGTTTCCCAGGCGAGACGGAAGAAGAGTTCATGGAAACGTTCAACTTCATCAATGATCATAAGTTCAGTGAATTGCATGTCTTCCCGTACTCGAAACGGACAGGAACACCGGCTGCGATGATGGACGATCAAGTCGAGGAATCGATCAAAGAAGAACGCGTCGCGCGTTTGATTGCCTTATCGGATCAACTCGCGAAGGAATATGCTTCGAAATACGAAGGAGAACTGCTTGAGATCATTCCGGAAGAATTTTCGGAAGAAGCAGGCGGTCGTCTCGTCGGTTACACGGATAACTATCTGCGTGTTGCAATTGAAGGCGATGAGTCAATGATCGGACAACTCGTTCGTGTCAAAATCACGAAAGCCGGCTATCCGATGAATGATGGTCAATTCGTTCGAATCATGCAGACATTAAAAGACGCTGCGGTCTAATCGAAAGGGCAAAGGAAACCTCTGGTTTTCTTTGCCACTTTTTTTGTTTTCATTTCAGGAATGCGCTACACTGAATACAGTTCAATTAAGGAAAGAGGATATCATTCATGCGAATCAACAAATTCATTAGCGAAACGGGCTTTTGCTCAAGACGTGCTGCCGATAAACTGATCGATGCAGGTCGTGTGACGATCAACGGTCTGACAGCAGAACTCGGCTCGCAAGCTGAAGAAACGGACGTCGTTGAAATCGACGGTCAGCCGCTCCAGACAAAACCAAAACCTGTCTACATCGTCTTAAATAAACCAGTCGGCATCACGTGTACGACAGAGCTTGATATCGAAGGAAACATCATCGATTTCGTCAATCATCCGAAGCGGATTTTCCCAATCGGTCGCCTCGATAAAGATTCAGACGGCTTGATTCTTTTGACGAATGACGGTGATGTCGTTAACCGGATCTTACGAGCAGAAAACAATCACGATAAAGAATATATCGTAACCGTCGATGCACCAATTACGGATACGTTCATTCAAGGGATGGCGAGTGGTGTTGACATTCTCGGTACGACAACGAAGGAATGCATCGTTGAACCACTTGAGACACGGACATTCCGGATCATTTTGACGCAAGGGTTAAATCGTCAGATTCGCCGTATGTGTAAAGAGTTCGGCTACCGAGTTAAGCGTCTCCAACGCGTCCGGATCATGAACATCGAGCTTGGCGATTTACCGATTGGTTCTTGGCGTGATTTGACAGAAGAGGAATTACGCGAGTTGTTTACGACGCTTGACGGGCAATAAGGTTCAATGAAAGTCGCCACTGGCGGCTTTCTTCATACATAAGGGGGATGACCGTGGATAAACGGGGTATGAGTGCGACATTCGTCGCCTATGTGATTGGTGGACTGTTGCCGATCTACAAAGTATTTGCTGCTGGTATTCCAGCATGGACGGTCGTTTCAATTCGGATATTGAGTGCGTTCATCTTCGTGACGTTGTTACTACGCCTGACGAAGAAATTCCAATTCGTTCGTCAATTATGGCAAAACAAACGCCAGCGCTATACCGTTCTTGCGGCAGGGCTCGTATTAGGCGGGAACTGGTCGCTCTATCTGTACGCCATCGGGGAAGGGTATATCGTTGAGTCGTCACTCGGGTATTACATCAATCCGCTCGTCAGCGTCTTGTTCGGTTTGATTTTTTTTAAGGAACGATTGACGCGTCCGCAAGTGATTGCAATTTTATCAGCAATCATCGGTGTGATGATTTTAACGCTCGGTTATGGTCAATTTCCGATCATCGCCTTTTCACTTGCCGTTTCGTTCGCATTTTACGGTGTACTAAAGAAAAAGGCAGCAGCCGAACCATTATCCGGATTATTTTTAGAGACACTCGTCACGCTTCCGTTCGCTCTCTTGACGCTTGGTGTGACAGATAGTCAACCGCTTGCGATGCCGACGAGTGCATTGATTGCGATCATCATGCTCGGAATCGCAACAGCAGTCCAATTGATGTTATTCGGATACGGAATGCCGAAAATCCCGTTCGTCTACGTCGGGATTCTCCAATACATTGCCCCGACGCTGACGCTGCTCCTTGGAATTTATCTATTTAATGACGTCTTTACGACGATTCACTTCATCGCTTTCCTGTTCATTTGGATTGCTGTTGCTCTCTTTACGATCAGCGGTTTATCGGCAGGAAAGATGCGAATGAAAAAGGTATCATAATGAA
Organism: Exiguobacterium sp. s46; assembly: GCF_018618875.1. Taxonomy (NCBI): domain Bacteria; kingdom Bacillati; phylum Bacillota; class Bacilli; order Caryophanales; genus Exiguobacterium; species Exiguobacterium sp. s46. The sequence continues at coordinate 131,390 of NZ_JACSMY010000001.1, forward strand.
AGAGGGGATTACGTGAATCTACCAGGATTCTTTGCGACACTTGTCGCGTATATCATTTGGGGACTCTTACCGCTCTACTGGAAGATGCTCGCCAATGTACCGAGTGAAGAGATACTGGCACACCGGATCATCTGGTCATTCTTATTTCTGCTCATCTTATTATCATTTCAAAAAGCGCTTGGGAAGTGGAAGACGGCGCTGCGCGATCCGTTCACGCGCCGACTCTTTTTCTTAAACGGACTGATCATCAGTCTGAACTGGTTCATCTATATCTGGGCCGTCAATCATCAATTTATTGTCGAGGCATCGCTTGGCTATTATATCAACCCGCTCGTCAGCATCGTCTTCGGTGTCGTATTCTTTCGTGAAAAGCTCTCACGGATCGAGTGGGTATCGATTGTCCTTGCGACAATCGGTGTATTGATTTTGACGATTGGCTACGGCGAGTTTCCATGGATTTCGATCGCACTTGCCTTAAGCTTCGGCTTTTACGGCGTCGTCAAAAAGCGGCGACCGCTCGAATCAACGGTTAGTCTGACGCTTGAGACGATGGCGCCGCTTCCGCTTGCTTTGATTTTCCTCGGCTATTGGCAAGTACAAGGGACGTCTTCGATGACCGAATCTGTCGGTACGACGACCGGACTCATCTTGACCGGGATTGTCACCGCTGTTCCACTTTTGTTATTCGGATTCGGGGCACAACGGATTCCATTCACGTGGGTCGGATTCCTCCAATTCGTCGCACCGACCTTGTCGCTTGGACTCGGTGTATTGCTTTATCACGAACCATTTACTAAAACACATATGGTGGCGTTTACATGTATTTGGACAGCAGCAATCGTCTTTACGCTCAATGGTGTCTGGATTCGGAAAAAACAGCTCCGAAAAGTCGCGTAAAAAGATAGAAGTCTGACCTCTTGCGTGATAGAATAAAAACAGAGTCTAAGGGATACCCTTAAGGAGGACAACAAACATGAATTTAGCAGGAATGATCGACCATACGGCACTGAAGCCAGAAACATCACGTGCTCAGATCGAAACACTCTGTAAAGAAGCATTAGAATACAAATTCGCAAGCGTCTGTGTTAACCCAACATACGTCGCGTTAGCAGCAGAACTCTTAAAATCAGATGACAACGTCAAAGTATGTACAGTCATCGGCTTCCCACTTGGAGCAAACACGCCAGAAGTGAAAGCATTTGAAACAAAAGATGCGATCCAAAACGGTGCAACAGAAATCGATATGGTTCTCAACATCGGCGCATTAAAAGATGGTGATCTTGAGTTAGTTGAACGTGACATTCGTGCGGTTGTCGAAGCGGCAAACGGTACACTCGTTAAAGTCATTTTCGAAAACTGCCTTCTTACAAAAGAAGAAATCAAAACAGCTGCTGAACTTTCAGTTAAAGCAGGTGCTAACTTCGTGAAGACATCGACTGGTTTCTCAACTGGTGGTGCTACAGTTGAAGACATCCGTCTCATGCGTGAGACAGTTGGTCCTGACATCGGTGTTAAAGCATCTGGTGGTGTTCGCGACTTCGAAGGTGCAAAAGCAATGATCGATGCAGGTGCATCGCGAATTGGTGCATCAGCAGGAATTGCAATCGTTACAGGCGGTACGTCTGATAGCGACTACTAAGAATATCTGACATGTCCCTCTTTTTAAGAGGGGCATGTTTTTTTGTTATGAAAGCATTCTGATTTTAAATTTTGTATTAAGAAGTCAGACATCGCTTCCGATAATCAGATGTAGAATGTTGGAAGGGTGTGGAATAGATGAAACGATGGAGTGGAATCATCCTGGCATCGACACTTAGCCTCGCAGGGTGCGGTAGTGTCATCGATGATCCAGAACGGGCAGTCAAGGAAAGAAAGGAAATGGCAGTCGTCTTGTCTGATGTGGGTCTTGGCGATCAGTCGTTCAGCGATGCGGCAATGAGTGGTATGGCGTTGTTACGCGAGAAGGAAGGCTGGTCGATCGATTACCGAGAATTGAATGAAACGAAGACTTATAAAGCAGCATTCGAAGCGTTAGCGAAAAAGAAGCCGACCGTTATCGTCGGACTCGGCTTTATGGGACAGACGGATCTTGAAACGGTTGCTAAAAAATATCCGAAACAACAATTCGCCTTGATTGATGCTGTTTCGACGTTACCGAACGTGCTCTCGGTTACATTCAAGGAAGATGAGGGTAGTTACTTAGCCGGTGCTGCGGCAGGGATCCAAACGAAGACGAATACGATTGGTTTCGTCGGTGGGATGAAGTCACCTCTGATCGAAAAATTCGAAAAAGGATACATAGCTGGCGCAAAAGCCGTCAATCCAAAAACAAAAGTACTCGTCGAATATGCCGAAGACTTTGCAGCGCCCGAAAAGGGACGGACGCTCGCAAACGAAATGATGCAGAAAAAGGCAGACGTATTATACGCAGCTGCTGGATTGACGGGAAGTGGTGTCCTTGAGGCAGCACAAACGAAGGGGAAAAAAGCCATCGGTGTCGATAGCGATCAGACCGCGATTGCACCTGACGCCGTCATGACGTCAATGCTAAAACAAGTTGATCTTGCGATTACGAAAATCGGACAAGATGTAGCTGCGAAAGGTCTACAGTCCGGACAAGTCGTCCTTGGCGTCAAAGAAGGAGCGATCCAGTTGGCTCCAATCCGAAACACGAACTTTACGGACGGAGAACGAAAAAAATTAGAGCAGCTGCAGCAAGATGTGCTCGAAGGTAAGGTGACGATCCAATGACGTTACGGAAACGATTTTTACTCTCAACGTTAGTGACGATTTTGAGTGTCGTCATCTTGATGGGATGGACTTTGTTCCAGCTCCGTCAAATTCAGTCCTACAACGAAGATTATGGGAAACAGCTCGTTGAGATCTCAGAACTTGAAACGAAGCTCTTATACGAACAAGCAGCCTGGAACCGACTGGCAAGCCAACCGTCTGAGAGTCAGGCGGAGCAAGTACAGGCACTTAGTAAAAAGAACGAACAAGCATTAAACGAATTACAGAAGACGTATTTGATTCCTGCATTTCAAGAAGAGTTGAACCGGGCGGATATGAAGTATAAGACGCTTGCAACGAAGCGGACAGAACTGACGGACGCGATGAATCCGATTGAAATTCGCTCGCACGCTGCACAGATTGAGGGTGTCCTCAGTGATCTCTACACGTTACATACGAAAAATGGAGAGTTTTATGATGTCTTACAACGTGAAGCAAAAGACGAGACATTAAATCTGACGCGGACTGTCTTGATCGCGACATTCATTCTCCTGATTGGTCTTGCGTTATACAACTGGTACTTCGCACGTAGCATCACGCGACCGATCAGCCGTGTCGTCCGGACGGCAGAACAGATTTCGGACGGAGACTTATCGCAGGAATTAGTCGTATCCGGTCGAAAAGATGAGATTGGTCGACTCGAGACAGCGGTTGCGCAGATGCAAGGAACATTGCATGAGGTCATCGGAACGATTAGTCGTTCGTCGAACACGATTCGTCAGATGAGTACGGAAGCGACGACAGAGAACGCGAACATCGTTGAAGTATCGGGAAACATGACCCATGCGATCAATGAGATGGCAAGTGGGACACAAACAGTGTCGGACGATATCCAGACGACAGTCAGTACGATGTCCGATATGCAACTGCTCTTTGAAGAGAGTGAACAACGTGCACAAACGGCTTATGCAGAAGGACAGGCGGCCGATCACGTGATGGTTCAAAGTAGTTCCGTCATGGAACAGCAAGCACGGTCACTTCGCGCGTCAACAGAACAAAATCGCGAACTCGGTCAGAAACTGGAAGGTTTCTTAGAACAGACGCAACAAATTGAACAGATGGCACAACTTGTCGCGGGAGTCTCCGCGCAGACGAACTTATTGTCACTCAATGCGGCAATCGAGGCGGCACGGGCTGGAGAAGCTGGTCGAGGATTTGCCGTCGTGGCAAGTGAAGTTAAAAAGTTAGCAGATGAGACACACGAAGCGACGCGCTCGATCTTCTCGCTTGTCCGTTCGATTCGTCAGGACGGTGCTGTTTTACAAGAAGCACTCGTGCAAGCGGAGCGGGAGCAGACGAATCAGGTCGAGAACTTTACGCATGTTCAACAAGCTTTCGGTGAAACACGTCAAAAGGTAGCGAGTGTGACGGAAACCCTCGATTACGTGACGAAACAACTCGTTCATTCGAAGCAACAAGCCCGCCATGTCGTTGGTCAAGTCAGTACAGTCAGTGGTGTCATGGAAGAACTTGCAGCTGGAAATGAAGAGATCGCTGCTTCGATGCGTGATCAACAGGCCTCGTTTGAACAGATTCATCAATTGATGCAAGAACTCGAGTCGACGACGACGTCGCTTGACAGTCAGACACATCAATTCAAAATTTAATGAACACAGCAAAAAGTGCACTCCTTCTCGGGAAGAGAAGAAGTGCACTTTTTCTTGAATCGACTTAGAAGAAGCTTTCTGGGTCGAGCTCATTCGTCCGTCCATTCGCATCATACTGGTACCCACCATCGTGGATTTCAAAATGCAAGTGTGGACCAGTTGAGTTACCGCTGCTTCCGAGAACACCGATTTGCTGTCCTTGTTTGACTTGTTGTCCCTGTTTAACGTTCAAGGCATTCATATGGGCATAAACGGTCGTATACGTTTTTCCGTCGATATTATGAGAGATATAGACGTGGTTGCCGTAAGGACCACCTGAACTTGCTAAGATGACTGTCCCGCTTGCAGATGCAACGATTGGCGAGTTGAGTGGACCAGCGAAGTCGGTTCCATTGTGGTACGCATAACCATTGCTTCCGCTTGCTGCACCCATTCCTTGCGAAACAGAGCCTTGAGCAGGTTTGATGAATTTACCTTTTGCTTTTGAGATGACTTTCGTGCTGGCCTTGCTAACAGATGCTGGTGCTGCCGATTGTTTCGCAGCTTTTGCGGCAGCTGCCTTTGCTGCTCGTGCTGCTGCTTTTTCAGCTGCTTCCTGTGCCTTCAGTTGGGCCGATGCCTCTTTCAGGCTTAGGATATTGGATTCAATTTTTTTCTTTTGCGACGTCAGACGCTTCAAAAGTGCTGTGCGCTTTTGTTTTTCTTGTTTCAGTTCACGTTGTTTCTTTTTTAAAACATTACGATCTTCAATCAAGTCTTGGCGTGTCTGCTTTAGTTCTTCTTTCGCAGCTGCCAGTTCTTTTTTGTTTGATTCGTAATCTTTTAACAAAGAAGCATCGCTTTCCGCGATTGTATTGAAGGCATTGAAGCGGCTAATCATATCACCGACATCTTTTGCGCCGAATACGGCCTCAAGCAGCGGAGCGTTATCGGCTTTCGACTGACGGACCGCCAGACGATCACCGAGCATTTTTTCTTGTTTCTTGATTTTCTTTTGTAGCTTCTCGATTTTATCTTCTAATCGAGCAATCTGTTTCGTGTTCTCGTCGATTTTCTTTTGATTCTCGACGACTTGTAATGTCAGCCCATTAATCTGTTGATCCAGTGCGTAGACTTGTTGTTGTGCTTTAGATAACTGGTTATTCTTTTGAGACAACGCCTCACGTTGCTTCGATTGTTGTTGCTGGTTTTGTTGTTGCTTTTCTTTATATGAACTTGCCGCGTCGACGGGAGTTGTCGTCATGAGCGGACTTGCGAGTAGAGTGAGTGTCATGAGCGATAGCCCAATTGACTTTCCGAAAGGTCGTTTCATAAACTAAGCGTCATTCCTTTCCCTTGTATGAAGTGTTACCTTTCCCACTCTAACAAGAAAATCGGAAAATCAACTTTACAATTCTTTTAAAAAAATGCAAGAGAAGCTAGCGAAAAGTATGAAGAATTTATGAAAATAATGATTGATTAAGATTCGGATAAGGGCAAATCGTTGATATGAAGGGGAAGTTTATCGTGTAATCAATTGATTTCCGAATGATGTCAGAAGATATATTTTTGTAACATCATATCAAGAGAAGGTTTAAGAAGAATTGAGAAAGGTATAAGTATAGTTTTTGTAAAATGAAAATAATAATAGAGTGCCTAAATCAGGCACTCTTCATGAATCATTCTTCGTAAATCATTTTTCGTGTCATCCCGCCGTCTAGGACCAGTGTTTCTCCCGTCAAGAAGTCGTTATCTGGATGCGTTAGATAAAGAGCAGCACGTGCGACATCACTTGGTTTTCCGACGCGACCGGCTGGATGCTGACTGTGGTCTTCGGGTGATAATTCTTGGTAGTCACCGGTTTCGATCCAACCCGGAGCAATCGCGTTGACGAGAATTCCGTCTTCTCCGAGTGAGACAGCAAGTGCATGGGTCAGGGCAAAAATGCCACCTTTCGTCGACGCATAAGATTCTGTATGCGGTTCCGACATGAAGGCGCGGGTCGAAGCGAGGTTGACGATCCGACCACCACTTTTACTTTGTTTCAAATAGGGTGTAGCGGCCTTAGTCGTTAGAAAGATGCTACGCAGGTTCGTATGATGAACCCGATCCCATTCCTCAAGCGACAATTCGAGTAAGGGTTTTCGGATCATGATACCGGCGTTGTTGATGACGATGTCGATGCGACCCGTATGTTCAATCGCTTTTTCGATCAACAGTTGAACGTCTTTTTCATGTTGGATATCGAGGTGATAGAAGTAAGCCGTTCCACCATCTTCTTCAATTTGTTGAACTAGTTCGTCTCCTGTCATCTGATCGATGTCAGCAAGAACGACATTTGCGCCATGCGTAGCGTAGGTGCGGGCGAGTTCGGCACCAATTCCATTCGCCGCTCCCGTAATGATGACGGTTTGATTAACATGATTCATAAAAATCATCCTTTCTGTAACGCTTCTCTCCCTTTTTTACCGTTCCATCATATCCTGAAACCTGACAGGATTATCATACGTAGGAACAGGGAAATAGAAAAGCGTTGAAGTTACTTTAGAATGGGGGAAACAGGAATGAAATTCTCAAATCAACAATTAGAAAAACAACAAAATCAATATGCCGAAGATGCAAAAGATTATATCGATCGCCCGAAAAAGACGAACTCGCTGTTACAACGAGCAACTGCTAAAGTGAACGGGAACTCTCGTTTGTCCGTCGTCTTCTCGCCGTTGACGTTGTTCGTCGATATGATTCGCGCGTACCAGTCAGGTGAATATCGCAACATTCGTCGTACGACGATTTTAAAAGTAATCGGAGCGTTGATTTACCTCGTGTCACCGATTGATCTCGTACCTGATTTCGTACTCGGATTTGGTTTCGCAGACGATATCGCCGTCATCCTTTTCGTCACGAAAACAGTCTTTGAAGAGTTGACACGTTTCAGTGACTGGCAAGATGAACAACAAAAGCGTCGTACGCAACCAGTACAAAGTGAGGATGCGTATTAATCAAATAGATGATAATGATCCGAGCGACTTCACTATGAGAAGTCGCTCTTCTTTGTCTACGGAGAGCCGTTTCCTGTACGCCTTCTTGAAAGTTCGATACACTAGAAATAGTTGGTAAAGAGAGAGGGGGGCGAAGATGGGACACCATTGGATGGAATCATACGGTTATATCGGGATCATGATGACGCTCATGTTTCCATTCATACCGAGCGAAGTACCGCTCGCGTATGCCGGATATCTCGTGCATACCGCACAGGCGAATCTTTTATTCATGTTGTTCCTCGCTGTAGTGAGCTTCGTCATTAGTCAGAACCTCTTCTTTACGATTGGTCAGTTCGGGAGTGAACGGTTATTGAATCGTTTATTCAAATGGTTTCGGATTTCGGAAACAAAAATGCTTCAGTTTCAGACACAAATGGAGACAAAGGGACGCTATATCCTTCTTCTGTCTCCGATGTGGCGCATCGGATTTGCGATTGGTGCCGGTCTGACTGGTGTTTCACGCTGGACGTTTACCGTCGTGACGACGATTTCCTTTTTCCTTTGGTCGGCGATTTTCATTTGGGGCGGGAAAGCCGTCGGACATGAATGGCGAAAATTGCACCACCTCAATCATCCAATAGTTTGGATTGGTTTAGGCGTGTTGATTACGGTTGGCTACTTGATTCAAAAAAAGAGAAAAGCAAAAAAAGAGATCTAAAAGGAGTGGGAACATGGCAATTATCTTATTCGATATTGACGGTACATTGATTGATTCAACGGAACAGATGACAGAAGCAATCCATCGAGCGATGGAGGACATGCCGCATCTTCCAAAACCTTCTCAATCGAGTGTACAAGCGAGCTATGGTTTGGCGGGAAGTGCCTTTTGGCGTAAGGCGATTCCGGAAGCCTCAGAAGAGGATATTCGGTTGATTCGTAAAAAAAGACATGGTCATCTAGAAGCGACGATGGCAGAACAGAACGTCTTGTTCGACGGAATTCGATCTTTATTAGAAGCGCTAGTTTCCGCTGGACATACCATTTCAACAGCGAGTAATTGTGGCAACCACTATCTAAACCTTGTGCTGGATAGCCAGAGAATTCGTTCATTCTTTACGAGTCCGAAATGCTTAGAATCCGTCAACGGGAAAGAAAAAGCGGATATCTTACGAGCGCACCGTGAGGAGTTTGGGGAAGCAACATACTGGATGATTGGGGATCGGTCTTCCGATGTCGAAGCGGCCCGTAAGGAAAACATGCCGGTCGTCTTATGCCAGTACGGTTTTGGTACACAATCCGAGTGGGATTCGGCGGACCATGTCATCGAGACACCGCTTGACTTACTGACAGTGATCAAATAAATGCATCAAAAAGCCAAGTTCGATCCGTCGATTTTTTAGACGGTCGGCTTGGCTTTTTTTGTGATGAAAGAACGCTAACGATGAACTTACTCAAAATCCAGTCGGTATGGCTCTGCACTCATCCATGGACGGAATCTCCGGAAGAGCAGATGGAACAACAGACAAAGAATGACGGGCAAGACGATGAATAATCCGAGAACGAATGTCATGTTGAACAATGTCCAGCCCCCTGACATCAGATGTAACGCATTGATCGGACCGATTAGACCAGACATCCCGAAGCCGGCACTAAACGGCGTACCTTGGACGCCGAGCATTCCTGCTAGTGCGCCAAGGATAGCAGCACTACACATGACAGGTAGGATCATCAATGGATTACGTATGAAGTTCGCCATCTGGATTTTAGGAGAACCAAGAAAATGAGCAATCGACGTTCCGCGTGAATTCGCTTGCCACCCGGCAATCGCAAGACCGAATCCAGCGGCACAGACGCCTAGATTCGCAGCTCCGGCGGCAACACCGGATAAACTGATGGCTGTCGCAATGCCGACCGTTGAAAGCGGAGAAACGATAAGTACGGAAAAAGTAATCGCAATTAGAATACCCATCAAGACAGGTTGAAGTGCCGTAAAGTCTGAAATGACATGTCCGATCGCTGTCGTGATCCGTGTCACGAACGGGTACATTAACACACCGATCCCACCGGCACCGACAATCAAAATCGTTGGCATGACAAGTACCGTATACGTCTTGAAACGCTCACCGATCAATAAGACGATTGCTGTCGCAACAGCTGCCGTCAGACCAGCATTGATGACGTCGCCCGTGCCGACGAAAACGAAGGTCGCATCTGCACGAGTTGCAACGCCTGATCCAACGACCGTCGCAAGACCAATCGACGTGGTCGCAATCGGAGTCACTTTAAATTGCATGGCTACGGCAACACCAATCACCATCGGCAAAAGACGCATCGCGAGTGTGGTGGCATCTAAAACATGCTGGGCTCCGGATACGTATGGCAATAATGCCTTAGCGAGTTCCCCGAGTAGTGCTCCTGGAATAAGGGCAACGAGAATTCCGATACTGAGTCCGTTTAAAACATGAACGGCGAATTGACGCGGCTGACGCAAAATAGATGAATCCATACAAGTCCTCTCCTTATGTAACGCTTTTATGCATAACAGTATAAAAGTTATGAATTGTGTTTTATCTTACGGCAAGAACAGAAGGACGTCAAGAAAAAGTTAGAAAATTCCAAACGAGCAAAGGATTCGTCTTTCAGAAACGGAATTGTTACAGTGAAGAAGTACATTGAATGAGGAGGTCATGAATCATGTCAGAACAACGTATCGTATTAGCAGCACGACCAAACGGAAAACCAACAGGGGAAACATTCCGCTATGAATCATTCGAGTTAGCAGAGCTGAAGGAAGGACAAGTCGCACTGGAGTCACTCTATATCTCGGTCGATCCATATATGCGGGGGCGTATGAACGATGCGCGTTCTTATTCGCAACCATTTGAGATTGATGAACCGATTCACGGAGGTGTCGTAGCACGTGTCATCGAGTCTAAAAGTGAAGGGCTCAAGTCAGGTGATGTCGTTGTTGGGATGCTCGATTGGGCAACAAAAGCAGTCGTCGATGCGAAAACCGTTCGTAAAATCGATGAGCAGATCGCACCTATTTCAACAGCACTCGGTGTTCTCGGAATGACAGGGATGACAGCGTATTTCGGATTGCTTGATATCGGGAATCCACAACCAGGGGAAACGGTCGTCGTATCGGCAGCAGCAGGGGCTGTTGGATCAATCGTTGGTCAAATCGCTAAAATCAAAGGAGCACGTGTCGTCGGAATCGCAGGAAGTGACGAAAAGCTACAACACTTAAAAGCAGATCTTGGTTTTGACGAAGTCATCAACTATAAAACGGAAGACATCCGAGAGGCATTGGACCGGACATGTCCAGACGGGATCGATATCTATTTTGAAAACGTCGGCGGAGAGATTGGTGATGCAGTCCTTGATCGACTCAATCCATTCGCGCGGGTACCAGTCTGCGGTGCCATTTCTGGATATAACGCACAACAGGACATTGGTCCACGTGTTCAATCGAAATTAATCATCGCGCGCGCGCGCATGCAAGGTTTCTTAGTGGGCGACTATGGAAAACGTTTTAAAGAGGCAGCTGAGCAACTTGGTCAATGGGTTAGTGAAGGGAAGTTGCAATACGAAGAGACGATCTTTGAAGGATTCGATCGTGTACCAGATGCGTTCCTTGGCTTGTTCGATGGTTCGAACACAGGGAAACTACTAGTAAAAGTTAAGTGAACATGCCAAAAGAGGTTGCGGAATCATTTCCGCAACCTCTTTTTCTATGGCGTGAGATTCACGAATTTTTTCGATCGCGCTCGAGCTCTTCTGGATCAGGATCCGGATGCTGTGTTTCCGCAGGCTTGATTCCGGGATCTGATGTCTCAGCTGGATCAGGATCCGGGTGAAGACCAACGTCTGCCTTTTCATCTGGTAAATCATGATTTTTTTCGTTTAACATGTCCAGTCATCTCCTTTTATCAGTACGTAGTAATGTTTCCCCGTTTTTTAAATCCAAAACAATGAGAGTGCATAGGATTCGTTTTTGAAAACATGTGAATGACTTCCACGGACAAGAAAGCGAAACTGGTCGATTTCCTAGGAAATACAGGTTGACTGAACTGGAATGTAAGGAAAATCCAAAAAAGCTTCACTAAGTCTTTACAAAAACCTTGCAAGTCCTTCAAGTAGCCTTTGAACTGCTTCCGTAGACTAAGAAAGAGTTGAAAAGAGGAAGGGTGTTTACGTGTGAGTGATCAAAAATGGAAACGACAAATCATGCAACAACTGAACTGGGTCCGCGAAGAGAAAAAACGGCTTACGAGCGCGACGACCGCAAGTAAAGATGCACTCGAAAAACTCCGTCAGTTAGACGTCTTGCGACTGCCGACGGTTCGAACTTCTAATAACACGACGACACGTTATCGACAAAATAGCCAAGCATCACTGCTGAATCAATTGGATGTCTCGGAGATTCCGGTCCGGACGACGACGCGTTACTATGAAAAGCGACCAATCGAGATGGCAATCGTCTGCTCGGAATTCATGTATGCCTATTATGAAGATGCCGTTCATCTCCACTACGTCAATGCGCATACATTCGAAGAAGTCTTCGAGCGTGAGATTGATCTCTTTTTAGTCGTTTCCTCATGGAAGGGGTTACGAGGAGACGATTGGAAAGGTGTCGCCACACCGAATTCAAAGAAACGCCAACGACTGCTTTCGATGATGCAGGAAGTCAAAGCCAAAGGAATTCCAGTCGTCTTTCAATCGACGGAAGATCCGAGCAATCATGAACGGTTTCAAGACGTGGCGCAAGCTGCCGATTATGTCCTGACTTCAGATGAGGCGATGATTCCTGAATACCGCGTCTTATGTGGTCATGATCGGATCATGGCGATGCCGTTTGGTGTCAATCCATTGATTCACAATCCGATCGGAGCGACACGTAGCCGAAAGAAAGGCGTTTTATTTGCCGGTAGCTGGATGGCGAAATATCCGGAGCGTGTTAAAGATACGGAGATGTTGTTTGATGGGGTGATGCAATCCTCGCACGAACTCGATATCGTGGACCGGAATTATCATCTCGACTTACCAGCCTATCAGTTTCCGGAGCGCTATCAATCACGGGTCGCACCAGCGATTCCTTACGATGCTTTACAACAAGTCAGTAAATGTTACGACTGGGTCTTGAACCTGAATAGCATCAAATACAGTAAAACGATGTGTGCTCGTCGCGTTTATGAATCGCAAGCACTCGGGAATTTGATCTTGTCGAATTACAGTATCGCCGTCAACAACGAGTTTCCGAATATCTTCACTGTGCATGACGCACAGGAGGCGACGGCAATCGTGGAACGTACGTCACAGGATGAAATCGAACGGTTACGGGCAGAAGGACTTCGTGCCGTCATGACGGAGCATACGGTCTTCGAACGGATGGATCAGATCCTAGCGTTCATTGGACGAGTACCTGAAACACGGAAACATCGCTTACTCATCGTCGTCGCTCAGGATGGGGAAGCTATTCGTGACGTGATTGATCGCCAAAGTCTCACACCAGACGAAATCGTCTCAGCGGATACGTTGACGGAGCAAACCTATGATCAAGCGGATCTCGTTGCTTGGATGGATGGAGAGGAATCTTACGGCGAATATTATTTAGAGGACCTCGTGAATGGCTTTAAATATAGCGATGCCAGCATCGTCCGAAAGGGAAGCGAGCATCCGTATCATGTACAAGAGATGAGCGGTAGCCGAAACGGTGCGATCGTTTGGCGGTCAGCTATCGGATATGACATGTTCCAGGCAGATGAACTGAACGGAAAAACACTGTTGCTCGATCAATTTGAGTGGAACGAGCAGACGGTAGTTCCGACGAATCAGACCCCGCAACTGTCGGTCGTCGTTCCGATCTATAACAATGGGAAACACCTCACGTATAAATGTTTCGCCAGTCTAACGCGGATGGATCGATTCATGGAGTCGGAGATTTTACTCGTAGATGATGGATCGACGGACATAGCGACACGTCAAGCCGTAGAGCGTCTCGCGCGACGCTATGGAAATGTCAGAACTTATTTCTTCGAGACAGGCGGAAGCGGTAGTGCTTCACGTCCGCGTAACAAAGGAGTCGAGATGGCACGAGCTGACTATGTGACGTTCCTTGATCCGGATAACGAGGTACTCAGTGATCGATATGCCTTTTTGCTTCAAGAACTAGAAAAAGATCCATCACTTGATTTTGTGGCAGGGCATATGAAAAAGCTTGCCGAGAAGACGAGCATCATCGCCTTGCCGACGATTCGTAAACAAGGACGAACGGTTTGTGAGGATCCGAAAGCTTTTCTATTGAAACATCGGTTTGCGGTACAAAGCATTCAAGCGCTCGTCGTCCGTCGTACCTTCCTGCTTGAACATCAATTGGAACAAGTCGTCGGTGCGGTCGGTCAGGACTCCTTGTTCTTCCAAGAATTGATGCTTCGCGCGAACCGTGTCTTACTCGTCAATCGAGTCATCCATTATTATTACGCAGCCGTTGCAGGGTCAACCGTGAATGCATTGACGGTGAAGTTCTTTGAACGAAGTGTCGTCCGAGAGCGGGCACGAGCTGAGAAATTCGCTCGTTATGGAGTGCTAGAGGAATACAAGGAAACTCGATTCGAGCATTTCTTTGAGCATTGGTATCTTGTCAAGTTACGCTACTGCAGTGATAAGGACTTTGCACCGAGTGTCGCATTACTACGCACGATCATCGGATTCTATGAACCAATCACGTTGACGAACCCGTTGATTCGTCGATTCATGGAGCTTGCAGATCGACAGGAGACGGATCGACTTCAACACTTACTACTCGAGGAGGTGCAAAAATGACGGCATCGATGAAAACAGCACGCCCCAAGGATCAAATCCGAGCTGCCTACTACGATCAGTTAGGCGGTGGATTCGGTAAAAAAGTCCGCGCGCGTGTTCACTGGATCGTTCGACAAGCAAAAGGAGAGCACATTTTAGATATTGGTTGTTCGGGTGGAGTCGTCCCGATTTTGCTCGGACGCGAAGGGAAACATGTCATCGGGATCGATGTGTTACCAGAAGCGATCATCGAGGCCAAACAAGCGTTACTTGAAGAACCGGCATCCGTAAAAGAAAAAGTGGAATTACATGAAGCAAATGTCATGACGTACACACCTGACATTCAATTCGATACAGTCTTGATGACGGAAGTACTGGAACATATCGGGGAGCCAGAGCGCTTTATCGCCCGTGCCGTCTCGTTCATCGCACCAGAAGGACGACTCGTCATCACAGTCCCATTTGGAGTGAACGATTATGCGGATCACAAGCGGACGTATTATTTAAACCGACTGCTTGAACAGTTGACACCCTTCGGTAAGATCGAGACGATCGAGCGGATTGACAAGTGGCTTGGGATCACGATTCAAGTCTATCCGGAACCTCAATCCGGTCGATCGATTCTACCGGCGGAAGTCGAATGGCTTGAAGACGCCTTTGAAGAGGTGGAACGATTGCATCTCGCAACGATCATTGATTTAAAACGCAAGCAACAGAATCTAGAACGAAAAGTTCAGCGGTTAGGGGAACAAACGGACCAATTGGAACACGCTCAAGTCGAATTGCTACGTCATGAACAGCAACTACAGGAACAGCGTGAACAGTACAAGATGCTCGAAGAACAATATGCCGTACTGCTTGATCGATTCGAAGGATCATTGGTGACAAATCTGGAATTGCTGGAGGCGAATGCATCATGGAAATCAAAATACCGCTCACTCGCGCGATCAAAGCTCGGAAAAATCGTCGTCCGCTACTGGAAGTTCCGACGTCAACTCAAGCAGCGCCGGAGTCGTCGATGAACGTCTTGATGATTTGTCAAAATTTCTATCCGGAAATCGGGAGTGCGGCAAACCGAATGAAGAATATCTTCAAGCGGATGGAACAAGCGGGAAGTGACGTCCATGTGTTGACGTCAGAACCGCTCTATCCGACGGCAGAACTTTATACGGACTCGATGTTCTGGGATGAACCGAGCCTCGATACGGCACATGTAACCCGTATCCAACCGCGTGACGTCCGGGCGACGAATAATTTATGGCGGCGTCTTCGCTTGTTCGTGGAACAATTCGTGCTCGCGGTAAAAGAGGTGCGACAAGACCCGAAATCCTATGCCTACATCTATGCGACGACGCCATCCATCTTCATGGGGCTCGTCGGGGTCGTCGCGAAACATGTCAAAAAGGCTCCTTTGATTCTCGATGTACGTGATTTATGGCCGGAATCGTTGATTGGCGTCGGAATCACGAAATCGCGTCTCTTATTGACTCCGCTCTACTGGCTTGAAAAGTGGATGTATCGTCAGGCAGATCAATTGGTCATCAACAGTGAGGGGTTTCGATCGTATATTGAAGGGCGGGGCATTGCACCGGAAAAAATTCATTACATCCCAAACTCCATCGAGGAAAATGAGTGGTTGATCAAACGCCGAAAAGTATCGGAACAAGTGCGCGTCGTGTATACAGGGAATATCGGACTCGCACAAGATGTGTTCTTGTTGCTTGACGTCGCACAGGAACTTCAACAAGAGCAGGATATCTGCTTTCAAGTCGTCGGTTACGGCTATCACAAGCAAACGTTCGAACGACTCGTCAAGGAGCGTGGATTGACGAATATCGAGTTTCTTGACGCGATGCCACGCTGGGATGCGTTGAAACAACTCGCGAAGAGTGACATCGCCTTTGCGACACTCGTCGAGAGTACAGCGTTCGATACAGTGACACCAGGCAAAATCATCGACTACATGGCGATGGGCTGTGCCATCGTCGGTGCGGTATCCGGTCATGCGGCGCATGTCATCGAAGAAGCAGGAGCCGGTTATGTGTCTGTCCAGCGGAAAAAAGAGGAGATCGTTGATCATATTCTCGAGTTATCACGAAATCCAGAGAAACGTGCAGCGATGGGACGGGCGGGTGTGGCATACGTCCAACGCCATTTCGATTGGGAACAAAATGAACAGCGCTTGTTTGAAGCCATCGAACAAACGCAGTCACGAAAGGTGGTCGCAGAATGAAGCGAATTGGAATGTTTGTTTGGAATCCGTTTACGAATGACGCTCGTGTCTTGCGTGAATGTACAGCACTCGTCGAAGCAGGACACCGCGTGGACCTATACTGTCTCAATGACGGCACACTTCCAGAAGTCGAATACCCGATGTCAGGGTTTCGCGTCATTCGAATCGACCGGACGCCACCTTTTGCGAGGTGGCTCCCGTTCTTTCGCAAACGGAAAAAACGGACCCTTGTTATCGGATTGATGGGTGCGCTTCTTGCGCCATGGCTCATTCCCGTGATGCTCGTGCTCTTTTTACTCATGCGAAGTCGATTCATCCGTTACGCCCTATATAACAGTTTCGGCATTCTTCGTATGACACGTACTGCCCGGAAGCATGATTATGACGTCATGCATGCGAACGATGTCAATACGTTACCACAAGCGATTGGGGCGGCGCGTGGTGCACAAATCGTCTATGACTCGCATGAAGTCCAGACCGATCGGACAGGATACGGAAGCATGCAAGGGAAATTAGAACGCTGGTTGCTTCGATTCGTCGACCAGACAATCGTTGAAAATGACACGCGTGCAGATTATCATCAAAAATTATATGGAATCCGACCATCCGTCTTGCACAATTATCCGTTTTACGAACCGATTATTCCGCAACCGCGACCGTTACGCGAAGAGTTAGCACTCGCACCAGACGAGCCGATTTTGTTGTATCAAGGCGGGATCCAGGAAGGACGTGGACTGGAGCGACTCATTGAAGCGATGCCGTTCATCGATCGAGGAACACTTATTTTCGTTGGAGATGGAAAGTTAAAAGGGAAACTGATGCAACTGGCCACGCAATCATCGGAAAAGTCTCGTATCCGCTTCATTGATAAGGTTCCACTTGCTGAACTACCCAGTTACACGGCAGCGGCGACGGTCGGCTTTCAAGTCCTCCAGAACGTTTGCTTCAATCATTATTCCGCTTCTTCGAATAAACTATTCGAATACATGGCGGCGTTGATTCCTGTCATCGCGGCCGACTTACCAGAAATCCGTCGTGTCGTCGAAACAGAAGGAGTTGGATTAATCGTCGATGTCGAATCACCGCAGAGTATCGCCGAGGCGGTCAATCGTCTAGTGAAGGATGAGAACTTGCGACGGGCGATGCAGGAACGAGCAAGCGTAGCAAGGAGACAATACAACTGGGAGCAAGAAAAAGGTCGACTTCTTGCTGTCTATGACTCGATTTTCATGGAATCTGGCGCAAAATAAGAAAAATAGTCAACGACTCGAAGGGAAATCCACGTGCAATGAAGGCGGATTCCTGACGAGTCGTTTTGTTTCATTCGAATAGACACGAAGGATTCGCGAAAGCTTCATAAGATTTACAAAAACGATAGAAAACACTGGAAATGTAAGGTCTGTGAAGAATGGTTTAAGAGATGGTTAGAAGCATTGGAAAGCAAAGGAAATGTCGTTATGGTCTAGTTACAGCCAAGCCACAGACCGTTCGTTGGCTAGTATGACTAACTCGATGGAGGAATGACAAAATGAAACTTTGCACAATCGGACTAGGATATATTGGATTACCTTCTTCTGCGATGTTCGCGGATCATGGCACGGAAGTCGTAGGTGTCGACATCGATCCACAAATCGTCAATCTTCTGAACACGGGAACGATTCATATTGAAGAACCAGGACTCGAGGATGTCATCAAACGAGTCGTCGCGAACGGAAAATTCCGAGCGACACTTACGCCAGAACGAGCAGATGTCTTTTTAATCGCCGTTCCAACTCCTAACTTAAACGATACGTATAAATCGTGTGATTTGAAATATGTCATTTCAGCGGTTAACAATATGCTGCCATTCCTTGAAAAAGGGAATGTCGTTATCGTCGAATCGACGATTGCACCACGTACGATGGATGACCATGTTCGTCCCTTAATCGAAGCAGCTGGATTTACGATCGGTGAGGACATTTATGTCGTCCATTGTCCCGAGCGTGTCTTGCCAGGACAAATCTTACATGAACTTATCCATAATAACCGCATCGTCGGTGGGTTGACGCCAGCGTGTGCGGAGGCAGGAGCTGCCGTCTACGAAACATTCGTTCAAGGTGAGATTGTCCGGACCGATGCCAAAACAGCCGAAATGTCGAAGTTGATGGAGAATACGTTCCGCGATGTCAACATTGCTCTTGCAAATGAATTAACGCAAGTATGTCATCAGCTAGAGATCAACGTCTTAGATGTGATCGAGATGGCGAACATGCATCCACGTGTGAACTTGCATCATCCGGGACCGGGAGTCGGTGGTCACTGTCTCGCAGTCGATCCGTACTTCATCGTCGCAAAAGCCCCATCGCTTGCACGCATCATTCATACGGCACGACAAACGAACGTTCAGATGCCGCAATTCGTTGCTGAACAAGCGGCTCGCCTCGTCGGTTCCCGTGTCCGTCCAAAAATCGCTGTCTTTGGTGTCACGTATAAAGGAAACGTCGACGATATGCGCGAGAGTCCAGCTGTTGAAGTCATTGAACAATTACTTGACCGTGGACTTGACGTCGCTGTCTGTGATCCGCACGTCGAACGTTCAATCTCGACACGTTTCGAACTCGTCGATGAGCTGGAAGCGATTCAAGGCGCTGATCTAGCACTCGTCTTGGTCGACCACGATGAATTCAAACAATTCGATTCACGTCGTCTCGCAAATTACATGCGGACACCGTTACTCTTTGATACGAAAGGGATCGTCAAAGCGCTCGACGCTGTCAAAGTCCTGAACTTCGGTAATTTGCATACGCACCGCGTGACGGAAGTGGATGCGAAAGCGATATGAACGCGTTACGAACGATTGGGGGAGAGTTGAAGGATCATCTGTATCTGATCTTTCGACTCTCGCTTTATGAAACAAAGAGTCAATATAGCATGCAATACCTGGGTTGGTTTTGGGAGATCATGACGCCACTTCTCCAAATCGGTGTCTACTGGGTCGTATTCGGCTTCGGGATTCGTGGTGGGCATCCAGTCGATGGAATTCCATTCGTCTTTTGGCTCGTCAGCGGATTGATTGCTTGGTTCTTCATCGGCAGTACGATTCCAAGTGGTTCCCGGTCGATTTATGGTCGGGTTGCCCTCGTCTCGAAGATGCACTTTCCACTAAGTACGATTCCAGCGTATGTCATTTTGGCACAATTCTACCGTCATCTCGCGATGATTGCTTTGACGATCATTTTAGGGTGTGCCTTCGGTTACTTCCCGGGATGGCATACGCTTGAACTCCTTTATATCGTACCGGCAGGCGTCGTATTCCTATATGCGGTCTCCTTATTGTTATCCGCACTTGCGACGATGATTCGAGATGTACAAAACATGGTGACATCTGCGATCCGCATGCTGATGTATTTAACGCCAATCATGTGGATTCCGCCAGATCACTCGTTATTCAAGATGTTGTTGATGCTAAACCCGCTCGTTTATTTGATTGAGGGATATCGGTCCGCACTCATCGGAACGGGTTATCTGCTCGATCATATGTGGTACGGCGTGTACTTCTGGTGTATGACGCTCGCAATCTTACTTGTTGGAGCATCGATTCACATTCGATTCCGACGCTATTTCATCGATTACGTATAGGAGGGAGAACGATGGGTCATGTCGTGTTTGAGAATGTATCGAAACGGTACATGCTCTATGCCCGACCGATCGACAAGCTAAAAGAAGTGTTGTTCGGTAAGGTGAATGGAAAATCGTTCTATGCTCTGAAGAACGTCTCCTTTTCTGTGGAAGAGGGAGAAATCGTCGGTGTCGTTGGCATCAACGGAAGTGGGAAATCGACACTATCGCATCTGCTTGCTAACGTGACACCACCGACGTACGGTCGGGTCACGTTGGGTGGGAAGTCAGCCTTGATTGCCATCTCTAGTGGATTGAATAGTCAACTGACAGGGCGAGATAACATTGAATTAAAAGGGCTGATGATGGGCTTGACGAAACGCCAAATCGAGACGATTACTCCAGAAATTTTAGAGTTCGCTGATATTGGGGAGTTCATCGATCAGCCGGTCAAGACATATTCGAGCGGCATGCGAGCTCGAATTGGTTTTGCGATCTCGATTCATATTAATCCAGATATCTTGATCATCGACGAAGCACTCTCAGTCGGAGACCAAACGTTTACCGAAAAGTGCCTCGATAAGATGCGTGAATTCCGCGATCAAGGGAAAACGATTTTTTTCGTCAGTCATTCGCTCAGCCAGGTAAAGAGTTTCTGTACAAAAATCCTTTGGTTGGAATACGGGGAAGTACGTCTATTTGGTCCGACGAACGAAACGTTGGCTGAATACAATAAATATCTATATTGGTACAAACAGTTATCAAAAAAGCAAGCCTCCCATTACGTAGCTAAGAAACGAACGGAACGGATCGGTTCCGTGGATCAGCAGATGATGGGCGAGACGATTGAACAATCGTCATGAAATGAGATAGGGGATGAAGTAAATGAAACGTGTCATGCTTGTATTCGGAACACGACCAGAGGCGATCAAAATGGCGCCGGTCGTCAAAGCACTTGAAAATCGTCAGGACGTCGAACCAATCGTCGTCGTTACAGCACAACACCGAGAGATGCTCGATCAGGTCCTTGAACTGTTCGAAATCACTCCGGACCATGACTTGGATTTGATGCGTCCGCGTCAGACGTTAGAGGAAATGACGGCGCGTATTTTAAACGCGATGCGTCGCGTCCTCGAAAAGGAACAGCCGGATCTCGTCCTTGTCCATGGGGATACGACGACGACGTTCGCTGCTTCTTTAGCGGCGTTCTATCAACAGATTCCAGTCGGTCATGTGGAAGCAGGACTACGGACATATGAAAAGTATGCGCCGTTCCCAGAAGAGATGAATCGTCAATTGACAGGTGTGTTGGCGGATTATCATTTTGCACCGACTGAACAGGCTGCAATGAACTTACGTGCTGAGAACAAGCAGACACCGATCATCGTAACCGGTAATACGGTCATCGATGCGTTGAAGACGACTGTATCACCGACATATACGCATCCTGTCCTATCGCGCCTAGAGAAGTCGGGACGAAAACTTGTCTTGCTGACCGTTCATCGCCGTGAGAATCATTTACAACTGGCAACGATTTTTGAGGCGATTGAACGATTAGCAAATGATCATCCAGAAATCGAAATCGTCTATCCGGTTCATCCGAATCCGGTCGTACTAGAAGCGGCAGCTCGCTTGGAGCATCATCCGCGGATTCAATTGATCGAACCGCTTGATGTCTTTGACTTCCATAATCTTGCGGCTCGGGCATCCTTCATTCTGACCGACTCAGGTGGGATTCAAGAGGAAGCACCTTCGCTCGGCGTGCCTGTCCTTGTCTTACGGGAGACGACAGAGCGTCCAGAAGGGGTCGAAGCTGGAACGTTGAAGCTCGTCGGGACGAATCCAGAGATGATTTATACGATGAGTCATCAATTGTTAACGGATCAGGTGTTCTACCAATCGATGGCACAAGCGGCGAATCCTTATGGCGATGGACAAGCGGCGGAGCGAATCGTCGATGCCATCATGAGTGAGGTACCTGTATGAGTCAACGTATTCCTCCAGCGATTTATCAATTCTTTCCATTCGGAACGCAGGAAAAAATCTTGCTTGAGGATGCTACAGATGGTGTCTATTTTGATTTTCAAGAAGCGACGGCAGACGACAAATTGTACATTCAGTTGTTTGATCAAGGATTTCAACATCCTCCTTCAAAGTTATACCGGTCAGACGCCACGATTACAGGAAATCTCATCGAGGTGACCTGTCATTTCGAAGTCGATGCACCATGTGTCGTTCAGTTATTCAAGATGCAGTATGGACAGAAAAAACGGATGGGATCCGAAACGGAAACCGTCACATTGACGAATGAGACAGTCGTTCATGTACAGATGAAACGAGTACCGGGAGCGAAGTATTTCAAGGTGGCATGGAAGTTCTTGCAAGAGGGGAGCTTCCGGGTCCATCTCCGGGACATTCAGATTGTGCAACATGTCACGGCAGGGGAGGAAGCGACGTATGCTATTTAGTTCGACGATATTCTTATTTCTGTTCTTACCGACTGTGTTGATCGTCTATTACCTACTCCCACGCAGCTTCCGAAATGGCTGGTTATTAGTGACGAGTCTATTCTTTTATGCATTCGGAGAACCACGTTTTGCGTTGCTGATGCTACTGAGTGTCACGATCAACTACTTCTTCGCCTTGTTCGTCGATCTGTATCGACACCGAATCGGCGTCAAATGGATCATGTTCAGTATGATCGCAGTCAATCTGGGGTTACTCGGCTGGTTCAAGTACAGCGGATTTTTTGTTCGTTCAGTCAACGAGACATTCGGATTAGGATGGTTCGTACCAGAAGTCGTCTTGCCACTCGGAATCTCGTTCTATACGTTTCATGCGATGAGTTATGTCATCGACATCTACAAAGGGAAGGAAGCGGTGCAAAAGAATCCGCTTGACCTCGCCCTTTATATCGCGTTCTTTCCCCAACTCGTCGCGGGTCCGATCGTTCGCTATAACACGATTGCGAGCCAAATCGAGTCACGAGAAGAGACGGTTTCCGATTTTGCCCGAGGGGTTCGTCGGTTTACGATCGGCTTAGCTAAAAAACTGATTCTTGCCAATGGATGTGGTCAGGTCGCGGATGCCATCTTCAATATGAAAGATCTTTCGATGGGGCTTGCTTGGATCGGCATCATCGCCTACGCCTTACAAATCTATTTCGATTTTTCGGGATACAGTGATATGGCGATTGGACTAGCTTTGATGTTCGGATTTCATTTTCTTGAGAATTTTAACTATCCCTACATTTCAAAGTCCGTTTCTGAATTTTGGCGTCGATGGCATATTTCGCTTGGATCATGGTTTCGGGATTATGTCTACATCCCGCTTGGTGGAAATCGTGTCTCACCGTGGTTACAGTATCGCAACTTAGCAATTGTCTGGATGCTGACAGGTCTTTGGCATGGTGCGAGTTGGACGTTCGTCGCGTGGGGAGCGTATTACGGAATCTGGATCATGCTCGAGAAAGCATTTCTCGGGAAATGGTTGGAGAAAACGCCAGTCTTCTCAACCGTTTGGACACTCGTACTCGTGTTGGTCGGTTGGGTATTCTTCCGTTCAGAGACGTTCCCGGAAGCCGTTACGTACATTCAAGCGATGTTCGTACCAGATGTGATCTGGGATGAACGCGCGAGCTACCAGCTTGTCCAAAATGGTGTTCTACTGCTTGTCGCGTGCATCGCAGCGACACCGATTCCGAAAATCATCGGAGAGCGATTAGTTGTGTCACTCGGAAGAATTGGTACGACGATGCAGTATGGATATGCGATGTTGCTACTATTTTTGGCGACATCAGCACTTGTTGCAAGTACGTTTAATCCATTCATCTATTTCCGCTTCTAAAAAGGAGGTCTACTGATGGCACAGCCACTTGAAACAGAAAATAAGCAGGGACAAAAACGGACGACTTCTTTTGAACGGATCATGATGTGGGTGACGACGATCAGTTTTTTACTCATCTTGTTAACGATTGGTATTGGTACGATCGTCCGAGAAGACCGTGTGCGTTCTCAGCTAGAAAATCGTACACTCGCACAATCGGTCAATCCGACGATCGAAGGAATCGCGACTGGAAAAGACATGCTGAAGATGGAGACGTATTTCACGGACCAACTACTTTTGCGAGGGACGTTCGTTGAGATGCAGGCACTACTATCGAAGGATGTCTTCAGACAGCCTTTTCGTAATGGAATCTATACAGCTAAAAATGGCTATATGATCGAACCGAGTGCCTCGACTCAAGTCCAGATTCCAAACGCGTTTCAGCAATTCGTGCAAGAAGTCGATCGACCCGTCTATATGGCGCTAGCTCCATCGAAGACGGTCATTGCTGAACGCGATCAGTTGATCCCATCGTATGTTGCTTCGAATGCACGGACACGTTACGCAGGAATGATTCGTGACTTCAAGGCTGCGGGGATGACGAATTTGTCACTTGATCAATTAAAACTAACGGACTACTTCAAGACGGACCATCACTGGAATATCGACGGAGCAGCGTCAGCATACCAGACGATTACGAAGGGGATGGGATTGCAACCGGTCACACCATCAAAAGCAGATCGTAAAGAGGATGAGCATGCCTATTATGGTTCATTAGCGCGAAAGACGACGCTTGCGTACGCGACGTCCGGTGATCAGTTAGCTTATTATGGACCAGCATTCTTTAAAGGGATCGATGTCTGTTACGACGGGGCATGCGATCGTCCAATCATTGATGAATCCTTCGTTCAGCAGGAGGGAGATTACGTCGATCGGTATGAAGTATTCTTGCGCGGGAATCACGGCATCATGTCGATGAAAGAGCAAACGAAGAATGATCGACCAACGATTCTCGTCTTAAAGGATTCATTCGCGAATCCTGTCTTACCGTTCCTTGCTAAAAGTGCCAATCTGGAAGTCGTCGACGTTCGTTATGTGCCAAAATCATTCGACGTCTCGCAGTTCGCTAAACAAAAACAAGTCGACTCCGTGTTGTTCCTGCATAACTCGAACATTGCTGGATTGATGAAGACGTATGAAAACACACTATGAAGGAGTTCATGACATGAGATCCCGAATGGCGAAAAGAAAACCACGCCTTGTTTGGCGCGTATTGAGTGCGCTCCTACTAGGGTTCGTTCTGATTGCTAGTACATCAGCTGGTTTAGCTTTTTTAAAAGTGAAGCAAACGGCAGACGCGTTTTTAACACCGTTAGATGGAGAGCGGCCGAAGCCACTCGAATCGATGAAGCCGGTCAATGTCTTGTTACTTGGCGTGGATGAACGGAAAAATGATAAGGGACGTGCCGATGCCATCATGCTTCTTTCATTCAATCCAAAAACAAGACAAGCGACTTCCCTGTCCATTCCAAGAGATATGCAGGTAACCGTTCCGTCTGGCGAAAAGACTAAAATTAATCATACCTATGCCTATGGGGGTGTGAAAGAGACAGTCGAAACGGTGGAGCAGACGTTTGAGACCGATATTCCTTATTATGCGAAGATCAACATGGATGGATTGATTGAGTTGGTCGATGCTGTTGGGGGTGTCACGGTCGACAATCCATCTGCCTTCAGTTGGAACGACCGTCGTCTTCAAAAGGAGTATGAGAAAGGGAAAATTCATCTGACGGGTCTTGAAGCGAGTGGTTACGCTCGGATGCGAAAGCAAGATCCACTCGGCGATATGGGTCGACAAATTCGTCAGCGTCAAGTGCTGGAAGCAGTCGGAATGAAGCTTGCTGGACCACAGTTGTTGACGCAACTCGAAAAGATCACGGATGTCATGAAAAACAACTTTACGACGAATATCGGACTGGATGTCGCAGCGCAGCTAGCGCAGGAGAATCAGCGTGGGTTCGAACAATTGAAGCCGCTGGAAATCGAGGGAGAAGGATATATCGCAAGTGATGGTGTCTGGTATTTCTTTGCATCGGACGAATCAATGGAACAGACGAAGCAGACGATCGCTAAACTTCTCGCGCGATCGTAAGTCATAATTAGTATTACCATCAAATAAACAAGGTTGAGCGTCTCTAGCACATGATTGTGGAGGCGCTTTTTCTTGCCTGTCTCTGAAGTAACCATCGTTCTTTTTGAAAAAAAGTGCTTGGTTCAAAAGTCTTATTTTCGATCAAACCGATGAAATAGGCTTTGACAGGACTTGTAAACGGATGCAAAATGAAAACGATTACATACCAAAAGGAGATGGCTACCGTATGAAACGCATGAGATCCGTTTGTATCGTTGCGCTAACGTTTGCACTGATATTTAGTGGACTCTCTTTATCCGGTCAAGCACTGGAAAAAGGGAAGTCGACATTGGTCATCATTCACTACAAGGAAGACCCGAATGCCACAAAGGATTGGAATCTGTGGTTATGGGCGAATGGACCGGATTATTTTCCGAATAAAGCCCACGCTTTTAACGGCGAGGATGCTTACGGAAAAATCGCAGCTTATGAATTCCCAGTGGATCAGCCGGAAAAAATCGGCTTCATCGTTCGAGATGACAACTGGAACAAAGATGGGGGATCTGAGAATGATCGCTTCATCACGAAAGATATGATTAAAAATGGTGTTGCTGAAATCTGGATCGAGTCAGGAAGCAAGAACATCTCGACAGTCAATCCAAGCAATGGAGCAGATGTCGAAAAAATTGATACGAACATCCACTATTACCGGTATGACAATGATTACGACAAGTACGGTGTCTGGTCTTGGCCGGAAGAGCAAGATGGCAAGCGTTTCGAGTTCGATCAGCAGGATGAGTTCGGTGCCATTGCCAAGGTAACGCTCGATAACCCAACGAAAGCACGTCTTGCAGGCGTCATTCCTCATCTTGAGGGTTGGTCGGAAAAAGACGGAGCTGATCGTTTCTTTTATGCAGGGGCGAAAGACATCTGGTTGATTGAAGGGGATCAGACGGTATACTACAACAAACCGGAAATTGATCGCACACCGAAAATCACAAGCTTTTTAGCAGATGACTTCCGGACGATGACATTAAAAACGAATGCACCGCTGACGGAAGAAGACTTAAAGGCATTTACGTTTGAAGGCGTGACGAATCCAGTCGTGTCAGCAATCGATGCCAAAACGGTAAAAGTCGAAGTCACTTCAGATATCGATTTAGCAAAAGTCGTCCGAGCATCTCATCCTGTTTTTGGAGAAGCAATTCTTGAAGCAGGTAAAGTGCTCCGTTCGAAAGCATTCGACCAAAAGTATGCCTACGATGGAAAACTCGGTGTCGACTATCAAAAATCGAAGACGACGTTTAAAGTCTGGGCACCGACAGCACAAGCCGTCGAGCTCGAATTGTATCGCTTACCAAAACAAGAAGCTGCTACGACAAAAGATATCACGCGCGAAATCAAGATGGAACGAACGGATCGTGGTGTGTATCAAGTAACAGTCAAGGGCGATCTTGACGGTGTCGGATACACATACGAAGTCAAACACGCCAAAGAATCAACGCGTGCTGTTGATCCGTATGCGACAGCAGTCGCCGTCAATGGCGACCAAGGTGTCGTCGTCGACTTACGCGAGACGGATCCAAAACGCTGGACGAATGGGAAAATGCCACTTCGCCATGCGACAGACGCGATCATCTATGAATCACACGTCCGTGATTTATCGATGTTTGATGTGACGAATTCAGGTTACGATTCAGGCATCAAACAAAAAGGGAAGTACCTTGGCGTCATCGAGCCAGGTACACGTTTGACGAAGGATGGTAAGAAAACGAAGACGAAGACGGGGCTTGATCATCTGAAGGAACTTGGCATCACGCACGTTCAGTTCATTCCAGTCTATGATTTCAACACAGCGTCCGTCGATGAGACGAACCCGCTTAAATCGTATAACTGGGGTTATGATCCGAAGAACTATAACGCACCAGAAGGATCGTATGCGACAAACCCCTATGATCCAAAAGTCCGAATCATAGAAATGAAGCAGATGATTCAAGGACTACATGACAATGGACTTCGTGCTGTCATGGACGTCGTTTACAACCACATGTTTGACGCAAAGGCATCAAACCTTGATAAAATCGTCCCTGGTTATTACTACCGTTATACAGAAGGCGGCGATTTAGCGAACGGAACGGGTGTCGGAAACGATACAGCATCTGAGCGTCAAATGATGCACAAATTGATCGTTGACTCTGTCTCATATTGGGCGAAAGAATACCACTGGGACGGATTCCGCTTTGACTTAATGGGCATTCACGACGTCAAGACGATGAATGCTGTTAAACAGGCGACAAAACGAATTGATCCGTCGATTCTCGTATTCGGAGAAGGGTGGAGCCTTGGAACACCGCTTCCGGATGCAGAGAAGGCCAACCAAACGAATACAAAACAAATGCCAGGAATCGGACATTTCAATGACAATCTACGCGATGCGCTCAAAGGTAGCGTCTTCATCGATTCAGATGCTGGTTTCATTAACGGAACAACCGGTCTTGAAACGCGCATCAAACGCGGAATCGTCGGAGAGATTGCTTATGACAAAGAGATTCAAGGATTTACGCAAGAACCAGATCAAGCCATCACTTACGTTGAAGCACATGATAACCATACGCTTTGGGATAAGTTAAACCTGACGAATCCACAAGACAATGACGCAACGAAGACAAAGATGCATCGTTTGGCTTCAAGTATCTTGTTGACGTCACAAGGAACGACGTTCATCCATGCAGGGCAGGACTTCATGCGGACGAAGGGCGGAGACCATAACTCGTATAAATCACCGGATTCTGTCAACCAGCTCGACTGGAAACGGAAGATGGACCGTCAACAAGACGTTGATTATATGACAGGATTGATCGAGTTACGTAAAAAGAATCCAGTACTTCATTTAGCAACAGCAAAAGACATTCGTCGTTACCTGACGTTTGAAACAGCACCGGCACAAGTCATCGCTTATCGATTAGATGATGCTGCGCCACAACAAAAGGATGATCTCTACGTCATTCATAATGCGAATCGGACAGCAGTCGATATGAAGTTACCGACAGGGAAATGGAAGTTGCTTGTAGACGGTAAACAAGCAGGAACCAAAGCAATCCGTAAAGTATCAGGTACGGTTCGTGTCGAAGGACTTAGCTCATTCGTCTTATCGAAATAAGTGAACAGATAAAAAAGGACGTTCCGCAGTTGGCGGAACGTCCTTTTCGTCAGTCGAGAAACGTGCAATCAAGCGTAACGCTCATCCGTTTCTTCGTTCTCTTCTTCTTTCAGATTATCTTCTTCCGATTTCGAGACGATGACGGCACATGCTGCGTCACCAGTGATGTTGACGGCTGTCCGCATCATATCAAGAAGACGATCGACACCGATGATTAAAGCGATCCCTTCGACCGGTAGATTGACCGATTGAAGAACCATCGTCAACATGACGAGACCGACACCCGGTACACCGGCTGTACCGACTGAGGCAAGAACAGCTGTCAGGACGACAGTCGCAAGTTGACCTGGCGTTAAATCAACAGCGTAGACTTGCGCGATGAAGACAGTCGCGACACCTTGCATGATTGCTGTTCCATCCATATTGATCGTCGCACCGAGAGGCTGGACGAAACTTGAGACGGAACGCGGAACCTTCAACTCTTTTTGAGCCGTTTGCATCGCAACAGGAAGTGTTGCGTTCGATGAAGACGTCGAGAAAGCAAACAACATGACAGGTGCGAACTTCTTAAAGAAGAAGAACGGGTTCATCTTCCCTAGAAGTGAAACGGTCGAACCATACGTCAATACGGAATGGACGAATAGTGACAAGATGACAACACCCATATAAAGTCCCATTGCCTTCAGGGAATCAAATCCTTGTGAACCGACGGCTGATGCGATCAGGGCAAATGCTCCAAGCGGAGCCATCTTCATAACGAGCGTGATGAGGTACGTCATCAATTCGTTTCCTTGTTCGACGAATGTCCGTAACGTCGAGACTTTTTTACCGAGGAACGTGATTCCAAAACCGATAAAGACACTGAAGACGATGATTTGTAACATGTTGCCTTCTGCCATCGACGTGATCGGGTTCGTCGGGAACATACCGACGATTGTGTTGATTATGCTCGTATCTGGTAGATTTCCGTTATCATATTCAAGACCTTGCGTCTCGAAGTTACCGAACGTACCCGGCTTGATCAGTAATGACAAACCGAGAGCGATGACAATCGCGACAGCCGTCGTCGTCATGAAGTAGCCGATTGCCTTTCCGCCGACACGACCAAGCTCTTTTGGATTACCAAGACCCATGACGCCGAGAGCGATCGAGAAGAAGACGATCGGTACGACGAGCATCTTAATCAGGTTCAGGAAGATTGTCCCGATGGGTTGTAAAGCATATTTATTCAATCCCTCATAAATCGACTTATCCGGTAAGGTTGCAAGAATGATTCCGAGGATCACCCCGAGAATCAATCCCCAGATGATGCGCTTTGCTTCTTTCATAAGTGATGTCACACTCCTTTATTTGATAATTGTCTATATTTTGACACATCATCACCCATTTTGACAAAACATTTTAAAAAATACATGATAACGCTTACAAAAAAGTTTCTTGATTTTGATGCAGGAATGACTAGATTTTGTTGTCAAACTGATGCAACCATGAGAGGATAGAAAAGAACAAAAAGGAACAGCGTAGGGTATAGAAAAGTCGCTAGAATCAACTGTTGACCAAATTGTATATTCCTACTATAATGTTGTATGACGTGTCTGACACGTTTCCTTTAGTCGGTAATATCGGAGGGAGGGAAAACTAGTGGAAACTCGTGTACGTAAAAATGAATCACTTGAAGACGCACTTCGTCGCTTCAAACGTGGTGTTTCAAAAGATGGTACGCTTGCAGAAGTTCGTAAACGTAAACACTACGAAAAGCCAAGTGTAAAACGTAAGCTTAAATCGGAGGCTGCGCGTAAGCGTAAGAAGTTCTAACGTTAGAGAGGGTGTATCCTCATGAGTCTTCAGGAGCGTTTGACAGCGGATATGAAAGAAGCCATGCGTCTACGTGAAAAAGATCGTCTTACGACGATTCGGATGGTGAAATCATCGCTGCAAAATGAAACGATCAAACTCGGTAAGCAAGAATTGACGGACGAGGAAGAATTAACGATTCTTTCACGTGAAATGAAGCAGCGCAACGACTCCCTCCGAGAATTCGAAAGCGCTGGTCGTCACGATCTCGTCGAGAAAATTCAAGCAGAGATTGTCGTGCTCGAAGCTTATATGCCAAAACAGCTTTCCGAGGAAGAAGTACAGGAAATCGTCGACGCAGCTATTGCGCAGACGGGTGCCTCTGCTCCTTCAGATATGGGGAAAGTAATGGGTATCGTCATGCCACAGCTTAAAGGCAAGGCAGACGGTGCATTAATTAATCGACTCGTCAAACAACGGCTCGCTTAATACATGGAAAAGGTGTCCTTCGGGGCACCTTTTTTGTCGTTCCTGTCACAATTAAAAGTTTCTTGATGAATTCAGAATAGTCATGAAACCTTTTTGTTTTGAAAGCGTATATAATTATAGTAACGAATCAAAGTGCAAAAGAAGCAGCTTCTGACACGAATGAAAAGGGGTGAACGTACGCATGACGTTTAGCTTAGGGATGATTTTGGCGGTCTTCATGATCGGGGTCCTCATGTTACTGGTCGAAATATTCGTCACAGGGTTCGGAATTTTTGGAGTCCTCGGAATCGGCGCTGTCCTTGCTAGTCTGATCATGGCAGGTGCTACAGTTGGTCAAGTAGGCATAGCGATTGGACTTGCTGTATTTCTATCACTTGCGGCCGGATACTGGGCATATCGCAGAATTAAATCGAATCAATCCTTATTATGGAGAGGTTTGATTTTGACAGATTCCACATCGTCTGAAAAAGGCTATCTTTCTCATCAAGACAAAGTGCAATTGTTAGGACAAGAAGGAGTTAGTCTGACACCTCTCCGTCCGTCAGGAACAATTGAAATCGACGGAAATCGAATCGATGCCGTTACGGAAGGGACCTTCATTCAAGCGGGGGAAACGATCGTCGTAAAAGAAGTGACGCATGGACGCGTCATTGTTAGAGTCCAACATACGAAGGAGGAGTCCCACACATGACACCTGAATTATTGACTGTATTACTCATATCCGGAGGAATTTTAATTTTCCTCGCCATCTTCTTCACGCTCGTTCCGATTCCACTTTGGATTAGCTCGCTCGCAGCGGGAGTGCGCGTATCGATCTTTACATTAGTCGGGATGCGTCTTCGTCGAGTAACACCGTCTAAGATCGTCAATCCGTTGATCAAAGCGGTTAAAGCAGGATTGAACCTGAATACGAACCAACTCGAAAGTCACTTCCTTGCCGGTGGTAACGTTGACCGCGTCGTCAATGCCTTGATTGCAGCACACCGTGCGAATATCGAGTTGAGTTTCGAACGTGCAGCGGCGATTGATCTTGCTGGTCGTAACGTTTTGGAAGCTGTTCAAATGTCGGTTAACCCGAAAGTCATCGAAACACCATTCATCGCCGGTGTGGCGATGAACGGGATTGAAGTAAAAGCGAAAGCCCGGATCACGGTACGTGCGAACATCGATCGTCTCGTCGGTGGTGCTGGGGAAGAAACGGTCATCGCACGTGTTGGTGAGGGTGTCATCTCAACAATTGGTTCGTGTAATGACCAAAAAGAAGTACTTGAGAATCCAGAGATGATCTCACGGACGGTTCTTGCAAAAGGACTCGATTCGGGTACGGCGTTCGAGATTCTCTCAATTGATATCGCGGACATTGATATCGGTAAGAATATCGGTGCGGTTCTGCAGACGGATCAAGCAGAAGCAGATAAGAACATTGCGCAAGCAAAAGCGGAAGAACGTCGCGCAATGGCGATCGCAAGTGAACAAGAGATGAAATCACGTGTTGAAGAGATGCGTGCGAAGGTTGTCGCTGCTGAAGCGGAAGTGCCGCTTGCTATCGCTGAAGCGATGCGTGACGGTAACTTTGGCGTCATGGATTATGCAAACTACTTGAACGTGACGGCAGATACGAAAATGCGTCAAGCAATCGGTGGGCAATCATCACCAAATGACTCACAATAAAGGGTGAGACGGTATGGATATCATATGGGTCGGATTGATGATCGCATTCGGTGTCATCTCCGTCATCTCAAAAGCAGCGGATAAAAAGCCGAAGCAGACGAACCGGACACCTTCAAAGGAGTTCGGCGACTATGTGAAACAAATAACCGAACAGGTCGATACGGCGCGACAAGAGACGGTACCTCCACCTGTCGTTCGTAAAAAAGCACCGGCGAAGAAACAACCGGGGGTAACGCAAACAAAAGCGCGACCCGTTCATGAACGAACGGAATTGCAACAACGTTTGGACCAACGTCAAAAGCAACATTCGAAAAAAGGGATGTCCTCGTCGACGATTGGCGAAATCAAAGATAGCGTAGCAGACGGTGCCATTGGATCGTCGAGTCGTTCAGCATCAGCAACGACGATTTCACAAGATGAAATGCGACGTGCCATCGTTTGGAGTGAAGTTCTTGGTGCGCCTGTTTCCAAGCGCAAACGCTAATATTTGTATAGTGAGTCGATCCTACGAAACGCGTAGGATTGACTCTTTTTATTTCCTAAAAGGTGGGAACGGGTTTTTCTTTCCATCTTTTCGGCGGAAGTGCTAAAGTGGAAGAGATTAGATATGAAGCGATGACAACTTGTTATCCATGACTAGGAGGCCATTCACAACGTGATATTCAACGAAAGAATCCCATTTGCATTTTCGAATTCAGAACAGATTCAAGCATTCGTCGGTCCGAATGATGCAGTCTTACGTACGATGGAAGCAGAACTTGACGTTCAGCTGACGCATCGAGGAGATGAGCTGTTGGCACAATCCGAACAGGAGCAGTCTGTGATCTTAGCAGGACAGGTCGTAGGCGTCTTGAAACAACTTGTGAATCGTGGTGCTGTTTTAACAGAGCGTGACGCGACGAGCGCCATTCAACTCGCACGTCAAGATCGTGTGGATGAACTGCTAGAACTTTACGATACGGTCATTCATACGAATCATAAAGGAAAACCACTTCGTGCAAAGACACTCGGTCAAGCACGTTACGTTCGGGGAATCGACCGCTGTGATTTGACATTTGGTATTGGGCCAGCGGGAACCGGAAAAACGTATCTTGCTGTCGTGATGGCGGCAAAAGCGTTAAAAGAAGGTCACGTCAAACGACTCGTCCTGACGCGTCCGGCAGTAGAAGCAGGAGAAAATCTAGGATTCCTTCCAGGGGATCTTAAAGAAAAAGTCGATCCCTATCTACGTCCTCTGTACGATGCGCTACATGACGTGCTTGGTGTCGAACATACGGCTCGTCTGCTTGAACGTGGTGTCATCGAAATCGCACCGCTTGCTTACATGCGAGGACGGACGCTTGAACATGCTTTTGTCATTCTCGATGAAGCGCAAAATACGACACGGGAACAAATGAAGATGTTCCTGACGCGTCTCGGATTCCATTCGAAGATGATTGTTACGGGCGATTTAACACAAGTCGATCTTCCGCGTGGAAAAACATCTGGTCTACAAGAAGCGTTACATTTGCTCGGTAATGTCAAAGGGATTCATTTTGAGCACTTTGGCTCAGCTGATGTCGTACGTCACCCACTTGTCCGGAAAATCGTTGATGCTTATAGTCAGGATTTGACCTAAGCCGTTACGGAAAAAGAGGGAAAAGGGGGAGATGATATGCGCAAGGTTGGGGTCTGGGTTGGTCTTTTGACAGTAGTATTCTATCTCATCGTATCGACGATGATGTATGTCAGCGTTCGACCAGAAGCCTTGTCCGCAGAACCATTCTCAATTGCAGAAGAAGATATCCGGTCACCCTTGACGATGGAGGACCGGGTCGCAACAAATCAAATCAAGGAAAATTCGGTTGCTGCAATCGAGAGTCAGTATACGATCAAACAAGAGTATGCAGCACAACAAATTGATAAAGTCGAACAACTTTTTGCGAGTTTGTCCGGTATTAAAAAAACAAATGAGATCGGTAAAATCAAACAGCGTCTGCGTGGAACGGAGGCAGCGACACTGTTGAAGGATGATGAGTTACGCTTGCTTGTGACGTCGACGACAGCACTGCGGAATACGACACGTGACGTCGTCATTACAGCGATTGAAGAAGCGATGCGTCAACGCATCTCGTCCGATGGTGGTGAAGTAGCGGAAGCGCGTGAGAATGCGCGGACGGATATCGAACGTTCGCCACTCTCCTTTTCACTAAAAGCAGTCGCTAAAGCGTTGACTGATCAACTGATCGTGACGAACTACGTCTATGATCCGGAAAAAACGGAACAGCTCCGTAAACAGACGAGTGATAAAGTCGAACCGGTTATCATTTCAGAAGGTGAAGTGATCGTCAAACGAGGCGAAGTGATTTCACAAGATGCCTATCGTCAGCTACAACTCGTCGGATTGATTTCTGATCGACAGTCGTTGAAACCGTTACTCGGTGCGATGCTAATCAGTGCGTTGATGACTGCCTTTTTATTTGGCTTCATTCACCGTTCGAAACTGCGATACGCTCAAATGGGGCGGATTCGTTTATTTGGGCTTGTCTATCTCGTCGTCAGTCTACAATTACTCGTCATGTATGGTATGGCGTTCTTAGCAGACGACATCAATCCAGCATTTTACTTACTCACGCCGACGGCTTTTGCTGCGCTCGTCCTGCGCAATTTATTGAACGAACGGATTGCCTTATCAAGCTCTCTGTTCACGGCGCTTGCGGGAACGTTCTTCTATAGTACGAATCAAAACTTCAGCTTCAATATCGCAATCTATTTGTTGGTTGGTGGGTTAGTCGCAACATTTTTCCTACAATCTAGTTTGTCGCGTCGTCGTATTTTCATGAGCAGTATTTCGATTGCCGGAGCAAACATCGCGATTTTCTTAGCATTCGTCCTGTTACGAAGTGGTACGTTCGAACTGCGAGAAACGCTGATTTTAATCGGTTTTGCGATTGCGAGTGGTATATTGAGTGCCGTCCTAGCAATTGGACTATTGCCGTTTCTTGAAATGACGTTCGGTATTTTAGCACCGACCCGCCTACTCGAACTGTTGAACCCAACACATCCGTTACTCAAAAAACTATTAGTTGAAGCACCTGGAACGTACCATCATAGTATGATGGTCGCGAACCTAGCAGAAACAGCCTGTGAAGCAATCGGAGCAGATGGGTTGCTTGCACGAGTCGGAGCCTATTATCATGATTTAGGGAAAACACGACGGCCACTTTATTTCATTGAAAACCAGCATGGACGTAATCCCCATGATCGATTGACACCGGAAGAGTCGGCACGTGTCATCTTGGCACATACCGAGGATGGCGTTGAATTACTCGAAGACGCAAAACTTCCTGCAGCGATCATCGATATTTGCCGTCAGCATCATGGAACCTCTCTGCTTCGCTATTTTTATGTCAAAGCAGCAGAACAAGGTGAGGTCGACGAAGAGACGTTCCGTTACACAGGTCCGAAACCACAAACTCGTGAAGCGGCGGTCATCATGATCGTTGACTCGATTGAAGCGGCTGTTCGTTCGATGAAAGCTCCTTCAGAAGAAGGAATTCGGGACTTAGTCGCGAAAATCATTCGTGAAAAGATGATGGATGACCAATTTGCGGCATGTGACATTACGACACGTGAGATTTATCGCGTCGGTGAAAGTGCGTGTCATACTTTATCCGGTTTGTTCCATGAACGAATCGAGTATCCAGAATTAAAGAAAGAGGCAACGACATGAATATTTATATGACAGACGAAAATAATCGTCTAACGGAAGAACAACGACAGCTTGTCGAATCGATTTTGATTTACACGGCAGAACAAGAAGAAGTCGATTCAAATAGTGAGTTGTCCGTGACTTTCGTCTCAAACGATGAGATTCAAGAAATTAATCGTGAATGGCGTGGAAAGGATCAGGCGACAGACGTCATTTCCTTTGCGATGGAAGAACTAGGAGAAGATGAAATCGATTTTGGATTGCTCGAAGATGAACCAATCGTCCTTGGCGATTTGATCATTTCCGTGGAACGATGCCGTGAACAAGCGGCAGAGTATGGCAATCATTTTGAGCGAGAGCTCGGTTTCCTCGCTGTCCATGGTTTTCTCCATTTACTCGGATACGATCACATTGAAAAAGCAGATGAGGAAGTCATGACGAAGCGACAGGAGGAAATCCTGCATCACTTCGAGTTATATCGGGGCACATTGTGAAAAGCTGGTGGCAACCCTTTCGGCATGCCATGAACGGATTGCGCCAATCGATTCGAGAGGAACGGCATATGAAAGTTCATGTGACAGTTGGTGCCATCGTGTTACTTGTCGCCTTTCTATTACCCTTGACATCTGTCGAGCGAGCGATCCTCTTCTTGACGGTCGGGATCGTCATCAGTGCTGAGATGTTCAATACAGCGTTTGAGCGCGTCGTTGATCTCGTAACGCAGGAATGGCATCCGCTGGCAAAAGCAGTCAAGGATATTGCAAGTGGAGCTGTTCTTGTGTTGGCGCTTACATCTATTGCAATTGCACTATGCATCTTCATCCCATATTTGGTACAATAAGAATCCGGCCTTTTTGGCCAATACCGTTCCTAAGAAGGGGATATTCACATGAAAACAGAACAATTACTCGAACAAGCTAAACGTGCACGCGAAAAAGCGTATGTTCCATATTCGAAATTCCAAGTCGGTGCTGCTTTACTAACAAAAGACGGACAAGTCTTCCATGGCTGCAATATTGAAAACGCTGCATATGGTCTTTGTAACTGTGCAGAACGGACAGCAATCTTTTCTGCGTGGGCACAGGATGCGC
Organism: Exiguobacterium sp. s46; assembly: GCF_018618875.1. NCBI lineage: Bacteria > Bacillati > Bacillota > Bacilli > Caryophanales > Exiguobacterium > Exiguobacterium sp. s46. The sequence continues at coordinate 169,233 of NZ_JACSMY010000001.1, forward strand.
GTGAGTATGCAGCGATGGCTGTCGTTGCGGACACGGAAGGACCGGTCGCACCATGCGGACAATGCCGCCAAGTGTTATCAGAGATGTGTGATGCGGATATGCCAATCTATTTGACGAACCTTAAAGGGGATGTCACAGAAACAACAGTGGGTGCCCTCTTACCAGGAGCATTCACGAAAGGGGATTTACATGTTTAAAGAAGGATTCAAATCGGGCTTTGTCTCGATCATCGGACGCCCAAACGTCGGAAAATCGACATTCCTCAACCGTGTCATCGGACAAAAGATTGCCATCATGTCTGATAAGCCACAAACGACGCGAAACAAGATCCAAGGTGTCTATACGACAGAAGACGTTCAGACGATTTTCATCGATACACCAGGGATTCACAAACCAAAACATAAACTCGGCGACTTCATGATGAAGGTCGCGACGAACGCATTGCGTGAAGTTGATGCGATTTTGTTCATGGTCAACGTGACGGAACCAAAAGGAAAAGGTGACGATTTCATCATTGAAAAATTGAAGGAACTCGATACACCCATCATTCTCGTCATGAATAAGGTCGACTTGATTCATCCGAATGATATTCCGCCAATCATCGAGTCATATAAAAATGAGCTTGAGTTTGCGGCAGTCGTTCCAATCTCTGCGTTACAAGGTAACAACGTCGGACCGTTACTTGAAGAAATCGCGAAGATCTTACCGGAAGGACCGATGTATTACCCGGCGGATCAAGTCACTGACCACCCGGAGCGTTTCATCATCTCAGAGATGATCCGTGAGAAAGTCCTGCAAAAGACACGCGATGAAGTACCACACTCGATCGCAGTCGCGATTGATCAAATCAAGACGCGTGAGAATGGCAACATGGTCGATGTCCATGCGACGATCTTGATCGAGCGCGATTCCCAAAAAGGAATCATCATCGGTAAACGCGGAGCACTTCTAAAAGAAATCGGCTCTGAAGCACGAACGGACATCGAGATGTTACTCGGAACGAAAGTTTACCTGAACTTGTGGGTTAAAGTCCAAAAAGATTGGCGCAACAAGGCCGGTCAATTGCGTGAACTTGGCTTCCGCGATGACGAGTACTAAGCGATGATCGATAAGGCGGAAGGGCTTGTACTACGAACGGTCGTATACGGTGAATCGAATAAAATCGTCACGCTACTGACACGTGAATACGGCAAGCTCGCCGTCATGGCGCGAGGAGCGAAGAAGCCGGGTAGTCGTTTTAACGCGGCAAGCCAGCCTTTCGTTCGAGCCGTCTATATCTATCCAAGGTCACGTGGTCTCGGTCAGTTGAAATCAGCAGACGTCATCACGAGTCATGCGCATATCCGGCAAGATGTCGTCTTGATGGCGTATGCGATGTATCTACTGGAGCTTGCAGATAAAGCGCTTGATGAACGTGTGCCGCAACCGGCACTCTATGATTTGTTCGTCGAAGGACTGGAGGCGATGGATGAAGGACTCGATCCCGACGTCGTCTCCTTCATCATCGAGTTGCGCCTGTTGCGTCATCTAGGGATTGCGCCACACTTGAACGGCTGTACGATTTGCGGGAGTGCTGAAGCACCGTTTGCTTTTTCGTTACACCACGGCGGTCTACTCTGTCGCCGGCATCGCCATGAGGATGAACATGCTGTCTTCATGTCAGAAGCAGTCGCGAAGATGCTCTACGTGTTTTCTGTCTACGATTTTTCGCGGATCGGGACCGTGACAGTGAAGCCGGAAACGAAGCGTCTATTGCGTCAAATCATGGATGCTTATATGGAACGCTACAGCGGGTTACGCCTGCGTTCAAAACGTGTCCTCGACCAGTTGATTGATTTCGGCAACGATTGACAGCAACAAGCGGGTTCGGTAGAATAAATGCGGTAGAAGCAACTAAATGAACACGATGACGAAAAGGAGTACCGTCTTTTTCTCAATCAAGCGATTCCAGGGTGGTGCGAGCTGGGAGTGAGAGGGGCGCGAATGGCGTTTCGGAGTGTTCTTTGTCAAAAAGAGTGGCATGCGATGCATGCAAGTAGGGTGGAACCGCGGGCTCGTCTCGTCCCTATGTGCAACGATTGTTGTACATAGGGGCGTTTTTTGCGTTCCTTAATCATTTCGGAGGTGAAAGTCGTGAAGATGACAGTACAAGACATGATCTTGACATTACAAAAATTTTGGGCAGAACAAGGCTGCTTGACGATGCAAGCATACGACGTAGAAAAAGGAGCCGGTACGATGAATCCGATGACATTCTTACGGAGTCTCGGACCAGAACCATGGAACGTTTGTTATACAGAACCATCACGCCGTCCGGCTGACGGTCGTTACGGGGAAAATCCGAACCGTCTGTATCAACATCATCAATTCCAAGTCATCATGAAACCATCACCTGACAACATTCAGGAATTGTACTTACAAAGTCTCGAGTTGCTCGGTATCAACCCACTCGAACATGATATCCGTTTCGTAGAGGATAACTGGGAGAACCCGACATTCGGTGCTGCAGGTCTCGGCTGGGAAGTATGGCTGAACGGGATGGAAATCACGCAATTCACGTATTTCCAACAAGTCGGTGGAATCGAGTGTAATCCGATCGCAGTAGAGATCACTTATGGAATCGAACGTCTCGCGTCGTACATTCAAGACGTCGAGAGTGTCTTTGATCTCGTTTGGACGGATGGCTTTAAATACGGTGATATCTTCTATCAACCGGAGTTCGAACATTCGAAGTATACGTTTGAAACATCAGATGTCGCCTTACTCTTCACGTTGTTCGATCAATATGAAAAAGAAGCGAATCGTGCCTTGGACGAGAATCTCGTTTTCCCAGCGTATGATTACATCTTGAAATGTTCGCATACCTTTAACCTTCTCGACGCGAAGGGTGCGATTTCTGTTACGGAACGTACAGGATTCATCCATCGTGTCCGGAACATGTCGCGCCGTTGTGCGCAAAGTTTCATCGAAGAACGGGAACGTCTTGGCTTCCCATTGATCAAGTCGAAAGCAGGTGAGTCACATGCATGAATTATTACTTGAAATCGGTTTAGAAGAGATGCCGGCTCGATTCGTCCTTCAATCCGAAACACAACTCAAGGAACGCGTGACGCGTTTCCTTGAAGAAGCTCGGATTGAGTTCACAAGCGTCGAATCCTTCTCGACACCACGTCGTCTTGCAGTGTATGTCAAAGGTCTCGCAGCACGTCAAAGTGACCTCGAAGAGACATTAAAAGGACCAGCAAAACGTATCGCGATGGACGAAGCAGGGAACTGGACGAAAGCAGCCGAAGGGTTCGCGCGTGGTAAAGGGTTAACGACGGACGATCTCTTCCTTGGAGAAGAAAAAGGAGTCGAGTATCTCTATGCGACACGTAAGGAAGTCGGACAAGCGACAGCCGATCTACTTCCTGGACTAAAACAAGTCGTCGAAGCGATGACATTCCCGAAAAACATGCGTTGGAGCACACAATCGTTACGTTACATGCGTCCGATTCGTTGGTTGATTGCCCTGCTTGACGATCAAGTCATCCCGTTTGAAGTCGCATCCGTCGAAACAGGTCGGACATCACGTGGACATCGTTTCCTCGGGCAGGACATCACGATCCTGCGTCCGAACGCTTATGTTGAAGCGCTCGCAGGAGAAAACGTCATCGTCAGTTATGAAGCACGTCGTCAATTGATCGAAGAACAAATCGCAGCGCTTGCGGCACGCGAACAATTCGAAGTGCCGATTGATGCGTCTTTACTTGAAGAAGTCACGAACCTCGTCGAGTATCCGACAGCCTTGTTCGGTGCATTCGATGAAGCGTATCTTGAGTTACCAGAAGAAGTCTTGATCACGACGATGAAAGAACACCAACGTTACTTCCCGGTCAAACGTGACGGTGCGTTGCTCCACTATTTCGTCACGGTACGAAACGGAAACGCAACACATCTTGAAAACGTCGCACGCGGAAACGAAAAAGTCATCCGTGCCCGTTTAGCCGATGCGCAGTTCTTCTATGAAGAAGATAAAAAAGCAGATATCGATGAACAGGCGAAACGCCTTGATAAAATCGTCTTCCATGAAAAATTAGGAACGACAGGCGAAAAAGTCCGTCGCGTCCGTCAGATGGCGCTCGCACTTGCAGATCGTGTCGGTGCGGACAAAACACGTGTTGAACGTGCAGGACAAATCTATAAATTCGATCTCGTCAGTCAAATGGTCTATGAATTCACAGAATTACAAGGTCTGATGGGTGAGCGGTATGCGAACATGAAGAATGAGGATCCAGAAGTCGCGGCTGCGATTCGTGAACATTACATGCCACGCTTCGCGGGGGATGCAAGTCCGGAGACACCGACAGGAACACTCTATGCGATTCTCGATAAGATGGACAGCGTCGCTGGATTCTTTGGTGTCGGTATGATTCCAAGTGGATCAGCGGATCCGTATGCATTGCGTCGTCAAGCACAAGGGATTGTTCAGATTTTATCAGATCGTAAGTTGAATCTGACATTGACTGAACTGATTGCTTTCGTCGTTTCAGAACAGGTGGCAGCAGGTCTTTACGCGAAGGATGCCGAAGAAGTTCAAGCTGCATTACAAGACTTCTTTGCACAACGCTTGAAATACCGTCTATCGGAAATGAACTTCCGTCATGATGTCGTCGAAGCCGCTCTTGATCATACGTTGACAGTCGAAGCGAATGAGCAGCGTGCTGCGATGCTTGAAAGTGCGACGAAAAAAGAATCGTTCAAGAAAACGGTCGAACAACTCAGCCGTGTCTTAAACATCTCGAAAAAAGCAGAAGACGCCACAACTGTTAATCCAGCGCTCTTTGAAAATGATGCGGAACGCGCGTTACATGAGGCGATTGAGAAGACCTTACCAGAGGTCGATCAAGCGATCGCGTCACTTGATTATGAACGAGCGCTTGAGGCACTTGAGGCAACCGTTCCGTCGATCACAGCATACTTTGACGGTACGATGATCATGACGGACGACGAAACAGTCCGCACGAACCGTCTTAGCGAAATGAAACGATTTGCGCAAGCCATCGAATCAGTCGCCCGGTTCAATGCACTTACTTTAGCGTAAAGAAAAAGGACGGATGAGCCGATGAAGTTAAATGAACGGCAAAAAAAGATACTCCAAATCGTCAAAGAGAACGGTCCGATCACGGGAGAGCAGATTGCTTCTGCACTCTCCTTGACACGGGCGACGTTACGACCCGATTTGTCGATTTTAACGATGACCGGCATGCTAGAAGCGCGTCCACGTGTCGGCTATATGTACGTTGGAAAGAAAAATGCGTCCATGCTTCATGAGAAACTCGACACCTTGACCGTCGGCGAATTCATGTCGTCGGCAAAGGTCATTCATGAAGGGATGACCGTATACGATGCGATCGTTCACTTATTCCTTGAAGATGTAGGTTCGCTGTTCGTCGTCAGTAAGGACCATGCGTTGGTCGGTGTGTTGTCACGTAAGGATTTTCTACGTGCGGCAATCGGTAATCAAGAGTTAGACTCGTTACCGGTCAATATCATCATGACACGGATGCCGAATTTGACGGTCTGTGAAAAATCGGAGACGTTGATTGGTGCCGGTATGAAACTGATCGAAAAGCAGATTGATTCAATGCCAGTCGTCGAAGAGGAGAACGGCGTCTTGAAAGTCGTGGGTCGAATGACGAAGACGAACATGACGAAAGTGTTGGTCGCTTTAGCACGTGATGAAGAAATTTAAGGAGGGTTCCTGATGCGTCAACGGATTTATGTCGTGAGTGACTCTGTCGGAGAGACGTGTGAACTCGTCGTCCGCGCAGCTGCAATCCAATTCCCGGAACAAGCCATCGAGACGGTCCGCATTCCGTTCGTCGATGATGATCAAGTCATTTATGACTTGGTTCTTCATGCGAAAGAAGAACAAGCGACGATTGCTTTTACGATCGTTCATGCGACCCATCGTCGTCTGCTTGCAGATACAGCTCGTGCCCACGGTGTAAAAGCGATTGATCTACTTGGTCCATTGCTTGACACGATGGAAGATCGCTTGCAGATGCAACCGAAGGAAGAGCCAGGTTTAATCTATCGCTTAGATGAAGAATATTTCCGAAAAATCGAAGCGGTTGAGTTTGCTGTCAAGTATGACGATGGACGTGATCCAAAAGGTATCAAACGTGCGGATATCGTCTTGATCGGGGTGTCGCGTACATCAAAGACACCACTTTCGCAGTATCTGGCTTTGAAGCGATATAAAGTAGCGAACGTACCACTCGTACCTGAATCGATCCCGCCAGCGGAGCTATTCGACATTCCAAAAGAAAAATGTTTTGGACTACTCATCTCACCGGAAAAGTTGATCGACATCCGAATGGAACGCCTGCGTTCATTAGGACTCAAACCAGAAGCAGCATATGCGCAGATGGACCGAATCAACCGGGAACTCGAATACGCACGGAATTTATACGAACGAATCGGTTGCCAAGTCATCGACGTGACGAATAAAGCAGTCGAGGAAACAGCGAATCTGATTTTGACTGGAATTTCCGGGAAAGCGCATGACTAGTCAAGCAGTCAGGAACATAGTATACTTGTTTAGCTGATAAATGAGATAATGCCCTTTTTCTAATGAAACGGAACGAGTCATCGTTCCGTTTCATTGCGGGTATGGTCATGTAAGGATAAGTTCTCAAGGAAAGGGGAGAGGACGGAATGAAGCGAATTCCTGATGAAATCGTCGATCAGATCCGCCAAGCAACGGACATCGTCGAATTGATTTCAGAACGTGTAGAATTAAAAAAACAAGGGAATCGATATTCAGGGCTTTGCCCGTTTCATTCTGAGAAATCACCTTCCTTTTCTGTTTCTCCTGATAAAGGGATGTACTACTGTTTTGGATGTGGTGCAGGTGGAAACGCGATCACTTTTGTCATGGAAACAGAAGGAATGAGTTTCAAGGAAGCCGTCTCTAAATTAGCTGATCGCAGCGATGTCACACTTCCAGAACTGGAGCCGGATCGATTCGAACAATCGGAATCGACACCTGAACAGGAAAAGAAGTTCCGGATGCGCGAGGCACATCGGATCGTCACCGAGTTGTATCATGAGGTGTTGATTCAAACGGAAGCAGGCGACGCGGGACGAATCTATTTAGAGAATCGTGGTATCCGTGAGGGTGCGATGCGTGAGTTCCGACTCGGGTATGCACCGGATCAAGATCGTTTTACAGTGGATTCCTTGGCACGGCGTGGGTTTGATTTAGATGAGATGGTCGAAGCGGGATTGATTTCAATCGGACGCGATGGCGATTATCGAGATCGATTCAACGGTCGAGTCGTATTTCCTATCTCCGATCGTGATGGCACGATCGTCGGATTTAGTGGACGTTCGATTGATGGTCGTGATCCGAAGTATGTCAATACAGCGGAAACACCTTTGTTCAATAAAAGTGAACTGTTATTCGGATTCGCTCAAGCACGAGGGGCGATGCGCAAAATCAAACAAGTCGTCCTCGTTGAGGGGAATCTTGATGTTGTGCGTGTCGCTCAAGCGGGTATACCTTATACGGTAGCCTCTTTAGGAACAGCCTTAACACCGGTTCATGCCCAAAACCTAGCACGTATCGTCGATGAAGTCATTATTTGTTATGACGGAGACAAGGCAGGACGCGCTGCGACGTTAAAAGCCCTACAATTGCTTGAAGCCGTTGCCGTCGACTGTTCCGTCATCCGTTTACCGGATGGCGAAGACCCGGATTCCTTCATTGGGAATCAGGGCGAAGAGACGTTTTTACACTGGATCGAACAAGAACGGGTTTCAAGTCTTGAATTCAAATCTTTTTATTTTCGACAAGGAAAAAACTTGCGATTAGAAGGAGAACGCGTTCGATATATTGAAACTATGCTTGAAGAGATTGGTCGAACATCCAATCCGTTGTTACGGGACATTTATTTAGGAAAACTTTCTGAGGAATTTAAACTCTCGAAAGACTCCTTGATCGCACAAGTGCGTCCAACCGTCCAACAACCGAAGAGAGAACAAATCGTTTCCGATCGCCCAACTGCTCTACCGACAGCACCTCCTGACCGAACGTTCGCGAACTGGAAAAAGGCAGAACGCTTCTTGCTTGCCTACATGATCCGTTCAGAAGAAGTATGTCTTGAAGTGCGAGAGCAACTAGGTGTCCAATTCAATGATCCGGCACACCAATTGATTGCCGGCAAGCTATATGAATTTTACGGAGCAGGTACGCAAGGAAGTCCTGATCGTTTTTTGACGATGTTGCACGACGCTTCTTTGCAACGAATCGTAGCGGATTTAGAGTTCATGCTGATGCCTGAGTATGATCCTGATTTACTCAGTCACTACATTCGTGCCGTCCAAAATGAACAGCAACGTCGGTTGTTAGAAGAAGAAAAGTCACGATTGAATCAACAAACAGATATCCGTGCTCAAGCGGAGCTGATGCAGGCGATCATAGAACGGAAGCGTCGTTTAAAAGATCGATGACCTGCTGCATGATGTGGAAGGAGTGTATGGTTCGATGGCAGAAAAAGCAAGATCAGAAGCTGAATTACTCCGTCTCGCGAAAGAGGAACTCATCGCGCTCGGACATAAAAATGGTGAATTGTCACACCAAAAGATCGAAGACAAACTAAGTTCGTTCGAATCAATGGATGCTCAGCAATTCGAGGAATTCCTTCAATTGCTTGAAACAGAAGGTATCAAGGTCAACAATGACGGCACAGGGGACGAAAAAGAAGAGGCGGATCTAAACGATTTGTCTGTTCCTCCTGGTGTCAAGATCAATGACCCTGTCCGGATGTATCTAAAAGAAATCGGCCGCGTTGATCTGTTGAATGCAGAAGACGAAGTCGAACTCGCTAAACGAATCGAGCAAAACGATGAAGAAGCAAAAAAACGATTGGCGGAAGCAAACTTACGTCTCGTCGTTTCGATTGCGAAGCGTTATGTCGGACGCGGTATGTTGTTCCTTGATTTGATTCAAGAAGGCAACATGGGTCTGATCAAAGCGGTCGAAAAATTCGACTATACGAAGGGATATAAATTCTCGACGTATGCAACATGGTGGATTCGTCAGGCAATCACACGTGCGATTGCTGACCAAGCGCGGACAATCCGAATTCCGGTTCACATGGTTGAGACGATCAATAAATTGATTCGTGTCCAGCGTCAACTCTTGCAAGATCTCGGACGTGAACCATCACCGGAAGAAATTTCGAAAGAGATGGAAATCACGCCGGAAAAAGTCCGTGAAATCCTGAAAATTGCGCAAGAGCCGGTTTCTCTTGAAACTCCAATCGGGGAAGAGGACGATTCACATCTCGGAGATTTCATCGAGGACCAAGATGCGACGGCACCACAAGATGCTGCAGCATACGAACTCTTGAAAGAACAACTCGAAGATGTGTTAGATACACTGACGGATCGTGAAGAAAACGTCCTTCGTCTTCGTTTTGGTCTTGACGATGGTCGGACACGGACACTTGAAGAAGTCGGAAAAGTATTTGGCGTTACACGTGAGCGGATTCGTCAAATCGAAGCAAAAGCACTTCGGAAGTTACGTCACCCGAGTCGTTCGAAACGCTTGAAAGATTTCCTCGATTAATTCAAAGTGTGAAGAATATATGAAATTTTAGTGGGAAGGAAGAAAAAAGTTTCGTTTTTTTCTTCCTTCCCTGTTTTTTTTACAGTAGAATAGTAACGGGGAATACCATTCAGTCACCAACTTGGTTGGGTATAGAATATGGGGGGAATCCAAATGCGTAATCCATTAGTACCGTTCGCGGCGATCGCAGTCATCGCCATCATCGCTATGATTTCATTGTCTTACTTTGGGGTCGATCAGGTGAAGGAAGCTCGCAAAGGGCCGTCAACTGCAGAAATGAAGCCGGAAGACTTATTTGCATCTAAAGGATGTACAGGATGTCACGGTGGAAACTTAGAAGGCGGAACAGGTCCGAACTTAACAAAGATCGGCGCGAAGCTGAAAGAAGATGAAATTAAAGACATCGCAATGAACGGTAAAGGGCAAATGCCTGGCGGTCTTGCGAATGACGAAGAAGCAGCTGTTCTAGCCAAATGGTTAGCTGCTAAGAAATAAGAACAAGGACATCTATCTCGTTACGAGATGGATGTTTTTTTGTGGTGTATGGTATCTTTTTTAGCGTAAATCCGCTATTTTTAAAAGAGAGTTTTTCGGAAAATAGGAAGGATGAAGATGATGCAAATGAACGTCGTATTGGATCAACGACTCCAAAAAGTCGTGTCGTATATTCCACAAGGAGCGATCCTCGCAGATATTGGATCAGATCATGCATTCGTACCTTGTTTTTGTGTACAACAAAAGAAAATCGAGCGTGCGATTGCAGGAGAGGTGAATGAGGGACCGATGGAAGCGGCAAAAGGACAAGTGGCGCTTGTTGGTCTTGAATCACAGATTGATGTCCGTTTAGGAAGTGGCTTATCGGTTTTGAAACCGGGCGAAGCAACGGCGATTACGATTGCGGGAATGGGCGGAACGCTGATTGCCTCTATCCTTGAGGAAGGAAAAGATCGGTTGTCAGGTGAGGAACGCTTGATTCTTCAACCGAATGTCGATGCAGTCGATGTTCGGAAGTGGTTGCTGACGAATTCATATGCGTTATTGTCTGAAGCCATTGTCGAGGAGAACGGAAAGATCTATGAAATTCTCGTTGCAGAACGTGGAGATGAAACACTTTACTCAGAGGACGAAACAACACGTCAGTGGGAATTGTTCTTTGGACCACAGTTAATGCGGGAACGTGCACCAGAATTCATTGAAAAATGGCAGATTGAAAAACAAAAGCGAGAGTATATCTTAGCTCAGATGAAACAAGGGCAAGCAACGGAGGTTTTATCTGAAAAAATCGAAGCCATCGAACGATTGATTCAAAAGATGGAAGAGGTGACGAACTAATGGTGAATGGGAACCATATCATTGAGCAGTTTGAAGCATTTGCTCCGAAAAAATTCGCACTCGAAGGTGATCCGATTGGTCTACAAATCGGAACATTGAACAAGGACGTCAAACGTGTGCTCGTGACACTTGATGTCTTGGAGTCTGTCGTCGATGAAGCAATTGAAAAGAAGGTCGATCTCATTATCGCGCATCATCCACCGATTTTTAGTAAGTTAGCAAATGTGACGGATCGTTCTGCAACAGGACGGATCGTCACAAAATGTATCAAACACGATATTGCGGTGTATGCTGCGCATACGAACCTTGACGTGACACCAGGCGGGGTCAATGACTGGATGGCAGATGCGCTTGGTCTTGAGTCTTGTGAAGTACTAGCTCCGACATTTGAAAACACACAATATAAACTAAGTGTCTTCGTACCGACTGAGGCTGTAGAGCATGTTTCAACAGCCCTTGCACAAGCGGGAGCAGGAAAAGAAGGAGACTACAGTGATTGTCAATTCCACGTCAATGGAACGGGTCAATTCCGACCGTTGACGGAAGCTACCCCGTATATCGGTGAAGCAGGACGACTCGAACGCGTTTCAGAAGTCCGAATCGAGACGATCGTCACGGAACTGAATCAGAAACAAGTCATTCGAGCGATGAAACAGGCTCATCCATATGAGGAAGTCGCCTATGATCTCATTCGTCAAGAACGTCCGGCAACATCACTTGGTCTTGGACGGATTGGTCGGTTACCGGAAGCAATGACGTTGCGGGAATTTGCAGAGCATGTTCGCGATGCGTTTGGTGTACAAAACTTACGCTTCGTCGGAGACGAATCACGCCACATCCAAAAAGTAGCAGTACTTGGTGGTGACGGCAATAAGTACGTCTCGACTGCAGCATTTGCGGGAGCAGATGTCCTTGTGACAGGGGATCTCTATTTCCATGTGGCGCATGATGCGATGGCACTTGGACTAGCAGTCGTCGATCCGGGACATCATGTGGAGTCGGTTATGAAGGAAGGCGTCGTCAACGAATTGAAGCGTCGATTCGAACAGAAAAAAATCGATGTCGAGCTGCTGATTTCAACAGCGAATACGAATCCGTTTCAGTTTTTATGATGAATCGAATGAAATACGTCGATGATATCGTCATATTCCATAACAAAAAAACCGAGTCGCGAATGAGGATCGCGACTCGGTTTTGCTGTATCGATTGTAATGATTAAAGTACTTTAACTTTAGGCAAGATGCGTCGTAATTCAAGGAATGGTGTCTTGTCATGCGTACTGATATCAGCAGGATCATATTGTTGGAGGAAATCAATGACCTTTTTCGTGATTGGTGTTGGCGTTGATGCACCTGATGTGACACCAACTTGAGTCACACCCTCAAGCCAAGTCAAATCAAGTTCCGTTAAATCACCAATCCGATGCGCTGGAGTTCCTGCGATATCGAAGGATACCTGTGCTAGGCGATTCGAGTTGTTCGAACGCGGATCACCGACGACGATGACGAGATCGCAATCTCCTGCTTGATCAGCCACCGCTTCTTGCCGGACTTGTGTTGCGTTACAGATTTCATTGTGTACTTCTACATGCGGATATTTTTTACGAACGTGTTCCATCAAAGCTTGGACATCCCATTGGCTCATCGTCGTCTGATTCGTGACGATGATTTTTTTGTGAGCAAGCTGTGGCGGGAGTTCATCGATATCTTCGACTTTTTCGATGAGGTGCACATGCTCTGGTGCTACACCGACTGCACCTTCAGGTTCCGGGTGTCCGTGTTTGCCGACGTAGATGACTTCATAATCATCCGCGACGACTTGACGAATCAAATCGTGCGTACGCGTCACGTCAGGACATGTTGCATCGACGACATGTAAGTTCTTCTCAGCAGCACGTGCATAAACTGCAGGTGAGATGCCGTGTGCGGTAAAGATGACAGTACCCTCTTGAATCGTCTCTAACGCTTCGAGGCGATCGGGACCATCGACAGTGATGACACCCATATTTTCGAACTCACGTGTCACGTGAGCGTTGTGGACGATCATCCCTAAAATATGGATCGGACGTGGCAAGTCTTTATTCAATGCCGCTTGTTGTGCAAGTTTCATTGCATCGACGACACCGTAACAATAGCCGCGGGGGCTGATTTTTTTTACTAGCATAGTTATGGATTCTCCCTTTGTGAAAAAGAATGATTAGTTAGAGTGTACCATTGATTGAAGCTGAATGAAAATAGAGGAGTCTGTTTCATCCACAGAACATGCTATACTAATGAAGTTGTCAATTATTCAAAAGGGAGGCGAAGGGATGGAGTCTAAGAAAATGATGCGGTCGTATTTTTTTCAAATCACCGCCGTCTTATTCATCCTGATTTGTCTTGTCATTTCAGCGCTTGCCTTCACTGCGGACCGGGTCACGATTTCCCGCGTCGAGCAACAAACAGAGAAACAGAGCGAGAAGAGTGTCGAGGTCTCAGGAAATGCGATTCGCGACAATGTCGGGAATCTGCATGAAGAGATCATGAGCTTGCAGTTGAATGTCAAAAACCCCGACAAGCTGAAACAAAAAATTGAAGAATCGAATCTATTAGACATCGATACAGGATTTAAGAGTTTCTTCTACTTTGATCGACAGACGAAGCAAGTCACTTGGTTCTCAAGTGAGGATCGACGTATAGAAAACAGTACGATCCTAAAAGACGATGAATTCTTGCAAACGTTGACGAGTACGGACTTTCATATGAGTAAGTTGTATACGATGGAATCAGATGCTGTCACCTATATGTTCGTTCCGGTTCGAGACGGCAATGAACGCGTCGGTGTCTTTGGTGGTGGGTTAAGTGTCATGAACTCGATCGTTTTTCGGAATTCGCTTGAATCATTTGACGATCAGACGATCGCCTACCTATTCAATAGTAAAAAAGAATTGTTAGCCACATCTAGTAATCTAGTACCGGATGAAGAACGCTTATTATCGAAAAGTGTCATTGAACGTGCGTTTCAGTCGGTAGAACCTTCTGAGATTTTTAGTACGAACCAGGACATGTATTACTTCGCGAAAGATTTGAAGGTGACGGATTGGAAGATTCTCGTTCGAACGCCACGAAGCGTCTTTTATGAACCAGTCTACACGACACGGCAACAGTATTTGATCATCGCTGCCTTGACGCTCGTCCTCAGTCTGATCGTCGGCTATTTGATGTCAAAACAATTGACAGCACCGATGCTTGAACTTGTGAAGAAGATCGAGAAAAGCACCTCACCCAAACCGATTGTTCTCGAGCGTGCCGGATCAAACGAAGTCAAGACACTCGTTGCTGCCTATAACGAGTACGCTCAACGGATGGAAAATGCGCGCCTTGAGCAGTTGAGTCAACAACAAACGATGTTACATCAAGAAAAATTAGCATCACTCGGTCAACTAGCAGCAGGAATTGCCCACGAAATCCGCAATCCACTAACGCCAGTCAAGATGACGTTACAGTTGTTAGCAGCAGAAAAGGATCGTGATCCAGAAATGTTGATTCTCGCCTTATCGGAACTGGATCGAGCAAATGGCATGATTCAAACGATGCTTGATTTATCGAAAGGCGAAAACAACGCACTTCAAAAAACGACGATTGATATGAATGATTTAATGAAGAAGCTGACATATATCTTAGAAGCGGAAGCTCATCATTACGAAGCGGACTGCAAGATTTATACACCGTCCTTCATGCCAAAGATTTATGCATCAGAAGAGGGGATTTTGCAGATTTTAGCAAACTGTGTTCGAAATGCCCTTCAAGCTGTCGCGTTTAAAGGACCGGATGGAATCTGTCATCTGCATGTCCACGTTTATCCAGAAGAAGTCGTCTTCATTGTTCAGGATAATGGGGTAGGGATGGATGGAAATCAGATTGATCATGTCGGTCAAGCGTTCAAGACATCAAAAGTCGATGGCAATGGACTTGGACTCTTCATGTCGAAACAAATCGTTCGTGATCATAAAGGCAAGATGATCTTTGATAGTAAGCCGGGTGTCGGTACGACGATTCAAGTCCACTTACCTCGAAAGGAGCAAACGGAATGAAATTCAATAAGGCCTGGTTATTCGTCCTGATTGTTTGGATTTCATCCGTTTTGTTCATTTCCAATTTATTCGTCAATCCGGATCCGAGTCCACGCCGTCATCTCGTCGGCTTCACGATCGTCAATGATAAACATGAATTTGCGCAACGGCTCGTCGATGCGTTCAAGACACAAGCCAAACTAAATAAATACGAAGCAGTCGTCGCGACGTCTCATAATTCACGCATCAATGAACGCGAGCAAATTCAAGAGTTCATTCGAATGAAGGTAGATGCAATCTTCGTGACGACGCTTGATGATGTCTATATTGCTAGTACGTTAGAAGAGGCAGCTCGTGCTGGGATTCCGGTCTTCGCGATCGATCGATTGATTCGCTCCGATGCAGTCGTCAGTTCGATTACCTCGAATAATCAATTGATCGGGGAACAGCTTGCCTCATTCATCAAACACGAACGCATCAAGCAGACGGGACGAGCTACGGCCGACATCATTGAAGTCGCGGGTACGGCAAACGTCAATACGACGAATGAACGACACCGGGGATTTTTGACTGGTCTTGAGCGTGAGCCGGAACTTGAAATCGTCGAATCCGTGAATGGGGATTACGACCCCGTCACTTCAGAACAGGTCATGACACAGGTGATTGAGTCGGGAATTCCGTTTGATGCCATCTATTGTCACAATGACGATATTGCGCTAGGTGTCCTCGAAGCATTGAAAAAAGCAGGTATCAAAGGAAAAATAATTGTCGGCATAGACGGGAATCGTGCTATATTAGAAGCTGTTGACATGAAATCGATGGATGCGACGGTCGTCCAGAGTGCTGATGAGATGATGAAAGTCGCCTTCAGTGCATTGAAGCTTCATACGAAAAACAAAAAGATTCCAACTCGTTTTTATACGTACTCCTATCTGTATGACGGTAGTAGACCCATAACCATGTTGAACTAATCGAGAGGCAGAAGCCTCAGCAAATAAGGAAAGGACGGTGTCAATTCATGAATGGATTCAGCCATTATCAATTACACCCGTTCGTCATCGAAGCACTCGATGACGCCCGCATCACAAAACCGACCGACATTCAGTCGCGGATCATCCCAGCTGCAGTAAAGGGACGCGATATCATCGGTCAATCACAAACAGGAACAGGAAAAACGTTATCGTTCCTTCTTCCAATCGTTCAAAACGTCGATCCAAAGCTTCAAGAATTACAAGCAATCATCGTTGCTCCAACGCGCGAACTTGCTTGGCAAATTCATGAAGAACTGAAATCGTTACTCGTGAAGGAACCAGACTTCATCAAGACGAGTCTTATTACAGGTGGAATGGATCGCGAACGTCAAATCGGTCGTGTGAAAGTCTCACCTCAAATCGTTATCGGAACACCGGGACGTATTTTAGACCTATTTAAAGAACAGGCTTTAAAACCACATTTCGTGAAGCACTACGTTATCGATGAAGCGGATCAAATGCTCGACATGGGCTTCTTGCCAGAAGTTGACCGGATTGCGCAAGCTCTTCCAGAACAGCTTCAGATGATGGTCTTCTCAGCAACGATTCCTGAGAAATTGCAACCGTTCTTGAAAAAATACATGAACAACCCGCGTTATGCGCATGTGGATCCAAAACAACAGACAGCGAAGAAAATCGTTCACCATACGATTCCGGTCAAGCATCGTGAGCGCTCACAATTGACGTTGAAAGTCGCGAAAGCGCTGAATCCGTATATCTGTCTAATCTTTACGAATACAAAAGCAGAAGCAATCGAAGTCGAAGCTTTGTTCCTAGAAGCAGGACTGAACGTTGGTTCCCTTCACGGAGATCTTCCGGCACGTCGTCGTAAACAAGCCATCAAAGAAATCAACGATGCGAAGTATCAATACGTCATCGTGACGGATCTTGCAGCACGCGGAATTGATATTTCAGGTGTCTCACACGTCATCAACCATGGTATTCCAAAAGATTTAGACTTCTACGTCCACCGTGTCGGTCGGACAGGTCGCGTCGATCAAGATGGATTGGCATACACATTGTTTGAAGATCACGAGAACGGTATGATCAATCGCTTAGAGGACCGTGGCATTCAATTCACGAACGTTGATGTCAAAGGCAGTCAAATCGTCGAGGTCAAAGAACGTCGTCGTGCGAAGCCGCACATGAAAACTGCTGTCTCGAAGACAGCGCATAGCCGTCTGTCGGGTGAAGCAGCAAAAGCGAAAAAGCGCGTTAAACCAGGTTATAAGAAGAAGCATCAATATAAGTTGAAAGAAACAGCAAAACGTGAACGCATCAAAGAACAACGTGGTGTCGGTCGCGCGCAACGTAAAGAAAACGCACGCAAATCAAAATAATTCCATTGATGACACCCGTGAAATGAAAAAACATTTTTCGGGTGTCTTGTTGTTTTTAAGATTTGGTACACTGTAAAAAGAGAAAGGTGGAAAAGAATATGAAAATAGGTTCACACGTCTCCGTTTCGGGGAAAAAAATGCTGTTAGGTGCAAGTGAGGAAGCGGCATCTTACGGTGCAACGACGATGATGGTCTATACAGGAGCACCTCAAAATACACGCCGTAAGCCGATGGAAGAGTTACGGATTCAAGAAGCATTGCAACATATGAGTGCTAATGGAATAGAGGAAATCGTCGTGCATGCGCCGTATATCATCAACTTAGGGAATACGACGAAACCCGAGACATTCGAACTCGCCGTTTCGTTTTTAGCAGCAGAAATTAAACGAGCAGAAGCGCTTGAAAAGGCGCAACACATCGTATTACATCCTGGTGCGCATGTAGGTGCTGGGGAAGAAATCGGAATCAAACGGATTGTCGAAGGACTCAATGAAGTACTGACAGGTGACGAACAGGTCAAGATCGCGCTTGAGACGATGGCTGGAAAAGGATCGGAAATCGGAAAAACCTTCGAGGAACTTGCTCAAATCATCGAAGGCGTCACACATCATGATCGTCTGTCCGTCTGTCTCGATACATGTCACGTGCATGATGCAGGATACGATATCGTGCACGACTTAGATGGTGTTCTTGAACAATTCGACCGGATCGTTGGACTGGATCGTCTTGGTGTCATCCATGTGAATGACTCAAAGAATATCCGTGGTGCTCGAAAGGACCGTCATGAAAATATTGGTTTTGGTGAGATTGGATTTGATGCCTTACATCGTGTCGTGCATCATACTGCTCTGGCACATTTACCGAAAATCTTAGAGACGCCATACATTGGTCTCGATCCAAAGAAAAAAGTGGCACCGTATAAACAAGAAATCGATATGTTACGTTCGGGTGCGTTTGATGCAGACTGGCGTCTACCGATTCTAGGAGCACCAGTCGAATAACTCATAAAGGGGTGTCTGTGATGTGTCATATACTCGTCGTTGATGAGACTAGTTTTGCGATACGACAAGCTGTTGTCCACTACTATGAAACAAAGGAACCGTTTTATTTGCCGGCAGAACTGGTAGAGGGAGAAGAGGTGTTTCTTGCGACGACTGACGGTATCATGGCGTATGCTGAAGCCTTGTTCACCGAGTATACGACACGTCCAGAAGATCCATTTTGGTTGACGAATGCTGACGACTCAGAAGGGTCATATGTGTGCCTTGATCTCATCAGTGTGGATTTACGTCATCCCTTACTTGGACGACCACTCGATCAACTTGGTCTTAAAACTGGACCGGTCGAAGGCGTGTTTCGCACGCGTCTGCTTGATTCATGGCAGTATGGGTATTTCGAAACGGATGTACTGACACTCGAACAATCTAAACAACGTCGAATCGAGCGCTTCAAGGAGCGAAATCATCTGGAACAAGTCGCGCGTCAATGTATGCATTGTGAGGAGTCTAGGCAGTCGTTACTGGAATGGCATTTGACACCAGAAGGATATCAGACGGTTTGCCCGACCTGTCACCGATGGTTACATCAACAGATGCTTCATGCGGTGGATACGGCAGCAGCAACGGAAGAGAGTGAGTAAAATCTTTTCCTATTCAAGCAGAGCTCCCACGATCGACATTTAATCATTAAAACCTTAAAAAGAATCAAAGAAAGTTCTCTTTTCTGCGCTGGCAGCAAAGAGAACTTTTTTTGATTGGATTAGAAAAAGCGTTCTACTAAAAATAGATAGATTTTCATCCCAAGGAAGACACCGAAGATTCCGACGACGGCTGGAAAAACAGGTGGGGCAGGAATCGGCAGTTTCAGTGCTGTGAACACGACGCCGCAGATGACGCCGGCGAGAAGGGATAATAAGATTTGCTGAAGCATACATTTCGTCCTTTCTGCTGTAAATCAGCATTTGAAGTAGAGTACGTGGTAAAACATGACCAACATCATGTAGCATTTTGATCAAGAATGACTTTGTCCTCTTTCTTTTCGATCGTGATCCACTTTTGTGTTAATGGAGTTGTAAAACTAGGTTTTTGTTTGAGTTTGCCGCTCGTATAGTCTTGAATCAGCAACTGGGATTCACAGCTCTGTTTTCCGTCCTTCACGTAATGATAAGATCCATCCGCTGCCTGCTCACGCGACTTCACATTATCAGCCAGGGCGAGGGCCAGGCAATCCTTTAAATACTCCTTATGTTCTTCGTCCATGATCGGGAACAAGATTTCAATCCGTTTTCGCATGTTGCGTGTCATCCAGTCCGCGCTTGATCCATACATCAAATCCTGACCGTTGTGATGGAAGTAGAAGATGCGTGAATGCTCCAAGTAACGATCGACAATCGAGATGACGCGAATGTTCTCCGAAACATCTGGAATGCCAGGACGCAGACAACAGACGCCCCGAACGATGAGTTCGACTTGGACACCGGCGCGCGATGCCTTGTAAAGCCGTAAAATGATGTCTTTTTCCGTTAGACTATTCATCTTGGCAACGATTCGACCATTTCCGTGCTTTTTATGATGATGAATCTCTTCATCAATCAATGACAGGAACTTCTCAAGCATTGCGTTCGGTGAAGTTTGAATGACGTTCCATTCTGGCTGTTCCCCGTATCCGGATAACCAATTGAAGAAGTTCGTCGCATCTTCGGCGATCTCTTCCCGAGCGGTCAATAATCCGACGTCCGTGTATAGTTTCGCCGTCGAATCATTATAATTGCCGGTACCAAGATGGACGAAACGCTGAATCTTGCCTTCGTGGAGTCGGACGACGAGCGTGATCTTTGAGTGTGTCTTTAAATCACTATATCCGTAAATGACATGGGCGCCGACCTTTTCTAGTTGCTTCGCCCACTCGATGTTCTTCGCCTCGTCGAATCGAGCCTTCAGTTCAACGAGAACGGTGACCTGTTTCCCGTTCTCCGCTGCCGTTTTTAAGGCCTTGATGATCGGAGAATCACCAGATACGCGATAAAGTGTTTGTTTGATAGCAAGGACGTTCGGGTCATTCGCCGCTTGGACGATGAACCGGACGATAGGATCAAACGTATGATACGGATGATGCAAGAGATAGTCGCGTTCGAGTAATTGATTAAACAGATTTTTTGAACTATCGAGTGCCGGTGGGTCGACCGGCATGATCGTCTGATAAATCAAATGATCATATTCAATACCGATTTGACTGTAGAAGGCAAAGGAGAACGTTAAATCAATCGGACCATCCACGGCAAAGATGTCGCGTTCCTGTAAATCGAGTACATCGCGTAACATGTTGAGCAGTTCGGTATTGATGGCAGCTTTTTGAACTTCGAGTCGAATGGCGACTCCCCAACGCCGTTTTTTTAATTCTTTCTCAATCAGCTTTAATAAATCATGCGTACCTTCCTCATGAAACGGAAGGTCGGCATTACGCGTAATTCGAAACGGCATGGCAGACAACACACGATAACCTTTGAATAGACTATCGATGAAGGCGATGATGACGTCTTCGAGTAAGATGACAGCCGTCGTCTCGTCATCTTCTACCGGTAAATCGACGAATCGTGGCAAGACAGCAGGTACTTGTACGAGCGCCAAATTTCGTTTTGTCCCGTCTTCTGCCTCAAGCACCGTCGCAATGTTGAGTGACTTTGACGAGAGCATCGGGAACGGACGATAGGCATCGACGGCAACGGGCGTGAGTACCGGAAAGACTTGTTCACGGAAAAAGGATTTTACATAGGTCGTTTGTTCCGAAGTCAGAGCGTCGTATTTCAAGAATGTAATGCCTTCATCGGATAACGTCTGATTGATTGCTTGAAATGCTTCGTATTGCCGATCGACTAACTCTTTTGTTTTCGCTGCGATTGCACGTAACTGTTGTTTGGGTGTCATCTGTTGTTTATTTTCTGGTTTATTGAACCCGGCGAGTACTTCATCCTTTAAACCACCGACTCGTACCATATAGAACTCGTCTAAATTGGAACTAAAGATACCGAGAAACTTAAAACGTTCCATTAGCGGATTGCGTGTGTCAAACGCTTCATCCAGCACACGTTTGTTGAACTGGAGCCAGCTGAGCTCACGATTATTGAAATGTTCAGGTATGTCGAGCTTCATGAAGGAAGATCTCCTTTCGTTTCGAAGGTAATCGTACAATCAATGATTCGTTCCAGGTGTTTCTTTTGTTTTTCCGCTTTTTCGACTTCGAATCCATAATCATGATCCCCTGTATCGAGGACGAATTGGAGTTGATCCTTTTCAAGGAACAGTTCCAAATGATCGACAGCTTTTCGCTCCGTCACGTCGAGCGCGTGACTTAATTTGAGGAGAGATCCAAGTAGGTCGAAGCGATCCAGCGATTTTTCCGTAAACCAGTCCTTGAAAGGTTTCGCAAGCTGGTTCATCCGTTTGGCAGAAGAATAGGAACTGACGAGCGAGAGAGCAACGCGATCCTTGTGCGTCATGCCATTCAATTCGGTATTCGTCAACAGGTAGAACGTCTGGTCCGATCGTGTATCTGGATTAATGTATTGTCCACAATAAAATAAGCGACTTGCTGAATCGAGCAGTCGTAGATCAGACGCGCGTTCTGAAATCAAGTCGAGCGTGACGAGCTGTCGGTACATCGATTTGGCGAGTGTTCCAATATATGACGCACGATCTCGATTGACCTTATAGTCGCTTTCGAGCTGATAGAGACTTTGCTCACGTACGTTTTCAATCCGACGGTATGCTTCGTCCTGCACATCGAACTCGTAAACAAGACCTTCGCGAAGACCGAGATTACTCATTACGAATTCTTCCGCTTCGATGTGATGGGCTAACTCTTGAATCGCAATCAATGCCGGCAGGAAGATATCAATTCGATCTTTTGAGAGTCCTTCGATTTTCGATAGTTGTTTCGCCGACTTTCCTTCGAGATCGTCGACCATCTTCGCGAGTTCTTTCGCTTTGATTTGATATTGGTGAACACTTCGAAGGGGATAGTCCTGATTCGACTGATGGATCCGAACGAAATTTCGGGCAGAACCACCGACACCGATTAAAGGAAGCTTTTTATCACTCAGCCATGGAATCGATTCGAATTGTTCCCGTAGGAATTTCACCAATTTCTTCTTATCGCTGGCACTTAGTGTCTCGTCCGAAACGAATTGCCGTGTCAAGGTGACGGCACCAAATGGAAAGCTGTGATACGCCACCATTTCGCGATTTTCAATCAAGGTGACTTCCATGGAACCACCACCGATATCGACAGAAAAGCCATCAGTCAAGAAGGTCGAATTGATGATGGCAAAATAGCCATAGTATGCTTCTTGTTCATCTGTCAGAACCTGAATGGAAAAAGGCGTGTTTTCTGTAACGGATTCAACGATGGCATCTCGGTTCGTTGCATTACGGATGGCTGCTGTCGCGACACAGATCGTTTCTTCGACTTCATGGGTGACACCAACTTCATAAAAACGATGTAACGTTTCTTCGAGTAAGGCGATGCCTTCATCATCGAGTGCTCCATCCTCGTTGATGTGAGCAGATAATCGGGCGACGACTTTAATATTAATCTTCTCGATATAGCGACCAGAAGCGATCGGATGGAAGATAACATAACGAATCGAGTTGGAACCGATATCGATGACTGCAAGTTCTTGTTTCAAATGACTCCGACTCCTCTCTGCGATGCGTGCACTAAAAGAATTCCCTCTCTGAACAAGCCGGAAACAGCTAGCTTCTTTCTTTATTGTACCTTGAATGTTTTCTAAGGAGGATAGGAAGTTGCTAGAGTTGCACCAATAATTGGCGGGCGCTATAATAAGACAGTTGATTAAGGCGTAATTATTCCGTTTTACGAAAACGGAAGGAGTGGAAATAAATGGAAACACCAATCATCGAGATTGATCAAGTCAGCTATGATTACCCAGATCGTCGGGTGTTGAATCAAGTCTCGTTTCAGGTCGAGCAAGGACAATTTTTAGCCATTGTCGGGGAAAATGGATCCGGAAAATCGACGTTGATCAAATGTATATTAGGGTTATTGCAACCGAAAGGAACGATTCGTTTATTTGGACAATCCCAATCACAATTCAATGAATGGTGGCGGATTAGCTATGTTTCGCAAAAAGCGGCAGCGTTCAACTCCGGTTTTCCGGTGACTGTCGCAGAAGTCGTTGAGATGGGACTGTACGCCAAAAAAGGACTCTTTCGTCGCTTATCTCGCGACGATCGAGACAAAGTACGAACGGCCCTCGAAACGGTCGGAATGTGGGAGCGACGAGATTCAAAAGTCGGCGACCTATCCGGTGGTCAACAACAACGTGTTTTCATCGCACGTGCGCTCGTCAACGATCCTGATTTAATGATCTTGGATGAACCAACCGTTGGTGTCGATCAGCGATACGTGAAAGAATTTTATGAGATCTTAGAAGAACTTCGTCGAGATAAGCGCCGGACATTCGTTCTTGTCACGCATGATATTCACTTCGTCAGTAAACTTGTCACGGATGTGATTCATCTGGTCGATGGACGTTTAGGGTGTAACTGTGGCATCAAGGAATACTGGGAACTAGATGAACAGACGATCCGCTCCCTCTATCCGGTTCCGGGACGTGTCCTCGTTCACGAAGGGAAGAGTGTCCAATGATTGAAGCGTTCATGACGTTAAAGTTTTTACAGTACGCTTTAGTGGCTGCCATTCTGATCGGATTCACGGCACCATTGATCGGTTCGTTCGTTGTCGTCCGGCGGATGAGCTTGATCGCAGATGCACTATCACACGTCACCCTTGCCGGAATTGCGCTCAGTCTATTGATCTCTGGAATGGTCGCACAATTAGCGGACTTGAATCCACTGTATTTAGGAATCGTGACGTCGGTCATCGCGGCACTGACGATCGATTGGTTGCGTGCGAAGTACAAGCATTTCCAAGAACTCGCAATCCCGATCATCATGGCGACGGGGATGGGGCTTGGAGCAACATTCATCAGTCTCGCGAACGGCTTTTCAATGGATCTCGTCTCCTTCTTGTTTGGAACGGTCTCGGCTGTCGCCTTGACGGATGTGTACACGATTCTTATCGTGACGGTCGTCGTCGTCATCTTCGTCTTTGCTTTTTATAAGGAATTGTTGTTCCTCTCCTTTGACGAGGAGCAGGCGCGCGTTTCCGGGATTCGCCTTCGCTTAGTGCATATTCTCTTTATGATCGTCGTTGCGCTTGTCATTGCGATCAGTATGCGAATCGTTGGGATTTTGCTTGTCTCAAGCTTAATCACGTTACCGGTTGCGGCAGCACTTCGAATTGCGAAGAGTTTTAAGGCGACGATCTTTTTAGCTATCATATTTGGTGAGGTTGCGACAGTACTCGGACTCATCCTGGCCTATCAGTTCGATTTAGCACCAGGTGGAATGATCGTCTTGCTTGCGGTACTTGAGCTGATCATCGTGATGCTGTTGGAACGTTTTTGGATAGGAGGGAAAACACATGAAGACGAACATCGAACAAGCGCGTGAACGCATGAAGGCTTCCGGGTTTAAAATGACACCGAAGCGTCTCGATTTGCTATCGTATCTGTTTGAAGTGAATCGTTATGTCAGTGCGCGGGAAGTAGCAGAAGCTCTTCGAACGTCTCATCCTTCGTTAAGTTATGATACAATCTATCGAAACTTGAATGACTTTTCGGAAATCGACTTATTAGAAGTGACGGAATTAGACGGTGAGATGAAATACCGAGCAGCTTGTGCTTCAGGACACCATCATCATCATTTGATATGCCGAATCTGCGGCAAGACGGAAACATTGAATGTCTGTCCGATGGAATGGGTTTCTCCGGTCCAAGAGACTGGCTTTGAAGTCGAGGATCATAAGTTCGAAATTTATGGACGCTGTGCGAATTGTCAACGCATGACATCTTAAATGAAAGAGGATGCCCGGTCGGGCGTCCTCTTTTTGCGTTTTAAAAGACTAGTCCTGTTCAAAACGGGAATAGTCGAACAGAGGTGATGAGAAGATGATTTATGATACACAAGAAGCGCGACAAATCGATGAGTGGGCACGGACATCCGGACTGCGACTTGAAGTGCTGATGGAACGAGCTGGAAGTCACATCGCAACACGTATCAAAGAGCGTCATAGGAAGACGGAGCGAATCTTGATTTTATGTGGGACAGGCAATAACGGTGGGGATGGGTATGTCATTGGACGCGAATTGATACGCGACGGATTTGATGTCACACTACATGCACCATTTGGAGAGAATCGTTCGGATACATCTATCGTTCATGTCCATTATGCAGAAGCGTTTGGACTCGTGACCGAACAACCGTGTGGTCAATATGATGTCATTCTAGATGCCTTATATGGAACGGGATTTGATCCAAAGCGGGTGAATCAAGTGTTCGAAGCGCAATGTGAATTCGTATCGGAACAAAAGCGACAAGGGGCACGTATCTATGCAGTGGATGTGCCGAGCGGAGTACCGACGGATCACGCAACGGAATTTAAGGAGACAGCGGTTCGCGCAGACGTGACATTTCAACTGCATGCAATGAAACGATCTGCCTTTTTAATACGGACAGCACCGTTTTATGGCGAATCAGAAACGATTGATATCGGATTACCGACATTTGGTGAATGGCGCGTATCACCTAATGGTGTGACCGCCTTGTTCAAGCGGGAACCATACGGTCATAAAGGAACGTACGGGACGGCTCTATTGATTGGTGGAAGTGAGACGATGCCGGGTTCCATCCAACTCGCGACACGGGCAGCCTTACGAACAGGAGTCGGTAAACTACAAGTGGCAACGACGGCACTTGCGAAACATGGAATCATCGTCCAAGCGCCGGAAGCGATGGTCATTGATCAGACATTACCAGCAATTCAGGAGATGCTCCCCTCCATCTCAGCAGTTGGAATCGGTCCCGGATTATCGCAAGAGGCAGTCGAAACATGGGTGGACTATCTGCTTGAGAGTGATTTGCCGGTTGTACTAGATGCTGCAGCTTTAGTAAAAGAAAGTTATCCCGAACGAACCGCGCCAATCATCGTCACACCGCATATCGGTGAATTCGCCCGGATGACGAACCAGAGTGTCGCAAGTATTCAAGATGATCTTTTTGGTCAGGCAACCGACTATGCCATCTTGCATCAAGTAACTGTCGTTTTGAAGTCCCATGTCATCTTAATCGCGAAACCAGATGGAGGCGGATTCGTCGTCTCTGGTGCATCAAGTGGTCTCGCCAAAGGAGGAAGTGGGGATACGCTGTTTGGTATATTAACCAGCCTTCTTGCACAACATCCAACAGGAGATATCGAAAGAACACTAGCGCAAGGAGCGGAGTGGTATGCACGTGCTTCTCGACAAGTCGAACGACACATGCATCCGAGCAGCTTGCTAGCAACGGATGTCATCGAGGAGTTAGGAAGAGTCGAGCTATAAAAACATCAATTTGAAAGAAAAGTCTTCCACGATACGTATGAGGGAAGACTTTTCTTTTTAGGAAAGAATTGACACATTCCATTTGACAGGAGTATCATCAAGCGATGTCGAAACCTTTATACGGAAAATCAGACGGAAAGGAGGGGGAAAGCATGGAGGATATCGTTCGGAAACAACAATGGTGGATTGGAAATTTTGCCTTATTCATGATGTTCGTTGGTGCTTTGATCATTTATACGACGACAGAAGAGACAATTAAGAATGCGTATTTGAGTCGTTCTGTCATCATTTCATTTTTAATCGTCATGGGTCTATTTATTTTTTATATTAGTCGTCGCAAAATGGAAACCGTTTTGCAAACGCACTTATTGTCTTTGATGTTGCTCGTCGTTCCGATTACATCGATTAGCTTTTTACCTTATGCGGCAGTTACCGTTTGGGCAAGTAGCTTTTTGTTTTTGATGATCGCTTTAATCTCGTATCAACGAATCATGATGTGGTACGCCATCGCGATTGCCATCGCAACTAGTTTGTATGTCATGTGGAATGCCGATACCGTGACGGTAGAAATTGATCCGACAGACCATTATGGACGGATTGGCATGATTGTGATTGGCGTATCGATTGCGCTTGTCATCAATCACTTGCATATTCGCAATTTAAATCGGTTAAATGACCTTGCGATACAATTACACGATACGGCGCGACGTGATGAAGAAACAGGTGTCTTGAATCGCCAAGGATTAAACGAAATTGATTTTCCAAGACCCGAACAACAGCTCATTTTTGTCGGGATTCATTTAGAAAACTACTATGAGCTGGCACGTTATTTTGGAGAAGATATTCAGTTACAAGTACTACGCGCCTGTATCGAGCGACTCAAGAGACAACTACCTCCTTATCAAGCTTTTGCTCGGATTGAAGCAGGGACGTTATTGATCGTCATGGAAAAGCCGGACGAGGTGGCGTGTAAGGAAGCGATGGAAGAATTGAGCCAAGAAATCTCTGTACCATACGAAATCGAGGGGCATCATGTCTATGTCAACATATCCATCGTCATTGATAATGGCGAAGGGGCGACCAACAATCGAAAGCGTCGGGTGCAGCAATTATTGACTGCCTTACAAGAAGCAGCGCAACAAAACGAACGTGTGATGTGTATTGACCAAGAATGGCGTAAGGATCAAGAATTACGAGTCAAAGCAGCACAATCCCTAGCCCAAGCTAACATCGAAACGGATTTTCATCTGGTTTATCAATTACAATACGATGTTCAATCAGAGCAATTCATCGGTCTTGAGGCCTTAGTTCGCTGGAAGACCTCGTTACAAGGAGCAGATCGACCATCCGTATTCATTCCGATTGCTGAAAAAAGTGATTTAATCATTCGTCTAGGAGAATGGATTTTTGAGGAAAGCTGTAAGACACGCAAAGCATTGATCGATCTGGTTCCAGACGAGTTTACGTTATCTGTCAACGTATCACCACGCCAGTTGACGAGTGAATCGTTCATGCCGTTCATCGAACGAACGCTACTGAAGTATGCCTTAAAACCGCAACAGATTAAAATTGAAATCACAGAGAGTCAGTCACTTGATTTCGAGAGTCAATCGATTCATCGAGCGCTCAAACGAATCAAAACGCTCGATTTCCCGTTGTCACTCGATGATTTCGGAACTGGTCACGCATCCTATCATGTTCTCGAGCGTTTGTTACCGTTACGTCAATTAAAGATTCCGAAGCAATTCATCGAACAAATCGGTGAATCGGAGAAACGACAATCCATCCTCGAGTCGATTTTTCAACTGAGCCAGTCGATGCATGTCGAATGTATCGTCGAAGGAGTTGAGACAGGAGAAGAAGTACGCATTGCCAAGGAAATCGGTATTCATCTATTCCAAGGTTATTTCTTCGCTAAACCGGTACCACTTGAAGAAATCATCTGTCTACTGCAAAAGACGAATGAAGGAACGGTCCGTTGACCAACAAAAGCCACTTCAGTCCGAATCGCTCGGAGGAGAAGTGGCTTTTTAGTATTCATTTCGATTGATACAGGCGATACTGATTTCGTCCTTGTGCTTTTGCTTCGTACAAAGCGCTATCCGCTTGCTTAAATACTGTTTCAGCTGGTTGTTGATGAGCGTAAGCAATTCCTGCGGATACCGTAATGGATACGGCATGATCTTGCATGACGAAAGGTGTTTGCTGAACGGCTGTTACGATTGTTCTAGGACGACAGGAGGATGCAGTTCGATGTCTGGAACGATGACGATGAATTCTTCACCACCATATCGACCGACCGTAACGGGTGCCGGACAATGCTCGTTCAATAAGATTGAAAAGTGGCGCAAGACAGCGTCTCCTATCGCGTGACCATGTGTATCGTTTACATTCTTGAAGTGATCCAAATCAAACAAGATGACTCCCCAAGAATCTTTACTCTTTTCGAGCGTTGTGACTTTTTCTAAAATGACATGGCGGTTCGCGAGCCGCGTCAATTGATCGGTCGAAGCAAGATAGGATTGATAAGAATAAAGAACAAAATGCTGCTGAAGAAGTGAAGACAAACGATAAAACAAAAAGGCTCCACCAATCGTTAAAATGAAATATGGAATATAAATCGTTCCCCAGGCATCCGCTGGGGAGTTGCTCATAATCAATCGCGAGAGTACGAGTAGGGAACCGACCGTGACGATGGCAGAAAAGAAATACCCTTGCCGTTTGATGAATCGACGACAAATAAAAGAAAGTACTAGAAATCCAAGTAGTGTGATGACAGAACTAAACAGAGCGTTTAGTGAATCGCCACTATCAATCACGAATCGGTAGATCAAGAGCATCAGCCCTGTCACGGCAATACTGATATTACCACCGAACAAAGCGGACAAAGCGAGTGGTAATAACCGTAAATCAATCAATGCTCCATTTAAGTCGATTGCATTATGCATAAGTAGAATGCCAGTCATACCATTGGAAAGTCCGAAATAGAGACGAGTAGACATTTTTGAGTCAGGTTGAATTGGCAAACGATCACGAAGTAGGTAAAAGGTGAACGTAGAAACGAGAAAAATAATACAGATATTAATAAAAAAGATATTCACTGTCGCAAGCATCACGAAGCCCTTCCTATATCAAAGTTTCAATCTATCGTCATTGTACGATATCAAGTCATGCAATGACATAAAAATGGAAAAAACAGCCTAATCGGCTGTTTTTAACGAATCGGTGCAAATTTTTGAATCTCTAAAACGGCCTCATTCCATGAAGCGACACGAATGACATTATTCGGTACGGCTTTACGGTTATAAGGTGCGTCGAACAAGATTACAGGAATCGATGTGTCTTCTGCGATTTGCACAGCATTCTCTAATCGATCTTCCATGAATAAATCGAGTGATAAATCACGGACGACTTGTACTTTGTCGTGTGATCCCGTCATGATCAAGGAATCAAGAGGAAGTTCGTGTTGTTTGATCCACTCTTCTGTTACAGGACGAACGAGCTCCGATCGTGCTGTTACGTAATGGAGGTCATATTGCTTCCGCAAATTCCATAAGTGGTGGCGAACATGTTCTTGAGGGATGGATTCACGATAAATGCCGGTCTCGTGACCGGAGTTCACCATGTAGTCCCAAAATTCGATTTGATTCATATCGGTATACGTATGCAATTCATACTCGGACGCCTGATTGAAGTCAATCGACGTTCCGAGATATTTATTCATGTAAGTGAAGCAAGAGGATGGATGTGTGATCGTTCCATCGATGTCAATTCCAATTTTCATTTACAGTCACCCACGTTCTAAAAATTTTTCTTCACTTAGTATAACATAGTCGAAATCGAGATACGAAAAAAGACTCCTCGCGAGGGAGGAGTCTTCAACTTATGCATGGTTCGCTTTTTCGGCTTCTTTTTCAGCCTGTTTTTCGAGAACGATCGCATCGATCTCTTTCTTCAATTCTTCGACCATCGTTGCTTCCGGTACTTTACGGATGATTTCTCCGTGACGGAATAACAATCCTTCGTTTCGTGCACCAGCGATACCGATATCAGCTTCACGTGCTTCACCAGGACCGTTGACCGCACATCCGAGAACCGCAACTTTGATGTTCGCTTGGATGTTTTCGATATAGTCTTCGATTTCTGCAGCGATTGACATTAAATCGATTTCGATCCGACCACATGTTGGACATGAGATCAATGTCGCTGCGTTCGCTGCGAGACCAAATGATTTCAAGACTTCTTTTGCGACTTTTACTTCTTCGACAGGGTCCGCTGAAAGAGATACACGAACTGTATTTCCGATTCCGCGTGACAAGATCGCGCCAAGTCCCGCTGCTGATTTTAATGAACCAGAGCGAAGTGGACCAGATTCCGTAATCCCGACGTGAAGTGGATAGTCGAATGATTCAGAAGCGAGCTGATACGCTTCAAGCGCCAACTGTACGTCTGATGCTTTAAGCGAGACGATGATGTCATGGAAGTCGAGGTCTTCGAGGATCTTAATATGGTGCAAAGCACTTTCGACCATACCACGAGCAGTTGGATAGCCATATTTTTCAAGAATATGCTTTTCAAGTGAACCAGCGTTTACTCCGATACGAATCGGAATGTTTTTCGCTTTTGCTGCTGTAACGACGGCTTCTACCTTTTCGCGACGACCGATGTTACCCGGGTTGATCCGGATTTTATCGACGCCAGCTTCGATTGCCATAAGCGCAAGTTTATAGTTGAAGTGGATGTCTACGACAAGCGGAATGTTGATTCGGCTTTTGATTTCTGCAAGTGCGAGCGCATCACGTTCTTCCGGACAAGCGACGCGGACGATTTGGCAACCAGCTTCTTCAAGACGTAGGATTTCAGCGACTGTCGCTTCGACGTCGTGTGTTTTAGTTGTCGTCATACTTTGGATGATGACTTCATTATTTCCACCAATGACAAGGTCCCCTACACGAACGGGACGAGTCTTAGAGCGATGGACCATTTTCGGCATATCGAAAATCTCCTTTTGTGGCATACCGCCATATTGTTTATGTTTACCTTTTCTATCATATCGAACTATTCCCTAAAAATCGAGAAACAAGAACGAAAATTGAACATTTACAATTGTTTAATGAAAGAAGGGCGTCCGTCAATCCGTCGGACGCCTGATTTTAATACTCATTGAGGTTTACGTGAAGCGCGTGGCTTTGAGGAACGGGCAATCCATAATGGTACTAATGTGTAGACGAAGTGTCCGATTACGAGTATCCCGATTCCGAAGCAAGGGTAATCGAGTTGGTATAGAAGCATACCGAGTGGGAAAGACCAGAGATTCGTTGCAACCGTATAAGGAAACGTTTGGCGATATGCCCACGGACGGGGAAGTAACAATCGGACGAACCCCTTCGTTAGATACGCCATAAACAATACGTAAAGTAATACAGCGATTGCGATAAAGATGAAATGAAGGATGAACCAAACGATGATCGGGATGTTTTTTTGTAAAAAGAAGGAATCAATGACCGTCGTCCAAAATGAAATCCAAGCTAATCCACAAAAATAAAGGGAAACATCTGCCAAACGAAGACGCAAAAACGGACGATTTGGAATTAAAGAAGTTTGTAAGTAATTAATCAGTTGACGTAAAAATGACAAGTGAATCACTCTTTCCACTGTTTTATAACAGATTTTAATTGTTTAATTTTTGTTGGTAATAAAGGGTTTTTGTGTGATGGTACAGATTAATAAAACCTTAACAAACGGATGTCTCAAAAACTATTTACAAGTTCAACAGACCTTTACATAATGGGGGAGTTGAGAAAATAAACTTTACAAACACATCAATCCACATGAAATAAAGGAGCTGGCAAGATGAACTATGATTTGCAGGAAATGATTTTCACCTTCATAGGTGGACTCGGGATTTTCCTATTCGGTATTAAGTATATGGGAGATGGGCTCCAAAAAACAGCAGGAGACCGATTACGTTATATCCTCGATAAATATACGACAAATCCACTGTTAGGTATCCTAGCGGGTATCGTCGTCACGATTTTGATACAGTCGTCGTCAGGGACGACCGTCATCGTTGTCGGACTCGTTAGTGCGGGTCTGATGAATTTACGACAGGCAATCGGAGTCGTCATGGGGGCTAACATCGGAACAACGATTACGGCTTTCATCATCGGCTTTAACGTCAAGGAAGCTGCGCTTCCAGCAATCGCAATTGGT
The DNA here is from genome assembly GCF_018618875.1 of Exiguobacterium sp. s46. Taxonomy (NCBI): domain Bacteria; kingdom Bacillati; phylum Bacillota; class Bacilli; order Caryophanales; genus Exiguobacterium; species Exiguobacterium sp. s46. Next base: position 202,279 of record NZ_JACSMY010000001.1, read on the forward strand.
GCTTTCTTGATCTTCTTCTTCAATAAAGAACGGGTTCAATACATCGGACAGATTTTCTTTGGCTTCGGTGCATTGTTCTATGGTTTGACATTGATGGGCGACGGAATGGCTCCACTTGAGTCAAGTGTCTGGTTCCGTGAGTTGACGGTATCGATGTCGGATAATCCATTGCTTGGTGTATTCGTCGGAACGATCTTTACTGTTCTTGTCCAGTCGTCGTCAGCAACGATCGGCATCTTACAAGAGTTGTACGCTGGTGGCATGATCGATATCAAAGCGGCACTTCCGGTCTTGTTCGGTGATAACATCGGAACAACGATCACAGCAGTACTTGCAGCACTTGGTGCGTCGATTGCAGCTAAACGGACAGCAGCGGCACACGTCATCTTCAACATTATCGGAACAGTATTGTTCCTGATTGCATTACCAATCTTCTCAAGCTTCATTACGTCGATCACAGGCGCGCTTGATTTAGGTCCAAAAATGCAAATCGCCTTTGCACATGGAACATTCAATGTCGTCAATACGTTGATTCAATGTTGGTTCATTGCGCAAATCGCATGGCTTGTACAAAAAATCGTACCGGGTACGGATACGACGATTGATTCGAAACCGCGTCATCTCGATCAGAACATCTTGAACCAATCTTCGGCACTTGCTTTGAATCAAGCAAAGCTCGAAGTATTGCGAATGGGAGAATTCTCGAAAGACGCACTTGCAAAAGCGCACCGTTACACGCAATCGCATGATAAGAAAGATGTTTCAGAATCAGAGCAGATTGAATATGCGATCAACCATTTAAATACAGAAGTCACGAGTTATCTCGTTAAAGTAGCGGCACATGATTTATCAGAGCGTGAATCAAATGAACACTCGTTACTGATGCACGCTGTCAATGATTTCGAACGAATCGGTGACCACGTCGAAAACATCGTTGAATTAGTCGATTTCCAAATCGTCAACCGAATTCAGTTCACATCAGCTGCGAAGAAAGAGCTTGATGACATGTATGCCTTGACGCAAGAAATCGTCGATTGTGCCGTACGCGCTGTCGAAGAGGATGATGTCACACGAGCTCGCAAAGTTCTAGAACTCGAAGGTAAACTCGATGCACTCGAACGGTCATTCCGGAAGCATCACGTCCTTCGTGTTAACGCTGGCGAATGTACGGGACAAGCAGGGATGATCTTCGTCGATCTCTTGTCAAACCTCGAACGAATTGGCGATCACGCTGTCAACATCACGGATCTCGTCCTTGAACAGCGGACGGCTTTAACGAACTAAGTGAAATACGATTTTCTTATGACGGCTGATTTCAAAAAAATGAAATCAGCTGTTTATTTTTTTGAAATAGCATATTGACAAGTTTCGCCACATCTCGTAATCTAGTAAGAGTAAGAAACATACATCATGGCGGTGTAGCTCAGCTGGCTAGAGCGTACGGTTCATACCCGTGAGGTCGTGGGTTCGACTCCCTCCGCCGCTACTATTACTTAAGGACCCTTAGCTCAGCTGGTTAGAGCTGACGGCTCATAACCGTCCGGTCGCAGGTTCGAGCCCTGCAGGGTCCATTCAGTAGAACGCTTCTCGTTGAAAAACGGGAAGCGTTTATTTTTGTTCCCCCGGGGAATAGTAAAGATATTGTAATAATATTCATACTATAGTAACTAAGGGAGAGCGAAGAGAGATGGAACGTAACCATACGATGATGCAGTTTTTTGAGTGGCATGTAGAGAATGATGGGAAGCACTGGCAACGCTTGAAAGAGCGGGCGCCTGAATTACGTGCTGCCGGCATCACGTCCGTGTGGATTCCACCGGCGTCAAAAGGTCAATCGGATGAAGATACAGGATATGGCATCTATGACGTCTATGATTTAGGCGAATTTGATCAAAAAGGAACGGTCCGTACGAAATACGGTACGAAAGATGAACTCGTCGAAGCGATCCAGGTTGCTCGGGAGAACGATATCGCTGTTTACGCTGATGTCGTCATGAACCATAAAGCAGCAGCCGATGAACTCGAGACGATCAATGTCGTCGAAGTCCATCCGGAAGATCGTTCGAAAGAAATTTCAGAAGAGTTTGAAATCGAAGCTTGGACGAAGTTTACGTTCCCAGGACGTAACGGAAAATATTCAGATTTCATCTGGACACATGAATTTTTCAATGGAACGGATTTTGATGCCCGTGAAGAAAAGACGGGTGTCTTTAAAATTTCCGGTAAAAATAAAGATTGGAATGATCAAGTCGATGATGAATTCGGAAACTATGACTATTTGATGTTCGCGAACATCGATTATAATCACCCGGAAGTCCGAGAAGAAATGATCCGCTGGGGACATTGGTTCCAAGAAACAATTGATTGCCAAGGTTTCCGACTCGATGCCATCAAACATATCAACTATGAATTCGTTCATGAATTCGCAAAATCAATGATTGAAAAAAGTGAAGGTGACTTCTATATGGTCGGTGAGTTCTGGAAATCAGATCTCGATGATTGTCGTCATTTCCTTGATAGCGTCGACTATACGATCGATTTGTTCGATGTTCCGCTTCATTATAAGTTCCATGAAGCTTCGAAGCTGGGACAGGAGTTTGATATGACGACATTGTTTGCAGATACCCTTGTCGAATCACACCCGACGAATGCCGTCACGTTCGTCGACAATCACGATTCTCAACCGGGGGAATCACTTGAGTCGTGGGTGGATGACTGGTTCAAACAACACGCTTACGCGGCGATTTTACTTCGTAAAGACGGTTACCCATGTGTCTTCTACGGTGACTATTATGGAGTGCAAGGACCACATCCGGTAGAAGGGAAAAAAGAAATGATCGATGCTTTACTCTATGCACGGTATCACAAAGCATATGGTGAGCAAGAAGATTATCTCGATGATCCACATTGTGTCGGTTGGGTTCGTCGTGGAGTTGAGGAAATTGAGAACTCTGGCTGTGCGGTCTTATTGTCGAATGCCGATATGTGTGAAAAACGGATGTTCGTTGGTGAAGAACGGGCAGGCCAAGAATGGTTCGACTATACGAACCATCAAGATCACCCTGTCGTGATCGACGATGAAGGATTTGGTGTCTTCCCAGTTCCAGGTGGTGGTGTCTCAGTTTTTGCTCCACGAGAAGTCAAGTAAATCCGAGGGTCTTGACTTGCGTCAACACAGGTTCTTTTGCTAGTCTTAAAGGGTATTGAAGTTTTCGAAAATAGCACAAAGGGGGACATGAACATGTCAAAATTTGAATTACCAGAACTCGGCTACGCTTATGATGCGCTTGAGCCACATATCGATGCTCGTACGATGGAGATTCACCACACGAAACACCACAACACGTATGTCACGAACGTGAATGCGGCGCTTGAGGGTACAGAACATGAAGGAAAGTCACTTGAAGAACTTCTTCAAAACTTGGATGCTCTCCCAGCAAACATTCAAACTGCAGTCCGTAACAACGGTGGCGGTCACTGGAACCACTCATTCTTCTGGAAACTGTTGAAGAAGAACGATGGCGCTGCTCCAACAGGCGAACTCGCGACAGCAATCGACGAAGCATTCGGATCATTCGATGCATTCAAAGATGCATTCGCGAAAGCAGCAACAACTCGTTTTGGTTCAGGTTGGGCTTGGTTAATCGTTGACGGTGGAAAATTGGCGGTCGTTTCGACACCAAACCAAGATACACCAGTCATGGAAGGCAAAACACCAATCCTCGGTCTTGATGTTTGGGAACACGCATACTATCTCAACTACCAAAACCGTCGTCCTGATTACATCAATGCGTTCTTCAACGTCGTTGATTGGGATCACGTAGCGAAGCTTTACGCTGACGCGAAGTAATGTGAAAACTAGCGTATCGTTCAATTGTGAACGATACGCTTTTTTTAATGCGGAAAATGATGGGATAGGTTGTTATGGAAAGTTTCCTTCTATATAATGAAACAAGATGACTTTTGAACGATAGGGGAGTACGCCATGGCTAAACGAATTACCGTACGAGGAAGACGGCGTAATCATCTGCCGCTTCGTCTGAATTTAATGTTCTTCGTCGTTTTTTTATTGTTTGCGATTTTGATTTTCCGTTTAGGAGTCGTGCAAATCGTCAATGGTGAGAAAATTTCGCGGGAAGTTCAAAAAACAGAAATGATCGCATCAAAATATGAAGTGCCACGCGGAAAGATTTATGACCGGGATGGTCGTCTTTTGGTTGATACGATTTCTAAATACTCGATCGTCTACCGTCGAGCACAAACGACGAAAGTCGATGAACGCATTGAGATTGCACAGCGTCTTGCAGCAATCATTGATCTACCTAAAAAAGATTGGAAAGTCACAGAACGTGATATTAAGGATTTCTGGATCGCGACGAACACGAAAGAGTCTGATCGTCGTTATCAAGAAGCCGTCAAACAGAAATATCCTTCAGCAGAGGCACAAAGTAAACTATCAATCGCAGAACAGGATCAAATCCGATTAGATGCGATTACGAAAGACGATATCGATTATGACGATCAAACGATGGAAGTCATTGCGATCAAACATAACATGGAAGTCGGATACGCACTTGATCCGCAACTCGTCAAACTCGGTGCTTCTGCAAAAGAAATGGCGATCATCGATGAAAATCTAGAAGATTTAAAAGGTGTATCGGTGGAACCGTTCTACGAGCGTTCTTATCCATATGAAGGAACACTTCGGAACATCTTCGGGAAGTACTCGAAGATTCCAGCAGAACAACAAGCTGAGTTCAAAGCAAAAGGTTACAGCTTGAATGACCGTGTCGGAACATCATTCCTTGAACAACAGTATGAAGATCTTCTGCGCGGGAAACCAGCGTACGATGTGTATGAGACGTTCAATGGAGAGCCGGTCGGTGATCCAAAACGCGAGGAAGGCGAGTCCGGTAAAGATCTCGTTCTGACCGTGGATGCGGAATACAACAAACAAGTCGACCAAATCATGCAACAAGCCATTAAAATGGGACGTGGCATGGGTAGTCGTTATCTAAAAGAAGGTTACGCCGTCGTCATGAATCCACAGACAGGTGAGATTCTTGCGATGTCTGGTCAAAAGTTGGATCCAGCAACCGGTAAGTTCTCAGATGTCGCAATCAATAATGTATTGACGTCGCTTCAAATCGGTTCGACGATCAAAGGCGCAACGGTTGCGATGGGACTCGAAGAGGGTGTTATTCGTCAAAACGAAGTCATCAACGATACACCGATCACGATTGGTGGTACGAAAAAAGGATCGTATGTCAACATGGGTCCAATTACGGATTTAACAGCACTTGAGCGTTCATCAAACGTTTATATGTTCAACATTGCAATGCGGATGGCGAAGTACCCAAGTAACGGTATTGCCGGAGCGAGTGTGGACGGAGCAGCTGCTATCATGCAGAATTACTACAGTCAGTTCGGGCTTGGAGTGACGACGGGTGTAGATTTACCGTACGAAGCAAAAGGTGTGCAAGGAACACCTGACCGTGTCACTTTACTCATGGACCGAGTCATCGGACAATATGATGCCTTTACACCGCTACAAGTCGCACAATATATTTCAACACTTGCCAACGGTGGCTATCGTGTTCAGCCGCACTTCTTAAAAGAAGTTCTCGCGTCGAATTCGATTGAAAAAGGGACAAAACAAGTTGATTATAGCTTTAAGACGAATTATTTGAATCGAATTGAAGTCAGTCAAGATAACATTGATCATGTTCGTGAAGGATTACATCGCGTTGTCAAAGGAGAGCGTGGTACAGCAAAAATCATCGCACAAACCGGTATTGATGCAGCTGCGAAAACAGGTACAGCGCAGGTTAGTGTCTATGGTGACGATGGAATCGCCTTACGTGATGGAAGTGGACAACCAGTTCGTTCATTGAACTCGAACCTTGTCGGCTGGGCACCGTACGATAATCCAGAGGTGGCATGGGCCGTGTTCCTTCCTTATATGGAACAAGAAACCGTCAACTCAAAAATTGGTCACGATCTTGTCAAAGCGTATTTCAATGTGAAGGACGTACCATGGCAAACTAAGCCAAATTAACTAGATGGAAAACGAGAGTGAGCAATCACTCTCGTTTTTTTGTTTGCATTGACCTTTTTTTCTAATGGATTTCGAATTGTAAACACTAAAAAACACGCCTTTACAATTCTTTTACGTTGGATTCATTTCGTTTTAATAGTTCATCCGTAGTATAAGTCTTGTAAGGAAAACGGATAAAAAGTCGTAGCATCGTCAGCGACATACTTTCGAGGAGGAAAATTAATCATGTCTTGGATGAAAAAAACAGCACTCATCACAACGGTAGCATCAATCGCAGTAGTGGGGGCAGCATGTGGTAACGATAAAGGCGGTTCTGCTAGTTCATCTGATTTAAAAGGAAAAATCGCAATCGACGGTTCTTCTACTGTCTTCCCGATCATGGAAGCTGTCGGTGAAGAATATTCAATGGAACAACCTGACGTAGATGTCACAGTCGGTGTCTCTGGTACAGGTGGCGGATTCAAACGCTTCGTCGTTGGTGAAACAGATCTTTCAAACGCGTCACGTGAAATTAAAGAAGAAGAAGCGGCTGAAGCGAAAAAGAACAACATTGAATTCACGAAAATGGCACTCGCATATGATGGTTTGACTGTCGCAGTCAGCAAAGAAAATACATGGGTAAAAGAACTCTCAATGGAGCAACTCGAGAAAATCTGGCTCGACCCGAACATCAAGACTTGGAAAGATGTCGATTCTTCTTATCCGGCTGAACCATTGAAATTCTTCAGCCCAGGGAAAGATTCAGGAACATTCGACTTCTTCTCTGAGGAAGTACTTGAGAAAAAAGACATGCGTAAAGATGTTCAATTATCAGAAGACGATAACGTTCTCGTCAAAGGTGTTGAAGGAACGAAAGGCGCAATCGGATATTTCGGTTATGCGTACTACGCTGAGAATAAAGATAAGTTGAAGGAAGTACCACTTTCTGCTGAAGGAAAAGACGCAGTCGATCCAACACCAGAAACGATCAAAGATCTTTCTTATCCACTATCACGTGAAATCTACACGTACATCAATAACAAATCGATGAAAGACAAAAAACAAGTCGCTGACTTCGTTCAGTTCACGAACGAAAACGCTGGTGATCTTGCTGAAGAAGTCGGATATATCAAAATGCCACAAGATCGTTACGATGAAAACGCAAAAGCAATTGAAGACGCAATGAAATAAATCATCGAGTCATGAGGATGGCCCAACCGGGGAAGTCTGTACCGGTTGGGTCCCGTTCTCATGTCAAGAAGGAGTAGGGAGTGAAGAAGGATGAGTTCAACACAAAATAAATCGGTTCGCGAGCTGATTCAACAGAACCGACAGCAAAAATATAGTATGAAAAACGTCATGGAACGCGTCATGCCGATCGTGTTATTCCTTTGTGCGTTCGTCTCGGTCGTTACGACCATCGGCATCATTCTCACGTTAGTCATTGAAACAGAACACTTCTTCGAAGTCGTTCCGTTCAAGGAATTCTTCGGCAGTACGAGCTGGTATCCACTCAACTCACAACCAGAGTATGGAATTTGGCCACTTGTCGTCGGTACGCTTGAGATTACCGTGATTGCGATGCTAGTTGCCGTGCCGATCGGCCTCACATCAGCGATTTATTTAAGTGAGTACGCGTCAGACCGCGCACGCCGTATCTTAAAACCAATTCTTGAAGTGTTAGCAGGTGTTCCAACGATCGTCTTCGGATTCTTCGCATTGACGTTCGTCACACCATTACTCGTAAAATTAATTCCAGGTATTCAAATTTACAATGCGCTCAGTCCGGGGATCGTCGTCGGGATCATGATCATTCCGATGATCGCTTCGATTTCTGAGGATGCAATGAGCTCCGTTCCGAAAAAAATTCGCGATGGTGCGCTTGCACTCGGTTCGACACGTCTTGAAGTTGCATTGAAAGTCGTCGTTCCAGCTGCTTTATCAGGGATCATTGCATCGATCGTACTCGGTATGTCACGGGCAATCGGTGAGACGATGATCGTAACGATCGCTGGTGGTTCGAATCCGACAGCTGCGATCGATCCACTCGAGCCAGTCCAAACGATGACAGCGTATATCGTTCAGGTCGCCCTAGGTGATGCTGGATTTGGAACTGTCGAATATTACAGTATCTATGCGGTTGGTACACTCTTGTTCGTCTTCACATTAGTGATGAACTTACTTGCGAACTGGATCACACGCCGCTTCAGAGAGGAGTACTAAGATGGCCTTACCAGAAAAGCAACCTGTCTCAAAGAAATTCATCGATCCGGTCGCGGTGAAGAAATCCATTAGCCAGCGACTCGTCGTCAACAATGTCACAAAAGTCATTTTCCTTGCTGGACTGTTCTTCGGTCTCGTCGTCTTAGGTATTCTCTTGTTCGGCGTCATCCGTGACGGTGCATCATGGTTATCACTTGAGTTTCTACAAAATGCACCATCACGCCGTTCGGAACGTGCCGGGATTTATCCGGCGTTAATGGGCTCCATCTTCTTGATGCTCCTCATCATCCCGATGATTTTCATCATTGGTGTCGGGGCAGCGATTTACCTAGAAGAGTACGCGAAAAAGAGTCGGATGACTTCATTCATCGAAGTCAACATCTCAAACCTTGCAGGTGTACCATCGATCGTCTTCGGCTTACTTGGTTTGACGTTCTTCGTACGTAACATGGGCTTCGGTTCAACATTGATTGCAGGAGCATTGACACTCGCGTTGATGAGTCTTCCGGTCGTCATTGTCTCGTCCCAAGAGGCAATCCGTGCCGTTCCACAAGCGATGCGTCATGCATCACTTGCACTCGGTGCTTCGAAATGGCAAACGACGTTCAAAGTCGTTCTTCCGGCGTCACTACCGGGTGTCATCACTGGGATCATCTTGGCTGTATCTCGAGCGATTGGTGAGACAGCACCACTCATCATGGTCGGAGCTGCGATTTTCATTGCTCGTGCGCCAGAAAGTATTTTCTCAGAGTTCACAGCATTACCGATTCAAATCTACAACTGGACAAGTCGTCCACAAGCGGACTTCCAAGGACTTGCAGCGGCAGGCATCATCGTCTTAATGGTCATCCTCTTGACGATGAACTCACTTGCAATCTGGATCCGGAACCGATTCTCAAAACGCTACTAATCGAACGAGATAGATAGAAGGGATTTCTTTTAAGGAGGAAGACAGATGATGGATACGAAGCTGAATACGAAATCAGTCGTTACAGAAGGGACAGAGCGTATGAACCAACCAGTAGCAGCACGTGAGAGCGTCTATAACGTCAAAGACTTAAACTTATGGTACGGTGACGATCATGCGCTGAAAGATGTTAATCTCGATATTAAGAAAAATGAAGTCACGGCAATCATTGGACCGTCTGGTTGCGGGAAATCGACATTCATCAAAACATTGAATCGAATGGTCGAACTCGTTCCGATCGTACGGACGAATGGTGCAATCGAGTATCACGGACGTAATATCTTTGATAAAGAATACGGTGTCGAAGAATTACGGACATCGGTCGGAATGGTCTTCCAGCAACCGAACCCATTCCCAAAATCAATTTATGACAACATCGCTTATGGTCCCCGTGTCCACGGTGTCAAAAACAAAAAAATCCTCGATGAGATCGTCGAACGCAGTTTACGTCGTGCAGCGATCTGGGATGAAGTCAAAGATCGTTTGAACGAAAATGCCTATGGTCTTTCTGGTGGGCAGCAACAACGTCTTTGTATCGCACGTTGCCTTGCAATCGAACCAGATGTCATCTTGATGGATGAGCCGACATCGGCACTTGACCCGATTTCTACATTAAAAGTAGAAGAACTCGTCCAAGAATTGAAATCAGACTACTCGATCATCATCGTGACACACAACATGCAACAGGCTGCACGTGTTTCGGACAAAACAGCGTTCTTCTTGAATGGTGAAGTCGTCGAGTTCGATCAAACAGACCGGATCTTTGGAAATCCGAGTGACAAACGGACGGAAGATTACATTTCAGGACGATTCGGATAAGAAGGGGAGACGAGACGAATGGCAGCGAACCGTACGATTTTTGGAGAAAATCTTGCAATACTCGATCAAAAGGTCTTTTTACTGGCTCGTAAGACGATGCAACAGATCGCAACAACGGCAGAAGCACTCGAAAAATATGATCAAGACATCGCGCGTGGTGTCATCGAAAACGATAATGAACTCGATGATCTTGAACTTGAAATCAACGATGATGCGATTTTATTAATCGCGAAGCAACAACCCGTTGCGACGGATTTACGACGAATCATCACCGCGATGAAAATTTCGTCGGATCTCGAACGGATTGCAGATTATGCGGGGAATATCTCAAAAGCGGTTCTTCGTGTCGAAACGTTCCCGTATGTCATTGATATCTCTTTGTTGAAGGAAGCATTCGAGACATTACTGGATATGACGGAAACTGCGATCGTCGCCTATCGTGACGGAGATGTCGAGAAAGCAAAAGCCTTGTCTGATCTCGATAACGTCATTGATGAGACGACATATAAGGCACTTCGCCAGTACATGCGTCATATGTCACTTCAGCCGATCGTCGTCGATGAAGTCATGCAATTCACGAACATTTGCCGCTACATCGAGCGGATGGGTGATCACTTGACGAACGTCGGGGAGCATCTGATCTATCTCGAAAAAGGAAAACATTATGATTTAAACGGATGAATCAAGTAGGCAGGAGGAATTTCCTCTGCCTACTTTTTTTGTAAAGGGATTCGAAACACGTTTGTAGAATAGGAAAGAAGTGAATAATGACAGAGAGGTGATTGGGAATGCTTGAGCAAATCATTAAAATGAAGGAACAAGGGCTGACAACAAAACAAATCGCAGCTCAATTGGATACGACTGAAGGGAAAATCAAATATGCTTGGACTAAATATCGTAAATCGTTAACAGAACAACCTTCTGTAGCAGCGCCGAAAGTAAAATCAAAAACGGTCAAGCAGACAAAAAAGTCGACTGCACCGGTATTAGACGTCGTACCGTCTGTGCAAGTGGTACCTTCGCTAGAACGTGACGCGTTTGGAATGGCGACACATTACGAGGATGACATCCTCCACGCCATCGTTCAGTCACCGACAGCGTTATACGTCTACTGGGAATTATCTGAACTGTCGAAACAGTTGCTAGAGACGCACTATCACACGACGTTTGATTCGTTCCGTAAAGAATTACGCATCATTGATGTCACGCTTGTTGAATATGAACAAGGACAGGCAAATCGGACGTATCAATTCGAGCTACCAGAAATGACGAATGCTTGGTTCGTTCGACCAGTCGCCCCGAATACTACATACATCATCGAATGGGGCATTCAAACGATCGACGGGGACTTTGTTCCAGTACTGCGTTCAAAACCAGTCGAAACGCCACGTGACGAGCCAGTCACGGATGGACGGTTCGCGGAAGTCGTGCATCATTGGCAATACGGAGAGGTCGAACAACCGGAATGGGTCGAAGTATTACGCCCTTATTCCTATTTCGATCGCGTCCGGTAATGGAATTAGAGAGAGGGAAAGGAAGAGAAGCTATGCGAAAAGGATATTTTTCACTCGTCTTACATGCACATTTACCATATATCCGTCATGAAGAGGCACATCGTCTAGAAGAACGGTGGATGTATGAAGCGATTTCAGAAACCTATATCCCATTATTGTGGGAGGTCGATCGCTTGTCACGTCCGCTCGGCTGGACGGTCAGCATTTCGCCACCCGTCATCGAGATGCTTGCCGACCCATTGATTCAAGAGCGGTATATCGAGCATATCGAGGATACGTTACGTTTGATTCGCCAGGAACTAGAGCGAGAGCTTGCTCAAAAGGAACGAGATGCGCTTCTATTCTATCAAGAACGCTATCAAGATTTATTGAATACGTTCCTTCACTGGGAAAAAGATTTGAACCGCGCATTCCGTCATTACAAGGAGCAAGGTTATCTCGATTTGATTACGTGTACAGCGACGCACGGATTCAGTCCGCACATGTTGTCCGAACAAGCGGCACGTTCTGAAATTCAGACGGGATTGAACTGTTTCGAACGTCATTACGGATTCCGTCCATCTGGTCTTTGGATGCCAGAGTGTGCGTATACGCCAGGACTTGATCGTATTTTGTATGAAGAGGGCATTCGTTATACATTCGTTGACGAACATTCCATCTTAAACGCGGATCCGTCACCGAAACACGGAATCGGAGCACCTGTCTATTCGCCGCACGGTGTGGCACTGTTCCCGCGTGATCAAATCATTTCCGGGAAGATTTGGAGCTCTGTCATCGGATACCCGGGTCATCCGGATTACCGCGAGTTTTATCGTGACCTTGCGTACGATCGAGAGTGGGATCAAATCGCTGAGTTCATGCACCCGGAAGGCTTACGTTATGATACAGGATTGAAATTGCATCGCGTAACAGGAGAAACGGATCAAAAAGACTATTACGTCCGTGATTGGGCATGGCAACGGACGAGTGAGCATGCAGCAGACTTCGCACAAGCACTCGGTGAACATTTAGATGCGCATCAAGGACAAGACTTCCCACCGTTCCTTGTCACTGCACCATTTGATGCCGAATTGTTCGGTCACTGGTGGTTTGAAGGTCCCGACTTCCTCGGTAAAGCGATGGAACGTTTAGAAGATCAAGGAATTGAGTCGATTTCACCGGCAATCTTCCTCGAACGTCACTTCCAAGACATCGACACGGCACACGTCGCGATGGGAACGTGGGGACGAAAAGGCTACGCGGAAGTCTGGATCAACGAACGGAATGACTGGATGATTCGTCATCTCCATCAGCTTGAGAAGAGACTAGCAGGTGTCGTAGCTCGAAATCGTCATCAAGATGCATTGACTGTCAAAGCGAAGCGTCAGCTCATTCGAGAATACCTCCTCGCTGTCTCGAGCGACTGGCCGTTCATCCTCGATGGACAGACGACAGCGCAATATGCTGCGAACCGTTTCCGTGAGCACATCTTACGTTTTGAAGAAACCGAGCGTCGCCTGGATGCTGAGGAGCTGACGGTGGAATGGTTGGATGATCGATATCGCGAATATCCTTTCCTTCAAGATTCAGATATTGAACCGGATGTCTTCTTGACGGCACATGATTACTACGTGGCAGTGAAACGTGAGAAATCTTGGAATACAGACGCCATCTTATTGTTCGTCCGACAATATGATGCGTCAGACCGGCCAGCTTCAGAGCTCGCTCGACGGCTCGCTGCTGCTGGTGAGAACGTCTATGTCGTCACGGAACATCCGGAAGCGTATCGATTTGAAGAAGGTGTTCACGTTTACGGAGTGCAAGTGACAGGTCTACCGCTCGTTCAGACCTATAACCAACTGGCGGCACTAAATTTAGCCTTCTTACGCCAAGCGCAAGCCTTGAGTAAGATCGTTGATTTCGCAGTTATCCACAACTTCAACATGGAGACCGCATCAGCTGCCCAAGCTATCGCGAAGATCAAAGAGTTGCCACTTGTCAGTAACGTCTACGATGTCGAAAGTGAGCGTTCTCCTGATCGTTCAGGTGGTCTGGTCGTTGCCTTAAAACGACTTGAAGGAGATGCGTTGCGCCAATCAGCGGTTGTTTATCTAGAACGAGAAGAGTCACGTCACGGGGTGGAGCAAGAGTATCACGTCGAAAAGAAGCCGCTGCGTTTTGAAGAGAACCTTGAAAAACCATATCAACACGTGACGAATCCGAAAAAGAACGGATGAACAGTTGCAATTCCTTTCCTTTCTTGGTACGATACTTGAGTATGCTTAACCTTATGTAAAGCAAAATCACTTGATACATCGAGAGCTAGATAGGAGGGAATCCCATGCGCGTTAAAATCACATTAGCTTGCACTGAAACTGGTGACCGTACTTATATCACTAAAAAGAACAAGCGTAACAACCCAGAGCGTCTTGAGTTGAAGAAATACAACCCACGTCTCCGTAAGCACACACTTCACCGTGAAGTGAAATAATTGAGATGGAAGCCGTCACTTCGTGTGATGGCTTTTTTTGTGGAAAGGAAGACAACTATGAACAAACAAGAAGTACGCCGTCTGATTAAAGAACGACTAGATGTGATGGAGAACCGTGCGGAAAAGGAACGATTGATTCACGAACATGTCTTGTTACTACCTGAATGGCAACAAGCGACCTGTGTCGCGATCACGTTAGCTTTTCGAAATGAATGTGATACAAGAATGCTGATTGAACAAGCGTGGCAAGAGGGAAAGACGGTCTTGATACCAAAAGTAGTCGGAGACGAGATGGTCTTTTATGAACATGGACCAGAAGATCAAGTGCATGCAAATCAGATGGGGATTGCTGAACCGACCGCTTCAGCACGTCGCGCTTCACTTGCTCAAGCAGAGCTTTGCCTTGTTCCGGGTCGTGCTTATCGACGGGACGGATATCGGTTAGGGTGGGGAGGAGGCTATTACGATCGTGCACTCGTGACATATACAGGTTGCAAAGTATCGATTGCCTTTTCTGAACAACTTCTTTCAGATTTCGAAGTGGAAGCCTTTGATATTCCAGTTGACCTGATCGTTACTGACTTAGAGGTTATCCGATGTTGAGCGCGACCATTTTGTTTTGTCTATTGCTGGCTTGGACCGGACGATCTTTTCGTTTATTGACGACAAGTGGTGCGATCATGACCTTGCTCGTCGGTAGTGGTGTCTCATTCGGATTCGGTTGGCAAGGATTAGTAGTACTCTTGCTTTTCTTTGGTAGCTCGAGCTTATTATCGAAGGTCGGACGGTCCAGAAAACAATCGGTCGACTCCATCGTTGAGAAAGACGGCGCGCGTGATGGATGGCAGGTCCTTGCGAATGGAGGGCTAGCGTTCGTTGCTGCCTTAGCGTATGCCATGACGATGGATTTTGCGTATCTCTTGTTATTTCTATTCGTCATCGCAGCATCGAATGCTGATACGTGGGCATCCGAAATCGGACCGCTCTCAAAACGTGATCCATGGTCGCTCAAAACGTTACGTCGGGTACCAGCAGGAACAAGTGGAGCGATGTCGCTGATTGGAACGGTCGGTACGATCGCAGGAGCTGCGTTCATCGCGATAGCAGCGCATTGGATATTTTCTCTTTCTTTAAGGGACGTCTTACTCGTAACAAGCATCGGTGTACTTGGGAGCCTACTGGATACACTATTTGGAGCAGTAGGGCAACGCGTTTACCGATGTACGGTTTGTGGGGAATACACAGAAAAGCGAGAGCACCATGGTCAACCGACCGCTTACGTTTCGGGCATTCGATTTTTAGGGAACGATGCTGTCAATGTCTTAACGAGCGGTTTGGCAAGTGGAATCGGGTTTATCATCGTTCGATTCTGGTAACTGGAAAGTATATGAGTATGTAATTCCTTATGTTAGGATATCAATGACACAAAATGGACAAATGTGATTAATTTCACATGATACAAAGAATGTGAAAGATGTTACAATTTAATTGTGAGATAGTTAACAAACTCTTAGGACGAATGAAAGGGTGGACATAACGATATGGAATTACATGCGAAAGTGACACGGGTAGCTCTCATTGGAGCTGGTGCAGTCGGTTCAAGCTTTGCCTATCAGATGTCAACAGCTGGACTTTGTGAAGAACTTGTCATCATTGATGTCAACAAAGCCAAAGCAGAGGGCGAGGCAATGGACTTAAACCATGGAACACCATTTAGCTCTTCACCGATGCGAATATGGGCTGGCGACTACGCAGACTGCCGCGAAGCGGAAGTCGTCGTCATCACGGCAGGCGCTCCACAAAAACCAGGTGAGACAAGACTCGATCTTGTCGCAAAGAATGCGTTGATCATGAAAGAAATGATTCGTCAAATCATGGATTCCGGTTTTGATGGAATCATCGTCGTGGCTTCCAATCCGGTTGATATCATGGCACACCTTGCCTGGAAATATTCCGGTCTTCCGAAAGCACGCGTATTTGGATCAGGGACGGTGCTGGATACAGCGCGTCTGCGTCAAATGCTCGGAGAATACTTTCACATTGATTCCCGAAATGCCCATGCCTATATTCTTGGCGAACATGGTGACACGGAATTCGCAGCCTGGAGTAACAGCCGCATTTATGGAAAAACGATTGATGAACTACTTGCTGAAGACGATCGTTATTCTCAAGCAGATCTTGATCAAATCTACATCAACGTCCGAGATGCTGCTTATCATATCATCGAGCGCAAAGGGGCAACCTACTATGCGATTGGGCTTGGACTCGTTCGGATCGTTCGTGCCATCCTCGGAAATGAGAACTGTCTATTGACGGTCGGTGCGCATGTCGATGGGCAGTACGGAATTTCCGGTATCCATATTGGAGTTCCCGCCATCATCAATCGTCAAGGTGTGCGTGAAATCATTGAAGTCTCATTGACGGAAGAAGAGTTGAAGAAATTCCATCATTCTGCTGATGTATTACGTCAGACGCTTGAACCCGTCTTGCAAGGATAAGCGTACGCATCATGATGAAGGTATTACGAAATAAAGTAGCAAAAAACTCAAGTGTCGGACTTGCTTCATATTGTCCACACTTGAGTTTTTTTGATGTAGAGAACGAATACATCAAAAATCACATCTATTCGTCCGGTAGTAAAAAGAAAAAAATCTAGGTTTTATTTTACTAGAAAAGGGTTAAGTAAGAGATAGAAGCATTTTTACGTCATTTTTTTGTACGTCATGATACCCAAAAAGGAGAGAACCGACAGTCATGTATACTTTTCGAAAACTAACTAAAGAGGATGCAGAACAATACTGGAATCTACGCCTTGAGGGATTAAAAAATCATCCAGATGCATTCGGTCATTCGTTTGATGATGAACAGCAAACCCCGCTCCGCGAAGTACAAGAAGGACTTGAGGGAGAACCCGACTCCGATGAGGTTTGGCTTGGTATGTTCGACGGTGATACATTGTTTGGGTTTGGTCAGGTCAAACCATATGAATTGTCACGTGAATCGCATAAAGCGATGATTTCTGGAGTATACGTATCACCTGAATATCGCGGAGGTACTGGTCGCGCTTTAATGGAAGCCTTAATCGAGGAAGCGAAGAAGTTACCGGACGTCGAGCAAGTCATTCTTGCCGTTTTATCAGGAAACGAAGCCGCACAAAATCTTTATGAGTCGCTCGGTTTTGAAGTATATGCCGAAGATCCAGATTCCGTAAAATTAGAAGACGGCACATATCGTGATGATATTTGGATGAAGAAGTATGTCTAAGTTCTTCAGATGGTGTGGAAAGAAGCTGTAGCAAAAAAAGTGCTACAGCTTTTTCGCATGGTATCCGTAGGATATCAGTATCGGCAAAGAATGAATATTTGTTATCATGAGAACAAAGCGGATATCACGTCGTAGTCCGATTGAAAGGGAGCGAATGAACATGAAAGAAGTCATACGTACGATTGAAGAGCTTGTCTCGATTCCGAGTCCAACAGGTTCGACAAAAGAAGCGATTACATATGTAGAAAAGCGATTGATCGCAGAAGGGATCACGTATCGAAAACTTAAAAAAGGAGCGATTTTAGCGACACTACCTGGTGCTTCAACGCGTACGCGGTTACTGACGGCACACGTCGACACACTAGGAGCGATGGTGAAAGAGATTCTACCAACAGGACGACTTCGTTTATCACAACTAGGGGGATATGCTTGGACAGCGATCGAAGGAGAGAACTGTCTCATTCACAAGATGGACGGTCAAACGGTTTCAGGTACGATCGTGTTCCATCATTCGAGTGTTCATACGTCGCGCGAGACGAACAAAACGGAACGATCCGCTGATAATATCGAAGTACGATTAGACATTCGTTCGACGACAGCAGAAGAGACGCGCGTTGCGGGGATTGAAGTAGGAGACATCGTAACGTTTGATCCGCGATTCCTCTATACGGAAACGGGATTCGTGAAGTCGCGCCATCTCGATGATAAAGCATCCGTTGCTTTGTTACTTGAATTGATCAAGGAATGGAAAACAATCGAACTACCACACACGGTCCAGATTCTGATTTCAAATTACGAAGAAGTCGGATTCGGTGGGAATGCTGGATTCACGGACGAGGTCGCAGAATACATCGCGGTCGACATGGGAGCGCTAGGAGACGGTCAGCATTCGGATGAATTCACGGTCTCGATCTGTGCGAAAGATGGTTCAGGTCCATATGACTTGGCTTTACGACACCAGTTAACGCGCTTAGCACAACGAAATAGTATTCCATATAAAGTTGATATCTATCCGTTCTATAGCTCGGATGCCTCAGCAGCAGTAAGTGCGGGTCACGACGTCCGGCACGGATTGTTCGGTCCGGGAATCGAATCGAGTCATTCGTACGAACGTACGCATGAGACGTCGTTACAAGCGACATATGATTTGCTACATGCCTATGTAAAGGAGCCGATGGTCGATGAAGACACTGTATGACGTACAGCAATTACTCAAGACATACGGGACATTCATCTATCTTGGGGACCGGGCGTCCGATATCGCGATGATGATGCTTGAACTCGATGAATTACAAGAAGCAGGCGTTTTGGAACAACGACAGTACGATTCAGCAAAACTAATCTTGCGACATGAATTAAAGCGTTCACAATCCGATAACATTTAAGGTTGTGCAACCCTTTGCGCAAACGAGTTATGTCCGGTAAAATGAGGAAGCAGACATTATATGAGTATAGGGGAGACGAAGCAATGAAATGGTTACTCGGCATTGATATCGGCGGAACGACAGTCAAGATGGCAATTTTGGATTTGCAAGGGATCATCGTAGAAAAGTGGGAAATCGAGACGGTCGTTTTGAATGATGGCGTACAAATTCCTGGAGATATCGCAAAATCCTTCTTTGAGAAGTGTCAAGAGAGCAATAAACGACCAGAAGATTTCGTTGGAGCGGGCATCGGTGCGCCGGGATTCATTGATTTCAATACAGGTGTCGTTGAGAAAGCGGTCAATATCGGTTGGAGTAATTTTGAACTCATCGGTGAATTCGAGCGTTTGACGGGTTTACCGGCTGTTCTTGAAAATGATGCGAACGCAGCGGCAATCGGTGAGATGTGGAAAGGTGCCGGTAGTGGTGCAACCGAACTCCTTGCGGTCACACTCGGTACGGGCGTCGGTGGTGGTTTGATCACGAACGGACAAATCGTGCATGGTACAGTCGGAATGGCTGGAGAAATCGGTCATATCACGATGTTGCCTGAAGGTGGCGTTCTATGTGGATGTGGTCGTAAAGGATGTCTTGAGACGATCGCGTCAGCAACAGGGATTGCCCGTCTTGGTCTTGAGAAGCGTAAAGGGAAGGAAACGTTACTCAACGACATCAAGGCAGTGACGGCGAAAGACGTATTCGAAGCGTATGAGAAAGGGGACCGGATCGCAACGGAAGTCGTAGAAGAAGTGACGTTCCACCTCGGTCTTGCCATCTCCAACTTAGCGAACAGTATCAACCCGGAAATCATCGTCATCGGTGGTGGTGTCTCAAAAGCGGGCGAGACATTGCTTGCACCACTCCGTCAACAGTTCGAACGCTTTGCTTTACCACGGGTTTTCGGATCGACGACGTTCAAGATTGCCGAGCTTGGAAACGATGCCGGAGTCATCGGCTGTGCATGGCTTGCGAAGCAGATGTTTCTCAAAAAATGATAATATTCAATTTCAGTAAAAGGTTCGCTTCGGCGAATCTTTTTTTTGTTTACAAACGTACAGTAATTATGTGATTGTTAAGTATCTTCCGGATTCCAGTTGCATTTTTGTAAAACTAAGCGTAAAATTTTCACGTGATATGGGTATATGTAAATTATGATGTAAGTTGTGTGAACTGAAAGCAGAAAGCACATGTAAATTAGGAGGCAGGTTTTTATGCAGCAAGACGCAAACATCTGGTCGCGAATGCGCCTAAAGATGGGTCAAGGCGTTCGCAGCACCTATAAAGAGCATAAGCTCTTTTGGATTGCGACCTTATTGATTTGGTTAAAAACGTATTTAGCGTATACACTTTTCTTCAACGTTCCCGTAACAAACTCTGCGCAAGCATTCATTCTACTAATTAACCCAATTAGTTCAGCGCTCTTCATGTTCGGGTTCAGCTTCTTCTTCCGGGGAAATGTTCAAAAATGGTTCATCTACGGTACATTGTTCGTCGCGACACTCATTTTATATGCGGACATCATTTTCTTCCGCTTCTTTAATGACTATCTGACGTTGCCGGTATTGTTCCAAACATCGAATGCAGAGACCGTTTCTGCATCGCTCGGGTCACTCTTGAACTGGTCCGATTTATTGATTGTCGGAGACTTGATCATCTTACCGTTCTTCCTACGGAAAATGGACATGTCAAAAAATGTTGCGTCACGTGGACGCGCGATTCTCGCATTCGTTGCAGCAGTTGTCGTTTTCCTTGGAAACTTGACGCTCGCTGAGACAGAACGTCCAGAATTGCTCACACGTGCCTTCGACCGAGAATTGCTCGTTAAAAACATCGGAACATTTAACTTCCATATGTATGATGCACTCATTCAGTCGAAGACATCTGCGCAAAAAGCACTCGCAGACAGTTCTGAACTGTCGGAAGTTCAAAGCTTCATTGATTCAAAACATGCCGAACCGAACCCAGCTATGTTCGGAAAGTACAAAGGAAAGAACGTCATCGTCGTTTCCTTTGAGTCGGCACAATCCTTTGCAGTTGGATTAAAAGCACCAAACGGACAAGAGATTACACCGAACCTGAATAAGTTGATCAAGGAATCGCATTCATGGGATAACTTCTATCACAACACAGGACAAGGGAAAACGGCAGATGCTGAGTTCATTCTCGAAAACTCGATCTATCCACTTGGACGCGGTGCAGCATTCTTTACGAACGGAGAAAACGAATTCCGGGCAACTCCTGAAATGTTGAAAGAAGACGGCTATTATTCAGCTGTTTTCCATGCAAACAACAAATCGTTCTGGAACCGAGACATCGTCTACAATAGCTTTGGCGTCGATCGTTTCTTCTCAGAGACGGATTATGACCTAGGTGATCCAGCAGATTTGACGGAGTGGGGCTTGCTCGATGATAAATTCTTTGAACAGTCATTGCCGATGTTGAAAGATTTACCACGTCCGTTCTATTCGAAGTTCATCACATTGACGAACCACTATCCATTTGAGATGCCAAAACCAGAAGATGAACTCGTACCACCGCTTGAGACAAGTTCTACGACGTTGAACCATTATGTTCAGGCACTAGCGTATCAAGATATGGCACTCGGTAAATTCATCGAGGGTCTGAAAAAAGATGGTACGTGGGATGACACGATCTTCATGGTCTATGGCGACCACTATGGTATCTCGACGAACCACAATGCTGCGATGGCAGAACTCATGAACAAAGATGAGTTGACACCGTATGATGTCGCGCAATTGCAACGTGTACCATTCGTGATCCATTTACCGGGTCAAACGAAAGGTGTGAAACATGAAGACGTCGCGAGCCAAATCGACATTAAACCGACATTGCTACATCTGTTAGGACAAGACTTCAAGAATGAAGTATTGTTCGGTACCGATCTCTTCTCGAAGCAGCACAAGGATTATGCGCTGTTCCGCGATGGTTCCGTCATAACAGACAAAACGGTCTATACGCAGGAAACATGTTATGATCGTCAGACAGGTGAAGAAGTAAAAGATGGAGAGTTAGCGGAGATGTGTAAACAATCTACGAAACAATCCGAGAAGGAGTTAGGACTTTCGGATAAAGTCATCTATGGTGACTTGCTCCGTTTCCTTCAAACTTCAAAATAAGATGAGGAAAACGAATCTACTTTCGAGTGGATTCGTTTTTTTTTTTTGTAGAAAGGCAAATAAAAAGAGAGATGCGTGAGGCATCTCTCTTCAGATTTTAGACAAAAGGGCTGACACCAAAAAATGACGCATCTTTTCACGCCCTTTCCTCAGACGAGACACAAGCCAGTTTTCCTGCTTCATTTAAGCAGGAAAGCGGGTCTTGTTCGTCTCTGACAGCGCATAAATGCGCTTTTCCCTGTAGGAGTGGCGTGTGACGCGTCATTCTTTTTATTACGAGATAAGGGAGGCAGATCATCAATCTGCCTCCCTTATCTTTGTAGATACTGACTTTTGAGTCAGCCTCTTTTTAGCGTATCTTGATTACGATGGAATACCGCCGTAAATCAATGTCGCAATCCCGAACCAGCCGAATAAGACGACAGTCAGACCTGCGAATACGAGTGGAAACATTTGGCGTTTCTTAAGTGAACGAACGACGGCCCAAACGCCGACGAGTGCGACGAAGAAGAAAAGCCAACCGATTGGTTGATCCAAATGCATGACGTACTCCCCCTTAAACAATCACGTTATGAATTTCACGAAGATTTCACTTAAATCTCACTTTTTAGTTTATCCGACTCGCGGGATAAAGTCGAGAGGGCGTTGCAGGAACTTTCGACAATTTCGTGTATAGTAGGAGAAGAGTCTATTGTAAAGGGGTTTTATAGAATGGAAATCGTAATGATCACTTCCGGTATGGCATCTGAGAATGGTTATTTGTTATTTAAAGATAAGGAATGTCTCCTCATTGATCCGGGTACAGAAGATATGCGGTTTTTCGATGAGATTGAAAGTCGGGGAGCAACATTAAAAGCGATTTTGTTGACGCATGCGCATTTTGACCACATTGGTGGTGTGGATATGTTACGACGCTTCACGGAAGCCCCTGTCTACGTGCATCCGGAAGAAGCAGGATGGCTCGGTAATCCAGAATGGAATGGTTCAGCAAAATTTGGAATGCCACCGATGCGGATGAAACCAGCGGATCATTTGTTGCAACCAGGACGATTGACGATCGGTAGCTTTTCGATGCATGTACTTGAGACGCCAGGACACTCACCAGGAAGTGTGACGTTCTACTTTAAAGGAGAACGGATCGCGTTCGGTGGAGATCTCCTGTTC
Organism: Exiguobacterium sp. s46; assembly: GCF_018618875.1. NCBI lineage: Bacteria > Bacillati > Bacillota > Bacilli > Caryophanales > Exiguobacterium > Exiguobacterium sp. s46. Next base: position 225,298 of record NZ_JACSMY010000001.1, read on the forward strand.
CAGCAAGGCGTCGGACGAACGGATCTACACGGTGGGGATCAAGACGTATTGATGCGTTCACTGGATCGACTCATCGCGGAACTACCGGCAGATACGACGGTTTATCCAGGGCATGGTCCGAGTACGACGATTCGTCAAGAAATGAAATCGAATCCATTCCTCTGACTAAAAAAACTCGCCATCCAAAAGGATGACGAGTTTTTTTCATTACATCTGGAAGTTCGACCAGTACGTAAAGACGATGAAAAATACAGTTAAGTAAGCTCCAAAGATATAGACATACGTTTTTTCAGTTAAGCGCAAGTAACCGAGCGCTGCAAAAAATACAGTTTGTGCTAAGAAGACGAAGCCCATGACTAAAAATGAATCCGTATGCTCACTTGAGCTTGCATCGCCACCCAATGCGCCGATAAATGCCATGACTGCGATGATACCAGTCCAGAAACCGAGTACGCGGTACATTCTCCCCATTCCTATAACCCCCTAAATCCGACAGATAGTCAATATACGTACTTATTTTACCAAGCAAACAATCATCCGTCCATCCTGTTCTAGTGATTGTTAAGGAATAACTGTGAACAAAAGATGAAGTTTCAAAAAAAGTTGTACAATAGTTGTACAAAAGGTGTACAAAGTCAAATTGACGTGCTATAGTAACTGTAATGAAACCCCACACTTTGAGAGGAGGAGCAAAAATGACGAATGAGTTAGTCTTTTTCACATACCCAAGCTGTACATCATGTCGTAAAACGAAATCATGGTTAAAAGAGGAACATGTTGATGTAGAGGAACGTCATCTGTTCAGAAATGCTCCAACAGTTGATGAACTCATGGAACTGTTGAAATTATCGACGGATGGGATTGAAAGTTTGCTCGCAACACGCAGTCAAGCCTTCAAGGATCTCGGCATTGATATTGAAGACATGAAACTCAGTGAGTTATTACGCCTCATGAGTGACAATCCGAAATTATTACGCCGCCCAATCATCACTGATGGAAAACAACTTGTTATCGGATACGATAAACCAGGTCTTGAGACATTGGCGAAGCGTAAACATCGGACAATCGCACACGTATCGTAAAGAAGCCGGTTTGGTCGGCTTCTTTTTTTTGTGTATTGTTTGCGGTAGGGAGGTGAAGAGAAATGAAGGAATGGACGACACAACTCATGGAACGATTCGAATCACTTGGTGCAACAGATGTTCATTTCGTACCGAATGAAGCTTGCGTCCGAATCGTTTGTCGAACGGGTGACGGTTTGTGTGAACAAGAAGAGGTGGAATTGACGCGTTATCGAACGCTTGTCAGTCATGTTCGCTATGAGGCGAACTTAAAGGAACAAAATGAGCGGATTCCGCAAAGTGGTTTGTATCCGCACGGGAAAAAGGGAATGCGTGTCTCGTTGTTGCCGAGTCGACAAGGGGATGCGATGTCGTGGCGATTTTATCGTTCGACGGTCTCTCAAGAAACGGCTTTACGAACGTTACACGATCAATTGGACTTTGCTTGGTTAGCTGAACAACGACACGGGTGTATCGTCATTTCTGGATCGACAGGTGCAGGAAAGACGACGATGTTATATTCCTTGATGAGTGCGATGGAAGAAAAGCGAATCATCTCGATTGAAGATCCGGTGGAGTGTACGGTACCAAACGTCTTGCAACTGGAACTAAATGAAAAAGCAGGCTTCACTGCTACGCGATGTTTTGAGGAAATATTGCGAGCGGATCCGGATTGGATTGCTTTTGGTGAGGTGCGGACGAGAGAGGCAGCACGTTTGACGATGAATGCCGCACTTAGTGGTCACGTCGTGTTATTTACATTACACGCTGGAAGTATTGATGAGGCGCGATTGCGATTGCGCAGTTTAGGGATCGAAGAGTCAGAACTAGCTGTCTGTCAACGTATCATTCATCTCGAGCGAAAAGGAGAGGATGTCCGCTGTACCGTCAGAAACTTACAAGCCGCGATCAAAGTCGGTTCTTAAAACGATATCACCGTTTGTTATCAAAAGGCATTTCCGCGAAAGAGACGTTACTCATTTTAAAACGATTCGAGCGTCAGCCGTTCGCGGAAGTAGTCGGAGAAATGGAACAACGTCTTGAGAAAGGAGACTCCTTTGCAGCATCGCTTGAACCGCTTGCGTTAACGAATACCTTAAAACGACTTCTTTTCGTTGGAGAAAGGACAGAGCGACCATTGCTCGTTCTTCGCCAAATCGTGAAACTGCTCGACCTCGAAACAGAAATGCGATCGAAGTTTTGGAAGATGATTCGGTATCCGCTTGTTCTAGCGACCAGTCTATTCCTTCTGTTCTTCTTTTACGCCCTCTACGTATTTCCGTCTCTCCTCGAGATGTCGGACCCGAAGACTCTCCCCTCATTTCTGCATCTCCTTCTTCACCCCTCTGCGAAATATCTGCTCGCAAGTATTCCCGTTATTTTGTTGACCTCCGGGTACCTCTTTTTTCGCTTCTTTCCGTTAAACCGTGTTTTACGACTGAAACCGCTACAGCGTTTGATTCGCCTCTACTACAGCTATTTATTCACGATCGAAGTAGGATCATTCATCGATGCTGGCTTCTCACTCGAAGAGACCTTTCGCCATCTAGAGCAAGGACAAGCGAATAAAAAAGGGCATCTCTATGCTCGTCTACATGCTAAACAACAGGCAGGGGAACCACTTGCAGAAGCGCTTGGCGAAGATGAGATCGTCGAAGCCGAGACGATTGGAATCGTCCATTTGGCACGGGAAAGTGGCGATCTTGGACCGTTGTTGCTTGAACAAGCGACACTCTTACATGAGTCGATGGAAGAGGAACTAGAGAAAAAGTTGTTATGGATCGAGCCGATTTTGTACGGTGGATTGACGATCATGACGGGAACGTTGTTTCTCATCTTGTATTATCCGATACAGCTAGCGATACAGCAGCTTCCATTCTAAACAGAGGAGACGATACGATGAAACAATTCTTAAAGCGACAGGATGGATTCACCTTACTTGAGATGGCAGCCGTCTTATTGATCATTTCGTTATTACTGCTCGTTTTGATTCCAACGATGACAAGTGGAAAGGACCAGGCGAAAGGTGTCAGTTGTGAGGCGAACATTCGAGTCATTCGGTCAGAAGTAAACCTTTACTATGCCAAAGAGAAGAAGTACCCAGAATCGCTTCAGACGATCAATCGCGGAACAGCTGATAAACCGAATGCTCTTGTCTGTGATCAGGAGACGTATACGTATGATCCGAAGACTGGCGAACTTACGAAGTGAACGTGGATTTACCTTATTTGAGATGACGGCGGTGCTGACAATCATTGCTTGTTTACTTGTTTTTTTATTACCGGCACTGTTTGAGAAACGACCGGACTGGATTCCGCTTGAACAAGAGGTTCGTCTGATGGAACAAGATATTCAGACACTTCGACTGATGCAGTACTCAAAGCAAGATCAATCATTGATGCAGTTTCGATTTCGAGGAGACGGTACAGGATACCTTGTCCTTGCGGATGACCGGTTGTTATGGCAACGGACATTCCAAAATGGTCATACGTGTACCGTTCCACCCTCGAATCGCATCATCTATTTTAAAAGCTATCACTCGATTTATGCAGCGACTTGGTCTTGCCGTTCGGCAACAGCCGAATATGAAATCAAATTCTTACTTGGGAACTATCAAATGGCAATCCGTAAAGTGAGGTGAGAAGTATGCAGAACGAACGCCAAGCGGGCTTCTCTTTGCTTGAAGTGATGCTCTCGATCGTTGCAATCGGTATCTTTATGATGTTAGCGATTGATCCTTATCTCGATTTACGGACGAAACAAATGAAATGGGAACAAGAGACGGAACAGCTTGAGCAGATGGCTACGGATCAAGTTGAAAACCGAACAGCGTCCTATGTCCTGAAACAAGGAGCGTGGTGCAATGAAACGATGTGTCTTGCGAGCGGAATCCGGAATGACCCTTCTCGAACTCTCATTCGTCCTATGGCTGAGCCCACTTCTTCTGCTGGCAATCTTGACATTGACCCCACTCGTTCGTCCGCCGGAAGTCAACCGAATGAATGAAGAATTGTTCTTTCATACCGTGGAACGACTGATGTGGCGTAGTACGATGTGTGAGCGCGTCGGAGACGAGATTCGTGGAATGGACGTCAATCCGGGAGAGACGGCTGAAAAGTGGCGTCTCGTCCGTGTGCAAGATCAACTACGTCTCAAGAAAGAACAGGGAGGTGAACTGACATACGCCCGCGACGTCAAACACTATACCGTGACAGGGGATGCCGAGATTCTCTCGATTCAGTTGAACGACAGCAGACGTTCCTTCCGATGCGTCAGGAAGGATTCATCTTGATTCAAACGTTACTGTTACTTCTAGGAATGGGAGTCGTGCTCTTGATTTCTTGTCAGCAAATTGACGAAGAGATGCGGCATCATCAGTTAGAGCAAGAAGCCCTTCAACTCGAGTCTCTCATCCGAGCGGCGAAAGCAGATTGTACGAAGGACGAGACCCTCCACTACCCAATCGGACAAGTCAGCTGTACAGCGACCGATAAAGGCTTTAAAATGGAAGCGAGATTAGAGAATGGTCAAAGAATCGAGGCGGTCGTCACACATGAGTAAGGTTTATTTGATTGGGTTTATGGGAACTGGTAAAACAGCCGTCGGACATCGATTGGGTTCACAATACGAGGTCGACGAACTGGATGAACGGTTCGAACAGGAACATGGACAAACGATTACCGCTTTTTTCGCTGAGCATGGCGAAGCAGGGTTTCGTACACATGAAAGCGAATTGTTGAAGAGTAGCAATGCGGAAGTAATCGTCACAGGTGGCGGGATCGTCGAACGAGAAGAGAACCGACTGTACATGCAGGAGTCCGGAACAGTCGTCTGGATCGATACACCCTTTGATTTGATTTGGGAACGTATCGCCGCTGATCCGAATCGTCCACTCGTGACAGAACGGGAACAAGTGAGACGATTGTTTGAACGTCGCTATTCCTTATATGCTGGAGTAGCTACTGTCCGACTTGAAGGAACGGCATCAATCGAAGAATTAACGCGTGCGATTGAAACTGTATTGGAGGAGAAGTCATGATTTGGATTACGTTAAGTATTATTTTATTGGCTATCATAGGACTCGTGTTGTTCGGATTCAGTCTTTACAAAAAGAAGCTGTCTCAGGATATTCGGCAGTTAAAACAACTGATGGAGCGCTTTACGATTCGTCAGCAAACCTTGCAGACGAACATTGATCATACGACGCAGCGAATCGATCAAATCAAAGGGAATATCAATCGAATCACTGAAGAAGGAAATCGTGTGAAGCAAGGAGCGAGCCAATTGGTGACGGAAGGTCGTCGACTCCAGGAGGAAATCAAACGAACTGCCGGAATCAAACAATTTTGAAATGGCTTTCATGGGAAGAATATGAAACAATAGGAGAGAAGGGACAGGGTCCTTTCTCTCTTTTTCGTATGTTCCTTTTTCCGAATAATACTAGATAATTATGATTTTAATTGGTAAGATGGATTTGAAAATGGAACATTAAAGAGAAGAGAGAGTGAAAACGTTCGTAAATAGGGGGATTTGTATGAGTCAAACGACATTGAAAAGAACACCGTTATTCGAAACGGTTTCGCAAACCGGTAAGATGGTGGATTTTGCGGGATTTGAAATGCCAGTTTTGTTTTCCTCGATTAAAGAAGAACACGTTGCAGTAAGGGAGAACGTCGGCATGTTCGATGTCTCGCACATGGGAGAACTGTTCGTCAGCGGACCGGATGCTCTGACGTTTTTACAAGCTACATTATCGAACGATATTTCGAAGATTGCGGTGGGGCAAGCGCAATATAACGTCTTATGCCAAGAAGACGGTGGGACAGTGGATGATTTACTCGTCTATCGTTTGGCAGAAACGGACTATCTTCTCGTCGTCAATGCTTCGAACATTGAAAAAGACGAACAACATTTACGTCACTATCTAACAGGGGACGTCACGCTTGAGAATCAATCGGAACAATATGGTCAAATTGCGGTCCAAGGACCACGTGCGGAAGCCATCCTTTCCGGCATGACACCACTTGCTTTATCAGAGATCGGATTTTTCAAGTTCCAACGGGGGACGGTTGCAGGAGTGGAAATGATCGTCTCACGCAGTGGGTACACAGGGGAAGATGGATTCGAACTCTACATGGCAGCTGATGACGCACCTGCTGTCTGGCAAGCACTGCTTGAGCAAGGTGTCGTACCATGCGGGCTCGGGGCACGTGACACATTACGTTTTGAGGCATGTCTTCCACTTTACGGACATGAATTATCAGCAACGATTTCACCAATCGAAGCGGGAATGGGCTTTGCGGTCAAACCACAAGTCAAACCGTTCGTCGGTTCAGAGGTCTTGTTGCAACAGAAAGAACAAGGAGCACCGCGACGCTTGATCGGTCTTGAATTACTCGATAAAGGGATTGCGCGTCAAGATGCACCGGTTTGGCATGACGGGGAAGTCGTTGGTGTGGTGACGACAGGTACGTTGCCGCCGACAGTCGGAAAAGCGATTGCTTGGGCACTCGTTCCTGCAGAAGTAGCGGAACAAGAGCAATTTGAAGTGGAAGTACGCGGAAAACGTTTAGCAGCGAAACGAACAGCGACACCGTTTTATCGTCGCACGAAATAAGGGGGATATTTCTATGGATTTTCGTTATTTACCAATGACAGCAGAAGATGAGCAGGCGATGTTACAGACGATCGGTGCAGCATCGATCGAAGATTTACTTGCTGATATCCCGGCATCCGTCCGTGATAACGGTACATTGGAAGAAGTCGGTGTGCCACTTCCGGAAACGGACTTGATTCGGACGCTATCGAAGCTTGCCGACCAAAACATGAATACGAAACAATATCCATCGTTCCTTGGCGCAGGTATCTATGATCACTATGCACCTGCTGTCGTCAACCATATGTTACTGCGCTCAGAGTTTTACACTGCCTATACACCATATCAGCCAGAGATTTCGCAAGGTGAGCTACAAGCGATTTTTGAATTCCAATCGATGATTTGTGAATTGACAGGGATGGATGTCGCGAATTCTTCGATGTATGACGGGATCACGGCGTTAGCGGAAGCGGCCATGCTTGCGTGTGCCCATACGAAGAAAAAGACGATCGTTCTTTCGGACGGCGTTCACCCGGAAGCACACGATGTCGTTCGGACGTATGCGAACGGTCCAGGACTAAACGTCGAGACATTATCGCTTGAGCAAGGTGTCACACGGATCGATCAACTCGATGCCATCGAAGACGTCGCCTGTGTCATCGTGCAGTATCCGAACTTCTACGGTCGTGTCGAAGAACTACAAGCATTGGCCGATGCGACACATGCACGTGGTGCGCTCTTCATCGTCTCTGCGAATCCACTGGCACTCGGTATCTTAGAAGCGCCAGGTAAACTTGGCGCTGACATTACGATCGGAGATTGCCAACCGTTCGGAATTCCACAAAGCTTTGGTGGACCGACATGTGGTTATTTCACGACGACAAAAGCGTTGATGCGTAAGATTCCGGGACGTCTCGTTGGACAGACCGTCGATGAGAATGGGAAACGCGGTTTCGTTCTGACGTTACAAGCACGTGAACAACACATTCGCCGTGACAAGGCGACATCTAACATCTGTTCGAACCAAGCGTTAAATGCACTCGCTGCTTCGATCGCGATGAGTGCACTCGGAAAACGGGGTATCCGGGAACTCGCGACACGCAACTTGCAAACGGCACATGCCTTAAAACAAAAGCTGAAACAGGCTGGCTTTACGATCGTTGACGATGGACCGAGCTTCAATGAATTCGTCGTTACGCTACCAATCGACGCGACACGTGCGAGTCAACAATTGCTCGATCACGGAATCATCGGCGGTTTACCGTTAGGATCGTATGACGCGGCACGTCAAAATGAAATGCTTGTTTGTGCAACGGAATTACGGACGAATGAAGAGTTGGATCAATTCGTGACAGCGTTAGGGGGACTCACACATGAATGAGCAAACATTGATCTTTGAAATTTCTAAACCGGGTCGTATCGCCTATAGCTTACCGTTACCGACTGTCGATGAGGTGGCAGTAGAAGAATTGTTACCGACCTCGATGTTACGGAAGGAAGACGTGGCGCTACCGGAAGTATCTGAACTGGATCTCGTCCGTCACTATACGGCACTCTCGAACCGTAACCATGGTGTGGATTCTGGATTCTATCCACTCGGATCATGTACGATGAAATACAATCCGAAAATCAATGAAGATATGGCACGCCTCCCTGGGTTTGCACACATTCACCCGCTTCAACCAGTCGAAAGTGTCCAAGGGGCACTCAGTTTGATGTATGATCTGCAAGAGAAACTCGCAGTCATCACAGGAATGGATGAAGTGACGCTTCAGCCGGCGGCGGGAGCACACGGTGAATGGACAGGCTTGATGTTGATTAAGGCCTACCATCATGCACGTGGTGACTTTAAACGGACGAAAGTCCTCGTACCGGACTCGGCACACGGAACGAACCCCGCATCGGCATCTGTCGCTGGATTTGATACCGTGACGGTCTTATCGGATGAACGTGGTCTCGTTGATTTAGCGGACTTAAAGAAAAAAGTCGGTGACGATACAGCGGCACTCATGTTGACGAATCCAAACACGCTCGGTTTATTTGAGTCGGATATCGTCGAAATCGCCAAAGCGGTTCATGAGGCAGGCGGAAAACTGTACTACGATGGTGCGAACTCGAATGCGATCATGGGCATCGCTCGACCAGGGGACATGGGCTTTGATGTCGTCCACTTGAACTTGCATAAGACGTTCACAGGACCGCACGGTGGCGGCGGACCAGGATCGGGTCCAGTAGGGGTCAAACAAGATTTGATTCCGTATTTACCGAAACCAATCGTCCGCAAAGAGGAAGAGCGTTATGTCCTCGACTACGATCGTCCGGAAGCAATCGGTCGTGTCAAACCATTCTACGGTAACTTCGGCATCAATGTTCGTGCCTATAGCTATATTCGGACGATGGGTGGAGCAGGTCTTGCTCGCGTCTCGAAAGAAGCGGTCTTGAATGCGAACTATATGTTGGCTCGTCTCAAAGGTGCGTATGACGCGCCATACGACGTCTATTGCAAGCACGAATTCGTCTTGTCGGGTAAACGTCAAAAAGCACTAGGTGTCCGGACGCTTGACATCGCTAAACGTCTGCTTGACTTTGGATACCATCCACCAACGATCTACTTCCCGTTGAACGTCGAGGAGTGTATCATGATCGAACCGACGGAAACAGAGTCGAAAGAAACACTCGATGCCTTCTGTGATGCGATGCTCCAGATTGCAAAAGAGGTCGAAGAGACACCGGATGTCGTCTTGAACGCACCACACACGACGGTCGTCAAACGGATGGACGAGACACTTGCTGCTCGAAAACCAGTCTTACGCTACGAACCAAAACAAGAAGTACACGCATAAGCTGTTTCATAAAAAAGAGGACCTCTCCGACGAAGGAGAGATCCTCTTTTTGCGATGAACGAAGCATTAGCTCCGTTTGATTTTTCCTGACCACTGCTTGAATCCGCCTTTTAACTGATACAGATTCGTATAGCCTGCTTTTTTCAAGACTTTTGCAGCCTGTGAAGAACGCATGCTACCTTGACAATACAAGTAAATCGGCATGTCTTTTCGTAATTCCTTCGAGCGCATCTTCATTTGGCTGACCGGGATGTTACGGGCACCGACGATGTGTCCACCTTTGAATTCCTGTGTTTCGCGAACATCGACGATTTGTGCTTTACGGTAGTTCGCACGGAATTCTTCTTGCGACAATTTCGTGATGCCTTTGACCGGCATGAAACGCCAAGCGATGTAGGCGATCAGCGCGACCCATAATACGATCGTAATGATAGTTCCAGTTTCCATATTCGACTTCCAACCCCTTCGTTCGTTTAACCTCTGTTTCATTATAGTCAACGAAATCGATTTCGGCAATCGACTCGTGATTGCGCGACCGAGAATGGGTTTGATACACTAAGACGGAAACGTTTTGGGGGTGCTCAAGTGAACAGAGAGTGGCAAGTGTTGACGACGCCGGCGATGGAGCCGGCAATGAACATGGCAATCGATGAAGCATTGATTCAGTTCGTCGGGCGGGGGGAGATCGCACCGACGCTTCGTTTTTACTCATGGGAACCACGTGGATTAAGCGTTGGTCATTTTCAACGGGCAACCCGTGATATCGATCGAGAGCGGATTGCAGAACTCGGGATTCCGATCGTGCGTCGGATGACAGGAGGGCGCGCTGTCTTGCATGCAGACGAGTTGACATACAGTGTCGTCATCCCGGAAGATACAGAAGGTTTACCACGCACGGTCATCGAAAGTTATCGGATGTTGACGGAAGGGATTCGCAAAGGATACCATCACCTCGGCATTCCGGTCGAATTTTCCGTTCCGTTGACGGAAGAGGAAAAAGAAGAATTACGGAAGCCGAAATCAGCCGTCTGTTTTGATGCAGCATCGTATTATGAACTCGCTGTCGGAAAACGGAAAGTCGCAGGAAGTGCACAAGTCCGCCATCAAGGCGTTGTCTTACAGCACGGTTCGGTCCCACTCTCTGTCGATGAAGGTGAATTGTTTGATTGTTTCTTGTATGATGATGAGTCGATGCGCGAGCGAATGAAAGCGCGTTTTTCAGGAAAAGCTGTCGCTTTAAATGAGCTAGCAGGTCGCGCTGTCGCATTTGACGAGGTACGAGAAGCGTTCACGAAAGGCTTCGAAGAGGCGCTTGATTTGTCGTTCGTTCCGTTGACGTTCACGAGTGAGCAGTGGCAGGAGATTGAGCGTCTTGCCGAGAAATACCGTAGTGATGAGTGGAACTGGAAACGCTAATGAATGAAATGGGAAGGTGATGTCGTGCCAACTCCGAGTATGGAAGATTATTTGGAACAAATTTATAAACTGATTGAAGATAAGGGATATGCCCGCGTATCGGATATAGCGGAGTCGTTAGGAGTTCACCCGTCATCGGTAACGAAGATGGTTCAAAAACTCGACCGGGAGACGTACCTTGTTTACGAAAAGTATCGGGGTCTCATGCTGACACCTAAAGGACGCAAAATCGGAAAGCGTCTCGTGGAACGACACGCCTTACTTGAAGATTTTCTTCGTCTCGTTGGTGTGGATGAAGAACTGATTTATAAGGATGTCGAAGGAATCGAGCATCATATTAGTATCGAAGCGTTGGATAAGATTAACGGAATGATTCAGTTCTTTGCGGAACGTCCTGGTTTGAAAGAGGAACTGCATCGCTATCAACAAGCCCATCCAGAGGATTGAGGCTTGTTTTTTTATAGTTCCTTGCTAAAAAAGTTCTCAAACACGAACGATCCATTACATTTTTATGATAAAGTGCGCATTTTAAGTTAGATATGCTATACTGAGCCTGAAAATGGACGAAGGGGGTGGCGGGTGTTCGCACCTTGTCATGGAAATCACGATTAAAGAAAAATTAGTGTCGGAGTCACAACTGAAAGAAAAGGTTCGTGAATTAGCACAACAGATCGAAGTGGATGCGGCTGGGCGTCAAATCGTTCTCGTCGTCGTGTTGAAAGGGTCGATGGTCTTTGCTGCGGATTTGATGCGCGAAATCAAAGGAAGCGTTCAAATTGATACAGTCGCGTGCTCTTCTTACGGAACAAAGACCGTCTCTTCCGGGCGTGTTCAGTTGAAGAAAGATCTCGATCTTGATGTTCAAGGGAAATATGTCGTCGTCATCGAAGATATCATCGACACAGGGAGGACGCTCCATTTCTTATGTGATCACATGAAATTGCATCAACCCGGAGTTCTCAAAGTATGTACATTGCTTGATAAACCGGCACGTCGTGAAGTAAAACTCGACGCAGACTATGTCGGTTTCGAGATTCCGGATTACTTCGTTGTTGGGTACGGAATCGATTGTGCGGAGGAATATCGCAATCTACCGTATATCGGTTGGGTCGAAACGGATTGAACACGAAAAAAGGAGGTTCGTCGCATGACGAATCTCCTTTTTAATGTACTTCTGAAATTAAAAAGCACGTTTTTTCTTTTTGCCTTTTTTTCCTTCGATAACTGTCAGATGAGGCGCTTTTGAACGATCGCGCAACGGTCTGACTTTATTCGATGCCGGCGCTTTTGAGGATTTGACCGGTTTTTTCTTAAAGTCTGTCCGGCGAACAGAATTCGAAGAGCCATGCATTTTTTTTGATTGAGCGACGGATTTTCGGTACTGAGCATTTGCGCCCGTTCCGACGCTTCGATTACGAGTCAGGAACTTAAAGAGCAAGAAGATGATCCCGGCGGTAATCCCGAAGAACAGCAATTGTGAAAACAGACTACTTGGATTATTGACGAGTTTATATCCGAAGCCGACAAAAGCGAACAGTAACACGACGAGTGCAAATGTAGAACCAATGCGTTGTCTGATCATAATATCACCCCTGTTATCGATTAACCCAGTGCATTCTCATGTAGGTTATGTTCCTGTTTTTCCAATGCTTCAAACGCATAAATCGCAACCTCGATCTGTGCATCGTCCGGTTCTTTCGTCGTCAAGTATTGTAACCATAGGCCAGGCAAGGCGATGACGCGAAGTCCTTTGATGTGCTGCGCTTTATTCGTCAGCTGTAACACTTCAAATGAAAGACCGATGACGACCGGTAATAAGGCGATCCGGCAGACGAGACGCAACCAAAGCGGATCCGTTGGCACGATCAGATAGACGAAAAATCCGACGATGACGGTGAAGATCAAGAAACTCGAGCCGCAACGGTAATGAAGACGACTGCTGACGCGAACGTTTTCGACCGTGAGTGGGCGTCCTGATTCGACGCAGTTGATGACCTTATGCTCTGCACCGTGATATTGAAAGAGTCGTTTGACGAGCGGAGTCAATGAAATCACGTAGAGGTAACTGAACAAAAGCGTTAATTTGATTGTTGCTTCGATGACATTTTGAATGACATGTCCCGATAAAGCAGGGATCACATCGAATAATGATGCAAGGAAAGCAGGTAGTAACGTAAAGAGTAATTTACCGAAAAAGAATGATAGGATCCCGACTACAGCTACGCCGAGCCATTTCGTCAAGGGGCTGGCAGTCGTTTCTTCCGGCTCTTCTTCACCAGGTTTGACACCGTATCGGTCACTTGCGAAGTTCATATGACTGGCGCCATTCGCTGAGGACTCCATTAAAGCAAACAAGCCACGCAGAAGTGGGATTTTTTTACCTTTAGCGATTCGTGGTCGAACCGGCTTTTGTTGGGCGAACGTCTCGATCGACTCATCATTTCGACGAATCGCAGAGACCGCGTGGGTCGCATTTTGGAACATGACGCCTTCGACGATGGCTTGACCACCGACCGGCGGATTAGTCGTTTTCATAATAGAACGCATCCCGTCTTCATTAAAATTAGGTGTATCGTCAGTGTACTTGATTTACGACAAAAAAACTATGTTCGACTCGTCAAAACGAGGTAATCTTTAGGAGTCGGAAATCGGGTTATGATACAATGAAAAGGAATTCGAGGAGGTGTTTTTTTGCGTGTCTTGATATTAAACGGACCAAACTTGAATTTACTCGGATCACGCGAACCGGATACATATGGAACGGCGACATTAGCCGACTTAGAACACGACCTTCGCACTTATTTTCCGAACATTCAGTTTCGGTTTGAACAATCGAACCATGAAGGACGACTGATTGATGTTCTTCACGAGGAACGGGGAGCGGACGGCATCGTCTTCAATGCGGCTGCCTACACGCATACGAGTATCGCGTTACGTGACGCGATTGCTGCAATCGAAGCGCCCGTCATCGAGGTCCATCTATCGAATGTCCATGCACGTGAATCCTTCCGGCATCATTCGATGATCGCACCCGTCTGCCAAGGTGTCATCGCTGGACTTGGCATGACGGGATATCGTCTGGCAACGGAGGCACTCCAAGCTTTACAACAATCGGAACAAGGGGGAAATCAATCATGAAACAACGGATCGAGGCGTTACAAGCAGCTTTAAAGGAACGGGACCTTCCAGGATTACTCGTCACGAAGGCAGAGAATATTCGTTACATTTCCGGCTTCACGGGCTCAAGTGGTGCATGTCTCGTAACAGAAGAGCAAGCGTACTTCGTGACGGATTTCCGTTACACGGAGCAAGCGGCAGACCAAGTTAAAGGAATGGAGATCGTCCAAATCGAACGGTCGATTCCAGAGACGATGGGCGAATTGATGGCAGGAGCGCGTGTTCGCGCGGTTGGTGTCGAAAAGGATGCGATGACACTCGGTGCTTTTGAAGCATACGATCAAGCTTCGGCAATCGAGCTTGTTCCGACGACAGGAATCATTGAAAACCTACGCTTGATTAAGGATTCGTCAGAGATTAAGATGATTAAGGAAGCGGTGGAGCTCGCAGACGCGACCTTCCAACACATCTTGACGTACATTCAACCAGGACGAACGGAACTTGAAGTATCAAATGAACTAGAATTCTTCATGCGTAAGCATGGAGCGACGTCTTCTTCTTTCGATACGATCGTGGCATCGGGCTATCGTTCTGCCTTGCCGCACGGTGTTGCCAGCTCGAAGGTCATTGCGACGGGTGAACTCGTCACGCTTGATTTCGGAGCGCTCTTGAACGGTTATGTTTCAGATATCACACGGACTGTCGCAGTCGGTCCGATCAATGCCGAGTTGCAGAAAATCTACGATACGGTCTTACAAGCGCAACTAGCGGGTGTTGACGGCTTAAAACCAGGCATCACTGGGATCGAAGCGGACGCGTTGACACGTGATATCATCAAAGAAGCAGGTTACGGTGAGTACTTCGGTCACTCGACGGGACACGGTATTGGTCTAGAAGTACATGAAGGACCTGGCTTGTCGTTCCGCTCTGAGACGAAACTTGAACCAGGCATGATCGTTACGGTCGAACCAGGTATCTACGTGCCGCAAGTTGGCGGATGCCGGATTGAAGATGACGTCTTGATCACGGAAACAGGTCGAGAAATTCTTTCGTCTTCACCAAAAGAACTGATCACTCTCTAATTCAGAGTGACGGGACATTTTAGGAGGAACCATTCATGGTATCAGTAAACGATTTAAAAACAGGATTAACGATTAAGACTTCAGACGGTATGATTTGGCAAGTACTTGAATTCCAACATGTTAAACCAGGTAAAGGGGCAGCTTTCGTTCGGACGAAAATGCGTAACATCCGTAACGGAAACATCCAAGAGATGACATTCCGTGGTGGTGAGCGTGTCGAGCGTGCACACATCGAGCGTAACAAGATGCAATACCTTTACCCAATGGGCGAGACTTACGTCTTCATGGACACAGAATCGTATGAGCAATTGGAATTGACGACGGCACAAGTCGAAGCAGCTCTTCCATACTTGCTTGAAAACATGGAAGTTCAAATCGCGGTTTACAACGGCGAAATCCTCGGTCTTGAATTGCCGAACACAGTCGTCATGACGATCGTTGAAGCAGAGCCTGGCGTTAAGGGTGATACAGCTTCGAACGTCAAGAAAAATGCGACAGTGGAGACAGGTCATATCATTCAAGTACCACTCTTCATCGAAGCAGGCGAAAAAGTAACGGTTGATACACGTACAGGTGATTTCACAGGTCGTTACAACGGATAATATTGAAACGACAAGACGTCTCTCACCTTCTATCAGGTCGAGAGACGTCTTTTTTCATTCAGCTTGACTTGCATCCAATGGTATGACCAGTTAATATAAGTATTTGAGTAGGCATTAGCACCTGGTATAATAATTGTGAATACAGCATAGATGGGGGAAGAATGACAGATGAAAATCGATCAGTTGAAACAAGTACTCGAAATGCTCGATCAGTCGAGTGTAAATGAACTCTCACTCGAGACGGATACGTATAAATTAAAGTTGAAGAAACAAGGAGAAACAGTGACAGTCTCGCACCAAGCACCTGCTGCTCCAGTGGCGGCACCTGCTCCTGTGAAGCAAGCGGCAGCACCAGTCGAGGAAGAGGCGACTACGGATGATACGGTCACGATCAATGCCTTGATGGTCGGAACGTTCTATTCGCGTCCGAATCCAGATAAACCGGCATACGTCAAAGTCGGTGATCAGATTGAAGTAGGTCAAATCGTTTGTGTCCTTGAAGCAATGAAACTCTTCAATAACTTAAACTCGGAAGTATCTGGAACAGTCGTCGAGATTCTTGTCGCCGATGGAGATCTCGTTGAATTCGGTCAACCACTCTTCCGGATCCGTCCGTAAACGGGGGTGAACAGCATGGAAAAATTATTGATTGCCAACCGTGGAGAAATCGCCGTCCGTATCATTCGAGCGGCAAAGGAACTTGGAATACAGACCGTTGCTGTCTACTCGACGGCGGATAAGGAAGCCTTACACGTTCGTTTAGCCGATGAGGCGTACTGCATCGGTGAGGCGAGTTCTGCTTCATCCTACTTAAACGTTACGAATATCCTTGCGATCGCAACGAACCGTCAAGTGACGATGATCCATCCGGGTTATGGTTTCTTAGCCGAGAACGTCGATTTTGCTGAGATGTGTGAAGCATGCGGGATCAAGTTCGTTGGTCCGACGTCGGATGCGATCCGTCAGATGGGAATCAAGGACGTTGCGAAGAAAACGATGATCGAGTGTGGTGTGCCTGTCGTACCTGGTTCAGATGGAACGGTCACGGACGAAGAAGCGGTCGCACTGGCGCAAGAAATTGGTTATCCGGTCATCATCAAAGCAACAGCAGGTGGTGGAGGTAAAGGGATTCGGGTCGCTCGTTCGGAAGAAGAGCTGATCAACGGGCTAAGTGAGACACGCCGTGAAGCAAAACAAGCTTTCGGAAACGGGGATGTCTATTTAGAACGTTTCATCGAAGAATTCCGCCATGTCGAGGTACAGGTCCTCGCTGACCGTCACGGGAATGTCATTCACCTCGGTGAACGGGATTGTACCGTCCAGCGTCGGATGCAGAAACTGATCGAGGAAGCGCCATCACCTGCGGTCAGTGAAGCGACACGATTAAAAATGGGCGAGGCTGCCGTAAAAGCCGCAAAAGCGATTCAATACACGGGAGCTGGAACGATCGAATTCATCTTCGTCGAAGAGACGGAAGAGTTCTTCTTCATGGAGATGAACACGCGCATTCAAGTCGAACACCCGGTAACGGAGATGATCACTGGATTCGACCTCGTTCAAGCACAATTGCAAGTCGCGCTCGATCATCCGCTTGCCGTCAAACAAAAGGATATCAAGTTCCACGGTCATTCGATCGAATGCCGAATCAATGCCGAGGATCCAGATCATGATTTCCGTCCGTCTGCTGGACGCGTCACACAATACGTGACACCAGGCGGAATGGGCGTACGTATCGATAGCGCAGTCTATCCGGGGTACATGATTCCACCGTACTATGACTCGATGGTCGCGAAGTTGATCGTCCATGCGGAAACACGGGAAGAAGCATGTGCGAAGATGGAACGTGCACTGGCTGAATTTTGGATCGAAGGTGTCAAGACGACGATCCCGTTCCACGAACGTGTTCTCAGTCACCCGGTATTCCGGCGTGGGACGTTCACGACGAAATTCGCAGAGCGTGAGCTAAAAGGTACGATCGTTAACTGAATCAGGACGGGAGTTTGTGCGACGAACTCCCGTCTTTTTTTGGCGTTCTCTATGTTTTTTAAAAGAGGAATGTGCTAAACTAACTGATTGAGAACGACAAAAAAAGGAGCACGCAAAATCATGATGAAACGACACATGGCACGCGAACTCGCAGTCCAGTCTTTGTTCCAAATGGAGCTTTCGGATCTGACTGCACAAGAGGCCATTGAATTCGCGGTAGAAGGTAAGGAATATGACACATTCGTCGAGCAATTGGTGAACGGTGTCGAAACGAACAAAGCAACGATTGACCAACACATCCGAGAAGCACTGGTCAACTGGTCATTCGAACGACTCGGAAACATCGAGCGGACGATTCTTCGCTTAGCCGTCTACGAATTATTATTCGAAACGAACATTCCAGTTCGAGTGACGATCAACGAAGCGATTGAATTGACGAAGGCGTTCGCTGACGAAGAAGCGACAAAAATCGTGAACGGTGTTCTCGGTAAGGTCGCACAAGGCGTCGTCAAAGAAAATTCATAAACTTGTAAAACCGAATAGAGACAAACAGACAGAAGAGTGAATCGAACTTTTTGGGGGAGTGGACAAATCATGGCAGTAGTAATCGATGGAAAACAGGTAGCCCATTCATATCGTATGAAGCTGAAAGAAGAAGTCGCACGTCTGAAAGAACAGCGGATTCAACCGCAATTGACTGTCATCCTGATTGGCGAAGATCCTGCTAGTCAGTCCTATGTACGTGGTAAAGAAAAGGCGGCGAAGGAAATCGGCATGGATTCGGAGTTAATCCGACTTCCGGCAGAAACAACGGAATCAGAGCTTCTTCACTTGATCGACCGTCTGAACGTTGATGCGAGTGTCCATGGGATTCTCGTCCAATTGCCGTTGCCTGACCACATTGATGAGAGTAAGGTCATTTTTGCGATTTCTCCTGAAAAGGACGTCGATGGTTTTCATCCTGTCTCTGTCGGGAAAATGATGATTGGTGAACCAACATTTTTACCGTGTACACCAAACGGCATTCTTCATCTCGTCAAAGAGATGAACATACCGATTGCTGGTCAACACGTCGTTGTCGTCGGTCGTAGCCAAATCGTCGGTAAACCCGTCGGTATGTTGTTCTTGAATGAATCGGCTACCGTTTCCTATTGTCATTCCAAGACAAAAGATCTCGGTGCGATGACGCGTCAAGCGGATATCTTGATCGTCGCAGTCGGCGTACCGAAGCTGATTACGGCGGATATGGTGAAACCGGATGCTGTCGTCATTGACGTTGGTGTCAACCGTGTCGATGGCAAACTCGTCGGTGATGTCGAGTTTGATACGGTACAAGACGTTGCATCGATGATTACACCTGTTCCGGGTGGCGTTGGTCCGATGACGATCACGATGCTACTGCATAACACGATCGAGGCTGCGCGATGAGCGAACCTCTTCACGTTTCCGATTTAGTCCACTATGTCAAACGTGAACTAGAAGGCGACGCCCTTCTGCAACAAGTCCAGGTGGTGGGAGAAGTGTCGAACTTTAAACGACACTCTTCCGGTCACCTTTATTTTACGTTGAAGGACGAGCAGTCACGGATGAAAGCCGTCATGTTTGCCCGGGATGCGAGTCGAGTCAAAGCAGACGTTCGCGATGGAATGCGTGTCGTCGTCACCGCGCGCTTATCCGTTTACGTCTCTTCTGGAGAGATGCAACTCTATGTCGAACGGATGACGGAAGATGGTGTAGGAGCGCTATATGAGGCGTTCTCACGCTTGAAGGTGGATCTTGAAGAGCGTGGCTGGTTTGATCCAGCCATCAAACAATCGTTGCCAGCGTTTCCCGAGCGAATCGGGATCATCACGTCGCCAAAAGGAGCAGCGCTTCATGATATCGCAACGACACTCCGGCGCCGTTATCCGCAAGCGGCCATCGTCTTCGCCCCGGTCCTTGTACAGGGAGTGGACGCGGCACCACAAATCAGTCGTGCCATTCAGCTGATGAATGAGCATGATGCCTGTGATGTATTGATTATTGGTCGTGGTGGTGGTTCGATTGAGGAGCTGTGGGCATTCAATGAGATGTCTGTCGTGACAGCCGTGTTTGAATCACGCATTCCGATCGTCTCTGCCGTCGGTCACGAAACGGATTTTACGATCAGTGATTTCGTCGCCGACGTTCGTGCTGCTACACCAACGGCAGCGGCAGAACTCGTCACTCCGGAAGCAGAGGCACTATCTCGACGGGTGCAGGATGTGGAGCGTCGTTTAGAACGAACGTATGCACAACTTCTCAAAAGTAAGCAGGAGCAAGTGACACGGCTTGCTGCGAGCTACGGTCTGAAATCACCACGCGTCCTACTCGGACTGAAGCAGGAACAATTGGACCGAGCAGAGATGGCACTCCAAAAGGAGATCAAGCAAGTAGTAGCGCAACACCAGCAACAGGTGGAGCGTCTTGACACACGCTTAATGCGTGTGCCGATGCGGGATCGCTTCGTGCAACAACGGGCGACGATTGAACAATCACGACGTCGACTCGAAATCGTTCGTCGATTTTTACAATCGAAGCAACAACAGGTGCGTCATGTGCTCGCGCGACTCGACTCCGTCAGTCCGACGCATGTTCTGATGCGCGGCTATACGTATGTCGAACAGGATGGACAAATTGTCCGTTCCGCGAAGGCATTGACAGCGTCTTCGTTCGATATCCGATTCCATGATGGAACGATTCGTGCTAAACGAGAGGATGGGGAGTAAGAATGGAGACGGAACAATCTTTTGAAGAAGCACTGGAACGATTAGAAGAAATCGTCACGTTACTCGAAGAGGGCGAAGCTCCTCTTGAACAAGCGATGGCTCTATATGAAGAAGGCGTCAAACTGACGGCTCTTTGCCAAGGAAAGTTATCCGTTGCTGAGAAAAAACTCGATCAAATCCTGGAGCAAGATGGTACGCTTCGGGAAAAAGGAGGAGCGCAATGATTGCTTTGAATGAGTGGAAGACACAAGTCGAAAACAAAATGGAAGAGTTCATGGAGCGACTCGACGCACCGGATCGTTTACGCGATTCGATGCGGTATTCACTCGATGCGGGTGGTAAACGAATTCGCCCAGCCTTGATTTATGCGGTACTCGATGCTTTTTCCATCGATCGTTCAAAAGGTGACGCGACTGCTGCGGCACTTGAGATGATTCATACATACTCACTGATTCACGATGACCTTCCAGCAATGGATGATGATGATCTGCGTCGAGGGCGTCCGACGAATCATATCGCTTTTGATGAAGCGACAGCGATTTTAGCAGGAGATGCCTTGCTCACGAACGCCTTCAGCTGTCTTCTTGAGACACCAGCTTCGCCGGAAGTGAAGCTTGCTCTTGTCGAACAGTTGGCAACAGCAGCGGGCGCTACGGGTATGGTCGGTGGTCAGCTCGACGATATGCTCGGTGAGCGTGGCGGCATCAATGACGTAGCGGAGCTTGAATCGATTCATCGTCGGAAAACAGGAGCACTCCTCGTCTTTGCAGTCGAAGCGGGTGGTTTGCTTGCTTCGGTCAGCTCGACGGATCTTGAGCACTTGAAGCAATACGGTCGCCATCTCGGAATCGCATTCCAAATCCAAGATGACATCTTGGACGTAACAGGAGATGCTGAAAAAATCGGCAAACCGGTCGGTAGCGACGAAGGGAACGAAAAAGCAACGTATCCAAAATTACTGGGTCTTGAAGGAGCGAAACGCGCACTGACAGCTCAGGTGGAAGCAGCGGAACAAGCGATTGATGCATTATCAGTCGAAGCGACGACACTTAAGGAACTGCTCGACTTCGTGGTCAAGCGCGACCATTAAGCAGGACGACGCATCTGCGTCGTCTTTTTCTATGCTGACAATGGCGCTCGATAGATTGTTCTAGTACAATGTAGGGTACAAACCCTATAAGATTGTAAGGAAAAGAGGCGGTAAGGTATGAAATTGACAGAAATACAGGATCCGTCATTTTTAAAGCGTATGTCGGTCTCCGAACTCGAAGTACTCGCAGGCGATATTCGACGCTTTTTGATTGAAGAATTAGCGACGACAGGTGGACACTTGGCACCGAACCTCGGTGTCGTCGAGTTGACGCTTGCGTTGCATCGTGAATTCGACAGTCCGAATGACAAGTTCGTCTGGGATGTCGGGCACCAAGCATACGTGCATAAGATTTTGACAGGACGTGCGAGCCAGTTTGATACGCTCCGTCAGCACAAAGGACTCTGTGGGTTCCCGAAACGCAATGAGAGTGTGCATGACGTCTGGGAGACAGGACACAGCTCGACGTCCTTGTCAGCAGCAATGGGGATTGCTGTTTCGAACGAACTGAGCGGTAAGAGTGATCGTGCAGTCGCGATCATTGGTGACGGTGCTTTGACAGGTGGTATGGCACTCGAAGCATTGAATCATATTGGAGCAGAACAACAAAACGTCATCGTCATCTTGAACGATAACGAGATGTCGATTGCACCAAACGTTGGGGCGATGCATCAAATGCTTGGACGAATTCGTTCATCACGTAAAGTGCGTTTTGCCCAAGACGAGCTTGAAACGTTGATCAAAAAGATTCCGGTCATTGGCGGACGTCTTGAAAAAGGAAGCGAGAAGTTGAAGGAAGCTGTTAAAGGCGCACTTGTTCCTGGCATGTTCTTTGAAGAGCTCGGCTTCAACTATTATGGTCCAGTCGATGGGCACGATCTTGATGATTTAATCGAACAGCTCAATTACGTGAAAAAAGAAGAAGGTCCTGTCCTGCTTCATGTCATCACGAAAAAAGGGAAAGGCTATCGTCCGGCAGAGTTCGATGGTGTCGGCACATGGCATGGTCTTGGACCGTACAAGATGGAGTCTGGCGAAGTCATCAAAGGGAAATCAAAAGCACCTAGTTACTCCTTTACGGTAGCGGATACTTTAACAAAGATGGCACGCGATGATGAAAAGCTGACGTTGATTACGCCAGCGATGAGCGTCGGTTCAAAACTCGATTGTTTTGAAAAAGAATTCCCAGAGCGGATGTTTGACGTCGGGATTGCAGAACAACATGCTGTGACGTTCGCAGCTGGTCAAGCGACGCAAGGCATGAAACCTGTCGTATCGATCTACTCGACCTTCTTCCAACGTGCATACGATCAGCTTGTTCACGACGTGGCTCGTCAAAATCTAGATGTGACGTTTACGATTGACCGGTCAGGTCTGGTTGGTGCAGATGGTGAGACACACCAAGGGGTCTTCGATATCGCTTTCATGCGTCACGTACCGAACATTCGAATCGTCATGGCGAAGGATGAGAACGAACTGCAACACTTGCTTTATTCAGCCGTCAAATATGAAGGACCAATCGCCGTTCGTTTCCCACGTGGAGAAGGCATCGGTGTACCAATGGACGAGACACTGCATGAAATTTCGCTTGATACATGGGAAGTCGAACGCGAAGGAACGGACGTCGCGATCCTTGCATTCGGACCACAAGTACAAGATGCACTCAAAATCGCGGATCTCCTAGCAGACGAACTGTCGGTTCGTGTCATCAATGCTCGGACGATCAAACCGCTTGACGAGAAGATGCTGAATGCCCTTTACGCAGAAGGCATTCCACTCGTGACGCTCGAAGAAGCCGTCTTAAAAGGTGGATTCGGATCAGCTGTCCTTGAGCATGCGAACGAGCAGGAAGCATTCCCACGCGTCAAACGCTTCGGTATTCCGGATTGGTATATCGAGCACGGCGGTGTCAACGAATTACTTGAAGAAATCGGATTATTACCTGGACAAATCGCAGAAGAAGTACGCGCTTTCGTCAATCAAGGAAAGAAACAGAGTGTGTGACGATTCATGGAAAATGTAAAAAAAATCCGCCTCGACGTTCTTCTCGTCGAGCGCGGTTTGTTTGAAACGCGTGAAAAAGCGAAACGATCGATCATGGCTGGACTTGTCTTTAGCGGAACGGAACGATTAGAGAAGGCTGGTGAGAAGGTCAAGTCGGACATCGACCTGCATGTTAAAGGTCAGTTGATGCCTTATGTCGGTCGTGGAGGCTTCAAGATGGAAAAGGCACTTCAAGTATTCGATTTCGATGTCGCTGGTAAAACAGGTCTCGATATTGGATCGTCAACAGGTGGCTTTACCGATTGCTCCTTACAAAATGGAGCAGCGCATATGTATGCGCTTGATGTCGGTTCTAATCAGCTGGACTGGAAGCTTCGTTCGGATGATCGTGTGACGGTGATGGAGAAAACGAACTTTCGGCACGCAACACCAGATATGTTCCCTGTTGCGCCACAGTTTGCGACGATTGATGTCTCATTCATCTCGTTACGGTTGATGCTTCCACCTCTGAAGACGATCCTCGTCGAAGGAGGAGATGTCATGGCGCTCGTCAAACCGCAATTCGAAGCGGGGCGTGATGATATCGGTAAAAAAGGCATCGTGCGGGATGAACGGATTCATGTCCGCGTCCTCGATGAGATGGTTGAATTCTTCATTCAACAAGGGTTCTATGTGAAACAGCTCGACTATTCGCCGATTACCGGTGGAGAGGGGAACATCGAGTTCTTATTGCATGCGCGCCTTGGTCAACCAGGACTTGATCCATCTGTCCATGCGACAGAGACAGTCAAGCAAGCACATGCTAGTCTTTAAACGAACAGATGAAAACGAGGACGGATCCGGTTCATGGGTCCGTCCTCATTGTTGTTCGGAGCGACGAAAACCGTATAATAAAATGGCAAACGTGGACTTTTAATGATTTATTGGATTACAATAGTAACATCGAAGAATACTGTGAGGTGCAGGAATGACAAAGGGGCAACGGTTGATTAAGATTCGGGAGATCATCACCCAGTCGGAAGTAGAAACCCAAGATGAATTGGTAGAGGAATTACGGAATGCAGGATATAAGGTGACACAGGCAACGGTATCACGAGATATCAAGGAACTTCATCTCGTTAAGGTTCCGTTGAATGATGGACGTTATAAATACAGCTTACCCGCCGACCAACGCTTCAACCCACTCGGGAAATTGCGGCGTCTGCTCGGTGACAGCTTCATCTCGATTGATTCTGCTCAAAATCTGATTGTCATGCATGTCCTGCCGGGAAATGCGAACGCAGTCGCCGTCTTACTGGACCATTTGAGCTGGAACGAACTGCTTGGCACGGTGTGTGGGGACGATACGATCCTATTGATCGCACGAAGTGAGGAACAAGCGAAAGAAGTGACCGAACGAATTTTAGAAATGCTGTAAGGAGTTGACAGGATGCTAGCTGAATTATCGATCAAACAATTTGCGATCATTGACGAGCTACAGATCGACTTTAAAAAAGGAATGACCGTCTTGACTGGGGAAACAGGTGCCGGTAAATCGATCGTTCTCGACGCGATCGGTTTATTGATTGGTGGACGTGGATCCGCGGAATTCGTTCGATACGGGGAAGATCGGGCGGAACTAGAAGGATTGTTTCTGATTGAAGACGACCATCTCGTCTATGGTCTTGCAGAAGAGTATGGTATCGATATCGAAGATGGATTGATCATCTTACGACGTGATCTGTTCGCGACCGGGAAAAGTGTCTGTCGCGTCAACAATAAGCTGGTCACACTGACGATCTTACGTGAGTTCGGGCGTGTCCTCGTCGACATGCACGGGCAACATGAACATCAGCATTTAATGGACAGTACGTATCATCAAGCGATTCTCGATGACTTCGCGCAAGAGACGATTGCGCCGCTCCTTCAAGCCTATCAATCCGGTTATCAAGCGTATGAAGAAAAACGGACGGCGCTGCAATCGCTCGCGCAAAGTGAGCAAGAACTCGCTCAACGGATCGATCTACTATCGTTTCAGACAGAAGAGATTGAAGGCGCAAAACTTCGAGCACATGAGGAAGATGAGTTGCTCGTCGAACGAAATCGTCTCGCGAATTTCGAGAAGTTATATGCATCGTTAAAGACAGCGTATGATGCTTTGCATGATGAGATGCGCGGCATCGACTCTGTTGGAGACGCGATGCGTGAATTACAGCAAGCATCAAGCATCGATGAACAGTTTTCGCAGCAGAGTGACGCGATCGCAAGCGCTTTTTATGGACTGGAAGAAGTCGGGTATGCGATTCGAGATCAACTCGAAACACTTGAGTTTGATTCCAATCGACTCGATGAGATCGAACAACGTCTATCGGTCTTTCAACAGCTGAAACGAAAATACGGGGCGACAATCGAGGAAGTCATCGCGTATGGGGAGAAGATTCGAGTTGAACTCGATACGATGACGAATCGAGATGAACGGATTGAACGATTAAAAGCCGAAGTCGAACAGCTCGAAGGCGAATTGTTTGATATAGGTGGTCGACTCTCGCAACAGCGTCGAAAAGCGGCAGTTCAATTAAGCGAAGCGATTCATCTGGAGTTGCGTGAGCTCTACATGGAGAAAGCACGGTTTGAAATTCGTTTTCTTCAAGACGGGAAGACACCGATGCTACGCAAGAACGGGATCGACCAAGTAGAGTTCTTCATCATGACGAATGCGGGAGAGCCATTCAAGTCGCTCGGAAAAGTCGCATCGGGCGGGGAGTTATCTCGTATCATGCTCGGACTGAAGTCAATCTTCTCGCGCTCGGTTGGAGTCGCTTCGATCATTTTCGATGAAGTCGATACAGGAGTATCGGGTCGTGTCGCACAAGCGATGGCTGAAAAAATCTATCGTTTGTCAGTAGACGGACAAGTACTTTGTATTACGCACTTACCGCAAGTCGCTTCGATGGCTGATCAACATCTCTATATTCGGAAGATTGAAGAGACGGATCGTACGACGACACAGGTCAATGTCTTGTCTCAGTCAGACCGAGGAAACGAACTTGGACGGATGATTTCCGGTGCACATATGACGGATTTGACGTTACGCCATGCCGAGGAATTGATGGATCAGGCGAAGACGATGAAAGAATCGCTTAAAAATGGGGTGTAAGGATTGATTAAAGTCGGGATAGCAGATGATAATCGCGAAATGGTCGAACTGATTCGCCAGCATATCTCTGCGCAAGAAGACATGGAAGTCGTTTGCGTCGCCTACAATGGCGAGAGTTGTCTCGAACGCATGAAAGAACACGAAGTGGATGTATTGCTCCTCGACATCATCATGCCTCATTTAGATGGGCTTGGTGTTCTCGAAGAATTGATGAAGAAAAAGAAGAACCCTGCTGTCATCATGTTGAGTGCCTTCGGTAAAGACGAGGTCTCGCAACAGGCGGTCACCCTCGGAGCATCGTACTTCTTACTTAAACCGTTCAGCATGGATCAGCTCGTTCAAAAAATTCGTCTCGTGACGAATCAAGGACAAGCACCGATCGTCGAAACGATTGATTTAAAAGTCGGTACGACACTTCGAGAAGTGGGGATTGCTCCGCATATTAAAGGCTTCACGTATTTGAAGGACGCTGTCTTAATGGTGCTTGAACGGGAAGATTTACTCGGATTGATCACAAAGGAACTCTATCCGACGATCGCGAAGAAACACCAAACGACGGCTTCTCGTGTCGAACGAGCGATGCGTCACGCCATCAAGTCCGCCTGGAACGAAGGGATGCAACAGCACGAGCTCTTCAATGGCCGAATCGAACAAGAGAAAAGTCCGAAGAACTCGGAATTCATCTCGTATGTTTCGAGTCATATGAATCAAGAACAATCTGGTTAAAGGAAACACACCGTCTGAATGATAGACGGTGTGTTTTTAGTTCCTATCCCGTTCATAGCAAGCGATCAATACGCCGTTATCAAACGTGTGTCGTTTCGTGACATTCCAAGTGACGGGCGTCATTCCGTTGTCGGGAAATAGACGTTTACCAGAACCGATGATGACGGGATAGAGGATCAATCGAAGTTCATCGATCAGATCGGCTTGATAAAGCGTATGAACGAGTTGACTACTCCCCCAGACGTGAAGCGGTGGTCCGTCCTGTTGTTTCAAGCGTGTTAGTTCAGAAGTTGGTTGATTCAAATAAGTCGTCGGTTGCCAAAGAATAGGTGGTGTATGACGCGTAGCAACATACTTCATGGCACGATCGGCAACTGGCCAGATATCTGGGTGGAGTGGCCAGTAACTTGACCATTGCTCGTATGTCTTGCGACCGAGCAACAGGGAACAATCCTCTTGCATCCATCCACGGATGACCTGACCAATCTCAGGATGTTGAAATGGAGCAGTCCATCCACCCTGTTCGAAGTCGTTGCTCACATCCTCATTCTTTCCGCTCGGTGCTTGAATGACACCGTCTAACGATAGATGTTCGAATACGATGATTTTTCGCATGAAGGGTCTCCTTTCGATTACGATCTGCTTATAGCATACCGTAAAGCTAAAAATATATAATAGCGCTTGCAAATAAATATTGCATAAACTGAAATGTTTGTTATAATAAAGGTACCAAATGATTTGGCAAGACGTCAGATGAACGTCGAGTCGACAAGGACTCCGGAAATCCTGTTGATGAACATCATCTCAGAACGCCAACTGTAAATGGCTCAAGAATGCCGGACGACATTCTCTTGGTAGAAGTCGTACCAAGGTATCTTGTTCATTCTAGATGAGAAATCTCGAATGAATGGGAGCTTCCATGATTTCGAAGCTAGGGAAAAGTGGAAGGTAACGGATCGTCTAAAATGAAAAGTACAGTTCGTGAAAAGGAGTGTTGTCTAGCAGTGATTGTTAGCAACCGAATGTTTGACTGCTTCAAGCGGATGACATTACGCTCCACCTAGGTCCCGAGTACAGTCAGATGATGGAACTGAAACACCATTCTATCGTTAGCCCGATAGCCAGATCTGATTTCTTTCTACCTCTTCATTAAGAGGAACACCTAAGGTTTTGGAGTACACGAATAGTTCTAACTATGAGAGGAGTTCATCCGTAAGTGAAACCAACTTTATATGAGTAAAAGGTCCCGCGCTTGAAATGAGTTCAAGAGATGGGGACCTTTTTCTGTGTTCATTTTTTTTGATAGCGATCGGAGACTTTTCCACGTTTTCGATCGCGATAAAAAACATATCCTGCGACAAATCCAATGCCAGCCATCGCAAGAATCAAACCAACGAGACCTTGCAATACATATACGTAAGCCGCATCGCCTAAGTATTTAAACGGCACTTGTGCAATTAGAAAAACACTATCACGCATGAGCTTAATACCAATCGCGCCGATGATGCCGGGGATTAATAATGAGAGCAAACCAATGATACGCATAGGACGCCACTCCTTTCCAAGCGTATTGTATCAAAAAATCGATCGTTCTGCGAATCGGGTTTGCTTCCCTATTTTATTCCGAGTACGATAGAAATGTAAGCAGTTTCAAAGGGGGAATTCATATGCATCATCTACTCGTCGTCGGGGCTGGTCAAGGGGGAACAGAAGTCCTGCACGCGTTTCAACGTTCACCATTATTAACGGTCATTGGTCTTGTCGATCCAAACATGGATGCGCCTGGGGTGGCGCTTGCACGGCGTGCGGACATTCGGATCGAAACGAGCTGGTCAGCTTTCGAAGGAGCGGATGTCGATTTCATCATTGACGCTACAGGAGAAAATGGCGTACTTGAGCAATTGATTCATGATTTTCCGGGAGCGGCGGTCTTACCGGGGGAATTCGTCAGAGTGTTGCTCGAGCGATTGACTGAAAAAGAGAAAATGCTCGAAGCGATCATTCATTGTACGAGCGAAGCAATCTCCGTCGCCGATCAAGACGGACAGACGATGCTGATCAATCCAGCATATACGCGCATGACCGGTTTCACGGAGCGAGACGTCGTCGGAAAACCGGCAAGTGCCGATATCGGAATGCAGGAATCCGTTCATTTGAAAGTCTTGAATACGGGCGAGAACGTTCGAGATGTTCGCATGAAGATCGGGCAAGATCAACGCGATATCATCGTCAACGCGGCACCCGTCATCGTCGATGGACAAGTCCGTGGTTCCGTTGGGGTCATTCGGGATATCTCGGAAATGAAGGCACTCGCCAAAGAATTGAAGGCAGCGCGACAAAAAATCCGGACGCTCGAAGCCAAATATACATTCGATGATATCATCGCCGAGAGTGAAGCGATGCGCTTCGTCGTCGATCAAGCGAAACTTGCGGCAACGATGCCAGTCAATGTCTTGATTCGCGGTGAATCCGGAACCGGCAAGGAACTGTTCGCGCATGCGATCCATGCAGCGAGCGAACGTAAATATGAACAATTCGTCCGCGTTAATTGTGCGGCAATCGCACCGACGTTACTCGAAAGTGAACTATTCGGGTACGAGGAAGGCGCGTTCTCAGGAGCGCGACGTGGTGGTAAGCGTGGATACTTCGAAGAAGCACACGGGGGTTCGCTGTTCTTAGATGAGATCGGCGAACTGCCACTCGACGTCCAAGCCAAACTGTTACGGGTGTTACAGGAAAATGAAGTCGTTCGCGTCGGTGGTACGAAGGCCATTCCAGTCGATGTTCGGATCATCGCGGCGACGAATGCGAATCTGGAGCAGAAGATCATCATGAATGAGTTCCGAGAAGATCTCTACTACCGGATTAATCGTTTACCGATTCACATACCGGCACTACGTGAGCGTCCGGATGATATCGCGCCATTGACCTTACACTTACTCCGTAAATTGAATCAAAGTTATGGGCGATCGGTCGGACGGATATCGGATGATGTACTCGAAGCAATGAAGAAGCAACCGTGGAAAGGAAATGTCCGCGAGCTTGAAAATGTCATCGGACGCGCGTTGATTTTTACGGATAAAACAGAAACAGTCTTACGAAAAGGTCATCTTCAGCTTGTCGTGCCACAAACAACGAAAGTCGCGACGAGACAGAAAAAGGAAATCAAGCATTTATCGGATGAGATGTCACACGTCGAAGAACGGTTGATTCGGGAAGCGCTTACTGCCTTTAATGGCAACAAAACAGAAGCCGCGAAACAACTCGGGATTTCTCTCCGGGCACTTTATTACAAAGTGGAACGATTTAACATCTATTCGTGAAGCGCAAATTTTTGCGTGCAATATATTGCAAAAAATGCAAAAGCGTGCAAAATTAAAGACGTTCTTGCTTATCCTGCCGTCTCTTTTGAATTGGCACGAAAATTGCTATTACTATTTATGTATGACAGGTGAGGGGGGAATACGGTGAGATTCAGTGAAATGGTCGAGCAGGCAGCTCGACTCGAAGATTCCGTCGTTGCGATTGCAGCTGCGGATGACGAAGAAGTGATGGATGCTGTCGCATTAGCAATTGAGAACGATTTAGCACGTTTTCATTTGTTTGGGGATGCGACACGGATTCAGCAGATGATTCAAAAACGGGCATTACGGGAGTCACAATTCGTGATTACTCACACCTCTTCATCACAAGAAGCGGCAGAACGTGCTGCTCATGCCGTTCGCAAAGGGGATGCGAGCGTCTTGATGAAAGGTCTTGTTCCGACAGCGACGTTCATGAAAGCTGTCTTGAACAAAGAAACGGGTCTGCGTTCAGGGAATGTCCTGTCGCATGTCGCGTTGTTCGAAGTACCAGGGCGTGAATCAGCGATCGGATTGACCGATGCAGCGATTCACATCCAGCCGTCACTTGAAGATAAAGTGAAAATCATCGAAAACGGTGTCTCCGCCTTACGTGCTCTCGGATACGGCTTACCAAAAGTCGCAGTCTTAGCAGCCGTCGAAGTCGTCAATCCAACGATGCAGGCAACGATTGATGCCGCACTTTTGACACAGATGAACCGACGTGGTCAAATCAAGGATTGCCTTGTAGACGGACCACTCGCGCTCGATAATGCTGTGAACCTCGTCGCTGCCCAGCAAAAAGGGTTAACGGGAGACGTAGCAGGTCAGGCGGATTTACTCGTTGTTCCGCAAATCGAAGTCGGAAACGTCATCTACAAATCACTCATGTATTTCGCACATGCCTCGGTTGCGGCGATTCTCGTCGGAGCACGGGCTCCGGTCGTCTTGACAAGCCGTGCCGATACAGCTGAAGCAAAAATGTACTCACTAGCCTTTGCGCTATTAAATGCTCAACAGACGAAAAAAGTAAAACAAACAATCTGAGGAGGAACTTAAAATGGTCGAAACAAACGTAGAATCACGCTTCAGCATCTTTGAAACAATGGAGATGGAAGATTACGAACAAGTCGTATTTTGCCACGATAAAGTATCTGGATTAAAAGCAATCATCGCGATTCATGACACGACACTCGGACCGGCACTCGGTGGACTTCGTATGTGGAACTATGCATCAGACGAAGAAGCATTGATTGATGCGCTCCGTTTATCAAAAGGGATGACGTATAAGAACGCAGCCGCTGGTTTGAACCTCGGTGGTGGTAAAGCTGTCATCATCGGCGATGCGAAGACACAAAAGTCAGAAGCACTCTTCCGGGCATTCGGACGTTACGTCCAGTCACTGAACGGTCGTTACATCACAGCAGAAGATGTCAATACGACGGTCGCAGACATGGATTACATCCATATGGAGACAGATTTCGTCACAGGTGTCAGCCCAGCATTCGGATCAAGTGGTAACCCATCACCGGTTACGGCATACGGTGTCTATCGTGGGATGAAAGCAGCGGCAAAAGAAGTGTACGGAACAGATTCACTTGGTGGAAAAACGATTGCGATCCAAGGTGTCGGTAACGTTGCCTTCAATCTGTGCCGTCACTTGCATGAAGAAGGGGCGAAGCTGATCGTCACGGACATCAACCAAGAAGCACTTCAACGTGCGGAAGAAGCATTTGGTGCCTTGATCGTCGCACCAGAAGACATCTATAGCGTCGAAGCGGATATCTTTGCGCCATGTGCCCTCGGTGCGACATTAAACGATGAAACGATTCCACAATTGAAAGTCAAGATCATCGCTGGTGCAGCAAATAACCAACTCAAAGAAGACCGTCATGGTGACATGCTCGAAGAACGCGATATCTTATACGTACCCGACTTCGTCATCAATGCGGGTGGTGTCATCAACGTTGCCGATGAACTCGACGGATACAACCGTGATCGTGCCATGAAAAAAGTTGAACTCGTCTACGATGCGGTCACGAAAGTATTTGAAATCGCAAAACGCGATCATTTACCGACATACCGTGCGGCTGAGAAAATGGCAGAAGAGCGTATCGCAACGATGCGCAGTGCCCGCAGCCAATTCTTGCGTCGTGATAAAAACATTCTAGGATCACGTGGCTGATCAGAGGAGGATATCCATGAGCGAACGTATTTTAACGATTAATCCCGGTTCGACGTCGACGAAGATCGGTATCTTCGAAGGGGCGAACCAGGTGTTCACGAAGACGTTACGCCATCCAGCGGAAGCGGTCGGAGGACCGCTTCCAGCGCAGCTGGAGATGCGTCGTCATGTATTACTCGAAGTATTGGCTGAAGAGCAGATTGATTTGAAAGCGCTTACCGCAGTCGTGGGTCGCGGAGGACTACTCCGACCGCTCGTCAGTGGTACGTATGCCGTCAATCGAGAAATGCGAGAAGACTTACTCAGCGGTATTTTTGGCGTCCATGCATCGAACCTCGGCGGACTCCTCGCGGATGAGATTGCTCGGACACTCGATATCCCATCGTTCATTGTTGATCCAGTCGTCGTTGACGAACTTGAGCCGATTGCGCGAATTACAGGCTTACCTGAACTTGAACGAAAGAGTATTTTCCATGCCTTGAATCAAAAAGCTGTCGCGAAGCGGTACGCAAAGGAAATCGGACGTCCATATGAGGAACTACGTCTGATCATCGCACACATGGGCGGCGGCATTACGGTCGGTGCGCACCAAGAGGGGCGTGTCATCGATGTCAACAACGGACTCGATGGAGAAGGACCGTTTTCGCCAGAACGAAGCGGATCTCTACCTGTTGGTCAACTAGTAGAACTATGTTATAGTACCAAGTATAAACTTGGAGAGATGAAGCGTCTGGTCGTTGGGTCAGGCGGACTTGTCGCGCACTTGGGTACGTTTGACGCGATCGAGATCGAGCGCCGGATTGAGGAAGGCGACGAAAAAGCGGCATTGTTATATGACGCGATGGCGTACCGGATCGCAAAAGAGATCGCTGGTCAAAGTGCCGTCTTGTTCGGTCAGATCGACGCGATCATTCTAACAGGCGGACTTGCCTATAGTGATCGGTTGACGCGTGCGATCGAAGAACGTGTCGCCCACCTCGGTCAAGTCGTACGTAGTCCTGGTGAAGATGAGTTGCAGGCGCTCGCAGAAGGAGTGTTGCGTGTCTTACGTGGAGAAGAGGAAGTCAAGGAATATGGAGGCGAACCAACATGGCTAGAGAATTCGACGTCGTTGTCCTAGGTGGTGGACCCGGTGGATATGTCGCCGCGATCCGTGCGGCACAAGCTGGGAAGTCGGTAGCAATCGTAGAACAAGGAAAATTAGGCGGGACATGCTTACATCGTGGCTGTATACCATCTAAATCCTTTTTGAAATCAGCAGCAGTCTATCAGACGGTCAAGCACGCTGCTACATATGGCGTGGACGTACCGGAATCGTTTTTACGATTCGAACAGGTCAAACAACGCAAACAAGAGATCGTAGATGGATTAGAAGCAGGCATTCAGCACCTGATGAAAAAAGGAAAGATTGAAGTCTTTCACGGTCGTGGTTCGATTCTTGGACCAAGTATCTTTTCACCGATGCCGGGAACGATCAGCGTCGAGCCGGAAGAAGGCGAAGGCGAATTGATCCTTCCGCGTCAATTGATCGTCGCGACAGGGTCGCGTCCACGTCCATTGAACGGACTTGCTTTTGATTCAGAGTATGTCCTCAGCTCGGATGATGCGCTCGATATGGCAGATTTGCCAAAATCGATCGTCATCATCGGTGGTGGTGTCATCGGTGTTGAATGGGCATCGATGTTGACGGATTTTGATGTCGCAGTAACGGTCGTTGAATTCAGTGACCGGATTTTACCGACGGAAGATGCGGCAGTCAGTCGTGAAGTCGCCCGTCAACTGAAAAAGCGGGGCGTCAAGATTCATACGGGTGCAGCTGCACAAAGCGATACGTTCCGGATGTCAGAAGACGGCGTTTCGATCGCAATCGATCGTAACGGAGAACAGACGACGCTTGAAGCGGATAAGTTGCTCGTCGCGATCGGTCGAATGGCGAACGTCGAAGGCATCGGGATCGAAAACACGAATATCGTCGTCGAAAATGGCTTCATCCAAGTAGATGACCATTTCCGGACGAAGGATCAACATATCTATGCGATCGGAGATGTCATCGGTCGCTTACAACTGGCGCACGTCGCGTCAGCAGAAGGTGTCAAAGCGGTCGAGGCGATCGTCCACGGAACGACGACACCACTTGAATATGCGTTCGTACCACGTTGTATCTACAGCGTACCGGAAGCGGCATCGGTCGGTTTAACGGAAGACGAAGCAAAACGTGCCGGAATGGACGTCAAGGTAGGGAGCTTCTCGTTCAATGGATTAGGGAAAGCGCGGATCGAAGGAGAGGCGGCAGGCTTCATCAAGCTCGTCTCGGATGCGAAGACAGATGATCTCGTCGGCGTTCACATCGTCGGACCAAAAGCAACGGAACTGATCAGTGAAGGTGGATTAGCGCTCGTACTCAATGCAACGGCATGGGAAGTCGGACAGCTCGTGCATCCGCACCCGGCCTTGTCAGAAGCATTCGGAGAAGCAGCACTTGCCGTCGACGGACTCGCGGTTCACGCCTAAGGAGGAATTACGGATGGAAAAGATAGAATTCAAAGAATTGGTAGAACTCGGATTAACGGAACAGGACGCGATTCACATGTTCGAAACGATGGTCCGTGCGCGGAAGATCGACGAACGGATGTGGAAGTTGAACCGAGCGGGTAAAATTCCCTTCCTTGTCTCATGTCAAGGACAAGAAGCTGCTCAAGTCGGTGCAGCGTTCGCCCTTGAAAAAGGAACGGACTACATTTTGCCGTATTACCGGGACTTAGGTGTTGTCTTACACTTCGGTCAAACGTCACGCGATATCATGCTGTCGGCATTCGCAAAAGCAGAAGATCCGAACTCAGGTGGTCGTCAAATGCCAGGACACTATGGTTCACGTGCCTTGAATATCGTCACGGGTTCAAGTCCAGTTACGACTCAAGTCCCACATGCCGTTGGGATCGCACTTGCTGCGAAGATGCGTAAGGAACCACTCGTTGCTTACGTCTCTTTCGGAGAGGGCTCTTCAAACCAAGGAGACTTCCACGAAGGGGCGAACTTCGCGGGAATTCACAAGCTTCCTGTCATCTTGTTCTGTGAAAACAATAAATACGCGATCTCGACACCACTTTCGAAACAGTTGTCGGCTAAACACGTCGCTGACCGGGCGATCGGCTATGGTATGCCAGGCTATACGGTGGACGGCATTGACCCACTCGCTGTCTACAAGGTCGTCAAGGAAGCGCGTGAGCGCGGATTACGGGGAGAAGGTCCGACCTTGATCGAAGTTGAAGTCGAACGCCTCGTGCCACACTCATCCGATGATGACGATAAATCGTACCGTTCTGCTGAAGAACTCGATGCCTTAAAAGCACGTGACGGGATCAAACTCTTCCGTGCGCGTCTGATCGAAATGGGCGTCCTGACGGAAGAATCAGCGACTGAAATCGAACAAGCGATGGAGAAAGAAGTCGACGAAGCAACGGCTTATGCGGAAGCAGCAGCTTACGATGCGCCAGAAAATGCATTACGTTACGTGTACGACGAGGAGGAAACGAAATGACGACGTTAAGTTTAATCGAAGCAATCAATAGTGCAATCAAAGAAGAGATGGAACGCGACGAGTCCGTCTTCATCCTCGGCGAAGACGTCGGTGTCCGTGGTGGTGTTTTCCGGGCGACACAAGGATTGCTCGAACAATTCGGAGAAGAGCGTGTCATCGATGCACCGCTCGCTGAGAGTGCGATTGCTGGTGTCGGAATCGGAGCTGCGATGTACGGCATGCGCCCGATTGCTGAAATGCAATTCGCTGACTTCATCATGCCAGCGGTCAACCAAATCGTCAGTGAAGCAGCGAAGATTCGGTACCGTTCGAACAATGATTGGACGTGTCCGATCGTTATCCGCGCACCGTTCGGCGGCGGAATTCACGGAGCACTTTACCATTCTCAGTCGGTCGAGGCGATGTTCAAC
This sequence comes from Exiguobacterium sp. s46, assembly GCF_018618875.1. Classification (NCBI taxonomy): domain Bacteria; kingdom Bacillati; phylum Bacillota; class Bacilli; order Caryophanales; genus Exiguobacterium; species Exiguobacterium sp. s46. Next base: position 262,178 of record NZ_JACSMY010000001.1, read on the forward strand.
TCGACGCCTGGTCTGAAGATCGTCATCCCGTCTAATCCATATGACGCAAAAGGATTGCTAAAGGCAGCGATTCGTTCGAATGATCCGGTCTTGTTCTTTGAGCATAAACGTGGTTATCGCCTATTGAAAGGCGATGTTCCGGAAGGCGATTATACCGTTGAAATCGGTAAAGCAGACGTAAAACGTGAGGGAGAAGATGTCACAATCATCACCTACGGTCTGTGTGTCCATATGGCACTCGAAGCGGCAACGCGCCTTGAAAAAGACGGGATTGATGTCCACATCCTTGATTTACGGACTGTTTATCCGATCGACCGCGAAGCAGTCGTCGAAGCGGCGAAAAAGACGGGGAAAGTCTTGCTCGTTACGGAAGATAATAAAGAAGGTAGCGTCATGAGTGAAGTGTCGGCAATCATTGCAGAAGAAGCATTGTTTGATCTCGATGCACCAATCGAACGACTCTGTGGTCCAGACGTACCAGCCATGCCATACGCTCCGACAATGGAGAAGTTCTTCAACATCTCGAGTGAGAAAATCGAAGATAAAATCCGGACGTTGCACGCATACTAAGGGGGAACTGATCGATGAAGACTGAAACACTTACGATGCCACAACTCGGAGAAAGCGTCACAGAAGGGACGATTTCGATGTGGCTCGTCAAACCGGGCGATACTGTCAAAAAATACGATCCGATTGCAGAAGTCATTACCGATAAGGTAACGGCAGAAGTCCCATCTTCATTTGATGGTGTGATTGAAAAACTGCTTGCAGAAGAAGGGGATACGTTGCAAGTCGGTGACGCGATTGTCACGATGCAAGTCAGTGGTGGGTCAACGGAAGTCGCTGCGACGGAACAAGAAGTACCGGCTGTCGAAGAAACGACGTCGTCTGATACATCGATGAAAAAACGCTATTCACCAGCTGTCTTGAAACTATCGGGAGAACACGGCATTGATCTCGAACAAGTGACGGGTACTGGAGCTGGCGGACGGATTACACGGAAAGACCTCTTGAAACTGATCGAGTCTGGATCGATCCCGACACCACAAGCAACTGAACCAAAATCGGAAGCGCAAGCGGCTCCGGTAGCGCCTCCGGCAGAAGCACCACCTGCACCAAAACGTCCGGTCAGTGCACCACAACCGACGGAAACGGGCGACATCGAGATTCCGACTGCCGGTGTGCGTCAAGCGATCGCTTCGAACATGGTACGTGCGAAACACGAAGCGCCACATGCCTGGTTGATGATCGAAGTCGATGTCACGAACTTGGTCGAAGCACGTAATCGTCATAAAGATGCGTTCTTCAAACAAGAAGGGGTCAAATTGACGTTCTTGCCGTTCTTCATGAAGGCGACGGTCGAAGGATTGAAAAAACATCCGATCATGAACTCGACATGGGCGGGAGATAAGATCATTCAAAAGAAAGCGATCAACCTATCACTTGCTGTCGCGACGCAAGACGCTCTGTTCGTACCGGTCGTCAAGAATGCGGATGAACTAAGCATCAAAGGTATCGCACGCGCGATCGATGACTTCGGGAAACGCGCACAAGCAGGTACGTTGTCGTCTGCTGAGATGCAGGGCGGTACGTTTACGGTCAACAACACAGGATCGTTCGGTTCGATTCAATCGGCACCGATCCTCAACTTCCCGCAAGCGGCAATTCTATCCGTTGAATCGATCGTCAAACGTCCGGTTTGGGTGAACGGTATGTTCGCAGCACGCGACATGGTCAACCTCTGTATGTCGATCGACCACCGGGTACTCGATGGACTCGTTGCCGGACAGTTCCTGCAAACCGTCAAACAAGCGCTCGAATCGATTGATCCGAACCAACTTTCCCTATATTGAGTTTTTCCAGTTGACAGGGAAGAAGAAGCATCGTAATATAAGAATCAATTCAACACACGATAGCAAAGACGAAGAGAAGTAACTTGTGAAACGATTCAAGAGAGCTGATGGGTGGTGCGAATCAGTATCGGGCAACAAGCGAATGGCCTTCTGAGCTTCAGACCGAATCCCTTCAATGGGTAGTAGGCTCTGACGGGTTCCTCCCGTTATCGGGGTCGACGAATCAGGACAACGGTCCGGTTCGTTTCAAAGGGGACGGTGTCAGCATCGTCAACGAAGGTGGTACCGCGGGTCTTCCCGTCCTTCATGTTCTACATGAATGGGCGAGAAGACCCTTTTCGTATACAATCGAATCAAACAAATCGTAGAGTGAGTTAAGTAGCGAGACAACATCGGCGTTTCAGAGAGCGGGAGAATGGTGTGACTTCCGTACGGCGAGGTTTCGTGAATGGTCTCATGAGAGCGTGGCTGAACGATGAAGTAGGTCGCGACGGATGCCCCCGTTATCGTAGGCTATGATGTCTCTTATTAAGACGCATCAGACAAAGTGGGAACGGTCAAACCGTTCCAATCGAGAGGTGGCACCGCGAGATAATCGTCCTCCATGCAGCATACGCTGTGTGGGGGACTTTTTTTATATTCCAGGAGGCGAACAGGGATGGTTCAGACAGACACACTTATCATCGAACAACTTGAACTAAACGGCGACGAGATGACGCCGATCATGATTTTCCAACAACTGAGCGGAACACAGAAATGTTTACTTGAAAGTTCTGCGCATACGGATCAAGGACGGTATTCGATCATCGGTGTCGATCCGGTGGAGATGATTCGGGCAGAGGGACGGACCGTGACACGGGAACAGTTGACGACAGGTCAATTGACGCAGGAAACGGGTGATCCAGTACGACTGATGCAACAGATGATCCTCCGGGATGGCGTCGAAGAAGACCTTCCGTTTTTAGCGGGTGGGATCGGATATGTCGGTTACGACATGATGCGCGCCTATGAAACGCTCGGAGCGGTTCCTGAGCGAACGCGACAATTACCAGACGCGTTACTCGCCGTATACGACCAAATCATCCTGTTCGATCATCTCGAGCATCGTGTTCATTTGATTCAGACGTCACTTGGTGGCATCACTGATCGTGACGTCTTACGTCAACGTCTAGCAGAACGGAAAGCGCAACTTGAGCAACCACGGGAGCGAACGGACATCGAGCGTCCACTCCGGGATGTCGTCTATGAACCGTTAATGGATCAAGAGACGTTTGAAGGACTCGTCGAACAAGCGAAGAGACACATTCGCCAAGGCGACGTCTTCCAACTGGTTCTCTCGCAACGACTTGATGCGACGTTCTCAGGTGATCCGTTCCAATTTTATCGGAAGCTCCGTAAGGATAATCCGAGTCCCTATCTCTTTTATATCGACTTAGGCGAAGCAATCGTACTCGGGGCCTCCCCGGAAAGTTTGGTCCAAGTCAAAGGGAATCGAGTGACGACGAATCCGATTGCCGGCACCCGGCGCCGGGGGAAGACGAAAGAGGAAGATGGACGGTTAGCAGAAGAGTTGCTGCACGACGAGAAGGAACGAGCCGAGCACCGGATGCTTGTCGATCTTGGACGCAACGACTTAGGACGGATTTGCCAGATTGGTACAGTCGAGGTGACGCGCTTCATGCAAATCGAACGATTCAAGAACGTTATGCATCTCGTCTCGGTCGTTGAAGGTACGCTAGCAGACGGGAAGACTGGAGCAGACGCACTCGTCTCTTGTCTACCGGCAGGGACGGTCACGGGAGCTCCGAAAATCCGAGCGATGCAGTTGATCGACCAGTACGAGCAGGTGAAACGAGAAGTATATGCTGGGGCTGTCGGCTATTTCGATGTTCGGGGGAATATGGATTTTGCCCTCGCTATCCGGACGATGGTGATCAAGGATGGTGTCGCCTCTGTGCAAGCAGGTGCTGGCATCGTCTACGATTCGATTCCACGCCTCGAGTACCAGGAGACGTTACACAAAGCGAAATCACTACTGGAGGTTTGGAAATGATCGTCCTAATTGATAACTATGATTCCTTTACCTATAACCTATACCAATACGCATCCGTTTACACAGACGTTCACGTCATTCGAAACGATGCGGTCAGCATAGAAGAACTCCGCGAGATGAAACCAGACGGCATCATCCTCTCACCCGGTCCCGGTCGCCCGGCTGATGCTGGCATCTGCATCGATCTAATTCGTCAATTATCGGGTCAAGTACCGATTCTCGGTGTCTGCCTCGGACATCAGGCAATCGGCGAAGCATTCGGAGGACACGTCGTCGAAGCACCGGTCATCATGCACGGGAAGACATCGATGATTCGACAATCGGGACAACTCTTCGACGAAATGACGGAAACGTTAGAGGTCATGCGCTACCATTCGCTGATCGTCGCGCGAAACGACTTACCAACGGAACTCGTCATCACGGCAGAAACGGAGGACCGGACGATCATGGCACTCGAGCACAAGACACATCTGACGTTCGGAATCCAGTTTCATCCGGAATCCGTCGGAACACCGCAAGGGCAGCAGATGATCAAACGATTCATTGAATTGACGAAGGAGTGACAAACGATGAAAGAGACATTATTAAAATTAGCGGAAGCGAAGCATTTACGATATGAAGAGATGCAACAGGCAGCACGCGAACTATTTGCGGAAGGCATCACGGACAGTGAAATTGCGGCTTTTCTCGTCGCCCTGAAAGCAAAGGGGGAGACAGCAGAAGAACTAGCCGGTCTCGCTTCGATCATGCGAGAGGTCGCACTCGACATTCCAGTCACCGGCGATTTCATGGATAACTGTGGTACAGGAGGCGACGGCTCACAATCGTTCAACATCAGTACGACAGCCGCCTTCGTTCTAGCAGGTGCCGGCATGAAAGTCGCGAAGCACGGGAACCGAAGTGTCTCGAGTAAAACGGGCAGCGCTGATGTGCTCGAAGCACTTGGGGTTTCGCTCGATGCAACACCGGAACGCTTAGCAGAACAGCTCGAGTCGAACGGAATCGCCTTCTTGTTTGCGCAACGGATGCACCCACGCGTCAAGCAAATCATGAAGGTCCGACGCGATCTGCGGATTCCAACGATCTTTAACTTGATCGGTCCATTGACGAACCCGGTTCCACTCAAGACACAACTATTAGGAATTTACCGAGAGGATATGCTTGAGACGATGGCGTTGACATTGCATCGACTCGGACGGAAGCGGGCAATCGTCTTACACGGTGCGAATGGAATGGATGAAGCATCCCTTGCCGGAACGAACCAACTCGTCTTACTCGACGAAGGCGAGCTGATCCGCTTCAGTCTTCACCCGGAGGAAGTCGGACTGAAGACCGCACCGCTTGAAGCGATCCGTGGAGGTAGTGCACAAGAGAATGCGACGATTTTACTGCAAGTCCTTGGTGGTGAGCATGGTGCTTATCGCAACACGGTCCTACTCAATGCCGGAATTGCCCTCTTTGCAGCAAATCGGGCGAAGACGATCGAAGAAGGGATTGCCTTAGCAGCGGATAGCATCGACTCAGGACGGGCGATGGAACGATTGAATCAATTACGACAAATGACACGGGAGGAAGCAATCGGATGAATATCTTAGATCGCATCATCGAAACGAAACGGACAGAAGTCCTGCAATTAAAATTAACTGGTGTCGAACGGATTGATCGGGAGGCATTGAAGCCGTCGATTAAGCAACGTTTAGCAGGAGCGGATTTATCCGTCATCGCGGAAATCAAGCGAGCGTCGCCATCAAAAGGTGCAATCGCACTCGACGTCGACGTCGTCGCTCAGGCAAAACAATATGAAGCGAGTGGAGCGACCGTCATCTCCGTCTTGACGGACGAGACGTACTTCAAAGGGTCGATGGACGATTTAGCGGCAGTCGCTGCAGCAGTCGACATCCCGGTGCTTTGTAAGGACTTCATGATTGATCGGATTCAAATCGATCGGGCAAAAGCACATGGGGCACGGTTGATTCTCTTAATCGTCGCCGCTCTCGAGCAGGAGATGCTTGCTGACTTGTATGCGTATGCTTACGCAGAAGGACTTGAGGTCTTGGTCGAAGTCCATGACGAAGAGGAGTTACGCCGAGCAGAGGCGATCGGTGCGCAAATCATTGGCATCAACAACCGAAACTTGAAAAAATTCGAAGTTGATTTACAGACATCGGTCGGATTACTCGAACAAAAACAACCGGACGTCCGGTATATAAGTGAGAGTGGCATCAAGACGGTCGAGGAAGCACAGCGATTACACGCTGCCGGTGCAGACGGTATCCTCGTCGGCGAGACGTTGATGCGGGCAGACGATCCGCAAGTCTTCATCCGAGAAGTGAGTGGCGTTCGCGTATGACACGGATTAAGTTCTGTGGTCTCCGGGAAAGAGAACATGTCGAAGCGGCAGTTCGCTTAGCGGACTACATCGGCTTTATCTTTGCTAAAAGTAAACGACAGGTCACGCTGGAAGAGGCAGCTCGTCTCAGACGCGACATTCCAAAAACGGTCCAGGTCGTCGGTGTCTTCGTCTCCCCGACTTACCAGCAGGTGACCGACGCGGTCGAGCAAGTCGCGCTAGATCTCGTCCAAATTCATGGTGTCATTCCGGACGGAGCGTTACCAGTTCCCGTCATTCAAGCGATTCCGGTGACGGACATCGGACAAGTAGAGCAACAGACGGATTATTTGCTCGTTGACGCACCGGTTGCTGGAAGTGGCGAGACATTCGACTGGTCACGAGACATTCAAGCCGATCGACCACTGTTCATTGCCGGTGGCTTGACAGCAGGAAACGTCGGAGAAGCAATCAAACGATATCACCCGTTCGCGGTCGATGTCTCAAGTGGCATCGAGACGGATGGACGGAAAGATCCCATCAAAATGCAGGCATTCGCAGATGCCGTAAAGGAGAGAGAAGCATGAGCTACGCACAACCGGATACACTAGGACAATACGGTAAATACGGAGGACGCTACATCCCGGAAACATTGATGCACGCGGTGATCGAACTCGAAGAAGCATACGCAACAGTAAAAGAAGATCCAGCGTTTCAAGCACGGATGGACGAATTGCTGAAAGAATACGTCGGACGTGAAACACCACTTTATTTTGCCGAACATTTGACGCAAACGATCGGTGGCGCAAAGATCTATTTGAAACGAGAAGACTTGAACCATACCGGTGCCCATAAAATCAACAATACGATTGGTCAAGCGTTACTGGCTGAACGGATGGGGAAACGAAAAATCGTTGCTGAGACAGGAGCAGGACAACACGGTGTCGCGACAGCGACGGTCTGTGCCTTGCTCGACCTCGAGTGCGTCATCTTCATGGGAGAAGAGGACGTCCGTCGTCAAGAGTTGAACGTCTTCCGGATGGAGTTACTTGGAGCAACCGTCATCCCGGTCACGCAAGGGAGTCGGACACTCAAAGATGCCGTCAATGAAGCGCTCCGTTACTGGGTCAAACATGTCGAAGACACGCATTACTTGATGGGTTCTGTTCTCGGACCACACCCATTCCCGCAACTCGTCCGTGATTTCCAAGCGGTCATCGGAAAAGAGACACGACGCCAAATCATCGAAAAAGAAGGACGTCTGCCGGAGGCGATTGTCGCTTGTGTTGGCGGTGGCAGTAATGCAATCGGGATGTTCCATCCGTTCATCGATGATACGGACGTGCAGTTGTACGGCATCGAAGCAGCCGGAAGCGGTGTTGAGACGGATAAACACGCAGCGACGATGACAAAAGGAGAGGTCGGTGTCTTGCATGGCTCGATGATGTATCTCTTACAGGATGCACATGGTCAAGTACAGGAAGCACATTCAATCTCAGCTGGACTGGATTACCCGGGCGTCGGACCGGAGCATAGCTTGCTAAAAGATATCGGTCGCGTCCAGTATGAAGCCGTGACGGACGAACAAGCACTGGAAGCACTCCAGTTGTTGAGCCGCAAGGAGGGAATCATTCCGGCACTTGAGTCGGCACACGCGATTGCCTACGCGACTCAACTCGCGGCAGAGATGGACAAGGAAGAGATTCTCGTCATCTGCTTATCAGGACGTGGCGACAAAGACGTCGTCACTGTCAGAAACGCACTAAAGGGGGAAGCATGATGCGATTAGAGACAGCCATTCGTACCGTTACGAGCAAAGGGGAGAAAGCATTTATTCCGTACGTCATGGGGGGAGACGGAGGGATCGATCAACTCCCGGAAATCCTGTCGTTTCTCGCTGAATCCGGAGCGACAGCGATTGAAGTCGGTGTCCCGTTTTCGGATCCCGTCGCTGATGGTCCAGTCATTCAAGAAGCGGGACTCCGCGCGCTAGAAGCGAACGTTGGACTGAAGGACGTCCTCGATGCAGTTCGGATTGCCCGTCAGACAGTCGATGTTCCTGTCGTTTTGATGACGTACTTGAATCCGATTTTCCGCTACGGATTAACAGCGTTTCTAGCGACGTGTCGCGAAGTCGGAGTCGACGGACTGATCATTCCCGATCTGCCGCTTGAGCAGAGCGAACAGTTCTTCGAACAAGAAGATAAGTCTGACATCGCGCTCGTTCAACTCGTCTCCTTGACGAGTCCGATGGAGCGAATCCAAAAGATTGCCGATAAAAGTGAAGGATTCCTCTATGCGGTCACGGTCAACGGAACGACAGGCGGACAGACGACGTTTGATATGGCGCTCGAAGACCACTTAGCGAACGTTGCAGCAAACAGTCCAGTACCTGTACTTGCCGGGTTCGGGATTAGTACACCGGAACATGTCAAACAACTGAGCAGACCAGTCTCAGGGGTCATCGTCGGCAGTAAGATCGTCGACTTACTCCATCAGAACGATCGAGAAACGATTCAACAGTTGATGGCAGCACGTCTTGCGGCGACGCCGTCACATTAATAAAAAGGAGCTGACTCAAAAGTCAGTCTCTACAAACATAAGGGTGGCAGAATGATGATCTGCCACCCTTATCTCGTAACAAAAAGAATGACGCGTCACACGCAACTCCTACAGGAACAGGCGCATTTATGCGCTGTTAGAGACGAACAAGACCCGCTTTCCTGCTACGAAGCAGGAAAACTGGCTTGTGTCTCGCCTGAGGAAAGGGCGTGAAAAGACGCGTCATTCTTTTTTGAGTCAGCCCCTTTTTCGTATAGATGTCACTGTTGAACGAGCGACTTCTGCAAGTTGGTATACAGCGGTTCGAATCCAAGTTCCTCATAAAATGTGGCGGCACGGTCGTTGACCGCCCAAACGTTTAAGCGAACAGCATCGACCTTTCGCTCGAGTGCGAGTTCTTCTGCAGCCTGCATTAACTGGCGACCAATTCCGAATGAACGATGGGATGAGGTGACACCGACGTCAGTGATGTTCAAGATCCGGGCTGGTGTAAATCGATCGGATGCTGGCGCAGTCCACTTGCCGAACAAGTAACCAACGAGTGTTTCTCCGTCAAGCGCTGTCAGACAGAGTTGTTGTTCTGCTTCCACCATCTGACTTAAAGACTCCAGCGTGTACGGTGTCGTTACATCTGGATGAAAGTGAGGCGATAATCGTTGATGGTGCAAGAAGGTCTCTGCCGTCAGTGCAAGCAGGGCAGGGAGGTCTGAAGTACGGCTCGTGCGGATCATCAAGCAATCACTCCAATCATCGATTTTGTTTGAGTACTTCGGCAACAAGACCCGATACATACGGACTACCACGATCTTCTTTTTCGACCGATTCAATCATGATGGCAACAAGAAGATCTTTTTTATCGTTATCGTAACCGACGAAGAAGCCATTCTCTTTTCCATCGGTTTCGCCTGCCTTTTTCAATTCTGCCGTACCGGTCTTACCGGCAACATCGACTTCCTTGATATCGGCCGGGAGCGTGTAGCCGTTATGGACAACGTCATAGAGATCATCACGAATCATCTTCGCGTCTTTCGCATCCAGCAGATCCTTTTTGAAGACTTGTTTCGTTTTTTCCTCTTGTAAAAGAGTCGGACGATAGATTGTTCCATCGGTCAAGAAAATTTCATACATCGACGCTAGATGGAGAATGTTCGTCAGCATCTGTCCTTGTCCGTAGGACGTATCCATCAGCTGTCCATCTGAAGCGATCGTCCCGTCGTTTGAGATTTGAGAAGCGCGTAACGGATACGTAAACGGTAGCTTCTCTCCGTAGCCGAGTGCTTCAAGTCCAGACGTGAACGCCTTCGTTCCGACCTGTTCGAGTGTTGAGCGGGCGAAATAGATGTTATCTGAATAAACGAGCGCATTGTGCAGATTAACGGGTGCTGGCGTCTCGTGAATCCGCGTGACGTTAAAACCATCGATCTTATTTTTCAGTCCATTGATCGTATAGGCTTTTTCCGGGTCAAGTGTTCCACTCTTTAAGCCAACGGCGGCCGTCAGGGGTTTTTGGGTCGAACCGGGTGCGAAGGCACTCGTGAATCGGTTCAACAATGGTTGATCCGGATCCTGCGTCAGTTCATCGAGTCGCGCTTGCGAGATCCCTGACATGAATTCAGAAGGATCAAAGCCCGGGGAGCTAAGTAAGACACGCGTCTCACCAGTCCGCGGATCGATTGCCGATGCCGTTCCCGGGTCCTCTTGCATCGTGTCGTACGTCTTTTTCTGGAGCGTAGCATCAATCGTCAACGGGATATCCTCACCATCCGTCGGTTTCGTTTCAGCGACGGTAACGCTTGATCCGTCTTTCTTTTGTAGAATGATCGAAGCACCGGCTTTACCGCGTAACCGATCATCAAGGACTTGTTCAAGACCCCGTTTCCCGACTTGTTCACCAGCTTGGATTTTATTTTTCGATTCTTTAATCTCGTCTGCTGTTGCCGAACCGATATATCCAATTAAATGAGAGGCTGCTTTACCAAGTGGATACGTTCGGACTTCTGTCTCTTTGACGCTGATTCCAGGAATGTCACGCAATTTTTCAACCGTTGCTTCGTCGGTCAGTGTTTTGAGCGGAACGAATTGTCCATCCTTGACCCAACTTGCTTTTAAGGAATCTTCGACCGATGAGGTCGGGCGGTCGAGCAACTCGGCAACTTGGTCGACATCTTTAAGTTGTCCTGCAGTTGCTCCGACAGCATACCCTTTACCGGAGGTCGCGAGCGGTTTATCGTTCGCGTCGAGTAAATCACCACGTTTGCCTTCTACGGTTTCTAACTGAACCTTGTCTTCTTTCTTAAAGTCTTTTAGAACAAACGAAGAGTCCCAGTCAATGAACCAGTTTTCTGTTTCTCCTTGTTTCTCGAATGTTAACGGGACTTGTTTATCATAAGCAACGGCTCCTGCAACCGTATCAAAGGAGATTCGTACGGGAAGGGACGCTTTTTCGTCATCCGTTGCGTCCTTCGCTTTCTTCCGTTCGACGGATAACTTTTTGATATCAAGCGATTTCGACAATTGTTTTGTCCGGTCGATAAATTCTTTTTTTCCGTATTCCTTTTTAGTAGCCGTACTCGCGTACGTATACATCTTATCGTAATCTTGTTTTTCCCAAAGTTTGATGTAGGCATCAAGACGTTCTTCAGGTGTCGGCTGATCTTGACATCCGGCAAGTAACGTCACACCAAACGTCGCTGATAAAAGATAAGGGATCGTTCGTTTCATGTGTTTCGCCTCCGTTGTGGATTAGACTCATAATCATACCGTACCACTCCTGTCAGGAGATTTCATCTGAAACACAAAACCGGACTTCTCATGGGGAGAAGTCCGGTGAATCAAGCTTAGTTGAAGTAATTGAGTGGATTGACACTGTTTGCAGCAGACGTTCCGCTGTAGACGTAAGGACCACGATGCATTTCAAAATGGAGATGCGCACCAAACGCGTTACCTGTTGCACCAATCGTACCGATTTTCGATCCTTTTGCAATCGTCTGTCCGACCGAAACGGAGCGACTATTTAAGTGTGCATACACCGTCGTATATTGGATGCCGTTGACGGTATGCGTCATCATGACGTGATTTCCGTATGCGCCGTAATAACGGGATGTGATGACTTTACCAGCGGCTGATGCATAGACAGGTGTACCTGTTGGAGCGCCGATATCGATGCCGTTATGGAACGTATAACCGTAAACGCCACTTGCAGCACCATATCCTTGCGTGATTGGACCGCTTGCTGGACGCGAGAAGCCAGTCGTTGCTTTTGTTGAAGTCGTTGTGCTGTATTTTTTTACGTATGTAGAAGAAACGTAGCGTGATGCGCCACCGTATGAAATTTTTGTCCATGAACCAGAAACACCAAGATAATTGAATGTCTGTCCTGTATTGACGCTACCGACGATTTTATAAGCTGTTGATGGACCTGTACGAACACGAAGTCCGTCTGCCATGACCTTTACTTTATATGTCGTTGCAGCTTCAACTTTCGAAGCACTCGTTGTTGCAAAACCTGAAACTACCAAAGCTGTCATTGTCATTGTTGTAAGTAAACGTTTCATTGAGTGTATTTCCTCCTTAAAAATCTGAAGCGCCAGAACTGATCATTACAAAATTGTAAGATTTTATGTATAATTATTTATTTTAAAGAATGATTTTTCGCCTGAGATGATTATAGCATCGTCAATAACACGAAAATATTTCAAATATGTTTCAAAATTACGCTTTGTTAACATATATTGTAATGGATTAATAAGTAAAAAAGAACTGACGAAGAGTCAGTTCTTTTTTCTATGAACATATACTGTTATTCATTAGAAGATGGTGAAAACACAGTTAAATGTTGCGGGAGTACCTCGACAGTCACCGGAACATGACCTGCTGTATCCCCATCGGCATTAATCGGCAATTCTTCTTTCGAGCGAATTTCGACACGTGTCGTCGTGAAGTGTTCGATTTGATCTGCTTTTGATAATCCACCCGTGATGAGTTTGGGTAATGCTTGGAGCGCATCAAAGAATCCAAGCTTCGTAATGATGAAGCCATGCAGCAGTCCATCATCGACTTTTGCGTCTTCTGCAAAGGATTCGAACCCGCCAACGGAATTCGTCAAGGCGATGATCAACAAGTGCGCTTCTCCATCGAATTGTTTCTCAGCAGAATCAATTTCAATCGGATAGGGGCTATGATCCTTGAAGGCTTTTAGACCTTCAATGAAATAAGCGACCGATCCGAGTGACGTCTTTTGTTCGACACTGACCTCCTCGACGGCTTCCGCAATCAGACCAACAGCGATGACGTTCATGAAGTAATGGTCATCATATTTACCGATATCGAGCGGTCGGGTAGGGGCGTCAGCTAAGATCTGAATCGCCTCTTCTGGATCCGTCGGGATGTGTAACGCACGGGATAAATCGTTCACTGTTCCTAGTGGGACGATTCCGAGCGTTGGGCGATGCGGTTGTTCGGCGATCCCAGTGATGACTTCATTGACCGTTCCGTCACCCCCCATGGCGATGACAGCGTCGTAATTAGACTGGGCGGCATGACGCGCAAATTCCGTCGCATCGTGTTCTTTTTCCGTGAACCGAACGTCAACAGTTTCAAAGCGAGTAGCAAGCGTTTCCTCAGCAAGCGTTGCGTGTTTTTTTCCGAGTTCTTTTCCAGAAGACGGATTGATGATCAGCATGACTTGAGACAAGATAAATTCCTCCTTCAGGACAATCTGTTGACTTTTTCCCTGTCCGATGAAAACATAATCCAAATTCTTTTTAACAAATAGAAGCACCGAGTAGGCACATGGCTTACTCGGTGCTGAAGTTTGAACTCAGAAGTGATTTATTGTGATGGTGGCACTTCGCCAGCCGCAGGACGAGCTTCTTCTTCGACATCCCAACACTCCGTATTTTCGATCCCGAGTGCTTTTGCTGAGAAGACAGGATCGAGTCCTTGTTTTCGTTGTTCCTGATAATCTTTAATGACTTTGAGGGCGATGCCGCTCAAGAGGAGGATCGCCGTCATGTTGATCAATGTCATGCCTGCCATGAAGAGATCGGCAAAACTCCATACCATACCAAGGCTGAGCACGGATCCAATGAAGACGAAGCCCATTGTCGCAATCCGGAAACCGAAGACGGCTGCAGGACTTTGTTTGATGAACTCGATGTTCGTTTCGCCGTAGTAGTAACTACCAACGATCGAACTGAAAGCAAACAAGAAGACGCTGAGTGCGATGAATGGTGGAGCAATTGCACCAAATTCCTCGGAGAGCGCGTTTTGCAACATGCCGATTCCTTCGCCATTTCCAGCAGCATAACTATCACTGAGGAGAATGATCGTTGCTGTCGCTGTACAGACGATCAACGTATCGAGGAATACACCGAGTGTTTGCAAGAAACCTTGTTTTGCTGGGTGTGAGACTTCAGCCGCAGCAGCAGCGTTCGGAGCAGACCCCATTCCGGCTTCGTTCGAGAACAATCCGCGTTTGACACCGAGTGAGATCGCAGCACCGACCGAGCCACCGAATGCTTGCTCGATTCCGAAGGCACTTTTAAAGATCATTGCGAATACACCAGGAAGTTCCGTCAGGTTCGTGACGACGACATAAAGAGCAGCAATCAAGTAGAGACCTGCCATGACAGGAACGATGATCGCAGAGAACTTCGCGACACGGTGAACGCCACCAAAGATGACGAGTCCCGTCAAGACGACGAGTGCAGCACCGACGACAGCTGTGTTGATACCGAACGCATTGTCAAAGGCAGCAGCAATCGTATTCGATTGAACGGAGTTGAAGATGAGACCGAACGTCACGGCAATCAAGATTGCAAAGACGATTCCGAGAGCTCGGTTTTTCAAGCCTTTTTCGATGTAGTAGGCAGGACCACCACGGTACGCGTTCGATTTCGTATCGCGCACTTTATAAACTTGAGCAAGTGTACTTTCGATGAGAGCTGTCGCACCACCGAGAAGAGCGACCATCCACATCCAGAAGACGGCACCCGGTCCACCGAGTGTGACGGCAATCGTGACACCGGCAAGGTTACCCGTACCGATCCGTGTCGCAGCACCGATGAAGAATGACTGGAGAGAAGTGATGCTTTCCCCATTATCGTCTGTTGTTTGTTCACTTTTATCGAGCGTGACACGGAACATCTCTTTTAAGTAAGTGAATTGGATGAAGCCAGTTCGGATCGTGAAGTAGATCCCGCCGCCGATCAATACGGCAATTAATACATACGACCATAAAATATTGTTGGCGTAATCGACACTTCCTTGAATGACTTGCTGAATGGCGTTCATGATGATGTATTCCTCCCAAAGAATAATAAAAAGCTATACGCTAAATTATACGAATTTTCTGAAAATAAGCAACAACAAAATAAAATAAAATTTTAAAACTTAATAAGGTTAGCTAAAAAAACATATGATGAAATCTTATGAATGAACGAAAAACTGTCACTCTCGGTATCGAGAGTGACAGTCAAGTAAAGCTGGATCATCCATACTGTAGTAACTGTTCGTATAAGTCATCGAGTTGCTGTTGGATGCTTTTAGAAACGGTATCGGTCGATTTTTCACGTTTTGCTAATTTCTGTTCAAGCCGCTCGATCTGCATTTCTAACTCGTATTGTGATAAGCGTTTTGGTTTTTGTAGGGTTACGTGAAGTGGAGACGACGCAGCGAACTCGGTACGCTTCTGTTGGGCATACGTATACGTACCATGATAACGCGTCAGACCATTTTCAAGCCAAAGGATCTGCGGAAAAAGACGATTCAAGAAATAGCGGTCGTGTGAGACGGCAATCAATGTACCAGAAAAATTCTCGAGTGCTTCTTCGAGTGTCTCTCTTGATTCAATATCGAGATGATTCGTCGGCTCGTCGAGAATTAATACATTGATCGACGAATGAACGAGGACGGCGAGTTGCAATCGCACACGTTCGCCTCCGCTCAGTGACAAAATGGACCGAAAGACAGTTGGTCCAAAGAACAGGAACCGGGCTAGGATATGGCGGGCTTCCGCTTCTGGAACGGCAATCCGGTCTCTAAACCAGTCGATTAACCGCGCGTCCTCCTCGAAATGGGCATGCTGGGACAAGTAACCGATCCGATTCGATGGTCCACGCGTGAGTGTGCCTGCGTCTGGTGATAATTCGTCAAGCAGCAGTGAGAGCAACGTCGATTTCCCGCTCCCATTCGTTCCGACGATCGCGATCCGATCCTGTGCCATGATCTCGAACGAGACTTCATCAAAAATGTGACGGGTTCCGTAAGCAAACGAGAGTTCTTCAGCGCGAAAGACGACTTGGCTCGAGTGATCAGTGGAAGAGAAGGAGACATCAGCGGTTTTGGCTTCGAGTTGTGGTCGTTTAATCCGTTCGATCCGCTCGAGTGCTCGTTCCATTGATTTTGCTTTACGGAATAATTTCTCACTCGGTGGAGACGCTTCGTTTGCCCATTGCCGGAGTCGACGAATCGCTTCCTTCATTTTCTTTATTTTTTTCTGTTGCTCTTGGTAGGCGTGGAACTGTTCCATCAAGCGACGTTCTCGTTCGACGACGAACGCGCTGTAATTCCCTATATAGGTTGTCAGTTCACCGTCCTCGAGTTCAACGATCGAGGTGACGACGGCGTCTAAGAAGACCCGGTCGTGAGAGACGAGCAGGATGGTTCCTGTGTAGTCCCGTAAGAACTGCTCTAGCCATTCCACGGCAGCTAAATCAAGATGGTTCGTCGGTTCGTCAAGAATGAGCAGATTTGGCTCCATGAGTAACATGCGACCGAGACAAATCTTCGTCTGTTCACCACCGCTCAACTGGTGGAAAGGACGAGTGAGTAACGGACGAAGGTGTAACCCGTTCACCATGCGCTCGATTTTCGAGTCGAGTAGATAGCCATCCTTTTGTTCGAACGCATTCGTCGCTTCCGCATATCGTGCGAGTAACGCATCCAGATTCTCTGGTGCTGTCGCCATCATTTGCTCCAACTGTTGCATCCGAGAACGGATCGCGAGGATGTCTTCAAACGCTGTCCAAAGGACGTCGAGTCCGGTCATCGTCTCACTATATACAGGAAGTTGTTCCAAATAGCCGATCGTCAAACCGCTCTTTTGATAGATGACACCACCGTCCGGTTGCTCAAGGCGAGCGAGCAAGCGGAGTAATGTCGTCTTGCCACTCCCGTTTCGTCCAATTAGACCGACACGGTCGTGTTCGTTTAAGAAGAGGGAAACATCCGTTAAGATCGTTTCGCCTCCGAATTGTTTGGTTAGGTGTTGAATGTCGCAAATCATCATAATCAATTGATCCTTTCGCGCGCATCAAAAAAAGGAGAGCGCAAATAGCACTCTCCATCACGTGTGAAAGATGCGCTTTGCTGTATTTTTCAATCATGAAGTTCTAAAAAAGGGCAGAGGGGTGCCTTAGAACGCCATTCCATGAAAAATCGCGCGCAACAGATACAATTGTTCCATCAACCAGTGTTTGCACGCGGCAAAGTCCATCTTTTCACACCACCTTTCGTTTCAGATATCTCTAGTTTACTATTTTTTTGTCAGTTACGGAAGTCTGAATTATTTGAACACGCCAGCGATTGAACTGAAGAAGTCACTGAGTCCATCGAATAATTTAGCGAAGAAACCTTTCGTTTCTTCTGATGTTGCGAACGCGTGGATGTCTTGCCCCGCATTTTTCAAACCACTCTCGATTTGTCCCCAGTTGATGTTCGCTTGCTCCATTTGATTGAATAGATTCGTCAACCGGTCCATTTGTGCGTCAGACAACTGGATATTGTTGTTTTGAATGACTTGGACGATCAGGTTTTCGATCTCGACTTTGGTTTCCGGTTTTTGATTGGCGATCTCAGCCTTGATCTCATTCATTAAGTCAGCGACTTTATCCGTGCCGACCGTTTTTCCGACGTCTGATGTGACCGATAATTCTTGCTGTGCTAAATCCTTGCGTTCGTCACTTAACTTAATTCCAGTCTCAGCGGAAGTTTGATCGTACGCTTTCATGATTCCTGTCAGTGCCGATGTCCCGGTCACCTTGTAGGGAGAAGTGATCGTGATATCGGCATCTTTGACACCCGCTGTGACGAGAGCGTTGAGATACATATCCTTTGTCACCCATGTGATGTTCTCCGTCGAGACGGAAAGTCCATCACCTTTTTCCGTCAGTTCGATCTTAGCCGACGAATACATGTTGCCACCTTTTTGCGACTGTGGAATGTTTTTCCCGAGATATTTTTCTTCGTCAGCAGAAGTGGCGATGATCGGTGTGATGCCTTCCGGTGCATTGAGACGGGAAAGCACCCATGCTTTATCCTTTGCGCCGAGCGACTCCCCGAGTGTGACGATCGTCTTATCGACGACTTGTTCGGCAGATGCGGCTGTCGGGAGTAATAGAGCAGAAGCGATAACGGCTGACGCCATGATTTTTGTTGGTGTATGCATAATGAAATCCTCCAATTGTAAGTAACAGAATGAATTATAGTATCAGGTACTAAAGTTAGTGTACGAGAACGAAAGAAGTTCGGAATCGGTCTGTAGATGGAGACGGCATCCGTCTTCTGACACTCCATAGTATAGCGAAAAGAGGACAACTTGACTTCCGTTTTCAGCATGCTATAGTGGATGGGAATCGAATAATGACCACTAGGGGAGTCGGTAGACCGACTGAGACGAACGAAGACGTTCGGACCCTTTGAACCTGATTAAGTTCGTACTTACGGAGGGAAGTGGCGTCAAGTCTTGTTCTTCTTGCGCCATGCCCGTGTGTTTCGGGGTGGTGTTTTTTCGTTTCATAACTAAACGAGGAGGATGAGATCATGACATTCACACAAGAAATCAAACAAGCGGCACAAGCGTACTGGGATAGTAGTTTTACGCACCCATTCGTACAAGGAATCGGGGAGGGGACGTTACCGCTCTCGAAATTTCGGCATTACGTCATGCAGGATGCCTATTACTTAAAACACTTTGCGAAGATTCAAGCGAAGGCAGCGTCAAAAGCAGACGACTTCGCGACGATCGCGACACTTGCCGAACATGCTACTTCGACTTACGAGGCAGAGTTGAGCTTACATCAATCATTTTTTGAGCCGCTCGGTATTACGGAAGCAAATCTTGAAGCATTTGAACCGGCACCGACAGCATATGCGTATGTCTCCCACATGCATCACGCGAGTGAAGGAACGCTCGGTGAGACGATTGCTGCTATCTTGCCATGTTACTGGTTGTATTATGAAGTCGGACAGCAATTACTGACGTGTACTCCGGAAGAAAAAATCTATCAGCAATGGATCGACACGTACAGCTCGGAATGGTTTGAAAAGGTCGTCTTTGAACAGATTGCACGGCTTGATGCACTGGCGGAACAAGCGAGCCCGACGGAACGCGAGCGGATGAAACGTCATTTCGTGACAAGTTGTTACTATGAGTTACTCTTCTGGCACATGGGGTGGACGGAAGAGACGTTCACGTCGGTCTACGAAAAGATTCCAGCACGCCCGGTATCTTCTTAAACCAGTAGATGGTAGAATTAGGAATACCATCTGGTGAAAGTAGGGATTGGAATGGAAATCGTAGTCATCGCACTCGTGATCCTCGCGGCATATGCTATGCAACGAATGCTTGGTAAAGTCAAAGTAAGATTTGTAGGACTTATCATCCCAACGTTGATTGTGTTATCCGGTATATCCGCATCGACTCGAAACTTCAAGGTAGCGTATAGCATGGGAAGCTATATTTCTGCTGTTCTTGTCATCGTCGTCTATGCACTGCTGACTTATTGGTTATACCGCGTCTACCATCGTGCGAAAGAAGAAACTGAATATCCGTATCAATCATTAAAAGACCGAGGCATCCTTTAAGGAGCTTCGGTCTTTTGGTGTATCACGTCATCATTTTTTCCAGTTTTTAAAGCCGTCACCGAATTCGAGATGCAGTTGATCGGTAAAGACACCGTTCTGAAAGACCGGCACATCAACCGGTAAAGTGCCTTGCGGTTTGAACGTTCCGAAGATCGCTCGGATACCTGCAGGCAGGTTCGGTCCCGCTGATTTTAGATTGCCTGCTTCGGAGTCTGGACCGTTTGGATCGCCTTTGAAGCCATAGACGAGGACGTGTGCCGGTGCGTCCGGTTGAACGGCGACATCGTATGGGTTACGGAGACTGAGCAGGACGGATGGTGTATCCGTTTGTTTCGCATAGCGGAAGATCGAAGCCGGAATCGCTTGTTCTGGTGCAGTAGGTAGTAGTTTAGCACTCGTGTTGACGTTGGAACCGACGATGATGTAATCTGCTGCATCGAGTTGCGCCCGTAATGTCGGGTTTTGGTCGAGCGGTAGCGTAGTAGCCGAGTAATTCGCTGTCGTCACGTGCCAGTTCCGATTCTTCGGTAGGGAAGCGATCGTTTTTTTCATGCTGTCCGTTTGATCCGCCGCAGGAGCGATCACAAGAACATTTGCGTTCTTTTTCGGTTTGAATGGTAAGGTCCGCTGATCATTTTTCACGAGTGTGACCGCGGCTTCCATCATCGCACGTTCTTTTGCTTTATGCTCGGGACTACCGACGATTTGGTTCGATTGCGCGATTTTTTCAGCTAGGGATGTCGTGTCAGTCGTACCGTTCCAAATTCCGCGTTCTGCTTTCAGTGTCAGAATCCGCTCAACCGATTGATCGATCCGTTCCTCTGAGAGGCGACCATCTTTGACTGCTGCGATCACATCCTTGAAAATCCGGTCGAGTTTTGTGACATCCTGCTCGGAACGAAGGATCGTCGGCATGAGCGCGATATCGACACCGGCGTCAAACGTCTTTAAGACGGCTTCTGATTCCGTGAAGTTGTCGGCAATCGCCTGCATGTTCAGCGCGTCCGTGATGACGATGCCATCGTAACCGAGCTTTTCGCGCAGTACGCCCGTGATGACGTCATCTGATAACGTCGCAGGTAAAGGGAAGGTACCATTTGTCGACGTGACGACTTCAGGTTCGATTTGCGGCATCCCGATGTGTCCTGTCATGATCATATCGATGTCTTCAGCAATAGCTCGCTTGAACGGTACGAGCTCGACTTGTTCTAGCTCCTGCAGGGATCGGTCAACGACCGGTAATCCATAGTGGGAATCGGTCGCCGTATCGCCGTGACCCGGGAAGTGTTTGGCGGTCGCCGCGACACCTTCAGACTGAATTCCCTTCATTAGAGCGGAACCGAGTGTGCCGACGAGCTCCGGATCACTCGAGAACGAGCGGACACCAATGACAGGATTTCCAGGATTGCTGTTGACGTCGAGAACCGGACCAAAGTTGACATTGATGCCGAGCGCACGCAGTTCGGAACCGATGATATGACCGGCATCATTGGCATATGTGCTACTGCGGGTCGCACCTAACGCCATGTTGCCAGGTAAGTTCGTACCTGTTCCGAGCCGAGTAACGATTCCACCTTCTTGGTCGATCGTGACGAAGAGCGGAATATCGTTGCTAGCATCTTGTTTGACGACTTCTTGCAGATCATGAACGAGTTTCGTCGTCTGTTCGGTTTCGCTGACGTTCTCAGCAAACAAGATGACGCCGCCTAAATCATAGCGATCGATGATGTTCGCGACTTCTGGGGCAAGCGACGTATGATTGCTGCCATTCCACTGTCGGAAGTCCGGCATGATCATCTGCCCGATTTTTTGTTCGAGTGTCATCGTGTCGATTTTGTGACTGATCCGATCGGCTGAAGATCCTGCCTCTGCCATGACGGGTAAACTACTTGAGACGAGTACTGCTGCGAGTCCGGCTGTTAACGTGAACTGTCCGATTTTTTTCATGATGTACGTCCTCCTTTAGTCAAACCGTGACTGGAATTCTTTTCAATACGGACAGTATAGCAAGGTGTTTGTTTTAAAACAATATTTTATTTGTAAACGATTTCAAATTGAAATAAATTTCAAACGTGTTTTTAGACAGACTGACTTGAATGAAAAAAAGTGACTCCCCCTGAAGAGGAATCACTTTCAAGTAAAGTCGATCGATTGATCAGCTATAGCGTTCCACGATGCTTGTCAGCTGACGTTCGACGAACGATTGATCCTGCAATTCACTATTGGACAGACGCAGTTTGATCATTGACTCATCCGCACCAGCCATTTCACTGAACAATGATCCGAGACTGTGCGCACGACGATCGACTTGGACGATTAAAACAATCCCAGACCCGTCTTGAAGCATGATGATTTCAATCTCATCCAGTTTATGAGCGTAGTGTGTATTGCGAGCTGAATATTCAAGCTCCTGAGCAATCGGTAAATCTTTCCGGAATCGTCCAGGTAATTTTTCCGTGTCGGCTTTTTTCAATCGGAAGCCAAGTGACTCCATTGCATCTAAGACTGTTGCTTGGTAGCGGTTTGCTTCGACGATGACAGCGTCACGGTCAGATGGATCGACGGCTTGAGCGATGTCGAGTCCCGTCTCGATCCACGATTTCGATTGACTGACGGAGAGTGGCGTATTCAGCGGGACGCGTAATGTAAAGGGAATTTCCCGCTCGACACCCGCTTCAATCGTGAACTTCGCTTCATTTAAGGCAAATCGGTCGAGCGTAAAGGTCGTAAACGTCGTGCTATCATTGACTTCTTGTTTGTACTGCGTGTTGAATTCAAGATAAATTCGATCAATTTCTTGATCGACGTTTCCGCCTTTGATATGGACGACACCGTGAATTTGACCGCCTGGTTCACAGCGGTCATCCGTCAAGCGTGTATCGACCGTAGCAGCACCAATTCCGATTTGCGATAGAATTTTTTTGAACATGATGAATTCCTCCTTTTGATTACGTACGAATGATGAAGCGTGTAAACTTGTCGAACAGGTACGAATTTGCTACAGTTTCGAAAGAACATCAGAAAAGGACGGGACGACTAGTGGAACTACATGAATTAAAAGCGAGTCTTGCCTCGCAAATCACGCAAGGAACACTGATCCATGCAACGATAAGTAATCCGCGTCAAAAATCAAATGATCTCCGACGAATCAAGGTAAAACCGATTCTATTAAGAGATACGGTGATGATGCAGGTAGAGTTTCAATTTGAACGCGTTATGAAGCATGAAAATATTTTAATTGACGATTTCGTCGGGCGACTCGATGACTGGTTCACGGAATTCCGCCAATTCTTATTCCGTTTTGAAGAAGAGGAATGGCAATTCCAGCTCTCGAAAAAGCTGAAAGTCGCGCTCAAGACATCCAAAAAGGAGCCGATGAAAGCTCTCTTGTCGCATGACCGGAAAAAAACCTATCTATTAGAAGACGGTGTGCCGGTTCCGTTTCTGATTCGCTTAGGCGTCATGACGGAAGCGGGTCAAGTCAAAAAACAGAAGTACGATAAGTTTAAACAAATCAATCGCTTTCTTGAATTTGTCGAGGATAGCATTGCTGCCTTGCCAAAAGGAAAAAAACTCCGGATCTTGGACTTCGGATGCGGAAAATCGTATTTGACGTTTGCTCTCTATCATTATCTAAAAGTCGTCAAAGGATTCGACCTCGAAGTGACAGGTCTTGATTTAAAGAAAGAAGTCATCGAAGAATGTACACAAATTGCGCGTGATCTGGATTATACCGATCTGACATTCCGTGTCGGAGACGTTCATGATTACACAGGGGAGACGGAAGTTGACCTGATGGTGACACTTCACGCTTGTGATGTCGCGACCGACGTCGCACTCGCGCGAGCTGTTGACTGGAATGCATCGGTCATCCTGAGCGTACCGTGCTGTCAAAAGGAATTGAACCGTCAACTGGACTGTTCGCCACTCGATGTCATGCTCCAGCATGGACTGATCAAAGAAAAATTCGCATCACTGGCGACAGATTCGATTCGTGCTGAGTTGCTAACACTGGTCGGATATGAAGCGCAACTTCTCGAATTCATTGATCTCGAGCACACACCGAAGAACATCTTGATTCGAGCATACAAACAAAACAAGCGACCAACGGAAGAGAAAATCGACCGCTACATCGCTTTCCGCGATCTGTTGCATGCCCGACCATTTTTAGAAACTGAATTAAGCGGCAGACTTGGACAGATTTCACCGAAACTCGTACAATAAGAAGGAGAACGAATCAAAGGAGGCAATACGATGGATTTCCAAATGTATTTTGAAGATGTCGTCCAAACAGCCCGCAAAGAAGCGCAAGCTGCTGGATTTGAAGAATTAACGACGCCAGAGAGCGTGGATGAAGCAATGAAACGCGAAGGGCTAACACTTGTCCTTGTCAATTCGGTGTGTGGATGTGCTGGCGGGATCGCCCGTCCTGCTGCAGCGTACGTTAATCGGAAAGAGGGCATCAAGCCCGATCATTTCGTCACGGTATTCGCTGGACAAGATCGCGAAGCGACAGACCGTGCGCGTGAATACTTCGAAGGTTATCCACCTTCATCTCCGTCATTTGCATTAATGCAAGATGGAAACATCCTCTCGATGGTCGAGCGGTTCGACATCGAATCGTTCACGGCAGAAGAGGTCGTCGAGAAACTTGAATCATTGATTGAAATCTATGCATAAGCAAAGAAGACTCCTGATAAAGGGGTCTTTTTTTTACGCATTCATGAGATTAAGATAATAAATTTTAAAATTGAAAGCGTTTGCAAAATTGTATAAAAAGTCATTTATGCATGATTTATGAATAGAAAGTCAAAAAAATTTATATATTTATGCTTTACAGTGAATAAATATTCGTATATCCTGAAAGCAATAGAACAGGTCAGGCTTTTCGGTATTGAATTGGACATACACATAAGTCATACTATTGTTAAAGTTCTGACAATTGAGCGTTGGAAGGGGAAAACTCGAATGAAAAAATTATTAGCAACGGCAATGGCAGGCATTCTGGCAGTCACGATGGCAGCATGTGGCGCGTCGGAAGAATCAACAGGTGGTTCAAGCAAAAGCGATAAAGTATTGACGATGGGAACGTCAGCGGATTACTTCCCATTTGAATACATCGATACGAAAAAAGGAGAGGACATCGTCGGGTTCGACGTTGCGATCGCCAAAGAAGTCACGAAAAATCTCGGATATGACTTAAAAATCGAAGACATGGAATTCGGTAGCCTACTTGGTGCCCTCAGCTCAGGTCGTGTCGACTTCGTCATGGCGGGTATGACACCAACGGAAGAGCGGAAGAAAAACGCTGACTTCACGGACATCTACTTCGAATCAAAAAACTTGGTCATGACGAAGGATAAAGCCATCAGTTCGGAAGACGAACTCAAAGGCAAAAAAATCGGTGTCCAGCTTGGATCAATCCAAGAGGGACTCGCAAAAGATCGCTTCAAAGATAGCGAAGCGGTTCCTTTAAACAAAATCCCAGAAATCATTCAAGAATTGAATACAGGTCGGATCGATGCCCTCATCATCGAGGATGCAGTTGCCGTCAAATACATGGATCAAGATGCATCCCTGAAAACGTACCAGATTGAAGAAGATGGTCCAGCTGGATCAGCGATCGCCTTCAAAAAAGGTGACAAGATGCGTGACGATTTCAACAAAGAGTTGAAGAAGATGATTGACAGTGGTGAAATCGATAAATTGGCAGAAGAATGGTTCCAAAAAGAAGCAAAATAAGTCAAGTGCATGGGGGTGGGGGTAACCTCATCCCTTTTGTGCGACGTTAGGAGATTGATTATGATAGACTTTACAAAGATTCAAGATTCAATTCCATATATTCTTGAGGGGATTCCGGTCCTTTTCCAAGTCGTCATCGTGGCGGCCATTGCCGGGATGCTGATCGGAATCGTCGTCGCGGCACTGAAAATCACGAAGAGCCGTTTCATCCGTTTCATTGGTCATACGTATACGGCGATCTTCCGGGGAACCCCATTGATCTTGCAACTGGCGATCGTCCACTTCGGATTACCACAGTTGACAGGGTATGTCACGACAGGATACCAATCGGCAATAATCGCCTTCTCCTTGAACTCCGGAGCGTACATCTCGGAAATCATTCGGGCCGGGATTCAAGCTGTTGATCGTGGGCAGTGGGAAGCTGCAGATGCGCTTGGTATTTCGTATTTCAAACAACTCCGTTCGATCATTTTGCCGCAAGCCTTTAAAAATATCCTTCCAGCGATCATGAACGAATTGATCACGTTGACGAAGGAATCGGCACTCGTCTCGACGGTCGGTGTTCTCGATGTCATGCGTCGTGCACAAATCGTTGGAGGAGAAAAGGCGATTTATTTCGAACCGTTGTTGTTTGCCGGATTCGTATATTTTGTTCTCGTCATGGGATTGAGCTTGATAGGCCAACAAGTCGAAAAAGCTATGAGAAAGAGTGGGTAATCAGATGGAACCTATGATCCAAGTCACCGATTTGCATAAGCAATTCGGAAAATTAGAAGTATTAAAAGGTATCTCGACGACAGTTACACGCGGTGAAGTCGTCGCTGTCATTGGACCGTCGGGATCCGGTAAATCAACATTTCTACGTTGTATCAACTTACTTGAACAACCAACGAGTGGAACGATCATCGTCGATGGTTTTGAACTGACGAAACCAAAAGCGAACATCTCGAAAGCACGTCAGAACATCGGAATGGTGTTCCAACAATTTAACTTGTTCCCACATAAGTCTGTTCTTGATAACTTGACGTACGCACCGATCAACGTCCTTGGTATCTCAAAAGACGAGGCAGTCAAGCGGGCAGAGACGCTACTAGATCGCGTTGGTTTAGCTGAAAAACGCGATAATTACCCGAACCAGTTGTCAGGTGGACAAAAACAACGGGTCGCAATCGCACGCGCTCTTGCGATGGAACCGAACGTCATGTTGTTTGATGAACCGACGTCAGCGCTTGACCCAGAGATGGTCAACGAAGTACTGGACGTCATGAAACAATTGGCGGAAAGCGGAATGACGATGGTCATCGTCACTCACGAGATGGGCTTCGCCAAAGAAGTCGCGGATCGCGTCTTGTTCCTCGATGAGGGGATTCTGATGGAAGAAGGTTCACCGATCGAACTCTTCGACAATCCGAAGACGGACCGGGCGAAAAAATTCCTCGAAAAAGTTTTATGAGCACAGTACGCTAACTCTGAAGAGGGTTAGCGTTTTTCGGTTTTTAGTAGAGAGGGGGATAAGAATGAAAAAATTGCTTGAAGGTCATCATACTCGTCTGACGCGTTTTCAGTCGGAAGATACCGAAGTGATGCAACGTCTGCTTGACGATGCAACGTTTGCTCGCCATTTCAGTGCGACGCCATATCGTCACTTATCGAAGGAAAAGATTGAACAGATGATGGCGACGGATGCTCCGGAGACGTTTCGGTTTGCGATTCGTAACTTCGAAGATGAACGGATGATTGGGGTGGTCGCATTAGAAGATATTTTACCGACACATGGAACGGCATGGCTGATGATCGGCATCGATCCGGATTGTGAAGGGCAAGGGTATGCAACGGATGCGCTACAGACAATCCTCGAATACGCCTTCTTCGAACTGAATCTGTACCGGATTCAATTGACGGTCTTTGAGTATAATACACGTGCGGTTCAACTGTACGAACGACTCGGGTTCGTTCAGGAAGGAAGATACCGAGCCTTTTTACGACGAGACGGAGAGCGACATGATATGTTACTGTACGGATTACTCGAACCGGAATGGAGGGGACGACAATGATTCAAGAAACGGAAGCGTTCGTCCGGTCGTTTCACGCGACGGACTTTTCAGGTCATGATTATGCTCACATCGAACGAGTTCGCCGCTTAGCCTTACATATTGCCAAACAGGAAGGCGGGAACGTCAAAATCATCGAACTGGCGGCCTTACTTCATGACGTAGCAGATAGCAAACTCGGAGGAACGGCAGAGATGGTCGCATCCTTTTTGCAAGGAAAGGTGACAGAGGAAGAACAAGAACAGATTCTAGACATCATCATGAGTCTTTCGTTTAAAGACGGCACACGTCCACCGATGCGGACGGTCGAAGGGCAAATCGTCCAGGATGCCGATCGCCTCGATGCCATCGGTGCGATTGGAATTGCCCGAACGTTTCAGTTCGCTGGTCGATTCGGGGAGCCGATGCATGTGCCTGGACTAGCGCCACGAGAGCCAGGTGACCGAAAGGGAGAGACGAGTGCCCTGAATCATTTTGAAGAGAAGTTATTCCGACTAAAAGATTTAATGAATACGAAAACGGCACTTCATTTAGCAGAGGAGCGGCATCGCTATATGGAAGAGTTCGTTGATCGGTTCAAGCAAGAGTGGGATGGCACTATATACAGTTGAATACTTGTTTTCAAAATCACTTCAAAAAAACAATGCGCGTTTCCGATTAAGCTTGCGGAAAACGTGCATTGTTTTTGTCATTAACTAAGGATGATGGCAGTAATTAACCCAAGTGCTGCGAACAGACCAACGATCGCGCCGCCTTCCTCGTGGGCTTCCGGCATCATCGTCGAGGCGAGCATCGCGATGATCCCACCGCTTGCGAAGCCACCGATCATGGCGAATTGCATGTCCGGTAGTTCTGCGAGAATCGTGTAGCCGGCGAGTGAGGCGAGGGCGGAGATCAACCAGACGACTCCCCACATCAGCAATACTTTGTTCTTCGAGAATCCATCTTTTCGCAAACCGGTCGTACTCGATAAACCTTCCGGGATGTTGCTGACAAAAATGGCCGCGACGAGTGCCGCGCTGACATTTCCGGATAACAGACTGGCACCGATCATGATTGATTCCGGGATGGCATCAAGAATCGTCCCGAAGAAAATCGCTGTTCCCGTGCCTTCGTTCCCACCAGATGAGCGTTTCCGTTTACTCGCACCGCGTGACGAAATGAATAAGTCAAAGCCCGTAAAGACGAGTGCGCCGACGATGAAGGAGATCGCGACGACGAGCGTTGTTGACTTCTTTAATGCTTCATCGAGTAACTCGAACGTCGCTGCTCCAATCAAGATGCCAGTACCAAACGACATGATATAACCAATCAGGCGTTGCTTTAAGGGTAAGTACAGCCCGAATAGGGCACCGATGACAACGGCCCCACCTGCTAGCGCTCCCCAACCGAACGCTTCCCACATACGATCGCCTCCTTCTTGTCCTTTCTACCTGTTCTAGATAATTCATAAACATAGCGAAAAGAAAGAAAAAAGTTCGCGACGCATGCAAGGGGCTGACTAAAAAAAAGAATGACGCGTCTTTTCACGCCCTTTCCTCAGGCAAGATACAAGATCCTGTCGGAGTGGCGTGAAACGCATCATTCTTATCTTTGTGGAGACCGACTTCTTGAGTCATTCCATCTCAATCATTAGAATGGTTGTTTATTTAACCAATGACCACCGTCAAGAGCAATACATTCTCCGTTCAAGTAGCGGGCTTGATCTGACACCATCCACGCTGCAAGCGTTGCGATCTCTTCCGGTGTACCGAATCGACCGAGCGGGACGTTGCGACGAATTCGTTCCGCGTGTTCCGGTGATAAAGCGAGTTTGTCAGCACCACCTGTCCGTTCGATCGGGCCAGGACTGATCGCGTTGACACGGGCTTGATATTTATAGCCCCATTCGACGGCAAGCGTCCGCGTCAAGTTCAGGACACCGGCTTTCGCAGCAGCACTCGGAGCGACACCAGCGCCGGCCTGCCACGCATAAGACGCAACGATGTTGACGATCTGTCCGCCAACGACTTGATCTTCCTGCCATCCTTTGACAAGAGCGTGACAGCAGTTGAATGTCCCGTTGAGGACGATATCGATGACCGTCTTCCATCCATTTGGTGATAACTCGTCGGTCGGACAGATGAAGTTCCCGGCAGCATTGTTGATCAATGCCTCGAGACGACCAAACCGTTCGCGTGCTTGATTGACAGCAGCCAGACAAGCGTCAGCATCACGGACATCCATCTGAATCGTCAGATGTTCACCTTGAATCTGACCCAATGCTTCATCCATGAGTCGCAAGCGTTCCGCGTCGCGTCCTGTAACAACGACGTTCCAGCCGGCTTCCTTTAAGGCGAGCGCCATCGCTTTCCCCATTCCGTTCGTTCCACCCGTCACCATGATCGTTTGTGTCATATTGCTTCCTCCTTTATGTAATGAATGAACAGCCATTCATATTCTTTATTCAAAAAAGAAGGAGCGAACTCCTTCTTTTTCTGACTTATTGTGTTGCAAGAGCCGTATCTGTTAAGACAGGAACGACTTGTTTCTTACGTGAAACGACACCTTCGAGGTAAACAAGGTTGTTCGTCGCTTCAAGACCGTAAGCACGTTCGACGAGATTCGCTTCTTTCCCGAGGACGAGTCCAACAGAGTTGTTCGTCAAGATATCCGTGACGATGAAGACGAACAGATCAAGTCCTTTTGCAAGGATAACTTCGTTGATCGCTGTTTCGAGTTCTTCTTGGCGAAGCAAGACTTCAGCTGTATCGACCGTGTTGACTTGAGCGATTTCGACTTTGAGTGTTCCCATCGTGAATTCTTTTGCATCAAGTGAGATCAATTCAGGAACGGATTTTTTCGAGAGATCAGCTCCAGCTTTGAGCATCTCAAGACCGTAGACGTTCGCATCGACACCAGCGATTTCTGCGAGTTCACGTGCTGCGATGATATCTTGCTCCGTGCAAGTCGGCGATTTGAACAGGAGCGAGTCAGAAATGATCGCTGATAACATCAACCCAGCGATTTCTGGTTTGATTGCAACACCATGCTCTTTGTAGAGCTTGTTAAGGATCGTTGCTGTACAGCCGACCGGTTCTGCCCGGTAGTAAACAGGATCCGATGTCTCAAAGTTTGCGATCCGGTGATGGTCGATGACTTCCGTTACCGTAACAGCGTCGATATCGTTCGCACTTTGTTGACGTTCGTTGTGGTCGACTAAAATGACGTGTGACGCTTCTGTCGCGACTTCTGTCACTAAACGTGGTGCTGTCACTTTGAACGTATCGAGTGCGAATAACGTTTCATCATTCATTTCACCGAGGCGGATGGCTTCGGCATTGACACCGAGTGCTTTCTTTAATTCTGCATAAGCGATTGCCGATGTGATTGTATCGGTATCAGGATTTTTGTGACCAAATACTAAAACTTTTTCCATGACGTGTTCACTCCTCAATGATTGTTGTCTCGCCCTATAGTGTATCATATCTCGGATTTAGAAAGCGTTCATTTTCACCATGATACCAGCGATTTTTTCACTCCAGAAGGGGTCTGACGCGTAAAAGACGTTCATGCCTTTTTGTTTGTTTCCAAGGTACGCCCCACGGAAATAACGTCCATCCCGATCGAGATAATCCTTTGCGATGAATCGACCGGTTTGCTCGATTGAGTCCGTCAAGGATTTATAGACGGTCGCATCCTCTCCCGGCGCGGAATCGGTCGCATTGACGCCGAACAAGTTATTTTTCTCGCGGGCAATCTCAGACCGTCCATAATCGGATTCGTGAATCGCATGTGCAAGCAGATAGGCCGCGTTGACACGGTATTTCTTTTCAACGGACTTAAAGACTTTTCCTTTACCGATCAAGGGGCTGTCCGGTGCTTGCTCCTTGATGAACGCATCGAGTTGTTTGGCACTGAGACGCGTCGGTTTCGTCAAATCACGCGTTAATGTCTTCGATTCGACATATTTGCTCGTCCGAGGAGTTGTTTTCGTCGCTTCGCCGGCAACGATCAGTCCACCAAGTCCGCTGTCCGCGACGATATAGTGAAGGAGTCGATCGCCCTTCGTCTGATAATACGATGCATTCGAGACACGTTCTGTCGGGAACGGACGTAAGCGGTCCGTTGGGACATGCCCCGTCACGCCGGCGATGCTGACACGACTCGTCTGTTCACCGAACTCAAGTAACTGGACACGTGTGCCGGAAGCGACGTACGTGAGCCGTTTCTTTAACTCAGGGTCACGATGAATCGATAGAATACCACGATCGTCGACGATTCCAGTACCTGGTCCACCGAGGTAGACGTAGCGGTCGTCCGATGAACGTTTCACCGCACCACGCTGACCCGCATATTCCTTCGCCTCGGCGAACGTCTGGAACTCTTGCTCGTTGATTTTACCTTTCTCATAGCGCTCAGCCGAATAAGGCGCTGGTGGGGTTAAGACGGTCTTCGGTTCCTCGCGGAGCCAAAAGAACAAGAGAACTCCGATGAGGAAGAAAAAAAGTAATCCTTTTATCGAACCGGTCCGGCGCACGGGGCGACCGGGGCGGATAGTGCGTGTCGTCAAAGTAAATCACGTCCTTTAAAAAGCAATGGACATTCCTGTCCAAGGTAGGTAGTCTAACAAAGAAAAACAAAAGGGGGTGAACCTGTTGCAAATCGGTTATCGCACGCTGAAGACAGCGGTTGCTGCTGCGCTCGCGATGTGGATCGCAGAACAGCTCAAGCTCGACTATTACGTCTTCGCTGCCATCATCGCCATCTTGAGCATCCAGTCGACACGAAAGAAGACGTTCCGGTCTTCTTACGAACGCATCATGGCATCATTACTTGCCATCGTGCTCGGATTCATTCTATTCGAGGTCATCGGCTATCGTCCGGTGACGTTATTGATCTATTTCATTTTATTCCTTCCATCCGTTCAACGCCTCCGACTTCAGGACGGTTTCATCACGAGTGTCGTCATTCTGACACATTTGTATACGGAACGTCAGCTCAACGCGCACATCTTATTGAACGAATCCTTATTGCTTGGCATTGGTGTTGGTGTCGGATTACTTGTCAACATGTACATGCCAAGTCTCGATTTATTGATTGACGACCGACGAGAAAAGATTGATCAACGGATCGCCGCCTTATTTTTTGAAGTCGCGGCTGCGATTGAAACAGGGCGGGTCAATCATCATGCGTTGACGCTTGACGAGACAGAACGTCTGTTACGTGAAGGGAAAGATGCCGCCTTAAAA
The DNA here is from genome assembly GCF_018618875.1 of Exiguobacterium sp. s46. Taxonomy (NCBI): domain Bacteria; kingdom Bacillati; phylum Bacillota; class Bacilli; order Caryophanales; genus Exiguobacterium; species Exiguobacterium sp. s46. The sequence continues at coordinate 294,865 of NZ_JACSMY010000001.1, forward strand.
CGAATGGGAAACGCGATCGGTCGTCGGAACGATGATGAAGATTATGCCTACTTCCGGATGCGCGAACAACAATTCGAGTTACTGCGCGGTATCGTCCATCATGCCGAGGAACTCGTCCTCGTCGTCGAAGAAGGAAAAAAAGTCGCCGACTTCTTTCGGACGATTGGTGACAATGTCCGACCTGAAGCCGACGCAATGGTGTACATTTCAGAACTAGAGGCATTATTGACACGTTTTCGTGCCTCTGCCTTACCCGTCACGCGGGAGGAGTTCGAGGTCCGCTCTGCCTTACTGCATATGCTACAAGAAGCGGAGCAATATTTACGTTTAAAACAACGATACGTCAATCAAAAGAAATAAAACATCGTCGAAGCGAACGTACCGATCAGGAAGATTGCTAAAATCCCGATCGTCGTCCATTTGATGATGCGTTGTTGTTTCGATGGTTTTGCCATATCCACTACTCCTCTCTTACATCAACTGATTACTGCCATTGTACAAACAACCTTTCAGAAGTGCAAATGACGATGGGGATGGTATACTAAAAAAGCGCTAGTGGATTGAAACATATTAGGAGGAGGGTTTTGTCATGGTCAATGAGCAACGCGTATTAGATACGTTTTTAGAACTTGTCCAGATCGATTCGGAATCAAAAGAGGAGGCACGCATTTGTGCCCATTTGAAAAAAACGTTCGAGGATCTCGGATGTGATGTGTTCGAGGATGACGCTTCATCCAAGACGGAACATAAAGGAAACAATTTAATCGTCACGCTTCCGGCAACAAAAGACGGCGTCGATAAAATTTATTTCACTTCCCATATGGATACGGTATTCCCGGGTCAAGGCATTAAACCGATCATCGAGGACGGTTACGTCAAGACGGACGGCACAACGATTCTTGGGGCAGATGATAAAACAGGTCTCGCATCTCTAATCGAACTCGTGCATGTATTGAATGAAACGAAACAACCTCACGGGAAAATTCAGTTCATCATCACAGTCGGTGAAGAATCTGGACTCGTCGGTGCGATGGTGCTTGATCCATCAAAAATCGATGCCGATTACGGTTTTGCACTCGATTCAGATGGAAAAGTCGGAGACATCATCACGGCTGCCCCAACGCAAGCAAAAGTCAATGCGAAGATTTTCGGGAAAACAGCGCATGCTGGTGTCGCACCGGAAAAAGGTGTCTCGGCGATTACGATTGCGTCGAAAGCGATCGCGAAAATGCCGCTCGGTCGGATTGATGAAGAGACGACAGCGAACATCGGACGGTTCAGCGGTGGCGGTCCATCAACGAACATCGTTTGTGATTATGTCGAAATCTTCGCGGAAGCACGGTCACTCGTCGCTCCGAAGATGGAAGCACAGACAGAGAAGATGAAAGCGGCGTTTGAAGAAGCGGCAGCAGAGCTTGGTGGTCGTGCTGAAGTTGAAGTCAAAGTCATGTACCCAGGATTCAAGTTCGAGGATGGAGATCAAGTCGTCGAAGTCGCGAAAGCAGCGATCACACAACTCGGACGCACGCCACGCCTCTTACATTCTGGTGGTGGATCAGATGCCAACGTCATTGCTGGTTTTGGTATTCCAACGGTCAACTTGGCTGTCGGATATGAAGATATCCACACGACGAATGAGAAGATGCCGATCGAAGAACTCGTCAAAACAGCGGAACTTTGCGTGACGCTAGTTGATTACATTACGAACAAATAAGCTGATGAAACACAAAAAAGAGTGTACCGCAACATTGCGGTACACTCTTTATCATTGTACGATTAAACTACTTGAGGACGATCAACATATTCCATAGACTCTAGAACGAGTTCTTCGGTACATAATAAGGTCGAAGCGATTTCATCGATTTGAATCGACTTTCCGTATTTTTGCCGATAACTCTCGTTCAGTTTGCGGGCTTCCCGGACGATGCGGGCATAGGTCCGTTCAATCTTAGTCATGGAAAAAACCACCTTCCAAATCTGAATAGGTACAGTTTACCATGCTTCAACAGAAGAAAGGTGTATTTTGTGTATAAAAAATGCTAATTTTACGAAAAGGGGAAAAAGATGGAATTTTATTTTTTAGGGACAGGAGCCGGTATGCCGTCGAAACAACGAAACGTCACATCGATTGCCTTGTTACACCCCAAAATGACCTGGTTGTTCGATTGTGGAGAGGCGACACAACATCAAATCTTACACAGTCCGATCAAACCACGGAAAGTCAACGCGATCTTCATCACCCATTTACACGGGGATCATATCTTTGGGTTACCAGGATTCATTAGTACAAGAGCAGCGCTGGAAGGCACGACACCGCTAACGATCTATGGACCGACCGGGATCAAAGAATGGATGGACGCGACATTACGCATCACAGGAACATATCTACGCTATCCACTCCGGATCGTTGAAGTCGAAGACGGTCAAACCTATGACCAGGATGGATTCCGCGTGACGGCGCGGTCGCTTGAACATCGCTTCCCGGCGTTCGGGTACCGACTAGAAGGACCAGAAGAGCGGGGTGCCTTGCGTGTGGATGCACTGAAGGCACTAGGCGTTCCTTCCGGTCCGATCTATCGCCGAATCACACTGGAAGAAACCTTTGAATTCGAAGGCACGGTCTATTCATCGTCCGATTTTTTAGAATCACCCAAACCGGGTGTCAAACTAGCCGTTCTTGGCGATACGATGCCGTGCGCGGCCTCGGTCGAACTGGCACGAGACGTCGATGTATTAGTCCATGAAGCAACGTTTGCCGATCGAGAAGTCGAACATGCGGGACGCTTCGGTCACTCGACCGCTCGACAGGCAGCTGTCATTGCAGAAACGGCACAAGCGAAAAAGCTTCTATTGACGCACGTTTCCGCTCGTTATGTCGATCAAGAGGAAGTACTGGAACAAGAGGCGCGAGAAGTATTCGCGAACAGCCATCTCATGTTTGATCACCGGGTCGTCCCGGTCAAAGGATAGACGATGGACTTTCTCATTCTATGGGCACTCTTTTTACTGGCTGCTAGCGGATTAGGATTTTTACTCGAACGTCGGACGGAAAAAGAAAAATACTTGTACATGAAGTTCATTTTTTATGCATGTCTCGGGGCCGTGTCGTTTCCAGTCTATGATATTCAGTTACCGCTCGGCATCATCATTTTCCTGATCGTCCTGCACCCGAAAAAGAACTCGCGTTATAAACGGTACATGGCACTCTTTGGATTCCTATTCTTCCTGTTCCAACTCTTTCTCGGTCCGTTTGATGCTGGGATGTTGCGGGAAGAAACACAACAGATTGGTCGCGTGACGATCACGGATGACTCATTCGACAATTTCCTTTCTCAAATCGAACGACGTGTCGGTGAAGAGGGACTGCGGATGGAACAAAGTCAGTTGATGTTCGATCGGGGCGGAAATCTCCGGAACGCCTCGTTTGAGATGCTCGTCGAAACACCGAAACGCTTCATTCGTTACGATGTCAGTTACCAGGAGCTGACAGGAACGATTTCCTATCGACCACGTGAAGAGTTGACGACAAAATCGTTGACGTCGTATTACCAGAAACTGATTGATGCGAATCAATCGTTTGAGACGTTGCGAAAGCTTTCGATTCATGAAATCTTACATGATTCCAAAACACCCTATGTCGAGATGGATCTCGATGGGCTCTATGAAACGTTTAGTCTGCAGGATGCGACGGTCTTCTTGATTGATGACGAAGGAAAACTGATTCCGTACGTCAATACAGGGGACGATGTCTTAGCGAATGCGGTCCGTCTGACCTATTACCGTTCTGACGGTCAATCCTTACGCGATAAAACTATTCTGTTATATAATTACAGCTTTGAGACATCAAGGCGAAAAGGAGTCGTACGATGAAAAAATGGTTATTTGCTGCAAGTATCGTGTTACTTGCCGGTTGCGCGGAAGCAAAAGAGGAACAACAAACAGCGTCTTGTGAGGCGGAAGTCAAGGTATCGGTCGTGGATCACGTCAAGGATAAAACGTTATTTAATAAAGACGTATGCTTGAACGAAAAAGATACAGCACTTGATGCACTTGAAGATACGACGCTCGATGTCGTCAAAACAGGCAAAGGTGAGATGGCATATGTCACGGCAGTCGATGGGATTCGAGAGAAATCAGCTGGAGCAGGTAGTGGCTGGGTCTTCGGAGTCAACGGCAAACCAGGCGAAGTCGGTGCTGGAAGTTATGAACTGAAAAAAGGAGATCGTCTCGAATGGCGATTTGAAAAAGATGCAATGGCTTATTTTGAGTAAACCAGAACGGGAGCGACTTCACCCAGTGAACGTCGCTCTCTTTTTCATCGGGATGATTACGATCCCGTTCGTCCTCACACATGATCAATCAGTGATCGTCGTCTATCATCTGCTCTTGTTTTTATTCGTTCAAGAACGGACTGTGTTTCGCTATTTAGTCCTCCCGGCTCTTTATGCCGTCATGATGTGTGTCCCGCTTCTTTATGGTGCAAGCATCGACACAGTAGCGATTTATGAAACGACGGTCCAAGTGACGCTATTCATCACGTCGAGTCAATGGATTTTTACGTTGGTTCGACTCGATCAGATGGGACCGTTGTTTCGTTTCTTACCTCGACTGACACGATTGACGGGTATGGTGCTGGCGCTGATTCCGTCTTTCTTACGCACTTGGCCCGAAGTCAAGATGAGTCATCCGGATACGTCGCTTGCTGTTCGACTGGAGCGGATGGCCGCCTATCATATCGTACCGATCGAAGCGGTGCCGTCTCGCTTAAGACCGATCACGCGACGTGATGTTCAGATAGGTTTATTGCTTGCGGCAGGACTGGTTTTTTGTCTGACACCATGGGCAATCATTTCGGCGATGATTTTGCCTATAGCGCTATTATTTACAAAAGGGGGAATCCGGGATGCCTATCATGTATACCGACACCGATCGCGAAGAGCGACTACGTCAACAGGCGGGCGAACATGAACAACCGGTCTTGACACCCGAGCGGTTGCTTCATGGACGTGTCCGAGATCTTCTGGCGACGGGTTCCTTGTTTCGGGCAGGAGAACTCGCGACTTTGCTTGGGCTAGAAGCTTTTTTTGAAGCGGAGTCCAGTGAGCTCTCATCCGGAGAACAACAGCTTGTCGGTCTCGGTCATGCGTTGTCTTCGTCACCAAATACCCTGTTCTTGTCGGAACCGTTTCTCTTTCTTGATCATGTCAGGCGGAAACGATTAATGGGATTGCTTGAAGAAATCGAACGACGGTTTGGTTGTCAGATCCATTGCTCGATGACGATACAATCCGACTTGTCGATCACGAGTCGCGCCACTGAACTGACAGGTCGTATCCTGAATCGGATCGAAAACGTCCAACACCGTTATCCGTTACAGACACGCTATGCACTCGTGACAGAAAAATTGTTGTTTCACCAAGGTGAACGCATTGCGATCGTCGGTGCGAATGGTAGTGGGAAATCGACGTTACTACGACTCGCGCTCGGTGTCGAGCGACCGCTATACGGAAAAGTCCGGCGGTCGGGGGAGACGCATTATGTACCAGCGCATCCGATGCTTGCGCCATTAGACGATCGAAGTGGTAGTTTTACGACGCAAAAAAAACGTCTCTTGGACGGTATCGATTGGAGTAAAGACAGCTATTACTTTGATGAACCGACGGCTGGACTTGATGACAGCACACGAATGGCTTTCGTCGCATCGTGGAAGCAGAATCCGACGAATCTGATCGTCATGGCGACGCATGATCCAGTTCTCATTCGGGCAGCACAGCGGATCATTTATCTCGTGCACGGAGAAGTTGCTTTCGATGGACCGACGAAGCATTTTTTACAAGAAAGTCGGTTGTTCGTATGATCGTCGCAACGGTTCTAATCGTTTGTCTGTTTTTAGTCATGTTCGAGAGACTTCAGATGACGGATCAACGATTACGGTTCATCGCCATCATCACGGCAGCGGCAATCGTCGGACGATTGTTGTTCTCTAGTTTGCCGAACGTCCAGCCGGCAACGGCACTCGTCTTATTATTAGCCGTATTCATCCATCCGATCGTCGGAGCTATTTCTGGGATGCTTGTCGTTGTGTTAACGAGCTTATTTCTCGGAAGCGGTCCGTTCGTCCTCTTTCAGGCGCTGGCGTATGCAACGATTGCCAGTTTAGGATTCGTTCCGTTTCTTCGTTACCGGATCGTATTGACTGGATATGGATTTCTAGCTGGTTTCTTATACGGATGGGTGAGCAATCTCGGGTTCTTGGTATTGACCGGATTCTCGTGGCAAGCTTTTTTGACACTGCTTGTAGCCGGGGGAACGTTTGATATGCTTCACGGATTCAGTAACGCGATATTCATTTGGATATTGTTTCCGATTTTTTTACGAATTATGCATTCATTCGATGAAAAGAGGGGTACAGAATAGTAACATACCGAACAGGAGGGAAGGCATATGCTGGGATCGTCGATTTCGCTTGCTTATGTCGTCATGTTGCTCATCGTTTCGAGTGTCGGCTTAGTGTTTGGCAGTATTCTGTTGATGAAAGGTACGATTAGAGGACGTTACGCTGCTTGTTACTTACTTGCTGCCGCCATCTTCCCAAGCGCCATGCTCATTACCTCATCAGAAGGATTACTTTGGCAACATTTACGATTCGAGAGTTCATGGTTCCTCGCGATTGTCTCCTGGTTACTCGTCTTATCGACGGGCTACATCGTCTCGATCACGGGTGCGCTCGTCATTCGTTATCTGTATCACTATACGACGACGTTCGATCGCGTCAAACGTTATGCGACGCGGCGTTTTCGTCATCATGAGGCATAATTACAAAAACGGAAGAACCAGCTATCTGGTCCTTCCGTTTTTTTATGAATTCGCGTACAGGAGTTCTTCTTCTGTCGATGATTCTTGTTGGCGAGCAGGATCTTGAATTCGACCTGTCACTTCGGTCAGGAGACGGCGTGGCAAGAGACGAGACAAGGAAACCATGGCGCGGTTGCTTGCACCTGGAACAACGACGCGGCGTCCTTTGAGCATGCCACGGTACCCGGCGAAGGCGACGAGGTGTGACGGCATACTCTTGAATGGTAGCGTGATGTTCGCCCGGTCGAAGAAGTTCGTATCGGTCGGTCCTGGACAGAGACAAGTCACACTGACACCCGAGCCGTCGACTTCTGTCGCAAGTGCTTCTGAGAACGACAGGACATAGGCTTTCGTTGCATAGTAGACACTCATGTATGGTCCTGGCATGAAGGCAGCGACCGACGCGACATTCAAGATGCGTCCAAAGCCACGTTCGACCATTCCCGGTAAGAGACGTTTCGTCAAATCCGTCAAGGCGACGACGTTGACCTGGATCGAGTTAATGTCTTCTGTTGGATCGATTTCCGCAAAGCGTCCCGACGTGGCGAAGCCGGCATTATTGAACAATAGATCGACTGTCAATTCTTGTTCCTCTAAGTATTGCACGAGACGATCAACGCTGTCGCTTAGCGATAAATCAGCAGCGAATACATAGACTTTGATCTGATAGCGTTTTTCAAGGACCTGTTGAAGCTCCTTCAATTTCTTCTCATTGCGGGCAACGAGTACACAATCGAAGCCATCTCGCGCCGCGAGGACAGCGAGATCTAGTCCGATTCCACCCGATGCACCGGTAATCAGTGCCGTTTTTCGTAACATAGGACATTCCTCCATTCGAAATCGTGAATCTGAGTCTAGTGTATACCATTCCATACCGTTCCCGCGAATCCTGTTTCGTAAGCATTTACTTTTCTTATCACTGGTTCAACCAGTATGATAGAACAGTAGAGGGGAAGTGGAACGAATGAGGAAAAAAGTAACCGTCGCCTTGTTGCTCGCGACGTTTTTAGCCGCGATCGAGGGGACGATCGTTGCAACAGCAACACCTGTCATGGCGAGTGAATTGAACGGGGCGAAATTAGTCAGTTGGATCTTTGCTGGATTCTTGTTGTTCATGGCGGTATCAACACCGATTTACGGAAAGATGGCAGATTTATATGGTCGAAAACGGGTTCTGTTATTCGGGATCGGCGTCTTCACCGTCGCTTCGTTAGCCTGTGGACTCGCTCAATCGATGGAGATGTTGATCGTTTTCCGCGCCGTCCAAGGAATCGGGGCAGGAGCTGTATTGCCGATCGCGATGACGATCATTGGGGATTTGTATACATATGAGGAGCGGGGGAAAATCCAAGGAGTGCTCAGCGCTGTCTGGGGAATCTCAGGTGTCGCTGGACCACTTGTCGGTGGATTCCTCGTCGAATCGCTTTCGTGGCGGTATATTTTCTTACTAAACGTACCGTTTGCGTTATTGTCGTTCTTCATGATCGTCGTTTACTACAAAGAGACGGTCCGTGAAACGGAACGGAAAATCGATTACCGGGGTGCGTTATTGTTTGCGCTCGGGATGAGTGCGTTTCTTTACGGCTTATTATCGGGCAGTGAGTCGGAGACGTTCTTGCGTCCGATCATTCTAGCCAGCTTTTTCATTAGTTTCGTTTTATTGTTCACGTTCTATCGTGTCGAGAAAAAGGCGAGCGATCCACTCTTACCACCAGCAGTCATTCGCCATCCGGTCATTCTCGTGATCAACTTAGCGGTCTTCTTTTCCGCCTGGGTGCTCGTCTCGATGTCAGCGTATATTCCGATTTTTGCCCAAGGGGTACTCGGCAAGAGTCCGACCGAAGCTGGTTTCATGTTGATGCCACTGTCGCTTTTTTGGACGCTGACCGCCATTATCGGTGGACGGACGATTGGTGTCGCCTCACCCCGGTATCGGACGATGACAGGAATGGGACTGCTGATCGTCGGTACAGTGATTTTATCGTTGATCACGCGCGAATCAAGTGATGTTTTCATCTATCTTGCCGTTTCGCTGATCGGAATTGGTTTTGGTCTCTCACAACCCGTCTTCATGGTCGTCCTGCAGACTTCCGTCGATTGGTCACTTCGTGGCTCAGCGACGGCCGTCAACTCGTTCTTGAGTACGACGGGACAGACGCTCGGTGTTGCGATCTTCGGTACGATCTTCAACCTATCCATCCTTCGTTCGTTTTCAGCGTCGGACACGCTCTCAGGGTACGCGATTGATCCATTTTTCCAATCGAGTACGGCAAAAACGTTCGGACAGGATGTGCAGTATGCGGCAGAAATCGCGTTATCACATGGATTACGTTACGTCTTCATCGGTGGCGTTCTTTGTGCGATTCTTGCGTTCGCGATGACATGGCGTTTACCGAAAGTTCGACCTGACGATCCACGATCGTAATGAAAAAGCGAACCAGGATGATGATCATCCTGGTTCGCTTTTGTCATTAAGAAGATTGACTAGTGGCACTCTCACGCCGGGCGAGTTGTTCGCGAATATCGCGTTCGTTGCGTCGGAGGAACAATCCGATTCCGATCAATAGTAAAGCGGCACCGGTGATTTGAATCCATGTCAGCTTCTCATCGAACAGATAGTATCCGAAGATCATCCCCCAAACCGCTTCGCCAAGGATCGTGATGCTGACGATGCTGGCACTGACACGAGCGAGCGCCCAGTTGAATAAATTGTGACCGAGTAACGTCGGGAAGACGGCAAGAAGAATATACAGCCACCAATCTTGTTGGAACGCAGCAACGAGATTCGTTGATTGAATCAATGATAACAAAAGTAAGACGAGCGACGCGACAGCGTAGACACCGAACGAATAGAGGTTCGTCGAGACGCTTGTGCGGACGTGTTGACCGAGCAACCAGTAACCAGCGACTAAAATCGTTGCGAGCAAGGCAAGACCGTCCCCGATCAAGGCGCGCATGCCGACAGCGATATCTCCATAAGCGACGAGACCGCCACCAAATAAGGCGACAGCGACGAACAGGAGTGCTTTGCGCGACGGGTGTTGTTTGAAGAATAACGCGTTACCGGCCAGGACAAAAATCGGACTCGCGGTCACGAAGAGCGTCGAGCTCGCAACTGTCGTATAATCAAGAGAGAGGAACCACAGCCAAAAATGCCCGGCGAGCAAAATGCCACTTAATAGCATATGCCGGATCGTCGACGAACTGAGTTGCAACAGTTCCTTCAATCGAATGAGTGGGAGCAACAACAAGGTCGAAAACAACATGCGGTAAAAGGCGACAGCCTCGATCGGTGTCTCCGCCCACTTGACGAAGATTGCCGATGTTGAAATAAAGAATAAAGCCATGAATAACGTAAAATAGGGCATGGGTACCTCCACATGTCTGAAGTAAGGAAATGAGGGTGAAGCGTGTGCAATTGATCATTGCTGAAAAACCAAAACAAGCGGAAAAACTGGCAGCTCCGTATCCGTCCGTGAAGCGGGACGGCTACATTGAAATCAAACCATGTGACCGGTTTCCGCAAGGAGCAAAACTCGCCTATGCGGTCGGACACTTATGCGAACTGCAGGAGCCGGCGCATTATGACGCCAAATGGAAACGATGGAACTACGATCATCTGCCGATCATCCCGGAACGATTTGATTACCGACTGGCAAAAGGCAAGAGTAAACCATACCAGGTCATCAAGAAATTATTGAATGAGCGGACGACGACTTCCATCATTATAGCATCGGATGCCGAGCGAGAGGGAGAGGCAATCGTCCGATTGATCTTACGTCTCGCGAACAACGCGAAACCACTGCAACGACTCTGGATTTCGAGTCTGACGCCTCAAGCGGTTGATCATGGGTTTGCGAACCTGCTCGATGGCAAGGAAACGGAGAACATTTTTCATGAGGCGATGAGTCGCGCTTGCGCCGATTGGTTGATCGGGATGAATGCGTCACGTGCGTATACGACGTTACTGAAGAAGAAGGGCATCGCCGACGTCTTCTCCCTCGGACGGGTCCAGACACCGACGCTTGCACTGATCGTCGAACGGGAAAAACAGATCGAGAATTTTCGACCGGAGACGTACTACGAAGTCGAGGCGGATTTTACGCGATACAAAGGAAAATACATCAATGCGAAGAAACAGACGAAGCTGAGTGACCGGGACCAGGCACAAGCGATCGTGGATCGGACGAAAGGAACTGGAGTCGTCGCATCAATCGAGAAAAAACGTCAGACGGAACGACCACCGTTTTGGTTCAGTTTGTCACTCTTACAAACAGAAGCGAGCCGACGGTTTGGTCTCGGTGCAAAAGAGACGCTCGATATCGCGCAAAAACTCTATATCCGTGGTTGGATCAGTTATCCGCGAACGGACTCTTCCTTCGTAACGAAAGAGGAGGCGGGACAGTTCCCGGTCATTCTTGATCGGTTACTGAAGCAAGCGGAATATAGCCCAATCAAGGATGTCCTGACGAACAATCCGGCTAACGATAAACGTTACGTTAATCCGGCGAAGGTCAGCGACCACTATGCGATCATTCCAACAGAAGAAGCGGGTGCCGTCGCGAAGCTCTCCGGACGAGATGCACAAGTCTACGACTTAATCGTTCGCCGTTTTCTTGCTGCCTTTGCACCGGACGCCGTCTCGGAGAAGACGGAAATCGTGACGACGCGTGAGATGGACCGTTTTTTGACGCGCGGCAGTCGGACGATTGATCCGGGCTTTAAACAGGTCTTACAAATCGAGTCAAAGGAAGTCGAATTACCAGCCGTCGAACAAGGACAAGAGATGCCGATCAAAGGCTGTCGTCTGCTTGAGAAACAAACGGAGCCGCCGAAACGCTATACGGAAGGGACGCTCATCCTCGGTATGAAAACAGCCGGTAAGTTACTCGAAGATGAGCTGCAAGCGATCATGAAGGAAGTCGAGGGACTTGGGACGGAAGCGACCCGTGCCGGGATCATCGACGGACTAAAACGGCGGGAATACATCAAACTCGTCAAAAAAGAGATTCATCCGACGCCAAAAGGTCGGATCTTGATCGATGCCGTAACGGGGAGCATTCTTGCTTCGCCAGAGATGACAGCGAAGTGGGAGAGCCGTCTCGAGCAAATCGGTAAAGGGGAAGCGTCGGCTGCCCAGTTCATTGAACAGGCGAAGAAATTGTCGGAGCATCTCGTCGTCGATGCCAAACAACGAATTGAACAACTCGCCGTTGATCCGACACAAGTCAAAAGCAAGTCCCCGCGGGGTGCAACGAATCGTCCGGTCGGTCCGTGCCCGCTGTGTCAATCAGCAGTGCTTGATCGTGGGAAGTTCTATGGCTGCAGTGGCTATCAAAAGAACAACTGTGGCTTTACGTTACCGAAAACGATCCTTGGTGCCCGACTGACGCAAACGGAAGTCAAAAAAGTACTAGCGGGTCAAAAAACAAAGCCACTCGAGATGAAAAAGAATGCGCGCCAGTTTAAGGCGATGCTCTATCTCGAACGCGATCAATTAAAATTCGAATTCACGAAAGGGGAAGACTGATGCAATACGAACTGATTCAAAATCAAACGTTTCGTCCTGTCTTTGAACGACTGTTACAAGAAGGGCGCCGCTTGACGGTCTGGTTTCCGGACCATATTGAGGTACAGTCGGCAGAAGGACTGGTCGAAGAAGCAGAAGAACTGTTTGGTGTGACTGCGGAAGTGATCGATGATCCACAATCATTCGGAAAACACATCCTACTTCCGTACTTGACGGAAGTCGAGCACCGGGAAGATGGATTCATCCGCTACGAAGCTGAGCTGACGGAAGAATTACGCCAACTCGTACGCGAATTGACGTTACCGATGCTGACGGAGGGCGACTTCGAAGTGTTGTATTCATATCAAATCGAGACGGAGACGGAACGCTTCTTCGTTGAAGACTGGTTCCAAGCTGACTTACAAAAACTACCTAACTAGGTGAAACTTTCTTGAAGAGGATGACGTAGGATAAGTGATCGTCATCATTCTATTCATTTGGAGGGTTCACTATGTTCACAGTAGCATTCATGGAAGGCGAACTGGGAGGCGACGGCTTCTTCTCGGGCATGCCGATTTTCATGGTCGGATTTTTTGTTCTCATCATCGGGTTCATTCTGTTTGGAGTCATCTCTGCAGCCTCAAAGGGAATTTCGACGAATTCATTGACGCAACAACTGCGCGAGCATGCGGCGCGTCTCGTCAGTCCGGATGAATCGGATGCACAGAATTACGTCGCTTACTTAGAAACGTTGACAAGTTTTCCAGTCGAAAAGACGAATCTCGAACCTTTCCGGATTGCGACCGGCATCTTAAGGCTCGTCCAAGGAACAGATCAGATTTCCGAAACGACGAAAAAACAAGTCGTCGCCCAATACTTACGGCTCGGCATTTTGGATGCGGATCATTTAGCGGACGAACAGCCGGTCCGGAGTCATAGTCATAGCCATCACCATCATCATTGAAAAAGGGTCCTGAGGGGCTCTTTTTTTGTTGAAAACGACCGAATCGTGACATCTAATTGTCATATACAACGATTTAGATTAAAGTTGTATGAAATTGAAATCTTTTTGAGCAGAATGCTGTGTATCGATTGAAAAAAGTTTACAATGAATGGACGGGAATACCTTTATTGCTGGAGAAGAATAAAGGGAAAGGAGTTGAATTCCTTTAATGAAAACATGGCTGAATCGAACGATTGGACGGCAAATCATGTCTGCGTTTTATGTGATTTTTCTGACACTGCTGCTAACGACAGGTGGTGTCTACCTATATACGAAACAACAGGTGGATGAATCACGCCAAGAGTTAAAGATGTTAAACGAACATCGGACACGGGCGACGGATTTGTACGAATCATGGCAAAGCATGCAGTACGAGATGCGTGGCTTCGTCTTGCTTGGTGACGAAGAGATGTTAAAAGAAATCGAAGCAAAGAAAAATGGCATCAATCAACAAACGACATGGTTCGAGCGCAATGCACGCTTCAAAGAAGAACGGCAGTATGCAACGGACGCACGGGAGCTCTATACAGCGTATACCCAACGCGTCATGCCGAGCCTCGTCAATTATGTCGCGGCGAAAAAAGACGGCAAAGTGACGGAACCGTTCTTGAAGATGCCGACGCTTGGAAAGGTCACAAAATCAAAACCACTCGATCCACAGCGGAAGTTCAACATCAAGACGAAGAGTGCGGCTGATATGAGTTCAAGTATCGTTGATATGGAGACGGTCTTCACAAAATATCGTAATTCCTTAAACGATCAAGAGATGGCGGCGCAAGAGCAGCTTGGTAAACAAGTCAACTCGTCGCAAATTCTCGGAGCAGTCAATATTGCAATCCTCTTATTGATTACTCTCGTTTTCGTCCGACCATTCGTCCGCCGCTTGACGCGTCAGTTGCGTCAGTTGAACCGGGAAAGTGGACGACTCGCTAAAGGTGAGGATGCGACACCGATCGTCATCACGAATCGTCAAGATGAGATTGGTGAGTTGACGACGACGTTCAACCAGATGGCAGCCGCCATTTCCGGGCAAAAGCACCAGCTTGTCGCGAGTAACGACGAACTTCAAAGTCAACAAGAAGAATTAATTGCCCAGCAAGAAGAGCTTCAATCGCAACAGGAAGAACTCGAAGAAGCACTCGACATCACGTTGCGCAACGAGACCCATTTGCGTTATCGCAATGAGTTGACGGAAACGCTCGCTTCTCGTGAAACGTTGACGGCGTATCCAGCGATCATCGAAAAATTGATTACGATCACCGATGCGGAGCTCGGAGCAATCGTCTTCTTAGAGCAAGACCGCTATACGGATCTCGTCTCGTACGGGATGACGGCAGCTCAGGAGCACCAGTTATTACATGCTTCGACGTCATTACTCGAACGCACACGTCAAAACAAACGCGCTGTTCGCTCGACGAAACAAGTCGCGAGTCATCATCCGCTCCCGTATCCATACACGATGTACGAAATCGTCGTACCGGTGATGGATCCAGCGACGAACACGATGATTGCAAGCATTTATCTCGTCCGTTACCGGGATGCTTTCACGGAAGACCAGACAAATGAAATCTGGTCGTTCTCCCGTCAATTGGCACTCTCCTTGCTTCGGATGCGTGTCTTTGAAGAAGTCGAACGAGAACGGGAAAAGACCTCAAAACTTCTCCATTCGATTCGAGAAGCGGTCATCTATATCGAAGGAGAGACGATTTTTGCCAATAAACCATTGCTCGCTTTATTCCATCATCCGGCGCACGATCAAGTGGCGGAAGAAGGATTGATGACGCTCGACGTCAAAATCGAAGAGTTGGCAGTGCAGGTTGATCAACATGAGGCGTTCTTAACCTACATGGATCATGTCTGCAGTCAGGAAATTCCGACGGAGAGCTTGGCGTTGTCCTTGAACAAGGAAGAGCGATTCGTCACGCTGTATGCAGAGGAAATTCATTACGGTGGTTGTTTCCGCGGTACGATGCTCGTCTTACGTGACGTGACGGCAGAGACAGCGATCGACCGGATGAAATCGGAATTCGTCTCGACCGTCTCGCATGAGTTGCGGACACCGCTTGCCTCGATTTACGGCTACACGGAATTGATGCTCGCGCGCGACGTCCAGGAATCAAAACGTCAACGGTATCTCGAGACGATTCATGCAGAAACCGAACGGTTGACGAATCTCGTCAACGACTTCCTCGATGTCCAGCGCATGGAATCGAGTCAGCAGCAGTATGACTTCAAACCGCTTGATTTGACGAAAGTCATTCAGGAAACGGTCGAGTTCCATACGGCTTCGGCAAAAGATCACGAGCTAGTCCTTGATTTTGAAGAAACGACGACGGGTCGGATTCATGCTGACGAACAAAAAATGCGTCAGCTGTTCACGAACCTGATCAACAATGCGATCAAGTATTCACCGGATGGTGGTCAAATCACGATCACGATGCGTCAAGTCGAAGATCGTGTCCAGCTGAAGATCGAAGATGAGGGAATCGGCATTCCCCGTCACGCGTTACCACAACTGTTTAGTAAGTTTTATCGAGTCGATAATTCGGATAGTCGAAAAATCGGCGGTACCGGTCTTGGTCTTGCGATTTGTCAGGAAATCGTTCGTTCGCACGAAGGGATGATTCATGTCGAATCAACAGAAGGTGTCGGGTCCGCGTTCATCGTCGAACTACCGATCGTCCAGTCCGTCGTACCGGTCACGGAATCGGCAGATGAATGTTAATGTCAAAAGCGTTCTTTGATTTTTTAATCAAAGGGCGTTTTTTTTGTTGGTTTCATCTGCAAAACGGGAATTAACTACTATCAAACAGAAAGGAAGTGAGGAGATGCGGCGAAGCAGATGGCCTTGTTAAGTCCGACGATCACTCATGCTTTGGATCCTGATCGAAGCTAGTAGTTCGTTCATTCCAGCTTATGTGATTGAGCGCTTTTACTGGGAAGACCGGGGAATGAGCATTGCCGAAGTCGTCATCGCAGAAATCGTCTTTGCTTGGGTCATGTTGATTGGTGAGGTCCCGTTCGGTTTGTTATCCGATCGATGGGGCAGAAAGCCGTTCATTCTGGCTGGTTTCGTATGTGAGTGGTTATCGTTTACGGTGTTGCTTGAAGCCTACTCATTACCTGCCTTCCTCTTGGCGATGGTCCTTGCCGGCATCGGTGGCGCAGCACTTAGTGGAGCGCTTGAAGCCCACGTCTATGAAACATTGCGAATGCATAGGATGGAAGAGCGATTCGAGACGGTCTGGCGAGTGATTTCAATCGGTGGTTTATTGACATCAGGACTCGCAGCACTTGTCGGGAGTTACGCCGTGCGATCGGTAGACTTGATTTGGCACTATCACGTGTCCTGGTGGGTATTGCTCGGAACAGTACTGCTGACGTTTTTCTTAAAGGAAGCATCGCGAGAACAAGACGGAGAGACGATTTCATTAAAGACATTGCTAAACGGTTTTTCGTTTCGACGCGTCTACGTCCGAATTCTTTGTATTGTCTTGTTATACGGGGCGACGATTGATTTCGTCGATGAGTTTTGGCAACTTTATCTACGGGATCAAACGATACCGATGGTCCATTTCGGATTCGTTTTCGTGTTATTTCAAATCATGCAGGCGACCGGCGCGTCATTATCTCGGTTCCGATCTCCGGTCGGATGGGCGATGATCTATATCGTGTGTCTTGCCGGATTGTCGGTTGCCTCTCCGCTCGTCAGTATCGGGTTACTCGGGACGCTGTACTTGTGCTATGGCTGGGCTGAGCCTTATGTGACCACTATCATCCAAGAAGTTGCGCCGCCAAATGGACGTGCAACGTTTACGTCGCTGATCTCAGTCATTGAACGTTTAGCTGTGCTTGGAACCGGTACGCTGTTCGTCTTCGTCGAACGTGTCTTTTCGCTTCAGATGACCTATGCCGCGCTCGGTCTCGTCTCACTTATGTTGCTTCTATTGTATAGTGTGACGCGAACGCGTCAGAACTGAATCAAAAAAAGGGGCTGACTCAAAAGTCAGCCTCTACAAAGATAAGGATGGCAGAATGATAATCTGCCATCCTTATCTCGTAACAAAAAGAATGACGCGTCACACGCCACTCCTACAGGAACAAGCGCATTTATGCGCTGTCAGAGACGAACAAGACCCGCTTTCCTGCTTCAACGAAGCAGGAAAACTGGCTTGTGTCTCGCCTGAGGAAAGGGCGTGAAAAGACGCGTCATTCTTTTTTTGAGTCAGCCTCTTTTGACTGTCATTTATTACGACACGTGTCGTTGCTCCTGAGAAGAACGTGCCAATACCTGGCGAGCTGGTTGCCACATCAACAAGGAGAGGAGTCCTGCGAGCGCATAGACAAGCTCGATCGCAAACACATCGGCAAACCATCCGAACAGCAGACTACCGAGACAGAAGCAGAGTGCATACACGGTTTGTTGCACGCTATAGACATACGGTAACCGTTCGAGTGGTGTCGTCGTCTGCAACAACGTATTCAGCTCAATCGCCCGGACTTGACTTGCAAACCCTTGGATCAGACAAGCGATCACGGCAAGTGTGACGATTGGAGCGAAAGCAAACAAGAGGGTCGCAGTAATCGAAAAGCCGATACTACGATAAAGCAACGAACGCGTTCCACGACGACGTAACATCATGTAACTGCCGGCGATCATGCTCAGCAGATAGAAGGCATTTAGAATGCCCCACCAGCGTTCCGATAGTTGGAAATGTGTATCGATGTAGACGAGGAACAGAGCAGAAATCCACGCCGTACTGACGAACGCATCGATTCCGACGAGATACGTGTTGGCTTTCGCGAAAGAATGCGATCGCGTGTAGCGAATACTCGACCGGAAGGAGACGTCTTCTTCTTCCATCGAAGGATCGGGTAGAGAGCGGACGCTTCGATAGAACAGATAGCTGATGAGACTGGCACCTAAAAACAGACCAGCCGAGACGGACAAGACGGAAAGAGGGGATAACAAGCTGACCAGGATGGCACCGAGCGGCCACATGATGAGCTGAATCACTTGATTCGAACCTTGTACGAGACTGTTAGCTTTCTGGACATCCTGACACAGTCGAGGGATGAAGGCACTTTCGATCGGACGAGCAAATCCGTCGAAGAAAGCGATACACCCAACGAGTGCGAGGATAAGTGGCAGTGGTAAATCAAATCCCCAGATGACGCCTAATAGAATCGTCTTGAGGAGTTGACTGCCGAACAACAAGGAGGCATGGGGAACACGTTGAGCGACTTGGGCGAATAAGAAGCCGCTACCTGTCATGCCTGCTGTGACGAGAACAGGAAACAGGGCAGCGAGACTCGCTTGCCCTGTCGTTTGATAGATCATCGCGATCAGGGAGACGATATAGAGCGCATCTCCCGCATTCGCAATCCATTGACTGACCAATAAAAGCGTAAACCGGTTCATTCTGAATGACCTCCATATCGTACGTATTTAGTTAGGAGTGAGAGTTCAGAATGACTTACATTGGACGCCCTCATTTCATGTTTTTTTCTAGTGTAAGAGGAAAAAAATGGATTGTCAATCAGAATCGTGATGAGATTTCAGTGCAACGGGTGTAAAGGGATCGACCATCGACGACGCAGCGGCTTCGTCTTGAGCACGAGATGCCGATAGCTTGATTGGTTTTAGTTGCTGGCGGAAGCGGAAAGCCCGTTCGAGTCGACTCATGAATAGATTGCTGAAAAAGACGACTAATGCTAGTCCAATCAGTGGAACGAGGAACATATGATTGAGCCAAGATGTCGCTGAAAACTGGTTATAGTAATAACCGAACATCGAGGACCACTCAAAAATCGTTGGGGCAGTTCCGACATGTAAATTAACCGTTCCAGCGAAGAAAATTTTGAAAAGTGATAAGTGAACGAGTAACATCAACGTTTGGATGAACTGTTGCATAAAAACGATTGTCAACGTTGGAACAAGATGTGGCCAAATGTGGCGTCTGAACCGATGCCACGGACTGCCACCAAGCGTCTGGGCGACAATCATGAACTCTTGACTAAGTAACTGACGGGTCTCAGCAATCAGATAAAGCGATAAAGAGGGGAGACCAAGCAAAATCAAGACGATTAATTCGAACGATACACGGTCGAACAACGGTGGGATAGCAGTCGAATCAAAGAACGTAAGTGATGGAAGCAAAATGAGCAACGCGACAAGAGAGAGCGGTAAAACTAAAAATCCATCAAGAATAAGTTTTAAGTATCGATTGACGCGAGCACTTCTAAAAGCTAGCGGAATTGCGATCACTAGCGAAAGAAACATTCGCCCGAGCGCAACAATCATACAAATACCGGCTGTCCATTT
The DNA here is from genome assembly GCF_018618875.1 of Exiguobacterium sp. s46. Lineage (NCBI taxonomy): Bacteria > Bacillati > Bacillota > Bacilli > Caryophanales > Exiguobacterium > Exiguobacterium sp. s46. The sequence goes on from NZ_JACSMY010000001.1 coordinate 314,557, forward strand.
AAATCCTTCAATCATCAATTGAAAGAGGTCATAGCCAGAGCGGTCTGTACCGAGCCATTGATCACTTGATGGTTTTAGTGGTGACGTCGCAAGGAACGTACCGTCTTCAGCATACCTGTTCGAGATTTGATCGACTTGACCATCACGAAAGATCGTATTTCCAAAACTAAGGAGCAGTAAACCAGTAAGTAAAACTAAACATAGCCAGAAGACAGGATCTCGCATCAAAGTACGACGCATCAAATCCCCCCTTTCCAGGCGTTCGGAATAAGCCATTCTGCCAACAAATCAATGATGAAAATCGGCAGATAGATTAAGAACAAGATGACCATCAAAATCGGCATTTGTCCATTATAAAAGACGAACCGGAACATACCTTGCACTTCGAACGTGTATTCAATGATCACGAGACTCGATAATACCGTAATGATGTTCGCTCGGAAAAACAGATAAAACCGATAGATCATTGTCGGAATCAAATGTTTCCAGAAAAGAGCGGCAGGACGAATGCCTTTAGCCCGTGCGAGTTCAAGGAAAGGAGCAGCTTCCTGTTCGAGTACTTGCGTCGTTAACCATTTGATGAAGAAGAATAGTGTTGTCAACGTTAGCGTAAGAATCGGTAAAAAACGAATGTACTCAGCATAGGATCCCGCAATTTCGATTTTGTCATACCCGGTCGTTTTAAACAGATAGAGGACAAGGAATTGCGAAAGAATGATCCAGAACAGATCCGGAACCATCTCAAGCGTCCGCGTCGTTTGTTTCAGCATCATGCGTGTTTTGCGACCACTCCGATAAAACAAATAAGCATAAAAAATCGCACACACAGCGGAGACTAACATAGCTGTCGTAAAGATGATCAACGTCTCTTTAATGAATGGACTGATGGTAGGAAGCAACAAGAATTCCTTTTGAGCGGTTACGTTGAAATAGGTAATCTCATCAAGTTTCGTTAATTGAGCAAATTGTTGCTTCAGACCTTCCCAGTAGCTTGCTGGGTTGAATTTCATTTGCGCGACAAGCGCCGGAAGGGCGCTGATCGCAATCAAGACAAAAAATGCCATGATGAGTTGAATTGATTTTCGGGCGATAAACACCATGAGGCGAAAAACTCCTTTCTTTGGATCCTCAGCCGATGGCGAGGATCCGGTCATTGCCAATTTGGATCAACTGACTGTTCATATGTTTCCGGCGCAGTACATAGCGTTCGAACTGTTGTGTCGCGATGAACGAATCACGCGTCGAGACCGTCGAAAGGGTCATCAAGACATGTTTTAATTGCGGTTGTCCTTCTTGTAACGAGAGATGTGTCATCCGGTTTGCTCCGTCGAGTCGATTGAGGAATAGTTCGATCTTACAGCCTTCTTTGATTAATTCACTGATCAGGAATGCGGCTTGTTCGATGAACGTCTCAAATTGTTGATGGAGACCGTAACCGCTCGGGGCTGATAAATTCAAGGCAATCGTAAACGTATCCTGATTGCTCGTTTCGAACACTTTCGCCTGCAGGCGACCGGTCTTCGCCGTCGCATACCAATCGATTTCTTTTGACGGTTCCGCCGTATAGGGTTTTGCACCAAGCTGAACCAGTTTGTTCTTGAGCGGTGAGTAGCGGTCCGGTCGATCACCGATCCGTAAATGCTGTAAAAGCAATGGCGTCGCTTGCGCTGTCAAGGACGGCAAGACTGTAAACGACGGATACGTATCGAACGTGAAGAGATAAACGCCCATCTTCCACGGCAGACGAATCGTCAAGATGATCTCATCGAATTCGGCTGGTCCACGACGAACCGTCTGAATCGGGATCGTCACTGCGTCTTCAGAGTCAATCACTGCATGAAACGTCGCCGGGTGAAGTGGATCCATCTCCGGGAAGATGACTCCGCCATCCGTGTGCAAACGAAGTGTCGCTTCGAGTCCAAGCTGACTCAAGGATTCGACACCGAAGACTTGTAAATGGAGTGTCGTCTGTTCCTGGTTGAACATCAATGATTCATAGTGCTTCCATTCAATTGCGACGTCCCGTCGGAGCTGCTTTTCTGTTCGCCCGACGACGAAATGAATCGTCGCCAAGGCTGCAAACAGGAAACCGAGGACGGAAAGACGCGGAATGAAGAGGAAGATGAACGTCATCGTGACGTACAGTGGAAAAAGTCGGCGTTCAAGCCAAAACGGAACGGAACGTTCAATCTGCATGATTCGTCACCCCATCTCGACCGGAACCGGCACGTCGTCCAGAATATGCGTCAAGACAGCCGCTTTCGTCGTCTTGATTCCACCTTCGAGTGTCAGTGTCAGGCGATGGGACAGAACGTGTTTTGCAAGATATTTGATATCTTCCGGGATGATGAAGTCGCGTTGATTCAAGAAAGCGTAACTTTGCGAGGCGCGAAGTAATGCAATCGCTCCACGCGGACTGACACCGACTTCAATGAGTTCATGGTTTCGTGTCGCTTGAACGATGTGTAATAGATAATCAAGCACGTCTTGCGATGCATGGACGCGGCGTGCCTCTTCCTGCCAGGAAATCAAGTCGCCACCTGACGCGATGCCGACGGCTGACCGACGGACGTTCGTCAGAATCTCAGATAATAAGCGCCGTTCGTTCTCGAAATCCGGGTAACCGACTTCAATTGCGACCATGAACCGGTCGAGTTGGGCGTCCGGTAGTGGGAATGTTCCTGCCGATTCGATCGGGTTTTGTGTTGCGATGACAAAGAATGGGGCTGGCATCTGATAGGTCGTTCCACCGATCGAAACCTGACGTTCCTCCATCGCTTCAAGCAGTGCCGATTGTGTCCGCGGAACGGCGCGGTTGATCTCATCGATCAAGACGACGTTCGCAAACAATGGACCGCGTTTATTCTCGAACTCCTGCGTCTTTAAGTTGAAGAAGTCTGAACCGATGACGTCTGATGGGAGAAGATCCGCCGTGAACTGAATCCGCGAGAAGGCACTCTCGAAGCTTTGAGCGAGCGCCTTGGCGAGCATCGTTTTCCCCGTTCCCGGTACATCTTCTAATAGAATATGTCCTTCTGCGATGAGTGTCGTCAGACAGAGATCAATGACGTCCGGTTTACCGAGATAGATCGAATTGAGTTGGTCTTTTAATTGTTGTAGTTTCATAGGAAATCCCTCCAAGGTTAAATGGTTGAGTAGCGTGCTAGTTGTTGTTCGAAGCGTAGAATCTCATCGTCCGTGACGATCGTTTCCGACATATCACCGTAGCGAATATTCCGATATAACTGAAAATCGACAGGGACCTCAATCCTACGTAACCAGTCTTCAAGCGTTTCGTTCGGACGGCGTTGCTGACTGCGCGGTAAGTGTTGCTCAAAGCGGATGACGAGATCACGGACACGTGAAGACGAATACGATGAATACAGGTAAGGCGATTTTCTTAAAGAAGTAGGATGAAAGATCGATTGAGCGAATGGAACGTCATCCGTTACTTCTCCTGTAGACCTGCGCCGTTTTTTCACGCGACGCGACTGAACGAGTTTCCAGACCATGAAACTAAACAAACTGATTAAAATGACATATTGTAGATAAGAAAAGGGAGAGTCAGAGGCATCCGCTTTAAGGGATTTCCAGAGCTCTTTTGGACCAGGTCGTGGATCGATCGGTTCAAAAGGCATCTTGCCTTTTGTGTTAGTAGGTGAGTGACCGTTTTTAAAACTAATTTCGCCGTTCGCTTCAGTTTCTGCAATCGAAGGCTTTTTAAAAGGATCCGGCATGATGTAATGTGTATAAATATACGTCGCGGTAGTTTGAAACAAGAACAGACCAATCAAAATGACACCAAGCGACATGATAAAGCGTTGCCGTAACACAAGCGATCCTCCTTCTTGTTTTTAAGGAAAAAATATCCATATGTACTTAGGAAGATTTTAGCACACACGCTTAACAAATAAAAACAATTTTCTGAAAATAAAGACAAGGTGAGACGATTCATTTTCAAGTGGTGAGGGTATGATGGAATCAGTGGATCTTGAAAGAGAAAGGGTGTTTAGTATGAAATTGATTATTTTTGGAGCGACGGGTCAAACGGGGCAAGAACTGGTCAAGCAAGCGATTGATCACGGGCATGAGGTCACAGCATTCGTCCGTAGTCCGGAAAAACTGACACTACGTGACGAACGGTTACACGTCGTTAAAGGCGACGTGCTCGATCAAGAAGCGGTGACGACTGCTGTTGCAGGGCAAGAGGCTGTCCTGACGGCTCTTGGCACTGAAAGTCTTGCATACAGCGGCTTTTTAGAACGGAGTCTCGTCCGGATCGTGACAGCGATGAAAAAACAGGGGGTAGACCGGATCGGTTATGTTGCGTCTGCCGGTGTTGATGATGAATTACCGGGTGTACAAGGAATGCTCGCTCAGCGGATTCTGAAAAATCCACTGAAGGATCACCGCCAAGCGATCGCGCTTTTGCAACAAGCGGATTTGAACTATACGGTAGCTCGACCACTCCGTTTACTGAACGGTCCGTTGACGGGACTTTATCGTCAAGCAGATACAGGTGTACCGGAAGATGCGAAACAGATCAATCGCGCAGATGTGGCGCATTTCCTCTTACAGGCAATCGAGACAGAAGATCATATCAAATCGAGTGTCGGTTTAGCAGAATGAAGAAAAAAGGACTCTCCCATATACGGAAGAGTCTTTTTTGATTGCTTATTGTTGACGATAGACGGAGACCGAACCACCGTTGACGAAGAATTGACCGTAGCCATCTTGATTGATCGTAACCGACTTCGTGTTGTTTCCAGTGATGTCTGTCCAAACTTCTCCTTTGTTCTGAAGCCCGACGTACATCCACTTACTACCGCCAGGACCATCTGACAGAATCGTCGCAAGACCTGATTTCGCACGGTCTGAGACACCTTCACGTGTCCAACCGATGATGTCTTGGTTATCGAGGTAATCATTTTGTTTCCCGAATGCGAAGTCCTTCCGTGCTTTAAGTAACGGATCAATCTTCGAAGCGAGTGCTGGAATTTCGCGATTCGACGTACCCTTTGTACCATAGTAGTCACCATAGAAGACCGACGGATAGCCTTGTTCACGTGTCAGAATCATCGCGTAAGCAAGCGGTTTGAACCATGACTGAACCGTTGATTCAAGCGATTGTCCAGGCTGCGAATCATGGTTCTCTACGAGTGTGACGGCTTGGACTGGATTGCTCTTGACGAGAGTACCGTCAAAGATCGTCCGCATGTCATAGTACCCGCCGCCTTTACTTGCCTGTTCGAACCTATAATGAAGCGGTGCATCAAAGACGGATTGTTGATAATTCGTCCGACTTAAGTAGTTTTGCAACGTGCCGAGATCGTTCTGCCAGTACTCTGCGACTGTAAACAATGGTTTGCCCGTCGTCTGACGAACGTTCGCGAGCCAGTCCGCTAAGTAACCGTGTTTGATATGCTTGACGGCATCGAGACGGAACCCATCAAGACCAAGTTCGTTGACGTACCATTTACCCCAGTTCTTCATTTCTTGCTGGACTTCTGGATGATCGAAGTCGAGATCCGCATACATCAAGTAATCGTAGTTGCCATTTTCAGTTGAGACATCCGTATCCCACGCTTTACCGGTACCGCGGAACTTGTAGATGGCGCTTTTTGAACGCGATTGATCCCAGTCCGTGCCGTCGAAGTGGTACCATTTCCACTTGAAGTTCGAGTAGAGGTTATTTCGCGCTGCAAAATTGAAGCCCGTCCATGCCTGGATTTGATAATCGCCAGAGACTTCCTGATTACGGTTACCCGGATTGACTTCGACTGCCGTGACGGCTTCCGTGAAATCAGCGCCACCTTTATGGTTCATGACGACATCGCCATAGACATCGATTCCGGCGGTATGCAATTGTCCAATCGCCGTTTTTAATTGCGCCTTTGTGCCGTATTTCGTACGGACCGTTCCTTTTTGGTTGAACTCACCTAAATCGTACAAATCATAGGCGCCGTACCCGACATCATTTTGCGAGGTACCTTTGTAAGCAGGGGGAATCCAGACCGATGTGATCCCGAGCTGATCGAGCTTTGTTGCGTCACTCCCGAGACGGTTCCAGTGGTTACCATCATTTGGCACATACCATTCGAAATACTGCATCATCGTTCCGTTGTCTGCCGTTGCGCCGACTGCAATCGGTTGCGCAAGTGGCACTAAAAAAGCAGCGGATGCGACGGTTGCTAAAATCCATCTTTTTTGTTTCACGTAAAGACCTCCTCATGATTTGTGAAAGCGCTTGCATTATTTATTATAGGGAAGCTTCAGACAGGAGGAATATCGTCCCGGATTCTTATTTGTAAGTCTCTTTTGTTCGTGACTTTTGACCCTAGAATATTTCTTCTGAAGAACTATTTTGATCGGATTGACGTCATAAATGAAAAAAATCAGGACCATCTAACCGTTGCCTTTCAATGAATATTCTGAACGACGACTCATCTTCAAAAAAGCAGGTCTATCGTCCATCTTCCACCAGGAATGGATTCGGTGTGAAAATGAGCGTGTAACATCCGCTTTCATACATACCATTTAAGGGGGAACACACATGAACTGGAAGTCAAAGGTCACAGGTGCGCTCGCTGCAACACTTGCGCTCGGGTCAATCGTCTTTACACCGGTCACAGCAAAAACAGTTGATCCAAAACAAGTTTCAGCAGGTCCGCAGATGGTTACGTCACAATCGACGATCGATGCGTACTATTTACCAGCAGCGGGGAAGACAGGGGCAGCGTTGAAGGCATCGCTGCACGATATCATCGATAATCATACACAAGTGTCATACGACACGGTATGGACAGCACTGAAAGAAACGGATCAAGATCCAAACAATGCGAATAACGTCATCGAGTTATACACGGGGAAATCGATTTCAAAGAGCAGTAACGGTGGGAATGTCGGTCAATGGAATCGTGAACATGTCTGGGCAAAGTCACACGGTGACTTTGGTACGTCAAACGGTCCAGGAACAGACTTGCATCACTTGCGTCCGGAAGACGTTGTCGTCAACAGCGCACGTGGGAATTTAGATTTCGATAATGGCGGTACGAAATACAGTGGATGTGATTGCTATCGCGATAGCGATTCGTGGGAACCACCGAACCGTGTCAAAGGTGATATCGCGCGGATGATCTTCTACATGGCGGTTCGTTATGAAGGTGGCGGAGAAATCGATCTCGAAGCTTCTGAAAACGTCAATAATGGTACGAACCCGTTACATGGCAAATTGTCGACGCTGAAAGCATGGAATAAGCTTGACCCTGTTGATAGCTTCGAGAAACGTCGCAACGATGTCATCTTCGAGAAGTGGCAAAAGAACCGGAATCCATTCATCGATCATCCGGAATACGTAACATCAATTTGGGGAAATTGATGACGAGTCAGTAAATTAGGAAAGGGGCTGACTCAACAGTCAGCCTCTACAAAGATAAGGGTGGCAGAATGATGATCTGCCATCCTTATCTTGTAACAAAAAGAATGACGCGTTTCACGCAACTCCTACAGGGAAAAGCGCATCTTTGCGCTGTCAGATACAAATAAGACCCGCTTTCCTGCTTGAATAAAGCAGGAAAACTGGCTTGTGTCTCACCTGAGGAAAGGGCGTGAAAAGACGCGTCATTCTTTTTTGAGTCAGCCTTTTTTCATTGAGTCCGAACCTGTTATGCTGAAACTTTTTTGGAGAACCATTCGTATTGCCTACCGTAAGCCATTTTTTAGTAGAGAGGTCGTACGGTATGATCAAACGCACGTTTAACAAACGAAACATCAAATGGATGGTCGGTGGGGGATTAGTCGCTTGTGTCGCCTTCTGGTACAGTGTCGGTATTTTCGTCAATAAAGGGGAACGGCCACTCGCTGATGGGACGTCACCGTATGTCATCGTCCTCGGTGCGGGTGTCAAAGGAGAAAAACCGTCGCAAATCCTACATAACCGGATTCAGGCAGCTGCGGCATATGGGAAACAACATTCAGAAGTCCGCTTCATCTTGAGCGGTGGACAAGGTCCAGATGAAGATATTTCAGAAGCAGAGGCGATGCGTCGCGGGATGGTGGCATCTGGGATTGCTGAAGAGCGGTTGATCCTTGAAGCCGACTCGACATCAACGACGGAAAATCTACAATTTTCAAAAGCGTTGTTGCCAAAGGACGTTCGTCGCGTCTCGATCGTCACGTCAGACTTTCATCTGTACCGTGCGCGACAAGAGGCGAAACAACTTGGTTTACAGACGGATGCGATTCCGGCTGAAACGCCACTTTCAGGAGTCCTTCGATTTGGAATGCGCGAACGCGTTGCGATCGTTGTTCAATTCCTACGCTAAAAACCCCGACATGCTGAACATGTCGGGGATAAAGAAGAAGTGCATTGAATGATTAGATGCCTTCACCTTTATGTTTTTCCTCAGAAGATTGAGAATCATTTGCTTGTTTGTCGGAAGCATCATGCTCAGCAGGTGGTTCTTCTTTGCCGAGTGCGACATCCTTCGCTTCGACGACTTTATTGCTGATTGCATTCAAGTCACCTTTCGTCTCATTTACTGTCTCTTTCACCGTCGAGGCATCTGATTTCACCGTTTCAAGCTCTGTGTTCACTTTGTCATAGACATTTTGAACGTCAGATGCGACTTCTTGAATGATGCTTGAAGCACTCTTCACTTGATTGATGACTTGTGATGCTTTACCTGACGGATCTTCCTTAATAGAAGAAGCGAGGGTAGAGACGGAATCTTTCGCTCCCCGTAAACTCTGTTTCGTATTTTGGCGAGACGAAGAACTAAGTAGCGTCAATAGACCGCCGACAAGGGCACCGAGCAACATCCCTGTGACGAGATTGATTTGACGACCTGATGATTCTTCCTGATCGAACTGGCGATTCGGATGTTCTGCGTGTGCTGCGTGTGGATCATGTTGAAGCTTCGGTTCCATGATGAACACTCCCTTGAGATAATATTTAACCATGATATGGATATACCCTTGTGAGTGAATAAAAAACATTTAAAAATAACATGTATTTGAAATGAATATAAAAAAGACCATCGTGATATGATGGTCTAAGAGGTTCATTTGTTGGATGAATCATCATCATTTTCGTGACGAAGTTTTCGGTTGATTTCATCATAATCGATTTCGATATCATCTTTGTTGCCTTTGTAGCCATATCCTTTCGAAATGACGATGATCGAGGCGACCAAGACGAATACGATGATGAGAATGGAGACGACATATAACCACATAGTCCACTCCTCCTTTCGTTCACTTTCTAGTATGACGGAAAACGCAGCTTCCGTCTAAACGAAATTGTAGGTTGTGTGCTAAACTGATGTCAGATAAACATGTTAAACGGAACGAGGTGACGGCGTATGAGTATTTTGGTCGTAGATGATGAGTTAACGAATTTAATGCTCCTAGAGCGATTGTTAGAAAATGAAGGCTATGACGTCGTCAAGGCGATGAGTGGGGAAGAAGCAATCGAATTGATGGAGGATCCGTTATTCATCGAACAGTTGGACGTCGTTCTTCTCGACGTCGAAATGCCAGGAATCAGCGGAATCGAGGCGACACGTTTGATTCGAAAACGGTTTGGTCTTGATGAATTACCGATTCTGATCGTTTCCGGGCGATCAAACGAAGAAGATATCGTTGATGGACTGAATGCAGGAGCATCGGATTATACGACGAAACCGATCCGTAAAACGGAATTGCTCGCGCGAGTTCGTAACGCGATTGGTCTGAAGCAAGCAATCGATGCGCGAAAACGATATGAAAAAGTATTACAGGAAGACTTTGATTTGGCGCAAAAACTGCAACAGAGTGTGCTCAGTGCGAATATCGAAGACGATGAGATCCGCATCATGGCGACGTATATCCCTTCTAAAAAGCTCGCGGGAGATATGTACGCCTGGTACCGCATCTCTCAGAATAAATACGGCATCATCTTGTTTGACGTCATGGGACACGGTGTCTCTTCTGCGCTGATCACGATGGGAATGAGTTCGATTTTGTTCGAACTCGTGCACCGGATTGGTGATCCAGCACAAGTACTTGAAGAATTGAATCAGCAGATGAGTCGTTTGTTCCCGGGAGACGAGACAGAAATCTATTTCACTGCCGTTTACCTCTACATCGACCTAGATGAGATGAAGCTTAGCTATGCGAACGCAGGGCACCCACCTGGTTTGTTACGCATGAATGATCAAATCATTCCGCTTGAGAATACGGGACTTCCTGTCGGTATGTTCGAAGACTCGACGTATTCGAGCAAGACGATCGACATCGTCTCACCAGGATGTGTTTACTTGTACACGGATGGTTTCATGGAACTCTACAGTAAAGGCATTGATGAAGGAATCCACGCCATCCAGAATCTGATCGAACAACAAGGACCGAACATCCATCAGTTGATTCAACCGGATCAGAGCGATGAAGCGGATGACTTATGTCTCGTGACGGTCGAAATCAATTAACCTGTAAATGAAAAGACTCAGCGAAGGAAGCACCGTCGCTGAGTCTTTTTTGAGTCATACAAGCTCTGAATCTACTTGAACTAAAAGAACCTTCTCCGCCATAAGATGAAGGCGGCAAGACCAGAGAAGAAGATCATCATACCGAAAACAATCCAGAATCCGATGACTTCTCCTTCCCATGGAACGTGGACGTTCATCCCGAACATCCCGGAAATCATCGTCGGAATCGAGATGACAATCGTAATCGAGGCAAGGAACTTCATGACGAAGTTGACGTTGTTCGAGATGACAGAACCAAACGTATCCATCGTCGAACTGATGATGTCTTTATAGATTTGAGCCATCTCCATCGCTTGTCGGTGTTCGACGAAGACGTCTTCCAGTAAATCTTCATCATCTTCATGTTTCTCAAGACTCGGAGTCTTAATGATTCGGTCGAGCACACCATCGTTCGATTTCAAGGACGTCATGAAATAGACCAATGATTTTTGAAGGTTCATCAATTGAAAGATTTCTTGATTTCGCATCGAACGTTGAAGTTCTTCCTCAAGTTCGTCCATACGACGATCGATTTGACGCAAGAAACGTAAATACGAGGAACTGACTTTATAGAGAATCTGGAATACGAAGCGCGATCGGTAATTCGTCCGGAATCCTCGCAACTTACCACTCGAGAATAACGTCAGGACATCGAGCTGTTGCGAACAAACGGTAATGAAATGACGGGATGTCACGATGATACCGAGCGGAATCGTATTATAACGGCGTCCTGATGATTCTTCTTCGATGTAGGGAACGTCGACGATCATCAGTAGACCTTCTTCATCTTTTTCAAAACGTGGTTTTTCTTCCACGTCCAAAGGGTCATAAATGAAATCCTCTGGAATATTCGTAGCAGCGATGACTTGGTCGGCTTCGTCCTTTGTCGGATTGACAAGATGGATCCAGGAACCCTTCGTGAACTCCTGTATCTCGTTGACTGCCCCGGTGACATCGCTTCGATAAATCGTCAACATATTGTCTATCCCTCCTGCTCTTCACTGTCTCATTATAGAAATAGAAACGATGGCGTGTAAATGATTCTCCGATTTTTTTTTACGAAGATTAGTGATAAGATGAAAACAGAGGAGGGGAAGACATGCCTTTTTTTAATGCTAAGAAGCTCGAAGAACTTCAATCGATCGCGGGTGGGGATCACGCGTTCCTTCAAAAAATCGGAGAAACGTATATCGCGCAGTTCGATCGAAAGTTTCCTGAACTAAAAGATGCCGTCGCCAAGCAAGATGCTGAGCAAACTGAAAAGCTCGCTCACTTGCTAAAAGGTGCTTCCTATTCCGTTGCCGCTGATGATTTAGCTGATGATTTCGAACTGCTTGAAAAAGAAGCAGAATCTGGTTCAATGACCGGAACACAAGAAATCGTCGATCGGATTGAGCAATGCATGGTGGAATTCCGTGTCGTCTGGCTCGATGTGTTTACTGGAAAAAATCTTGACGCGCTGCGTTGAGCAATCGAATAGATCAAAAAAGCCGACATGCTGTCGGCTTTTTTTCTTATAAGACGTATGAATCGACCGTTTCGATCAAACGACCGATTTCCGGTTTCGTGATTTGTGCATTGACACCAACCGACTCACCTTTATGGCGTAAATCGTCGGAAATCAAGGAAGAGAAGACGATGATTGGCAATTCCGCATAACGATCATCTTCACGGAGTCGTTTCGTCAAGTGTAGTCCATCCATCTTCGGCATCTCGATATCGGTGATCAGGAGGTCACAGTTGCTTCCGTTCTCAAACGCATCAAAAGCTTCCTTACCATTGATGAACCATTTCAGACCATGGTAACCGGCTTCCTCGAGTGTTTCGATGATCAACGTCCGGAGCATTTCCGAGTCTTCGGCAATCCAGATGACTTTGTCGGACCGGTCACGGGACTGGACGCGACGCCCTTCTTCGCGGGCGAAGATATCCTTGCGTGAGAGCTCAAGTGCGATTTTTTCGTAGTCGAGCAAGATGATCATTTTGTCGCCCGTTTTGACGACACCGTTCGTTAATCCCTCAATGCCACGAGCGAGTTCGTTTGGTGTATCGATCTGTTCCCATGAGATACGACGGATTTCCGTCACGGAATCGACACGCAGGACGCTTTTTTCCCCATTAAATTCACAGATGATCAATCGATCCTCGGTTGCTTCATCGTGTGGAACACCAATGACCGTCGGCAAATCGATGACTGTCATGACTTCGCCACGCAGTTCAATCAATCCTTTAACAGCGTCCGGTGTACCTGGGAGTGGTGTCATCGGGAGCGGAACGATGATTTCCCGAACCTTCATGACGTTGATTCCAAACGTGTATGGTCCGCAATGGAAGATGACGATCTCGAGTTCGTTCGTGCCGGCTTCTAATAAAATATCGTGCTGATTATACATATGGTTGTGCCCCTTTCCATTACCTTCACTTCACTTCTGACTAGTTATCGGCATGCTACGCTAAAAATTCTAGTTCTGAATTGACAAAAAAAGTTTTGTAATCGCTTTCATAATATGTTAAGCAAAAAGTTTGGCATTTGTCAGACCAATTGATTACAATAAGCTATGCAGCCACACACTGAAATGAGAGAGATAAAAATAAATGGAGGTAGAGTGGAATGACTACAGCAACAACCTACACATTTTTACTAGATGGACAATGGCATGAAAGTGAATCAAAAGAGACGATTGAAATCTCTTCACCATATAAAGAGGATCTTGTCGGTCGCGTCCAAGCGATGACAAAACCGGAAGTCGATCGTGCCATCGCTTCAGCGAAAGCGGCACAAGCAGAGTGGGCAAAACAACCAGCGAACAAACGGGCTGAATTGCTTCACGCTTGGGCAACGGAACTCGAAAAACGTGCGGACGAAATCGGTGAAGTCATTATGCGCGAAGTCGGTAAAGGACGTGCAGATGGCGTCAAAGAGGTCAAACGGACAGCTGAAATCATTCGCTACACAGCGGAAGAAGGTCTCCGTTTCGACGGTCAGATGATGCAAGGGGATTCGTTCCCTGGTGGTAGCGCGAAAAAAATCGCGGTCATCAAAAAAGCACCACTCGGCGTCGTGCTTGCGATTTCACCGTTCAACTACCCAGTCAACTTGGCAGCAGCAAAACTTGCACCTGCCCTCATGACAGGAAACGCCGTCGTCTTCAAACCGGCAACACAAGGTTCGATCAGCGGTATCTTGATGGTCGAGGCACTTGTCGCAGCAGGTCTTCCGGCTGGACTCGTCAACATCGTCACAGGTCGTGGATCGGTCATCGGTGATTACTTGACGGCTCACCCGGGTATCAACATGATCACATTTACTGGTGGTACAGGCACAGGACAACATTTGTCGCGTCAATCGGCAATGATTCCACTTGTCCTTGAACTTGGTGGAAAAGACCCAGCGCTCGTTCTTGAAGATGCGAATCTGTCACTTGCGGCAGACCATATCATCAGTGGGGCGTTCTCTTACTCAGGTCAACGTTGTACAGCAATCAAACGCGTTTTCGTTCTTGATCATCAAGCGGATGCACTCATTGAAGAACTCAAGACACGAATCGCGAAATTGACAGTCGGTTCACCTGAACAAGACAGTGTCGTCGTGCCGCTCATCGACACGAAATCAGCGGACTTCGTCGAAGGCTTGATCACGGACGCAACAGACAAAGGCGCAACGCTCGTCTCAGGTGGCGGACGTACGGCGAACTTGATCGAACCAACACTTCTTGACAACGTGACACGCGACATGCGCGTTGCTTGGGAAGAGCCGTTCGGACCAGTTCTTCCAATCATCCGTGTCAACTCAGTCGACGAAATGATTGCATACTCAAACGAATCAGAATACGGTCTTCAAGCAAGTGTCTTCACAGAGAATATCGATGCTGCGTTTGCAGTAGCGGATGCGCTTGAAACAGGTTCTGTTCAAATCAATGGTCGGACGGAACGTGGTCCTGACCACTTCCCATTCATCGGTGTGAAATCATCGGGTCTCGGCGTTCAAGGCGTCGGACGTAGCTTAGCTTCGATGACACGCGACAAATTAACAGTCCTCAACTTAAAATAAGTTTCTGACCGACCTTTCAATCTGCGGAAAGGTCGGTTTTTTGTGCATCCATTTCTCACGCCGTAACGTAAGCTAGAAAACAAATGTCACCCTTTGACGCACAAAGTTTGGCGCTATAGCTTCATTCTCTCTATAATGAAAGAAAATGGACGAGAGAAAAGAGGCGTGTAGGTATGACTGTATCAGACGAAATCATCCCGATTCCGATTCCGACACCATTTCCGGTTGGAGACGTGAACTGCTATGTACTACGAACGGAAGGGGAAAACATCCTCATTGATTGTGGACCGGATACGCTTGAAGCATGGCAAACGATGCAACGGACGCTTGCACGACATGAACTTCAGGTCGAGGATTTAGATCGTGTCATCGTGACACATCACCATGCGGATCATGCTGGGATGGCACATCGCTTTTCAGAGAAAGGCATTCCCGTCTATGGACATGCGCGATTACGCCCATACTTGGAACAGGACGAGACCTTCTTGAAAAACGGGGACGCATTCTTGCGTCGATTGGCGACATCGTTTGGCGTTCCGCTAGCGATTCAAGAGATGTTACCAAGCTATCAATCTGCCTTGAAATGGCTTGGAAAAGGTCAACTTGATTTTACATTAAAAGAAGGCGACGCGATTACGCCGTCTGGGCGATACCGGGTCATCGAACTACCGGGGCATGCAAGTGACCAAATCGGAATACTAAGTGACGATGGTGTGTTGTTCGCGGCTGATCACCTGCTCGACCGGGTCGAGCCGAATCCATTGCTCGAGCAACCACAACCAGGTGATGATGTGCTCGTAAAACGTCCTGTTCTTGCGTATCTTGACTCTTTAGAAAAATTACAAAGTGAGCAGATTCGAATCGCCTACACTGGACATGGTGCTCCGATTCGAGATGTTGCGGTACTCGTCGAAGAACGATTGATGCAACGCAAAGCACGTGGTGATCAGCTCTTGAAGTATTTTACGGGAGAACATACGTTATTCGAATTAGCACAAGTGACGTATGGAAACCGATTAAAAAAATCATTCCCTCTTGTCATGAGTGAGATGAAAGCACGTCTCGATACACTCGTCGCCCGCGGTGCGATCACGGTCGAGAAACGATCAGGTATCCTCTACTATTCAAAAGCGGAGGAAGTCTAATGCAGCTCATCAACCGGACGATTGTCATCACGGGTGCTTCAAGTGGACTCGGGGAAGCACTGGCGCGCACTCTGCATAAAGAAGGCGCAAACTTGATTTTAATTGCACGACGCGAGGATCGATTACAAACGTTAGCATCTGAACTCCAGGCAGACTACCTGGTCTACGATTTGGAAAAGGCGCCTGAAATTCTTGCAAAAACACTCGCAAATCGTTATGGACGGATTGATATTTTGATTAATAACGCAGGTTTCGGGGAATTCAGCTTCTTAGACGATACCTCGATTGAAACGATTGAGTCGATGCACCGGATCAACGTCTTAAGTCCCGTTCGCTTAACGAAGGCATGTCTGCCATTACTCAAAGAAGGTGGCATGATCGTCAACGTGGCCAGTCAGGCGGGGAAGTTGCCGACACCGAAATCAACGATCTATTGCATGACGAAAGCAGCGATGTTGCAGTTTTCGAACGCGTTACGTCTGGAGTTACGTCCAAAAGGCATCCACGTCATGACGGTCAATCCAGGACCGATCGCGACAGAATTTTTTGTCCGTGCGGATGTCGACCGGAAGTATGAGCAAAATGTCGCTTCTATCGTCCTATCGAAAGAACGACTAGCTTCGACTGTCGTCCGAGCAATAGAGCGGCGTAAACGTGAAGTCAATGCACCATGGTGGATGGAGCTATCGGCAAAAGGGTACGGCGTGATGCCACGGTTGATCGAGTGGTTAGGAAAACCGGGCTTCGATAAAAAGTGATGACGGAGGAGAACGACAAATGAAAACAAAGGTAATCAGCTTTCTTGCCCTAGGTACGCTGCTCGCAGGCTGTGGAACACCGGATGCGACACCGGAACCGAAGAATGTCTTAGGGACTTCTTATCAGACGATCGAAAAAGAAGCGGAAAAGTCAACGGTTCGGATGTATATGTGGGGCGGCGATGACGGCATCAATGCCTACATCGATGAATACGTAGCACCGCGTCTGAAGAAGGAACACAACATCACGTTAGAACGGGTCCCGATCGAGACGGCGGATATCATTCAAAAACTGCGTGCTGAGAAACAGGCAGGTAAGGAAAAAGGTGTCATCGATGTCGTCTGGATCAATGGCGATAATTTTTTAAATGCTAAAAAAGATGATTTACTGTATGGAGAAATCACAAAAGTCCTCCCGAACATGAAATATGTTGATGCTGCCGCACAGAGTTCAGATAGTGGTACGAAAACAGACGGACTTGAAGCCGCATGGGGGAAAGTTCAATATACGTTGCACTATGACGCAGCTGACGTGAAGTCGCCACCGACCGACTTGAAAGCACTGAAGTCATGGGTCAAGGAAAATCCAGGACGTTTCACTTATCCGGAAGTGACGGACTTTACGGGGAATGCCTTCGTCCGCCACGTCATGTATGGTGTCGAATCGAATGAAACCTTAAAAGACCCGAAAGCAGACTTCAAGAAGACATGGGCTTATTTGAACGAAATCAAACCGTATCTCTGGAAAAAAGGGAAGACCTATCCAAAGACACTTGCCCAACTCGATCAGTTATACGCGAAGGGAGACGTTGATTTCACGATGGGCTTCAACGAACGACGGGCTGAACAAGAAGTGAAGTCAGGAACGTTTCCGAAACAAACACGTCCGATCGTCTTGAAGGATGGATCAATCGCGTCGACGCATTTCCTTTCCGTACCGTTCAACGCACCGAATCCGAAGGGCGCACTCGTAGCGATCAATACATTGTTATCACCAGAAGCACAGTTGAAAAAATACGATGCGACGTATTGGGGAGACGGAACGAGTCTTAATTTATCGACACTTGATTCATCAGAACAAAAGCAATTCGCTGATGTACCGGCTGCACCGTCGACACCAAAGCCAAGCGTCTTTGAAGGAAAGGTCCGGACGGAACTCGACCCATCCATTTTCGAGATGATCCGTAAGGAATGGCCGTCTCGTGTGGCGCGGTAACGCGTATCCTGCTGCACTCTTGATGGCAGGCATGGTCTTATACGGGTTATGGGTCAGTATCTCGATGACGACATCTGCTGATTACCGCGAGCTACTGACGGATGAGGTCTTTTTAGAGAGTCTAGCCGTCAGCAGTTACGTGGCCATCGTCAGTACGGTGCTCGCGCTGATCATTGGTGTGGTGCTCGCAAGGCTCTTGAGCAGAACAAGACTAGCTGCGTTACTTGCGATTCCTTTATTCATCCCTCATCTAGGAGCAGCATACCTCGCGATTCTCTATTTGAGTGATGTGCCTGTCATCGGACCGCATGAAGGGAATTATTTTAGTGTCATCTTGACGTATCTGTATAAAGAAATTCCGTTCGTGTTTTTTTATCTCTTACCGGTGGTCCGGCGCCTTGATTCGCGTTATCAAGAACTCGGTATGATGCTCGGTTTATCACCAGTGCGCCGATTCTGGCATGCGCGGGGTGTTTTCCTGCTCGTTCCGATGCTTGAGGCAGCATTTATCTTGCTTGCCTTCATCCTGTTCGCATATGAGATTCCAGCACTGCTCGGCGTGACCTATCCAAAACTACTTGGAGTCTATGCGTTCGATTTGTATACACAAGGCGATTTATCGGAGCAACCACTCGCTTTTGCAATGAGTGTCGTCTTGACGGGAGGACTCTTCCTCCTGCTATTGCTTATGACTGGTTTGACACGCCCACTGGCAACGAAGATCAGTAGGGGGCGAAGCGAATGATGAAAAAAATCAGTGTGATCGTATTCGTTGTACTCCTGTTCATCGTTCCTTTAATCGGTTTGATTCCAGGAGAGTGGAGTTGGAATCCGCGCCTAGAAGCGACGCTCGGCACGACCGTCGCGATGATTTGTGCCGTCGTATTGTTAAATCATCTCTTCGGGTACATGGCAGGAAAAGCGATTGCCTTTCAAACGGGGAAACGGATTCGTATAGCAGAGTTCTTGATTAGTTTGCCGCTGTTCGTTCCCGTGTTATTGCTATCATTCGGTCTCTATTTGACATGGATCCGTCTTGGTTTGGCAGATCGATTTTTCGGTGTCCTGCTCGTGTTGCTTCTGCCGACCTTGCCGTATACAGTTCGTTTGTACACGAACGGATTTCAGGCGCTCGGAGAACGGATGCTTGAACAGATGGTCTTGATTGAGGGGAACCGGTTCAAGCGTTGGTTCTATTTGACGGGACCGATGCTTCGGTCGACGTTACAATCCGTGACGCTACTCGTCACGGTGATCACGATCAGTCAGTATGCACTAGTTGCGTTGATTGGTGGTGGGATCGTCCGCATGATATCACTCGAAGTATTCCCGGCGTATTCTGGTAATTCGCAAGGGGCGGCGCGTCTAGCGACGCTGTGGTTGATCGGGTTGCCCATTCTCTTTTATGCTGGACAAGCCGTTATTTTTTCTAGTTGGATACGAATCGTACGGAGGCGTTTAAATGGAAGTCACGATACAACAAGTCAATAAACGATTTGGAACGAAGCATGTATTGTCTGATATCGATTTAAATATCGCATCTGGACAATGTGTGGCTTTAGTCGGACCGAGTGGTAGTGGGAAAACGACGCTTCTCCGCCTGATTGCAGGTCTCGAACGTGTGACGAGTGGAGTGATTCAGTTCGGCGACCGAGATGTGACTGTCCTTTCACCAAATCAGCGAGGTGTGACGATGATGTTTCAACGGTCGCTGTTGTTCCCACATTTGAACGTCGAACAGAACATCCGTCTCGGCGCCAAACAATTAACACCGATCGAGCTCGAATCCTGGTTACATCGCGTCGGACTCGAGGGAAGAGGAAAAAGTGCTGTTCACGAATTGTCAGGGGGCGAACAGCAGCGGGCGAGTTTAGCTCGTGCGCTGGCAAGTCAACCGGACTTCTTGTTGCTCGATGAACCGTTCTCGAGTCTAGATGTACCGAGACGACGGGAACTACGGACATTGATTCGGAAGTTGACCGAGGAACAAGGTGTCACGACACTCCTTGTCACACACGATCGGGAAGAGGCAATGGCGATGGCGGATATCGTCTATGTCTTAGAACAGGGGCGAATCGTCGATCATGGTACACCGATTACGCTGAGCCAGACCAGCCCGTTTTTTGGCGAAGGCATTCAAATTGAAGAAACATGGCATCCGTTGACGGCAGTCAACTTGGTCTCAAGACCGACGAAGGAGACGGATGAACGTGTTACGATTACGAAAGAACTCATTCAATACGGTGTTCGATTCTACGAAGTCGAACGAGCATCCGGAGAACGACTCGTGCTCTCTTCAGACGAGACGATTCATGAGAAAGAAGGCTATATCGTTAGAAAGGAGGGGTGACATGTTAGATACGCGTGCGCGTAAAATCGTTCAACCCCTATTTGATCAAGGGGCGACCTTATTTAAGAAAATTGGATTATCGGCGACACAGGTGACGATCATCTCCGGCATCATCGGTGGTGCGACGGGCTTTTTCGTCTATAACGACATGATGGGAACGGCGATTGTCTTGTTGTGGATCTCGGGCATGCTTGATGTCATCGATGGAACGATGGCACGAAAAGAAAAGACGACTCCAATCGGCACGATTCTTGACCTTGTTCTCGACCGGATCGTCGAGCTGTCAGTATTGATTGGTCTTGCGCTTCGGTTTCCGGAAACACAGGTCGTTATTCTGTTGCTCGTCGCATCATTCGTCATTGGGATGACGATGTTCCTTGCAATCGGAGCGGTCAGTGAAAATTACGGCTACAAGTCTTTTCAATATCAACCGGGACTCGTCGAGCGGACGGAAGGGTTCTTATTCCTAACAGCGATGATCCTGTTCCCAAGCGCCATCATTTGGATCGCAATTGTCTTCTTGATTGCTGAACTCTATACGGTCGGGGAGCGGTTCCATCAAGCTTCGAAGGTGTTGCGATGAGTGAACAAGAGATGATCATGACCGTGGATCGAGCGGGCAACCTGCTCGGACCTCGTCCACGATCAGAAGTCCACGCAAACGGCTTGTGGCATGAAACGTTTCATTGTTTCGTCTATAATCCAAAGCGGGACGTCGTGTTGCTCCAGCAACGGTCTGAACAAAAGAAGGACTTTCCAGGAATGCTTGATATCACGGCAGCGGGTCACTTGCTTGCGAATGAGACAGTCGAGGATGGTGTCCGGGAACTCGAGGAAGAGATTGGTTTGACATGTACCTTTGATCAATTGATACCGCTTGGCATCCAGGAAGATGAGTTTCGGGATGCGTCGCTCTGGGACTGTGAGCGATGCCATGTCTTTCTTGCTCGAAGTGATCAAGCGATAGACGCATACGTCCTCCAGGAAACAGAAGTGAAGCGATTGATTGCTTTTTCAATCGAGCAGTTTGAACGAATCGCGGACATGTCCATCGAGCGCATTCAGGACACGACAGGCGAATGGTTCGATCGTCGTCAATTCGTTCCGCATCCTTCTTCTTACTGGAGACATGTCCGACAGGGAATCGAGCAATTACGTAAATAGAAAGAATGGGAAAGAAATAACGCATGAAGACCTACG
Source organism: Exiguobacterium sp. s46 (assembly GCF_018618875.1). NCBI lineage: Bacteria > Bacillati > Bacillota > Bacilli > Caryophanales > Exiguobacterium > Exiguobacterium sp. s46. Next base: position 335,782 of record NZ_JACSMY010000001.1, read on the forward strand.
ATCGAATGTGATTTCGCTCGCAGGTCTTTTTTTTAATCGTACATTCGTTCGACGCAAGAGTAGCGAAATTAAGATATATTTGAGATAATTAAGTATATATACAAAAGAAGGAAAGAAGGTGCAGCCAGTGGCATTACGATTTGCACTACTCGGGCTGCTGACCCAAGGGGAAGCGACCGGTTACGATTTAAGCGCGACTTTCAAAAAACAGATGATCCACTTCTGGACCGCACATCATACTCAAATATACCGAGAGTTGTTGAAAATGGAAGAGGCAGAGCTCGTGACGAGTGTCCATATCGTCCAAGAAGACTTACCGGACAAGAAAGTCTATTCGATTACCGATAAAGGGCGTACGGAGCTCGTTGAATGGTTACGGACACCAAATGAATTCAAACCGAAGATGAAGGATGAGAACTTGATGCGGGTGTCGCTCTTGCATCTGCTCCCACCAGAGGAAGCCGTTGCTTATTTGGAAGAGTCGAAGCGGCACCATCAATTTGCCGTCGAGATGATGCATAGTTGGCGTCACGACCACCTCGAGAACGGTGCAACACTAGGGGAGACCTTGACGAGTGAGTACGGCTTGCGTATGATGTTGAATTACTTGGATTGGTGTGACTGGGCAATCGCGGAAATCAAAAAGAACGAAGCAAACGTCTAACAAAATTGGCTCGACTGTCATGTAGATGGCGGATTCGAGCCAGTTTTATTTTGTAATAGGATTTAGTAAGGAGAGAATCGATGTACTTTAATGACTATGAAGACTGGATTGAGGAAGAGGCGGAAGCATTATTTCGCTTACATGAAGAACCGCTGATACGAGAAGCGATCTCGTATTCGCAATTTACGGCGTATGTAGAAGAAGCACTCCTTGAACCATTATTGCTGAAATTACGTTGGCTCGGAGAAGCAGAAGAAGAGGAGATTCTAGAACGAGCGGATTCAATCGTTTGGGAGAATGCCTCAGGTCATTCGGAAGCTTCCCTTCGGCGAGATGTGTTACGACGGGTCGTCGAGCGAGACTTTACTGCGCATATCCTCGCGTACCTCACACCAATTCTTGAAGCTAGACAAGCTACTTATGAGGCGGAATTGAAGCAGCTTCAATTGGCGCATGCTGAACAAATAGATGAGGTCAAACAACACGAGCAACAGATTGAACTCGGACCGCCACCTAAAAAAGTCAAAAAATGGTGGTACCTCAAAGAAAAAGAAGTAGCACGTTCCTATACGGAGGAAGAACGATCTGCATTGCAAGCCCAACAGCAACAACTCGAGGACGAGTTAAAGCGACTCGAACAAAAAACACGTGAGACAGAAGCTGACCTCGAACGATTGGATTCAATTCACCGTCTATAACGTATGAAAAAATGGAGCACGCGACATGATGTCGCGTGCTCCATTTTGTATGAATACTATCTATTACGCTTGTGTCGCCAGTTTCGCGAGGACTAGTTTTGCGACTGCTTCACTTGACGCTGGGTTTTGTCCTGTGACGACGTTGCCATCGATGACGGCGAATTCCTTACCGGCATCCGATGTGAGGAAAGTAGCGCCTTCGCCACGAAGTGTCGTCTCAAGCAAGAATGGTACTTTATCTTCGAGACCTGTCGATTTTTCTTCTTCGTCTGTGAAGCCGTTGATTTGACGACCTGAAACGAAAGGTTTGCCATCGATCATGACGTGTGCGAACGCTGCTGGACCGTGACAGACCGATGCGACGACGCCATCTTTTTTGATGACAGCTTCAATGGCACCAGCCACTTGTGGGTTATTCGGGAAGTCGACGACTGCACCGTGACCACCTGGGAAGTAAACGGCATCAAATGATGCTGGATCGACCTCCGAGAGTGCTTTCGTGTCGTGCAACGCACGGCGTGCATCTTGGAATTTCGGCAAGATTTCTTTAACGATCGATGCTTTATCGATCGGGACGTCGCCACCTTTGATCGAAGTGACCGTCACGTCATGTCCTGCATCCTTAAACAGGTTGTATGGTGCTGCGAACTCTTCGAACCATAATCCTGTTTTGTGACCATTCATGTCATCTGCACTTGTTGATACGATTAAAATACGAGCCATAATAAAACTCCTCCTCTGTATGAACGTTACAAAGAAGGAGTTTCCCGGAGATATGAAGAGTTAAACCTCACCGGTGTTCCGTATAGTGATGAACCGGTAGTGTAGCAAGTGCCTGATCGATTTGAGCTTGTGAGATCGACTCTTTCATCGCTTGGACGTTTGCCTGAAGCTGTGACACGCTCGACGCACCAGGAAGGACGATGTCGACCTGTTGATCGATGGCTTGCAACGCAAGCGCAGGAAGCGGGAAATCTTGAAGTTTTTGTAGACTCGCCTCAAGCGTTTCCTTATCGAATTGTTCGAACCGATCAACCGACTGCAGGCGTGAAGCACTCTCATGTGTCAAGAGTCCTTTTGCCAGTGGACCACGGGCAACGACTTGGATGTTTTTCTCTTTTAAGCGTGGCAACAACTCTTCGATGCGGCGATCGAGCAACGAATAAGGCGTCATCAAGTAAGAGAAATTACTATGCTCGAGCCAATATTCGATGACATTCGGGCGCAGTGACGACAGACCATATTCCTTGATCTTTCCCTCTGCTTTTAAATCTTCCATTGCGCGGATCGACGCATCGATGTCATCATCGATCGTGCCGCCGTGGACGTAATACAGGTCGAGATAAGGTGTTTCAAGACGATTCAAACTTTCAAGACAAGCTTGCTTCAGATAGTCATAACTCGGATCCCATGTCCAACCGGTTCCGGTCGCGTTCATCCGATTCCCACCTTTTGAGGCGAGGAACAATCGACTGCGATCCTCTTGTGAGAAGGTTTGACCGATGATGGATTCGACCGCTCCGTTCGCATAGACGTCCGCTGTATCGAAGTGCGTGATTCCAGCATCAAGTGCCGTCCGCAGGATTGCTGTTGCTTCCTCCTGGCCGCGCTTTAAGATCGTCATCGTACCTAATCCTAATGACATGTTCAATTCCCTCTTTTCTTAGATGAACTATAAGTTTGGAACTTCTGCATTCTAGTGTATCATATCTGATGAAAAAGACGATTTCGAAGTCTTGCGGCAATACGTCGGAAACGGCATACTAATCATGACAGAGAACGTAAACTAAGATAGAAGAGGGGAACACATCCGATGGAAGAAAAAACGATTGAACGTGAAGTGATCTATGAAGGAAAAGTCTTTGATGTCGAGAAACATGTCGTCACGTTACCGAACGGCAATACCTCGGTCCGTGAATTGGTCTATCATAATGGTGCCGTCGCGATCATTGCTTTTGATGAACAAGGTGATTTGATCGTCGTGGAACAGTACCGGAAGGCGTTCGAGAGTCTATCGATCGAGATTCCAGCAGGAAAACTCGAGAAAGGCGAAGATCCACTTGATTGTGCCGGACGCGAATTAAAGGAAGAAACAGGATACGTCGCGAAAGAGTTACGACATGTCTTTGATTTTTACGGTGCGCCTGGTTTCTGCAGTGAGCGTGTACATATCTATGAAGCGATTGGTCTGACTGCCGGTGATCGTCAACTCGATGAGGATGAGTTCCTTGAGAATAAGACATTGAAGCTCGAAGAAGCACTCGAACTCGTTGCAAACGGAACGATCGTTGACGCGAAAACGATCATGGCGATCCAGCATTGGCAAATTCGTACTTTAAAATGATTCTCATTTAAATGATTTTCAGTTGATAATCATTTTAATTTGAAAAAAGACTGATTATCAGCTATGATAATAGCATCAGTTCGAACAAAGGGGGCGTTATGATGGAAAGTCGTGTAGAACGCATCAAAAAACAGCTAAGCGGTAAAGGATATAAGCTGACTCCCCAACGTGAAGCGACTGTGCGTGTCCTGCTCGAACACGAGTCGGATCACCTCAGTGCCGAAAATGTCTTTCTCCTTGTAAAAGAAAAGAACTCCGACATCGGACTTGCGACGGTTTACCGGACGCTCGAATTATTGACGGAGCTTGAAGTCGTCGATAAGGTCAACTTCGGAGATGGCGTATCCCGGTTTGATTTACGACAAGAAGGTGCGAGTCATTCGCATCACCATCTCGTCTGTATCGAATGCGGATCCGTCGAAGAGATTTTAGACGATATGCTAGAAGAAGTAGAGAAAGAAATCGTGTCCCGATTCCACTTTAAAATCAAGGATCATCGCCTGACATTCCATGGCGTCTGCCGTGTCTGCCAAGAGCGTCATGCTCGGGAAGCGTTGGAACAATCGCAAACACAAACAGTCTGACCGTCCGACGAAATTTCGGATGGTTTTTCTTTTTCAATTTTTATAGGTCAGACCTCTTCACAACGGTTTACACCTTTGATATGATGGGAAAGTAAGCGATTTCGTAAACGAAGAGGATGAGTTCAGTGCGTGAACAACTGGAAGCATTTATCAATTATTTAGTGATTGAACGGCAAATGTCCGCGAATACGGCAGCTGCGTATCGAAATGATTTAAATCAATACTTACAGACGCTTGAAACAGCGGAAGTTTCCTCGTTCGAACAGGTTCACCGACATCATATCGTCGACCATATTGAACGATTGCTTGAAGCACGAAAGTCACGATCGACGGTTCGCCGGGCGACGAGCTCGATCCGTTCGTTCCATCAATATTTGGTCGAAGAGAGACTGGTAACACATGATCCGTCTCGTCATCTTGATTTACCGAAACCGGAGAAAAAGTTGCCCGTCGTCTGGAGTCAAACGGACGTCGAACGCTTGCTTGATTCGGTCGTCGGTGTCGATCCGCTTACACGACGAGATGCAGCAATGCTTGAGCTTCTCTATGGAACAGGCATGCGCGTCAGCGAACTGCTCCAACTGAAGTTGAACGATTTGCAACTCGAACTCGGGTATCTGTCGTGTCTTGGGAAAGGGAACAAATCCCGGATCATCCCGATGAGTAAGACATCGATTGAAAGTGTCAGGACATATCTTGACCTCGCGCGCAATAGTCTCGGTGGTCAACAGACGGACGATGTCTTCTTGAACAGTCGCGGTGATCGTTTGTCACGGCAAGGGTTTTGGAAGATGATCAAGCGACGGGCAAAGGAAGCGGGTATTGAAAAAGAGATCACACCGCACGTCCTGCGCCATTCGTTCGCGACCCATCTACTTGAAAATGGTGCTGATTTACGCGTCGTACAAGAAATGCTAGGACACGCTGATTTGTCGACGACACAAATGTATACACACGTTAACAAATCACGACTTCACGACGTGTATAAGAAACATCATCCACGGGCATGATGGTTCTATCTTTTAAAGGTCTGACTTCAGACAAATGATGCGTTTTGTCTAGTCCCTTTCCGGGAAAAATCGTAACGGGAATCGCACAACTACAGCTCGTATATAGGAGGAACAGCAAATGGCTCAATCATTTAAACGTGTATTTTTGATCGTCATGGACTCCGTAGGAATCGGAGAAGCACCGGACGCTGAACAGTTCGGAGATCTTGGTTCGCATACGCTCGGTCACATCGCGCGTGAACGCAACGGACTCAACATGCCGAACATGGCAAAACTCGGTCTCTCGCATATCGAACCGATCGAAGGTATCTCAGCTGAAGAAGCACCGCTTGCAGCATATGGAAAAATGCAAGAAGTATCTGCAGGGAAAGATACGATGACAGGGCATTGGGAGATCATGGGACTCCGGATCGATACACCATTCCGTGTCTTCGAAAAATTCCCGGATGATTTGATTCATCGCCTAGAAGAGTTCTCGGGTCGGAAGATCATTGGGAACAAACCGGCTTCTGGTACGGAAATTCTCGACGAACTCGGACAAGAACATGTCGAGACAGGCGCCTTGATCGTCTATACGTCGGCAGACTCTGTCCTTCAAATCGCAGCACACGAAGAAGTCGTGCCATTAGAAGAATTGTACCGGATTTGTGAATACGCACGTGATATCACACGGGATGACCCGTACATGCTCGGTCGTATCATCGCACGTCCATTCCTTGGTGAAGCAGGAGCGTGGGTCCGGACAGCGAACCGTCACGACTATGCGCTTAAACCATTCGACCGGACGGTCATGAACGAACTCGAGACGGCAGGACTCGATGTCATCTCACTCGGTAAGATTGCTGATATCTACGATGGAGAAGGCGTCACGGATGCAATCCGGACGAAGTCGAACATGGACGGGATGGATCAGCTCGTGAAACAACTCGATCGTGATTTCAACGGACTTTGCTTCTTAAACCTTGTCGATTTCGATGCGTTGTTCGGACACCGTCGTGATCCGCAAGGCTACGGACAAGCACTCGAAGAGTTCGATGCGCGTCTTCCGGAAGTGTTTGCTCGCTTAAACGAAGACGATCTCTTGATCATCACGGCTGACCACGGAAACGATCCGGTTCATGCTGGGACTGACCATACACGGGAATACGTACCATTGCTTGCCTACCATAAAAATGGTGTTGCAAAACCGCTCGGTATCCGTGAAACGTTCGCTGATCTTGGAGCGACGGTCGCAGAAAACTTCGCCGTCAAGATGCCGGCACATGGAACAAGCTTTTTAACAGAACTATAATTCGAGGGAGCGATTCAGATGACAGTCAACTGGAATGAAACACGTTCGTTTTTAGAAAGCAAGATGCAGGCAAAACCGGAGATCGGATTGATTCTCGGTTCAGGACTGGGTGTCCTTGCGGATGAGATCGAAAACCCGATCGCGATTCCATATCATGAAATCCCGAACTTCCCAGTATCAACGGTCGAAGGACACGCGGGACAACTCGTCTTCGGTACTCTTGAAGGGAAACAAGTCGTTGCGATGCAAGGGCGATTCCACTTCTACGAAGGATATTCGATGGACATGGTCACGTTCCCAGTCCGTGTCATGAAAGCGATCGGTGTTGAGACATTGATCGTCACGAACGCAGCGGGTGCTTGTAACGAAGCGTTCGAACCAGGTGATTTGATGTTGATCACAGATCACATCAACTTCTTCGGTACGAACCCATTGATCGGGAAGAACGTTGATGAGATGGGACCACGTTTCCCGGATATGTCGAAGCCGTATGATGCGGAATTACTTCGTCTTGCACAAGAAACAGCAGATGAACTCGGAATTCGTGTCCGTCAAGGTGTCTACTTCGGAAACACTGGTCCAACGTATGAGACGCCAGCAGAAGTCAAGATGGCACGGATGCTCGGTGGCGACGTCGTCGGTATGTCGACGGTCCCAGAAGTCATCGTTGCCCGTCATTCCGATATGCGAGTCCTTGGGATCTCATGTGTCTCGAACATGGCAGCAGGTATTCTCGACCAACCGTTACATCATGATGAAGTCATCGAAACGACAGAACGTGTCCGGGCACACTTCCTATCACTCGTTCGCGGTTCGATCAAAAAAATGTAACGACTGTTTATAAAACTCACAAACCACTCCTGAGGAGGAACTAGATTATGCGTATGGTAGATTTGATTGCAACAAAACGAGACGGTGGCGAACTCGCAACAGCTGATATTCAAGCAATGGTAGAAGGATTCACGAATGGTGAGATTCCAGATTACCAAATGTCAGCGATGTCGATGGCGATTTTCTATCAAGGAATGTCAGATCGTGAAATCGCTGATTTGACGATGGCGATGGTCAACTCGGGCGACGTGATCGACCTTTCACGTATCCACGGGAAAAAAGTCGATAAACACTCGACAGGCGGTGTTGGTGACAAGATCAGTCTGATCGTCGCACCACTCGTTGCGTCAATCGGTATTCCGGTTGCGAAGATGAGCGGTCGTGGACTCGGTCATACAGGTGGAACTATCGACAAACTCGAAGCGTTCCCTGGTTTTGACGTCGAGCTTTCAGAAGAAGCGTTCGTCTCACAAGTCAACGACATTAAGATGGCAATCATCGGTCAAACGGGTAACCTAACTCCTGCAGACAAAAAACTCTACGCCCTTCGTGACGTCACGGCGACGGTCAACTCGATCCCATTGATCGCAAGTTCGATCATGTCGAAGAAGATTGCAGCAGGAGCAGACAGCATCGTACTCGACGTCAAGACGGGTTCTGGTGCCTTCATGAAATCATTCGAAGATGCAAAAGCACTTGCGACAGAGATGGTTTCGATCGGTAAGAGTGTCAACCGTAAGACGGTTGCTGTCATTACGGACATGGATCAGCCGCTCGGCTTTGAAATCGGAAACGCAAACGAAGTCAAGGAAGCGATTGAAGTCCTTCAAGGGAAAGATGTCCGTGACTTGAAAGTCATCGCCTTAACGATTGCATCACACATGGCAGTCCTCGGTGATTTCTACCCGACGTTTGACGAAGCATATGCGGATCTCGAAACACGTCTCGGTAACGGAGCAGCACTTGACGTCTTTAAAAAGTTCATCGCAGCTCAAGGTGGCGACGCGTCTCTCGTTGACGACATGACAAAAGCACTTGAAACGAAATACGAAAAAACATTCGTCGCTTCAAAAGCAGGTTATGTCTCTGAAATCATCGCTGACGAAGTCGGTGTTGCAGCAATGATCCTCGGTGCAGGACGCGCGACGAAAGCAGATGAGATCGATCACGCAGCAAGCGTTACGTTGCACAAGAAAGTCGGCGACCGTGTCGAAGTCGGCGATGTCATCGCAACACTTCGTTCAAACAAAGAAACACTCGATCAAGCAATCGAAAAAATGGATCACGCGTACCATATCAGTGAAACGAAACCGGCAGAACGCCCGCTCGTTCACGCTGTTATCCAGTAAGCAATCCAATCAGCAATACTTGAGTAGTGGACGTCGTCCGCTACTCTTTTTTTATGATAAAATTGTAAGTGTAAAAATATGGGAGGGGAGCATATGAAACGTTGGATAATCGGGATTGCCAGTCTAGTTGGAGTCATCGGAGGTAGTGCCTTATTGATGACTTTCGCTTTTACACAGGATATGAACTCGGATGGAACGAAAGAGACTGAAGTACAGCGGAAAGCAAAAACTTACTTAGAACAGCATCTTCCGGAAGCGAAGGTGACCGGTAGTCTTTACGACAACATGGGCAATTTTCCATTTGAATATGCCGCACGCGCGATAGACGAAAAAACGAATACTGAGTTTTTCGTCTATCAACAAGAGGAGTCGGGGAGGTTCGTTGACTCGTATCATGCGTCACTTTGGGAAGATCGGTTAGAGCGACGGATCCCGTCGCCGACTCTCGAACAACTGAACAATCAATTGAGCGTGACCGTACTTTATGACAACGATAAAATACAGCAGCTAGGTGACGCGCGTTTTGATTCAAAGGCTTATTTACGGAAGGAAGTCGCCCCGACGCTCTTAGTGGACGTTCCACGCAAGCGACACGAACAGGATAAAGCGCAGGTCACAGCGTGGGCAAAGTCGTTGCGCGAACAAAAGATTCTTCAACATATGACAGTCAAGGTCGATTATGTTTCGGAAAAAGGAGAATTGCTTGAGAACGGAGATTCGCTCTTCGTGAAGCTGTAAGATGGATGGAAAAAATGAGAGTACGCGGTTCCTCTTCGATTTGTTATACTGGAAATACTTGTAATGAAAAAGGGGGAACTCTCATGAAACCACCACGCTTACAAAAAGGGGATAAGATTGCCATCGTCTCGCCGGCGTCTGCTGTCGCAGCATACGTACCGCGTCGTCTCGCCCGCGGTATCGCAACACTTGAAAAAATGGGCTTCGAGGTCGTCTTAATGCCGAACGCAACGGCTGTTCATAGTCATACGGCAGGAACGATCGGGGAACGGCTGCAAGATTTACATATGGCGTTCGCTGATCCGTCGATCAAAGCGATCATCTCGACGATCGGTGGATTTAACTCGCACCAGTTGCTCGACGAACTTGATTATGAATTGATTCGGAACAATCCGAAGATCTTCGTAGGTTACAGTGATATCACAGCACTGTTTGCTGGCATCTATCAGAAGACAGGATTGACGACGTTCGTCGGACCCGCACTGCTGACGCAGTTCGGTCAATTCGATGGTCTTGATCCATATACAGAAGAATCGTTCAATCGTACGTTCATGCAGACGGAGCCGATCGGTCGGATCGAAGCGTCTGAAGAATGGACGGATGAGGTTTTACGCTGGGATGTCGCAGACGACCGAAGACGAGAACATCAAGTGAACGCAGGATACACGATCGTTAAGACCGGCGTCGCAGAAGGTCCGATTCTGACGGGGAACACGGGAACACTTTTACTGCTTGCCGGAACACCTTACTTGCCATTGTTTGACGGTGTCGTCTTGATGCTTGAGGATGACGAAAGTGAGACACCTGAAACGATTGACCGGTATTTCACGCAATTGCGACACATGGGTGCGTATGACAAGATTGCGGCACTCGTCGTCGGACGCTTCCCGCGCAAAGTCGATTTTGATCCGGACTTCCCGCTCAAAGACATCATTCTGCGCGCGACGCGGGGCTATGATTTCCCGATCATTCTCGATGCGGACTTCGGGCATACGGATCCTGTCACGACACTCGCGAATGGAATTCGGATTCGTGTCGAAGCAACGGATTCGGTGACACTCGATATTTTAGAGGCAGCCGTCGAGTAAAAAGGTCTGCACGACGCCTTGAAATTTGGTACACTGTACCATGGAATCACGATCTTGAATCGTGACGAATCTCCTGCTGAAAAGCACGAAAGGTTGGTCAAACATGCAAAAAACTGGTCATATCTTATTAGAAGATGGAAATAAAATCGAATTCGAATTGTTCAACAATGAAGCACCGATCACGACTGAAAACTTCGAAAACCTTGCGAACTCGAACTTCTACGATGGATTGAACTTCCACCGTGTCATCCCAGGCTTCGTCTCACAAGGCGGATGCCCAATCGGAAACGGTACAGGCGGTTCAGGAAAAACGATTCCTTGTGAAACGTCAACATCATACCCACACAAACACAAAGCGGGTTCACTTTCGATGGCACACGCTGGTCGTAACACAGGATCGAGCCAGTTCTTCATCGTACACGAGCCACAACCGCACCTCGACGGCGTACACACGGTCTTCGGACAAGTGACTTCAGGTCTCGAACATGCACAAAAAATGAAGCAAGGCGCTGGCATTAAAGAAATCCGCGTCGAAGCGTAAGTTCTTGCTCCTCTTCGAACGTTCGAAGAGGAGTTTTTCTTTTTTCAGAACCGGGTACAATCAGTAAGGGAACTCAACTCGAAAAGGAGTGTTTGTCATGCGTTTAGAAGGAAAACGAATCATCCAAGTCGTCAGCAATGACTTCGAGGATTTAGAATTATGGTATCCAGTCCATCGCTTACGTGAAGAAGGCGCAATCGTCGACATCGTCGGTGAGAAAGCGGATGAAACATATATCGGGAAGTACGGTGTCCCAATCAAATCGAATAAGACGTTCGATGAGATCAATCCAGCAGAATACGATGCGATTCTTGTTCCAGGTGGTTGGTCGCCCGATCTATTACGCCGCTTTGACTCTGTTCTGAACATGGTGCGTCATTTTGACCAGAACAAACAACCGATCGGTCAAATCTGCCACGCTGGTTGGGTGCTGATCTCTGCCGGCATCTTAAAAGGTGTCAACGTCACGAGTACGCCAGGAATCAAGGATGACATGACGAATGCGGGTGCAATTTGGCATGATGAAGCAGTCGTCGTCGACGGACATATCGTCTCGAGTCGTCGTCCGCCCGATCTACCGGACTACATGCGTGCCTTCATCCAAGTGATGGAAGAACAAGCGTGATTCAGATGCAGGGGACGTCACGTGACAGTCTCCTGCATTTTCATGGATTATGAAAAAAATGCAGTAATTCTGTGTGAGAAGGTGTAGAATGAATGAGTCTCAGTCGTTCATGCTCCTGAGAGTTGTTGAAATTAGGAAGGTGTAGAATCACATGCTAGTAAAATATAAGAAGTTGAATGAACGGACCGCGATGGGGCTGATCGCCTTTTCGTGCGAAGTGAAGGATCCGAAGTATTTGCTTGAAACGGTTCAAGCCTATGAACAGGAAGAAGACCAACGCTTGTATTTGTACAAACAAGATGAGGATTTCGTCGGTGTCATCGGGTTTCAATTAATGGATGGCCATGCTGAATTGAAACATATCGCATTATCACCATCGTTCCGTGGAGAACGGATGTCGTATCTCCTACTCGATGAAGCAGCCAAGCTTCTTCGAACGGATATTACGGGTGCGACCGAAGAGACGCAACGCCTCGTCGACAAATGGAAAAATCAATAAAAAGACCGGTCCATGGCTTAGATGGACCGGTCTCTTCGGTTTTGTAGCGCTTCTTGTCGTGCCGTGACGACATCCGTACGATCGCGCAAACGGTGTTTATGCGTCACATAGTCGAGATCAGGTGCTGTCGCTTCAAGTGCGACGGTTCGGATGACGTCCGGGAAGACAGGTAACGGGATGTGCCGATAGACTTTATCCGTAAAATGGTCGCGATGATCGAGCAAATATGAGACGTCGATCCCGGACGCAATCAGTGTTGCCCGGTGGCGTTCGATTTTATCGAATGCTTTCGCATATGTCCGCTGTGCCCCAGTCGTATTGCCGCGGCGGTGATGATAGCGGGCGACGGCCAGCTGGATCAGACCGACAAGCGCCTCGTCCTGGCGTTGTCCTTCTTGCCAGACTTCCTCTAAGATTTCATGGCACTCGAAGTAATCGTGCCGGATGTTGAATTCAAATACGAATCGTTCAATCGGATTCATGGAATCACCTCTTCCTTGGAATATAACATAGTCGAACCCACCAGTTGTATGGTATACTAAGGCGCAAAAAACGTTGATGGGCAGGGAGAATCATGGAATCATACAGTGTAAAGATGGATGCGTTTGAAGGCCCGCTGGACTTGCTGTTACACTTGGTTGGTAAATTAGAAATCGATATTTATGATATATCCGTTTCCATGGTGACGGATCAATATGTGTCCTATATCCGTGCGATGCAGCATCTTGAACTAGATGTTGCTAGTGAATATCTTGTCATGGCAGCGACGCTGTTGCAACTGAAAAGCAAACAACTCTTGCCGATCGAACAGACGGAATACGATGAGATTCCCGATTTCGAGGAAGAACCGACGCGAGAAGGTCTGATTCAACAGTTGATCGAGTATAAAGCGTACAAGGAAGCAGCACTCGTCCTGAAAGAAAAGGAAGAGGCACGCCTTGAGCTGTTCTCGAAACAACCAGAGGATTTGATGCGTTATCTCGACACGGATGCACAAGAGTATAACGGTACGTTATCACTGAGTGATTTATTACGTGCTTACGAAAAAATGCGCCAACGGGAAGCCTGGAAGGTACGCCGTTCGAAGACGGTCAAACGGGAAGAACGTTCACTCGAGCAACAGATGGAGTCTGTTGCCCGGTACGTCGCGACCCGTGAGCGTACGACATTCTTCGGTTTTTTTGCGGAGCAACCGACGGTCGAAGAACTAGTCGTCAGCTTCCTCGCTGTTCTTGAGCTCGTGAAGCAACGGGTCATTGATTGTGAACAGATGACCGATGATATCCTATTGCGGAGCATGGTGAAGGAGGAGAGTCAGATTGGCGTATGAACAAATCATTGAGAGCCTGTTATTCGTCGTCGGAGACGATGGGATCGATCCGCGTGGTCTCAGTCAAGCGCTAGAGATCAGTGAAGCGGCAGCACGTGAACAGTTGCTGGCTCTTCAAACGACATTCGAAGCAGAGCAGCGTGTGTTGCAAATCGTGGAGTCGGGTGGTGTCTTTAAGATGGTGACACGAAAAGAGATGTCGCCATATATTCAGGCATATGCCGGTTCGCTCGCAGAAGATTCCTTGTCTCGAGCAGCGATGGAGACACTCGTCATCATCGCATACAAGCAACCCGTCACACGTGCTGACATCGAAGTCGTTCGTGGTGTGAAGACGGAGCGTGTCATCCATACGTTAAGTGCAAAAGGTTTGATTGAAGAGGCGGGACGCGCTAAAGGCGTCGGTCGCGCAAAATTGTATAAAACGACGGATCATTTCCTGGACCATTTTGGTCTGAACAGTATTGAAGAGTTGCCGCCACTCGAGTTCGAAGAAACGTTCGAATCGGATGGAGATCTCTTCTTCCGGAATGATCCTTCATTAGAGGAGAGAGTGAATTAATGGAACGGTTACAAAAAATCATCGCACAAGCAGGTGTCGCTTCGCGGCGTAAAGCAGAGGAATTGATCACAGCAGGTCGCGTCAAGGTCAATGGAAAAGTCATTACGGAGCTTGGGACGAAAGTCGGAGCACGTGCCGAAGTCGAAGTAGACGGCGTGAAGCTCGAGCGGGAAGAACACGTCTACTACATGCTCTATAAACCAACAGGTGTCGTCTCGACGGTTGAGGACGATAAAGGACGTAAGACGGTCGTTGATCTCGTACCACCCGGACACCGTGTCTTCCCAGTCGGTCGACTCGACTACAATACGAGCGGTCTTCTTTTAATGACGAATGACGGTGAATTCTCGAACCTCTTGCTTCACCCGAAATATAAGGTACCGAAGCGTTACATCGTCAAAATCAAAGGTGTACCAGAATACTTCCACGTCAAAGGTCTTGAAAAAGGTGTCGTCTTACCGGATGGTTTCAAGACAGGTAAAGCACGTGTCGAGATGCGCGATATCGATAAGAAGAAAAATACAGCGATTCTTGAAATGGTCATCTACGAGGGACATAACCGTCAAGTCCGTCAAATGGTCGAGACACTCGGTTCGGAAGTCTTGAAGTTGAAACGTGAACAGTTCGGTTTCTTGACACTGGCAGGTCTTACTTCTGGCGAGTGGCGTGAACTTTCAAAAAAAGAAGTCAATCAATTGCGTGAGCTAGCGGATCCAGCCGCTCCACCTACGAAAAGACGTAAGAACACAAAAAAACGTTAATTTGTAAAGCGAGAAGCTCATCCTCCGGGTTGAGTTTTCTTTTTTTGTGACAAAACGATTAACGAATTTCACATTTTGTCAACGGTAAAGCGATTTCAAGTACAATATGGGTGGAGGCGGTAAAATATGAAAAAAACGAAACAAAATCCGGAAGAACGCTTAGCAGCGGCCCAGCAAAAAAAGAAGAAACGCTCCTTCTGGCGTCTGATGATCATGACGATTGTCTTGTTCGCCGGAGCAGTCGTCATCATGCAATTCGTCGATCAAGCGACACGTGATAAAAACGGTCGTGTCATGGCAGGCGATGATGCCCCTGGTTTCGCACTCGTCGATCTATATGGTGAGAAACAGCACTCGATGGACGAGTATAAAGGAAAAGGACTTTTACTCAATTTCTGGGGAACATTCTGTGAACCATGTAAGAAAGAGATGCCATTGATCAATGACAACTATCAGATGATGCAAGACCAAGGCGTCAATTTCGTAGCGGTCAATGTCGGTGAAACACCAGTTCGTGTCTCAAGCTTCATCAAGGATATTGGCGGAACGGACTATCCGATTCTCATGGATACGAACAGTTCGGTCGAGAAGGCTTACGGGATCTACAACTTACCTGTGACATTCATCATCAATAAAAAAGGTGAAGTCGTCGAGAAATATGAAGGTGAGATTGATCAAGCGAAGCTCGAAGAGATGGTGAAGAAGGCGAACGAGTAACGCATCGAAGGGGGATTTAAGGATGCAGGAGCAAGAAGATTTCAAACAACTGGACATGCGTTACGAAGAAGCGGAGCTTCGATCGAAACGTAAAAATCCATCTTGGATCGACCGGGCATGGACGTTCTTCTCGTCCGTCAAGGTCGGGTTATGGTTGATTGCCTTGATCATCATCGCGAGTGGGGTCGGAACGATCTTCCCGCAAGAGATGTATATTCCACAGGCAACACCACCGGAAGAGTTTTATCAAAAAGAATACGGCACGGCAGGTGACATCTACTATACGTTAGGATTCCACAATCTATTTGAATCATGGTGGTATATCGGATTGATCACGCTTTTATTACTCTCGATCATCATCGTGTCGATTGACCGATTCTTCCCGCTCTACAGAGCACTGAAGAAACAACCGGTCATCCAGTCGGACCGTTTCATGAACGGTCAGCGATTTGGCGCGGAAGCGACTGGCGATGTTAAAAAAATCGATGCGATCGCACCGTTGCTTGAGAAAAAAGGCTATAAAGTCCGTCGACAAGACGGGGCACTCTTAGCGGAAAAGCAACGTTTCGGACGATGGGGTCCATACATCAATCATATCGGACTCGTCTTATTCTTCGGTGGTGCGATGCTTCGAGTCGTACCAGGGATGCACGAAGATGAATTGCTTTGGCTCCGCGAAGGGGAGACGTTGCCGATCGAGGCGACGGACAATCAGTACTACTTGAAAAATGAAGCGTTCAACATCGAGTTCTATGATCCTGAGAAGGTCGATGAGAAGTTCAAGAAATCACTTGAAGCAGCAGGCGGAAACGTACCGAAGAACTATGATACGAAGATGACGCTGTACAAGAAAGTCGGCGAAACGTCCGATTTCAAACCGGATCTTGAAGAAATCAAGTCAGGTGAGACGGCAGTCAACCGCCCATTCGAATTCGATGATTATCAAGTCTTCCAGGAACAGTACGCGGCAGATCCGGAATTCAAGACGATGTCGTTTAATATCGTCAACCAGAAGACGGACAAAGTCGTCGATACGATCAAAGTCGACTTGCGTGATCCGAAAGAAACATATGCTTTAAAAGATGGGTATGAAGTCGAACTGAAGGACTTCCTTCCGGACTTCGTCGTCAAAGATGGTCAGCCAACGACGAACTCGGGACGTCCGGTCAATCCAGCCTTCGTCTTTAGTATCAAGTCACCGGAACATCCGAAAGGTGAACGGAGTTTGATTGGGATCAAACTGAACGTCGGTGGAGATGAGAACCAGTACAAAATGGCATTCGCGGGTACAGAACTCTCGAACATCTCGGGTGTCCGGATTAAAAAAGATCTGACGCTACCGTTCCTGTTTGCAGGTGGTATCATCTTCATGGCAGGTCTATTGATCGGAATGTACTGGCCACACCGTCGTCTCTGGCTCAAAGAGAAGAACGGTCGGATCCAGATTGCTGGATTTACGAACAAAAATGCATTGGGGCTTCAAAAAGAAGCTAATCTCGCGTTGACGGAAGTCGGTCTACCAGAACTTGAGGATCGACAAAAGTTGCGGGAAGAGGGGGAAGCTAAATGAATTTGCTTCAGTTGAGCAGTAACCTGCTCCTTACATCGTTCATCGTCTACCTCGTCAGTACAGGATTCTTCGCTGTAGCGACGAGTGGTAAAAAAGGACCGACGCGTTCTGGTAAAATCGCCTTTACGCTCGCGATCATCGGTTTCCTCGCGCAGCTCGGGTATTTCTTCACGCGCTGGGCTGGAGCTGGGCACGTTCCAGTTTCGAACTTATATGAATACACGACATTCTTCGGCATGATGATGGTACTTGGTTTCTTGATCGTTTATGCCATCTACAAAAACAATGTCCTCGGTTTGGTTGCGATGCCAGTTGCATTGCTCGTCATCGCCTATGCGTCGATGTTCCCGGATGAAGTCCAACCGTTGATCCCAGCACTACAAAGTGTTTGGCTCAAAATCCACGTCACGACGGCAGCGCTCGGCGAAGGGATTCTTGCCGTCAGCTTCGCGACGGGATTACTGTATCTGATTCACGCGACGGATTTCAGTAAGGAATCGAAAACACGGACGTGGCTCGAAGTCGTCATGTTCTCACTCGCATGTGTCGTCGGTTACATCTTAGTTGGGCTGTTGTTCAAAGCAACAGGTTCTGCGTCGACGATCGAATACGTTGCGAAAAACGGTGCAACGATGACGCATGACTACGCGATGCCAGTCTTGACAGGTCCTGAAGGCGGAAAAGTCTTATCGGGTTCAGGTGCCGTCATCGAATTACCGAACTTCTTGAACGCGAACAAAGTCAATACGGTCTTATGGTCGATCATTGGTGGCGTCGTCTTATACGTCTTGCTTCGCTTCGTCATTCTTCGCAAGCGTCTTGCTGAGAGCTTGAAGCCGATTGCGCGTAAGATTGATCTTGAGACAGCAGATGAGATCAGCTATCGTTCTGTTGCGATTGGTCTTCCAATCTTCATCCTGGGCGGTCTGATCTTCGCGATGATCTGGGCGCAAATGGCATGGAGCCGATACTGGGGCTGGGATCCAAAAGAGGTGTGGGCACTCATTACGATGCTCTTTTACGTCTTTTATCTCCATATGCGCATCCAGCGTGGTTGGATTGGTAAAAAATCAGCTTGGTTATGTGTCGGCGGATTTGCCGTCATCATGTTCAACCTTGTCTTCGTTAACCTTGTCGTAGCAGGATTACACTCGTACGCATAAGAAAAAAGCAAGCAGCGGACCTGGAAACGGTCCGCTGCTTTTTCGTGTGCGTCTGACCGAAGTGTGCCTTTTCGGAGAAATCAGCCAGAGCAAGCCATTCTTTTCGTTTCATAGTATACTAAAAGAGTAGTAGGATAGAGGAGTAGAGTTTAGTTCATAGGAGGAGACAGCATGTCAGAAGAAGCACGTATTTTAGTCGTCGACGATGAAGAACGGATTCGTCGCCTGTTGAAGATGTATCTGGAGCGGGAAAATTTCACGATCGAGGAAGCAGACAATGGAGAGACGGCGCTTGAAATGGCGCTTGAGACAGAATACGATGTCATTCTCCTCGACTTGATGATGCCAAAGATGGACGGGATGCAAGTCTGTGAAGAACTGCGGAAAACGAAAGCGACGCCGATCGTCATGTTGACGGCAAAAGGCGAAGAGACGAACCGCGTCCATGGGTTTGAGATGGGGGCAGATGATTATATCGTCAAACCATTCAGTCCACGCGAAGTCGTCTTGCGTGTCAAAGCGATCCTTCGCCGAGCAAGTGCGACGAAATTCCTCCACACGGATGCGAAAACAAAAGATGTCATCGTCTTCCCACACTTGACGATCGACAATGATGCGCACCGCGTGACGGTCGAATCGCAAGAAGTTAATTTAACACCAAAAGAATACGAACTCCTGTATTTCTTAGCAAAACAAACGGACAAGGTATTCTCGCGGGAACAATTACTCAAGGAAGTCTGGAACTATGAATTTTTCGGAGATCTACGGACGGTCGATACACACGTCAAACGTCTTCGTGAAAAGCTGAATCGTTTGTCTCCGAACGCCGCTCAAATGATCACGACGGTCTGGGGTGTCGGATACAAGTTCGAGAATAGTCCGACCTGACGATGAAATGGTTGCAAAGCGTTGTCATCAAACTATGGGGAACGATTCTGTTACTCGTTTCGGTCGTCTTGATCGCCTTGACGATCTTGTTACTTGAATTTTTCAACTCGTTCCATATCGAACAGGAACGGGGGCACCTAGCAAAGCTCGGTCAACAAGTCGAGACCGTCTTTCAGGCGCACTCCGGCATCGAGGAAGGGTCGAGTACTGCGGTCGAAATCACGGATATCTATGGCGCGACACTGATCGCAAAGACGCAGGATGATTCCGTCGAAGCGAATATCTCACAAGCGAAGGCAAACCGGATCATCAAGGAACTCGAACGTCAGAACTGGAAAGCAATTGATGGTGAAGAAGGCGAGACGGCGATCGGCAACTATGAGACCTTCGATGGAAAAGCAGCACTCGCGTATCGGGCACCGCTCATTACGGATAGTGGCAACGGAACGATCTACTTGATCGAGCAATTGACGAACATCGAACAGGCGAATGAGGGAGCACGTCAAATCATTCAGCTCTGTGTCCTGTTAGCGATTATCGGGACGACCGTCTTTGCCTTCTTCCTCTCAACACGAATCACGGCACCACTGCGGACGATTCGTCAAGCTGTCGTTGAGGCCGGTGAAGGAAAGTTTGATCAGAGCCTGACGCAACGTTCGCGTGATGAGATCGGTGACTTAGCGCTTGCGTTCAATGAAATGAGTAGTCAACTCAATCAATATGTCACGGATCTCGACAAGGAGCGGCATTTACTCTCCTCGATTCTGCGCTGTATGGCAGATGGCGTGCTGACGTTCTCGAAATCAGGTGAGCTCCTCGCGACGAATCCACCAGCTGAAGCCTTTTTGGCAGGTTCTCCCGTACCGGATGAACTGATTGAATTATTCCAGACGGTCATGCGTGAAGAGACGGAGATGACGGTCTCCTTCGAACGAGAGGGACGCTTCTACATCATCATCGTCAGTCCGTTACTCGAACAAGAAGAACAAATCGGAGCGGTCGCTGTCCTGCGTGATATGACGGAAGCGCAGCAGCTCGAGAAGATGCGTGCTGATTTCGTCGCGAACGTCAGTCATGAATTACGGACGCCACTCGTCATGTTGCAAGGGTACTCAGAAGCGATTGTCGATGGCATGACCGAAAGTGACGAGGCGACGAAAGAATTCGCATCGATCATCTACGACGAGTCCCAAAGACTGTCGAGACTTGTTAACGATCTTCTTGATCTTGCGCGAATGGAAGCGGGATATCAGGAGTTACGGATTGAATCCGTCGAAGCAATACCTTTTGCAAAGCGGGTGATCAAGAAGTTCAAACAGATGGGACGTGATAAACAGGTTACCTTCTCGGTTTCTGGTCCGAACATCGCGTTTGAAGCAGACCCTGATCAAATGGAGCAAGTCTTGACGAACCTCCTCGGTAACGCCCTGCGTTATACGGAGAACGGTGAAATCAAGATTAAGATTGACGAAGATAGGGAAAACATTACATTATCCGTCATTGATTCGGGTGACGGAATTCCAGAAGAAGATCTACCGTTCGTCTTTGACCGTTTTTATAAAGCGGATAAAGCGCGGACACGTGGCAAGACGGGTACAGGAATCGGTCTTGCGATCGTGGCGAATGTCGTCCGAGCTCATGGTGGTGAAGTCGAAGTCGACAGCCGCTTGGGAGAGGGAGCGACCTTCCGGATCCGATTACCGAAAAAACAAGGGAAGCGAACATTATGAGTCGCTTCCTTTCGCTATAGGAGTGAATGAAAAATGAAAATTTACACGAAGTCTGGTGACGAAGGAGAAACATCTCTCGTTGGTGGAAGAGTCAAAAAAAATGATCGTTTGATTAGCTTGATGGGAGAACTCGACGAATTGAACAGTTTCGTCGGACTTGCCCGGACGAAAGCATCGTCAATCGAGGTGCGTGAGCAACTGACAGTGATCCAGCACGCGTTATTCGATTGTGGCAGTGACTTGATGTATGTCGAGCCGCGCCCGTCACGTTTGAGTCAAGAAGCGACGGTTGATTTAGAAAGTTGGATTGACACGTTAACGGAGTTATCACCGCCGCTCGATAAGTTCATCTTGCCTGGTGGAACGGAAGCAGCTGCAACGTTACACGTGGCACGGACGGTCTGTCGTCGCGTGGAACGTTCGATGATCGATGTCCCTCAAGCGGCTCATTTGTTACCGTTCATCAACCGACTCAGTGACTTCTTCTTTACAGCAGCCCGTTACGAGAATGCCGTCAAACAAAAAGCAGATATTGAATATGTCCGCAGTGCGCATGTATTCAAACGAAAGGATGGAGAGCAATGAGTCAGTCATTTAGCACATGGAAAAAGGAAGGAACGAGCTACCATCTCGTTCCGACCGACAAATTCAAGACGACGACGATTCTCGTCACATTTTCAGCACCGTTAGAAGCGAAGACGCTGACAAGCCGTGCAATCCTACCGTACATCATGGAAAAATCGACAGCCGCTTATCCGTCGATGAAAGCTTTACGTGAGCCACTTGAAACACTATATGATGCGGGACTTTATGCGGACGCGTCGAAGTTCGGAGAAGAGCATGTCATCTCATTCCAACTCGATGTCGTCCGGGGAGAACTCGTCCATCATCCGTCGTTGTTAAAAGAAGCACTCGAATTGCTCGAGCAAATGGTGCTGTATCCAGATTTGACGGAAGGTGGCTTCCGTGAACAGTTCGTCAAACAAGAAAAACGATTGCATGCCTTACGGATCAGTTCACTATATGACGATAAAATGCGCTACGCACAGCAACGTCTTCTCGAATTGATGGCACCAGGTGAAGCCGTCGCGTTGCCATCGCTTGGAACACTCGAAGAACTCGAACAGATCACCCCGTCATCCTTGCGTGATACATACCGTTCGATGATTGAAGACGACCGGATTGATGTCTTCGTCGTCGGACATGTAACGAAGGAGGAGATGGAAGACGCTCTATCATTCTTGCCATCGCATTCTGAAAAAATCAGTCATTACATTCCGGCACAAAAAGCAGTCAATGGCGTGAAACGGTCGAGTGAAACGCAACCGATCAAACAAGGTAAATTGCACCTTGGTTACCGGGTAGCGGTCGATCCGACATCTGCTGACTCGATTCGGATGCAAATCGTCAATGGTCTGTTCGGTGGCTTCCCGCATTCAAAACTGTTCATGAATGTCCGTGAAAAAGAGAGTCTCGCGTATTATGCGGCTTCACGATACGCGGCATTGAACAGTGCACTCTATGTTTATGCAGGGGTCGACACGAAAGAAGCGGAACGTGCTGAGAAAATCATCTTGGAACAACTCGTTGATTTAAAAGCAGGACAGTTCACGGATGAAGAATTGACACAGACGAAGGCGATGTTGATCAATGCGCGCCGTCAAATCCTTGATCAGCCAGGTCAATTGATTGGTTGGTTGAATGGTTCGAAGATGCGTGGACTGACACTGGAGGATGAGATTCATATCATTGAAACGGCGACACGTGAAGACGTCGTTCGATTAGCAGCGGCAATCGATCTTGATGCCGTATATCTATTGCGAGGTGAAGCATGATGGAACAACTGACTTATCACGATACAGACGAAACGGTATACCACGAGCAGCTCGATAACGGCTTATCCGTCTATTTGTTGCAAAAAAAAGGATACGAAAAGACGTATGCGACGTTTACGACACGTTATGGTTCGATTGATCAACGATTCAAAAAAGGGGAGGAATGGATCACGGTACCGGACGGCATCGCCCATTTCCTCGAGCATAAGATGTTCGAATCCGAAAAAGGGGACGTCTTCCAAGAGTTTGGTCGTCTCGGTGCCTCTGCGAATGCCTTTACCTCGTTCTCGCGGACAGCGTACTTGTTCTCAGCGACGTCGCTGATCGAACAAAACCTTGAGACATTGATCGATTTCGTACAAGATCCCTACTTCACGCCGGAGAGTGTTGAAAAAGAGAAGGGGATCATCACGCAAGAAATCCAGATGTACCAAGATAATCCGGGATGGCGTCTGTTCTTCGGTCTGATCGAATCGATGTATGCATCGCATCCAGTCCGGATCGATATCGCGGGAACACCGGAATCGATCAATCAAATCACAGCCGATGATTTGTACACGTGCTACCGTACGTTCTATCATCCATCGAACATGGTGTTGTTCGTCGTCGGAAACATCGACCCGGAAGAGACACTGGCATTGATCAAGGCGAACCAGGCGAAGAAGGACTATACGGATCGCCCGGCAATCGAACGAGATTACGGTCAAGAGCCGCATGGCGTACATCGTCCACGCTTTGAACTCGAGCTCGACGTTAAGACACCTAAGGTATTGATCGGTTACAAGGACGAATCGCTTCGCGGTGAGGCACAAGTCCGCCGTGAGTTAACGAGTGAACTGCTGTTACATCTCTTGTTCGATCAGACATCATCGACGTATTTGGAACTGTATGAAGACGGTCTGATTGACGATACGTTCAGCTTTGATTACTCGAGTGAGGAAGAGTTCGCCTTTGCGACGTTTGGAATGGAGACAGAAGATCCAGACAAGTTCATCCAAGCGTATGAGACGCTCCTGCAAACGCGTCCTGACTTTACGGAAGACGAAGTCACACGCAAGCGGAACATGATGCAAGGGAAGTTCCTCCGTGCCTTGAATTCACCGGAATTCATCGCGAATCAGTTCTCGCGTCACGCACTTGCCGGTACGAATCTGTTCACGCTTCCAACGTTGATTGCTTCGATTACGAAAGAAGAGATTGAAGCCCGCTTCGACGAGTTGTTCGCCATTGAAAACCGGGCGATCTCAATCGTCAAACCGTACGCGTGATGCGAATCCTCATCACCGGTGCGAGTGGCGCCATTGGTCTTGCGGCAGCAAAACAACTCGCTGCCGCCGGACATGAATTGGTGCTTCAGACGTATCGACAGCAAGCGGTTTTAGAACGGATGATAGAGGAGTGGCAAGGCGAGCACCACATCCTGACTGCGAACTTAGCAGACGAGGAGGACTTGCAGGCATTCTGTGCGGCATTACCTGTCGTCGATGCCTTCGTCCATTGTGCCGGAACGAGTTATAGTGGTCTGTTGCTCGATCAATCGGCAACATCAATGCACGAACTTTGGAAAATCCATGTCGAGGCGTTGATGCGCATCAGCCAAACCGTAACACGGACGAAACCGTTTACGTCGAAGCTTGCGATCGTCGTCATCAGTAGTGTATTAGGGGAACAAGGTGTCGCGGGTGAGGTCGTCTATTCGACGTGCAAGGCGGCACAGCTCGGATTCGTCAAGGCATACAGCAAGGAACTTGGACCGATGCACGGACGCATCAACGCGATTACGCCGGGGTGGATCGATACGCCGATGAACGCGATTTTCTCGGGAGATGAAAAGGAACAAGCGATCGCTGAAATCCCTGCCGGTCGATTCGGAAAAGCAGAGGAAGTGGCTTCTGCCATCCGTTACTTAGTGCAACCCGAATCAAGTTATGTGTCGGGAGCCATCCTTAAAATAGATGGCGCATGGATGTAGGCGATGGAATTTCAGTTCAGGAATGCTTTTCATTTTTCAAAAAATCATTTAACATGAGGAATGGATAATCGTATTGATAGAGGAGGATGGGCGCGTGAGTGAGTTCGAGCAATGGTATCTCGAATATGAATTAAAGGTCAACCGTCCCGGTATACTCGGGGACATTGCTTCGTTGATGGGAATGTTACATATTTCGATCGTGACGATCAATGGTGTCGATCATCAACGACGCGGTATGTTGCTCCAAACGAAACAACCGGATCAAATTCCACGACTCGCCGCTATTCTCAAGACGATGTCAACCATAGAGGTCATCAAACTACGAAAACCAAAACTACGTGACCGAATTGCGATTCGTCACGGGCGCTATATTGATCAAAGCAGTGATGAACGAAAGACGTTCCGCTTCGTCCGGGAAGACTTAGGGATTCTCGTCGATTTCATGGCAGAGCTATGTAAACAGGATGGCCACTTGTTGATTGGTGTCCGCGGCATGCCACGCGTCGGCAAGACGGAGTCAATCGTCGCAGCGAGCGTCAGTGCGAATAAGAAATGGCTGTTCCTATCGTCGACGTTGATTAAACAGACGGTTCGAACATCGTTGTTCGATGACGAGCGGACGGGTGATTATGTCTACATCATCGATGCGTTAGTGTCACAACGAAATTTCGATGAACGACACTGGCAAATCCTGCGTGAAGTCATGCGTCTACCGGCGACAAAAATCGTCGAACATCCGGATGCGTTCGTCAAATCCAGCGAGTATACGTGGGATGATTTTGATTACATCATTGAATTACGCAACACGACTGAAGAAATCATTGTGACTGAACTGCCTCGTTCCCATGGTGGAAATGATTGGTTCAACTTTGAATAAGTATGAAAAATGGAAGGTGTGTTACCGATGACCGAGCTCGGAACCTACTTAAAAGAACAACGGGAGGCACTTGGTGTCTCTCTCGAACAAATTCAAACGACGACGAAGATTCAAAAGCGTTACATCGTCGCGATCGAAGAAGGTAATTATGATCAATTGCCGGGTGCTTTTTACGCTCGGGCCTTCATCAAGACATATGCGGAAGCACTCGGTCTTGACGTCGATGAAGTCTTTACGACCTATAAACGTGATCTTCCGGAACCGGAAGCACAACCGGTCGTCGAATTGTCACGACGCGCGACGTATTCGAAATCAAGTGCTCCGAAGAAGAGCGTTGCGAAGCGTTGGATTCCGAACATCATCATCATCGTTCTAATCTTTGCGATCGGCGCTGCCTTGTATTATGGTCTGCAGACGTTCCTCGACGGTAACGAAGAGGCGAAGACGTCCGCACCGAAGCAAAATGATGTCACGATCGATCAAGGGGACGCGCCAAGTAAAGAGACGGATGCGCCTGCGAAGACGGAAGAAGAGCCGAAAGAAGAACCGGCAAAACAGGAAGAAACAAAAGAAGAACCTAAAAAAGAGGTACTTGCTGCGAAGTCGACATCTGGTCAAGATGTCACGTATGAAGTCGCAACGAAAGATACGATGAGTGTCTCGATTCAAATCAAGAAAGATGCCTCTCCGTCGCCATTCGTTGGTGTACGTGATACATCACTTGAAGGAGAAGCACTCGCGCCAGACCACATCAACGCATCGGATCCGAATCCGATCGTCGTGAAGGACGCGAAGACGGACTTGATCCGGATCCGGATCGGTTCGATTAAAGGGATTGATAAAATCGTCGTCAATGACCAAGAACTGAAACTGAACCGTTCGCTTCTCGTCCAAAACATCTATCTAAAGAAAGTAGCCACGCCGTAACTCGGCGTGCCTTCTTTTAGATGGCATGTCATTTACATACGAAATGAAGGAGGAGGGCGTTACATGAACTTACCGAATCAATTGACAGTATTACGCGTTTTATTAATTCCCGTGTTCGTCATCGTACTTGCGATTGATCCGAACTGGGGACAGTGGGATGTACTGGGAGCCGAGCTTCCCGTCTCACACTTTGTTGCAGCTATCATCTTCCTTGTTGCTTCACTGACGGACTGGCTCGATGGTTATATCGCTCGCAAACAAAAATTAGTGACGAACTTTGGAAAATTCATGGATCCACTTGCCGACAAGATGTTAGTTGCAGCTGCTCTCGTCTACTTGGTGGAACTTGGATTCGTCGCAGCGTGGATCGTCGTCATCATTCTCTGTCGAGAGTTCGCAGTCACGGGTCTTCGTCTCGTCGCATCTGACGAAGGGATCGTCCTTGCTGCCGGAAACTCTGGCAAAGCTAAGACATGGGTCCAGCTGACATCGATCACGGCATATTTGTTGCACGATATCATCTTTGCGATGTGGAACATTCCGTTCGCAGATATTACGATGTGGCTTGCTTTGATCTTGACGATCTACTCAGGCGTCGAATATTTCTCGAAAAACATTAAGTTAATTACGAAATCCATGTAAGATGGATCAATTTAGACTGTTCGTCATACCGAACAGTCTTTTCTTATACTTCAAGAAGGTGAGGAATCAACATGAAAGCAGAAATCATCGCAGTCGGAAGCGAGCTCCTCCTTGGGGAAATCGCGAACACGAATGCACAGTACCTTTCCGAATGGTTAGCGAGTGCCGGAATTGACGTTCATTATCACACAGTCGTCGGTGACAATCGCGAACGGATGCAAGAAACATTCCGTCAGGCACAACAGCGGGCAGATCTCCTCGTCATCACAGGAGGTCTTGGACCAACGGAAGATGATTTGACGAAAGAGGTGCTCGCTGATCTTCTCGGGCGTGATCTCGTCCTCGATCAAGCGGCGTACGAGCGAATCGAAGGATTTTTAAAGACACGTCAACGGGAGATGACGATTAACGAACGAAAACAAGCTCTCATCATCGATGGTGCAACGGTTTTACGCAACGATGCAGGGCTTGCTCCCGGTATGTCGGTCCAGACCGAGCATCACCAATATATCGTCTTACCCGGTGTGCCACGCGAGATGAAGCAAATCCTCAAAGATCACTTCAGTCATCTATTCGGTCAAGAAACGATTCGTTCTCGGACGTTACGATTCTTCGGAATCGGGGAATCGGCTTTAAACGACCGTCTAGAAACGTTGATCAAGGAAGCGACCAATCCATCGGTCGCACCGTATGCGGAGCTCGCTGAAGTCCGGTTGCGTCTGACGGCTAAAGCACTCGATCAACAGGAAGCCGATCGTATGCTCGATGAACTCGAACAACACGTCCTTGCTGAAGTCGGCATGTACTTTTATGGATATGGGGAGACGAGTCTGCCGGAAGTCGTTCTAAAACGGTATCAAGAAGCAGGATTGACACTTTCACTTGCCGAATCACTGACGGGAGGAGCCGTCGCGAGTGGTCTCGTTGATGTCAGCGGTGCGAGTCAAGTGTTGCGCGGGAGCGCCGTCGTCTATGATGATGCAGCGAAACAAGCCGTGTTATCGGTACCAGAGGATTTATTACAAGAGCATACTGCTGTCAGTAAAGAGGTCGCGATCGCGATGGCTGAAGGGGCACGGGAACTGTATCAATCCGATATCGCCGTCGCCTTGACGGGAGAAGCAGGTCCGACGAGCAACAGCGGAAAAGCGGTCGGAACGGTCTATTGTGCTGTTGCAGACGCACATGGAACACGGATCGTCGAATGGCAATATCCTTCGTTCGATAGAGGCATGATTCGACTGCGCGCCGTCAAGGATACCTATTTCCTTCTACTGAAACATCTCGAAAAAGCACCAGAGTGAGAAAAATGATCAAAGTGCAAGTATACGAATAAATGTTCGTAAAATGCTTGTCATTCGGTCTCAAAAGAAGTACAATAATCTCAGTAAGATAATTAAAAGGAGGCCTGCTACGTGAGTGATCGTAAAGCAGCACTTGAGATGGCGCTACGCCAGATAGAGAAACAGTTCGGTAAAGGTTCTATCATGAAACTCGGAGAAAATGCGGATCAGAAGGTATCAGTAATCTCTTCTGGATCGATTACATTAGATATTGCCCTAGGTGCAGGTGGATACCCACGTGGACGGGTCATCGAAGTATACGGACCTGAATCGTCAGGTAAAACAACGGTTGCGCTTCATGCAATCGCAGAAGTTCAAAAACAAGGCGGACAAGCAGCGTTCATCGATGCGGAGCACGCGCTTGATCCAGCATATGCAAACAAACTCGGTGTCAACATCGATGAGCTCCTCTTGTCACAACCGGACACTGGGGAACAAGCACTTGAAATCGCGGAAGCACTCGTTCGTTCTGGTGCGGTCGATATTCTTGTCGTCGACTCCGTTGCGGCACTCGTACCAAAAGCAGAGATCGAAGGCGAGATGGGTGACTCACACGTCGGTCTTCAAGCACGTTTGATGAGCCAAGCGCTTCGTAAACTGTCTGGTGCAACGAATAAATCGAAGACGATCGTCATCT
Source organism: Exiguobacterium sp. s46 (assembly GCF_018618875.1). Classification (NCBI taxonomy): domain Bacteria; kingdom Bacillati; phylum Bacillota; class Bacilli; order Caryophanales; genus Exiguobacterium; species Exiguobacterium sp. s46. The sequence continues at coordinate 364,998 of NZ_JACSMY010000001.1, forward strand.
TCATTAACCAAATCCGTGAAAAAATCGGTGTCATGTTCGGTAACCCGGAAACAACTCCAGGTGGTCGCGCACTCAAATTCTACTCGTCTGTTCGTTTAGAAGTGCGTCGTGCGGAAGCGTTGAAAAACGGTACGGACGTCGTCGGTAACAAAACGAAGATTAAGGTCGTCAAAAACAAGATCGCGCCTCCGTTCAAACAAGCGGAAGTCGACATCATGTATGGTCTCGGGATTTCGAAAGTCGGTGAGTTGATCGACATCGGAACAGACCTCGATATCGTTCAAAAAAGTGGTGCATGGTACTCGTACAACTCAGAGCGTCTCGGTCAAGGACGTGAGAACGCGAAGCAATACATGGTCGAGCATCCGGAAGTCGCAGCAGAGGTCGAACGTTTGATTCGTGAACACCACGGTCTCGTCGATCGCGAAGAGCCAGTTGATTTTGAAGCAGAACAACCAGAAGATCTATTTGCTGAATAAATCGTTTTAGAGAGGATTCGCATGCGAATCCTCTCTTTTTTTAGTGTAAAAGAGGAAAACAGTGGAATTCTTTCCCGTCCGTTCGTTGACAATGAACGAGTGCTATCCTTACAATATAGATGTACGTTTTTTAGACAGCTTCGATGAAATACCGAAATGAACTAAGAAACACCTTGCAAAGGGGAGGTGAACCCATGAGTACACTGACTTGGATTGTCATACTTCTCCTCACTTTGCTGATCGCATTCATCGTAGGCTACTTCTTGCGGAAATCGATTGCAGAAGCGAAAATTCAAGGCGCAGAAACGGAAGCGAACAAAATCGTCGAACGTGCGCGTGAATCAGCTGAGGCAACGAAAAAAGAAGCAGTACTCGAAGCGAAAGATGAAGCATTCAAACTTCGTAACGAAGTGGAAAAAGAATTGCGTGAACGTCGCCAAGAGCTAGCGAAACAAGAAGCCCGGTTGCTCCAGAAAGAAGAGACACTCGATCGCCGTGTTGACGCTATCGACCGTAAGGAAGATCAAATCAATACACGTGATGCAGAGATCGCGAAACGGAAGCATCAAGCTGAAGAACTAGAGCGCAAAGTAGAGGACCTGTATGAACAGGGACGTCAAGAGCTTGTCCGCGTCGCGAATTTATCGCAAGACGAGGCAAGAACGATCATCATGGATGAGACGAAACAGGCTGCTTTACATGACGCAGCCATTCTTCAAAAAGAAATCGAACAAAAAGCAAAAGAAGAAGCCGACAAGAAAGCACGTAACATCTTGTCACTTGCGATTCAACGGTTCGCCGCTGAACATATCGCAGAGACGACTGTATCGGTCGTCAACTTACCGAACGATGAGATGAAAGGTCGGATCATCGGACGGGAAGGCCGCAACATCCGTACGCTCGAGACCTTGACTGGGATCGACTTGATTATCGATGATACGCCGGAAGCCGTCATTTTGTCTGGTTTTGACCCAATTCGTCGCGAAGTCGCTAAAATGGCGCTCGAGAAATTGGTTCAGGATGGTCGGATTCACCCGGCCCGTATTGAAGAGATGGTCGACAAATCCCGTCGTGAAGTCGACGAGCGGATTCGAGAAATCGGGGAAGAAGCGACGTATGATGTCGGGATCCACGGCATTCATCCGGACCTTGTCAAAATTCTCGGTCGCTTGAAGTACCGTACGAGTTACGGACAGAACGTCCTGTATCACTCACTTGAGGTTGCCCACCTTGCAGGTATGATGGCAGCTGAACTTGGAGAAGATGTCACGCTTGCGAAGCGTGCGGGTCTTCTGCATGATATCGGGAAAGCGATCGACCACGAAGTCGAAGGCAGTCACGTTGAGATTGGTGTCGAGCTCGGTACGAAGTACAAAGAGCATCCAACCGTCATCAACGCGATCGCATCCCACCACGGGGATACGGAAGCGACATCTGTCATTTCCGTCTTGGTCGCAGCTGCGGATGCATTATCTGCTGCTCGCCCAGGTGCACGTCAAGAGACACTCGAAAGTTATATCCGCCGTCTCGAACGCCTCGAGGAAATCTCGGAATCGTTCGACGGTGTCGAAAAATCATTTGCGATCCAAGCGGGTCGTGAAGTCCGTATCATCGTTCGACCTGACGTCGTCGATGACGTACTGGCTCACAAGATGGCGAGTGACATCCGGAAAAAAATCGAAGAAGAACTCGATTATCCGGGACACATCAAGGTCACGGTCATTCGGGAAACACGAGCAGTCGAATACGCGAAATAAGTGGAGTGGCGGGCGACCGCCACTTTTTTTAATGAACGGAGGAACAGCAATGAAGATTTTATTCATCGGAGACGTCGTCGGTGCACCCGGTCGACATATCCTACAACAATTCACAGCACGCTTGAAAGCGAAGTACAACCCGAACGTCATGCTCGTCAACGGCGAAAACGCAGCACACGGACGCGGCATCACGAAGTCGATCTATCATCAATTCCTTGAACTCGGATTCCACGGGATCACGATGGGGAACCACACGTTTGATAACCGCGACATCTTTGACTGGATCGACGACGCGGATCGAATCGTCCGTCCGGCAAACTATCCAGAAGGTACGCCAGGTCGTGGGATGATGATCGTCAAAGCAGGTAATAAAAAGATTGCCGTCATCAACGTCCAAGGAACAGTCTTCTTACCACCGCTCGGTGACCCGTTTCGTACCGTCGATGCATTAATTGCGGAAGTCGAAGGAAAAGTCGATGCGATCTTCGTTGATGTCCATGCGGAAGCAACGAGTGAGAAAATTGCGATGGGCTATCACCTCGATGGTCGAGTACAAGCTGTCGTCGGCACACATACGCACGTCCAGACAGCAGATGAGCGTGTCCTTGACGGAGGAACGGCTTACATCACGGATGTCGGGATGACAGGTCCGCTGAACGGCGTGCTCGGAATGCGCCAGGAAGATGTCCTACGAAAATTCAAGACACAGCTCCCAACACGGTTTGAAGTTGCCGAAGGACGGGAACAACTTAATGGAGTCTTGATTCATATCGATGACACAACCAAAAAAGCAACGAAGATTGAACGGATTCATCTGACGGATCAGTCAGTATTCTTCGACTGATTGCCATTTCTGGATGGGGAGGTACACGCATGGACGTCCTGAAAGTATCAGCTAAGTCGAATCCAAACGCGGTAGCAGGTGCACTCGCGGGTGTCATTCGAGAGAGAGGTTCCGTCGAGATTCAGGCCATTGGTGCGGGAGCGCTCAATCAGTCTGTCAAAGCCGTCGCCATCGCACGCGGATTCGTGGCGCCTTCTGGCATCGACTTGATTTGTATCCCAGCCTTCACAGACATTTTGATTGATGGGGAAGAGAGAACCGCCATCAAACTCATCATCGAACCACGATGACGAATTGGACATAGGTCCTATTTGCAAGTAGACCATTTACTCGACTGGAGTAGATGGTCTTTTTGCTGCGTCCGCGAAATTTTCTCACCTTTCCACCGAGGGAGCATTGTACTACTTCCGGTAAATCGGTATCATGAGGGAGGATAGAGAGAACTATCATTTCAGGGGACAGAGAAGGAGCGAACGTCGATGTATAATCAGTTATCATGGAAAGTTGGCGGTCAGCAGGGAGAAGGGATCGAATCAACAGGCGAAATCTTTGCGATTGCCTTGAATCGACTCGGCTATTACCTGTATGGTTACCGTCACTTTTCGTCACGTATCAAGGGAGGACATACGAACAATAAGATTCGTGTCGCGACACAGGAAGTCCGGACGATTTCCGATGATCTCGATATTTTAGTCGCATTCGATCAAGAGACGATCGATGTTAACTTCCATGAATTGCGTCAAGGTGCCATCATCATCGCGGATGCGAAATTCAATCCGACGAATCCGGACGAAGCACGCGCTTCCTTGTATGCGATTCCATTTACGGAGATTGCAGCTGATCTCGGTACGGCTTTGATGAAGAACATGGTCGCGATCGGTGCATCGAGCGCGATTCTCGGCATTGCACCGGAGCGTTTCCAAGCCGTCGTCGAACAGATTTTCGGCCGAAAAGGTCCAGACATGGTCGAGAAAAACTTAGCGGCAATCCGTGAAGGCGCAGCAGCGTTCGAAGCACTTGCAGGAGAGGGCGAACGGTTCGTCTTGGAACCGGCTGACGGAAAACAACGGATGTTCATGATCGGAAACGATGCGATCGCCCTTGGTGCGATCGCCGGTGGAGCGCGTCTGATGGCAGCTTACCCGATCACACCATCATCTGAGATCATGGAATACTTAATCAAGAAACTGCCGCAGTTCGGCGGAACGGTCGTCCAGACGGAAGACGAATTGGCGGCAGTCACGATGGCGATCGGGGCGAACTACGCAGGTGTCCGTGCTTTGACAGCATCTGCTGGTCCAGGATTGTCATTGATGGCGGAAGCGATCGGGTTATCCGGGATGACGGAAACACCGCTCGTCATCGTCGATACACAACGAGGTGGTCCGTCAACCGGTCTACCGACGAAACAGGAACAGTCTGACTTGATGGCGATGATCTACAGCACGCATGGTGAAATTCCGAAGGTCGTTTTGGCACCGTCAACGGTCGAGGAAGCGTTCTACGATGCAGCAGAGGCATTCAACATCGCAGAGGAATACCAGTGTCCTGTCATTCTATTGACGGATTTGATGCTGTCTCTTGGAAAACAATCGGTCGAACCACCGGATATGTCACGCGTTGAGATCCGACGCGGGAAGTTGATCCAGGAAGACTTACCGGAACTTGAAGGAAAAGCGTACTTCAAACGCTACGAAGTGACGGAAGATGGGATCAGCCCACGTGTCATTCCAGGCGTCAAGCACGGGATTCATCACGTAACGGGTGTTGAGCACAATGAGGAAGGGCGTCCGTCGGAAGCGACGAAGAACCGAGTCGATCAGATGACGAAGCGACTCCGTAAGCTGAACACGTTCCGCTTACAGGATGCCGTTCTCGTAACGGAGCATCATGCAGAACCGGATATCTTATTCGTCGGTTTCAACTCGACACGTGGAACAATCGAAGAGATCATGCCACGACTCGAAGCACAAGGAATCAAGGTTGATCACTTGCATATCCGTCAAGTCCATCCGTTCCCTAGTGAGCTTGTCACGCCACACTTAGAGCGGGCAAAACGAGTCATCGTCGTCGAGTACAACGCAACGGGACAACTGGCGAAGCTGATCCAGATGAACTGTGGACATGCATCGAAGATCGAGCATATCCTGAAATTCAATGGCGACCCGTTCTACCCAGCAGAGGTGGTCGAGCAGGTCGTAGGAGGGGTATATCATGGCAACCTTTAAAGATTTTAGAAACGATGTCAAACCAAACTGGTGTCCAGGGTGTGGAGACTTCTCGATTCAAGCAGCGATTCAGCGTGCTGTCGCGAACGTCGGTCTCGAACCAGAAGAGTTGGCATTGATTTCCGGGATCGGCTGTTCTGGTCGGATTTCCGGTTATATCAATACGTATGGCTTCCACGGTGTTCATGGACGGTCCCTTCCGATCGCCCAAGGTGTCAAGATGGCGAACCGCGAATTGACGGTCATCGCGTCTGGTGGCGACGGTGATGGATTTGCAATCGGCATGGGACATACGATTCATGCATTCAAGCGCAATGTCGACATGACGTATATCGTCATGGACAATCAGATTTACGGCTTGACGAAAGGACAGACGTCACCTACTTCTGCACCTGGATTCAAGACGAAATCGACGCCAAAAGGGTCGATCGAAAAGAGTGTTTCACCGGTTGAACTCGCCTTGACGGCTGGTGCGACGTTCGTTGCCCAAAGCTTCTCGAACGATTTGAAGGGCTTGACGCAACTGATCGAGCAAGCGACGGCACATAAAGGATTTGCCTTCATCAACGTCTTCAGTCCATGTGTCACGTTCAACAAGGTCAATACGTACGATTGGTTCAAACAGAACTTGACGAAGCTGTCCGACATCGAAGGATATGATCCGTCGAACTTGGATCTTGCGAAACAGACCGTTCATGCTCACGACGGACTCGTCATGGGATTGATCTATCAGGATGAAACACGTCCTGATTACCAGTCACAAATCGATGGGTATCAAGAATCGGGTCTTGCGTATGCGGATCTTGAGCTGAACGAAGAAACATTCGGTAAACTGGCAGCAGAATTCATGTAAGATAGAGGAAAGATGTGTTTGGTTTTTTGGGGATGCTAAACATTTGGAAGTTCGCCACATATAAAAAACGTGAGCTTCCGCGAAGGAGTCGGGGAAAGATGACGAAATTAGTAACGACGGTAGAAGAGACGACAACGACAAAAACGATGCGTGCACTCGTCAAAGAAGAGCGCGGGTTCGGTGCGGCACTGAAAGAAGTACCAGTACCCGTACCGAGTCGTGGAGAAGTCTTGATTCGAGTCGAGGCAACATCGATCTGTGGGACGGACGTGCATATCTATGAGTGGGACGCGTGGGCAGCCTCGCGTGTCAATCCGCCGTATGTCTTCGGTCACGAGTTCTCAGGCGAAGTCGTCGAGCTCGGAGAAGGCACGAAACGCTTGAAGCTCGGTGATCGTGTCTCGGCGGAGACGCATATCGTCTGTCATCAATGTAAACAATGTCTTCGTGGACAATATCACATCTGTAAGAACACGAAGATCATCGGTGTCGATACACAAGGATGTTTTGCAGAATACGTCGTCATGCCGGAAGAAAACCTTTGGGTCAACCCGGAAGATATGCCAGCAGGGATCGCCTCGATCCAAGAGCCGATGGGCAATGCCGTCCATACGGTTCTCGCGAGCGATGTCAGTGCGAAAACGGTCGCAATCGTCGGTTGTGGTCCGATTGGTCTGATGGCGGTCTCCGTCGCTAAAGCAGCTGGTGCGGCGGAAGTCGTTGCGATCGACGTCAATCCGTATCGTCTTGAACTCGCGCGGACGATGGGGGCGGATGTCGTCATCGATTCACGTCATGACGATGTGTTAGAGCGGATCGAGCGCATGACGGACGGAGATGGAATTGATGTCGTCTGTGAGATGAGTGGTCATCCGGTTGCGATTCGTCAAGCCTTCGAGATGGTGACAGCAGGTGGAGACGTCAACATCCTCAGTCTGCCGGTCAAACCGGTTGAAATCGATTTGACGAACCACGTCGTCTTCAAAGGTGTCCGGGTCCAAGGGATCACCGGTCGGAAGATGTATGAGACATGGAGCCAGGTTTCTGCTTTCTTATCGAGCGAAAAAGTCGATGTCCGACCATTAATCACACACACGTTGCCGCTCGAGCGGTTCGAAGAAGGATTTGAATTGATGCGTCAAGGGAAATGCGGGAAAGTCGTATTACAACCAAGGGGGACGAATTAATGGGATTTGAACACTTACGGACAGAACTAGAAGAGATGAAACAGGCGGGCACGTTCCGCAACCTCGTAGCACTTGAGAGCGCGCAACATAACCGCGTGACGATTGACGGGAAGGAACTGATTCAACTGTCGTCAAACAACTACCTTGGACTCGCCGCACATCCGCGTCTCGCTGAACAAGCAGCGGAAGCAGCGCGCACGTTCGGTGCTGGAACAGGATCCGTTCGGACGATTGCCGGAACACTCGAGATGCACCAAGCATTCGAACGGGAACTCGCGACATTCAAGCACACGGAAGCAGCACTTGTCTTCCAGTCTGGATTCGCAACGAATCTCGGTGTCTTATCGGCACTGCTCGGTCCGGAAGACGTCGTCATCTCGGATGAGTTGAACCACGCTTCGATCATCGATGGGATTCGTCTGACGAAAGCGAAACGCCGCATCTATAAACATGTCGACTTGGCGGATCTTGAAGCGGCCTTACAAGAAACACAAGACGCGCGGACGCGCCTCATCGTCACGGATGGTGTCTTCTCGATGGACGGAAACATTGCACCACTTCCAGAGATCGTTGAATTAGCCGAGCGTTATGACGCACTCGTCATGGTCGATGATGCCCATGCGTCAGGTGTGCTTGGGAAAGCGGGACGCGGTACGGTCAATCACTTCGGTCTTGACGGACGTGTTGCCCTGCAGGTCGGTACGCTCTCAAAAGCCATCGGTGTCCTCGGTGGATACGTCGCGTGTGAACAGCACGTCAAGGATTATCTGATCCATAAAGGACGTCCGTTCTTGTTCTCGACATCACATCCACCAGCAGTCGTCGAAGCGAACCGGGAAGCGCTCCGTGTCATGGAGGAAGAGACGGAACTCTTCGATCGTCTATGGGAAAACACGGAATTCTTTAAACAAGGACTCCGTGATCTTGGATTCGACATCGGAACATCGACGACGCCGATCACACCGGTCATCGTCGGGGATGAAGCACGTTGCCACGAGTTGTCGGACCGCTTACGTCAAGAAGGTGTCTTTGCTCAAGGCATCGCCTTCCCGACGGTCGCAAAAGGCAAAGCACGTGTCCGGACGATCGTGACGGCGGAACATACGCGTGAAGATTTAACGACGGCGCTTGCAGCTTTCGAAAAAGTCGGTCGTGAATTAAACTTGATCGGTTGATGCTGGTCACGGACGAACCAGGTCCGCATACTTTCAGGCAGTGGGTCGATGACCCACTGCCTGAAGTGCGTCATGACGAAAGAATCAACGTCGACCGTTTTTACTTTTGCGAGATAGGGAATAACAGATGAGGAAAGGATGTGACCTGATGAGTACGAAAAAGAAAGGGATTTTGCTCTCATTTTTGATGCTGACGCTGCTCCTTGGGGGTTGTATTCGCATCCAATATGATGCGACGATTCATACCGATCAGAGTGTTACCTTAAAGACGACATATGCCGCAAAGGAACACCCGGTAGCGCGTTTACTGAACCTAAATCCGAATTGGAATAGTTATGTTAAGCAGGCAGAAAAGAACGGTTATGCGGCGAAAACATTTAAGACGAAGGATGACTATGAAGGAATCCGGATGCAGAAGACATTCGCGAACTTCAAGGACATGACGTCGATCAAGGACGAATGGAAGACAGGTATCGGAGGGATTCTCATTCCACCTGATACGAAGTTCGACATGAAAAAATCGGACGGTTTTTGGTTTGATACGTATCGACTGGATACGAACATCGATCTCAGTATCGATCGTTTGAATATCAAAGGCTATCAACCGACTGGACAGGTCAAGAAACTCGCCGACCGGTATATCCGTCAAGCCGATATCGAGATCAAGCTCCACGGTCCGAAAGTGATCGGTCTCCAAAATGGAGAAAAGATCGACTGGTCGAATTATCATGATGTGTCATGGAAATTATACGGAACGAAAGCCAACCAGCTACAGTTGATTGCGTATGTACCGAATCCGACAGGTTGGATCATTACCGGTATCGTGTTATTAATCGGTGTCGGATTATTCCTCTACTGGGTCTTTCACCGTGTCCGTCGTTTGCGCCGGCAACAGTTGAAGACGATCAGCATCTCGCTCCTCGTCTGTTTGATCGTCGGGGGAGGCGCGTGGTGGGTGTTCGCGGAGGATACGTCAAGTGCGCCGCCACCAACGCGTCAGATCGTCACACAAGGAAAGAGTGAAATCGTGCCGACGTTCCTCGTCCATGGGTTATTCGGGACGGAGCGGACGTTCGTGCCGATGATTCAAAACTTCACGAATAAAAAAGTCGCCGATGATGGCGGTCGATGTGACGTGACCCGTTCCGGGAAAGCGACCTGTAGCGTCAAACCATCATCGACCGGCTACCCACTTGTCCGAATCGTCTTCGCAGATGATGAGGCAAGCCTTGTCGATCAGCAAAAGTGGTTGAATGCGGCGATTGCAGCTTACGATGCGAAACAAAAAGCGACCTTTGCCGATATTCAGCTCGTTGGGCACAGCATGGGTGGTGTCGATGTCGTCGCCTACACGGTCCAAGAGGAGATGCCGTATCACGTCCGAAAAGTCGTGACGCTCGACTCACCGATCGCCGGTTCGGATTACGCGAAGCTCGGCTTGACACTTGCGCCACTCGGCACGAATACGAACAGTCCTGCCATACGTGATCTTGCGAAAGGTTCTCCAGCAATGAACAATCTGACCCAACGGCTTGAGACGTGGCCACGCGACGTGCTCGTCTATTCGTTTGGTGCCAAAGGAGGCGACTTCAATCTGATTTCGTTAAATAGTTCGTTTGCACTCGAGAACTACACGGATAACATTCAGACGAAATCCTATAAGTATGATCACTTCACGATTCATCGCCGGGAGCCGGTCTTCCGCGAAATCCGCAATTTCCTGTTTAAAGAAAATCGAGTCACGGAGGAGGAACCATCATGAAACAGGTCGTCATCGTCGGCGGAGGAATTGCCGGTCTAACGGCTGCGGCATTGATTGCACAAGAAGGACATGCCGTCACGGTACTTGAGGGAAGTCGTGAATGGGGAGGATCAGCCGGGAAGTTCACGCGCCGGGACTTGACGTATCCAGTTGGAGCGACCCTTGGGATGGGATTTGAACCGGGTGGCATTCATGCCCGTGTGCTCGATCATCTCGGAGTGACGCACCAGGTCAAGCCACTCGACGTCGTCATGACGATTCGCATCGAAGGACGATTGATTCATTATTATCAAAATCGCGATGTCTTTCTAACCGAATTGACGTCACATTTTCCGGAGCAAGCATCGTCGATTCGGGCATTCTTTGCTGAAATCGAGCAGATTCATGAGGCGATTCGTCCACTGATGGCAGAACTGCCGGCATTGCCACTTCAAGATTTAGCCGACGTCCGGCGGTTAGTCCGTCACACGAAAAGTGTCGTCCTCTTACCGTATTTTCCGCTGACGATTGGTCATCTGTTACGCAAACATCGATTAGCGGATACGCTGTTCGCACAAGTGATCGACGGGATCTTGCTCGACAGCATGCAGACTGGGCAGGAAGCATCTGCTTTACTAGGAGCCGTCGCCTTATCGATTTACCACGAGGGTGCTTATTATGTCCCGGGTGGATTATACCGACTGGCCGAGCAATTGAAAGAGACAGCCGAGGCGAGCGGGGCAACCTGTCTCCTTGGGCGAAAAGTCACGTCGATTCGTAAGACGCCGGATGGTTTCTTGATCGAGGATCGTCGCGGACGCTTGATGCTTGCTGATGCTGTCATCTGCGCAGTTCCGCTTGAAGGCATCAGGGAAGTCGTCAGTTCGGATATGAAACGAACGTTACGACGGACGTATCAGCGACAGGAAAAGCTACAGCAATGGGCGACGTTTACGTATTATGCGGCGATTCCGGAGTCGATCATTTTGTCTGACGAAGCATTCCGGCAAGTTCATGATCCGTCCTTACCTTCAGGTCATGCCTTCATCTCCCTCTCCCGTCCGGACGACCGATTACGTGCACCAGCCGGTCAGCGGACGCTGACGATGTCATGTCATGTTCCGATTGGTACGTTTGATAAGACGGACCGGAAACGCTACGACGAACAGGTCGAGGTGATGTCGGCGATCTTCGAAGCTATTCTTGAACAACAGTTTCCTGGCTTCGTGCAACAGGCGATCGAACGCCATCCGGGTGGACCCGGTGCGTGGGTACGCTATACGTTCCGTCCGGACGGTGGAGTCGGGGGATATCCGCAACGTCCGAGTACAAGTCTCTTGTTCGCGGCTCCGTTTCGTACGGGCATCGATCACTTCTTTGCGATCGGCGACACGATCTTTCCGGGTGCCGGGACGATTGGGGCGACGACGTCTGCGATTCATGTTGCCCGACAGTTTAACGTCAGATTATGAGAAATCGTCGTAAAATGATGAAAGAAGCGACGCATCTGTCGCTTTTTTCACATTTGAGGATTATGATGAGGAAGAGTCGGGAACATGATATCCATGAACAGAAAGAGAGAAGGAGTGAAGAACCATGGAGACATTCGAGCAAAAATGTCAGTCGTTCATTCAGGAACGACGACCTGAAGTCGGTCCGATTCAATTCGAGTCGGCGCGTACGTTTCTCAATGCACGCGGTTTAAGCGTTTACGAACGGATTTATCAAGGGAAAGAGGAAGTCCGATTAGCGTTCGTCGAGCAGACGAATGGTCAACAACTCGTGTCATTAATGGAAAATACATTCGGCAACGGACTGGTCTATTTTGTCTCAACGGCAACCGCGACATGGGATGGCGACCGTTTTGGTGAATACACGTTTTAAGTACATAGAGAGTCCCAGTCGATGACTGGGGCTCTTTCGTGTCGAAACCTAATCCTTGTCCCGTTCGTAAGGTAGATAAGTGACTCAGTTGAAGGAGGAAACGATGTGTCATCACTTGAACAACCTAAAACATCGACACGGCGGCTTGCGACCGTCTCGTTGATTTTCATGGCGGTCGGATTCATCGTCTCATTGCCATTTAAAGAAAATGCGTGGGTCTTTTGGCTCCAGAGTGGTTTTGAAGCCGGACTCGTCGGTGGGATTGCTGACTGGTTCGCGATCACGGCGTTGTTTCGCCATCCGCTTGGCTTAAAGATTCCCCATACGAACCTGTTGCCGAAAAATCGGGAACGGGTCATCGAATCAATCGTTCATATGCTCGAGACGGACTTGCTCAATAAAGAGAGTATCGTCGCGAAACTCCAGCACATGACGCTCGCAGATCGTGTCATCAAAATCTTACGTTCGATTCTCGTTCTGCCTGCTTTTCGAGCGACCGTCACCGAACTGTTGATTGGTTTAATTCGGAAACTACCGAAAGAGGCGATTCTTGAGTTTGCGAATACACGGGTGACGGAGACGATCAAAGCGTATCCGTCAAAACGGCTGGCTGTCCGAGCGATGGAGTTAAACGAGGAACGTCGCCTCGACGAGTGGCTGATGGATCAGTTACTCGATTATGGGCAACGTCTGCTCGAAGACCCTGTCATCCGCGATCAGATTGGGCGCCTTGCCTATACGGCGATGATCGATCAAGAAAAGAATACGTTCTTGCGAGTGACCGCGCGAACCGTACAAAAAGTCTATTCAGAAGAAAAACTCAGTCTGGTCATTCAAGGTGTCTTGCTGACGGTCATTCAAGATATGCGACACGTCCATCACCCGAATCGTTTAGCGATTCTTGATCATCTGCGTCGAAATCTGGCACAGTTGTCGATTGATGAAGAGCGTCTAGCGAAAATCGATGCCTGGAAGGCAAGCGAGGTCGACCGGTTTGACTTCGTTCCGGTCATTGAACGCGCGTATGATGCTGGTCTGATCGAACTCGAACGCTACTTGACGTCAGATGCCTTCTGGACGGAACGGGCGATGCCGATGCTTTCTCGCGCTTTAGACGACTGGGAACAGCATCCGACGTTCAAGGATAGCAGTGATCAATGGATGAAGGAGCAACTCGTTCGTTTCGTTGAACAAAATCACCAAAAAATCGGTGGACTCGTCCGCGAGAACTTAAACCGGTTCGATACGGAGACACTGATTCATATGATCGAGGATAAGGTCGGCAGTGACTTGCAATGGATTCGGGTCAACGGGGCATTGTGTGGATTCATCATCGGTTTGATTCTCGGTGCGATCAAGGTGTTCGTCGGATGAGCCGGTGGACATATGATGTGACGTTGTCGGAAGCATTTGATTTTAAAGGAGTCGTGTCTCGTTTGACGGGAGACCCGTTACAAATCGAACAGGATGGGCGACTCGTCGTTCCGATCTTCATCAACGATCAGGCATACATCACGACGATGGAAGCCATCGATGGTTACACGTTACGGATTGACGGTTCAGGACCGCAAACAGCGGTGCTGACGCAACTCAATCGACGCTTTCGACTCAATGAGCCGAATCCTGCGCAGCGTCTCAAGGCGACGTCGTTACACGCGATCGTCGAACAGTTCGGTGACGAACGACTCGTGCTTGATCATTCACCGTTCACGGCCTTGATTCGCTCGATCATTCATCAACAAATCAATCTGTCATTTGCCCATACGTTGACGGAACGTGTCTTTCGAACATTCGGAACGGTCAAGGACGGAATCATTCTTCCGCCGACACCGCGTCAATTAGCAACGGCGCGTCGCGAGGACTTGCTTGCTCTGCAACTATCAGGACGTAAAGTCGATTATCTGCTTGGCGTAGCGACGGCAACAATCGATTATGATGCATTGACGTCAGCCGACGACGCAGAAATCGCTGAGACTTTGATTGCACTGAAAGGCGTCGGACCATGGACGGTCCAAAACGTCCTGATGTTCGGGTACGGTCGTCCAGATTTGTTTCCGGCATCTGACATCGGGATATTACGGGCTTTCGAACAGTTACTCGGTTACCGACCGACTGTTGAAGAGGCGACGCGACTGGCAGAGGAATTTGCCCCTGTCCGCAGTCACGCCGCCTATCTATTATGGCGTTCGATTGAATAAGGAACTATTCTTGTCACTCTATCGTGAGAACGGTATAATGAATGCGACAGAACGAGGAATCGTTCAGAATGCTAAGGGAAGCGACGTGTTCGCTAACGATAGAGGGGACGAATGTGGATGTATACAGATGAACAAATCATCGAAAAAGCCAATGAAATCGCCAAAATGATTTCAGAGACACCGGAAGTAGAACGATTTAAAGCGGCAGAAGCCAACATCAATGGGAATGAAAAAGTCCAAAAGATGATGAAACAAATCAAGTTCCTTCAAAAAGAGGCAGTCAACTGCCAGCATTACGGCAAAACAGAAGCACTCGCACGTGTCGAAGCGAAGCTCGATAAATTGTTCGCTGAGCTCGATGAGATGCCTGTCGTCCAACAGTTCCAAGAAACACAAGAAGAAGTCAACGGACTTCTCCAATACATCACGGTGACGATCTCGAACGGGATTACGGATCAAATCATCGAAGCGACGGACGGAGATGTTCTCGCTGGTAAGACAGGTAGCGGCATGGAAGCAGAAAACAAAAGCGGCGGTTGCGGCTACTAATCACGAAATGAACGAAAAGCCGACGGACATCCGTCGGCTTTTTCTACGAATGAGGTGGAAGAATGGAAGCAGTACACAACACTCCGATGATGAAACAATACTTCTCGATCAAGGCGGATTATCCGGATGCCTTTTTGTTTTATCGACTCGGTGATTTTTACGAATTATTCTTTGAGGATGCCAAAAAGGTCGCCCATGAGCTGGAGTTGACGCTGACGGCGAAAAACGGCAAGAACGCGGAACATCCGATTCCGATGTGTGGCGTGCCCCATCACGCAGCGAACGGCTACATCGAACAGTTGATCGAGCGTGGTTATAAAGTGGCGCTTTGTGATCAAGTCGAGGATCCGAAGTTGACGAAAGGACTCGTCAAACGCGAAGTCATCCAAGTCATCACACCGGGAACGTTGATGTCCGCCTTGACGGAAAAAGAGAATCGGTACTTAGTCGCGGTCGTCGAACAGGACGGTCGCTTTGGGATTGCTCGCGGTGATGTCTCAACAGGTGAGAGTGCCTTGACAAGCGTTGCGACACTCGACGGTGTAGTCAAAGAACTGAGCATCATTTTGCCACGGGAAATCATCGTCACGACAGAGGAACACGAGACGGCGCTCGCGCACTTACGGATTCCACTGACGCGTAGTTCTCGGCGCGAATCGCATCCGCACGGGGATCGTGCGATTGATGCAGCCCAAGCGGAAGCCTTTGCAGTGCTCTATGCCTACATGCACGATACACAAAAAAGAGCGTTGACACATCTACAACCCGCTGTCGTCTATGAAGCGAGTGACTTCATGCAACTCGAGCCAAATACGGTCAAGAATCTTGAGCTCGTCCGCTCGGCACGGACAGGAGACAAAAAAGGTTCGTTGCTTGGTTTACTTGACGTGACAGGTACAGCGATGGGCGGACGGATGTTGAAACGCTGGCTTGAAAAACCGTTGTTATCGGAACGTGTCATCACCGAGCGGCTCGACGCTGTCGAGGAATTGTTGCAACACTACTTCGAACGTCAGCAATTAAAAGATACGTTACGAGAGGTCTATGATCTCGAGCGACTCGTCGCAAAAGTCGGTTACGGTACGGCGTCTGCGCGCGACCTCGTTCAATTGAAGTCGACGTTACGGCTGATTCCCCGCATTCAATCAGCGCTCGAGGAGATGATGAGCGAACGTCTTGGTCAACTCAGTCTCGGACTTGATCCGCACGATGAGTTGAGCGATCTACTCGATCGTGCTTTCGTCGAAGCCCCACCGATCTCAACGAAAGAGGGCGGAATGATTAAGGCTGGTTATTCAGCAGATCTCGACGAGTTACTCGTCGCCTCAAAAGACGGAAAGACATGGCTTGCGACACTTGAAGCCAGTGAACGGGCAGCAACCGGCATCAAGACGTTGAAGATCGGCTACAATCGCGTCTTCGGTTATTACATCGAGGTCTCACGTGCCAATGCCAAGCTGTTGCCGGAAGGACGGTATGAACGGAAGCAGACACTTGCCAATGCCGAGCGTTACATCACACCGGAACTGAAGGAAAAAGAAGCATTAATCCTTGGTGCGGAAGAGAAGAGTGTCACGCTCGAGTACGATCTCTTCTGTGGAGTGCGCGATGAAGTCAAAGGACACATCGAAAGCTTACAACGGGTCAGTCGCCGGATCGCGGAACTCGACGTCCTCGTCGCACTGGCTGAGATTGCCGAGACGCACGACTATGTCCGACCAATCACGACGACGGGACGAACGGTTGATATTCAGCAAGGACGTCACCCGGTCATCGAAACAGTCTTACCGCGCGGTGAATACGTCGCGAATGGGATCACCTTAAACGAAGGACGCGAGATGCTGTTGATCACTGGACCGAACATGTCCGGTAAATCGACCTATATGCGACAGTTCGCCTTAATCGCCTTATTGCATCAAATCGGCTCGTTCGTACCAGCTGCTCAAGCGAAACTGCCGATCTTCGATCAAATCTTCACGCGGATCGGGGCGGCAGATGACCTCGTCAGTGGACAGTCGACATTCATGGTCGAGATGGTCGAGACACAAGAAGCGTTGACGCGTGCGACGGACCGGTCGTTGATCCTGCTAGATGAAATCGGTCGCGGGACCTCGACGTACGACGGGATGGCACTCGCACAAGCGATCGTTGAACACATCGCCCGGCACGTTGGGGCGAAGACGCTATTTTCGACTCATTATCATGAACTGACGGTGCTCGAAGAATCGATTGATCGATTAGCGAACGTTCACGTCCGTGCCGTTGAACAAGATGGGCGTGTCGTCTTCTTGCATGAAGTACGCGACGGAAAAGCCGACCAATCGTACGGAATCCATGTCGCGCGGTTAGCTGATTTACCGGACAGCTTGATTGAGCGGGCGCAAGTCCTCTTGTCCGAGTTCGAGCAGGCAGAGCCTATTCCGGTCGCAGCACCTGTCAAAGCTCCTGTTCAGGAGGAGCCGGTTGATCAACTCAGTCTGTTCTCAGAAGCGGATCCGCTGCGTGAGACGATGGCGAGTCTTGATTTAATCAACATGACGCCACTCGAAGCATTGAATACGCTGTACCGCCTACAAGCCGAAGCGAGAAAGTGAGGAGAATGCAGTGGGAATCATTCGTGAATTATCCGATAGTTTAGCGAACCGGATCGCGGCGGGAGAAGTCGTCGAACGACCAGCATCGGTCGTCAAGGAACTGGTCGAGAACGCACTTGATGCCGGTGCGACACAAATCGATGTCGAGCTCGAAGAAGCTGGAATGAAACGGATGACGATCCGCGACAACGGACACGGGTTTTACCCGGATGACGCTGAACTGGCTTTCGTCCGTCACGCGACGAGTAAGATTAAGGATGAGCATGACTTATTCCGAATCAAGACACTTGGTTTTCGCGGAGAGGCACTTGCCTCGATCGCGTCCGTCAGTAAAGTGACGTTGAAGACGAAACGTGAGGACGCGGAAGGGATTCAAGTGACGCTTGAGTACGGGACGGTCGTCGAACGGACACCAGCAGCAATGAACCGGGGAACGGAATTGACGGTCGAGCATCTCTTCTTCAATACACCGGCACGGCTGAAGTATTTGAAGACGACGCATACGGAACTTGCGGCAATCACGGACGTGCTGAACCGGATGGCGTTCGCTCATCCAGACGTCAAACTTCGGGCTACCCATGAAGGGAAGACGTTGATCCAGACGAACGGATCAGGAGACGTCCGGCAAGCGCTGGCGAGTGTCTACGGTCATCAAACGATTCAAGGAACGTTGGTCGCCAAGGGCGCGAATGCCGATTATCAATTGACGTGTCATCTCGTCAAACCGGAAGTGACCCGTGCCTCGAAGAATTACATTACGTTGATTCTCAATGGACGTTCGGTCAAAAACTTCGCCCTGACGCAAGCGGTCTTGAACGGTTACCATACGCTCTTGCCGATCGGGCGGTATCCGATTGCAGTCATCGAGGTGACGATGGATCCACTCCTGATCGATGTCAACGTTCACCCGGCGAAACGAGAAGTCCGTCTTTCAAAAGAGATGGAGCTCTGCCAGTTGATTCAGGAGACGATCAAGATGACGCTCAGCCGGGAGACACTGATTCCGAAAGTGACGCCACCGAAACCAAAAAAAGATCCGAGTAGCCAGGAAAAACTTGATTTTTCTTACGTCGCGGAACCAGTCGAAGAAACGTCATCGCGAGCGGTCTGGAATTATCCGATTCCGAAAAAGCCGCAAGAGGACGATCGACCACCTGTAGAGAAATCATTACCGTTTAGCAACGAGGATGATCTGTTCGAGCCCATCGAGCCGGTCAAGCAGGAGTTTACTGAATCGATTGAGGAACCACCCGCGCGTCCGCGCTTTCCGCATCTCGACGTCATCGGTCAACTCCATTCATCCTATATCGTCTGTGCCGGGGAAGACGGGATGTATATGATTGATCAACATGCAGCACAGGAACGAATCAAATACGAGACGTATAAGGTCATGTTCGGTCGACCACCGGAACAGAGGCAACAACTGCTCTTACCGTATACGTTTGAAATCTCGTCGGATGACATGAAACGGATGGAGGAAGTCCTTCCGTTGCTAAAAGACGTTGGCATCGAGTTCGAAGCATTCGGTCCACAAAGCTTCATCGTCCGAGAAGTTCCGACGTGGTTCCCGTCCCATCGACAGGAAGAGACGATTCAGGAATTACTCGATGAAGCCTTGATGAAGCGAAAAATCGATCTCGAGACGTATCGGGAAGATGCCGCCATCATGATGGCATGTAAGAAATCGATCAAGGCGAATCATCCGTTGAACGATGAGATGATGCGCCGGTTGATTGACGATCTAGCGAAAACGGAAATGCCGTTCACGTGTCCGCACGGACGTCCGGTCATCATCGAATGGACGACGTATGAACTTGAGAAGTTATTCAAACGGGTCATGTGATCAAGATGAGGAGACGATTCCATTCAGGTGTCGTCTCAGATTAAAAAAGGGAGCTGACTCAAAAGTCAGTCTCTACAAATAAGAATGATGTGTCTTTTCACGCACTTTCCTCAGGCGAGACACAAGGCAGTTTTCCTGCTTCATTTAGACAGGAAAACTGGCTTGTTTGTCTCTAAAGCGCATAAATGTGCTTGTTCTTGTAGGAGTTGCGTGTGACACGTCATTTTTTTTTAATCAGTCTCCTTTTCGTTCGTCTCGAATCATTTATTGTACTGATACACGACTGACTGGTTTATGTTTGTGCTAATACAAAAAAGGTATGGATTTTCATGAGAACGGTTACTTCAGTTGATTAACTAGATTTCATTGATTGTTGAAGGAAAGAGGCGGATAATAAGACCCGAAACTGTTAACAAGGGGACCTTTATCATGCTTTCACGCGTTATGCGTATCATTCAAATCATTGCTCAAATCGCACTTATTTTTTGTTTTTCACTCAGTGGGGACTGGGTGAGCGAAACTTTCCAGTTACCATTACCCGGTAACATCATCGGCTTGATTCTGCTGTACGTGACGTTAAAAAGTCGATTGCTTCCTCTCGTCGCTGTTGAACGGGGCGGAACCTTTCTGCTGTTCGTCATGCCGTTATTCTTTGTCCCAGCACTGTCCGGAATCATGGATTATACGGCATTCCTTCGAACATCTGGTCTTCAAGTCGTGTTGATTGTTGTCGTCAGCAGCCTGCTGACGTTAGTCGGCTCAGCGTACATCGTCGATCGCTTGGCACACCGGAAAGAGGCGGTGACCCCACATGAGTGAGACACTGTTCTGGATCATCCTAACCATTCTTTTATTCAGTGGCGCGATGTTTCTTTACCAACGTCATCCCCGTGTCTGGACGTTGCCGATCCTGACGGTGACGGCTGGCCTGATCGTGATTCTCGTCTATAGCGGCGTCTCACATGCAGAATACATGCAAGGAGGACAATACTTGTCGAAGATGCTCGGTCCAGCGATCACGGCATTTGCGATTCCACTCTATCGGGTCCGGCATCACGTCCGCCGTTTTTTACCGGAAATCGGACTCGGTGTGTTGCTTGGAACCTGTATTGCGATGAGTTCAGATTTGTTACTCGGTCTTCTGCTTCATCTCGAGCGGACGACGAACCTTGCCTTGTTACCGAAATCGGTCACGTTACCCGTTGCCTTAGCGATCTCACAAAAAGCAGGCGGGACGACGACGTTGACGGCTGCCTTCGTTTTATTGACCGGATTGACGGGATCAATCGTCGGACCAAAATTAATGACGGGCTTGAAAATTCGGCACTTCGTCAGCCGTGGAGTAGGCTTGGCATCGATTGCTCACGTCATGGGCGCGACGAAATCGATGAGTCTT
The DNA here is from genome assembly GCF_018618875.1 of Exiguobacterium sp. s46. Taxonomy (NCBI): domain Bacteria; kingdom Bacillati; phylum Bacillota; class Bacilli; order Caryophanales; genus Exiguobacterium; species Exiguobacterium sp. s46. Next base: position 385,726 of record NZ_JACSMY010000001.1, read on the forward strand.
GATCAGCGCGAAGGGGCGGTCGGTCTGTTGACGATGGTCTTGACGGCTGTCTGTGCCAGCATTCTCGCACCGTTTTTAATCACATGGTTATATGGCTAAACACTCTGTTTTTTAAACGGAGTGTTTTTTTTGTAACCGATTGAAACTTGTCGACCACTTTTGCAGTATAGTACAACAGAAAACAGGGTGGAGGAGAATCAGATGATCATTTGGATTAACGGTACGTTTGGCGTCGGGAAGACGACGGCAGCAAAAGGGCTACAACAACGCTGGAGCGGATCACACATCTTTGATCCAGAGGAGACAGGCTATTTTTTACGAGCGCAACTGCCGGAAAACAAGGATGATTTTCAGGATGAGCCGTTGTGGCGCACGTTTAATCGACAGCTCCTCGAACAGCTCGATACGGAAGATGCGCGGATCATCGTACCGATGACATTGACGAATCCAGCGTACTTTCAGGAAATCATCGGGACGTTACGAGCGAACGGTCATGACGTCCGTCATATCGCCTTGATGGCGAAGGAGACGACTGTCAAACGTCGGTTGATTAGCCGCTTTGAGCGTCCAAACTCGTGGGGCGGTCAACAAGCGGAACAACGACTACGGCAATTATCCGATCCGCTGTTCAGTCAACAGATCGAGACGGATGATCTGACGAAAGGACAAATCGTCGATGCGATTGCCCTCGTGACCGGGATCGGACTCTCGCCTGCCCGACCATAAAGGATTCAATAAAGATGTTTCCGGGAATCATTAGATGATAATAGATGAGGAGGAAACAATCTTGAACGAAGGGCAACTTATTGCTAGGAGGATTTATGAATATGAAACACTGGATGACTGAGAAATTAGGCAGACAGTTGATGGCGATTTTTTATAGTGTCTTTGCACTAAGTGTCATCACATCGGTTGCCAGTTATTTATACGTGGATAATGCAGACGGTCGGACGAAGGAACAAGTACTCGACCAGTTACAAAAGACACAATGGTTCTGGTTCTTGAACTTGATGATTTTTTTATTTTGTCTACTGTTCATCGTTCGCCCATTGATTCATCGGGTGACGTCACAACTCCGCGAATTGAACGTCAAGAGTCGTCGCCTTGCAGAAGGCAAGTCGATTTCGCTCGAGCATGATGTCGACAGCCATAATGAAGTCGGTCAATTAACGGCATCATTTTACCAGATGGCACGGTCGATCTCATCACAACATGCGGAATTGTCAGCTAAGAATCAAGAAATGGAACACAATCAGGAAGTATTGAAGCAAAAACAGAACGAGCTTGAGCGTGCTCTTGAATTGACGCGGACGAATGAACTCCATTTGCAGGATCGGAATGAACTGATCGAAACGCTTGCTTCAAAGGAGAGTTTATTCGATTATTCATCCGTCATCAGTACGATCGTTCGGTTGACGAAGACGGAATTCGGTGCACTGTTATTGATCAAGAATAATGAAATCGCTCAAGTCGTTCCAAAAGAAATGACAGAAGAACAACAAGAGAGTCTGAAGACGGAGTCGTTACTACTAAAGCGAGTCATGATTTCAAAGGAAACCGCACATTCCTCAAAAAAGGTCGCGAACGACGATCTCATCAAGTATCCGTATCACGTCTATGAAGGTGTCATTCCAATCATGGATCCGGCAAAAGAAGAATTGATTGCCTGTCTCTATCTAGCACGGTTTGACGCACCATTCAACCAACAGGATCTAGCGGAACTGGAATCGTTCTCGAAACAAATCGCGATCTCATTGATGCGAATGTCACTCTACGAACAGATGGAATACGAACGAAAAGAGACGGCACAACTGTTGAATTCCGTTCGGGAAGCAATTCTCTACATCAAACACGAAGAGAAGACGATCTTAGGAAATCAGGCGTTATTCGATATCTTCCAGTCGTTACAAGTCGAAGAAGACAACGATTCGATGACCTTCCTCGAAGTCCGACCGGAAACGATGTTCGAGCAGATGGACCAAAAGGAAGCGTTTGAAGCATACTTCGAAGAAGTCTTATCGGGTGAGATTCCGGAGGGCATGTTCTCCTTGTCGATCGACCAAGGTGAATACTTCATTCAAGTCTATGCCGAAGCCATTGCGCACGGGGGACATTCAAAAGGAACGATTCTCGTCTTTCGTGACGTCACGGCTGAGACAGAAGTCGACCGCGTGAAGTCGGAACTCGTCTCAACGGTCTCTCATGAACTTCGAACACCGCTCTCTTCAATTTATGGCTTTACGGAGCTCATGTTGAAACGGGATTTGGATCCTGAGCGGAACAAGCGATACTTGCAGACGATTCACGATGAATCAAAACGTCTGACCGATCTCGTCAGTGACTTCTTGAACGTCCAGCGGATGGAGTCAGGAAAGCAAGAGTATGACAAACAAATCTTTGACCTGAAAGAAATCGTCAAGGAACAAATTCAGTTCTATCAAGCAGCGACGGAGCAACACAGTCTGCAGCTTGATTTGAATGATGAACAGGACTTCATGGTCGAGGCAGATGCGAACAGCATGAAACAGTTACTCGGTAATCTCTTGAATAACGCGGTGAAGTACTCACCGGACGGCGGGGATGTCGTCGTGACGATGACCCACCAGCACAATCAGATCGAACTCAGCGTTCGTGATTTCGGGATCGGGATTCCAAGCCATTCGATGCCGCATTTATTCAGTAAGTTTTACCGGGTCGACAACTCAGACAGCCGAAAGATTGGCGGGACAGGTCTTGGATTATCGATCTGTAAGGAAATCGTTCGCGCACATGATGGCAATATCGAAGTCGAATCGATCCTTGGAGAAGGAACGGTCTTCCGGGTCAAATTGCCGAGTGCGACAGACGCGTTACTCGAAGCAGAATGAAGAGACGAAGAAGAGGCGATATCATGCGCCTCTTCTTTTTTGTCGTTTCACGTGTGAGATTCGTCCAAATTCATGCGTTTGGCTAAAACGAGTAAGATGCAGACATTTGAACGATAAATCGGACAGATTGATGACAGAACGGCTGAAACAGTTGAAAAAATCGTAAATTGTGCAGGGATTGCGAACGTTTCTGTACTCTCGCTATAGTGATTACAAAAAAGCGTGAGAGGAAGAAGAATCATGGAGAGCTTAGAAGCGTTACTCACACCACCGCAAGATATCGAACAAGAGAATGCAAACATTGATGGCAAAACACCGCTTGCGAAATTACAGCGGATTGCTGGAGAAGCAGCGCGACAGATGATGCGACAACATCTCGAAGCAGATGTCTTGCAGGCGCTTGACGACAACATCTTGTATATCCACGACGCCGATTACTACGTGACGGGTACGACGACTTGTGCCCAGATTCCGCTCGGTCAGCTACTCTCAAACGGATTTCAGACGACACACGGTTCAATCCGACCAGCGCAAGATATCCGTTCCGCCCTCGCCCTTGCAGCAATCATCGTCCAGGCGAATCAAAACATGCAGCATGGCGGACAAGCCTTCGCAACCTTTGACGATGATGTAGCACCATTCGTCGAAAAGACCTACCAACGCGAATGGACCAAACTAAATGACCTCGTGCCGCATTGGAAGCGACGCAAGCGGGAGCGGCGCGCATGGCAGGAGACGTATGAAAAGACGTTTCAGGCGTGCGAAGCGTTCATCCATAATACGAATTCGATGCATTCACGCGGTGGGGGACAGGTACCGTTTTTATCCGTCAATTATGGAACGAATACGACGCAGGCAGGTCGGCTCTTCCAGCGCGCCTTGCTGACGGCGACGGAACGTGGATTAGGAAGAGGGGAGACGCCGATCTTTCCAATTCAAATCTTTAAAGTCAAACAAGGCATCAACCTGTCACCGACAGACCCGAACTACGATTTGTTTCAACTTGCCACCCGCGTGACAGGAAAACGACTGTTTCCGAACTTTGCGTTTCTTGATGCATCATTCAACCGTCAGGAGCAACCGGGGGGAGCCGAAGTCGCGTACATGGGATGCCGGACCCGTGTGTTTGAAGATCGTGGAGATATCCCGTCCGTCACAGGACGAGGGAACTTATCGTTTACGAGCATCAATCTTGTCCGTTTGGCACTCCAAAGTCAAACCGTCGATCAAATGTTCGAAGCCGTCCAAGAGACGACAAGACTTGCATGCCGGCAACTCATTGCGCGTTATGAGTTCCAGGCAAGTCGAACGGCTGACGCGTTTCCATTTTTATATCAACATGTCTGGAAAGACGGTGAGACGCTAAAAAGTACGGATCAGGTGGGTCCGGTCCTCAAGCATGGGACGTTAGCGGTCGGCTTCATCGGTCTCGCTGAATGTTTGACCGTCCTGACGGGGAGTCATCATGGGTATTCCGAACTGGCGCACCGGATTGGTCTTGCCTTGATTCAAGCGATGCGAACGGTCGTCGACAACTATGGCGAGATGACGGGATTGAACTTTAGTTTGCTGGCAACTCCAGCTGAAGGGTTGTCGGGTAAGTTCACACGTCGTGATGCCAGTGACTTCGGTGAAATCAAAGGAGTGACCGATCAGCCGTATTACACGAATTCCTTTCACATCCCTGTTGACGCCCCCGTGACGATCCGTGAGAAGATTCAACTCGAAGCTCCGTTTCATGCATTATGTAATGGTGGACATATCACCTATGTCGAGACAGATGGTGCCCTTGCCGGAAATCCGCAAGCGATTGAAGACATCGTTCGTTTAATGGCGGAAGCTGGAATCGGCTATGGATCAATCAATCACCCGGTCGATCGTTGTCTTGATTGCCGAACGGAGCAGACGATTGAGGATCAGTGTCCGGTTTGCGGAAGTAAATCCATCGAACGGATTCGACGGATCACAGGGTATCTCGTTGGTACGCTGGACCGCTGGAATGAAGCCAAACGGGCTGAAGAGCAGAATCGGGTGAAGCACGATGCTACGCGTTCTTTCCCTTCTTCCTGACTCTGTCGTTGACGGTCCCGGTTTGCGAACGGTCCTGTTTCTTGCCGGTTGTCCACACCACTGTATCGGCTGTCATAATCCATCCTCCTGGGACCCGACAGGTGGAGTGGAGTGGACGATTGAAGAAACAGTAGAACGGATTCAGGCGATCGGAAATCGTCGTTTGACATTGTCCGGTGGGGAGCCGATGCTTCAAGTGGCAGCACTTGTGCAACTACTTGAACGACTTGGACCAGACTATGACGTCATTTTATATACTGGCTATGTACTAGAGGAAATCTTAAGACGTCAACGATGGCATCCACTAATACTGCGACTAGACGGACTCATCGATGGTCCGTTCATCCTGTCGAAACTCGACCGAACGACACGTTTTCGGGGCAGCACGAATCAACGAATTTATGATCGACAGCAGTTACAAAAAAGAGTGTTACACGAAAACAAAAACTCCCCCGTCTGAATAGACAGGGGAGAAGCAAATCATGCATATTTTTGTTCTTGATCGACGGATTCGACGACTGCGAGTGTCGTCGTCCGTCGTTTTTTGATGAAGAACGATAAAATCAATGCCGCGAGTGCAAGTAACGTCGCGATGAAGAACGTATCGTTGATTCCTTCGATCATCGCCTGCATTTGCAACCATTCCGGATTAGCGGCTTCAGGTTGTGAAGCGAGTTCCGGAACGTGATGTTTCGTCCGCGACGTCATGATCGTCACGAGAAGACCTGAACCGATCGCACCCGATACTTGTGACAACGTATTGTTCAATGCCGTACCGTGTGGCGTCAAGTGTTGCGGAATATGGTTCAACCCGTTCGTCATGACGGGCATCATGACCATCGAGATTCCAAGGAAACGTAGCGTATACATGATGACGAGGAACGCGTATGACGTATCCGCCGCTAATTGACTAAACGAGAACGTCGTTAAGACCGTCAGTGATAAGCCGATGATGGCAAGGATCCGGGCGCCGAATCGATCGAACAGACGACCTGTGATTGGTGACATGATCGCCATGACGATCGCACCCGGTAACATCAAGAGACCGGAGTGAAACGGTGAGATACCGCGAATCGTCTGGATATAGATCGGCATCAAGATCATTGCGGAGAACATCGACATGTTCAAGACCATCGAAATTCCTTGCGATAAGGCGAACATCGGATAACGGAAAATCCCGAACTCAAGCATCGGTTCTTCGAGCATGAATTGACGTATAATAAAGGAAGTCAGACTAATCACACCGATGATCAATGATCCGATGACCGTCCAAGATCCCCATCCGGCAGAACCAGCGGAACTAAATCCATACAGCAAACCACCGAAACCAAAGCTTGAGAGAACGAGTGAAAATAAATCGAGTTTGAGTGTGCTACGAACCGTCTCTTTCTTCAATAAGAAGGCACCCGTGAACAGTACGAGTAATGCGATCGGTGTAACGAGATGGAACAACATCCGCCATTCATAATGTTCAAGAATCCAGCCGGACAATGTAGGTCCGATGGCTGGGGCGAACGTGATGACAAGTCCGAAGATGCCCATTGCTTGTCCGCGTTTCTCGATCGGGAAACCGGTCAAAAGAACGTTCATTAATAGTGGCATCATGATCGCAGAACCAGATGCCTGCATCATCCGCGCACCGAGTAGAAGCGGGAAGACGTGTGCTTGTCCAGCGATAATCGTACCGAGTGAGAACAGCGTCATCGCCGTCAAGAACAGTTGACGTGTCGAGAACTTCTGGACAAGGAAGGCTGACGTCGGAATCATGATTCCGTTGACGAGCATATAGCCCGTCGTCAACCACTGGGCGGTGCTTGCCTGAATACCGAAGGATCCCATGATCGACGGTAAGGCGATATTAAGTAACGTTGAGTTCAGGACCGCAACGAACGCACCTGCCATAAGGACAGTTAAAATTAAATAAAGTCGTGATGATTGCTTGCTTGATTGCATTTCGTTATGCTCCTTTTGTACTATGAGTCTAAAATGTTAGACTTGAATTCTATAACTAACTTGGCTATCTTACCAGTCCAAGTCGAATGAATTCAAATTATTTGCTTCATACACTAAAATAAGTGATTGTTAAACCATTGCAATCATTTGAACAGAAAAGGACAAGACCATGAATCCAAAAAAGAAACAACTTCTAGATGCCGCCTATCAGTTATTCGTCGAAAAAGGTTATCAATCGACGTCCATCCAGGACATTCTTGAGCACAGTAACGTTTCCAAAGGAACGTTCTATAACTACTTCTCCTCTAAAAATGAATTATTCATCGATGTATTCAATACCGTCTTTGAAAAGATGCGGACAGCGCGCAAGGAAATTCTCGTCGGACGAGATGTCTCGGATTATGAGACGTTCATTCAACAAGGTAACTGTTACTTGGAACTGATGCAAAAATATAAATTGTATACGTTGTTCGAAGAGGCGATTGCTTCAAATGAAAAAGAACTGAAGACGTTCATGGAGAATAACCGTCTTCTCGAGATCGAATGGACGTTTGAACGATTACGTGATTTATTCGGTCAGACGAAAGAACCGTATCTTCTAGATTTAGCGGTCATTTATACAGGAATGTTGCAATATGCGATGTACTTCTTCCGACAATCCGAACCGAACACACAACCGGAACGTGTTGTCCGTTACGTATTCAATCGATTGACGCATCTCGTCGAAGACGTCAGTCGGACGGAAGAACAGTTGATTCCGCCGCGCTTCCTATCCGTTTGGCTCGACCGTCCACAAGATGAAGTCGTCATTCGGAAGGATTTGTTCGAGAAGACGAGTGCGCATATGAAACGCTTGATTACCCTGTCATCGATTTCCGATGAATCGAAGGAAGCCCATGAAGAGGTGCTTGATTTCATCTATGAAGAACTACTCGAACGGAAGAAACCAAAAATTCATCTTCTACGCCGGGCACTCAAGACGATGGACGAAGATCCGGTCTTTGCGGGTCAGGAAATCATGGCAACCTATAAGGCAATGGTCGATGAGATTGCCCGTGTGCGGACTAAAACTTCCTAAAAAGGTTGCTTTTTGAAACTAACCGGATTACACTGAGACCATTCATATTAGAAAAGGGGTCTCATCATCATATGTTTACTCAATGGAAAAAAGAGTGGTTCCTGCAACCAAAAGCGGATTTGCTGTCCGGAATCGTCGTTGCCTTAGCACTCGTTCCGGAAGCAATCGCGTTTTCGCTGATTGCTGGCGTTAATCCGATGGTCGGTTTATACGCTTCCGTCATCATTGCGATCGTCATCTCGATTGCCGGCGGTCGTCCCGGAATGATTTCAGCTGCGACCGGTGCGATGGCACTCGTCGTCGTCCAGCTCGTCAAGGACCATGGTGTCGATTATTTACTAGCTGCCGGTATCCTTGCCGGAATTCTACAAATCGCGTTCGGATTTTTAGGAATTGCTAAGTTATTACGGTTCATTCCTCGATCCGTCATGGTCGGATTCGTCAATGCTTTAGCGATTTTGATTTTCTCGGCACAACTGCCGCAATTCGAAGGACAGAACTGGATCATGTACGCAATGGTCGCCGCATCACTCGCCATCATCTTGTTATTCCCACGCGTGACGAAAGCGATCCCGGCACCACTCGTTGCGATCACGATCATGACAGTGTTGACGGTCGTCTTCTCACTCGATACACGAGTCATCGGGGACATGGGGCAAATCGAAGCGGCGTTACCAAGCTTCTTCTTGCCGGATGTTCCGTTCTCGCTTGAGACGCTCCAAATCATCTTCCCGTATGCATTGTCACTTGCATTCGTCGGGTTGATCGAATCGTTGCTGACGGCACGAATTGTCGATGAGATGACGGATACGACGTCGAACAAAGCGATGGAATCACGCGGACAAGGAATTGCGAATATCATCGCAGGTGTGTTCGGTGGCATGCCGGGCTGTGCAATGATCGGTCAGTCGGTCATCAATGTCACGTCTGGTGGGCGTGGTCGCTTGTCGACGTTGACAGCAGGTGTGTTCCTGATGCTGTTGATGTTCACGATGAACGATCTATTGATGACGATTCCAATGGGAGCGCTCGTCGGTGTCATGTTCTTCGTCTCGTATGCGACGTTTGACTGGGGCTCATTTAAGATGCTCAAGACGTCACCGAAGAGTGATTCTGCTGTCATGCTCGCAACCGTTCTCGTCACCGTATTGACGAACGATTTATCAATGGGCGTTCTTGTCGGGATCTTACTTGCTGCGTTATTATTCGCGTCAAAAATTTCTCGTATTCTAGTCGAGCGCAAGGAGCAAACAGATCGAGTCCGTTATACGATTCGTGGACCGTTGTTCTTCGCATCGACGACAGCATTTGCAGAACAGTTCCAGCTCGAAACTGATCCATCGTCTGTCATCACACTTGATTTCTCAGCGTGTCACTTGTTTGATGATTCCGCTATCGAAGCAATCGAAAACGTCGTCTTGAAATACGAACGACTTGGCAAAAAAGTCGAACTTGTTGGATTGAATGAAGAGTCGCAAGCGCTCGTCGATCGATTAGCGCAGCGAATCGCATAAGGAAAAAGGAAGAGGATAGGAAGAAGCGGTCGACACGATGTCGACCGCTTTTTTTGTTTCCTTCAGATTGACGATGAGAAGTGCGTCCGTTGATTGGTTTCGCTATACTAAAAACAAAAGGGGGCAGTTAAGATGAAATGGTTTCGATTTGAGCAAGAAGGAAAAGTAGGGATCGGGGTTGAACGGGATGGTTCTACATATGATGTGACGGCACAAGTCTATACGGATTCATTGTTTGAAGTGATTTCACGTGAGTTCGATGTTGATCTTGATTTAGATATCGCGCCACTACTTAAAGGGGATGTTCGAAAACTGGCACCGTATATTCCGGCACGAAACGTCATCTGTGTCGGCAAGAACTACGCCGATCATATCAAGGAGATGGATACGGCGGGAGCGGGGAAATTCGTCTTGTTCACGAAAGCACCGACATCGATCGTTGGTCCGTTCGAATCGATTGAGCGGCATGCGGATTTGACACAGCAACTGGATTATGAAGGTGAACTCGCCATCATCATCGGCACGACGGGGCGTGATCTGACACCTGAGAATGCACTTGATCACGTGTTTGGCTACAGTATCGTCAATGATGTGACAGCGCGGGACTTACAAAAAGAACACGTCCAGTTCTTCCGTGGCAAATCACTCGATGGGTTCTGTCCGTTCGGACCGGTCATCGTCTCAGCGGACAGCTTTGATCCGCGTGACGTCCTTGTCGAGACGCGTGTGAACGGGGAACTCCGTCAATCGGGATCAACGGCCTTGATGTTGCGTGATGTCGTAACGATTTTAGTTGAAGTGTCACGCGGGATGACACTTGAAGCAGGGGACATCATTGCGACAGGCACTCCGGCTGGTGTGGGTCACGGCATGAAACCACCGGTCTACCTTCAGACAGGGGATGTCGTCGAAGTATCGATTGAAGGAATCGGTCGCTTGCAAAATGAAGTCCAGTGAACGAAGATGACTGAAATGACCGATTTTCATTCACCACTTTCCAAGTTGCTTTGGAAAGTGGTTTTTTATTTTGTGAAAATCATCAAAAATTTAAAAAATGATTGATTCTAACCAATAAAACAGTCATAAAATGACCGTTTTTGATGTATAATGAAACTATAAGAACGGTTTCATGTCGAAAAAAGTCGTATTTTGAACGTTTTATAAAGAATTTATATAAATTTTGAACGTTTTTGATTGATTTTTAGATGTAAACGCTTTATATTAAAGATGCGGAGGGAAACCTTATGTTAACCAAAAAACGCCATCAACTCATCCTTGAGCTTTTAGCCCGAGAAGAAGTCGTCAAGATGCAAAAGATCGTCGAACAAACCGGTGCGAGTGAATCCACGATTCGTCGGGATTTATCACAACTCGAGACAGCAGGTCATCTGCGTCGGGTGCACGGGGGAGCGACAGCGAACCATTTGCAAATTGAAGAACCGAGTTATTTCGAGAAGAGTGACCAACACGTCGAAGAGAAGGAACGGATCGCGCGAGCGGCTGCCGATCTGATCGAAGACGGGATGTATGTCTATCTCGATGCCGGAACGACGACGCTTGCCATCGTTCCGTATCTCGAAGAGAAGGCGATTACGGTCGTAACGAACAGTCTTCCTCTAGCGAACACGTTACTCTATCACCGTATCCCGACGTTCGTCGTCGGAGGGCAACTCAAGCATTCAACGCAAGCACTCGTCGGTTACAACGCACGTGAAGGAATGTTGATTTACCATTTTGATGTCGCGTTCCTTGGGATGAACGGTGTTCATCCGGCACAAGGCTTCACGACACCAGATCCGGAAGAGGCACTCGTAAAGAAGACAGCGATCGAATTAGCAAAACAATCGTATGTACTCGTCGATGAGACGAAGCTGGATGCGATCAGTTTCAGTCGTGTGGCGTCCTTGCAAGCGGCGACGATCATCACGACGACATCCAGTGAGCAAGAAGCGAAATACAGTCAATACACAGAGGTGGTGAACGCGAAATGATTTATACACTGACACTCAACCCATCAATCGACTATTATGTCACGTTACCGGTATTTGAGGCAGGACAAGTCAATCGTGTCGAACAGGCGGAAAAAGTGGCCGGAGGGAAAGGGATCAACGTCTCTCTCGTCCTAAAAAACTATGAGGTGGAAACACAAGCACTCGGATTTCTTGGAGGAAGTACCGGACAATTCATCCGGACGGAACTCGAGAAACGAGGCGTGTTGACGGACTTCACACCGATTCAAGATGAGACGCGGATCAACGTAAAGATTCGCGCCGATCAAGAATCTGAGTTGAATGCAGCGGGACCGAAGATTCAACCGGAAGAGCTGGAGCATTTATTATCCCGATTCAAGACGATGGAAGCCGGTGACATCGTCGTCTTCGCAGGTAGTATCCCAAGCAGTCTGCCGCATGATCTCTATCGTCATATCGCGACGATCCTGAATGAACGGAACGTCCGCTTCGCTGTCGATACGACGAAGGAAGCGATGCTTGAAGTCTTACCGCTCGGTCCATTTTTAATCAAGCCGAATCACCATGAACTCGGTGAAATCTTCGACGTCGAGATTACGTCGAAGGAGATGGCCGTTCCATACGCCCAGCAGCTCGTCGAGCGTGGTGCCGAGAACGTCGTCATCTCATTTGCAGGAGACGGAGCACTACTTGTCAATCGTCAAGGTGCCTATACGGCAAACACACCGGCAGGGAAGCTCGTCAATTCCGTCGGTGCCGGAGATTCACTCGTTGCTGGATTCGTCGCCAGCCACGCGCTCGGTAAATCACCAGAAGAAGCGTTCCGCTATGCGGTGACGACTGGTAGCGCGTCTGCTTATTCCTTTGGTCTTTGTACGAAGGAAGATATCGATCGTCTCATCAAAGACGTCAACGTCGTTGAACTCATTCAATCCTAAAAGGAGTGTGACTACTCATGAAAATTACTGATCTCTTGACACGTGATACGATTCAGCTCGATTTACAAGCGTCATCTAAAGCCGCTGTCATCGACGAACTCGTCAACGTCCTCGATCGGGCAGGAAAACTGAACGATCGCTCGGCATATAAAGAAGCGATTCTCGCACGGGAAGCGCAAAGTACGACAGGTTTAGGGGAAGGCATTGCCATTCCACACGCAAAAACAGCAGCAGTCAAAACACCAGCGATCGCTTTCGGTCGTTCGGCAGGTGTTGACTACGAAGCACTCGATGGTCAACCAAGTCGGTTGTTCTTCATGATCGCAGCGGGTGAGAACGCAGATAATGCGCACCTTGAAACACTTTCGAAGCTATCGGTTTATCTGATGGATATGAACTTCCGCGATACGATCCTTGCGGCTAAAACGAAAGACGAAGTCATCGCAGCAATCGAAGCGAAGGAACGTGAAGAAGAAGGTCCAGTTGACGTCTCAAGCGACAATGTTGACCAAGACGCACCGTATATCCTTGCTGTCACAGCTTGTCCGACAGGGATTGCACACACGTATATGGCGGCTGATGCCCTTCGCCAAAAAGCAGAAGAGATGGGTGTCCGCATCAAAGTCGAGACGAACGGCTCGACAGGCGTCAAGAACGGTTTGACACAACAAGACATCAACGATGCGACAGCGATCATCGTCGCTGCGGATAAAGCGGTTGAGATGGATCGCTTCAACGGGAAACACGTCGTTGAAGTACCGGTCGCACAAGGAATTCGTAAACCACAAGAATTAATCAACCGTGCCGTCAAACAGGACGCACCTGTTTATAAAGCGAGCGGTTCAAGCGAAAGTTCAAAACCAGCTCGTGGTGGATTCTACAAACACTTAATGAGTGGGGTATCCGCAATGTTGCCACTCGTCGTCGCTGGTGGTCTCTTGATCGCGATCAGCTTCTTCTGGGGAATCAACTCTGCGAACCCGGATGATCCGTCATACAACGAGTTCGCTGCTCAGTTAATGACGATCGGACAAGCCGCGTTCGGTCTCTTGATTCCGATTCTCGCTGGATTCATTGCGATGTCGATCGCTGATAAACCAGGTCTTGCTCCTGGTCTGATCGCTGGTTTCCTTGCAAGCAACGGTAATGCTGGTTTCCTCGGTGGATTGATTGCCGGTTTCCTTGCTGGTTACGTTGTGCTCTTACTCGTTAAAGTCTTCAAAGGTCTCCCGGCAGCTCTTGAAGGAATCAAACCAGTCTTGCTCTATCCACTGTTTGGTTCATTCATCACAGGGATGATCATGTTACTCGTCATCAATGAGCCGATCGCGAAGTTCATGACATGGCTCACGGATTCACTGAACGGACTCAGTGGTGGGAACGCAATCCTCCTCGGTATGCTCGTCGCAGGTATGATGGCAATCGACATGGGTGGTCCAATCAACAAAACAGCGTATGTATTCGGTACAGCTGCTCTTACAGCAGGTAACACGGAAGTCATGGCAGCCGTCATGGCAGGTGGGATGGTTCCACCACTCATCGTGGCCTTCTCATCAACATTGTTCGCACGTAAGAAATTCACGCCGCAAGAACGTGAAGCAGGTATCGCTGCTTACGCAATGGGTGCATCGTTCGTCACAGAAGGTGCGATTCCATTCGCAGCAGCCGATCCACTCCGTGTCATTCCGTCAAGTGTCATTGGTTCAGCGATCGCTGGTGCGTTGACGATCGTCTTCGGCGTCTTGCTCCCGGCACCACACGGCGGTATCTTCGTCTTCCCGTTACTTGATGGTCCATCAGGTACGGTCATGGCGATCGTCGGTTACGCGGGTGCGATCCTCATCGGTTCACTCGTCGGTGCGGCAATCCTATCCTTCCTTAAAAAACCGCTTGTTGACCAATCGGTCGCGAAAGCGGAAATGACAGAAGGAACAGGTACGAAAGCATCATAATTCATCTAAATCCTCTCCGTTTTCAAGCGGAGGGGATTTTTTGTTGAATTTTGACGGCTAACGGTGAAGAATAGAGGGCATACTGAATAAGAAGGAGGGATGGACATGGGTGGACAATCCTTACAAATCGGACCACGGACCATCAAGACAGGTCTTGCGGTCATCTTGGCGCTGTTGATCAGTAATCTGTTCAACCTCAGCCCGATCCTGCCTGCAATCTCGGCAGCGACGACACTCCTGCCTTCGGTCTATCAGACATGGAAACAATTTCTCGAGGAAGCAGAAGCCAACTTGATTGGTGCCTTTTTGACTTTACTCGCACTTTGGATTTTAGGGGATAATCCAGCGAATCCGCTCGCGATCGGAATCGTCATCATGGCAGCGATCTCGATCTTGCTAGCCTTTGGTTTCGGGCGGACGATTCCACACGTCGTTTTGATGATCATCGTCATTCTCGAAAGTGTGGCGACAGCGACCGAGCCACTTTGGCAAGTCGTCTTGATCCGTTACTTGCTCGTCATGCTCGGGATCGGCTGTGCGCTTGGCATCAATGCGCTGATCTTCCCGCCGCGCTATGGCAATGTCTACTATCAAAAAGCGACGAAACTCTTCGAAAAGCTGCTCGTCGTCACGCGAGCGATTGCCTTCGAAGGAAAAGTTGCTCCATACCGGGCAGCGATTGATAAAATGTCAAATTCGCTCCTTGAGACACAAAACTTGTTCAACCTACACAAGGAAGAGATTCGAGGAACGCGTCAGAAGCACGCCTCGCTCTTACGGAACCTCTTGATTCTCAAACATATGCAATCGTGCCTCGAACGTGGTGTCGCGACGGCAGAGCGCTTCAGAGAGCGAGAGAAGGCCCTTGACTCGATTGCGGACGATCTTCGGAGTGAATTGTTTTATCACTTGATGCATATCGCACAGCGACAAGAGAAGGTCTTGCTGACATATGATCTCTTGTTGACGGAAGAACCACTCGCGATGGAGGATCTCGTCAAAGAGAACATCGCCTTCGTCAAGCACTCTTTCCTTGACCGCGATGAACTCGAGGAAGAAGTCATCATGGAAATCTTACCGATCGTCGTCTCGATGAATGAGTGGATCCAAGAGCTTGAAGCATTCGAAAAACGGCTCAACGGTGCGCTTCGTCGTCATATCACATCACTGACGATCGAACAAAAATCAGTCCGCGATAAAACATTTAATCGATTTAAACGTAAAAAAGCCATTGACGAAAGTAAAAAGTAAGCGTATAGTCCTCCTTAACGATACTTTACTTGCTAAAAGCATAACAGTATAACAGCATAACAGAACGAAAGATTAAGCGATGATGAAACCGAAGTAAAGACCATCTCCCTGTTTCAGAGAGCACGTGGCGCTGCGAACGTGTACACAGATGGTGTTGAATTACAGTTTCTGAGCTTCTTGCGTAAGCGAGCGGAGCAAACCGTTATCCCGATCATGAGTGACTCAGTCGATGACTGGGTAATCAGGGTGGTACCGCGGCTTTCGTCGCCCCTGTCGAACAATATGTTCGGCAGGGGCTTTTTTGTTATCTATCATTCATTCAAGGGGGAACTCATATGTCTACACCAATCATTCCAAGTCATTTACGTCCACACGTCGCACCACAGCACTACGAAGACTACACACCAACGGATCATGCCGTTTGGAGATACGTCATGCGACTGAATTTAAATACATTACAAGATACAGCACATCCGGCATACCTCGAAGGGCTTGCTGCATCGGGCATCAGCCCGGAACGGATTCCAGACGTGCGTGAGATGACAGCGAACCTAAGCCGTGGTGGCTGGGGAACAGTCGCTGTTGATGGTCTCATTCCTGGTGTCGCCTTCTTCGATTTTCAAGGGCACGGTCTCTTGCCGATTGCGACCGACATTCGGAAGGTCGATAACATCCTTTACACACCAGCGCCAGATATCTTGCATGAAGCAGCAGGGCATGCGCCAATCTTGATGAATCCGGTCTACGCGGAATTCGTTCGACGCTTCGGTGAGATCGGAGCACATGCCTTTAACCATAAAGCCGAGCATGACGTGTTCAAGGCACTAAAGAAATTGACGATCGTCAAAGAGAGCCCGTTCTCGACGCCAGCCGATATCGAGCAAGCTGAAGTCGAACTCGCGGAGACACGGACACACGTCAAAGGGATTTCGGAAGCGAACGAAATCTCACGTCTGTTCTGGTGGACGGTTGAATTCGGTCTGATTGGTGATATCGACAACCCACAAATCTACGGGGCAGGTCTTTTATCATCCGTCGGTGAAAGTCGCCACTGTTTGACGGACGCGGTCGTTAAACATCCATTCTCGCTTGAGAAAGCACTTGCGACGAAACATGACGTGACGAGCATGCAAAAAGAACTCTTCGTCTGTGAATCGTTCGAACAGCTCCGCGATGCACTCGAAGAATTCGCACAGTCGATGTCTTACATCCGCGGTGGTATCCACGGACTGACGAAAGCGGTCGAATCAGGTAACCTATCGACGCTCGTCTTCGACAGTGGTCTCTCGCTTGTCGGTGTTCCTGAAACGCAAGAGATTCACGATTCGCTGCATCTCGTCAAACTAACTGGACCGACAGCGCTTGCTGCGAACGGTGAAGTGTTGACAGGTCAAGGACTTGCAGATCATCCGGAAGGCTTTACACTCCTTCACGGCAAGGAATTGAACGAAGTATTGATGCAAGTCAAAGTCGGTGAACGTCTCGACTGGGCGGAAGGAAATGTTCATGTCACAGGAGACATCACAGCGATTCAAAACGTCAATGGAAATCGGGCGCTCGTCGTCTTAGAAGCAGCGACGCTTGCAAACGACGGGAAAACGATGACGATGGACCGGATGGAATTGATCGTCGGTGACATCACGTCAGCATTCCCGGGAACGGAAGTTGAAGCACTGAAGCCGATTCCGGAAACGGTCGAGTTCGAACGAATCGAACGTCCGTTGACAGCGGCTGATCCGATCTTCGAAGTCGTCCGCGAGATTCGCGAAGGTCGTGCCGGACGAGAACGGTTACCGCAACTGATCGATCAGACACTCGTCCAGTTACCGGACGCTTGGTTACTCCGTCTTGAATTACTTGAGTTAGCGGATGAAGTCGATCAACCACGTCTGATTGCAGATCTCGAGCGCTTAAAAGCGACATCTGAGCAGCGAGATGAATTGATCACGCGTGGGATGGCCTTACTCGACGTCGTTCATCAATGAGTCGAACTCCGGTTCTGAACCTGTTAGAATGGAGACATTCGGTAAAAGGGGATGATCGGTTATGACAAATTATTATCAAGACGTAAAGGAATTCCACCGTGTGTTTTCACACCCTGGCGCAACGACGCCAACACCTATGACGGTCGATCGTGGAATCAAACGCTCGACCTGGACGGCAGAAGAAGCGGTCGTTGAGTTCCTACATCAATCGGCGACGAGTGAAGCAGAATTTCTCGAAGCGATCGAACGTTTCAAGTCAGGACTTGATACAGCGGTCGAAAAATCGCTTCAGATGAAACAACCCGAAACAGATGTCGAACGGCTCGTCGGACAAGGGGATGCCTTGACGGACGCCCTCTACTTCATCATGGGAAGCTTCGTTGAGATCGGGCTTGATCCGGCTCCATTGTTCGAGATCGTCCAGCGTGCGAACATGGCGAAGCTTGGACCGGACGGAAAACCAATCTTCCGGGAATCGGACCAAAAGGTCATGAAACCGGAAGGCTGGCAACCACCGGAACCACAATTAGAAGCAGAAGTACGTCGGCAAATCGCTGTAGCTTCGAGTACGTCGAAAGCGTGATTCATGACGATAAAAAGAGAGGGATGACTGGTCTGCGAACCGGTCATCCCTCTCTTGTTGTATCTATTCACTTTTGACTTGATAACGCGATAAATCGAGTTGACGGGCGGTCAGGAACTCGACCCCCTCTGCTTCAAGTGCCAGTCGCTGTTCATCGCCTTCAAGCGATAGTTTTCCGCCAGCAGCAAGCACGCGGTGCCACGGTAGACGTTCCGTCTTACTCATACTGTGAAGAATCCGCGCTACTTGTCGGGCGCTACGCGGATGACCGGCGAGTCGAGCGACTTGCCCGTACGTCATGACCCGACCAGCAGGGATCGAACGAATGATAATCAGGACATCTTGCGTGAATGGTGTCATGTTTCGTCCGTAGCAACGACATACTGTTGAATCTTATCGTCTTCATCAAATCCAATCGTCACATCGATGATACCTTGTTGCAGGCGAATCTGGAGTTCGAGACGGTCCTTGATGTCGTCCGCTTGTGCGATTGTCAACGTCGGGTCGACTTCAATCTCGACTTCGACGTGGAAATGATCGCCTTCCTTAATGACTTCGAGTTTACTGATGTCCTTGACGTCAGGGTCCTTCATGATTAGTCCACCGAGACGTGCTGCCATCGTCTCATCGGCTTCACCTAGTGCACCAGCTGCGTTTTGCAGGAAGACATTCCCGACGACGTAAAACATCATCAGTCCGATGAGGATCGAAGCAATTCCTTCTGCCTGATGAAACGGTGTTACATGCGAGATGATGACGGCAATCATTGCGACGATGCCACCGGCCGTTGCGACCAAATCTTCCAGAAACACAAGGCGTGTGGCGGGTTTTGCTTGTTTGAGTGAGCGGAAGCTGTCAAGAATCAAGCGTGGTCCTTTCGAGTCTAACTTCGCATCGTGTGCGATCTCTTGCATCGCTTTCACGAAAACGCCACTCTCTAAGACGACACCGACGAACAAGACAGACAACGTGATCCAAAAGCCAGTTGATTCCGTCGGTTCGATGATGTGGGCGATCCCTTCATGAATTGTCTCGTACGCCATGATACCGACGAAGAGGATGGCACCGAGCAAGACGAGATTGACGAGACGACCGAAGCCGTTCGGGAATCGTTTCGTCGGTGCCTTTTTACTGAGGGCAGAACCGATGAAGACAAAAAATTGGTTGGCAGCGTCCCCGAGCGTATGCATCATCTCCGCGAACATCGCGACATTTCCCGTCAGGACGTAGGCAATTGCCTTGATGATAGCGATGACGGAGTTAACGATGCCTGCCGTCAGCGCCGACCGGTTTCCCCGGCGTAATAATGTAAAAAATTCTCCCATGATTGTACTCCTTTTAGTTAAGTTACGTATTAGTTCACTTTATTATGTTACATCATTTTGAGAAAAACGACTATCTTCACACGAAAAAACCCACGCAAGCTGCGCGGGTTTAACTCGTCAAGACAAGTCGACTGTTTTATTGATTTCGTTCTCATCGTCTTTGCCGACGACTTTCTTCAAGACTTGTTTGACGGACTTCGTCGTGTTTCCCGTTTCCCAGTATTCAGCAGCTTCCGTGTTGACCTTGATCAAGACGACTTTCGGATCTTCGTATGTCGTTCCAAGGTATGCTTCGTAGCGTGGGCTCCAGAGCTTTTTTTTTCGTTCGATGTCTTCGACGAGTTCTGCTGTCCCACGGATCGAGACGTATGATTTGTCGACGTATGCGACGTTAACACTCGGATTCTTAAGTAGTTCTTGATACTTGTCTGTTTCTTTTGAAGTGAGGAACCAGAGGTCGCCATCAAATTCGATATCCTGCGTTTGCATCGGACGCGATACGAGCCCTTCTGTTGAAATCGTCGTCAGCATCGCTGTTTCGATTTTATCAATCAGTTTCTTGACCGTTTCGACTGCTTCTTGATTTGTAGTATGGGTTGACATGTAACTCCACCTCATTCGTTAGATTTTTATGCTCACTTAGGCATTGTTCCCTGAATTTCAAAATGAAAACGTCCCCATGACAGAAAGAAGCAGTTTCGTTGCACCGTACAACGAGGAGGCGTACAGTGTAGGTACGCATTCGAAAGAAAAAGGAGAGACATACATGAAACTTAGTATTTTAGACCAATCCCCGGTCTCTAAAGGACAATCCCCATCTGATGCCTTACACGAAACGGTCGAGCTCGCGAAAATCGCGGACGAACTCGGCTATCATCGCTTGTGGGTATCTGAGCACCACTTCGCTAAAACACTGGCTGGTTCAAGCCCGGAAGTCTTGATCGCCTACATGGCGGCAGTGACGAAACAGATTCGCCTCGGTTCAGGGGGTGTCATGTTGCCGCATTACAGTGCCTATAAAGTCGCAGAGAACTTCCGTGTCCTTGAAGGGCTTGCACCAAACCGGATCGACCTTGGCCTCGGTCGGGCACCGGGCGGTATGCCGCTTGCTACACGTGCGTTGCAAGAAGGATCGTCGCCACGTTTTGGTGGAGCCGATTACGGCGAACAACTCGATGATCTCGTCGATTACTTGAAAGACGGAGCGCCTGCCGGACACCGGTTCGCGGGACTCGTCGCAACACCAGAAGTCGATACGACACCAGAAGGCTGGTTGCTTGGATCAAGTGGTGGTAGTGCCTTGAACGCCGCACAACGCGGATTCGGATTTGCCTTTGCTCACTTCATCAATGGACAAGGTGGACAAGAAGTGATGGACTACTACCGTCATAACTTCATGGCGACGTCGTTCAATGAGACACCACAAACGCTCGTCTCGATCTTCGTGACGTGTGCTGAAACGACGGAAGAAGCAGAACGGTTAGCTTCAAGCCTGGATCTGTCACTCCTCCTACTTGAAAAAGGGGTCTCGTCGACAGGAACGCCAACTCCAGAAGAGGCAGCGGCGTATCCGTATACGTTCCAAGACCAATTCCGGATCGCTGAAAACCGGAAGCGGATGATCGTTGGTAACCCGGAATCCGTTGCAAAACAATTGCAAGAGCTCGCTGATTCCTATGGCACAGACGAAGTAATGATCGCTTCGATGATCGCTGACAAGGAAGCAAAACAACAATCATTGAAATTAATCATGGATGCCGTCAAAGCGACGGTCTGACCGATACGCACGTCCTTTCTCACGAAGTGAGGGAGGACGTGTTTTTTGCTTCTGCTACAGGAATGCTCTCGGATAAGATGTCTTTACGAAGTCGGAGGAATCCGAATGATGCTGCACCGAATAAGCCGACTGTACCGACTCCAAGTAGCACGATGATAGATACATGATCACTGAGTAAACCAAACAATAGGGTACCGATCGGCATCATCGCCATTGCAATCGATTCCAGCACACCGATGACACGTCCGAGGTAAGCCGGATCGGTCTGTTTTTGAACGATGAGCTGTAGTGGAATGTTCATCCGTAAGACGAGCATGCCGTCGATGAATAATAGAATCATGAAAAAAGGTAGTAGTAGAGCAGATGGAACATAGCCGAGTAGAGCAAGTGCAGGAAGCGCATAACAAGAGGCGATTAAAAAGAGCGACTCGAATATCGTGCGTAACGAACGTTTCACCGTAAAGCGAGGTAAAGCAAGAAGCAACGAAGCGACAAGAAGACCGGCACCTAGTGCGGACTCGACCATTCCAAACCGAAATGGTGTGAATTGCAGTCGATCGAGCAAGATGATCGGTAACAAGATTTCGAAAGCGACAAAAAAGAAGTTCAGGACGATCGCCATCAGGACGAGTGTCGTCAATACTGGTTGACGGAACAGATAGCGGTAGCCCTCTTTAAACTCCGAGACGAAAGACGGAGTATCGGTAGTAGCTAGAGGAGAGGTATCCACTGCAAGAAAGCGGAGGCGGCTATTCCACCAGGCAGCAGAGGCAAACAAGAGAAACGGTAAGATCAAGAATTGCGTGATGGAGACAGTGGCGATGAGCAATCCCGCAACGAGTGGAGCAGTGATCGTTGAGGTCGATTGAATCGTCGAGAAGAGTGCGTTCCCGCGTTGTAACTCCTCTTCTTCTACGAGTCGCGGTAACGAGCTTGATAAGGTAACGGACAGGAACGTCGACAGGCTCGTCAAGAGGACACTAGCAACGATGTAATGAACGGTATGTAGAGGGGCTAGTAGCGAATAGAACAAAAGTCCAAACAAGACGAGTGCACTTAAGCTTTCGGTCATGACGATGATTCGTTTCCGGTTCCAACGATCAGCGAGGACACCAGCAACCGGTGAGAGCAAAATCCGTGGCACTGATCCTGCAAGCAGGACGAGCGCAAACTGAAAACCAGACGATGTTTCCCGTAAGACGGTTAATCCGGCGACGAACGTAAAGAGACTAGCTGCGAATAATGAACAAAACTTTCCGAATAAGACACGCTTTAAATTAAATGACATCCTGTTCACTCCTTCAGAGTTAAATTTTATTGAACTTTAGTGTAGAATAAAGGAGTGGAAGAAAAATGTAAAGATAAAGTTCAATATAATTTAACTTTTATGATAAAAGGAGTGACTAGTGTGTTAGGGGAACGTATCAAACAGATCCGAAAACAGAAAAAAATGACGCAAACGGATGTTGCGACCGGCATCATCACGAAGTCAATGCTCAGTATGGTCGAGAATGGGAAAGCGACACCGTCTGTACCCGCACTACAGGCGATTGCTAGGCGATTACAGGTGACGGTCGAAGAATTGATGCTTGATCCGCGGGATGTTCAGATGCGGGAACTCATCGAAACAATCCGTTCGCGGCATACCCCATATTTTTCAGACGAAAAAATTCAGGAACTGCTAAAACCTTACTTGGTTCCGGAAACGACTTCTTATTGGCAAGGGCAGGTCTACCATAAATACGGCGATGCCCTCCGAACGAAGAATCCGGAGCTTGGTTTGACGTATTACGACCAAGCGGAGCAGATTTTTCGACAGCTCGGTCGTCAAGATGAGCAGTTGCTCGTTCAGATCTCGAAAGTCTATTTTTTATTCAATCTCAAACGGACAAAGGAAGCATACGAGCTGATCGAAGCAATGGATGTACCACGCGAGATTCCACTTGCACCGAAAACCTATTTAAATTTCCAAATCTTGCGTGCACTTCGAGCAAGTTTGTTCGATGATCACTACACAGAAGCGATCGCCTTATTGCGTGAAGGGGTTCAGTATATGCGGGAGCAAGATGTCTATTATCATGTCATTTCGTTTCAACGTTTTCTCGGACTGTTTTTATATCTAGAAGGGGAAATCGAACAATCACAGCAAGAGTTTGATCGATTGGAGCAGTTTTTTGCATTTAGTGAAACGACTGCCGTTGGACGGATTGAAGTCGATTTGACGAAAGGACTCATCGCGATTTTTGAAAACGATACGACCGGCATGCAGATGGCGTGGGAAAAACTCGTTACTGTGGCGATCGACGACGCGAAACATTACATCGGACAACTCGAAGTCCATCTCCTTGTGAACGGCATCGAATTACCGAATCAGACGCTTCAGCAGAGCGTCGATAAGATATGGGAGATGCAAGATGACTGGCTTGCGGCGAGTGGGTTCGACCAAGCGATGATGTTGCGGACGCTCGTACTGGCGATGCAACAAGGTGTCGGTCAGGAACGGCTGAATGATGTCTTACGATTGAAGGATGATCTTCAAAGTGAACGCCTCAAAGGCGATCTTGAGCGAGAGATACAAACATTGGTTAATATTCAATGACGAAAAAACAGGCATGAAGCGAGTGCGCTTCATGCCTGTTCGTGTGAGGATGTCGTTCTTCTGAAGATCAATAAGACGCATGCGACGACGGAAACAATCAAGTGACCGACATAGACGTCTCCCGTCTGGATATAATGCAAGATCATCGAGCCACCAAAAATCAATAAGGCAAGAAAGAGGAGCCGAACATAAAGTGTTTTATAAGACATGCAGACACATCCTTTCCATATCCAGTATATCCCAAAGTAAAGTGAGAAGACAAAAAACATCCATCCTAAGGGATGGATGAGGAAATGTTTAAAGTGATTTAAACCCTAACAGTTTTTGTGTCCAGTAACGTTCCGATACACGGCTGATGCCGAGTGCCGGTGTATTGGCATGAATGAACTGATCGTTGTTCAGCATGATTCCGATATGCGTCGGACCAGCAGCATATGTGTTTTCGAAGAAGATGATATCGCCGCGCTTCGGTTGACGTAATTTTGATAACTTCGCTCCGAGGTACCGATCATCGTTCCAGTAGCCGTTGACGTTCGTTCGTCCGACTGCATAGCCAGCGGCATTCAACGTATAGTTAATGAATCCAGAGCAGTCGAATCCACCATTAACGGGGTTGCTTGATCCCCAGACGTATGGTGTACCGAGATATTGTTGACCAATCGAGATGGCACGTTCCATCAATGTCGAACCAGGAACGGTCGTCACAGGAGGTGTCGTCGGAGTGACCGGAGGCGTCGTCGTGACGGATCCCGTCGTGATGTAACTCTTCGCGACATAGTAGAGACCCGTTCCGATCTTGATCTGGTACCAGCCGCTATCTTTACCTGTCGTTTCACCTGTGACATTGACTGTCGAACCGTGTCCGACTTGTGTGAAGACTTTAGACGACGTCGAAGGCAATGTGCGGACGTTCAGCCCGGTTGGTGCATTGACGCGATACGTCTTCGAGGCATCAACTGGCGTCAAAGAGACTCCGGGAGTCGTCGGTGTTGTTGGTGGTGATGCTTTTGTTGAAGCTTTGACATAGGTCGAAGCGACATATGCTTCTTTTCCGTCAAGCTTGACTTGGTACCACGAATCAACGGCACCTGTGACATCGAGCACCGTCTGATGCGGTAATGTCTTGTAGATTTTTGCGTTCGTCGCTGCAGCAGTCCGTGCGTTCAAGCCTTCCTTCGCATTGACCGTGTAGACTTTCGATCGATCAACCGCTTTAACGACTTTTTTGACGGGAGTCGTCGCTGGTGGCTTGGAGTCTGTCGTGACGTTCGACGTCTTTTTGCTGACTAACGTCGCATGGACGTAAGCCGTTTGCTTTTTATACGTGATTTGGTACCAATCTCCTGTTTTTTTCTTAACAGATAAGATTGTGTTCTTTGCCAGTTTTCCGAGTGATTTCGAACTCGTCGTTGCTTTTTGGCGAATGTTGACGGCATCGGTGTTCGTTATGTAGGTCGTAGTTGTTGGAGCCTTTTCCGTCGTCGTTTTGACATATGCTGAAGTGATGAAGGCTGGTTTGGACTGATAGCGGATTTCATACCAGCTGTTGACTTTCTTGACAGCTGTCAGCTTCGTACCTTTTTTTAGCGTCGTGATGACCTTCGCGGAAGTCGAGGCAGCCGTGCGAATGTTGACGTTATCCGTCAAAGTCAGTGTCGTTGACGCGGCTGAAACCGGAACCGTGGTACCGATCAAAGCGAGCGTCGTGAGTGCGAGAACAGTCTTTTTCACGTGACATAGCTCCTTCCAATAGATAGGTGAAAATCGTTGTTACCATTTTGTCATAAAAAGTGCTGATTCCCCTGATTTAAAAATATAATTTTTGTCTGGAAAACTGTAATACCGTTTTTCAAAAAACGAATAGGTAGAATGAGTATTTTCAAAAAAGTTCAAGTACACTAGGAGTATTAGGAAGGAGGCTACACATGTTACGCCGTTTTTATCAGTATTATATCCCGCACAAACGATTATTCTGGCTCGATTTCATATCTGCCTTATTCGTCGGGGTTTTAGAACTTGCTTTTCCACTCGCTGTCCAATGGTTCATCGACTCATTGTTGCCAAACGGTGAGATGAACTGGATCATCCTCGTCAGCGTCGGACTATTAGCACTCTACATCATCAGCACGTTGATGCAGTTCGTCGTCAACTATTTTGGACATAAGCTCGGGATCAATATCGAGACCGATATGCGTCGTCAACTGTTCAGCCATGTGCAGAAACAGTCGTTCCGCTTCTTCGATAATACGAAGACGGGTCATATCATGAGTCGGATCACGAATGATTTGTTTGATATCGGGGAACTTGCCCATCACGGTCCGGAAGATGCCTTCATTGCCGTCATGACATTGCTTGGTGCATTCTCGATCATGTTGACAATCAACGTACCACTCGCGCTCGTGACAATCATCGCCGTACCATTCCTGATCTGGCTGATCAGTTATGCGAACGTCCGGATGAATAAATCATGGGACCGGATGTATGGCAACATCGCGGAAGTCAATTCACGCGTCGAGGACAGTGTCTCTGGTGTCCGTGTCGTTCAGTCATTCACAAACGAAGCTTACGAAATCGAGCGTTTTGAAAAAGACAACGCGACGTTCAGGCAGTCGAAGATCAATGCCTACAAGGTCATGAGTAAGAGTCTATCCGGCATCTACTTGACGACCCGTGTGATGACGCTTGCCGTCTTAGTCGTCGGTGCCTACTTGACGTATCGCGAAGCTTTAACGGCAGGGGAACTCGTCGGATTCATTCTTTATATGAACATCCTGCTGAAGCCAATCGACAAAATCACCGCATTACTTGAGATGTATCCAAAAGGGATGGCTGGCTTCAAACGCTTCCTCTCGATGATTGATGAGGATGCATCGATTCCGGATGCGCCAGACGCACTCGTCGTTGATCGGTTGAACGGTGGCATTACATTCAAGGATGTGGCGTTCGGTTATGAAGCCGATCGTCTCATTCTAGAGAATAT
The DNA here is from genome assembly GCF_018618875.1 of Exiguobacterium sp. s46. Taxonomy (NCBI): domain Bacteria; kingdom Bacillati; phylum Bacillota; class Bacilli; order Caryophanales; genus Exiguobacterium; species Exiguobacterium sp. s46. Next base: position 412,568 of record NZ_JACSMY010000001.1, read on the forward strand.
CAATCTGACGGTCGAACCGGGTCAGACAGTCGCGTTCGTCGGAACATCAGGGGCAGGGAAGACGACGATCTGTTCGTTGATTCCACGTTTTTACGATGTTCTAGATGGCGCAATCACGATTGACGGAATCGATATCCGGCAGATGACGAAGGAGTCTCTGCGACAACAAATCGGGATCGTCCAGCAGGATGTCTTCTTGTTCTCAGGGACGATCGCTGAAAATATCGCCTACGGTGACCTGAATGCGACGCACGAAGACATCGTGCAAGCGGCGGAACGTGCCCATCTCGGTCCGATGATCGCGGATCTTCCGGATGGGTATGCGACACAAATCGGCGAACGGGGACTCAAGTTATCGGGTGGGCAAAAGCAACGACTTGCCATTGCACGGATGTTCCTTAAGAACCCGCCGATTTTGATTCTCGATGAAGCGACGTCTGCGCTCGACACGGAAACGGAAGCACTGATCCAAGAATCGCTCGCCGAGTTGTCCGAGAACCGGACGACGCTCGTCATTGCCCATCGTTTAGCGACGATCCGGAATGCGGATAAGATTTTCGTCGTCACGAAGGACGGCATCGTCGAAGAAGGCTCGCATGATGAACTCATGAATCAAGGTGGTTATTTCTCCCGGTTGTTAGAGAGACAACGAGTTTGAATCGAATTGAAAGAATGAGAGGCGACGGACATGTTCTGTCGCCTTTTTTTGTTCGTCTAAAAATAAGGTTGTACAAGACAATTTTAGGGAAAACGATTTATAGAAAAGAAGGCGAGGTGGAAGGATGTACGGTCAATTCTGTGAGAACTATGATGAGAGTTATCCCGTCTTGCGGGAGGAATCGTCACATGATTTCCATCGTTTTTTTGCACTGTCCTACACGATTCATGATACCGTTTTTGAACAAACTGTCTACGAACGGCTGATGCGGACGATCAAACATAAGACGTCGCGTTTTTCAGCACTTCGGAGCCGCTATACACCGTTGCTCGTTGCCCATGTTCAATTAAATAGCACAGATCCCGATGTTCTCATCGAAGAAATCATCGTTGCGGAAAAGAAGATTAAACATCGCTTGATTCGTGATAAAGGAGTTCGCCCATTTTTTGCACTCAACGAAGTGCTGAACCGTCGACAAGGAATTGATGCGTTCCCTTATATGGAACGATTACATGCGACACGACCTCATTTGAATGCCGCGAAACAGTACGTCGTGACATCGACCTTGCTTGAACAGCAGCCATTACCAGAGGAATTTTTAGAGCGTGTCGATACATCGGAAGAATGGCTCGCGCAATATATGGAACGGACGAGTGAACGTGTCATTACGGCGCAAATCTTAGCGGCGCATCCAGATCCTTCAGCGCAACAGGAACGAATCATTGCGTGGCGGGAACTGTTAGAGCGAAGAGAAATCATCATCTGGGATCGTTTAATGCCGATTCTTGCGTTACTGCCTACAATGGAACGTGTCGACTGGATTTACGTGACCCGGATCGTCGACCGGGAGCGGGCACGGAATCGATTTTCAGACGAGGTCAACTGGTTGATTGCCTTTCATTTGTTGCTCGCTAAAACAGGTGTGACACGAGTTCAAGCCACGTTGCTATTGCTGGCTGCACTAGAGTTGACGAAAAAACCGTAAAACGAAAAACGAACGAGGAGTGGCGCGCGCCATTCCTCGTTCGTTTGGTTTAGTGACTCAATCGAACGTCGTAAACGTCGCATGTCGTTCGACCGGATACAGTTCCGTACCGGCGACAGCGTTCAAGATCAACTGGTTCCGCGAGACGGACATCCCGAGATTATCCGCAGCCGGACCGTGTGACAGCTCTAAATTAGCAGTTGCGTAAAGATGATGGGCTGTCTCGACCGAACGCACGATTTGGTAGTCGGCATCGACTTTCCAGGCATTCGGTGCTTCGAATACAATATCAAGTCGGTCGATGAAGCTCGGAAGGGATGGCGAAAAACCAGTTGCTGCAATGACGGCATCTGTTACAGACGAGCGCTCGTCCTCAAGTTCTTGATGTTGCATCGCAATCGTGAACCGCTCATCATAGGTGATTTCTTTTACTTCGAGATTCGCGCGGATCGCGACCTGTCGTTGTTCCTCTTCCGTCAAATCATAGAGATGGGCATAGATTGATTGAAGTGTCTCCGGACTGATACCGTTCTGAGAGCGGGCAAACTTCTTGACCGACTCTTGTCGTACTTCGAGTGGAAGTTGGTTGAAATACGTGACGTAGCTCGGTGAAAAAATTTCTTCTCCGAGTTTGCCGGTCTCAAGTGTCTCAAAAAGTGTCGAACGCGCGATCCACTCGAGTTCAGGACGCTCTGGAGCAGGCGTCGTCAAGAGATCAAGGAAAATCTCGGCGGCACTTTGACCGGAGCCGACGATGCTGATTTTGTTGCGCTGAAGTAAATCTGCCTTGTTCATGACATATTGCGTATTGTGGATGACGCGTTCGTCAAACGTATCTGGGATGGCGGGTTTTGAACCAGTGCCGATGACGACGTTTCGTGCTTCGAACGTTTCGCGTTTACCGGTCGAGACATCTTCGACGAGGACTTCAAAACTATCACCGGTGTCTTGCACGTCGATGACACGTGTCGAAAAGCGGAGATCTTCAAGTTGTGTTGCGACCCAACGTAAGTAATCGTTGTAACCTTGTCTTGAAATCAGAAGTTTTTCATAGAAGTAAAACGTGTGGAGACGGTGAATCGATCGTAAGTAATTGAGATAGGAAAACGAACTTGTCGGATCGGCGAGTGTGACGAGATCGGAGATGAAGCTCGTCTGCATCATCGAGTCCTGGATCATCATGCCGGGATGCCATGAAAATTGTTCGCTTTCGTCAAAAAATAACGTCTTTAAATCTGTCGGATGCGCAAGTGCGCTCAATCCTAAATTCATCGGACCAATGCCAATGCCGATTAAGTCATACATAGAAAAAGCCTCCCAATTCGATATTGTTCTAAAACAATACCCGAAAAGGAAGGCGGACGAAACGTCAGGCTGAAGCTTTACAGCTGGTCGGTCGTCGTTGTTTTGGTTTCGACCGTCATCGTTTTCCCATCACGGATGATCGTCAAGGAGAGCGGTCCATCTGATTTGATCAGTGCCGTTTTGATGTCAACGAATGCTTTGATTTCGGAGTCATTGATTTTCGTGATGACATCACCTGTTTTCAGTTTAGCCGCAGCAGCTGGACTGTTCGGTTCGACTGACATGACGACGACACCTGTTTTTTGACTGTCTGGTAGTTTGACTTGATCTTTAAGATAACCGGCAGGGAACGCCGCGACGTCTTGTAAGGACACACCGAGCGTCGGATGCTCGACTTTACCGTTTGTTTCAAGCTGTTTGAGGATTGGTAATGCATCATCGATCGGGATACTGAAGCCGACACCTTCGACACCAGACTCAGCGATTTTCATCGAGTTGATTCCGACGAGTTGTCCTTGTTCATTGATCAAGGCACCACCCGAGTTCCCTGGGTTGATGGCAGCGTCCGTTTGAATGACTGTCGTATTGAAATCGTCTTGTCCATCACTGTTCGTATCGACCGGTACGGTCCGGTCTTTCGAACTGACGATTCCGCGTGTGACGGAGTTTTGGAACTCACCGAGCGGGTTACCGATTGCAAGGACCGTTTGTCCGGCTTTTAAGTCCGCTGATTTCCCAAGTGTGATGACGCCCGGAACATCGCTTGCGTCAACTTCAAGCACTGCTAAGTCATAGGTTTCGTCGCTACCAAGCAGTTTAGCCGAGAGCGTCTTGCCGTCATTCAACGTTACATCGAGTTTTGATGCCCCGTCGACGACGTGATGGTTCGTAATGATGTATGCTTTGCCGTCCTCTTTCTTATAGATGACACCGGACCCTGAACCAGCCGCTGCTTCTTGTTGCGACATCGAGTTGCCCGCTTGATAGTTCGTTACGGTCACGACAGATTTTTGAGCCGTGGCGACTGCGTTCGTCACCGGATCATTCGTCGTCGTTGAGACTTGTTTTGGCATACCATTTGAAAGTGGGGTATCAGCGACCTGTTGTTCTTGATCGAGTAGGATCGGAAAGGCAACCGTAGCCGTCAAGACCGCGCCGATGATGCCTCCAGTCAATCCAGGTAAAAGTGCTTTCGTTTTTCCAGCCATAAGTCATCATTCCTCTCTGTATGATTTCTGATTTCATCATAGCAAATGAAACAACCTCTTCACTGATTACGGGAGACATTCCGAAATGACTCATCATTCCCCATAATTCGACGACAATTTCTAAAAGTTGAGATAATCAGGTCAGTTCGATACACTGAAGCTGTCTCGAACATATATTTCATTAACAGAAAGAGAGTGTGGAACATAATGCTATTGCGTCTAGTCTATGGAGCAGGATTGTTGTTTGCGGGAGTTGGTCATTTCCGCAATGAAAAAGGGTTCGTCAGCATCATGCCGTCGTTCATTCCGTTCAAGCGCTTCTTCGTCCAAGTGACAGGGGTCATCGAAATCGCTTACGGTGTCATGTTGTTGACAGGAAAAGGGGTGCACCTCGTTCGTAAGACTCTTCCTGCCTTCTTATATGCTGTCTTACCCGCAAACGTCAACATGGCAGTCAATCCAAAGCCGATTAATGGGAAACGTCTTCCGTCTTGGTTGCTTTGGACACGGTTGCCGCTCCAATGGGGGCTCGTCTCTCTTGCGAAACGTCTGAAATGAATCGGAACAAAAAGCCGCCTAAATGGCGGCTTTTATTGTTAGAAACGTTTGTTGACAGCAAGTAAGGAAGCTTTTGCAATCTCTTCGTAGGTAGAATCGTTCGGGTGGAATTGGTCACTCGATAAATCACGTTTGACGTCACGCACGAGATTGAATGTGTCGATGATCTCGACATCGTACTCGATACCGAGCGTCCGTGATTTTGCGTTCCAATCTTGTACGATGGCATCGAATGCTTCACCGTTTTCCGTTGCACGGAAAGGATTATAGAGCCCGACGTAGAAAATGACAGCATCCGGATTTTGTTCTCGTAGGATACTGAACGTCTTTTTCAAGTTCGCTTGTGCCGTCGTGACGGTTTCGGCTGTCTTCTTCGCATTGAAGTTCGCGACGCCTTCACCACGGTTGAATAAGTCATTTCCGCCAATCGTCACCGAGATGACTTTTGCTTGTTCTATTGAGCGTAAGACTTCTTTTTGTTCTAGTTGTTTCAGTAAATCTTCCGTCCGAGCACCACTGACGGCAAGATTCTGGAAGCGCTCGACAGTGTTATCTTTGACAAGATCGCGTCCGACGATCGCGGCGTAACTATTGCCGTTTGATGCTCCGACACCACGTGTCAAGGAATCACCAAGCGCGACGTACGTCCCGCCTTTTTTGACAGGCTCTTCCTTCGTAGGTGTCAGGACGGCACGTTTTGGTGGGTTGACGACGTCACTATAGGCACTGACGAAGCCGTATCCAAAGATTGCCGTCAAAACGAGTGAGACGGTTAAAAACAGGGGCCAGCGTAATCGCTTCATGAACGTTCCTCCTTCTAGGTTCTAACCTGATTGTAGCAAAAGTTGAAAGAATGTGCGGAAATGAAGTGTTCTGACAAGTCAAATGATTCATTATTCCGCTAGAATAGACAATAAGAGGTGAGAGACGTGAAACCAACAGTGAAATTAGAAGGTGTAACAAAGGTGATCGGAAAAAAGACGATCATTGATAATATCTCGTTTGAGATCCAACCAGGTGAAGTCTTTGGCTTCCTTGGACCGAACGGGGCAGGAAAAACGACGACGATCCGGATGCTTGTCGGCTTGATCAAACCGACGTCCGGTAAAATCACGGTCTGTGACTTCGACGTCCGCAAACAGTTCGTCCAAGCGATGGAGCGGATTGGCTCGATCGTTGAAAATCCAGAGTTGTATAAGTATTTGACGGGTCGCGAAAATCTACAAGTCTTTGCCCGGATGTTACCGAATGTCGATGATGCCCGGATTCAGGAAGTCATCGATCTCGTCGATTTGACGGCGCGTGTTGATGATCAAGTCCGGACATACTCGCTCGGGATGCGGCAGCGTCTCGGAATCGCACAAGCATTACTCGGACGACCAAGCGTCTTGATTCTCGACGAACCGACGAATGGTCTCGATCCGATGGGGATTCGGGATTTACGTCAATTCATCCGCCGGCTCGTCGAGGAAACGGGACTGTCGGTCCTCGTCTCGAGTCATATCTTGGCTGAGATCGAAATGCTTGCCGATCGAGTTGCGATCATGAGTTATGGCAAAATCGTTCAAGTCGGAACGGTCAAGGAACTGGTCGAGTCGCTCGCACCAGGCGTTGACTGGCGTGTCGATGATGCCTTTAAAGCAAATGAGATTTTATCAGCATCGGATCAAGTCCAAGTGTCCGAAGTCGTCGATGCCAATACGGTTCATACTTTAATGGATGCAAGCAAGACACCAGCGCTCAATAAGCAGCTGCTCGAAGCAGGTGTCGAAGTTTGGACGATTGAACGGAAAGTCCAAACGCTCGAAGATCTGTTTATCACGTTAACGGGAGGCGATCACATTGCGTAATCCGAACATGATCGGTCTCGTACGAAATGAAGTGACGAAAATTGCTTCAAAACGTCGTTTTGCTGTCGTTGCGATCATTCTCGTCGTCCTCGTCTCGATGTTTACGTACGCACAGTACCGAGACATCCAGGAACAAATCAAAAAGCAGGGAACGCTCGATTGGCGGGTTGAGTTACAACAAGACATCGTCGACACGCAGAACCGTCTTGCTTCTAGCAGTATTCAAGATGAGTTCCGTCAGTTCCTTGAGTTTGACCTAAAACAGAATCAATACTATCTCGATAATGACATCAACCCGAACTATCCGGGAGCCCCGACGTTCATCCGAATCTTCTTCTCGCAAGGATTGACGCTGATCTTACCGCTGTTCATCATTGTCATCATGGCGGATATCGTCAGTGGGGAGCAAAATGACGGAACGATCAAGACGCTACTGTCGCGACCAGTCCGGCGCTGGAAGATCCTGATGGCGAAATGGTTGACGGTGTTGCTCTATACGTCGATGCTGATGGCATTGACCGTCGCCGTCTGTTACGCGATATCCGGGATCGTCCTCGGCTATGACGGCTGGACCGCACCGATCTTGACCGGTTTCCAAGCTTCACCGAGCGGTACGTTCTCGACCGAGTTCGTGCATACGTTACCGATGTGGGAGTACCTCTTGATGGCAGTCGGTCTAGCGTGGATCGTTACAGCTGTCGTTGGAACGATTGCCTTGATGGTCTCTGTTCTCGTCAAAAACACAGCGACAGGGATCGGGATCATGATGGCAGTCTTGATTTCCGGTACGTTACTGACGACACTCGGTTCAAGTTGGACGAGCTCGAAATATCTCGTCAACGTCAACTTCGGACTGATCAATTATCTCGATGGACAAGCACCACCGATCGAAGGGATGACGCTTCCGTTCTCCCTTGCCGTCCTCGGTTGCTGGACGGTCGTGGCACTAGTCGTTGCGTTCTGGAACTTTACACAAAAAGATATGTATTAAGACGAACGGGTCCACCTATAGAGGGGGACCCGTTTTTCATGGATGAAGCGACAAACGATCGTATGTCTCGATTATTTTTTGATACTGAAGTTGTGTCGATAACGAAGCATCTACTATGAGAATCGGGGAAATTGACCGGTCCATTTGATACTGGTGTTCTGCGAACGTACCGATCATCGATGGGTCCGTCGCCGTGTGATACGTCCGGCACCAGTCAAGGAATTCATTGGAGCCTGTAAAATCTGGGTATCGTGCTGCTTCGCGTGCGATGAGACGTTCCATCCGAACCGATTCGTCGAGCGACAGGAAGACAAGCAAGTCCCGATTGATGAAACCGTCCGGATGCCAGGCGAAGACAGAACCGGAGACGATGTAATCGTTGTAAGACATAAGATCTGCTTCATACATGGAAAATCGCTCGGAGACGTCTCGCTTTTCAGTGAACGTCGTATCTTTCCAAAGATAATGGTCTGTATCAATCCAGGGAATCTGTTCAGCTTGCCCGATGAAGGCGCCCAGTGTACTTTTTCCGGTACCTGATCCACCAATGATTTGAATACGCACGATAATCGGCTCCTTTCGAAATAATGTATCGGCACGCAGAACAGGCCCGGGCATGATGCCGGACCTGTCGCTTGGAAGAACGAATTCTTCCTATGTCGCCTCGTGCAAGCACAAGACATGGAATCGAGAGGCAGTGCCTCTAATAGGAAGCCGATGCAGGTCAGCCTCCGCGCTACGTACCAATCGTACTTTTATCATACTGATTCCAAGAATTGGTGTCAAACCTGCTCGAAAGGGTTTACAAACCGTTCAAACCGTCAAAAGAGAGAATAACGATGACTAGAGGAGGAACGACCATGGCAGATTGGGGCATCATGCTGACAGGCGTCGTCATTTGTGGGTGGTGCATCTTTAGTGCCATCTATGACGATTTCATCCGTCGCGTATAAGACGAGCAAACGTGAACCGTCCAAGGAGGGCGGTTTTTTTGTTGATTTTTTTAATCCGAGTAAGTGGCTGTGGTACACTCGAATCAGAATGAAAAGATAGAGAATGGGTGAAGAAAAATGAAGAAACAACCAGTCATCGTCATCGTCGGACCGACGGCAGTCGGAAAAACGAAGACGGGCATTGAACTAGCCAAACGACTAAACGGAGAAGTCTTATCTGGAGACTCTGTCCAAGTCTATCAAGGGATGGATATCGGATCGGCAAAAGTGACGACCGAAGAGATGGAAGGAGTGCCGCATCATCTGCTTGATCTCGTTACACCGGATGATGAGATGAGTGTAGCGCGTTTCCAGACGGTTGCCCGAGCGACGATCGATGAGATCGCAAGTCGGGGGAAGTTACCGATCATCGTCGGTGGAACAGGGCTTTATATCCGTTCGATTTTATATGATTATCAGTTCACCGAGCAGGCAGAAGATCCAGCCTTAAGGGCTGAACTCGAAGCGTATGCAGCGACACATGGAGCGAATGCGCTACATGATCAGTTGAAGGAACTTGATCCGGTGCGTGCCGAAGCGATTCATCCGAATAACATTCAGCGGGTCGTGCGGGCGATCGAGGTCGCGCGGACGGGTCAGACACAAACGACCGGTAGCAAGCCTGCACTTTACGAGAGTCTGTTGTTCGTCTTACACATGGAAGACCGGGATCGCTTGTATGATCGGATCGATCAGCGGGTGGATTTGATGGTCGAAAGTGGGCTTCTTGAGGAAGTGGCGCGTCTTGATGCTGCCGGGTACCGTCAGACGAAGGCGTTGCAAGCGATTGGTTATAAAGAGATGTTACCTGTCCTTGACGGGGCACCACTCGATCCTGCCGTCGATATGCTGAAACGGAACACGCGACGCTTCGCTAAACGTCAATTGACGTGGTTCCGTCACCAATTTGATGGCGTTTGGGTGGATATGGGAAAGTTTTCATTTGAAGAAACGTTCAAAATTATCTATGATAGAACTGTAGAGTTTCTGAAAGCGGTTAAATAAGAGTTGCCCGAAGACAGAAACAGATAAAAAGAGGGGGCACGGGGAATCATGAAAGCGACATACAACATTCAGGACGTCTTTTTAAATCAATTACGGAAAGATGCAGTCCCGACAACGGTTTTCTTAATCAGCGGGTATCAATTACGGGGGCTGATCAAGTCATTCGATAACTTCACGGTCATCTTGGAGTCCGAAGGCAAACAGCAGTTGATCTACAAGCACGCGATCTCGACGTTCGCACCAGCGCGCAACGTGACGTTATATGAGCAAGAAGAGACACAAGAAGTCTCTCGCTAAGCAAAAAGACGACCGGGGGGTCGTCTTTTTTTTAGGTTTCATTCAGGTGTGGCGCTTCGTAAGTGAAGCGAAAAATGACAGTTGCTTCACTCCATCGTAAACGTGTCGTTACAGTAATGGTGTCAGTTCCTCGACTGCTTCTTCATAACGTCGGAGCGAGACATCCTTATAGAGGCATGTCTTCTGTAGGCGTTCTTCCTTCGTCATCTCGTCCTGATATGTTTTCAGGATAAAACTGTTGCGTAACATCGACGGCGTCAAGATCCGTTTATTATCCGACCGTTCATTCAGCTGACGCATCATCTTCGTGATCATGACGATCGACAATTGCTTCGGTGCATTTTTGCTGTAGACCCAGCGGAATGTCATCCGAGCAAAGTCGAAGGCGACGAAAAAGGGATCGGTACTGTGATAACGGGGGCGGACCGGCTCCGGAATCGTCTTCAGGTAACGCAGCATGATGTCTTGATCTTCCCGCTCGAGGTGAAGCAGGTAACGATTGCCGAGTCGATCATGAACGGTCATCTCTTGCTGGGCGAAATTGAGGTCATGCATCTTCAAACCAATGATGTGATGGACACGTAAGCCGTAGCGATAAAACAATCGAAGGATCAGTTCGTTTCGATCGATTAAAAACGGACGTGCCTTCAATTGATGTTCCGTCAAGCCGCGATCAGATTGATTCGTCCGCACCAATTGCTCGTATTCCTTGAAGGAAGCGACGTGTTTTGCCGTTAATTCGTGCGTTGGTTGTGCGTATTCGATCAGCTTCGCTTTCGTTTGCCGAATCTGGTAATTGACTTGATTGATGACGGTGACGATTCGAGCGACCGTCGCTTGCTGGTAGAGTTTCTCTTCGATCAAGTACTCATTGATGAACGTCTTCCACGTCTCGATTGAAATCGCCTTGAAATCGTCGATCGTCTCGAGTGGTTGGTCGACATCCGTCATATAACGATGGACTTCGATGAGATCATAGCGATAGCGTCGGACGGTCGAAAGTTGCCGTCCACTTGTCGTTAGATAAAACAAATAGCGTTCAATGAACTCTGGAAGCGTATACGACTGTTCGCGTACCATGGTTTTCCTCCCCTTATCGTAATCTTTCTTCCATCATAAACCGAACGGATGTTTCCTGTCCAAAAAAGTTCAGACGAACCGGTGCCTGTGGTATGATAAAGGGCGCAGTACGTCTTTACTCGTGAAAGGAATGATATTATGTCAGAACGCGTCATCGTCGTTGGTTGCCAGCTCCCCGGTGTCCCGGACCATGTCTATGAAGAATCGGTCGCGGAGCTCGAAGCACTCGTAACGACTGCGCATGGTGTCGTCGTCGGTCGTCTGGATCAAAAACGACAAGCGATTGATCGCCGTACGTTCATCGGAAAAGGAAAGGTTGAAGAACTCGTTGCTTTAGCAGACGAACTTGAACCTGATTTAATCATATTCAATGCCGAGGTCACGCCCGGTCAGATGAAGAATATCCGGATCGCCTTGTCGGACCCGGAAGCCATCAAATTGATTGACCGGACGCAGTTGATCCTCGATATCTTCGCTGGCCGAGCCCAGTCACGCGAAGGGAAATTGCAGGTCGAACTGGCACAGATGAGTTATCTCTTACCACGTCTTGCCGGGCAGGGCACACAACTGTCACGTCTTGGTGGCGGAATCGGGACGCGTGGACCAGGTGAATCGAAACTCGAGACGGACCGCCGTCATATCCGGCGTCGGGTCGATGAGATCTCGAAACAACTCGAGACATCCGTCGCGCACCGTGCCCGTTACCGGGAACGCCGCAAAGAGAACCAGACATTCCAAATCGCGCTCGTCGGTTATACGAATGCCGGCAAATCAACGATCTTCAACCGGTTGACAGAAGCCGACACATACGAGAAGGATGAGTTGTTCGCGACGCTCGATCCGTTGACACGTCAAGTCGATTTGCCGGAAGGTGGTCAAATCCTCCTGACGGATACGGTCGGTTTCATTCAAGATCTCCCGACGAAGTTGATCGCGGCGTTCCGTTCGACACTCGAGGAAGTGCTGGAAGCCGACTTGATCCTCCATGTCGTTGATGCGTCGAGTGAGCATTACTTGAATCAGATGCAGACGACGAACGATGTCCTCGATGAACTCGGTGCCGGTGACATTCCGCAACTGGAAGTCTACAACAAGAAGGATCAATTGAACCGCTTGTTCACAGGTGGAAAACTGCTGATTTCTGCGCTTGACCCGCAGGATATCGAGCGCTTGATCGAAGAGATCGAACGTTCGATCAGCGAAATCCTCGAGTATCTCGAGATTCGCATTCCAGTTGACGGATTTGCCCATTACAATCCGGCGAAGGAAGTCATGATGAATTTGAAGGAATCGTTCGAAGAAGATGGTTCCGTCATTCTAAAAGGTTACTTGCGTAAAGATACGCGTCTATACGCGACATTGAAACAATACGAGGTGTAAACATGGTCTCAGAATTAACCCATTACGAAACGCTCCGTCCGCTCATTGACCGGGCGGAGGAACAAATCGCCCCGTACGTCAAGAAAGCGCAAGAGGTCGCGGAATACAATCAATTCCGTGTCCTCGATGCGTTCCGACGTCACAAGGTCAGTGATTTTCACTTCATGCCGTCAACAGGTTACGGCTACAACGATGAAGGACGCGATACGCTCGAACGGATCTATGCCGATGTCTTCGGTGCGGAAGCCGGTCTTTGTCGTCCGCAAATCATTAGCGGAACCCATGCAATCGGTATCGCGTTGTTCGGTTTGTTATTGCCAGGAGACGAATTGCTATATATCACAGGAAAACCATACGACACGCTTGAAGAGATCGTCGGAATTCGTGGTGACGGACGCGGTTCATTAAAGGAACTGGGCGTCCAGTATGATGTCGTCGAGATGAAAAACGCCGAGACGATCGACGTACCGGCCGTTCTCGAACGGATCACACCGCAGACGAAGGTCGTCGGGATTCAGCGTTCAAAAGGGTATGCGACGCGACGCAGTCTGCCGGTCAACGAGATCGGAGAAGCGATTGCCAACATCAAAGCTGTCCATCCGCACGTACTGATCTTCGTCGATAACTGCTACGGTGAATTCGTCGAGACAATCGAACCGACGCACGTCGGGGCAGACTTGATGGCAGGGTCGTTGATTAAGAATCCGGGTGGTGGTCTTGCGAAGACTGGCGGTTATCTCGTCGGTCGAACGGACTTGATCGAACGGGCATCGTTCCGGATGACGACGCCAGGGATTGGCGCCGAAGCCGGTCCATCGTTATCCGCACTTCCGGATATGTATCAAGGTTTCTATATGGCACCACATACGGTGAGCCAAGCGTTGATGGGCGCGATGTTCACGTCGAGCATGCTCGGTCAGTTCGGCTTTGATACGGCACCGCATCATACGGCAGAACGGACGGATTTGATTCAATCGGTTTCGTTCCATGCGCCGGAGCCGATGATTGCCTTCTGTCAAGCGATTCAAGCTGCTTCACCCGTCAATGCACATGCGTTACCGATTCCGGATTATATGCCGGGATATGCGGACGATGTCATCATGGCAGCAGGAACATTCGTACAAGGATCATCGATTGAGTTGTCAGCGGATGGTCCGATCCGTGCGCCCTATACCGCGTACGTCCAAGGTGGTTTGACGTATAGCCACGTCAAGATTGCCATCATCTCAGCCGTCAATCACTTGATGGAAAAACAATTAATTCCAGAAAAAAACGTTTAATACTAGAATATCTCGTGAAAAGACCTCTGAACGACTTCATGTAAAGTGATTAAAAAAGTTGTGTTAACTTTTCTTACATCGCTTGACAAGTTGCCTGACAGAGGTTTATTCTCATGGAGTAAGGAAAAAGGAGGAACCACATGGCAGACTCATCACGCCAGTCCAAGCCACTATTTCCCATCGGAGTCGTTCAAGAGTTGACCGCGTTATCTGCCCGCCAGATCCGATACTACGAAGAACAAGGACTGATCAAACCGGAGCGGACAGAGACGAAGCGTCGCCTCTATTCGTTTAACGATGTCGATCGTCTGTTGTCGATCAAGGAATACCTGGATCAGGGACTGAATATCGCAGGGATCAAATTGATTTTTGAAAACGATCTCGTCAAACGCGAACGCGTTGCGGAGAGCGTCGTCGAGACGCGCCCGGAACTATCTGACGGCGAATTGTATAAACTCCTGAAAAATGAATTGAAGGAAGCAGGACGACATGGAAAGACGTCGCTCATCCAAGGTGAGCTCGGGCGTTTCTTCAAGTAAGGACCTGTAACCATATAAAAACGAATCGGAGAGGGGATTTGTCACATGACACGTCGCAACATTACACGAGAAGACATTTTGAAAATCGCTAAAGCTGAGGATGTACGCTTTATTCGCTTACAGTTCACAGATATCCTCGGAACGATCAAGAACGTTGAGATTCCAGTAAGCCAATTGGAAAAAGCACTTGATAACAAAATGATGTTCGATGGTTCATCGATCGAAGGATTCGTCCGGATCGAAGAATCAGATATGTATCTCTTCCCAGATTTGAACACATGGGTCGTCTTCCCATGGACAGAAGATGGAACAGGGAAAGTTGCACGTTTAATCTGTGACATCCACAATCCGGATGGCACGCCGTTCGCAGGAGACCCACGTGGTCAGCTCAAACGGGTACTTAAAGAGATGGAAGAGCTCGGTTTCTCATCATTCAACGTTGGACCAGAGCCAGAATTCTTCCTCTTCAAGAAAGATGAAAAAGGTCGTCCGACACTTGAATTGAACGACCAAGGTGGATACTTCGACCTCGCACCAGTCGACCTCGGTGAAAACTGCCGTAAAGAGATCGTCATCGAGCTCGAGAACATGGGCTTTGAAATCGAAGCATCACACCACGAAGTCGCTCCAGGTCAGCACGAAATCGACTTCAAATATGCAGATGCGATCACGACAGCGGATAACATCCAAACGTTCAAACTCGTCGTCAAGACGATTGCTGCGAAGCACAACTTGCACGCGACATTCATGCCAAAACCACTCTTCGGTGTCAACGGATCAGGCATGCACGCGAACATGTCGCTTTTCAAAGGCAACGAGAACGTCTTCTTCGATGAAGGCAACGAAGACATGCAATTGTCGGATGATGCACGTGCTTTCACGGCAGGTATCCTCAAACACGCTCGTGCGTTCACAGCGGTTTGTAACCCGACAGTCAACTCATACAAACGTCTTGTTCCTGGCTACGAAGCGCCTTGCTACGTCGCATGGTCAGCACGTAACCGTTCACCACTCGTCCGTGTTCCTGCAGCACGTGGACTCTCGACTCGGATCGAAGTTCGTTCAGTCGACCCAGCAGCGAACCCGTACCTTGCGCTTGCGACATTGCTCGCTTCAGGTCTTGACGGAATCAAGAACAACTTGAAAGCACCGGCTCCAATCGACCGTAACATCTACGTCATGGATAAACCGGAACGCGTTGCGAACGGAATTGATGATCTTCCATCAACACTCAGCCACGCACTCGAAGTCTTGAAAGCGGATGACGTCGTCATGCACGCTCTCGGCGATCACATCGCAGAACACTTCGTTGAATTGAAAGAAATCGAATGGGATATGTTCCGGACGCAAGTCACGGAATGGGAACGCGATCAGTACATGGTCTTGTTCTAATCCAACTCAAGCACTTCTGGACTTCTGTCCGGAAGTGCTTTTTTCATAGCGTCGACAGGGATTGAGTCAAGGATGTGGAAAGATACAAGAGTACAAAGAAAGGGAGACGATACATCATGAAAAAAGGATATGAAGGCAAAGAGATCACGGTCTATTTTGATTCGGAAGTCTGCATTCACTCTGGTCATTGTGTACGAAGTCTACCAACTGTCTTTGATGTCAAGCGGCGTCCTTGGATTGAAGCGGACGGAGCACCAGTCGAAGACGTCATGCGGGTCGTCGACGGTTGTCCGAGCGGCGCCTTATCTTACGAACGGAGGGAAGCAAATGGAGCTGAAACGAGCGGAACGTAAAATCGAAGCCCACCAGGAAGGTGAAGTGATTGGGGAAATCACTTACAGCGACACGAACAACGGCATGTGGATCATTGATCACACATACGTCGATCCTGCGCACCGCAATCAACAGATCGGGGAACAACTCGTTGCCGAGATCGTCAACTGGGCCCGAGAAGCAAACGTCAAACTGTTGCCGTTATGTCCGTTTGCGAAAAAAGAGTTTGAACATCAATCGGATTATCAGGACGTACAAGCAAATACGTGAACACAAAAATCTCCTCTAGTCTCTTAAGACCAGAGGAGATTTTTTCGAGTCATTGTTTATGATCCCTGACCTTCATTTTGCGAGAAACAATCATCGTACCGAAATAGGCGACGACGTACAGCACGACCAGTCCTTGTTTTAGCATATAAGGTAGATCCATTTGACTCGCGATTAGAAAAATGGCGCACAACAATATCAAATAGGGTATAAACTGCTTATTTGGCATATCAGGACCTCCTTCACTATCCATTTATTTCTATTATAAGGATAACACAAGAGATACATCGAAATAGGCTAAAGATGAATAAGTTGCTTACAGATACAATCGTAGAAACGCCATCGTGACGACACCCATCACGACCGTCCAGGATAAACTTTTACTGAAAATCGCGACCGCCATGGTCGGGAGGGCGGCGAAGACATGAAGCGTCGAAACCGTCGGAAACGCCTCATCTTGAGCGATGAGGAGATTCTGAAAAAAGAGGGCACCAAGCAGGCAGACCGGAATGAACGAGAGCCATTCTGTTACGAGGCGCGGTAACGTCAGTCCATGAAGGACGAGAAACGGTAAGACGCGTGGAATCCATGTGACGAGTCCACAAGCTAAAAAAAGAGCAATTAATTCTGGGCGGATTTCCATCGTGTGATCACGACTCCTATACTTGCACCACCGAGCGTCGCGCAAAGAACGGCGACTTCTGGAGAAAAGTAGCGCATGGTTATGTAAAGCAATAGTAAGACAATCAGTAAAAGGCAACTATTCACGGCAATACGGGAACGTTCCCCTTCAAACTGTAAGTACAATAAGCCGATGAACATCGCTGTCAGGGCAAAATCGAGACCGAAGCGCTCAGGATCAGGAAACCAGCTGCCGACAAGGGCGCCGAGAACGGTTGCGACGATCCAGCTGAAGTAAGCAGTCAGATTCAAGCCATGCATGAAGGACGGGGAGAGCTTCCCTTTTTGCGCAGTGTTCATCGCGACAGCGAACGACTCATCCGTTAGTAGCGTTCCGGTACCGAGGCGGTCGCGGAGATGACGTGTCTCAACATGTGGCGCAAGCGTCAGACTCATTAACAAGTGCCTGAGATTGACGATGAACGTCGTCAGAATGATGGCAGAAGCAGGACTATTTAATAGTAAGAGACTCGTGATGATAAACTGAGCGGCGCCGGCATAGATGAAGACGGACATGAATCCGACTTCAAGAGGGGATAAGCCGGAGGCACGACCGACGATCCCAGCTGAGAAGCCGATGCCGATATATCCGAGGACAGTGGGTAGACAGGCACGGACACCTGCTTGAAAGGCTGATGACATTCGATTCCTCCTCTTTTTTAAGAGCATAGCACTCATGCGGAATAACGTCACCAACTGGTCAATATTTTCATCATTTTTTTCGACATATTCGACTTGATTTGGTGGTAAAGACTAAGTGGTACGGCAAAATCAGTTAGGTAAAGGAGCGTTTTTCATGCACAAATTAATGAAAGATTCAAACCGGTTCGTGTCAGACATGGTCGACGGACTCGTACTAGCTCACCCTGATTTGTATAAAAAGGTCGAAGGTGTTAATGTCGTCGCACGGAAAGTGCCGCTTGATGGAAAAGTCGGACTCGTTTCTGGTGGGGGAAGTGGGCATGAACCCGCACATGCTGGATTCGTTGGGGACGGCATGCTTGCTGCGGCTGTTTGTGGGGAAGTCTTCACGTCACCAACACCGGATATGGTGCTCGAAGGCATCAAGGCAGCCCATGGTGGAAAAGGTGTCTTACTCGTCGTCAAGAATTACTCGGGTGATGTCATGAACTTCGATATGGCAAAGGAACTCGCTGAACTCGAGGACATCGAAGTCGACACGGTCGTCGTCAATGATGACATTGCGATCAAAAAGGAAGAGGATCGTCGTGGGGTTGCGGGAACGGTCTTCGTCCATAAGATTGCCGGAGCTGCGGCTGCAGAAGGGAAATCACTGAGTGAAGTCAAAGCAGTCGCGGAAAAAGTCATCCAGGGCGTTCGTTCGATCGGAATGGCACTCTCACCATGTTACATGCCAGAGAGTGGCAAACCAGGCTTTGAGTTGCATGATGACGAGATGGAAATCGGTATCGGGATCCATGGTGAAAAAGGACTTGAACGAAAAGCAGTCGCTTCCGTTGATGCGATCGTCAAAGAGTTGCTCGATCGTTTGACGAAAGAGGTACCAGACAAAAAAGTCGCCGTCATGGTGAATGGGATGGGTGGAACGCCAGAATCCGAACTGTATATCACGTATAAATATGTCGCGGAAGAACTTCAGGCACACGGTTACGAGATTGCCCGTTCGTTCGTTGGAAACTATATGACGTCGCTCGAGATGCACGGATTCTCAATCACGCTCTTACCAGTGGATGATGAACTGCTTGGGTATCTCGATGCAGAAACGAAAGCGATTGGATTCTAATTTAGATAAACGGGGTGTACAAAGATGAAGTTGACGACGGAACAGTTACGAAGCGCGCTCATCAAGGCAGCGGAACAGATTGAACAGCACAAGGATGAATTGACGGACCTTGACCGGGAAATCGGTGACGGGGACCATGGGATCAATATGTCACGTGGCTTCCAAGCAGTCCAAAAGACGTTAGAAGAACACGGCGAGTATGAGGACTTAGGAGCTTTATCGAAAGAGGTCGGGATGACGCTGATCAAGACGGTCGGTGGGGCATCCGGTCCTTTGTACGGCACGGCATTCGTTAAGTTCGCTGGTGCGTTCAAAGGGAAAACAGAAGTTGAAGGTGCAGAACTCGCGGATGCTTTCCATGAAGCGACGGAAGGCATCAAATCGCGTGGGAAATCGGAATTCGGTCAAAAGACGATGGTCGATATTTGGACACCGTTCCAAGAGGCGCTCTCGCAAGAAGGGGATTTGAAAGCGGCAATCGATCAAGCGCTTGCTGATACGAAAGCGCGCATCGCAACGAAAGGGCGTGCGTCTTACTTCGGTGAAGCGACGGAAGGCGTCCAGGACCCAGGTAGTCTATCGAGTGCGTTGTTACTCGGCGAAATCGCGGAGGTGCTTCATGGTTAATCTTGTACTCGTTTCCCATAGTGAAAAGCTTGCGACTGGACTAAAGGAACTGTTAGCAGAGATGGCACCGGATACGCCAGTCTTAATAGCAGCAGGTCTTGAGGACGGTAGCATTGGAACGGACGCGACGCGAATCGAAGAAACACTGAATACACTGGACGATGATGGAGTCGTTTTAACGGATATCGGTTCTGCGACGATGAACACGGAACTGGCCCTTGAACTATACAGTGGCGAACGGACGGTTCGGTTTATCGACGCACCACTCGTCGAAGGCGCGTTTTTAGCAGCTGTTCTTAGCGGACAGTCGAAATCCGTTGATGAGATTGAAGACGGATTGAAAAAAGAGTTTAGCAAATAAGGATCAAATCCCCTTTGCTTCAATGCAATGGGGATTCTTTCATATCTGAATGAAATGGTGCTATGAAAATTGTTATCATAATGCATGTACATAAATAGGACAGTAAAAGAATGTAAAGAATGAGGTGAGTTCTTGAGTTATACGTTAAGGAAAGCAGACACTGAAATCAAAAAGCAGACATTCATCCCCTTATTATTACTGGCTGATGAATCTATCGATAAGATTTATGAATATTTACCTAACGGTGACCTGTATTATCTCGAAGATTCATCTGGGCATGTAGTGGGTGTTATTGCTATGACCAAAATTAATCAAGATACAATGGAAATAAAAAACGTCGCCATCAAAAAAGAACAACAGGGTCAAGGGTTAGGAAAGAGGATCATCTCATTAACGCTCGAACAATATATGGAACAAGAGTATCATCATTTCATCGTAGGAACGGCTAATTCGAGTATTGATAATTTAGCTTTCTACCAAAAGCTTGGTTTCCGGCTATATGATATAAAAAAAGATTTTTTTCGGTCGTATCCAGAGGAAATCTGGGAGAACGGAATACAGGCGATCGACATGATCATGCTAGAGAAAAATGAGTGATCCACATTATATATGGAAAGGAATACATGTGAACTCCTCTATGCGAAAGAGTAGCACAAAGAATTATGATGTATGTGCTGAGGCGACACTTTTGAGTTTGGTGTTAGAAAAATGACTTTTAAAATGACTTTATTGTAGTTTTTATAAGACAGTGAAAACCCGGTCCCTCTGCAAAAGGGACCGGGTTAATTGTTTTATTTCGATGGTTTGAAGACCATAGTCGCTTCCACCGCTTTTTGCCATCCAGCATAGCGTTGTTCACGATCGTCTTCTTTCATCTCTGGTTTGAACTGGTGATCCAGTTTCCATTGTTTTTTGATCTCCGCTTTATCTTTCCAGTAACCAACAGCTAATCCAGCCAGGTAGGCTGCACCGAGTGCTGTCGTTTCGTTAATTTCTGGACGATCGACAGGAACGCCGAGGATGTCCGATTGGAACTGCATCAAGAAGTTATTCGCTACTGCACCACCGTCGACACGAAGTGTCTTCAGTTCGATACCAGAATCTTGTTCCATCGCTGTCAATACATCGCGTGTTTGATAAGCGAGTGATTCAAGCGTTGCCCGAACGAAATGCTCTTTATCTGTTCCTCGTGTTAACCCGAAGATTGCGCCACGAACATCTGAATCCCAGTATGGCGCACCGAGACCAACGAAGGCAGGAACGACATAAACACCGTCTGTTGAGTCGACTTTCGTTGCGTAACCTTCTGAATCTTTCGCATTTTTCAGCATCCGGAGTCCATCACGGAGCCACTGGATCGCAGAACCAGCGACGAAGATTGAACCTTCCAGCGCATATTCCACTTTTCCATCGACGCCCCAAGCGATCGTTGTCAAAAGACCGTGATCAGAAGAAACAGCTTTCTCACCCGTGTTCATGAGCATGAAGCAACCTGTTCCGTATGTGTTTTTCCCTTCACCTGCTTCAAAGCACGTTTGACCGAAGAGTGCGGCTTGTTGGTCACCCGCAATACCAGCGATGGGCACTTCGTAACCGAAGAAATGATACGGTACCGTTTTGTCGTAGACTTCACTCGACTGACGAACTTCTGGCAACATGGAAGCAGGAACACCGAGGATATCGAGTAACTCTTCATCCCATTTTTGTTCGTAGATATTGTACATCAACGTCCGTGAAGCGTTCGTGTAGTCCGTGATGTGCGTTTTTCCACCAGACAGTTTCCAAACGAGCCACGTATCGATCGTACCGAAGAGCAATTCACCGTTTTCCGCCTGTTCACGCGCACCTTCGACATTATCGAGGATCCATTTGACTTTCGTCCCAGAGAAGTAGGCATCAATCAAAAGTCCTGTCTTATCGCGGAATTTCTGGTTCAATCCTTGTTCTTTTAAGTCATCACAGATACCAGACGTTTGACGCGATTGCCAAACGAGTGCGTGATAGACGGGTCTGCCTGTTTCTTTGTTCCAGACGACTGTCGTTTCACGTTGGTTCGTGATGCCGATTCCAGCGATTTGCTCAGGTTTGATATCTGCTGTACCGAGTGCTTCAGCCATGACAGCAAGAATCGAACCCCAGATTTCGTTTGCATCATGTTCGACCCAGCCTGGTTGCGGGAAGTACTGTTTGAATTCCCGTTGTGCCGAGTTGACGATTTTCCCATCGTGATCGAAGATGATCGCACGTGAGCTTGTCGTACCTTGGTCGAGTGCTAGGATATACTTGTTTTCCATTTCGAAATCCCCCTTGAGCGGTATGTGTTAGTGAGACGTGATCTTAGTAGATTAATTGATAGATGAACACGGCAATCGCTCCACCGATGATTGGACCAACGACAGGAATCCATGAATAGCCCCAGTCAGATGAACCTTTATTCGGAATTGGTAGGATAGCGTGCGCAATACGCGGTCCAAGGTCACGAGCCGGGTTGATGGCATACCCTGTTGTACCACCGAGCGATAGACCGATGACGACGACGAGTAAACCGACGATGAGTGGTTTTAAGCCGTCTCCGAACGTCGTTAAACCGAGTGCCAAGATACCGAAGACGAGAACGAATGTCCCGATGATCTCAGAAATCAAGTTCGACGGCGTATGACGAATCGCTGGACCTGTTGCGAACACACCGAGTTTTGCAGCTTGATCATCAGTCGCTTCAAAATGTTTCATGTAATGAAGCCAAACGAGAATGGCGCCGATGAAAGCTCCGACAAGTTGTCCGGCAATGTAGATCGGAACGTCTGCCCACGGTAGGTCAGAGTTCAAAGCAAGTGCGATCGTCAATGCGGGGTTCAAGTGTGCTCCACTTTCAGCAGCTACGAATGCTCCTGTCATGACGGCAAGACCCCAAGCGAACGTGATGACGATCCATCCGCTGTTTTCCGATTTCGTCTTTTTCAAGACGACACCGGCGACGACTCCATCCCCGAGCAGGATGAGGATCATCGTACCGATCATTTCCAATACAAAGTTATTCATGCAAAAACCCTCCCTTTGGATTAAAGCAGATAATGGCCTTTCTACTTTAAATTACTCCGATTTGAGAACGTTTTCAATACATATAATTGAAATATAGGAATGGAAATTTTTTATTTTGATGTTTAAAGATACGTAAAAGTGGATAAGAAAACACCTCTTACTGCCTGCAAGCAAGCAAAAGAGGTGTTACCGACGACGTTTTTTTCTTTTTTTAGGTCGAAACCAACTGCTGGAATAATCTAGTAGGATATGAATCGTGCTGGCTACGATGATGCCAATAACAAAAGCTGGCAGGGAAGCGAACCACGAATCAATCGTAGCAGAATCAAGAACCTGAAAATATAGACTTAAAAATAGTAGCGGAATCAGAATCGCAGCACTATAAAGAAGCCGAATGATGTCTCCGATGATCAGTCCATGCGACCAGATCGATCGGTGAGGCATGATCTTGACATACGGCATCCACAAGACTCGAAATGGTCCAAAGCGATAATAAGGTTCTGACTTTAAATCGAGGTCGGGTGACAACCAAAGGGTACCGACAGCGATACCGATGGCGGTTGGTAACCAATCGGTTTGTTGCGTTGCGACCGAATACGCAACGTAACCCGTCAGTGCGACGGTATTGACGGTATCATGTACATTTCCTGAAGGCATGAAAAAAGACCAGTCGTAACTGGTCCCTCCGTCAATGAATCGTCCGATACACGCCGATTACCTTACCAAGAATGGAGACATTATCGAAATACATCGGATCCATCGAGTCATTTTCTGGTTGTAAACGTACCTGTTGATCTTCTAAGAAGAACCGTTTCACCGTCGCTTCGCTATCTTCGGTCATAGCTACGACGATTTCTCCGTTTTCTGCTGTGTTTTGTTGGCGCACGATGACACGATCGCCGTCAAGAATACCTGCATTAATCATCGATTCACCATCGATCGTCAACATGAAGACCGTTTCGTTTCCTACATAATGTGCAGGGAGCGGGAACTGTTCTTCGATATTTTCAATCGCTGTAATCGGAAGACCCGCTGTGACTTTCCCGATGACGGGAACATGGACGATGGCTTCCGTGATTTCTTCAGGCTTATCAAGCAATATCTCAATCGCACGTGGTTTCGTCGGGTCACGGCGAATCATTCCCCGTTTCTCGAGTCGATCCAAATGACCGTGTACCGTCGAGCTAGACGCGAGTCCGACTGCTTCTCCGATTTCACGAACTGATGGTGGATACCCCTTCAGTTTCACTTCAGAGACGATGTAGTCGAGAATCTCTTGTTGGCGCTTAGACATTTTCCGCATACGAATTGCCACCTCTTTCTGGATTGAAGTTTGAAATGTAAGAATATATGTTTCTAGATTCACTATAACATAGAACAAATGAGCGTACAAACAATTGTTCGACATTTTGTGTTGACCGAACACGGGTTCTGTGTTTATTATGAGTTATGCGAACAATTGTTCCGCGAACATTTATTCTAACTCATTCATTTCATATTTGGAGGGATTCATGATGATTCATACGATTCGTACTCATGCTTTTTCAATTCTCTTCTATGCATTAAGTATTGCCTTCGTGATCTTTTTACTCACACCGCGCCCGGATGAAAAAGTGGCGCAACTAATGACTGCTTCCGTTACGGTCGATGAGAACGCTACAGTTGAACAAATCGCTGAAGTCTACAATGACGGTTCGATGTCAGATGAAGAATACGTCAACTGGTTGATTAAAAATAATGATGTCGAGACAAAACACGTCATCTCAAAAAGCAAAATCGTTGTACCAATCGCACAACAATGACAAAATGGAAAAGTTGTGAAAGAACGAACAGGGATGTGAGGTACGATGAAGGTCGTGATTTATTGTCGGGTGTCGACCGAAAAAGAAGCACAAGATAGTTCGATTGAACGCCAACGGATGGAACTTTCGAAGGTTGCGTCTCAAAAGGGTTTTGATGTCGTGGATGTCGTCTCTGAAAAAGAGAGTGGATATGACGTCGATCGGGAAGGGATGCTGACGGTTCTTGATCATGTGACACGTGATGCGGTAGATGCGGTCCTCGTAACGGATGACACACGGATTGGTCGAGGGAATGCGAAAATCGCTATTTTGCACACGTTTAAGAAGCACGGTGTTCGGTTGATGACACTTGATTCCGATGGAGAATACCAACTTGCTGATGCAGAAGCGATGGTCCTTGAGATCGTCTCACTCGTGGAAGAATATCAACGGAAACTGCATAATGCAAAAATCGCGCGCGGCATGCGGCGAGCGGTCGAACAAGGCTTTCGCCCGGAACGAAATCTGAATCGCCAAGGAGAGAACGCCGGGCGTAGCCGAAAGGACGTACCGATCGAAGAAATCGTACGTCTCCGTGAACTCGGACTGACGTTTTCAGATATCGCCATTACGCTTCGCGGGATGGGACATGATATTTCAAAGGCAACGGTCAATCGTCGATACCTTGAATACCGCGAATTGACGCCTAGCCCGGAATGAGAAGCAAGTAACCCGTCGACTGACGCGGTTAACTTGCTTTTTTTAGTAAGCTCTTTTACAGTAAGAATACAATTGAACTACTCAAGTTTGAGTCGTACAGAAAGAGGGATTCCATGTTATCACAAGAACAATTAGATCGAATCAACGCATTAGCGAATAAATCAAAAGTCGAGCCGTTATCAGAAGCAGAAGCGGCAGAGCAAAAAGAGTTACGTGCAGCGTATCTCGCAGCATTCCGTGGATCGTTCAAAAACCAACTCATGGGCATGAAGATCGTCGATGAAGAAGGTACGGACGTAACACCAGAGAAATTAAAACAAGCACAAGAAGAAGAACGGAATAAACAATAATCGTTTGTTTCTTCTATAGAAGAAAGAGGTTCGCGTTAAGCGGACCTCTTTTTTGTTTAGCGCTGTTAGATGAGGAAACATTGCACGATAGCAATACATCTTAATAACGATCTTTCATCAATTCATGCATCCTGTATGAGTCGATAGAACGGCTATAGATAGCGCATTCATTTTAATGTGATATACTATTTAGAAAAGTTGTATCACATTTAAGAGTGTGCTAAAATGAGTAGGAATTTGTGAAAAAGAGAGAGGATGATTGTTTTGACGAACATGACGACAGTAGAACAATTAGCAATTAATACGATTCGTACCTTATCGATTGATGCCGTGCAAAAGGCGAACTCGGGTCACCCAGGTATGCCAATGGGAGCAGCGCCGATGGCATTCTCGCTTTGGGCGGATCATATGAACCACAACCCTAAAAATCCAGAATGGTTCAACCGCGACCGTTTTGTACTTTCAGCCGGACACGGTTCGATGCTTCTCTACTCACTCCTCCACCTATCGGGATATGATCTATCAATGGATGATCTTAAATCATTCCGTCAATGGGGATCAAAAACACCAGGTCACCCGGAATACCGTCACACGGCTGGTGTAGATGCGACAACAGGTCCACTTGGTCAAGGGATTGCAATGGCAGTTGGTATGGCGATGGCAGAACGTCATCTTGAAGCAAAATACAACCGTGACGATCTCAACGTCGTCGATCACTTCACATACGGAATTTGTGGAGATGGAGACTTAATGGAAGGTGTCTCAGCTGAGGCGGCTTCACTCGCAGGTCACCTTGGTCTTGGTAAATTGGTCGTATTGTACGATTCAAACGATATCTCACTTGATGGCGATCTCGATAAATCATTCTCTGAAAACGTCCAGAAGCGCTTCGAAGCGTACAACTGGCAAGTCATTCGCGTAGAAGACGGAACGGATATCGATTCGATTTCGAAAGCAATCGCGGCGGCACAAGCAGAGACGACAAAACCAACGTTGATCGAAGTCAAGACAGTCATCGGCTTCGGTTCACCGAACAAGTCAGGGAAATCGGCTTCTCACGGTGCACCACTCGGTGAAGCGGAAATTAAATTGACGAAAGCTAGCTACATTTGGGATCACGAAGAGTTCTACGTCCCTGAAGAAGTCAAATCATTGTTCGACGAGCGGATCGTCCAACGTGGTGCTTCTGCGGAAGACGCATGGAACGAAACGATGAAACAATACGAAGCAGCGCATCCAGAATTGCATGCGGAACTCGTTCGCGCAATCGCAAACGAATTGCCAAGCAACTGGGAAGCAGATCTTCCGACGTACGACTTGTCATCGAAAAAAGCGACACGTCAAACGAGTGGTGAGGTCTTGAACGGTCTTGCGAAGAACGTTCCGACATTGTTCGGTGGTTCAGCTGACCTTGCAGGATCGAACAACACGATGCTCAAAGGCGAAGCAGACTTCGACATTGACCCAAGCGGTCGTAACATCTGGTTCGGTGTACGTGAATTCGCAATGGCTGCTGCTGTCAACGGTATGGCACTTCACGGTGGCGTCATTCCTTACGGTGCGACATTCTTCGTCTTCTCGGATTACCTCCGTCCGGCGGTTCGTCTTGCTGCGTTAATGGGACTTCCATCAATCTTCGTCTTGACGCATGACTCGATCGCTGTTGGGGAAGATGGTCCAACACACGAGCCAGTTGAGCACTTGATGAGCTTCCGTGCAATGCCGAACGTCACGATCTACCGCCCAGCAGACGGAAAAGAGACGATCGCAGCATGGAAAACAGCGGTTCAAGCAAAAGACAAACCGACACTTCTCGTCTTGACACGTCAAGGTCTTCCTGAACTGGAAGGTACGACGACAGAGGGCGCTGAAAAAGGTGGTTATGTCATCGCTGGTGACGTCACGAAAGCTGATACGCTCTTAATTGGTACGGGTTCAGAAGTTCACCTTCTTGTCGAAGCACAAAAAGAACTTGGTGAATCAGCAGCTGTCGTTTCGCTTCCATCATGGGAAGTATTCGAAGCACAGTCAGCAGAGTACAAAGAATCAGTTCTTCCGAAACACATCACGAAACGTGTAGCGATCGAAGCAGGGGCTTCACTCGGTTGGTACAAATATGTAGGAACAGAAGGACAAGTCATCGGAATCGATCGTTTCGGCGCATCTGCTCCTGGAGACTTCCTCTTGAAAGAATACGGCATGTCTGTTGAGAACGTATTAGCGACAGTCAAGCAACTCGGATAATCACTTCCGGAAAAAACGGGTCCGATCTTACGTCGGGCTCGTTTTTCATCTATTATCATCTATGCAAACAATTGGAATTATAGTATAGTAAAAAGCGACGTTTTAAGTTAGAGGAGGAAGCAACTTGGCTACATGGATTTGGATTTTAATTGCCCTTCTTTGCTTGGTAGCAGGTGTCGCCCTTGGTTTCTATATCGCTCGTCGATACATGATGAACTACTTGGAGCAAAACCCACCAATCAACGAAGATATGATTAAGACATTGATGATGCAAATGGGTCAAAAGCCATCACAAAAGAAAGTCAACCAAGTGATGCGTTCAATGAGTGGTTCAATGAAATCACCTAAAAAATAAGCTGTACGAAAGGGGACCAAATGGTCTCCTTTTTATTTGCTATTTTTTAGAAAGAGAACTAATCTAAAATGTGAGACTATTTCAAATAATCATAGGATTTAAAAAAGGGGGGAGACTTGAATGGGAGTCTTCAGGAAACTCGGTTGGTTTTTCCGACGAGAATGGAAAGCGTATAGTCTTGGGGTCGTCTGCTTGATTTTTGTAGCAGCGTTAGAACTCATTCCACCGAAGATCATCGGGACGACAGTCAATGGTCTAAGCGAGGGGAGCTTGACGAAGAATGATTTGATTCGTCTCGCAGGTACATTGTTGCTCATCGGGGTCGCGACGTATTTCATTCGTTATTTTTGGCGTTTTCATATCTTTGGGGCATCGATTCGTCTCGGTCGATTGTTACGCAGTCAACTGTATGGTCATTTTTCAGATTTGGATCAATCGTTCTATAAGAAATATCGGAGTGGAGATTTGATGGCGCATGCGACAAACGACGTACAGGCGGTATCGATGACAGCGGGTGCGGGTATTCTAACGCTCGTCGACTCGGTGACGATGGGGAGCTTCGTCATCATCACGATGGTCACGACGATCAGTTGGAAATTGACGCTCGTATCACTTCTACCGATGCCGCTGATGGTTTACTTAACGTCACGCTACGGGAAAATGTTACATTCGCGTTTTCATGACGCGCAGGAAGCCTTCTCCGACTTGAATGACAAGGTCGCGGAAAGCATTAGTGGTGTCCGTGTCTTAAAAGCAACAGGAGAAGTGGAGTCTGATGTACAGACGTTTACGGATCTATCGGATGACGTCGTCCAAAAGAACCGTCGTGTCGCAAAAATCGACGCGCTGTTTGACCCGACGATTTTTGGATTAGTCGGTCTATCGTACATCATCGCTGTCGGATACGGTGCGTATCTGTTACAACAAGGCGAAATCCGAATCGGTGACATCGTCTCATTCACTACATATCTTGGTTTATTGACATGGCCGATGCTCGCCTTCGGTTGGTTGTTCAACATCGTCGAACGTGGTCGTGCTTCTTACGATCGGATCGAGCGGATGCTTGCGATCGAACCGGAAATTAAAGACGCGAAGGAAGCAGCGACAAGTGTTTCCTCACCAGAACTCTACGTTGGGATTGAGCGTTTCATCTATGATACGCAACCGGTCTTACAAGACATCGATGTGACGTTGAAGCCCGGTAAATCGCTCGGCATCGTCGGGAAGACGGGTGCCGGGAAATCGACGTTCGTTCGCTTATTGTCTCGCGAATACGACGTCAAACAAGGTGCCATCACGATTGGTGGACGAGACATCAAACAATTGACACGTGACACCGTCCGTCGTCAAGTGGCGATCGTTCCACAGGATCATTTCTTATTCTCGGCGTCGATTGCCGACAATATTGCTTTTGCAAAACCGGATGCATCAATGGAAGACATCATGGAAGCGGCACGTATTGCAGCAGTCCATGAGGATATTCTTGGATTTAAGGAAGGGTACGCGACGATGGTCGGGGAGCGTGGGGTGACGTTATCCGGCGGTCAAAAACAACGGATCTCGATTGCCCGAGCATTATTAGCGGATTGTCCGATTTTAGTGCTCGATGATGCCTTGTCTGCGGTCGATGCCAAAACCGAGGAAGCGATCATCCATCACTTCCGCACGGCGGATCACGATCAGGCACAAATCATCGTTGCCCATCGCCTGTCGGCTGTGTCGCATACCGATGAGATCATCGTCCTTGAAGACGGTCGGATCATCGAACGGGGCACGCATGAACAGTTACTCGCCCATGACGGTTGGTATAAAGAGACGTACGATCGCCAGCAACTAGAATCACTTGTTGAACAAGGAGGGCGTTCCGAATGAATCATGATATCAATGAAAAAGCCGTCCTGAAGCGATTGCTTGATTTCGTCAAACCGTTCAAAAAGCAAGTCAGCATCGCCTTCATCCTGCTATTCATCACGACAGCAGCAAAACTCGGGGGACCGTATCTCGTCAAGATTTTCATTGATGAGTATGTTGCACCAGGGACCTATCCAGTACAGGAAGTCGCACTTTTGTTTACAGCGTACTTGTTACTGCATACGACAGGGATCATCGTCGATTACTTGCAAGCGTTCGAATTCCAAAAGATTGCCTTGCAAGTCATTCAACGCTTACGCATTGATGTGTTCCGGCATGTCATGCACTTACGGCTTGCCTATTTTGACCGGACGCCTGCCGGAGTGCTCGTGTCCCGGATCACGAACGATACGGAAGCGATCAAGGAGCTCTACATCGGTGTCTTGTCGACATTCGTACAAAGTGGTGTCCAGTTGATTGGAACATATATCTTCCTCTATCTACTAGAGCCGCGACTCGCGACGATCGCGTTACTATTGTTACCACTATTTTATTTCATCATTTGGATTTACCGGAAGTATTCGACGAAGTATTACGCGGAAGTCCGCGATTTACTATCGAAAATCAACGCCCAACTGAACGAATCCATCAACGGCATGGCGATCATTCAACAATTCCGCCAAGAAAAACGCTTGATGGCAGAGTTCGAGGAGACGAACGTCGCCCACCAGAATGGACGTTATAAGAACTTGAAGCTCGATAGTTGGTTACTGCGACCAATCATTGAATTGTTACTCGCCATTTCAATTGCGACACTCGTGACGTATTTCGGTGTCCTATCTTTCTCACAAACGGTCCAAGTCGGTGTCGTCTATGCCTTCATCAGCTACATGGAGCGGATCTTCCAACCGGTTCAGCAAATCATGCAACGGTTATCCGAGTTCCAGCAAGCTGTCGTCTCAGCAGACCGTGTATTCAAGGTCCTCGATACGGATGAGCCGGAACCAACGAAACAACTCGAAGGGGATGCACGAGTATCGGAAGGACATATCGTCTTTGAAGACGTGCGCTTTAGTTATGACGGAGAGAAAGATGTCTTGAAAGGGATTTCGTTCGAGGCGAAAAAAGGACAGACGATTGCCCTCGTTGGTCATACGGGAAGTGGAAAAAGTTCGATCATCAATATCTTGATGCGTTTTTACGCGTACCAATCGGGTCGGATCTTGATCGATGGTCAACCGCTTGAGCAGTTATCAGAAGAAGAACTACGACAGCATGTCGGACTCGTGTTGCAGGATTCATTCTTGTTCACAGGAACGGTCGCTGACAACATTCGATTATTCGATAGTTCGATTTCCTTTGATCGTGTCGAAGCGGCTGCTAAATTCGTACAAGCTGACGGATTCATCAATCAACTGGACCAGCAATATGACAGTCCCGTTGCGGAACGGGGGGCGACGTTCTCAGCTGGGGAACGTCAGTTGATCTCCTTCGCACGCACGATGGCGCGGGATCCGAAAATCCTGATCCTCGATGAAGCGACGAGTTCGATCGATACGGAGACAGAGGAGAAAGTGCAAGTCGCACTTGAACGGATGCGTCAAGGGCGGACGACGATTGCCATTGCCCACCGTCTATCGACAATTCAAGATGCAGATTTGATTCTTGTATTGCATCAAGGGGAAGTGATCGAGCAAGGAAATCACCAAGAATTAATCGCACAAGATGGTCTGTATAAGAAGATGTATCAGTTGCAATCCGGTCATGTCACGGTCTCTTAAAAAAAGACATAAAAAAAGCCTGCCAGGCGGCCTCGCCCGGCAGGTTGTTTGTTCTGATTAGTAGACTGTGACTGTGACGTTTTGGCGTCCCCAGTTAAGTGCTTCTTGTTGTGAACCAACGAGAAGATCAAGTTTGTTACCTTGGATTGCGCCACCACGGTCGAGTACGATTGCTTCACCAATGCCTTCGATGTGCATACGTGTACCGATTGGGTATTGTGAAGAAGCTGCTACGATACGCATACCATTGTACGTGATCGTATTTGTAACGTCATAACCGCTTGCTGTCAACGCACGACCGTTGTAGAGTTGGCTACCGTTGTTAGACGGGTCGTTCGTGTAAGCAGTGACGTTCATTGTCACTTTCGTACCTGATTTTGCAGGTGTCGATTGTTTTGTTGCAGTTGCTGGTTTAGCAGCTGCTTTTGGTGCTGGCTTCGCAGCTGGTTTAGCAGCTGGTTGTGCTTGTGCTGCTGGTGCTTTCGATACGCCAGCGAGTGAAGTGTAGTCGCTGTGTACGTAGCGTGTTTTACCATCGATTGTTGTTTTGATCCATGCACCGACTTTACCTTCTACGTTGACTTTTTCGCCTTTGTAGAGGTTACCGACATCTTTCGAGCTTGTCGTTGGTTGTGTGCGGACGTTTAGTACTGCCGTAGTAACTGTCGCTTTTTTAAAGTCGAATGAGCCTGCTGCAGACGTATACGCACCATGGACATAACGTTTTTGACCGTTAACTGTTGTTTTGATCCATGCGCCAGAACGTCCTTCGACATTTAATGTTTGACCTTTATATACATTGCCTACGTCTGCTGATGCAGTTGTAGGTGCTGTGCGTACGTTGAGTACTGGTGTATTTACTGTTACCGTTTCTGAGGCAGCCTCTGTCTCTTGGGCAAATCCTACTGATAGAGCTGTTGCTGCAAGACCGGCAGCGAAAACTGCTTTTTTCATTATTGATGTCCTCCTGACATATGCTGTGTTTACTGTTCCTACTTTACACGGCAAATCTGACCTGTGCGTTTACAGGTCAATGTCATTCGAGTTACAAACCAGGCTTTTGTGACAACGAGATTGCAAAAGGTCGGTTTTTGTCATCGATAGGACATACTGATTATGAAAAACGGATGTTTATAGGTCTTTTGGATTACTTTTGCTGAAAGATTCGCACAATTCAACAGAAAAAAGCCTTAAAAATAGAAATTGTTGAATCCTTCTATCGTCTGATGATGAAAAAGTGAAATGGAGGATACGTAGATCAATACTTGACGATCGTCGTCACGCCGAACGCTGTCAGGTAAGAACGATGATACAATTCTTGCATCCAATCGTTAGCGGAAAGCTGAAACGTGCCGTGAATCGTTTGGTACGTTCGCTGGCGAATATTGATTTCAATCGGCTCTAGTAGCGGAGTGGACGGTAGATGGTCATGCATGCTGTCATTTTGATTTTCGATATAGAGCAGCTCGAGGACATCTCCTTCTTCCATATAACGCTGTAGATAAATCATGAACTCCCACTGATCGGCACCTTCGATCGTGTACAAATAAGGCATCGTGAATCTTCCTCGCTTCAATGAAACGTATTCAAGCGCTTCGACTTCGTGTACGTATAATTGAGAGAGATCGTCTGGTATATAAAGAGAACGAGAACTAGCAATGAATGTAAGAGCGGACATAAAGCACCTCCATCAGAAATAAGAAGTCACAAAAAAGTCAGCATTCGCACTCGAATGCTGACCAGATCGTGCATTAAGATAAGAGCGGTTCATTCGAACCGTGAATGGTATAGTTTTGGACGATGCGTGAATATTCTAAAAGCAAGACGTCGAGTTCATGACTAAGTTGTAAAACACGCGGGGAGGTGAAGCTGGACTGGTCAGCTTGATGATATAGTTCGCTACGTTTGGCTTCGATCGCTAACGTCAATAGTTGTTGTGTCGTCATAGCAGTCTCCCTTACATTGGTGTCGTATCCATATTCTAGCAAGTCCATTTACTAGGTGCAACGAGATTTCAGTAAAATCGACGAAATGTAATTTTTTTGTAATTTTGGCGGACACGAATCTTTTGCAACTTTCTGTGAGATAATAGGTGCTAAATGCAGAGGAGTTTGGCAAAATAGAGGAGGAACTTCTTCTATTAGTAGTAAAGGAAAGGGGATGCTCATGATGGAGCTCTCGTTATGGTTAGCGTTTGGAGCAGGATTATTATCTTTCGTCTCTCCATGTACGCTACCACTGTATCCTGTGTTTCTCTCATACATCACAGGCGTGTCGGTAACGGATTTAAAAGAACGGGGCGTACGAGAAAAGCGATCCTTGTTTCATACGTTAGCGTTCCTCGTTGGTTTTGCGATGGTATTCGTTGTGCTCGGGTTATCGACATCGTTATTCGCAGATGTCTTTATCACATATCGGGATACGTTACGGATGATTGGGGCACTCGTCATCTTCGTATTTGGGATTGTTCTCGTCGGATTATGGCAACCAACATTCTTGATGCGTGAAAAGAAACTGAATCTCGGGGAACGAAAAGGGGGATACGTCGGGACGGTACTCGTCGGAATCGGTTTTGCAGCCGGTTGGACACCGTGTACAGGTCCGATTCTCGCAGGCGTCATCGGATTAGCTGCGACCAATCCGAGTCAAGGCATGTTCTACATGCTCGCGTATGTCCTTGGCTTCTCGATTCCGTTCTTATTGATGGCGTTCTTCGTCGGTCGTTCGCGCTTGTTCGTGCAGTATAGTCTGAAATTAACGAAATTCGGGGGAGCCTTGATGATGGTGTTCGGAGTCATGCTGTATTTTGATGGCTTAAGTAAATTCGCAGCATGGATGAGTGACATCGTCGGATTCACTGGATTTTAATCAAGGAAGTGATCGGATGATTTGGATATCAACTGGGGTAGCGCTCGTCATGGGATTGCTGATCAGCTTCATTCGTGTGAAGGCATCAGCAAAACCGACGAATGCTAAAAAAATCTTGATCCCTCCCTTTGCGATGTCGACGGGGATGCTACAGTTTTTATATCCAGCATCCCGTCTGACATGGACGGAAGTGGCAGAAGCATTGCTCATTGGAGCCATCTTCAGCATCTTTTTGATCAAGACATCCAATTTTTATGAAGCAGAAGGGCAGATTTATTTGCAACGTTCGAAAGCTTTTTTCATCGTCTTATTCGGTATCTTATTCATTCGGACGGTTGCGAAGTTCTTCATCGGCGGGCAGATTGATATTTTCGAAACGGGCGGCATTTTTTATCTCGTCGCATTCGGAATGATCGTCCCTTGGCGCTTCGCGATGTATATGAAATACAAACGAGTCAAGTCGGGCACCGTACCGGTTGCTCACTTACCTCACTAAAAAACCGCTGAAGGCGACTTCGGCGGTTTTTCGTGCATCTTTCAATTTTGGAAGTATAATGCGTAGTCTCGCCAGTCGATGGCGTGCTCCGTTAGTGCTTTTTTCAAGAATTTATGATCGCGTTTCGGTGTCGCAGAAATATACCCTTTGACGACCAGTTCGGATGTCATCTCTGTCGCCCGTTCTTCAAGTGCGAACTGTCCGATCCGCCCGGCAATCTTGCGGCGTGCGACATCACGAAATGCCGATGGAACCGGCATGACGAGAGCATTCAATAACTCCATCGTCTCATCCGTCCAAAGGTGTCGTGTTTTGTCGATGTACTCATCTTCCCAGTCCATCATCGATTTACCGTCTTCTTTCGGTAACTTCTTGAGGAACTTCCGGAACATGAAAAACCCGCCAATCGCCATGAGTGTAATCATGATAAAGCCCCAGAGCAGAATCCCGTTCATGAACCATTCCATGCGCGACTCATCCCCCTTTCACATCAAATATAGATTAGCATAAATCAGGTGGACGTGCTATGATGAATGACGGAGAAAGTGAGGCGAAAGAATGCTGCAACCATACGTACAATTGGACGAGACCGGACAGCCCCGTAAAGGTGTTTTACCTGAAACAGCGGACGGTCGGATCGTTGAATTCTATTATGATACGAAGGGCGAAGAGATCACGGTCATCTTCGTCACCGTTCCGGCAGAAGATGCGAGCCGGAAGCGTGCGTTTACGGTCGGGAAAACGTTCAAGACGGTCTCGACACTCGAAGACTTCACGTTACTTCACTATGAATGGGCAAATGACCAGATTTTCGCAACACTTGAGATGTTCGCGGATGGGTCGAAACGTCAAATCGACGCTTCGAGATTGCTCGACTACTAAAAAAGAAGGAGATGCGGATTGCCGCGTCTCCTTCTTTTGATATTCAAGAAATATGAAGTCGGATGACCTCGTCATGCAGTTCAACCTGACCACCAATCGGAAACGTGAACAAAGGACTCGTATGTCCGAAGTCGACATTCGCAAGAACCGGTACGTGCTCTAGGACTGGATAGAGTGAGATCAGATATCGCAGATGCTCTTCCGTCATCTTCGTTGCGAGCTGGAAGCGCCCGAAGACGATCCCGCGAATCGTTTCGGCACCCGGTTGCGCCATCAAAGAGGCGAAATCACGGGCGAACGTCGCTGGATGGACTTCGTAATCGTCTTCAAGGAATAAAATCGTATCCCGTAAATCAGGGAAGTGCGGTGTGCCTTGCAGGAGATTTAACGTACAAAGATTCCCACCGAGTAGTCGACCACTTGCTTGTCCCGGAGATAAGAGAAGTGGACCTTTGTTTGGTAACGTAATGACGTGTCCGCGATCGGTATCACGCCAATGCACCGAAGGCTTGATCGTAACGGGATCCGTTCCAAACAACACTTGCTTGAAGTAATCGATCGTATAGGCGTCGCGATCACGGAAAGCCCGTAACATTGGTCCCGAGTACGTCACTAAGCCGGTATTCGTTAGAATGGC
The DNA here is from genome assembly GCF_018618875.1 of Exiguobacterium sp. s46. NCBI lineage: Bacteria > Bacillati > Bacillota > Bacilli > Caryophanales > Exiguobacterium > Exiguobacterium sp. s46. The sequence continues at coordinate 449,126 of NZ_JACSMY010000001.1, forward strand.
ATGACTGAGTGCTGTGATATCGGAGAAGCCACAAAGGATTTTCGGATGTGTCCGAATCAATTCGTAGTCAAGTAAGTCGACAAGTTCATTCGTACTGAACCCACCGCGAACGCACAGAATCGCATCAACATTTGGATCAGCGAACGCGGCATGGAGGTCTGCGACGCGTAACTCAGGATCACTGGAACCGAACGGATTGACGGCACGCGCATGTTGACTGATCGAGACACGTAATCCAAGTGATTCGAGGGTCTGGATCGCACCATCGATGATCTTCATCTCGACCGTCGAGAGGCTTGAGGCTGGTGCGATTAAGCGGACATGAGAACCATCCGTCAACTTCTTCGGCGTTAACGTCGGCAGGTGGGCAGCGATGATCTCCAAACGGTTACCGAAGGGATCAGCTGTGAAGAAACGACGACGTGGCGCAAGGCGTGTGTCATGCTCAACCGGATAACCGGCAGCTTGAAGAACATCGCTCAAAGCTTCGAACGCAGCGACGGTTAATCCAGGATGCGCTTTTTTAGCAGGGGAGAATGGCTCCTCGATGCCGAGATGAAGTGCTGCACCATGATCTTCGAACCAGACACCACCACTGGCTTGAACACCAGCCGGTTTTTCGACTTCCTTCATATGTAAAAGCCCGGCATAAAATGCACGGGCGCGATCTTCTTCGTTTTTTGGCATAGCGAGCTGGACATGATCTAACATGAAGACACTTCCTTTACGAATTAGATTCAGGCAACGAACTGGGTGATCCGTTTCAGTTCACGTTCGACGAGGTTCAAGTAGAAGACACCTTCAATCCGGCGATCGAGAGATTGTGCGATCTCGTATAGATTCGTCCGAAGCGCTGCGAGATACGACGCTTCCTCACCAAGAGATTGACGATGGGCGAACGCATAGTGAGCGAGTAGGAACTGGAGATATCCACGGTCGGTCAAGAATGGAATCAATTGTTTTTTCTCTTCCATCGACCAGGTATAGTTCGTATCGTAATACATCTTCGCATATAGGTGGTACGGCTCGTCGCCACCTGTGAACAAGGTTTCGCCACGCTTAACTTCTTCGATCAAGCGTTCACTCCAGTCAAAGCGTTCTTTTTTGCGACTAAGGAACAACGGTAGGATATATGGATGTGCCTGATCCGGCATCCGTGAACAACCGCGTTCATGCCGAAGTGCTGCATAAAGTAGCAAGGCACGATCTTCGAAGCCACGTTCAATCGCATACGTCATCCGGCTAAATGCTTCACAGGATGGGCAATCACTAAGTTCGTCACTTGGCGCGTCAACCCATTCCGATAGATAATGATCGGCTTGTTCCTCGTCACCGAGTTTGCTATAGACCATGAAGCTGATATAGTCGCGCGTCCGAATAAAGCCATGCGCGTCACAGAAATCGATGAAGCGATCAAGATCTTCTTCGAGAAGCGAGACCGTCACGTCTTCTTGTTCTGCCATATAGATCAAGTAGGACTTGTAGTTCCAGTACAAATCAAGTTCTTGTTTTGGAGTTAGTGTCATCTCATCTTTTCGGATCCATTCCATCAAGAGCGTGAAGGACACAAGAAACGATCGGAAGTGTCCTAAATCAAATTGATTTTGTGAAAATGTCCATAAGGAGAGGAAGCGGAGTGAATCATCAGCTGTTTCCTCAAAGATGGCCCATAAGGCCTCACCGCGTGCAACGGAGGGTTCTTCTTCCTTTAAGCGAAGATATAAGAGATGGAGTTCTTCTTGAGGGTTCATCTGTACCCCTCCTTTCTTATATAAGTATACCACGAGCGTTTTGAGAAATCGCAATTGAGCGAGGACGGAATAAAAAAAGATTCCGAACCCGCTCAATCGCGGTTCGGAATCATTTCAAGTATTTGTGGATGAGTTTCAGCTGTCGGATGTAGCAAATCATGTACTGTGTAACCATTGAGTACTTGATGGAACGCCGCAATGGCATCATCGAAAGCATCACGTGCTGGATTGAGCGAAGGAATCTCGTGAATGCCTTCTTGCGGATCGAGAAAATGAACGGTTGGTTCAAACAGTTGTACGACGTCACCGATATGAATTGCATCCGGAGGGCTCGCTAATCGAAAACCACCTCCACGACCACGGACAGATTCAATCAGACCACTCTGTCCTAAACGATAGACTACTTTCATCAAATGATTCTTAGAAATGTCGTAACAATCCGCTACTTCCTGGATTCGGACTAAACGATCGGGATGAGCTGCTGCGAACAGCAGAGACCGAATCGCGTAATCCGTATAACGTGTCATGCGCATTTTCATCACCTACTTACCACACATACTAGGGGGGGACGCAAGCATTTACAACTTTCAATGTGCAAAAAATAAGATGCATTTTAGAGATTGTTTTTGAGAGTGGATTCACGCATAATGGACGGTGAAAGGTAGGTTAAATTATGCATTTCGATCAGGCATTACACCTTTTGCAACAGCTCGGTCCATCGATGGAGCAAAAGGGATTGCGGATCGCGACGCGCTTCTATGACTCGCTCGAGGCGACGTACGAAGAAGAATTGCGCGCGCTTCGAGAAGCGGGAGCTCAGGACGGAACTCGCGCATTACGGATTTTACGCCTGAGTCAATTATTGAATCAGATTACAAACCAGCATGAATCGAGTGAACTGTTTAAATTGATTTTACTGAATGAAATCGATCAGACGAAATCGTTTCTGTTGACGTACCCTGACATCATCAGTCGTGAAATTCTTCAAGCTATTCAAATCGAATATGACCTTAAAGAAGATGCACCTTTACTTCAAGCATGGGCAATTGTTCACCATCAACTCGTCGATACGTGTCGCCATTTTTGTAAATACCGCCGTGCTGAAAACTGGCGCCAACAAGATATCTTGTTGATTGCAGAAGAGCATCATCTTGGAGCCGTCATCGACGAAGCTCGGCATGCACTCCTGACCGGTCGAAAAACGACATTGTTACATGTCTCAGCTGAGGAACTGGCAGAACGAATGTTAGCGAATGTCGTATCCTTGACGACGAAAGGGATGGTCGTTCATCACATTCGTCAAGAAGGATGGGAACAACAGATGCACGAATTCTTGACGATGATCACGGTAAATGATCCGATCGTCTTCGTCAGTGGATCGACGAATTTCATTGAAGAAATCCAGCAACGACTTGATCCGTTACCGGTCCTGTTCGGTCCGTTCGTAGCGGCAAATCAATTACCCTCTTAACGAGAAAAGCGATGTGTAACGCTCTGACAAAAGTCGGAGCATGACACATCGCTTTTTTTTTTAGGCGGATTTCGTTAAGCGTTTCGCGCGTTGGATCGACCGGTCTAGTGCGAGATAGACCCCACCTGATACACAGCAGAGCAGTCCGACGAATCCGAGCGCAAAGTCACCTTTTCCAGTATCAAGGAATAACGATCCGAGAAGCGGTGCGGTGACGCCGCCAATCAACCACTGGAGACTCGCAGCACCGTTGTACGTTCCGCGGAGATGTTCTGGTGCAATCAAAGCGATGAACGTCATCTGCACAGGGGACATGATCATCTCACCGAGCGTATAGAACGCATAAATCGCAAGCAATACCGTCACGAGCACGACATAACTCGTTCCGAGTGAGAACAGGTAAGACGGCACGAATGCGAGGAAAATCATGCCGATTCCGAAAATCGAGGCCCCGAGCAACATGACTTTTCCGAATGCTTTGCCAGACAAGCGAGCAGCGATCGGGAACTGGAACAAGACGACCATGATTCCGTTCAGAGCCATCAGATAAGGGAACGGATTTTGTTTTGTCGGTAATCCCGGTAGTGCTTCCTTCAAGAAGACCGGTAACATACTCTCGACGAGGGCAAATCCCATCGAGATGAAGACACCCGCCCCGATGAAGATTAAAAAGACATGATCCTTCCGCAATACAGTGAGCGGTGATACTTTGACTTCGTCCGTCTTTTCGATATAGTCTGGCTTCGTCTCTTCGATGAAGAAGTAGAGAACGATTCCGTACAGGAAAAAGACGAAAGCGGCAGAGTAGAAGATGAGTGAACGGTCGACGAACAAGACGGCACTTCCGAGAAGTGGACCGAATGCGGCCCCGACGTTATGTCCCATCCGCAGCAGACCGAACGATTCGTTCAGGCGTTCTGGTGGCGTGACGTCAGCGACCATCGCGCTTGCCGCGGGATGGAACAGTGAACTCGATAAACCGAGCAACGCGTTCAACGCGAGAAGTGGTCCGAATGAATCAGCGAACGAGAAACCGATTAAAGCAATGACGTCACCGATGATCGAGAGGACCATCAGTGGTTTTCGACCGAATTTATCAGCGAAGTGACCACCAAGGACGGCGCCGACGAGTGACATGATCGGTCCGGTCGCCATGATGACACCAACCAAGAAGTAGGAATCGAGTCGATCCGCATAATAAAGAACTAAAAATGGTGCAATCATGAACATCATGATCCCCGTGATCGTTTCCCCGACGAACCGGATCCAGATGTTGCGATCAAGCTGTTTGAGTGCGTTAAACATAGTGAAAACCCCTTATATTCCGTTTTTAGACAATAGAAAAGACGGATACGCACAAATATGGGCATACCCGTCCTAATATAAGAGGGCAGCATGTACGTATACGCATACGTACACCCTGCTTAATTAAAAATTAAACGATTGGGTGACGTACAGTTGTAGCCGATACAAAGACAGTGTGGACAGATGTCCGGGCTTGATGGAATACCATTGTACGTCTCCTCCTTCTGTAATAGTGAACTTCCTTGTCATCGTAAAGAAGATCGTGATGAATTGTCAACTTTAAATCTGAAAATTGAGTCAATGAAGTGAAATGGACGAGACCTTGAAAATTCGGTATGATAGACTAGTTGCGAAAAAGATTGATCGGACTTTTGAATATATCGGTGAAAGGAACTACCATACATGACAAACATTCTACAAACGGAAGTCGAAAAGCGTCGGATTTTCGGCATCATTTCCCACCCGGATGCGGGTAAGACGACATTAACTGAAAAATTCCTCCTGCACGGAGGGGCAATCCGTGAGGCAGGTTCTGTCAAAGCACGGAAAAACTCGAAATTTGCGAAATCCGACTGGATGGAAATCGAAAAACAACGCGGAATCTCCGTTACGTCTTCGGTCATGCAATTCGAATACGACAAAAAGATCGTCTCGATCATGGATACACCAGGTCACTCGGACTTCGGTGAAGATACGTACCGAATCCTGACAGCGGTTGACTCAGCGATCATGGTCATCGATGCGGCGAAAGGGATCGAGTCACAAACGAAGAAACTGTTCCAAGTCTGTCGGATGCGCGGGATTCCAATCTTTACGTTCATCAACAAGATGGACCGTCAAGCGCGTGACCCACTCGAATTGATGGAAGAACTCGAAGAAGTCCTCGGCATCCCGTCTGTTGCTGTGACGTGGCCAGCTGGTTCAGGTCAACAGTTCGAAGGGGTCTATGACCGCGTCAAAGGACAATTCCACTGCTTTAAAAATGATCGTAAGACGATCGAACTCGGCGAGGAAGGTCTCGCGAACGAAGAACTCGCGACGACGATCAACTCGGAAATGTACGAGACGTTGATGGATGAAGTCGACTTACTCGACGGCGCAGGTAACGAATACGATGAAGAATTGATCGCAAAAGGTGAGTTGACTCCGGTCTTCTTCGGATCAGCCCTCGTCGATTTCGGCGTCACACCACTTCTCGAGCATTACTTGAACTTGTCTCCTTCACCGACACCACGTGAGTCGAACAAAGGGAAAGTCGAACCGGCACAAGACTTCTTCAGCGGTTTCGTCTTCAAGATTCAAGCGAACATGAACCCGAATCACCGTGACCGGATTGCGTTCGTCCGTATTTGTACGGGTAAATTTGATCGTGGAATGGACGTCGTCTTGACACGGACAGGCAAGAAGATGAAGTTATCTCAATCGACACAATTCATGGCGGATGAGCGGGAAACGGTCAATGAAGCGTTCGCAGGAGACGTCATCGGGTTGTACGATTCAGGCAACTATCAAATCGGTGATACGATCACGAACGGTGATCCATCATTGCAATATGAAGCACTCCCAACGTTCGCACCAGAACTCTTCTTGAAGGTCTACACGAAAAACGCCTTAAAGTCGAAACAGTTCCAAAAAGGTGTCGAACAGCTCGCGCAAGAAGGTGCGATCCAGGTCTACAAAACGGAATACAACGAAATCATCCTTGGAGCGATCGGACAACTCCAATTCGAAGTCTTCGAGCACCGGCTCAAAGGTGAATATGGCGTTGACATCTTGAAGGATGCCGCGAACTTCCAAGTCGCAAAATGGATCAAGCCAGCAGAAGTCGCTGCCGTCAAACAATTGACGGATTCTCGGACGGTTCTCGTCTACGACCGTTGGGAGAATGCTGTTCTATTATTTGCGAATGATTTCGTCTACGAGCGGTTCGTTCAGAAAAACGAAGGAACGATCACATTGGTCGATTCACCGCAACAACTCTAAGCTTTGACGGACTACTTTTCGAAGTGGTCCGTTTTTTCGTTCCTGAAATCTCGTTTGATGGCAAGCGAACAAGGGTAAAAACAGAGCGAGTTTGAATTCATATGAAAAAGGAAGGTGTCATGTGATGGCGAAACGGTTTGTTGGAATCTATCAGGATCAATCGAGTCTGGAACGAAAAATCGAGGAATTGAAACAACAGGGGCATCATGATTCGGATTTATCTGTCGTCGGTCGAGATGACGCGGCAGACGAAGCATCGGGTGCAAGTTGGATTGATCAGGTCAAATCAAAATTTTCTAAAGAACCACCGCTCCGCGAGACATTAAAACGTGTCGGACATTCGGACGATGAGGCAGAACGGCATTACGCAGAAGTCGAGCGTGGCGGTCTTGCATTGTTCGTCAAGGATCGAGATCATGACCACGACCATGAGCACCATCATCACCATGACCACGATCATGATCATGACCATGACCATCGGCACGATGATAACAAGGTCGAAAATCCGGGGAACAACGCCTATGAATCCAATCACCGCGGGGACGGTGAGAAGAGCGACCGGGCGAAGTGGAAAGCGGACGATCTCGACTAATACCTAGAAGTGAAGGCACCGATATCGGTGATCTTCACTTTTTTTCTCGCGTCCGGAGTCGCAAAGCGAGATGTGTGGGGAATCGAGGTGCTATACTGAGAGCATCGAAGAGGTGATATGACATGAAAAAAATAGTGACAGCTTTAGCAGGAATTGGTCTTGCAAGTGCTTGGTTCATCAACCGATACCCGGTGTTCGGGAAACGACCAAGCCGTGCAGAGCGGCGGAGTTTCGAACGATCAGATCGTTTTGTCGACGGGAAGTTCAAAAATGAGATGGATTTCCAGTTGAAGATGGAATGGGACTCGATGAAAAGTATCTTAAAGGATTACGGGCGAAACATTCCGAATCTGCGTCCTGTCAAAGCGTTACCGACGCTTCCGTATCAGCGACGTCAAGACGATAGTGAAACACCACGTGTCACATGGTTCGGACATTCGGCATTTTTACTCGAACTCGATGGGCAAACGATTTTCTTTGACCCGATGCTCGGGCGCGCACCATCACCGTTCCCGAAACTGGGGGGAGGACGTTTTCAAACGACGCAGACGGTTGATCTCGAACGTTTACCGTTGATTGATGTCGTCGTCTATTCGCATGATCATTATGATCATCTGGATTATCCATCCGTCCTCGCCTTGAAAAATCGAGTCGGTCGCTTCATCGTGCCGCTCGGTGTCGGGAGTCGTCTCCGTGGATGGGGCGTCTCAGCTGAGCGAATCACGGAACTCGACTGGCATGAATCGACACAAGTCGGTGGCATCAAACTGACAGCGGCTCCGTCGCGCCATTATTCAGGGCGAAATGGTCTTGATCAATTTTCAACGCTATGGGCGTCATGGGTCATCGAAGGCTCGCAAAAGGTCTTCTTTAGTGGCGATAGTGGATATGGTCCACACTTTAAAGCAATCGGCGAACAATATGGTCCGTTTGACCTGACGATGATGGAATGTGGGCAGTACGATGTCCGGTGGTCCAATTCGCATATGTTACCGGAACAAACAGTTCAAGCTCATCGAGATGTAAAAGGTCGTGTCCTGATGCCGATTCACTGGTCTGCCTTCATCCTCGCGTTTCATGCCTGGTTCGAACCGGTCGAACGGTTGCTCAAGGAAGCGAAACGCGATGAGATTCCGGTTCTGACACCAATGATCGGGGAGAGTGTGACACCCGAGAGCACGACACGAAAATGGTGGCGGGAAGTGCGTTGAGTAGTTAATTTTTCAATCTAATTCATATGTCTTTACGAAAGAGCGCGGTTTTAAAATCGTGCTCTTTGTTATATCTAGTATAGGAGTGAGAGGATTGCAAGAATATTTCAAAGTGCTAGATGACTTATCAAGTTTTCGAAATAAAAAACAGGTGGATGAATACTATAATTACATAAAAAAAAGAATCTAGTAAAAATCGTCATATCACTGAGTTAATCAGATTGAAAAAAGGACGATTTAAAGAGTTCATCGAGGAATTCATTCCAGCTTATACTTTTTCGAAATCAGCTTATTTTCCTGAAGGTGCTCAAATTAAGATTATCATTGGGAACCAAGGATATGATGCATTAATGAAGTTAGAAGATGGTTCAATCGAAAAGCTTGAATTTACATCGTACATAAATGGTCTAAAAGAAGTTGAAGTTGCTAAATCCTTGAACGAAAAGGGGATGTGGAGATCTCGATTAAATAGTTTGGAAACATTAGAGGAGAAACGGACACATTTTTTAGAAGAAACAAAAAAGAACATCGATAAAAAAGCTACAAAAAATTACAGTGATGTAAGTTTAGTTTTTAGTATTCACATCATTGAACTAGAACAAATTCCAGAACATCATGACTATCGTCTGCAGGATAAAGTGAGAGAGTATCTTCAAGAGACAACCTTTAATGCTAAGGAAGTATTTTTAATAATCGATGACGGAGGAAAAACGGAATCGATAGATGATCGTGTCATTCGAATTAAATAAAGCAAACAGCAAGGGAGCTCGATAACCGAAACATATTCGGAATCGAACTCCCTTGCTGTTTGAATGATTCAGGACGAGATGTTCATCCTCGACTCTTATAGAAAAGCGAGGATGATGACATCGTCCGGTCGTAAAATACCATTTAGCTTGCCAATCGATCTGCTTGTTTCGCGCGACGAGAGCGAACTTTTTCGATGATTTCGAAACCGAGCACAAGCATCGTTCCGACGAGTAATCCATTACTGAGGAACGGACGAAGCGTCAAAGGCAGAACTTCCGCGATGACGGTCGATTGCAACAAGATACTGATACCGATGACGGCACTGATCGCAAACGCATGGCGGCGACGGCTATTCTCCATGTTACTTTCCGCAGACTGCCAAGCAATCAGGAACATGTGTGGCAATGTCGCAAGCAACGCGGCACTCGCGACGCTACGCGGTAATGTTGCGATGATACCGATCAAGCTTGGGAAGAAACCGATCAACGCGATGACGAGCGAGGCAATCAAGAACGGGCGACGTTTCCGGCTTCCCGTTTGCGCGATGAATCCGCTCGTGATCGGTAACGGCACCGGCACAAGCGTCGAGAATATAGCAGCGAGTAAATGAATGACGCCTTCGATGGATAACCCTTGGTGCAGACGTCCTTGTTTTTGAAGCGTCGCTTCGACGGCGCTTAAAGCGGCAATCAAATTGACGACAAGCAAGATCGCGAACGGAATCGCGACAAGGAATGCACTGCCGTCAAACTGTGGCCATCCGAACGGTAACGCTTGCGGTGGTGCGAACAAACTAGACGATGCAGGAAGCGACGGACGGCTGACGAGCCAACCGACGATGATTCCGATCATCAAGGCAAACGGACGTAAGCGACTCGGTCCGAATTGGCTGAGTCCGAGCACGAGCAAGAACGTGATGATCCCAGCGAGGCGTGTTGCCTCGACGGCGAGGACGGCACCGAGCATGACGCCCGTTAATTGAATACATAATAAGAGCAAAAACGTTCCGCTGACGAGCGGTGTGAAGACGGGTAATAAGTATTTCGTCCATCCTGTCAAACCGAGAATGATGAGGACGACGCCGGCAATGACGACGGCTGCCATCGCGATCGTAAAGGCCGTTTTTGAATCGACCGGTAGTGCGGCGATGACGACGAAGATGCTGACCCATGATCCGGCAGGTCCCGATACGATCGGAAGCCGGTGGCCGAAGGCTCCGTGTAGGAAACAGGCAATCCCGCCTACAAAGAACGACCGTTGGACAAGGGCAGCAGTCTCAACTGATGAGAGGTCGAACAGACTGGCGACGACGATTGGTAAGGCGATCGTGTTCGCGAGTAAAAAGACGATCCACTGGAAGGTAGAAGTCGTTTGTTTCATGAAAAAGCTCCTTTCTTAAACTTCAGATATTCCTGCATCATAGCATATGATTGATGTTATGATTCATATATCTTTATACATGAAAACATATGAAAGAGATGATGAATATGGATTTACGCCAGTACCGCTATTTTTGTGCGGTCGTCGAGGAACAATCCGTCACGCGAGCAGCGGAGCGCTTACGGATGGCACAACCTGCATTGACGCAGCAAATCCGGCGGATGGAAGAAGAGCTAGGCGTTCGTCTGATTGAGCGGGCAGGACGCGGGATCCGGATTACATCGAGCGGCAACCGCTTATATGAACGAGCGGTTTCGTTGCTGCAGTTCGAGCAGGAGACACGGATGGAAGTGAGCGACATCGAAGCCGGGCGAACAGGGATTTTGCGGATTGGTGTCAACACGTTATCAGCTAGTCGGCTTGTCGACTGGATCGAGCAGATGAAACGACGACATCCCGGCATCATCTTACAAGTTCACCAAGGAGAATCGAGTGCGCTCATCGAACGGTTGAAAGAGCGGTCGCTTGATGCGGCGTTCGTCCGTCTGCCGATTGATGCGCAAGGGATTTCGATTGAATGGATGGAAGAAGAACCGTTTCATCAAGTCTGGCACCCCGATCATCCTACTGCGGATCTCATCATTCCGAGTCAGGAAGGACTCGGTGTCTTTCAGACGTTAAGTCAACGGCTCGGTGTCGTATCGCAAGAGACGTGTTCCGATGTCTTGACGCTGATTGGACTCGTACGCAGTGGACAGGCGGTGACCGTTTTGCCGGAGAGTACGTTGCGGGAACTGGATATGACAGGGCTGCACCAGACATACCTATCCGGTGCCGCGAGTACGACAGCCTTCGTCTGGTTGACAGAGACGGGACCGACGACACTGACAAAACAATTCATTGAAATCATGAAAGAAACAGCAGAATAATTAAATGGATAGGAAAGAAAGGAACGATCGTATGAAAACAATTCAAGGCACGTATGGGGAAGCAAAGATTTTCACGGATAACGTCGACGACCTGACGATTAAGCAAGTCACAGCTATGTTAGAGGAACAATTTGCGACAGACAGTCGCGTCCGGATCATGCCGGATTGTCATGCTGGAAAAGGATCTGTCATCGGAACGACGATGCATGTGACGGACGAGGTCGTACCGAACCTCGTCGGTGTCGATATCGGTTGCGGCATGTTATGTACACGACTTGCTGAACAAGAACCAATCGATTATGCGAAACTTGACGCGACGATTCAGCGTCTCGTTCCAAGTGGCATGTCGGTACGTCAGCAAGCTCATCCATTGTCCGAACAGGTACCGTTTGATCAAGTGCTTGCACCGTTTAACGAGACACGGGCACGATTATCAATCGGTACGCTTGGTGGAGGGAATCATTTCATCGAACTGAACCAGGATGCAGCAGGACAGCGCTATCTCGTCATTCATTCTGGTAGTCGCAATCTTGGGAAGACGATTGCCGAACATTATCAAGCAGAAGCGGAAACGGCACGCTTCCAATTTGACGCGGACCGAGTCATCGCCGAATTGAAGCAACAAGGGCGCGAGTCGGAGATTCAAGCCACCTTACAGCAATTGAAGGAAAAACGGTCTACGTTTAACAAAGATTTAGCATCTGTTTCCGGCGAAGCGATGGAGCGTTACCTCCATGATCTTAAGATTGCCCAACGATACGCAGCATTGAACCGTCAGGCGATGACCGAGGTCATTTTCGAGGCGATGGGATGGACGGTAGCGGATCAATTCGATACGATCCACAACTATATCGATCTTGACGCAATGATTCTAAGAAAAGGTGCCATCTCTGCAAAAGCCGGCGAGCGGGCAATCATTCCGATGAACATGCGTGACGGCTCCTTAATCGTCGTCGGAAAAGGCAATCCCGATTGGAACTATTCCGCGCCACATGGAGCAGGTCGTATCATGTCGCGGTCAAAAGCATTCAAAACAGTGGAACTGGATGCGTTCGAAAAGACGATGACCGATGTCTGGTCAAGTTCAGTCGTCGCATCGACACGTGACGAGTCGCCGTTCGTCTATAAACCGATGGACGAAATCATCCGTAACACGAAAGAAACGGTCGATGTCGTCGAGATCATTAAACCGCTGTACAACTTTAAGGCGAAATGATGGAAGGGTATCAACAATGGGGGAGGATGTTCTATGAACTATAAGGGGACTATGCTGATTCTGTTTTCAAGTGTGTTTTTAATCGCTGGATGCACGGATGAGGCGGTTATGACGGAACAGAAAAAAGTAGAAGTCAAAACTACTACACATACGAATCAGAAGACGAATCAGACGAAACACCCCATCTTAAATCCAGTTCAGTATGAAAAGCTGTTCAAGCATATGAATGAACACTTGAAGATGGATCAGTTTCAGTTGAAGGCAAGTACGATCGGTGCAGACTTCACGGCTGTCGACCAATCCTTAAGTTTTGGGAAGAGACGATGGTTAACGGTTGACGGAACGATTGACACGCCATCGACTCAGGAGACACTTTATTTTGAAAACCAAAAACAAGATACGCAGTTAGCGATTCATTTTGCGTATACGGATCGATACATAGGCAATGATCTGGTTCAGTATCAATCAAACGGTGATTACGGCGAGCTCCTCATCATCAGCTACAAAAATATCCTCATAACCGTGCAACACAATTCTTTACAGAAAGTCGATTCAGACACGACACAGGAAGCAGCAAAACAGGTAATCCAGGAATTAAAAAACGTTCCCGCCTAAAACGAGAACGTAAAGAAGACAACTTTGATTTGATTAGACTGCACCATCCGGTAATGTCTCACCTGTCCGGCGAATCGTCGCGCCAAGTTCAGCGGCAATCGCATTGACGGCTTCTGAATCTTCGTTGACTTCACTGATCAAGATGACACCGTAATGGTCAGGATTGATCTGATTCAGTGTCCGGTTGAATAAATCAAACGATTCCCGTTCGTTCTTCTCATCCCGGTTCGCACCGATCAAGTAACCAGCAACGGAGCCGACGAGCATACCGAACGGGCCACCGACGACACCGATTGCCATGCCGATCAATGAGCCTTTGAAGGATTGGTCCTGTTGCGTGAAGTCGATGGCATCGATGAAAGAGAAGCCCTCTGCTTCGTCACGTTTTGCGAGAACCATCTGATCCATCTCGATTTCCTTGATTGCCTCGAGATCCTTAATCATCGCAAAGCCTGTTTTTGCTTTTTCTAAATCACTGAAAATGATTGTCGTAATGACGTGCGTTGCATCGCTTTTATATTTCGCCATAATAAACGCCTCCACAAGAATCGGATATCGTACTACACTTTTTAAGTACCCTGAACATTCTAAATGGAAACGCGAGACTGGAAATATGAGAAAAACAGGACAACAGAATAATTTTCTAATATCGGCAATAAGTAAAACTTATCGAAAGTCTTTTGTTCTTTCAAATTGTAACGGAATCCATATTATACTATGATAGAACTGTACAAGTAAGCGGTATCAGGGGCTTGATGTCGTGAACACTTAAAGGGGGAATCACCATGAAGCAAACAGATGTGTCGCAAGATGTCTTTGGCGCACGCCGTTCGTTTGAAGCAAACGGTAAGAATTATCAGTACTATAGTCTTGAAAAATTGGAAGAACTCGGATTGACGGAAGTCAAACGTCTTCCATACTCGATTCGTGTCCTACTCGAGTCAGTACTTCGTCAACAAGATGGTCGTTCGATCACACGTGAACACGTCGAGAACTTGGCGAAATGGGGAACAGCTCAAGTTTCGAACGATGTCGATGTTCCGTTCAAACCGTCACGCGTTATCCTTCAGGATTTCACAGGTGTTCCAACGGTCGTTGACCTCGCGTCACTTCGTAAAGCGATGCAAGATCTCGGTGGAGACCCATCGGTCATCAACCCAGAAGTACCAGTCGACCTCGTCGTTGACCACTCGGTTCAAGTCGATGCTTACGGTTTTGCTGGAGCACTTGCAGAAAACATGGATCTCGAATTCGAACGTAACGAAGAGCGTTACAAATTACTTCGCTGGGCGACATCGGCATTCGATAACTACCGTGCCGTACCACCAGCAACAGGGATCGTCCACCAAGTTAACCTCGAGTACTTGGCATCTGTCGTCCTCGAAAAGGAAACAGCAGATGGTACAGTTGATGTGTACCCGGATACACTCGTCGGAACGGACTCACACACGACGATGATCAACGGTCTTGGCGTCCTCGGTTGGGGAGTCGGTGGGATCGAAGCGGAAGCGGGCATGCTCGGACAGCCATCGTTCTTCCCAGTACCAGAAGTCATCGGTGTACGCATTACAGGTGAGATGCACCCAGGAACGACAGCAACAGACGTTGCCCTTCGTGTAACGGAAATGCTCCGTCAAGAGAACGTCGTCGGTAAATTCGTCGAGTTCTTCGGTCCATCACTCCACTTGATGTCATTATCTGACCGGGCAACAATCGCGAACATGGCGCCAGAATATGGTGCAACATGTGGATTCTTCCCAGTCGACACAGAAACATTGACGTACCTTCGTCTGACAGGTCGCGATGAAGAATTGATCGAAAAAGTCGAGAACTACTCGAAAGCAAACGGTTTGTTCTACACGCCACAAAACGAAGATCCAACATTCACGAAAACAGTCGAACTCGATCTTTCGACGATCGTTCCTGCCCTTGCTGGACCAAAACGTCCACAAGACCGGATCGATTTGACGGATGTTCATACATCATTCAAAAAAGCGTTGACGGCTCCACAAGGAAACGCTGGATTCGGCTTAGCCGAAGAAGAAGCGAACAAAGTCGCTGTCGTTCAGTTCGAAGACGAAGCAGTTGAAATGCGTACGGGTGACGTGGCAATCGCTGCGATCACGAGCTGTACGAACACATCAAACCCATACGTCATGATCGGTGCGGGACTCGTCGCGAAAAAAGCGATCGAACTCGGTCTTTCGGTTCCGAAATACGTCAAGACATCACTTGCGCCAGGATCGAAGGTCGTTACGGATTACCTCGAGAAATCAGGACTACAAACGTACCTTGATGAACTCGGCTTCAACACGGTCGGTTACGGCTGTACGACATGTATCGGGAACTCCGGTCCACTCGACCGCGCTGTCGAAGACGCGATCCTCGGTTCAGACTTACTCGTTTCGTCTGTCCTCTCCGGTAACCGTAACTTCGAAGGTCGTGTCCACCCGCTCGTCAAAGCGAACTACTTGGCTTCACCGCCACTCGTCGTCGCGTATGCCCTTGCAGGAACAGTCGACGTCGATATCATGAACGCGTCACTCGGAACAGGCAAAGACGGACAAGAAGTCTTCTTCGCGGACATCTGGCCTTCACGTGATGAGATCCAAACGATCATCAACACGGTCGTCACACCAGAAAGCTTCCGTGCAGAATACGATTCAGTCTTCACAGGAAACGAACGTTGGAACAACCTTGACGTGCCAACAGGGGATCAGTACGACTTCGACGGTGAGTCGACGTACATCCAAAACCCACCGTTCTTCGAGAACTTGGCGAAGGAAGCTGGTCAAGTCGAAGCCCTCAACGGACTCCGTGTCTTCGGTAAGTTCGCTGATTCGGTCACGACGGACCACATCTCACCAGCGGGTTCATTCTCGAAAACGACACCAGCCGGTCAATACCTCGTCAATAAAGGGGTTGCACCAAAAGACTTCAACTCATACGGTTCACGTCGTGGTAACCACGAAATCATGATGCGCGGAACGTTCGCGAACATCCGCATCCGTAACCAAGTCGCACCAGGTACAGAAGGTGGCTTCACGACGTACTGGCCAACAGGCGAAACGATGGCGATGTACGATGCTGCAATGAAGTACAAAGAAGATGGCACAGGTCTCGTCATCCTCGCTGGTAAAGATTACGGTATGGGTTCTTCACGTGACTGGGCAGCAAAAGGAACGAACTTGCTCGGCGTCAAAGCCGTCATCGCGGAGAGCTTCGAGCGGATTCACCGTTCAAACCTCGTCATGATGGGTGTTCTTCCACTGCAATACGTGGCAGGTACGACAGCTGAAACACTTGGTTTAACAGGTGAAGAAGCAATCAGCATCGCAATCGATGAGTCTGTTCGTCCACGTGACATCGTTAAAGTCACAGCGACAGCGGCAGACGGAAAAGTCACTGAGTTTGAAGCGATCGCTCGTTTCGATTCAGAAGTCGACATCGATTACTACCGTCACGGCGGGATCCTTCCAATGGTCCTTCGTGAGCGTCTCCAACAAGCATAAGTTGTCTAATCAAAGGTGGGGGAAACCCCACCTTTTTTTGACGAGAGGAGGAAAAAGGTGAACCGATTCAAGAAGTGGTTTCAACCGAAGGACGATCAGCCGTTGCCGATGCGTGACGTGACGCTTGATGAAGTCAAACAAGCGACGCATGCCTTTGAATCCGAACTACCGAAAGGAACGAATCGGACAGTGCTTCTAGATAATGAGCAACGCATCGACTTAAAGCAGCTGGAGCCGTATTTGAAAGCACGTTCGACACAAGTGTTTTACATGTCGCGTGAGACATTCACCATCATGGAGGCAAAAGACCGGGAACTTGTCTATGAGATGGATCATGTCCAGGTTGCCGTCGATCGCTATTTTGACCGGGTGAAGAAACTCCCGTTGAAACCGTATAGCAAAACGTTCCAAGTCGACTGCGCGATGTTGTTTCAAGATGGCTATTTGCGTGAAATGCCGCATCATAGCTATTACTTGGTCGATGAGTCGATGATCGTCTCGCTGACGCCGAAGGAAGCATAAACGTAATCAAGGGTGGACCGAATTCATTTGGTTCGCCTTTTTTGTCGTCCTGACCGTTTTCTGATTTGTTCAAAAGTCTGACGAATTTAGTCAGAAATCGTGAAATCTCGGACAAACCCTTTGTATTCTCCTTATAAAACCGATACGATGATAAGGAATAGAGACTTGAGCTAGGAAGGTGTACATGGCATGACGAAACGAACGAGCACGTGGATTGCAGTAGCAATCGTGGCAATGGCGATCCTCCTTGCCTACAATTTTTATCTCTTGAACAAGACGCAGACCGCAAGCGATGAAAAAGCCGCGACGGTCAAACCGTTTTATACGATGACACGCATCCAATATGTTGAGAAGAAGCTCGCGACGAAAAAAGATGAACTTGAATCACGCACGTATGAAGTCGTCTTTAATGACAAAGGTCATTTTCGGACAGAAGTCGTAGATGGTCCGTCAAAAGGATCGCTTGCGATCTGGAACGGGACGATGTTCCGTGAGTATGATGCGACAGGGAAGTTAGTCAATGAGACGAAAGCGGGCAAGAGTGTCAGTGCGCCGCGCCCATTCCTCTCACGTGGCTTCAACGAACAGATCCTCGCTTTCATCAACAAAGGTGACTTTGGACAAGTCGAGGGAGAAGCGGACATCGCCGGAATGGCAGCGGACGTGTATGTGAAAAAAGAACCGTCCAGCACGGTACCAGAAGAATGGATCAAACAATATCCATCGATTTTCGATAAAGAAAATAACCAAGAACAAGCAACATATTATGTCGCTTCCGACCGTTCGAAAGTACTCGGTGCGGAGTCACGCAATAACGGTAAATTGTTCTACTCTGTCAAGATGAAGAGTTTTGAAACGATCGATACGTTCGATCCGGATTGGTTAAAAGCAAAATAAACAAGAAACGACCGGCGATGACGCTACGAAACGGTAGCGGACAAAGTCGGTTTTTTCGAGACGCAGGAGGTTCAACATGGAAGCATTCTCGAAAGAGGAGATGTTCAATCAAATCAAAGCGTGGGAAGAGGGCGCGAAGGTCGAGGAGGTGCTCGCCTTACGGTATGCTCAAAGTAGCCGGTTGCTTGGAGAAACGGAAGCACTCGTCCGCATCTTGGCGTTACTCGTCGAACATCGATATATCATGACGGGACGACTGGATGCCTTAGCTGAGAGTTGGATGCAAGAAATCCGTCAGCATGGTCGATTGCCAGCTCGTCTTGAGCAATTGTTGACGGAACAACAATTACAAAGTACGTATCAGCGCCTTGTCGCGCATACGTTTCCGACGATTCGCGAGACGGACAATGCGAACGCCAAACGATCAGCGACGAAAGAACTGATTCTCCAAGCAAGTCAAATCGTCGAGGAGACGGAACAAATCGTCGAACTGACGGAACGACTGCGTCGGTTGGATGCCGGACGCTGGACGGAACTGTTCGAAGCTGGAACGGCATTACTGCGTTCGAGTGCCACGCTTGAACAGACAGCGCAGACATTCGTCGATAGCTTGCAAGAGCGTTTCTATTCCCGGGAAGCGTTTCGCGAGATGACGGAACTGAAAGCGACGACGATCCAGGATCTCAAACGTGTCGTCGCTTTGCTCCCCGTCGAAAGCAAACAAGTCGAACGCTCAGCACTCGAGGAACTTGACGCGATGATTGGTCTCGAAGACATCAAACAACGGGTCCATCATATGTATCGCTTCTTGAAGTATCAACAGAAGCGATCGGAAGATGGCTACCGTTCAAGCGATCAACCATCGCTACACATGATCTTCATGGGTAATCCCGGAACCGGGAAAACAACCCTTGCCCGTCTGATGGCAAAGATCTATCACGAGCTCGGACTTCTCGAACGACCGGAAGTCGTCGAGACGGATCGTTCGTCACTCGTCGGTGCGTTCGTCGGTCAGACGGAAGAACAGGTCATGAGTAAAGTCCGCGAAGCCGTCGGAGGGGTGCTCTTCATCGATGAAGCCTATGCCTTAAAACGTGCCGGACAAAGTGGGAACGATTATGGTCAGGCCGCGATTGATACGCTCGTCGCAGCGATGACGAGTGGGGAATATGCAGGGCGATTTGCGGTCGTGCTTGCTGGATACCCAGAAGAGATGCGTGATTTCCTGAAGGCGAATCCTGGACTCCGGAGCCGTTTCCCGGAATCAAATCATTATCTACTCGCCGACTATACGGATCAGGAGCTGCTCGCCATCGGACGGTCGATCGCGACTGCGAACGATTACGTCTTGACGGAACAAGCAGAGCGGGCGTTGCTCGGTCGTCTGGAACGAGAACGGGTTGACGCCAGTTTCGGAAATGGACGCGCCGTCCGTAATATCGTGCTTGATGCGATCTTCAAGAAGGGATCAAGCCTTGGAGAGAGTGCCAGTCACGAAGACTTTGCCTTACTTGAACAAGAAGACTTCGAGATGGTGCAAGAACCGGATGCAACCGTTGAGGAGCGGATCGCTTCGCTCGTCGGATTGTCTGATCTTAAAGATGAACTCAAACAGATTGAAGCTCTGTTGTCGATGCAAAAACGTCGCCGGGAAGCTGGTTATAAAGTCTTACCGGTCGAACTACATGCGGTCTTTAGCGGCAATAGCGGAACCGGAAAGACGACCGTCGCGCAGCTCTATGCCGATGTCTTACGACAATGCGGTTATTTAAAACGGGGACACTTGAAAGTCGTCAGCCGGGCGGATCTTGTCTCTGGTTACGTCGGACAAACGGCGCAAAAGACGCGAGACGCAATTCGCGATGCGCTGGGTGGTGTCTTATTCATCGATGAAGCGTATGCGTTAAACGGTGGAGCGAACGACTTTGGAAAGGAAGCGATTGATACGCTCGTGGATGAGATGACGAAACATCAAGACAATCTCGTCGTCGTCCTTGCGGGTTACGAGCAACAGATGAACGCTTTGCTTGCGAGTAACCCAGGATTGAAATCACGCTTCAAACGGTCATTCCACTTCCCCAATTACTCGCCAGACGAGTTGATTCAAATCATTGAAGGATACGCAGCGCGGTTCGGATACGAGCTGACGGAGGACGCACGATTGACGCTTACCGAGAAGATTGATGTCGTTCCAAACGGAAACGCACGGGCGGCGATCACGATCGTCGAACAGGCGATCGCGAAGCAGTCGATGCGATTAATTGACAAAGTTAGCTTATCCGGTTCAGAATGGTCCTATCTTGAAAAAGAGGATTTTTAAGGGGGAAGCTACATGCACACGATTGAAATACCTGTCCGCTACGCCGAGACGGACATGATGGGCATCGTCTATCATTCGAATTATCTCGTTTATTTGGAACTCGCACGGACAGAATTGATCCAGTCTTTGGGTCTTGATTACAAGGAGATGGAAGATGCGGGTTATGTCTCCCCGGTCACGAATGTCAATCTCGATTACAAACGCTCGTTGACGTACGGTGATACAGCGGTCGTCACAGTCTGGATTGATCATTACGATGGATTACGGACGATTTATGGTTATACGGTCAAACATCCGGACGGGAAGCTTGCGGTATCTGCGAAGACGACACATGTCGTCGTCAAGAAGGAAAACTTCCGACCGATTCGCTTGCCGAAGGTGTTCCCGAACTGGCACGAAATTTATGAGAAGATGAGTGAGACGGACGCAGCACTCTTAACGGAAGCGTGAAGAAATACATCAAAAGCGGGATCGATTTTTGAATCGGTTCCGCTTTTTTCTTTTTTCAGTCTGGACAGTAAAAGTTAGCACTTGGTACTAACGACCGATGACAAAGTCAGGATCATTTGCGAAAATAAAGAAGCTGAAGTAAGGTAGGGACTTACTCTATCTGTCGGAAGTAGACTCGACGGATGGAACGATTAGCGGTAACATAGAGAAGCATAAAAAGAAGAGGGGTCTTACTCATGAAAAAAATCGTAACCGTCAGTACGTTAGCGCTTCTCCTTGCAGGATGTAATCCTGGGGATCAACAAGCGGATGATACAACGAAAACGGAACAGAAATCAGATGAGACAAAACAATCAAACGAAGAAACGAAAAAAGAAGACACAGCAAAAGACACGAACAAAGAAGAAACAAACAAAACAGACGAAACAACAAAAGGCGATACGTCAGAAGAAGCAAAACAAGAAGACAATTCGTCTGATGCGGCAACGCAAGAAGATCAAGAATCTTCAGATGAGACGAAAAAAGAAGAAGAACAAAAAGACGATACACCAGCTTCAGAGAACAAAAGAGAAGACAAAAAAGACGAATCGACGGATAAACCGGACAGTTCATCTCAGGATCCAGAACAAGAAAAACCGTCGAAACCAGAAGATGAGACACCGGACGTCGATAAATCAGCAGAAGCCAAAGCGGATCTATCACTTGGTAATCTTGTCGTCGTCAATAAGAAATACAGCTTGCCAATCGACTACAAACCATCGGATCTCGTCGTCCCAGACGTCAGCTTCTCATACTCAGGTGTACTTGAGCAAAGCTACATGCGGGCGCCAGCTGCGAAACAGATGGAGAAGATGTTTGCCGCTGCTAAAAAAGAAGGCGTGACATTGAACGCTGTCAGTGGATTCCGTTCAGGCGAACGTCAAAAAGTATTGTATAATAATTATGTCGCACGTGATGGCAAGGCGGCTGCTGATCAATATTCAGCACGTCCTGGTCATAGTGAGCACCAGACGGGTCTCACTTTCGATATTTCGGCACCAAGCGTTGGTAACGGATTGACAGCTGCCCTTGGTGATACGAAAGAAGGAAAATGGATCGCGAATAACGCAGCGAAATATGGTTTCATCGTGCGCTACGATCGTGGCTTCCAATCACGGACAGGCTATACGTATGAGCCATGGCACATTCGTTATGTCGGTGTCGATGCCGCGACACAAATTAAAAATAACGGACAGACTCTTGAGGAATATATGAAAGTCGGTCACTAAGAGGTTGGAGGTTGACTATGATTGAAATCATAGGGATTTTAGTTCTTGGCTATCTGCTTGGTTCGATACCGTTCGCACTTCTTGTCGGGAAGTGGGGACACGGGATGGATATTCGCCAACACGGTAGCGGGAATCTCGGAACGACGAATACGTTCCGTGTCTTGGGAAAAAAGGCGGGAATCATCGTATTGATCGGTGATTTCGGAAAAGGAGCCGTCGCAAGTCTCGTTCCAATCTTGATGGGAGCAGATATACATCCGTTGTTTGCTGGACTAGCAGCTGTCATCGGTCACATCTATCCGATCTTCGCGAAGTTCAAAGGCGGAAAGGCAGTTGCGACGTCCGGAGGGATGTTGCTCGTGACGAGCCCTGTTCTGTTCATCTTCCTGCTCGTTTCCTTTTTGACGACACTTCGTCTGAGCCGTATGGTGTCGCTCAGTTCAATCGTGGCAGCAAGTGTCGGAATCGTTGTTTCCATCACGATTGGTGTCTTGACGAACGACTGGATCGTTCCGACGTTCTTTACGGTTCTTGCCTTGTTCGTCATCTTCAAGCACCGCGAGAACATCCAACGGATTCGCCAAGGTACAGAGTCTAAGATTCCACTCTTTGCAAAGAAACCGTCTGAATGAGTCATTAAGACGCATCTACATCTCGTTCATTGAGATGCGGATGCGTCTTTTGTTTGTGGAAAAAGTCGGATAACGGACGAATTCAACGACATTTCATAGGAACTACACGTTTATTTACATCGGATTTACAAGACCTTTACAGATGTTCGATACACTAGAACTAGAACTTGTCTGTGAAGGGGGAAGCGCACGTGTCGTTGTTAGGAGAAGAGCGGAAATCACGCATCATGGAATGGCTGGAAGAGGAAGGGAAAGTCATGACGAAGGATTTGATCGAACGTCTCGATGTCTCGGGAGAAACGGTACGACGCTACTTAGAGGAGCTCGAACGGGAACGGCAGTTGAAGCGCGTCTATGGCGGTGCCATCTATCAAGGAGGAAAACGAGAAACACCGATCTCGCGTCGGACGGATCAGTTGTCTCGCCGTTTAGCGCGTTATGCGAAAGGATGGCTCAGCGATTATTCCTGTATCTTTCTTGGTCGAGGCGAGCCGGTCGAGCATCTGTTGCCGTATTTAACGGGGAACGCGACGATCGTCACGAACTCACTAGTGGTCGCTAGTCACTTGGAGCAGTGCCGCAAGACGGGACCGTTCAAAGGTGAAATTCGGTTACTTGGTGGGACGGTCGATGCCTATGGGCAGACGGTCGGAGTCGAAGTCTTGCAGGCGCTCGATGCCTACGCTTTTGATGCCTGTTTTCTATCGTTTGACGGTGCCGAAATCGAGCGTGGCTTTGTCAGCGATGATATTGAATCCTCGCTGATTCAAAAAGCCGTCATCAGCTGTACGAAGGACGTCTATGCCTTTTTGGCAAATGATGAATTCCAGGGCAATCGTAAATATAAGGTGGCGGAGTTCCGCCGTGCGAAGATCGTTCTCAGTCCAGCCTCCTATCCACCATCGTGGGAGATGAAACTGTTCAACGAACGCGTGAACTGGATGGTCGTCTCATGATACACTGATGCGGGAGGGATGCATCATGTTAGAAATCATCGCATCGACCGTAGAAGAAGCGGTCGCAGCAGAACAAGCCGGAGCGGACCGGATCGAGCTCGTTTCCGCATTATCCGAAGGGGGATTGACGCCGAGCTATGGACTGATTCGTCAAGTCGTCTCGACGGTCGAGATTCCAGTTCACGTCCTCGTGCGACCACATAGTAAGTCGTTCGTCTATTCGAAATCAGACGAAGAGACGATCATCACGGATATCGACTTGATCCGTGAACTCGGTGCTGCCGGGATCGTCGTCGGCTCATTGACCGCAGACGGTCGTGTCGACGAAGGCTTCCTTGGTCGAATCATCAAACATAAAGGGGAACTGTCACTGACGTTCCACCGGGCGATCGACAGTAGTCGCGATATTCTCGAAGCGGCAGAAGTACTCGCTGATTTTCCGGAAGTCGACCGAATCTTGACGTCAGGTGGTCAAGCGACGGCGGTAGAAGGAAAAGAGACAATCGCGCGCTTGATCGAGGATCATCCGGACTTGATCATCTTACCAGGGTCCGGAATCACGCTTGAGAATGCGGAAACGCTTCTCAAAGCGACGAAGGCATCGGAACTGCATGTGGGATCCGCGGTCTTACAAGACGGTATCATTCAAAAAGAACGTGTTGAAGCATTGACGCGACTTCTTGGCTAATCCTATACCGCACGAATCCATTTTTCGAATCTGATGAGATGAGAGAAATGGATTTTTTTGTATGTCTTCGTGACGGATTTTCGACGATTCCGTGACGCGCTTGAAAAGCAGAGTGGGATAACTAGGTTTTTCAACAGGACTACGCTAGAATCAAAGATGGAAATAGTGGAAATGAAGGAGTACGACATGATACCAAAACAATTAAAACAAGACGCCCTTGGTACACTAAAAGGACGCTGGCTGGTCGGGCTAAGCATCTCGATCATCTACTTCCTTATCTTTGCGCTTGCAGCGAGCCGGATGTCCTTTGACCAAGATGACATCGACAGCATGGTCCGTTTCATCGGACTGAACATGGTCGTAACGATCGTCCTTGCTCCGGTGACGGTCGGACGAACGATTGCTTACTTACGCTTCACACGCGGGGAGTCTGCCGGCATCGGAACGTTATTCGAAGGATTTTCTTCGTTTCGACGTGCTTTCCGGACGATTGCCGCTTACGCGATCGTGACGGTATTGGTCTATGTCGGATCATTTTTGATCTTACCGGCATTGTACTTTTATCTAGCGTATCGCCTCGTTCCGTATATCTTGGTCGACCGACCGGAATTGTCGTTTTGGCAAGTCCTCGGTGAGAGTCGTCGGATGATGAAAGGGCATAAGCGTGAACTGATCATGCTTTACCTGAGTTTCATCGGCTGGGGTATCCTCGCACTACTTAGTACTGTGGGGGTCATCTTCTTGACGCCGTATTTCGATACGACGATGGCACACTTCTATGAACGCTTGAAACCAACACGTCAATCATCCGTCGAGGGATGAACGAAAAAAGCCTGTACATTACGTCAGTAGACGTAGCGTACAGGCTTTTGCTCATTCTACCGAAGCGCGTGAACGTTCGGCGAGCAACAGATAAAGCGCTTGTGTACCGGAATCAGCATGACCCAGCTCAGCAAGTTGTTCATATAAATCCTTCGTCAGTGCAAGACCAGGTGTCGCGATGCCCATCTCAGCACCGCGTTCGAGAGCAAGCCGCATATCCTTGATGAAGTGTTTGACGAAGAAACCAGGTGAGTAGTTTTCAGCGATGACGCGTGGAATCAAGTTCTCAAGACTCCAGCTACCGGCAGAACCAGATTTGATCGTCTCGATGAACTGCGTCGGATCAATCCCGGACCGCGTGACGAACAACAGCATCTCCGCTGTTCCGATCATCGAGCCGGCAATCGCGATTTGGTTCGCGAGTTTCGCTGATTGTCCTTTACCAGGACCACCGAAGAGTGAAATCGATTTTCCCATCGCCTCAAATAATGGCTTCGCTTGTACGAAAGCCGCTTCTTCACCACCGACGAGAATAGCGAGTGTCCCGTTCTTCGCACCGAGGTCACCACCTGTGACAGGTGCGTCCAGTGCCTGAAGACCGCGTGCTTTCGCTTCCTGCGCGATGCGTTCTGCAAGAGCCGGACTAGATGTCGTCATGTCAATCAGAATCGTTCCTGGTGCCGCATGATCGAGGATTCCGTCTTCGAAGTAGATTTGCTCGACGTCTTGCGGATAACCGACGATCGAGATGACGACGTCGACATCCGTGACGACGTCTTGAATCGTATCGACGATTTCGACACCATCTGCTTCAAGGACGAGCCCTTTTTCTTTCGTGCGATTGTATCCTTTGACTGTAAAACCTGCCTTGCGCAGATTGCGGACCATGCCTTGTCCCATGACACCTAATCCGATGAAACCGACTGTCTTCATACGTGATTCCCCCTTGCACGTTCCGTGCCGATGAATTGTTGCGTTACGAGCTTATTATACAATGGATTGTCGACGACAAGGCGATCATGTGTCCCGATACCGGAAATCCGACCATCTTCAAGGACGATGATTTGATCGGCATGACGAACTGTCGCGAGACGATGGGCGATGACGAACGTCGTCCGTCCGACCATCAATCGCTCGAGTGCTTCCTGAACGACCCGCTCGGACTCGGAGTCGAGGCTAGACGTGGCTTCATCCAGCAATAGAATTTCCGGATCTCGGAGGAGTGCACGTGCGATCGCAATCCGTTGGCGTTGACCACCAGACAACTTGACGCCCCGTTCTCCGATTTCAGTTGCATACCCCTCCGGAAAACGTTCAATGAACGTATCGGCATTCGCCATCCGTGCAGCCTCCCGGATTTTGTCTTCACTGACGTCTTCCGCAAGACCATAGACGAGATTGTCACGGATCGTTCCTGACAAAACAGGGGAGTCTTGGGCGACATAACCGATCGCTTGGCGCCAAGACGATAGTGTCAAATCAGAGATGGATTGATCTCCGAGTCGAATCTGCCCGGACGTCGGTTGATAGAATCGCTCCAGTATCGCGAATAATGTCGTCTTCCCGGATCCACTCGGACCGACGATCGCTGTCGTCTTGCCGCGTGGTAACGTAAAGCTGACATCCTGTAGGATGGGCGTCTCATTGTATCCGAATGATAGGTGATCGACCGTGACGTCCGTGAACGGACGCGGCGCAACAAGCGCTCCAGGTGCTTCCGGTGTCTCATCGAGAAGCTCGATGATCCGTTCTGTCGCCCCGCGAGCCTTCTGTAACTTCGTGATGAATTCAGTCATCGTCACGAGTGGCGTCATGATTTGGAACAAATAGAGTGAGAAGGCGACGAGTTCACCTGCTGTGATCTGGTTCGTCGCGACGCGGTAGGCACCAAAGCCGATGATCAAGATCAACATCGTCGTCAAGGTGACGTTAAAGATTGGCAACAAAAGGGCTTGGATTCGTCCTTCCTTGACGCCATAGCCATAAAGATTCTCAATGCGAGTTTTCCCACGGTCGAGCTCATAGGATTCAGTCGCTTGCGATTTGACGAGTCGGACTTCACCGAGCATCTCGGCAAAAAAACCGGATAATCCTGCGAGTTCCTTCTGAGTCTCACGAGATATCTTATGCAACTTCCGCACGAGCGGGATGATGATTAGTAGCGTCACGGGTACAGCGATGACCATGACAAGTGTCATTTGCCAGTCGAGGAAGAACAGGATCGTGATCGCCCCGATGATCGAGACGAGTGATGTCAGCAGGCGGACAAGTTGCTCCGACAGCAATTGCTGGAGTGTCGTAGCGTCACTGTTGAGTCGCGAGACGAGCTCGCCAGATTTCGTCTCATCATAGAACGGAATCGATAAGGTCAACAGGTGTTTCCATAGGAGCGTCCGCAAATTAGCGACGATTCGTTGACCGACGATCTGTAACCAATAGATGGATAAAGCATTCGCGACGACTTGGACGACGAAGACGATCACAAATAAACTGATCAACTGCGGAGTCAGTCGATCGACTGTAAAACCGTCAATCAACGTCTTTAAGAACCAAGGAATGGCGAGGGCAGCCAGCGCTTGGATGACGGAGACGGAAACAGCGGCGGATAATAATCCGACCGGGGGTTTCGTTTTTTTCAATAACAGGTAAAAAGATTGGAACGTCGCAGCGTTCATTTCAACACATCCTCTCTTTTCCATTGTCCGAAAGAACGAAGAAACGGTCAAATGGGAAACGCGACTTGACAAGAAATCTTTTGGTTTGTGACACTGATAGTGGAACCAACAATGGAGGATACAGATGTCTATTTTCGTAGATGCGGACGGATGTCCCGTTGTCGATCTCGTCATTCGACACCGACAGGGACGTGACGTCTTTTTAGTTTGTGATACAGCACACCAGATGATGCGGGAGGGGGCGACGACGATCACGGTCGGACAAGGACCAGATGCCGTCGATTACGCGATCGTCAATCGGATGAAACGTGGTGATCTCGTCGTGACCCAAGACTACGGTCTAGCAGCACTCGTCTTAGCGCGAGGAGGACTCGCGATCGACCAAAATGGTCGTCAGTTTACGAACGAGAATATCGATCTATTGCTTCATACACGCCATGTCGGACAACAAATCCGACGAGCGGGTGGACGGACGAAAGGACCGAAAAAACGGACGC
Organism: Exiguobacterium sp. s46; assembly: GCF_018618875.1. Lineage (NCBI taxonomy): Bacteria > Bacillati > Bacillota > Bacilli > Caryophanales > Exiguobacterium > Exiguobacterium sp. s46. The sequence goes on from NZ_JACSMY010000001.1 coordinate 477,568, forward strand.
GCGATGCGGATCGGGCATTTGAAGAGGCATTTCGTGCATTAGTGCAAACCAGCATATAAAGAAGACAGTACTCGAACTGTCGATCAAATAGGGACCATGCTATAATTTGTAACAGGAATGCATTCAGAAAGGAGGATACACGTTGAAACGAATCTTACGCGACCACTCGAAGGACCGTCCTTACCGATTGCGCCAAGGAACGGTTCCGGCATCAGCTGAGGCACGACTCACATCACTCGATCAACGTGAAATCAATCGATTACAACAGAATTTACGGGAAGTCGAACTGAAATTGAAGCAACGCAATGAGATCATGGAAGCTTTAGCGACGCAAAATGTCGAAGCGGCCTGTGAGACCGTCCTGACGATCTTGTTGCAACTGCTCGATGTAAAAGAAGGTGCCATCCTCTTGTACCGTCGTGAACAGTTGAATCATTTCGTCGCGCAAGGCATCGACGAGATGGAGCTGATTGAAAAAGATCTTGATCAATATTCGGTCTTACGTCGGGCGTTCGTCATGCGTAAATCGGTTCAATTACCGATTGGCGATCAGTTCGAATCGGCGATTCCCGTCCAATCTCCAAGTAATGGACAAGTCGTCGGGTTACTTTATATTCGTCATGCTTTTCCTCAGTTCAATCTAGAGCAAGTCGGGGACTTACTTGATCTATCACGAAAACTCGGAATGACGCTTGAACGCCATCTATTATTCCATCAGATGGAGCATGAAAAGATCAAGACGTATCAGCTCCTCGACTCGATTCGGGAAGCTGTCCTATACATCGAGAGTAGTGGGGAACAGATCTATGCGAACCAAGCTTTGTTGAACATGTTTCCACCGAAGCTCGTCAATCAAGCGCAAGGATTCCGCCACGCCTACGAACGGGCGACGTCGCTGTTTGAACATGTCGATCAGCCAGACGCACTCCATGACTACATCGGTCAACTGATGAATGGAGATATTCCGGGAGAAACGATCGAACTATCAGCGTTTCGGGGGAACTTGCTACTCAGTGCTTACGCCGAGCGGATTGCGATCGCAAACGTCGAGTGGGGCATGATGCTCGTCTTACGGGACGTGACGAAAGATAAGGAACTTGATCTTAAGCAGGCAGAATTCGTCTCGATCGTGTCGCACGAGTTGCGGACACCGCTCTCTTCCATCATGGGCTTCACGGAATTATTGATGAAACGAGAAGTGGATCCGAAGCGCCAAAAGCGATATTTGCAGACGATTCATTCAGAAACCGTTCGTTTGGCGGAATTGATCAATGACATCTTGGAAATTCAAAAAGGAGAAGATTCGACGCATGGGACGCAAAAAGAACCGCTTGATGTGAAACAATTGATGTTCGAGATGAAACCGATGTTTGATCTCGCGAGTCGCGCGCATCGCATCAGTGTCCAGTTCGATCCAGGCACCTATACGATTTCAGCAAGCAGTGAAAAGATGAAACAGCTGTTCACGAACTTGATCATGAACGCGATTAAATATTCACCTGAAGGTGGCGCAATCCGGATCAAAGGGTCAAACCAGTCGGATCAATTACGGATTGAGATTTCGGACGAAGGGCTCGGTATACCAGAGAAAGCCCTACCTTATATCTTTGATAAGTTTTACCGAGCAGATAACTCGGATACACGTAAAATCGGTGGAACCGGCTTAGGACTCGCGATTTGTCGGATGATCGTGCTTGATCATGGTGGAGCTATTTCCGTCCAATCAACGGAAGGAGAGGGCAGTACCTTCATCATTCAACTCCCGCTCGACGCATGACCGACAATCGACTGAGAAAGGAGGAAGACACGGTGAATAATTCACACATTCGTTATGAAGCATTGCATCCGCTCGTCGAAGAGATTCTTGAAAAACTGAGTGAACGAATCGGCGTCAATACGTTATTTTTTGCATTGAACGACTCCTATAGCAATTTCGTCGTCAAGGCGATCAATCAAGAACGACAATTGATTGAAGAAGGCTCGACCCATGTCTTCCAACATGTCCTCTGTAAGTTGGTCGTCGATGAGACGGACGGGAAGGTCTCGATCAATGAATTGCTCAATGACCCGTTGACGGTCAATCATCCGGTCACGAAAGCTCTTGGGAACGGAAGTTTCATGGGAGTGGCAATCAAGAATGCTGAGAATGAGAAGATCGGGACGTTGTGCGCCTTCGACGATCAACCATTCGACTTCAAGGAGCAGGATATTGCACTTGTGGAACATTACGCTGACATCATTAGTAAATCAATCAACGTTGAAACGTATGTCATCAAAGACGCTTTGACAGATGTCTATAACGAACGCTATATGAATCGTTTAATTTCGAGTGTGACGATTCATCCAGCTTTCTTGATGGTCTTGAACCTCGACCGTTTTCATGCGATCAATGCTACGCACGGTTACCGGATAGGGAATGAAGTGTTGCGTGAAATTGCAAGTCGTCTAAAATATGTACCGTTACCGAATCATGTCGTCGGACGGATGGATGGTAATGAGTTCGTCGTATTGGCAGAACTTGAGCAAGAGCAAGAATTCGAACAGCATGCAATAGACTATGCCCGCATCGTCACGGAAGCGATCGAGCAACCAATCGTTGGTGTCGCGGACGAACCGATTCACGTGACGGCATCGTCTGGTGTCAGTCTCTTGACGGGTGACATGGCGAGTCGTCAGACGCAGATTTATGCAGCGGAAGCTTTGATGCAACAAGTCAAACACGAGGGAAAACGACGGACCTCGTTCGTCAATCCAAACCGGCATGCGGAACAGCACCCGTTTGCATCGGTCCTTGAATCAGAGCTGTCGCATGCACTGGAACGGGGACAGTTCGAACTTTATTACCAATGGATCGTCGATGCGAAACAAGAACATTATGTCGCGGTAGAAGCACTTTTACGCTGGAACCATCCAGTGCTTGGCTTTGTCAGTCCGACGGATTTCATTCCGATTGCTGAGAAGATGGAGATTTTTCCGGACATCGGTCGATTTACGATCTGTCAGGCCATCTTGGACCAAATACGGCTAGAAGAAACGTTTGGTCGTAAGATTTCCGTCGCTGTCAATCTATCGGCAAATCAGTTCGAGTCGGATCAACTCTTTTCCGAGTTAATTCGACTAACAGAAGAGTCTTACTTCCCGAATGAACGTCTCATTCTAGAAATTCGTGAGGAAGTACTGCAAACACGTCGTCGTTTTGCGATCAAACGCTTGGAACAGTTACGCCAAGCAGGCTATCGTCTGACCGTCGATCATTTCGGTAGTCATTATGCGTCGCTCAATTCGTTGTTACGCCTGCCTGTTCAAGCGGTCAAACTCGATCCAATCTTTACGCGTCGACTCGTTCAAAATCAGCTGGAACGTTCGATGATTCGCTCTGTCCATTCCTTGACGTCGACGTTGAACATCGCGCTCGTGATTCAGGAAGTCGAAACACCGTCACAGCTGCAGCACATTCAAACGTTAGATGAGTTGTTGTATGTGCAAGGATACGAGGTCCATCATCCTCAACCCATCGATCAACTACTCGTCGAGGACATCATACGAGGGCGTGCTGAGGTTTAACCGTTCTTCAGTCGGGAATACCTTAAAAGGTAGAACAAGTACATTTTAAGGGGGATGCCAAATGGCTGATCAACACGATAAAGAAACGGATCCGATTACTTCAGGTAACCGAATGACGAAGGATGAGATTGCGGGGCGTGATCCGCAGGACCATGCGGAGGTTCCGGAAAAATCGAAGGATGAAAAAGAATCGAAGCATCCAGATCAAGAAGCAGACACATCAAGTGAAGAAGCTTCAAGTGAAGAGGCTCCCGATTTGTCCCATGCTTCAGATGAAGATGGCGATGTCCAGCCTTCTGATGATGACAACCAACAAGATAAAGAATGACTAAAAATAAGGGTAATCGACGTTCGGCAGTAATGCCACGCGTCGATTACCCTTTTTAGTGTAGTGTTTTCGAATGTTACTCTCCACCCCCACCGCCGTCACCACCACCATCAAATCCTCCGTCGATCCCGCCGTCTGTCGCATGGGACGTGTCGGTCAAATCAACAGGGAAGAGTAAGAACGGAATCGCGTCGGCGCCGTCCGGTGGGAGAATCGAAGATGGGAAGAGCTGTTGCAGGATCGTTTGTTGACTCAAGTATAATCGGATTGCCGTCAAATAGACTAAGTCCTTCCGGTATTTAAAATGTAAATCAGAGCGTAACGCCTCTGCCATTTGTTCGAGTGACGAAGCGTGAACGTTTGGGTCACCGAGTAACGCAAGCATGCCGTGGAATGACAGCGGAACATGGTGTTTACGATGTATCTTACGGGATGCCTCCACTTGTGCGATATAGCGATCCCAATCGTCTTCAGGCAATAAAGCGAATATCAAGGCGACGACATACGTCTGTTGAGCGCGACCGAATCGCCGTTTGAGTAGTTGATAGACCGTTTCGATACGCGAGGCGAGTTCGTCTAACTCACCGCGTGTCGTAGCGTGAAAATAGACGAAAGAGATCAATAGCGGTGACACGATGAACCGATGTTGTTTTTTGAGGCGTGTGTATAATTGTACCGTTCGTTCAAGTACCTTGTCCTGTGGAGTAAGACGACTGATGAACAGGGCAGTAGAGTAGGCATTCAAGGGATGCGACAAGCGATGCGATTTGAAATAGCCATGAATCGACATCATCTCAGCAATCCGACTCGGTGTGTGGGCGTCAAAGGCATGAATCTTCGAAGCAAGTAATAATGCCTGGGTGGTTTGTGTATGCAAGCGTATTTTTAAGTCATCTGCTGTCTCAAGCAACACACTTGCGGAAACCTGCTCCGTTCCGATCGTCCGGTCGAATGCTAGTTCGATGAGAATACCATCCTGATAGGTTCTGAATTCTGGTCCGATGTGATCCAGCTGTCGCAAGAAAGTCGTCGCGATCTCCATGACTGTTCCTCCTCTGCCTTTTCTTCTAGTGTATCACGCAGGGAAAGCGTTATCTTATTTTTTCAGTTGGGTGTCAATCAATTGTTCTGCTGCGCGCCGGTACAAGTTACTCATATGAGCCATCGCTAAGATCTGTTCCAGTGGGTCGGTCGTCGAGGCGGTTAGAGCGTCTTGTTCCGTTACGAAGCGGGCTGTATTTCGTTCCGTCAGTTCGAGGTAATTGCGATAAAACCCTTCAAGATCGAGTTGATCCTGTTCGATCCCTTCGTTCAAGGGCTCGAGAATCGTCTTGATATCATTGATCGAAAACGAACTTTTCAATTGATAAATCAAGCTGATCAGAATCAAGTGCTCCTTCGTATATTTTTTATTCGTGACCGGAAAGAATAATTTCTTTTTGGCATAATTGTTGATCATCGTCTTCGTCAAAATCGTCTCATCTGTACTTCGCGTCGTTTCCTCGAATGTCCGCTCGAACAGTTGGATGACTTGATCCATATAGAGATCGATATTCGGAATATCTTCGAGCCGTAATTGACGATCGTGTCTCGTGTCATCAGAATGTGTCATAAAAAAACCTCCAAAATCGCTAAAATAGGACTTTCTACTTCTCCATCATATGATAGAATACGTATATAACGCCATGTAGTATTCGAAACTACATATCAGGGGAGGAACGAAAGTGAAAGCTTATATGAGAGAACCGATTAATGGATTAACGCATCTTGGAGGGGCTGTCTTTGCTTTTGTCGGGTTACTGGCACTTGTCATTAAGGCATCGTTAGAACGGGGGGCATCACTTGCGATCGTTGCAGCGATTATTTTTGGTGTCAGTATGATGGCGCTTTATGCTGTTTCGGCAACGTATCATATGGTGCTTGCGAGCGACCGGGCGATCGCAATCTGGCGTCGGTTGGATCATTCGATGATTTATCTGTTGATTGCCGGGTCTTACGCACCGTTTTGTCTCGTCAGTCTGAACGGTCCGACCGGTTGGGTCTTGTTCAGCATCGTCATGTTGATTGCAGTCTCTGGAATCACCTTTAAATTGGTTTGGTTCAACAGTCCACGTTGGTTATCAACGACGCTCTACATCGGAATGGGCTGGATCATGGTATTTGCGATCACGCCACTCGCGCAAGTCTTATCACCGCTCGGCATCGGATTGTTGTTCCTTGGTGGTATCTTCTATACGATCGGTGGCATCATCTATGGGCTGAAGCCACGTATCTTATCGTTCAAACATCTTGGATTCCATGAAATCTTCCATATCTTCGTATTACTTGGTAGCCTAGCGCACTTCCTATGTGTCTACTTCTTCGTCTTATGAGGATGTCCTCCTTCAGTCAATGGCTGAAGGAGTTTTTTTGTGTCTGATGGAAAATACAGGAGAAGTCGAGTGTCCTCACGAATGAAAGAACGAATAGATCACGCATAGGGGGAAAAGTATGAAACACACACGATGGCAGTTAGAAAAACTCTACACGATAGATGACGTCAAAGCAGGAATTACTACGATACAAGCCGCGTTGACGAAACATCCGGCTAATGTGGCAGAACAGGTCGAGCGTTATCAGCAAGTCGCGCGCGACGTCGAGGAATGGAGCGACTTCATTTATTGTCTGTACGCTGAAGATGTCACGCGCTCAGAAGTCCATCCATTGCTCGAAGAGATCGAAATCGTGCAAGCGATGGTGCGCAGTGAGGCAGCAGCACTCGATACGAAGATCGCCGCACTGTCACAAGAAGAGTGGGAGGAGCTCGTCACGGGTTCACCATACGCCTTTTTCTTGAACGAACGCCGTGACATCCAGTCCCGTCGTGCACCACTGGTTCAGGAACAATTATTGCAGGATCTCGGTGTGGATGGGTTCCAAGGCTGGGGGCAGCTCTACAAACAGCGTTTCATGGCATTGCGCGTCGACTTGGATAATAAGCAGGTCACGATCGGTCAAGGACTACACGAAGCGATGTTCGCACCTGACCGTTCGGCTCGTTTAGCGGCAGCGACAGCGGTTGACACCGCGTGTGCACAGGAAGCTGACCTGTTTGCGACGATTCTGAACCGGATTGCTGGCTTCAGATTGCAATCCTACAAGATGCGGAACTGGGAGCAACCGTTGACCGAGTTGCTTGAGCAGAACCGGATCTCGGAAGCGAGCCTAAAAGCGATGATGGAAGCACTCGATCAACACCGCGACCTCTTTCACGCCTATTACGCTCGGAAGATTGCCCAGGCGGAGCGGGTGACGGGAGAATGGCATGATTTTGAGACGAACACCTATCGCTCCGCGCGTCACGTTCCGTTTGAGATGGCAGAGACAATCGTCACGACACAATTCAAACGATTGAATCCGCAGCTCGGCGCCTTCGCGGAAAACGTGTTTAGTGAGGGATGGGTCGATGCAGAGAATCGTCCTGGAAAAGCGGAAGGTGGATTCTGTGCCGCATTCCCGATTGCAAAAGAGAGTCGAATTTTCATGACGTACCGTGATAGTTATCCGGACGTCGCGACGCTCGCTCATGAATTCGGTCATGCTTATCATAATTATTTACTGCAAGACGAACCGTATTTAAATCAAGTCAAAGGAACGAGCATCGCGGAGACGGCTTCGACGTTCATGGAGAATCTCGTCCTCGATGCTGCCATCAAAGAGACGACGGAGCGGGAGGAAGTGCTCGCTCTCCTAGAGGTCAAGATCCGGGAAGGGCTGAAATATGCCAGCATCGTTCCCGGCATGTTCCGGTTCGAGCAACGTTTTTATGCGGAACGTCAGCAAGGGACGGTCAGTGCCGAACGGTTAAGTGAACTCCTGCAAGAGGAAGAACGGTTAGCCTATGGTCCGGTATTGCCTGAACCGGCGCGCTATAAATGGATGTACATCAGTCACTTGTTCAATCCGAATCTTGCGTTCTACAACATTCCCTACACGATCGGTTATCTACTCAGCAATAGCCTGTATCAGACGGTTCAAGCGAATCCGAGACATTTTTCGACAGTCTTTGAAGCCGTCATGCATGATTCCGGTCAAGCGACAATCGATGAGATCGTTACACGTCATCTCGACGCTGATCCGACATCTGTCGCGTTTTGGATGGAAGCTCAACAACCGCTCGTCCAGGCAATTGAGCAGTACCTGACGTTAACGGAATCCTCTCTCTCCGTCGATTGAAGACGAATCGAAACGGGAACAGAAATGTAGGGAGGGATGCGGATGTATGAACAGGAGAAACAATTAGTCGCTGAGGCAGCACTAACTTACGTGAAAGATGGGATGATAGTGGGTCTTGGGACGGGTTCGACGACGGAACGGTTCATCGAGGCGCTTGGTCCACTTGTGCAGGCGGGACTACAGATTCAAGGCGTGGCAACGTCACTTGCGACGGTCCGACTCGCGGAACAGTTATACATTCCGTTGATCGACTTGGAAGAGGGAATGGAAATCGATTTGACGATCGATGGGATCGATCAGATTGACGGACGATTTCAAACGATCAAAGGTGGTGGCGGTGCACTATTTCGCGAGAAAATCGTCGCACTGATGAGTCGGGAATTGCTCTATCTGACCGATTCCTCGAAGTTCGTCCATCATTTAAGCGGACCGTTACCTGTCGAACTGGATCCGTTTGCCTTACCGTATGTGCGACAACGGTTACGTGATAAGCATGTCTCAGCAACGCTACGCGTGAAAGACGATCGTCCCTTCGTTACAGATGGATGTCACGTGATTCTTGACGTTGATGTATCAGCCATCTCGGACGTCCGAGTATTTGCAAAAGAAGTGAAGAGCTGGTCGGGTGTACTCGATACGGGTTACTTCGAGCGACAGCCAGATCATGTCCTGACGGTCGAAGAGGGCAAGGTCAAACGCATCGCGCATCCACGACTGCGTGACGGCGGTGGATTGGTTTAAGGGAAGAAAGAAGGAAACCATATGGGCTTGAAAAAACGGTATTTATTCGGAGCAGGTGTCATTGCCGGTGCGAGTCTACTGTTGTTCAGGAAGCGGGAACAGGGCACACAGACCGATGCGTTACGTGATTATTTAGCGCATCTCGATCAGGATCCGAGTCCAGATGCTACGAAAGACCCGGATGAGGTCGGATTGACGAAACTGGATTCGATCTATCGGTCGGAGTGGCAAGCGAATGGTTTTCCGCGTTCGCGGACAGAGCTAGAAGAGCTTGAGAAATAGTGGCAGTCAACTATGAGTAATTAAAACGGCTAAAGTCCGGATTTGAACGGACTTTAGCCGTTTAGTTGTGAGCGTAGTAAAAAATAAACGCAATCCATAGAAAATTAAAAATGTTCAGCAGGAGGCAAATGTATGTATAGTTGGTCAAGAAAAGTGAGGCGTATGTGGTTGAAGTTTGGCTGGATTGTGATCATCGCTTGTTTCGTTGTTATCGTTGGTTCATTCGTTTTAATCATGAATGGCAATCCGATCAAAGAAAAAGAAATCGGAAAACGATTGGAAGTAGATTTAGAGCGAGAGTATAAAACGAAATTTGACCTAGAGTACACTCGTTACGATGCGACTAGAAGCGAATATGGGGCAATTTTTCATACGAACGAACCGGATAAGAAGGACGATGTCTCGTTCTATGCAACGTATCATAATGATTATGAATTGTACGATACATATCGGGAAGAAATTTGGTCACGTGATATTCGTAAAGCAGTCACGAACGAAGCAACAGAGGTGTACGGAAACAATTTTATTAGGGTCGAGGTGAACTCTCCACCGGAATTATTCATAGATGACGTAAAGCTAAATAATGTATTGCGATATACCGAATTGAGCGAAGAATCGATGCGGCATGTGCAGATCATGGTGAACGTACATAAGGAAGCGCGACACACAGTGAAAAAAGACTTGGCAAAATTAGTGACGAAAATGAAAGGCGGATCGATGAAGGCTGGAAAGGTGATTGTGATGGGAGCAGATGACGAGAAGGCTACAGCATTTCGTTCATGGGTATGGATTGATGTAACGAATCTTCCAAAGGATTTTAAGATGTCTGAGTTCAATAAATTACTGGAATGGGATAACACATTTACGACTGTAGAACAAGAATCAACGTAACTATTTGATTAAATCATTATCTATATAAAAAGACCATTCAGAAAGTTGAATGGTCTTTTTATATAGAGTCGCTGTTGAAATTTTATAAGTATACTTCCATGAAAATGATAGGTTGCTTTTCATATGTAAAGTCAAAAACAACAATCATCTTCGAAACGTTTCAAGCTCGTAACAAGACACTTTATTTATATGTTTATTGACTTAAAGTTAAATTTTATCTCCTCTTAACTTAAAAAGAATGGAATAGTGATTTGTCTTTGAACTAAAATCGATTTAGTAAAAGCCTTCAGATATATCTTAAAAGTACAGGAGCCTTATACAGTAGAAATATTTAAAAAGATTTAGTATATAACTTTTTACCCTGTAAATAAGTGAGCTTACCTAGTTGTAAATTAATTGATTTTAAGTAAGTCTCTTCGAAAAAAAGATAAGGATCATAGAGATTATTAGACAGAGTTACTATCTTTTTTAAGGTCTTTCCATTAACATCTCGTAAAAACAATGAATTATTCTCTGAGACTATATAGTTACCGTTTAAGAAATCAATAGCCTCTATCGTGATGGTAGTGATATTTTTATTTTTGAACACATGATCGTTTGTTTTGTAAACCATTGCTTTGGTTTGTCCTGTTACATAGTCGTAAAGATCAAATCGATGACGATAAGTAGTGACTGCGCTTAAAAAGGCGATTCCTTCATCATAATGGATATAGTTTAATTTATCACAGTTTGAAGGCGTGAGAAGTTTTCCTTTACCAATTTCCAAGATAGTAGAGCGATAACTTTTAACGTTCATTTTATAGAAAGATCTGTTTTTGACATAAAAGATTTCTTTATCGGACATCCAAAAGTCCTGAACATCAGTTACGAGAATTTTTCGTTCTTTTCCGGTTGAAGAAACACGGACCAAATCCCCTTTACTGTTGCTTTTATTCGAGACAAAGTAGACGTATTTTCCATCGCTTCCAATGTGTCCTCTTCGTCCATTGATATTTGCCCCTTTTACAGTGGAAATGACTCCGTTTTTAGAGCGGAATCGAAGTTCATATTTTTCAAAAGCTAACATACAAACAGAGTCGATAAAATGATTTTTTTCACTTTCTGTATAGAAAAGATTATTACCAGCGGATACAACATTAGTGATGGTATACGGATAAGTAGGAGATTCATTTTTCGCTGCATAAACTAATTTACCATTTTGGTAAATTCCAGAGGTTATACTTTGTTGCTTTGGAACTGTATAGTAAGGTGATGTAGCATCTACATGTATAGCAAGGGAACAAAAGGTCAAAAGCAAAAGTATAATTTTTTTCAAATGCATCTTCTCCTTAAATTAAATATAAATAAATAGTAAATTCACATGTATTATTTTAAATGAAAGAACAGAAAATAATATCCTGTTTTTGTAAAAAAAGATAAGTATGTTTTTTTAAGAAAAAAGATAGAAAGTTTGTATTATTCATGGTAAACCATTTCTTACGTATTAATGATTCAAAATCCCTTTAAAAATGATTATGATAAAAATAAGTCGATCTTGATAAACATCCTAATTTTCATATTTTTTAATTTTGGGATAAAGTATATTGGATTCATAATGAAAAGACTTGATTACTTAAATTTCCGTTGTTCTCATAATGCACGAAGACTTGGAATACTGTTTTTTTAGTTTTTAGCGTATACAAAAACTCCTCCTTTAAAATACAAAATAGGAGTTATCCTCAATCTAAACAGCCCTAGATCCTAATGATCCAGGGCTGTTTTCATGTGTTTTAATATGTAAGCGATCCTGCAATGATCAAACCGATCGAAATCGATAAGAAAAGGAGCAGCAAGCCGACTGCTTCGTTATTCGCATCAATCTCTTTCGTCATGCTCAAACGTGGAATCAATAAATCTGCAAGATAGAACAAGACGATTTGTAAGACGATCGCGAGTGCACCCCATAACACCATATCGAGAATGCTGACGGAGTTCGAGATACTCGAATAGAGGACGATGGCAAGACCAAGAATTCGTCCACCGAAGGCGTAGACGGCTGCTTTCTTTCCGTTACGGATTAGTTCGAGCTCCTTTGATTTCGTCGTCACCTCGAACAGGACGACACCGATTGCAAGGAGTACGGTCGCGACACCGATATACGAGAGCGTTGAAAGGAATAGATCACTGAATGTCATGCTGGTACCTCCATCATGATTTTTTATTTTTTTTGCGTTGTTCGTATGCAACATACAATTCAAGCAGTGCTCCGACGAGAATACCTGCTGATACATACAAATAGAAGTTGTCACCAATGAATCCGAACAAGAGACCTAAAATGAGGCCGATCAGGATATAGGGACCTTTTGCTAACTTCATGCCAATCACCTACCTCTTCTTTAAAGGTAGCGGATTTCAGAGGTGGCGTCCATCGTTATTCTTGAAAGCTGACGGCAGATTCTGCATTAGGAGAAAACAGGACGACTTGATTCCGTCCTTGTTGCTTTGCCTGATAGAGGGCAGCATCCGCATCCAGTAGAAGATCGTCGATTTGCAGTGTCGTCTCATCGTACGCGGCTAAACCAAACGATGCCGTGAGCGATAGCTCTGTCGTCGCTAGTCGGAACGTACTAGAAGCGATCCGTTCACGTAATTGTTCTGCTAAAGGCAGGACTTCAGCAAGCAGAACACCCTCAAACAGGACCGAAAATTCCTCGCCGCCGTTACGGGATAAATACCCGCTTTCTGACACTCCATCACGCAGTCGATTGGCGAACTGCCGTAGCACCTCGTCGCCAGCCTCATGTCCATACGTATCGTTGACCTGTTTAAAATGATCAATATCGATCGTCAACAACACGACCGACTGTTTGTTTAGGATCAATCGCTGTTTGACATCCGTATAGTATTCGTTGAAGGCGCGTGAATTATTTAATCCTGTCAAAAAGTCGAGTTGCGCTTTTTGCCGAAGCATCCGTAATGATTGTTTGGTCAACCGAATATCACGGATGATCACTAGGGCGAGCCAACTACTGACGAAAGAAGCAGGAATGACGACTGCCATCACTTCAATTAGAAGAATCTGTTTCGGTAAGACAATCCATAAGACAAGAGCGTGTAAAGCCGTCGCATAGATTGTCACGAGTGTGAATGTTCGTTTTGCATAGGGTGGCATCTCGCGAACGATTAAGCTTGTTCCTAAGGCAACGGCGACGATGAAACCGAATGCGGTGAAGGCTGCTAGATTCGTTCCTAAACTGAAACGATAGATGATGATCGCGATCGTCACGATCGTTGTCGGGATGGCGCCACCAAAGTAGGCAGCGACGACGACCGGAATATGACGCAAATCAACCATGACGCCAGGTGCTGCTTCAATCGTCATCTGCATGAGTAATAAAGAGATGACACTTAGGGCAAGACCATACAACACGCGCGTCGGACGTGGGGAGTCACGGGTGATCGGGAGCGGTGATAATTTTCCTAGCAGATAGAAACCAGCCATTAATAGCGTCACGTTATGCAAGACGTCAAAAAGGATGCTTTTCATGAATTGTCCATCCTTTCAAATAAAAAGTACGTTACTTAAAAGACATACGCCATAAAAGGACTAACTCCTGTTCCTTGAAAAAATAATCTATCTGATGCAATTGTGTCTATAATGTGAACTTATGATTTCTATAAGCTGTACTTATAGTTTGACGGAATTTAATTGACCTCCTCGACACTGCGTTGTTAAATGATGAAGAAGCGATATGAAAGCGCTTACTAAAATCGAAGGAGATCTACTTATGGAACTTGTCATCATTCTTCTTGCCTTATCCTTATTGATGTTCGTTGCCTATCGTGGTTTTTCGGTCATCCTATTTGCGCCAATCTGTGCCTTGTTCGCCGTCCTACTGACGAACCCGGATTGGGTGTTACCCTTCTTCTCGAATATCTTCATGGAAAAGATGGTCGGCTTCATCAAGGCGTACTTCCCGGTCTTCCTCCTCGGAGCGATTTTCGGAAAAGTCGTTGAGATGTCTGGTATCGCGGAGTCGATCGCGAAGACGATCATCCGCATGATCGGTGCGAAACGCGCTATTCTTGCCATCGTCTTACTCGGCGCCATTCTTACATATAGCGGTGTCAGCCTGTTCGTCGTCGTCTTCGCTGTTTATCCGTTCGCAGCGAACTTGTTCCGCGAAGCGAACATCCCGAAACGCCTCATCCCGGGAACGATCGCCCTTGGTGCATTCACGTTCACGATGGATGCGTTACCAGGAACACCTCAGATTCAAAACGTCATCCCAACGACGTTCTTCAAAACGGATATCTACGCTGCACCAATCATGGGAACAGTCGGTGGATTGTTCATCCTAGTCGTCGGCATGTGGTATCTCGAGTCACGTAAGAAAAAAGCCCATCAAGCAGGGGAAGGCTACGCTGGATTTGAAGCAACGGCGGCAAGTGCCGCACCGCAGATGGAGTTGAAGAACGAACCGGAAATGACACTTGAGACGGATCGTCAACCGGTCTATCGGCAAGTCCTTGCCTTCGTTCCACTCGTCCTCGTTGCCGTCATGAACAAAGTCTTCACACTCTCGATTCCGAAATGGTATCCAGAAGGATTCGATTTTTCAGCAATTGGTCTAGAGGCATTTGGAAAAATCGAGACGCCGGCCGTTCTTGCAATCTGGTCCGTCCAAATGGCGTTATTGATCGGAATTCTCGCAGCGATGCTGTATGACTTCCCGAAGATCAAGACGAACTTCCAAGCTGGTTTGAACGTCAGTATCGGTGGCGCGCTTCTAGCGGTCATGAATACAGGTGCTGAGTATGGTTTCGGAGGCGTCATCGCAGCGTTACCAGGATTCAAGTCCGTCTCAAGCGGGATTTCAGAGACGTTCACGAATCCGCTCGTCAACGGAGCCGTCACGACGACGACGCTTGCCGGTGTCACCGGTTCCGCATCGGGCGGAATGGGAATCGCGTTAAGTGCGATGTCGGATAAATATACGCAAGCGATCACATCAGGTGGCGTGCCACCGGAAGTCATGCACCGCGTCATCTCGATGGCGTCCGGCGGGATGGATACATTACCGCATAACGGTGCCGTCATCACGTTACTTGCCGTCACGGGGCTGACGCATCGTCAGTCGTATAAGGACATCTTCATGATTACGATCCTCAAGACAGTGACGGTCTTCTTGATGATCGGATTGTATAGCTTGACTGGTTTATACTAAGGATTTTTAAAGGGGGCATCATCAGATGAAGCAGGGGAAAGTATACGGATCATTCGCGGAAGCGACAGCAGACATCTTTGACGGGGCGACGCTAGTCGTAGGGGGCTTCGGACTCTGCGGAATCCCGGAAAAATCAATTACCGCGTTGCAAGAGAAGGGCGTCAAGGATTTGACGGTCGTCAGTAATAACTGTGGTGTCGATGACTTCGGTCTCGGTCTCCTCTTGCAGACACGACAAATCAAGAAGATGGTTTCGTCGTATGTCGGGGAAAACAAGACGTTCGAGCAACAATACCTCAGTGGCGAGATCGAAGTCGATCTCGTCCCACAAGGTACGCTTGCGGAACGTATCCGTGCCGGTGGAGCTGGCATTCCCGGTTTCTATACACCAACAGGCGTCGGCACACCGATTGCTGAAGGGAAGGAACAAAAGGAGTTCGACGGGAAGACGTATCTGCTCGAAGAAGGAATCGTCGGCGATTTTGCGATCGTCAAGGCATGGAAAGCAGATCGACTCGGGAACCTCGTCTTCCGGAAGACGTCACGCAACTTTAACCCGATTGTCGCGACAGCCGGAAAAGTAACGATCGTTGAAGTCGAAGAACTGGTCGAAGTCGGTGAACTCGACCCGAATGAGATTCATACACCTGCTGTCTACGTTCAGCGCATCGTCGTCGGAACGGATTATGAAAAACGCATCGAACGCCGGACTGTCCGGGAAGCTTGAGGAGGAGACGGATATGAAAACGACACGAGAGATCATCATTGAACGCGCACTTCAGGAAGTTGAAGACGGGATGTACGTTAACCTCGGGATTGGGATTCCGACATTGATCGCCAATGCGATTCCGGACGATATGCATGTCATGCTGCAATCCGAAAACGGACTGCTTGGCATCGGACCGTATCCGCTTGATCATGAAGTCGATGCCGACGAAATCAACGCCGGTAAAGAAACGGTCACGGCACAATCTGGAGCATCTTACTTCGACAGTGCCGAATCGTTCGCGATGATTCGCGGTGGGCACATCGACCTCGCGATCCTCGGTGGGATGGAAGTCGATCAAAACGGTGACCTCGCGAACTGGATGATTCCGGGAAAGATGGTCAAAGGCATGGGCGGAGCGATGGACCTCGTCAACGGAGCAAAACGCGTCGTCATCATCATGGAGCATGTCAACAAACACGGCGAATCGAAAGTCAAACAGGCGTGTACCTTGCCGTTGACAGGACGCGCCGTCGTCAACCGTTTGATTACGGACCGGGCCGTCTTTGATTTCACACCGGACGGAATGGTCTTGATCGAGACGCTGAATGGTCATACGGTCGAAGACGTCAAACAAGTCACGGAAGCACGATTCACGGTCAGTCCGGAACTCGAGCGCGTGACGGTAGGGGAGTGAAGCAGATGGTTCAAGGAGATATCGTACTCGTCACAGGTGCAGGAAGCGGAATTGGTCTTGAAATCTCAAAGGCGTTTGCTGCGGCAGGAGCAAAGGTCGTCGTAACGGACGTTCGCGCAGAAGCAGCAGAAGAGGCTGCGGCAGCGATTCGCGCAGACGGTCATGAAGCGGTTGGCATGACGCTCAACGTCACTGATGAAGCACAGGTCGAAGCCGTCTTGAAGCAGACGGTCGAACAGTTTGGTCGACTCGACGTCTTGATCAATAACGCGGGTCTTCAACACGTCTCACCAATTGAAGAGTTTCCAACAGAGAAGTTCGAATTGATGATCAAGATCATGTTGACGGCGCCGTTCATCGCTATCAAACATGCCTTTCCAATCATGAAGGAACAAGGCTACGGACGGATTCTTAACATGGCATCGATCAATGGTTTAATCGGTTTTGCTGGGAAAGCGGCGTATAACTCGGCGAAGCATGGATTGCTCGGTCTGACGAAAGTCGCAGCCCTTGAAGGAGCAGAACACGGAATCACCGTCAACGCGATTTGCCCGGGGTACGTCGATACACCACTTGTCCGGAATCAGATGGAAGACTTGGCGAAGACGCGTCACGTCGAGCTTGAGAAGGTACTCGAGGAAGTCATCTATCCGCTCGTTCCACAAAAACGGTTGCTCGCCGTCGAGGAAATCGCGGATTATGCATTGTTCCTCGCGAGCCGCAAAGCAAAAGGCATCACGGGACAAGCGAACGTACTCGATGGAGGATATACGATTCAATAAGGAGATGGAGCAGATGAGTGAAGCAGTCGTCATCGTCAGTGCGACGCGCACGGCGATCGGGAATTTCAATGGGAGTTTGAAAGACGTCAAAGCAACGGAACTTGGAGCGACAGTCATCCGCGCAGCACTTGAAAAAGCTGGTGTCGCAGGAGATCACGTCGACGAAGTCTTTTTCGGTAACGTCCTCTCAGCAGGACTTGGTCAAAATCCAGCACGGCAGGCGGCACTCGCTGCCGGATTACCGGAGACATGTCCAGCGATGACCGTTAACAAGGTCTGCGGATCCGGTCTCTCAGCCGTCCATCTCGCGTATCAGGCGATCAAGTCGGGCGAAGCCGATGTCATCGTTGCCGGTGGGATGGAGAACATGAGCCAAGCGCCGTATGTCTTATCGGGCGCACGGTCTGGACTGAAGATGGGTGACCAACCGCTCGTCGATACGATCATCCAGGATGGACTTGAGTGTGCGTTTAATGACTATCACATGGGAATCACGGCAGAGAATTTAGCCGACGCCTATGAACTCTCCCGCGAAGCCCAGGATCAGTTCGCTGCGACGAGTCAGCAAAAAGCGCAGACGGCATTAGCGGAAGAACGGTTCGTCTCGGAAATCACGCCAGTGTTAATTCCACAACGAAAAGGCGACCCGATCCGTTTTGATCAAGATGAGTTTCCACGTGCCGGAACATCTGTCGAAACACTCAGTCGTTTGCGCCCGGCATTCAAAAAGGACGGAACGGTTACGGCAGGCAATGCATCTGGCATCAATGACGGGGCTGCCGCACTTGTCATCATGTCCGCGACAAAGGCAAAAGAACTCGGTGTGACACCACTCGTTGAGATCGTCTCAAATGGAACGTCCGGTGTCGATCCGAGCATCATGGGAATCGGTCCCGTCCAAGCGGTCCAAAAGGCACTCGATAAAGCGGGACTGACGCTTGAGGAGATCGATGTCATCGAAGCGAACGAAGCATTCGCGGCACAATCTCTCGCGGTCGATGCGGAGCTACAGTTCCCGCACGAGAAGCTCAACCGCAACGGTGGCGCAATCGCGCTCGGTCATCCGATTGGTGCGAGTGGTGCGCGGATTCTCGTTACGCTGATCCATGAACTCGAGCGGACGGGTGAGATGCATGGTCTTGCGACGTTATGCGTCGGTGGCGGTCAAGGGGTTGCGACAATTGTAAAATCT
This sequence comes from Exiguobacterium sp. s46, assembly GCF_018618875.1. Taxonomy (NCBI): domain Bacteria; kingdom Bacillati; phylum Bacillota; class Bacilli; order Caryophanales; genus Exiguobacterium; species Exiguobacterium sp. s46. Next base: position 496,173 of record NZ_JACSMY010000001.1, read on the forward strand.
GTAAGAGGATAATTAAAATAGGATCAATTCAGAGAAATGAAAACACTCCTTTTGTTTTTCATGACTTAAGAGAGTATATAAGATTTGAGCTGTCTTCGTTTACTGAGAAGACAGCTTTTTCGTTTACCAACAATTATAGTGTTAGATATAGTGTTAGACTTAATTTTCGCTATTTTTTTTTGAAACTGCCACCCATACTTCACTGTATACCTGCTCTGGGTCATTACCATGAATCGTAAAGGATATGGCAGGCAAGTCAACCAATTCATAACCAGAGGAAGGTAACCATTCGGAGTATGAACGAGCCATTGTTTCTTGTAAAGTCGCCGGGAAAGGTCCACGATTCGGGAAAATGACCCATGTCGAAGCATCAACATACAGTTGTTCGAGTCCGATATCAGAATCCCTCAATTTTTGTGATGTAGCATATCCTAACATATGGGTTAGTGAACCGGTTTCTTCCTGAAAATGTTCCTCATGATCATAAGATACATTCAATATATGGTGAGGATAAAAATCAGCCATTGCTTTCATTTTTTCTCGTTGATCCGTTGTGATGGATTGGGCAAGCTCTAGAATGGATTCATTAACTCCTTCAAATTGTATTGGTACACGTTTAGAAACACCTGTTATAAAAAATGAACTTTTTTCCTCGATTTTAAATTCCATTGAAGTTCCTCCTTTAATCTCTAAATAAAATGTGAAAGGAGGAAAGGTTTTTTGAATTTTATTTTTTATGGCAAATGATGGTAAATAGCCTGACCAGTTACGAAAAGCTCTTGAAAACCCTTCTACAGAACGAAAACCATACTGGAAGGCGACCGTAGTTACAGAAGTGCCTTGAATCAAGTCGCGATTCGCTTCTGATAAACGTCGTTGTTTAATATAATCTGTTAATGTGATCCCAGACATATAAGAAAACATTCTTCGAAAATGATAATCGGATAGCCCTGTCAATCGAGTCACATCTTCAGGTGATAGTTCTTCTGTCAAATGTTCATCGATATAGTGCATCAATTGATTTAATTGTTCAAGCAATATTTATCTCCTCCTTTCTCTATTCAATATAAGTGTTGCTGACAAAGAAGACTTGATATTTTACATACTAATTAAGTCGATTGATAAAAATCATTATTGTAAAGATTTTAGATTATAATATCTTTTTTGGGACAAGAAGTGAAGTTCTACTACGTCATATGAACTTATGAATTCGGTTTCATGCTTCGATGCACAAACGTAACAAATTCTATGGACCGTAGCTCCACCAAACTTTCTGCGCAATTTTCAGAATATTCTCCAGATAAACTCCTAGCACGAGCTCTTAAACGTATGTTATCCTTTCGAACGAAGTACTTCATCTGCTTAGGGAGCGAGATGAAGTCGATCATCATCAGTGGGGGTTTATTATGTCTAAAACTGTTCCAACATCATTTATCATCGTCATCGGCATGATGCTCTTCGCCTTATTTTTCGGGGCAGGAAATCTCATCTTTCCGCCGATGCTCGGACAGCTCGCAGGGGAGCATGTCTGGGTCGCCAATGCCGGATTCCTCGTCACCGGTGTCGGTCTACCATTGCTTGCGATTCTTGCATTCGCGTTTTCAGGGGAACGCGATTTACAAGCGATGGCGTCACGCGTTCATCCTGCGTTCGGAATCGGGTTCTCGGTCATTTTGTATCTTGCGATCGGTCCCTTCTTCGCGATTCCTCGTGCCGGAACGGTCTCGTATGAGATCGGAATCAAGCCTTTCTTCAGTGAATCGACGAGCCACTGGCCGTTGCTCATCTTCACGGTCTTGTTCTACACGGTTGCGTGTCTCTTATCATTGAATCCGACGAAAATCGTCGATGTCGTCGGGAAAGTACTGACACCGATTAAGATCACGTTCATCGGTCTGTTGATCGTCGTCGCTGTCCTCCATCCGATCGGAAGTTTTCAGAATCCTTTGAAGACATATCAGTCGAATGCTTTCTTTAACGGTTTCCAGGAAGGATATATGACGCTCGATGCACTTGGTGCTTTCGTCTTCGGAATCATCATCATCGCAGCGATCAAGGAAAAAGGTGTCACATCGAAGCGACAGTTACTCTTGATTTGTACGAAAGCGTCATTGATCGCAGCAGCCTTGCTTGCAATCACATACTCGGCGCTTGCCTTCATGGGTGCTTCGAGTGTCTCGGAAATCGGACAACTAGCGAACGGAGCAGAGATCTTGTCGGCTGTGTCGGATCATTACTTTGGTGAATACGGTGCGATCTTACTCGGTCTGATGATCACAGTCGCCTGTATGACGACAAGTGTTGGGTTGATTACGGCCTGTGCCGCGTTCTTCTCGGCACTCGTGCCAAAAATCTCGTACGTCAAATGGACGATTGGTCTATCGGTCTTCAGCGCACTCGTCGCGAACATCGGTCTGAATCAATTACTTGCTGTCTCAAAACCAGTCTTGATGACGCTTTATCCACTGGCGATCTGTCTCATCTTCCTGACATTCTTGCATCCACTCTTTAAAGGCAAACCTGCCGTTTATCAAGGGGCGCTGTGGATGACATTCGTTGTCAGCTTATTTGATGGATTAAAGACAGCGAAGATCAACGTTTCAGCTGTCACAAACGTGTTCGACGTGGTATTACCGTTTGCTTCCGTCAGTCTCGGATGGGTCGTTCCAGCCATTATTGGCGGAGTGATCGGAGCAGTCGTTGGTAAGAAAACAGCACAGACACACTCGTCGTCGCGTGTGGCTTAAATTAAATCCTTTCACTCAGATTACACTGGGTGAAGGGATTTTTTGTTGTAACGATGAAACATAGTCTAACAACAGTTGTTGACAAAAAGCGGTAGCATGATGCTATAGTGTTAACGAAAATGATATTCATTATCAATTAGAAGGGGTGATAGGTGATGTTCATCCAGTTGAAAACATTCAAAGCTGATATACGGAAAAAGCATCTGATAGCAAATGTTTTTTAGGAGTGAGTTGAAAATGACAGAAGCACTACATACATTTCGCGTGAGAAAACATGCGTTACAAACAGGAGGACAATTGGCGTTACGTCCGAGTTTGATCGTCGTCATACAAGGGGCTGGTATTACCTACACGGAAAGAAAACGTCTAGAGGCGGGAGAAGCCTGTTTCGTCAAGAAATCAGGTGAACGTTTCATCGTTCAGGAGGGACATTGTCTCTTGTATCAGTTAGAGGTTGACCTGACGGCATTTCCAATCTTCCGACAACCAACGAATGAACTAGTGGAGTGTTTAGAACGAATGCAAGGGTGTCCAGAAACAATGACCGGTTCTCTTAGACAGCATCGCTATCTGTATCAACTGCTGGAGCAATTAAGTGAACGTCGTCATGAGCAGACGTTTGAGGAAGTGACGTCCCAGTGGTTAGAAGAACTCGGGAGATCAAGAACAGTCAGTGACTTGGCAAGTGAGTTGAACATGTCACTGCCGACGTTTTCCCGCCAATTCAAAAAGTACTACGATCAATCACCAAAGGAACTGCTTCATCAATTGCGGATGCAACGGGCGAAGGAGTGGATGATTGCACATCCAGATTGGACGATTGCCGAGATCGCAGAACGTGTATCAATCAATGATGAATTTTATTTCAGCCGTCTCTTTAAAAAACGTGAGGGACTATCACCAAGTCAGTACCGAAAACGGTTGATTCCACGGGTCGGAATCTGGAGTCAAGCGTTGTTACAAGATCACTTATTGGCACTTGGCATTCAACCGGTCATCGCACCGTCTTTTCCGACACAATATCGTTCGAACGGGGTGCCAGACTATTTAAGTGAAATCGAAGGTACGCGACTATACGACGCGTCAGCAACGATTTTACCGGAATGGTTTGAGACATCAAATCTTGATCTCGTTTTACGGACACCGATACGAGGTGAACTACCACCTATGTTGACCTCTTGTCCGATCATCGATATTTCGAAACAAACTTGCTGGAAGGATTACTTGTATGCTGTTGCTACGGCAACCGATATGCTTGAGCAAGCGACTGATATCATCAACGAAGTCGAGACGTTTGAATCAGTTGTGAAGCAACAATTCGAATTCAATCGGAATGTGACATGGGCAGTCATCTGGATCAGAGACTCAGAAATCAGACTGTACGGACGAACAGGGCATACGATGTTGGATTTTCTGTTCAATGAAATCGGTCTACGAGCAGTGGAAGGACTTCCGCATACCGTCTACATGACGATCAGCCTAGAAACATTACAGCAGTTAGATCCGGATGGTCTGTTCATACTGTGGAGTCAACCTGCAGATGTGGAACGAATTCGAGGAACGAAGGAGTGGAAAACGCTTCGTGCCGTTAGGACGGGGCGTATATTTCACCCAGACAGTGTAGATTGGGATCCGTGGGGACCACTTGGGAGGATGCATATGTTACGTCAATTGCATACATATATCAGCGATAGTAACTGTTTTGTTTGTCCATGAAGAATGAAAAGAAAATCCATGTCATTCGTCATTGATAATGATTATCATTACAGATGGAGTTCACAATGAGGCAGAGAAGGCTGATAAATGAACCTAAAAAGTCGTCACCTTGTCGTACGAATGTTAGGGAGGATCGTTTGTTTGATTTGTGTTAAATCTCACGACGATATGTGACTTCTGGCATTTAATCGATTGTGAAAACGGATTGAAGAAACTTGAAAACGTTTTACTTAAAATAAGTGCGTATACGCACCATCAAAAACGGGGAAACCCGTTTTTCTATTGATATGGAATGAGAATGATTTTCAATAAGGGGAGGAACAGAGCGTGCGAACATGCGAAGAACAAATCGAGCGATTAGCGACCGAGGTGACGCTTCAATCGTTCATGAACAGCTACATCAGAGAAGTGAACCCGGGCGAATGGGTCAACGAGAGACCGTTTGATGCATCCGAGACATCCTCTTTTTATTGGATGAAGCCATATCTCATTGAAATCAAACGTCGTTCCATCATCGGACGCCACGAGATTGGAATGATCCGTGAAGAGACAAAGAACGGATGGCGGGAAGTTTCAGCCATGTCTTGTATCATCACCTGTTGCATCAAGCTTCAAGATCAACATCCGGATCAAACGGACTTACTCTTTCGCGTTCTTGACAGTCACCGGACTGTGCAATTGATTTTGGAGGAACAACTGAACGCACAAGAGCAACAGACGTTCATCGATTATGAACAACGCTTGTGGTGTGGTCATTGGTTCCATCCGACCCCGAAAAGTAGAGTCGGTATGACCGACTGGCAACAAAAAGCGTATGCGCCTGAATTCCGTCAGCCGTTTCAACTTCACTATTTCACAGTACATGAGACATTGCTCGAAGAACGTTCAGGTAGCAACGAGACGATTACTCAGCTGATGAAAAATCAACTGGATAACTCAATCCAAGCGACGGCGCAAGAGCGAGTCATTCCAATTCATCCGCTTCAAGCCGAGTATTTGTTACGTCAGCCGACAATCAAGCAATGGATCGAGCAAAGTATTCTCCGTTATCATGGCGCAACTGGACCACTCTATAACGCGACTTCGTCGATACGGACCGTCGAAGCACTCGACCGAAGTCATATGTTGAAGTTATCCATACCTGTCCAAGTGACGAACTCAAGACGCGTCAACAAGCGGCACGAATTAGAGGCCGGTTATTTGATGCATCGATTGTTTTGTCATCTGTCTCTTCCTGATACGTTTGACCTCATTCACGATCCTGCGTATTTAGCGATCCGGACTAAAGAAGAGACCGGATTCGAAGTCATCCTGCGAGACCCTGCACCCCACGCGGTAAATGTTGCAGCACTCGTCCAACCGGCATTACCGAATTCGGAATCTCTCCTGCTGCGGCTCATTCGGCAGTCAGGATTAATCGAACCGGAACACGTCACTCGGTGGTGGAAACAGTACTTAGAGTTGACGTTAGGAGCGATCGTTACACTGTATGAAGAACAAGGAATCGGTCTCGAGGCACATCAGCAAAATAGTCTCATCACATTCGAAGACGGATGGCCGGTTCAATATCACGTCCGGGATAATCAAGGCTATTACTTAGCAGACACGAATCGAGATTCCTTCATCCTGCTGGAACCGGAATTGAAGCATACGACGTTGTTCTACCCAGAAGAAGTCATTGCTGAGCGTTTGACGTACTACATGATTTGGAACCATCTGGCGAGTGTCATCGACCGATTGGCAGCAGACACATTATTGAACGAAGAAGTTGCTATCGCGTTACTGCACGAATGGTGTCAGGTACGAGTTGAAAGTCTAGAAGGGCGAGGCAGAGCTTGGCTTTTGATGTTGTTAGAATCGCCGACACTTCCATATAAGGCGAATTTACTAACACGCCTACAAGGACTCGATGAACTCGAAGTCGAGGGAGAACGAGTTTGTTTCGTCGAGTTGGATAATCCGTTACGGGAGGACAACTATGCTTTACGACAGCAAAACACGTATCTGCAAACAACTTCTTGAGAGTTTGTTATTCGAACGGATTCTTCCTTTTACTGAAATGATTGTCGGAATGAAGCATCGTTTTACATTCCACATAAAAGATAGTGAAGTGACAGTCGAGGGCAAACGCGGTCCGTTCGACCGGATTCGGCTCGACATCAAGACGTTACGCTCATCGAAGTCATCTGGCGTCAACGACTGGTTTGAGCATCTTTTGACGCAGTTGCCGATCTCGGACGACTTTCAGGAAGAGTTGCGACGTACACATGATTTTGATGACTTGTCGCAGCAACATCGTCTACCAATCCACCGAGCAGGCTTGGATTATGAAGAGTTGGAACAGACCATCATCGAAGGGCATCCCTATCATCCTTGTTATAAATCAAGGATTGGTTTTTCGCGAGCTGATCACGAGGCATATGGACCTGAAGCGGGCAATCGCTTCCAGTTACATTGGATTGCCTTACCTTCTACGCTCGTTCAAGGGAATGGAATCTTACCTATTCCACTGATTCTTGGAGAATCGCTTCTACATATGTTTTTAGTCAAACTGGAAGAGCTCAATCAAACCGATTATCAGATTCTTCCGGTCCATCCGTGGCAGTGGTCACGTATCCAACAGGAAGTGGCACAAGTCGGAGGTGTCGACTTAGGAGAAGGTGGTGTCTTCGTACAAGCGACGCAGTCGATTCGAACCGTTTTTTGTCCAGGTCACCCCGAACTACCGCATATCAAATTGCCGCTAGACTTGAAGCAAACGTCAGCCGTTCGGACTTTTTCCGTTCCGAATGTCGTGGCAGCTCCTGCGGTATCGGATTGGTTGAAAAAACAGGCGAGTGAATTGCCGGTGACGCTGTTATCTGAATTTGCTTCATCTGTCGTTTCGAGCGGTCCACTTGCGGGTCGGGTCGGCTGTGTCTTTCGAGAAAATGTCTTGACGTATGCTCAACCGGGCGAGCAAGTCATGCCTTTGACGGCACTTGCTCAAATCGAGGTCGACGGAAGACATTTTCTAGGTCCGTGGTTGGAACGATATGGTCATGAACGGTGGCTCCGTCGATTCTTCGGCGTCTATCTCGAACCAGTCATCCGACTTGTGACCGAGAAAGGAATCGGTGTGGAAGCTCACGCACAAAATACGTTACTTGTCTTACGGGATGGATGGCCGGAACGGATCATTCTCCGCGATTTTCATGATAGCGTCGAGTTCGTCACCGAGTTGCTCGATGATCCATCGGATGTACCCGATTTTAAGAGGCTACATCCTGATTTTGATGCACCGCTCAATACCTATTATGAAATGTCACACCCGCTTGCCTTACGCGAGCTGCTGTACGATACATTATTCGTCTATCATTTGACGGAACTAGCGTATCAACTTGAACTGACGGAGAACTTGAATGAAGCGACGTTCTTTGATTGGATGCATCAGACGATCGAGGGGTTGCCGATTGATCGAGACCGACTAGAACGAATCGGATGGTACGAACAAAGAGTAACGGCAGAAGCCTTACTGGCACCACGGTTTGGTTTGACGAATCAAATCGATGTAAAAAATTCACTAGTTCAACGAGGAGAGGAAGACGATCATGCTATGGATTGAGAAAGAATGGGTGACAGAAGAAGAATTGACGATACATGAACTGGTGAAGCAATCGTTCATAACGGAAGGGAAGACCGTAGCCATCTGTACGTCAGATACAAAAGCGTGGTTAGCCCTCTGTCTTGCGATGCGACGAATGAATGGAACAATCCTTCCCATTCATCCGGATACGCCTGTTTCCGGTGCTAAACGATTAGCGATACAAGCCGGATGTGGCTATTTGATTTATCAAGAGACCATCATTCCGCTTCCGGAAGCGGAAAAACGTGCGGATGGATTGATTCAATTCAGTTCCGGTACGACGGGACAACCCAAAATCATTCACCGGACATGGGAGTCGATCGAGACGGAACTGAATGCCTATACGAACAGTTTTCCGCTGACGACGAAAGCGACGATCGTTGCTTGTCCGACGACGCACTCATTCGGATTACTGTGTGGAGTGTTCGCGACTTTAAGACGCGGAGCGACACCAGTCATCCTACAAGACTTCTCGCCACGTCATGTGCTAGCAATCCATCGTTTGCATCCGGACGCTATCATCTATACGGCACCGGGACTGGCGTATGCGATGAGTTTGTTCCCGGAATCAGTTCACGCAGTGATGATTTCCGGGATGACATTACCAGAAAAGTGGTTCCGTTCGATTGAACGTAAGACACATCATTTGCTTCAACAATATGGCTGTTCAGAAATCGGCTGTATCGCACTTCATCCGAATCCGCCGAGTCCGCAAGCGATCGGATTTCCACTAGAGCATCTTGAGATTGAAACTGGAACGAAGGGAAAACCAGCAGAATTAGTCGTTTCGCAACAAGGCGTACGGATTGGTACGAAGGATTTAATGTACGTTGAAGACGGGCTGCACTTTCTTAGCCGACTCGATGAGATGATCAATGTGTCTGGCTTATCCGTCTATCCCGGGGAAGTCGAAGATGTCTTGTATCAGCTTCCGACCGTCGAGGCTGTCGTCGTCTTTAAACGAATGGATTCGTTTCAAGGAGAGCGCGTCTGCGCTCAACTCGTGACGACGGCATCAGAGGAAGAACTGAAACAGCATTGCATGAAGCATCTCGCACCACATCAACGACCGACGGAGTGGCAACTCGTTGAGCAAATCGAACTGTCTGCGAATGGGAAAGTGAGTAGAAAACGATTGGGGGAACAAGCATGTCCCGTTTAACGATTGCGCAATTCGAAGATATACTGAGCGAACAGCTCGAATGGTCATCATCTGTCGCTGTCTCGACAACAGACTCTCTACGAGATGATCTAGGACTGGATTCGATGCGTTTGATTCATCTGTTGCTTCACCTTGAATTGGAACACGGGTTAGTGATTCCAGATGAGCACATGTCAGCCCTCCCCAAAATGCGAGTAGAAGAGTTAATGTCTGTTTTACAGGAGGTCATACATGATTAAAGTACACTGTCTCGTCAGTTGCGTCTGCGAGACGATCAAACGATCGGCCGCTGACCATCGTCCCTATTACTTTGGCGTATGGGATTCTTCGTTTTCCTTGTCAGCCGATTATGTCCTCTCACATCATGATGAGAAGATCAACCATCAGGAGATGCTTGATTGGTATGAACGTCTTTACGGAATCCCAGTCGAAGAATGGTACGACCACGAACAGTCAAAAGACGAAAACATCGCTCAGCTGATTCAACGAATCGAACAGAAAAACGAGGACGAGTCAGTGATCGTCATGTTGGATTTAGCTAGTCTACCTGAGCGCGAAAATAAATTTCACCATGATGTGTTTCCCCATTACGTCATGTTAGAGGCGACAGAAGATCCGGAAATATGGCACATGCTTGATCCTGATTTCCGGTATGAAGGTGAAATAGAAAGAGAACGTATTCTTGCAGCAGTACGCCATCGTGCTGTCGCTGGTGGGTTTGCGTTTCGAAGTACGGATGTTCGAATACCGAATGCGACGACGGTAAGTGCGTATTTCATGAGTTGTATAAAAGTACAACATCCATTGACTGAGGCAGTCAAACGTGTTGTGCATCACTATCGTGAACAACCTGAGGGATTACCGAATGCCTTAAAGCAGTTACCTGTGATTGCCATTCGAAAATATGCCTATGAGCATGCATTTGCTTATTTATATGAAGCGATTGGACGCGACTTGCAGACATCTGATTTTGAAGAATGGACGGATGAGGTTGAAACATTAGTCAATCAATACTCTGTCATCCAGCATCGGGCTGTCAAATACGCTGTAACGCGCCAACCGGAAGTGTACTTAGAAATCGAACGATTGATCGAAGAACAATGGGCACGGGAGAGTGCAATCAAACGGCAACTCGTCGACACGTTCCATGCGTATCAACGACAGGAGGGAATTGAACATGAAACTCGCACTCTGTACGATCAGCTATCGGCATCATCTGCGTTCATTTAATGATTTGATCGATTTTGCTTCAGAAGAACACTTTGACGCCATTGATATTTGGGGAGTTCATGCTGAACATTTAAGAACAGAAGAAGTCGATCGGCTGAAGTCGTCCCATCTGAACGTCAGCATGTTGAGTCATTATTTAAATTTAAACGCACCGATGTCAAAACTACTTGCGGAGACGAAACGACTCTCGCGATTAGCGACACGAATCGGAACGCAGCGCATCCGCATCTTTGCTGGTAATGAGGCGAGCCATACCTTATCCGATGCCAAATGGGATCAACTCGTTTATCGATTGAACGGGATTTGCCGTGTCCTTGATCCTGCAGGACAGCGATTATTACTTGAATTTCATCCGAACACTGCAACAGATACGGTAGAGGCAACGGTTCGTTTGCTACAAGCGATCAACCATCCGGCATGTCGGATCAACTTTGACGTCTTGCATGTCATCGAATCAAAGGCTGATCCCGTCGAAGCATACTTCAGACTTGCATCGTATGTGGATCACCTTCATTTAAAAACAGTGGCGAATGCTGAACAGTTCGCAGTATTTGAACCAACGAATGTATATGCAGCAAGCGGATCACGGGAAGGGATGGTTCCATTATTCGAAGGTATCGTCGATTATCAACGGTTCTTTGAAGACGTATCGGCTCATCTCGATCACTTGACGGCAAGCCTTGAATGGTTCGGTCCTGATCCGGACAAGCGATTAAGCGAAGATCGACGTCTTATTGTTCAAGCACTTGAAAGAGTACCCGTTTTGTCAAGATGATTCGACTTGATGGGGTTTAAACGTCAGCAGAAAAGGCAATTCCTCTACTGTATATCATTGACTATCGTGTCCCTTACAGAAAGGATGTTGAAACATGTCAGAACGTGTCTTCATTAGTCCCTCAAAGTATGTCCAAGGAAAGGATGTCATTGACCGGCTCGGTACATATGTGAGCCCGTTCGGTGAAAAAGCGCTCGTCATCGCGGATGATGTCGTCTGGAAAATCGTCAAGGAACGTGTCGAACACTCGTTGTCCGGCGAAAATGTCGGCATCGAGAAAGCGGATTTCAGTGGCGAAGCCTCACGGCATGAAGTGAAACGAATCGCTGAGCAAGCAAAAGAAGCAGATGTTCGGTTCGTCATGGGTGTTGGGGGCGGAAAGACGCTCGATACGGCAAAAGCCGTCTCGGATGAGCTGAACGTGTCCGTCGTCATCGTTCCGACGCTTGCTTCGACCGATGCCCCGACGAGTGCCCTGTCCGTCATCTATTCCGACGAAGGGATTTTCGAAAGTTATCGCTTCTATAAGAAGAATCCCGATCTCGTTCTCGTCGACACGAAACTGATCGCCCAAGCACCAGCCCGCTTCTTCGCGTCCGGAATCGCCGATGCGCTCGCGACGTGGGTTGAGGTCCGGAGTGTCGTCGCTTTTGGTGGACAAACGATGGCAGGGGGACGACCGACGATTGCGGCACAAGCGATCGCCAAACGGTGTGAGGAAGTCTTGTTCGAGCATGGTCGCTTGGCGTATGAATCCGTTCAAGCGCAAGTCGTCACACCGGCACTTGAAGCCGTCGTCGAGGCGAATACGCTCTTAAGTGGACTCGGTTTCGAGAGTGGTGGGCTAGCTGCAGCGCATGCGATCCATAACGGGTTCACAGCGCTTGACGGTGAGATTCACCACTTAACGCATGGTGAGAAAGTTGCCTTTGGTACACTCGTTCAACTGGCGCTCGAAGAACATCCACAAGAAGAAATCGAGCGGTACATCGCGCTCTACACGGATCTTGGCTTACCGGTGACGCTCGAAGACGTCAAGCTAAAAGATGCGTCGCGTGAAGATATCGTCAAGGTCGGCGAGGCAGCGACTGCTGAAGGCGAGACGATCCACAGCGGTTTCAACGTCACGGCGGACGAAGTCGCGGATGCGATCATCGCAGCTGACCGCTATTCGAAAGCGTATCTAGCGAAACATGCTTCTTCCTGATTGATGCGTTTAAATCCGCTTCCTCTACCGAGAGGAAGCGGATTTTTTATGGGCTTTCGTCGAATGACGCTTGAATTCTTCTTAAAAACACGCTATCGTTATAAAACGTAATGATTACGATTTAATTCAGGTAAAGGAGTTTTTGTGATGACGGATCGATATGAATGGGTGATTGTTGGCGGAGGAATTCATGGAATGACGGTATTCAATGCCTTACGTGAAAAAGGAATCGATCGGGAGATGATACGGATCATCGATCGTCACCAGCAACCATTGATGAACTGGCGTAAACAAACCGAACGGATCGGCATGCCTTACCTACGTTCAACTCGGGTGCACCACACTTCGACGAATCCGACGAGTCTCAGGCATCATGCTGAAGAACAGGATTATACACATCAAGCCTTCAAGGATACATACGGGCGACCATCCTTGGAATTATTCAACGACCATGCCCTTCAATTGGCGCAACGAAATGAAGTGGAGGCGAGCTGGGTTCAAGGGGAAGTCGCACGGCTAAGACGAGAAAGCGGAACGTGGATCGTCTCGACAGACGAAGGTGAGTTACGAGCAAACCGTGTCGTTCTCGCCCTCGGACAATCGGAGCATCACGTCATGCCAGAGTGGGCGAAATCGGCGCGTCACGTTTTCTTATCGAAGCACGATACACCTCCGGTCGTCATCATTGGAGGTGGAATCAGTGCCTTGCATCATACGATTCAATGTGCCGAGCGCTATCCTGGACAGGTGACCCTCCTTTCACGACGTCCGCTCGAAAAAAGTGCATTCGATGCCGATCGGAAGTTCATGGGACCAAAAGGATTGACACCATTCAAGTCCTTGTCGGCTAGTGAAAAACGAGCGTTGATCGTACAGGAGCGTCGCCCAGGAACGGCAACACAAGACTTGATTCAACGTGTTCGTCATCTGATTCGGGAAGGAAACATCACTCATGAGATTGGTGAAGTCGAGCAGGAAATCGGAAGCGGAGTGAAGCTGACAGATGGTCGCATCATCACCGCTGAATCGATTATTTGCGCAACGGGTATCCGTCCGATGGTCGTCGAAGGATCTTGGCTTGAAGCGGTACAGCAAGCGTTGAAGCTGCCATTATCTCCTTGCCGGACACCGTTACTGGATGAGGCGACCTTTGAATGGGGAGAGAACTTATTCGCAACAGGCAGTCTTGCTGACTTGACGGTTGGACCGTTCGCTCGGTCGATTTACGGGGGACAAGCCGCAGCACGTGCGATTGTCTCGACGATTCAAGAGAAGCAGACTACGCTTGTTTCCGTTTAAAAGAATAGGAAAAGCCCCGACCACATGACTTATCAATGACGTCATGCGGTCGGGGCTTTTTTTAGAGGTAATCGAGTGGATTAACGCTGCTGCCAGCTGATGTTGCGCTGTAGACGTACGATCCCTTATGGAGTTCAAAATGTAAATGTGTTCCGAAGGCGTTACCTGTCTCACCGACTGTACCGACTTTTTGCCCTTGAGCGACGGTTTGACCGACCGAGACGGAGCGACTATTCATATGTGCATACAGACTGATGAACGGCGATCCGTTGACAGTGTGTGAGACCATGACGTAGTTGCCGTATGCGCCTTTGAACTGAGACGTAATGACCTTACCGCTTGCTGTCGCATAGACTGGAGTACCTTTTGCTGCGCCATAATCGATACCGTTATGGAACGTATAGCCGTAAGCACCGCTTGCCTTACCATATCCTTGCGTGATCGGACCACTCGTTGGTGTCGCGAAGCTTTTTGACGTCGACGTCGAGGCTTTTGATGCACCACTGCTGTTTGTCAGTGTCAAGACAGCATATTTCGAGACGTAGTCAGCGTGAACGAATCGTTTGTCGCCACCGTATAGGAACTTGATCCAGTCACCTGTACGACCGAGGTAGCGGAATGTTTCGCCTTTATCGACACTTCCGACGACTGCACTGCTCGTCGAGTTGCTGCTACGAACGCGAAGATTGTCGACGTTGATTTTAATCTTATAGATACGTGTTACAGAATATTTCTTAACATATGTAGAAGAGACGTAGACTTTTTTCGAACCATAGAGGATTTTCGTCCAGTTCCCTGTCCGTCCGAGATACTTGTATGTGTCACCTTTTTCAAAGCTCGTGACCGTACCGTAAGATGTCGAAGGACCCGTCCGAGCGCGTAAGCCGTCCTCCATGACTTTCACCTTATAGAACGTCGTTGCAGCATCCGCACGCGGGATGGCAAACGATGCAAAACTTGCAACAGCGATGGCTGTCGCCGAGACACCTTTCCAAAAACCATGCATGATTCATTCCTCCTGAATATGTAATCTGTATGACTAAACCGTTATGTAAATTTCATAGATGAGTATAACATTTACGAATTTGTTTAAATGTTACATTCACATTTCGATATTATTTCAATAAATTATATTAAACGGACTTAATTTTATTCTTTTTCCAATAACCCATAAAATTCTTTGACAAGATTGGATGGAATTGGATAAGATGAAATGCCCACTGAAAATCAAAAAAGGTACCTCAGATGAGGTACCTGGAAATGCTTATAAGAAAGCGAGTGGGTTGACACTGCTTGCTGCTGAAGAACCGCTGTAGACATAGTTTCCACGATGGATTTCGAAGTGTAAGTGTGATCCCGAAGAGTTACCAGTGCTCCCGACAGCTCCAATGTTCGCGCCTTTCGGGATCGATTGACCGACGAAGACAGAACGTTTGCTTAAGTGAGCATAAACCGTTGTGTACGAAATACCGTTCACTTTATGTTCGACCATGACATGGTTACCATAAGCTCCCTGATATGACGACTTGATGACTTTTCCGGCAGCAGCTGCTTTAACTGGTGTTCCAGTACGTGCTCCGAAGTCGATTCCGTTATGGAACGTGTAGCCGTATTTCCCGCTAGCATTTCCGTAGCCTTGTGTGATTGATCCGCTTGTTGGACGCATGAATCCAGTAGACGAAGAGAATGATGCTTTTTTCGCTGATTTACTAGAAGCGCTATACTTCTTGACGTAACCAGAATAGACGAAGCGTTTTTCGCCTTTATGCATGATCTTCGTCCAGTTCCCTGTCCGACCGAGGTATTTGAATGTTTGACCCGCATTGACGCCGTCGACGATGCGGTGTTTTAACGATGGACCAGTCCGGACGCGGAGTCCGTCTGCTTTGATTTTAACTTTATACGATGAGCCAGAAGAGGCTTCAACTTTACCTGTACCCGTAGCTGCAAAACCTGAAACAACGAGGGCGCTCATTGCTAACGTCGTGATTGTTCGTTTCATGAATGTTCCTCCTAAGTTGAATATCTAGTGTTGTCGTCGGAATGACATCTATAGAAGTGGATGCGTTTAGTGTGTGTTGAAGTGAGTGATGCGGTCATTTGACTAACGAGAGTATAGCATTCAAACATCAGACGGTTGTGTTTCAATTTGATTGCTTAAATATATTCTAATAACAATTGTTGTAATATTGAATACATATTCAATCTCAAAATCCCTTAAAATCAAGATGAATTCGTGTTACAACGAGATGAATTTGATGACAAAACGCAATCGTGGGAAATGATGAGAAAGTATGGGAATCTAATAAGAAGAGAGTAGGTAATGGGATGGATTTGACGTTTACAGTAAATCAAAAAAAGCTTAACATTCGCGCAGTGGCGCTGTTGATTCAAGATGGACATCTCTTGATTCATCGTCAAGGAGAAGATGATTTTTGGTCATTACCGGGAGGGCGTGTTCAGTTCGGTGAGAGTGGTGCCAAAGCAATTGCACGTGAATTGGTAGAAGAATTAGGACAGTCGATCGAGCCACCGGTCTTCCGTTTCCTGCATGAAAATTTCTTTGGGTACGCTGATCACGAGTTTCATGAACTAGGAATGTTTTATGAAGTCGTTTGCAAAAAACCGCTGCCTTTATTAACAGAGGATTTTTACGGTCCAGAAGGTGAAGGGTTGACGTATCGCTTCGTTCCGTTCAACAAACTGGATCAGTATACATTGTATCCAAGCGAACTATCAAACATGCTCCAAACGAATGTATTCCCAACACTGTTGACGAATGACATCTGACTTTTCCAGAAAAACGTTTATAGATGTATCGCAAGGGAATGGTTAATCATGTAGTTCATTCCAACAGTGATAAGGGAGCTGATCGTTCATGAGAGAAGAACAGTTCGAAGCGATGCATCAAGAAGCACGAGGGCAGACGCAGGAACAACAACCCGGTGTCGAGTACGCCATGAAACCAGAACCAATCTACGATGATCCGGACTATGTCGGTTCAGGAAAACTGACGGGGAAGGTCGCGCTGATCACGGGCGGGGATAGTGGAATCGGTCGTGCCGTTGCTGTCGCTTATGCGAAAGAAGGGGCAAACGTCGCGATCGTTTACTTAAATGAGGGGAAAGACGCGGAAAAGACGAAATCGTTGATTGAAGGCTACGGGGTCAAAGCCTTAAAAATCGCAAAAGATGTCAGTCAACCGGAAAATGCACAAGAGATCATCGATACGGTCATTGCAGAATTCGGTCAATTGAACATTGTCGTCAATAATGCCGGGAAACAATTTCCGCAGGATGATTTTCTTTCGATTACACCAGATCAATTGAAGGAAACGTTCGAGACGAATGTCTTTTCGATGTTCTATTTGATTCAAGCGGCGCTTCCGCATCTGCATAAAGAAGATGCAATCATCAATACCTCATCGGTGACGGCTTATCGTGGGGCACCGACGTTGATCGATTACTCAGCGACAAAAGGGGCAATTACGACATTAACACGTTCACTCGCCTCGAGCTTGATTGAGAAGGGAATCCGCGTTAATGCCGTCGCACCCGGTCCGATTTGGACGCCACTCATTCCGGCGACGTTCTCGAAGGAGAAAGTCGAGTCGCATGGGGAAGATACATTAATGAAACGCCGGGGACAACCGTCGGAAAATGCACCGGCTTATGTCTATCTGGCTTCTCGCGATTCAAGTTACATCACGGGTCAGACGATTCATATCAATGGCGGCGATTACATCACGTCGTAAGGGGGAAAACAAGATGAAGAAAAATCCGAATAAAGTGCCAGAACGCGAACCGGATCATCAACCGGACGAGATACCGCAGACACCACCGAGCGAGGTGCCAGATACGCCACAGGAAGACCCGGTCCGTCAGCCAGAACCGGATACGTTCCCAGAACCGACCGAGATTCCGGATACACCGCAGGAGGATCCGAATCCCTATTAATGAGTGAAGTGACCACCATCCAAAATTGGATGGTGGTTTTTTTGTGATAAAGAAGACAAACTATCTTGACAGTCAAACTGTATGGTGAGTATGATACAGAAGAGAAGTGTATTATTGTTTTAATACATTAAACAGGAAAGGGGGGTCTACCGATGCAGTTCGACCAAAGAAGCCCGGTGTACCTGCAGGTCGTCCGTTGGTTCAAACAACGAATCGCGACCGAGGAATTGCAAAGCGGGCAAGAGATCCCGTCCCGCCGCGAAATCGCCGCACAGCTCGGAATCAATCCGAATACCGCACAAAAAGCATACAAAGAGATGGAGGAGCAGCAATTGATTACGACAGAACGGAATGTCCCGAGTAAGATTACACGCGATCCACAAGTCGTCCAAAAAGTACGTGCTGAGATGCTAGAAGAAGCCGTCTCTGAATTCATCGATGCCGTCAAAGCGATTCAAATCCCACTCGATGAGGTCGTCTCAAAAATCGAGACGGTGTATCAGGAAACGGAACGGAGGAAGATCGATGCTTGAAGTCCATGGGTTACAAAAGAAATACGGTAAAAAGCCAGTTCTTCAAGGCGTCTCGTTTTCCGTTCCGATGGATCAATTGACGTGTCTGATTGGACTTAACGGTGAGGGGAAATCAACGATCCTGAAGGCGATCGCAGGCCTTGTCCCAGTTAACGCGGGAACGGTTCTCGTCGATGGCGAGGTCAATCGAAATAAGATTGCCTTCGTTCCGGATATCCAGACGATGCCAGGCTACATGACGGTTGGTAATGCGCTGACGTACATGGCGGATTATTATTCTGACTGGAACCAAGCAACAGCGGATGAGCTGATGCGGATCTTCCAGCTACTCTCGACAGATAAGATCACGGACTTATCAAAAGGGAACCAAGCGAAGGTCAGCTTGATCCTCGGATTCGCTCTCGATCGTCCGTACTTATTACTCGACGAGCCATTCGCTGGGATCGATCTGTTTACGAAGGAACAGATTGCAGGACTATTCTCGAGTCACTTCATGGAAGGACGCGGCATCCTGATGACGACACACGAAATTCAGGAAATCGAGCATTTGATCGATCGAGTCGTCTTCTTACAGGACGGTCGGATCATCGATGAACATGAGACGGAAGAGATGCGAGAACTGTACGGGAAATCGGTTCAGGACCGGATGCGGGAGGTCTATCAGCGATGAAACAATACATACAATTGACGAACGAAGAAATTAAGCGGAGTTTTAAGCTTTATGTTATCGTCGTGCTTGTGATGGCAGCAATTGAATTAGTGTCGGTCGTTGCGCAAGTCATGTATCATGAACGGAAAGTCGAGAATTTCATGGAACTTAACCGAGTTTCCGTCGCAGAAGCACTTAAACAAATTGATACACTTGGATACTCTGAGGCGTCCTCTTTCTTTAGTTATATGACTCTGATCGGAATGGCGATTGTTGTCATCTATGCGATTCAAATTTGGTATCGGGATTGGTTAGGAGAAACAAAGTATATTTATCGTTTACTAATGCTTCCAGGAAGTCGCGCAAGCATTTTCTTCTCGAAATTGACGACAGTCTTTTTAATCATCGTGAGTTTTATTGGTATCCAATGGTGTGTAATGCAACTAGGATTTTATCTATTTGATTGGTTGATTCAACCGGAATACCAAAACCAAATTGATTTAAGTCCAGTTCAAAATGTGATGAGCGAATTCTATACAACAAATCTGATTGATATGGGTATCATTCTTGCGATATCACTATTCATCGTCAGTTTTATTTTCTTACTTATTCTAATTGAAAGATCATTCCGTAAAGGAAAAGCCGTGGTAAAAATTGGACTAGAAATCTTTATCGCAATACTTATCGCTTATATTACAGTCTTATTTTTAGACGAAACTCGTATTTTACTGGAAACAGAAGAGTTAATTCTAACTATCGGGATAAGCTTGCTGTACTTCATGTATATCATTTGGAAAAGTCTTCGACTATTGCAACAAAAAGTCACGGTGTGAGGAGTATACTATGCGAACCTATAAATATATTTTGAGTTTAGGAGTCATTTGTATTTTGACACTTGGAGTGTATGTTGTGTACTCCTCTTCAATGGAAGAACCTGAATTTACGGTACAAACGATACAAGGAAATCCAGATGATCAAACTGTAAAGCAGCTTCAATTTAAATTTAATGATCCCGAAGCATATAGAACGAATTACAAAGTTAACTTGATGGGGAAAGTAAAGAAGAAACAATCGAATTACTTATCCGCTTTTACAATGGACTACTCAGGAGTGAGTAAGGCACCACATGAATTCCGACAATTTATGAATCAAGAGGAAATATCAAAATATGAGCAAGAAAAAAATGTATTTGGATTACATGTCAATGAAGATGGATCGTGGGATCTACAATCATGGAAACGTGGAACAGAAAAGATGCAGACTTATTCTTTGCCGAAACCGGCAAAGACTAAAGGCATTTACTATAGACCGTTTCAACTAACGAAGCAAAAGTTGTACGTCAGCCGAATTGGCGATATTGTACAAAAACCAGGTACAAATCATATCTATGTGATTGATTTAAAGAAAAAAACAGTCCAATTAATGGACTTACCATTTCAATTAACAGAAGAGGATGAGGTACTTGCCATCTATCAGAATCGTGTCTTATACCGAAAGATGACTAATGATGCTAAGACAAGAGTTTATCTCAGAGACAACACAACATCGACACGATTAAAGTTTCTTGAGCGTGAAGAAATGTGGGATATACGTCTGATAGATGAAGGTGCGGTCGTAGGAATGACAGAGAACATGACTGATACGAAAGTAAAATGGTCAACGTATGACTTACGAACGAAGCAATTCAAGCAACATCACTATGACTTACCAAAGCTAGTGGCCAATGAAGTCCAACGCTACGCATCGACAAATATTAAAAATGATCTAGTCTATGCTCTCATTGAAACGAAGAAAAACGGAACGTCTATTTTTGTGTTGGATGCACAGAACGAAGAAGTTCAATACGAAGGCACGGTCAAATACGACATGCCTAAGAGTGATCTTCAGTTTAACGACATGACAATCAACTGAACCGTTAGGAAATAAAAAACAGTTATTTTTTTGAAACCTCCTGTTTTCTTCCAACGTATAAAGACTATACGAAGGGGGAACTCACATGCAATTCTTGATTTTTGTCGTCTTCGCAGTTGCCATGTACTGGTTCTACTACAATTTCTTACTCGGGTACCGTAAGAAAAACATCACAATGACGTTCGACGATCGGTTTTATTCACTCGACGAACATGTCTCAGCAATCGAACAAAAGCTCGCAACGGATGGGCACTCGGCACGTTATCTCGGTGACCGTCGCTTTGAAGTCGATGGTAAACCTTATCTGTTCCTCGAGCGGACAGTCTCAGTCGGTGGGGTTCCGACACAACAGACGATTCTCGAGCAGCAAAAAAAATAACTCTCCCGCGTGCGGGAGAGTTATTTTCGTTAGACGGGAATCCGATCCAGGGGATGCGGTTGCTGCGACGAGCGATACCAGCGGATGATCCAGTGATCGATGCCAATGTGATATGCAAAGCGTCCTGCAGCCAGTAAGGCGATTGACGCTGCTAAGAACAACGGGTTTAACGCAATCGTCCCAGCGAGTAAGTAATTGAGATTCATGATACTACCGATGACCAGTGCAGGGACCGTCAACAGACTAAGAAACAACAAGATCCCGACGACGAGTTCCGCGAACGGAATCAAGGCGTTGATCAGCCCGACGTTCGGTAAGGCGAGTTGCTCGATCCACGTCGCATACCACGAACTGACAAGTGCGTCTTCGCCAGTTGACTTCGCGAGTGCTCCTTCGAGAAACGGTTTCGCATCGAAGCCATTGATGTACTTACCGATTCCAGCGATGAACCACTGGATTCCGAGCCAGAGTCGGATGATCGTCAACAGACCGAGACCGATGATGTGTAATGCTTTCACTTTCAGACACTCCTCTACTACAACATAGTCCCCATCATACTGAAAAATCATCAGCGAAATGGGGACTATCATCATAACGTCATCGAACCGTCATCGACCTGTTACAAAAAAGGATAAGGTAACGGTTTCATGACCGTTGATCGAGGCGATGACTGATTGCAGTTAATAAAGCAGCAACGAGCGCAACCAGTCCACCGACGAGTGCCGTGTTCATCATCGGACCGTTCGCATAGACGATGCCACCGAGTGCCGAACCAAAAGCAATCCCGACGTTACTCGCAACCGGCATCAATGAAGCGGCGAGTCCTTTTGCTTCCGGATTGAACTTTTCAGCAAGGTCGATCAAGTAGATCTGTGTCGAAGTCGTTAGTAAAATCGACATCAACGACATCAAGGCGATGTTGAACAGACCAAGCGGAAGGGATGCTGTCGTGAAGTATAACGCAGCAAGAACGACTGCTTGCACGACGAAGACGAACCGTAAGCGTCCCATCGGATTTTTGCTAGCAATCTTGCCGGCAAGGATGTTACTGAAGATCGAGACGACGCCGTAAGCGAGCAAGATCGGACTGATCCACGTTTTCGCAATCCCAAGTTCTGTTTGCAGAATTGGTACGAGGTACGTGTAGACGACGTAGGTTGCCCCAAACCCAAATGACGGAATGAAGAAGGCGATCAGGATCCGTGGGTTGGCGAGCAATCCGAGCTGTTCCTTAATCGAACCAGAACCCGTCGATTGCTGGACCGGAACGATCTTTAAAACAGCGAGGAACGCGATTATTCCCATGACCGTCGTCAGCCAGAACGTGGCTTCGAAGCCAGCGTGTTGCCCGATGAACGTACCAATCGGAACACCTAAAACGTTCGCAAGTGTAAAACCACCGAAAATGAACGAGACGGCAACACCGCGCTTCGCGACAGGTACACCGTCACTTGCGACGACCATTGCGAGTGAGATCAAGACACCAGTCAGGATGGCTGTCAGAATGCGGGTTGCGAGCAATACTTCGTAACTTGGTGCAAAACTACTGGCAAGATTCAATAGTATCCAAGCAAGTAAGAGACGTAGGATCAGGCGACGCCGTTCCAGATGACCGGTCATCGACATGACGATCGGCGTACCAATCGCAAAGGAGATGGCAAATGCCGAGACGAGCGTACCAGCTGTTGCGATCGTGATATCAAGGGCTGAGGAGATTTCAGCGAGGATCCCGACGATGACGAATTCGCTTGTTCCGAGAACGAATGTCAGGAGCGACAACGTAGCAATCAAGAGCCAATCGCGTCGACTTAAACGAGTAGTAGGTGACATGGATGATTCCTCAATTCTAGCGCTTGCGCGCGAAACTATGAGTAACAGGATAGCATGAAACGATTTCGTCGGGTATCGCAAAGCGAGATTTCGGGAAAAGAACCATTATTCGAAATAGCGTGTGAATTTCCAGGCTTGCTGTTTTTTGCGTATACTAAAGAAGAAGACTACTTATAAAGGAGTGGAAACGATGCAAGCGACAGTGACATGGAACAAACAGATGGGGTTTAGTGGACAGACGGAATCAGGGCATCATCTTGCGATGGACGCAGCACCCGAAAACGGTGGTGAAAACCAAGCACCACGACCGACCGAACTCTTGCTACATGCCGTTGCCGGCTGTACTGGAATTGATATCGTCTCGATTTTAGAGAAGATGCGCTTGACGATCACCCATTTCGAAATGGATATCGAAGGAGAACGGGCAGAGGATCATCCGCGACGTTTTACGTCGATCTCGATTCATTACCGGCTTGAAGGTGATCTCCCGGAAGATAAGGTCCGTCGTGCCATCTCGTTATCAAAGGATAAATATTGTTCGGTCTCGCAATCCCTGAATGCTGAGATTTCCGTCTATTATTCGATCAATGGTGTGCGGAGCGAGGATCCTTTGTGAAGAAAGTAGTGCTGATCGGTTGCCTGTTGCTTGCAGGGTGTGCACAGGAGACGACGGAACCAACGAAACCATCACAACCGGAAACGAAGCATCCGACAGAAGAAAAGAAACCGAAGCCTGAGCCAACGAAAGAAGAACGACAACAAGCACGATTAAAGCAGCAACTTGAAGCGATGTCGACGTCAGAAAAGATCGATCAACTGCTCTACATCGGAGTCGCCGGCACGGAACTTTCAGCAGCTGACCGGAAACTGTTAAAGACGCATGCGATTGGTGGGGTCTTACTGCTCGGCGGAAACATCACGTCGGAAGAGCAACTCTTGACGTTCACGCGTGCGATTCAAGAGACGAACCAAAAACCGTATGCGTTCGTCGGGATTGATGAAGAAGGCGGACGCGTCAGCCGGGTACCGGATCAACGATTACGTCTACCGACGAGTCAACGGATGGCGCAAGGAGCAGATGAAGTGAAAATGGAAGACGTCGGACGTACGCTCGGACATTTGTCACGTTTTTATGGCTTCAACATGGACTTCGCGCCGGTCCTTGACGTCAACAGTAATCCGAACAATCCGATCATTGGCGACCGTGCGTTAAGTGCTGATCCGAATACCGTCGCGACGCTTGGTACGGCACTGATGCACGGGATGCAGGAGACGGGAACGATTCCGGTCGTCAAACATTTTCCCGGTCACGGCAATACGAGTGTCGATTCCCATGTCGGGCTACCGAAAGTGACGGCATCAAAGGAAGAATTGAAGCGGACGGAGCTGTTACCGTTCCAAGAAGCGATTCAAGAGGGCGCCGAGATGGTGATGGTCGCCCATATTCTCTATCCCGCGTATGACGATATGAATCCGTCCTCGCTCTCAAAGCCGATCTTGACTGACCTCTTGCGTCAACAACTCGGATTCAACGGTGTCATCATCACGGATGATCTCGTCATGGGGGCGATCACGAAACAATATGGTCTCGCAGAAGCGGCACGTCAGTCGCTCGTCAATGGAGCTGATATGGCGATGTTTTCAGAGGCAGGTGCTTACACAAAGGTCCATGCTGAAGTGATGCAAGCCGTCAAAGACAAAACGCTGACGCCGGAGATGCTCGATGCCAAAGTAATGCGCATCCTGAAGCTGAAGCAGACGTATGCCGACAGCCAAGAGCAACAGCGACCAACGAAATCGGAACTGATTCAGCAAGTGGAAGCGCTCAACTAGGACTAGCGAAGCAAAGCGACTCATGCTAGACTAATGGGGCAAGCCAATTAAACACGAAAAGACACTAGGGGAGTCTCCCAGCAGACTGAGACGGAAGTATCCGGACCCTTTGAACCTGATCTAGTTCGTACTAGCGGAGGGAAGTGGCTCGAAACCTTAGATATCCTTAGCGCTTCAGCGCATTTTCGGACCACTCCCTTCAACATCGGGAGTGGTCCTTTTTCGTATGGAAAGGAAGAACATGATGCGTCTACATCTGATTTCGACGGGATCCATCCATCCGATTGACGAAATAAAGACTTTTCAATCGCTTCAACCTTATACGGATCAGCTACATCTACGTGAACCGAACTTGTCAGCAGCAGAATTACTTGATCTGATTGACGCACTCCTTGCGCATGGTTATTCGCTTGATCAGTTAACCGTTCATGACCGGATCGATGTCGCCCATGTCGCCGGCATCGGTGTGCAGTTGACGCGCCGTTCCTTGCGTGTCCGCGATGTGCGACGTCATTTTCCGGACCTCGTCATCGGGAAATCCGTTCATTCACTAGCAGAGGCACTAGCAGCAGAAGCGGAAGGAGCCGACCGACTGCTGTACGGTCATATTTATTCGACAGCGTCGAAGCCGAACATGCCACCACGAGGGATTGACGCCTTGAAGCAAGTCGTCACCTTCACGACGAAACCAGTCATTGCAATCGGCGGGATCACACCAGAACGCATGCCTGAAATCGCAGCGACCGGGGCAACCGGAATCGCTGTCTTATCGGGTATTCTCGGTCAATCGGATCCACTCGCCGCCGTCAAGCGTTACCAGGGGGTTCGCGTATGACGGATCACATCATCATCGGCGGCGGAGTCATCGGGTTGACGCTTGCTTACGGTCTCGCCTGTCAGAATGAATCCGTCGTCGTCTTAGAACGTGGAACATGCGGACAAGGGACAAGCCGAGCGGCTGCCGGGATGCTTGCGACGGACATCGAGCTGAGAGCAGAATTGCATGCACTTGCCGCGCGAAGTCGTCGTCTGTATCCACTGCTTGCACGTCGTCTCGAGCGAGAGACAGGCATCGATTGTGGGTACCGGGAACAACCGTTTTTGTTAAAACGTAAAGGACGCGAGCATCTGTTTCCAGCTGTCGGTCAAATCGATCCACGACGACTGACGACTGCATTGATGTATGCCTTACACGCACGTGGCATATCGATTGAAGAACAGGTAGATGTCACACGCTTCGAAGAGAGCGATGACTTCATCAAGGTCGAGTCGAACGCGGGAACGTGGACCGGACGAACAGTGACGGTCGCTGCCGGACGCGGGTCGCAAGCCTTGCTCGATACAGCCGGCATTTCGATCGCGACATATGGGGTCAAAGGGGAATGTCTCGCCGTCCGTCTCGCGGGTCAGCCGTTACGCTCGATCCTGTTTGATGACGCCGTCTACCTCGTTCCGAAAGCAGACGGTCGGATTTTGATCGGTGCGACCGAACTGCCGCACGACGAGACGATCGGTGTCAGTGTCGCAGGGGTCACGTCATTGCTTCAAGCAGCAGAACGACTGTATCCACCGATTCGTGACGCGGTCATCGAAGAAGTCTGGTCCGGTATACGACCACAAACGGCGTCTGGCTTGCCATATATCGGAGTCGCCGATTCATCCCGTCGGATCTTCCTAGCGACGGGGCATCATCGGCATGGCATATTACTCGCACCGGCGACAGCGGAAGTCTTGGCAAATACATTACGGTTGATTCAGAAGGAGGAAGTCCGATGAACATTACGATTAACGGCAATGACCACACGATCGATCAGATTGAAACGATCGAGGACATGCTCACGCAACTTGGCTTAGGGGAAAAGCTCGTCATCGTCGAACAGAATCGACAAATCATCGATCGCGCGGCGTATGGTCAGACGGTCATTCGGGACAATGACACATTTGAAATCGTTCATTTCGTAGGAGGAGGATAAACATGCTGAAAATTGGAGAAAAGACATTTGAATCACGATTATTACTCGGAACAGGGAAATATACGGACGCTACCGTACAGCAAGAAGCAATCGATGCGTCTGCTTCACAAATCTTGACGTTCGCCGTCCGTCGGCTCGACATCTTTGACAAACAACAAGCGAATTTTTTGGAGTCGCTTGATTTAGCGAAGTACGATTTACTGCCGAACACGGCCGGTGCGAAGACGGCGGAAGAAGCTGTTCGGCTTGCGAAGCTTGCGCGGGCATCCGGTATGTGTGACATGGTCAAGGTTGAAGTGATCGGTTGCGACAAGACGTTACTACCTGATCCGATCGAGACGTTACGGGCTTCTGAAGAATTACTCAAAGAAGGCTTCATCGTCTTACCGTATACGTCGGACGATGTCGTGCTCGCACGACGACTCGAGGAACTCGGTTGTCACGCCATCATGCCGGCAGCGTCACCGATCGGTTCCGGGCAAGGCATTCTCAACCCACTTCATCTACGATTCATCATCGAGCAGACGACGGTCCCGGTCATCGTCGACGCCGGGATCGGTTCACCGACCGACGTCGCCTATGCGATGGAACTGGGAGCGGATGGTGTCTTATTGAACTCCGCTGTCGCCCATGCCCAAGATCCGGTCAAGATGGCGCACGCAATGCGACTAGCTGTCGAAGCAGGGCGCTTCGGATTCGAAGCGGGACGTATCGAGAAGAAACAGTACGCGGTCGCGAGTAGTCCAACGAGTGGATTGATTCGATGAACCGTTACTCACGACAAACTCGATTTCAACCAATCGGGGAAGCGGGACAAGCACGCTTGGCATCAGCGAAGGTGCTAATCATCGGCATGGGAGCGCTCGGAACGGCGTCGGCAGAGCAACTCGTCCGCGCCGGTGTCGGTGTCGTCCGAATCGTCGACCGCGACTATGTCGAGTGGAGTAATCTACAACGACAACAGCTTTATACCGAAGACGATGCGCGTCACATCGTACCAAAAGCGATTGCCGCAAAAGCACGGCTTGAAGCGATTAATTCGACGGTGACGATCGAAGCGCATGTAGTAGACGTCGACCGGGCAGCGCTGACGTGGCTTCTCGATGATATCGATCTAATCATCGACGCGACGGACAATTTCGATATTCGTTTGCTGATGAACGACATGGCGTTGATGCGTTCGATTCCGTGGATTTATGGTGGCTGCGTCGGCAGTTATGGGATCACGTTTACCGTCCGTCCCGGGGAGACGCCGTGTCTGCATTGTCTGCTCGATCAATTACCACGGGATCAGGAGACGTGTGATACGGCGGGGATTATCGGACCAGCTGTACAGATGGTCGCTTCCTTACAGGTGACGGAAGCGTTGAAGTGGTTGAGCGGAAAGACGGACGCCATGCGGACGCGCTTGCTTGCGTTTGATGTCTGGTCGAATACGTTTCAACAAATTAACGTCCAGTCACTGAAGCAAACGGAGTGCCCGTCGTGCGGCATCGAACCGTCCTATCCTTACTTATCGGATCAAACGGTTCGTTTCACGGCACTCTGCGGTCGGGATGCCATCCAAATCCGGGGAGACGGACAGCGGGATCTGGAACAGTTGAAACAACGTCTCCAGCCGGTCGCTGCGATTTCCGCCCATAATCCATATTTGCTGGCGTTTACGACGGACGAACATCGGATGGTCGCTTTCCGAGATGGACGCGTTCTGATTCATGGCGAAGCGGATCTCGTTAAAGCGAAACGCATCTATCATGCCTATTTCGGGTAACGTTCACAAAACAGTAAAAACTAATTTTAAATATATATGTTTTAAATGTTTGAAAAACAGGTAAATAAGACTTCAGACATAAATCAGTCTACAGGTTTTGAACGTGAAGAGGAGTGATTCAGATGAAACAAGAATTCGATCCAATCAAGGATCAGGCACAGACGGAAGACGCCCAAGCAGTTGTTCAGCAACCCAACTGGAATCCAGATCGGTACCGGACGAACTTGAACCCATTCTATCTGTCACCTTGTAGTGTCGAACGTAGAGAAGACGTGCATCAGGATGCATCGAAAATTCTCGAAGTCGAGACGTCGTCGCCCCTCCAACAACTTTTTGAACACAATCAAGCAACGCATAAATCAGAACAATCGGGCAAAAAATTTAAAACAGGCATCGTCGTCGGCGTCGGTGCGATCATCGGCGGATCGGTTTCTGTGATTCGTTCCGTTCAACGCTTTAGAAAACAACGGACGAAATAATACGTTCGTCGTAAGAGTGAAAAAGCAGGAGGCATTCGCCTTCTGCTTTTTGTGTTACCCTTTCGTTTCACAAAAGAAATGAGGGGTTTTAGTATGTATGTTGTTTCTACTTGTTATATCTAGATTTATCAGTTAGTTACATTATCAAATGCGGTAGATTTACCGTTCACGTAAACATCGATGATTTTATGTTCAGGATCTAATGTTAACTTGTAGACATGCTGCTTCTTTTTCCTATGAGTTTTAGATTCATTCAATTTAATCTTTAGCGTATCTCCTTGTTCCTCAAGATCAGTAGCAACTGTTTTCTTTGACTGATAAACAACATAAGCGACTTTGTCTTTCGTATTGATCAATTGCAAGGTATTAGCGGGATTGATCTTCGATTGGATAGCGTTAGGTACTATTTTTAGTTCACTAAAACTGAGTTTAGAATCGTTTACGTTACAGGCTGATAAAGTAGTACATAATACGATCAACAGTATAAGTCGTTTCATATTTTTCCCTCCTAGCTTTCAAATGAGAAGTATATATTGTATTTTAACAGTTCTTTAAAGTATACAGACCTCAAAAACTAATAAAATTTTCTATATTAGCCATAATATTGATTCATAAAAAAATTAAATGGTAAAGTAAATACTATTGATTAACTCATTTCTATAATTAAAAATAGCGATGTGATACCAAATTTAAACAATTTTAAGTTATTTAGTAATAGGAGGGTTTTAATTGCGTAAGATGGGATTTTGTTTTGTATTAGTAGCTTTGACTAAGCTATGGCTATCTATTTACTTAGCTGAGTTTTTATTTCTTAGAGAGCTAGAGGTGTACAAAAGTGTCGGAGGCGATGCGATTGACATGATTCCGAGCCTTACTTGGTGGATCATTCTTTTGGAATGTATCATAGGTATTACTTTGATTGTTACAGATGGGAAAAGAAAACTAAAACAGACTGTAGATAAAAAGTAAACGTTCTATCTATTTTCTATTGAAACTAATGTGTAGTTTCTCTCTTAGTCGAGAAGAATTACACTTTTTTTCGTCATTACGTATCATTGGATTGATGTGCAACACGAAAACTTCTGCTTTTTGTGTTCCAAACGGATGTTCGTCGCAGAACGAACGCTTGCATGCTACACTTAAGCTACTATATTCAAAAAGTGAGTGTGATGAAGATGAAATGGATACATACTGCCGATTGGCATCTCGGCAAAATCGTTCATGGCGAATCGATGCTCGAGAACCAGCGGGCGGTCTTAGCGGATTTTTTGACACTCGTCGACCGCGAACAACCGGATGCGATCGTCATTGCGGGTGACTTATACGACCGCGCCGTACCACCAACGGAAGCCGTCGAACTGCTTGACGAGACACTGGCTGCCTTGATCCTTGACCGGGATATCCCGGTCGTTGCGATCAGCGGAAATCACGATTCGGCCGAACGGTTAAGTTTCGGAACGACGTTACTCCAACGGGCCGGTCTGCATCTCGTCGGAAAACTAACGCCGGTCATTACTCCGGTTACGATCAAAGGAGTATCGTTTTATCCGGTGCCATTTGCGAATCCTGCGACCGTTCGGTACGTGCACAAGGACGAAACGATCAAGACACATGATGATGCGATGCGGACGATTCTTGCTGGATGTATTCCGGGTGGACCGAGTGTCCTCGTCGGTCATGCCTTTGTGATCGGTGGACTCGAGACGGATTCGGAGCGGCAATTGTCCGTCGGAACGGCAGGGCAAGTTAGCGCAAGCCAGTTTGCACCGTTTACGTATACGGCACTCGGTCATTTGCATAATCCACTTGCGATTCAATCCGAGACGGTTCGCTACAGCGGATCGCTCTTGAAATATTCATTCTCGGAAGCCCATCATGTCAAAGGGGTCGATGTGTTGACGTTGAACGATAAGGGTACGTTCGATCGCCGGTTCGAACCACTTGCACCAAAACGTGACTTGCGGGAACTGACTGGAAGTCTCAGTGAACTGACAGACCCGGCGTTCGTCGCGACACAAGACACGGACGATTACTTAAAGATCAATCTAACGGACGGCGAAGCCTTGATGGATCCGATGGGCAAGCTGAAAAAAATCTACCCGAATATCCTTCACCTCGAGCGAATTGGATTCGTCCGCGAGAGTACGCGGGCAGTCAAGGCGTCGCGGGAGCAAGTCAAGGATGCATCCGTTGCGGATCTATTCAGTGAGTTTTATGAAGCAGTCCGTGAAAAGAAACCGACGGAAGCGATGAAAGCCGTCCTGAAGGAGGAAGCGACATGCGCCCAGAACGACTGACATTACGCGCCTTTGGACCGTTTGCTGGTGAAGAGACAATTGATTTCACGGCACTTGCCGGACGGACGATGTTCGTCATCTCCGGAAATACCGGGGCAGGAAAAACGACGATCTTTGACGCATTGACGTTCGCCCTGTATGGCGAAACGTCAGGCGGCGAACGGGAAATGAGCGAACTGCGAAGTCATTTTGCCGTGCCCGAGCAAAAGACGGAAGTTGAACTGGAGTTTACGCTGAAAGAGGAACGGTACCGGATCATCCGCCAACCGAGTCAACCGCATCCGGTCAATAAAACCGGCTACTCGCATGAAGCCGAGCTCGCTCGGTTCGACGGAACGACGTGGAAACCGCTCGCGGTCAAAATTCCAGAAATCAAGCAACGGGTTCAAGAGCTGATTCAGCTCGACCATAAACAGTTTTCGCAAATTCTCCTGTTGCCACAAAACAAGTTCCGCGAACTGTTGATGGCAGAGTCAAAAGACAAACTCCAGATTCTGAAGCAGCTGTTTAAGACGGAACACTATGGTGAGTTCCAGCAACGATTGCATCGACAAGCGCTCGATCTTGCGGCACGCATCAAGGAAACGAAGACGAAACAATGGGCAAAGCTTGAGGAACTACCTCTGCAAGCGAACTGGAGTGAACTGACGGAAGGCGACATCCGGTTACGGATGGAGGCGTTGACGACGGAACGGGACGAATGGTTAACGGCTGCTCGTCAAGCTGAAATAGAGACCCGTGCGATCGTCGAGAAGAAAACGACACAATTGCAACAAGGCGAGCAACTTGAAGCGGTTTTCCAAGAGCAGGAGCGACTTCAACAGACGGAACAGTTGCTAATTGACCGCTTACCGGAAATCAAACAGATGCAAGAAGAAGCGATGGCGGCTGAACGCGCTCAAATCGTCGGACCGATCTATGACCAGTGGCAACAGGATCAAGAACAATTGACGCAACTCACGCATCGAAAACAGGAAACTGAACAGCACATCGCTAGCTTGAAAGAGCAACAAGAGGTCGTTCAAGCAAAAGTGGATCGATTGCTAGCGGAGGAACCACAGATCGAGCAACTCAGTCGTCGTCTCGAAAAGATTCAAGAAGAGCGCGAACGCTTGGAAGCAGAAACGGCTTTACGACAACAACAGCAACAACTAGTAGAACGTTTGAAGCTTCTGGACCCAGAGTCATTACGGAAGCAACTCGAACAAGCACGGACAGAACGTAAGACTATTCAAGAACAACTGCATCCATTGCAAAACGTTGGAGCAGAACGCTTACAGGTGCAAGAACGGCGCTTCATCCTGCAACAGCTAGCGACAAAGATAGCGGAACATGACAAATTGGAAGCAGAACGGCAACAGCTGATCGTCCGCGGTACGAGCGTTCGGGATCAAAAAGAGGCTGCAGCGCGCCAGTATGAAGAAGCGCGTAGACACGAACGGGAACAACTGGCTGCTGAACTTGCCAAAGGATTGACGGACGGGACGGCTTGCCCGGTTTGCGGGAGTACATCGCATCCGCAGCATGCTGTCGCCGTCGCAAAGGAACGATCTGTCGATGTAGCACAACAGCGGTTCCTTGAAGCCCAACAAGCGCATCAAGAATTACAAGCCTCGTACCGGACGGTTGCGGAGCGTCTGCAGCAACTGACGACCGAGATGCAAAAGACGAGTGAAAACGAGTCATCTCATGCGGATGTTTCAGTACAGCTTCGAGAAGTCGAACAGACGGAAGCCCGATTAGCGGCAGCGCAGACGGAAAAAGCGCGTCTTGAGACTCGTCTGCAACAACTCGAGCAATCCATGGACCAGCTACAACTAAAGATCGATGCAATGATCAAAGACCGGACCGGCATCGAATCGGAACTGGCACACTTGTCTGGTCGCCTAAGTCAATCAGGAGAGTCCGCGAAATCACTACCAGCACTCCGTGAGGAACAACAACAGGCAGAAACACGTATCGAGCAATTCAAACAAGTCAAACAGCAACAATTACACGAGAAGGAACAGCTCGATCGTGACTTCGCGGAACACCAAGGTCGATTCCGTCAATTGACTGAGGCGTCTGCTGAACAAAACGATCGATTAACGAACCGCGAAAACGCATTACACGCAGTCCTGGCAGAAGAAACGTTTCCAACGATCGAAGCCTTCCGTGAAGCGAGACGTTCTCGTGACGCGCTTCGTCACCTCCAAGAACATTTGGAACAAGACCGTCTAGCGCGGCAGGAATTAAAGTTGAAACAGGAACAAGTTCGCTTGAAGACGGAAGGTCAAGTGCATCCGGATCTTGAACAGTTGCGGATGGATGTGAAGACGGTGTCGCTCGAACTGACGGAGCAGACCGACCGACGTGTCGGGCTCGAGAAGGAACGCGCACATATCGATCAATTGATCGCGGCATGGGAAAGCTTGCAACACCAGATTGAGGACGAGGATGCGAGATACGGCATCATCGGCGAACTCGCTCGCGTTGGTGTCGGGGAGAATGCGCAACGGATGACGTTCGAGACGTACGTCCAGACGGCATACTTCGATGAAATATTGTTCGCCGCAAACCGGCATCTGCACGAGATGACCTCCGGGCGTTTCCAGCTTGAACGGAAAACGGAGGCGGGAAAAGGGCTTAAGAAATACGGGCTTGATTTAAATGTCTTTGACGCGTACACGTCGCAAACACGTCACGTCAAGACGTTATCCGGTGGTGAAAGCTTCAAAGCATCCCTTGCGCTTGCGCTCGGATTGTCGGAAGTCGTGCAAGAAGCAAGCGGTGGCGTGTCACTTGAAACGATGTTTATCGATGAAGGATTTGGAACACTTGATCCGGAATCACTCGAACAAGCGATCGAAACGTTGCTCTCGATTCAAGCGAGCGGTCGCATGGTCGGAATCATCAGTCACGTCCAGGAACTGAAGTCACGAGTTGACGCAAAAATCGAAGTCAAACAAGGAAAAACGGGGTCGACGATTGCACTAGTCGTCGAGTAAGGAGATAAGATCGATGGAAACACGAAACATGGTCACGAAATCACAAATCAAAGAGGCGTTACGCGAATTAGGTGTGGCTCCCGGCATGAAGCTGTTCGTCCATTCGTCTCTCAAACAAATCGGCTGGATTCCCGGCGGTGTACAAGCATTGATTGAGGCCTTACAGGAAGTCGTCACGACGGAAGGGTTAATCATGATGCCGGCGCAAAGTACCGATAATTCGGATCCGAAGAACTGGAGCCAACCGGCTGTGCCTGAAGAATGGTGGGAAACGATCCGCCGGGAAATGCCGGCATATGAACCGGCAAAAACGGTTACACGCGGCATCGGTCGCGTCCCGGAAGTCTTCCGGACGTATCCGGGTGTCGTTCGAAGCAACCATCCGATGTGGTCCGTGACCGCCTGGGGGAAAGATGCGGCGACATTCGTTGCCGATCATACATTAGAAAATGGCTTCGGTCCCGGTTCACCGATTGAACGCTTCATCGAGGCGGACGGTCAAATTCTGCATATCGGTTCTCCTTGGGATACGACGACCGTCTGGCATTACGCGGAATACGGGTTGAATCGTCCGGACGTCGAGGATGGTTGTAAAGTCAAAGAAGGAACGACGGAACGATTCATTCATTACCGACATCGTCAAATCGATAGTGACGCGTTTGGACCGATTGGCGAAGCGTTAGAAAGTGCCGATTTCGTCACGTCCGGTCTGATCGGACAAGCGAAATCTTACCGCATCGATGCCAAAGCCTCGATCCCAGTCGTCATGTTGCAATTAAAAGCGCTCGATCAATGGTTATTTTGAAACTTTTTCGGGAAACCTTCGTAGTAGAAAACAGAATCATAAAAAGGAGTGAAAGCAATGGCTTCACGTTTTAAAGTAAACCCGGCATTGCGTCGCGGATTCGATACGGCACGTGTCGGAGAACGACCAATGACAAAAAGCGGGACGATGAGCAAGATTTTCTTGATGCTCGCTCTCGTCACGGCAGCAGCAGGGGGAAGTTGGTTCTTCCTCGCAGAAAACCAAGCGTTCCTATTCCCGGCATTAATCGGTGGATTCGTCATCGGTCTGATTCTTGCCTTGATCATCACATTCAAACCAGCAACAGCACCGGTCCTTTCACCGGTATATGCGTTGGCAGAAGGTGTCGCCGTCGGAGCATTGTCGCTCGTCTTTGAAAGCATGTACCCAGGTATCGTCGGAAAAGCAGTGGTTGCGACTTTCGTCGTTGCGTTCGCGATGTGGTTCGTCTACTCGACAGGCATGATAAAAGTGACGCAACGTTTCCGTTCTGCGGTAACAGCAGCGATTCTCTCGATCTTCGTCTTGTATGCAGTCAACTTGATTCTCTCGTTATTTGGTGTCGACCTCCCATTCATGACAGGTAGCTCACCGCTTGCGATTGGTATTCAGTTCGTCATCGTCATCGTGGCATCCCTGTCACTCGTGATGGACTTCGATTTTATCTCGCAACAAGTTCGTGCGGGTGCTCCGAAATCGATGGAGTGGGTTGCAGCATTCGGATTGATCGTGACGATCATCTGGCTCTATATCGAATTACTCGATCTCCTGTACCGTCTTGCGGCACGGGATTAACAGCAACAGACGACGGAGAATCCGTCGTCTGTTTTTTTTATCGTTAATTTGTTTTTGAGGATGACATTACTTTTTCAAAACGAAAGAATTCGTATTCTTCATCGGACGTGGGCACTTCGCCCTCTACATTCGGGCCAGGGTTCCCTTTATGATTGAATTCGACGATGTGGAAACCGCACTTATTCACATAGAAATGAATATTACGTTTTTCAAAGTATGGGGTATGCAACTCCCATACTTTTGTTTGTGGAAAGGTGGCTTCAATTGCTTTCCATGCTTTCATGCCAATCCCTTTTCCATCTGCACTTATATATATAAAATCGACTTCATTATGCTGTGTTTTTTCATCAATCCGTAGCACCACACCTCCGACTATTTCACCATCTAGGACGATATGAAGAATAGTAGCGCCCTTCGCACACAACGAATGCTGTATGTCTTCCTCTGAAGGAATAGGTCCCATTTCTGTTAAGTCTTCATATTGACAGCTATCTTGCCAACCTTTCATAAAGGCATCTTGTAATGCCTTTTTAAATTTTGGTAAGTCTTCTGTTGTTACGGGTAATAGCTCAATTTTTGAATCCATGTTGTTTTCACCTCATCCTAAAAAATTAAAAAAAGCGTCCAATGGTTAAAAATATTAAACTCCATATGCCAATACTAATACTGGTATAGAACGAATACGTTTTTATCGACATATGCGACATCCCGCAGAAGTAACCAGCGAAATGACGCATTCCCGGTACGAAATAACTCACGACAAGCGCTACTGCTCCATACTTCCCAATCCACGTTTCAGCTTTACTACTCCATTTTCGAGGAGCGCTCATCCAACGTCCCAGCCAATCAAGTAAAGGACGACCTGCTCGTTGTCCAATGAAATAACTAAATATCATTCCGACGAATGACCCAATACATACGACGACAAACGTTAAATCATAACGAAGAAAACCAATTTTTGTGAAATAACCAACGAATAAAATCATCAATTCATCTGGAATCGGAAGGCTGAATAGACCTAAGGCCAGTACGAGAAAAATAGCGACATATCCATAGTCTGTAATCATAGCTTCAAATAAAGCCATCATATTGTTTGTTCTTTTTCTGTGCTGATTTTTTTAGCATGTGGAATCTTCACATGACTGATCATTAAATAAGAAAGCAGGCACATGATTACGGCGACGAACATAGGTGATAGGAAAATCGTAGATATGAGTAGACTGACAGCAGCAGCTGGTACGGGTAACCCAATAAAAGTCGGTAACTCACTTTGCGTCGTATTAAATCGTGCTAAGCGAAGTAATGCACAGACATTGTATGACACAGCGAGGAAAAGACCGATTTGTCCAAAATCACTTAGTAAAACATGATAAGTAAAAAGCGCTGGAGCAATTCCGAACGTTACTAAATCTGAAAAAGAATCGAGTTCTTTTCCGAATTCGGATACAGTTCCTAGTTTTCTAGCGATCCTACCGTCAAACAGATCAAACAATAACCCGAATAAAATAAATCCAATTGCTGCACTAAAGTTCTCCTCGAGTACGGCAAAGATAGACAACGTTCCACAGACGAAGTTACTAATCGTTAAGATTACGGGGATAGCAGATTTCGGCATAATATGAGGTCTTCCTTTCCTGATATAAATGAGCGGATGTGAATCCCTAAGCGACTCATTCAAAATAATTTTTAGTCAGAGTACACGATGGTCGTTTGTGCAGGTATATGTTACTCTCACAAAAAGAGCATAAACTATGGAGTCACTCCAGGGTAAAGGGGGCAAAAAAGGAAAGATGAAAAATTATTTGCAAAAAAAATTTACAACCGGTGAATTTGCAAAACTTCTTGATATCAACAAAGACACACTTTTGTATTACGATAAAATCAATTTATTTAAACCGGCTGGTACTCATCCGAACGGGTATCGCTACTATACGTTTGAGCAATTTGATCAATTTATGGCGATCCATTCATTACGACAAGTAGAAGTACCGATTAAAGAATTAAAAACATATTTTGAAACACCGACGATACCGTCGTTACGACAACTGGCATTAAAACAAAGTGAACAAGTCGCGCTTGAAGTAAAAAAATTGCAGGATATTCAGCTTTTTTTACATCGTGTCGTAGAACTGACAGATGAAATGCAAGGGATTTCGTTCGGAGAAGTGCATTTTAAAAAGTTAGCTGAAGAATCGATTGTACTGAGTGAGGAAAAACTAGATTGGTCCTTGTCTATGGAAGAGTTGTATCAGCACTCTAGTGTATTTTTAAAAAAACTTGGTGTGAAAAGTACAGCTGCACATGGAATCGTTTATGAGAAAGAGAAATTCTTGCAGGAGGAAGGTGATCTACATCATTTGTTTTGTCGCATAGAAACAAGTCATTCAAAGAAAAAACCGACCGGATTATACGCTGTCCTCTATTTCAAAGGGACTTTTGACAATATCGATACGGCTTATACACAGCTTATGGATTCATTAGTAAAGCAAAACTTTGAAATAGACGGAGATGTGTATGAGGAGTATCTACTTCATTCCATTGCGTCTCTAGAGGAAGAGGAGTTCATCACGAAGATTAGTGTGAAAGTAAAAGAAATCGTTTCGACATCTTGATTATGTATTTTCTAAGAATCGTTTTTAAGAGATTTTGATATGTCTCACTTCTTCCCTTGAGGAACTAAGGATTCAATCATTTGAAAAAGATTGCGTAAAAAGTAAGTAATAAAAAGACCATTCAGCATATATCGCCGATGGTCTTTTTGATCATATTCCGTGCTCGCTTTTCAGTTGATCGACGTATTGTTTTGCCTCGAGCAAAGACGATCCGAGAGTCTCTCGAACGCGTTTGACAGCTTCAACCGTCTTTCCTTCATGAAGCAACTGAACTAATTCGACTTGTAAAGCTGCTTCTTCTAGTGACACCTCATTCAGACCGAGGTGCTCCTCGATCCGTTGTAGCTTCTTCAGAATCGTTTGTTGGCGGCGTTTCGCTTCGCCCGCTTTTTGTGATAAGGACATCCAGATGAAGAAAAAGACGATCAGTGGTGCGAACGTGACGACAGAATCCATAGTGAACACCTTCCTTTGTTTCACCGTACCATAGGATAGTCTCCATAACAAATAGTGGAAAATAAGGTGGAAATTGATTATGCTGATATAGTGGAAAATAAAGGGTTAATATGGAAAGGAGATAAATCTAGTGGACAATGTGTTAGTGACATTTTTACCATTCTTGATTCAAATCGGACTGATCATGGTGCTGTTCTTCTTCGGAACGTTTGGTCTGTTTTTCTTTGTAAAGCGCAGTTCGTATTACAGTAGTCGTTATTATCGTTTAACGCGCGAACCGTTTTTGCGGATCGTTCGTGATAAAGGAAAATGGGGTGAGTACTTGACGACACGTCAACTCGATCAAGTTTCCGGATACGGCACTTATGTCTTTAATACATACTTACCACGTGCGCGTGGAGAAGGAACGACGGAGATTGATGTGACGTTCATTCATGAAAGTGGCATCTATGTACTCGAATCGAAAAACTACAGCGGGTGGATTTTCGGACGCGAGCAAGACCGTCAGTGGACGCAGCAGTTCCAGAATCGCTTCAAACAACGGTTTTATAATCCGATCAAACAAAATGAAGGGCATCTCAAAAGCATGCAACGCTTCTTAGAAGGAACGGATCCTGCGCTCTTTCACTCCTTGATCGTTTTCAGCGAACGCTGTGAACTCAAAAAAATCACCGTCGATTCAGCGCATGTCCGTGTCTTGAAACGAAACGTCTTACGTAAGACGATCGAGCAACTCGCAACAGGAAAGCCATTGACACCAAGTCAAGTCGATACGATTGCAGGGAAACTCGGGGTTCATTCACAAGTCGATCGTGCCACGCAACAAGCGCATATCGATAGGATTCGTCAACGCCAGGCAAAATGAGACCGTTGACGGACTTGTTCTACTTCAGGTATAGTGAATAAATAATAAGTAGTGCAACTATATGGAGATGATGGGATGAAAGAATCGGAATGGTCGCTTGGAATGCAATTATCCCGTAGTTATTATGCGTTCAAACGTGCTGCTGCTAAACGGATGGAAGCGTTCGGTCTGACACCAGAGCAGTTTTCTGTCCTGAGCGAACTCGCTAAACAAGATGGTGTTTCGCAAAAGCAGCTGGCATTCGTGACAGAACGTGATCAAACGACGATCGGTAAGATTCTGGATAAGCTCGGTAAAAAAGAACTAATCGTTCGGACGCCGGACCCCCGGGACCGACGAGCGGTTCTGCTCTTGATGACACGAGAAGGACGCGACATCGTCGATCGCCTCGGGCCAGAGCTCGATCAGCTACAACTCGAAGCGTTCCGTGGACTATCGCGAGAGCAAATCGAGCAATTAAAGGAAACACTTGAGACCATTCACCGGAATGTGACGTGAATGGTTTTCCTTCGGACATATAGTTGCACATGATATTATAAGTAATGCATATAAAAGGAGATTGTAATATGAAAGCATGGAAAGATGTCTGGTCAATGACACAAACGAAAGTGGGGCTCGTCTTCGCGATCGTCGTCCCGCTCTTGTTCCTCGTCGTCTGGATGACTGGTTACGAAGGAACGACGGAACGGCTCGATCAATTGAACGTCGGTGTCGTTGGCGAAGTGAACGACCCGTTCGTCACATCACTAAAGGAAGCACCGTTCACGGTCCAAGCAGTTCCGACCGAAGCGAAAGGGTTGGAAGCACTCGATGCCAATGAAGTCGATCTCGTCCTACAAAAGGATGATACAACGCGTCAACTAACGGCACACGTCAGCCAGACGAATGCCGAATTTGCGAATGCGATTCTCGAGCGGGCAACGGAAACGATCGGCAAACAGTTGAATGGTGAGCCGGCGTTCACGACGTCGGTCGTCACGGAGCATGCCGTCTCAGATTTTGCCTTGTCGATGCTGCCACTCGTCCTCGGGTTCGTCATCTATATCGCGACGATGACGATGGGGATTCAATTCAATCTCGTCAGCACGATCTTAAGTAAGCGTCATTCGATCTGGTCACTATTTTGGAGTCGCCAACTGTTGCACGGGATCGTTCTTTTGGTCGTTCCATTACTGCTCGTTTCCATGGCACATGTGTTAACGGACATCACGACACCATTCATCAAACTGTGGGCGTTCGAGCTCCTTGTCGTCGCGACCTGTATCGCCGTCACGCAGATGAACTTTGCGATATTTGGACCGATTGCTCCACTCGTCAATGTTGCGTTGATTCCGTTCCAGTTGATGACTGCCGGAAACATCGTGCCGGCGAAGATGCTGGCACCGTTTTATCAATCCCTCGGAACGTTCTTACCTGTTCCGAATGCCGTGGCTGGATTCAGTCGATTGTTATTCATGAATGGATCCATCGGTACGCAAGTGTTGCATTTATCCCTGCTTTGTTTCGGTAGTTTTATCATAACGTGCTTAGTGCTGAGTTGGAGGGAGCAACGACAAGCACAACGTGTTGTTGCATGAAGAATATAAGAAGAATCGTCATCGAATGGGATGGCGATTTTTTTATTTAAGATAGATTTATGAAAAAATCATTGCATAACAAAAAGGTTATATAATAATATGGTTATGTGAAAAGCGAAAAAGATAAATTCGCTCCTGTATCAGGCATGGATTATACGTTTAAGAGAAAGGAGGACTCTCCAGTGATCGAGACAGCAAAACGGGTAGAAGAGATGAGTCAGTTCTTAAAGCTACTGAGCGATGGAACACGTCTTGAAATTTTGCGAAGACTACACGTTCGGGAACATTGTGTCTGTGATTTCGTCGAAATGTTTGATATTTCGCAACCTGCAGTCAGTCGTCATCTAAAATTATTGCGTCAGTCCCATCTCATCTTGGAACGACGTGAACGACAATGGATTTATTTTCGAATCAATCCAGATCACCCGCAACACAAGTTGTTATTGACGATTTTAGAAGAAATGGACACTCCGGACATCCCGGACAGAAGTTGCTAAGGACACACACCGTGGATGAAATGGATTAGCACGAGCAAGGCATTGGAATCGAGACGATATTCCATTCTTGATGACACGTTCAAGATTGGCGAATCGTTAACAGAACCACTCGAAATTTAATACAGAAATGAAGTGAACGCATTGACCGGTACACATTTACTAGCGATCGGAATTTTTCTGATCACCTTATTCTTAATCATTAAACAACCGAAAGGACTCGGCATCGGTTACTCCGCAATAGGAATGGCGCTCGTTGCGCTATTGACGGGAGTCGTCAACCTCGATGATGTTTCAACTGTCTGGGGCATCATCTGGAATGCCACCTTTACGTTCATCGCCCTGATCATCATCTCATTGATTCTTGATGAGATCGGATTCTTCGAATGGGCGGCACTCCACATGGCGCGCATCGCACGAGGTAGTGGTGTCAAACTATTCGTATACATGACATTGCTCGGTGCTGTCGTTGCGGCTTTATTCGCGAACGATGGGGCAGCCTTGATCCTGACACCAATCGTCCTCGCGATGGTTCGTCACTTGAAACTTCCGGATTATGTCGTGTTAGCCTACGTATTCGCTTCCGGATTCATTGCCGATACGGCCAGTTTACCGTTCGTCGTCTCGAACCTCGTCAACATCGTCTCAGCAGACTTCTTTAACATCGGGTTTACGGAGTATGCGTCACGGATGGTATTCGTCAATCTCTTTTCTGTCGTAGGCAGTCTGATTGTCTTGTATCTCTATTTCCGAAAGAGTATCCCAAAGAATTACGATGTAGCTCAACTCGTCGCACCCGCGACAGCGATCAAGGATCAACGGATGTTCAAGTTATCTTGGTTCGTCCTCATCTTGCTTGTCGTCGGATACTTTACGAGTGACGTCATCGGCATTCCAGTCAGTCTTGTCGCTGGAATCATCGCCTTGTTCTTCTTATTGATGGCACGCCGTTCACCGAGCGTACCGACGAAAAAGGTCATCGGTGGTGCACCGTGGGCGATCGTCTTCTTCTCACTTGGAATGTACATCGTCGTCTACGGACTTCAAAATGCAGGATTGACACAAGTGCTCGCTGACATCATTGATGGCTTTGCGACGAATTTAGCAGCCGCGACATTTGGTATGGGCTTCTTGGCTGCCATCTTGTCGTCCATCATGAATAACATGCCGACCGTCATGATCGATGCCCTTGCGATCGATTTGAGCCAGGCGACTGGAACGATTCGAGAGGCGCTCATCTATGCGAACGTCATCGGATCCGATTTAGGACCGAAGATCACGCCGATTGGTAGTTTAGCGACATTACTTTGGTTACACGTGCTTCGGACGAAAGGCGTGAAGATTGGTTGGGGTCAATACTTTAAGATCGGGACGATTCTGACGATCCCGACACTTGCCATCACATTGCTTGGCTTGTATATCAGCTTGATACTTTATTGATTTTTAAGGAGGAACGAAAGATGAAATTAATGATTATTGGTTCGGTTGCTGCGGGAACATCGGTTGGAGCAAAAGCACGACGCAACAATGAAGAGCTAGAAATCACGATTTATGACCGTGATCAGGACATCTCGTATTCGGGGTGTGGGATTCCTTACTTCGTTGGTGGGGAGATCGCTGATATCGATGAGTTGACACCACGCGATGCCGCTTTCTTTAAAAAACGGTATAACATTGATATTCATACACAACACGAAGTCGAATCGATTGATCATGCGACAAAAATGGCGACAATCGTGAATCTTTTGACAGGGGATCGTTTCACGGACACGTATGACACGTTAGTGCTGGCAACCGGTGCTTCAAGTATCGTTCCACCGCTTCCAGGCGTTGAGCATGAGAATGTCTTTACGGTTCGAAATGTCCGCAATGCCGACGCGATCCGGTCCTATATTGATGCC
This sequence comes from Exiguobacterium sp. s46, assembly GCF_018618875.1. NCBI lineage: Bacteria > Bacillati > Bacillota > Bacilli > Caryophanales > Exiguobacterium > Exiguobacterium sp. s46. Next base: position 540,037 of record NZ_JACSMY010000001.1, read on the forward strand.
CATGATCCGAAAACGGCAACGATCGTCGGCGGAGGATTCATCGGACTCGAGATGGCAGAGCAATTGACGTATCGGGGCATTCAAGTCACGCTCGTCGAACGCTTGCCGCAAGTCATGCCGCCACTTGATCGCGATATGGCAGAACGCGTAGCGGATCATTTGAAAGATAAAGGGGTAACCCTCTTGCTTGGCGAATCCGTGACAGCGTTCAACGGAGAAGAACGTATTTCTGAGGTCGCGCTTGAGAGTGGAAAAACGATCGAGACGGATCTCGTCATTTTATCGGTTGGCGTCAAGCCGAACACGGGTCTTGCGAAGCAGATCGGCGTAGAGCTTGGTAAAACAGGAGCGATTGCAGTCAACCGTCACATGCAGACGAATGTAGCCGATGTCTACGCAGTCGGCGATGTCGCAGAGAGTTTCTCCGTCATAACGGGTGAAGCACTTTATCGTCCACTTGGTTCAACAGCGAACAAGATGGGACGGATTGCCGGTATGGTCATTACCGGAGAAGGAGCGGAGCACCGTGGTATTTTAGGAACAGGAATCTTTAAGGCGTTCGATTTGACTGTCGCTCAAACGGGTTTGACGGAAAAAGAAGCACGTGAATCAGGGTATGACATTGAAGTACTGCATAACATTAAACCAGATCGCCCGGAATACATGGGTGGGAAAGAGATGACGATCAAAGCAATCGCGGATCGGGCAACAGGACGAGTTCTTGGAGCGCAGATCGTGGGTCCACAAGGTGTCGATAAACGGATTGATGTCCTAGCGACAGCGATTACCTTTAAAGCGAAAGCGGAAGACTTGTTCCATCTCGATTTAGCTTACGCGCCACCGTTCGCGACGACGAAGGATCCCGTTCTCTACACGGGAATGGCACTCGATAATGCTATCAAAAAAACAGCACGTTTGATGACACCGAATGAATTGATTGACCAAGTCGCGAGTGGGAAGTCGTTCCAAATCATCGATACACGCTCGAAAGCACAATTCGAAAAAAATCATGTTGATGGAGCGATTCATATCCCGCTTGGTGAACTGCGGATACGCGCGAAGGAATTGGATCCGACGTTACCGACGATCGTCTACTGCAACAAAGGCGTGACGGGGAATGCTGCGCAAAACGTCTTGAAAAACCTTGGATTTACGGATGTATGCAACTTATCAGGTGGCAACAAGAACTATCAACATATCAAAAAATGCTTTTCATAAAATCGAACAATATAGCGTGATGATCCTATTTACTTAGGAATCATCACGTTTTTTTGTTGTCAAATCGTTAAAAATAGGATATTTTTAGTGTATCGGGAGACGATATAACGGAAGACGTAGTAAGGAAGTGGGAAAATGGCGCGAACAGTCCAGGAGACAGCATTAACAGAAGCCGTCTATTATATTTTACTTTCACTTCAACAACCCCGTCATGGCTATGGCATCATGCAATTCGTCCAGGAATTGAGCAACAACCGGGTCAAGTTAGCTGCTGGTACGTTGTACGGCGCACTCAGCAGTCTGGTCGATAAAGGGTGGATTGAAGCGATCGAGCAAGAAGCAGGGCGAAAGAAAGAGTACATCATGACGAATCAGGGGCGGGAGAGATTACAGGTAGAGCTAGATCGATTAAAAGAACTCGTGCGACATGGACAAGAAACGATGGGAGTGGATCAAGGTGAGCAGTAAAACGGTCTATCGCTTTTACGCTGATTATGCGAAAGAAGAAGTGTGGTTAAACGAGATGGCAAACAACGGCTGGTACTTACAGCAGTTTCGACTCGGACGTTATGTATTCATCAAAGGTGAACCTGGTATGTACACGTATCGAATTGAGTTGTTAGAAAACATGCCAAAGCATCCGAAGTCGCAGGATTACTTTGCGTTTTTGGAAGAGATGGGCATCGAAGTCGTGGATACATCGTTCCGCTGGGTCTTCTTAAGAAAACGGACCTCGGATGAACCATTTCATTTGTACTCGGACTTTGATTCACAGATCCATCACGAACACCGGATTTTGCAACTCTATAAAGTCGTTTTTTTCGTGAACATCATTGCAGTACTCATTAATTTGTTTAATCCGATTACCGACACGATGATTTGGTTCAACCTCGCGATCGTGACGGGTCTCTCATTCGTGATGCAACGCCACGAACGTAAAATTCAAACGTTACGTGGATTGCGTGCCATTGCGGAGCAGGATTAAACGCATACAACCTGATTTCAAAATTCCTCACGTCTCTAAATGAAACGTGAGGAATTTTTTTGGTGGTTAGAGTTCAGGAGGATGTTGTAAAGTTAGTCAATTCGTCTAACAGTGTTGTAAGAAAGACGTATTACATCGATCTAACAGTGTATAACTAGATAGAAGTAATTGTTTAAATCAACAAGTTAAGGGGTCATGAATCGAATGGATAAGTCTATCCGTAAAAAGCGTATCTTTTTTAGTCTAGTGTTTTTTGTCAGTGGAAGTATCCTTTTAGCAACCTGGATGAAAGTGCAACAGGATCGCGCAAACGCAAAAATTCTACCACGTTCTTCGATTACAGCCATCGATTTTAGTGCTCAACAAGACACCGTGATGTTGGTCTATCCAGGACAGGGGCAAGGTAAAACGAATGATCCTGAACTTGCTTACAGTTCGATTGTCACGATCAACATGAAAGGACAGGTTTTAAACGAACGTCAGGTCCATGATCCTGCAATCACGAACATGACGCTTGTGCAAAAACTGAGTACACCGAATTTGCTGTATGCCTCTTCCGCAGGATATCCGAATCACTTCCATACATTCGATTTTACGAAACGACGGTTTGTTCAACATAATGTGACGTATTTCAAACACGATCCCATGATGGAATCGATCAAACACTTTGGTCCGAATACATGGTTCAAGACGTTGAATTCATATAAAACCGGGACGCAGCGCTCGTCTCAAGGAACAGGATTCTCGCACACCTTTTCTAATTTTGATACGAAAGAAAACTATGAGACGCCTGCGCGATTCGAACCAGGAAACTCGATGATGATTGAATTAAAGCATCATTTAGCGTATGCCAGTATTGGTAGCGATCATGAACAAGAAGAAAAAGCAGCGATGATTTTTTTGGATAAGCGGACTGAAAAACCAGTCGTATATCGGAAAAGAGATGAACCATATGCATACTCAGCACTTTATGGAAAAGATGATACGGCATACTTCGCTAGTACGGATGGCTGGATGATTCGGATCAATGAGGCAGGTGAACAAACCGAGCAATATTATCCGTTTCTTCAGAATACGAATTTTGATAGTACCGATCCGATTCGAATGATTGATGCAACACAAGGGATTCAAGTCGTTCAACAATTTTCTCATGATAATCAAAATCGGGACCGCCATATCCTAGTCAAATGGTCGTTCGGTCAATCGTTCTCGGTCCAGAAAATCAAACCGAAATTTTGGAAAGCAGACAAATGGTACAAGTACTTATATATTCATCCCAAGACGAAAAAATCATACTTCATCGAATTTGATCCTGAACACCCGGATAAAGGGAAACTGCTCATTACGAATCAAAAGTATGAGTTGCTTCACGAGATTCCGGTTGAAGGACCGATTGGAATCGACTTTGTGATTGAGTGAGGCAGGGGGGAAGATGTTTTGAACCGTATCGAGCGATTTGAATTTGAATTTGAAGAAAAAGCGGGAGACCGACTTCCGTTGTTCACGTATCTAGAGCAACAGCAATCAGATTGGTCTTCTTTACAAGATGATGAAGCGCGTGAGGGAAACTTTCACGTAAGTATGTGGATCAGTGGAGAGAAGATTTCCTGGTCATATGACGTGCGAGAACGGGACGAAGTAACACAAGCATATCGGTTTAGCATTTTCATGCAACGCTGGAAAAACATCTGGGAATGGGATCAGCAACGTCACTTGATTAGTGGAAACGGATTTGGAATTCATCAAACACTAGCCGACTCCGTCAGGACATCTGCCAAGTCTGAAGCGCATTTGGAATGGGCATTGAACGAGCTTGCTGGATACGATGCGGAAGGACTACTCTTTTATTTTGGTCCCAGACCGTGGGACGACTTTCAGAACGCGGATGATGAGCTGGATATGTTTCTCGAGTTCGATGAGATCAACACAAAAGAGAAGATGCGTACGGAAGGGCTGTATTTTGATCAAGATAGCCAGCGCTGGATCGACATTACGGCGTCGTTACCCGTCATTGGTGAGACGATGCTCGTGATGTATCGCCAATTATACGAATGATTCATTTGGTCAAAAAAAGCTCACGTCTCGGAAATCGAGACGTGAGCTTTTGTATTAGAATAACTCGTTGATCGGTGTGTCACCTTCGAGTAGTGTGACGACTTGCTTCGACGCCTTGTCATGACCGATTGCTGCCAGAATGACGCGTGCGACATCCTCGCGCGGAATCTTTTTAGTTGCTTGTTCGGACGGATCCGTCGTGACGTTTCCTGTGCCGGCTTCATCTGATAGTCCGCCTGGGCGAAGAATCGTGTAGTTGAGTGACGATTCCTTCAGGACACGATCCGCGTAGCGTTTTGCAATGTAATACGGCTTCATGCTGTCGGACCATGTTTCCGGCGAATCGGCATTCAAGGCACTGACCATGATGAACTGTTTTGCATTGATTGCTTCCGCTGCTTCAATCGCTTTGACAGCACCGTCGAAATCGATCAGCATCGTCTTGTCCGCTCCTGTGTGACCGCCGGATCCTGCCGTAAAGATGACGACATCTGATCCTTGTAATGCATCAGTGATCGTCGCGACGTCCGCTTCAAGATCGAGATGGACCGGGGTATGACCTAATTTCTCAAAATCACTGAACTGGTCCTTGGAACGTAATCCTACTTTGACATCGTGCTCCGAATCCTGCAGTAAGCGAGCAGCGTGACGACCTACTTTACCATTTGCACCAATGATGAAAATCTGACTCATGTTCCATTCCTCCATTTCACGATTTGATGATTCTGTTTCAGTATGGAAAAGACGAGGGGTTTCTGTAAAGAGAGACGACTTGTAGAACTGTAACCGTCATCAAAACATCTTTTTAATGCTTTTATGCATAAAATCGTCAAATTATCTTGAAATCACGTGTAAGTGTGGTAGGATAATGACTATTACCCACACCGAAAATCATTTAGGTTAAATTGTAGCAATATTCGGTGAATGGGCAACGACGAAACAGAAAGGAGAGATACGATGAGAAAAAAACCATGGCTACTGGCAGGACTTGTTTTGACAGGCGTTGCCGCTTGGATGATCTGGAATCAACAGACGGATGCCGAAGCACATGACATCTTCGAAGACCACAAGCTGGTCGTCGGAACGACGGGGGATTATAAGCCCTTTACATACTGGAACGAGGACCGGAATCGTTATCAAGGCTTTGATATCGATGTCATCCAAGCGTTCGCCAAAGCAGCAAATCTTGATGTGACGTTCGTCAAGACGACATGGCCGACATTATCGGAGGATACGAAATCAGGAAAGTTTGATATCGCTGTCGGTGGCATCACGAAGAAAGTCGAGCGCGAGGTCGTCGGAGACTTTACATCGTCGTATTTCTCCTTTCAAAAAGCACCGCTCGTAAAGAAGAAAGATGTCGAACGCTTGAATTCGCTCGCTGCAATCAATGATCCAGCAGTCAAAATCGGTGTCAATCCGGGCGGAACGAACGAAGCGTTCGTGAAGAAGCATTTTCCGAAGGCAGATGTGACCGTCTTTGAAAACAACTTGGACATTCCAAAAGCCGTCCAAAGCGGACAAGTCGATGTCATGGTGACGGACGACATCGAGGCGTTGCATTACGCGACAGAACTCGATCTTGCGGTGCCGAAACTGACAGAGGCATGGGAACCAGCCGAGATGGCGTATTTGATGAAACCGGACCAAAAACAGCTTGGAGACGTTTTCCGGGTCTGGATTGAAAGTGCAGAGGGGCAAGAACAAGTTCAAAAATTGAAGAAAAAATGGAACATCGTCTCGACACGTGAGACGGTCGGAGCGAAAGGAGTGGGAGCACATGAGTAAATGGGGATGGATCGTCGTCGGAGGTGGAGTCTTGTTTGCAAGCTTACTGACGCTATGGCAAACGGAGCAACCACGACGTGTACAAGCGAAGAACGTCTTTGCGACGAAAAAAATCGTCGTCGGAACGACCGGGGACTATAAACCATTCACCTACTTGAACCGGAAGACGAACGAGTACGAAGGGTTCGATATCGAAGTGATCCGTTCTTTCGCGAAGACGACCGGCATCGATGTCGAGTTCGTTCCGACGACATGGCCGACGCTGTCTGCTGATCTTGCTAGCGGGAAATTCGATATGGTCGTCGGGGGTGTGACGAAAAACATCGAGCGCGAGATCATCGGCGACTTCACGTCGAGTTATCTGTCGTTTCAAAAGACACCGCTCGTCCGTAAAGAAGATGCTAAGCGTCTTGCTTCGATCGAACAAATCAATCGTCCAGACGTGACGATTGGTCTAAATCCAGGGGGAACGAATGAACAGTTCGTCCGTAAGACGTTCACGAAGGCGAACATCGTTATGTATGAACAAAATCTCGACATCCCGCATGCGGTCGCATCGGGCGAAGTCGATGTCATGATCACCGATACGGTCGAGGCGATTCATTATGAAGCGCTCGACAAACGACTCGCGGCACCAAGAATTCAAGAAAAATGGATTCCGGCGGAGAAGAGCTACCTCGTCCGAGAGTCGGAAGGGGACGTTGTTGATGTATTCAATCTGTGGATGCAATCGCACGAAGGTCAAGAAGAGATGGAGCAATTAAAAGAGAAATGGCAAGTAGCATCATAAAGGAATCGTGTCTCCGTATAACAGGAGGCACGATTTTTTCGTAACAGGAATCTAGTGGGAAAGGGCGAACAAGTAGGTAGAAGCAAATTAGGAGGAATCAATATGTTGAAAAACGTGTCAGCGAGACAATGGCTCATCATGACCGTTCTTTTTGCTGGTATCACTTACACATGGATTGTCATCGGAGAGTCATGGATTAATCCTACGTTGTTATTCGGAGGGGCGCTTATATCTACAAGTGGTGCAGTGCTCTCATTTAGTCTCGCGTTAGCCCGAACTGTTCGATTAACAGGAATCGGATTAACGATGATGCTGGTGTCAATCGGTACGACGCTTGTAGCGTCTGTTGGTGTCGTATATGGCATTTATATTTGGTCATAAAGAATCTAAACAAAGTAAGAACTCTTTTCTGAAAAGGAAGAGTTCTTACTTTTATTCATTTTATCGAAACGTTTCGAAAGAAAGGTTGAAGATTTTTATGAAAGCGCTTATAATTTTGATTAACAAGTGAAACGTTTCGATAAATTTAAGGGATAAGAGGTGCTGATAGATGAACGTTGAAGCTTTACTACAGCAAATGACGCTACAGGAAAAAATCGGACAGCTCGTTCAAATTCTTCCTTCTGTCTATGATCCACAGACATCTGATACTGTGACTGGACCAGTGGCTCAACTAATGGAGGAAAGTGGTCTGACAGAGTATAACCGTTATGAATTAGGATCTGTCATCGGAATTCATCAAGCAGAACAGGCATTTCGCATTCAGCAAAATTATTTAAAACATAATCGATTAGGAATTCCACTATTGTTCATGGCGGATATCGTTCATGGTCATCGAACGATTTATCCAGTTCCGTTGGCGCTTGCTTCTATGTGGGATAGTGACGAAGTGGAAATGATGGCACGTCAATCTGCTATCGAAGCAACAGCTTCGGGACTGCATGTTACTTTTTCGCCAATGGTGGATCTTGTACGTGATGCGCGCTGGGGGCGTGTCATGGAATCGACAGGTGAGGATGTTTGGCTCAATGGAGAATATGCGGCAGCCTTCGTACGTGGTTATCAATCAAAGGATTTAAAACAAGCTGATTCTTTAGCAGCTTGCGTCAAGCATTTTGCGGCTTACGGTGCCGCTGAAGGTGGTCGTGATTACAATACGGTTGATATGTCGGATCGTGAATTACGAGAGTTTTATTTACCGGCTTATCTACGGGCAATCGAAGCGGGTGCCCGACTCATCATGACAAGCTTCAACGTCGTTGATGGTGTTCCCGCAACAGCTAGTACGTATCTGTTACGCCAAATTCTTCGAAAAGAGTGGGAGTTTGACGGGGTCACGATTTCGGATTGGTCTTCTATTAAGGAATTAATCCAGCATGGTGTCGCGGGTTCTCTTGCTGAAGCTGGAGAAAAAGGAATCAAAGCGGGCGTCGATATCGATATGATGTCAGGTGCTTACTTAAATCATTTGGAACAACAGATCGATGATCAAGTCGTTTCGATGGACTTATTAGACGAAGCAGTACGCAGAATACTTATGTTAAAGCAAGATCTTGGGTTGTTTGAAGATCCTTATCGTGGCATTGATCCCGAACTTGAGAAAAGAGTCCACTTATCTGAAGGTCATCGGAATACGGCACGGCGTTTAGCTGAAAAAAGTTGTGTCTTACTGAAAAATGATCAAGTGCTGCCATTAGCAGACGATCAGCGGATCGCGTTGATTGGACCGTTTGCTGCTTCAACGGACGTACTTGGTCCATGGGCAGGCAACGGAAAACGTGAAGAAGCGGTTTCCATTCGAGAGGCGTTTGATGAAGCGAACATTGATTATGTTATTGCAGAAGGATCAACGATTGATACGGAAATTGACTGGGATTGGGCGATGGAAGTAGCGGCGCAAGCAGATGTGATTCTTATAGCTTTAGGTGAAGCGTCTTGGATGAGTGGAGAAGCTGGAAGTCGAACGGATATCCGTTTGCCGAAAACACAACGCGATGGATTGGCAAAACTTGCGACACTTGGAAAACCGATCGTGACCGTGCTATTCAACGGGCGACCACTCGATCTTAGAGATGTCGTTAATCATTCCGATGCAGTGCTTGAAGCATGGTATCCGGGAACAGAGTCAGGACGAGCGATTCACCGTTTACTGTATGGTCATGTGATTCCTTCTGGAAAACTAACGATTTCATTTCCGTATCATGTCGGTCAGTTGCCATTACGTTACGATGCCTTACCGACGGGTCGACCAATGACGATCGAAGGCGCTGATCCACGCTATACAAGCAAATACCTGGACGCTCCAAATGAAGCGTTATTTCCATTTGGTTTTGGATTAAGTTATAGCCATTTTAACTATACGCAGTTAAGGCTATATGAGCAGCCGGAGGGAACTGCATGGGAAGCATCCGTTATTGTTACGAACGAAGGCACATTAGATGCGGAAGAAATCGTTCAATGGTATGTGCAAGACCCGGTTGCTGATGTGTCACGTCCCTTACGTCAATTAAAAGGATATGAACGCGTTCTTGTGAAAGCCGGTTCCAGTCGAGAAGTGACATTCCGTATCGATGCTTCGATGTTGATGTATCAACATCCGGACGGTTCGGTTAAAGCGGATGCTGGTGAATTCATTCTCTATGTTGGTACGGATAGTACATGTGCATTACATGAAAAATTTTGGTTGAAACAGACTGTTGAAAAGGGGCAATTTGATGAACACATTAACGACCATTCCACATCTACGACACGATGAATTTAGTGTGACACTGACTGAAGGCGGCGACATTCGTCAAATCCGTTACCAAGGTATCATGATCAATCAATTGATTCATCATCCGTTTGATGAATCCTTGATGAATGTATATGTTCGTCATGGTTCCAGTGTGGCCTTACCGTTACTTGGTATCCATTCGCCTAGTAAACTAGCAATATCTGAGCGTACGATCAGCTGGAAAGGTGACTACGAAACATTCGGATACGAGGTCGTCGCAAGTCTTCACACGACTGGAATGCATTTTAAAGTCTCACTCATTGGGGAAGGAGAATTTGACGTAACCTATACACAGGATTTAGGACTGGCTGACGAAGCCGGTGTACGTACGAATGAAGCATATATGGCACAGTACATTGACTACGTCGCGATCGAACATGGGATATTGGCTCGACAAAACCAGCGACAGTCGACAGGCTTTCCGAGCGTTGCGATTCTTTCGCATGATCGAATCGAAGAGTTTGCGACGGATGGTTTCGATGTGTATGGTGCGTCATTTCGGCAAACGAATGTAGCAGAGGGATTAAATGCACACTTACCCTCTCGAATAAATCAGTATGAGTTCGCATTACCGACGATTCGAACAGCTGTCAAAGAATCAGCTGGAGAGCTATCTTTCCAATTTGAGCTACGGTTCATTCCTTCGATGGAAGAAGCACTTGATGAACAATCGATTGATCAATTTATACCTTTATATGAGCGTGAGGAGGAACGGAAGGGACATCACCGTACGGCTTTTTTACAAACACCAAAGACGATTGTCGGGAATACAGCGACGAAACAACAACTCGACGGTTTGTATCCGGAACGGTTGCTTGAAGAATGGGAAGGAACACAGTTGTTGTCCTTCTTTACACCTAATGGTCATCATGTTGTTCTAAAAGAAAAGGAACTTCTTGTTGAACGTAGTCATGCAAGCATCTTATTAAATGCGGGAAGTTTAGCGCCAACAGAAAAGAAATTGGCGACAACAGTCCATATGAATGGTGTCTTTAATTCGCACATCGTATATGGGAATACGAATTACAACAAGTGGATGTCGAACGTCAGAAATCCTTTGAACATCCCTAAAACATCTGGGCAACGCATATACATCGAGCAAAAGGAAGCCTATCAATTATTAGCGTTACCTTCGATTTTTGAAATGGGATGGAACGAAGTAATCTGGTACTACTTCTTAGATGACGAGACGATTGAAGTCCGCACGTCAATTGGTGCTGAGCGACCTGTGCTTGAGACGACGGTTAAGACGCGATATCCGCGTGCGATGAAAATCAGTCAGCAAGTGACGATGCACACACAAGAATATGATGTGCCGTTTCAAATGGAACGGGTAGGAGCACGCCTTCATTTTACGGCAACTAAAGAATCATTGAGCAAACGTATTCTACCTGATTTGACATACACGCTTGAAATGGATCAGCCTTTTTCAACGGGCTCCACATCTGAATGGTTAACTCAGCCAATCGTAGACGATTTGGTATGGTTATCTGTCGGAGCGACCGATCATCTTGTTATGAGAATGGGTGCAGGAATGCAGTGTGAATTCAATGCTGACGAAGAACGGAAGTCCTTCAATCAATGGAAGGCTGCTTATCGAAAAAACCTCAAATTTGAAGACGTCTGGCAGGACGCGAATGCTCTACAGTTTCAAGTAGACTGGTACATCCAAAACATGCGGATTCATTACCAATCACCGCACGGCTTAGAGCAATACGGTGGTGCTGCATGGGGAACACGCGACGTATCGCAAGGTCCGATGGAATTTTTACTGGCGTTCGGTCATTTTGAAGAAGCTCGCGCATTACTGCTTCAGATTTTTTCACATCAATTCGAGGCAGGACATTGGCCACAATGGTTCATGTTTGATGAATATGCTGGTATCCAGCAGGAGGATAGCCATGGTGATGTGATTGTCTGGCCACTGAAGGCATGCGCAGATTATCTTCAGCGAACACACGATTGGGCATGTCTCGATGAACTGCTTCCATATCGAACCGAGACCGGTCAGGAAACACTAAAACAATCGCTCATGCATCATGTGGAACGAGCGTGTGCACGGATTGAAAAGGATTTCGTACCGAACAGTGTCTTTTCCGCATACGGCGGAGGAGATTGGGACGATACGTTACAACCAGCAGATGATGCGTTAAAGAAAAAATTAATCAGTACTTGGACGGTAGCGTTGACATTTCAAACATTCCGTACGTTAGCAAACGAGTTACCACAATCGTCATTAAGCATGCGATTAGCGGAACTAGCTACTACCATCGAACAATCCTTCCAGTCAGACATGATTCTGGACGGGGTCATCCCTGGATTTTTACGAGTCGAAGAAGATGGATATCATCCGATGATTCATCCCACAGATGATGGACTACCAATGAAATATCGATTGTTACCGCTGACCCGTAGTATCATCGGAGAACTCGTTACACCAGAACAAGCTATGCAAAACTTAAAGATCATTGAAGAACATTTAAAGTTCCCGGATGGTGTGCGTTTGATGGATCGACCAGCACAATATCGTGGTGGTGTGAGTCGTCATTTCATGCGGGCAGAACAAGCTGCTAATGTCGGTCGTGAAATTGGGCTGCAGTACGTGCATGCCCATATTCGTTACATTGAAGCACTGGCGAAAATCGGAGCTGATGAAAAGAGCATAACGGAAGCATTTGACGTCATTAATCCTGTGGATCTAAAAGTGCCGAAAGCAGTCCACCGTCAGAGAAATGCGTATTTCAGTAGCTCGGATGCTGCGTTTACGACGCGTTACGAAGCGCAAGAACGTTGGAACGAATTGAAAGAAGGTAAGATTCCGGTTAAAGGGGGATGGCGAATTTACTCGAGTGGACCAGGTATTTGGCTGAATCAATTAATGACGAACGTCTTAGGGATTCGAGAGCGTTCAGATGGACTAGTTCTTGATCCAGTCATAACCGGAACTATCCAGATGGACCTATTCGATATCCCTTGTCGTATTCGAATCACACGGGGTGAACAAAGACGCATTTTATGGAATGGAGAACTGCTCAATCTTTCAAATCAATCCAATCGTTATCGTCAAGGTGGTTATCTATTGCAACGTGAGGCGTTAAACACGATACTTCCAAGTGGAAACGAACTGCAAATCGAGCTTCCGCTCTAAAGTAGGACAGGATGACTTCGCGGAAGTCGTCCTGTCCTTTAGCATATAAGAAATGGAGTGAATGACATGATAAAAAGTCATCGGCATCAAGTAGTCTATCATCTATATCCGAAAAGTTTTCAAGATACGAATGGAGACGGAGTCGGAGATCTGAACGGTATTCGGAAACGATTGGATTATCTGCAGAGGTTAGGGGTGGACATGATTTGGTTATGCCCAGTGTACACGTCGCCTGGTTATGATCACGGGTATGACGTAGCGGATTATACTTCAATTGATCCCCTCTACGGGTCTATGGACGAGATGGAAGCCCTGATTGACGAAGCGAGTCGGCATGATATCACGATCATGATGGATATAGTCGCGAATCATACCTCATCCTGCCATAAATGGTTCATCGCATCTGAACATGATCCAGACGGTCCATACGGAGACACGTATATTTGGCGTGACGAACCGACAGAAGTGGAATCTTTTTTTGGGGGTTCTGCTTGGACGTACTCGAGTATACGTCAGCAATACTATTTCCACTCTTTTGCGAAGGAACAACCGGATCTTAATTGGAATCAGCCGATAGTGGCAAAAGAATTTGCACGTATTCTATCGTTTTGGATTGAAAAAGGAGTTCGTGGATTCCGTTTTGATGTCATCGATTTAATCGGAAAACAAATTCATCCGCACCGCTGGCTAAATTTCGAACGTGTACAGGAGGGATTACGAGAGATGTTGGCACCAGTTGATCGTTCAAATCTTCTTTTAGTCGGCGAAGCAGGAGGTCTATCTCCATCCGAAATTCGTCAACTTCAAGAAGAGAGATTACTTGATGTGGTGTTTAACTTTGAGACGTGCGCTCTTGACGAGGTGGCGGGTAAAAGTAAATGGCACCTTCAATCGTTTGATCCAGCAGAATTAAAAATGACGATTAAAAAATGGCAAGATGAGATGAAAGAAGACGGCTGGAATAGCTTATTTTGGAACAATCATGATCAGCCTCGCGTTCTCTCTAGATGGTACGACGATGATATAAGAGCAGCAAAAATGCTGGCATTGCTCCAGTTGACATTACGAGGAACCCCTTTCATTTATCAAGGAGACGAGATCGGGATGACGAACGGAAATATTCAGCAATCTGATTACCAGGATATCGAAACCCTCCGTTATTTACAGCAAGGTGGAGCGATACAGTCCGTTCAGCTGAAGGGTCGTGATCATGCACGTCTTCCGATGATGTGGACGAAAGAGGGGGGATTCTCGACAGGATCAGCTTGGTTACAGGCAATGATTGATGCTGATCGTAACGTCCACGATCAACAACTGGATGATGATAGTCTCCTTCAGGTGTATCGACGTTTACTTTCGATACGCAAGACAGAGCCTGCCTTATTGGATGGAGAAATGAGGTGGCAGGAGACGCCATCGACGATGATCGCATTTGATCGAATTCATGGCGAACAGTCCCTTCGTATTTTAGTTAATTTGTCGAATCACTCAATTCGACATCGAATAAAGATGGGTAAGACATTAATAGGTGTAGGGGACTACTGTGAAGAGGAACTCGGTCCTTACGCGGCGGTCCTATGCTATACTTTTTGAAGAAGGAAGTGAAGTGAAATGACAGGAATTAAGGATATTGCAAAGGCAGCAGGCGTCTCGATTTCGACCGTTTCCTATGCGTTGAATGGGAGTACGAAAGTGACGGAAAAAACACGTCAACGTATAATGAAAATCGCGGAAGAGTTGAATTACATTCCAAATGCTGCTGCTAGAACGCTGAAGACTCGCAAGACGCATATCATCGGTGCCTTTCTAGGAGATTATTCAGGATCGTTTTACGGCGAATTATTAAAAGGAATTAATCATGAGTTGTCAGAAACGGGATATGAGCTGATCGTCTGTAATGGACCGGAATCCCATCGCCTCATGACAGAACGGATCGTCGATGGCGGGATAATTTTAGGTCATCGTTTCACCCAAGAACAAATTCTTGGATTTGCTGATCGGGGACATCCGCTGACGATTCTTGATCGAAACATGGATCATCCGAATATTAGTTGTGTGCTACTTGATAATGAGATGGGTATGCAACAAGCGATGCGAACGATAATCGCTACAAAACCACACTGTATTCATCTCGTCGATGGACCGGAAGAAAACCATGATGCTTTCGAACGTCGTGCTGTTGTCCTAGAACAGGCAGACTTAGCAGGTGTTGCGGTTCGTATATGGGAAGGTGGATTTACGAAACGTTCTGGTATCCGTGCTGCAAGTGAAATCCTTGAAGAGTTGAAAGATGGGGATGCCATCGTTTGTTTAAATGATGATATGGCTCTTGGCGTATACGATGTCTTACAAAATACATCATTTCGGATTGGTCTCGATATATCACTGACGGGATTTGATAAGCTTGAGGTTACGAATTATACACAACCGAAAATCGCAAGCGTCAGTTATTCGAAGTTAGATTGGGGAAAGTCCGCTGCTCGCGCCTTACTTCAATTGATTGATAAACAAGAGCGAACGAATGCGAAGATTGATTCAAAGTTCATCGTCGCAGGATCGGTCCTCCAAAAGAAATAAAAAAAATAGGTTGTAAGCGCATACATGTATGCTTATAATGTTTATAGAAACGTTTAACCTGTTGCTTTAAGGAAAAACCTTTGTATAAACATTATTTTTTTAGAAAACAATCGAAACGTTTCGATTAATACGAGATGGAGGAATGGAACCATGAAAAAACTCGGACTAGCACTTGCGGTCGGCGCATTGTCGGTATCAACATTAGCAGCTTGTTCATCAGGATCTGGAGAAGATGACAAGGCATTAACGGTATGGGCAATGGGTGAAGAAGGAAAGGCATTACCGAAGCTCGTAAAAGAATATGAAAAAGCAAACAAAGGTGTCAAAGTGAAGGTTCAGGCGATACCATGGGATACGGCACATGATAAATTGTTAACGGCAGTCGCTTCGAAGAACGGACCAGATGTCGTTCAAATGGGTACATCTTGGATGCCAGAATTCGTTGAAGCTGGTGCTCTTTCAGACATGAAAAAATATGTGGAGAAATACCCATCTCTTGCAAAAGATAATTTTTATGAGGGATCTTATGAAACAGTCGAATTAAAAGATGGCGTTTATGGTGCGCCTTGGTATACCGATACTCGAGTTCTCTACTATCGCAAAGATGCGTTATCTGATGTCGGGTATAAAAAAGCGCCAGAGACATGGGAAGAACTCGAGGATGCTTCAGCTAAGCTTGCGAAACGTCCAGGCGAAAATATGTACGGGATTACTTTGGATACGAACGATCAAATGTTGAACTTCATGTTTGCACGCCAAAATGGATCGGACTTATTGACGCAAGATAACAAACCGTTATTTAATCAGCCGGAATTCATTGAAAGTGCTGAATATTTAACGAGTTATTTCAAACAAAAGTATGCTCCGATTGATTTAGGAATGGATATCGTACAAGCATTTGGTGCAAAGGATCCGAATGTTCCAATGTTCATTAGTGGACCATGGATGATCAATCTGATTAATGAACAGATGCCGGGTATTGAATCACAATGGGGGACTGCAGTTCTTCCAAAAAAAGAAAATAATATTTCATTCCTAGGTGGAGCGAACCTGAGTATCTTTGAAAGTAGTTCTAAAAAAGATCAAGCAGCGAAATTCATCGCGTATATGAGTGAACCAGAAACACAAACAGCATGGATGGAGATGACGAAGTCGCTCCCTTCAACAAAAGAAGCATGGAAAAACGATACACTTCAAAATGACGAGAAACTTAAGACGTTTGGTGAACAAATGAAAGCTGCTCAACCAATGCCTCTCATCTCATCGTGGGAGAAAGTATCACAAACCTACTTACAGAGTTTCGAGAAAATGTACCGTGGCGATGCAGCGGTCGACAAAGAAGTGGAAGTGTTCCAAAAGAAAGCAGAAACCATCTTAAAATAATCGAAGCGGAAGCTTAAAGGAAGGAGTCCTCTGAATGAGACGGTTGCTCAACCATCAGGCGCCTTATCTGTTCATTGCACCTACCATCATTTTACTGTTTCTGTTTTCGATTACGCCGCTTTTCGTCGCCGTAGTGATGAGTTTTACGAACATGGATTTAGCGGGAATCGCGAACTATGCAAACATCGAATGGATCGGTACTTCAAACTATCTTGAAATTTTTAAAGATGAGGTTTTCTTAAAGGCATTAACGAACACGGTTTTTTATGTCATTTTGGGTGTACCACTTGTCATTACACTTTCGCTCTCCATTGCCATTGCGATTAACTTTGGTCGTGGAAAAGTATTTGAATGGTTTCGTGTCGTCTTTTATATGCCGTCGATTACGAACGTTGTTGCTGTTGCCGTCGTTTGGGGATTCTTATTCAATCCCCAATACGGGCTCTTTAATTTTATCCTGAATGCAATTCATCTACCGGATGTTCCATGGTTGCAAGATCCACTTGTTGCAAAATTATCATTGATCCTATTAGCCTTATGGCGGGCTGTCGGAATCAACATGATTATCTTCCTTGCGGCATTACAGGGGATTCCAAGAACGTATTATGAAGCAGCTGCACTCGACGGAGCCAGTACGTTTCAACAAATGTTTAAGATCACGATTCCTCTCTTACGATATGCCATTTTCTTCGTTACGGTGACGACATTGATTGGATGGATTCAATTTTTTGAGGAACCGTTCATTATGACGGAAGGTGGACCGTTGAATTCAACGACGTCATTGGCGCTGTTCATTTATCAAAACGGTTTCCAACTGAGTAACTTCGGATATGCTGCTGCTGGATCCGTTGTCCTATTCGTTTTAATCATTACCGTCACATTGATCCAGTTCCGTGTTCAAAAAAATGATAATCCATACTAAGGAAGGGGGGACGATTCGATGATTCCGAAAGAAAAACCTGTGATTGTAACAGGCAAGGAAGCTCGATTTTCACCAATCGCACGTCCGGAGAAAAGAAGACAGAAGGCTACTTTTCAATGGGGTCTTGCAACGGTATTGACGTTACTAGGTCTTTGTTTTCTCTTACCGTTTTTTTGGATGGTTCTTTCTTCAGTAAAAACGGATGCAGAAATTTTAGCACTTCCGCTAACGATTTGGCCAAAAGAGCTAACTTTTGAGCATTACGTTAATTTATTCGTGAACCTAAACTTTTTGACCTATTTGAAAAATACACTTTTGATTGTATTAGCATCGTTTTTCGGTCTACTCTTAACGGCGATGGCTGGTTATGGATTTGCCAAATTTCGTTTTAAAGGGAGTAAGTTACTATTCATTGGAGTACTCGCTACAATGATGATCCCAGGTCAAGTAACAATGATTCCAGTCTATTTAATGCTTAATCAAATGGGGTTAACGAATACGATGACAGGAATCGTTTTACCTGGATTAGTTGGTGCGTTCGGCGTGTTCCTATTTCGCCAATTCATGACGACGATTCCAGATGAGCTGCTAGAGGCATCTCGACTAGATGGAGCAAGTGAATGGCGTATTTTCTTCTCAATCGTTCTTCCGATGTCAAAACCCATTCTGGCGGTACAGGGAATTTTAACATTCATTGGAGCATGGAATAGTTTCTTATGGCCACTCATCATCGCGAATGACGAATCATTGTACACTCTATCTGTTGGATTAGCGTTACTGCAGGGGCAACATGGTGGGAATTACGGATTGCAAATGGCTGGAGCTACTTTCATGGTCATCCCGATTATCATCATCTTCATGATTTTCCAAAAGTACATCATCGAAGGATACAATATTTCAGGTATGAAATAGGTATATGTTTTAATCTCGCGTTCTCTTTTGAGAGCGCGTTTTTATATGCAAAAATCGCTGAATAGTTCGTGTGGAATGATTGTACGTTACGCCATCTGTATAAAAGTTTTTTTGATTCGAGAACAGAAAAAACGGGAAAATCTTGGACATGACTTTGAATTCAGGGAAAGAAGGAATGAAGATGATTCATGTCGAGAATTTGACGAAGACGTATGACGGGAAAGATGTCGTCAAAGGCATCTCGTTCGATGTAGAGGCAGGAGAGATCTTTGCTTTTCTAGGACCGAACGGGGCTGGAAAGTCGACGACCGTCCAGATGCTGACGACGTTGATTCCAATTTCCGGTGGTCGAGCGACGATTCAGGAATTTGATGTCGTCAAACAGGAAAACCAGGTTCGCTTGCAAATTGGAGTCGCCCTTCAAGATACCGGCATCGATGAGGATTTGACCGGTCTTGAATTACTTGTCCTACAGGGAAAATTATTTGGATTAAGTCAGACGGAAGCTAAGAAACGGGCAGAAGAATTGCTACGACTCGTCGGACTCGATCAAGACGGTCAGCGTCGATCAGGTACTTACTCCGGCGGGATGAAACGACGGCTTGATCTGGCGTTGACGCTCGTCCATCAACCAACTGTTTTGTTCCTTGACGAACCAACGACAGGACTCGACCCCGCGAGCCGTGTACAAATCTGGAACGAGGTCCGACGATTAAACGAAGAGTTCGGAACAACGATCTTTTTGACGACACAGTATTTGGAAGAAGCCGATCAGCTAGCCGACCGAATCGCGATCATCAATGAGGGACAATTGATTGCCGAAGGAACGGCAGCTGAGCTGAAAGCAGCAAATGGAGAAGAGCGGATCGAATTGACGCTAGCTGAAAAAGAGAACGAACGGATCGTTTTAGAGACGTTTGCCGGTCGTCAGGAAAAAGACCGCCTCGTCATTCCTTCGCGGGGAACGGAGACATTGCGCGCGGTCGTCCGTTTTCTTGATGAACGAAAAATGGTCGCTACGTCACTGGTCGTCAAACAACCGTCGCTTGATGATGTCTTCATTCGTTTGACGGGACAAGCTTATAAGGAGGAATCGTGACATGATACGTGAAACGTGGTTTTTGATGCGTCGGAGTCTCCTCGTCACGTTACGTAATCCGTTTTCCTTCATTCCGAACTTGATCATCAGTGTCTTTTTCCTGCTCGTCTACACGAGTGGTCTCTCCGGCATCTCGAACTTACCTCAATTCGACGGCGTCGATTATTTGAACTTCATTTTGCCTGTTTCGATCGTCTCGGGTGCTGTCGGCGGAGCAGGGGGAGCGGGGCAAGCACTCGTCAAGGACATCGAGAGTGGTTATTTCGCTCGACTCTTATTGACACCGGTCTCCCGGACCGCAATCGTCCTCGGACCGATGCTTGCCGGGATGCTGCAATTATTCGTTCAAACATTACTCATCTTCGGAATGGCATTCTTGCTTGGTCTATCGATTCCAGTCGGTGTCAGTGGCTTTTTCTTGACGATCTTACTCGCGCTTGGCTTCGGTCTCGCCTTTGCCGGTTACTCGGTCGGTGTCGCTTTGAAGACACGGAACGCCCAAGCCGCGCAAGCCGGAACACTTTTGTTCTTTCCGCTGATTTTCCTGTCGACGACATTCGTGCCGAAAGACTTGATTGAAGCCGAATGGCTCAAGATTGCCGCGACGATCAATCCGACGACCTATATCATTGAAGGGATGCGCAGTGTGTTGACCCGTCCGGAGATTGATTGGTCGGTTTATTGGCAAGGTTTGATCGTCGCTGCTGTTCTCAGTATTGCGATGGTGATCTTTGCTGCGTTGAACGCACGTGGGGCATTGAAAAAGTAAAAAAATGGACCCGTTTTTAAGCGGGTCCATTTTATACGGCTATCTAGTTGACTGTCTTATTTCAAATCGCGTTTTTCTTCCTCTTCTTTCGACGATTTACTTTTTGCGTCGAACTCGGAACGCGTCATGACATCTTCGACATGCATGTTGATTTCGATGACATCGAGTCCTGTCATATCATGGACTGATTTTTTGATTTTCGTTACAGCGTCTTGGAAGATGGACGGGATGTTTTTGCCGTACTCGACGATGACTTTTAAGTCGAGTGCGACTTGTCGTTCGCCGACTTCCGCGTCGATGCCTTTTGTGATATCTTCCGTGCTCCGGAAACGATCTGTCAATCCACTCATGAAGCCACCACTCATTGAGAGGATGCCTTTGACATCATTTGATGCGATACCGGCGATTTTCTTAATGACTTGATCTTCGAATGTGAGTTTATTTTCGTGTACTACTTCGTTTTCGTTTTGTTTAGTGTTGATTTCGTTAGCCATGAGAAATCTCTCCTTTTAGTGTAAGTTGAATGATTTTTTATTTTCTGTATGCTCAATCCCGTTGAAAGAACTGAATCCATCCTTCGACATCGAGCGCATTATCCCGCCACTGACCGATCAAGTAACCGATTGTTGCGAATACGATGATCAACAACGTCGGTCCAAAACCGATCGTCAAGAACAAGGTGGCGAGGATCAGTCCGACTAGTCCGCCGAGTAGACGGTAGCGATACGGACGAAGTGCTTCGCTCGTTTTCATGATCTTCCTCCTCTCGTATCTTAGACGACGCGTTCAGACGTTTTTGTCTTCGTGTCACTGATCCGGACGCGTGTTTTTGTGACAGGTAGTTCGAGCAACGATTCGACCGCGTTCTTGGCGCGTTCTTGAATGTCTTTTCCGATTGTCGGCAAGCCTTCTTGACCGAAGACGGAACAGTCGACTTCAAGCGCGATGGTTTCTTTTTTCGAGTGAATGTCTGCGTTGACGCGTGGCGAACGTACGCCGTTGATACCGCGAATCGACTCGAGTGCCGTTCGTTCGATCGTTTGCTTAGAGATCGTGATATTCCCGTCACCCGTTTGAATCAGGAGACGTTGTCCTTTTGAACGACTGAGTAGTCCAGTGAATAATAGAATGACAAATACGAATGCTAGGAAGCCACCAAGTGATAAAATCGTGTAGCTATACCATTGTTGATCTTGCCACTGTTCAATCAAAGGACTGAGTCGTGGAACATCATAGACGCCAAGTACAAGAAGACCGACGCTGACTAAACCGAGAATGCCGATCAGAACGAGTAGGAAACGATTGAATCCGTTCATATTACATCTCTCCTTTCTGCCGTTAAATTGTTTTAACGTGATTGTTCTACACATGAAATATTATGTGTATGGTGAGAATATTCCCGCTCAAACGAACTCGAAACATGAAAATGCACTTAGAATAAAAAGACTATTTATTCTGAAAATTTATCTATTTATTAGAAAAATAGTAGATGAAATACGGCTTTATGCATTGAAATCAAGAATGTTACGACGTCTTAAGGGTTTAAGCGTTCGTGAAAAATATCTATCATGAATATTATTCAATGTCAATATAGAAAATCATCTCCATCAAAAAACTCCTCTCATGCGGTTATGAGAGGAGAGACAGACGTTTATTTTTCGATTTTCGGTACTTTTACGATGTAATAGACCGTACTTAAGATCAAGAAAGCGACTCCGATTAAGATCGAGACGCGTGTCTCATCGTTGAACAACATCCCGACGAGCACTGTCACCAGCGCGACGATCGACAGATAGTTCGTCACCGGCGCACCGGGCATCTTGAAAGGATGTGAGGCTGTCCGTTCACTTTCGAGTTTACGATACCGGATATGACTGATTAAAATCGCGAACCACGGTACCATCCCTGGTAGTACCGAAGCACTGTAGACATACACGAAGATGTTCGTATCCTTTCCGAGAACGAGTGGCAAGGTGATGTCAAGAATGACACCGAAGAAAATCCCGATTGAAATCGCGAAGACCGTGTAGAATGGAATGCCGCGTTTGTTGATCTTTAAGAAGAAGGACGGCACTTGTCCTTTTTCAGCCAATGCATAAATCATCCGGCTTGCGCTGAAGATCCCGGAGTTACAACCGGATAAAGCGGCCGTGATGACGACGAAGTTGATGATACCGGCAGCAATCGTGACACCGACCTTGGCGAATGTCGCAACGAACGGACTGCCGAGATCCGACAACTCATTCCATGGATACACCGTGACGATGATGAAGATGGATCCGACGTAGAAAATCAAAATTCGCCAGACGACACCATTGATTGCCTTCGTGATGTTCTTTTCTGGATCTTTCGTTTCTCCAGCTGTCACGCCGATCAACTCAACACCGATGTAAGAGGCGAAAACGATCGAGAGCGCAAAGAAGAAGCCGGTGAAACCATTCGTGAAGAATCCACCGTTCGCCCAAAGATTCGAGAAGCCGACCGGGTTTCCGTCATTCCCTAGACCAAAGAAGATGATTCCGAATCCGGCGACGATCATCAGAAGAATCGTTATTACTTTGATTGAGGCGAACCAGAACTCGAGTTCACCGAACATCTTGACGGAAGCGAGGTTCGCGAGCGTCAAGAGAATGATGACGACGACGCCTGGAATCCAAGTCGGTAGCTCCGGCCACCAGAAGCGTAGATAGGTTCCGACAGCGATGACTTCACTCATCCCGACGACGACCCAGTTGAAGATATTACTGCTTGCTGTCAAGAAACCAGCTGCTGGATGGATATAGTCGTTTGCGAACTTTGCGTACGAACCACTGTGAGGATGGGTGTAGACCATCTCACCAAGTGCCCGCATGATGAAAAAGATAAAGACTCCTGCTAGCATGTACGCGAGTAAGACGGATGGTCCCGTCCAAGCAATCGTACTTGATGCCCCAAGGAAAAGACCGACCCCGATCGTTCCTCCGAGTGCAATCATTTGTACCTGTCGTGCTGTTAAATCTCGTTTCAAATTCGAACTCATCATTTCCCCCAAAAAAATTCTGTGACGTCATAATGTTCAGACAATTTGTCCGAATAACTATAACGCTGAGTATACTATCCTCAGATAGAACTCGCTAGTCTTTTTGAAAATTTGGGTTAGAGGTTTTCAAAAGTAAAAAGATTATGAAACAACTGTGTAATGGCTTTCATTTGCCTGCTAAGAGAGAGACAAGTCGCTGGCCGAGTCTCCCGAAATATAGGTGTTCCGAGGTCGCTAGTACGATCAAGTCATTACGCATTGTAAGGTCACCTGACAGGGTATTTCCCTGTTCTGTCATGAATCGAATCGAACGAACACTTTCAAAGAGCGTACCTTTCCGTTCGAGTAAATGTGCTTCATCAGAATTTGCGGCAAGCAGAAAATTGTCGTACCGAGCGAACTGAGAAAAGGCGATCGTAGGTGCCTCACAGACGAGATCTTCCTCTTGATCGATACAAATGAAACGGTAATCAGAGTAGTAGAAGAACCAGATTTCTTTTGATGAACAGACGTTTAAGGCGTAACAATCATCAATCGGGTATTGACGGTTTTTATATTTTACTTCGCCCGTATCGTCAAAAGCGACGAGACCAAAGGCACCATTTGAACTGGTTACGGCGTCAGCATAGACACCTTCGTCAAAATAACTGACCCAAATCCACCCTCGTTCATCGATTTGCATGTTTTGAATCCCATCATCTAAACAAAATTGATTGACTAGATTTCCCTGAACATCATAAATAAAGGCATTCGGCAACCACGTTCCGTCTACGTCATCATCGCAACGGGAAGCGACGAGTAACAAACGTCCATCCGGAAATCGATCGACGAGCGAAAAATCAATTTCGCTTTTTTTAACGATCGTCGTCTTACGCCAATCATCCTTCAATTGATGAATGGAAAGGACGTGTTCATTGCGTGCTTCGTCGAGGGTTTCTTCGACGATTAAAATATGTCCGTCGACGGTGATCCCGGTCGCGACAGGATGACCCGCCCGATAGGATGCAGTCAAACGACGTAACGGAAAATGAGCAAGTGGGGATGTGAGCATGGCGGGACCTCCTGTTTGTTTAAAAAAACAGTCCGTCGTCAGACAGACTGCTAGTTGTTCAAACCGTTCGTTGACGGCGTTTGTAGATGACATAGAAGATGATCAAGACGACGGCAGCGATTAGGACACCGTTCGTGTACGGTGCAGCGACTTCCTTGATCGAGCGCCAGTTCGTTCCGAGCGTTTCACCAAGATACAGGAACAAGATCGACCACGGAATGATCGCAAGCACCGTATAAAGAGAAAACTTCGTTTGATCCATCTTGGCAAGACCTGCCGGAATCGAGATGGCATGACGGACGACCGGGATGAAACGGGCGCCAAAGATGACGCCTTGTCCGTACTTTAAGAACCAACGCTCGGCTAAATCCAAGTGATGCTCTGAGATCAAAACATACTTTCCATATTTCAGAATAAGGGGACGACCGCCGTAGCGAGCGAACCAATATAAGAATAATTGCGAGAATAATCCACCGATGACGGCAGCGACGATGGCGAGCGGCCAGCCGATCGTTCCTTGGGAAATCATGAATCCACCGTAAGAGAGGACGATTTCACTCGGTATGATTTCAATCATCAACCCGAGGGCGATGCCGAAATATCCGAGATCGGCAAGCGAAAGCAAAATCTGGTTGACGACTTGAGATAACACGTTAGACAACTCCTTTGTATCAGTTCATTCCTTTATTTTAGAGAACCGAGGACGAAATGAAAAGGAAAAAAACGGAGACAATTTAAAAGACGGATCCGCGATGACAGCGAATCCGTCTTGTTTTTATAATACAACCGCAGCGATCGTACCGAAGATGAGTAATGGAATATTGTAGTGCAGGAACGTCGGAATGACCGTTTCTCGCATGTGATCGTGCTGACCATCAGCATTCAAACCACTCGTTGGTCCGAGTGTCGAGTCAGACGCCGGGCTACCCGCGTCACCGAGAGCACCGGATGTTCCGATGATGGCAATCGTCGCTTCTAAGCTGAATCCGTACTGGATACAAAGTGGAACGAAGATGGCAGCGATGATCGGAACGGTCGAGAAACTCGAGCCGATCCCCATCGTGACGAGAAGACCAATCAAGAGCATGACGAAGGCGGCAACGAGTTGTGAATCGCCCATCAACGCTTTCGAATTCTCGACGAGTGGCTCGATATCGCCCGTCTTACGCAAGACGTTTGAGAAACCGTTCGCTGAAATCATGACGAAACCGATGAATGACATCATGCGCATACCGCGTGTAATGACGTCATCGGCTTCACTGAAGCGAACGAGACGAAGCAGCAAGAAGAGAATCAACCCCGTCGTCGCAGCGAGAATCATTGATCCGGTCTGTAGTTGTACGATCAAGGTCGCGATGACGACGACTCCACTTAAGACAAGCTTCGTTTTCGTGATGACCGGAATTTCATAATCGTCCGGTGCGATGTCGCGAATCTCATACGTCCGCTCTTTCCGGTAGGTGTACAAACCGATCAAGAGACCAACGACCATTCCGAGTGCTGGAATCGCCATTGCTTCGATGACGGAAGCTCCAGCAGTATCGAGACCATTTGCCTTCAGGTTCTTCAGCAAAATCTGATTGAGGTAAATGTCTCCGAATCCAACCGGTAAGAACATGTACGGTGTCACAAGACCGAACGTCATGATGATCGCTATCCGGCGTCGATCGATCTTAAGCTGAGAAAAGAGACCGAGCAACGGCGGAATGATGATTGGAATGAATGCGATGTGGATCGGCAACACGTTTTGTGAACTGATCGCAAGCAAGAGAATCGCGAACAAGATGAATCCTTTTAATTTTTTGACGGAAGCGGCACTTGCGTTACCACGCGAACGCGCAATCAAAGAGTGAGCAAGTGCATCCGGTAAACCTGTTTTCGAGAGGGCGACGGCAAATGCACCGAGCATCGCGTAG
This sequence comes from Exiguobacterium sp. s46, assembly GCF_018618875.1. Lineage (NCBI taxonomy): Bacteria > Bacillati > Bacillota > Bacilli > Caryophanales > Exiguobacterium > Exiguobacterium sp. s46. The sequence goes on from NZ_JACSMY010000001.1 coordinate 566,442, forward strand.
CTAAGGGCGATTTCTGCTCCGTCACCAAGACCACCGGAGAATGCTTTTGTCGTCGCAGTCAGGTCAAGACCACCGACAAGACCACCGGCAAACGCACTGATGACCATCGCGAGCACGATGTGGACGCGGAAGATCGCTAAAATAAATAGTAAAAAGACGGCAAACAATACGGCGTTTATCATTCAGTAAAACCACACTTTCTTTTGTTATCACTGTACTATACTAAAGTATCTTACAGCCATGTTGGAATGCTGTCAAGAGTAAAAGTCTGACCTCGTAATCAAAAGATGAATGATACGCTTTTTAGCTCTCCACAAGAAGTTACATTCTGTTATACCCCGAAGCATGAAGTGAGAAGCGTTTTGATCACTGAAAATGACTCATACAAAAAACGTGCCATCCTTCTCCGTTACGAGAAAATATGGCACGTTATTTTTAAATTAAGACGGAGTAGAATATCCGAATCTATTTGCGTTTCTTCTATAGAGAGTGATCAGCAATCGACGACGTCGAGCTTACCAGTCCCTGGATCGATGACGAGTCCGTGAACGTTCGTCCCAGGTGGTAGTAATGGGTGGTTCTTCACGAGGCTGACCGAGTGAGCGACGCTTTCTTGAACTGACGTGAAACCACGCAACCATTGATTCAAATCAACGCCAGATACTTCGAGCGTGTGAAGAATCTGTTGGTCGATGCCCCGATCCTTCATCTCGTTGATCATGTGGTTAGGATCAATCGTGCTCATGCCGCAGTCGTGGTGACCGATGACGACGACTTCTTCAGCACCAAGAGCATACAACGCGACGAGAATCGAGCGCATGACGGAACCGAATGGGTGCGATAGGATAGCACCGGCATTTTTGATGATCTTCGCATCCCCGTTCTTAAGACCAAGTGCGTGTGGGAGGAGCTCCGTCAAGCGGGCATCCATACACGTCAGGATGACGACCTTTTTGTCTGGGAACTTATCCGAGACGAACTGTTCATACTGTTTTTCGGCGACGAATCGCTCGTTGAAGGCTAGCATTTCCTGTACAACTGACATTCAAGTGTCCTCCTTTAGTGGTAGCTCTTAATATGTACCCCATATCAGAATACAAGATGATGAAACGGCTATCAAGTCACGAAAATGCGAGGTGTGACAAATCGCACACATCTATGTACATGAAGCAAAACGATGAAAAAGAGGAATTCACAACAGTTGTAAACGCTATCAAAGGTGTGATGGAATTCACAGGATGGTCATGCACAAAACAGGAAAAAGGGGTTATGATTGATTTGTGAAGGAAAGCACAAACTATTGAAAAACAGCTTGGCATTCCTGACATAATGGTTAGCAAATCAAACTCAGATTCGTTCCACGACAGGGAGGAAACCACTCATGGCTGTGAAAGAAAAAACAAAATCGACGGCAACGCCGGTCGAACAAGCAGTTGGACAAATCGTTGAAAAAGGGCAACGCGCATTACAAGAATTACTGACATTCGATCAAGAAAAAATCGACACGATCGTCCGGGATATGGCACTTGCCGGACTTGAACGGCACGTCGAACTCGCTCGTCTCGCGTCAGAAGAGACGGGACGCGGTGTCTTTGAAGATAAGATGATTAAAAACATGTTTGCGACAGAATACATCTACAACAGTCTACGTCATGAAAAAACGGTCGGGATTTTAGAAGAAGATGTCCAAAACGGCATCACATATATCGCTGAACCCGTCGGTGTCGTCTGTGGTGTCACACCGGTCACGAACCCGACATCAACGACGATGTTCAAAGCATTGATTGCGATCAAGACGCGCAACCCGATCGTCTTCGCGTTCCACCCATCGGCACAACGTTGTTCCGTTGAAGCAGCGAAAACACTCCGCGACGCAGCCATCAAAGCAGGAGCACCGAAAGACTGTATTCAATGGGTCGAAGAACCATCACTTGAAGCAACGAAAGTCTTGATGAACCATGAAAAAATCGCCATGGTCCTTGCGACAGGTGGAGCAGGAATGGTCAAATCGGCGTATTCAACAGGTAAACCGGCACTTGGTGTTGGACCAGGGAACGTTCCGTGTTACATCGAACAGTCTGCGAAAGTCAAACGGGCAGTCAGCGATCTTGTTCTTTCAAAAACGTTTGATAACGGGATGATTTGTGCGTCTGAGCAAGCCGTCATCGTCGACCAAGAGATTTATGCGACGGTTCGTGCGGAAATGGAAGCACTCGGTTGTTACTTCTGTACACCGGAAGAAAAACAACGCCTCGAATCACTCGTCATCAAAACCGATACGTGTGCCGTCAACGCGGACATCGTCGGGAAACCTGCGACATGGATCGCAGAAAAAGCCGGAATCGATGTTCCGGAAACAACGGTCATGCTCGTCGCGGAACTCGAGCACGTCGGAGCAGCAGAACCACTGTCTCATGAAAAACTCAGTCCCGTCCTCGGTGCGTACCGCGTCGCTTCAACCGAAGAAGCGTTTACGATTGCCGAACAGATGCTTGAAATCGGTGGTCTCGGTCATACAGCCGTCATTCATACGACGAACGATGACTTGATGACAGCGTTCGGACTCCGCATGAAAGCCTGCCGGATCCTCGTCAACAGCCCATCTGCTCATGGCGGAATCGGTGATCTGTACAACGAGTTGACACCATCACTGACACTCGGTTGTGGATCATACGGGAAAAACTCTGTTTCTGAAAACGTGACAGCGAAGCACTTACTCAACGTCAAAAAGGTGGCGAGACGACGCGTGAACATGCAATGGTTCAAGGTCCCTGAAAAAATCTACTTCGAAAAGAACTCCGTTCAGTACTTGCGGTCGATGACTGACGTCTCACGTGTCATGATCGTGACGGATCCAACGATGGTACAGTTCGGGTATGCCGATAAAGTAATTCAAAACTTACCACAGTCCGTCAGTTACCGGATCTTCGACCAAGTCGAACCAGATCCATCGGTGACGACTGTTCAGACAGGTGCTCAAGCGATGCGTGATTTCAAGCCTGACTTGATTATCGCCCTCGGTGGTGGTTCAGCGATGGATGCTGCAAAAGGAATGTGGCTCTTCTATGAACAACCGAACGAAACGTTCTCAAACTTACGTCAAAAATTCCTCGATATCCGCAAACGGGCGTATCAATTCCCGACACTCGGTCGTCAAGCGAAGTTCGTCGCGATTCCGACGACTTCTGGTACGGGTTCAGAAGTAACACCGTTTACCGTCATCACGGATAAAGAGAAAAACGTCAAATACCCGATTGCTGACTATGCATTGACACCAGACGTCGCAATCGTTGATCCAGAATTCGTCATGACCGTCCCAGCTTCAATCACTGCTGATACCGGAATGGATGTCTTGACGCATGCGACAGAAGCATACGTCTCGGTGCTTGCGAACGACTACACGGATGGACTGGCACTCAAAGCAATCAAGATGATCTTCGACTACTTGCCACGAGCATATGCTAACGGATCAGACGCTGAAGCACGCGAAAAAGTGCACAATGCGTCAACGATGGCAGGGATGGCATTCGCGAACGCCTTCCTCGGCATCAACCACTCGATCGCGCACAAAATCGGTGGCGAGTTCCATACGCCACACGGACGGACGAACGCGATCCTGATGCCACACGTCATTCGCTATAACGCATCACGTCCAACGAAACTAGCAGCATTCCCGAAATACGAATCATTCGTTGCGGATGAACGGTATGCCGACATCGCACGCTACCTCGGTCTTCCGGCAGCAACGACGGAGCAAGGGGTCGAATCCCTCATCCAAGCCGTTGCTGATCTTGGACAACGTCTCAACATCAAGATGTCATTCAAGGCGCAAGGCATTCAAAAAGCAGACTTCGAGGCAAAACTCGATAAGATGGCAGTCGATGCCTTCGAGGATCAATGTACGACGGCGAATCCGAAGATGCCGCTTGTCGCTGAGTTACGGACGATCATGGAACAAGCATACGAAGGCATCTAATAGAGAAAAAAATACCATGGCACCTGATCGTTCAACCGGCTTCTCACTGTGAGAAGTCGGTTTTTATTTTGGAAATCAGTGGAGACAGTCAGAGAAAAGGTGGGATATAATGGCTGTTGAATGAAATTGATGTTTTTGGTTTCGCTGTAGCAGGAATATTCAAACATCAGACATTAAAAGGAGGAAATGGGATGGAGTCAAGGCAAGAAAGGAAACAACGACGGTTTTCCGTCTGGGATGTCCTGTTTGGCGTCCTCATCGGTCTCATCTTTTTCGGTGTCATCTATGGTGTGATGGCATTTTTGACTTCACAAATCACCTCATCCTCAGACTATCAGGATCTTGTGACGCAGATGCAACAGGCGGACGTCTCCTGGAAAGATGCAGACATCACGGTGTCATTGATACTTCTGTTCGTCGGTGGGCTATCGATCACGATGCCGAGCGCGGTCCGGGAAGGGATCATCAATCAGGTGCTCGATGCGAGTTCTGCCGGCGACGTCTTATCGTTGTTTGGGATTGACTTAAAGCAAGTTCTTGCACCACTTACGTTTGATGTCTCTTACGGCACGTTACTCTATTCCGTTTTTGGCATCGGTTTGATTGTCCTGTTATTTTTAGTATTACGGATTAAGGCAAGTCGTCTTGGGTGGACGATTCGATTGGTTAGTTTCTTCTTAACCGTCGGGATCATCTGGTTCGTCCTTGCCGGACGCGGAAACGACGTGCCATTCCTCTCGTTACAAGACGGCTATGCGATGAGTGGCATCTTACCGCTTCTCGTCGTCAGTTTGCTTGGTTGGATGGCGTTCTTCCCGCAAAAGTTATCCGGTCTGACAGCTGCTGGACGTGCCAGCTTACTGATTTTGATGCTCGCAAGTACGCTTCAACTCGTCTTTACGGTACAGGACGAAGCGGAATATGACGGCGATTCTTCACTACGGACGGCACTCACCGTCGCGAGTCTGAACGCCGGAAGTGGCGGGATGTACGACTGGATCCACGGCGGTCAAGTCGTGTATCAAGCAGACGTCCTTGGAGCGAATGCGGAAATCCCCGTCTCGATGTTGAACGGGGAGACCTCAACGGATCAGCTCAATGACTCGATCCAAAAAGTCGTCGATGGGATCGACACGGACCGGGTGACAGAACAATTGTTGACGTTACTCGGTGGAGAACGTCCTGATTTGTCAGCAACACAATTGAAGCTCAATCCTGTTGATTACGGCGTCGCGCGGCAGACGATTCAAGTGATTGATGCGGAATCGGCAGGAGCGACGCCACCGAATGTCTCCAGTGAGAGTGCGTATTGGGTGTTGTTGCTTGTAACGTTTGCGATCTACTTCGTCTGTAGTATCCGAAGCTTCAAATCGATCATCGATCCGTTCGTCTTTGCGATCGCGATCGGTGTCATCAGCTTCATCGTCAGTCAAGCTTCGTACGTTCAGTTCGCAATGAAATGGCGCAGTGACGTCTTATTCGAGTTCGCTCAACAGACGGCAGGCTGGACAGTACTATACGCCGCAGGGCTTGCGTTACTTGGTGGAATTCTTGGTTATGTCGTAAGACGCAAGCCAGACAAAGCGGTTTAAGGGACGTGGAGTGATGAAGCTCCTCCACTAGGAGATGTACCCTGAATGGGGACGACGAACGTTGCTGTCATTGCCGCTTTCCACATGCGGGAGGTAATCCGCGGTATCGTTTCGTCTATCGAGTTTCACCTGACCCTGACGAAAGCGAAAAACATGCTTTCTTTGCCTGTAGGAGTCGAGAAGGAACAGTTACGTTCTACATCAAGCATAAACGATACGTTTTCAGGTTTATGTCCTGAAATGTATCGTTTTTTTGCGTGGTTCATCTCATTTGCATCATCTCCTTTTTTTACCATGTAAACTTGGTTTGTAAAGGTAAAATCAACAATGTTAAGCCAGTATTTGGAATTAGTTAAGTAGGTTAAATAAGACGGATGTCCGACCTATTTGAAAGGACTATTAGCTATAATCGAACCATGCTAAATTAATGAAGCAGTCAAAACATCCTGGGGGGAAAATCCATATGAAAAAAGCAACGAAACTCGTCATCGCGTCGACATTGATCGCACCGATGCTCGTACCAGTCGTTCAAGTCAAGACACTTGCTGCCGACAACAGTGTCGTCAAGTTACGCTTCCTAGAAACAACGGATTTACATACGAACTCAATGAACTACGATTACTTCAAGGATGCGCAGGACGAAACGATTGGTCTCGTCAAAGCGGCTACGGTCATTAAACAGCAACAAACTGAAGTGGGCGCAACGAACAGTTTCTTATTCGATAACGGGGATACACTTCAAGGAACGCCATTCGGTGATTACGTCAAGAATCAGTATGACAAAGGAAACAAAGGCAAACATCCGATGTACGAATTGATGGAATACCTCGGTTATGATGCAGTCACGCTCGGAAACCATGAATTCAACTTCGGTCTTGATTTCCTCAAGTCAGCGATGAGTGCTTCGAGCGGTTCAATCAAGTTCGTCAACTCGAACGTATTGGATGCAGTCACGAAAAAGCCGATCGTCGCGGACTACAACAAAGATGGAAAAGACTATCAAATCATCGAACGTCAAGTCAAGGACCAGAACGGTGACATGAAAACAGTCAAGGTGGGTGTGTTCGGAGTCGTCACGCCACAAATCATGGCATGGGATGCGGGGAACCTGACGGGGAAAGTCACGGCTGAAGATATCATCCCGACTGCTAAAGCAACAGCGAAAAAATTAAAAGATGCTGGCGCAGACGTCGTCGTTGCACTCGCACACACAGGTATCGGGGATACGACGGATCAAAAAGATGGCGATGAGAACGTCGGCTACGCGTTGACGAAAGTCGCAGACATTGATGTCTTGATGACAGGTCATCAGCACGGGAAGTTCCCAGCAGCCGATTCAGCGTTTAACAAACTGCCGAACGTTGATGCAACGAACGGTCTGATCAATGGCAAGCCGGTCGTCATGGCAAACACACAAGGGAAAAACGTCGGTGTCATCGATCTTGAGTTGAAGCAAGTCGACGGGAAATGGGTCGTTGATACGTCTGGCGCTAAACTAGCGGACGTGACGAAAGACACGACAGCAGATGCCGGTGCTGTCAAATTGATCGAAAAAGCACATGAAGGAACGCTCGCTTACATTCGTCAAGAAGTCGGGACGATCAATGATGATATCCAGAGCTTCTTCGCTCTCGCGCAAGACGATGATTCAGTTCAGTTCGTAACGAACGCTCAGAAATGGTATGTCGAGAAACAACTTAAAGAAAATGCCGATCTTGCGAAATATAAAGATCTCCCGTTGTTGTCTGCTGGTGCACCATTCAAGACAGGTGGTCGTAACCAGGTCAACGCATCCGATTACACGTTGATCAAAAAAGGACCAATCGCACTCAAGAACGTCGCCGATCTCTATGTTTACCCGAATACACTCGAAGTCGTCAAAGTAACAGGGGCTGACGTCAAAGACTGGCTCGAGATGTCAGCTGGTCAGTTCAACCAAGTCGGCGGTGAGCAAACGAACTTGTTGAACAAAGAATTCCGTAGCTATAACTTTGATATCCTCGATGGATTGACGTATGAAATCGACATCACGAAACCAGCGAAGTTCGACTTTAACGGTGTCGTTGTCAATAAAGACGCAAATCGCGTCCAAAATATCAAGTATCAAGGTAAAGCGATCGCAGACGATCAAGAATTCCTTGTCGCGACGAACAACTACCGCGCAGGCAGTGCGACGTTCCCAGGTCTTGGTGGCGGAAAGAATATCGTCTACAAATCAGCCTACGAAACACGTAATGTCATTTCGGACTTCATCAAAGCGAAACAACCGGTTGATTATAAAGCCGATGACAACTGGTCACTCGTCGCAAGCAAACCGACGACGGTCAGCTTTGATTCAGCGGTTGCAGCTGCACCGTACGTCAAGCGGTATGAAGGAATCACGAACACAGGTGAAACACGTCCAGGTGAGACAGGAACCTTCCTTAAATTCAACATGAACGTGCCGATGAAAGACTTCACGGTCTCGGCAAAAGCAGTTAAACCGGGTGCAAAAGTCGTTACTGGTCTAGCCGTTCCGGGTGCGAAAGTCACAGTCAAACTTGGCGATAAAGTGCTTGGAACAGCAACAGCAAACGAAGCGGGTCAATACGAAGTCGGAACACGCCCGCTCAAATTGCGTGACAAGTTGACGATCGTCTCTGAACTCAGCTTCATGAAGACAGAAACGAACGTCACAGTCGGCACAGGTGTCGTTGCGACACCAGCAATCGATAAAAAGTCAGCAGTCTACGGTTCAACGGTCCTCCGCGGCAAAGCAACGGAAGGTCTTGACGTGACGCTCTATAAAGGATCAACGAAGATCGCGAAAGCGAAAACGACGGCAAGCGGCTTCAAGATTGCGGTCAAGAACGGTCTAACGACAGGTACGTACACGGTCAAGTCGACAGACATCTCGAATAAGATCACGAAAAAGGCGTCGTTCGCGATCAAGAACACGTATCCGGTCAAAAAATGGTCAGGCAAAAAGACGTTGACAGGTAAAGTCGAAAAACGACAAATCGTCCGACTCTACCAAAAAACAGAAGCTGGTTATCAATTGATCGCTCAAGACGTGGCGGATCAGCACGGGAACTATGTCTTGAAGATGCGTAAGGCATTGACGAACGGCTCGTACAAACTCAACATCTATACAGCGAAAGATCATCTCGATCAGTCACGCTACTTCATCACGAAGTAATATGTCACACGGATGTCTGCATATGCAGGCATCCGTTTCTATTTGGCTAGATATGTGCGTTGTGAGAGCAGAAATCGTTTAATGCGTTCGTAGATGGTTGCTTGCTCGACCGTCAATTGATCCGTCGCGTGCGACATATAGAGTCGTGACGTAATGGTAAACGCATCGTCTGTGATGAAGGGAAGTCCCATCTCGCGGCAGACGGAGACGGGAACGAAGCTGAAATACCGTTGCTGGCGTAAGGCGAGTTGCAGTGAGACGTCATCAATATAGTGCGAGGTATCGGCATAGATGTTTAGTTCCGCCATCTTCAATTGGATGAAGCGGTTGTAGTCCTTATTGTGGGAGGGAAACAAAAAGGCAGTCTCCGTTGCATCCGTATAGAGCGTCGTAATCGCTTCTTTCTCTGAATAAGAAGCAGGATAGGTGATGACGATATCCTCTTCCACGATCGGTTCGCTCGTAATGAGCGGATGCTTGAGTTCCATGAAGCTAATCGAGAAATGGAATTCTTGATGGAGCAAGCCGCTTAAAATGTCGCGATTTGAGAGGATGTCCGAATTGAACAAGGGTGCCGTCTGCGGCAGGAGAAATTCTCGTAGAATCAATTGGATGAAGCGACCATGCGAACTGGCAAGACTAAGTGGCGTTTCGGTAGAGGCATCATTTCGCGCCATGCGTTCCTGGACCCGTGTCAGCTCGTGTTCAATTTTTTCGACTGACTGCAGTAGAAGTCGTCCATTATCGGTCAAGCTGATCATTCTGCCTTTTCGATGAAACAACGTCGTGTTCAATTCACGCTCCAGTTTTTTGATCGTCGCACTGAGGGCGGGCTGACTGATGAATAATCGTTCGGCAGCACGCGTCACGTTCAATTCCTCCGCGACGTGACGAAAATAATTCAAATGTAAGAGTTCCATGATATCCTCCTGACATAATCTACAGGTTATTAAAATATATAAATATATATATTTCTGTTTATGATAAAACCAGTATATCGTAAATACTAGAGGTGATAGAAATGAAAATCGGAATTTACGGAGCAGGATCACTAGGAACCATCATGGGAGCTTATTTAAGTCAACAGTATGAGGATGTCGATTTGATTGATACGAATCGCGCACATATCGAAGCGCTAAACACAACAGGCGCGCATGTCATTGGACCAGATTTGACGCAAGCCGTCCATGCGATGCATCCGGATGACATCACGGAGATGTACGATATCGTATTGTTGCTAACGAAGCAGGTCTACAATGAACCGGTCCTGGCGAAAGTCCGGACGATCTTGAAGGAAGACGGTATTCTCGTCTCCTTGCAAAACGGTGTACCGGAAGAATTCATTCAACAACAGATTCCACGCGAACGTATCATCGCGGGATCCGTCGAGTTCGGAGCGACATACGTCGGACCAGGCGAGTCACGTCTGACATCGGATTACGAGCACTTCAAGACGTATGCGATGCAAATCGGTGAACTGGACGGTAAGAAGACGGACCGGATCATTCACTTGAAGGAAATCCTTGATCACATCGGTGGGACGGAAATCTCTGATAATCTACCGGGAACGAAATGGTCAAAACTCGTCATCAATAGTACGTTCAGTGGGTTATCCGCTGCGTGTAACGGTACGTACGGCGACGTTCTTGATCATCCGGTCTTGTTACGGGCAGCAATCCATACGATGCAGGAAGTCGTTGAAGTCGGTCACGCCCACGGCATCACATTCGCGCCGATGAGTACGTTTGAGCCGGCAGCCTACGCAACACTAGACGATATCGATGAAAAACTGATCACCGTGCCACAATTGATGCACGGGTCGCGTGACTTAGAAGCGAGCATGTTGCAGGACTTACAAAAAGGGCAACCGACCGAAATTCGTTTCATTAATGGGATCGTCACGATGTACGGCAACACGTACAATATCAAAACGTCGTTCAACTCACTCATTCAAGAAATCGTCGAAGAAGCGCAAGCAGCGAAGACGGTTCCAGATTTTGAAACAAGTGTCGCACGCTTTGCCGCATTGTTAAACGCATAAAGGAGGGATTCAGATGAGACAGGAAGATGTAAAAAATATCGTCGCGACACCGATCAATGCACCGGTCTTTCCGGCGGTCGATATCTTCTTTCGGAATCGGGAATACTTGAACATCATCTATGAGACGGACATCGAAGCGTTACAAGCAGTCGTTCCGGAACCGCTCGAGGTGCTGAGTAATCAGATCAAGTTTGAGATCATCAACATGCCGGATAGCACAGGTCTTGGGAGTTATCTCGAGTGCGGGCAAGTCATTCCGGTTCGGTATCAAGGAGAGGTCGGTGAGTTTTACCTCTCGATGTATGTCAACAATCAGCCGGCGATCGCCTCTGGTCGTGAAGTGGCTGCGTTTCCGAAGAAGTATGGTTCACCCCGGCTTTATCTCGACAATGATGTACTCGTTGGAACGCTTGACTACCATTCACTCCGTGTCGCCCAAGCGACGATGGGATACAAGTATGTTCCGATGGCGGTCGAAGAAGCACAATCGATCATCGGTGCGCCGCAGTTCATGCTCAAACAGCATCGCGGTTATCAAGGCGAGTTGATCATCTCCGAGCTGACGCGGAGTCAAATCACGGATCTTGAGATTAAAGAAGCATACCGTGGACCGGCGCGACTTCAGTTATTCGAACATGTCATGGCACCACTCGCTGACTTCCCTGTTCGGAAGATCGTCGATGCCCAGCATATCATCGCTGATCTTCGACTTGGTGGACCTGCGAAACTGTATGATTATTTAACGGATTAACGACTCTCTAACATTAACGACCTCCAAAATGGATGGTCGTTTTGTTTTACCCCAAAAACTGGCATACTGAATTGAGAGGGGGAAACGACCATGCGACAAGTCATTGTGTTACCGTATCAATCAGAATGGGCGAGTGAATACTCACGAGAAGCGGACCACTTACGGGAGGTGTTCGGAGCACGCCTTAAGCAGATTCATCATATGGGGAGTACATCAGTTCCGGGACTCGCAGCAAAGCCGATCATCGACATCCTACCCGTCGTCGATACACTCGAGGGAATCGAGCAGTTCGACGCACAGATGGAAGCACTCGGTTACGAAGCGAAGGGTGAGTTCGGGATGCCGGGACGCCGCTATTATCGAAAAGGCGGCGACGAACGGACGCATCACATCCATCTCCATGCGGCGGGAAATCCAGAAATCAAGCGTCATCTCGTCTTTCGGGACTATTTGCGTGCGCATCCAGAAGAAGCCACTGCTTACGGAGCATTAAAGGAACAATTAGCGGCGACATATCCGCTTAATATCGAAGCCTATATCGCCGGCAAGGATGCGTTCGTCAAGGAACTCGAACACCGCGCAATCGCTTGGGGGAATGCGCATGACTGACTGGGAACATGCCCTCATTCGCCATGTCGGTGTTGGTGTAAAGACGGCGAAAGCGTTGTTTGAGAAGATCGAGGTGCAGGACTGGGACGCGCGGCCAATCCCCGGGAAACGGACCGTCGGTGAAGTCGCCGTCCATCTCGCTGTGTTACTCGAAGCCGATTTGATGCTGGCAGAAGGGGCGACGGCTGAAGCGATGCAGGCGTTTTATACGGAACCGGTCCCGCGCGATCAGTTAAATGAACGAATCAATCGTGCGTTTTCTATCTATCAGAAGAAAGTCACGACCGGATTTACGACCCGTCCGACGTACTGGGGCGTTACCGACTCGATGAACGGCTGGGCAATCGAAGCAGCCGTGCATCTCTATCATCATCGATCCCAGTTATTTGATTACTTGAACATCCTTGGGTACGAGCTAGAGATTTCGTTATTTGAATGAATGGAAGTAGGGGTAGTGTATGGAATATATCGTTGAAACATCAGCCGGTCGCTTTGATACCCGGCTGACAGGAAGTGGGGACGTCACATTCGTCCTCGACCACGGGATGATGTCGAACCGACACCAGTGGGGCTGGCTACGGACCGAATTGTTGAAGCGGGGACGGGTCTTTGAATATTCACGTCTCGGGTATGGTCGGTCGAGTCGTGGTAAAAACAAACGACTCTTTACGCATCAAGCAGATGAGTTGGCGGACGTCTTACGGATGCTTCGTGTCGAAGGACCGTATGTCTTCATCGGGCACTCGCTCGGCGCCTATATCTCGCTCGCAAGTGGACGATTGTTTGCAGACGAGACACGCGGCATCGTCTTGCTCGATCCGTCGCATCCGGATGTCGACGCAGCATTACCGAACTGGTACGAACGAACACAAGAGGAGTGGAATCGATTCCTCTATTTCCTTAGTCACGTCCGACCGATCGCCTGGATGATTCCTGACCATCTGGGCAAAAAGATGTTCAGTGTCTTACCGGAAGCTGATCAATTACCGATGTGGCGGCATTTTGCAGCACCCGGGCATTGGCGGGGGACGCTCGATGAATGGCAATCGGTCGAAGAGAACAATCAGATGATTCTTTCGTTGCTTGAAGACGTGACACAGCCGGTCCTCGTCCTGTCCGCTTCGAACTGGGCAGGGGGCATGCCGGAAAGTTGGTTGAACCCGGCATTGACCGAACAAATCAATGCGGCTCACGCTGCGTTCGCCGACAGTTTACCGAACGGGATGTATCATGTGATTACGGATACGAATCATTACACGATTGCCGGGTTTTCGCACGAGGCGGCGGAGCGGATCACGGATTTGATCGGGGAAACATGGGATTTACCGATTCAAAGTCAGTAGTAAGGTTACGCTTTTTCGTTTCGCTCGAATCGTTTTCCTGGGACAAGCATCGCGCCGCTTCACTTTGTTGCAGGGTCGCTCCTGCTTGTATTTCCCTAAGAAGAGATTCCGAGCGAAAAAAAGTTTCTTTTCTTGTGCTTCGGAATATCTGACGGAGCTGACTCTAAAGCCAGTATCTACAAAGAATGACGCGTCACACGCCACTCCTACAGGAAAAAGCGCATTATGCGCTGTCAGAGACAAACAAGACCCGCTTTCCTGCTTGAAGGAAGCAGGAAAACTGGCTTGTGTCTCACCTGAGGAAAGGGCGTGAGAAGATGCGTCATTTTTTTGGAGTCAGCCTGGTCTACTCCTTGAGTCGATGCTTATCGGCTTTTTTAGGGAACAAAATAAATCGAAATCATTACGATTGACGTCAGGTAAAAAGTCGGTTACTCTATAAAGCGTAACGATTACGTTTTAGGAGATGAATGATGATGCAACCGATATCGATCACCGTTTTATCTGGATATCTTGGATCCGGTAAAACGACACTATTGAACCATTTACTACATAATCGCGAAGGGCGCCGCCTCGCAATCATCGTCAACGACATGAGTGAGGTCAACATTGACGCGGCATTGATTGAGCAAGGCGGATTCTCGCGAACGGAAGAGTCGTTCGTCACGCTTTCGAACGGCTGCATTTGCTGCACGTTACGCGATGATCTTTTGCTTGAAGTCAAACGCCTCGTCGACCAAGGAGATATTGACGGTATCGTCATCGAATCGAGTGGTATCTCGGAACCGATTCCGGTCGCCCAGACTTTCACGTACGAAGATCCGGACAGTGCAATCGATTTATCACAAGTCACGAAAATCAACGCGATGGTCACGGTCATCGATGGATATCGTTTTCTGAAGGACTTCGAGTCCGGTGAATCGTTGATTGAACGGAAACAGGCAGTCGATGAAACAGACGTGCGCGAAGTCGTCGATCTACTCGTCGATCAAGTCGAGTTCGCGGACATCATCGTCTTGAACAAAGTCGATCGCCTGACACCGGAAGAGCGCCATACCGTCATCGGTTATCTAAAGGCATTAAATCCAGTTGCCCGTTTGATCGAGACGACGTATGGTCAAGTCGATCCGGCAGACATCTTAGATGTTGATCTATTTGATTTTGAACAAGCGGCATCTAGTGCTGGTTGGATCCGTGAGTTGAATGCGGAAGAACATATTCCGGAAACGGAAGAGTATGGGATCAGCTCGTTCGTCTACAAGCGCGACGTGCCGTTCCACCCGGAGCGTTTGCTTGCCTTGATCGAAGACTGGCCGCAAGAAGTCGTCCGGGCGAAGGGATTCTTGTTCCTTGCGACACGTCCCGAGATGGCATTGCTGTTCCATCAGGCAGGATATGCGTCGAACATGGAATACGCTGGTCGTTTTGCATCAGATGAGGATCGACGGACCGAACTCGTCTTGATCGGCATCGGACTAGAACAAGAGAAGCTCGAAGCGCTATTCGATGCGTGTCTCGTCCAAGCAGACGAAACGGACTGGGCGTCATTGAATGATCCAATTCCTGGTCGCGAGATGTACGAAGAAACATTTTTATAAGAGGTCAATCTTTCGAGAAACCGTATCTGCGGTTTCTCTTTTTTGTTATATTTTCATAGTGAATGGGGAAAGAATACTAGTGAAGGTATGTTAATTGAAGGAGGAAAATCTGTGCGCAACCGGATTTTACAATTCGCACTCGTATTTTTAGTCGCCGGTGGCATCATTTGGGGACTATATCAACTCGGCTATTTATTTTATGTCTTAACGATTTCAGCGACGGTCGTGCCGCTCGCCGTCATCATGATCATTTTCATCGAAAACCGGACAGCAGAATCAACGATCGCTTGGTTCCTCGTTCTGATTTTCTTACCGATTCTCGGAGTCATCATCTGGTTGATGTTCGGTCGGAATCCACGGCGTCGCCGTCGGAATCGTCGTTCGCATGACGAACGGAAATTGCTCAAGCAAGCGATTCGTCCAGTTCGGTCGCTTGCTGTCAGTGAGTTGCCACCGAATCACTTGAAGCTTGCGAACACGATTCGTAACTTCGGTGGCGGCGGGGTGGACGTTCATACAGCAAGTGACATCCTGACGAACGGTGAAGAGACATTCCCATCGATTCTTGACGCGATTCGTCAAGCGCAGCATCATGTCCACATCCAGTACTACATTTATCGGAACGATGAGACAGGCAAGGCAATCCGTGAAGCGTTGATGGAACGACTCGAAGCCGGAGTAACGGTGCGGTTCATGTATGACGGACTTGGAAGCTATATGCTCGGTGAGAACTTCCTGCGCCCGCTACGCGATGCTGGAGCGCATATCGCAGCCTATGATCCAATCTCGAGTCCCTTGTTCATCTTCACGGCGAACTTCCGCAATCACCGGAAAATCGTCGTCGTTGATGGAAAAGTTGGCTTCACCGGCGGATTGAACGTCGGGGATGAGTACGACGGCAAGAGTAAGAAGTTCGGGTTTTGGCGTGATACGCATTTGCGGCTCGAAGGACGTGCCGTCAAAGAATTACAAGCGACGTTCCTCGACGACTGGATCTATGCCCAAATCGAATCGGATGACACATGGGAGACGTTTGCGGGGGATGAGTCAATCCACCAGTACTTCCCGAAACATGATGTGGCGTCAGACGGGGCGATTCAAATCGTCACGAGCGGACCGACCTCAAAGGACCCGGCGATTCGCAATGCGTTGATTGCCGCGATCATCGCAGCGCAACGTTCGATCTGGATTGCGACACCGTACTTGATTCCGGACAATGAGACGATGACGCTACTCCGACTCGCGGCACGTGCCGGACTCGACGTTCGCATCCTGACACCGGGTAAAGGCGATAGTTTTACGTCTTATTACGGGACCCGGTCTTACTTCGGACCACTCTTGAAGGACGGCGTCAAGATTTATACGTATAACCGTCACTTCATCCATGCGAAACTGTTTCTCGTCGACGGGAAGATCGGTGCCGTCGGAACGGCGAATATGGATATTCGCAGTTTTGTCCTCAACTATGAACTGATGGCGTTCTTGTACGACACAGAAAGTACGGAACAGCTCGAGCGTGACTTCATCGCTGATTTCGATGTGTCGATTCAGTTATCATCGAACGATTACGTCAAACGTCCGCTTCGCTTCCGCATTTTTGAGTCGCTCTCGCGCTTGATTTCACCACTATTATGACGCAACGTCCCGCATCGATTTTCAGGTGCGGGACGTTTTTTTGATTCATTCTTCCTTGAAGTGGGAACATGAACTCTTATACACTAGATGTGTAATCGGTTGCACACTACTTAGCCTGGAAGGAAGTGAAAGGGGCGCAAGTCCCGAACCCGTATGCGAACAATTGATGAATCCCATTTCTACACGCGCGACATGAAACCACAAGCACGACCAGACGCCATCATCCAAGGAGATGTCTACCGTTTCACGGTCTTGACGAGTCGGATGATCCGACTTGAGTACGCGGCGGATGGACAGTTCGAGGATCGACCGACCCAAACGGTCTTCAATCGTGATTTTCCGGTACCTGCTTACCGCATCGTCGAAAACGAGGAAGAATTGCAAATCATCACCGAGCACGTCCATCTGCATTATACGAAGGGACCGTTCGCTGCGAACACACTCTATATCGATGTCTTAGGGAACTTCAGTACCTACTACAGCCGCTATACGTTCGGCGGACCGCTCCGGACGTTAAAAGGAACGGCACGGACGCTTGACCATGCGGACGGCGTCATCCCACTTGAAGAAGGGATTCTCTCCCGGCAAGGTTACGCGGCGATTGACGACTCGAACGCCTTCGTCCTGACGGAAGACCACTTCGTCGAACCGCGACGCTCCGGGACGCATGACATCTATTACTTCGGATACGGTCACGACTACAAACAGGCACTGCGTGACTTCTACCACCTGACAGGACCGACGCCGATGTTACCACGTCAGGTACTCGGCAACTGGTGGAGTCGCTACTGGCGTTATAGTGAGAAGGAATACAAGGATTTGATGACACGCTTCAAGACGGAAGACATTCCGTTCTCGGTCAGTGTCATCGACATGGACTGGCACGTCACCGATATCCCGGAACGCTACGGAAGTGGCTGGACAGGCTACACGTGGAACCGTGATCTATTCCCGGATCCACGCGGATTCTTGCAATGGTTGAAGGACGACGACCGGATGGTCACGCTCAACTTGCACCCGGCGGACGGTGTGCGTGGGTTTGAAGAAGCCTACGAGGCGATGGCGGTCGCGATGGGCGTCGATCCCGAATCGGATGTCCGGATCCCGTTTGATTTCTCGGACCGGACGTTCATCGAGAACTACTTTACGAAGCTGCATCATCCGCACGAGGCAGATGGCGTCGACTTCTGGTGGATCGACTGGCAGCAGGGCGCGAACTCGAAGATGAAGGGGCTTGATCCGCTCTGGATGCTCAATCATTATCACGCGCTTGATATTGCCCGCGATGGTAATCGACCGTTGATCTTCTCGCGTTACGCGGGACCCGGAAGTCATCGTTATCCGGTTGGTTTCTCAGGCGATACGATCATCTCTTGGGCATCGCTCCAATTCCAGCCGTATTTCACGGCGACGGCGTCGAACATCGGTTATGGATGGTGGAGCCATGACATCGGGGGTCACCAACGCGGGGAGAAAGATGACGAGTTATCGACACGTTGGCTCCAGTACGGTGTCTTTAGTCCGATCATGCGCCTGCACAGTACGATGAGCATCTTCAACGGGAAAGAACCATGGCGTTATTCGACCGATGCGGCGAACGTCATGAAGAACTATTTACGACTCCGACACCAACTCGTGCCGTACATCTACACGATGAATGCCCGTAATCACTTTGACGGCTTGCCACTCGTCTCACCGATGTATTATGAGCATCCGGAAGACGATCAAGCATACAACGTTCCGAATCAGTTCTACTTCGGAACGGAATTGATCGTCGCGCCGATGGTCACACCAATGCACCGGAAACTGCACATGACGGCGACGACAGCGTGGTTGCCGGAAGGGGAATGGTTCGATTTCTTTAATGGGCACCGATACCGCGGCGGCAAGCAGATCCGTCTGTTCCGTTATCTCGAAGACCAAGGCGTACTCGCAAAAGCCGGTGCGATTGTTCCACTCGGTCGTCATCTCGAACAGTCGAATGCCCTGCATAATCCGGACGATCTCGAAGTCGTCGTCTTCCCGGGAGCATCGAACCGGTTTACGTTGTTCGAAGACGATAGCACGGGTGTCGCGCACCGCGATGGTGTCAACGTTGAGACGACGTTTGCGCTCGACTGGGAAGCACGTGAGTTGACGATCGCGGCACCAACCGGACACCGTGACTTGTTACCCGAAAACCGCTCGATTACGTTGATCTTACGTGGAGTCCGTGAAGGATACGTTCAGCGCGACGGAGAGAGTGTCACCGGCGTCTATGATCATGCGACGCAGTCCCTTCGCGTTGAACTGGGTGAAGTGACCGATACGATCACGTTGTCGCTCCAAGTTGAGATCTCGACGAACGAGAATAAGATGGACCGGTTGTATGGATTTCTCGACCAAGCGGAAATCAGCTATGATTTGAAGGATCGTTTGTACCGTCTGCTGTCACAAAAGCTCGACCCGGTCAACATGATGCACCAGTTGCAAGCACTCGAACTCGAGAAGGATCTCGTCGACTGCCTGCTTGAGTTGATGTTGTCTTAAATGATTGAATAGGCATGCGAAAAAGCCAGTATTCGTCATCCGTATGGACGAGGAATACTGGCTTTATGGTTGAGGTCAGAACTCTTCGTCTATCTCTTCATCCATCCAAGATAGCAAGTCTTCTGCATCGAGATCGTCACCTTTACTGAGGATCAAGGTCGTGACGTCATCTCGTTTCTGTTCTAACAACTCCGGGTTGTTCGTCAAGACTTCCATGAGGTAATACGCATAGGAGTCGAGGAAATCAGGCTGGTCGTTTCGTTCGATCAGTGTCATGAACGCTTCGATCAGTTCTTCCTGTTCTTCATCGAGAATCATCCAGTGGGAGTAGGCGAGAAGTTTTTCGTTTTCGTCATCTCCACGGAGAATGTCCTTGATTTCAGGTAACGTCAGAAATACGACATCCGGCATGACGACTTCCGGAACATCGCTACTCAGCTTCGTTAACCACTCGTCATAGGTCGCCGCGACGAAATGGGTCGTCTCATCCGAAATATCGAGGCACCAGACAGTCGGCTCAGCAGCTTCCGTGAAGTGGAAGTACCAAAAATAGCTCCCTTCTCCTTCCGCGAACATCATGACGTTTCCCTCGACATCCCATTCCCTGAGGACCGACAATTCGTCCAGATACCGTTCGAATGTCAATGACGTCATGGAGCGGAGTGGGAGGTGCAATCCGCTTTCTGCGTCCGACCATGTATTCTTGAACTCGACCATCACGGCCATAGCTTCTGGGGCACCACCGTTTTGTTCCTGGATTTGTTCGAGGTAACGGACGGGGAGTCGACCGTTGACGGCTTGCTCGATTCGTTGAATGTCTGTTTCTTTGACTGAAATCATCGTTTCTTCTTGTGACTCTTTATCCCAAAATGGCATCGTATGACCTTCCTTGCTATGTAGTATGTAGACCTTGATTATACGCGAAGCTGATGGGAAATGTTTCAAAAAAAGACCCTATCCGTTATGGAAGGGTCCATTGTGTCATTTACGACGCAATTTTTTCGCTTTTTGTTTCATGTCGTTGTACGTGATCATCGGGCTATCGTCCATCGTCAAGCGCAGATGGTTCGGTTCACCTTTGTTCGTGATGCCGGAGCAATAGAGGATGTCGGCATACTGCTCAAACAGTTCCTCATATGCCGGCAGGTGGTGCATCAGGCGACCAGGCGATCCCCAGCCACAGAGGACGACGCCATTTTTTGCTTTGACTTCAGCAAGTGTCTTCGCGACGAATTCATAGTTCATCTCATCGAAGCTCGCTTGCGCGAACGGCAGATCCTCGCTGACGAGCAGGTCCGGCATCAAACTGATGATGTCATATTGTTTGACGGGGTCACTGACATACTTCTTCATCAAATTGTACGCACGTTGTGTCGTCGTTCCAGAGAGAAAGGCATCCGTCGTCCGTGGTGTGTAGATTAAAGCGGCGACGTGCGTCCCTTCTGCGATGTCGTCAAAGATGTAGCTGCGTAAATAGCGTTTCGTCTTGTCTCGATCAAACGTCGTCTGGACGCGGATCGACGATTCCTCAATCAAGAGTTCGGAAGAATCGGCTGGTGTCATGGTGGTGCCTCCTTTTAATTGGTCAAACGTGAGCTGATGCGAAGGAAGAATGCGAGTGTCTTCTTCTTGAGGTCGAGGTCGTTCGCATCGATCGCCTCGACGTGTTGCTGGTAACGATCATATTGGGCGAGCACGTCAGAAACATATTGTTCACTGCGATTGTATTCAAACAGTGCTGTCGCGAGCGTGTCTCGGTCTGATGTCTTCGTAACATCGTGTTGGTTCAGGTATTTCGCTGCCGTGTGGGCGCTGTCGACGAGACTCGTCGGATCGGCTTTCCCGTCGCCGTCCGCGTCCACTCCGAGACCACCATATTTCTCGATGGCTTCCGGATCCGTCACGTCGATGCCGTCATGCTCGATGTCACCGAGCGACGTGCCACCTTCGTATCCCCAACCGACCCATGTTTTCGGCATGAATTGGAACGGACCGATGGCGCCAACGGACGATTGCATCGCTGACGAGTTTGAGAAGATCGTCTCGACGCGATGGATGGAGGCGAGTAGCTTCCAGTCGATGCCGTAACGTGCCGCGGCTTGTTCGTAGATGTCGATGTTCTCGGCAGGTACGCCATGCTGTCCATAATACGTACGATACATTTCATTTTGAACACGTTCCCGATTTTGCCAGTAGATGAAGCTACTGACGATGAGGGCGAACAGTACGAACAAGATGCTGACTCGAAAAACTTTTCGCATATTGTTCTCTCCTCTGTATAGGATTCCACTGAATGGTATCATATTTTAGTAGGGTCTAATAGCACTTTCTGTGACGGGAGTGTGGAATCAAAAAAGGAGTCGAAGTCATGTATCTCTTCGTAAATGGTTTTTTACTCGGATTGCTCGTCGTCCTTTCAATCATCGCAGCGGTCCGTCCGGTCGATTTGACGATCGTTCCTCGCAAGGAATTCTACCCCTCGATGGTCCAGTCGAGCGGTATCTTATGTCTGTTGCTCGTCGGTGGAACGCTGGTCAGCGGTACGCTGTTACCGGAAATCGGCTTGACGTTTTTTGTCCCAAGTGGACCAATCTGGTACGCGACGATCGGACTGATCGTCTTTCTCTGTATCGTCTTGCTTTTGACAGCGACCGTTCCAGCGTTTCGCAAACGTTTGTTGCCGCTCTATCAAAGTGAGGCGGAGCGACTGATTCTGCCGCGAACGAAAGAGGAGCGGACCGGATTCCAGATGGTCGCGCTGATGGCAGGGGTGACGGAAGAGTTGATCTATCGCGGGTTTCTCTTCCATACGCTTGGATTATTTTTACCGTTCTCTGAAGTCAGCTTCGTCTGGATCGGTGCCATCCTGTTCGGGATTGCCCATCGTTATCAAGGGTGGTTCGCGATTCTCGTGACAGGACTGATCGGAGCGGGATTCGGCTACTTGTATCTAGCGATCGAGACACTCTGGCCGCTGATCGTCATCCATGTCTTGATCGACCTCGTCGCCGTCTACATCTATAAGGACGATGTTAATTCCTGACATCGTCAAAAAGCGTTGAGTTTGATAGACTGAATGTCAAGCGAAGTCATCTTTTAAATTGGTCAAGTTGACGGTTGCAGAACTAGTCAAATGACAGGTAAAATGAGAAGGTAAACGCTTACACATCAAAAGGAGATGGATGAAACCATGCGAACGATCACTTCCACTGGCGAGCGAAAGAAGACGAGTTGGACATTGAATATCGGCAATCAGCCACATTTAATGATGGATGGTGTGACAGAACAAACGCTTGATGCCGAACAACGTGTCATCTACGACGAATTTTTGATTCCGACGACGGACACTTTGATTCATCGGTTCAAAGCCCGCTTCCCGAACCATCTCTGCGAGAACGGGTATGATGTGTATGGCGCTGCCGCTTTTGACGAACAGGTCGTCGAACTGATCTCGAATTGGTTCATCGAGCTGGTCACCGTCTTAACAGCGATGCAGCGGACGAAAGGCATTCAGCATGTCCAGATTGAAGGCGGTGTCGCAAAACGGACCGACTTCTTACCGACCGTGCGTCGGACATGCCGGGCACTGGAGTCGACGATTGATATTTATTGAAACACCAGTCACGTGTTCAGAGAGGGCGTCCATCAGGGAGTCCTCTCTTTTTTTGTTCATCTCGAATCGTTTTCCTGGGAAGTGATTTCGAGTGAACAAATCGCTCTCCTTTCTTCCGGTCATAAAAAGTAGAAACAAAATCAAAATACTCGCGGAGTCGGACATTTTTGTCCGGCTCCTTTTCATTTTCTGGATGATAGCAGGAAAAAACAGGTTGACGCTAGACTGTATGGCATGTACCATACAGTTAGCAGATGTACTATTGTCTTAATACAATGGTGATAATCAAGGAGGGAAAGTCTAGTGCTTGAAGTGAAGGGGCTACAAAAGCGATACGGACGAAAAAAGCACGTCTTACGTGACGTGACGTTCTCTGTCGGTCTAAACGAAGTGACATGTCTGATCGGCTTGAACGGGGAAGGGAAGTCGACGATTTTAAAAGCGATACTCGGTCTGATTCCGGTGGATGCCGGGACAGTGACGGTCAATGGCAAAACGTCGCGCGACCAGATCGCGTTCGTGCCTGATCTCCAGACGATGCCGAGCTACATGACGATCGGACAAGCGCTCGCGTATATGGCGGATCATTATCCGGATTGGAATCAAGAGACAGCGGAACGGTTGCTGCAGACGTTCCAGCTGTTTACGACGGATAAAATGGCGAACTTATCAAAAGGGAACAAGGCGAAGTTCAATCTCGTCTTAGGATTCGCCCTCGATCGACCGTACATATTACTCGACGAACCGCTCGCGGGAATCGATCTCTTCATGAAGGAACAGATTGCCTGGATTTTCTCAAGTGAGTTCATGGAAGGACGGAGCATCCTGATGACGACTCATGAAATTGCCGAGGTCGAACAGGTGATTGACCGAGTGTTGTTCTTACGGGACGGGAAAATCGTCGAAGTCAAAGAGACGGATGAGTTACGCGGCCGTCATCATCAATCGGTCCAGGACCGGATGCGGGAGGTATATCAAGGATGAAACGCTGGTTGTTATTAACGAATGAAGAACTGAAACGAAGTACGAAATTACTGGTGTTGTTGATTTCAGGATTGATCGTCGCAGAAATCGCGTCACTGCTCTATCAGATTTACGATTATCAAAGCACGATCGAGAAAACGATGCGGATCGATCAGATTTCAGAAATGGACGCAATTGCACAAGCAGGTGGTGCGTTGACATTCGCACAGGCAACGGATTTTTACGATTCAATCATTGTTTTAGCGATGGGGATGATTCTCTTGTTCGCGTTCTGGATTTGGTATCGCGACTGGATGGGCGAGACGAAGTACATTTACAGATTGCTATTGTTACCGGGGTCACGTCGGGCGATTATTGCATCGAAAATGACGGCACTTTTACTTGTCGTTACGAGTTTGATCGGAATTCAGTGGGTGTTGCTGTTACTTAGTCGCAATCTTTACTTATGGCTGTTGCCAGATGCTCAACAGGTCACAGCCAGCATCAACGAATACTCCTTCTACATGAAGTTGTTCTATACGATGTACCCAACTGACATTTTATTCATCTTACTGATGACATTCATCGTCATCTCGTTCGTTTTCATGACAGTTTTACTTGAACGATCGTTTCGAAGAGGAAAAGCGTTCTTGATCGTCGGATTACACGGGATTGCGCTGATTGGTGGTTATATCATTTTAGGCTTAGCATTGTCAGCTATTTCAAGCAACCTGAGTCAACTGCATATGCAATTTTATTTCGGATACGTCGTACTATTAACGTTATATGTGTCATACAAAAATCTGCGGCTAGTCCAGACGCGACTATCCGTTTAAGGAGGAGACTTCATGAAGCGATATCGACAACTCCTGATCTATGGATTGATCATTTTCATAACAATCGGAAGCTACATCGGCTATACACTGTCAATCAAAAGCGCAGACTTTTCCCTCGAGACCATCAGTGGGAAATCTTCGCAAGTAGAAAATTTTAATTTACGTTTACAGACGAAAGGAATGCGTTCGACGATTTATGATGCCAATGCAAATGGAGACATCGAAAAACAGTCAAACTCTTACGTCGGACAACTATTCCGTAAGGATAGAGTGACGGATTTACCAGACAAATATTATGAGTTCACGACGAAAATGGAAACAAATGTTAGTGGGGATGAGCAATCGGAATATGCGATTCAGATTAAACACAATAAACTGCAATTTAAGATGTTTACGTTCAAGACAGAGGAAATGTTCGAGAAGACATTTCAGTATGATACGAAATTTGAGACGGGGATGGATTTACAAGCAAGTGTCGTCGATAAACAGGCGATGAAGGTCTATGTTCAACTTGATCGTGTCGATCAGCCTATGGAAACGAAACTCCTTGTGCTTGATTTAGCAGGCGACCGGGTCGAAGAAATCATTCTTCAAAAACCTATAGCACCTAAACACTCTCGTCAATTCTTAGCAATTTATCGAAATGAAATCGTCTACACGGAACAAAAGTCCGACAGCGAAGATGAAAACGTTAAGCAGTCCTATTTCCTCGATGACGGAAAAAGCGTTCAGTCCATCAAGGAGTTGAATCAGCAACAAATCGGGTTTACCCCCTATGCGAACGGTCGTTATTTAATCGGATTCCGTCTGCCGGAAGGGGAGACGAAACGAATCGAATGGTCGATGTTCGACTTGGAAACGAAACGATTATCCGAGCATAGCGTAAGCAGTCCGCTTGTTTTGAAAAAGATCGATTGGTTGGATTCGACGGACGAGATGCAGCTCTATCTCTCATCAGAGACGAACGCAGGATTCCAAGTGTCTGTGATCGATCTGAAGAATGAACAACTGATGTATCAAGGTGAAATCAAAGATGCGAATCATAAAAAAGGAACGCATATCTATGATTTTGCGATTCAATGATCTACGAATGAAAAAACGCTTCGGACCGGAAAAAGTTATCCGGTCCGAAGCGTTCTTTTTTTCGTTTTGACTAGGAATCAATGCGTCCTAAGGCGAAAGCATCAAGACGTGAAGTTTTTCTCTGCCGCTTTACAGGCACGCAATAAGGCATCCTTGAAGAAACGATCTTCCTGCGAAGCGAGTTGTTGTGTTGCTTCCTCGTCCCCGCGCAGGGAGCGGGCGAGCATCTGGATGACCTTGACCCAGCGCCGGACGTGATCGAGTTGCGGGCGACCCATCGCGACGTATACCGTGAACCAATCGTTCTGATCGCGACGGATCATCCGTTGAAACAGTGATTTTGCGAGATCGACTTCTTCGGTCGTCGGGAGCTCGTTCGTCTCGAAATAGCGACGTAACGCGGCGACGGCAGTCGCATACGCTGCCTTGACGTCTTCTGACGGCTGATGTTTGCCGTAGTCGGATGTCGACAGATGAAGTAAGGCAGGTTTCTTCTCGACACCCGTGATCCAGGCGGAGATCGTTTTATTGCCCTTATAAGCTTGACGGTTCGCGACCGGGAGCTTCGCCGTGACGTTACCGACTTTTCCGATCAAGGTCACTTTGTTGTTGCGATCCTGGATTTCGGTCACTTTCATCTCGACCGTATCCCCCATTTCATGAGGAATGGCTTTCGGCTGGAGCTTTTCTCCTGCCGAGAGCGGTGAACGCTTGCGGATCATCCGCAGTGCTTCTTGTTCAATCCGGTCGTCAAGCGACCACAGATGTTCCGGTGGGACGTTGCGGAACCGGCGACGTCGGACCTTGATGTACTGGTCAAGCGCGTCAGCAGCTTGCTCCCGCGTCGATTCACCACGTGCGACGGGGCCGATGATGTCTCGGAGCGTAATGGATTCGAGACGTTCCATGATGCCTTCGAACGGGATGAGTTCCATTACGTAGAGACTACAGACGACGAGTTCGCATTCGCGAGGAGTGAGTGGGCGTTTGGCCATAAATTGACTTCCTTTCAGCTGGTTGATGTTTCTAGTATACCAAAAAAAAGCCATCGTCACGTAATCCCGTGACGATGGACTGAAAAAGCTTACAAGACGAATGCCGATTCCGAACTGTTTTGCAATTCAGCGGACGCGAGACGTGTGACACCGTTCATGAACGGGTCATGGGCGACGAACAAGTCACCGATTGCTTTAATCTCAGCCACGGTTGCATTCTCCTTCGCACCAGCGATCCGTAAGCGATACGGTTTTTTCGTCACCGTATCGAACGTCAGGACGATCGTATGTTCCATCAATGGTCACTCCTTTCATGAAATGTAGAGGATGGGTTATGCCTTCAGTAAAGCGTAGTCACGGCTGATTTCCGTCAGCGCGTAGCGTCCGTCGAGTAAGCTGCCGATCGATTGCCCGATCGAAGCGACGACGTCTGCTGGAAGATTCGAACGTAAGCCGTTGTAGCGGCGGCGAGCGACGACAGCATCACCGTTTGCTGTCACCTTGTCCTTACGCTCGAAGACGATGACGAGACTCGTCTTGATCTCTTCTGCTTGTGTCATGTGTATCACCTCCTTCGCCCTTATTGACAGGGGAAGAGACCGGATTGTTCGAAAGGAATGAAAAAAACATGGTCTGGTTACGTTTTTTACGAAAAGTCTCGTTTCTACGGATGCGGACGCTCGGGTATGCGTCGTTGATTTTCGTCTTCGGTGTCGCGGGTATCATGTACGCGCTTGAGCCGGAGACGTTCGGCTCCTACTTCCGCGCCGTCTACTGGACGATGACGACCGTCGTCACGGTCGGATACGGTGACTTTTTCCCGAACTCGGATACCGGTCGGATTCTGACGATCTTCGTGTTCATCTTCGGGATCGGGATCGTCGGTGGATTGATCTCAAAACTGGTCGACGGTGTCCAGTTGATTCGTAATCAAAAGGAAAGAGGGTTGTTACAAGTGAAGGAAACAGGACATACGGTCGTCTTCGGTTACAGTCGGCGTTCGAAGCACGTCATTGAGTCATTGCTCGAACATACGGATGTCGTCCTCGTCGACGACCTAGAGCGAGAGCCATTTAGTCATCCCCGGTTCCATTACGTCTGTGGTGATCCGGCGCTGACGTCGACGCTCGAGCGAGCGCACATCGAAAAGGCGGTCCGCGCGATCGTCCTCGCTGATCATTCGATTCCGCCGGTCCATGCTGACGGACGAACACTGTTGATCGCTTCAAGCATCGAACGGGCGAACCCGAACATCTATACGATCGTCGAGATGATGCTTGAAGAACACCTCGACAGCTTTGAACAGGTCAAGGTCGATGAGGTGTTGCTTGGTGACGAGACGATTGCCCGGATGGCAATCCTCGCGTCCCATCATCCTGGTGTGACGAAGGTCGTGACGAATCTGTTGACGAAAGACGGTGAAGGGATGTTCTCGATTCCGACGCGACCGGAATGGGCGACATACCGCGATGCGTTTCATGACTTGCTAGAAGAAGGGGTGACGATTCTGTCCGACGGGAAGCGGCTGGATTTGAACC
Source organism: Exiguobacterium sp. s46 (assembly GCF_018618875.1). Lineage (NCBI taxonomy): Bacteria > Bacillati > Bacillota > Bacilli > Caryophanales > Exiguobacterium > Exiguobacterium sp. s46. The sequence goes on from NZ_JACSMY010000001.1 coordinate 594,722, forward strand.
AACGTCTCGACGAAACGATTCCGAAGAATGAAACGCTGATCGTCTTATGTTCGGAGGAAACCGCCCAACGAATCGGAGCAATCTAGGTCGGGCATGATTCAACTAATCTTTTTTCGGGTATAGTAAACAAATTTACTAAACGGAGGAAAAGGATTATGACACAACCACAACCAGAATGGATTCAAGAATTATTCGAGACGGTCGATCAAGGTGAAATTAAAAATGCACCGAAATTACTCTATATGGCATTGACGCTTGAACCAAGTTATTTTACAAAAGCAGTTAGTCGTTTTAATCAACGATTGGAAGTCGAACCATTAACGGACGTTTCGGAACTACTGACGGTCTACCGCCAATTCTTCCTCTCAGCTAATCCATCAGAGGAATACTGGTCACTTGCCTGGAACGAACTCATCCAGACCCTACAACATATGATTGATCGGCCAGAAGCGCAGCAATTACTTAAAGAACATGTCGATTTACTCGACTGGTGGTCAAGTGAATCGTTGCTGTCTCTCCCGAGTTGGTTAACGATTCTCGACGTTGCAGAACGCATCGACGCCCTCGATCAATTTAGCAGTTATCTTCCAGATATCTTCGAGAGCTATGCGCTCGAGACAGCAAAGGATGAACCGTTCGCTCGTCTTGCCTGGTACGCACTCGCAAGCAATCAACAAGAGTTGCTTGCCCCGTACAGAGAACGGATTGAAGCCGGTTCATCGAAGGAAATTCAGTCTCTTCGTCAAGCGGATCTCGTCGATCAAATTGAAACGACACGGGTCGTTATGTTAAAGTCGAAAGATAACGAGCCGATTGAATTAACATTTGATCGAAAATGGACATTATAAATTATCGAAGAAAAAATGACACCTAGAAGCCGCACGAATCCAATCCAAGGGGTGTAGGGATGATTCACGTCAATTTACCGAGTGGTGACTATGTCGTGTTAGTAGAAATAAATCGTGAAGTGCTGCTGTGTCATTCGATTGAAGAAGCGGAACAAGCACAACGCGACCGGTATGAACTGGTCGGACGGATGAGCGAACGCTTGCCGGCAGAAGTGATTGGACCCTCGATTGCGGACTTCGTCCGCTTTTCGACCGGGTTCATCGGCGAAGAAGTAACGTGGCATGAAGAAGAGGAAGCGTTCTTTTGCCAACAGTTCGAGACGTTCGACGGTTCCCCGTTAGGTGAAGACCTGACGGGTATCGATGCAACGCGTTGGCGTGCGGTCCTTGCACGCTATTATGCTTACGTGACGATCGGAAAGATCATTCCTTTTGAAGTCAGCGAAGAACCGGACGGTACGGTTCCGCTTTAGTCCAGACGATTCTTCGGTCGGCGCGTAAACAGAGAAGGGCAGGGTTCCCATGAAAAAGCAACTTGCACTACTCACGCTAGCGACAATCGTCGCCATGCCAACGTCTGCTTTCGCGCAGTCTCAATATGTACAATACGACCCAACCTTTACAGAACAACAAAAACAAGAATGGTTGGCGAATCAAGGTCTGACCGAAATTCGTGCCCTGAAACAAAAAGGATTCTCTCTCGTCGAGCCACTGGCACATCTCGAGGAAGAGGATATCGACGCTGATTTGATTCCGATCACGGACGTCAAAAAAGCGACGGATTCTGCCCAGTTCCAGCAAACGTACCTCGATCAGTCACGGATTCCGGCTTACTGGAAGTACAGCCGTGGAAAATCGGATGTTCGTGTTGCGATCATCGATGACGCGATCGATACGAAACACCGTGAGTTTAAGGATGTCATCTATAAAACGACGACGATTTCCGGGATTCGCAAACCAGATGATCACGGGACACATGTCGCGGGGATTGTCGGGGCGCGTGAAGACGGTCAAGGGATCGTCGGTGTCGCTTCTGGTGTCAAACTGATTGGGGCGGACGTCTTTGACGGAGAATATGCCGGGTCGATCGATATCGGCGACGGTATTTTGTATGCCATCGAGCAGGGGGCAGATGTCATCAATCTGTCGCTCGGACAATATGAATACGATCCATATATGGAGTCCGCGATCAAAAAAGCAGAAGCGAAAAACATCCTCGTCGTCGGTGCAGCCGGAAACGACGGGAAGGGGAAAGTTCTTTTCCCAGGCTCGATGAGTCAAGTCGTTGCCGTCGGATCGGTCGGGACGCTTGGGCGTGCCTCGACGTTCTCGAACTACGGCAAAGGACTCAACATCATGGCGCCGGGTGAAGGGGTTTACTCGACGATCGTCGGGAATAAATACGGCTACTTGGACGGAACGTCGATGGCGACACCAGTCGTCAGCGGTGTACTGGCACTCGCGAAATCGAAGAATCCGTTCGTCTCGAATACGACGATGCGCAGTAAGTTATATGCCGCAGCGACGAAAAAATCAGGCGATACGAAGTCGCATTACGGGACGGGTCGCTTGAACGCCGGAATCTTGGCGACGTTACCGGCACCGATCTCAAAGATCTCGTTGCCGTCAACGGTCAAGCCGAATCAGCTGTTTTCATTCTATTTCGATGAGTACGCGAGTGCGAAGACGACGACAAGTCTCTATAAGGACGGGAAGGTCGTCAAAACGTTCACGCAATCGAATTTAAGAAATGGAACCCATAAGTTTACGTATAAGTTGAAAGACAAGGGGTCTTACAAGCTCGTCTTTACGACGACAGGCGGACGCCATACGCGGACCGTCGAACGCTTGCTGACCGTCAAATAAAAAAAGCGCCTCCCACTTAGTGAGAAACGCTGTACGAGACCTGAAGATTACTTCGGGTCTTTTCCTTTTTTATAGACGGGCGTCGGAGGTGTTAATGCCTCTCCAGTCCACGTGATCATCGCTTCCATCTTGTATCCTGTATCATCCTCATGGACGAATGACAGGCGACTGGAATCGATCAATTGGTATAAACCATAAGCGACCTGGTCGGCCCAAGAGCGTAACGTCATCGCATTATCATACAACGGGATTTGCTCAGGGAAACGTTCATTCATAAGCAAGATATCGTGTTGATCGAAATGATAGCTACGTTTTGAGAGTGCATCGGGCGCCTTGACGTTGAACGGCTCGAACGCGTGGATGAGCTCTCCTTGACGATAGAAGGCGAAGATGCCGTTTCGCAGATGAAGTGCCTTGATCTCATCGATCTCGATCAGGAATGTCAACTTGCGAACCGTTCGCCGGTTCGTACCAGAGCGTCGTTTTTTCATGCTACATGCCCCCTTCTGAACTCTTGTACTATACCGTGAAATGAGGCAGGGACGCAACTTTTTCGTTTATAAAAGGAGAATTGCCTCTTGCAGGAAAGCGGCATCTACGCTACACTCATAAGCAGTGACTATGTTGGTTCGGACAATCGCGGGGCATTTCGGTGCTTTGAGGAAAGTCCATGCTCGCACAGCCTGCGATGGCTGTAGTGATCGTGCTACACAAAAAGATAAGTGTAGGCAGCGTCAAGCTGACGGCAGAAGGAACGCCTAAGTCTTCGGATATGGCCGAAACTTCTTGAAGGTGCCACAGTGACGGAGCTTCATGGGAAACCATGAAGGTGGAACGAGGTAAACCCCACGAGCGAGAAACCCAAATTTGGTAGGGGAATTTCCGGAGCGGAACTGAACGCGAAGGAGAGCGTATGCAAATACGGAGATAGATGATTGTCGCCTGCGTGTGAGGGTCAAACCGTTTGGAACACTAAGGAACAGAACATGGCTTACAGGACCACATAGGCTGTTATTTTTAAGTTGAACGAGAGTCCAGGTCCACCCTGGGCTCTTTTTTTTATTGCAATGAAACGATTCAGTGGAAGAAACAATAAAGGAGTGAACGCGATATGGCAAAACGCTTAGTCATCGCGACAGCGGCGATGGGAATCGAAGCGCTCGTCGCAAAAGAAGTCCGTGCGTTAGGATATGAATGTACGGTCGAGGACGGAAAGGTCTACATCGATTGTGAGATGGAGGACATTCCTCGTTTGAACATGTGGCTTCGGACAGCGGACCGGATTAAACTCGTCGTCGCTGAGTTCCGCGCGACGACGTTCGAAAAATTGTTCGATCAAGTTAAGGCACTACCGTGGCACGAATTGATGCCGTGGGATGCGAACTTCATCGTCAACGGTCGTTCGGTCAAGTCGAAGCTCTTCTCGATCCGCGACTGCCAGAAAATCACCGAAAAAGCAATCGTCTCGCACATGCAAGAACAGTACAACAAAGGGACGGAATGGTTACCGAAGACGGGTGCGAGCTATCCGATTGAAGTTGCTTTGTTAAAAGACATCGCAACATTAACGATCGATACGTCTGGCGACGCGTTACACAAACGCGGCTACCGTGAATTCCACTCAGCCGCTCCACTCAAAGAAACGATGGCAGCAGCGATGTTGATGCTGACGAACTGGAAGCCGGACATGCCGCTCTACGACGTCTTTACCGGTTCAGGTACGCTTGCGATTGAAGCAGCGATGATCGGGCGTAATATCGCACCAGGGATCAACCGCGAGTTCGTCTCACAGGAATGGAAATGCATTCCGAAGAAGGCGTGGTTCGATGCGATCAAGGAAGCGAACGAAAAAGCGGAGTGGGACAAACCACTGAAGATCTACGCAAGCGATGTCGATCCAGAGATGGTCAAGCTCGCGAAAACAAACGCAGAACTCGCAGACGTCCGCGATGCAATCAACGTCATGCAACGCGACGCAGCAGACTTCAAACCGAAGGAAGACTTCGGTGTCATCATCGGAAACCCACCGTACGGCGAACGTTTGGAGGACGCACGTGAAGTCCATCAGTTGTACCGCAAGATTGGTACGGCGTATAAAGAATTCCCATACTACAGCGTCTACATGATCACGTCGTATGTTGAGTTCGAAAAAGCGTACGGTCGCCCAGCGACGAAGCGCCGGAAGCTTTATAACGGGAATATCGAAGTTCAATTTTATCAATATTATGGTTTGCGTCGGAAACGTCCGCAGGCTTAAGCCATTTCTAGCACTTACAGAAATTCCATTGCACGCTTATTGCACACTTGGTGTGAAAATCGGAAATTTCCTCACGAACCGCTCTGTTGAGCGGTTTTTTTGCGTTTCAAAAGCTGTTCAAATTGCGTCGCCGTATTGTATTGCAAAGTGTGCAATACGTGAGCGTACGTGTCCATCTTCATCGTCGTATCGCCATAACCAAGACGTTCTTAGATGACTTCGCCTGTATATCCATCTCCATCAGTAAGAACTCATGCCTATGCCGCAGACCGTTGCAATGTGATGCTCGGGAGAGGCGCTGCTTTGACGTATGATGCCGGCGAAGTCCTGATTGTCAGAGATAAGTGCTATTGACACCGAGACAGATCAAGTCTTCTTCATTCCGCAATCCAATGTCTGATAAGTATAAGTATACGTAACTAAATCACCCGGATACACTAATCTCTATAAAACACCACGAACGTAGAAGAAGTTATTGATTTAACGTTAGATGATGTTGGTCAAAAGTACGTAAGAGTTTCTTCTTTGAAAGCTTGTGATAACCAATCGGGTTCGTTCTATAAAGACGAAACGACGTTGTATGTCCAAAACCTCTACTCAAATACACCGAATTCAGAGAAGGTATTACTGCTGCATTCTTCTGCACATTTCAAAGTCGACAACGTGCTCGGAAACGTGAATCTATAATTGGAAAATTTAATCATCTTTGGTGGGAACAACGGAAACTTGTAGGCCAACCGAATCAATGCGAGTAATGCATTGAGCATCTTCGAGAAAAAGTGTGATTTTTTACATGCGACCGGAACTAACGGGGATGCAGATGCGGTCAAAATCTATGGACAGACGAACCATTCTCCCAAACGTGTCTTGCTTTACATGCGTGAAAAGACTGGTTCAACTATAACGCTTATAATAGCGACAGCGTCCTGGTGACCGCTCTGAAATTTATTGAGGTCAATTGTGTGGAGCCTATAACGGATTGCCTAACCTGATTTCCCCAAACACGAATAATGGTTCGACATCTCACGTGGGAGTGAAAGGCATTCGATTGAACGGGCGCTATTTCAAAAACATGGGCACGAGCGTAGCGGACGTTCAACCAGAGACTGAAACTGTAGATTTTAGGTGTGTGGCATTCGACTCTCTTACGAAGATTAGGGTACTAAACAGATTCGTATTTTTGCGACGCATCAGTCTGGCACGAAGTTGTGGTTAGAGAACTGTATCGCGTTCGGATCCCGCTATGGGTTATATACTTTGAGCGGCACGAACATGTACGTCAATAACTCTCAATTTGACGATAAACAGGGATCTGGTCAGTTTATCATTAGTTAACTCATTTCATGTAAGCGGAAAAAATGGACCGGCACTCAAACCGGTCCGTTGCTGTTCATTCAGATAGACAGTAATTTACGAACTGCTTTCCGAAAGGCGTGATTGTAACAGCATCAGATAACGAATTATCTGTATTTCCTCCGAATGTCATCCCTTGTGTGATGGCATAAATGAATCCAAGGTTTTTTAGGCGCCCGATTGAACCTACGATGGCGTATTGCTCCACTCCTGGTTTAGTGATAGACCCAACGACCATAAACTGATCGGGTAAATTCCGGCTAAGGGAAGCTAAAATTTCTAAATCTAATTCATTACACGTTCCAAGAGCATCTAAGAAAAATTTCTTGGTGTCGAAATCTTGTGCGGTTGGAGTGTTTAACGAGTGAAGTAAGAAATTTTGCAGATATTTTCGCTTTTTCTCAGATGCTTCACGTTCTACTTTCTCATTCACGTCATCGATCAAGTCGGTCAATTCTTCTTGTTGTTGCTCGTTCAAGGAAGTGGGTTCACTTTCCAGTGCGTTCACTTTTTCCGCAAACTCCTTATAAAAATGTTCGATACGATTGAATTGTTTTGCTTGTTTAGAGCCGAAGTACAGAGTTGCTAGGCTACCGCCCGCGAATGGAACCAGTTGTAGTCCAGCTTCAAGTACAACATCAAACATTTGTTTTCCTGTCATCTTATCATTCGGTTGAGTCAAAAAAACACATCCTTACTTTTTATTAATGTTCAGTGTCTATTTCGACAACATCCTATACTTCACCTGCCTCACTCACACTTACATCACACTAGGGGGTCATCGCTTGGAAGGAGCCGACAACATGGATTCCATCATCCAGACCGTGCAGAACCACGGGGAACGTATTGCGTTGCTCGAACAATCGGACGAAAAGATGCGCATCGACATTACATCGATCAATGACAAGCTCAGTGCCGTCGAACGATCACAGCTTGAAATCAAATCCACGCTCCACGACGTCTCCCGCGAGACACGCTCGGTCATCCGAGATTCGCAGGAAATGACGCGTGGACTTTTTAAATCGCAGGAAACGGCAATCGCCCAGTTCGCCACTGCGTTCGAGAATGAACGGAGTCGGCAACACGCCCAGCAACAATTAAGCGTCGAAGTCCAAGACAAGCGAAGCGACCGCATGTGGGCGGCATTCGGCAAGTGGTCACTCATTATCTGCGGTATCGCAAGGATACTCGGCATCTTATATAAATAAGGAGGCTACACCATGGCTTATAAAATCGTACAAAATTGGTTACCCGCATCGAAGTATGACATTAAAGCACCATATGCACTCAAACCGAAAAACATCATGATCCACAACACGTGGAACGATGCGGCAGCAGAGAACTAAGTGAATTACATGAAGTCGAACAATAACCAGGTTTCCTTCCACATCGCAATCGATGACAAGGAAGCCGTCGAAGCCATCTCGTTCAATCGCAACGCCTGGCATGCTGGTGACGAACGATGGCAAGGCAACCGCGCATCGATTTGCATCGAAATTTGCTACTCGAAGAGTGATGGAGCACGCTACAATGCGGCGGAAGCGAACGCCATCGAGTATACAGCGCAAGCCTTGATCCAACTCGGTCTCGACGGGGATGACATACGGTTCCATAAGGAATGGTCAGGCAAGAACTGCCCGCACCGCATCTTGGACGAGAAACGTGGCGACGCGTTCAAAGCTGACATCGAAAGCTTCTTCGCTGTGCTCCAGTCAGAGCTCCTGTATCTCAAGGTCGCCTGACAAATTATATTGTCTAACTTTTTTGGTTCAGTTCACTCACAGGTGTGCTTTTTCCATTTTTAGAGAATAAAAAGAATCGGGGTGATATAATGAAAGCATTAATTTACGAGAGGAACTTTTAAATGCAGATAATAACATTTTACGCAGACGATTCTGGAGTTCTACATAAAAAAGAAGAATCAGGATATTTTGTTTATGGTGGATTCGTATTCTTGGATAAAGTAGTTCGAGAAAGAACTACACGACGATACCGTAAATTAGCATTGAGCATTTGTAAGGACCTTGGAATTGCAGAAGCCAAAGCCTGTTTTTTACAAAATAAACATAAAAGATCTTTAATGGGAATCATGAAAGACGTTGAATCATTTTCGGTGATTACCGAAATCAAGCATATGTATGATGATATAATGGAAGACAAACTTTCTCGGCATCGTTTCAAAGATTATGCCCTGAAGATGGCTATAAAAAGGAAACTCGAGGTGTTGATAAGAGAAAACAAAGTAAACCCGAATGCTCCAACTCATTTAAATATTTTTATTGATGAGCAACCGACATCGACCAATGGTTACTATGGTTTAGAAGAGTCGATACACGAAGAATTTTCTAAAGGTATTGTCAGTTTCGATTATTCTATGGTTAGAAAAAAGCTGTTTAATTCAACGTTGCGAGTCAACATTCAATACAAAACTTCTCATAATGATTTTATGATACAAGCTAGTGATATATTAGCGAATCGAATTTGGAACCTAGCGCGAAAAAGACAAATGACGCAACTAAATTTGGACAATCACAACTGCATCAGATGTCCAAAATAAACATAAAAAAATAAAAACAAAAAAACATTCAGGATTATTTACAACGTTTGATAGTAGTGTTATTATTCAGTTACAGGTTAGACAACTAACACTGTTCACGCGTGGATCACGATAGTAATTATTAAGCGTGCTGTGTGTACGCCGTCCCATGCGGGCCCTTAAAGGGCTTTTCTTTTTGAATTTTTCAGACCTTCTGCATTAGCGGGAGGTCTTTTTCTATGCACAAAAAGAGCGCCCCTTAGGACGCTCAAAGTCGCATCTTCAATTGTTCCGTGACGCGCCTGGCTCTCGCTGACGTCGAGTTCCATCAGCGTCTCCGTCTGGTGTACGATGTCGACCTGCAAGCCTTGCGTCAGGCGTTCGAAGGCGGCGAGGATCTCAGCTGTCTCTCCAACCAGCGCGATCTGCGTCTTGTTCACAAGTAAAACCTTCATAGCTCCTCCTTGTGTGAAACAGTTCAGCGGTCAAAGCTTATCTATACACCGCGTAGATATGACGCAAACGAATCAGAAGGAGTTTTAACAATCCATTGCACACTTATTATTCTAAGGGACGATTGGACAGTAAGTAGGAGATACCTGACTGCGCAGTGAAGTGAAATTACCGATTCAAAACGTTGACAGGACGGGAAAAGACATCATGATTTCGACGTATAGTTTTATCAGTATTATGATTTGCGTCGGAAACGTTCGCAGTTTTAAGGCATTTGTGAGAGTTGAGTCTGAGCTAGTTCCCACTTTATTATTTTTTTCGCCAAAAAGTCATGAGCCGCTCGGTTGAGCGGTTTTTCTTTTAAGTTATTTAGAATATTGTGTGTTGATTTCTTAATGAACATAGTTTTAGAATTAATTTATAATTACGGATATTCTAGACAATTTAAGGATTAGTAAAGGCTTGTTAATGAAATTGAGTGAATATTTATAAAAATATTCAAAATCTATTGCAATATACTGAAAAAAGTTTTATAGTTATATACATATTATAGTTTTAGCCTTGCGCCTGATTGTGCTAGTTCGATTCTAGCAGTCATTTTTGTCGTATTAATCTCTTTATTTATAGTAAAAATGGAGGCGATGCCAATGAAAAAAAACATCGAAGGCTTAAAAACACTAATTTCTGGTGTAGCAATCAATGGAGTATACGATTTAATTATGAAAGTGGTTCAGACATCAGGCTAAAATTATAATAATTGTCAAAAAAAGTACAATTTAGAGTAGTTAGTCTATATAGGTTAACTATTCTAGATTGTACTTTTTATTTTAATTACTTGAAATTATTTATTGACTCGACTGAAACCGAAGTAAGTCTCAATAGAATTGAGTGAAATAAATTCAATTATATTGCTCTCAATAGGAATCCATTTGTTTCGAGCGGGTATCGTAACCGAGTCCGGATATGGAGATGGCATCTATGATCTGAAAGTAAAGAAAAATCGAGAGAAGCAAATCATCGGGGTACGGATTAATTTTATGGAGTAGTAATGGAAAGACCGGTCGAAGGAATGCACCTTCGTCCGGTCTTTTTGGGGTATGTAGTTATTTGATGTTGTCGATGGCGTTGCCGTCTTGATCGACTTGAGTAGAAAGTCCTGTCCAGCCACGATCTTTTGTCTCTAGCCAGCTGGTGAATTCGACGAGAAATTCCTCGTGTGGTACATGGCCACCATCTTTTTTAACGACGACATACCCATCAAGCTTTACATATGACTCCTTCAGCGATTCCATTCGTAATCTCCTCCTAAGCAGCGTATATGAAAGTAAGAGTATATCGCTCGAAAGATTCATTTACAAATGATCTCCATTTTTCTTTCTACATCAATAAATGATCAGCACGACATAAGACGGTCACCTTCACATCATCCGTAACGGAAAAGCTACTCATTCGTGTACCATCATTCGTTCGAATCGATGTTGATTGAATGACATCCTGAAAGAAAGGCAAATCGTTTCGTAAGCGACGTAAGAGCTGACGGACATGATCGTACGTCATCGCTTGACCGCCCAATTCCGTCAATCGCTCAGCAAGCATTGGATACGTCGAAGTCGTGTTCGTCACAATCACGAAGAGTGCCAAAAATCCGTTCGGATTCAGTAAGATCGTTTGTTTTCCCCACTCGACGAATGTTCCCTCCGAACTGCTACGTAAGATGATTTCTTGAACGTCAGCCTGATACTCCTGAAACGAACGTTCATTGATTAATGTCTCCATTCCATCTTGGATCTTTCGATAATAGAGGCGGTCAAATAATTGCTCGTCTTCAACGAGTAACTCGTTTCGATATTTATTGAGTCGTGCCGCTTCGTCCGGATGTTCCTCGTGTTTTCGGTATTCGAGTTCAGCAAGTGATTCGCGAGCCAGGTAGATGCTGCAGTTGACGACAAACATATGCGTCAGTGTCGTCTGGATGTCGCTCAGAGCAGCGTCGACCGTACCGTCGAGCGCTCGGCTGAAGTGACGTATCGCTTCCGCATACTGGCGTTTGACATAAAGAATATAGCCAAGACGGTAATTCGCAAGCGGGTGGTTCGGGCGAAATTTAAGTGCCATAGTCAATGCGCGACGCGCTGCGCCATAATCCGGCGTCTCCGAAAATTTCGAGTACTCCGCTTGGCGGACGTACAGATTCGTCAGTTCGTCTTCCAATTGTCTTCTTTCATCTCGATCCGTCGTTTCCCGAATGGCGTGCCGGAGTTCTTGCGCTCGTGCATAACTCGTTATCATCCCGTTCATCCTTTCTGTCTCTTTTCTTTCATCATAGGGCTGACCAACGCGTGTGACAAGCTGTCACAGTGGTGTTGCTACTCTATAGGTACCAACATTAAAGGAGTCGATGTGAGATGAGAAACGAGAACAAATGGATCCGATATGGCATTTTAAGTGGAGAAGTCATCAAAGAACCAACATGGTCAGCTTGTGTACAAGATGTCATGCAACGAGCGGGTCAACAAGAAGCGACGGATGAAGAGATTCTCGATTGGATCGAAGAAGCGAAACATCACTATGCACCGCTTGACGATTACGGGATGGAAGCATTGTTTGATCCAAGAAGACAGACGTTACCCTATCATCTGTTTGACGGATATGTCCGAGGCGTCATTCGTATGTTGAACGATCTTGGGATCTTGACAAGTTCCTGTTGTGACGGTCACGGTAAACGAGCTGCTCGGGTTTATACGCAGGATCTGCTGACGAACCAGCAACGGTATCTGCTTCGTTTAGCGGCAGATGCGGTTCCAGGGTTGACTGTGTCCTTACAGAGTCGGTGGATTCAACTTGAAGTGAAAGACCAGCGTTCGCTGTTGCTAGATTTTGCGGAAGTCTTATACCGCATCAAACAAGACGCATCAACGATACAAGAGCTGGAGTTGCAACGCTTTAGAAAGCGTCTACTAAGATGGCTCGCAATTCCTGGACAAAGCAGAAGGGAACAGATGGTTCGCAGTCGCGTACAACAGGCAGTCCGCCGGTTTGCTGACGATTCTTTTGTCGATGAAAAAGGGAACCTGCTCGTGACCTATCATCAAGGGGAAGGACCGGTCATTTTATTATCGGCACATCTTGATACCGTCGAACGTATCGATTCGTACCGGACGCTGTTTCAAGAAGGAACAATCTTAACGAGCTCAAACGGGATTCTTGGGGCAGATGATCGAGCGGGCATCGCTGCGATTCTTGAACTCATGGAACGCATCCCAGCGACTGACTTCCGCGGAACGATCAAGCTCGCTTTTTCAGTCGAAGAAGAAATCGGTTGTCGTGGTGCGGAAGCGATGAACGCGTCCTTTTTAGAGGACGTCGACGCAGCAATCGTCTTTGATCGCCGTGGTACACGCGACATCGTTACAGGTTGTTATGGCGAGTTTGATTTTTGTGAGACGGCTTTTGGTGCATGTTTTGAGCAAGCCGGTCTGTTGAGTGATATGCCGGATTGGCGAACGACACGGTACGGGGGGAGCAGTGATGCGAAACTATTCGCGCTACGAGCTATTCCAGCTGTCAACTTGTCCGTCGGCTATCTGCATGAGCATACGGATTTTGAACAGGTTGATTTTGCAGCGACGCTCGAAACCGTCCGTTTGGTCGAAACGTTACTCCATCATCGGCTGCTCGAGCGTTATTTCGCTGAGCGGACAGAAATCCAACTCTAGGCGGATATACCGATTAATGGATTCCAAATATAGTAAAAAGGAGAGGTGAGAGGAGACAATACGATGTGGATCATACTGGGTTTACTGGCGATTGGATTTACGGCACTGAATATTATCTTTTATTTGATTGGTAAGGACTATCGTTTCCTGATGGTGCTCGGACTGAGTTTTACGGCACTGACTTTGTGCGCCGAATACCGACTCGTCGCGGAATTCGTGGCGCGGGAGGACTGGGCAGCGTTACAAGACGTCGTACCGGGCATGGAGCGGGCACTATGGGTGCTGACGTTCATCTCGATCGGATTAAATGTATTGCCGCTACTGTTAGACTATCGAAAGAATCGATCGCGTTGACGAACCGAAGAGGAGCTGAATCTTGATGAGCTATACATTTTCACCGCTGACGCAACGACAGGCGGAACAGATTGCCTACGAGTGGCAATATGACGGGGCGTTTGCATTTTATGATATGCCGAATGACGAAGAAGATTTAGCAGAATTTCTCGATCCAGCAAAGCGGACGGAACATTATTTTGCTGTGTTGGATCGGGAAGAATTGATTGGTTATTATGTATTTGAACCAAACGCAGACGTCGTTGACGTCGGGCTTGGCATGCGACCAGACTTGACGGGCCGAGGAAATGGAGTGGCATTTTTAGAAGCCGGTCTTGCGTTCGTGATGGAGCGTTATGCACCTAAACAAATTGAATTAGCTGTCGCGACATTCAACGAGCGGGCGATTCGCTTGTATACGAAAAGTGGCTTCCTTCCCGTCGAACGGTTCCAACAGGCGACGAATGGTGGAAGCTATGAATTTTTGAAGATGCGTTTACAACCCGTTCACTCGACGGAACCTTTTCCTGGATTATCAAGTAGATAACAGAAAAGGAGATGATGTCATGGCACGCTGTACGAATTGTCAGTATAAGTTCAGCACAAAAGAAGTGCTCGCTGTCAGTGTTGCGATACATGGGAAAGACAAGACGTGTCCGAACTGTGGCGTGAAACAATACATGTCCCGGAAGTCACAATTTTATCTTTCACTCGGTAATATCAGTCTCTTGTTCGTCCTGTTCTTGCCATTTCTAATCCGGTTGAGCGACCGGGAAGAATCGATGAGGTAAGATGTCGGTTACCTTTAATTTCATGAAACTTTTTCCTGAATCCACCAGTAGATAAGGAAGAAGGAGATGATCAGATGGTACGTTGTACGAATTGCCAATATAAGTTCAAAACGAAAGAAGTGCTTGCTGTCGGATTTGCGAAACATGGGAAAGCATGTCCGAACTGCGGCGTGAAGCAATACATTTCAAAAGACTCGCAACATTACTTATCGCTCGGTTATGTCAGTCTCTTGTTCGTCTTGATCCTACCGTTCGTCATCAAACTGAGCGACAAAGAAGAGACGATCTGGTAAAGCATTACGCGCATGCCTGAAAACGACAGGGTGCGCGTTTTGTCTTATACTCGGGGCAAAGGAGCTGGGAAACATGCAAACCGTATACGATGCAACCGTACAAAATGCAGCGGGCGAGACTGTTTCATTAGGTGACTATGCGGGGCGTGTCCTCGTGATCGTCAACACGGCAAGCAAATGTGGGCTCGTCAAACAACTTGGCGAACTACAGGCATTGTACGATAAATATGACGAGCAAGGAGTCACGGTGCTTGGCTTTCCGTGCGATCAATTCAATCAGCAGGAGTTCGCGAGTCAGGAAGAGACGATGCAGTTCTGTCAGCTGAACTATGGCGTGACGTTTCCGATGTTTCAGAAGATAAATGTCAATGGACCAAATGAACATCCGCTTTATACATTCCTAAAACGCGAACGGTCGGGTCTACTGTCGTCAAAGATCAAATGGAACTATACGAAGTTTTTAATCGATCGCCAAGGACGTGTCGTACAGCGGTTCAGTCCGGTCGATTCCGTCCAGTCGGTTGAGAAAACCTTATCCTTGTATCTATAATCATAGTAACCGTCCGGCGCGAGTCGTTGGGCGGGACGAACGAATACCCTACCTTTGGCGAGGTAGGGCTTTTTTTATGTCATTCAACGATGAACGAATCAAAGGAATGCTTGACAATCGCATCGCTGCGCTTATGCCCGAGATCGGTCAGAACCGGTGGACGGGGAGACAAGACATGAAAATCCTGCTCGAACGCACGAAGCCAGTAATGAACCCAGTCTTTTGTAGGATCGAGATTCATCATTTCACGTGCGAATGTCAGTAGCTTTGAAGCGGTCAGCGTCAGAAGTGGAATCGGGTTGATCTCGACATCTTCTTTTAGTTCATAGAGGTCCGGTGAACGAAGCAGAATCGCATCCGCCTCGAAGGTCAATCGGAAGTAATTGCAGCTGTAGTCGCCGACGATGACCATCGTCTCCTCCGTATGCCCACGAAAATGAAAGATCAATCGGTTACCATTTGCGACATCGATCAAGAACTGATTGAGTCCGATGTGATAATCTTCGCGAAATTGTAGTTTCTCAAGCGTGATTTCTTGCATGATTTAGCCTCCAGTCCGAGTTTGTCGTTCTTCTGTCAAAACGGTTTGGCGCGCTGCTAGGCGAGACGAACCGATCAATAAGGCGATTCCGAGTAACAATAACGAGATTCCGAACCAGGCCGTACCACTTAATTCTTCACCGAGGACGAACACACCAAGCAAGGCGGCAGTCAGCGGCTCACCGAGCGAGAGCGTGACGGCAGTCGACGATGGTACGTTCGATAGTCCTTTCGCGAATAACCAGTAAGCGATTCCGGTCGCAACGACGCCGAGATGGAGGCTGATTCCGGCACCACGTGACGTGAACAACCAGGAGAGATCGAATAAGAAGAGCAGAGGTGACAACAGCAAGGCGCTCGTCGTGAAAATGACGGCAACGACTGACAGCGGTGCGTGTGTCTTGACGAGGTTTCGACTGACGAACGTATACCCGGCAAACGATAGTCCGGCACCGAGTGCAAGGACGATTCCGATTGGATCAATCGCAACCGTTCCTTGATTGTTCAATAGCAACAGACAACCGGTGATCGATAGTCCGGTCGATGCCCACCACAGCAACGCTGGACGTTTCTTTAGGAACAGCCACTCGATACAGCCGGAAAAGATCGGCGCGCTCCCAATCGCAACGACAGTACCGACGGCGACACCGGTCATCAAAACAGCTGAGAAGAACAGTGGCTGGTAAGCCGCCATGCTGACGGCAGCGAGTAAAATCGTTCGCAACGGCCAGTCGCGTAACGTCAGCGTTCCTTTGAAGAGAACGAGACAGAGTAAGAACAGTCCACCGACAGCCAGACGAACGGCACCAATCGCAATCGGATGTGCATCTTCTGGCGCAAAGGCTTGTGAGGTCCCCGTCGTGCCCCAAAAGATCGCAGCGAGTAATATGAGCAACATCGATGATGATTTAGACATGGGTCACCTCTTCGAATGCAATTTTTTAAAATGATATTAGAACGAGAATACCATAGAACGAGTAGGATAGAATACACCAAATAATTGAAAAAATGGTATGGTGTATAGGGTGAAGTCGTATCATTCACGAATACGAAAATGAAAAGGATGGGACCCATGAAAGAAATGAACCAAATCGAAGCGGTACTTGACGTCTTATCACAAAAAATCAATCACGGGTCGACCTTCATTCAGCGGCGATACGATACAGGAATCGCTCAATTCAATTTAAATGATCCGGTGACGGAACAGGCGATTCAGTCATTTGAAAAACAGTTCAAACTAACGTTACCAAGTGAATATAAGACATTCCTTCGTTTACATGACGGAGCGGAGTTGTTCATGATCCAAGGTCTTGGTATCGAACTCTATCCACTTGAAAAAGTCATTGAAATGACAATCCAGGCTAAAGAGGACGACCTGATCCATGAAGACTATGATCACTTCTTGATGATTGGCGAAATGAACGAAGGATACGTCTTGATCCAGACGGAAGATGCAAAGACAGATGAGACACCGTATATGCACTGGATGTTTCATGAGTTGTCGACAGAGGAGACTGATCCGATTGGACAGAACTTCGGCACGTTCCTCGAATATGCGATCATTGCGCAAGGCGATATGTTCTGGGAGTTCAAGGACTTCTTGATTGCAACAAATACTTATTATGTAGAGAATCACAATTCTGAAGAGGAAGTAAGCAAACCACGCCCCATTCGCTTCGTCGACTCGGTTCGCGTTGAAATCGAGTATCCGATTGCGAAGCGGGATGCGTATTTCTCGGTTAAGATCTTCGAAGGGAAACAAGAAAAAGAACGTCTTGGCAGTAGCTACGACTCGGATTCGCGCTTTGAACAAGTGATGCACTCGGTACGGGAATATCTAATGGCGGAACGATTCCAGTATGCGTCGATCATGGTTTTTCAAACGGAACATCGGTTTTGGCAGAACGAGGACGAGACAGGTGATCCGTTGATTCGTAACCATAATCCGCAACGTCAAGGACTGCGCTTCGATGGATATCGTGCCTTTGTTGAGGAACCACCACGACCACTTCCAGGGTGGGAATGATTCAGAAATTTCTTCACACAGAACGGAGTTTTACAGATGAAAAAATGGTTGTTATTCCCCATGATACTTTGTTTGAGCGGTTGTATGATCCAACCGCAAAGTGGGAGTGAGACGAATGAGACATCCTTCAAAGGGACTACGAAAGAGGGACTCGTCTTTGAATACAAATTGACGAACACAGGAGACCATGCATTTGATGTCGTAGCTCGCTCTGGGCATTTGTTGAATGTCATCGTTCGTGAGAGCAAATCAAGGACTGTCGTCTTCGATTCAAGAAAGCAACAGAGTAAAACAAGCCAACAAAAGAAACGCGTCAAAGCATCAGAAACCGTCGTTCTCAAACAAACGGTACAAGGCGGGACAATCGAACCGGGTACATACGATATCGAATATCTCGTTGAGGAGAAAGAACAGTACAGCGACAGTTCTAGTTCAGTAGAGGATATGGAAGAGAAATTAAAATGATTTACGCCTCTGGTGAATGACTTCTTTAATAAATATCTTAGAGCCTCATACAGGTTTCAGTACGAATGATGTTATTAGTAAGATGAGACGCACAAAAGTGGTCCATGTGAAGCTGGTTTTTGTCCGTTAGGCATCTAACGGGTGAAAATCAGCTTTTTGTTCACTAATGATACTATGCGACGCTGCTCTCTCAACTGACGATCAATCAATCCTACGGACCACGCATCCCGTTACTCGTCGCGACGATTGGACGGGAGCGAATGTCTGCGTTACTGGGCTTTGCGAATGAGGAAATTATGACAAGCAGGAAATCAAGGGACCAAGCCTGAAAAGAAGGACAAAACCTTATTTTTATATATCGAAATTTAATTTCAAATTTAAATAAATAATATTGAATTAAAATTTCCTAATTGTATAATAAAGGGAGGGAAGAGAAAGGGTGAAGCAGATGTTAGATCAATTAGCAACGGAACGTCGGAATGAACAGACGATGCAACTCGATGAGATGACAGTCGAAGATGTCTTACGGGTGATGAACGCTGAGGATCAAACGGTCGCGACGGTCATTCGGGAACAAATTCCCGTCATCGCGGAAGTCGTCAAGCATGTCATTGCGTCATTCAAAAACGGAGGACGCTTGATTTACATCGGTGCTGGTACGAGCGGACGACTCGGGATTCTCGATGCGGCAGAATGTGTGCCGACGTTCGGGGTCTCACCAGACATGGTCGTCGGTTTGATTGCTGGCGGCGAACGCGCGTTGATCAAAGCGGTCGAGGGAGCAGAGGATAGTCGAACGCTTGCCGTCGACGATTTAAAAGGGCTCCAGCTAGAAGCTCGTGATACGGTCATCGGGATCGCAGCAAGCGGTCGTACGCCGTATGTCATCGGCGGGCTTGATTACGCGAAGGAAGTCGGAGCGGTGACGGCAGCGATTTCTTGCAACACGGATGCGGTCATAAGTCGGCACGCGCGTTATGCGATCGAAGTCGAAACAGGTCCGGAAGTCTTGACGGGGTCAACAAGACTAAAGGCTGGAACGGCACAAAAGCTCGTCTTGAACATGGTTTCGACGGCGGCGATGATCGGTGTCGGCAAGGTCTATCAAAACCTGATGGTCGACGTCCAGTCAACGAACGAAAAATTGGAGATTCGGGCGAAGCGGATGATTTGTGAGGCAACAGGAGTCGATGCCGTAACGGCGGAGCGTGTCTTTAGTGAAGCGCACGGGCACGTCAAGACGGCGATCGTCATGATTCTCGCGAATGTTCCGCATGCGGAAGCCGTCGAACGATTACAGCAAGCGAACGGATTCGTCCGAGACGCACTCTAAGGGGGAAACAGGATGAAGAAGGAAGAAGTGCTGGCACACGCGATTCTCGAGCACGTCGGTGGAAAAGATAATCTCCGGCAGCTTGCGCACTGTATGACGCGGGTTCGTTTATCGCTAAAGGATCCGACGCAAGCCAATATCGATGCGTTAAAGAAGATTGATGGGGTCATGGGGGTCATCGATGACGAGACGTTGCAAATCGTCGTCGGTCCGGGAACGGTCAATCGGGTAGCAGACCACTTAAGTCGCGAAACAGGACTCGCAATCGGGGAAGAGTCCGTTGATCCGAACTTGACGCCAGAAGAACGAGCTGCCGTCGAACGGCAAAAAGTAAAAGCAAAACAACAGTCACCGTTCAAACGCTTCTTGCGCCGAATTGGGAACATCTTCATTCCGCTCATTCCGGGTCTTGTTGCTTCCGGTATCATCAACGGTGGTGCGAACTTCGCAAAAAATGCGGGTGTCGATGCAACACAGACATGGATGCAGATTTTACTCTTGATCGGTGGGACGGTCTTTGCATATCTCGCAATCCTTGTCGGTTGGAATACGGCGAAGGAGTTCGGCGGAACACCGGTGCTCGGGGCGATTGCCGGTGGGATTCTATTCAACCCTGTGCTTGCGGACATCACGATTTACGGGGAACCGCTCGTTCCAGGCAGAGGCGGCTTGTTTGGTGTCATCTTCGCTGCGTGGTTGATGACGTATCTTGAGAAACACATCCGTCGCTTCATGTTCGCATCGATCGATATCATCTTTACGCCACTGTTTACGGTGCTGATTGTCGGATTTGCCTCGCTCTATGCGATCATGCCGGTTGCTGGACTGCTGTCAGACGGTATCATGAAAGCAATCAATGCCGTGCTTGAGGTCGGTGGACCACTCGCCGGAGCCGTGCTGGCTGGCTTCTTCCTACCACTCGTCATGGTTGGTCTTCATCATGGATTGACACCAATCCATCTCGAGTTCTTGAACACGATTGGCAACACACCACTCTTACCGATTCTTGCAATGGCAGGAGCGGGTCAAGTCGGGGCGGCAATGGCGATTTTCGTCAAGACGCGCAATCCGCGCCTGCGTAACATCATTAAAGGTGCGATTCCGGTCGGTTTCCTTGGAATCGGTGAACCGCTGTTATACGGTGTTACGTTGCCGCTCGGCCGTCCGTTCGTAACGGCATGTCTCGGCGCAGCAGTCGGTGGTGCCTTCCAAGCAACGATGAAGACGACGGCGCTTGGAGTCGGCGTATCCGGTTTGTCATTAACACCGTTGATCGACAACGGAATGTATTTGACGTACATCGGTGGTCTCGTCATCTCGTACGCGGCAGGATTCCTGTTCACGTATTGGTTCGGTTTCAAAGAAGAGATGGCAGACGGTATTTAAGGTGTTGACCAGCAGTTGAATCCTTCTCAAAAGAAGGAATCAGCTGCTTTTTCTCTAAGTAGAGAAGAGAAGGAGTGAGTCGATGAAAGGATTATCAATCTATTTAAGTGAACCGATCACAGACGAGACGAGCGAGTGGCTACAGCGGATGCGCGCTGTTGGCTTTACGTCGCTCTTTACATCGCTACATATTCCCGAGGACGATTCTTCACTGTACGTCGAACGCTTGCAAGCGCTCGGTCGTTTAGCATGTGAGCTCGGATTCGAACTCGTGGCGGACATCGCACCAGCGTCGCTCGCGACGCTCGGCAAGACATGGGAAACGGCAGCGACGTTAACGGACTGGGGTGTGACAGGACTGCGTCTTGATTACGGCATCAGCCCGCAGCAAATCGCGACGTTATCGAAACAGATGATGGTCGCACTGAACGCCAGTACGTTAACAGCAGACGAATTGACGGAGATGAAGGCACAGGGTCTGCGAATCGATCACACGGAAGCGTGGCATAATTTTTATCCGCGACCGGAAACAGGACTCGACCGGACGTGGTTTGACGAAAAGAATGCTTGGTTGCAGACGCAAGGATTACGGGTTCAAGCGTTCATACCGGGTGACGGGACACTCCGTGGACCGTTATTTGAGACGTTACCGACACTTGAAGAACACCGGCATGCGGCACCGTTTGCCAGTTACATCGATTTAAAAGCGACCGTTGACCGAATTCTTGTTGGGGATCCACGATTGACGGAGGAGACGATTCGACAATTCGAAGCAGAGCAAGACGGCATCATCATCCTCCGAGCCGTGGCGAACGGACGACAGGTACAACGAGATACGGAAACGAATCGGTTTGATCCGGCGCGGGATGTCATTCGGTCCGTCGAGTCGCGCATGAGTCCTTCGACGATCGATTTGACCCCGCAAAACCCGTCTGCCCGTCCGCTTGGAACGATCACGATCGATAAT
The DNA here is from genome assembly GCF_018618875.1 of Exiguobacterium sp. s46. Taxonomy (NCBI): domain Bacteria; kingdom Bacillati; phylum Bacillota; class Bacilli; order Caryophanales; genus Exiguobacterium; species Exiguobacterium sp. s46. The sequence goes on from NZ_JACSMY010000001.1 coordinate 616,435, forward strand.
GAAAAATACGGACGATACGCAGGCGAGGTCCAAATCACGAAACGTGATCTGCCGGCGGATGAGCGAATCAATGTTCTCGGACGCGTCATTGAGGCTGATCAACCATTGATTGCACAGCTTGGTCCAGGAAGTAAGTTCCGTATCGAGTGGGTGACGCCATGAAGCAGCTCGTTGCGGAACGACTCGCTTATCTGTATCGAGGGGAGTTGTTCACGGTCGTTACGATTTTACCACTCAGCTGGGTTGGCAATCGTGTCTTTCCACGACTGCAGTTATTTGAACTCAGTGCCTTTTGGATGTCACTGTTTTTGTTTGAGCTGTTGTTGATTCAGGGAGCTTGGTATTGGTATAGCAAGTCAAGGCGTCTGAAGAAGGAAGGAACGTCGATCACTCCGAAACCCGTCGTCCGACGATTACGTCACTGTCGTGTCATCAATCTGGCTTTGATCGTCCTGACAGCGTGTGCGATCGGAATCGATTGGATGCGTTTCCGATCTGAGCTTCCCGTCTCCGGAACACAACTTGCCTTGTTATTATATGTATTCGCAATTCTTGAATATATCAATTATTTCCATATCCAACTTATGTACGATAACCGGTCAGATGTGCAATACTTAATACGGAACAGACGTTTGAAACGCTCAGCATTGAATAAGGATATGCAACGACTTCGTCAAGTAGTCTAAGGGTTCATAGAAAATAGGAGGGATTGTATGCTCGATATGCTCATTCGTGGCTATCGAAAGTTACGGAAGCTAAGAGGACGTTAAGAGGGAGGATATTATCAATGAAGTGGATCAATCGACCGACACGTATCGAACAGGAAACACCATTACGCTTCATGACAGATCCGGATACGGATTTTTGGCGCAATACCCATTATCAGTTCAACCGTCTGACGGGGCATGCACTGTTGCAGGATGCTCCGAAAGGGGAGTTCAAGTGCCGGATCGAAGTAAAGTTAAATCCGAATGCGACATATGATCAAGCGGGGATTTTGCTTTATGTGAACGACGATCACTGGGTGAAGGTCTCGGCTGAGTTCATTCCGAATGGTCCATCGCATCTTGGTGCCGTCGTGACGAGCTTTGGGTACTCGGACTGGTCGTGTCGGGATGTCGACAATACGCTGTTTGATGCACCGCTTGTCTTTGAACTCCATTACCTCAATCAAGACGTCACGCTGTATCACGTGACAGGAGAGCACAAAGAGCAACTCCGAATCGCACACTTACATGATGTGACCGATTTAAAGATTGGACCGTATGCGTGTAGTCCGGATGTAGAAGCGGCAGGGTGTGGAGTCGAAGTGTTGCATTTCGCTTTAGAAAATGTTCCGAGATAAACTGATACACAAAAGTGGACCGACGATTAGCGTCAGTCCACTTTTGTATAAGAGCAATTTCACTGATTAATAGACGTTGCAGCCATGAGGTCAAAGAAGTATTTCGCTTCATTCGTCTTATGAAGACCGTACCATGCTTCTAACGTTTCTGGTGTAAATACATCGAGTGCTCGAATCATCTCATGGGCAAACTCTAATGCAGCCATTCCTGATGCGGTGATCAACGAATCATCACGGACGACTGGAGTATATTGATAAAAAGATGTACCTGAATAATTCGAGCAAACGGATTGTAAGTAAGATAAATCGTTACTTGTATGAAACCGCTGATCTAAGAATCCGCTCTTTGCTAATCCCTCTGTCGCCCCACAAATCGCAGCGATGAGCGTTCCATTACTCAGCGCGTCGCCTACTTTACTCAGTAGGGGATCATGAAGAGTCTCTTGCCACGTCTGTCCACCGGGAAGGATCAAAGCATCTTTTAAAGTAAGCTCTAATTGAGAAACTGCGATATCTGGTAAAATACGCAGTCCTCCCATTGTCGTGATAGGGTGTAGCGTTGGTCCTACCGTAACGACATTTAATTGTGGAGCATCTGTTTTGAAATATCTTCGTGAATGTAACTCTGGCATCACGTAACCATATTCCCAGTCTGAAATTGAATCGAATACATATAAATAGACAATTTGAGTCAACATAACCGCTTCCTTTACTATATGAGATACATTTAGTATAGAAAAGCTACCTTGACAACTACTGTCAGTGAAAATAAATCATTGATGCGAAGCGATTAATTCGTTTAACCGATCAATGATTTTGCTTTTGATTTCAACTGGAGAAACGACTCGTATCGATGTTCCGTATGCAATAAGAAGACTCGGAACTTGTTCGTTTAAAACGCTCGTCTCAATCTTAAAGACGGCTCGATTACGATCTTGTTCAACCAAACAATACTTAAAGTACCAGTGTTGGCAAATTGAATCGATGGTAGAAGTGTCACCAGTAAGAATTAATTCATCCTGTTGTTCTCTCTGCTTTGGTAGCAAAGAGTTCATAAAAGAAGACTGAACATCGAAGTCATCTGGAAAATCGAATTGTTTCAACAACAATTCAAAGCTTTTAATGCGATTGATTTTAAAATGACGAATTGCGCCCCTTAACTGACAAAAAGCAGTGACATACCAAGCGTGTTTCCAATAAGTCAATTTAAGAGGATTGATGTGACGTGATTGAATATCTTCATTATTAGCGCGACAGTATTGAATATGTATGGTTGTTCGGCTGCGAATGGCTTGATCGATTTCCCGTAGTAAGGTTTCGGCTTCCAACGACCTTACGGGTTGATAGGGAATCACATCCAAGATCGGAACACTTGTCGATGGATCTAAAGCATGCTGTTTTATTTTTGATACCGCGCGATTTAAGGCTGCATTACCATAGTAACCGGCTTCTTCTGCAAAAAGAGCAGCATGATATAAAGACTGCTGCTCTTCCGCATCGAAGAATAAAGGTGCTTCTATGAATTGAGGTAATAAGCTGTATCCGCCATGATGACCTGCTTCGGCAACGATAGGGACACCACTTGCCGAGAGAGTATCAATATAGCGATATACAGTTCGGATATTCATCTCAAGTTGTTTTGAGATATACTGGGCTGTTACTTTTTTACCAGATTGAAGCATCCAAAGAATTGCTAATAAATGATCACTTTTCGCCAAAAGAGGTCCTCCAATCAATGAGTCATTAAAACTTAGCTGCTTTTTCTGGCATTGGTCCCGTATACGACGATTGTGGTCTGAAAATCCGGTTGTCTTGCGATTGTTCGAGGATGTGTGCCGTCCAGCCAATGATACGGCTAGAGGTGAACGTCGGTGTGAACAGTTCTTTCGGAATGTCGAGTCCTTTTAAGACGGCTGCCGCGAAGAATTCAACATTCGTATACAGTTTTCTACCCGGTTTGTATTCCTCGAGCAAATCAATCGCTGTTTGCTCCATTTGTGTAATCAGGTTGAACCAATCGCTCTCTTGCGCGAGATCTTTTGAAACGACTTTTAAGGCTTCTGAACGCGGATCGCGTGTTTTGTAGACGCGGTGACCAAAGCCCATCAGTTTTTCGCCTTTCTCTAACTTGTTCCGGATCCACGGTTCGATGTTGTCGATTGTTCCGATCTCATCAATCATCTCAATGACTTCTGACGGAGCACCACCATGAAGCGGTCCTTTCATGGATCCGATCGCGGCACAGACGCCAGAAATCATTTCCGATTCCGTCGAGACGACGACACGAGAAGCGAACGTTGAAGCATTCATGCCGTGTTCAATCGTTAGGATCAGATACGCCGTCAGTGCTTTGATCTCAACATCACTCGGCAATTGTCCTTTGATCATATAGATGTAATTCGCGACGTGATCAAGTTCCGGATTCGGTTCGATGAAGTCAGCACCTTGATTTTTTTGATATTTATAGGCAATGATTGTTGGTAAGAGTGCTGTTACGTGCATCGCTTGATCAATTGTCGGTGGCCAAGCGAAAGCGGGTGTACCAAGTGCCGAGATTGCTGTTCGCATCGTACTCATGACATCCATCTCGTTCGGCAATGTATCGAGAATCGTTTTAACGTAAGAAGGAAGTTCGCGATAACTCGTCATCTGTTCTTTGAACGTGACCAATTCCGATTCAGTTGGGAATTCACCATTCCAGATGAAATACGCCACTTCTTCGAATGAATAGGATAATGCGAGTTCCTTTGCCCAGTGTCCACGATAAATAAGGTGACCTAACGTTCCATCGACTAAACCGATTTGTGTTTCAGCGGCAATGACGCCTTCGAGTCCTTTTTTGTATTCCATCTTCAACACTCCTTTTCTAATATCTACTGTCAGTATGACTTACAACGATACCAAATCACCAGTTATTTGAATGCGTTTCCAAAATTATTCTGTGGAGCGCTATAATTAAAGTGCATTCTGTTTCATGAAACAAATCAAATATATAGTAACCATGAAGGAGTACATATGAATAAAGCAATGATCATTCGCTTATTGGGATTTTTCTTTGTATTACATGTCTTTTTAATGATCGATATTTTCTTTTCAGTGAGCCGAACGATTCTTGAGCCGCTTGCATTAGTCGTTGCTTCATTGACCATGCTCATTCCTGTGAAACGGCTCAAGCCACTAGAGGAACAAACGCTGTCGGTTTTCAAATCGAGTATCGCTGTCCTAGTAGGAATGCTCCTGATGGGCGGATTATTCTTACCCATCGTATTCCTCTTTGGATGAGTAACTATTGATAGAGATTTAACTATTGATCCAAAAATTTCACCAGGCGTTATTTAGGAATACGACGTGGAATAGACGTATTTTTGGCTTAGATACCTGATTTGTTCGACTATGTGAGATTCTAAAGGACTGGTGGAGTCAATGGTGTGATCTGTGTAAAAACGGAGTGTTTTATGGCTTCCAATCATGACCGCATACTGTGCTCCTTTGAATAGCTCGATATCATTCGCGTCATTCCCAAAAGCAATGTATCCCTCGTTCTCGATACCGAGTGTTTGTAAAGCAGTCCGTTTATTGATGGTAGTCGGACTAATGTCCAATACTTGTTCCGATCCATGATAATGAACAACGACATCCATTCGAAGTAGCTCGTTTTCTAAGGATTTCAGATTGTTGGCACTCAAAATGAGGATTTTTATGATTCGATCATGGTGAGCTAGCGGAACATTTTGTGCCGTCTTACCCGGATCTAGATTGTTCAGAATAGGATGGTCTTGCGGTCCGTTATATGTATAATTCCAGTCACTATCGATTAAATATGTGGCTTTATGCTTGTCGAGTAATTCTGTGATAAAAGAAAGCTCACGATCGTCGAACGATTTTGATTGAACGATTGTTTGTTCCGATGCGACCAACGATCCGTTTCCGCCGATTAAGATATGATCGTGGAATGAAGGATGAATGACGGGTAGCATGTCACGGATAGGACGTGCCGAAGCAAAAATCACACGGTGCCCGTCGTCCTCGACTGCATGAAGCGCCTGTACGATGTCTTGAGACATCGGTTCTCCTTTAAAACAGATTGTTCCATCGAGATCAAATACAAAATTCATAAGCAACCCTCCAAAAGTCAGTTGATGCACTTATCATAACAAATATTTACAGATAACATACCAATTCCTTATTTTGAAAAAACAAAAAGACTCCAGTCAATGCTGAAGTCTAATCATTGGTACCTTATACAAAAAACGTATCTAATTGGTCTTGACGTTTATCAATCATAATCTGAGACTTTGGAATGTTAGCGCATTGCAACACGTCAATCGTGTCACGGAGAAATTCATCACTACCAACGATATAGAACAAACCGTCCTTGTCCGCTGTCATCGCTTTGACAGCATCGTAGTAGGCAGCGCGACTCTCGACATAAGCGGGGCTAAACTGATCATGCGAAGGAAGCTGAGTTTTGAATAGTTCAGTGCGCGTCGAGTCGACGTTCAACGAGTGTAGATGAGGAACGCCACTTCTATCAGCCTGATGTTGCAGGATGATTGGTCGAAACGTTGCCAGACCAACTCCTGCTGACAGTAAGTACACCGAACGATGTTCCCGGCGTAGTGGAATGTTCGAATGCGTCTTAAACAAAGCAATCTTCTCACCTAGTTTCAGCTGCCGAAGTGTCTCCTTAAAGACGGAACATTCCGGTTTAATCCGTGTCGTGATGCCGATCGTTCCTTCATGAGGGAGCGTCGAGATCGACATATGCCGAATCAGACTGCGGTTCGGCTTATCGCCTGCATTAAACCCTTCTAGCGCCATATGCGTATGGGCGCCTTCCTCCCAAACGAAACCATCTGGGCGTTGCAAATGAAACGTGTAAGTGTGTTCGCCTTCTTGCGTTACCTGTTCTAGTGGTAGCCAATCGATCTGCATCATTCATTCCTCATTTCTATATAAAGTATCAATAGACGGCAATCGGACCGTATGGACCTTCGATGATCTCAAGGTGAGTCTCGAAGATCTCGGATAATAGCGCTTCATCCATGACTTCGGCGACCGTTCCGAAGGCGGCGATTTGTCCGTCCTTCATCGCACAAATGTGGTCTGCGTATTTCGCAGCAAAATTGATGTCGTGCAAGACGGTGATGATCGTCCGTCCGAACGTATCGGCGACGTGTCGTAGATAACCCATCATTTGGACCGAGCGGGCGATATCAAGGTTATTGAGGGGTTCGTCGAGTAGAATGTATTCCGTTTCCTGACAGAGTACCATCGCGACATATGCCCGTTGCCGCTGACCACCCGATAATTCATCAAGATAGCGATTCTCAAGCGACGTCAACTCGAGAAAATCAATGTATTTCGAGATGATCGTCTCATCGTCTGCCGTCAAGCGACCTTGTGAGTAGGGGAAACGTCCGAAGCCAACGAGCTGCCGGACCGTCAGCCGGGTTACGAAATGATTTTCCTGTCGTAAGATGGTGATGATCTTTGCTAAGTCTTTCGATTTGCTACTCGTGACATCCATACCAGCGACTTCGATCTGTCCGGCATCGAGATCAAGCAAACGACCGATCATCATCAACGTCGTCGACTTACCGGCACCGTTTGGACCAATCAACGCCGTGAATCCGCCTTTAGGGATCGTTAAATCAATTGGACCGATTCGGACGTCGTCCGTATACGATTTTTTTACTTGTTCAAGTGATATCATAGGGACCTCTTTCTAAGCAACACGATAAGGAATATCAGTCCGCCGAATAGTTCGATGATGACGGAGACGACGCTTGGCGTGTTGAAAATGTGATACATGAAGAAATAAGCAGTCGTCAAAACGAAGAAACCAATTGCGAATGCCATCGGGAAGACGTATTTATGATCGTACGTCGCAGCGACCTGATAACTGAGTGTCGCCACTAAAAAGCCGAAGAACGTCAACGGTCCAATCAGTGCCGTCGACATCGACATCAAGAGTGAAATCAGAATCAAGAAGTAGATGACACTGCCACGATGATTGACGCCGAACGATGTTGCGACCTCTTTACCGAGTGCGACGACGTTGAGTCGTCTTGACGAGAAGTAGAGCAACAGACCGACGATGAGGACGACCGGAATGACGATCGGGAAGTAAGACGCGTCGGCATTCGTGACCGAACCGAATAATCGTGCTTGTAAGATATCGAATTCGGACGGTGCAAGCATCTTACGCATGAATGACGACAGCGAGTTCAGACCCGTGCCGAGAATGATTCCGACGAGCAACATCAGCTGCAGGTTCGCGTATTTTCCGGATAACAACCATCCGTATAATAAGAGACTCATCGCGATCATGATTGCAACCTGTGTCAAAAAAGCGCTCGTGCCGGTAAAGTCGACGAGTGCTCCCGCACCGAAGAAGAAGATCATCGATGTCTGGATCGTCGAGTAGAGAGCATCAAAACCAAGCAGGGATGGTGTGATGATTCGGTTGCTCGTGACCGAATGAAAGGCGACGGTCGCAAGACTTTGACAAATTGCTGCAATCGCCATCGTGATGACGGCAGTGATCCGGCGTTCGACGACCGGCCAAAAGGACGGAGAATCAAACGGAACCGGATTATTGTAGAGCAAGAGACCGATCGTACTAAGTACTCCACCGCTGAGGAACAGAATGAGGAGAATCCAGTAGCGGCGCTCGAGTCGTTTCGACTGAAACGCAGACGCCCGGCGATTGGTTTCACGTGTAACGCTCGGTTGAATTCGTGTATGTTCCTGTTGTCTAATCGCAGTACTCATCTGACACCTCCAGTCTTCCGTCGACGTAACAGAATGATGATGAAGACGGCTGCTCCAACCGTTCCGAGAATCAAGGAGACCGGCAGTTCAAACGGACGGATGATCGTGCGTGAAATCAGATCACTGATTAGAATCGTTGCCATCCCGATCAGACAGACCCACGGTAAATTACTACGGAGATCGTCACCGCGAAACATCGAAACGATGTTCGGAACGATCAGGCCGAGGAAGGGCAGATTGCCAATGACGGTCGCGACGACACCGACTGATAGGGCGATCAGCCCAGTCGCAATCAGCATCAACCGATTGTAGTTGACACCGAGACTCGTCGCAATGTCCTCCCCGAGTCCAACGAGCGTCAAGCGACTCGCGAGAAAGAAGATACAGACCGTGACACCGATGATGATCCAGAGGTATTCGTAGCGACCGATCTGGACGGACGCGAACGAACCGACGAACCAGCCTTCGATTGCTTGGCTGGCACGGAAAAACAATCCGAGAAACGTCGATATCGCGGAGATGACGGCTCCGAGCATCAGACCGATGATCGGAACGATCAACGATGAACGCAGTCGGACCGAACGGAGAAACCAGAAGAAGACCATCGTCCCGATGAACGCAAACACGATGGCTCCGGTCATCCGCATCATCAACGACGGTGCCGGAACGAGTAAGTAAACGGCTAACAGTCCGAGTCCCGCCCATTCGATCGTTCCCGTCGTCGTCGGTTCAACGAGCCGATTTTGCGTGATCAGTTGCATGACGAGTCCAGCCATTGCCATCGCAGCACCCGTCAGCATCAAGGCGAGTGTCCGCGGAACTCGCGTGATCCAGAACATATCGAAATCGTTCGCGGCACTCCGCAGTTCGTAGACGCCCGTGAAGAGGGAAGCCGCTGCGAGCGCTAAGACGAGACATAAGGTCAAGACGAACGGCTTCGTCCAAACGACAGAAAAGGAAGGTCGAGCGGGTGGCTCAACTCTTCCATTCATTTGTTGCTGTGCGTGTGCCATTACTTCTCGAGCGCTTTCGCGATATCGTTGAAGAATTCCGAGTACGTCTGAATCGATTCATTCAAGTACGTGTCTTTTGGTGCGTAGACGATATTGTCGTCTTTGATTGCTTTTGTTTTCTGCAGGGCAGGCGCGCGGTCGATGACGTCTTGCGCCGGTACGGCACCTTCAGCGTTTCCAAGTGGTGCGTCGCGGTCAAGAACGAGTAACCAGTCCGGGTTACTTTGAGCGATTGCTTCGACCGAGACTTCGTCCCCTTGGTCGTTGCCCGATTTTTGTTTGACTTCGAGGGCTGGTTTCCAGTCGAACAGATCATACATCGGTCCGAAGACACGTCCACTCATCGGAGCCGAGAAACCGATATCGCCGCCTGAGACGATGACCGACATGATGCTGTCCTGTCCGTTATACGATTTTTTAACGTCTTTGATCGATTGCTCGAGCGTCGTCACGAGCTGGTCCGCTTCTTGTTTTTTATCAAAGATTTGTCCGAGTGTCTCAGTCGTATCTTCAAGTCCTTTGACGAGTAATTCACCTGGCGTACCAGAGTCTTCCGGTAAAGCGATGTCAAGGTCGATGACAGCAGCGTTCGGAACGAGTTTTTTGATGTCTTCATAATGATCAGCGAAACGCTGGCCGACGATGACGACGTCCGGATTGACACCAGCGATTGCTTCGAGGTTCGGTTCGAAGTGCATGCCGACATCGACGATATCCTTATCTTTCGCATACGGTGACTCAGCCGGGAGCAGTCCGACTGGTGCTGCTGCGAGTTCGACGTCCCATGCGGCAAGCGTCTCGAATGTCCGGTTGTCGAGTGCGACGACCTTCTTCGGATCGACCGGGACGTTGACCGTTCCGTGTGCGTCCTTGATTTTGACTGTCTTCGGTGCTTCTGCGTCCTTCTTCGTGTCTGCTTCTCCTGCGTTCCCGCATGCCGCCAATAAGACAGCAAGCGAACTCACGACGAGTGGTGTTTTCCATTTCCCCATGATGATTCAGCTCCTCTTGTTCGATTTGATAAACATGGATCACGGATTGAGTAGCAGATGGATTATGTATACCTACGTGATTAATCTGTTCTCAATAAGTGATAATGATTATCATTGTCATGTTCACCGAGAATGATAGCAGACGATTTTGAAAGACGCAATGCTCATTTCCAGTCAATTGACTGTCTAAATTTTTTATTTCTATAAACTATACGAAAATAAAAAAATGATAATCTTTCTCATTTAGTCATGGAAGTAGGAATATTTGACGCTTTTGACGAAAACAGGTTTAAGCGACAGTCAAAAGAGAAAGTGGTAATAAATGTAACGTTTTTGTTTTTCAAATCAGAGAAATTGCAGAGAATGACTTCGAATTGAGGTGCTCTATGAATCAACCATTTGAAGAATTGAAGATGTATCAAAACTTTGATGAGCTCGTTGACGATGTGCTCGATTTCGCAAAAGAGATCTTACCGGAGCAGATGCTGTATTTATCAGCGATCGAAGCAGGACAACAACGGATGCTGAAGATTGCGAACGCTAAGGTGGATATCCCAATGGTCGAAGGCATGCAGATTGAATTGAACCAATCGTTATGTAAACTGATTAATTTCGAGACGAAACAGCCGGTCGTCCTCGAAGATATTCCGAACGCGGAACAACTCGGCGATTGGCGAAAAGGACTGGAGGAGGCTCACGTCCGTTCCTACCTAGGTATTCCAATCGTCTTGACGAGCGGGGAGACGTTCGGTACATTATGTGCGATCAATAATCGGGTTAGCTTGTATGAGCAGAAGAATGTTCAGCTATTGCAACGGATCGTCCGACTCTTCTTGTACTACTTGGAGCTCGAACGTCATGCTTGGAAGGACGCGTTGACAGGACTGCATAATCGACGGTACTTAACGAAGCAGTTCGATGATCATCCCGGACAGACAGGAGCCATCTTCTTCCTTGATCTCGATGGATTTAAGCAGGTCAACGATGTTTTCGGACACGAGACGGGGGATATCGTCCTGCAAGAAGTCGCACAACGCTTGCGACAGTTCGTCCGCGAACAGGAGGATGCGATAGCCGTGCGACTAGGCGGAGATGAGTTCATTCTGCATTTCGGACACGCCGATTCGAGGGAAGAGTGGGAACGACTTGCGGAGCGGATTGTCGCTGCGTTAAGTGAGTGGGAAACGGACTACCGTGTGTCGACGAGTATCGGGATCGTGATGTATGACACTGCGATTCGTCCAGAGTTGCAAGGCTTGTTACAACAGGCGGATGTTGCGCTGTATTCCGCTAAGTCGTCTGGAAAGAATACGTATCAGTTCTATGAGATGGCGAAGAAATGAACGAATATAAAAAGACCTGACGCTTCTGAATCCCTTCAGAAACGATCAGGTCTTTTTAGTTGCCATGAAGACGATAGACGATCCGAATGATATCCTTTTTCGGAAGCTCAGGGTACTTGAGGCATAACTGTTCAACGCAGGACACAGGATCGGTATCTTCTAACAAACGGATGGCTTCTTGGACGATTGGCTCATGTTGTGCGCTGACTTCAGAAGACGAAGCAGTTGAATCACTCGATTGATGAATCAAGTAAAACAATACCGTATGTACAGATACCAGCACGACTTTCGTCGCAAGCGAGATCGTGATGGACTCCACGTAGAGATCCATCCAAAGTAAGACGCTCAAACTGACGGAACCGTCCACGATAGCAAACAGAATGTTCGAGAAACGATGCTTAAACAGTCCACCGAGTGCACGCATCATCCCGTCAAAGACGACGCTGACGACTAGACTAGCGAAATAGAAGCATAGGAGAAACACCAGACAACCAACGAACGAGTCGTAGGAAGCATCTCCAACGTATAAGATCAGCCCATCGATCATCAGCAAAGGAAGCACTAAGAGGAGACCAAGAAATACAAGCGAGACGGAGGAAACCAGTCGTGACATCATATCATCCTTTCAATGCGAATCGTCTTGTTAGACAAGAGACGCAGTATACAGAATAGGATACCGTTTAACGCATCTGATTACAATTATTGACAAAAAGAGATGTACTCAGAATATTTCTCAGTTAAGTGTGGAAATCCTGTCAAAAAGCGTCTCGAAGTCCAGTTAACATCTGGATTATCCATTGACAATCCTTACCTTTCCCTCTTACAATTGAAAATGATTATCAATACAAGTTGGGAGTTCTGCCTACCATGAACGTTAACCGTAAAAAATTACTGATTTCTACCGTCTCGATCCTGTCTTTGACATCATTATTGATCGGCTGCTCGAACCCGGGCGAGTCGACAGGAGAGCGAAAAGATAAAGATACATTGACGCTCGCGTGGCCACGCGACGTTGGAGCGATGAATCCCCACGTCTACAACCCATCACAACTGTTCGCGCAGTCGATGATCTATGAGCCACTTGTTCACTACGGGGAAGGTGGAAAGCTCGAGCCATACTTAGCCTCATCTTGGAAGATCTCTCCGGACGGAAAAACGTATACGTTCACGCTCCGTGACGGCGTCAAGTTCTCGGACGGTTCGACGTTCGACGCAGCGATCGTCAAAAAGAACTTTGACGCGATCCTCAAACAAAAAGCCTTACATAGCTGGCTTGGCTTCATCACGAAAATTGAGAAGACGGAAGCCGTTGATGCGAAGACGTTCCGCCTGACATTATCCGAAGCGTACTACCCGACGATTCAGGAACTCGCGGTCGTCCGTCCGGTCCGTTTCCTCGGAGAAGCGGGATTCCCGGAAAACGGCGATACGTCGAAGGGTGTCAAAAAGGAAGTCGGGACAGGTCCGTGGATGCTCGACGAATACAAACCGGATCAGTATGCGACGTTTAAGGTCAATAAGAACTACTGGGGTCCGAAGCCGAACATCGATCACATCAAGGTCGACATCATCCCGGACGCGGAAACGCGTGTCTTAGCACTCGAAAAAGGACAGGTTGATCTGATTTACGGTGAAGGGGCGATCAGCATCGATGCCTTCAACCAGTTGAAGACGGATAAATCCTACAAGACAGAAATGTCCGAACCAGTCGCGACGCGTCTCCTCGTCTTGAATACGAAAAATAAGCGTCTGTCTGACGAACGCGTCCGCCAGGCGCTCCAGCACGGGTTTGATAAAGCCGCTCTCGTCGAAGGGATCACGTCGGGAATAGAAGCACCGGCTGACTACCTGTTGCCACCGAATATGCCGTACACGTCGAACCTAAAAGTGAAGCAACGAGATTATGACGTCAAGGAAGCGAATCGTCTTCTTGACGAAGCAGGTTGGAAACTGCCGAAAGGTGAAAAGGTTCGCGTCAAGGATGGTCAACCGCTGCAAATCGGGATGATGTATGATGCGGCCGAGCAGGTCCAAAAGGCAATGGCCGAAACACTCCAGTCGGAATGGTCGAAAATCGGTGTCGAGCTGAAGACGGAAGCTGTCGAACTGCCGGATCAAGTCCAGCGCTTCAAAGACAACCGATTTGACATCAACTTCTATAGTAACTTCGGTGCACCTTATGATCCGCATACGTTCGTGAACCTGATTGATACGGATGGCTTCGGCTTCAAGGAAGCGATTTCGGCTTATCCGAATAAAGAACAACTGTTGCAAGAAATCAAAGATGTCTTAAAAACGACAGACGAGACGAAACGTCAGAAGATGTACGCCGACATTCTGCCATCACTCCAAGATCAAGGGGCATTGATTCCGATTTCGTACTTGAAGAAGATGGCGGTCTATCAGTCGGACGTGACGAACTTCCAGTTCCCGGCGAACCGGGATGAGAGTCCATTTGCCCGAATCGGCATTAAGTAAAGGAGGGATGACATGGGGGTATTCCTCGTCAAACGCATATTATCCGTCATCCCGATCTTGTTACTTGCTGTCTTGATTCTGACAGGGTTGATTCATTTGTCACCGGTTGATCCGGCACAGGCCTATCTATCCGCTGCCCATATCCAACCGACGGATGAACTGCTCGCTGCCAAACGAGCAGAATTCGGACTCGATCAACCGTTCTACAAACAATACTTCGATGCCGTCATCCGCTTGGCGCAGCTCGATTTCGGAACATCGTATCTTTCCGGAAAACCGGTCCTTGAAGATGTCTTGCTCCGCTTACCACCGACGGTCGAGTTGGCATTAACGAGTCTACTGCTCGCACTCGTCATCAGTATCCCGCTCGGGTTCCTTGCCGGGATCAAGAAGAATGGCTTCTTTGACCATCTCAGTCGGGCAATCGCCTTCATAGGTGCTTCAATCCCGTCGTTTTGGCTAGGGTATCTGTTCATCTTCTTCTTTGCCGTAAAGCTGGATTGGTTCCCGGTCGGCGGAACGGGAAGTGTGATGCACTTGATCTTACCGGCATTGACCCTCGCGTTTCCGTTGATTGCCTTGTATACACGATTGCTCCGTGGCAGTGTGATTGAAGCATTGAACGAACCGTATGTCTTGTTTGCCCGGACACGTGGCTTAAAGGAAGGACGGATTCTTGGTAAACACGTTCTCCGGATGGCGATTCCACCGATGATCACGGGTCTTGGGATGAACCTCGGGAAGTTGCTGACGGGAACGATCATCGTCGAGACCGTCTTCTCGTGGCCAGGATTCGGTCGTTACTTCATTGAAGCGATCTTTGACCGGGACATGCCGGTCATCCAAGGCTATGTCTTTCTCGCTGCCCTCGTCTTCATCGGTAGCAGTTTGCTCGTCGACATCATTCAAGCCGTGCTCGATCCACGACTAGCGAAAAAAGGAGGGACGGTATGAATACTCCACTTCCAGCAACGATGATCCGGTCGCGGTATACACCGCTTCTTTATCTTTGTGCATTCGTCTTAATCGGGATGGCAGGCATTGCGTTGTTCGCGCCATGGATCGCACCGCATGATCCGAACCTCGTCGACTTGACGCAAAAGCTTCATGGTCCGTCGTCAGCCTATCCGCTCGGAACCGACCAGCTCGGACGCTGCCTCTTATCGCGCTTGATTTACGGCGCGCGGATCTCACTCGGCTGTGCCGTGTTGATTTTCGTCGCCTCACTTGCGATTGGATTGTTCGTCGGAACACTTGCCGGTTACCGTGGTGGTTGGGTTGACCAGCTCTTGATGCGCCTGTGTGACGGTGTGATGGCATTTCCGAGTCTGATTCTCGTCCTCGGTCTCGTCGGTATTTTCGGTCCAGGTCTCAAGCAGGTCATCATCGCCTTGATGCTCGTCCAGTGGGTCTACTACGCGCGGATGTTCCGCGGAATGGTCATGACGCTGAAAACGGAAGCGTTCATCGCTGCTGCTCGCGTCAATGGTTCGTCTTCGTGGAAGATCATTCGGACGCACATCCTGCCGAACATCTTACCGCCGCTGCTCGTCATCGGAACGCTTGAGATGGGCTGGGCGATCATGGATATCTCGGCGATGTCGTTCCTCGGGCTTGGTGTCCAGTCACCAACTGCCGAGTGGGGGGCAATGATTCACGAAGGAAAATCGTACATCCGGACGAATCCGGAATTAATGATTTATCCGGGACTTGCGATCATGCTCGTCATCATCAGCTTTAACCTAGTAGGAGAACAGTTAGCAGAACGATTCGGTGTGTCAAAAACAATGAAATGAGAGGAGGTGCCCGTATCGAACCGATCTTAGCTGTCGATGGTCTGACCGTCCGTACGAAACAACAAGTGACACTGATTGAAGAGGTATCATTCTCGATTCAACCTGGTCGGATCCTCGGTCTTGTCGGAGAGAGTGGTTGTGGGAAGACGGTGACGAGTCTCGCTTTGATGCGTCTGCTCAATCCGCAGACGACAGACGTCACCGGTGACATCCAACTGAATGGCAGATCAATCATGTCTCTATCCGAACGAACCGTCCGAACGATTCGAGGCGGTGAGATTGCGTTCATCATGCAAAATCCGATGAGTGCCTTCACACCGGTCTATTCGATCGGGCACCAGATGATCGAGACGATTCAGACCCATTCACGTTGTTCAAAACGTGAAGCGAAACAGCAAGCGATGACGGCACTCGAAGAAGTCAATCTGACGGACGCCGCCCGATTGCTCAAAGCTTATCCATTCGAACTGAGTGGCGGGATGTTGCAACGGATCATGATCGCCTTAGCCGTTGCCCTGCGCCCAAGCGTCTTGATTGCCGACGAACCGACGACGGCACTCGATGTCTTCAATCAGAAGACGGTTCTTGAATTACTCGAACGGATGCGGGCGACTTACGGAACGGCGATGTTACTCATCTCGCATGATCTCGGTGTGATCGCTGAACTTGCAGACGATGTCCTCGTCATGCAGCAAGGACGGATCGTTGAGCGAGCAGATGTTTTTGAATTGTTTGATCGACCGCAACATCCGTATACACAGTCACTTCTCGCCCAGCATCTAGGAAGGGAGGCGTTCGGATGAGTTTACTACAGATCGATCAAGTCTCACACGTCTATAAACGCCGGTTTCAACCAGCAAAGACTGTCTTACACGATGTCTCATTGACGCTTGAAGCGGGACGCTGTCTCGGCTTGCTCGGGTCGAGTGGTGCCGGGAAAAGTACGCTCGGACGATTGTTGCTCGGACTCGAACGCCCAACGACCGGAACGATTTGGTTCAACGGTGTCGATCGCCACGCGACAAAACGACCATTTCGAGGTGACGTCCAAGTCGTCTTTCAGGATTCCTTCGCTGCGGTCAATCCGAAGCTGACGGCTGCCGATATCATCGCCGAACCGCTTGATAACTTCATTCGTTTAGAGGGCGAAGCACGGCAACAGCGTCTCGTCACGCTTATCGAACAAGTCGGGCTCAAGGCGACGGATCTAACAAAATATCCGGCGCATTTCAGTGGCGGGCAACTCCAGCGAATCGCGATTGCGCGAGCGATTGCTGCTGAACCACGTCTGATCGTTTTAGACGAAGCAGTCAGTAGCCTCGACATGGTCAACAAACGATTGATTCTTGCATTGTTAGCTGACTTGAAGCGGCTACACGGGTTAACATATGTCTTCATCACCCATGACATTAAAGCTGCCGAGCAACTTTGCGACAGCTTCGCGATCTTAGAGCAAGGACGCCTCGTCGGGCATTACCCGAGTCTAGTTGCATTTGATGCTGCGACGGATCCTGCCGTTGAACGGATGCGCCAAGCAAAGCTTGCCGTGCATCCAAGGCAACGAACGATTCGAAAGACACAATCAAACAAAGGATAACGGACGGCTGAACGGCTCCGTTATCCTTTTTTATTGTAGAGCAGGATTAGTAAGGCGTTTTTCGAAACCGAAGACCAGACCAGCCAAGTGTTAGGGTAATCCAAACGAGACAAGAAGCGACACCGATTAGATGGGACGAAGAAAAAAACGACGTGTTCGATGGAAGCGACAGAAGCGCACCAGGCGTGAAAAATAATACATCTGGCATTAGCGAAGGAAGTGCAACAAGTAGTAAGGAAACGACGAGCGACAGGATACCAATTGGAACAGCACGTCGCAAAAAGGTGCTGATCAGTAGTGTCAGACCGACGACGAATAACGTCCAAAGACTAAAATCGAGGATGATGCGTAGCGCAAGCATCGGCGAAAGGGATCCGAACCAATAGACGGTCAGACAATAGGACGTGAGTGCGCCGATCAGAATCCCGAATAGACTGATCATCCCGTGACTGAACCATTTCGACAGCAGATAAACATTCCGAGAGACAGGGCGCGTCAGAATGAAATCCTGCATGCCGGTTTGTCGGTCTGAAGCGAGCAGTCCCATGAAGCTCATGATCAGGACGATCAAGCCAAGCTGATTGAATTGCCCATGGATTGTTGCGCTGAAGACGTCAAGCGGTTGCGGAGTAGGACGATTCGGATCAACGATGATTCCGTCTGCATTTCCGACGTGTGCGAGCAAGACATCCATGTACATCAACAGTAATGGTTGTGTCACCCCGAGGGCAATGAAGAACAGCGGTAACCAAACGATCTTCCATTCTTTCCATGCTTCCAACCACTCGGTCCATGTCAGCGTATAAAAGGTCCTCATACGTCTGCCACCATGTCGAGGAACCGTTCCTCGAGTCCGATCGGTTGATAGGCAATCGAAGCAATCGACCATCCTAGCTGAATCAGAGTAGTCGCTAACTGCGAGAGATCAAGCGGCTGCTGCGCGGAGAACTGATAGCAGCACGGGTTGATTCGATCAATCTCGACTCGTGGAAATCGTGTCGCAGAAAAATACGGGGCAGCTGTAAGCGTCTCGACTTGAATCCGATATTGATCCACGTTGCGTTGATTGTCGAGTGGACCTAACAATTTTCCGTGTTTAATGACGAGGAAGCGATCGCAACACGTCTTTGCGTCTTCTAAGAGGTGCGTTGAGACGATGATCGTCATCCGTTTCTTTAAGCGGAGGATCAATTGATTGATATCATGTCGACCACTCGGATCAAGGGCGGAAGCCGGTTCGTCGAGAATCAAAAATATCGGTTCATGTAAGATGGCTTGGGCGATTCCGAGACGTTGGCGCATCCCGCCGGACAAGCGTTCGATGACTTCTGTTTGTTGATCGTGGAGTCCAACTTCATTTAGAACGTCCGGAATCCGCTTATTTAACGTTGCGCGATCGAGACCTGACAAGCGACCGAAAAAACGTAATGATTGTTCGCACGTCATCCAAGGCTTAAAGTCGGTCTGTTGTGATAAGTAGCCGATCGATTGCTGCTGTTGACGGATGGAGCGCGAAGACATCGTGATGGAACCACGGTCACTCTCGATCATGCCGCTCAGACATTTCAGGAGTGTCGTCTTTCCGGCACCATTCGGACCAATCAGTCCAAGACATTCATGTTCGTGAATCGTAAAGGAAATATCGTCTAAGATAAGACGTCGTTGAAGTGAAAGCTGGAGATGAGAAATCTGAATCATGCTGTCATCCTCCTTCCGAGGACGAAGTAGAGAATCGAGCCAATCGGCTGGACGAGGAGAATAATCAATAACCAAGTAGTCGGTGTCGCGATCCGGTCCTTCCGTCTAAACCAATCGATACAGGCGCAGCTGAGTAGAATCAGGTTGATGGAGATGTAAATCAATAATAGGGGCAGGAATTGTTCCCAGTTGATTTGTGATAAGGCAGAGAAATCTGTGTTCATAAAAAACCCTCCTTTTCTATTACCATTATCAATAATGAAAATAGAAAAGTCAATGCCATAGACGAATCATCGTTAGTTCTCAATCAGTTAGAGCTATGATAAACTTCTCTTATCAAAATTTTCCAAATGCGATTTGAATCAAATAGTTTAAATGAAAAACGAACTATCAAACGAATCATGATTTTAAGGAGGCTTATATGCAGATTTATCAATTCAAAAAAGAGGTTGGTAAGAAGATCACGAAATTTGATTCGAACTTTGTGATGTCACGGATCATGCAGACGGAAAAAGTGACGCACATCGGATGCATCCATTTAGAGAAGGATGGCGTGGTCGGTTATCACCAGGCTGTCGTGCCGCAACTTCTATTAATTGTAGAGGGTGAGGACTTTGTAAGAGGGGAAACGGATGACTACATAAATGTTCAGTGTGGGGAAGCCGTGTTTTGGAAACAAGGAGAATGGCACGAAACGAAGACGGATACGGGTTTAACAGCGATCGTGATCGAAAGTGAGTCACTGGATACGTCATCTCTCGTTTCCGTATGACGAAACTAAGTGGGATACATAAAGAAGTTGACTCAAAAAAAGAATGATTCGCTTTCTCACGCCCTTTCCTCAGGCGAGACACAAGCCAGTTTTCCTGCTTCATTCAAGCAGGAAAGCGGGTCTTGTTTGTCTCTGACAGCGCAAAAATGCGCTTTTCCTGTAGGAGTGGCGTGTAAAGCGTCATTCTTTTTATCTTTGTCGAGACTAAAGTTTACGTCAGCCTCTATTCTTATTCCGTACACCATTTTTCTAATTCTTCGAGGCATAAATGTAACCGAGCAGTGATCATTTCTCGATTCCCCATCTGTTGCGTTGTTTTATGATTGAGATGAGGATGATTTAGAATGTCGTAGTGCTCATAAGCTTCTTGCAATACCCATAATGTATAATCATCCAGTATCCGTCGAGTTTGAGTGGTGAGTTCGTCTCCAACCACGTTAGAGCAATATCCGCTTATGAATCCATCAGCTATTTTGTTAAGAACATAACTTTTTTCTTGATATGCTTGATTTATGTATCGTGGAGCATTTGAGAAGGCTGGTAACAAAAAATTGTAACAAAAAACAAAGTAAGCTGCATATTTCAAATCAAAGTCCAATCTTGGAAACGGGTCAATGATTGCAATGTGTTTATCACTTAAAATTAAATTTTCTGGTGTTACATCTTGATTCACGAGAGAGATGTTTTGAACCTGAGTTCGTCTATTTTCAATTAAAGCATGAATATGTTTACCGACTTTTTCTTTATCAAAGCAAAGATTAGAGTGAATGAGAGCATTTAAGGCGGTTAAGACATGTTCATTTTCTTCCTGCCATAATTTATCCTTGTTTCTTAAATCACTACCTTGTAAAGTTTTCCCTTGCCAGTTCAATTCCCCGAAACCTGCAATAGAGGTTTTCTGGTTGTGTATATTGTGATAAATTCTCCCTAATTTCTTACCGTAAGAATGGGCTTTATTCTGATCGAGTAACAATAAATCCGTTCCACGACCCATGAACGTTTCTACTGTAAATACTGTGTCATCTTCAATAAAATACTGATAAAAGTCAGGACAGACATTTTGGTCACTTGTATTGGCATGTAAATAGTAAGCTTTCGTAGACTCATACTCTGTAGTCAGCTCTTGTTTATCAATCTGTTGCAACTCCCCATAAGCTTCATTCTTTTTTATGCGAATCACAAGGTCTTGATCATCTACTCTCTTTAACTTATATACAGTGTGCCAAGCTCCTTCACCAATCTTTAGAATCTGTTCTGCTTTTACGTTCAACGTATCCAGCACAATTGCATCAAGATTTTCTTTGATCCGTTTCATGGGGTCTATTTTCTCTCCCTCGCAATGTTGTCTCGTTTCATTTTGGTGAAAATACGCTTCTAGAAACGGAGCGTGTTTAGGGCAAGATGACGAGTGAGACGGTCCGTTCAGTTGCCTGGTCTTCTGTCTCTAGGTGATGATATTTTTCGAGCAGTGTCCGCATGTCCTGTTGAAAATCATTGAAGGTTTCATCCGTCAGGTGCAATTTCGCGATCGAGAACGTCGAGTGGTCCTGACCATGCGTTTGAACGGTCTGTTCGAAGTACGTCTGGTACTGCTGCAAGACATACATGAAGTAGAACGAGACGAAGTTCACTTTTTCATCGTACGTCGCACTGTTCCAGTCTGCTTCGCTGATTTGATAACCGCTCGTGTTCAAGGCATAGATTTTTTCCTCGACTTTTCCGACGCGCTGGACGGCGACGATTTTCAACAACTGATCGTCCATCATCGCATTGACTTGCCGGTATAAGGTCGACTGCGGTACATCCGTTAAACGTTGATTCAGTTGCATGATTGATAAGCCGTCTTCGCGATCAATCAATTCGAGTGCAATCTTAAAACGGACATGATTTTTGAATAAGTTAAAGTTCACGACGTGTTCCACTCCTTCGTTCAATCGATTCTAAAACTATCTTATCATGCTTTTGGAAACATTCTTAAAAATGATAATGAAAAAAGAGGAAATAAAAAGTGAATAGGGAATAGTCTATAATGACACTAATTGGTAAAGGAGCGTTTATTATGAAAGATTCAAACTATCGCTATGGTACATATGCACTCATTACAAGCTTTTTCTTATTTTTCTTTGTTCAGATGTTCCGAGCATATGTGGAATTATCACCGGAATTTGCTGGCGAAGCACTTGAAGAATATCACTTGATGTACTTCCCAATCATTGCTTTAGTCGTCGGACTCGTCCTATTCATCAACGGCTGGTGGAAATCGACGGAAGCGCAGCAGAAAGCCTTATCGAATACAGAGCAAAAATAATATATGCACATCAAAAGACCGACAACGAATTTTCGTTGCCGGTCTTTATTGTTTCATATGCCTTATTTCGCAAAACGCTTAATCGCGAAAGGTCCGATCGGTTCAGTCGTCGATCGTTGCATGATCAATTCACTGAGTACTTTTCCGACTAAGCTGCTGAACTTGAACCCGTGACCGGAGAAGCCGGCGGCGATTGCGATATGCGGATAGTCCGGATGCAAATCGATGATGAAGTCCTCGTCTGGCGTCATCGTATAGAGACACGGTTTGCCGTGAGTTAAAGTATCGATCGAGGGCATGAACGTATTCGTGAACTGTCGTAAATCAGCCAGATCACCCGTCTCTTGACCGAATGGACGGCGTGGTTGATTTGGATCAACGGGAATGCCACCGTCGTGACGTCCGATTTTCAGGCCGGTTTGAGCAATGCTTGGAAAACCGTAATAATAACCGGCGGGTGTATCAAAGGCGAAGGCAGGGAACACCGTGTCGTTAAATACCTCTTCCGCTGCTTCGAACCAGGCGAACGTCTTGCGGACCGGGCGTAGCGGTAAGGAGAGTCCAGTCTGTTCTAGTAACGGACCAGACCAGGCACCGGCTGCGACGATCAACGCGTCAGCCGAATAGGTGTCTGATCCGACTGTCACGTCAACGCCAGTGGCGTGGGCAGTAAGCGTCGTCACTTTCGCATTCGTCCGGATGTCGACGCCGTTCGCGACAGCAAGATCGCGATACGCTTCAATACAATCCTCGCACTTCAACACACCGGACGTCGGTTCAAAACAACCGATATACTCGTCGGGCATCGTTAAGCCGGACCAGCGCGTTCTCATTTCCTCAGCCGTCAGAATCTCAAGCGGTAGATTGTATTGCGCTGCACTCCTAATGATCGTCTGCATCGCATGGGACGAGCGGTGACCGGCGTTCAAGACTCCGGTGTTTAGAAAAAGATTTCGACCGCTGATTTGTTCCAACTCGTACCATAAGCGTTGCGCGGCTAACGCCAGTGGCATATAAGCTTCTCCTTCACCGTACGCATGGCGAATGATCCGAGTCTCCCCGTGATGGCTCGCCTGATCATGCGGCGGATTATGGGCGTCTAGTAGTAAGATGTTTTGATCGGTTCGTGAGAGATAGTAGCCGGCTGCCATCCCCATGGATCCGGCACCGACGATGATGACATCATAATGGGACATCTGGTTCGACTCCTTCATATGTAAGTTCACACCAGTATAGAGTGAGAACTAGAAAAGAACAAATGAAAGATTAAATCTCGAATCGACGGGTTTCTTGTTCTAAGTGTTCTGTCCGCTCGTTCAAATTGCCGACGAGCGTATGCAACGTCGTGATCGTCGCGATCATCTGTTCAGATGAAGCGGCAACTTCCTCGTTACTTGCCGTGTGTTCTTCCGCGACAGCAGCAATTTCCGTCAAGGCATTACGAATGAACCGTTCTGCCTGCAAGACGTCTTCCATCTGTTGGGTCATCTGCTGTGTTGCCGTTGAGACGTGCGTGACTTGATCCGTCAACCGTTCGAACGTCGTATCTGTATCGAGAACGATCTGTTCACCGGCTGCTGTTGCTTCGACCGTCGTCTTGAAGCTATGTTGCATCTGCTGCGCACTGGCTTCAATCGACGTGACGATTGTTGCGATCTCACTGACACTGCTAGCGACGTGGCTTGAGAGATTCTTGACCTCGGTCGCAACGACAGCGAATCCTTTTCCTTGTTCACCAGCTCGTGCCGCTTCAATCGCGGCATTAAGGGCGAGTAGATTCGTCTGCTCGGAGATACCGCGGATGATACCGACGAGCGTTTGGATATCCGATGATTGCTGTTTCAGTAAATCAATCTGTTCAGCAGACTGCGTGACGTGCTGATGAATGTGGCGCATCTGTTCGACGGAAGCGGACATTTGATCCCGTCCGACTCGTGTCAGTGTTGCCATCTGCTCCGTCGTTCCTTGAATTTCGACACCAGACTGATTCGTCGTCTCGATCAATGCTGCGAATCGATTCATCTCGTCATTCAACGAAAGCGTGACTTGCGTCTGACTTTCTGTTCCGGTCGCGATTTCCGACATCGTATGAGCGATTTGTTCGGAACCGTCGAGCACTTCTGATGTACTTTGATCAATCGATTGACTCGTCGTCGAGACGAGAGTAGCTGTCTGTTTGATGTCGACAATCATCGTCCGCAGCATCTCGTTCATATCACGAATCGAGATCGCAAGCGCATAGATTTCGTCTCTCGAAGCAATCGTCAAATCGGTCAACGTCTGTTTTGCCTGATCCAGTCGCCCCTCGGCAATCAAGGCAGCGACTTTCTGTAACGTCTCGAGCGGACGTAATTTTCGACCGAGGACGAAGTAGAGCAAGACGAGTGTGATCGTTAACAGAAGAAGTAAAAGTCCAATGAAAATCGGTGCATTTTGTTTTAATAATTCTGTTGTGAGGGCATCGATTTCCTTCGCAGCGATGTCGACGCCAAGAATTCCGATGATTTGACCAGACGCATCCTTTAACGGAACGTAGACACTCATATACTGTCCATATACAGGATCATCAATGATGTCCGTCGCGTGTGTTCCATCATTTAATACGTCCTTCATGTCAGTAACTTTTGCGCCACTCGCCGGTTCATTAATCTTTGCGGCATCTTTCTTAGGGAGACCGTCAATCAGCAAATGGACCTTGTTTTGGTCGATGCGTGCTGTGTATGTATACAAGAGTCCGTTTTGTTTACGTAAGTTATCAAGTTGATTCCGTAGGGTTTCATACTGCTCGGACGCGACAGGCGATTGTAGGAATTCGCTATAAGCCACTGTGTCGAATGTTTTGCTGATGCGAAGCGCGTCCTTTTCGGCGGTCGCTTTCAGCGTTGAGACTGCAGTTTGTTTCGTATTGAAGTATAAGGCCAGACTACTAAAAACAAAAAAGGCAATCAAAATCAAACTAATCATTACTAAAAGACGTGTTCGGATGGAATGGTTCTTGGTTGTGTTTTTCACATGCAACCGTCCTTTCAACTCATATTTTCTATCTGTAATTCATTTATCGGTCGTTAAAATACATATTAAACAGGACCTTTTGACGATTTTTTTATAAAAGGTCGTAAGAAAAACCGTTTTTTCTTAAAAAAGGATTTATTAAGAATGATTCAGGGCACATATTAGATAGAAAAAAATACAAGTTGAGGGAAGAGGGATTGAGATGGAAAGTGAAGTCGATCATCGAATCAAGGCAAGACATGTATATGAAAATGAATTACGAAGACACGCGGTCAGCACAAAAAAAACCACATTTCGATTGATGACATGTCTACGTTGCCAATCGAAGATTCTGTTGAAACAGGGACATCAGGATAGCCATCAATGTGACGCGAACTAAAAAATCCCGCTCTTAGGAGCGAGATTGAACAAAGTGTATAGGTAGGAAAAGCAACGGCTAGAATGACAAAAACAATCATGAGAACTTGTTTTTCGGTCGTTCACGTTAGAATTTCATAGGCAACACATAGCGTAATAATAATTGTTGGATACAGGCAAGTAGCGTTCCGATTGTCAACGGAGCAAGAATCAAACCGATTCCGATGATAATCAGACCAGGCGCGTCGTCAATCTGACCAATATAGAAAAAGACAGGGAACAGACATGTCGTAAGAATCGTAACGATATAAAAACACAATTTCATCGATTGAATGGAAGCTGTGATGAGTGGAAAAGCCGGAGGAGTCATCGACATATATCGAAGGATTCGGAGCGCATGGAATAAAATCAAAAGAGTCGGGATGAAGATAAGGTATGCGGTCAATAGAACACTGTAGCCAGGTCGCTCGAGTAACAAGTTTTTCGTGATACCATGCCAGACAAGTGGGATACCAAGACCAGCTAAACCGAACAGACTGAAGATGATACCGAAGACGATAAAGCGTAAAAACCGAACTTGCCAGACGAAATGATTCACGATATCAACTCCTTTCGAGGCAACAAACGTTTCTTTTAGTATACTGCATCCCCCGAGAGGCAAGTAGAAAATTCAAGTGAAGAGGCAACCGCACTTTAAAATAGTGTCATGAAGATGAAATAGATTAAGGAAATGGAGGTCACGTGATGAAACGAGAGCAACATGTCACGCCGCATCCAAAAGGTGGCTATCAAGTGAAAGCTGCCGGTGCGACTCGAGCAACCAAACGATTCGCTACACAGAAAGAAGCGATTGCAGAAGGGCGTCGCATTGCGAAAAGTCAGAAGACAGAGCTCGTCATTCATAACAAAGAAGGGCAGATTCGGGAAAAAGATTCCTACGGACATGATCCATTTCCACCACGAGGTTGAGCCATCATATACGACACGTTCTGATCATGAGAGCGTGTCTTTTTAATGATTTTTATGTCAAAAGTTTTTGACATGATGATGGAAGTTCATTACAGTAGAGATGTAAAAAGAATTTGACACGTCGTGGAGGAATGAACATGAGAAACCACATCAAGGAGCGACGTCTAGCGGCAAAATTATCGCAACAAGAACTGGCTGATCGTTGTCAGGTCAGTCGGCAGACGATTAATGCGATTGAAAACAACAAGTATGATCCGACTTTACAATTAGCGTTTAATATCGCCAAAGTCTTACGGACAAAAGTCGATCATCTGTTCATTTCAGAACAGGAGGAATGGGATGTCTAAGAAAAAAACGGGTTTATTTTTAGTAACGCTCGTGATAGTGGCGAGCCTTACCATCATTAGTATGATTATCGAAAACAACGTAACGTTCTTCTCCATCGTTCAATTGGCGATTTTGTTGATCATGTTCTTCTCGTATTTTACGTGGGCACGATCAGGAGAAGACGAGCGTCCTGTGCCAGAAGATGAACTCGGCAAAAAGATTACGACGGAAAGCGGCCTCGTTAGCTACAAAATCCTGATTGTCCTGATTTTTGGATTCATCTGTCTCGATTACTTTTTACATGAATCAGCGAATCTGTTATTGATCGTCTTGTTCGCGATCGGACTGACACTGTTGCCGATCATTGAATTCCTAAAGGCACGATCCTATCGATGAAATGAATGCCAGTCGATCTTCTGCAACGGATGTTAGATACATTACTGGGAGAGACGACTCGTGTAATAGTGCAAGTGCCAATTAACAGCGATTTTTTATGGAGGAAGGGAATCACCGTGACGGAATTAGAGTACCGATTAAGGAAACATATTGCCGAGATGGATTTCGAGAAAGCAGCGAAACTATTTTTAGAGTTAACAAAAGAAGAGCAATCCAACATGATTCTGAGTGCAGGGTTTGATACGTTTCATCTCACGATATATGCCTTTATGAATTATTTACTCCAACACCATGAAACAAGCGAGATACATGATTTGACGTCTTCATTGATGTTACATCCACTTTGCCATCTCGAGGGAGCTTGCGTAATCGCTTTGTTCCATGCAAAAAAAGCAGTCGAATTAGATCCTGATAACATCGAATGGTATATCAATTTGTTGATGTTTGAAAAGCACCCCGATGCCTGGTTTGCGCAAACAGAAGTAGAAGAAGTCTACCTACGGATCAAAGAGTTAGAGTCGAAGAACCTAAAGTGAGATCTTAGACAGACCAATCACTCCGTAAGATCGAGTACATATACAGATCGTCAAACTGACCACGTGTTTTCTCATATTGACGAAGCAACCCTTCGCGCTGAAATCCAAGCCGTTCAAGCAATCGTTGTGAAGCGGAATTCTCTGGTAAGACGAGTGCTTCAATACGATTTAAAGAGAGCTCCTCAAACCCATATGTGATGACTGCAAGCGCTGCTTCCTTCGCGATGCCTTGTCCCTGATAGGCAGGGCTCAACTCAAACCCAAGTTCTGCACGCTGATGACGTTCAGATTGATTCAAGAAACCGCAACTGCCGATGATGACATCGTCTTCTTGTAACGCGATCCCGAACCGGATGCCCGTGCCATCGCGACGAATCGAAGCGTACCAGTCAATCTCTTCAAGTGCGTCTGCTTCTGATTGGAACGGAGCGAGTCCCATCTGTTTGACGACGTGTTCGTCTGATAAATAAGCGAGGACGCTCATAGCATCTTCGGGTAACACTTCGCGTAAGACGAGACGGTTCGTTTTAAGCGTTGGGAAAGTATGTAACATTCAAAAAAACTCCTTTGCAAGAAAATGTAAAAAAATATTGTGCAGTGTTTAAGGCATATGGTAAGATTCTCCACAACAAGAGCATATCATTTCGTTGACGAGAAAGAGTAATGATTGTCCCTCTGCCTTACAGAAAACCGGGATTGCTGAGAACCGGTAGCCAGATCAATCATGAAGATCCTCTCTGAGAAGTCACGCTGAACCATTCAGTAAGCGTGACCGGGTGTCCACCGTTACATGGAATGCACATGATAGTGTGCAACTAAGTGCTGTCGAGAACGAGTATTCTCGACGGAATATGGGTGGTATCGCGGTGAAGTCCGTCCCTGACAAAGGGGGCGGACTTTTTTGTATTCTCTTAGTTACCGACAAAGGAGCGAACAAGAGATGACGTCACAAAACCAAGCAGAAACCGTACAACAACGCGAAGCGCGTGTCCGAAACAGATGGAAACAAGATCAGGTCTTCGCACGATCGATCGAGCAACGCACGGAAGCGGAATTCGTATTCTACGAAGGACCGCCGACTGCGAACGGTTTACCCCACGTCGGTCATGCACTCGGACGAACCGTCAAGGATACCGTCGCCCGCTATAAGACGATGCAAGGATTCCGGGTCGAACGAAAAGCCGGCTGGGATACACATGGACTACCGGTCGAACTCGGGGTCGAGAAACAACTCGGCATCTCCGGCAAACAAGCGATCGAAGACTATGGTGTTGAAGCATTCATCGCACGCTGTAAGGAAAGTGTCTTCTCCTATGAAACACAGTGGCGTTCCTTCACGGAAAAACTCGGCTACTGGGTCGACATGGATAACCCTTACGTGACGATGGAGGACGAGTATATCGAAAGCATCTGGCACATCCTCGGGACGATCCATGACAAAGGCTGGTTGACGAAGGGACATCGTGTATCACCGTATTGTCCGAGCTGTCAGACGTCACTTAGTTCCCATGAAGTCGCGCAAGGCTATCAGGACGTGACGGACTTATCGGCGACGGTCAAACTCCCGATCGTCGGCATGGAGCAGACGTTTCTACTTGCATGGACGACGACACCGTGGACGTTACCGGCAAACGTCGCGGTGGCGGTTCATCCGGAATTGACGTATGTCACGGTAGCGTTTGAAGGAGAGCAATTCATTGTCGCAAAAGCGTTAGTCGCTGAACTGTTCTCAGAATCCGTCGAGGTCGTATCCGAACAGCTCGGTGCGGAACTCGTCGGCTTGTGTTATGAACCACCGTTTGATTTCGTGACGCCAGAGAACGGTCACACGGTCGTCGGGGCGTCCTTCGTCCAAGCGACGAGCGGAACCGGACTTGTCCATCTTGCTCCAGCGTACGGGGAAGAAGATTACCGGGTCGTCCGGGAAAACGGTCTGTCATTCGTTAATGTCGTCGATGCTGCTGGGTGTTACACGGATGCCGTTCCACCACTCGTTGGTCGATTCGTCAAAGAGTCAGACGTCGCGATCATCCAGCTGCTCGATGAACGGGGACGCTTGTTTGCGAAAAAACGCTATACGCACAGTTATCCGCATTGTTGGCGATGTGACTCGCCACTGCTCTATTACGCACAAGACAACTGGTTCATCGAGACGACGGCCGTCAAGGAACAACTCCTTGCGAACAATGCGTCTGTGACGTGGTATCCCGACCACGTCAAGGAAGGGCGGTTCGGGAAGTTTCTTGAGCAACTCGTCGACTGGAACATCAGTCGTAATCGCTACTGGGGCACACCACTGAACGTCTGGGAGTGTGAAGCGTGTGACACGACGTTCGTTCCAAAAAACAAGGCTGACTTGTTGCACCGGACGACGACAGCGACGGAATCCGTCGAGTTGCATAAACCATACGTCGATGCGTTATCGGTCTCGTGTCCGACGTGTCAGGGAGTGATGCACCGGACACCAGAAGTCATCGATGTCTGGTTTGATAGCGGAGCGATGCCGTTCGCGCAACAGCATTATCCGTCACGGACGCAGACGCTTAACCGCTATCCAGCCGATGTCGTCATCGAAGGCATCGATCAGACGCGGGGCTGGTTCTACAGCTTGCAAGCGATCTCGACACTCTT
The DNA here is from genome assembly GCF_018618875.1 of Exiguobacterium sp. s46. Lineage (NCBI taxonomy): Bacteria > Bacillati > Bacillota > Bacilli > Caryophanales > Exiguobacterium > Exiguobacterium sp. s46. The sequence continues at coordinate 646,782 of NZ_JACSMY010000001.1, forward strand.
CACGGGACAGCCTGCTTATAAGCGTGTCCTCGCACTCGGGCACGTCCTTGATGAGAACGGGCAGAAGATGTCGAAGAGTCGTGGGAATGCCCTCGACCCGGTGGCATTGATCGAAGCATATGGTGCTGATAGCCTGCGCTGGGCGCTACTCGTCGACAGCAGTCCGTGGAGTGCGAAACGGTTTGCTGAGCGGATCGTCCAAGAAGCAAAATCAAAACTAGTCGATACACTGGATCATGCCGTCCAGTTTTATCTGACGTATGCCAAGCTAGACGGATTTGATGGCTCACGTCCGCAAAAACGGACGCGTCTCGACGAATGGTTGCTCTCGCGTGTCCATCAGACGACGCAAGACGTGACGGATGCGATGGACGATTATCAATTGACTCAAGCAGCACGGAGTCTTGCGCAACTCGTCGATGAGATCAGTAACTGGTACATCCGCCGTTCTCGGGAACGTTTCTGGCAAGCTGACTGGTCGCAAGAGAAACAAGCCGCGTACAAGACGCTTCACTTCGCACTTTCGACGACGGCACGACTACTCGCTCCGTTCACGCCGTACCTTGCTGATGATGTCTATCAGCGATTAACAGGAATGAGCGTACATGTAGCGGATTATCCGGTTGCCGATCAATCGATGCTCCGACCTGATCTGGAATACGAAATGGCACAGGTTGTCTCTGTCGTCGAGTTAGGACGACAAGTACGTAATACGCACGCTTTAAAAGTCAAACAACCGCTTGCTAGCTTAGGCGTCCAATCGAGTGAAACCTTTTCGTGGTCGGACTATACGGCAATCATCCAAGAGGAACTGAATGTAAAAGACGTCCAAATCGTTCCGACGACGCAAGCGACGACACGGTTCCGTCTTAAACTGAACTTCCGCGCAGCCGGAGCGAAATTCGCACAGCAAGCGAACGCGATCCACCAATGGCTACAACAATTGTCTGCACAGGAGACTTCCGACTTGCTTGAGACAGGAAGATTAATCTACCGGACCACATCAGGCGATGAAGTCGAGGTGCGTCAAGCGGACGTCATCGTCGAACCAATCGTCAAGACGGGTTTTGCTGCTGCGACGAATGGTGGACTCACCGTGACGCTCGATACGCGGATCACGGAAGCACTGGAGCAGGAACGCTGGATGCGGGAGCTCGTCCGCTATATCCAGTCGGAACGAAAGGCACAAGCGTTATCGCGGGACGCCCGAATCGATCTCGTCTTATCGGTCGATACGACGTTCCAACCAATCGTCGAGACCTTTGAGCCTTTGTTATTCAAACACCTTGCCTTATCCTCCGTGCGAACTGAACCGCTACAGGGAGCAGGGGATGTTCAGCTAGGCGGACACGATGTCGGTGTCTCGTTCACACCAACGAAAGAATATTGTTAAGGAGAAGAGCATGATTGCATTAGAAGCATTAAAAGGTCGACTCGTCGACGGTTTGTTAGAGGTCCAAAAAGAAGAAGGATATGTTGCCCGAGAACGTTTCATCTTTAACCGAGGGGCGACGGACGAACAGCTCGCGCTGTTACCTGCGTGGACGGCAGACGACTATCAGGCGTTCTTGCGTCAACATAACGGGGCGAAGCTGTTTCAGCACGAAACGTTATCCTACAACGATGGATTCGAACTCTTTTCGATCGAGGATTGCCTGACGTATAGCGAGATTTGGGAATGTCCCGAAAACTTCTTAGCGATTGGCGCAGGACCAGACGGGGAGTGGATCGTCTACGAGATGAATCGCCCGGCAGGATATCGGATCTGGAGTGGGGAATTTCTTAATTTCGAGGAATGGGAAGAAGACGCAATGCCGTTTGGCTTCGAGCGATGGCTCGACTACTTGATCGTCGCGCAAGGCACGCAATTTTGGGAATGGTTCCGGTAAGAGAGGAAGAGGTTCAGTGGATATTCAATTAAAGGTAGCGTCTCTTACAGACGCTCCGAAGCTTCACACGCTTCAACTCGAGGCGTTTTCAGAGACGCTCGAGCGGTATCAGGATTTTGCAACGAATCCGGCGAACGAATCGATCGATCGTGTCATTCACCGGATCACACATCCGAGTAGTACGTTTCATCAAATCATCGTCGACGATGTCGTCGTCGGCGGGATTTGTGTCGTTGCGAAAGCACCGAGTCGCTACGCGATCAGTCCGATGTTCTTAGATCCAGCCCGTCAAGGTGAAGGGATCGCCCAACGCGCATTACAGCTCGTTGAAGCAGCTTATCCGACTGCAACGACATGGGAACTGCGGACGATTCGCGAAGAGACACGTAACTGTTATTTCTATGAGAAGATGGGCTATCGATTGACCGGTGTCAGTCAACCGCTCAACGAACGGGCGACACTCGTTTCTTATCAAAAATCAGTTTCGGAATGAACGGGTTTTGTCGGAAGGAAGAACCACCACAGATTCGTTAATAGAGCGGCAAGGACGGCAAAGTTAAACAGATAAAGGCAAAAGAAGAAGACGAACTCACCGATGTCCTCAAGGTTAGCTAACGGATTATCGACCAGGTATGATTCGTGACTGATCCCGAAGATGAATAAAGGAAAGAAGACATAGAAGTATCGTTTCCAAAAGAATGACGCACGACCTGTTTGAGACATATGAGCACCTCCTGAAGGAATGGCACGCTTCTTCTGACCGGAAGAAGCGTGTGTTCGTTTACGATAAGGATGGTGTACCGACGACTTCGACGTGGCGCGTGACCGTATCAAACAGACGTGTCCGCGTATCGTTATGAGACAACAGCAACGGCTCACCCGTCTCGTCATAGATGAAGGCAATCGGAATCGAAAAACCACAGTTGCGGTACGAACCATCGGCATGACTTGTTCCGATCATGAGTGCTTGTTGCGCCTGACTGATGATGCGCGCTTCACCGGACCACTCAACGTACTGTTCCTCGCTGAACATGCCGACGCCAATCGGGTTGAAGATGAGATCAAGTCCGGATTCCTCGCGTAGTCCGTCGTTTCCTAAGAAGATTTCGCGACAGAGGACGTATCCATAGCGGAACGACCTGTCGTTTGCTGTTGATGGTGTATATAGCGGTCCAGCTTCTGGTGTTTTTGCGCGATTGAGCAGAATCGTCCCGGTCGCATCGATGATGGCAGCACGATCGAGATTCGCTTCATCTTTGTAACCGAGGACGATGGCTGTCTCGAACTGCTTGGCAAGATGTTGCACGCGTTCGAGTTCGGTGACCGTACAATAGCCTTCCGGGTAGACGATCAGGTCGACTTCAGGATAAGCGGCGATTTCACGTTCGAATTGTTCGAGTCCGGTCTCGCGTTTTGGTTGAGCGATTAATAATTTCATCAAAACATCCTCTCAGGCATAAATATATCTGAAAAATCAGACTTTATACTCGTTATGATTTTACCATTAGTGGTAAAATAAAGCATATCGCTTTTTGATAAATTTTACTGCAAGTGAAGGAAGGTCATCCGCTTGAACATTTCGAAAACCATTCTTGTGACACGCCATCTACCGGCGATGAAGGCTTTTTACATAAACCAGATCGGATTCCCGCTCGTCTCGGAAACGAATGAGTCGTTTACGATGCAAATCGGTACCGATCAACTGACATATCAACAGACGGACGATGTTGATACGCAATACCATATGGCGTTCAACATTCCGGAAAACGTCTTCCAACAAGGAAAAGCGTGGCTCGTAGAACGGACACCACTCTTGATCGAAGATGGACAGGACGAGATTTATTTTGACTTCACGGACTCGCATTCCTGCTATTTTTATGACCCGGATGAGAATGTCTTGGAGCTGATCGCGCGGCATCAAATCAATCCATCTAAAGCGGAACCGACGTTTGATGTATCCGACATCCTCGGAATCGGTGAGATGAGTCTGACGGTGAAAGACGTGCTTGAAGTGGGTGAGCAGTTAGCAGAAATCGGCGTTCTCGAGCGACGGGAACGTCCGCTCAACGGCGCGTCACTCAACTTCCTCGGACCGGTCGCGGATGGAACGCATATCTTGCTCGTCCCGGAAGGACGGACATGGTTGTTCTCACCGAAGACGGCGAAGGTCAGTCCGATCGAGATGGAACTCGACGGCAGACATCGGGTTCGGCTTGACGCAGCGGGCGTATGGCATCAAAGTGCCGTTTCTTCATAATTCATTATTCTAAAAAGTGAGGGAAGTAAGATGAATAAAGCGGTGAATGCGAGTATCGCGTTCGGATTATTGTTGTTCGTATGTGGTTTCTTTTTTCTGTTTGGCTATTTGGCCCGGTCGATGCCGATTCAGCAAGGCGGTGACCCGGTCATCTTACCGGTCGCAGCACTCCTCGTTCTCCTACCATTCGTGATCCGTGAAGGCATGCATGTTTTGACGTATGTTACGTTGACACGTCGACAGGTCGGCGTACTCATCTTATTTGCAATCAGCGGAATCATACTTAGTAGTTGGATTGAGGTGCAGCAGAATGTTGCCGTAATCGATTTCCGTTCCCTCTTTACGATTCATACGTACGTACTGTTCGTTTCGGGCATCATCTTGTTATGTCTCCTATTGACGGGACTCAAACGGATGCGCGTCCGAACGAAAGTGATTTAAATGGAAAAGGACTGAATGACATGGGATACATCACAGAATTACGCAAACTCGTCGGCACACGACCGCTCGTCATGGCAGGGGCGTGTGTCATCGTCGTCAACGATAAACAAGAAGTCTTATTACAACTTCGGCAAGATAATGGTTGCTGGGGACTCGCTGGTGGAGCGCTTGAGATCGGTGAGACGCTCGTAGAAACAGCAAAACGTGAATTAAGGGAAGAGACCGGTCTTGAAGCGGAGCATCTCAAATTATTGAACGTCTATTCGGGTGATGCGTTTTACTATAAGTATCCGCATGGGGATGAGGTCTACAATGTCATCTCGGCATTTCTGTGCACTACCTATACGGGAGAAATCGTTCGTGATCCGTCAGAAGTCGTGGAATTACGCTTTTTCGCTATGGATCAGCTACCAGAAAACCTCAATCCACCGGAACGACCGATCTTGATGGAGTATGTTCAAAAACAACGGACAGCGCATCACGTTTCTATTTATTAAAGCTAGCAGCACGAATAAAAAATCTTGAATGAAAGCAATTTAATATTTCAATACAAAAAAGTGGAGTCTTTTCAATTCATCATTGAAAAGACTCCACTTTTTTGGTTCAGTTTATTTTTGTATTGATTTTCATAAAATATAATTTTTAAATTTTGTTTAGTCTATTTAAAATAATTCAGTTTTAGGTAATTTGAATTATTTACTAAAAAGAAGGTCAACTAATTATTAGAAACTCATCAATTAGGGCTTTATATTTATTTATTTTCTCTAAATCATTAATCGTTTCTAAAAAATTAAACCCTTTATTTATAAGATCAATATTATCTGCGTAGCTATAATTTGAACTTCGTGATTTCATTTTATAAATACCTTCTCTTAAATCACAATCACCTAAGAAAGAATAAATCTCGAATTTTTCTGAAATTTCTTTTGCAATTAAAATTTGTTGTATGGCTTTTTCATAATCTTTTTTAAAAGCATAAATTGAAGATAAATTAAGTAGAACTATTATAAATTTCTTGTTCCAATCGTAAGAGTCATTATACTTTTTTAGGTTAGACGATAATTTATTTTCATAAATAGATACGTATTCATCAGGTATTGCAAATTCAATAGATTTTAATAGTAATGTTTCATAATAAAAGTATTCGTCATACTTAGAAAAATAATCCCATAATAAATAAACCTTACTTTTTTCGAATGGGATGATTTCAACCTCAAGTTCTTCTAAATAACTTATTAAAAGATTGTAAATATTTTCTTGTAAATAAGTTGAATTTTGATGCTCTTCTATTTTCTTTTGAAAAATTTTCAAATCTTCTATAGATTCAGATAAAGAAATAGTTAAATATGTAAAATATTGATTTTCAATACTATTGTTGATTTGAAAATCGTTATTTAAAATATCTAGTTCATGAATAGGTATATCTAAAACTTCAAGAATTTTAAAAAAAATTGTTGGTCGGAGCTCAATTGCTCCTGCCTCGAATTTACTGTAAGCACCTTGAGTAATATGTACCTTCAATGCTACTTCTTTTTGAGTCAATTCTTTAGTTAAACGAACCTTTTTAATATACTCACCTATCAAAAAACTGACCTCCTTCTAATTATTACTTTTGGAATATTATTAAAACTATATCTTTAATATGCTAATTTAATCAATGGGTAAGGGAATTTTTACAATTTCTTTATTACAAATTTATTGGAGGTAATATGATATGAAATTAAAAAAGGTTGTTACAGTAGCAGCACTAGGTCTTACTTTATTGGGAACAGCTGGTGGCGATGTTCTTGCACAACAAGTTAAATCGTTTTCAGGATTTACTGTTACATATTCTGGTGGAGAAAAATATGCTCCATATTCATTACGTGAAGATAATACTAAAGCAGTAGTAAATCTTTCAAACGATACTGGTACTGCATGGATCTCTGCCAATATGAGAAACTCCGATAATGCATTTCGTGGTGGTACCGAAGTGCAACGTAATACTCGTAAAGAGTTCTCAACTGTTAATGCATCGGTGAACTATAGTTACAAATTAGGTTTGAGTAAAACAAACAACACTGGTGGTGGAGAAGTAACAATTAAAGGTTCATGGGCAGCAAGTTTATAAGAAAAAAAGGCGCAAATTGCGCCTTTTTTACTGTTTAATATCATAGACAAAAGAGGATTAATTACCCAATTTATTGATAGTGTGTAGAATAGTTTTTGTATATATGGAATGATGATACAGTGAATTATATTTTTTGGGAGGTGATAGCTTTTGATTGCAACTCTTAAAATCAAAAGTAGATTTGTTTTCATCACAATTATTTCTTTATTCATGGCTTTGACCGTTTCATGGGCTTTCGCTAGTAATTTTGTTGACATCATGACGATGGATTACAATGCAAAAGATTTGGTTGGAACAAAAAGTGAAATTCGATCAAACTTTTTGATGTCCATTGCGACATGGGAACGGTTTGTCGACTCATCGATGTTCTATCTAATTAATTTCCTACCAGCATTTTTTGTTTTAGTCACATTAGGATTATATGCTGAAAAAAGAAGTACATATGCAATGGGACGCCATCGCTATTCATCATTTAAGAAGACGATCTATCGAGATGTCATTCAATATGTTCTTCTCTCTACTGCGACGGTAACAGGAGTATTCATTATTTATTATTCGATTGGTGCTGTCTTTGTTTATCGGGGACTAAACGATATTGGAGGCTTTGCATCTGTGTTACCAGTAAATTTTTATGCTAATCATCCCTACCTATTTTTCCTCTTCATGGCCTCAACCATTTATCTCTCACTTGCTTTTGTTTTTAGTTTATTGTCTGCAGCGCTCGTCTTAATTTTCGATCGAGAATACAAGGTGATTCTAGCGGTATTAGCCATTTATTTTATTTACGGAAAAATTGGCTTTTTGACAGGGAGCTCATGGCTGACTATATTTTCTAGTTTTGTTGCTTATAATACGACTCGTTCAACGGTTGAGACGTTTTATCCTCTTCTTGGACTATTGATTATTGCAATTGGTTTATTGGTTTATGGTGTAAATAAGACAGTTCGACAATATGAAGAATAGGAAAATAATGATATGACAAATAGATATACTTTTAAACAAATGACGATTATCAGTATGTTGGCAATCATCATCAGTTATTTAAATTACAAACAAGGATTCAAAGCGATACAAGTTTTTTCGTCTGATCGTCAAATCGATTTAGGCTATCTAGAGATATTTGATCGCATTTTCATTAATCTTAATTTTAGCCAATTAGAGTATATGGAAGGAAATTCTCCTTTCCATTACATAGGTCCATTCTTATTTTTTTTATGCGTCATTTTTGTGGGGAGCTATCCTTTTTTAGCTTTAAAAAAAACATATTTTCAATTTATTTATGTACGCTCTAATCATAAGTTGAAAGCCCTCCTCTATATGCTACAGGGCTTTTTATCTCGAATCACAGTTTTTGTAATCGTTTACGCGATTAGTATGTTGGGTTGGCTATTTCAAAATAATCTATCAGCGATCACAAGTAATACAGAAATTTTAATGAAGATTACTTTTTTTTCGATAGCAGCTATTTTTATATCTAGCGCGTTAACCATCCTCCTTTTATTTTTCTATATAAAGTGGGATGAAATTATTGCGATAGTAGGCGTATTATTAGCGCTTTTTACTGTGTTCGTCATAAATGTATCTTTTCCAAATTCAAGTATCGTCTTTATTGGTCAGGATCACTATTTCAGTACAGGAATAGTCACTGGATTAACATTAGTTGTTTTATCATTTACAGCTGTTTATAAAACCAAATACAAAATAGAGTAGGTGCCTCGGATGATTCAAATTCAAAACGTAAATAAGTCGATTAAAAATACTCAGATTTTAAAAGATATCAGCATATCGATCGAAGAACAATCGTGCGTTGGTTTTGTTGGACATAACGGGTCTGGTAAAACGATGTTGTTGAAAGCAATTTGTGGATTTACGAATATCAACAGTGGAAAAATCATAGTTAAGGATTCACCTATTGAATTTGGAAATAAGTACATCAAAGACGCTGGAATCATCATTGAACACCCACCATTCATCCACTACATATCTGCTTGGGATAACTTAAAGGTCTTAGCAAACATCAATAATAAGATTGATGATGAAACGATTCTACGAACGCTTGAAAAGGTTGGATTATTGCAGGATAAAGATAAAAAAGTGAAAAGCTTCTCGTTAGGTATGAAGCAAAAATTGCGGATCGCTCAAGCAATCATGGAAAAGCCGAAAATTTTAGTCCTAGATGAACCATTTAATGGATTGGACCGTGCTTCTGTTCAAAACGTTCAAGAGATTCTTCTTGAATTCAAAAAATCAGGTACGACAATTTTGTTAACGAGTCATGATGAACGTCACATCGAGGCGTTATGCGATATCGTTTACCAAATGGAAGGGGGCGAATTAATTGCGTAACGTTAAACTTATGTTTTTATGTAGCTTTCTTCTAATCGGAGGATGTACTCCTTATGGTATTACAGGTTCTCCTGAAGAAGATGCACCAAAATCGCAAGAAACAACTGCAGAGAAAAAGGCAATGGAAACACCTGATCATTTTTCGGTCACTCTTCAAGCATTCGAGAACCAGATAGCGCAATATGCGTTTTTCAAAGAGTTCGAACCGATACAAAATGGTTTGAAACAAAATGATGGTCCAGTTCAGTTTGAATACAAATCAAAGGACTTAAAAAACGAGGACTCTCTTCAAAATATTTATTTGACAATCGATGTAGACGGTGAAGAGTTTAGCACAGCTTCAGAACAAACCGTTAAATCATTAGAGATGATCTGTGATGGTTTGAACCAAGAAGTTGACCTTGTTACGGTCATTAAACGAATTAAGGCGAATGAAACCAGTTTATATGAAAATGAACAATTATCGATAGAATTAATGAATTTCAAAAATGATGTTCAGATTATTATCAGTCCAAAAGTTTGACAGTTGGAAGTCTTTACAATGCCTGTTCCTTATCGGAGTAGGCATTTTTGAAATGAATAATATTTCTATGATGCTTTGAAAGGTGCCCAATTAATGACGAGAAATCAACAATGTGGATCTACCGCTATCGTAATGACGATGTCTGACGAGCGAGTACGCAAATACTTCCATGAATCGATTCAAACACAACGAATCTTACAGGAATTTCGTATGCTTGAAGAACTAGAACGAACGACCATCCCGACGCCAAACGTATATGCTGTTGCATTAGAAGATTCGCCGTTCATTGAGATGCAGCAGATCGACGGCAACGAAATGTTAGAGTTGTTTGATCCCTCCCGAATAACGGATTTTCTTAATACCTTCGCGACATTACATCAACGGATTCATCAGCATCAATCGCGTGTAGTACCTGGATGGCACGATGTCACCCATCAAAAAATGCGTCATCTATCAACTGCGTTACGCTTGAAGGCGGAACGATTGTTAGAGACGCTTCACATTCCGCAACAACAAGGATTGCTCCACGGGGACTACCATTTCCAGAATATCCTCGTGACAGCGGATAAAACGTTCGTCGTCATTGATTGGCATGATGCGACGACAGGGCCACCGATCGCGGATGTCGCGCGGACGTTGCTCTTGCTGCGAATAGCAGGTGGAACAGTAGTGCCGGACGAGGTGCGACGATACGTCTGTCGCGAATACCTCGACCGCTATCAAGCTGTTTCGTCAATCCAGCTATCGAATCTTGCAGACTGGTTACGACTCATGGTCATTCTTAGGACGCTTGAGCAAATCCCGGATGCTGAACAAAGTCGGTTAAAAGAATTGATCAGTCATCCAGACCTCAGCTCATATTTTTTTAATACTTAAGTATATACAGGTAGGAGGAACGCCATTCATGAGAACCATCATCTCGATCCAAGGGGCTATGGCATCCGGGAAGACGACGCTTGCGCAAGCGCTCGAAGACGCTTACCCGGAGTTGCATGTCTATTATGAAAATCCGTATCCGATCGTTCAAAAAAGAAAGGAGCTCGAATTAGACATCCGTACCGAAGACGGATTCGTTGAGAATCAGCGCTTGTTCATTCAAGCGGAACTCGAACGGTTTCGCCATTTTCCCGACGGACACATCATATTAGATCGTGGTCCGGAAGATCTTGAATTTTATACGCTTCATTATCCACAGGTACATGGGTATGACTGGGATATGGAATTCCGTTTAAAGACAGAACTAGAGGCATTAAGAAGATGCCGATCAGACCTGATTCTTTATTTACGGGCACCAGACCATCTCTTACGAGAGCGGCGCGACGCCGATCAGACAAGAACGCGCCAATCTTTTGAACAACATCAACCGCTTTGGGCACTCGAAGAAAACTGGTATAAACAGTTTCCGGTCTATTCGATTGATACGACAGCGAAAACGCCGGAGCAAGTCCGACAAGCAGCGATTCATCAGTTGTCTGTCACTGGAATCTTAGGAAGGGGGAGCGAAATATGAACTTGAAAGAGCTGACGTATCCCCTCATCGAGGGACGAGACGAAAAACAGGTCTACTGGATAGAGCAAGGAGAATCGGTTCAGATCGGACAGACCTACGAAACGATTCGGCTAGAAAAAACAGCACATCAGTCCATTTTGGTACGGGAGCAAGAATTGGTGTCAGAAAAAATCGGCAATCGAACGATCCGTCTGATGATGGATGCAGAAAGTTATGCGCCACTCGAATTCGTCGAGTACCAAGCTGGTGTTCAAACCGTGCATGCGTTGTATCGAGCGGATGAAGTTGTGATCACGCGAGGAAATGAGCAATCTGTCTTGCCCATCCGTAAGAAAAGTGTTGATCTGTTTTCAATCGAATTGTTGTTGCGAGTATTACCACTGGCTGTTGATTCGACGCTCTCGTTTAGCGGCTTCAGTGCCGTTTCCGGACGTGAGGTGCCGATTCAGGTGCAACCTCTGCGGTACGATCTATTGATGACCGAGTCAGGCGAACACCTAGAGACACTTTGCGTTCACGTTGCGTTTGGTGAACGTGTTCAGTATTACTGGATTGATCCAGTCAAGCGGGAGCTGTTAAAGCAGTCCTCACAGATTGCGGACGGGATCTCGTTGGAATTTCGTCGATGAAAAAAAGAGCTGACTCAAAAGTCAGTCTCTACAAAGAAAAGGGTGGCAGAATGATGATCTGCCACCCTTTTCTCGTAAAAATGACGCGTCACACGCCACTCCTACAGGAAAAAGCGCATTATGCGCTGTCAGAGACAAACAAGACCCGCTTTCCTGCTTAAATGAAGCAGGAAAACTGGCTTGTGTCTCGCCTGAGGAAAGGGCGTGAAAAGACGCGTCATTCTTTTTTGAGTCAGCTCCATTTGTTATAGCTGAAAATGGTGTTGCATCGCTTCGAAAATCCGTTTACTTGCTTTTGTATCGTCAAACGCATAGATATGGCTGAGATGACGTTTGAATTTTTTAGGCATTTTCGATTCGCGTAGTGATTCCATCAAGGCGTCTCTTGTTTCGATGACGTCTCCTGGTAACAAATCCGTCGATTCGCCGGCATTATCTTCGCCAACTAAGACAGATGGGCGGTAGTAGATGACCTTTTTGTGCATCAAGGAAAAATCGAGACCAACACTCGAATAATCCGTGATCAATACATGATGATTTTCAAGTAGCTCCTTGACTGTGAACGCATCCTGACTGATGACATCGACGAAGTCCGAGTGGAACAAGTGGCTGAATTTTTGGAAATTGCGATGAAGATAGAACGAGACTTCAGCCTTGTTGTCCATTACTAAGCTTTTCACCCGTTCGTCCGTGATCAACGCTTGAAACTCCTGGTAATAGTCGCTTTCCATGAACTGTTCGTCTGAATACGTATCGAGTTTTGGTCGCCACGTCGGCATGATCAACAGCTTTTTCCGGTTTTTATATCGCTTGAGCCAACGTGATCGTTCCGTGATCAAGTGATCGAATCGGGCGAGACCCGTCACGATGATTTCGTCAGGATGAAAACCGTAATCGCGGGCGATGAGTTGTTTTTCCCGCTCCGAGGAGACGACGAATAAGTCGGTAAATGGATGCGGCATCTTTTTCCCATAAATGTGACTGACATCTTTTGATCCGATGACACCATGTTGCAAGAACAGCTTTTGTTTCGTTTGCATCAATGCTTCCGTGTGATAGGTAGCGAACGGTAAGGCATAACTGGAAGAATGCGTATGGCAGAGAATGTCTGCTGCTTGAACGACCTCGATGTTTTCTGGTGATTTGTAGAACACGATATGGTTCTCATATCCGACAAGATTTTTGAGGTCCGGACTCGACCGACTGATGATGTAGAAGATATTGAAGCGCTTCTGATGCTGGTCGACGAGATACTTGAAGAAAATCATCCCGTTATCTTGTGCTTTATCCGGATATTCAAAACAGATAATTGTCTTCTTCTTAGGGTCCAGTCCAAGTAACGGGTGAGGGTCTGCGCAATACTCGACAGTCTCGACCGGTACCGGGATTAGACGCATCGCAAGACGTTCCGACACGGTTGAATAGGGGCGGACCAAAACGTCATGTTGCTCATTAAGCGATAACCAGTGCTCATCGTTCAAGAGTTCCGGGTGATTTTTGAAGTGACGAATCCGCGGTGTAAAACCAGAGATCGGCATCTCACGAATCGTAAATCCGAACATGAGGTCATAGATGTTCGCATTGAATGCGTCGTAGTTATACCGGTCACCGAGTAACCGCTCGACGAGTTTTGGTTCGATCACGGCTTCGACCTCTGTCTTGAAGCGACGAGCATCAACTGGTGTGACGCTGAAGCGATTAATCGGCAGGGCGATTTTTTGTTCCTGATGTCTGATTTTAATGAAGCAATGTGGCTGTTTCACTTCGAAATACTTTGAGTGAAACGAAAAATTCAATAGAAGGACGTCGTCTTGACGAGTGATGCCCTCAAATAGGACGTCTTGATCATAAAAATTCATGATGGACGGTTTTTTGTTATAGATCAGACTGAGCTCATCGTCTTGGTCGATGAAAATGAAATAGGAATGTTTCCCTTGTTTAATGTAGCTATTTGGTGCGATGACTAGTGGCTCCGAAAGATGTTTGAACGAAATCGGTGTACCGGATTCATCGACGAATTTAACAGGATGATTCTTTTTTTTGAAGATATCGAGCAATGTATCGATCGATAGCACAAAGGCTGTCTCTATTTTTTGGAGTGGTATCAGTTGTTCATTGATCGCTAACTGTAGGCTTTGGTGCGGAAGATTCTCGATCAAAAACGTATGATCACGACAGGTGATTTTCATTGGTGCATGGCTTCCTTTCATACTCTGATTCAGTCGTTCTTAAACTACATCACTTACCATACAATATCTTCCGATTTCTGCAAAGATGTAGATTGATTGGAAACCACTGCAGTATAGTCTACTGGCTGAAGGATATTGGGAAAAGACAGATGTTACCGCATCTTCGCAAGACCATTGGTTGCAGAACCATGACAATGATTGGATATTATACAAAATCGATTGACTTTGTTCGTAAAAAAGGAGATAAATAGAAACTGTATTGGTAAATGCGACTAGTATCGCAAGAGGTTTATGAAAAAGCAAAGTCGGCTATATATAGAGGTTGAACTCACAGAAAAAAACAGGGATCAATCTTGAAGGGTGAAGGGGAGTAATGACAGATGCTGTATACGGTAACATCGACATTACCACCAAAACACGGTGGTAGAACGAAGTCGTTATTGAGTCGAATCGCGCTCATGGAACAAGAACTTGACGCTGGTTCAACAATCGTTACGACGAACTATAATGCCAACTACATGGAAGTCTACGAATTGTTCCGAACAGAAGAGAAGGTCGGTCCGAAAGTACAATTTGAAAATATCTACGATTGGCTATCAGATTACAAATTGTTAAGTATTCCAACGACTCGTTTTCGTAACAAACCGATCATCAAAGAAACGGAGCGCGAAATCGAAGGATTAAAAAGCGTCGAGAAAAAAAACAGTGACGCCGTTCGTTATTATGATGAGGAAGATGAGTATGTCCTCTACCGTAAATTTTACCCTGAAACGCAAGTCGTCGAATTCGAGGATTTCATGACGAACGCTTCCCGTAAAAAAGTCGAGCGCTGGGAATATAACGTCTACGGTCAATTGCACCGGAAGACGATTTATTCGCCGGTCCATTATGGAAAGATGATGGAAGAGTTGTATGATTCGGAAGGCAATGTCTATTGTAAGAAGTTCTACAATGAAATGGCGCGCCCGAAGCTTATCTTGATTCAGTTATACCGGAACGGCAGAATGTACAAAGCGTTCAAAAAAGAGAAGGACTTATTTGAGTATTACTTCAATCGATTGTTTAAAGACGGTGATGTCTTGTTCGTCGATGCGCGTTTACTGGACCGCTCGATTCTCAACATCAAAGCAGATGTCAAACGAGTCATGGTCATCCACAACTCACACTTGGATGGTTCGACCGTCAAAGGATCATATACGACGATGTTCTCGGAATCTGATAAAGTGACACGTTTCATCAGTCTGACGAATCACCAAAAAGAAGACATTTTGGAGCGGTATAACATCCCGGAAGAGAAGATTTCCATCATTCCGCACTTCATCGTCCCAGAACAAACGCAACGACGCGAACAGGTCAAGGATCAATTCTGTTTCATCGGTCGATTCGGTCTGCAAAAGCAGATGGATCATTTGATCAAGAGTTATGCGATCTTCAAACAATCAGGTCATACGACGAAGCTTGTGCTCTATGGCATGGACGAACAAGGGCAACTGGCGATGATGGAGAGTTTGATCGAGGAGCTCGGCTTACAGGATGATATCGAAATCCACGGCTTCACGTCGAATCCGGCAGAAGTCTTCCGAGAATCGAAAGCATCACTGTTGACGAGTGAATTTGAAGGATTTGGACTGACGGTCATGGAAAGTATTAATGTCGGCTGTCCGGTCATTTCTTATGACGTCAAATACGGACCACGCGAAATCATCGCCCACGGCGAGAACGGCTACCTTGTTCCACCGAACGACATGGAAGCTTTTGCTGCCGCGATGGTGCAACTCGTCGAACGACCACTCAAGCGCGTTGAGACGAAGCCATCGCTTTACCTCGAGACGGCTGTAAAGAACTATGGACGATTACTAGAAGAATTAAGCAACTAAACCTACTACTTGAACGATGAAGAGGATGAACGTTATGAAGAAAATCACGAAAGCCATTATTCCAGCAGCAGGACTCGGGACACGTTTCTTGCCTGCGACAAAAGCAATGCCAAAAGAGATGTTACCGATTCTCGATAAACCGACGATCCAGTATATCGTCGAAGAAGCGGCAAAAGCCGGCATCGAAGATATCATCATCGTCACAGGTAAACACAAACGGGCCATCGAAGATCATTTCGATAACCAAAAAGAACTCGAGATCACGCTCGAGAACTCTGGGAAAACGGAATTACTCGAGAAGGTTCAATTCTCGACGAACCTTGCGAACATCTTCTATGTCCGCCAAAAAGAACAAAAAGGTCTCGGTCACGCCATTTTGACGGCAAAACAATTCATCGGGAACGAACCGTTCGCAGTCTTACTCGGGGACGATATCGTCGAGTCGGATGATCCGGCAATCAAACAATTGATGGATGTCTACGAGCAGACGGAAAAATCAGTCATCGGTGTACAAGAAGTCCGTCCCGAAGATACGCATCGTTACGGCATCATCGATCCTGTTTCACAAAACGGACGACTGTATGACGTGAAGAAATTCGTCGAAAAACCGGCTCCGGGCACAGCACCATCGAACCTCGCGATCATGGGACGTTACGTGCTGACACCGGATATCTTTGATTATCTAGCGAATCAAGGAGAAGGGGCAGGCGGTGAGATTCAATTAACGGATGCGATTGAGCGATTGAATGCGGATAGCCAAGTCTATGCGTATGATTTCGAGGGTAACCGTTATGACGTCGGAGAGAAACTCGGTTTCGTCAAGACGACGATCGAATATGCGTTGAAAGATGCAGAGATGCGTGACGAGCTGAAAGCTTTCATCAAGACACTAGACATTTAACATGATGGACCACTCTGACATGATTCAGAGTGGTTTTTTTGTAATTCATGAAACCAATCCGTCTAGTCGAAACGTAGAAAAAGGAGAAGAGAGGTGCTACATATGTTAACGTGGCTCGGTATGAGGACTGATAAAAAAGTAGGACGACAATTTTTCACAGGTGTCGAAAAGAAAACAATTTTCCTAATCTTGCTTCTATCGCTTGTGATCTTGAAGGGTGTGAAGTGGGGAATGACAGCACTCATCCCAACGGCATTTTTCAGTGATCCGATCGTTTCCGTTTTACCAGGCGTGCTTGGCGTCCTAACAGCAGTCGTTTTCGTGCTTTTGGTAGAGCGCTCCCTGCAGGATAAGTCGAGTGAAAAGTAAGAGATACACGAAGACCACCTGAAGTTTGTCGATTCAGATTGAAGACAATGTGCAATTTTTCTCTAATTGAGAAAGATTGCGCTTTTTCGTTTATCTCGAATCATTTTCCAGGGTCAAGCTTCTCGCGGCTGCTCCTGCTTGTTTTTCTCTAGAAGGCGATTTTGAGCGAAAAAAACTTTTGTGATACCTTTTCTCAATTCATCCAAATCAAACGAGAAATTGTTGATTTCGTTCCATAAATTGTTAGGTAGAACGTAATTGTTTCCTCGTTGAAAATAGGATAAAACCTTTTTTAAGTTGAATTGGTAAAAAATAAATGTAATTATATAAATATAGTAAAATTGAAATGTTTTACTTCTATAAAAGTAAAATAAAGTATGGAGAATTGAGAGGTGATACAGAAAGATGAAAAATCAAATTTTAGAAAGTGTTTTCGCAGCAATGTTTTTTCTTATTTTTCTAATGTTTTTTGAAGGAATGCCGAAGTCGACTGATACATGGGTCGAATATGGAATAAAGTCTGTGGCAATTGCTGTCATTTTCCTAATAACGGAAGGTATTTTTTCTAAAAAATCTCTCAAAAAAAACACATCAAATCAATAATGTATTCAATTGTTCTATTGCTGAGTACACGATAGAAGAAAGCCCACATGTGCTTCATAATGTGGGCTTTCTTCCATACAAAGTGATCAAGTGAAATATATTACGATATGATGAATCCATTATTTTCACGATGTTTATCTATGCTCTGATCATGATTATTTTTCTTTTAATTCTAACGATCTCCCTAAAATCAATAAATGTCATGAGTGACGAACTGAACTTGGTACAAAAGACATCAGATGTTCAAAGGCGTTTTTGCGCATGACAACTGATTGTTGTTGTAAAATGAGGATAACGACGGAACAGGTGAGGGGCGAACGGTCATGACGAAACGATCCATTCAAGATGCTGCTTTTTTGGGCAAACGAAAACAAGTAATGCGCTGCATCGAACGTGGTGACGATCTGAACGAACTGGATGAAGAAGGATTTGCAGCACTTCACTGGGCGATTCAGGAAGGGTACCTACGGATCGTCGAATTGTTGCTCGATCACGGTGCGGATGTCAACCTTCCCAATCAGGACGGGATGTCACCGTTGCATATTGCGCTTTATGATCAAAAGACCGACATTGCGTTACTTTTGATCAAGCGAGGCGCTCATCTTGATTTAGATGAACACGGATTCTCAGCGCTTCATTTAGTAGCGGGCCGGGGCGGCAATAAAAAAGTCTTACGGAAACTAGCGCAGAACGTCGAGTTGTTACATCAACGGACCGATGACGGGGAAGGTGTGACACCGCTACATTATGCGGCGCAGGAAGGTAAGTCGAAAAAAGTCCAGCTATTACTGGAGGCAGGAGCAGAAGTCGATGCTGTCGGACTAGACGGATTCACACCGCTGTATCTCGCAGTCGGAAATAATCATCCGAAAGCGGTCAAAGTGCTTCTAAAGGCAGGAGCTGACATCGAAGCGGAAAACGTCGCGGATGGCGATACGGCAGTCCTCGCATTAGCGAGTGCTTACGGCTATGAACGGGTCGTCCGGTTATTACTCTCTTATGGAGCCGATCCACTGCATCGAAATGAAGATGGACGGACAGCGCGTGATGCGGCACTTGATAACGAACACCATCAGATTGCGGAGATCTTGCGCCAAAAAGAGATTGATGCGTTATCTGAGGAAGAGAATAACTGAACGGTGGACGACAAGACAGGAAACATCTGCGGATGCTTCCTGTTTTTAATTTATAAAGGATTTTCAAATTGCTTTGTCAAAATAGAGATAAGAGAACACTTATTCGTCATTGAAAGGAAGGTCGCATCATGAACGCAATCGATTGGACGGTATGAAATTTAAACGAAGTGAGAAGAAGAAGCATCAAAGTCTGGCAGTCGATTCCTGAAGATAAATTGAACTGGAAACCGGATGAGAACGCCATGACGTGTTTTGAGATGATCCGTCATGTGTTAGACAGCGAGTATTATTATTTCTTAGCGTTACAGAATCGAGGCAGTCTACCGTCGTATGAGTCCCCGTTTGAAGGGCGCGACTTCGTATCAGTGCAAGCTGAACTAGACTTTGCGGCAGTCTATCATGAGGAATTCATGGCATATGTCGAGCAACTACCGGAATCAGATTTGGCGACCGTTCAGATTGATCGTTCCGAATCAGGTTATGTGCGTTCGCTCGG
Organism: Exiguobacterium sp. s46; assembly: GCF_018618875.1. Classification (NCBI taxonomy): domain Bacteria; kingdom Bacillati; phylum Bacillota; class Bacilli; order Caryophanales; genus Exiguobacterium; species Exiguobacterium sp. s46. The sequence continues at coordinate 666,058 of NZ_JACSMY010000001.1, forward strand.
TGATATGTTGTTACGAATTGCTTATCACGAAGCAGTTCATACAGGACAGTTACTCGATTACTTAAGAACAGCAGATGTTGAGCGGGTACGAGTTTGGGACTAAGGTAATTTAATGAGAAAAAGTGTTAGTAGTATGAGCTGCTAATGAAATCCGTCAGGTAGGGGGTAAAAATTTTGAAAATACGTTTAGTAACATCCAAAGACATGATGGCAGTAGCAAAGATTTACGTTGATACGTGGAGGACGACATACACCGGTTTAGTGCCCGATGCATATTTAGAACAACTCACTGTTCAACAAGCTGAACAAAAATGGATACGGTTTTTGAAAGATTCCTCACAAGATACATTCCTATATGTGGTATTGAATGAAAAGGGAATTATAATCGGATTCGCAGCAGCTCAAATTCATGCTAATGCTGGAGTACGGAAAGGAGAGTTGTCTGCCCTCTATATATTACCCGAAGCACACGGTTTAGGAATCGGCAAAAAGTTGATGGAGACTGTCAGCGTGCATTTCCTGAAAGCAGAGGTCTCCTCGATGATGGTTTGGGTAATGAAAAAGAATGAGCCAGGGCGTGCATTTTACAAACGACTCGGCGGCAAATACATAGGTCATCGTCAGAGTAGTTTTGGGAATGTCACTGTTAAAGATGAAGCATATGAATGGCTGGATGTCGCTATGCTTATCCATCATCAGAATTAAAAACAAGGAGGAAGTACGATGCATCTGTACTTCTTCCTTGTATGAATCACAGACTCCATTTCATTAGTAATCCTGCTTGTGTCAAACCGCCACCGAACCCATATAACAGGAGCATATCTCCCGCTTTGATTTTCCCCTCAGATATACCTTTATCTAAAGATAAGGGGATGGTCGCTGAAGAAGTGTTGCCATAATTGACTAGGCTGAAAAGCGTTTTATCAAAGGGAACCCCACTTTTATCGCAGATTGATTGAATCATGCGAAGGTTTGCACTATGTGGAATGAACCAATCGATTTGATCTAAAGTCATCGATGCTTGAGCCAGTACATATTTCATCCCATGAGGAACCGTGCTGACTGCCCATTTGTATACTTCTCGTCCATTTTGAACGATTTTGTTATTGTGAATAATAGGATTTTCGAACAATTGATTTGACAGGTTTGAGCAGTATAGACTCGATCCTTTTTCTCCTTCCGAGTTCAAGTAGAAGGAAATAAAGTCAGACTGGACTTCATCACGTTCCACAAGAACAGCTCCACTACCGTCTCCAAATAAAATGCATGTGTTTCGATCCGCGTAGTCAGTAATTTTAGAAAGTGTTTCTGCACCGATAACGAGAATTTTTTTATGAAGACCAGATGAAATTAATCCGTTCGCCAAGTGTAATCCGTATGTAAATCCCGCACAAGCAGCGTTCAGGTCAATTGTACCGGCATGTTTGATACCGAGTTTTGCTTGAACCAATGATGCGGTACTTGGTGTCTTAAAATCGGGTGACATCGTACAAATGATGATCATATCGACATCTTGAAATTCTTTATTGTAACGCAGTTTTAAATTCATGGCCGCTTGATATGCAAGATCACTTGTCGATTCAGTCTGAGCCGCGATTCTTCGTTCTTTGATGCCTGTTCGTTGAACTATCCATTCATCATTTGTTTCTACTAGTTTCTCTAAATCATGGTTCGTCATGATTTGATTTGGAACGTAAGAGCCGATTGCTGTAATTCGGGCAAAAGATGCATTCAAGAATTGTTCCTCCTTGTAAAAAATATTTCTATAAAATTTAAAACTAGATATTAGTACTAGGTACTAATATAAATGTGATTTTGTTTAAATACAAGCAATATAACTGACAAGATTTTTTGTTAAATCAAATAGTTTAAAAAATAGAGTGGTTTCTAGCGAATGCAATAAAGGAGGAATAAGTCATGATCGGAATCAGCATCGCCACCACATGGGAGTTTGACGCGACACTTGCGTATTTTCATGTCTCGCCTGAGGAAAGAATCACCTATCCATATGGTGAATACTTCACGCGTGAGATAAACGGGAAGACACTTCTGTTTTACAGCACGGGCGTTCGAAAAGTAAACGGTATCGGAGCGAATCAATATATGATCCTCCGTTTCTCATTGACGAAGGTCATCGTTGCCGGAACGTGTGCCGGGATTGACTCGAGGTACGACGTACTTGACATCATCGTTCCGGATCGTGCCGTTCAATATGATTGCACGGTCAAAGAGATTGAACCACTGATTAAACCCTCGTTCGTCGTGAATCTCGATGTATCGAAGTATGGCAACGACTTTCATCTCGGAACAATCGGAACGGCAGACCGTGCTGTCGTCATGTGGCGCGACTATATCGAACTGCGGGATAACGGATTGACGATTGCCGATACGGAAGCGGGGGCTATCGCGTACATCTGTCAGAAAAATGCCGTCGAATGTATCGTCATCAAAGGTATCTCCGATTTTCCGACCGAAGAGAAGGAAGAAAATGCTGTCGAAGCAAACGTCGAACAGATGCGGATCTATATCGAGAACACACCAAAAGTCATGCAACGGATTTTTGCCGACTACTTATACCGGTTTCTAACGTAATCTTTCATCAGTGCACTTCTTTTACATATTTTCCAAGTTTCTTGCGGCAATATAGTTCAGTAGCATTGTATTTTTTGAAATATGTTCTATCATAGTGAATGGAAACGTTTTCTTAAAATGGTGAGTACATACCGAACTGTACAAGAAATGCGCTGCAATCGTCAGGATTCGTAGGTGTAGAAGTAGATGGAGGGACATAGAAGCATGCAGGAATGGAAAGTATCTGGTCAACCGGGTCAGAAGCGGATTGATATTGAAAGCCGGTTTCGCCCGGAAATCGAAGGGTTACGCACGGTAGCTGCCTTACTCGTCGCAATCTATCATATTTGGTTCAATCGTGTCTCAGGAGGTGTCGATGTCTTCTTCGTCATCTCGGGTTTTTTGATCACGACATCGATCATCTCGACAATCAACCGGACAGGGGAGTTCAAATTTCTGCCGTACGTGACAAAGTTGCTGAAACGACTCTTGCCATCCGTTTTGTTCATCTTAGGCGTCGTGTTAGTACTAAGCACATTTTTATTACCGGCATCGATTCTCGGGAAAACAATTCGTGAAGTCGTCGCCTCGATGTTCTTTTATCAAAACTGGCAACTCGCCGTCTCAAGTACGGATTACTTAGACGCGACCCAGATGAAGTCACCCGTCGAACATTTTTGGGCACTATCGATCCAGTGGCAGTTTTATATGATTTGGTTCGTCTTGTTCTCGTTCATCTTATGGATGATGAACACGTATCAGATTCGGTCGATTAAAGCCGTCCTGAACGGTCTGCTTGGCTTTTTGTTCGTCACGTCACTCGCGTATTCGATCTACCTGACAGAAGTGAATCAGCCGTGGGCGTATTTCATTACGCCGACGCGGGTCTGGGAATTCGCCTTAGGTAGTCTATTATGTGTGAACTTGTCGGCGATTCGTGTTCCGAAGTGGATAGCTACGATCATCGGCTGGGTCGGTCTGCTTGGCTTGCTGACGACTGGTGTTCTGTTTAATGTCTCGCAAATGTTCCCTGGCTATATCGCACTCTGGCCGATGACGTGCGCCTTGATGATCGTGTTATCAGGAACGCAGGAGACACGATTCGGATTAAAACGATTCCTCGGATCAAAGCCGATGGTCAAACTCGGCGGGATCGCGTTCGGGATTTACCTTTGGCACTGGGTGTTGCTTGAGTTCTATCGCTACAATGTTCAACAAACGCCAGGTCTGCTCGTCGGTACACTGATTATCGTTGCATCGATCGGTTTATCCTACTTGATGACGGAATGGGTTGAAAAACCGATTCGCACTTCGACTGTCAATCGGACAGCGTTCAAGAAGCTAGGTGCGCTGTTGACGGTCAACGTTTTGTTGATTGGATCCTTACTCGGACTCGCTTATCTGGAAGAGCAAGAGCTGAAACAAGCTGTCAGCAAGAATAAGTATCCGGGTGCTTTAGCGATCGAACAGACAATGCCTGTACCGAAGCAAGATCCTTTCCCGTCTTATGCGAACGTCTTCAATGACTTACCGCTCGTCCATACGGATGGTAGCAACCAAGGACTGCAAAAGACGGAAGCGAAAGTCGGTGAATACGGAAAAACGAAGGATTATAAAGCGACGATTGCGCTCGTCGGAAGCTCGCACTCGGAGCAATGGTTCGGTGCATTGCATGAAGCAATCAAAGGAACGGACATCCGTTTACTCAATCTGACGCGGTCAGGAACACGTTTTTCGACCGGCTATGAACCGGATTCCTTAAAAGGGATCTGGAACCAGAACGTCTTGAACTATTTGAAGGATGCCGATGTTGATTTGATCATCTCGCACGTGACTGCAGCGGATGCTTCAAAAGACAGCATTCATCAACAAATGGTCGACCAGATGCAGTTCGTCAAAGACGAGTATGGGATCGACGGTCTAGCACTCCGGGATAATCCACGGTATGACTTCAACGTACTCGAGGCGCTCGAGACGACAAGCATCGCGGATACGACGAAACAGATGAATACGGAACCGAACCAAACGGATGAGGCGTACTGGAAACAGTTCGAAAAAACGAATCAGTCGCTCCATAAGCTGGATTTGACGCGTTACTTCCACGTCAAAGGCGAGTATCGCCCTGTCATCGGCAATGTCGTCATCTATCGTGACAACAGCCATATGACGAATACGTATGCGGAAAGCTTTGCTCCGATGTTCAAGAAAAAGCTAGACGAAGTGCTCGCGGACAAATTAGCGAGTACAACAGCTAACACGAACCAATAGAAATTTAGAGCGTGTCGTGAAGCTTAACGAGGAGGCAATGAAAGAAACCATGGCAAATATTAAGGCAAAGTTTAATCGGTGCTTAAAACTAATCGAAAAATACCCACAAGCTTTCATAGTGGGGAATGGGTCAACGGAAAATGAGATTCTTGAAGTCGAACATCGCCTTCAGGTCACGTTTCCGCCAATGTACAAAGAATTTCTAAAAAAGTTCAGTTATCTGGCTACGCATGATGAAGAGATCTGGGGAATCAGTCCATCAAACAACCAGTTAGATCTTGTATTTAGACTTGAAAAATATAACGAGGAACTCCGTAGCAAATCTCAAAGTGAAGTTCCTTCACATTTAATCGGAATACAAATGGAAGACTTTAGTTCATCGCTCATTTGTCTAGACTTACAAGCCTTGACCTACAATGATCAAGAGGCAAAAGTATGTTTTTACCCAAGTGATGAACCTTATTATTCGGATTCTTTTGTACAAGTATTGTTTGAGGTATGTGATAGTGCTGTGTCGTCTTATTTAGAGGATACAGAGGACGAATCCTCTACTCCAATCAAAAAAGTGAGTGCAATCAAGACGGGACACAAGGATGTTTATTCCGAAGCAAAAGCATTGATCCATGCACATCCGGAGTTATCTGAGTTTGGAGAAGGGTTATCGGATGCTGAAGTCGAGGTGATTGAAAAAGAGTTAAACGTTACCTTACCTGAAAGTTACGTGACATTCATGAAAGAATTCGGAGGGGGTATCTTTGGAGACAACCAGTTTTTTACGATGGTCAATGATGAATTAGTAAAAACGAATCTCGAATTGTATCATCCAACAGAATTTGAGCATGCTCTTTCAAAACATCTAGTGGCTTTTTATTTTGACGACCTTGAGGAATTTTATGCGTGTCTTGATTTCAAAAATATAGTGAATGGTGAGCCTAAAGTAGTGTATCGAGAAGTGAATGTACCGGAAGAAGACTATGATGATCGTGATGCATTCAAATCGTTCTCCGATTTTCTCTACTACATTATTCAAGACACTATTGAGGTCAACAGCTGATATCATCCGATCGACTACGTAAATGCTCGATTTTTCCGTCAAACGAATAAGCAATGTAATGAAACGGCTTGAGTCCAGAATTCAAAAGGACTCAAGCCGTTTTCCTATTCTTAGCATCACTTAACGTATGAACCATGCAGAAGGGCTGAATGAAAACACAGAAACACTCCCTTCAAAATAGACGGTTGAAAGAATGAAACCGTCTGTTTTGAGAGGGAGCGTTTATTCAACAGATTGAAACAATTAAACGGAATAACTGCCGTCCGGTTGCTCACGTAATTCGAGTGCTTCAGTGCGAACTTGTGGATTCGTCCCGAAGTACGCATCGACGACGCGGGAAGCGGCGAAGCCGTCCTCCATCGGACCGTACGTCGCACGGAACGTATCGAGTTGCGCTTGATACATTTTCGTCAGGCGCGGAATGTCCGATAAGGCGTGAAGCAAAGCCACTTCCGTCTCTAGGATTGGTCCCGGAAGATCGTTGTAGTAATCGAGATAGAATCCGCGTAGCGTGTCCCGATAGAGGTCAAGGTCATACGCATAGAACATCATCGGTCGATTCATGTTCGCGAAGTCGAAGAAGACAGAGGAATAGTCCGTGATCAGCAGATCCGTGATTAAATACAATTCCTGAATGTCCGGATAGGCCGTCACGTCAATGAATTGTTCCCGGTGCTGTGCCGGAATCTTCGGTTTTTTTGTGACAAGCACGTGTGTCCGGATCAAGAAGACGTACTCATCGCCTAACGCTTCCGCGACCCGGTCGAAATCAAACGGATAGTCGAAGTAGAACTTCCCTTTGCCAAGCGATTGATGATCGCGGAAGGTCGGTGCATACAAGATGACTTTTTTGCCTTCCGGCAGTTGCAACTGCGTCCGAATCCGCTCGATCGTTGCTTCATCATTCGACGTAAAGAAGAGGTCATTTCGCGGATAACCAGATTCGACGACAGGTCCATCGTACTGGAACGCACTTCTAAAGATGTTCGTCGCGTAAGGACTCGGAGACAAGAGGACGCTCCATTGCGAAATCGAATTCGTCACTCGTTCGACGTAGCCTTCATCCCGTCCATGGATCTCATCTAAGTCAAACAACATCTTCTTCAGCGGTGTGCCGTGCCACGTCTGGATGTACGTCGTCTCTTTCCGCCGCGTCATGTAGTGCGGGAAGTTCTGATTGTTGACCCAGAACTTCGCCGTTGCCATGTAATAGAAGTAGGCGGGAGACAGGCGTTTGACGACTTTTGCATTCGGATCACTCAGATAGAGCTTTTTGTTATAGATCCAGACGACTTTATAGCCGAGTGCTTGGTTCTTCAGTTCTTCGTAAATGTAACGCGGGCTGTCCGCGTAATGTTTACCGAGACCGCTTTCGAAGACGACGAGCTTCGGGTCGACAGGTAAGACGCGTTGCATGAGTCGATATCCTGCCTTCATCGTCGGGAAGTAGAACCGGCTACGACGATAGATCTTAAAGAGGATGTTCGCCGCTTCGTTCGTCTGAATCTTCTCTAAAAGACTCGTCTGTTTCGTATAGTTCGCGATCGTTTGATAGACCTGATCGGAATAGGTCGTATCTGTTTTCGTCAGGAAGACGTCAGCGCGGCGTTTGAATTCGTCATCCATCTCAAAATGACGGCGTGCTGTCGCATCGAGATTCTCGAACAAGTCATCGATCGTCTTTGAGATCCGACCCGGTAATTCGTTCTCGAGATCGAGATACGAACCGAGCGGACCGATGAAGCGTTTCGGATCGAATTGCAGGTAATGGACCGGTCGTTTCAAGAAACTGAAGTCAAAGGCGACACTCGAGTAGTCGGTGACGAGCAAGAGGCTCTCCTTTAACAACCCTTGGACATCACGTTCGCCTTGATGGATGACCGTGATCGGTAAGTTCTCGAAGTGACTCGAGTATTGCTGCATGTTCGGATGCAGGCAAAGGACGATCTCGAGACGATGTTGTTTTGCGTACGCGTGTAGACGCTCACTCGATAGGAACGCTTGGTACTGCTGATAATATTCCGATTCAAAAAACTGAAGTGGCGTCTGTAACCACGAGCGCCATGTCGGAATGACGAGCATCTGACGTTTGACTGGGACGTCGTCGTTCAAGAGGGCATCAAAACGAGACAAACCGGTGATTTTGACCTCTCGCTCAGCGTAGCCCATGTCTTGTGTGACAAGTCGTTTCTCACGCTCGGAACTGACGAGGAACAGATCCGTATCGAAGGCAGCGGCGAATTTCCCGTATTGGTCATTCATGTTCTTCGTTCCGAGAACCCCGTGTTGGATGAAGACACGATCCGCCCGCATCTTCCGTTTGAACGGTTCGGACCGGAGCGGATACAAGTATTCCGCATGATGTGTCCCGATGACCTTTTTCGCCATCAACGAGTGATAGATGTGTTCCTTCGATTTGATCGGCAAGACGTTTCCGAGCGGAGCGACTTGTGCGTATTCGTTCGACGTCGGATCGATGACGTAATAGACCGGTCGCTCCGGATAGGTTTCGCGCATATATTTGAAGAAGTGATATCCGTTGTCCTGCGCTTTATAGGGACGTTCTCCGACGAGCCACGTGTTCTTCTCGGCAAACAGCCGGTAGAGCGGGGCGAACGTCATCAGGTGATTCAGATAGGCGTAATTTTCATTCGTAAACTCGGTCATCTCAAACGAAAGATTCCGGTGACCGACCGTGTAGTACGGAATGATGTGCATTGTCGACGTATCATCTTTCCCTAACGCTTCCGGTGTCAGTTGACGCGTGATGTACCGGGCGCGACCGAGACGGTGTAATTTTGGTTCCGACCGGTGATAGAATTCGAGTGCGACGAAGGCGTCATAAACCCCTTCTTGTAATTGCGCTGCTTGATAGAGTTGTGACCAGTGGATCGTCGCCGTGTAGTGATAACGATACAATCCGAATTTTTTCGCACTCGTCTCATTTTGGTACAACCAATCAATCGGGACCGGGACTTGATTGCCACTTTCCCGGTGCACGAGGAGCAATCGTCCCGTCTTGATGAACGCGTGACGGGTAAAGGCTTTCCCGCTGATGATTGTCGTCGCTTTCGTCTCATTATGGACCGTATCAATCTGAATCTTCGGCTTCATCTGCGGTTCTTTATTCAACAATAGACGGAGATTGCCTTTTAAATCCGTATATAACTGGACGAATTCGTTGGACGTCTCATCCATCAATGGCGCGACCGGCGCGGGAATCTGCGTTTCAAGGAAACGTCCTAACAAAATCTCACGGGTGAAGACGGATGCATCGAGCGTAGCATGACTCGGTAAGCCGTCAGACTCCCATTTGTGTAATTGTTCTGGTGTGAGGTGTTCGACTTTTTTCGTAAACGTCAGCCAGAGTGAAAAACGACCGACTGGATAGGCAGTCTCTTGATCGGCTTCGACAGACTCGATCTCAGCGAGACCATCCTCTTCGACGGTCGGAACATCCGCATCCTGCATCTGTGCAGCATGTTGACTCAGCTGAGAGACGAGCGTATGCGGCAGTTGGAAAGAGAAGCGATGATCGTGCTGTTGGTTCGGCACTTCAAGGACCGTCTCTTGCAAACGATCGCGAATGAGTAACGACGTGATCGTCAGCAACGGATCGTTCAATTGACCGGATAGCGTATAGTCTGTCGGCGAGGACTGAATCTGTAACGACTCTTTTAACGCCGATCGTTTAAGTTTCTTTGGTTTCTTCGGAAGTACAGTGTGCCCGAATTGGAGCACCCGGAGAACAGATTTAAACAGCATGGAATCAAGGGACCTCCTACTAAGTGATATTTTATGAAAGCGTTATCTTCCATTAGCATTCTATCACAATCAATAGCTAAAACATCCCAAATTTTGAAAAACAATACGGACTTTGGTGGATAGACGAAAAAAACCTTCTCACAGAGGAGAAGGTCGATAATGGATTAGTCGAGCTCACTCAAAAGCGTTAGCCAGTTTGTCGTAAAGAGATCATCAGAAAACCGGTCAATCGAGTGCAAGGCGGCTTCTCCCATTTGACGGCGTAGAGCAGGCTGCTCCATCAAGTGGATCGCTGCTGCTGCAAAAGCTGACGTGTCACCGGGTGGAACGATATAACCGGTCGTCCCGTGCGCGATGATTTCACGCGGACCATAACAGATGTCATAGGCGATGACCGGAACACCGTGCCCCATACTCTCAAGGATCGCCATCCCGAACCCTTCGGATTGCGACGTGAAGATCGTCGCGATGGCACCATGATAGGCGTCTTGAATGTTCGTGATGAATCCGTTGAACCGGATTTGTTTCGTCAGTGACAGTTCCTTGATCAAAGCGTGGAGATCCTTTTCGAGCTGATCGTTGTAACCGAAGCCATAAAAATCAAGGAAAGCATTCGGATGCTGGTCGACGATCTTTCGCATGACACGGATACTGGCGGCGACATCCTTTTTAATTTGGATGCGCGAGACGACGATGAACCGATTTGGATCAGGTTCAGGAAGAACCGTATAATCCGCTTCCGGCACCGCACCGACACCGTGTGGAATCGCATGGAACGTCTCCGGATGACCGAACTGATCGGTCATATGTGCTTGTTGCCGAGGGGTTGCCGTGATGACTCGATCCCACTCGTCGATGCGACCGAATAACGTATCCCAGACACCGCTGACCGTTGCCGTCTCGTTGAAGGGGGAGACGAAGTGATTGCTGTGTCCGAAGGCGATCTTTTTGATGTTCGGATGTTTGATATCCAAGATGACTGCATCCAAATTCTTTTTCGATAGGTTGGCAAGACGATCCCGGTATTCTGACGAGATCAGGACCGCCTCATGCTGACCTAACAGCTTATTCAAGACGAACGTATTAAAGGTCGCCGGATCATTGAACTGTTTTTCCTGACCGGCTTCGAAATAAAACAGATGACTCCAGTCCGCTGAATTGATTTTATGCCAAATCGTTAAATAACACGTCCCGTCACTATGGAAGAAGGAGCGAGAGACCGGCTTGTTCGACGTAAACGAATACTGGATCGTCTGCACCAACTGGCCGTTATCTAGGTATTCTTCGCGGCGCAGGCGATGACGATTCTCTGAAAAATAATCGATGAAGCTAAGCTGACCGTTAGTATCAAACCGGGCGTACTGGACGTATGTACCATTGTCGAACAACCGATACGAATCTTTTTCGGCGCGACTCGCATCGAGGAACAACGTATACCGCTTTTCCCAGCGTGGAATCAATTCGGCTTTCGAAGAGACGACGGACCGTTTGTCTGCCTGGCGACGTGCTAAAAAATTAATGACGTTGACGACTTGGATGCGAGGATCAAGCAACCGTGCCTCGACCATCTCTTGACGAATCGTTTCAAGATTCGGTTGAATCCCTAACGTCACGAGCGTCACGTTTCGCTCCGGATCAGCCGCGATGATCGCGTTCGCTCGTTTAATGACTGCTTTTGATAAACCGCCACGCTGGGTCGCTAACGTATTCAATGTAAAAAACAAATCTCGTTTCATAGGGCATCTCCTTATATAGCGCTTACAATTTTAATGAGCGTCATGAAATGTGAATCTCTTTGGTGAACCTTGCCCATACTATAGCATACAATGTTGGAATAATAAGGAACCTAGGGGTGAAATGAAGATGTCCCTAGGCGTATCGTTAAGCTTCATGAATGGGTTGAACGAATGAACGATTGGCTGTGATGTACGTATCCTGAGCCGTTTTCAAGCGTGGGGTGCCTTTGGATGACAGAACGATCTTCTCAATCGAAAGAACCGTATCCGGTATATTTTTCGTTGGTAGTTCGTTTTTAAAGTCACGATCAGCATACTGTTTACATGTCTTCAAAATCCGGACTGTTGTCGGAAGATCAGTCAGGTACGTCTCGTCATCAATCATAGGCGGAAGATGGACGTATTTTTTGTTTGCCGTGACGTAAGCACCATCAGCAGTGACGAGTCGTGGTGTGCCGGCAAGCGTCAACTGAAGATCGGAAATCGCCAGCAATTGTCCGACTTCAAGTGCTGTCTGCTTATGCTCGAATTCCAGATCGTCATACAAGAAAGCCTTCTCGAGTACAACGACTTGCGTCGGTGCATCGATATGATACTTCGTCGCGTCGATTTTCTGTACAGGTGATCTGGATTCCGCTGGATGAAATTCGACTTTAAGTGGCTGATAATGCAGATGCATCCCATTGACACTACTCGGTAACGTCATCCGGACGAGGAACGGATGATAGTCGTCATGGATCAGCATCAATTGGAATGGATGTGAATATCGTTCGAGTGTCTCCGTCGAAATGAATAATTCAGTCCCTTCGATATGGAACGGAACGGCGGTTTCCGTTACTTCATCGTTAGGTGCGATTAAGAGAACTTGATCGACCGAAGCCGTGTCGTCTTTGAGTAATTGCACGACTTCATAGAAGACACCATCAACGAGACGCGTGCCTGCATACGTAGCAAAGAACGGCTCAAGGACAGGTCCGAGATGGTGCAGTGATTCCGGCATTCTATAATAAAGACGGTTCTCCGATACATAGCGCCGGGCTTTATGTTTTTGGACGAGTAGCGTGATGAAGGTGACGAAGCTGTCATAATCTTGTTGCTGCAGCAAAGCGTACTGCTTTTGGAAGATGTCATCGAAAATGAAATCGACTGGATCTGCACCATGACGTTCAAAGATGGTGATCATTTCACCGAATAAATCAAAGAAAGTCTGCTGTTGCGGATGCTCAAGGAACCGTTTGTTGTTGAACAGACGGGATAGGAAATCCATCTCGATCAGACGACTTAAGGTATGAGTCTTGGCGACTGTCGGAATATCCAGTTCAAGCGTTTTCTCAAGCACCTGTAAATTAAAGGTCGTCTTCTCGAAGATGCTCGTCTGTCCGACTAACGAGTCATTCATCGCGAATCGGTTGACGTGATAAACCGGTGCTGGATTCATCGAAGCCGTTTGACATTTGGAGATGGCTTCGAAGAAGAAAAGTTTATCTTCACCGAACTGCATCGGGCTGAACCGGATGTTATGCTCGATCAAGACGGAGCGCTTCAGGATTTTCCCAGGGGGTCCAACCGCGCGAAATACTTTGTCGATTTCATATGGAACAAGCTGATTGGCAGTCGTGAACGATGCGAACCGCCCGACTTTTTGAATCGACGTGTCGGTATGCTTGATCGTTTGACCGAATGCGATATCGGCATCGTTTGAAGCGGCTTGCGCGACGAGTTGAGGGAATCCGACCGGATCGAGGCGATCATCAGCATCTAAGAACGTGACGTATGTACCTGTCGCTTCTTCGATTCCGACGTTTCGCGGATGGGCAGGACTTCCCGTATTTTCGGGGAGTTCGATGATGCGAATGAAATCCATCGTTTGTGCAGCCTTGTGGAGAATCGACAATGATTCGTCCGTCGAACCGTCATCAACGAAAATCGCTTCCATCGTTGAATGATCAAGCGTGAGTGCCTGAATCGACGCGATACAAGTCGAGAGATACGTCGCTTTATTGTATACAGGAATGATGATTGAAACAATTTTTCCCAACAGTAATTCCCACCTTAAACAAAATATTTTAAAAAATACCATTTGAACTGTACCACAAAATGGATGCTCTCAAGCGTAAGAAAGGTGAGAATATACAAAAAAGGACGATGACCCGATCAAAGAAGGGAGTCATCGACCATTTAAACTCGGTCATAAAGGATTGGAGTTACTTGATTCCAACATTCTCAAGGTATTTTTTTTCAGAGGCATCAATTTTACGATTGATTTGTTTTGTGTATATTTTCCGCGCGTAAATGGATCCGTCTTTCTGATAAATGGCTCTTTCTCCTCCAGATGATTGGTCGTAATAGATTTCAATGAGATTTTGATCCTCATAGACGATGACGCCCGTTTCTCCAGAATTTCGCTTTAGTTGTCGATCAACCTGTTGCTGCTTCAAGTATTGATTTTCAGATTTGAAGACTTGATCGATGGCTGCATCATATTTCTGTTTTGCTTTCTCACTCGTCGTATTTCCGTCTTGATCGTAATCGCTACATCCTGCTAGGCAGACGATCGAAAAAAGTAGGAAAGATAAAAGTTTTATTTTCAAGTATGAACACCTCCGAAGTACACGTTTTGTATTACCGATAGTGTACATCAAGGCAACCCTTCATATGTAACGTACTTGAGAAATAGGGAAGTGTCCTAGGGTGGGCAAGTTATAGTTCAATCGCATCGATGACGCCTTCAGGATATTCCCAGACGTTTCCTTCGATGAGCCATTGGTGGTGGCAGTTCGGACAAGCGACTTCCGAAGAGAAGTCATACTGGATTTCTACACCTAAGCGCCGCTCCTCGTGCGATACACTATGTAAATCTTCAATGAGAATTTCATCCTTGAATTTCTCGCGACAACGCGGACATTTGAATTTCGAATAATGACTGATGACCGTATCCATTCGATTCAACCCCTTAATAAAGAATTAGTATCGTTTACAGTATAATGATAACGCTTACATATAAAAGTGTTAATTTTGAATTGTAATCAAAATGGAATATATCAACTGATTTGGATTTTGATATATAGAGATCTCGAAGAAAAACTTTAAAAGGAATTACCCGTACTTATACATCCGTTCAATCCAATTGAGGCATATTTTTAGTCTAGATCAATAAAAAGTGCCTTAAGATATAAGTTGAAACCACCATATCATTACAGCTTTTAAGAGAGGTGAAAATCATGTTAGAACTCGAAGTATTATATATTGAGAAAAATGCAAAAAATGAGTTGGATATTAACTATTTTGATCCAATAAATGAACCATTAATTTTTATGTTTCAAAGGATGTTGAAAAAATTAAAAGTACAATTTCCGAAATACAGTTCGCTTTATGTTATTTTTTATGAAAGTTTAACAGAAGAAGAAAAACAAAAAATCAGAAGTGAAAATGGTGAAGGACGCGAATATTATTTTAAAGAAACTAAGATGAATGAATTAAAGTCAAAAAAGAATTTAGATTTTTTAAAAGAAACGTTGAATACTTTATTAGAAGGAGTTAGACATTCAATATTCCGAGAATATATAACCGATAATGAATTAAATAAAATAGAAAATTATGTGTATGAACAGAACTTTATATTCGTACAGAACATAGCCAGGAAAAATAACAAAACGAAAACAATGAGAGCTACTCTAAAAGGAAAATTGACATCTGTAAACCTAACTTTGTTTCTAGTGATCACTGATATGAAGTCTCGGAAAAGCCTATATGACGGATGTATATTTGAATTACCGCAATCAGTCATTATACCGTTAAGAAGTATATTGAACCCTATCTCTTTATATGGATATGAATTGTATTGGGAAAATGAGAGTACGATCGACATCATCATAAACACGGTGGGAGATAGATTACGAACGAAAATTTACCGGAAGAATGATGACTCTGTTTTGATTAAGCAACAAAAAATAAAGGCTTAAAGAAGGTATCATTTTTTATCAAGTGATTGCGACATGGAGTCGCACTTAACATGCAATTCGTTTTTTCTGTTCATTAGATGCTACACTTAGACCACCTATTACACATAAAAGGATGATATGGATGTGGAAGGCACTATTGTTTAATTCTGTTTGGATGGGTATCACATTGCCGATTCTTTTGAGTATTACTTTTACAATTTTACACCCTCTATTCGTGTCTGGTAATAATGGTGTTCTCATGATTGTCGTTGCGTTAATCATTGGTATAATTGATGTTTACCTATCAATTCGGATTTGGACATGGATCGAAGGAAAGTCCTACAAACGAAAACGGTACATGTGAGTGAAGCCTAACGGATGAACACTTTAAAAAGTCGCTTTACCTTTTTACATTGCTATGAGATGGCTTCGGTATTGAACCGGAGTCATTTTTGTCGTTTTCAGATGTCACGATACCCTCCATTAGGAAAAAATAAAAAATCCCAAAATTGTATTATGAAATATATAATATATGGTAGAAGATATTTATTGGAAATGACATTTTTTAATGTCATGAAATGAGGATATAAAAATATGAATTACATAGAACACTTAGAAGCCCATTGTGGTGAAAGTACTGGTCACCTTGAGATGGAAGAATTACAAGATCATGCGATTCAAATGTTGCAGTTTCAAAATGCACCGTTTGCGAATGCGAATACCGTGACATCACTTGGATTATTGCATCACCCATTGCAATTCGAGAACGGTGCCGTTGTCCATCAAGAAGTGATGCTATCCGTCATGCAACAAGATGCCGAGTCGGATTTAATTGAGTTGATCTATCGCTTGACGCTGGAAGCATTAAAGACTGGACACGCTTATGATTTAGGCGAGTACTTACCGATGCCGGTTGGGTTGTTATCGAAGTACGACTTCGCTGCCCTATACGTGACGACACCGTTCTACTTTGAAGAATCATTTCAAGTCTATAAAGGGAACGCGGCATTCGGGGAACCGGAGACGGTGTTACCAGTCTGGTTCGTACCCATCTTTGCTTCGGAAGTCGCTTACATCGAAAAATACGGTACTGAGGAATTTAATGAGATGTTATATGAAACTGAGATGCAGCTGCTTAATTTAAAACGACATCCGCTTGTGGGAGACGATGAAGCGATCGAAGCATTGAACGCTAAGAGACAACTCTTCATTCTCGAGTGTGAAATCACGGATGCGTTTTTTGAAGACGAGATCCAACGACCGTTAGTACTAAATGGACCGTTAGCGAAGGCGTATCAAATGAGTGTTGAATCGGGAGAACAAGGCGATACAGATCAAAATGAAACTTTCCTGTTTGATTTTCTAAATCATCAAAATCGTTTTCCGATCTACGCGACCTTTTTTGCTTTTGAAGAGGAAGACAAAGACAACAGGGCTTTTTTCTCGCAACATCATATGTCGTTCACTTCACATGTCTTGTCTAGACAGAAACAAACGAACGGTTGGTTACGTGGAAAACGAACATCGACAAGTGAGAGTCATTTTTTCACGGTAAAGATTGAAAATGCTAGGATGCTCGAACTCATCCTTGAACACGCTTATAGAGTTGCGTCGATGAACGAACTGTTCATGTTTTCGTATTCCAATCGCTTGTCGATTCAACAAGAGGTCGAAACGACGTACCGAAAAACACGTGTCTTAGAAGATCGGTTCGTTTATCCGGAAGATACGACCGTCGTGATTGTCGGTCATGATGGAACAATGCTTTATCTGCTATCGAACGAAGAACCCTTCGCTTATGATCTTCGGACGGACTGGGCGAAACGACTACGACAACAGTTACCGAACGATACGATGATTCGCCAGCTCAATGGCGAATTGTTCGCAGACCTATAAGAGTGGAGGGAACTTCATGCAACTCATCAAACCAATGAACGGTCAGAATCATTTTTGGCTGTTCGAAAAGGATGGACGGACACTCTACACGTTTCACGGCATCATGGGAGAGAGATTGAAAGAACCAATGAGTGAGCAAAAGTTCTCGCGCTTTTTTAATCTAGATGCCTATATCCGAGAACTCGTAGCTGAGAAAGAAAAGGACGGATACTCGGTCGTTCAAGAAGCGGATTACCACGAAGTTGTCGTCGAAATCTTTTGTCAGGATACAGAGTATGACGTCATCTTTGAGCATCGTTCGAGCATTGAAGAAGACCTCAACGGTTTTCTTTTTGAAATCGGCAACGGGTATTTTGTTGAAGATAAATTTGGTCCAGAAGCGATTGAATTCGTCCTTCATATCTTGGAGCCGTCTTTTATCGTTGAACCTGTCATTGATTATTTTAAGGACCAGTTTAATCTGAAGAAAATCCGAATGGGGCAGGCAAAAGTTCATTACGGCAGACGTTTGACCGGACTTTATCCCACAGGCAAGAATTTTAACCGGAAAAATTAAAGACAAAATTGTATAAGAAGGAGTCATATAGATGACATATCAAAGTGGATTACCTGGCGTTACGGAAGAGAGACTACAAGAAGTAGAGGCAGTACTCGGCTTCGAGATACCAAAAGAACTACGAAACTGCTACAAGCGCGAAAACAAGTTCAACATCGGCGAATGGGAATTTCATCCGATCAAGGACGAGCAGTATATCAAGCGAACATGGGACGACCTTGTTCGTATCAATTTGACAGATGCAGAAGAGTATCCAAAAGGGTTCTTGCGGATTGCGGCGGACGGAACAGGTGACGAACTCGGATATCAGTTACCGGACACAGAGACGATCGTCTTGTGGGACCACGAAGAACAAGAGCTGTTTCCGATAGCACCGACGTTGAATGCGTTCGTTGAAAAGGAACAACAAATGGAACAGAGTGCGGAACAAGCAGAAGACTTCTTACAGACAGTTCTCGAGACGGGTGCTGTCTATGGTCTATCGAAGTTGGAACAGTCGGGTTGGGCGTACTGTCCGTCGAATCAAGAGGAAACGGACGTCCTATTATTCTTTTCGACGGATGCGGCGGCAAAAGCAGTGCAGACGAAGGAATGGGCGAACTATCATCTGATTCGCTTAGACCTGGATTTGTACATGAATGGCTGGTTACCGAACATGATTAACGACGGACTGTATTGTGGCTTGAACTGGGGACCGGAGCTCGTCGGACTTGAGCTAGATCCAGAAGATGTCCTAGCAGATCTGGAGGGTTAACATGATTCAGACACTCAGTAAACAGGTGGATGGCATTACGTACTTTTGGTACTTGTATCGTGATGGTCGAACAATCCAGATCTATCACGGTGTCACCGAGCAATGGAAGCTTGATCAAGATGTCAGCGATGAGAAGGAAGAACAGTACTCGACGAGGCGTCAAGCGAAACGACGGATGGAGGAACTAATTGCTGAAAAGCAAGCGGAAGGATACAAGCAGGATGATATTTACGGGATACAACCCGGACGAAAGGAACGCGAGAAGTTTCGACGACGGACGTCCTGGTTCGCCTATCTTCTGGTGGGACTAGGTCTGTTTCAGTTCGTGACACCGTTCTCTGTCTTACCAATTGTAGTATTTGGAATGGGTATTCCCTTGATGTTTTTAGCTTTTCTCGGTAAAGGTTATCTTCCTACATGGCTTCGAATTGTCTGCTTCATTAGTTACTTTTTCATGCACGTGATTCATCAGCAGGAATCGTACATCCCGTATCTTTTCCCGGTTCTTTCGATAGGCACGGGAATACTATTATGGTTTCATCTTCGAAAAACGAGACAACAAATGAAAGTGGAGCAATGACATTTTTTAAAGGAGATGAAACATGTCGTTTCTAGATAAGTTATTACAAGACTCTATCGTTTCTGATCTACCACGTCTTCACACCGCTCTTCTTGCCAAAAATCGTGGCTTACGCAAAGAGTGGTTAGTACATATGGATAGATTCATTGAAGAAGCGAATACATGGAACTTCGAGCGACAGCGGACGTTTGTGAGTTGGTTATTATCTACCTGTGAAGGAGAGACAGACGCTTCGTTCCTCTTGATTCATCCGCTAAAAGAACGTCTTCTAAAACCGACTTTGAAGAAGTGGATGAAAGAAATGCCGGATGACGTCCGACCGTATCGCTGGTATGGTCTTTTCTTTGATGAAGATGACCGTTACATCTACTTACAAGAAGCGATTACGCGAGGGGAAAGACGGGAGCAGTTAGCGATCGAGAGAATGATTGATCATCACTTGTATGGACTTTGGTATTCTTTCCACCATCTCGATGAAGACTTGTATTTAGGAGAAATAGAAAAGGATGCAGCAACCTTAACAGAGACTTGGTTACTAATCGAGCAACTCGATGATGCGGCTTTGAAATCGACATGTATTAACGAATGGCAGAAGCTGAATCAAACCTTAACGGATTGGATTCGTTTCCGGCAAGAGCAAACCAACGGATTCATGGAGTGGCGGATGCAACAAGAATCAAAGGATTAAGTTTGATTAATCCAATGGCATTAGCAAGTTGGAAATGTCCTCCCAGTTATATTTAAGAAAGAGGTATACATCATGAAAAAACTAGGCACGTTTACAAGTCACAAAGGGAATTTGATTGTCTCGGATCCTGCTTTCCTTGAGCCGGATGTAGAATACAACGTGACAATTCCAGTTGAACAAGGTTCGATTTGGACGGTCTTCTATGACGAAGATGAGTTCGAATCAATTAATTTGCTTTACCTAACAATGAATGAAGAAACGAAGATGGATCCACCGGATTTTGAGCCGCTATCCGATCTAGTCATCGTCGATTCAGCGCAGCTCGTCGTCATGAACACAGCGGATTACGGGAGACGGGAAGCCATCGACTGGGAGATTCGAAATACGCTAGAGTTCGACGAAGAAATCGACCCGTTCTATATCGCAATCTCAGATGAAATGATGGAACACGAGATCTTCCTGTTTCCGTTCGGTGTCGCCGTTCAGTTAATGGGGGACGGACACTATGAAGTCCTTGTCCGACGAGAAGACGGTAACGCGACAGGTATCGCAATCGTCCTCGGGGAACATGAGGCTTTTGAAGAACACGATGACGAGGAAGACGTGTCACTAGAAGACGTTGAAATGCCAATTATCAAAAAAGAAAGAAATCCATCAGGAGCTGATGATAGGTTTCTGGCGAATGTACTAGCTTCCATGGAGAGATTCTATGGAAAAGACCACAAAAAACTAAAATACAGTATTCCAATCAAGGGGCAAAAGGTAAGTCACGAGCTTTGTTTGTATGATCGCTTACCAAAAATTCAAAGCTACCGAGTGTCCGTGGAGAGTCCTTGTCCAGAAGCCCGCCTCCAAGCATTCGAGACCAATCATTTTGCGATTCCGGAGTGGTATAAAGATATTTTACGAGTCTGTAACGGTGTGCGTTTTTCCGAAGAGTTGAACTTAAACGGTATTCCGTTGACGAGTTGGAATGGGTTATCGCATGAGATCCAAGGCAATCTCTCAGACAGTCTCGATGAATACGCGTTAACCGAGTTCGATGCGATCCGTGACAAGTATTTCTTTTTTGGCTCGTCGTTTAAACAGGACGAATACTATGCGGTATTGAAAGAGCGTCCAGACGAAGCTGTCTATTGCTTTGATTATAGAACGTTGAAACTCAAACCGAAGGCATCGACTTTCCAAGATATCGTCCGTGATGCATGGCGCGCGTGTAATCTGAAAGCACTCCATAAAAGAATGTGAGGATGATCTCATGAAAATAATCTATTCTCGTGAAGACTTACTCGCACTCGAAGATCCCTTTGAATATGAGGTGGGGTTGCCAATCCGCATCAGAGAACTGCCGGCTTCCGTCATCGAAGAGGAGATTCCGGATAGCCGCGAACAATTAGATCGCCTTCTGAAAGAGGGCTACACCTTGGTCATTCAAAAACCGCGAATTCCGAATCCTCCCGTATTCTCAGGGTTATCCGTGATAGCGGAGAACACAGTCATGAAATTATATTTCTACGAGGCGGATCATTGTGAAGATGCGTTATGGGATGTCCTGTCCGAGAATGAATACAATCGCCACTGGGCATATTTTTTACTGAAGAAAATCGAAGGTGTCAGATTCGAATTGCCTTATACGAATGAAGCTCAAAGTTCGCTGAAACTGTCTAATCTCAAAACAAATGAACTCGTACATCTACGATTTGAAACCAATCAAAGCGTAACGTGTCAATGGGAATGAAAAAGGAGATACTTCATGAAAACGTATCTTGAAGAGCATAGCGATGCGACACGCATCTTTCCATGGCTTGCGGATGCGAGTTCATCAATTCGCTGTCTATGTGCAGTCGGTGAGATGCTTTTGTTTCCAGAAGACATCGTCCAATTCAAACAAATCAGTAGTGAGATGTTCCGTGACAAGCTAGCGAAAAAGCATGCGCTGAGCACGTATCGCTTTTATGTAGTAGTGTGTGTCGGAAATGAGTTTCAGTCCAAAAGAATCTTTGATTATTACAAGCTGTGGCGTCTACTCGAACGAGAAGAAATGCTCGAGGGCTTCATCTCTCGAATAGAAGTACCGGTTCAAGTGGGAAAAGAACCGTACTACGTTGGGATTGCTGAATTTGGCATCGAACAGCTCACAACAGCCATCGAGATGATTAGTGACTCACCAGCTATGTATACCATTATTTGTGCAAATCATGATCGACCGTCACACTGTCAGGAGTTACTTGATCAGGTGCTCGACATCGGCTTAACAGAGAGTGGGGGTTTGCCAGTCGTCGAGATGGTCATGACACTGACCGCATAAGGTTATGCCATCTGCACGTGGGGAAGTTCGAGTGAAGAACAGGAACTACAGTGTTTTTATACGGCAGCCTTCTTATAACAATGTAGAAAGAAGGAATTCGATGAGTCTGCGTGGCGTATCGTTTGAAATCCCGAATGAACCGGGACGTGTCTTGCTCGACATATTAAGTGCGATCGAGATGAAAGAGTATGATTGGTTTCTTCGTAACTTTGATTTTCCGATCCAAACCATGGATGGGGACTTGTATGACAGTTTAGAAGAGTTTTCAATCGATCGGATAGCGACAGGACATGAACTAGCGAAATGGCTAAGGGGACCAAGCAATTACCTGATCTTTGCTGAATTGTTTGCATTTCAAAGTGGTCAGACTGAAGAAGTGGGAACGACGTATGAATGGTTTCAGGAAAGTAATTGTCACATCGCGATTTTGGTGTATGACTGCACGTACGTCGATATCTATTGTAAGGAGCAGCACGTATCCGAAGCATTTTATGAGAACGCTGTGAAACGTGGGTATACCGGAATCAAGTGGGTGACCGATGACGATGATCCTCGGACTCGTTTGTCGGTATGGGCAGAATAAGACACTGTTCAGACGAACAGATGTAAACGATAATCGTTCAAGGTGAGAGCTATGAACTACGAAGTGTTGATAAAAGGAGAGAAAAATCATGAATCAAGAGATGGAAGAATTCGTTCAAGCGGTCCATCGGACGGTCGTTCAGGACGGTATGGCAGATTATAAGGACATCTATGAAGAAGAAGTCGTTCCAAACGTCAATGACTATACGGCCTGCATCGCGTTTTACCAACAGGCGAGCGAAGCGGATCAAAAACGAATGAGACAGATGATGGAACAGACGATCATCGATACGGTTTCGCATGTATTTGGCATCATCGATGGGAGTTCAGGACTAAGTGGATCTGCGCTTGAAGCGAAACTGGCACTTGTCCGAGTCGACGAAGCAGGAGATCCGGTCGAGACCGTAGAGACAGATGGTGCATTGCAAGATACGTTTTTAGGCTACATAGAAGATCGTGACTTGAACGCATTGTGATGGAGGGAGCGAAACCACTCATGATCCAACTGATAAAACAAAGCGGCTCGAATACACTCTACCAAACAATCTATAAGGAGGGACGCCTCATCGTTCAACATCAAGGAATCGTTGGAGAATGGGTAAGCGCGGAAGACGTGAGAGAGATACGCGTCTCGCGCTTCAAACGATTAGGTGTACAGATATTACGCTTGGTTGAGGAGTTTGAACGTCAAGGCTATCACGAAGTAAACGAGACAGATTATACGGAACTAGTCGTCCAGTTTCCTTATGACGAGGGTCAGGCAGAAGCAGCGCTCGAGCGCCGCCACATGATGGAAGAAGTAATCAATGATGGTTTGCTTCATACGGGGAACGGCTACTGCGAAGGGGGAGATATTGGTAGTGGTACGACGAATATCTTTTACCATGTCCTTGATGTCGACGCAGCCATTGCACTAATTTTTGAAGAAATGAAAGCACGCGATGTACAAGACGAACCAAAAATTGCAGTACAAGAAGGAGAAGCGTACACCGTTCTATACCCTGAAGGAGCGACGTTCGATTTGATTGGTGAAGGTAAACCATGGAGCTGGGTTCCGATGACGCAAGCGGAGGATGAGAAGGTATGGCATGTCATTGATCAACAATTTCAGTTCACACCGAGCACGACAGTTTTCCCCTCATACCATGCCCCGAGTCCGTTCATTACATACGAAGTGGATTATGAGAAACGCGAAGAAATCGAGCAAACGTTAAAACTTATTCTGACCGAGCTGACTGTTGAAGGGGAACGTGTCATGGCACTCGATTGGAATCATCAAGGGTACTGGATTGATCCAAGACGTCCGTTTCTTCGAGACGAAGAAGGAGACTGGATGATTCCAGCAGTTCCAGATGGCGATTATTCCTTTTTCATAGCTCGTGATTTCCGTTGGGGATACCTCGGTCACCCGTGGGAGGGTAGCATCACGTTATTTGGAGAAGATCTGATTTCTGCGTTCCAAGGGACGGAGAGTTTTACGAATGAAATCCGAAGAGGGTGAGTAAGATGAAAATGACATTTCGACGAAACGACTGGATCGATGTGTTCCGGGAACTGCTACCACGCGACGATTGGCAAGACCTCGTCCGTCTTCAAGTGAGTCAGTATTCGTATCCGGTTGAAGTAAAGTTTCTGGAACGACCACTCAAGCAGAATCCACATATCGACGATTTTTCAGATTGGACGGTCCGATCTCACATGATTATGACCGACGACTCACAGCTTGAAAGATTTCTCGAACACCTTGTCATCGAACAGCAGGAAATGGCGATTGAAGCAGAAGTGACGCTCATCATCCAAAAACAAGGACAAGGAATCGTCCGAGTCACGAACGATTGTGTCTCGATGTATGGAGTCGCATATGAAGAGCTCGATAATGCAGGGACAGAATATGAGAACTTTTTCGATGCGATTTTACCGCATGCCACGTTTCCGGTCGAAGTCGTTTTTTGTGGTCGGGATGTTTTAGAAAATGATGATTCGATTCACGTGATGACGTTGCACGATTCCAATTGGCAAGCGGTGTTGGAAGAACATGTATTGCATTTGCTGAATCGCAAGGAAGTGACGTCAGGATTATTTTCGAAAGATGCACGTCCCGCACGGCAAACGCTTGAGGACTTCATGTCTGAATTTTCATTATTGATGCCCTATAACTTCATCGTGACCCGCGATGCAACAAATCGATTTGGCATGCTCGATCACTTTTGTACGAATGGAAAGATCGCGCATTTTGGGAAAATGGACGATCGAAAGACGTTTTTCAACTAACGATGGAAACATCATACATAAGGAGGAAGCACAATGAGCTTAGCATCATATATTTGTATGGAGAGACAAATTCCTGAACAGTATCTCAATTTAGATGAAAAAGATGAAACTGTTCCTTTATATATCGGTCCCTGTTTTGCGGATGAAGACTGTCTGTATGAAGTAAAAACGAAGCATTTTCATAAATGGTATGTATATGAAATTTCGAGTCACTGGGGCATCGAGATCGTTGAACCTTTTGATTCCGAAATTGCACTGGAATCGAAAGAAAAGCTGCGTTATTTGTTTACGCTCATGAACGAGTTCTTAGACGAGGGTGAATCGTTTGAATTGTATACCTGTTGGATTGGGGAAGAATCCGATCCGCAAGTGAAAAGTATGAAGTTATCATTGGCACTTGATCAGTTAGAAGACATTGAGATTCCTGAAAGAACGCATATTTTGATCACGAAACAGAGTGAAAACTAAAAAGCCGCTGATTCATAGCGGCTTTGGTTTAAGAGGTTCACTTTGAAGTTTGAAATGACAAAAGTAAGACGGTGGTTAATTAAAAAAAGAGAGTAGTGCCAGTAATCGAATAGAAGCACTGTTTCCAGAAGATGAAATCGAGCGGTAATAAAGTGATTGAGGGAGGAGTGGAATCGTGTTATATGTCTATTTTGAGAAGCATATGAATCACGCACAAGTGTTTAAGGATAGATACTTGTACGTTGATCGACCAGAACGTATCGACTTCATCTATTCAATAGGTTGTCTACCGGATATGGAAACTAAAAGAGACTATCAAGGCGATTCAAATCGAGTCTTAAAACAATTTTTGACGCGTCTCAATCGCTACCCGATTTTCGTCACGTTCGGTGGAGGTTTTACGGACGAGGAGGTCGAGCCGTTTTTTCAAAAGCACGATCTATCGTATACAAAGGTTCGACCAAATAAGAACTTATACTATAGCGTTCAGGTGCATGATGCGAGCGAACTTGAGCTGTTGCTAGATGAGACCTATTGGTATGGGGCTGTGAACGAAAACTTCTTTATATCGTTTACGAATCTCTTGACGTTTGAGCTGAGAATGGTCAAAGGATGGTTTTTCAAAAAAGAACGTACCGTTCCCGTCATTCGTGCGACGAAAGAGATGTCGTTCATCACGATGGAGCATGATTTCATGGGCTATTATCTGTTTTCGAATGAAGCCTGTTTTAATACCGAGGACAAGGTGAAAGCCATCTTTCCTGACGATGGTACCATTGAATTCTATTGATGAAACAAGCAGTTGAATTATGTAGATGGATCTAGCAGAATACGTGGAGGAATTTTTATGTTATATATCTATCTCGATGAACATACGAATCATGCAAAAGTGGTCAAAGACCACTATCTCGATATTGATCCACCAGGTGCTGTTAAGTCGATTTATTCGATGGGATGTATTCCGAATGACGAGAAACGTGACTATCAACATGACTCCAATGAAGTACTGAAGCATTTTTTGACGCGTCTGAATCGCTTTCCACTATTCGTTACGTTCGGCGGTGGTTTTACCAATGAAGAGGTGGAACCATTTTTTCAGAAGGAAAACCTATGCTATACAAAGGTTCAACCAGATAAGAGCAGTCCTTATTATAGCGTTCAGGTAAACTATATAAGCGAACTTGAGCGTCTGCTGGACGAAACGTATTGGTATGCAGCTGTGAATGATTTTTACTTCCTATCCTTTACGAATCTCCTGACGTTTGAACGGAAAATGGTCAAAGGATGGTTTTTCAAAAAAGAACGTATCGTTCCTGTCATTCGTGCGACAAAAGAGATGTCATTCATCACGATGGAGCATGATTTCATGGGCTATTACCTGTTTTCGAATGAAGCTTGTTTTGATACTGAAGACAAGGTAAAAGCGTTTCTTCCGAAAGGAGACGGCATCGACTACTATGATTGACATCCGGTCGGATGATAAAAGGGAGGACATCATGTTTGGAATTAGTACAAGTTTAAAAGAAATGCCAGAAAATGAAAAAGAGATTCTCTGGTATCCGAGTAACGTCCAACGCTTTTTGAAAGAAGACTTCGCAAGGATATCTAATCGTTGCGATCTCTTGATTAATCTCGATCCTTACACTGATAAGTTGTTTGGAGCGAGAGAAGTGAATGAGTTGATCAAAGTTTGCGAACTACTTATTCAACGCTATTGCACACCGAAGGAAGCGTGGATGATGAATCAAGCGAATTATTATGCGAATGAGCCGTGGGTGATGCATCAGTCAGACAAACGAGTAATGGAACTGCATCAATTTTTAGAGTTGCTGAAGCGAATGTGTATCGCATCTGTCTATCAGAACGCATTGATTTGTTTTTGGGGCGACTAATCGTTTAAATTTTGATGAATATATAAAAATTGGAGTTTTTGAAAAGTGAGAAAAAAGCTGAAAATAACTGGAATAGTAGTTGGCATAAGTTTGGCTGTATATATTGTATGGATGATCTATCGACTATTTTTCTTAGTTGATATCAATGTTGTTCCAAAAGAAGAATATATCTCAAAAAGTACATCGCCCGATCAAGCGTATACGGTTCGCTTTTACCGCGCAAATGGTGGTGCGACGGTGGATTATGCAATGCTCGGCATTATGGAAAATAAGAACGGAGAAAAGCGTAGAATGTACTGGGAGTATCCTTGTCGCGAAATAAAAGAAGTGAAGTGGACGAAGGATACGGTGACAATCAATGGCACTAAAATCAAGATATGGAATCAAGTGTACGACTTCAGAGAGGGCATATACGAAGCAGACTAAGAGGAACATGAGGATGATGATATGCATTCAGCAAATTTTGGCGTACGACCACGTGACGTAGTTGTTAGAAACCAAGCATGGATGAAAGACGATATTTACCGATTGCTTGGTTTCTTCAATAAATAGCGAGGTGGTGGACCGAAAGATTGCTCCGCTTCGAAATACGCTAGTTCGCCTGGAATACAGGAAATGATCGAGGCGAATCCAAAGCCGATAGCGTGTTCGAGTGCTTCACGGAGAGGTAACGTTTTCCCGCTAATCAGCTCGTTTTCTGATAGGCAATAGCACATATCCGGTGCATCGTACTGCTTCAATAAATCATACGTATCTTCAGGCCATGAATTAGGTGGTTTGATTTCAATCAAATAATCATTCTTCAGCATGCTTAAATACCGGTGATCTAACCGCTGGAGCGCCATATCTCGTTTTTTTGGCGTGAACAATTCATGTAGAACGCGCTCTTGAACGCGCTTGACAAAAAATGATTGGACGAGCACTCTTTCTTGTTCTTTATCCATGTTTTCATTTCCTTTCTACTCAATTTAGCGAATCGATCCATTACATACACTCATTGAATTCATTTTATATAACAAGGAGTCAATTCATGCACTACCTATCTGCAGGGTATTACCTTATATTGCCTACTCCTCGGAAAGAATACATGGACAAGGTGATTGTTCCTGAGTCCGTTCTATCCGTAAGTGAATGCATCTGTACACACTATCCTGACATCAGTATCTTATGGGGAAACTCGGAAGTAAAGAAAGATCGTTATATGGAGCAAATCGGTCTTTCACCTAACACCTTTCAGTTACTTGAACAATGGATAGAGGAACATCGGGAAACCGGAGATGTATTGTTTCCTCAAGTGTTCTCTAACTTAAATGCTGCGCAAATGTTCGTAAATCATTTTTTGAATCATCTTCCTGACATACGCATCATCAGCATCGGTTTGCCTGAACAGTATAAAGTAGATTTTCTTGAAGATGTAGCGGCTTATAGTAGTAAAAATCCTGAGCCTTACGGAGTAGAAAAAATCTTGCAGCGGCAACTTGCAGTTAACATGGAGGGATTCCAGAAAATCGGGTACGAAGTGTTGGGATTTGACTCGGGATTGTTCCATTCCTATTTATGTAACGGGCTAGAGCATGATTTCAGTCAACAGTTTAACTTTTCGATAAACAGTCGCGGATTGATCCATACGTTCGAGGAAGCAGATCGTTACTCGAATTACTGCAATGAATTAGGTGAGGCGACAGAAGCAGTTTTATGGTTTCCATGGGGAGTCTTTGAATACAAACGTAGTAATTAAAAGTATTTGATAATGCATTTTGGATTTTAATCTAGCATCGTCCTTGTACGAATGATTCTAAATTTGAAAAAAGAGGAGAACCACTAAGTGAAGTTATATTATGTATGGTACTATCGACAATATGTTTGCCATAAACCTGTTATCGTGGAGGTCTAAATCCAAGTACTTATCTTAAGAGACACGACATGTGAAGCAAAGCGCAATGCGAACTTACCTTTAGCATATAAGATTACGATCGACGTTTGATAACAAAGATTTTTTCGTACTGGAGATTAGACCTTTAAATATTCCAAATGAAATAAGGTTAGTCACAAGATAATAGATAAAGCTAAACACAGTCATTTTTAATATTTGACTATGTTTAAAAAGACGATGATCATGATACTTTTATAGTTCAGACCGAGAGAATGACGCTTAGGAATTGATTGAGCGGGACGGTCTCGATTTTGAGATTTCGTTTGACGTGATAGGCATCCTCTTACACATTTTCGAGTTTTTCGACCAAAACATCGAAATAATGCGTTAATAGATGGACCGTTAAGTGCTGTTATCGTAACGATATTTGCATCCGTTCAATACGTTTTCGGATCGTCCCGTCGAGCGGTCTTTCGGTAACCTAGAACTTAATAAGAAGCTCACGATTAAAATGAGATTTATACCGAAGTAATTGCATGCCTTCATTTATATACCTTGTCAACAACGATTAAGATTCAAGCATCACGCGATCCAATTGATGCAAATACAGTTTGGTAGTAAGAAAAATAACAAATGAAAAGCCGAACAGTAAATAAAGTGGTGATTGATATGTTAAGACACTCAATGTTGCTAGTAGAAGAAATGAAAACAATAAAATGTATCCATAGCGTACTAGACTAAAAAGGGCTAGCTTAAGGGCATCCCTTTTTTTCAAGTCGTAATGCGAGAGAATCGGAAATAAGAAAACGGAAATAGCCAAGAAGAACAGACTGACGATTGAAAGACTCGTAAATAAGAAGGTCTGTCCTGTCTCTAAGTGACGAATTATTAAAAAATCAA
Source organism: Exiguobacterium sp. s46 (assembly GCF_018618875.1). Taxonomy (NCBI): domain Bacteria; kingdom Bacillati; phylum Bacillota; class Bacilli; order Caryophanales; genus Exiguobacterium; species Exiguobacterium sp. s46. The sequence continues at coordinate 696,161 of NZ_JACSMY010000001.1, forward strand.
AAAGTAAAAACAGTAAGATGAAGGTCCACAAAATGCCGAATTTAAAATGGGATTGCATCGCTTCTTTAAAAAAACGAATGTAGGCTCGAAAAACACTGTAATCTTGATGAACTGACCACTGTCTTGTGACGGCAGTTAGTGCATAAAGAGCTGGGAAAATCGTGATGACTGGTAAAAGGGTGATAAAAAAAATGAAGTTCAACTGTACGAGTCCAGTAGTGAATTCAAGTAGCTGGAATAGTTTGTTTTGTTCATGTCTTAAGTTCATAAGTACCTCCCCCGAAGTTCTGCTCAAAAATTAACTAGATTTAGATTCGAGACGATTAAATGGTGCTGTTGAGTTACGAATAATTAATTCCGGTTCATAAATGTGAGATGGAGGGGCTTCTTTTTTCTCCACCGCTGCAATAATCCGTTCTGCTGCAGCGCGTCCAAGTTCTTGTTTCGGGTGAATGATCGAAGTCAATTTCACTTCCGTTGCCACTGCAAGTACGGAATCATCATAACCCACGAGAGAGACATCTCGAGGAACAGATAGATGTAGCTTCCGTAACTGATCCAAGACACTTAATGCCAATTGGTCATTGTAACAAACCACAGCACTTGGTCGATGCTTTCCATTTTCAAAGAGACGTCCAATCGAATCATAAAAACTTGGAATTAACTCTTCCGTTGTATAGGTAATGATTAATTCTGGCTCTAAGGGAATGTTGTACTCACGAAACGCACGAAGGAATCCACGCATTCGATAAACACCCTGTAAATCATCTGTCTTAAACAAGCCTATGATTCGTTCATGACCAAGGTTGATTAGATGTTCCGCTGCTAAAAATCCACCTCTTTCGTCATCCATCATAAGATGAGGAGGCATTAGTTGAGAGTAATATTGGTTGATCATCAAATAGGGAATGTTTTGCTGCTCAAGTTCTAGATAGTATTTGATGTTCGGATTATAGTTACTACTTTTGGTGGGTTCAACAATTAATCCATCAATTTGACGATCTAACATCATTTCGAGGCATTGACGTTCTTTGTCTACATCATTGTTTGTGCACGAAAGTGTCAGCGTGTACCCTTTTGAAGCTAAATGCGATTCAATTCCTCGAATGATAGATGGAAAGATGTAATCAGACATATACGTTGTAATGACACCGATGTTTTTTCCATTATTAGCACGTTCAGTTATCTCAGCTTCTAGTGTAGGAAGTACTTGGGAGCAGTAAGTTCCTGATCCTTGTTCGCGGTACAGGTATCCTTCATTTACAAGTTCTCCAACTGCTTGACGAATCGTGTGGCGACTAACTTTAAAGGATTGTACAAGCTCACTTTCAGGAGGAATTTTTTCGCCCGGACGTACTGTGCCATCTTTAATCCAATCGAGAATATGATCTTTAACGATACTATATTTTGTCCGTTGTGCCATGAGGCGTCCCTGCTTTCTTTCTTGTAACAGCAAACTTATCCGTACAAGATGTGATAGTACTTACATATTAGCAAATATTTGTCCGGTTTGCTATGGATTTAAGAGAAAATCAATAGATATACTAATTAAATGTACGTACAAAAAAGAAATAAATGACAAAAAATCGAATTGACATGTCCGAATGTGTGTAATAGACTCAAATTGTGCAGAAAACGCTTTCATTGTTCATTTAACTCGTTTTAATTGTCTTTCTTATAGCGTTGTGTGGGCTTCGCTATAAAAAACATTGTTTTTACTTAAATAAATATGTACGTACATCTTAATTCCGCTTTGACACTGAAAACTAAATCAATGGAGGAATTCACAATGAACATTAAATCAAAGAAAATGTTTGCGCTAACCATGACTGCCTTGATGACTACATCGATAGCATTAGCTGGTTGTTCGGGAGATGGCAAAAGTGCTGATGGGAAAGTCGAACTCACATTCATGTTTCGCGGGAATCCTGAAGAATTAAAAGCGTACAAAGCAACAGTAAAACGGTTTGAAGAAGCCAATAAAGACGTTAAAGTGACAATGGTACAAACAGCTCCAGATCAATATGATACGAAATTAAAATCTGCAATTGCAGGACGGAAAGTGCCAGATGTCTTCTTTTACAACCCGGCTCAAGTCAAAGCTTACGTGAACTCAGGTGTACTACTAGATATTACAAAGAACGTCGAAGGATCGAAAGACATCCAGTTAGAAGACATCTGGAAAAAAGGGGTTGATAAGTACCGCTATGATGGAAAGGTACTTGGTAAAGGGGCTATATATGGTTTACCAAAAGATTTAGGACCATTTGCGCTTGGCTATAATAAAACGATGTTCGAGAAAGCGAAGGTACCGCTTCCAGATAAGGACAAACCGTACACATGGGACGAATTCATTCAAGTAGCTAAAAAGTTAACGAAAGATACGAATGGCGATGGGAAAATGGATCAGTACGGTACAGGATTTAATGTGAACTGGGCATTGCAACCGTTCGTTTGGAGCAACGGAGCAGATTGGATCAACGAAGAGGGAACGAAAGTAACGATTGACGATCCAAAATTCATCGAAGCTCTCCAATTTTTCGTAGACCAGCAACTAAAGCATAAAATCACTCCATCAATCGGAGAATCACAAACACTCGATACCTATCAACGCTGGATGAAAGGACAACTTGCGTTTTTCCCTGTTGGTCCTTGGGATATGGCAGCTTTTAAAGATCAATTGAAGTTTGAGTATGACCTTCTTCCGTGGCCAGCGGGATCAACAGGTAAACCAGCAGGGTGGGTCGGCTCACTCGGGATTGGTGTAGGATCAACGACGCAACATCAAAAAGAAGCAACAGAACTGGCTATGTACTTATCTGCTAACCAAGAAGGGCAACAAGCTTTAGTGGATGCGCAAGTTCAGTTACCAAACAGCATGGAAATCGCAAAAACTTGGGTGGAGGATACATCAATCAAGCCTGCCAACAAACAGGAATTCCTTGATTTGATTAATGATTATGGGCGTGGTCTCCCGGCAGAAAAAACGTATACTGCTGAATGGTATGACGAGTTCTTCAAAAACATCCAGCCTGTACTCGATGGAAAAACATCAGTTGAAGACTATGTAAAAAAAGAGCAACCGAAAATGCAAAAGTTGCTAGATGATGCCATCGCACAAGAGAAACAGGCGAACTAACTAGAGATGATGATTTAGGTGGCGTAAGTTGCCACCTGAATCTCTAGCGTAGAAAGGATGGAAGACAATGAAGACAAAACCAATTTCCAAGTTATATCGTACGGAGCAACGGTATGCCTATCTATTCGTTGCGGCTCCGGTGATTGGGTTCTTTCTATTTGCGTTAATTCCGTTAATGTATTCCTTCTATGGTGCATTTACGAACTGGAACGGACTCGGACAAATGAAGTTCATCGGACTAGAAAATTTTATTAATGTGTTTCAAGATGAGTATTTTTATAAAGCCATGTACAACACGCTGTTCATGATGATCGGAATTCCAATTGGCATCGTATTAGCACTTCTCCTTGCCCTCGCGTTGAATCGAGGGATTTTTGGTACTAATACGTTCCGCGTCATCTATTACATTCCCGTTATCTCTTCCATCGCGGCTGTCTCGATTTTGTGGCAGTGGGCATATAACGGTGATTATGGTTTGGTGAATCAGTTCTTGGACTTGATTGGTATTGATGGTCCGAACTGGCTCCAAAATGCCAATACCGTTAAGCCGGCATTGATCGTTATGGCGATTTGGAAAGGTCTTGGCTATACGATGCTCTTGTATTTGGCAGCCTTGCAGAGTGTACCGCGTTCGTATTATGAAGCAGCAAAATTAGATGGTGCGAATGCCTGGCACTGCTTTTGGTATATTACGCTCCCAATGGTTAAACCGGTCACCTTCTTCATCATCGTGACAAATATTATTGGTGGGGCGCAAATCTTTACGGAAATCAACGTCATGACGCCGACAGGGGGACCGGAGTATTCCTCTGCTTCTGCCGTCTTCTACATTTGGCAAAAGTCCTTCGGAAACTTCCAGTTGGGCTATGCTTCAGCGATGGCACTCGTTCTCGGTCTTTTCATTTTCATCGTTACCTTGTTCCAATTCCGTATGAACGAAAAATCATCATTTGACTTGGATTGAGACATTCATACCTTAGAAAGGAGAATGACCATGCAGTTAGCCCTTACCCGTAAAAAAGAAAAAGTAGAGACGATGTCCGTGAAGAAAAAAGATCGAATTACTGATATATTCGTCTTCATCTTTCTGACGATGGGTGCAATCGTCATGATCGCACCATTATTGTGGATGGTATCGACCTCTCTGAAGTCAAAAGATGAAGTGTTTTCCCTTCCACCGGTTTGGATTCCCACAGACATATCGTTCAATAAGTATATGGAGATTTGGAATATGGGTCCGCTGTTGTCTGGTATATCGAACAGTCTGATCGTCGCGTTATCTGTCACGATCGTTGGAACGTTCACCTCGAGTCTTGCGGCATTCGCGTTCGCTAAGTTGAATTTCAGAGGAAAAAATAAAATCTTTCTTCTTTTGTTCGCATCTGTCATGATTCCGTATCCTGTCCTGATGATTCCGCAGTTTATGATGTTCTCGGAAATCGGGTGGGTCGATACCCTTCTTCCGTTGATCGTACCTGGTTTGTTCGGGAATATCTTCATGATTTTCTTCTTACGCCAATTCTTGAACAGTATTCCGAATTCTATCATCGAAGCGGCTAAAATTGACGGTTGTTCCTATTTTCAAATCTTTTATAAAATCGTCTTTCCATTGATCAAGCCCGCTGTAGCTGCACAATTGATTTTATGGTTCATGGCGATTTGGAACGATTATCTCGGTCCGATTCTTTATCTCAATTCTCCCGAAAAACAAACCCTGCAATTGGTCATCGCCAACTTCAATGCATCCTATGCTATTCAAAGTGATTATCCATTAATCATGGCAGCATCTGTTGTCGCCTTATTACCAATGCTGATCGTCTTCATGATCTTTCAAAAACAAATCATCGAATCGATTGCCATTTCTGGCGTTAAAGGTTGAGCTGTAACGAAAAGATGAAACACCCGTCTTAAGTAAAGGCGGGTGTTTGTGATTAAAGGAGGAAAAAAACAATATGAAAAAAATGATGATGGGGATCATTGTCTTATTCATTGCAGGGTGCTCTTTTTTTTGGTGGTCTACGAATGCGTCTCTCGAAGATTTGGAATTACCGAAAGCGCCATTCGATAAGGAAGTCGCAGACGTACAACCTGATATTTTGAATCAGGAAAAGAAATGGACTACAAACTTTGCGCATGACGGAGCGATCATAAAAGAAGGTGATACCTATTATGTGTTTTCGACAGATTATATGGTAGGAGGTCCACCGACACCAGGCATCCAGATTCGAAAATCAAACGATCTCATTAACTGGCAATTTACAGGACGTGTATTTGACGAAGTCTCTCAAGAAGCATTCAAATGGACAGGAGGAAATACGTTTTGGGCCCCTTCTATTACGAAGATCAAGGATACATTCTACCTTTACTATTCTGTCTCAAAAGTCGGGAGTCGTACCTCGTATATTGGAATGGCGAGCGCTTCAAATATTGAGGGTCCATGGCACGATCAGGGAGTCGTCATCGCCTCAAAAGAAGGAGATGGAAAAACGGTCAACGCGATTGATCCTCATGTGCTCCAAGATAAAACGGGGAAATGGTGGATGACGTATGGTTCCTATTTTGGCGGTATCTTCTTGACGGAAATCAATCCGAATACAGGAAAGCTGATGAAAAAGTCATCAGAAGGGGAGTTACTGGCTAAGCGAAAAGATATGACGATGGGAATTGAAGGCCCAGAAATTCTTTTCAACGCAAAGACAGGTTACTACTACTTGATGGTTTCATACGGTTGGCTAGAAGATTCGTATAATGTAAGGATTGGGCGCTCGAAATCAATCAATGGACCTTACGTTGATTCACGTGGTCGTGATTTGCGTGATACTTCAAATGAATCATTTGATACTGGTGTAAAAATTGTTGGCTCCTATCGTTTTGAAGGAGACGAGGGATATGTGGGGACTGGTCATTCTGCATTTTTACAGGATGGAAAAGATACCTTTATTATTCATCAAGCTCGACCAAGCGAAGATATCTACTGGTCGCAATTGCAGGTGAGGAAAGTGTATTGGACAAAAGATGGATGGCCAGTGGTTTCGCCCGAACGATACGCAGGTGAAAAGAAAATCAATGTTCAAAAAGAGCAGATCGTTGGAGAATGGGAGATCATTGCTTTCCCGCGCTTTGATGACGGTCAGCAACAATCAAGAAAGCTAAAGTTGCAAAAGGATGGCAGTCTTTTGGGTAAGAAGGGTTCATGGCAACTAAAGGGAAGCATCCTTGAATTACGCATAGGACAGGAGACATACGAGTTACAAGTTGGTGCAGCATGGGATTGGGAAAATTGGAAATCAACGATCATCATGACAGGTCTTAGTAAGGATGGAACAGCAGTTTGGGCAAAAAGACGTTGAACCCATCATTTGTACGGACAAATGAATGTATTAAAGAAGGTTGATCATCTGATAGATAGAAAAAAACGTCAAAAAATGCGTATTTTTCTGAAAAATGATTGCATATTCTTAAATAATTGATACAATCATAGTGTAAGTTATACGTACAAATTTATTGTTTATTTAAATTTTCTGCATGGATTTTGATTATTTGTCCGGATGAAAACAAGAGAGTGCCCACACACTTTATTTTTTCTTCTGAAATGTAAGCGTATTCTTTTTGGGAGTAGGGTGATGAAATGTCGAAATATACAATCGGAATTGATTATGGCACGCAATCAGGTAGAGCCGTCTTGATTGACGTCGAAACAGGTCACGAAGTGGCGACTGCAGTCAAACCATACACACATGGAGTGATGGATCAATTTTTGCCTGATGGAAAAACACGGCTTGAACATGACTGGGCACTCCAACATCCGCGTGATTATTTAGAGGTCCTGGAAATGACGATCCCGGCAGTTGTCAAAGAGGCAGGTATCACGAAAGAACAAGTCATCGGGCTCGGCATCGATTTTACAGCTTGTACGATTCTACCGATCGATGCCGATTTAAATCCGTTGTGCTTCCATGAAGAGTATCAACATAATCCGCATAGCTATGTGAAGTTGTGGAAGCATCATGCAGCTCAAGACGAGGCAGACGCTTTGAACCGTATTGCGACTGAACGCGAAGAACCTTTTTTAAAGCGTTACGGCGGGAAAATCTCATCCGAATGGATGATTCCAAAAGTCTGGCAAATTCTAAACGAAGCACCCTCCATTTACGAGGCTGCTCACGAAATTTTAGAGGCGACGGATTGGGTCGTTTCTCAATTGACTGGAAAAGTGGTACGCAATAGTTGTACGGCTGGCTATAAAGCGATCTGGCACAAACAGGAAGGCTATCCTTCAAATGAGTTTTTTAAAGCGTTAGATCCACGACTTGAGAACGTAGTTGAAGAGAAGCTTTCCAATGACATCGCACCAATCGGGGCCAAAGCAGGAGAATTAACGATATCCTTTGCAGAACGAATCGGTCTCCTTCCGGGAACTGCCGTTGCAGTAGGAAATGTTGATGCGCATGTTGCAGTACCTGCCGTTGGAATCACGGAACCCGGTAAGTTGTTGATGGTGATGGGAACCTCTACTTGTCATATCCTGCTTGGTGAAGAGGAGCAGGTCGTACCCGGTATGTGCGGGATCGTCGAAGACGGAGTCTTACCAGGGTATATGGGGTACGAAGCTGGTCAGTCCTGTGTCGGAGATCATTTTGAATGGTTCATCGAAAACTGTGTACCAAGTGACTATTTGCAAGAAGCAACTCTTCAAGGAGTTAGTACGCATCAATTATTAACCGATAAGGCAACGATGCAACGCGTCGGTGAACATGGATTGATCGCACTTGATTGGTGGAACGGAAATCGTTCTACACTAGTGGATACAAATCTGACGGGTGTACTTCTAGGTGCAACATTACTGACAAAACCAGAAGATATCTACCGCGCATTGATCGAAGCGACGGCCTATGGCACGCGAACGATTGTCGAAGCGTTCCGCACAAGCGGTGTTCCCGTCCACGAAGTATACGCTGCAGGAGGAATTGCGGAGAAGAATGCCTTGATGATGCAGATTTATGCTGATGTTCTAAACATGGAAATCAAGATTTCAGCCTCTTCTCAAACCCCCGCTTTAGGATCTGCCATGTTCGGTGCCGTAGCCGCAGGAGCAGAACGAGGCGGTTATGCCACCATCACGGAAGCAGCGACGAAGATGGGACGTGTAAAAGAAAAAACATATCTTCCGATTCCAGAAAACGTTGAAGTGTATGAGGCGCTGTTCGCTGAGTATACGAAACTATACGATTATTTCGGTCGTGGAGAAAACGATGTGATGAAGCGATTAAAGAAAATCAAAGCTGAAGCGTCGCGTCAGAAGGGAGAACCTGTATGGTGAGTCGTCAATTAAAAGAAGAAGTGCTTGAAGCGAACCTAGCATTGCCAAAGCATGACTTAGTCACCTTTACGTGGGGAAACGTCAGTGGGATTGATCGAAATGCGGGTTTAGTCGTTATCAAACCGAGTGGTGTCCCCTATGACGCTTTGACGATAGATGATTTAGTCGTAGTCGATTTAGAAGGCAATGTTGTCGAGGGTGATCTACGTCCATCTTCTGATACGCCAACACATTTGGCTTTGTATCGTGCTCTGCCTGAGATTGGAGGCATTGTCCATACGCATTCCCCTTGGGCGACAAGCTGGGCGCAAGCAAAACGAGCAATTCCTGCATTCGGAACGACACATGCCGACTACTTTTATGGAGAAATTCCGTGTACACGTGAACTCTCTGATGAAGAGATCGAGACGGCGTACGAGTTAGAAACCGGAAACGTCATCATTGAGACGTTGAACGAACTACACTTGGAAGCTGTTGCTGTACCAGGTGTGCTGGTCGCAAATCATGCACCTTTTTGTTGGGGGAAGCATGCGGATGAAGCCGTGCACAATGCAGTCGTACTTGAGGAAGTAGCCAAGATGGGTATTCATGCCTTGAATCTGAATCCAGGATTAGCACCCATCAAACAAAGCATCTTAGATAAACACTACTTGCGCAAACACGGAGCAAACGCCTACTACGGTCAGAAACGATAGGTGCACATAGCTAGATGAGGGGGATTTTAAATGTTGACAGCAAACACACACGAATTTTGGTTCGTGACAGGAAGCCAGATGCTCTACGGTGAGGAGGTAATTCGTCAAGTCGAAACACATTCAAAAGAGATGGTCTCAGGATTAGATGCAGCGGACGTCTTCCGGGATCGAATTGTTTACAAGGGAGTCGTCAAAAATGCAGAAGAAATTCGGCAGATGATGTTGCAGGCGAATGCTGATGATGCCTGTGCCGGTGTGATCACATGGATGCATACCTTCTCACCATCGAAAATGTGGATTAGTGGGATGCGTGTCTTACAAAAACCATTGCTCCATTTTGGGACACAGTTCAATCGTGACATCCCGTGGGATGCGATCGATATGGATTTCATGAACCTCAATCAGTCGGCGCATGGTGATCGTGAACATGGTTTTATCACAAGCCGGATGAACGTGAAGCGAAAAGTGCTCGTCGGTCATTGGGAAGATGAACTCACACGTCAAAAGATGTCATCTTGGATGAATGTAGCGCATGCGTTAGCGGAAAGTAAGAACTTAAAAGTCGCTCGTTTCGGTGACAACATGCGGAATGTAGCAGTGACAGAAGGTGACAAAGTCGAAGCTCAGATTCAACTGGGCTGGACGGTTGATGGGTATGGTGTCGGCGATCTCGTCACCTACATGAATGCGGTATCGGAGTCAGATTTAGATGACTTGATGGAAGAATATCGCACGCGATATGAAGTGACGAATACTGGAATGGAAGAAGAAGCATTCCAGGAATCCGTTCGCTATCAAGGTCGCATCGAACTCGGCATGAAGGCTTTTCTTGAAGCTGGTGGATACACTGCCTTCACGACAACCTTCGAAGACCTACATGGCATCAAGCAACTACCTGGGCTAGCCGTTCAACGATTGATGGAGCAAGGGTACGGGTTTGCTGGAGAAGGAGACTGGAAAACCGCAGCGCTTGTTCGTCTTATGAAAATCATGGCGAGCAACGAACGGACATCTTTCATGGAAGATTATACTTATCACTTTGAACCAGGCAACGAAATGGTCTTAGGGGCGCATATGCTCGAAATCTGTCCGACCATTGCGGTCGATAAGCCTAGAATCGAGGTACATCCTCTCGGAATCGGAGATCGTGAAGCGCCAGCGCGGATGGTATTCGAAGGACAGAATGGCAAGGCATTGAACGCTAGTTTGATTGATTTAGGACATCGCTTCCGACTCTTGGTAAACACAGTCGAGGGCATCCAACCGGATGAAGCAATGCCGAATCTTCCTGTGGCACGTGTTCTATGGAAAACAGAACCATCGATGGCTCAAGCTGTCGAAAACTGGATCCAAGCCGGGGGAGCGCACCATACTTGTTACTCCTATGAAGTGACAACTGAACAACTACGCGACTTCGCAGAACTTCTGAACATTGAAATTGCTGTCATCGATAAAGAAACGGAGACGGTTCGATTTAATAATGAGTTACGTTGGAATGAACTGTACTATCGACCATAATTTATAGGGACCTTCCTAGGTCCCTTTTCTTGGAGGAGATATTATGAATAACCAACTCGTCACATCAACACTAAATACAAAAGAAGCTGCAACACAACTAATCGTCAATGTAGATTTACCAAAAGGTAAAATCAGTAAGCATATCTATGGGCACTTTGCGGAACACCTTGGACGTTGTATTTATGAAGGGCTTTGGGTTGGTCCAGAATCATCCATACCGAATACAGATGGCATTCGGAACGATGTATTGACAGCATTGAAGAAATTGAACATTCCGGTTTTACGATGGCCGGGTGGATGCTTTGCAGACGAGTATCATTGGAAAGATGGTATTGGACCAAATGAAAACCGAAAGCGGATGGTCAATACACATTGGGGTGGCGTCGTCGAAAACAATCATTTCGGAACCCATGAATTTATGCGCCTTTGTGAATTACTAGAGTGTGAGCCTTATATTTGTGGAAACGTTGGAAGTGGGACCGTCCAAGAAATGTCTGAATGGGTCGAATATATGACGTTCAATGGAGAATCACCGATGGCGAACTGGCGTCAGGAGAATGGCCGTACAGAGCCGTGGTCGCTTACGTATTTCGGTGTTGGTAACGAGAACTGGGGTTGCGGTGGGAATATGCGTCCGGAGTATTACGCCGATCTATATCGTCGCTATCAGACATATGTCCGCAATTATGATGGCAATCAACTCTATAAGATTGCTGGTGGTGCAAACATTGATGATTACAAATGGACTGAAGTTCTCATGCGTGAAGCGGGTACGATGATGGATGGTCTTAGTCTGCACTATTATACGATTCCGGGCGATTTTTGGTTAGGTAAGGGATCAGCGTTAGATTTTACGGAAGATGAATGGTTCATCACCCTAAAACGTGCTTATTACATGGATGAACTGATCACAAAGCATGGGCAAATCATGGACCAGTATGATCCAGAAAAGCGCGTCGGTCTCATTGTTGATGAATGGGGAACGTGGTTCGACGTTGAACCAGGAACAAACCCAGGCTTCTTGTATCAACAAAACTCAATCCGAGATGCACTTGTCGCAGCGATTCACTTCAATATCTTCCATAAGCATAATGACCGCGTTCACATGGCGAACATCGCACAAATGGTCAATGTGCTTCAAGCAATGATCTTAACGGAGGGTGACCAGTTCATTCTTACGCCAACGTACCATGTCTTTGAGATGTATCGCGTTCACCAAGATGCTGAACGAGTCGAGCTAGCAGCCATCACGCGTGACTATGTAGCTAAAGAAGAATCGATTCCTTCTGTAAACGCGACAGCTTCTCGCGATGCTGATGGTGTATTGCACATTAGCCTCTGCCAGCTTGATCATCAAAATAGCGATAAAGTAGAAATTGATTTGCGGGGATTGGGGACGATTTCTAACGTATCGGCACGTATTTTAACAGCAGATCATCTCAATGCCCATAACACGTTTGAACAACCAGATGTGGTTGCGCCGCGTGATCATGAGGTCCAGGTGACAGAAGACGGAAAGCTCATCATGGATGTTCCGGCGATGAGCGTCATCACAGTGGCGGTTCGCTAAGATGAAAGTCGTCGAGACAAGACGGTGTCGTACTTGTCCACCGACAAAAGTAGACACTGATTGGTTATTAACCATCGACGCGGAAGTCATGCCGCAAGTCACGGACGCTGAGTATCAGGAACGTCTTCGTCAATGTGCAGTCTGTCCGTTTTATCAGGACGATACCTGTTTGAAGTGCGGGTGCTATGTATCTTACCGGGCACGCCTTGCAACAAAGCATTGCCCGGTGAAGGTTTGGTGAAAAAGGAGCGACTTGAGATGGAGCGACAAGAAGTAGTAAATCAGACGGCGTTTACGCTCGAGAACGATATGTGTCGTTTACGCATTTTGACATATGGAGCAACCCTGCAAGAGTTTTCGATTCAAGATGAGGGATGGAAAAATCTCATTTTGTCATACGATACGGTTGAAGAATACAAGACAGACACGTATTACTTGGGAGCGACTGTCGGACGTGTCGCTGGTCGAATCGAGGACGGGACATTCGATATGGACGGTGCAACGTACCATCTGCCTCAAAACGAAGGGAAGCATCATCTTCACGGGGTAGACGGTCTCCACTGTCAATTCTGGAAAATGGAAGACGTATCCAATACTCATCTCGTTCTTCGGTATGTAAGTCCTGATGGTGAGAATGGCTATAAGGGTACACTCGATGTCAGAGCATCGTTTGAATTGTTAGCTGACGGTGTCAAAATTACGTATGAGGCAATCAGTGACACGGATACGGTATGCGATATGACAAATCATACGTACTTTAATCTAAGTGGTGGAAGTCGTGATATTTTAGGACATGAATTGACTTTACCGGCTAATCAATTTGCTGAGCTGCGAGATGATTTGATTCCTACAGGACGCCTATTGGATGTCGATCAGACCCCTTTTGACTTCCAATCAGGACGAATGCTAGGAGATGGTCCAACTTCAAGCCATCCACAAAATCAACTCGTCAATGGTTATGATCATCCATTTTTATTCGACGACCAACGAAAAGCGACGCTGTACGATCCTGAAAGTAAGCGTTCCTTGATGTTGTCTACGACTGCACCAGCTCTTGTGCTCTATTCAGGAAACCAGATGAATGAAGAAACGATCTTACGTGAGGGACGCTCTCGAAAATATTATGGTGTTTGTCTCGAGCCGCAACATCTTCCGGACGCCGTTCATCACAGTAATTTTCCATCTATTAGATTATTAGCAAGAGAGACGTATCAGTGGGAAACGGAATATCGCGTTGGGAAAGGAGTCAGTCGATGAACCTCGAACAGATACAAAAGCAGGTTGCTACTTGTTCGTGTGGAAATCTACATTACCCCATTACGATTGAACAAATCAGTGCCTCTGAAAAAGTATGGCAATCAGTGGTCGAGTTTGTGCAGCAAAAAGAGTGGCGGCACCTCCTCGTCATTGGTGATGTCAATACGCAGATGGTCGGTTATTCTCCACTGAAGAAAGCATTAATGACAGTAGGAATTGACGTATCAATAGTCACGCTCTCGCCGAACAAGCAAGGGGATGTCTTAGCTGATGAACTATCAGTTGTACAAGTAATGCTCGAGTTGGACGATAGTGTGGATGCGTTGATCGCACTCGGAGCAGGGACGATTCATGATGTGACGCGGTTTTGTGCTGCGAAAGCAAAAATCCCATTTCTGTCTGTTCCTACCGCTCCTTCAGTGGACGGGTTTACTTCGAAAGGAGCTCCCTTAATTATAAGAGGGAAAAAAATGACCTATCAGCTCGTCTCACCAATTGCCGTATTCATCCCAAGTGACATTATCCGTGATGCACCTCGTGCGTTAATAGCAGCAGGTGTCGGGGACATGCTTGGGAAGTACACCTCCTTACTGGATTGGCGTTTTGGTGCCTTTGATGGACAAGAACCCTTTTGTCCTGTAGTTGCTCGATTGACCGAAATTGCTTTATCCGATTGTGTAAAAGCTCTACCAGATATCTATGCAGAAAAAGCGGAAGGTTTGGATCAACTGATGGATTCATTGATCTTATCAGGAATTGCGATGTTGATTTTTGGGCATTCACATCCTGCATCTGGTGGAGAACACCACCTCTCTCATTATTGGGAAATGGATTTCTTAACGCATGACCGTCCAGCCGTCTTACACGGTACAAAAGTAGCGATTGCGACGATGGAACTTATCGATACTTATAGAGCGATGATCCAAGAACAATCTGATGTACCAAAGGAGCTAGGTGATTGGGTCACTCAAATGCCAACAAGACAGAAGTTGGAGTCCATTTTTAATTCGTTACAAGCACCTCTTCAGCCAGAGGAAATCGGTATTTCGTCTCTTCTCCTAGCGAGTAGCAAGAGAGAAGCATATCGTCTTCGAGAGAGACACACGCTGTTAAAACAGATGAGCTTACAGACGAGCCACTTTGAAACAGAGGAGCGTTCATTATGACAGAGACAATCGTAAATCCAATCGTAGAACAACGCGCGGATCCATGGATCATGCGGCATACAGATGGCTATTACTACTTTACGGCGTCCTTACCTGACTTTAGCGGTATTCCGCTGCGTCGTGCTCAGACGATCGGAGAGTTGACTAAAGCAGAAGAGAAAGTCGTATGGCAGAAGCGTTCGACCGGAATTATGAGCGCTAACATTTGGGCACCAGAATTACATCACATTCAAGGGAAATGGTACCTTTATTTCGCGGCGGCACGTGAAGATGCTATTTTTGATCATCGCATGTACGTTCTCGAAAATAGTTCAGCCAATCCGCTGGAAGGTCAATGGACGGAAAAAGGACAAATCGAGACATGGCAAGAATCATTCGCCCTCGATGCGACAACGTTCGAGCATGAAAACCGGTTATATTACATCTGGGCTCAGAAAGATCCAAAAATTGAAGGAAACTCGAATCTCTATATTTCTGAAATGGAGAATCCTTGGACATTGACAGGACCGCAAACGATGATTGCGACACCGGAATATGCTTGGGAAAAAGTCGGCTTTCTTGTAAACGAAGGACCTGCTGTCTTAAAGCGAAATGGCTATATATATGTCACGTTTTCAGCAAGCGCGACGGATCATAATTATTGTGTAGGTTTTCTTCGTATCAATGAAAAAGAGGATGTGTTAGATGCTACTCATTGGGAAAAATACCCGCAACCCGTTCTTACGACGAATGAGTCAATCCGTGAATACGGACCAGGTCATAACAGTTTCACGACACTCGCAGATGGGACCGATATGATTGTTTATCATGCACGGAACTATAGAGAAATCGAAGGGGATCCATTATGGGATCCGAATCGTCATACGTATGTACGACCATTTTCTTGGCAGGGAGATGTGCCTGTTTTTGAAAACAGGATGGTCAACGAGGAGGTCACACGATGAACCAGACAGAGGATCGAAATCTTGTTTTAGAGCAACGGGCAGATCCATGGATGTATCTGCATTCTGACGGTTATTATTATTTTACAGCGTCTGTTCCTGAATACGATCGAATCGAATTGCGTCGTGCTAGATCTCTCCATGAACTAAGGGATGCAGAAGCGGTGACAGCATGGATTAAACCAGAAACTGGCCCTATGAGTGATCTGATTTGGGCACCCGAATTACATCGTATTCATGGGAAATGGTATCTTTATTTTGCGGCTGCGAAGTCACGCGAGATTGTAAACGGACTCTTTGATCATCGGATGTTCGTTTTAGAGAATAGTTCGGATAATCCTCTAGAAGGCGAATGGTTAGAACGCGGACAAATAAAAACGCAGTGGGATTCATTTGCTCTTGACGCGACCGTCTTCGAACATCAAGACGTTCATTACTTAGTGTGGGCACAAAAAGATCCTTCCATTGAAGGAAACTCGAACTTATATATTGCAACTTTAAAGAATCCATGGACCATTCAAAAGCCACAAGTCATGTTGACGAAGCCAGAGCTTGATTGGGAGACAAAGGGTTTTCTGGTGAACGAAGGACCGGCAGTCCTGAAGCGTCATGGACAAATCTTCATTACGTATTCCGCTAGTGCAACGGATGAGAATTATTGCATGGGTATGTTGAGTGCCTCAGAAGACGCAGACCTATTGAATCCGGATGCTTGGGAAAAATCATCGTCACCCGTATTTGCGACGAATGAAGAGGTTGGTCAATATGGACCAGGGCACAATAGCTTTACAGTAGATGAACAGGGACAAGATGTCATTGTATATCATGCACGGACCTACACTGAAATCGAGGGTGATCCTCTGTACGATCCGAATCGCCATACACGGGCACAGATCTTTACGTGGGGCATGGATAAAAAACCAAACTTTGATAAGCCAATCTGATTGCGAACAGAATCAACTTTTTTTATAAGAAAACGTAATTAATCTTGTACAGTTGATAATTTTTTGTTTAATAAACTTGAGGTCACAAAAAGCATCTCTTATGTAGATTTACTCTACAGAAGGGATGCTTTATCGCAAAAAGACGTTACTCTTCAATCTGGATTTTCACCTTCGTTTTCAGCGACATGCATAGAGGGATTCTTGACATCAGAGGCGACAATGGAAAATCCTTTTTCTTGCTCAGCAGCTCGTGCTGGTTCAATCGCTACATTCAAGGCAGGTAGATTGGTTTGTTCAGAATATCATGAATGATAAAATAAGATTGAATTAGATGTAAATTACTTTATAGACAATATTTATTGGGGGTACTTTAAATGGAAAATAAAATTTGCTCATCATGCGGAAGTACTAATTTTCAAGAGGCAACAGATTATATTCCACTAAAGCCATCTAAAGGGTCATTTCATAGTGCTCAAAAAGTATTTTCGTTTTGTATGGATTGCGGTATCGTAGATGCGATTCGTATTGAGAACACAGAAATCTTTCAAAATAAAGAGTAAATATTCAATCTACAAAAAGAGCGTCCGATATGGATGCTTTTTTATAGAGAAAAAATGTAGTCGATCATGAAAAATAATTAGTTTTGTAAATAAGGAGTAATGTAGTGCCTATCTTTTTCTTAAATGGCACTGTAAATGCATATCTAACCAATGCAACCAGTCAGATGCACTTAACCAGCCAAGTTCATCATAATAAATCTTTTTTGAAGCATCTATAGTTTGAATATGCATTTTAACGCACTCCATTTGAGTAATTAATTATTTTGTGCTTTTTAGGAGAATAGCGTAATCCAGGTTACTTTCTAGTTCGATCTTAAAATCATTTTTAAATTTACACGTACCTATGGAACTTCGTCATATAAAAAACAAAGTCTCCAAATCTTGTTCTCCTTTTCGAAGGCTGATGAAGTAAATTTAAGAACCCAAAAGCATCGTATCTTTTCTTAACAGAAATGGTACGATGCTTCTTTGTAGTTCCTCGATAGAATTAAAAAAATCTATAGTTAGTCATTCATAAAAGGGAAAAGTAGAAAAAGAAGAAGAGATCTGGTCAAGATTGATTAATTCTTCTAATCTCCATTTAACTAATTTTTTAATTGAATTAACTTTAATTCTGAAAAGTAAATTTAATAAATGTCACCTATCCTATTGTGATATAAGGTATCATTGGAAATAGTTTCTTAGGGAGTATATACCATAAAGAAAGTTATAAGAGGGAAAGAACAGGCAATTGATTTCTTGAAACTACTAACAAAAGAATTAAATCTTAAAGTAGATGAAGGAGAGGTATGATGAGAGAAAAAACTCGCATATTAATAGGGCTGCTACTAGCTTGCCTCTATATTTTACCGATGGTCTTACTGGGGGAACATGCACATGTCCGTATTCATGATAATCTAGACTCAAACATCACGTGGTATAAAACATTGGTCGATACCAATAGTATTTACGCAAGCCTTCATGCAAATGTTCCTGACTTATTGAATGGGGTCGTCTCGAGAAATGCTTTCGTCAGTGAGTTTACAGGTATCGTGTGGCTATATCAATGGTTCCCACCATTTACGGCATACGTGATCAGTCAAACGTTGGTCCGAATCTTTGCTTTCTTAGGAATGTACTTATTACTACGTGATTATGCGAAAGGGGTTATTCCTAAATCATATGCGCTGTGGGTAGCAGTTCTATTTTCTTGGACACCATTCTGGCCATCGGGCATGCTCAGCACGCTTGGGATGCCACTCTTATTGTGGGCTTATTGGAATATCTGGCATGGACGGAAAATAAAATCGAGTGCATTCGTATTGTTAGTGGTTCCGTTCTATTCGAGCTTCGTGCTAGGAATCGTTTTCTTTTTAGCAACGCTTGCCATTTACCATATGGTGAAGGAGATACGCGCACGTAGTTTTCATAGCCGTTTTTGGATCGCCTATGGCCTTCAGGTCCTTTTATACTTATTAATTGAATATCGACTGGTCTTCTCGATGCTGTGGGAAGAAGAGCCTACGAGTCGAAATGACTTCGAAACAGGGAATAACGGATTTTGGGCAAGTATTCGTTTATTTTTTAAGAATTTGGTGTTTGGTCATACACATGATCGCGCAGTACAATCGCCCATCATCCTCCTAACACTTCTGATTGTTGGATTTCTAGTATTTCGTCAAAAAGATCATGCAGCAAGACGAATTCGAACTTTGATGTGGTTTCTATTTGGACTATCGCTGTGGTATGCGTTTTGGTTTTATGAGGGGTGGAATCCGTTAAAGCAACATGTCTCTCTCATTAGAACTTTCAATTTCTCACGATTCCACTTCCTTCAACCGATGTTGTGGTATGCATTGTTTTACTTGATGCTCGACTGGCTATGGCGAACTGCCAAACGAAAATGGGTGACTTGTTTGCTCGTAGCCCAAACCCTTGTCTTGCTTGCATGGAATCCCGAGTTCCTCTATCGTCATCATCCATCCTATGAAGCGTTTTATGCGACTTCTCAGTTTTCTGACATTAAACGCTTTATCAACCAACCAACGAAAGACTATCAGGTCGCTTCTCTCGGATTGCACCCTGCGATCGCACAATACAATGGTATGCAAACCGTGGATGGTTATGTGAACTTTTATCCATTACGCTATAAAGCATCTTTCCGAAAGGTGATTGCTGGAGAATTGGATAAAAGTAAGCTATTACAACGTTATTTTGATACGTGGGGAAATCGAGTCTATGTGTTTTCATCTGAACTCGGTAAGGAATACGAGTACACAAAGGAGCATCAAGTACCGGTTCGACATTTATCTATCAATACAGCACAGTTGAAGCAAATCGGTGCGACATATCTTTTGTCTACTGTACCAATCAAAAATGCTGCAGCCATTGGATTGCAGTACGAAAAAACGTTTGAAGATCAACATTCTGCTTGGAAGATTAGGTTATACCGTATCCAAGCTACTACAGAGAATACGAAGTAAGTTCATTTAAGGAGGAGTAATGGTATGACGATGACGACAATCCCTACGCTAGGCGTAATTATTCCGTGTTATAACGAGACGGAAGTATTACGCTTGACGGTCCATACGATGCACCGTTTCTTAACAGAGTGGCGAGAACGACACCTCATTTCTGAGGACTCCTTTGTCTTGTTCGTAGATGATGGAAGTCAGGATGATACCTGGTCCCAAATTGAAGATGTACACGCACAAGATGGTCGGTTTAGAGGATTAAAATTAGCACATAACGTAGGACATCAAAATGCTTTGTTCGCAGGTCTTGTCGAAGGACACACCGATGCGGATTGTGTTGTGTCAATGGATGCGGACCTTCAGGATGACGTAAAAGTGATTGAACAGTTTTTAAGTGAATTTGCGAAAGGGAATGATATCGTCTATGGGGTAAGAGAAGATCGTCAGACCGATAGCTGGTTTAAACGGTCGACTGCTCAAGGCTTTTATCGCTTCATCGACTGGTTGGGTGTAGAGACCATCTTCAATCATGCAGACTATCGTCTCATGAGCAAACGAGCTGTCGAAACACTTTGTGCACATCCGGAACGCAATCTCTTTTTGCGGGGGATGGTACCTTCGCTTGGTTTTCAAACAGCAGAAGTGACCTATACACGTCAATCACGTCCAGCAGGCGAATCAAAATATCCATTACGAAAGATGATGGCACTCGCATGGGATGGGGTGACCTCGTTTAGTGTTCGTCCGATTAAGTTGTTATTTTTAGTCTCACTATTCATGCTCATCGTCTCGATCGGTTTTGTCGGATATGCTCTTTATCGTAGATATGAAGGAGAAGCGATGGATGGGTGGACGTCTTTAATGATGTCGATCTGGTTCATCGGCGGACTTCAATTACTAGGTATTGGACTGATAGGAGAATACATCGGTAAAATCTATCAGGAAGTCAAACGACGTCCTCGTTATGTCGTCGAGAAAAAACGAGAATGATGACCTTTCTTCGTTTCTTATTAGTAGGAGTTCTTAATACGCTGGTTGGTCTGACGCTGACACTGATTTGTTTTCATGTCTTGCATACTGGTTATTGGGGAGCGACGGCGATCGGGAATGCATGTGGTGTTTGGGTCAGCTATATGCTAAATCGTCGCTTCACCTTTCGTCAAGAGGCTGGAGGATGGCCCTATTGGATACGTTTTTTGATCGTCGTTTCGATTAGTTATCTCATCGCTTATCGTCTTAGTTTATGGGGAGTGCATTACGTATTGCCAAATCTACAAGAGACTGGAGCGATTCTGATCGGGATGATTATCTATACGGGGTTAAATTATCTAGGTCAGTCTTATTGGGTATTTCGCAAATCATGATGATAAAACAAGCTATCTATAGAGGTAGCTTGTTTTTTTTATCCTCTCAATTGCACTTGCAAAAGCACAGTAGCAAATCAAAAGACTGACAAATGAATTTTCAAATTATAGAAATCAACCACTCAGATTAGAGTGAGGAAAGTCATTTACAATTTGATAAGATGACGCATTCAACGTATGCATCACATAGTTATATGGGTGGATATGCTATTTCTCATGTAATCGACCATGCCTATTCCTTATTCATCGACTCCCTTCAGTCCACCACATTAAATGATCGTTGATGAACGAATCCCAAAAGAAGAATGAAAGTAAAGTATCCGTGAAATCTAATTTACAGACTTAAATTTATTACAAACGACATCAATAAATCGCAATTTCTTCTTGTAGTAAATAATTCTGTTAAAAATAAGAAATTTTTATTTTTTAGTTGGTCCGTTATTACTCCTTCTCGATAAAGTAAAAGTCTATGAACTTAAACGATAAGAAGCAGTTCCTGTCATGTAGAGACAGGAACTGCTTCTTATCGAACCATTATATCGTCGGTAATTCTAAAATTCTTAAGAGATAGAAAAAAGTAAGACAGAAAGATATGTCACTTCGTTTCAAAACAAACATACGTTCGTTTTACGTGACAATTTAAATAAAAGTGTCCTTACTTAATTTTCATAATATTAGTATAATCCATATCAAAATATAAGTCTATATCTTGATAACTATCTTCTCTATAGTAAAGCTACGAAAAGAAGACGCTATTCGTTAACTATGAGAGGAGTTATTATGAACAAAACTACATGGAATCCTAATGTGAAAGTCAGACTGATAGGAGAAGGTCTTTTCAATCTGCTATTTTGGATGTACTTTCCTTTTCTAACGGTCTATTTTGGTAAAGGACTAGGGTTACAGACTGCTGGATTAATAATGGCACTGCCCCCCTTAATAAGTATTGTCGGAAGTTTAACCGGAGGAAGCTTTGCGGATACGTTAGGGAGACGTCCTGTGATGCTGATCGGAACATTTTTGCAAATGACCATGTTTATTCTATTTGCTGTCTCTTCTTCTCCTTGGATTAATTATGTTGCCTTTATCGGAATTAATATAGGCGCAGCATTTTATCGTCCTGCTAGTTCAGCGATGATAGCGGACACAGTTCCAAAAGATGAATTGCGACAAGTGTATGCGACATTTATGACCGTGAACAATATTGGTGCCGTTTTAGGACCAATCATTGGAGCAGTCTTCTTTTTTCAACATCGTCAACTGTTATTGTGGACCTGTGCAATAGTTCTCTTTCTTTACTTCATAACGATCTATTTTATTGTTAGTGAAACCTTACCTGTCCGATCCAAGCAAAAAGATGTAACGACCCCACTTAAATATGCGTTTCAGTCTAAGTGGTCTGGCTATCGACTTATTCTCAAAGATCGTATTTTTCTGCTATACGTAATTGCGGGAACCTGTTCACTCTTCCCAGTGATGCAACTCGATCTCTACTTACCAGTTTACGTGATAGAGAATGTGCCTAAACAACCTCTCGTACCGCACTTGCTGGATTCTTTTCAGCTCACGAGCCAATCCATTTTTGGCTATCTGGTAAGCTTTAATGGTCTTTTGTTTGTCATCTTGATCCTTCCCGTAACGAATCGACTTAAAAATTGGTCAGAAAGACGTCTCTTCGTCGTTTCGACCTTACTTGCAGGAGGAGGTACATTTTTAGTCGGATGGAATAACAACATCTGGTTTTTGTTTGGTTGTACGCTCATCTTCACGTTAGGTGAGATCATGCGTACACCAGTCACGCAGAGTTTCATCGGTCATTATGCTCCAGAGGAGGCAAGAGGTCAGTATCTAGCTGCTGATAGTCTTCAAAACACACTTGGTAAGACGCTAGCACCTCTCGCTATCTACGCATCAGGATGGATCGCCCCGCTTGGTATCTTCACTATCATTCTCCTTTTTGCTATCATTGGAGCTTGTTTATATCTGCAATTATTTAGACTGTATTCTCCCACTTGACAATCAGGTTGATAATACAAAGTGTACGATTACAAATAAAATATTAATTTAGGCTTTAGAATGATTTCACAAAAATAATAATTACTATAGATAATTAATATCAGATAAATGCTATCTAAAATATCTTAAATCAGCATGAACGAGATGATTTCGATTTCAACATTTCGCGACAATGAGTTGTCGACGTCAAGTAGAAATTGACGTTTTCTGCTCGATTGATATTTACACTTCTGTTGAAAATAAATTCTTACGATTTCTCATGCGATGACTGTCGTCATCGCTATGAATCACTTCGACACGATGTAAGAGACGGTCTAATATTGCAGTTGTGATTCCTTGATCACCAATTAGTTCGCCCCATTGATCCGGACTTTTACTAGAGTTCTAAATAAATTGAGCAAAAGTGTAAAGCGTCATCGAGCAAAAACCGTCAACTAAATTCTAGCGGTTACATACGTGTAAGTGAATTGGTATTGGAATCTTCTCGCATGATAAGTTATTTATTCTTCACGGATGTTCTTGATACCATGTAGTGTTATTGTTTCGTCCATTTCGCACTCCGACCAAGACCGGATGGGGCAATGATCCCCTCGTCACGTAAGTCACGCAATACGCGATTGATTGTCGCCTCACTGATGTCGGGACAAGCCTTCCTTACGTCTGCTTTCGTGAACGGTGTGATTCGTCCTTCAACGAAACGACGAATCCGATTGTTCTTGTTCTGACTACCCGTCGTGACCAATCCGACGCAATCTTCAAGCTCCTTATAAGCAGCAAGAATCGTGCTCAGCAAGTAGTTGATCCATGGAAACGGATCTTGTTGGTTTTGGTGCCAACGCACGGAAGAGAGACGGAGTGACTCATAATAATCTTCCTTCCGCGATTCGACGATCTTCTCAAGACTGATGTAGCGTCCGACCTCGAAGCCATACTGATAGAGCAGTAAGAGGGTCAACAATCGTACCATTCGACCATTCCCGTCATTGAACGGATGAATGGATAGGAAATCGAGGACGAACAAGCTCGTCAGGATGAGCGGGTCGACGTCCTCTTGTTGCCGACGCTCTCGTAGGCTGTCGCATAACGCCTGCATCGCTGCCGGTGTCTCGAACGCAGGGACGGGGATGAAGCGAGTCCGGCGCGTGCCATCCGGGAACGTCTCACTAATCTCGTTATCGACGTTCTTCCACCGCCCACCTTCGACGGGGACGAACTTATAGAGTTCCTTGTGGAGTTGCAACAGAATATTCGCATTGACCGGGATGTCCTGGGCTGAAGCGTTGATCAGGTTAAGTACGTCGCGGTAACCAGCAATCTCTGCTTCTGAACGGTCGGCAGGGTCGGCTGACTTTGACATGATGGTCTGAAGACGACTTTCCGTGACGATGATTCCTTCGATCGCATTCGAGGCTTTCGTCGACTGGATGACGGCGACATCGCGTAAGGTGTTAAGGATTTGAGGCGCTTGCTGTTTATAGAGATCCTGTTTGCCTTTATACTCATTGATCCGTCCAATCAAGCGGACGGTCTCCATCGGCAGGGCGAGCTCTTTGAGATAGGTATATGTATAGTCGCGCATTCGTCGAACTCCCTTCGCAAAATAGATCACTTTAGATTAAATATACTCATTTTTATATTATTTGACTATGTTTAAACTCATTATAATGTATTTAAAGTCGTTCAAACACATATAAACATAGTCAAATTATCATATTTAGACTATGTTTATTTATTTATGACCATGATTACTTGTCAATCCGAAAGTCGGACAATCCTGACTGATTTGAACGGAACAATCCTGACATGGAAAGCGTCTCGTCGATTGTTTTCAAGTTTTCACCAGTTTTTGAATTCATTCAAATTCACTGAGCTGAAATCAATCGTTTCAGTTTTTCTTCTGTACCGGATTCCTCGACAGGTGTATAGATGCTACATCGCAAGTCGTCTTCTCCCTGCACTTGAAGAGAGGTCAGGTCGAATAGCATCTTGCCAACTTTTCCATGACGGAATTCAATCAGGATTTCCGGAGCCTTACTGACCTGACTCTCCATCCAGAGTGATTTGAATTCAGGATACGTATTACTCATCTCCTGTATGAAGGACGTATACCATTCATCACCAGAGTATTGACCGTAGTATGTACGGAAAATGGACAAGAATCCTTTGGCGAAGTGTTCCCAATTCCCGGCAAGTACTTTAAATTCTTTCTGTGAGAACAAGAGGCGAATGAGGTTACGTTGTGATTCTGGAATGGTCGCAAAATCTACGAACACATGGGCCGCTGCAGGATTCCAGCCGACGATATGGCAGTAACGATCCGTAATGATCGTCGGACACGTCGTCAAGGCAGAGAGAATTTTTTCGAGTGACGGACTGATAGTCATAGGGGAAGCTTGAATTTTCATACTGACGACCTGCGTCCCTAATGCTAAATCGTTCAAATATTCGTGTTCATCCCTGTTTAAACATAACGCCTGGGCGATACAGTCTAAGACGCTTCTAGATACCTTAATATCTCTTCCTTGTTCTAACCAGGTGTACCATGTCGTACTGACTCCTGCTAATTGAGCAACTTCCTCTCTTCTCAAGCCAGGCGTTCTCCTTCTTGATCCAGGCGGTAGCCCCACTGATTCCGGTTTGAGCTGTGCTCTTTTCGTCTTCAAAAAATAGGATAGAGCTTCTAATCGATTCGAGTCGTCCATATACGTTCCTCCTGATTTCTCTCCATCCAAGTAACAATTATAATAGGATAAATGAACACTTGTAATAGGATATATGACACGTATGATTATCTCATACTATTACAAGGAGTGAAGAAAAATGGAGCGTGTAGTAATTACAGGAATGGGTGTCGTCTCACCAATCGGAAACGATGTGGAGTCCTTTTGGAATAATATGATTGCTGGAAATTCAGGCATCACGGAAATCGATACGTTTGATACGACTGATTTCAAAGTAAAGATTGCAGGGAGTGTAAAAAACTTTGATGCGGAAAAGGCGATTGGTAAAAAAGCCTCTCGTAACCTGGATCGCTTCGTTCAGTTCGCATTAGCGGCTGCTGACCAAGCCTGGAACGATTCTAAACTAGGAGAATCTGATCTGGATCGGGAAAGACTCGCTGTGTATGTGGGATCAGGTGTAGGAGGAATTGAAACGTTGATTGACGGTGTTCATGCTTTACACCAAAAAGGTCCGAGAAGGGTCAGCCCGAGTCTCGTACCTTCGATGATGTCTAACGCAGCAGCCGCTCAGATTAGCATCAAGTGGCAAGCGATGGGACATTCCATGTCACCTGTATCCGCGTGTGCGATCGGAAACACGGCTATTGGTGAAGCATATCGACTCATTCGAATGGGAGAGGCTGATGCTGCATTCGCTGGTGGAACGGAAGCGGGCATCACGGAATTGTCCATAGCAAGCTTCGGTAATGCGACGGCATTATCTACACGAAACGAGTCACCTGCTCAAGCGAGTCGCCCTTTTGACGCGACACGCGATGGTTTCGTGATGTCGGAGGGTGCAGGAATCTTGATCCTAGAATCGTTATCACATGCAAAGCAACGAGGTGCGTCCATCTATGCGGAAGTCGTCGGATACGGGGCAAGTTCAGATGCCTATCATATAGTGGCGACCCATCCAGAGGGTCAGGGAGCCTACCTCGCCATGAAGCGTGCCGTTCAACAGGCAGGGATCGAGACGAAGGACATCGATGTGATCAGTGCCCATGCGACGAGTACGATCGTCGGCGATCAGTCCGAGACACGTGCGATTAAAAAATTGTTTGAGGAACATGCACACACACTCCCGGTGACGGCGAACAAATCAATGTTGGGTCACATGCTCGGTGCTGCCGGTGGAGCGGAAGCAATCGCGCTTGCGAAATGTTTACAGGAAGGAATCATTCCACCGACGATTAATCTTGAAGTTGATGATCCTATGTGTGATCTGGATTACGTAACAGAAGGAGCTCGCTCGATGGAGATGCAGTATGGACTATCTAATTCTTTTGGATTTGGTGGTCATAACGCCGCTATCGTCTTGAAAAAATATATGGATTAAGCATCAGAGTTCGGGTTCGGACAAGAGAACTTAATGAGTAAATACTTTCTGAAAATAGATTGTATATATTTCGATATAGAAATGTATACAATCTTTTTTTGTATCCAGTTCTTATTAAATGTTAGCGATTCGGGAACCTTCAGCATTACTGTATCGTCATTCATCCAACGATTCGTGACACGTTCTATCTTTTTTATCACAACGCGAGTCATCAGTTTAATCAGATTCCACAACTTTCGAAATGCGCTTTCACGATCTTGACAAATTCTTTGGAAAGAGGCGTCATTTTGTCTGAGGACTTGACAATTAATCCGAGATGTCTCACTACAGGAGGATGTAAGGATAACAAATGAACATGAGTCTCTCGTTTAGAAACTGCAAGGTTTGGCATAATACTAATACCTAATTTTCCTTTCACCATAGACAGTACAGTTTCATTCTCCTTGCTACTATAAGAGGTATGTAATGAAAGACCAGCTTTACGACATTCATCCTCGATAAGGACTTCACATCCAGAACGTAACATGATGAATGATTCCTCTTTAAAATCAGCTATCGTAACAGTATCTTTTTCTATAAAAGGGTGTCCATCATATACGACAGCAGACAAAGGATCTTGTGTCAGTGCTATACTCTCGAAACCCTTAACTGGTAATGCTGTGAAACCGAAATCCACAGTACCTTCCTCCACCCACTTTTCAATATCATCGTAGCCACCCTCATATAACACCAATTCAACATTCTGGAACCGTTCTTTGAATATAGAAAACAGGATCGGTATAAATGCAGCAGTAAAGCTCGGAAAACTCCCAACAGCAATCTTTCCTAATTCTAATCCTTGTAAAGAAGAAACTTTTTGCTCTATATGAGCCATATTTGTCACAATATTACGTATGTGTGGAATAATGTATTCCCCTGCAGTAGTTAACGATGTACCACCTCGTCCTCGATTCAAAAGTGTTACTCCTAGTTCAGATTCCAGTGTTGTAATGTTATGACTTACTCCAGATTGTGTCAGTCCAATCTTTTGACCTGCTTTCGTAAAACTACTACATTCTACTACGTTTAAAAGCACTTCTAGTTGAAATAAATTCAATGTACTTCACATCCTTTTCTACATTTTACATGAGAGATACAAATAATTAGAATGAAAAACATTCATTTTACTTATTTTATTTTTACAAATACACTAAAAACAGACAGATTGAATCAAAAAAATAAAAGAATTGGAGAGTGGATGTATTGATGAATCAGAAGTATGAAAAGATCCTTTCACCTTATACGCTTTCAAATGGAGTAACTTTGGCGAATCGAGTCGTTGTTGCACCGATGACCACTTATTCAGGAAATATAGATGGAAGTGTCTCTTCCGAAGAATTGGACTATTACAGCAGAAGAGCACAAGGACCAGCTATGTTTATTACCGCGGCTGCAACCATATCATCACTCGGAACTAGTTTTCCTCGTCAAATGAAAGCATATGGGGAAAACAATGTACCAGGTCTTACGCAGTTGGCAAATAAAATAAAAGAAAAGGGAGCAAAAGCAATCCTTCAGCTTCATCATGGAGGAAGCGAAAGTCTCATCGGATACATAAGTGAAAGGCGAATGGTAAGCCCGAGTGGTATCGTGGCATGCCTTTACAAGGATTCAAGTGATGATTACGTTCCTCGTGCGTTAGAACACGAAGAAATCCTATCTACTATTCAGGATTTTGGACGAGCAACGGAGATGGCTATACGTGCAGGGTTTGATGGTGTGGAAATTCATGGAGCCAATGGATATCTGATTCAACAATTTCTTTCGGGATATTCCAATCTTCGAACAGATATGTGGGGAGGAACATTAGAAAAACGGATGTCTTTCCCGTTAGCTGTTATTGAAGAAGTAAAACGAGCCCGAGATCAATATGCGAACAAAAATTTTATTATTGGATATCGCTTCTCACCAGAAGAACCAGAAAAGGATGGTTTGAATATGGAGGAAACGATCACTTTTGTAGATCAATTGTCTAATCAAGGCTTATCGTACTTACATCTTTCAGTCAAAAACGTTTGGTCCATGCCTCGAAGTGGTTCGAATCAAACAAAAACAAGAGCAGAGATTTTTCGTGATGTAATTGCAGATAGAACAAGTTTTCTGTCACTCGGTTCTATATACACACCAGATGATGCCTTGGACGTATTAGAACAAGGCATCCCTTTGTTCGGATTAGGAAGAGAGTTATTAATGGAGCCTGATTGGGTTTCAAAACTAAAAGCAGGAAGAGAAGGAGAAATTCACACGACCTTGTCACGCGATGATCAACAAATGCTCTCCATTCCGGATGAAATGTGGAAAAATATTCTTACGCGTGATGGATTGCCTATAAAATGATAATTAGATAATTATATGTTGAGTTTTTCTGAGTAAAGAGGGGGAAATGATCGCGAATACACTAATGCGAGGTTGTACATTTGGTGCTACCGATAGAGCGAAGGCGATTGGGCTTGCTAAGATTTTACAACAAAAACTCATTTCACTAACGAATAGTCTGAAGTAATGTGTAGAATTAGCAGCAGGACAGCCACTCAGTGTAAACTTGTCGCATTGCAATAAGTTAAAAAATAAAAAAATAGGATTACGTGTTGTTTTTTAGAGAAGTCGACGGTAAACTCCAAATCATTTAAATTGTAGCGATCGTTAAACGGGATAAAGATGAAATTTATAAAATGGCTGAACAACGATTAGACGGATAATTAAGAAAAGGATCAACGCGCAGATACTTGAAGGTATCTATACGTTGATTCTTTTTGTCGTGTTTTTTGTCAAAGTGTGCACGCAGTTATTTTGTCTTTTTTACGTATGAAAGGACTATTAAAAATATATTGATAAAAGATGAGTTTATAGACGTCAACATTATAATTGATCCACTAGATTCAGTTTTGTGAAAGAATAATCATTACTGTATAAATAACGCTTGTTAAATAGACATAATCAAAAACTCATACGCTTACTTGTATATGAGCAATAAATGCTTTATTTATAAATATCACGACGATACTCTATCTCAAGAATCAAGATCACGACTTTTCCATCTTGAATGTCAGCAATCAGACAATAGTCGCCGATGCGATACCGCCATTTACCTTAGTGATTCGATATGAGTCCTTTACCATGACGACACGGATTATCCGTTCCAACAAGGTTCTTCTTGATCCAGGACATGATGATCCGCGCCTTTTGGGGGATTCATCTTCTTGAGAGACCTTTGAGCTCCGCGCTCAAATTCTACTGTATATGCTGTCATCCTAAATCAAGTTCCTTCATCATGTCGTCGAAAGAAAGAGATTACTTCTGATTTTTTACGGTGTGCTGACATAGAATCATGATAGAGTTGTAAATCGATTTCGCCTTCGATGCGGTCGAGGACGGCATCACGAACAAGTGTTGAAATCGTAATGTTCTTTGCCTTCGCATATTCCTTGATGAGTCGTGCATCCTCTTCATCCAGACGTATAGAAATGGTACTCATAACTATCAGCTCCTTTGTAATACATTGAAATACAAATTGAGGTTCTAGTATATAGAATTGGTCGATAATCTTGAATAATGACTCCTTGAAGAGCTGAAATTCGAATTGTAAATGTTTCAGATGGGTACGATTAAATCTAAAAAAGTGGATGAAATTATGTTCAAATTGAAGTAAACATAGTCATTTGTCTTTTTTTGACCATGTTTAGGGAGGCGATGATCATGATATGTTCTTTCATTCTCCTCGTTTCCGACAACAGGATATGCATCCAAACGCTACTCCGTATCGATTACAGAAAGACAAAAAGTATTTTAAATTGAAGAAAAATCAAGGTACGGATCTGTTTAAAGCATCCGTACCTTGATTTGTTTTTGTTATATGTATTGGCTTATATCAAGATGTCATTGAGTTCGACAGAGAAAATTTCAGTACGATACGTAAACTGATATTGTTATTTCATCTGTCTGTTTTTTATGGAATGTATCAAAAATATAGTTCTCTCACTGAAGTAACTTTTGGTATTTATATCCTTTCAAAAGATCAGCTTCACCTTTAAAGGACCATTCCTCTATTTTAGAATCTGGATGTAATTTAAAATAATGATCGAGGATATCGTGTCCTAAATTGTAGTTACTCCAGCGGGGGATGTCTTTTTGAGGACTACCGCCTACAAGGTCCTCGTAAGTAGCTTCACCAGTTTGAATCAACTTTGCGACATGTTTGATTGTCGTATCATCCATGGGTTCATCCCACGGGGCCTTCACATTTTTTAAGACTCGATCAGCAAAAGCATCTGCTTTTCCCTCAACAATGACCGAATCGAGTAATTTATTCATCTAATATTCTGGTCTATCTTGAAGGATTAAATGATAGTATTCATGTGCAACGGTATAGGCGAGAGCATCCTTATCGAAATCTTCCGCCAGATAGAGCACGACCGCATCTTTGTACGTTCCTGCTGCTACTCCACCCATCGGTTCGGTCATCGTCGTATATTCCGAGTTGATCGGTACGATGAAAATCGTACTCTTTTTCTTTGGAAGGACTTTATGCGCAGCAGTGTAGTTTTTTGTGATGATTTTTTTAATCTCGTCTTGTCGTTCTTCCAGAGCATCGATTCGATCAAGCAGTGCTTGCTGATAAGCAGTCGATTGCATCATGAAGAAACCTTTTAAAGAAGTAGTATCAAAATCTTCTTTTCACCCGTTTTATCGATATCGCTAAGGACATATTGTACGTAATTTTTTTTACTCATTTCAGTATCATTATCTTTGAGTGAAGCATTTAAGTATTTTGATAGGGTGAATAAAGAGGTACGATATTTACTTCACCGTCATTGTTGATTTCAATGGACTCGGATTTGTATTTTTCGCTTTGCCTCTCTTCCGAGCATGCAGTTAAAACAAGTAATGGAACACATAACAAAGGTCCAAATATTCTTTTCAAAATATGATCATCCCTTCAACACATACATGAATAACCTGGAAGATTATTTAAAAAATAAATAATCACTAAAATAAAGATAGCATCCCTTCTCTTTACAGTCAAAATATGTAATTTTAGAATAAGAAATGCTGTTTATTTATTCCCTACACGTAATAATTGAAGAGACTAAAACTAGTACTAAGGATTAGTAATTAATTTCTTAAAATTAAAGAAACCCGCCATTATTTTCTTTAGCACAGTTTCACTTTTATTTTGTTGCCTCTGCTTCATACTTTTCTAAAAATTCATCAACAGAGACCTTTTCATTTACTTCACTCGTTGATTTACTCGAGGAAATGGTGTGGGACGGTCCTTTTAAATCATCTGGACTTGATTGGATTTCGAGCACTAATGTATCACCTAAACCCGTTTCAAGCCCACTTCCGAAGCTAAAAGTTCGTGTTACATAAGCTTCAGCATAATTTCGTTGATTTTCGGAGTACACTTTTACGTTAGAAATCTTATAACTAAATGAATGTAGCTGTTGTTTATCCACTTTTGTACTAGATAGAAAAATTAATACAGCCTCGTCGCGAGAAGATAATCTCGATTGATTGGTGTGTGCCAACGGCGTATTGTTTAAAAAATCCGCTTTTTGTTGTTCTAGGACTTTCGTGAAAAAAGTGAAGGCTTGCTCCTTTGAAATCGCGCTTTCAGATTTTTCCTGTGAAATATTAGAAGTTGCTATTGCGTTACTGATCAAAAAACCAGAAGATAGAAGTACACCTAAAGAGAGTGATAATAAAATAGTTTTCTTCAATATCAAAACCTCTTTCTGTTGTATGGATAATGTTACTATATAACAAAAAAAGCCAATAAAGGAAAGGTTGAAAAAGATGGGTAAATCGAATTCTAAGAAAAAGAACAGAAAGAAAATAGTCCTGATCTGTTTCGGAACGCTAGCCATCATCGTACTACTCATGCCGATCCTATCACCGGTTCTGTTTACGGATGCTTCGCCGAGAGGTGCTCTAAGACACGAACTTTATAAAGAAGGCTATTTCTATCAAAGTTACTTTGCAATCATTACGGAACAAGATCCACAAGCGGAGCGCTACCATATGTTTTGGTACCATTGGAAAAGTGAAACAGGCGGAACTCCTTTTGTCTGTTATTCGAAGAAGGTGAGTGAAGAAAAGTATGCGGTCTCTTGTGGTACAGGTCCATGACCCTATTTTTCGGAGAAAAATCTTACATAAGAAAAGTAGATACATCATGCGAAATAGGAGTGCAGACTGGTGCGATGGAAGCGTACATAGTGCTGCACTCCTTTTGTAAAAAAGAAGATATAAAAGAAAAAATCATACATAGAAAATTTTTCAATGAAACTTATTAAAGGAAAATATCGTAATTAATAGTTGTATAATAACTTCATGAAATAAACATATTCAAAGAATACATATGTCGGAGGAGACGTCGATGGTGGTACCGTTTCTTGGTCTTGGTGTCGGGATATTCTTGTTGACGTTAGGCATCTATTTTATCCGCTCAAAGCATGCGAAAAAGACACCGCTAGCGGGACATGGGGATAGCGTCGACACGGTGGATTCATTCGTACTCAGTATCATTCTGTCAATTGGCGTCATCTTATTTTGTTCGTTGACCGTCAGACATTATGGTTACGTCTGTGTCTTAGGTGGACTGTTCATACTATACATGGTCAGCGCAGCATGGTGAGACCTATAAGAATGTAGAAGGTAAGATAAAAGGAGCACAAATCATGATTCAATTAGTAAAACAAATCGGCGATCGTGTTCATCACATCGTCTTTCACCAAGAGGGGCGCACTTTATTCTGCCGGGAAGGTGTTGCCCGAAAAGAGCAAGCAGTCGATAGCGAGGACATGATGGAAAGGAATGAAGAGTCCGCAACGAAGCGGATCGTCTTCAAGAATCCGTTCCTTGCGTATCGGCAGAAAAAAACGTGGGTTCGTGAAAAATTAGACAATGGATACATCCGGTCACCTTTTGCTCTGTCTGAAGCGATGGATTTTCGAGCCGACCGACGAATCATAAAGTTGCGTATTTTTAGCGCTTTATTGATCATGTTCAGTGGATTACTGACGCTGACAGGTAGCTTACCGATTCCAGGATATGTGACATTCGTTGTTCTGACTCTGTTCTGGCCGCGTGATTTCGAAGGAAAATCAGCACGTGCTCGCTTCTATTTTTGGTCTGGTGGACTCTTCTTATTCGCGTTAGCGGGCTCATCAAAAAACTATTTATCACCAATCAATCTCTCGATTAACGGAGCGGTCTGTCTCATCTCAGGATTCATTCTCCTGTTGTATGCGTCAGAGCAATTACAGGAACTTGCGACGAAAGGAATCACATATCATGACGAATCAACAAACGAAGGTGATTGAACTCAAGCGCGACAATGGTCAAGCGACCGACTACTGGGTCAGTTACCGGATGGGGCGCACGCTGTATCAGGTATCCGTGCAAGAACAAGCCGATGGTCAAACGGATGAAGGGGAGGTCGTCAAAGAACGTTTTCCGTTTTATTTCGGGATGAAGAAACGAATGCTTGAGTTAGCGGAAGCGAAAGAAGCCCTTGGTTTTCGACCGTTGACTGAAGCGGAGAAAGCAACGCCCGTCATCGAGGAAGAGGAAGCGCAGCTCGATCCTGCTTTCTTTAAGCCTGCGATCCGATACGCCTGGTTGATGCTCGGTCTCGGCATTCTGCTCTTCCTTCTTCCTTCGCCGATCCTGAACGGACTTGCGTTCGGACTCGGCTTATACGTCTGGTATGAGACATTCGGGCAGCCAGG
The DNA here is from genome assembly GCF_018618875.1 of Exiguobacterium sp. s46. Taxonomy (NCBI): domain Bacteria; kingdom Bacillati; phylum Bacillota; class Bacilli; order Caryophanales; genus Exiguobacterium; species Exiguobacterium sp. s46. Next base: position 730,935 of record NZ_JACSMY010000001.1, read on the forward strand.
AATGCCGCGCAGCTATCAACGGTATTTCCACGGGATGCTCGCGGGATTGACGATCTTACAGGTGCTATCAGCGTTAGAGTTCGAGCGCGTCGCGCAACCGTACTATGCGACGATTTCTGTGATTTCTGCGATCGTACTAGTGCTGCTCGTCGTTCAGCACCGCTTGAAAGAGACCGATCAAATCGGTCAGGAGGAAAGTATTCGGGTTAGGAAAATGAAAGACATCGATCTCGATCGTTTAGATGATTGAACACGATTAAAAAGAATCGTTGGATGAACGAAAGCAGGCAGAGATTCGCCTGCTTTTTTCTTTGTGTTGAAACAAGTCTATTTGTTTAGTAAAATGAGTTCACATTTTACTACTGTTCAGAGGAGTGAGGAAACATGGCAAGTATTCGAGAGGTGGCAAAATTAGCTGGTGTGTCGATTGCGACGGTTTCGCGTGTGTTGAATGCGGATGAAAAGTTATCAGTCAGTCCAGAAACCAGAGATAAGGTATTGCAAACGGCAAAACAACTGAACTATAGTCCGCGGCAAAAAAAATCGTATAACCAGCGGATTGCGACCGTCGGCTTAGTGACGACGGTCAACGAAATACAAGAAATCGATGATCCTTATTTCAGGGCAATTCGTCGCGGCATCGAAAGTGAAGCGGAACGCCAAAAAGTAAGTGTCAACAAAATTATTCGTCTATCTGAGAAAAAGACGGACCTCGAAGGATTGAATCATCTAGGTGCGATTTTAGTACTAGGTACCGTTGCGCCAGACATGCTAGAAGTCTTATATCAAAAAAATCCGAACATCATCGTGATTGACGATTCCCAAGCAGATGCACGGTTTGATGCCGTCTATTCTGATTTTAAAAGTGCGACGATTGCGAGTCTCGAGCACTTTTATGAGCTCGGTCATCGACAGATCGCGTTCATCGGTGGTCATCGTGTCATCATGAATCAGAACGGTGAGTCGTTCATGAGTGAAGAAGAGGATCGCTATCAGACGTACGTCTCTTGGATGAAACAAAAAGAATTGTCTGAGCATATACACGGTCTGCTTGGGGAATGGAAGACACTCGAAGGACTTCGTCTAGGGGAGCAGCTGGCTGAACATCAGGATGTCACCGCGGTACTCGTTGCCAGTGATCCGATGGCAGTCGGTGTGTACCGGGCATTCCAGCGAAACGGTCATCAGATACCGGAAGACATCTCCATCTCGAGCTTTGATGATATCGAAATCGCTGAATTTTTAACACCTTCCTTAACGACGGTGAAGGTTGAAACAGAAGAATTAGGAAAGTTCGCTATCAAAATGGCTTTGGAACGAATTCGTGGCGAACGTCATCTGCCCATCCGTCTCATGATTCCCGCGCAACTGATCAAACGAGAAAGTGTATCTCCTAAAAATTGAAAATAGTGTTGACAAAGTGTTTACTAAACTTTAAGTTATAGATATGTTTAGTAAACGCTTTTTTATTTTGCCTCAAAATGAAAGCGTCATCAATTGAGGGGGTTGGGTTTTGGAACTGATTCATGTTAACGAAACAGAAGGTATATTTCACTTAACAAATCGTCATTACAGCTATATCCTTCGGATCGAAGAAGGACAGGTCGTCGCCCAGGAGTATTTCGGTCAACCCATCAAAACGTATCATGGAGCACGAAAATACCCACGGATTGATCGATCGTTTTCACCTAACTTTCCGGATGCTACGGATCGATTGTTCTCGCTCGATACGCTACTGCAAGAGTATCCCGGTTATGGGACGGGGGATTATCGTTCACCAGCGCAACAGATCAAACACGAAGATGGGTCAGATGTAACAGACTTTCGCTATCGCTCATATGAGCGAATCAACGGAAAACCGAAGCTGGATGGTCTTCCCGCCACCTATATCGAAATGGAGGAAGAGGCGCAGACACTCGTTTTGATATTAGAAGATGCAAAGGAAGAACTCGAGTTGCGTCTAGCATATACCGTCTTTCGAGATCGACCGATCTTATCGCGATCCGTCCAGTTGCATAACGTCGGTACGAAAACACATGACATCCAAAAACTGATGAGTCTGTCACTGGATCTCCCGTCTCAAGAATTAGAATGTCTGACGTTGAATGGTACGTGGGGGCGTGAGCGGATGATGGAACGAGAGACGATTACACGAGGCATTAAAGTGTTTGACAGTAAACGTGGTTCGAGTAGCCACCAAATGAATCCGTTTCTTGCGATCGTCTCACCGGAGGCGACGGAGTACAGCGGGGAAGTCGTCGGGTTCAGCTTGGTCTATAGCGGGAGTCATCAAATGACGGTCGAGAAGGATCCGTATGGACAGACGCGGATTCAACTCGGGATCAATCCATTCGGTTTCCAGTGGCAACTGAATCCAGGCGAGTGTTTTCAAGCGCCCGAAGTCAACATCTCCTACAGCCAACACGGCATGATGCAGATGTCACAAGCCTTTCACGCACTGTATCGCGAGCGCTTGGCGCGAGGAAACTTCCGTGACGCTGATCGTCCGGTTCTGATCAATAACTGGGAAGCGACGTACTTTGATTTTGATGAAACGAAAATCAAGCAAATCATGGAGGAGAGCGCGGCTCTTGGCATCGAATTGTTCGTGCTGGATGACGGCTGGTTCGGACGACGAGATGACGATTATTCCTCACTCGGAGATTGGTTCGAATATCAAGAAAAGATACCGAACGGGCTGAAACATCTCGCGGATCATGCCCATGCTCAAAAGATGCAATTCGGATTATGGTTCGAGCCGGAAATGATTTCAAGAAACAGTCAACTTTTCAGAGATCATCCGGACTGGACGATACATATTCCAGGTCGTGGACGATCCAAAGGACGAGATCAGTACGTCCTGGATTTCAGTCGAAAAGAGGTGCGAGACAATATCATCGAACAGATGACAGCTGTACTTGACGAAGTCGAGATTGATTACATCAAATGGGACTTCAACCGGAACGTCACGGAAGTCTTTTCGACCGCGTTACCAAGCGAGTTGCAAGGCGAACTGTTGCATCGCTATGTACTCGGACTCTATGAAGTACTGGAGTTCTTGACTGCGCGTTATCCGCATATCCTGTTCGAGAGTTGTTCCGGCGGTGGCGGTCGTTTTGATCCCGGGATGTTGTATTACATGCCGCAAACATGGACGAGTGACAACACGGATGCCGTCGCGCGTCTGAAGATCCAGCACGGAACGAGCATGATCTATCCAATCTCGTCGATGGGCGCACACGTCTCTGCGGTCCCGAACCATCAAACGCATCGCAAGACGAGTCTTGAAATGCGAGGTCACGTTGCGATGGCGGGTGTATTCGGATATGAACTTGATGCGACACGGTTATCGGAACAGGAGAAGGCGATCGTCAAACAGCAAATCGCGTTTTACAAAACGCATCGGCGTACACTTCAATACGGAACGTTTTATCGGTTGGAGAGTGCGTTCACGAGCAATCATCCAGCTTGGATGTTCGTCTCACAGGAGCAAGATGAGATCATCGTCTGTGATGTCACCGTCTTGAGTGAAGCTGCGGCACCGATTCGGACATTGAAATTGAGCGGTCTCGATCCTCAAGCGATCTACGAACTAGAAGGAGCTCGTTACGGCGGAGATGAGCTCATGTACGTTGGGTTATATGTGCCACCAACCGTCAACGGAGATTTTGACAGCCGGTTATATGTCTTGAAAAAAATACAAGAGCATTCAGGAGGCAATCATGATGAATAAGTCGATGAAATTAGGAATGGCAGGCATTCTCTCGTCTTCGTTATTGTTTGGAGCAGGCTGTACGATGGGAGCGAATTCGGATCAGACCGAGATTGAGTTCTTTTCACAAAAAGTCGAGATGAAAGCAACGTTAGATCAAATCATCAAGGATTTCGAGAAGAAGAATCCCGACATCGATGTGAAGCTGACGAGCGTCAGCAATGCCGGTACCGTTTTAAAAACGCGGATTGCTGGTGGTGACGTCCCGGACATCGTTCATACCTATCCACAAAACGCGGATTTCAAAGGGTGGGCAGCAGACGGGAAGTTCGTTGATTTATCGAAGGAGTCGTTTTTAGGAAATCTCAAGGACGGTGCTGCCGAGTCGTATGCTGTTGATGGGAAAGTCTACTCGTTACCGCTGAACTCGAACGCTTGGGGCTTCTTCTACAATAAGACGAAATTCGATGAGCTCGGTCTACAGCCACCTAAAACGTGGGATGAGATGAAGGAAGTCGTCGCAAAAATCAAAGACGCGGGCGAGACACCATTTGCGAGCGCATTGACGACAGAGGACTCGTGGACAGTGAACGGATATCATCAACTTGCCTGGGCGACGGTCACAGGTGGATTCGAACAAACACAGGATGCACTCAAGAACAGCCCGAAAAATGGCATCAAAGTCGGAGATCCGAACTTTGAAGCAGTCGCGGACGAACTGAGTCTCGTCAGTGGAAATACGCAAAAGAATGCGAACGGTGCTTCGTATAGCGATGCGGTCGCTGTATTTGCGAATCAAGACGCGTTGATCTTCCCGAACGGCATCTGGGCACTTCCAGTCATTCGGGACCAACAGCCTGATTTCGAAGTCAGTATGTTCGCATACCCGGGAAAACAAGCGGGAGAAGAGATGACGGTCGGAGCAGCCGACTTGGCGTTATCCGTCTCAGCGTCAGGATCGAAAAAAGAGCAGGCAGCTTCGAAGAAGTTCTTGTCGTACTTAACGGAAGGGGACGTCATGCAGAAATACTATGATAAGGATGGCTCACCAACGTCCGTCAAAGCCGTGAAAGCAGACGGATCCTTCAAAGAAACAAAAGCCGTCTCGGATCTCGTCTTCTCGGATAAACAAATCATCTGGTTGCATTCCGAGTGGCCGTCGGAAGAAGAGTTTTGGCATTTGACGGTGGATTATATGAACAAAGGGGATAAGAAGAAGCTTTCGAATGATCTCAACACGTTCTTCAATGAAATGAAATAATCGAAAGGGAGTTGCCTCCATGAAAGAAAAAGGATTCGTCAACCGCTACTGGCCCTATCTCTTCATCATCGTGCCGCTCTTACTTCAAATCATATTTTTCTTCATTCCCTTGGTTCAAGGTGTCATCTTCAGCTTCACCGACTGGACAGGGCTGACTAGCTCCTATCACTTCATCGGAATTGATAATTATATCTCGATTTTATCAGACACACGTTTCCGGGATAGCATCGGCTTTACATTACTCTTTACGATTGGTCTCGTCGCTGGTCAAATCGTACTCGGCATCGCGATTGCTAAATTATTGAACCGTAAGATCAAAGGAGTCGGGCTGTTTCGGACAGCCTACTTCTTTCCTGCTGTCATCAGCACCGTCACGCTCGGCTTGATTTTTAAGCAGTTCTTCAACTACGGTCTCGTACCGCTCGGTGAATACTTACAGATTGAATGGCTGTCGCAAAGCTTGATCGCAAACGAAGGAACTGCCTTCTGGGGTCTACTCTTCGTTGCGCTTTGGCAAGGGGTCGCGATTCCTGTCGTCATCTTCTTAGCGAATCTCCAAAGCATTCCGAACGAGATTCGTGAAGCGGCGTCCATTGACGGAGCAAATGCATGGCAGACATTTAAAAAAATTGAACTACCTTTCCTATCGCCAGCGATCAGCATCGTCTTGATCCTTGCCATGAAGGCGGGTTTGACTGCGTTTGATTTAATCTACGCGTTAACGGGTGGAGGACCAAGTGGCTCGACGACATCCCTCGGACTACTCGTCTACAACTATGCGTTCAAAAATAACCAGTTCGGTTATGCCAGTGCGATTGCGATCGTACTGTTCATCATCATCGCGATCGTTTCGGTCATTCAAATCAATTCGTCCAAACGGTTCGAAGTTTAAGGAGGGCATCATGAAAAAAGATCGCATTCATATTCCGACCTATCTATTTTTATCCATCGGACTCGTATTGATTGCACTACCGATGTATCTGACGATTTTAAATTCCTTCAAAGAAACGCGTCAAATCACCGGCGGTTTCTTTGAGTGGCCAGATCCATTCACGTTCAATAACTTCCAGCGTTTATGGGAGGATGGTGTCGTCCAGTACTTCGCGAACTCGATGCTCATCACGACTTCGGCGATTGCGTTAATCATCCTGATTGTACCGATGGCTGCTTTTGCGTTGGCACGTACGATGGATCGGAGCCGTGTGTTTCAAGGCATCTACATCTTTTTAATCATCGGGATTTTCGTTCCGTTTCAAGTCATCATGATTCCGATCACTTCGATGATGTCAGGACTCGGTTTATCTAGTAAATTCGGCTTGATCCTGTTGTATTTGACGTACGCGGTGCCACAATCGCTATTCCTTTACGCAGGATATGTAAAAACCGTCATTCCGAAAGAACTCGATGAAGCGGCAGCGATTGACGGGAGCGGGAAGTTCAATACGTACTTCAAGATCATCTTCCCGATGATGAAACCGATGCACGCGACTGTGTTGATCTTGAATGCACTCTGGATTTGGAACGATTTCCTCTTACCGTTGCTTCTGCTGAATCGCGATGAGTCAACTTGGACCTTACCTTTGTTTCAATTCAACTACCAAGGGCAGTACTTTAGTGATTTTGGTCCTTCGTTCGCGTCGTATGTGGTCGGTATCGTATCGATCCTCGTCGTGTATCTCTTTTTCCAGCGCCATATCATTGATGGGATGGCAAACGGATCAATTAAATAAGGAACTAGGGAAGCATGTATTTGACGCGTAAGTCGAATACATGCTTTTTGTATGAGGAAATAAAAGGAAAACAGAATTGGAATGAAGAATAGATTACCGTGTTATAGAAGCGAAACAACAAAACATTGAAAAGAGGAAAAAGAGACATGGAAGTACAGTGGAACGATAAGACTATCCTTGAACTCATACTCATCGTCTGGGTGATCGGAGCCATCGTCATCATCGTGAGTCAGGCGCGGAGTAAGAAAAGTTTGAAAGCGAGCTTGATTAGCGGAACGATCATCAATCTTCTTTATACGACGGGCATTTCATTACTGTGGTTTTACACGATCGCAGTCGATGGGATCAGTCAGGTGTTAGTCGTCTTTTTCTTCGTCGGCATCTTTACGGTCCTTGAGTTTCTGTTTGTGATCGTTCTTTTGATCGTCAAACGCAAAAAAACAACTGTTTCTTGAGGAGTGTAATTTCAGTATTTCAACGCTTATTTCGAGAATCATCCGAAATTCAAGCGGACGATAGAAGGATTAGAGGCGATATCGTGTTGAATCGGAATAGATCAAAGAAGGAATCGTTTTTATGTACGACGCAAGGACATCTTCTACATAGTAGTAAACGTGCTTTTTCGTAAAGGCTCTATTTACGAAGAAGCATTTTTTCAAGGATCTAGTTAAATTAAATTGAACTTATTGCTTTACATTTTTCTTCCAGTCCTTTACGCTACAATAAAGTTCAATAAAATTTAACTATTGGAGAGAGGGGAAGACGATTGAACAAGCAACTAGTCATCTTGCTACTTGGTAGAATTCTGATGAACATATCAGACAGCTTTTATATGATTGCCATCGTTTGGTTCGTCAAGACGACGACGAATTCGCCATTTCTGGTCGGATTAACGAGTACGATTGCTGTGTTACCTGTGACGCTTCAATTTTTGTACGGTCCGATCATTGATCGCTATTCGAAAAAGAAAATCCTCTTTTTCTCAGGCGTCGGGCAAGCCGTTTTGGTCGGAATCATCACCTTGCTTTATTTAAACGAGACACTCTGGATTCCATTGCTGTTCGTCATACTGTTTTTAGCGTTAACATTAGCGGAAATCTCGTATCCAACCGAAAATACACTCATCGAGCGGCTGGCATCAAAAGATCAGTTGACGAAGGTCAATTCGGTGTTCGCCTTTTCTTATCAAACGCTTGATTTGATTGCTGATGCGTTAGCAGGCATCGTGATTTTGTTTGTCGGCGTCGGAATCGTATTCGCTGCGAATAGTATCGTACTGCTAGGGATCGGGTTCTTATTTTTGCTCATACTCAAAGTACCATCTTCGAAAAAGGAACAACCCATTTCCTTACGAAACTTTTGGCAACAGTATAAGCATGACTTCAAGGAAGGGTTCTATGTCGTCCAAAAGCAAAAAAAGCTCTTGGCAATCGTATATGGCATCATCGGGATGAATTTTCTTGCGACGATGGGACTTGCGGTGTTACCGATCATTTCTGAGACATCAGCGGAGTATGGGTTTTGGTTAGCAGCGATTTCACTCGGAACGATGATCGGGACATTGGTATCAAGTCGTTTAGAGACATTTGCCCTCAATCGTGTCATACCGATTGCGGCGCTTCTATCCGGCCTTTTTTGGGTCAGTGCGTTTTTAGTGAAAGATGCCAGGGTACTACCCATCGTCTTATTTGGAATCGCTTGGATCGGAATTGGGGTGATTAGCATTTACCTGTATACGCTCATCCAAGTCAATCTTCCCTCGGACTATTTAGGAACAGGTTTTTCGTTTATCTCTTCTCTACTCGGATCCTTAAGTCCGCTCGGATATTTCGCGGGAGGCATGTTCGGAGAATGGTTTTCTAGTACGACGATCTTATTGATCTCTGGTATCGGCTATTTTGGCTTCGCTGGCTATTTCTTACTTCATCCGACACTTAGAGCGTTAACGACACCTGTCAGCACGAGATTCGAGAAGACTGCTGAAGAAAGAATAAAAGTCAATCAATAAATTCAAATAAAGTTAGTTTACATAATGAAGTAGGGGAAGGTACGCGTCTTCTTCTACTTTTTTTTGTAATTATGCAATCGATTGCATTCGTATGCCTGTTTAACATCCAGGAAAAGGAATCATATTTCTTGCAAAAAACTAGTTTTTATTTCACACGATTTATGCAAAAATAGAACACAACAAACTGCGAGAATTTTTAGAAAAGTGAATGACTAGACTATTCATCCTTTTGAGTAGAAGAGAGAAGTCATCGTTTTTCGAATTCTAAATAACTTATTTTTTGTAAGCCTGGAGGGGAACGTATGAAATTGTTGAAGATGTGGAACCAAATCAGTTTAGTGAAACAAATCGCGATTGGCTTAATCGTAGGGATTGTTTTAGCCGTCACGATTCCTGAAGTAGCGAGTTCTTTGACCATCTTTGGAACATTATTTGTTTCCTCACTAAAGGCAGTCGCGCCGATTTTGGTCTTTTTCCTAGTTATGGCTTCGATTGTGCAACACAAAAAAGGTCAGCAAACGAACATGAAATCCATCGTCTTCTTATATCTGCTCGGTACATTTTTAGCGGGTGCGATTGCGGTCGTCGTCAGTTTCTTGTTCCCGGTCACGATTACACTGTCAGAAGGCGCAGAGAAGCTGTCAGCTCCTGGGAACGCCATCGAAGTCCTTAAGAAACTTGTCTTGAACATGGTCGACAACCCCGTCAATGCGCTCATTCAAGCGAACTACATCGGAATCCTGACATGGGCGATCGTCTTAGGACTCGCATTAAAAAATGCTTCCGACACGACAAAAACGTTCATCTCGAATTTCTCAGATGGTATCGCTAAGATGGTCGGCTGGATCATCAAACTGGCACCCCTCGGAATCATGGGTCTCGTCATCGGTTCAGTCACAGAGAATGGACTTGGTTCTCTCGGTAAGTATGTAGGATTATTGGGCGTATTGATTGGTACGATGCTTATCGTCGCACTCATTGTTAATCCATTGATCGTATTCATCAACGTCCGTCAAAATCCATATCCGCTCGTCTTTAAATGTCTACGTGAAAGTGGCATCACGGCATTCTTCACACGTAGTTCGGCAGCGAACATCCCAGTCAACATGGAATTGTGTAAGAAGCTCGGTCTCGATAAAGAGACATACGGCATCTCGATTCCGCTCGGTGCCACGATCAACATGGCGGGGGCGGCGATTACGATTACGGTTCTGACACTTGCTGCCGTCAATACGCTCGGGATTCAAGTCGATATTCCGACAGCCATCATCTTGAGTGTACTCGCTGCGGTCTGTGCATGTGGAGCGTCAGGTGTCGCTGGCGGATCACTTCTCTTGATTCCACTTGCATGTAGCTTATTCGGAATTCCGAACGATGTCGCGATGCAAGTCGTTGCCGTTGGTTTCATCATTGGAGTGTTGCAAGATTCATTTGAAACAGGACTCAACTCTTCGACAGATGTTCTGTTCACAGCTACAGCGGAATATCGCAAACGCTTGAAAGAAGGCGAGCGTTTCTCAATCAATCGTCAGTCGATGAATGAAGAAGTAGCTGAAAAAGTCGTTAACGGCTGATCAGATGCGGCTATTATCGTCGTGATCTAAATCAGAAAAGGCATCCTTAGCTGAGGATGCCTTTTCTTATAGACAAATTAACCTTCTCCTAAAGCAACGTACTTTTTTAATTTCCCGTTGAAGCTGACTATCAGAATCTCATTTCTTTCTTTAGTAGAGTATAGGGCGGTACCCTTAGAGAGTTTCGTAGCAGTCCCATTATCAAAATCGTCTCTATCCGAACTTCTTCTTTTAATTTCTCCGACTTTTTCCTTCTGAGTGACTTCGGTTTTTTCTGCCCATGCTACATCTGATTGGTAGATCGTATCATTGAATTGAAAAATGTCTGCTTTAGAATCTTCGCTCAAAACTTCGAATGCCGTCGGTTTTTCACTAGTACTTTGCATTATCTCTTCATTATTGCAACCAACTAATATCCATACCGTCATAATCGAGAAAGCGCATAATAAAACGACTTTTTTCATGATATAACCTCTTTCCCGTTTTGTAAGTTATTGCATTTCGATACACGTTAACGTCAACTGCTCTTCACGGTTACCATCCCATTGAACAGTGGTTTCCTTTAGTCTAGCAAATTCAAATGTTTTTCTTAGTCAGGAATCTTAACAAAAAGGGAATCCATTTTTATGGGATCCAGCGTCCAATCTGCTCCCCCATCTTGACGCGACGTTCGATGCCTGGTGCGAGTTCGACGGTGTCCGGTGGCAAGACGAGGATGACGGTCGAACCGAATGAGAAGTAGCCGAACTCTGCACCACGCTCCAGCAGGCGTCCTTGATGTGTCTGAACGATCGTATTGACGTTCAGCGCACCGACCATGACGTGCTCGATCGTTCGGTGATCGACTTGCAGACGCGTGACCCGACGATAGTTGCGTGTCAGCGGACGTTTGCTGAATCGTAGTCCCATATCATTGACGGGTGCTGATTCTCGCCCTAGTGTATAACTCGTCGTGATTTCGCCCGTGACTGGCGAATGGACACGGTGATAGTCGGTCGGACTCAAATAGAAAATCAAGGCGACACCGTTCGCGTAATCCTGGGCGCGTTCGCTCGAGCCGATCAGCTCAGTAACGGTATAGTCCTGTCCTTTGATTGTAAACCGACTATCTTGCGTTAATGCTGGGACGATGGAAAGTACGGCGTCACTCGGACTGACGAAGGCATCCGGCGCGGTTGCGATTGGTCGCATACCGGGACGTAACTCGCGTACGAAACAATCGTGCAGCGAGGTAAACGAATCAACGGACTTCAGCGCTTGATCCGTCTGAATGTGATAGGTGCGAATAAAAGTTCGGATGAGCGGTTTACTAAAGCGACTCATCGCAAACCGTTTTAGTGTGTTCGCAACAACGGGTCGAGCATTTAAGTGGACGATCGTATCAAAGATGGCTTTCTTCATGAGGTAAAAAACTCCTTTAAGTTGTAATCTACCTCTTAGGATACGGTCGAATTCTGTTGATAGACGGAGTCGCTTTCTTAAGTTTGTCTTAAGAAAAACACGTACCGAAGATGCGGCACGTGTCAGAACGTCATGATTTTCGAGTCAACAAATAGAGTAGAGGTCCGAACGCACCAATCGCGAGGGTGATGATTGCCCAAAGCGGAAAGCTTCGTCCGGTACGACGTGTATCATGACGGAGCCAAACGATGATGAAGAGGGCGCAGAGAATCAGATCGACGAAAATCTGGAGCGTCGCCGTGTTTTGTGTCGCTTCCGCAAAGATGCCAAGTACACCAAAGTCAATTATCGAAAACGCAGTTAAAACAGCGAATGCGATCGTAATGATGAGCAATAAAGGTTTCGGGATGGTGTCTACAAATGAAGCTTGAGATTCTTTCATGAAGGATCCTCCTTATAAATGTAGTGTTTACTACAAATAAATGTAGCATGTACTACAATCGAACGTCAATCGAGTATATGTAGAAGGAAAGTTATTACCCTGATCCGTCAAATAACAAAATGTGATGCTGTTAAATTTGGTATAATACGGAAAAAGAAACGTAGGATGATGAGAAGGGACGGAGCGAACATATGAAGGTAAAGCGATTGCGAACAATCTTCGCCTGTAGTGCAGCTGTAGCCTTATTGATGAGTGGAGCGAGTATCGGAAGTGGAAGCAGTCTTGTCGAAGCAAAAGTGGTCCAGACGAAAAAAGCATTCGATTATAAAAAATACCGTGCCGATCAATTGAAGGTCATCACGAAGTACGGCAACATCTTATCGGATCTTAGCTCCAAATCCCCAATCAAAATTCCTTCTTATTATCAAAATGAAGCATATCGGACTGCGGTCGAGCAGTATAATCCGAAAGTAGAAAAATACGATTCAGATAACGTGAAGGAGTCAAGAAAAATCAGAGCGATGCGAGTTGATCTAAAAGCAGTCGATACATCGTCTGAGAAAAAAGCGTTCGATAAACGAATGGCCGAAATGAAAAAAGAAGTCAAACGACTCGTTAAGGTCGAGCAGGCATTAGCGAAGGAAAGCAAACCACTCTATCAAGAAGTCATCGATTACGAGCGACAGCAAATGGAAGCGTTCGTCGCCCAATATGGACCGATTGATCCGGTATTGACGTTGATTAAATCACTTCCATATGTACAAGAACTCGAACGAAAACTGATCAAGAAAAAAATCAGTAAGCAAGACCGAATAGAGCGCGTGGATCGCGCAGCTGAAGCGATGGTACGAGAACGTGAGACGTCGAGTGAGCGCGTCGGACCCGAACGTGGGAAAGTGACGATCTTGATTTACGAGAATAAATTCGAGGAAGCAGCAGCTGTCTTTGAAGAAGCGAAACAGCTGACGAAAGACGAGAACGTCCGACTGGATCTTGCTTTTAAGAAGATCATCAATCAATTTTTAAAATGAAGCATCCTTTGTGGATGCTTTTTTGCATGGTGTCCGTTTCTTAAAATCGAGTATGATGGAAAGGGAAGGAGTCGATCGGATATGGATAAGTTTGAACAGAAGCGACAGGACTATACGCATCACATCGCACAAGCGACGTTAGCATCAAGCATTAAGGAGATGAGTCTCAAGAAGATGGCGACCGCTGCCGGGACGAGTGACCGGATGCTGATGCATTATTTCAAGGATAAACAAGACATCGAGACCGCCGTGTTGACTGCAATCAGCCAAGAACTGATCGATTTACTGCAGCAACCGGATTTAAAACTCGAGTTCACGGCATTCGTCCATTTTTTGCGACAAGCAATCGATGAGCCACGAATCAAGCCATATTTGAATCTTTGGTTCGAGATCACCCACCTCGCAACGAGTCAGGGAGAACCGTATACGTCGATCACGCGGACGATTGGAGAATCGTTCGACGATTGGATTAAACAGATCTATGTACCAACAGAGGGGGAAGATGTCGAACAGCAAACAGCGTTGCTCTTCGTCTTCACGGAAGGACTCGTCGTCTTAAATAAGATCGGCTTACAAGAGCGGATGAACGCGGCAGTGGAAGCGATGATCGCATTAACAAAGGACAACAGGCCTCACAATTGAGGTGTGTTGTCCTTTTTCTGCATCTCACTGAAAAATCGTCACAGCTGAATAAAGGAGTAAACCACACATAATGACGCGAAACGCGACATCGTATCTTTGAAATAACGAACGAAACAGGGAGCCGCTTCCTGCCCAAAGCAATAAGGCGATCCAACCGAGAATGATGGCATACGATGTGTATTGAACGATTTCTACAGTAGACGTGCTATGCGGCAGAATGAACGTCGATAAAGCAGTTAAGAAAAAGAGGATACTCTTGACGTTGATGAGTTGGAACAACAGACCGGATAAAAATGTCGCTGGCACGGTATCGATCTGACTTGCCGTCTGTTTCGGGAAACCAATCTTATAGGCAAGGTAGACGAGGTATGCGGCACCGAACCACTGAAGAATCGGTTCAATCATAGGTATGGTCGCTTGTAAAACTGTCGTCCCTAATGCGCTGACCAACCCGAGCATCATGAACCCCAGTAAGATACCGGTATTAAATCGCCAAGCACCACGAAAACCAAAGTGGCTCGATTCATGCATGACTAACAGATTACTTGGTCCAGGTGTGATGGACGTAATGATGACATAAGACAAAAAAGCAACAACATTCATAAGAAAACTCCTTTTTCATTCTATCGAATACTTGAATTCTAGTGTAAGATGACAAAATCGATAAATAAAATTGAAATAAAAAATCATGTCATCATTTTTTTCGATGGATGATGAAAGGAGAGTATCAGAATGGAAATTCGCCATTTAGTCAGCTTCTTGAAGATCATTGAGACGAGGAGTTATACGGCAGCAGCGAGTGACCTTGGATACACGCAATCGACGATCACGTCCCATATGCAATTGCTTGAACAAGAAGTAGGCGGTGCTTTGTTTTTCTATGCCAATCGTACGCTTCAGCTTACACCGCTAGGTCAGGAAATCATCCCGCTTGCTGAAGACTTACTAGCGACACACGAGAAAATCAAGTCGATTCAACAACAGGATCCCTTTGAAGGCGTCTTGAAAGTCGCAGCGCCAGAGTCACTGACGATTTCTCGTCTTGGTTCCGTCTTACAGACGTTCATGACAGCATATCCGAATGTCAACATCATCTTATCGAATGGAACATGTAAGGAAAATCAAGACGAACTCTTACATGGACGGGTCGATGTCGCCTTGATGCTGTATCCGATGTTTTCCGCTGAACGTTGTACGCATGACGTTTTGAGAGAAGAAAAGATCGTCATCATTGGTCATCCGACGATGCCGGATCATTTTGACGCGATTCGATCTTCCGCAGACGCATACGTCTATCTGACGAATGAAGAAGGGTGTAGTTACCGAACGATGTTTGAGGCGTGCGTCAGAAACCAAGACATCTCGTTTCAGACGCAAGAATTGTGGAGTATCGGGGCGATCAAGAAGATGGTGATGAACGGTCTTGGTTTTGCTGTGTTACCGTATGTGACTGTAGCGGAGGAAGTGGAGTCTGGTGCGTTGAAAGTCATTCATCATGATGAGACATTCGAACCGATGTATGCCCATCTGCTTACGAAACAGTCGAAGTGGGGCTCACCCGTGACACGTGCCTTTCAGGAAATCGTCCTGGACCAATTCATGAAGTCAGGGTGAATCGAGTATCTCGACCCAGACTTGATAATAGATCTCTTCATCGAGGTGAACCGTTGCCGAACGTACGCGATAGTCTGGGTTTTCCGCCAGATAAAAAGCAAGAATCGTCGCGACTTTAAAGTCAGGGGTGCAATAACCGGTAATTGAACGACCATGGATCTCATTCGTGATCGAGTCCGCCCAAACTTCGGCTTCACGGAACGTCTCGAACTGAATCATCTCTTCCTTCCAACGAATCGACATCTTCATGTCCTCCTCTACTGTAGTTAATGTTAGTATATGGAAGAAATAGTGTGTTACTCAAGGGGGAACGTTAGACATGAGTCGTTTTGGAATACATCGGGAAGAAATCAATCCGCCGCTCGGTGCCGCCTTCATCGGTTATCACCGAGAAGTCGGTGTCGCAAGCATACACGATCCGCTATATGTCACAGCGAGCATCTTCGAGAGTGAGCAGACGACATCGGTTTTTGTCAGCATCGATAACATCGGTTTGCTCGTCGCAGATACCGATACCATCCGCGAAGGCATCGTGGACCAGCTAGAAGTGTCGAAGGAACAGATTACCGTCGTTTATACGCATACACATTCAGGTCCAGCGACAGCGGGAAACGAACCGTTGACCGTCGCCTATAAAACGATCTTGACGCAACAAGCGATCGTTTCTGCCGTCAAAGCAAGCGAAGCGATGCAGTCGGTCGAGATTGGTTGGGGTGTGACGTCTGGGAAACTCGGTGTCAACCGACGGGAGAAAAGGAATGGTCACGCGGTGATGGGAACGGATCCGCTGGGAGTGACGGATGACCGAATCGGAACACTGTTGGTTCGACGTGCCGATGATGCGTGTCTCGTCGGAGCCTTCGTTTTCTGTACAGCGCATCCGAACGTCTTGAAATCAGACAGTGTCGTCTTATCCGGTGATTATCCGGGTGTCGCTCGAACGATACTCGAACAGGCACTCGGCTGTCCAGTCGTGATCATCCAAGGGGCGACGGGGAACATCAATGCGAAATATCGCGGTGACCTAGCAAGTCTACAGAAGATGGCGTTTGCTTTAAGTGGACACGTCTTGACGACGATTCCAGAAGTGTCGTATCAACCGTTAACGCACCACCGGATTCAGTCGGTGATCTATCCGATGCGTTTAACAGAAGTACTGGATACGAACGAATTACAAGACATGGCAACTTACGCTGAACAGACATGGGGTGTCAGCGCATCGTGCTGGTCGGCGTACGTTCAAGAGCAATCGGGAACAACACTCACCATCCCGCTCGAAGTTCAATTGTTCGAACTAAACGAAGGTTCGTTCTCAGGCATCCCGATGGAACCGTTCTGTGAAACAGCGTTACAGATTCAACAGATGCGTCAAACGGAACTCGCATTCTTCGGAGGCTATACGAACGGTTACATTGGTTATTTGCCGACAGCGGAAGAACATCCGTATGGTGGATACGAAGTGGCAATCAATCCTGTCGTCTACGGTCCTGTGACGGGTCTTTGGATGCCACCTGTACCGGAAACGGCAAACGAAATCGTGCATCGTATCCGACAACTTTATGAAACAAACAACCCGGCTTCTCTCGTCTGAGAGACCGGGTTGTCGTGATTACGATTTGATTTTTTTGATGATCCAAAATAAAGCGAAAACGATTCCGCATGTCAGTAAGACGAATAAGAAAAGTAGAATAAGTAAGTTAGACAGTTGTAGCATCAAAGACCTCCGTGAATAGGTATAGCTGGATTTTCGAACTTTCGAATAATAATAGAGTAACATAGTAATTAACATTATATAGGGAAATGACTTATTGTTTTTGATATTTCTTAAAGGATCTACTTATTATATGAACGAATAGTTATTTTATTCCATTTTGAAAAAGAGAGGGATATCATGATCATCAAAAGATTTATTTTTAGTGCTATCATCACTTATTTATTTCTCAGTTTGCTTTTATCTTTCAGCATCGGATATACGATCGATTGGATTCTGGAAGCAACGTTAGCTCAAAAGATTAAAGGATACGCTTTTTAAGGTTCACTCGTTTTAGTGTTATAAAGCTTTTAATTGTTGCAGGTGTAAGTATTTTGTACAGTTTACTCTCCTCAAAACAAAGAGCATCGAGTTCACGTAAGCGTTGATTTCCTTTATTTTGAAACTTTTCTTTGTTTGATTACGTTTATTAGGTATAATCGGTCTACTAAAAGGAGAGAGTATGATGAGAAAGAGAATCGGCGCAATTGCTCTAGTGAGCGGCATGCTGATACTCGGAGGTTGCGGAACAGCGGCAACACAAACCGATGTATTTGATCAACAAGGTACATATCTAGGGGATAACAGTAACGTACGAGACATCGTCCAACAGCTACCCCATGGCGATCAGTTAAAGAAGATAGAACTGTCGACGAAGGATAAACCGTATCAACTCACGTTACGTTATGCTGGATTCGAAGAAGGACAGGTCGAACAAAAAAGTCATCGTACGGCAATCTACAATGCAACAGCACTGTTCACATTGATTCCGAATGTCGACCACGTCAACATGACGATCGAGGATGCTTCGTATCACTTTACGAAACAACAGCTTCGCGATTGGTATGGAAAAGACTTTACGTCGTACGATAATGAGAAAGCACTGAAGGCATTCACGAAGCCTTTTATCGAAGATTCGAAGAAAGTAAACGACTTATTGAACTAAACCGACTGGGCACGCTCTTAAACAGGAGCGTGCTTTTTCGTTGATTCATTCTCATAAGTTGTAAAAAGTACTTTGCATTACAGAGTAATTCAGTTTATCGTTAAGGTACTGATACATCCAGAATTAGGAAGGGGTTGGACGGGATCGAGATTGATAAAGAGTTATTAAAGGGGCATGTCGACACGATCATTTTGTCGTTGCTGAACGAACAAGATCGATACGGGTATGAAATCGCGAAGACGATCCGGCAAACGTCAGACGAGCAGTTCGAACTGAAAGAGGCGACACTCTATTTGTCACTCAAACGACTTGAGAAAAAAGGGTTCGTCACATCCTATTGGAGTGACGAAGCAGCGGGCGGCGGGCGACGTAAATATTATACGCTGACGACTGAAGGAGAAATCCTTCTTGCGAAAAAACGACGCGAATGGCGTTTTCTGAAGCAACTACTCCCGAAGTTTCTTGAAGAGGGAGACGGTGCGCTTGAATAAACTCGATCATTTCGTCCGCGACTTGTATCAAGATGCGGATGTGACGGATCCGGAAATCATTGACGTCATGGAAGAGACGCGTAGCCATCTCGAACAATCGATGCGAGACTTGATGATTCAAGGTTATTCTGAAGAAGAAGCGACGAAGCTTGCCATGTATCGCTACGGTAGCAAGGAACATGTCGATCAGCTCTTGACGTGGGTCTATCGAAAAGAGCGGACGTTCGCTTCGTGGTTGCTCCGAATCGGGATTAGTATCGCTACTGCAACGATACTATGCTTTATCGGCACGATGATGTTGAGCCAGCATCAGTCACTCGCCTATGCGGATGCCTTTAATGGTAATGAACGCTCGATTGAAGCGTATGAACGTATTTTAGAAGATCATCTATTGCTAGTATCGATTTCCGGACAAGACGCGGCGTCTTCACGTGATTTCACCATTCATAAATCGATTTGGTTACCGGAGTTGTTCATTTCACACGGCATGTATCTGATTGACGAACAGCACCTGACGACGACAGAAAGTTTCGATGTTACGAAATTCGGTGCGGTGTTCGCGTTGATCGGCATGACGATTTATCTCGTGACATCCGTCATTTGGAGCATCATCAAGCTCTATCATGCAGGACGATTGCATCTATTAAGTATCGTCTCAGTCGTGTTCTTTAACGTCCTGGGTTATTGGTTTTGGGCATTACGAAAATAGGAGGGGTCATATGTCGCAGCAAATCAAGCTCGTTTGGTCGCAAGCGTTCACGGTGAAACGATGCGTGTTCTATCTTCTGATCATTCTCGGGTTACCGGTGCTTCAATTCAGTTTCATTTATGAAGGCTATCAGTTCTTCTTACCGATCGAAGTGTTCGAGGAGACGCTATCAGGAACGATCCCGATGCTGTTTCCGGTACTTGCGGTCTTGATCTTCTTGCCAATCTTCATCGCTGAATACAAGGATAACTATCTGACATATGTCCGAACACGTGCGAGTCTAAAGGATTATCTGCTTGCGGTCGGTTTCGTCAATGCGATGCTGACAGGACTCGTGTTCTTTTTAATGACAATCGTGACGTTCGTCCTCATTCATTATGTCGAACCAGTCATCGGTCTCGTTGACTATTGGTCTCTCAGCGAAAAGACATATGAGACCTCAAATGCATTTTCGTTCTTGGCGGACATTCATCCGTTACTCTATGCCGTCCTCTATGCTGCTTGGATTGGACTCAACGGAGCCGTGTATGCGACGCTTGCTTATCTGTTGATTTTGGCGCTCGAACAAGTCTACCTCGCAATTTCGTTACCGTTCGTCGCTTATCATGTCTTTAATTTCGTCGCGGGTATCATGCAAGCACCACAGTTCTCGCCCATCAGTACGGTCTTTCCGTTCAATATCACGGAACAACCGCTTTGGACGGTGTTCGTGCCGTTTGCTATTTTGATCGTCGTTAACATCACGCTCTATCTAACGATGATTCGACCGAAACCGGAGTGGATCTTCCAATCATGAAGAGGACACGAAACATTTCGATTGTACTTAACAGTCTATTCATCCTCGTGATCAGCTACGTCGCATGGTATAGACGACAAGAAGTTCTGTCCGAGGCACAAGAATTCGGCAAAGACGTCAACACGTGGGACATCACATTTGCGATTCAAAATGATATGTACCTAATCCTCTTTTTCCTGATGCCGTTACTGCTGTTCCTCTCGTTTCGAACGATTGAACAGCAGTATGAACCGACGATTTTGATTCGGGTCGGCTCATTTCGGTACTGGCTGTACTACTCGACAAAACGGTATGTACGCGCTGTCCTGTCACTGTCCGGA
Organism: Exiguobacterium sp. s46; assembly: GCF_018618875.1. Lineage (NCBI taxonomy): Bacteria > Bacillati > Bacillota > Bacilli > Caryophanales > Exiguobacterium > Exiguobacterium sp. s46. Next base: position 751,362 of record NZ_JACSMY010000001.1, read on the forward strand.
TTCGTCTTGTTGCTGAGTCTTCTTAGTGCTAGCGATCAATCGTTTACGTTGCAGTGGAGTCCATACAGTCAACTCGCAACGAGTGGTAACATCAGTCATCATCTCGTTACGACTTTCCGCTCACCCCTGTCAGTGATTTTCTTACAACTGATTCTGTGGCTGCTTGTGAGCATTGTCCTACATGGATTGATGTGTCTTGTGTTTCTGTTGCATGAAAAACGTAATGGCTTGTTGCTACAGGCGGCAGGGGTAGTGTTTTGGTGTATCTTTAGTTTTAAATCATCGTTTGGAGTAGGAGAGTTCTTTTCACCCGCTGTGTATTTCTCTGTCGGGGCTGTATCCAATATAATGCATCCTTTGATGGCACTCGTTATCCTCAGTCTCGTGATCGCACTGATTTATTTATCGGTCCAATGGATTCAATTGCTCCGTCAGCTACTGACTTCGATAAAAGAATTATTGCCATATCTAGTCTATGCGATGCTTGCTAGTCTGTACATCTTCCTCAGTAGTAGTCGAGCGTCAACTGAGCTGCAAACGATTGGTGATCTGTTCGTCGTCGTGTTTTACGGTGTCAGTGCGGAGGACAGTTCGTTTCTCCAACTCGTGTCGCATCTGATCCTTTTCTTCGGACTCGCTTACTTAAGTCAATTGCGTCTGCAGGATCAAATGACGGCAATCGGACCATACACATGGATGCGTTACCAACGACTCGAGAAATGGGCACTACATGTCTTCGTAAGGGAAGGGCGTTTTTATCTACTTGCTCTCTCACTTCTGATCCTCGGAACGATGGTAATCGGAATGCTGCAAGGCGTATCGCTATCGCTTTCGACAAGCCTTTTATCGATTTCAACGATGCAGTTGTTGCTGCAACTGATTGGCATCTCGATGTTACAATTAATGCTTTATTCACTCTTCAGCTTCATCTTGCTGTGGCAATTCCCAGATGGATACGCGATGCTCGGTTTGTTCGGCGTCTTATCGGTTTTCTTACTGCCCAATTTCAATCAGTATGGCATCTTTCCGTCCGGATTGAATGGATTCGCCCAGTTGCAGTCGTTTAGTCTGACACATCTCTTGATCGTTTTGTTGATCTATGTTGGGCTTTCACTTGTCTGGTTATATGTTCTGTTTCAAAAAAGCATACGAATATAAGGAGGACGTATCATGGAAATGATCAAGCTCGAGCAGGTCACGAAAGGGTATCAAGGTAATCCGTTATTCGCAGACGTCGATTTGACGATTCAAAAAGGAGACATCGTCGGCATTACGGGACCGAACGGTTCAGGAAAATCCGTCTTATTCATGATGATTTGCGGCTTCATCCATCCGGACGCGGGAACGATCACCGTCCGGAATGAACAGCTCGGTCCGACACGACGCTTTCCGGAAAACGTCGGCGTCATCATTGATCGACCGGGTTATATCGCTCATAAATCAGGGTTTGATAACTTAAAGCAACTCGCAGCGATCCGTAAAGTGATCACAGATGCCGACATCGAACAAGCGATGCGGACCGTCGGCTTACAGCCTGGAAATCGTCAGAAGGTCAAACAATATTCGCTCGGAATGAAACAAAAGCTCGCAATCGCGCAAGCTATCATGGAACAGCAGGACATTTTGATCTTGGATGAGGCATTCAATGCACTCGATCACGATAGTGTCTTGCGTCTGCGGGAACTTTTGTTGTCGTTCAAAAAAGAAGGGAAGACGATCATCTTGACGAGTCACAATCAACAGGACATCGACGCACTTTGTGACTCTGTCTACCGGATCAATCAAGGTCGGCTCGAACAGGTCGGCTAATACAAACAGGGAGTGGATCAACGGATCCACTCCCTGTTGCATTACAATTGATTATTTTCCTGGCTTCGTCTTGTAGAAGCTGTAGAAGACGCTGATCAGGATCACGAGGACGATCGTACCGAGTGACATCCAGATTGGCATTTTGTAGACGTCACTGAAGATCATTTTCGCTCCGATGAAGACAAGCATGAAGCTAAGACCGTGTTTCAAGTAGTAGAAACGATCAATCAAGTTCGCGAGGACGAAGTAGAGACTACGGAGTCCAAGGATCGCCATGATGTTCGCATAGAAAATGATGAACGGGTCACGCGAGTACGCGAAGCTTGCTGCGACCGAGTCGACGGCGAAGACGATATCCGAGATCTCGATGAAGACGAGCGCGATTAAGAGTGGCGTGAAGAACAACTTCCCATCAATCCGTTTCGCGAACTTACCAGACGAGATGTCTTGCGTGATCGGTAAACGTTTCTCTAACCAACGAATCGTTTTGTTCTCTTCGAGCGACGTCTCTTGACCGATGTTTTTGTACATCATCCAACCAGTGTAGACGAGGAACGCTCCGAAGATGTAGTAGACCCAAGCGAAGTTCTCAAGCAACGAAACACCAGCGACGATGAAGATGACGCGGAAGAAGATTGCACCAAGAATACCCCAGAATAAGACTTTGTGCTGATACTTCAATGGAATCGCGAAGTATGCGAAGACGAGTGAGAAGACGAAGACGTTATCAATCGCGAGAGCCTTCTCGATGAAATAAACGCTCGTATATTCGATTGCAGCGGAGCTACCTTGATCGAAGTAGAGCCAGCCCCCGAAGGCAATCGCAATCGCGATCCAGACGAACGTCCACGTCCAGGCCTCCCGAAGCGAAACTTCATGTGCCTTACGATGGAAGACTCCAAGGTCAAGAGCGAGCATGATGAAAACGATGGCTAGAAAAGCAATGAGTAGTGTCAACAGCGCTTCCTCCTTTAAGGTAATTGTTATCTTGAATTTATTATAAGGTCACGAGAACTCAAAAGTAAAGAAATAAATGTTCGGAATGTGCAATTGGTTAAAAAACAATCCCCGAAAGTGGAAGAATGTATTCGAAGTGATGTGCGATGAAACGACATGAAACCCAGTTCCGAGAAGGGACTGGGTTTCATGCATGTTACTTTTAATTATATAAGTCATCATGATAAGGGAGGGAAATGCGGTAAGACGTACGTTCCGAGTTCATCGATGACGTCTTCTGCTGATCGCTCACCGTCGAATAGCGCGAAGAATAAATGATTGACGCCAAGCTCACGATACAATTCCAGCAACTCGATCAGTCGATTGCGACCGATCCGAAAACCGAGTCGAATCGGTGTCGCTTCCTCGTTCGGATCCGCGGATAAATCAAGATGCATCGGCATCGAAAACGGGCGAAACGTTGTGTTACCGGCTGCTTGACTCGCAGCACGCCATTGCTCGATGGCACGTGCTTGTTCGAACGGTCCTTGCGGATAATACATCCAGCCGTCGCCGTTTTCTGCGAGCCAGTCCATATCCTGCTGTGCGAAACCCGTGATCATCGTCGGGATTCGTTTCTTTGGTCGTGGCACGAGTGTCGCACCACGGACTTCCCCATACGTCGAATCGATTTGCGGATAGTCTTCGTATAAGGCTTGTTCCATCACTTGCAGTGCTTCCTTGAACTGAGCACCACGACTTGGATGATCGACACCAAGTCCATTGAAGTCGGCTTGCCGGTCACCGGACGAGACACCGAGAATCAAACGTTCCGGGAACAACGCATCAATCGTCGCGACTTCCTTCGCAGAGCGTAACGGATGACGGAGCGGCAGGACGAGTGCTGACGTTCCGAGGGCGATGTGTTTCGTTTGGCTAAGGAGATGCGTCCCGTATATCAGCATGTCATGAATCTGTCCGACAGCCGGATCAAGAAAATAAGGATCCTTTAATAAGACGTCGCGTAACCAGAGTGTCGTAAAACCATAGTTCTCTGCTTTTTGTGCGAGCTCGACTTGATTGGCAAGCGTCGGCGTTCGCATCTTGAAATTCTCGAGCGGGACGTGGAGACCGAGCGTGAGCTCGCCCTCCCGGTACATCCGCTGATAACTTTTATGATCGTTAAACATAGTGGTCCTCCTTATTGATGTTCGAGACGACGCGAGACACCCGTCAAGATGACGGCAAGGATAACCATGATTCCGCCGACCCATGGCGTGTGGACGAGACCGATCGTATCGGTGACGAGACCACCAATCGTTGCTCCGAGTGCGATTCCGATGTTGAAGGCTGCGATATTCAAGGCAGATGCAACATCGACTGCTGCTGGGACATATTTTTCAGCCAACTGGACGATATAGAGCTGTAGTCCAGGGACATTCATGAACGCAAGGAGTCCCATTAAGATGATGCCGATGATACCGGCGACCTTGAACGGAATCATGAACGAGAGGGCGATCATGACGATGGCATGGATGATGAACATATAGAACAACGCTTTAATCGGATTACCGTTCGCGAGTTTTCCGCCGACCGTGTTTCCGATCGCAACCGCGATTCCGTAGACGAGCAGAATGATACTGATTAAGCTCGGACTGATTTTCGTGACGTCCTGCATGATCGGTGTCAAGTACGTAAAGGCGACGAACGTTCCACCGTAACCGAGGGCAGTGATCAAGAAGCCGAGCATCAAGCGTCCGTTCGTCAACAATTTGAACATGTCGGAGAACTTAGCAGGTGGTGATTGTTTCAAGTCTTTTGGAATCAAGAAGAAACTTGCGATGATTGCGATGAGTCCGAGTGCAGCAACCGCGAAGAACGTCGCGCGCCAGCCGAATGATTGACCGATGAATGTCCCGAGTGGTACACCTGTGACCGTTGCGACTGTCAGACCTGTGAACATCAAGGCGATGGCACTCGCTTTTTTATGCTCCGGTACGAGCTGGACGGCAATCGTCGCACCGATTGAGAAGAAGACACCGTGCGAGAAAGCAGTGATGAAACGAGCAGCGATCAACAATTCAAACGTCGGTGAAATCGCGGAAACGAGGTTACCAGCAATGAAGACGACCATCAATGCCATCAGTAACGTTTTCCGATTCATTCGGTTCGTTAGTGCCGTCAGGATGGGTGCACCGACGGCGACACCGATCGCGTAACCAGAAATGATGAGACCAGCGAGTGTGATGCCGATATTTAAGTCACCAGCGATCGCTGCGAGCAGTCCGACGGGAACGAATTCCGTCGTACCGATCCCAAAGGCGCTGATGGCTAAGACAAGTAGGGCAAGTCCGCCGTTTCTTGGGACCTGTTCCTCCTGGATCCGTGATTTTAATTGATTCATAGGGATTCCTCCTAAAAATGATTTCAGTAAGGATCGTGTTCAGTGGGCCCGACCGAACATGATCCGATTGACATGAACCCAGCATAACCGGGGTGTTTCATTTCGGGAAGTACGTACTTTAAAGTGCGATAGGCACTAAAAAGTACCCTACTCCTTCATTTAGATGCAAGGTCTAAAAGGAGGTTGTACTTTCCGTTGACAATTGCTATCATATAGCCAGCTAATCTGCTTGGGAAGTACGCACTTTCAAGTACGATAGGCACTAAAAAGTACCTATGCCCTTAACGGAATCACGAAAGGATGGAACATATATGCCATACAATATCCCGGTCGAAGCAACACTTGAAGTCATCGGTGGAAAGTGGAAGGTCGTCATCATGTGTCATTTGATCAAAGGCGAGCGTCGGACGAGTGAGCTCCGCAAGCTAATGCCGACGATTACGCAAAAAATGCTGACGCAACAATTGCGCGAGTTAGAAGAAGACGGCGTCATCATCCGGACGGTCTTTGAACAAGTCCCACCGAAAGTCATCTACTCGTTATCCGAGTACGGCTGGTCGCTGAAGCCGATTCTTGACGCGATGTGCGCATGGGGAGAAGGACATATTGATTTGACGGGTGGAGAAGTCGTCTCGTCATGACGAACAAAAGTGAGTCTCGCTCGAGGCTCACTTTTTTGAATACATATACAAGGTGGGGAAAAAAGATGGAGCAATCAATCGTTCAGTTCGATTCGATTACAGTCAGTTTTGAGGATAAAGCCGGCAGACGCCAGTCAATCGAGGAGTTTGCACAAGGATTCGAGCATGGCATCTTATTTTTCGGTCATCCGCCGGAAACCAATGATATCAAAGTCGTCCTTGATCTGAAGACAAACTTTGGTGAACGGACGTTTCGATTTAACTTTTGCCGGATGGACCGGGCAATCGGCCATTATCTAATCGATGGGTTGGTCTGGAAATGGGTCATCTTGTGGGAATGGTACTACCAGGAGAGTTATCAAACGGGTGAGTCCTACCATATCAATCGTCCAAAGGAAGGAATTCGTGATTTTTATCGACAAATCGATGTACAAAATGAGACCTGTTCGAATGATTATTTAGAGTCAGGCATTCACGAGGAGGACGTATCGTGTACGGATAGTTATACAAATTTTGAGAACCTAGATTGGGTCACCGAGGGAGATCCGATTAATACATTAGAGCGGATGCGGAACCAAGGTGTCTTTTTCGAGTATTATTTTAAAACCTGGATTGATTTAGAGCATTCATTGCCCGCGATTCGACGCGTCATGGATGAATTGTATGCACATACACCTGAATAATGCTTAATCAAATAAGCACCGCTCCCTCTGTCATTGACAGAAGGAGCGGTGTTTTGGTTAGAACGCTTTACGTTGACCTTTTAGAATCGTCTGCTGCAGGGGACCAAAATCTCCTGAAACCGTCCGTTCCATGAACAGATACGGTTTTCCATCGACGATGAATTTGCGATCTCCAAGATACTCGAAGTGACGACCGTCGTCCTTTAGTCTTCGCTTAACAGCTTGAATATGGTCTTCATGATGGATGAACCGCTCGTTAAACGTCATGACGATATTTCCTTTTTTGAATCCGAGTAAGAAGACATAGTAGAACCAATAGGCAACGAGACAAATACCAACGGCCAATAACAAATCATACATGTGTGTCGAGCTCCTTTCGTGTATACAGATTTTTACGAATATTACTGTAAAAAGATTCAATCAATTTCAATTAAAAGTAAAAAAGTATTCATCCGAAGATGAATACTCGTTATTTTTGAGCGATATATCTCTTTTGATCGAAATCATATTTAAATTCAACGATCATCCATTCATCACCCGTTGGATTCCGATACGAGTAAAAGAGCGATGTCTGTTTTTCTGGATATTCGACTGTACTGTCATTGTAGGCTTTTCCGATCTTAGAGTAATCTTCTGTGCGGTGAGCCGTCATGACACCTAGCCCTTTACCTGAAAGAATATGATCGAATTCAGCCATCGTCATGCCTGGTTTAAATTTCTTTCCTGGTAAGAGTCGCTTTTTCGAAGGCGTTTTAGGGGTGTATTCCTTTTGCGCAAGATATAACGTGTGACCTTCTTGTTTCGTTTTGAAGATCAGGTGCATGCGCTGTAAAGACCAATGATCGTTTTTTTCATCGTACGGATAAAATGAGAAAGCGTATAAAGCATAGTCGTCTTTGATCTCACTCAATACTACCTTGTGATTGAGTGTCGTGACGCCGTGTTCTTTCTTTATGTATTTCTTAAACGATTTTCCGTAAAGCGACTTTGCGACGTCTGTCGCGGTCATGCCGAGTTTTAGCTTTTTGTAAGATGTATACTCCTTAGTCACTGCATCGACAGAATGAGGTGCGAAAATAGCACCAATCATCGAAAGCGTGATCAGAAGCGCGAAGAGTACTTTCAACTGAATAAGGTGTGATTTTTTCGTACGTGCCATCATGATTGTGTCTCCTTTGACAAACTTATTAAAAACTGTGCGTTTCTTTTCGTTTGAGATACCAGAGTAGTCCGAGGGTAATGAAAAAACCAATCGCACCTATGATTCCGATGAACAGGAAACCAATGAGATCATTGCCGATGTTCTTTTGAAAAAAATAGGATGAACCAAAAATCGCAGTGGTAATCATGAAAATATTGCGTAGATGGCGAAGTACTTGGACTATCATGGAGAACCCCTCTTTCTTAGTTTTTCGTTCGACGGATCTCGGTCGCGACAATCGAGTCCTTTGCAAACGTCACTTGAATCGTATCACCCGTTTGAATGGCAGACGTGTTATCCGTTTTGCCATACACGATCGTGTCCGTTGTGACGCGAATCTCTGTTAATGCATACTGCTCGTCTGGATGTTGTTCACTTGGAGCGACGAATAACGTATCCCCTGTAACTTTCTCGACGATATGTGTATCGTTCTCGTGTGTACAGGCACTAAGCGGCAAACTAAGGAATAGAATAAAAGCGAAAAGCCACCGACGTGTCGGCATGAACCAGGCACCTGCTTTCGTCAGTTAATAGGGTTAGATGAAATCTTATTATTATATAAATTTTACCAGTTGTGATGCTGATTGATGCGAATTAAAAAAACTTTCTTACTCCAAAACAACAGGAATTCGGATCGAAATCGGCGTATGATTAAGGGAATACCATCATCTCGATATGAGGAGGCATTACGATGAAGGCAGCCATCTGTACCCGCTACGGATCCCCTGACGTCTTGCACATCACAGAGGTACCACGCCCGGTTCCAAAATCAAACGATCTACTGATTAAAGTATATGCATCTGCCGTCCATTCCGGAGATCGTCGCATGCGTTCGCTCGATGTTCCGCTATTGGGGAAGCTTCCGATGCGCCTAGCTGTTGGCTTTAAGCGACCGAGACAACCAATTCTTGGCGTTGTTCTTGCCGGTGAAGTCGTCGAAGTCGGTCGAGACGTCAAGCAGTTTCAAGTCGGAGACCGTGTCCATGCCTTGACCGGATTTGGCTTCGGTGGATACGCCGAATATGCGTGCGTGTCTGAGAAACGTTGCATTGCAAAAATGCCGCAGCACGCATCGTACACGGAAGCGGTCTGTCTCCCGTTCGGTGGTACGACGTCGCTCCATTTCTTCCGAAAACTCCAAATCGATCAGATGAAGACGATCTTGATTTACGGTGCGTCGGGCGCTGTCGGGACGGCTGCCGTTCAGATCGCCAAAGCAAAAGGGCTGCAGGTGACGGCTATCTGTAGTGGACGAAACACGGAAAGGGTCAAAGCGCTCGGTGCCGATCACGTCATCGATTATACAAAGGACGGCTACGATGGATTGTTGCTGAAGTACGATGCCGTCTTCGATGCGTCCGGAAAGATCAATAAGACGCAAGCGAAACGGCACGTCAAACAAAACGGTGCCTTTGCATCCGTCGCGGGGCAGGGTGTCGCGAGAGAACGGAAAGAGGATCTACACTATTTGAATGAACTGTTTGAAGCGGGACGATTTAAAGCCGTTATCGACCATATCTATTCCCTTGATGAGATCGTCGAAGCCCATCGTTACGTTGACTCCGGACAAAAATTCGGTAACGTCGTCGTGTTAATAGCAAACGAATGATTCATCGAACCACCTGGGTCAGGTGGTTTTTTTATGTTTATCCAATATATGTTAAAATAAAATAGGCTTTTTTAAGGATGGGGGATATAGCGATGATGAAACAGATTCATGCGTTTGAGACAAAAACGGACTATGACAAATACGAAGCGGTCACGCATCGCTTTCAAGCACGGTTAGACGAGTATCAAACGATCTTACAAGAGAAGTATCAACTGATCGACGTGTCGAAAGGAATCGTTTGGACGTCAGCGGAACTCGCGACGACCGTCTTCTCGGACATTCCGATTCCAGCATTTACGAATAAGGACTTAATTTACATATCACCAGACGTTGCAGAATGGCGAACGTTATTTTTGTCTCAACTCGACGGGAAGGACGTACCGCATATTCGAGCGTTCTACGAAACGCTCGCGGAAGATCACGTCTTGACGATTGCTGGTCATGAACTGACCCATCACTTGGATTTGTTCGTTGATGAATTCGACGATGAGAGAGAAGACGGAATCTGGTTCGAAGAGGGGATGTGTGAGTATCTACCCCGCAAGCATTTGTTGTCGGACGAAGCATTCAAGCGAATTACGACAATTGAGACAGAACTGGTCGAGCTCTTTCAGGAGGAGTATGGAGCGCGCTCGATTGATCAATTTGGGAGTTTCTCCTATACCGGTAGTCTGTCGAGTATCATGTTTGATTATTGGCGGAGCTTTCTCGCAATCCACCATCTCATCGAGGAACGATATGACGGGGACGTCTTACGCGTTTTCGAAGCATATCGGAACTGGCATGAGCAGGGGCGGATCGTGCCGCTCTCGACATACTTTAATCTTCAGACGGTAAGACGCTAAGCTGTGTTTGTAGAGGAGGAGGGCTTATGAATCGTTACAGTATTCTTTCGTTATCTGCATTCATCTGTTTTTGTTTCTTATTTTTCTTGATGAAGAGCGGAGTCAGTCTGAAAGGGTTTGGAAGCGTCTATATCCTGCTTCTGTTTATCGTTCCGTTAGTCGGCGTATACACAGGGTACAAAACGAAGCATCGAGTACTTAGATGGCTATTCGTTGGTATCCATCTTATTACGTTCTGTATGATGTCCTATTTACTGTTACTGGCTTACGGTATTTCTGAGTCGTAAAAAGGTTAAACGAAAAGGTCAGTTGATTCCGAGTAAAAAGAATCTTCTGACCTTTCGTGATATGTAGTGTGAAATTAGAAAGCATCACGTGATTTAGTTTCGCTTCGGCAAACTAGTCGTCGTGCCCATCTCGACGACGTGATCATCTTGAAGACGATACAAGAAATATTCCTCTTTTTGAAGTCCTTGCCCCTGTACTTTTACGGCAATCTTATAGCGTTTCTCTTTATCGCGGTGTTTGTCGTCATAAGCAGAGTGGAGTGAGACGACACGAGCTGGACCGTATTTTTTCTCGACATAGGTTTCGACTTTTGTGCTGACGTGCTGCTCGAATCGTTCATCGTATCGGACGTCTAAGTAAAACAGCAGTCCACCTAATAGGAGTGAGGCAACCAAAACGTTCATTCCGACTTTTTTCAATTCATCACTTCCGATCGTTCCATAGCATTGAACCTAGAAAAGCTGTTACTAATGATCGGAAGACGATGCATCATAACAGCGATTGAATCATTAATTTGAAAATCTACATCATTTGAGTGATTGCTTTAAAGATCGACTCCAACTAATTTAAGAATGATGACGATCGTGATAGCTGAGAGCGCAAAAGAACCGGCAAAAGCAAGCTGTTTTTTCAAAAGTATCTCCTCCTCATGAAAAGGTTACCATTATTATACCATTAAGTAATGTATCTGTAAAATTAATTCCAATTAGAACCCTGGATTTTCATCATAAAATTTTAGGAATAGATGACAACATCCCCACTCCTCGTTTTGTCAAGAGAGCAGTGATTTTTCATGTTTCCTACATTCTACTTTATTAATAGTCGATGAATCGCCCTTGCCTCAGCATATGTCGATTCCTGTCCGAACCAACGATAAGTGAGAGTTGATAATGGCGAAGTTCCAGTGTCATTCAATAAAGCGATAGATAAATTATTCTTCCGATCAACGATTAAAAACTGTCCGCCTGATCCCACTCCCCATAACAGAGGATTTTTAGCATTTGATTCTAACCACCAAAGATATCCATATCCTGAAAAACGATCGACGTCCGAAATCTTAGAGTAAGCCATTGTACTCTCCTCAACCCACTTGATTGGAATAACGGATCGTCCTTTCCACTTACCATCTTGGGCATAAAGCGCACCAAATCGGGCAAGGTTTTCGGCAGACATATAAAATCGATACATCGGAATGGATGTTTCTTCATTCTTTTCATAAGTGACATGAGAAGGGCTGAATGTTTTCATGCCAACAGGCTTGGCGATCCATTGTTCAAAAGCATCTCCGATTTTCATTTTCGTCTCTTTCTCAAGAATAAGACCCAACATGTTAAAATCCCAATTGTTATAGTAATAAAAACTTCCTGGAGTATGACTTTCGCGTTTTGGACGTAAATCTTTCATTCGTTGTGATTCACCCAATGCGTTTAAGTAGATACCTGATCGTGCTTGTAATAAGTCCCGAATTGTTGCGGACTTCTCTTGTTTCGTTAAGGGTTGCTTGGAATCATCGACAGAGAGTTGTCCCAATGTCATATCCAAGTCTACTAACCTTTTTTCCTCTGCAATCCCAAATAGTGCACTGATGATGCTTTTACGAATAGAAGCAACATTATACAATTCGTTCGAAGAGCCGATGGATGCCACTTGTTGGGTATCCTGAATTGCATATAATACGTCCGACTCATTGCGTTTCATCTGCTGTTGAAGACTTATCTTCAACTGTTCAGTATCTGTTTTACTTTGAAGTGAAATATTTTCATTATCTGTTTCGTTTTGTACGAACGGGCGGGTAAGATAGACGAAAAGACTCCCAATTACTATTAGAGATAAAAATAAAAGAGTACGTTTCCTTCTTGACTTCATAGTTCAGTTCTCCTTCAATCAATGTTGTGATGACACTGATTGATTATCAACCTTCAAGTAACTTTAAGGTCAAGCTTTCTATAAAATATAGTTTAAAAGGAGAGATAACTTGAGTTTATTTAAAATTGGAGAGGCTGCAAAACAAAGTGGGATACCTGCATCGACACTACGATATTATGATCAGATTGGTCTGATCCGTTCGCGTCAAATCGATCCACATAGTAAGTATCGATATTACACACAACACGACATCACACATATGAAAATCGTCCAGCATCTGCGCAGGATGAATTTTTCTCTTGAAGAAGTTCAACTTTTTTTAAACGAAAGAAATATGAATCTTCAACTTGGATTGTTAGATAAGAAGAAACAAGAAATTAAGTTAAAGCGGTTGGCACTTCTTCAGACTGAGAAGGAAGTGCATCGCCGAATCGAATCTATAGAAAAGGAATTAATTTCGTCAACAATCACGAAAAAGGATAGTTGGGAAATAGTAGTGAAACATTTTGATGAACGACCTATTCTATCGAAGCGAAAGATTTTCGACAGAGGCGGAATTGATATCTATCAAGACGCGTTTCTACAGTTACTCAAAGAAAATTCGTTTGAGGATCTACCCGTTACATCGCTCGTGTTACAGCATCATCATATCCAACTAAATGAAGAATTTTCTCACTTCGAAAGACATCTTCCAGAAATCGATTTAGAGGTAGGCGTGCTTCTTCCTTCCATGACATCCCCGTTTCAGAATGCGACTTTGCCTAGTGGTAGTTATGCTTGTATTGTGAGTAGAGGTATGGCAGGGAAGGAACGATTTCGTAAATTATATTCATTTCTACAAGAATGGCTTCAAGAAAACAACTATAAAGTCGAGGGACCATTAATTGATATCGTCTTAACAGACCTCACTCAGTTAACTGCGATTGATTATACGGAAGATATACTTTCTGAGACTCAATTTCGCATTACACCAAATAATGCGTAGTGTGAAAGCAACAATCATTTTGTACTTTAATTTTATATATGTAAAATTAATTCTAAAAAAATCGCAATTTCTTATTACAACGTTTCATAAAGAAAATGACAACATCCCTACTCCTCGGTTCGTCAAGGCAGTAGGGATGTTTTTTCATGTCCACCAATCCGGTGGAGTATATCTCGTTAAAAGATCTTTCTCGACGAGTCGCTGATTCACATAAGATGTGACGCTTGGAAGTAACGCATCCATGTTGGCAGGGTGCACCATGACCTCAACGGATGAACCGGGTGTGATTGAATCAAGTGTCGCAAACGAAACGCCCTCTCCATAAAACCGCTCATCGAAGCGATTCGTCAGCCAGAGATCCCGGTGCTTCTCGTTCCCCGCAGCACGGAACGTCGTTTGATATTCGTTAGCGAGATCGACGATGATGGAATCGATCGCGGACCAGCCGTGGATATGATGGTGACTGTCTAAGTGATGCAACGACAGCCCGGTAGCAAGAAAAGCTTCAATCTGGGCTTTCCATTCTAGGTAGACGTCTTTAGGATCCGGTGGCTCTTCTTTCAAAAAGCGACTCGTGAAGCGGAACGTTCCGTCCTCCTTCGTTAACGACTGACTTGTCGAAGCGAGCGGTCTTCCCCAAGAGAGCACGAGATGTACGCCGACATGCAGGTCCGGGTGTTGCTGAGAAAGTCGAACAGCTTCTTCGACCGCATGTCCGTTCATCATCAGCGTCGTCGAATTGACGGGACCGTAAAGATGACTCTCGATGATGCCTTGGTTAATACCCGTCGTCAAACCGAAATCATCAGCATTGACGATTACACGCGTCTTAGGCATGTGCCGTGCCAGTCAGCGAGAGTGCTTGATCAAGCACTTGATCGCCCTTCATCAACCCGTATGCCATGTTGTCAATCACAGCAACCGGCACGTTAACTGCTGTACGGATTTTGTTCTCGAGGTACCGGACTTGCGGACCGATCAAGATGACGTCCATCGTCGTATGTTCCTTTAGTCGCGATTCGGGTACTGCTTCGATCGTTGCGTCAAGCCCTCGTGCTACGGCTTCCGTCCGCATTTTTTCTACCAAGATTGAAGTGGACATGCCTGCTGAGCAGACGAGTAAGATATTCATTTCGCTTCCTCCAGTCGATTGATTTTAGTGATCATGTCGATCATCTCGGTCGCCAGTTCCTTGACCGTCATCGCCGTCATCAGATGATCTTGAGCGTGGACGAGTAGGACACTCATCTCGTTGCTCGTTCCTCGTGCTTCTTCTTGCAAAAGTTCCGTTTGTAGTTTGTGTGCCTCAAGAAACGAAGTCTCTGCTTCCTCGAGTTTCGCTTGGACAAGTGCTTCGTCACTGCGTTTGGCAGCAGCAATCGCCTCAAAAGCACTCGAGCGTGCATTTCCGGCATGTAAGATGATCATGAACGATAGTTGTTGGATTGATTCTGTCTTCAACTGATTTTCTCTCCTTCGTGGATGCTGTCTTTGTTTCGATTGATTTCGGCAGTCATGGCGCGAGCTCCTGCTACGACGAACGGGATGTAAATGAGCGTCGCGAGCGTCAAGTTGAACACCTGAAGCAGGACACCGCGGATGCTGCCACCGGTGACAAGATACCCGCTGATGATCGGTGGTGTCGTCCATGGTACGATGGCGACCGTCTTTGGAACCATTCCGGTTGATAGTGCAACATATGAGACGACCGTCAAGACGACCGGTGCGAGGATGAACGGAATCAACATGACCGGGTTGAGCACGATCGGCATGCCGAAGATGACCGGTTCGTTGATGTTGAACAGACCAGCTGGAGCGGATAGCTTAGCGACTTGATGATAGGGATGATTACGTTGTTTCCTTACGACGATGAAGATGGCGAGTAGAAGTGACAATGTCGTACCAGAGCCACCCATGAAGACGAACGCATCGAGAAACGGTTTCGTTACCGTGTACGGGACGTCATAGGCGGAGGCGCCAGCTTGAAATGCAGCTAAGTTCTGTTCGATCAGCGGCAGGTAGATCGGCTCTATGACCGAACCGATGATGTTCGTGCCGTGTAATCCGAAGAACCAGAGGACATGGTTCAACAGAGCGATGATCAGACCGGCAGCGAGCGAATCTCCGAAACCTTGAAGCGGTTGCTGGATTGCCTTGAAGATGACTTCGAAGATGCTGAGCTCGAGTTTTATTTGAATGAACAACTGGATCGCAGCAACGACCGTCAAGATGATCATCGAAGGAATCAACGCTTGAAACGATCGGGTGACACCACCGGGCACACCGTCCGGCATCCGGATCGTCAGTTTCGTATGGATGAGAAGGCGGAACGCTTCCGTCACGAAGAGCGAGACGATGATGGCGACGAATAAACCTTGTGCGCCGAGCCAAGCAAAGCTAAGTCCCCAGTCTTTCGTGACCGGAACAAGCATGACGTAAGATGCGATCGACAGGATACCAGCGGCAAGACCGTCGATATCGTAGGACCGTGCCAAGTTATAGGCAATCGAGAAAGCGACTAGTAAGCCGAGGATCGCGAAGGAGGCATTCCAGATGTTTCCGCCGAGCCGTTGCCAACTGCCTTCACCAAAAGCGTTGTTCATCGAGCCGACGAAGTCGAGCGACCAGCTGCCGAGCTGGATGGCAGGGAAGTTATTGATCAGGATCGCGAGCGAACCGACGATGATGAGCGGCATGACGGAGACGAACCCGTCACGGATGGCGACGAGATGGCGCTGGGAACCGATCCGTCCGGCGATTTCAATGAACTTGTTCATGAGAGAACCTCCTTAAGTTGGAATTGGGGTAAGTACGGGTGATGCGCGCGAAACAGCTCTTCAAGTAAAGCGTCGATCCGTTTTTCGTCTTGGATCAATGGGTTCATCAGGGCAGCGAGATAAGCATCCTCATACTTCCCGGAGATGGCGGCTTGAATCGTCAGTTGCTCGAATGTCTTTAAGTTCGTGATCAGTCCACGCACGTGGAGTGGTAAGCTACCGATCGACAGAGGTCGCGGTCCGGCTTTTGTGATGACGGCGTTGACCTCGATGACCGCATCTTCCGGTAAGTCACGGATCGTTCCTTGATTCAGCGTATTGACGGTTTGGATATCACCACGGTCGTTATAGAGCGAGTCCATTAAGTTACACGCTGCATCCGAGTAGTAGGCTCCACCGCGTTGCTCAAGCTCCTTCGGTTTTACATCGAGCGATACGTCTCGGTATTGCTCGAACAGTCGGCGCTCGACTTCTTGGACGACTTCGGCTCGTGTTCCATTCTCTTCGTAAGCCTGTAAATCTTTAGCGAGCACGTCACGCGTTTGGAAATAATACTGATGGTACGGGTTCGGCAACATTTTAATTGAATTCAGGAACGACTCCGACCAGCCGAGTCCGACGATATTCGCTGGTGAGTAGTCGTTCCCTTGACGCAATGCGGAAAGAACGTCTTCTGTGCGGTCGACACCATTCACCGTGACTTGTCGACCAAAGATGAAGTGATTCAACCCGATAAATTCGATCGAGACGTGCTCGACGGGAGCATGTAGGATTTCAGCAACGGAGTTCCGCATGTTGAACGGGATGTTACAGACACCAATCACCTTCTGATGCTTGGAATGTTTCAATAGTGCTTCGGTCACGATCCCTGCAGGATTGGTGAAATTAATTAACCAGGCTTCGGGACAGAGTTCCGCCATCTCGTCAGCGAGCTCTAGTAAGACGGGAATCGTCCGAAACGCCTTGAACATACCGCCAGCGCCATTCGTCTCTTGACCGATGAAGCCATGCTTCAGTGGGATGCGCTCGTCAAGCGCACGGGCCGCAAGACCACCGACTCGGATTTGCGTCGAGACGAAGTCGGCTCCACGGAGCGCTTCTCTTCGATCGAGTGTCCAACGAAGTGCGATCTTCACGTTAGACTTGTCAATCATCCGTTGTGCGAGTTTCCCAACGGTTTCGAGCTTTTCTTTTCCGTCTTCGATATCGACGAGCACGACCTCATCGACCGGAAAGGAGTGGTGACGCAGAATGAATCCTTCGATGATTTCCGGTGTATAGCTGGAGCCTCCACCGATGATGACGACCTTGAGTGGCATGTTGTGAATTCCTCCTTATGAAAGCGATTTCTTTTTGTTGTAACAAATGTAACAAATAATACAACTTAGAGCAATATAAAAATACAAATAAAACAAATTATGATTTGTATTTGCATTTGTATGATGTCTGTATCACAATAAAGGCACAAAGGATTAGAGGAAGAGGTGGGGGTATGTCGCAATCGACGTTACAGACGGCAATCAAGGAAGAGTTACTGTCGCGAATCAAGAGAGGCTATTACGAAGAAGGGAAAAAATTCCCGACGGAGTATGTACTTTGTGAAGAGTTCGATGTTAGTCGGACGACCGTTCGGGGGGCATTGAACCAGTTGACGCTTGAAGGGTATCTGATTCGACAGCAAGGACGTGGGACGTTCGTCGCCGGTAAAAAAGTTCGGCAGACCTTGTCGCATACACCGAACAATTACGCCGCTCAGTTAGCGGTGCAAGGTAAGCGGGGCGAGGTGTCGTTGATTCAATTATCCGTCGTCTCTGCGACCGACGTCCTAACGGAAGTCTTTCCTGTAGAAGAGCAAGCGCCCATCCAGAAGATTGAACGGATTCGTCATGCCGACGGTGAACCGACACAATATGAGATCTCATTCATCCCCTGGTCGATTGCTCCAGGAATTACGAAGGAACAAGCAGAACATTCGTTGTTTGATACGCTATCGAAGGTCTTCGATATCCAAGTGGCGAAAACGACGGAGTCACTCGAAATCGTCTTAGCGGATGAAGCCATCAGTAGTCATCTGAAATGTCCGGTCAATGCGCCGTGTTTTTATATCGAGACGGTGACAGAGGATCAGGAAGGTCAGATCATTGAGTATTCACGATCCTACTTCCGTGGGGATAAGACAAACTTTGTGATTGAACGTTCGTATCGTTAAATGGAATAGCATTGTTGCCGAGAAGCACGAAAAAAGGTTGAATCCCTTCACACATCGAAATGGATTCAACCTTTTTTGACGTCATCATTTTGTTTCAACTCACATTATGCTAAGTAATAGTTGAGGCTGTTCGGAGAGTAAGTAATCGTTTTCGACGTAGCGATGATAGGACAATGACGAATCGTTCACATGAAATAGCGTCAACTGTCGACTCTCGAAGTCGACTTCTTCTATGTAGACAAGTTCTGTAATGCCACCGGAATGATGGGGAGGAAGCAGTTTTAAGGATAATCTTTCCCGTAAAGCGATGAATAACATGACGTCCATTTTATAAGTCATAGTAACGGAAGTATCATTGTGAAGAATAATGGATGAATCGATGGAGAGACAAATAAGCGGATTCATAGTGGGTAACGATACCGGATGAGTCATTTCTTTTTGAAGGTGCTGCATGATGAACCTCCCTATAATAAGAACGTATGTTCATATTATGGGGTATGAATACATTTTTTGCAATATTATTTGAGGTGAATCGTTTATCAAGGCATCAATCATGATTGTTCAAAGAGTTTGAATGGAGTTTTATAGATGGATTCTGGTACAAACGATAAGATCATGCTTTTCAAAAAAGGATGCTGAATTTTCATAGGTTTTGAGATAATCGGATCATATCCGTGCACCGGATTCCGTTTTCAATGATTTCCTTTTTGTAGTGCCTCAAGAAGTAGTTCGTATCGACACCGATTATTCGAAATCTAGACGTTTGACTATCTTATATGAGGGTTCTGCCACTAGCAAAAAATTCATCGGAGGATTTTCCTGATGAGACAATTGACGAATGTTTACATTCATAACTGTATTCTTCTTACATTTTAAGATGAATTAGCGAACCACTATTTTTATTAAATATAATATCAATTAATAAAAACCAGCATCTGATAAATAATCAGGTGCTGGTTTCATATTCTAAAGAGTCTATATCCAAGACAAATAAGTTTTTTTAACTCGGCATATGTTGAAGTTCATTATAAAGAACGTAGCTTCCTGAGGGAATGTCTTTTGCGCGATACATGGCGAGATCCGCGTGCTGTAGCATCTCGAGCATACTCGAGGCATCCGTCGGATAGCAGGAGATACCGATGCTTGGCGGACAAGAAATCATATGATTGACAATCTCATAAGGTGCTTGTAACGTGCTCAACAACTGATTTGCAATACGATGAAGTTGTTCGTATGATTTAACATTCTTTAAAAGTAATGTAAATTCATCACCGCCTTGCCGTGCCATCATGTCAAAATCCGCATCGAATGATTGTAGTCTTCTAGCGACCGCTTTCAATAATTGGTCACCGACATCGTGTCCCAGAGTATCGTTGACTGCTTTGAATTGATTTAAGTCCATGAAAAATAAAGACACATTTGATGGAGGATGAAAAGAATCACTTTTAATGAGCTTTAACAGGCGTTCTTCGAACGCAAGGCGATTGAATAATCCTGTCAACGCATCATGATAGGCAAGGTATTGAATACGTTGTTCATTTCGCTTTATTTCAGTCACATCCTTACCGATACCGAAGATTCCAACAATTTCGTTTTGGACGATGATTGGAACATTGGTGATGTTCATATACATACTGGAACCGAATGCATTTTCAACAACGGTCTCATAACTTCGGGGCATACCTTTAAATACTTCCTTTAGTTCTTCTGCGACCGTCATCCGATGTGTATCTTTGACATAGCGAAGGCTATTTTGACCCATCAAGTCGGTCTTAGAGACGCCGAGAAGATCGCTACAGGCAGTATTCGCACTATCAAATTGACCTTTAAGGTCAGTTGAGTACACTGGATCTGGATGATATTCGAACAAGGATTTATACCGTTCTTCACTTAATTCAAGCGTTTGTGCTTGATCGTAGTAGCGACGGACTAATTTATGATTCTCGATAATAATTAAGACTTGCCGGGTAATGACGAGTAAAATGGAAAGTCCTGAACCTACTGTCACGATATCGAAACTACGCGAGTGAAATCCCATGAAGACGAACAGAATCAAGACTCCCCCATAAGGCGTGAGCATTTGAAAAATATTTAACTTTTCGTGATGAGTCGTTAACGTTGTACTTATAGTATTTGGCTGATGTTGAAGACCTGAAAAAGCTAAAACGATCATTGCTATGATGAACAGAGGATCAATTAAACTACCTGAGATGTATGTGTCTTGAGCAATCAAATACAAGTAAACAGAGTCAGCGATTGCTTGTATCGTGACGGCTGCGATAATGAGATACATAGATAAACTTTTATCCTTACTCGTAAGGTTAAAGAATAAAAAGGAAGCGGCGACTAACATGCCCAAGTCTCCTAAAGGGTAGATTAGGGAGACAATGAGAGCATTCATGGTTGCCGCACTCGTATCCAAAATAGGCTCGATTAAAAAGTGCCAAGAGAAGGTACTCGCAACGACTAAAATAATCATGACATCGAATAAAAATGAAATGCGTTGCTGTATAGCTGCATCCTTCAAAATTTTGTAAATCAGAGCGTAAAGCAGGAAGATAACTTGTAGAATGTAAAACACGTCTGGCCATCCTGGAAACGCCACGTTTTTGTGAAAAATATTTTCTGTGAAAAACCAAATCAATTCGGCGATTAAATAACAAAAGGTGCCGAAAGTGATAAGTAACCAGAACTTACGATCATTTGAATCAGCCCATTTGATAGCAATCCTCAAGTAGAGAAGGGCGATCAACAATCCTGCAATTGAAAAAATATTTCCCCCTAGTGCTTCAAGAAATTGAGAATCAGAAAAAGTGACAATCCATCCATAATAGCCTAAAGCATAAAGTAGAATGATGAGGATAAAGCTTTTAGGTTGTTTAAACATGCTATTCTTATACTCCTTCTTATCATATTCACTTAGTATACAATGAGCTTATTTTTTGAAAAGAATTTGTTTATAAAACAGGTCTATACTGGTTTATCAGCAGAGCATCTTAAAATTATTCCTTAAGATCAAGATAGAAAAATAAGTCGCCATCATAAAGTGCATGACATAAATGATCAAACGTCATCTACGGCATGCACTTTAAAATTTTTAGAGAGATGTGGTCTTCAAAACATCTTGTGTTTGAAGCAATGTAACAAATGCGTCAAAATCGATTGGACGAGAGAATAAGTAACCTTGACCGATCGTACATCCGTAAGAAGTAAGAACCTCTTTTTGTTCAATCGTTTCGATTCCTTCCGCTACGACGGTTAAATTAAGATTCAAGCCGAGCTCGATGATCGTCTTGACCATAGGCGATTTTTGATTAGAAAGCAGGCGATCGATAAATGACTTATCGATTTTCAATGTATCAATCGGAAGTTGCTCGAGTACATTCAAAGACGAATACCCTGTTCCAAAGTCATCGATGGATGTTTTAATCTGCGAGGTCTTCAAACATTGCAAAATCGAAACGCTCTCTTTGATGTTTTGAACAATGCTCTCTGTAATCTCAAGTTCGAGCCACTGCGAGTCAAGAGATGTCTCCTCGAGAATCTCGATGACACGCCGGCAGAAGTTTGGACTCTGAAATTGAAGAACAGAAACGTTGACCGATAGAAGTAAGGGTTCAAATCCTAAAAGCTGAAGTTGTTTACTTTGGTAAGTCGCAGTGAATAGGACCCACTCTCCGATTTCATTGATCAGACCTGCTTCTTCAGCGATTGGGATGAACTCAGCTGGTGAAATCCACCCTAACTTTGGATGATGCCAACGGAGCAATGCTTCCATACCAACGATTCTCCCAGAACGAAGATTGACTTTAGGTTGATAGTAGACGCTCAATTGATGCTCACGTATCGCATTTCGTAAATAAGATTCAATTTCAAGCTTTCGTACTAAGTTGGATTGAAGTTCAGTTCCATAGGAAACAAATGCGTAATTTCCATTCTGTTTAGCTTGATAAAGAGCTTCAGCTGTATGAGCCTGTATTTCTTCGATCGTCAAACTTTGGTCAGGAAATACACTGACACCACCATGCGCTACAATATTCAATTCTAGCTCCTTCAAACGGATAGGAGCTGCAAGATGAATAAGTATCTTTTCATTCACAACAGTGATATTAGATCTCTCTGTTTTCAGAAGCACAATCATAAACTCATCTTCACTGTACCGATACATTTTAAAATTCTCTTTCAGTACATGTTTTAAGCGGAAAGATACTTCTTTCATGATCTGTTCTCCAACATGATGCCCGAAAATATCTGTGTACATCCGCACTCGTTCTACTTGAAGCAATATGAAGGCAAGCGGTGCGTGTTCATCTTTGAGGCTATTTTTGGTGTCTTGTAAAAATGATGCACGATTACCTAAGCTCGTTAATGGATCGATATATGCGATTTGGTTTAATTCAGCTAATAATTCACTATTTTTCATGACAGTAAAAGCTTGTCTAATGATGATAAGAAAAAAAATCATGATCCATCCTGTACTTAAGGCATTTAAATTCCAGGCATAACTTTGCATCATTAGGATGGAGAGGATCAAGATGCTCGAATAAGGAAAGATAAATTCTTTTTTAGTTGAGACATTAAGAGCAAATGGATCAATCATATTTCCTTGTCTAGGCTCTTTTTCATGATATCGAGCGGTGTAACCGATAAATAGTAATGCGATAGTCCAAATCAAATCGACACTGCCACCTGATATATAGCTATTCTTAATTGTAAATTGTGCAAAAGTGATATCTCCGATGACTTGTAAAAATAAACCGATGATGAGATAAGTCAAATATGCATTTCGTTTGTTGAATAGAATTAAATAATAAAGCGTGATGATAAAAAAAAGAATTCCTAAATCGGCAATTTGGAAAAGAAACGTGTGGGCGATGTACCACAAAGACTGCTGATTAATCTGATAAAGCGGATAAAGCAGGTAATGATAACTAATTGAAGTCGCGGCTATCATATAAATCATTGTATTAAAGAAGAATGCCGAGTTTGAAAATTTTCTCGTTTGATTCATAAGTTGATTTAACAGGGCAGCAAAGTAAAAAAAGTAAGAGCAGACCCAAGTTAAAGATGATAAGTCCGGTGTATTTATGACATGATTCGTAACAAGTAAGATGATCCAAACAAGTGTGCCAAGGGCAGAAAAACTTGTTCCAAGACCTAAAAACATCCAAAAACGTCTAGCGGATTCATTCTTGAGATAACTTTTTATGATCCAACTCGTACTTAAAATACCGACGAACAACTGGACCGTGTTTAATAGAACCAATCGCATCCATTCAGATCCTTCAAAAAAATGGTTCCCATACCAAAACAATAAACCAATTCCGATGGACAGAAGGAAGGGATAACTTATAGTTGTACGCAAAGATTTTTCCTCCCTTATGTTTAAATAGCTTTCAAATAAGTATCGGATATATTGGATTTATATTTAACGTAATGTTCTAATGTCGTTCGGATTTTAAAAATAGCTACTATTAAAATATAGAACTTAAAAATAAGCCTAGTTCTCCCAATTGAGTTGATCTAGGCTTACATTTAGTTTGTTATCGTTTTTTATTTTTTGATTTAAACGATTTAAAAGCTTTTTTACTGTCGTGTCTAGTAATTTGAAGCTTTCAAGTTTACAAGATGGTACGTCGTTTTCGTTCCATTCGTGATGCTGTACGCCAGTACACCGTCATGGTAAAGAGGAATGGAAACCAACTCTTCAAAGTTAGTCAGAGGAGCGACGGTCTTCGCTTTTAAGTTCGCATACATCAACTGATGGATGCCTTCGCGGAAGATGACTTGTGTATTTGAGAGGAACTGAATGCCGTCGATCGTCGTCTGGGCACTGGAAGCGGAATAGTTCAGCGTCTGTTCGTCCAATCCGATGGGTTGGAATATGGCGTCGCCTTCTGTTCCAAGAGCGAGATAGGTACCGCTGCGACTGAAATCAATTAATCCGGATATCTCTTTTTTGTAGGCACCATCCAGCGTCTCAAGCACACGGACGTTCTTTCCGTTGTTAAAGTGAGACGTGTATAAGGTCACGCCGTCATCGCTATCGCGGTGCTCGTATGTGAATAGACCGTCTCGTACCTTTCCTGTTTTTAAGATGAAGGACTGGAGTGGTGTGATCTTTCCGGTTTTTAAGGAATACGTTTTTATCGTGGAGACCGTTTTTTGTGCAGTCGCTTCTTGCGTGATCCAGGAAACCCGAGTTGACGTAACATCGATTCTCGGAGGGGACGTATCGAAGCGACTTTCACCGACATCGAGCGTCGTCACCTGATTCGTCGTAATCTTCAATTGACGAATCGACCATTTTACACCTGTTTTCGTCGGTTGTTCCGTTTCGACCCATAGTAAAAATTCACCTGTACCCGTCATCATCGGGATTGCATGCTTCGTCGCATGGACGATTTTGTTGTGCTGTCGTTTCGTATCGTATGTATAAATGGTGCTCTTATTTTCTTGTAGATCCAAGTAAAACATCTGGTTTTGATAAGCATACTGTGGATCGATCGAGACACGGTGTTTGCTTAATAAGGAAGAAAGGTCGTACGTTTTCGTTTGACCTAACGTGACGCGCTCCGATTGCTTTTCTAATTCGATTGCTTGTTGGTTCTTGGTGTCGGTCGTTGCTATCTTGGAGGAAGTGTTCACTTGTTCAGATGACGCGACATTTTTTTTTGCTACACGCGGTGTTGCTTGTTCTTCCATCATGGTACAACCCGCTGTCGTCCAAACGATGGTCGAAAGACAAAAGACAGATGCGAATCGATGTAATTTCATATCGGATAGCTCCTTCGAAGATTTTCGGAAACGTAAGTCAGTGCTGCATTTCATGGGAAGAGGGACTCGGACGACGGGTGTGAAGAAATACGAGATACCACCACTTTAATGTGTAGGCGAATAAGAAGACACACATCCATGCCCACGGTCGCAGTGTCGTCAATCCTTCGTAAAAATGTCTGAACTCTGTAATGTCAAGACGGTACATGGAGTTCCAAATGAATAATGCACACAGAAAAAGCATGGCTAACATCGCTCGAATCGATGCTTTTCTCAAAGATGGATGCTTGATCGCGACAAAAACTGCACTGATAAGTGTGATGAAAAAGAAAGCATAGAATAATACCCACACCCACATGTCATTGGTTGGACCCATATGTATTTTCCTCCTCAGTTAATCATGGATGCGTCTAGACGATCTTCTAAACAAAACAGAAAGAATGACATCAATCAGTAAGCCGATCAAGAACCAACTGATCAAGGTCAGGATGTAGATCAGGAACAGCGGGACATGGAAGGAATCTAGCCATGTTCCAAGAAAGGATCTTGATTCAAGAAGCCAGAAGACAGGGCTCGTCAGAAACAATAAGATATTTTTGTCGTCGTAGTCGAAGGCATTGAATAGACAGACGGCAAGTGAGAGCAAGGGAAGCCAAAGTCGAAAACCTGTACGCATTGTTATTCATCTCCTGTTTGAGTGGGGTGGGTTTCATCGGACTTGAATCAAAAAGGCGGATAGACCATCGCCGTGTTCATTCCATCCGGCAACGACCTCATAGGTATACGTACCTTGAGCAGACGGTGCGATAAGAATATCGTTTTTTAAAGCAACCTGTGCACTTTTCGTTTTCGAATCCCAGCGTACGACTTGGAACGTATCGGGTTTACGATCAAACGAGAGATGAATCTTTTCAGAGGGTGAGACAATGACGGGTTTACTTTTTTCAGTCATGTGTAGTGCATCGACATAGATCATGTCCGCACATTGTGCACTGAACAAACTGGACCAGCAATAAGAACCTTGGACAGTTGGAATCGCTTTACCGTTTACTTCGACGTCGGGGTCGTAGGGTTCAATACGGAATGGCTCAAAATAGATAAAAAAAGCAACCACGGCAAGTAGTGAGCCAATCAAAATGAATTTAAGGATACCAGCTCCTCCTTTATTGAATAAATAATAGTGTTAAATCGGTAATTAAAATCAATCAAGTCATATATCATGCAGAAGAATCTTCATATAGAATCATTTTCCACAATAAACTATCAAATCCCTTCAAATGGATGAAGGGATTATGAATGAGGCACACGTGTCTCTTTGAGACGACTAGGTGCAATGAAAGAATAGAGGTTAAGAAAGTAGTTATTTGAACTCCTATACTTTTTTTAGACGACTTCTTAGCGCTTAAAGAGCGTAATATCGATTTTGCGAGGAACCTAAATGAAGTGAAACTAGCTATGGTTCTTCAGAATGGAACATATGACGAAACAATCAGCGTCTTTTGAGGAAGTCATTTTCCTTTTACGAAGAATAGAGGAATCAATGCTTCTCCCAGTGGGCTTGATAATCGAGAATATATTGACTTAGGGGAATCGGCTCGGTGCCAGTCACTTCGCGGAATTGACGATTCGTTCGTTTCGTGAGTCCGAGACTAATCGGGAGGTGTAACATGATGACTTCATTGACGTAGCTTTTCGGATATCCTTTTTGGACCATCTTCATTTGGAAGAATGGAATCGAAGGGTTCGTGTAACGAATCGACTTTCCTAAGAGTAGCGTCATCAGACTTGCAATCTCATGGAAACCGAAAACTTCCTCGCCATGCAACGTATAGACACGATTGAAATGGGGAGCAGGATGTTCGAGGCAATGGATGACGAACGTCGCGATATCCCGGATGTCGATCATGCTTGTCTTCCCAAGACCAGCGGGCGTAACGATCTGCTCGTGAAAACGGATGTCATCACGCATGAAGAGATTCAAATTTTGCATGTAGTATCCGGGACGGATGATCGTAAACGGGATACCGGTCTCTTGAATGATTTTTTCGATCGTATGGTGAGGTGTCAGCGGAAAGACTGGAACATCCTTGAACGAGAGATAAACAATGTGCCGGACTGAGGTGAAGCGCAAATAGCGCAGAAAGAGATGGAACTGTCGTGTTGATACTTGGGACGGATACATCAAAAAGAGTTGATCGACGCCTTTTAACGCTTGTGAAAACGTTGAGATATCGGCGTAGTCCAGGTGACGATAGTGAAAAGCATTGCCGAATTTCTCTGAAGCAGCTGCTGGATCGATGACAGCCGCATGAAAGGGAATATGTCGCTTCATCATTGCATGACCGACGGCTAGTCCGACGTTTCCTGTGAATCCTGTTACTAAAATCGTCATGTGTAACGTCCTTCCTGTACACTTGACTGAACTGCTGTTTGATGAGAAGTAAATCATGATATGTCTAAGAAAAAGTGAGGTGGTAAATCGTCCGCTAATTGCTTTATCGTAACTTGATTGAGCGTATTAAAGAACGAAATCAGTGCAACATCTAATAGTTGATCTAATGCACGTACCTGATAACGCGTTCCCGGGAAAAGCGGACGTTCGAATAATGCGACGACTTCTCCGACCCGGACAGTATGACTCAATGGAAGGAGTTGAACACCACCTTCTCGTCCAGCATGGGTTCGTAAAAGACCTGCTCTTCCTAAAATTGAAATGATCTTCGTAAGATGCTCGTACGAGATGTTACATTGAAGCGAAATATCTCTCGTCTTTACGTATTCTCCTCTTCGTGTCATCGATTTTGAGGTGTGTGCCAAAAAAAGTAATGTCAGTAAGCCATGTTCCGTAGCACGTTTCAACCGCACGATCGCATCTCCTTTCATTTTTGACTGATGATGATTTCAGACAATCAAGAGACAATATCGCGTCATGGAGGAAAAGGGCGCTTTCGTCATGTAAACATGCGTGTAGGAATCATCGAATGTGATCAAAGCAGAAATGAGGTGTGCGCGAATGTACCGACAGGAGAGGCTTCGCCGTTGAGGCGTAATCAGTTCATCTCTTCGAGAGTCGAAGTCGAGCAACAATTGCAATGGGTACTCTGTGAATATCGTCACCTGACAATGAATGCCGAGCCGGTGATAATAATCGACGATGCATTGATGAACGAACAGTGCTCGTTCATGAGTAATCATATGCTTTGCCCTCCTCTTCATTTACCCAATCGGATAGGTGGTCTTTTATATATTGCCGAAGGGTGATCGGTCGTTCACCAATTAGTTCTAGAAAGTGGTTATCCGTCTCATCCGCTAGACCTAATAAGATCGGCACATGAAGTTTGATGATTTCATTGGTTTCTTCGTAAGACAATCCATGTTGCATCATAAAGGACCGGAAAAAATCAATCGACGGGTTCGTATACATGATCTCTGTTTCAAGTTCTTCTCCGAGAAGCCGGGCGACTTCGTAAAAATTGTAAGCCGCTTCACCGCTGATCGTATAGATTTTATTGAAGTGAGTGGCTGGGTTTTCAAGACACGTCATTACGACGGTCGCTACGTCACGGGCATCAATCATGCACGTCTTACCAATTCCTGCCGGTGCGAAGAGGTGTGCATGATCTCGTAACATATCTCGCATGAACATGTTTAAATGCTGCATGTAGTAGCTAGGACGAATGATCGTGTAGGGAATGTCGATTTGGCGAATGACGACTTCAATACGATGATGTGGCGTGAATGGGAGGGATAGAGCGTCTTTGGCTGAGAGGTAGACGATGTGTTGCAGGGCAGTCTGTCTGAGATAATGAATAAAATATTCGAATGTCTCCAAGTCCGCGTTTGCAGGAAATTCGAGAAAGATTTGATCGCATCCTGCGAGTGCCTCTACGAACGTCGAGGCATCTTGGACATCGAATCGACGAAAGTCAAAATGCTCTCCATATAATTCGGAAGCGGCTTGTGGATCGGATACCCCGATGCAAAAAGGCTGTTCTTCCGTGCGCATACGTTGGCTGACGAGCTGCCCGATCGGTGAAGAAAAGTCCGTAATGAAAATCATGGAAAAATTCCTTTCCTCTCTTAGATGAACGAGGCATTACTGATGTTGGAAAGTGGTAAATAAAATACTTGTATTAGTTATATAATACCCTAATTATCTTTCAAATACCGGATAGATAATAGTTCCTGCTAAAAACATAATTAAGTATTCCATTTATTCAATATATGAACCTTAATATTCAAAAAAATTAATTATTAATACTTATGTTTACATATCTAGGTTTATTATGAATATTACTCGACGTACTTGTCGTGAAAGCTATTGTAAAGTTCCGCGTATGTTTCCTTGAGTGACTTAATCGCAGTCGCATCGCCAATAACATCCACTACATCCGTCGACACATACAAAAGGAAATCCGAGTCATGAAAGACGATGTAAGCTGATGTGTGCCCTCGATAGACTTTTGTGCAATAGGAAATGATTTCATTGAGCTCTATATCTTTCACATGTGCATAGACGACACCTTTATGAGCTACTTCATCTTCCACGATATACTCTTTCCAGTTTCGAATCGTGATCGACGAGCCTACTCGTGCCTTTGCTGAATAACGACGAAAACGATGAATGTACGCAGCGACGAATAGAAGATGGATGGATCTGTCTTCTTGAAAAATCGTCTGAAGAATTTCTTTTAACTGCGAAGCATTTAGGTCTTCCATTAAAAAGCGGATACGGCGTTCTGGTGTTGACTGAAAATAGGGTGTTGGCTTCCTGATATCAAGCTCGATCTGGAACTGAGATAAATCAAGCATATAGAAGTCTCCTCATTCTATTAAAGTTTTGGTGACGAATAGGGAATGTGACGGATGAAGACATCCAGCTGAATGTCGAAGTACGCTTCAAGATCGAATCGAAGTTGCCTTTCTAAATCAGACAAGCATGTCACTAAGGTGTCGAGAGGAAAAACAGTGTTCATCCGTTCATCGCCCCAAATCGATTGAATATTTCCTTGATTCGTGGAGGGGACCATCGATACGATTGCCCCTTCTTCATCATGGTCAAACTCCACCGAATAATAATAAAAGGCAGGAATGAATGAAGGCGTCACCGATCTTTTCCACCGATACAACGATTTATAAAACTCGAAGATGGATAACGATGTTTCGAGATATAGTGCATGATCAATGATGATTTTGACATTCGCTTCAATCGACAGAATGGTGGGGATGTCCCTTGCTGAAGCATTTGAAATAGCGTTCGGTGAATTTAAAAAATCATACGTACATATGATTTGAGAAGACATGTTCATCACTCCGGTTCATGAATTGACATTAGCTGAATACTTTATTTCGTTGCCGAAACAGACGAATCCCTAGAGCAATCGAAGCCCCGATGCAACTAAATAGACACCCGATGATTAAAGGAAGAGATAGCGTCGATTCACCGATCAATACTGAAGCAACACCGCCGATCAACGGGAATAGTGCTACCATATAGCCGCTCTTCGCACCACCGATCCGTTCGACGAGTTTCAAATAAAACAGCCACGCAAGAAACGATGCAATCACGGTTAAATACAGTAAGGCAGAAAGATAGGTGACGGTTGTCGGGAGCGTAAGCGGTGTTCCTTGAATCATGACGATTGCGCCCATCACTAAACTCGCGACAGTGAATCCGATCGCATTGGCATGAACCGGGTTGATCCGTTGCTTGGCGTTCCGCGCTGAACTGGCGTCACCCACTGCTGTTAATAGCGTGCCGACCAAGGCAATCAAGACCCCTTTTAAATCGGTCAGTCCATGGATGCTGCCTAGACTCGGAACAATCAGGACACCGACGCCGATGATACCAAAACATCCGCCAATCCAAACGCGCGCATGGAGGGTCTCTTTTAAAAACAAGCGCAGAGCGATTGGTGTCAGAATGACCTTGAGTGAGAAAATCAACGTCACGATCGCGGCAGAGCTTAACATCGTCGCGTAATAGAGACATAAGTAACTCAGAGCGAAGTTACAGACACCGAATACGACGATGAAAGGCATGTCCGTCGCGGTAGGTTTGTTCGTTCGTTTAACGAATAATGCGAATAGGATGAAAAGAACAGCGGTCATCGCTAATCGATAGGTCAAGGATACTTCCAAGGCGACAGGTGTTCCTTGGATTTTGACAGCAATGAAGTTCAGTCCCCAGACGATCAAACAAAATAGATACATGAAATATGTCATAGTAAAGCCTCGTTTAAGTATTTTTATTTCCAATTCTTTTCCTATCTATCATCTTAACAAAAATGGAAGTGTAACAAACGATTTCAGTAAAAATCATCTGTCAGCATAAACAAAAAATCACTGACCGTCATATGACAGTCAGCGATCTAATAGATAGAAGTATCAATCATAATTTGATTTTAACGGTGTAGAGAAAACCGGTGAAGCCTGTTTTTACGTTCATGACGAAGGTATCTTCTGTCTTCGGTACGATGTAGATGACATCAATTTTTGAGTGTAAGGGAGCGTAATAACCTAAGCTTTCTGAATAGGCTTTTTTGTTCAGATTAATTGTTTCTTCAGGCGTGTAGCTTTTCTTGTGACGATCAATCAATGGGAAAGAAGAGGGTTTATAGTCGATATAAGAGTCAGCTGAATCTTCACCCTTTACCTGCATCTCAAGTCTGACAGATACGGCTTGTTTATCTTTCGGAAGATCCTTAAGTGGAACACGTTTCGCCGAACTGACCATGAATCCACGTTCTTTCATTAAATTTTTATCACCAGCATAAGTCTGAAGACCACCTTTATTCATCAGTTCTTCGATGGCGTCTGTATTCGTTTTCTTTGACTGTTTCTTTTGTCCGGTCTTCACGGTGGTTGATGTAACATCTACAGCATCGACTTCGATTTTGACGGTCGTCGGCTTCGCAATGGCTTCGCTTGTCGCGAGAAGAACATACGTATTTTTATCACTTGGAACACGGAACACAAGATCGACGCGAGAAGCGGAAGGTGGGAAATAGCGATAGCCGTCCTTCCAAGCGTCTGGGTTCCGGTTCTCATAATCGACAGCTTCGTATACATTACCGCTTGTATCCTCTAACGTGAATAGATTTGGCTTATAAATAGCATACCCGCCATTTGCGTCTTCATCCTTGTAGTTCTCAAGGATGACGGGAACGGTAACATATAGTTCATCATCAAGAGTTGGTAATTTCAACTCCTTTGGAGGTGATAGGAGAAGTTTATCAACATGGAAAATATTGCTTTTTGTTTTAGGATCTCCCGGATAGGTTTGAACGACTCCACGATTCATTAGTTGATCGAGCTTGCTCGAATTGACTTTTTTCGTAGAGGACGCTTTCTTTTTCTTGTCTTTTACATCTGCCAATTTCGTTCCTGTCGTCTTGACCGTTGGTGCAACTGTTTGTACCGGTTTCGTGGACGCAGGTCCTTCTTCTGTCGTAGCAAAGAAGAATAAGGAAGCGACACCAACGACAAGGGCACCACCAACTGCGGATAAGGCGAGTCGGAAACGTCGTTCCGTCGCTTTCGTATTCGTTGCGACACTTCCAATCGCAGCATTTGGTGTAATGCTGACGGCGCGTTGAGCGGGTAAGAGGGCACCGAGAACTCCCGTGATGGCAGGAATCAACAACATAACACTCAAGAAGCCGAGCTCACCTGTTGGGAACTGGTTATAGACGAAGCCGATCATCGCAAGAGCGATCAGTAAGCCGATGATTCCAGCGAACAGTCCCGTCATCAGTCCTTCACTTAAGACGAGCGTCCGGATTTGACCGTTCCGCCAACCAGTTGCCTTCAAGACGGCAAGCTGACTCTTTCGTTCGTTGACGTTTTGCCACATGATCTCCGTCGTCGTCAGGATAGCGATAAGTAAAGCGACACCCATCGCAACATAATGCATCGTGCCGACTTCGAGTGCAACGTATTCGCCGAGCCATGTCGCATACAAGACACCTTTCAGTCGGAAGGTGATGAACAGGAAGAAAATGAACAGACTCGTCGGCAAGGCGATTGCGATTGTCGAGAGGATCGTCCGTTGCCAGTAGGTTGCGAGTTGGTTGATGCTCATCCCAAGGACACTTTGTGCCCGGACGAAGCGACGTCCTTTTGAGACTTCACCAGAACGCATACTTTCGAATGGTTGAATCCGGCGAATGAGCGTCATCGGGACGAGCGTACCGCCCCAGTAAATCAACAGTCCGGCGAGTCCAATCAAGATGATCCGTGATAAGGCAATCGGATGATCCGTCGTTAGCCAGAACGAACCGAGGATCGTCCAAGAAATCAAGGCGACGAGTGTGCCGAGTAACGTTGCTTCTAGGAACAGAAGCTTCGAGAGCTGACGTGGACGCCAACCGAGCGACAGTAAGATCGCGAATTCCTTCTTGCGGGCATAGAGTAAAATGATATTTGAACTAAAGACATACACGAGCGCAACAGCGATGACACTTGCGATGATGCCGCTCATGCCGACTTTCGCTTCTTGGAAGATGGCCATCGACGAACCGAGTTTGATCCAAGGTTGCTGGATCCAACCGAGTGCCGATTCACCTTTTAATCCAGGGAGGTATGTCAGCGCAAGCTGTGGCGAGGAGCCGAGCGTGACATCGGTGATCAGACCGGTCTTGTCCTCGATCTCTTGAGCAACAGCTTTCAACTTTTTCTCACTCGTCGCGTTCATCGTCTCGACACCTTTGACGTTGACACGAATGGCAGAGATAGCTTTATCACCACGTAACTTAAAGGCGGCGTCAAGCGTCGTCAGCATCGATGGTGGTTTCGTCAAGAAGTCATACGGATCGTTCGTCGGTTTGACTTCTCGGACTGGATTGACCGGTTTTTCATTCTTGTCCATGACCCATTGGGCTTTCGCCGGGAAATAGGTCTCCATCGGCAGTTCCGTCAATGGGTCTTTTGAGATGTTCAATTTCTTCGGATCAAAGACACCAATGTAGTTCAAATGCATTTTCGGTACTTTATCAAGGTTACCCGTGTTGTCACCGAAGAGACGAGCTTTTCGATACATAGATCGTTTCGAAATGAGGGCGTCCTTATCGACTTCTTGAGGTGTTACTTGATAGGTGAACGGCCAACGTTTGGCAAAGGGACTAGCAATCGTTTGATACTCGACAGACGATGGCTTTAAAAACATCCAGTCAAAGCTACCACTTGCTTTTTCCGGAACCTTATCTTCGAGAATGTTCTTAATAAGTTGCTTTGATGCTTGCTCTGTCGAAATATAGTATTCCTTCGTATCTTTAACAGGAAGCGTCTTGAGATAGGATTCGCCACCTTTTTTCATGATACTGCGCACCGTTTCAACCATTGAATCTTTGACGAGCGGGATATCGACTTTCTCGTAGCGATAGGTCCGCGAAGCATTGACGTATTCCTGACTGTTCATGATCAATGGGATGTCCCAAACACCGTCACCATAATCGTTCACGACATCGTCCTTCGTGAAATAACGACTATGCGCAGCCTTTTTGGTTGCCTGATCGAGTCCAACGAGTTGTGCTTCTGCTTCCGGATCAATCCCGGCAAGCATCACTGCGCTCCCGTAACCGTAGATAGGAAACTCGCCTAATTCTTGCGGTGAAACATCTCGATTCAATCCGTCACTCTCAGGAGGGAACCAACCGGCTCCGGCAAAGAATGAATAAGATTCTGTTTCTTTCTTTAGCCCGGTATCTTGCATATCCGTAAACGAAATTTTGTAAATGCCCGGTTCTTTGAAATTATAGGTATCCGTTTCAGCATTCGTATTGTAGTTCCCAATCATCGCAATCGGTGCTGCGACTTCGACGTCAGCAATCTGCTTGATCGTCTCATATTGTTTGCGGGTGATCCCGCCATCGAGCCCACTCATGTAGTTCGGTTCGAGCAGGTTCAAGTCTTCCGTCACGCTCCGGCTGCCTTCCGGACGAACGACGATATCGTACGATGAGCCCCAGCGTTTTTGCAGTTCATCGACGACCGTTCCGTTGTTGGCTTGCGTCGTACCGATTAAGTAACTTAGTCCGGTACTGACGATCAGGACGCCGACGAGGAGCAGAATGAACCGCTCCTTGTTGCGCCACCAGGAATTCCAGATGAATTTAAGCATCGACAAAACCTCGATTCCTTTCAATGATGGTACGACCCATGTCAAATTCCTCCTAGTGATTAAATGATTGTTTTGTCAGATCGATTTTGACGGTCGTTGGTTTGGGAAAAGCTGGATCAGAAGCGAACAGAACGAATCGCTTCTGATCGATGGGTACTTGATAAACCAACTCCACTCGTGACTTGTACGGTGCGAAATATTGAAACCCGTTTTTCCAGGCTTTCTCATTGCGATTCACATAATCGATCGGTTCATAAACGGTTCCTTGCAAGTCTGTCAAGGCATACCGATTGGGACGATAAGTGATGAATCCTCCCATATCATCCCCTGTATCTTGCATGACGACAGGGATCGTCACGAAACGATAACCAGCACGTTGCTTTAGATTCAGTTCTTTTGGTGTGTCAATCAATGCCTCGACATGAAAACGATCAGATTGGTGTTTCGGATTCCCGGGAGTTGTTTGCGTGACACCTCGCCTCATCAATGTTTTTAATTTTTCCGTTTCCTCTGTTGAAGGATTAGTAGCTGACGCATTCGCTTTTTTGATATCGTCGAGCGTGATCTTGACGGTCGTCGTTTTTTCGACGGCCTCATCTTTTGCAAGCAAGACGAACACCTTTTGGTCAACCGGTACTTGGTAAACAAGATCGACCCATGATTTTTTCGAATTGATGTATTTGAATGCATTTATCCAAGCCGTTTTATCGTGATTGACATAATCGACGGGAGTAAACTCTTTTCCGTCAAGAGCAATCAACGAGAAGGTTTGTGGTCGATACGACGAAAACGAACCTGCAGCTAATTCATCCCGGTTATGAAGGAAAACTGGAATCGTCACGAAACGATATCCTGACTTCTCCTTGAGCTTTAACTCTTTTGGTGTTGAAACGAGCTTTTTAACAGAGAAGTCATAATTCTTCGCCGCCGGGTCACCCGGGTACGTCTGAATAGCGCCTGCGTTCATCAATTGCTCCAGTGCCGTGTTGTCTTCGGCAGTATGTTTCTTATCGTCAGGATCTTGAGCGAGATTTTTTAATTTTTGTCCGGTCGTTTGTACTTTTGGTGTCGTTATTTCTTTTTGAGCCGTTCTCGTTTCAGGTGCAGCGAGGAGGAATAAACTCGTCGTTCCGATGACGAGCGTAGCAGCGATGCTACCGAGTGCCCATTTGAAGCGACGTTCGGTCAATTGTTGATTATCGTTTACGCCACCGATGGCTGCATTCGGCGTGATCCGCACAGCACGCTGGGCAGGAAGCAAGGCACCAAACACACCAGTCGTTACCGGAATCAGGAGCATAAGACTTAAGAAACCGAGTTCACTGGATGGGAACTGATTATAGACGAAGCCAATCATTCCTAAGGCAACTAGTAGACCGACGATTCCAGCGAAGAGTCCAGTCATCACTCCCTCGCTTAAGACGAGAAGTCGGATTTGACCGTTGCGCCAACCGGTTGCCTTCAGGACGGCGAGTTGATTCTTTCGTTCGTTGACGTTTTGCCACATGATCTCGGTCGTCGTCAGGATAGCGATGAGTAGGGCGACGCCCATTGCGACATAATGCATCGTACCGACTTCGAGCGCGACATATTCACCAAGCCAGGTCGCATATAAGACGCCTTTCAGTCGGAACGTGATGAACAAGAAGAAGATGAACAAGCTCGTCGGTAAGGCAATTGCGATGATGGACAGAAGCGTGCGTTGCCAGTAAGTCGCGAGTTGGTTGATGCTCATTCCAAGAACACTTTGTGCTCGGACGAAACGACGTCCTTTTGAGACTTCGCCAGAGCGCATGCTTTCAAATGGTTGAATGCGTCTGATGAGTAACGTCGGAACAATCGTACCGCCCCAGTAGATCAAAAGCCCGGACAATCCGATCAAGATGATGCGTCCGAGGGCAATCGGGTGATCCGCTGTTATCCAAAATGATCCGAGAATCACCCAGGCGATGAGTGCGACCAGCGTTCCAAGAAGTGTTGCTTCTAGGAAGAGGAGTCTGGATAGCTGCCGTGAACGCCATCCGAGCGAGAGTAAAATCGCGAATTCTTTTTTTCGAGCATAGAGCAAGATGATGTTCGAACTGAAGACGTAGACGAGCGCGACAGCGATGACGCTCGCGATGATGCCACTCATTCCGACTTTCGCCTCTTGGAAAATCGCGATCGACGACCCGAGTTTGATCCACGGTTGCTGGACCCAACCGAGTGCCGATTCTCCTTTTAGACCGGGTAAATACGTCAAGGCGAGTTGCGGGGAGGAACCGAGTGTGACGTCCGTGATCAGACCCGTCTTATCCTCGATTTCTTGTGCGACAGCTTGCAATTTTTTCTCACTTGTTGCGTTCATCGTCTCGACCCCTTTGACGTTGACGCGAATCGCAGAAATTGCTTTATCCCCGCGTAACTTAAAGGCAGCATCGAGTGTCGTCAGCATCGATGGTGGTTTCGTCAGGAAGTCATAGGAGTCGTTGGCGGGCTTGACGTCACGGACTGGATTGACCGGACGATCATTTTGATCCATGACCCACTGTGCTTTTGCCGGGAAGTAAGTTTCCATTGGAAGTTCAGTCAACGGATCCTTTGAAACATCGAGCTCCCGTGGGTTAAAGACACCGATAAAGTTGAGATGGACTTGTTTCCATCCTTTAAAACCACCTTCGAATTCACGTGCTTCGCGATACATGCTTCGCTTGAAGAGTAAGGATTCCTTGGCGACCTCTTTTGGTTGAACTTGGTAGGTAAAGGGCCAACGGGAACCGTACGGACTCTTAATTGTTTTGTATTCAACCGGTGAAGGTTTCAAAGTAATGGAAGACAGTGAATCACTATTGTTCGCATCGCCTGTTGATAAGGTGTTTTTAAGGATACCGTCCACCAACTTTTTTTGGACGTCTTGAGTCGTAATCGAATAGGAGGTAGGCTCTTCTACTGGTAGTTTACTCAGGTATGTTTTCCCACCTTTTTGTTCAATCTTTTGGACCATGTCTGCAACGCCTGTTGCAGTGAACGGAAGCTCTACCTTTTCATATGTATAGGTGCGCATCGCATCGACGTATTCGCGAGAGTTCAATAGAATCGGAATCTGCGTCGCTTGATCACCGTACGAAGCGGGAAGATCCGTTTCGCTGAAGAAACGGCTATACGTTCCGGTAGTGGTCGCTTTTTTCAAACCGACGAGCTGGTCTTCAGCAGCAGGATCGATTCCGGCAATCATGACTTCTGAGCCGTAGTCATAGAGGGGTTGTTCACCAAGTTTTAAAGGGGAGACGCCTGTGCGCGTTGCATCACCCATTGGTTCCCAGCCAGCAGCAAGAAACGTTGTCATGGTATAAGATTCGTTTTGGAGTCCCGTATTTTGAGAATCCTTGATTTTCAAGCGGTAAATCCCTTCTTCTTGAATCGTATGGGTACCGACGCTACTCGATGTCGATGTATAACCAATCATCGCGATTGGTGCTGCGACCTCGACATCAGCAATCTGCTTGATCGTCTCATATTGTTTGCGGGTGATCCCGCCGTCGAGTCCACTCATATAGTTCGGTTCAAGCAGGTTCAAGTCTTCCGTCACACTCCGGCTGCCTTCCGGACGGACGACGATATCGTAGGACGATCCCCAACGCTTTTGCAGTTCATCAACGACCGTTCCGTTATTGGCTTGCGTCGTTCCGATCAAATAGCTCAGTCCGGTACTGACGATCAGGACGCCGACGAGGAGCAAGATGAAACGCTCCTTATTGCGCCACCAGGAATTCCAGATGAATCTCAGCATGTACTATTCCTCGCTTTCGTTTGATTTGAAGAAAATTGTGTAATGTGACCTCCTTATCACTTATGTACATATCCATATATTTCTTTTTATTTTTCCATTATATACAAATAATAGTGAATTGACTAAAAAATCTGTTAATTAGGTATGTTCGTTTTTAATAGATTAGAAAAAGCACCTCACGAAGGAGGTGCTACATCAGGAGTAATTCTTTTAAGCATAGAGTGGGCTACATTTCCGCATGATGATTTCGTCGAACGAACGCCCTTCATAGGATACAGCATCAGGAATCGTTTCTACGATGTCAAAGCCAACTTTTTTATACGAAGCGATGGCTCGCTCATTATGCGAAAACACTTCAAGTTCAAGTTGATGAAGTCGAAGTTCCTCGAAACAAAACCGGATGATACACGCGATCGCTTCTGTCCCGTATCCTTGACCGGTCCAGGGGAGGGCACGCATCGAAATACGAAAGCCCGCTTGTTTCAACTCTGCCTCAATGTCTAAAATGGAACATTCACCAATTATTTCACCGGAATTCAAACAGATAGCGAAATCGAAGCGCGATGGATCAGCTTGAATCGAAAGAATGTGCTGTTCAATCTGTTCAATCGAAAACGTTGCTATCGTACCAGTCAAATAACGTAATGTCTCATCCTGGGTTTGTTCGAATAAGACGTGTGCATCGGTCACGTCAAGCGGACGGAGGAAAATTCGTTTTGCGGTCAGGTTCATGAATACCTTCCTTTCTCATGACGAAAGCTTGATCGTTTCGTCCGTTTCCGTCGTAAAATGATGCCGTTTCGTTCGATCCTGGACGATCCAAACGATCCATCCACCGATGAACAGGAAGCTGACTGCAGCGACGGTATACGTCAAGCGGATCGAGGTCTCCGCATAGAAACCAATCAACGCCGTCAAGAGAATGACACCAGCTGACTGCACGACGTGGATGCTACTGAGGAATCGTCCCATCGATTCGACCGGAATGTGCGTTTGAGCGAACGTCATGAAGCCGGTGTTCGCAAACGCGAGGGCAAACGTCAGCAAGAAAAAGCCGATTGCTGCCGTCAGGAACGACGTCGCTGTGGCAAAGATCACATAACCGATCGGTGTCATCAGTGCTCCGAATTGAATCAAGAAGCGGAGCGACAAGCGATGCGTGAAGATCGCATTGACGGCAGAACCACAGATGATGCCGATTCCAGCGATACTGACGAGAAATCCATACGTGCTTTCATCCAGTTGCAACACGATCGTCGCAAACGAGGCTTCGAGCGAATCGAGTCCGCTCATCAGGACGATCATCAGCGCATAGAAGGCGTAGACGAGCGTGACGTAGCGCCGAGTCCGTGCAAACTGAAGCGTCTCTTTCCAGTCCGCAAGAATCACTTGGAGTGAGAAGGACGTCGCTGGAGTCTCTGCCTGGCGGACGTCGGGCAAGACGAATAGTAAGGCAGCAGAACACAACAACGCTCCTGCATTCAGGATGATTGCCGTCTCCGGAGAACCGATTAAAAATAAAAATCCAGCAATCGACGGTCCGAGAATAAAGCCGGCTGATTGAATAAAGTTCTTCAACGCATTGAACCGTTGGCGACTCGTCTCCGGGACGAGCTTCGTCATGTAGATCAATGACGATGTCTCAAACAGTGTGTTGCCGATGTTCAGGATAAAGACGAGGGCATAGAGGACATACAACGAATCGATCAGTGTCAGTGAAAAGACGAGCCCGGCACGCGAGACGTCAAGCATGACGAGCAAGCGGCGCTGATTGATCCGATCGACGACACTACCGGACCAGAGGCTCGTCAACAGTGCGGAGATCGGCAACAGAATATAGAGAACGGAGACGGCGAACGCTGATCCCGTTCGTTCAAGGACAATTAAATTCAAGGCGATGAAGTAGACCCAAGCGCCGATGTTCGAGACACCAACACCAAGTAATAGCAATCCAGGGTATTTCCAATTCGACATATGACACACTCCTTTTTACTGTTTTTTAAGCCAATAAAAAAATCCCACCTCCAAGACGTTGGTCTTGGGGACGAGACTGTGCGTGTCGTGGTGCCACCCATGTTCGCGAGACCGTCACCGGTATCGCCTTCATCGGTACGACCGTTTTCAAACGGCAAATACCTGAGCTCGATAACGGGAGCACCCGTCACGATATCCCCGATTCGGTTCCACCGTGCTGCTCAGAGGCTTGGTTCGGTCAATGGCTGATGCTCCTTTCCACCAATCGGAGCTCTCTAGGAAAAGCCGAGATGACGTACTGTTCTCTTCGACGCGTTTAATTCATATGATTTGTCTCATCCTAGCATATACAGAATGAAACCGTAAAGAATTTTATCAATTTTTTACAATTATTGAAAATGATACATAGATATCAGAATTAGAAAAAGCGAACTAAATGGTAAAAGATGTAACAGGTTGTATGATACATTGTCATACTCACACGTTCACTTTCAAGAAAGTCGTACGAAAGGAGGGAAAGAAATGAAACGTTTGATTTTTTCATATCTCCACTCCTTGTTCTAACCGGAGCTGTCTTTTTCACGACGTTCCGTCCAGTCGAGCAAGCAATCTATTTCTTAATCTTATTTTTACTGACCTGTCAATCAGCGATGATTCTAGTGGAGCGTTTCGTCAAACGTCATGATGTGATCCGTCGACTAAATACGATCCATCCACTTATCGGAATCGTAATGGGGACAGTTGTGCTTGCCGTATTAGTCGGTGGTCTAGCACCTTCGTTGACGAATCCGAGTCTCGTTGGTCTTCTCGTCATCTTCCTTTCCATGTATAGCGTAATCCTCGTTCTCGGTTTCATCATCAGTTGTTTCTTCGAAGGCATTACGCGTCAACCGAAGGATCAATTGATTCGCCCAGTCTTTCTGTTCATCGGAACAGGCTATCTCATCTTGACCGTCTTCGGAATTTTGCAACTTTATCACCAAGCAGGATGAAATAACCCCCTTGACGTACGATGACATCAAGGGGGTTATTTGTTTTTACTGCACTTTCAGTAAGAATCCGAATTGTCCGTCTCCTTGTTCCCAGCGCGAGTTTAGTTCGTACGCATAGAGGCCAGGTTCTGTCGGGGCGTTGAACTGATCTTTTTTCAAAGCGACAGGGGATTCCTGTTTTTGATCATCCCATTGTGATAGTTTTACGCTTTTAAGATCACCAGATAATTCGACACGGACGGGTGCTCCAGCAGAGACGGTAACTGGCGTTTTCCCTTTTGCTAGGTCAAGACCGT
This sequence comes from Exiguobacterium sp. s46, assembly GCF_018618875.1. NCBI lineage: Bacteria > Bacillati > Bacillota > Bacilli > Caryophanales > Exiguobacterium > Exiguobacterium sp. s46. Next base: position 793,543 of record NZ_JACSMY010000001.1, read on the forward strand.
CACGGTACGTCTTATCGACACATTGACTGCGGAGTAAGCTATCCCAGCAATAAGATCCTTGGACAGTCGGAACATCCTTTCCTTTTGCCTCGACTTCGGGATTAGGTGGCGCACCACGGAACGGTTCGAAAACGATGATGCAAACGACGAGGATCAGTAGAACGGCTAATGTTAGACCACGTTTCATGAGACACCCCCGATGGATTTTCTTTATTTTACCAAAATATAGAAAGGCAACATTGCTGCCTTTTCAATTGAGGTCATTCATTTTTTCAAAAACCGTAGGCGATGTCGTTTCCTAGTTAGGTTTTATCACTCTCAAGTCAAACCGTATTTATCGAGGTGAAATTCCTTTGATGATTACTTCTGAGAAATTCGACGTGTAAGGTAAGAGTTGCTCGTAAATCTGGGGATGTGACAGGCCTTCCGCAAGTGTTTGGAAATAGAGTAGCAAAAATTCATCAGAATACTTCAAGTCGATCTTCTGTTCCTTACGACCACGGTGAAATAAATCGAGCATCATCGCGTGACTATCACTTGCGAATTTCTCCATTAATACTGACAAGCCATCATCCTGTTTCGTTGTGATTTGTTGCATCATCTCAAGATAAAACGATTCATCGAGATCCTTCAGAAATCGTAATTTATTGAAGCTGATTTCAAGAAGCGTTTTTTCGAAAGACTCATTTTTGGATAAGATGACTTCTACGGATGTACTCATCTCCGTAATGAACCGTTTGTACACTTCTTGGACCAATGCCTCTTTATTACCGAAGTATTTGAAAATCGTCGTTTTGGCGACATTTGCCTGTTTGGCAAGTTCATCGACTGTCATTGTCTTATGACCATCTTGTTGATTCATTAAGCGAAACGCTGTATCGAGAATCTGTTTTTTCTTTTCTTCCGTTCGTTTTTCAAAACCATTCATTTGTCTCACCTCTTATAAAAAATACTTCTCCCTCTAGTGTAATGGATTAGAAATGGACTATCAAATTAATTTTAGTACATTATTATCTTTACAGATAAAAATAAAAAACATAAAATGAACTAAAATAGATTAATTGGTATTTTATTTAAAATGATTGTTTTAGTTTAATACTACACTTGTTGATTTAGTTTGTTTTAAGTCTGAATTTAGAGATGAAGAGAGGAATGAAGAAACATGAATCCGATTATTGAACTAAAAGGAGTTAAAAAGAAATTCTCGAAATTTCAAGCTTTATCCGACGTCACGTTCTCGGTTCAACGAGGTGAAGTGATTGGCTTCATCGGTCCGAACGGTGCAGGGAAATCAACGACAATTCGGACGTTGCTCGGGATCATCAAACGAGATGCGGGAAAGGCGGAAATCTTCGGGAAGGATGTCTGGCGCGATAGTGTTGAAATCCATAAAAGAATCTCATATGTGCCAGGGGACGTCGCATTATGGGGGAATCTGACGGGTGGAGAAATCATTGATCTATTCATGAAGTTACACGGTGGTGGAGACCAAACGAAGCGTGATGCTCTAATCGATCGCTTTGAACTTGATCCAAAAAAGAAGGCGAAAAGTTATTCGAAAGGAAATCGGCAAAAAGTCGGTCTGATTGCCGCGTTAGCAGTCGATTCCGATCTCTACATCTTCGATGAACCAACATCCGGTCTTGATCCGTTGATGGAATCTGTTTTTCAAGAAGAGGTAGAAAAAATCAAACAAGCTGGAAAATCGATTTTATTGTCATCGCACATTCTCAGCGAAGTCGAACGACTAGCGGATCGTGTCGTCATCATTCGAAAAGGCGAAATCGTTGAGACGGGAACGTTACAAGAACTGAGACATTTGACACGATCGGTCATCACGTTAGAGACGAAACAGGATCTTTCATTGATTAAAAACTTGGACGGTGTTCATGACTTCACGCAGCGCAATATAAATCAGGCAGTATTTTCAATGGATTCTTCTCGCATGAATGCGGTTCTTACAGAGGCGATAAAACTGGAAGTAGTTCATTTAGAAGCAGTGCCTCCATCACTAGAGGATCTGTTCATGCGCCATTACGAAAAATGACGACGGTATATACTACGTGCTGCACATGATAAAGAGGAGGAAGACGAATGCGATTTCAATTTACCTGTTGGCAGATCCTGTTGTCTCAGTATCTCAGACGGGATAGCAAAAAAATCATAATATGGACGTTCGGTGTGACCTTATTTACGGTCGGCTTTATTCCTTCATTCGAAGAGATGGCGAAAGGGGATAGTCTGCGTGGATTATATGAAACCTTGAAAAATCCAGCGATGATCTCGATGATCGGTACGACGCCTGTCTCAATAGCGGACTATACGTTAGGCGCGATGTTCTCACATCAAATGCTCATCTTCTGTGCATTATTGTCGATGGTCTTATCGTCACTCCATGTCATTCAACACACACGGAAGGAAGAAGATTTAGGGCTGACGGAGTTGATGCGTTCTTTTCAAATCGGACGACAAGCCAATTCACTCGCTATTCTAATTGAAGTGATTTTAATCAATCTTAGTATTTCGATACTGATCAGCGGTGCGTTGATTGCTTTTCAAGTCGAGACGTTTTCAAATGCGGGTGCAGCTCTATTCGGTCTTTCGGTTGGGGCTGCAGGGATCTTAGGTGCAACGTTTGCCTTACTGATTGCTCAAATCATGCCGTCGTCTTCTAGTGCGACGGCAGGTGTGATGGGATGGATTGGTCTTCTTTATTTAGGACGCGCCGGTACGGATGTATCGAATGACCAACTATCAGTGCTCAATCCGCTGGGATGGACGTATTTGACCTATCCATTCACGGAGAACAATTGGCTGTTTCTCGTAATGGCGATCGGAGTGAGCCTCATTTTGATGACCGTGGCTCTAGTTCTTGAAAATCATCGGGACATGGGCGCTGGGTATCTGCCTGAAAAAGAGGGACGTGCTACAGCCAATCGATCCTTGTTATCGATCCGTGGTCTGTTGATTCGGATTAGTCGCGGAAGCATCATCGCATGGATGGTCGCTTTTCTAATCATGGCTCTTGCCTATGGTTCGATTTATGGAGACATGCAGACATTCATTGACAGCAATGCAACCATCCAGCAGATGTTCACGGTTTCAGGTGTTACGATTGAAGAATCCTTTACCGGCACGATCATGATGATCATGATGGTCCTCGTTGCGATTTTACCGATTACGCTCATGAACCGGTTATACACCGAAGAGGACCGTCGGCGCTTGAGTCCGTTGTTCGCGACGAAAGTCTCACGACAGCAACTGTACTGGAATACGATTGGTTTAGTTGTCGCGTCATCTCTCATCTCGATGTTCATCGTCATCAGTAGTCTAGGTTTTACTGCCATTTCAGTAATGGGACCGGACGCGACCATGACATTCACTGACTTTTTCATTGCCGGAATCAACTATCTGCCATCAGTTCTCCTGTTTCTTGGATTGGCTGCTCTATTCATCGGGTGGCGACCAACGTGGAGCAAGTTAACCTATGTATACGTGACCTATTCCTTCTTTATTGGGTATTTCGGTGGAATCATCGACTTACCAAAATGGGTGGAGTATACGGCGATCCAAGGATTGATTCCGCAAGTACCGACGGAAGACTTCGATGGACTACTGTTCGGTGTCCTGCTCGTAGTAGCATGTCTACTTGTTGTCATCGGTCAAGTCGGATATGCACGTCGTGATTTTCAGGAAGGATCTTAAATGAAGCAGCCTGTCTCGATTTAATAACGAGACAGGCTGCTGACGTATTAAGGCGAGGTATATTTCATCACTTGGAAAACACCTGAAGTCGCTCATTCATTAGTTCCGCGACATAAATCGTTCCATCCGAACCGACCGCGATGTCGTGCGCAATCCGGAGTTGTCCCGCTTCTTTGCCCCATGCACCGAATCGTTTCTCAATCCTTCCTTGTTTGTTCAAGATAACGATTTGGCTTTGCGCGTTCTTTTTTTGTCCATTTAAATAGTTTCCGCCATCAGCGACGTAGACTTTACCGTTCGCACCGACTTCGATTCCGTACGGTCGACCGAGTTCTTTTGACGACCACGTATCGATGTGTTTGCCGTTTCGATTAAAGATTTGGACCCGGGCGTTGTCCCGGTCCGACACATAGAGATTCATCTCATCGTCGCTACTGATCCCATGCGGCAGATTGAACTGTCCGTCTTGTTTGCCGAGTTCATTGACTTCCCATTTGACTGTTCCTTTTGGATCGAACATGACGATGCGACTATTCCGGTAGCCGTCAGATACGGCGAACGAGCCATCCTTTAGGACGGTGACGTCTGTCGGACGAGCGAATGTCTTTTCATCCAGATGTAGGGGGATGCTTGGCAAGACGTTTCGGATGCGCAGACCGACTTCCGTGAACGGACCATATGCGTTCCCGAACGCTTGCAAGACTTTGCCTGACGGGTCGAGCTTGAAGACTTGGTTCAGGCTGATGTCGGTAATCCAGATGTTGTTTTGGTCATCGACTTCGAGACCGTGCGGTGACTTGAATAGACCGGCGCCTAATCGCTTCTTCACGTGCATCGTCTTTCCGTCGAGCACGATCAATGTCGGTTCTGTGATGTAGGTGTCATCCCCGTATGAATTACTACCCCGGTGTAAATAGTAGACGTCACCGTTCGGAGCAACAGCGACGCCGCTTGCTTCGCCGGCAATCGAACGATCGCGCGTTTCAAGTGGCCAAGCGACCTGACCGCGATACGTCGTATCTTTTGGGATGGGTTGATAGTTGTCTTTCATGACGGGATCTGCGCCGCCTCTAGACCAAACAAGACCTAGTAATGTAAATGTTGCTAATGTACCTATAAAGATCACTCGTTTTTTCATGCATCGTTCCTCCAGACGTAAATTCGTATACAAATTATATCTAGATATTAAACGAGGGCGAATCGTTCTACAGTAGGAGACAGCGGGTTACGGAAGCAGGATATTAAAATCAGGACGAACGGGTAAAGAAGAGAGATATCATATGGAAGAAAGAAAGTGAGGCAAAAACATGAAGGCAGTCACCGTAACGGGGCATGGTGGGCTTGAGAAGCTCGCCTATATCGACCAAGAAACACCACAACCGAAACAAGGGGAGGTACTGATTGAAATCAAAGCCTGCGCCTTGAATAATACAGAAATTTGGATGCGGGAAGGCGCCTATGGTGCGGAGAGTGAATCAGGCTGGAAAGCAGAAGGTGTCAAATTCCCCCGAATTCCCGGTTCAGACATCAGCGGTCGGATCGTCGCAGTCGGAGACGGTGTCGCAGAGACGGAAATCGAACGCGACGTCGTCTTGTTCCCGTTCACGGCGAGTGGAGAAATCGCTGATGAACAGAGTGCCGAGGACTTATCGTTCATCGGTTCCGAGTATGACGGCGGATACGCAGAATATGTCTGCTGGCCGCTCGAACTTTGTTACGACATGCCCCTTGCCTCCTATACGGACAGTGCGGTCTTCTCGGTCAGTGGATTGACGGCGTGGCACATGGTCGAACAATTGGATTTACAAAAAGGACAGACGGTTCTCGTAACAGGTGCCAGTGGTGGTGTCGGCTCACTCAACGTCCAGATTGCAAAACGTGTCTTCGGAGCCCGTGTCGTCGCACTCGTCGGTGACTTGAAGCTGACGGATCAATTGCACGAACTCGGGGCGGACTTGGTCGTTTCCTACCGTGAGCAGAACTGGGATCAGCAGGTCATGCAAGAAGTCGGTCCGGTCGATGCGATTCTCGACGTCGTCGGCGATGCGGTGTTTAAACAAGGACTGGATCTGCTGAAGCGCGGCGGAACGTACTGTATTTCCGGATCTTCCGGGGGACAGGTGACGTCGCTCGATTTTCGGACGCTTTATTTAAAACATATCCGCCTACAAGGATCCGTCCTTGGCAATCGCCATGATTATGAGAAATTACTGGAGGCCGTTCGGACGCAGACGATTCAGCCCGTCATTGACCGGACGTTCCCGCTCGCTGAAGCGCGAGAAGCCCAAGCGTACTTCAAACAAGCAGGTAAATTCGGCAAGGTCGTCTTGCTACCATAAGATAAACCGAACAAAACGAGCTATCCTCTTCCTGTGCAGGAAAGGGTAGCTCGTTGTCGTATCGTTAACGGTTTGGCAAGATGTAAAAAAATGTGACGGTCGAGCTGACAGGTGTCTCTTCCGTATAATCAACCAATTCCTCCTGTGATTCATGAATCGTATAACGGTTGCCCGGAAAGAGTTCCGTTACCCACGTTGGAACGTGTGAAGCGAGAGGGTAGGACTGAATCCGCTCAAGTGGGAAAGGTGTCCCGTCCGGATTCGTCGTGTGGACATGTAGTGCGTCTTGTGAAGCATCCTCGAGGACAATCGTTATGTAAAGCTGATGTTCAATCTGTTTTTCCGCTAGTTTTTGTTGCATTTCCTGCATAGCGCTCAACGCGATCCGAAGATGTGCTTTACGAATGCGCAGACTCGCGTTGCCATGTCCATAAAAGTCAGGGTGTTCGTGCCAGTCGTTAAACCAAACGTCTGAATCAATATAGGCTGGAGAAGAAAAACTTTTGAATTCAAGCTCGAGATTTTTAAAATAACGGCGTTTGCCGCGGAATTTTTTCATGAACGATGCACCTTTCATTAAAGGGATTTTATTATTTTTCATAAGGGAAATAAGGCGAAGACACTAAAAATTGGGTAAATAAAAACCAATGACTTGAATGGTGCGACTCGTATTGATCGACGGTGGAAAGGTGGAGCCTTCATGGAAGCATCGGTCTATGATCTGCAAGAGACGAGAAATAAAATCGACAAGGAGCTGACGATTCGATCGAGCAATGCTGTCATCTTGATGTGTGCGATTTTCATTGCCTCGATCGGATTGAACTTGAATTCGACCGCTGTCATCATCGGAGCGATGTTGATTTCGCCGCTGATGAATCCGATTCTCGGTCTCGGTATGGCTTTAGGGATCTCGGATATACCTCTGTTCAAGAAAGCACTTCGGCTGTTGCTCGTCCAGTTGACGATCAGCATCGTGACATCGACCGTCTATTTCTATTTTTCGCCTTTGACGGCAGCGAGTGATGAACTGATTGCGCGGACGTTCCCGACGATTTGGGACGTACTGATCGCCTTTGCTGGGGGAGTCGCGGGATGGATTGGTTTACGCAAGAAAGGGGCGAATAATATCGTTCCCGGTGTCGCGATTGCCACCGCCTTGATGCCACCAGTCTGTACGGTCGGGTACGCCATTGCGAATCAGAACATGACCTACGCGCTTGGTGCTAGTTATCTGTTCCTGATCAACTGTAGTTTCATTTTGATCGCGACGTTCCTAGGTGTCAAATGGCTCTTACGGACGGATCAGAGTTTACGGATCCAGGCATCAAAACGAATCAATCGTTCCTTGATCGCGCTAGCCTGTCTCATCAGTATACCAAGTGTCTATACAGCCTATCTGCTTAGTCAGGACAGTTTGTTTGAGACGAATCTTGACCGTTATGTCGAGGAAACGTTTCAAGAGACGTTCGTCGTTCAGCATAGCTATGACGAGAAACGCCAGCAATTGACGGTGACGACGTTAGGCAAACGGTATGATGCACGTGAACGGGAACGGCTGGAACAGTCGCTCGACGACTATGGACTATCACGTGTCAAACTGACCTTGATCCAGATCCCTGATTTGAATCAACTTGATCCTGACCAACTAGAGAAATTGTTTAATGAACGTATGCAGTGATGACGGAACTGAGGAGGAAAGAGCATGCTGGCGTTCTTTATCTTGATCCGAAATTTTTTTCATGTCATCCGTATCTTATTCAAGCAAGAAGAACAAAAGGCATTGATGATCATGGTCGGGGCACTTTTCTTGATTGGGACGGTCTTCTATCACAATGTCGAACAGTTCAGTATTCTGGATGCCTTCTATTTCTCCGTTATGACGCTCGCGACGGTCGGATACGGGGATCTCGTCCCTCAGACGGCGTTCGGTAAATTGTTTTCGATCGTGTATGTCATGCTTGGCGTCGGTGTTCTCAGTGCCGTCATCGTGAACTTCAATATGGCCCTAAAACAATATCACCGGGACAAGAAGAAGAAGGAGGAGCAGAAATGAAACCACATCTGACGCACTTCTTGCATTGTCTGATCCTCGGAGCAATCGTCGGATTGACGGCTGCCTTGTTTTTAAGTGGCATCAACGCATCGATTCATTATGTATGGGAGTGGTTACCGTCTGTACTGGATGTATCTTTCTATGGACTCGGCGTCGGTCTACTCGGTGGTATCGGTATTGGTCTGATTCAAAAGTCTGTGGGGGATTACCCGAAGACGATGCACGAGACGCTTGCTAACTTTAAGCAAGAAGGTCGTGTACCTTATCGCGGTGCCCTCTGGAAAAACGCCGTTGCCGCATGGATCGTGCTGACGTGTGGAGCGAGTTTAGGACCAGAAGCTGCGCTGATCAGCATCTTAGGGGGAATGGTGACGTGGATCGGTGACCGGCTAAGGTTGACGGAGCCGGAACGGCAAAGTTTCTTGCAGACGGGATACGCTGCGATGCTAGCGACGATATTTCATGCCCCGTTCGTCAGTGTCTCTGAAGCGATCGAGGAGGAACCGATGCAACGAGCAACGTCACGCTGGCAAAAGATACAACGCATCTTTTATTACGGCATTTGTACGCTCGTCGCAATTACCTGTTTTCGTTTCATCATGCACCTCGTACCCCATGACCGCTTGTTCGCAATCAAGATACCACCGATTACGTGGAATGCGACTGTCATGTGGTTCATCCTTCCGGCGATTCTCCTCGGTATCGCGTTCGGACTCTTCTTCTTATGGATGGAGCGGGTGACGAACTGGATGGTCTCTCGCGTCGGCAACCCAATCCTTCTCGCACTCATTGCGGGAATCGCGATTGGTCTTGCATCCATGCTCACACCTTACTTACTGTTTTCTGGTGAACATGAAATCCTAGACTTTACGAAGGAAGGAGCCTCATGGTCAATCGGCGCCTTATTGTTGCTTGCGATCGGAAAGGTGGGATTGACGCATCTTTGTTTTTCCTGCGGCTGGAAAGGTGGAAAGATATTTCCGTTGATTTTTTCGAGTACAGTCCTGGCATTCTGTCTCAGCCAATTAAGTCCGTTCATGCCTGGATTGATCGTAACACTTGTCGTCACGGCAAGTTGTGCTGTCGTCTTGCGTCAGCCACTCGTGACCGCTACGCTTCTCCTCTTTCTATTCCCGTTGCAATTCTTTCCGTTGATCCTACTTGTCTGTCTTGGCGTTCAACAATTCATGAAATACTACGGAAACCATCTTTCATTATCCGATAAATAAATTTATGACTTACTAAATTATTCGTTATTTGTCTTATGGATTAAATGAATCTATACTTTTCAGGAAGACCTAGTAAAAGGAGAACACACATGATTGATTTTGAATGGTATCGGAGTTTCATTCACGTTTACCAACAACGTTCCGTCTCAGCGGCAGCCCGAATTCGCTTTTTGACGCAACCGGCGGTCAGCCAGCATATCGCGGCACTGGAAGCAGAACTAGAGACATCCTTGTTCATCCGTGCGCCACGGCAAATGATTCCGACGGACACGGGAACAGCTCTCTATACACAAGTCGTCGGATTGATTGATCGGCTCGAGGAGTTATCGCTTGAGATGAAGTACGAAGCAGGGGAACAACCTCGTCCGGTCTTGAAGTTCGGGGGACCGACGGAATTCGTCACGCATGGGATCGTACCGAAGCTACCGCTCGACGTCGCACAGTTCACGGTAGTCTTTGATTTGACGGTTCCCTTGTTGCAACGCTTGCTTGCGAATGAGCTCGACTTCATCATCTCAACGAAGCGGATCGATGAACCGGGCGTCCAATACGTCCCGATTGCTGACGAACGCTTTCATTTGATCGCCCCGATCGGCTACGAAGTTCCGGAAGCGGATCTAAAGGAATGGATGGACCGACAGCGATGGATTAGCTACGGACTTGAGTTACCGATCATTCGTCGGTACTATCAGACGCAGTTCGGAGAACGACCTGGGATCCGTCCTGAAATGATCTTACCGAACGTAGATGCGATACTAAAAGCGATCGAAGCAGGACACGGGATCAGCGTCTTGCCCGATTATCTCGTCGAGGCAGCGGTCAGTGCTGGACGAGTACAACGGATTGCGCCGGAACGATTCGCGACGAATCAGTTATACGTCGCCTATCGAACGGACTCGCGCCACGATCCGGTTTTGCAACAGGTGATTAAGGCGTTAGGTTGAATTGTATGAAAAAAGTCCAATCCACAAGCAAATGCTGAGAGGATTGGACTTTTTTTGTATGAATTACATATTACTTTGATACGTCATCTAAGAACGTCAAGTATCGATCAACGACGAGATTGGCACTGTCTGCTCGATAGGCTTGATAGTGTGGTGAGGCGACATGCTGATCGAAAGCGTCTTGATCACGCCATTGTTCATAAAAGTAGAAGACGTTCGGATCATCGATAGCGCGATGTGTCTGATACGTCAGGCACCCTGCCTCGGCACGCGAAGGGGCGATCACACCTTCGATGATAGAAGCGAGCTGTTCGCCTTGATTCGGATGCGCTTCGATCCGGGCAATCAGTTGAATCATCTAAAAGACCTCCTATGAAAAGAGATCCTTCATCCAAAGGATCTCTTGTTTCGATTAGTTGAGTGTATTAATGACGGCTTTCGCGACCGCAATCGTGGACTGTGGATTTTGACCCGTGACGAGGTTTCCGTCGACTTGGACGTTTTCCGTGAAGTTGTCAGCCTTGATGATGTTCGCACCGAGTTCACGAAGGCGTGTCTCGAGCAAGAATGGCATGTAGACGTCAAGACCTGTTGCGCGTTCTTCTTCATCCGTGAACGTTGCGATCGTCTTTCCAGCGACGAGTGGTGTTCCGTCTGAGAGTGTCGCACTGACGAGTCCAGCTGGTCCGTGGCAGACCGCAGCGACCGTCTTGTTCGCTTCAAACAATGTCCGAAGGGCGTTGTTCAAGGCATCACTTTGTGGCAAGTCGAACATCGTACCGTGTCCACCTGGCATGAAGATTGCATCAAATGTTGAGAAGTCCTGGATTGCTTTTAAATCAAGTGTCTCTTTCAAGAGTGGAGCTGTCGCTTGGATCTCAGCTGGAACTTCGTCTTCAAGGCTCCGTGCGTCGATTGGTGATTCGCCGCCGTTCGGACTTGCGACCGTTACCGTATATCCTGCATTCTTGAACTCAATGTATGCTTCCGCGAACTCCGACAACCAAAGTCCTGTCGCATGACCTTCCTTCATTTCCTTTGCGTTCGTGACGACCATTAAGATGTTTTTACTCATGATGTGTTCCTCCTTTTTCGTTTGCCGATTGGCTACGTGATTAGAATACGCCCAACTCTAACGAAAAACAAATTAATAAAAATGAGCTTATCGATAAATAAATTTATACATAAAAATAAAAACTGCTTCCTACCATGATGGCGGAAGCAGTTTGAAAGATAGATTAACGTACGTCAGAAGAATAGTTAGCTAACATCGAGTGACTTCGTACCGTCACGATGACACTGGCAAGACTCGCGACTGTTCCGAGGACGGCGACGATGATCGTCGAGGAACCGTTCGGAATCAAGAAGCCGACCGGAATTAGTCCGACGAAGCTAAAAACGATCAGTGATTGATAAATGACATTGACGATCTTCAGTACAGGGTGTTCGAAAAACGATAGGACGAGCGGTGGTAAGAATAAGAAGACAATTAGTCCAATCGCGATGTAAACCGATAACGGCTCTTCAAACGAAATGGTGTTTCCAGTTGAGTGGCGTGCAGCGACAAGGGTGGCGACGATCGCGACGCATAAGGTCACACAAACGAACGTTAGCCGTTTTAACATATGAACCCCTCCTTTTTACTTTAATTCCATAATAAACCATTTTTCAAATGGAAGACAATCTTTTTCCGGACGTCCAGTAGTGACGAATCGCTTCGATGATGACGTCAGGACGATCCCAGTGTAATAGATGTCCTGTCTCGGGGACGAAATGGACCGTCGCTTGCGTCATCTCATGTAATAGATCCGTCGCATGCTGACGGATCGATGCTTGATCTGTCGGTAACGTAGCGACGTACAACTGAATGTCCACTGGTGGAACGTCCGGGAGGAAATCAAGAACATCCTCGTAGTGAAGCGCGCGTACGATCGCAGCAGCCGTCTCTCCTCGCGCATGCCAGTGGTATCGTCCTTGCTCCATCCGAAGAAGATCGGCACCAGCTAGATCGAGGGAGGGCGAGCGACGTGCATCCGGAGCATAGACGGCAACATCCAAAAATTCGTCCCATGTTGAAACGGAATCCTCGAAATCTTGTTCATAAAAGGCGACTTCTTCCTCTACAGAACGACCGTAAAGTCGTTTACTGTGATAGCCGCCGTCAATTAAAATCGTGCCGAGCACACGATCCGCATGTTCAATCAAATAATAGAGCGAGAGTACACTGCCCCACGAGTGCGACAAGGCATAGCACCGCTTGATATCAAGGATGTGTAAGACTTCGTCGATCCAGCCCGTAAAGGGTTTCATGCGATAGTGTAGGGGATCTGAGAAAGCTGGTGTTTTGCCGTGACCGGGTAAATCAATCGCAATCAGACGGAATTCGTCCGCGAGCGCTTCAGCGATTTCGATGAAGCTGAGACTCGTACTGCCGAGTCCGTGCAGACAGACGATCGTCGGAAGCTGTTCGTTTCCCCATTCCGTAATATGAACGGATTGATGCTGACAGGTGATCGTATAACGTTTCATTTGCCGTCTCCTTTTTTCTTTTTACTGTACCATGAGGAGAATATTGGGAATTGAAAAATAAGGAAACTTTCTTCAAAGAGTAGCGTAGAGTAAGATGACACGTCATTTACATAGAGGAGAATTCACATGGAAACCATCATCACGATGTTCTTAACAGCCGTTACCTTATATGGACTCGGTGTCCTTGTCACGAAAGTAAAAGAACGCTTGCGTTAATCAAAAATATGTCCGAAGGAGTCCGTTATGTTTCCAATCGTAAAACAAGAATTCACGAGCAGCTTCAAAAGCGTCAAAGCGATTCTATTGATTCTTTTTCTGACGATCACGTCTGTCTTCACAGCATCGTATTTGACGAGACATCCGGAACTGCTTGCTGGCGTTAATCAACCGTCTGCTTATACTTCAAGCATTAAGTTCTTCATCCTGTTCTTCGGTTTTCTGTTCGTGGCTGCGTTATCACACGACATCATCAATCGTGAAATCGAGACGCGGACGATTCGTTTACTGGTCACGAAGACGTCGCGTCTGCGAATCGTTTTGGAGAAGTTTCTCGGTTCATTGTTGTTCTGGTGCGCGACGCTTACGATCAATTTTCTGATTGTCTCGCTCTATGCGCAGCAATGGTTCTGGATCGATTATCTGACGGTTCTTATCGTCATCCTATATATCACCAGTTTCAACATCTTTTTATCTACGATGATTGCGAAGCCTGGTTTGACGATGTTTCTCGGTATTTTTCTCGGGATCGTCGTACCGATCATCGGTCTTTGGTCAGCGTTCTCAGAAAAATGGTATCTGGTACCGTTTCAATACATCTTGCCGTACCATGCCGTCATTATGTCTGGAACGTTATTACTGTTACCTGTTTTATGGAGTGGATTGTTTTTGACGATCTCCTATCTCACGTTAAAGCGAAAGGATTTGTAACATGAAAGCGATTGAAGTAAAAGGGTTGAAGAAATCGTTCGGTGCGAAGGAAGTCTTACGAGAAGTGAATTTGACGGTCGAACGAGGAGAAATCTTTGGTTTTTTAGGTCGTAATGGTGCTGGGAAATCGACGTGCATTCAGATTATGACCGGAATCACACAAGCGACAGGCGGAACTGTCGCACTTCTCGGTGAACCCGCTGATCAACTGGATGCCATCAAACAACGGATCGGGGTCATGCCGGATACATCAAATTTGTATCATGATATGACGGCACGTGCGTTTCTTAACTATATGGCAGGATTATCAGGAGTTCGCATCACGAAGCAAGAAGTTAGAAAATTGCTTGAACAAGTCGGATTAAGCGGGACGGAGCGACAAAAAATCGGGAGCTTCTCGTTCGGGATGAAGAAAAAGATCAGTATCGCACAAGCGCTCACCGGAAATCCGGAATTACTCTTTTTAGATGAACCGACGTCCGGTCTTGATCCAGAATCGGCGATCGAGATCCAGCGATTGTTGCTTGCATTAAAAGCGGACGGAAAAACGATTTTCTTAACCTCGCATAACTTGAATGAGATCGAAAAGATGTGTGACCGTGTCGCCATCATGACGGAGGGAAGAATCGTCCGCTATGGAACCGTTGCGTCCTTACAAGAAGCAATGAGGCAGGAGATTAAAATCCGTATTCGGACTGTTCCGCGATTAGAGCCATCGCATCTGCCAGCATACGCTCGGCTTTTGTCGCAAGCTGATGATTTTACACGGCTTGATTTATCGACGGAAGAAGATATTCCAGAGTTACTCGTCATGCTTGCGAAACAAGACGTCAAAGTCTACGAGGTGCAGATCGAACGCCAATCATTAGAAGAGATTTTCTTAGCGGTCTGACCGACTAGCCTCTGATTCCGTCTCCGGAACATCTTCGAGTAAAAGACGACCCCCGTCATTCCACTGACCGTACATCTGATTCCGTTTCGTTTTTTCAATCAACGTTTGCAGACGTTTTTCATAGAGAACGGGATCCTTGCGTACACTTTGAATCGTATCAATCCGGATCCGTCGATAGAGCTCCGGGAAGTCATTAAACTGTTCATAGACGATCGGGTCTTCTTGTAGACGCGCCTGAATGGCGTCATCGATGACGAACGCATCAGTGCGCATGTCTGGTAGAACCTGTCGTCCGGACGGTTGCATCAAGCCGAGACGTTCCAAGCGGCGGACCCGTTCCTTGTTCAGTTCGGTCCAGTTGCTGTTCTTTCGTCGCGGAGTGAACCGTTGCGCCAGTTCACCGTCTTCGGTCTTTTTTGCAATGCCATCAATCCAGCCGAAGCAAAGTGCCTCTTCGACGGCATCGAGATAAAGTAACCCGTCCCCGATTTGTTTTCGACTGAGAATCACCCAACAGAAGGCCGCGTGATCTGCGTGTTTCGTCAGCCACTGTCGAAAGCCATCGCGATCGGTAAAGCGTAAGACATTCGTGATTTCCACGTTCGTTCCTCCATTTCAGATAGCAGTGCCCCCTTCACGTCACGCGAGGGGGCACTTTTTTTCTTTAACGTAACGGGTCATGATGAAAGACACAATTCCGACCACTCTTCTTCGCTTGATAGAGGGCAGCGTCTGCCTGCTGGATCGTCTGCAGAAAATTATGGGTCTCAGACGGTTGATGAGTTTGGCGAGACACACCAATCGATAACGTCACTTGCAGCGGTTCTGTCGCTGATAACTCATACGTCCGTTTGGCACTGGCTTCACAGATTTGTTCCGCGAGTCGACGCGTCTCCGGCAACGAATGCTCCGGCAACAACATCATGAACTCTTCGCCGCCGAATCGTCCGAGCACACACGTTGGGGGACAATACGATGCAAGCAAAGAGCTGATTTGCCGTAAGATATGATCACCGCGGTCATGACCGTAAGTATCATTGACCTGTTTGAAATGATCGACATCGATGATCATGATTGAAAAATCCGTTTGTTGTGATTTGTACCGTTGGACGGTCTCTTCTAGACGACGTCGATTATCAAGCCCTGTCAATGTATCCGTCAAGGCAAGACGCCGATGCATCCGGACTTGATTGAAGTGCCAGCGGACTTGATGCAAGATGCTGTGCAAGAGAAAACCAGCGCAGCCATTCCCGACGAGAAAGATCGTCATCGCTGTCACGTCATTCGGTTGAACATGTTGAACGCATGGTAAACAGAGAATGAGTGCAATCGTGAAGATGACCGGAAACGAGATGAATCGATCCGGTGCTTCATTTTGTAAGTACAAGACAACGATGCTGACGATCAGATACGTACCGATCAGCCAATAGGCATGAGCGGAATCAAAAACGAACGTTTGAAGGGAAGCGAAGACGAGGGTCGTGATGAAGCCGCTACTGATACCTCCATAAATGAAAGCGATGACGATCAAGGTAATCGACAAATCGAAACGGAATCCCTCATAGGTGATGGCGTTATGGATGACCCAGTAGCCGGCACCTGTCGCAAGGATCAGTACTAACAGATTTTTCTTCAACCAGCTGTCGAACGTGTTTCGAAACTGAAATCGTTTAAAAAAGAACAGGGAGATGAGCACGAAGAAAAAAGTCAGAGCGACGTTGAGGATTAGATGGTTCAGTATATTCCACATATTCGTGTTCCTCTCAAATGAGTTCTGAAAAATAACTACAAAAAAATGTTTCATTCAATGAATATTTATTCTATATAGCCAACGATACCCTAAAGATGTATGAAAATATCTTGATTTCCGTATATTTTAAAAAAGATTAGATTTCTTCAACTAAATCAATAATACTCTGAGATTTTTTCACGTGAAGACTCGACGAGATAATCAAGTGAGACGAAATTGCGAATGAATGCATACGAGCCAATTTCCTCGATGGATACGCCTAATCTCTCTGCCTGGTGACTGCGGTCATCTTCTTGCGATTGCAGCATCTCGAAGCCTGCTGCTTGCATCCGCTCCCCATCGAATTCGAGTGTAACGACATCTCCATCCTGCCAATCATTTTTTAATTGATGAAAGTGCGTTTGATACGCTGCGCTTGGAGGATCCACTTCAAAGGCGATCCAGCCTGTTGGTGCATCGATTTGGAATGTTGGTGACAATCCACCGCGTGTCACGATTGATTTCATGTGATGCCGATGTGTCATATGGCGTAATAGCATGGTCAGACCACTCCTTTTTTTATCTATTATTACGCGACAGCGTCAGAATATCGAGAAAAATTTTCAAAAGAGATGGAAGACTATTGGATTTTTCTGGTATACTACGTTTTCGGAAAGCGTTTGCACAAAAGGGGGAGAATACATGCAACCATATGCCGTCAAAGCAACAGGACTGACGAAACACTATCAAATCCTACAACGGGAACCGGGACTACGTGGAGCGATCAAAGCGTTATTTCACCGGACATATCGGACGAAAGAGGCAGTCAAAGCAATTGATTTGACGATTGCGCCAGGAGAACGGGTCGGCTATATCGGTTTTAATGGCGCCGGGAAATCAACGACGATCAAGATGCTCGCTGGTGTCCTGCGTCCGGATGCGGGGAACGTCCGGGTGTTCGGACTTGATCCACATGCCGACCGCGTCAAGAACGCGTCGCAAATCGGAGCCGTCTTCGGTCAGCGGACGCAACTGTTCTGGGACATTCCGGTCCAAGAATCGTTTGAGCTGTTGAAGGAAATCTATCAAGTGCCGACGTCAGAGTTTGCCGAGACGCTCGCGTGGTTTCGGGAGAAGCTCGATCTCGCACCGCTTCTAGACGTACCGGTCCGACAACTGTCGCTCGGACAAAAGATGCGCTGTGAACTAGCCGCAGCCTTCCTGCATCGACCAAAAGTCGTCTATCTCGACGAACCGACGATCGGACTTGATATTGAAATTAAGGAGACAATCCGTCACTTCATCCGCGAGATGAGTGATCGCTGGGGAACGACCGTCATCTTGACGACGCACGACATGCAGGACATCGAGGAAGTTTGTGACCGGGTGATCGTCCTCGACGACGGCAAAATCATCTATGACGATACGATCGATCAGTTAAAGGCATCGTTCAGTCACGAGCGAACACTTCGAATCACGCTCGAAGAACCGGTGCCGTTCGTTTTACCGACGGCATTGATCAATCGTGTGATCATGTTTGAGACGGATGAACTAACGTATGAGCTCGCCTTCGACGACCGAGAACTGTCAAGCGGTCAAGTCATCAAGGAAATCGTTTCGCTGTACGCCGTTCGGGACGTCTCCGTGTCCGTACCGAAGATGGAGACGTTAATCCGCAAGCTCTACCAAGCGGGGATCAGTGCATGAGAATCCGTAAATATACCGCGTTGATGCGGTCCCAAATCAAAGTTGATCTCGCCTATACAGCCTGGTACTGGGCAAGCATGTTTAGCGTGACGATGCGTCTGTTCATCCTCTATTTCTTCTGGCAAGCCGTGTATGCCAATAAGACCGATGTTTCCGGTATCTCGCTGTCAACGATGCTGACGTATGCGGTGCTTGCGACGATGATCGATCAGTTCCGCGGGGGTGCCGGACGCGATCTCGCCCGGATGATCAAACAAGGGGCAATTGCGATCGAGTTACTCCGTCCGTATCACTTGCTCGATAAGTTACTCGCCCAAGACATCGGCTCAAAAGTCTCGGTTTTGTTCCGCTCGATCCTGCCACTCGTCCTCGTCTCGATTTTGTTCATCGGCGTGGATCGACCACAGTCATGGCTAGCTGGCATTGCCTTCGTCGGTAGCGTGATTTGTGCCGTGTTGCTCGCGACATTGATTGATCTGCTCGTCGGCATCTTTGCCTTCTATACCGTCAACATTTGGGGACTATCCGTCTTACAAGACGCCATCATCACGATCATGTCCGGTGCAATCGTCCCGTTGACGCTGTTCCCGGACTGGTTTCAGACGATCAGTCTGTACTTACCGTTTGCTTCACTCGTCTACGTCCCGGTTGCGATCTATACGGGAGAAATTGGCGCAAGCGGTATCCTGCAGGCGTTACTGATTCAAATCGGCTGGTTGATTGGATTCTTCGTCATCTTGCGAATCACGTTCGCGCTCGCGATCCGGAAAGTGACGGTGTTCGGCGGATGAAACGATACATAAAACTCTACTGGCTATATGCCAAAAGTCATTTTAAAGTCATGATGGAATACCGGATTGATTTCCTGATCGGTGTCTTGTCAGTCTTCGGTCAACAGTTCGCCTCACTCTTTTTCCTGTCGGTCGTCTTTCAGCATATCGAGACGCTAAACGGTTGGGACTTTTACGAGATCCTATTCATTTACGGGATTGCCTTTTTAGGACGAGCCTTACACCATATCTTCTTTGATAACTTGTGGACGATCGGCTGGCAGTACATCCGGACCGGGAATCTGGATCGGTTGTTGATGCGCCCGGTCAATCCACTGTTTCAAATCGTCGCTGAGCGCGTTCAGCAAGACGGGTTCGGTCAACTATTGATTGGCGGTGGGGTGCTCTATGTTGCTTCCGATCACCTCGACATGATCTGGAGCTTCGGTGATGTCTTGATGTTAATCGTACTTGTTCTTTCGAGCGGATTGCTCTATATCGCGATCAACCTGTTTTTTGCGACGTTCTCGTTCTGGATGGTCGACAGTTTACCGGTCGTCTCAGCGGTCTTCAGTCTGAGTGATTTCGCCCGTTATCCGATGACGATCTACTCGAAGGTGTTGATGTTCGTCTTGACCTACATCATCCCGTTCGGATTTACTGCCTTTTATCCGGCGATGTATTTCTTTGATGGAAAAGGCTATGGAGTGATGGCGATTGCGACACCACTTGTCGCGATCATCGCCTGTTTGATTGCTTATCGGTTCTGGTTGTTCGGACTGAAGGCATTTGCGAGTACGGGATCATGAAAGAAGGAGAACCTTGAAGTGTTGCGACGCTTCAAGGTTCTTTTTGTTTCTAATCAATTTAGATATGGATTTCTTTATGTAAAATATGAAACTTTTGTTATTAAATGACAGTATAAAATATTGAAACATGAATCTGAGGGAGGGGTTATATTGAAAAAGGGATGGCTCGTATTACTGTGTTTGGTCTTGGTTACCTTATCGGGGTGTACCGTTTGGGAAAGGACAGAAAACTTTTTTTCACCGAACGACGAAACGATTAAAAACAAGACGATCAAGATTGGTCAAGAGGATCAGGTCAAGATCGTTCCGCTCTATACGCAATACAATCAGTACTTAGAAGAAGCGATGCAGACAGGAAACTCAGACGACAACACGAACAGTTACCTAAATCATGTCTTAGGTTACATCGATGAAATCGGTGAGCAACAAGATCTCGATCTAACATATATGAAAAGTTACTTTATGCTACAAGCAACTGAGTATAAAGAACAATTGGTGAGTCGGACGAAAGAGCTGATGAAACAAGATACAGAGATCAAAAAAATCATTGAAAAAAGTTACACTGCTTCACATCGGGCATTACCAAAACAAACGAATACGATATTCATCGTGCCTGTTAACACGGAATTCATGGAGCGTATAGATGTCATGGGAGGGGTCGCAGGATTGGCAACTAGAGATTGCTTCATGCTATTCCTTACCGCTGACTACGATAAGAAAATGTTGGAATATGCAGTAGCCCATGAATATCACCACACTGCTTTATATGATCGGATGAAGCTAGATACTTCCTTAGGAGAGGAAGCTAGTCCACTGATCCATTCACTCCTCCTTGAAGGGAAAGCGGATCAGTTCGCGAAACGCGTCGTTAAAGGTGTGACACCAGCTTGGGTCGAGCCATTAGAAGAAGAGACAAAACAGCGTGTTTTACGTTTAATGAAAAATGGTGAGTTAACGCAAGAAGATATCATGGACGGCAATAAGGATCAGGATGTTCCTATGTGGAGTATGTACCGATTAGGTAAAGATATCATGGACGCCTATCTTGAAAAACATCCTTCAGAATCGATAGCAGATTGGACGACTAAAGACGCGGAAACGATTTTAAAGGATTACAAGTATAAAAATGATCTACTTTGATTCAAAAAATAGACCCGTCAGCATAAAGAAGCTGATGGGCATATTTTTATACTTTTGAAATTTTTCGAAATTAAGTCGAACGCTTTTGAACGATTGATGAACAGAAATAAAACGGCTGATGAACAGAAATAAAACGGCGAACGTGTTTTTTAGGAAATATCAGTTCGGGCGAGTGAACGGATAGCGTTTGACATGGCAGGGGAGACAGGATGAATCTGTTCGATGTAATCGAGGATCACTAGTGCAGCCGTTTTATTATGTGAATAGCCTGGCATCATCTCTGAGAATCGGTTGACCATTTCTGGGAAACGTTGCTCAATCCGACGTTCCGGAGCAAACGGATCAACAGATGTCGCTTCCTCTTTTTCAAATGAGGACAGAACGTGTAACAATTGACCAACGGCAAATTGTTGAATCAAACGGAAGGCTGATAATGTTTCGCCACGTGCTTCGCGACAGAGCCCGACATATAGATTCGTCAGTGCTTCATGGATGGCGTAATCGACGGATGGATGTTCGCTCGAACTGTTACGTGGTTGTGGGACTAAGCGTTCAAACGCGTCGAAGGAAGGATCGCACCACACGATACGACCAGCGGAAAATGCAATTTCAGAAAGTTCATCTAGTTCGAAGATGGCGAATTCGGCATAGATACCGTCGTCAAACATGACTTTATGTCCATCCTGCGTATTTTGAAATTGAAAGTGTAAAGGGTATGTGTTTTCTAACCAGTCGAGTTGCTCGATGAATCGAGCCTTTTTACCGGGCTTTGCGATGATGAAAAAGTCTAAGTCCGAATAGTCATCGAGTCGTTCAAGTTCTTGACCGACAGAACCGAGTCCGAGCAGGACAAGCGCATCATCTGTTTGTGCAACCGTTTGCCCAATTGCGTCTAATCGTTCCAATAATACGTCTCTATGTGTCATCTCTGTTGCTCCCTCTTTATGGTGTTTATATGTAAGAATTGCGGACACCTCATTAGGGAAGCGTCCGCGAGTGTCGGTAGGGCGATCAAAAATGATCGCTTTGCATCTTATGGAGCAATTGATCGAACGTCTCGTGGTCCTTTGATGTAAAGGCACGGAAATAGCGATCATCAATCTCTTCGATCTCTGGAGCTGAGGTCTGAATCAGCGCTGCACCATCCTCCGTCAAGAGAATCCGTTTTTCCCGGTTGATTCGTTTTCGGATGACGAGGTGTTCCGCCAGCAACTTCTTGACCGTTTGCGAAATGGCACCGCTTGAGAGTTCAAGCGTGCGTTCAAGTGATTTTTGTGTCGCACTCTCTTGATGATAAAGGGTCATCAATAAATCGAATTGGGATTTTGAGAGCCCTTTTGGTTTCAGTACATCGTTGACTTCTTTCGAATAACGAGAATGGATTCGCTGAATGGCGTTCCAGTGTTGCATTGAAGATTCGAATGTGAAGGTCATGATTTTTCCTCCTCTTCTGTCATGCAGGGTTGAGCTTATCGAAGAAACGGATTAATTCTTCCTGTTGTCGAGCCGTCAAAGCGGCGAATTGTTCTTGTTGAAAACGTTCGTAGGCGGGCAACACTTCTTGCAGAATGGCTGTTCCTTTTTCCGTCAATAGCAGATAGTTCGTCTTCCATTTGCGCTTGCGGGTGATGAGTTGCCGATCAAATAAACGTTTGATTCCGTGTGAAATCGTGCCATCGGTCACTTGGATCCGTTCCGCGATTTCCTTCTGGCTCGTGCATGAGGTCGTTTGTAGGCAACGCAATACTTCAAGATTCGTATGGGAGAGATCCCATTGTTTCAAGAAAGCATTGACGCGCTTGATTTGTTGATTATGATACGTCGAAATCGTATGCCAGCATGTCATGGGATATGTCTCTGTCATTGTTGTCATGGGGAACCTCTTAAATGTAGAATGTACTGCTGATAAATTACTTTTACCATACCATATTAAAAATATGTAGTGCTACTAGTTTGAACGCAAACCCATCACTTCCCATCATTGCCTAGGAACTGTACAAAAAAAGACCTGAACGTATCAGGTCGGTTCAGGAAGGAATCTCATTCGAAAGCGTGAGATAGGAATCCGTTAACTGGAATCCATATTTCGTAAAACATTGATCTGAGACGCGTCCTTGTAAGGTGATCGTCGCATAATCGCCACGAATCGAGTAATGAGTGTACTTTTTTTCAATATCATGAATCAATGACTCAAGTAACAGACCACGCTCGCCGAGTCCTTCCTCGCGAACGTTGATCTCAAGTAAACAGAATGTACCGTATTCGGTGAGGGACGTGCGTTCCGTTCGTTCATGAAGCACGGTTAAGAACGAACGTTTTGAGATGAGAGATCGACTATGGGGTGGCTCAAGAATCGTAACGTAATAACTGAGCGCTGGGGGGCGCATGTTGCGCGTGACTTCGACGACTTGCCGCTGATTGTTGTACGCGAGACCAACAAATTGTTCTTGCGGATGATGCGGCACGGTCAGTCCTTCTTGCTCACAAACGGTTTGCCACTCGGCTTCTGGAATCCAGACAGCCTCTTCGGTTTTCGCTAAAGCTTTAAAGAACTTCACGTTGAACGGATGACCTCCTATAGGGTATGTAAAATGACTATTCCCATCATGCCTGATGGCTAGACAAAAAACGAGTTACAATCTGACGACAAATGATCTTCCTTTGCTATAAGTATACCGTGAAATTTCGTTTTGAAACAGACTACACCTGAATCAATCGACTGTCTATACTAAATGTATCCAGTCAGGAGGCGAGCGTATGAAACCAGTCGAAGGTCCGTTTTTCCATGGCACGAAAGCCACGTTGCGAATCGGTGACGAATTGAAACCAGGGCACGCGTCGAATTTTCGTGAACGACCGCTCCAGCACGTCTATTTCACAGCAACACTTGATGCAGCGAAGTGGGGCGCGGAGCTCGCACAATCTGACGCTCCGGAGCATATCTACCTCGTCGAGCCACTCGGAGCGTATGAGGATGATCCGAACTTGACGAACAAACGGTTCCCAGGCAATCCGACTCGGTCGTATCGGTCGACAGAACCCGTGAAGATCATTGCTGAACTCGGAACGTGGGAGCGGCACACAGATGAAGAGATTGAGACGATGAAAGCATCCTTGCAGCGGTTACGCGCAGAAGGGAAGGATATGATCATTGACTAAAAGAGCGGGGGGAGAAAAGCTTGCCTGTACATGATTTTAAATCGATCCAACCGACGAATGTGAACGTCATTGATCAATTATTAGTCAATCACTTGCACGCCATCCGCCTGAATCAACAGGACGAGCGATGGATCACGATCCTTGGAGATCCGTTCGTTCCACCCATTGAAACGATCGTTGGCGTCTATTGTGTCTACCGGAAATCAATTCTTGATCTGTTGCAAGGTAGGATTGCCTCTATCGAATCGTATGACTTTCAGAAGGCATCTGCGAATGACAAACTCATGACAGCAGAAAGCGTCGAAGGAGTGCTTGATATGGCGACATTCGTCGTCATTGCTTCAGAAGACGACACCTATATGTCTCACTACTTCATCGGTGGTGATGCAAAGAAACTCAATTCGATCTTAAACGTATGCTTTGGTCATCCGAATGCGTTGGACGAACAAGCATCAAAACATTCTATCAAACGCTTCGAGCAGGATGTTTTGATCGTTGAAAAGATGGGATTCATGAAATTGCTTCGAAATGAATAGAGAAACGAATTGAATGTAAGATAAGCACTACCACGTATTTTTTTGTCAGAATGTACTGCAAGGTGAAGATGGAATGGTACAATATGTAAAAAGGGGGCGTTTATATGTCTCGCTTCAAACAAGAAAAGAAACAACCACTCGATCATCTCCGCGATGGTGTCGATCAAGGTCTCGGTAGTGCCGTACCACGTGGGCAAAACGACGGGATGCGTGGTCTGGAGATGCTCGCAGTGCTTGTCGTCCTCGGTGGAGGATATCTACTATATCAATGGTTTTTCTAAAGCAAGAAGCATCGCCCTTACGAGGACGATGCTTCTTTTTGTTCGATTTCACTGACGATATCATCTAATGTGACGTGAGCGAGTACCTTCTCAAGCGCGGATTGCGCAAGCTCAAAGATGGGTGTGACTGTCGATTGGATGTTTCGTCCGACTGGGCAGTCTGGGTTCGGTGCGGCATGGACGCCGAACAATTCCTTGTCCGGTACGACAGCAACGGCGTGATAGACGTCAAGCAGCGTAATCTTAGACAACGGGCGGGCGAGTCGCGCACCGGCGACACCCGGACGGACCTCGATCAAATCAGCTTTCTTCAACATGCTCATGATTTTACGGATGACGACCGGATTCGTATTGACGCTGCCAGCAATCAAGTCGGATGTCATCTTCTCGTCGGTCGCGATCAACGAGAGAATATGGATGCCGACGGAAAAACGTGTACTGATGGCCAACGGATGACCCTCCTTCTTAAAAACATTGTTCTCTCATTATACGTCGTATTGTTCATTTGGCAAGAAACGGGGAATAGGAACAACACTGTTGACAAACAAAGTAATTGTAACTATATTAGTTACATGTAATCGAAATAGTTACATATCAAAAGGAGGAATCATCATGAATATCGGAATCATCGGCGCAACAGGAAAAGCAGGGCAATTGATTTTACAAGAAGCAATCACACGTGGTCATGACGTCACGGCAATCGTCCGTAACGCGGCAAAAGTGACGGCAAACGTCACGATTCTCGAGCGTGATGTACTCGCACTGACGAAAGATGACTTAAACGGGTTTGACGCCATCGTCAATGCGTTTAACTCAGCACCGGGTGAGGAGACGAAACATATCGAAGTCGGGCGTCATTTAATCAACGTGTTAGCAGGAAGCAAGACACGACTTTTCGTCGTCGGTGGGGCGGGAAGCCTATTCGTCGATGCCGAGCATACAGTACGTGTCATGGAAACACCGGATTTCCCGGAAGCGTATTATCCGACAGCCTCGAACATGGGAAAAAACTTGATCGAACTGCAAGGGCAGCAAGACGTGACATGGACGTATCTCAGCCCCGCTGGATTCTTTGATCCGAGCGGTCAACGTACAGGAGCGTATACAGTCGGCGGTGAGCAGATAATTTTAAACGCAAAAGGGGAAAGCTACATCAGTTACGCGGATTACGCCATCGCGGTAGTCGATGAGCTAGAAAACGCGCAACATCTCAACGAACGATTCTCGGTCGTTGGCGAACAAGGGTGATGGTGTCAGACCGACTTACGTAGTCGGTCTTTTTTAATGGGCGGAGTGAGAGATACAGCGGAGGACGGATGGCATAGTAGCATGGTTTGTTTAATATGAGAATAGAAACGACTAAAGGAGCTCAAATCATGATGCGACGATGCTTTAGTATCATCAGTCTATTAGCTGTCTTGATCGTCTGTACGACATCAACACAACCGTCCCGGTTCGAACGTTCGGAACCGGTCGCGACGATCGAGGATCATTACGAGGGACAAATCAATTGGCCGAGTGAAAGCGATCCATTGCTGGAGCTTCATGCCAAACCGTGATCTACATATTGCCGATCAAAGCCCGTCTCCTTCAAGAAGACGGGCTTTTAGTGACGTTAAATGACAGTCATTGCGTTCAAGAAGACGAACAAGAACGTAATGCCGCTCGTCAAAATCAAAAAGGGGAGGACGATCAGTAATTCAAGATGCGGACGAACACCGTGGTAGAACAGAAAGAACAGTGTCAAACAGGCGGTCGTGATCGTCAACGCAAGTGAGGCGATCAATTCATGAAGGGGTTCAACGAACGGAATGAGGGACGCTCCAGTGATCGTGTCAAAAGCGAAACCGAAGGACAAAAAAATGAGTAAGTACAAAAGTGATTTTTGACGAAACATGCGGCATGTCTCCTTTACTGAACGATACATTCAGTATAATGCCCAGCTTGTCATTCTTATCTAACAAAAATGTAAGAATGTGGCTGATTTCAAACAACTGAATCGTTTTTGTATAGTAATGTCAAACGTGTCAACAAAAAATAGAGGAAGGCGGCGCTACTCGCAATCGCCTGAAAATAGAGCGGTTGAAACAGACCATTGAAGACGATTAATAAGATGCCACCAATAAGGAAGGCGATGCCTTGATTCAGAAAGAGATGTGATGTAAAGGAAAGTGGACGCGTTCGGAAGCCGAAGTAACGAATCGCGTCAGTCAGGATGCCGCCGACCGTGATGACAATCATAAACGACAGCAATGTCTCGAAAACACCTGAATAATACCCAGCGTCCGTCTCGGCCATAAGGCGTGGTGACGACGGGAGATGTTGATACAGCATCAAAAAAATCCAGTTAGTCATCAGTAGTCGAAATGACAGACGGATCATGGTGTTCCTCCTTCCCGGTTTTCATGACGATGAATAGACGGGTGACCATCACATATAAAAAGGCAGCGACTACGTTTCCGATGAAAAATAAAGCAGGAAGTGAAGTGAACAAAATGAACGCGCCAGCAAACACGAAGACCGTGCCTTGATGAACGAGGAGATGCGTCGTCCACGGAAGCGAACGCTTCGTGAAACGGACAGCTAACAGCATATCAGCAATCGCAATGCTGCTGAAGAACAGTAGCATGACAGCGTCTAACTGTTCATTGACCAACTGCTCCGTATAAGACAGAAACGGAATCATCATCGTCATCGATCCAAACAAATGGAGAAACAAAAAGAAGCTGAGGACGGTCCGACCAAGCCACCCGAACAGATAGGGGAGAAATGACGGATACTTCCGTGCCGACTCGGAGACAAGAAGATACACTAATGCTACTCCAGAACAGAACAAGACAAAATAGAACGAAAATGGATTGGGTTGCACAAGTAGATAGAGGACGATACTTGCGAACAACGCGACGACCTGATTGAGGATGATCCGTTGTGCGAATGAGATAGTCGAACGGAATAACAGGCGCGGCAGCCCTTCTGTCAAGAGTGCGCCGATTAGGATGACTGGACCGGCAAACAGTAGACCAATCAGGAAGAAGTCAGTGAAGGACGTGCCGTAGATTGCTGGATCCCCCATCTCATGCCCAGCAATCAGTGCGTACAAGAAAGCGAACAATATCGCGGAAATGAAACTGTTCTTTACGATTGATGCCATAGAAATAAGTCCTTTCCGTTTGTTGCTCAAAATAGTTTGTACCAATACAGCGTCAGATCGATGTCTGGATTGGCGGATTGTTTTAGGCTATCGACACCACCGAGCACGAAGCCTTCTCGCGCGTAAAACCGGCAAGCTATCAGATTATCGTCCTGTGCTTCAAGGGACAGACCGATCAACTCACGTTGCTGTGCCCACTTCGTCGCAGCGGCGAGCAGTTGGTGTCCGACGCCTAGTTTACGAAACGATTGTTTGACGGCGATGTTCTCGATGTAGGCGAAACGGTTCCAGTCACGTACGAGACGAATCTGACCGATACAAGAAGTGCCGGAGAAGGCGAGTAGGACGATACGATCTTTATGATCAATATAAGTAGACCAATCGAGACGGTCGTCCGGGAAATGGGTCTCGGTAACTGTTTCATAAAGTTCTTCCGTGTAGGACCAGGTGGTACCGGAAAACTGCGGAACGATGTGTCCGATGATTGGAAACGGATCGTTGGCATCATTGACGAGTGGAATACTCTCGATCGAGAGAGGGCGAATTTTCAATTGTTCAGTCTCTTTCATCGTCATCCTCCTTCTATCTTTAAAGATATAGTTCACTCTCTTCATCATCTCCTAAATGCTGAGAACTGTCACGAGGAGAGGTACGAGAACAGGTCAATTTTTAGCTGAAAACGGGTTTTAATTTTTCTAAAAAAGGAATTGCATGAACAGGAACGAATACATAGTCAGAAGACGATGAAACAGTACAGAGAGACAGCAGTAGAGGACGTGACAACATGAACATGGATACGGTCAACCAGTATCTCGATGCCTATGGATATGGCGTTATTTTCATTTTTTTATTTTTTGGCATCGTCGGGATCCCGGCACCGGAAGAATCACTACTCGTCCTGATTGGTATCTTAAGTGGTCAGAACGAAGAACGTTTGATTTATTCAATCTTGACGGCATTCGCCGGAACGTACGTCGGCATGTTGACGGCATATGGCGCGGGGCGCTTCTTTGGACCGACCGTCTTACGATACGGTCGGTTCATCGGATTGACGAGGGAGCGCTGGGAGCGGGTGTCAAACGGCTACATGGGACGCATCAATCGGACGATCATCGCCGGTCTTTATATTCCGGGCGTGCGACAAATCAATCCGTATTTTGCGGGGATGAAGCGGATTCCGTTCGGTCGTTATTTCTGGGTGTCGGCACTTGGTTCCGCGCTATGGGTCGTTCCTTTCGTCTTACTCGGTCACTTTGCCGGAAAGACGTTCCATATCAAGCCGGAAGTCGTACCGTATTTCGGACTTGCCTTACTCGTATTGTTCCTGCTCGGTGTACTCGTCAAATGGCTCAAGCGTAAACGGCTTGAAAAACGCGTCGTTTCAGGGAAAAACCAAGCGGGAAAAGAAGACTAAGCGATACTTCTTTTTAAAGGATTTTTGCGGATAGTTTGAAGGAGTGGACATACGATGCAAAAAATAGTGATCTTTCCTTTTTTAAGGATGCGATCCGGTCATCATCTCGTCGCGGAAGCCATCGCCGAACGATTGCAGGGACCAGATGTTGAAGTCAAGGAAGTAGAGTTACTCAGTACGATCAGCCCGTTCGCGGAATGGGTGACATCGAAGTTTTATCTGAACTGGATCCGACATTTCTCAAACGGTTATAGTCGTTTTTACCATCGGCATATTGCCGGGCGTTCAAGTAACGCGCGCTCAAGGGGATGGACGTCGCATTATTTCCAACAGCAGATGTTACGAATCATCCGAACGGAACAACCGGATGTCATCATCTGTACGCATGCATTTCCGTCCTATCTCTTGAATCAATTGAAGGAACGAAACCTTTGTGATGTACCCGTCATCAATGCCTATACCGATCTATTCGTCAGTCGCGTCTGGGGAAAGAAGCATATCGAGTATCATCTGTTGCCGAATCGTGAGGCGAGGCGGGAATTGCACGCGCACCATGCTGTACCAAAAGAGCGGTTGTTCGTAACAGGAATCCCTGTCCATCCAGCAATTTCTGGTGGTTCCATCATTCGTTCGACGCAGTCCCGCAAACAAATTCTTGTTGCTGGCGGAAACGGTGGACTCGGTCAACTCGAGACGTTGCTGACGCAAATCGAACAGTGTGCGGAAGCAGATTTTCATGTCTTGTGCGGGAACAATCAGACGCTCTATAAACGACTAGCCACGCGACGTCATCCACATATCCATCCACTCGCCTATATCGATTCAAGGGATGAGATGAATCAACTGTATGAACGGATGGATGCGATCGTCACGAAGCCGGGTGGCGTGACGGTTAGCGAAGCGTTCGAAAAACGTATACCGCTGTTCATTCAACACGTCCTACCGGGGCAAGAAGAAATCAATCGCACGTATTTGATGGAGAAAGGGCTTGCGTTCTCCTTTAATCAAACGGATACACTCGCGGACGTCATCCGTCGGACGCTTGAGAATCCGGACGTCATGCACGCTTGGCAACAAGCGGTCACACAGTATCAAAATGATCGCGTCATGGCCGATCAGCGATTTTTCGCTGAACGGATTGCGGGTTGCCTGCAAGATCGTCGTCAAAAAGTAAATGGATAATAAGGGAGTTAGTTTACATGCGTTCACGTCTTGTCACAGCGGGAGTTCTCGCGACACTCGCCTATACGGTCGTTCCGTATATGGCGTCACGCGTCTTTGGATGGCGCGTGACGAAATCACTGGACTCACGATCCGTCGCCTTGACGTTCGATGATGGTCCAGATCCTGTCTATACGGCAGAACTTCTTGATCTCTTACAACAAGAAGGCATTCATGCGACGTTTTTCGTCGTGGGTCATAAAGCAGAAGAACATCCGGACCTCATTCGCCGGATGCACGAAGAAGGGCATCAAGTCGGTATCCACAATTATATCCATCGTCCGAACTGGTCGATGCGACCGTCGACCGTCCGGACAGGCATCGAGCGGACGGCTACAATCATTGAACGGATCACGGGCGAACGTCCGACGGTCTATCGTCCACCGTGGGGTGCGCTTAATGCTGGAGATGTCCTTTGTCCTCCTTCTTACAACATGATTCTCTGGTCGAAGATGGCAGAGGACTGGAAGCTAGAGGGCGGAAAGGCAAAAATCAAACGGCTGCTATCAAATGTGTCAGAAGGAGACATCATCTTGCTCCATGATAATGGGGATACGTTCGGTGCAGATCCACAAGCACCCGTGCAGACGATTGCGGCGCTGAAAGAACTCTTGCCGGAGTGGAAAGCACGCGGCTTACAGTTTCGGCGAATCGATCAAGCATAAAGAAAGAGGACTTACCGGTTTCATGGTAAGTCCTCTTTTGCATGGATTAAGCATTGCGTGACATGTCGTCCTCGTCTGCTTGACTATGATGGAGGATCAAGCGTCGTACGACGAACGAGCGTAAGAATAAGATGAAGGTGATGAGCGGAAGTAGTAACCACCACGATTGTGTTAAAAATAAGTCATCAAACGTCGTGATCATGACGAAATGACGCCCAATGTACAGCCACATGAACAAGGAACTGACGAATAGAATCGCTTCTGATGTCGTCATGAACTCAAAATCGGATTTCATTGCTTCACTCCTTATGGATGGATGATCTGTTTTTGCATCATCCAGCGCAATCTACTCAATAATCGAATGCGTATGATAAAGATTAAGAACGGACCGGTTCGCGGTCTTGTGTCGTCATGGCTGCCTCAGCATCGACCTCGTACAGAATGACACGGTTCCGCCCTTGTTCCTTGGCGGCATATAACGCTTCGTCGGCAAGGATATTCATCCGCTGGGCAGCAACGTGTTTCCCATGGGCGATGCCGACGGATGCTGTGATCGAGATGGCGGGAAAACCGTCGAGCTGAAAGCGCGTGTTCGCGATTCGCTCCCGGATTCGGTTAGCGACCTTCGCGACTTTCGAAGGCGTCAAATCATAGACGAGGACCATGAATTCCTCTCCACCGATGCGCGCCGTGATATCGTGCGGACGCGTTTCTTCCTGTAAGATCCGTGCGAATTGTTGTAAGACGAGATCACCGTTCGCATGCCCGTATGTATCGTTGACATGCTTGAAGTGGTCGATGTCGAGTGCGAGCACATTGTAGACACGTCCTTCTGCTTCGAGCAACGCCGTCCGTTCGTCCCAAACACGGCGATTGTACAGTCCTGTCAAATGATCAAGTTCCGCTGATTGTTTGTAGCGCTGCACCTGTTCGTTGAGCAACTGAAAATCAATCGTCAATAGACTCGATAACAGTCCGACTGCGAGTCCGATCGTCCATGTCGAAGCGAGCAAGCGAAGAGCGGCGTCACTAAAGCCGAGATTGATTGAGACAGCAATCGAGATCATGAACAAGGCCCAGACGTTCATGATGAGATTTTGCAGTAACGGTCGGTGGAGCAACCGTTTATGGATGAAGTACATCCCGGAGCTGATGCCAAGGACTGCAAGAAAGGCGACGACTGCTTGTGGTGTCCAACCGAAATAGAACCGGGAACAACCGATGATTAGCGTCGCGATGATCAGTGGCGAGCGGACGCCATAAAAGGCGAGCAGAACGAGTGGCAAATGTCGCAAATCCATTCGTAACGACTCGTTAACGGCGATCCCCTTAAACATCAATAGCACCCCGAGCAGCCCGGTCGCGAGACCGACGATGAGGGATTTCAAGCTACTTGACGCGAGACGTTGACTATAAATGATTTTGGCGATCAAATAAAAGCCGGTGAAGGCGATGCAAGCATTCAATAACAACTCGGCAATGAACATCGGTTCCACATCCTTGAGTATGATACCTTCACGATAGCAGTTTGATAAAGGATGTCAACGAGAGACTCTCAAAATTTTAGTAAATCAGGTAAAGACTTGCTTCGATATGATCATTTGGTAAAATAAGAGAGCTTTAGGGAAAGGGAGGGATGAGGTTGGAACCGAAACATCTAACGATTGAAGCGCGGAAGTTTGACGGACGTCCGCACTACTCGTGGGACGGAGACGTTCTTGTTCAGACGGAAGCGTATCTGCTCGTCGCGAATACGCCAGGACGGACACTTTTACATCATCGTCGCGAAGCCGTTTATACATATGACAATTATAGTCTGGAATTCTATCCGCTTGATGCTGATTTTACGGTCGGTCTCGATATAGAGCGGACGGGAGAAGTGACGTACTACTGTAACATTTGCTTACCGCCGGTACTTCAAGGAAATACCTTATCGTTCATTGATCTGGATCTCGATCTCGTCCATCGAGAGGGAGTGTGGACGGTCGTCGACGAGGACGAATTTTTAGAGAACCAACAATTGTACGACTATCCGACTGATGTGATTAAACGAGCTCGTGCATCGTTACTGAACCTACAACAGCGAATCGCGCAGCAGCAGTTTCCGTTTGACGGCTTTTTGGATCCATTCATCCCGACCGTCCTGCAGATGAAGAGAAGGGGGAATGACACATGAAGACGATTCGTTGTCACCGGGCATTCGGTGTCTATGGATTATTGTTGAAGGATGATGCCTTACTCGTCATCGACAAGAATGGTGGACCGTATATCAATCGCTATGATTTACCAGGGGGGAGCCTTGAAGAAGGGGAGACGCTCGCTACGGCGATGCGCCGGGAATTCACGGAAGAGACAGGGCTCGAGGTGGCACTCGAACGGCAGATCGGCGTCGCGGACTTCAAGCTTCCGTGGGACTGGCGCGAGTTCGACGAAGTCCATCACATCGCTGTTTTTTATCTCGTCCGACAGACGGGGGGAACGCTTAGTATCCCTGAACAATTTGTCGGACAAGACTCGCTCGGTGCGCGCTGGGTCAAGGCGAGTGACGTCTCGATTGATAACGCGTCACCGCTCGTACTCGAAGCGTTTCGCTGGATCGAGGAACAGCAACTCGATCTCGAGGCACGACACTTTTCGAGTTGGGACGTCTTGAAATGAACAGGAGCGCTCTTCGTTAACGGAGAGCGCTTTTTCTTATGGGAGATTCGCTAATGCGGCATCAAGCCGTCGTTTTTGATGGCGATGGTGCGCGAGATGATACATGACGAGAGCATACCACTCGGCGGCATTCAACCAGCCCATCCCACCGTGTTGCGTCTTTTGGTCAGCGGGTGCCGACTTTGCGATGGAAGCAAGTGCAGTGTGACGATCGGTCAACTCAAGCCAACGCGTCCGTAATCGGTCGACGTGAGCCGTCTCGTCCGGTGGTGCGTTCATCGCATCCGGTAACCGGATCGGTGTCGCCGGAAACGCACCGGCAGCAAACAGTACCTCGCCAAAAGGTGACTTCCCGGACGTGGTCATGGGTGCGAACTGGCACGACTCGACCTCATCCAAATACTCATGACTGACGACGATCAGATGATCGTACATCTGACTGATCGACCATGTGTCATGATCCAGATGATGAATCAAGGAATCCGGTTGATAGTGATCAAGCTCCTGTAGATAATAGGTGAATAGTTCGTTCATCCTGTCACTCCTCTCAAAAAACATCTCCCTATTCTTTTCGAACAATCCTCGACTTCTTCCTGTCATATTTCCTAGAAAGGAGGAATCACCATGCAAGTTCCATATCTCCCGGTTCCCCATACGCTCTTACGGAGCGGGACGGCATTTGCGTCCGTCCATGAAAAGATGATCTATCTGATCCTTGAAAGCTTCAGTGGTCAGGATGGTCAAGCATTCCCGTCCTATCAAACGATCGCCGACGCTGTTCCGTGCAGTAAATCGACGGTCAAGTCGTGTATCCAGTCCTTGATCGCAAGCGGTCGGATCGAGAAAGTCGAACGGTTCACGAAACACGGGGGACAGACCTCGAATGCTTACCGTGTCCTGCCCCGTGCCGACATACCGTCCCCGGCGAGTCACGAGACGACTGCCCCCGAGGTTTCTGCTGACTCCGAAGAAGAAGTCTTGAAGAAAACGACTTTAAAAAAGGAACTGGTGCAGCAGTACGAAACGAATCTAGGTAAAGCGACACCACGAATCGAGCAGGAATTGCTACAGCTGGCAACAGACCATCCGATCGAGCGAATCCAGTATGCGATCGAAGAGGCAGCGCGGGCGAACAGTCGTCATTTTGGTTACATCGAGCAAGTCGTCAAACGCCTTGCGACCGGATCTGCGGCAGTACGTCCGAAACAAGGAACCAAACGTTCAAGAAGAGAAACTTCATTATTTCAATTACCGAATTGGATGGAACGAGAAAAAGCAGCGCAACGAGCATATGAAGCACACCATAAAGAGAAACAGACCATACCTGACGACGCCGAAATTGCAGAATTATTACAAGCACTGACAAGGGAGGGAGCTTTATGCAACTAGAAGAATTACTCCGACGTGCCAATCAAAAACTATCCGCTCCTGGCATGCATCCGTCTGTCATCCGGATCGCGCGTGACGTGATACGAGAGCTTTATCCGCATGGAATCAAGCTCGGTGTAGCGCAAAGCTTTCGGAGTATCTCGGAACAGAATGCGTTGTATGCAAAAGGACGGACGACACCAGGGCCCATCGTGACGCAAGCCCGCGGCGGACAATCGAACCATAACTTCGGTGTCGCAATCGATGTCTTCCTTTACGAAGACGGAGCAGTATTCCTTTCTCCACCAGATGCGCGACTCCGGCGGATTGTTGCAGCGATGAAACGACGCGGAATGGACTGGGGAGGGGATTGGTCTCGTTTTCCCGACTACCCACATTTTGAACTGTACGATCATGTCAGTCTTGCCCGCCATCATGTGCCAAAACCGGGACACTATCTACGGGAAAAAATCCAAGCACCGGAACTCGTCCGAGCCCTTGAAAAACGCTTGGGACTTGTGGTGACGGGAGTCTTTGATGCCCGATTGACGCACGCCGTTCGAACGTTCCAACAGACGTGTCGTCTAGTCGCTGACGGGATCGTTGGTCCGCAAACATGGCGTCGTCTCTTTCCGGTGTCACCATGATTCGTCTTCAGGCGTGGATCCGTCTCTTGATTCCGCTCTATGTCTTTCTTGAGTTACTCTTACCGACGCTCGGTTTTACAGCATTGCCAGTATCGTCAAGTGACGTCGAACGGTTCGTGACGGGTCTGATCGGACTGGTCGGTCTACTTGTCGCTTGGTGGAAGAACAATGATGTGACAGAACGAGCACTGAGACGAAGGCAGTCACAGGAACAGCTGGAAAACACATCCCTGACCGATTAAGAAGGCTGGAAGCGTTTGGAATGTTCTAGCAACGGGCATTATTTCATACAAACGACTAACAGTTTGATTTCAAGACACCGATATAAGGGATAGACTTTAGTCAATTAGATAGAGAAAGAAAGGTCGGTCTTTTTGTGAAATGGTCAACGTTGCAGCGCTATTTGTTTTTGGCACTCTGTGCGCTTTTATTTACAAGCGTCTGGAGCTATCAAGCTTTCCTAAAAATCGAACGAGAGAATGCACGCATCTTAAACGAGGCGATTCCGATCTCGACGGAAGCAGCAGAGTTGTTTCCGGCGTTACTAAATCTTGAACTGGTCGTTCGCAGTTACATCCTCTCACCGAACGAGGCGGATCTAGCCCAGTATGATCGGACGATTGATCGGCTTGATCAAACGGTCAAGCGACTCAATCAACTCGATGAGAATCATCCGATCATGCGAAAGCTCGTCCGGACGGAAGCGATTCCCCGGATCGAGACAGCCATCCGATTTTATGATGCCCAACTGGCACTCGTTCGAAACGGGGATCAAGCAGCCGCTGAGGCAAAGCGTTATCAAGGGATGCAGTTCATCGAGACGTTTCGCCCGATTGATGCCCGTCTACGGACGGACGTCAACCGAATCATCGCCGAAGCAACGAATCGTTCCGAGCAAGCATCGAGTGCTGCGAAATGGGTCATCGTCGTTGTCGCAAGCATTGCCGTTCTTGTCTTGATTGCCTTCATCCAGACGTTTCGGATGGAACGCAGTAAACGAGCCTTGATTCATCGTTCGCTTCACGACGCCTTGACCGGTATTCCGAATCGGCGGGCGTTCGATGAACGATTGGAACATCTCCTCGAAGAAGCCAAACAACAGCAGACACCACTCTCCCTGATTTTGATCGATGTCGATGCCTTTAAATCGTATAATGATACGTATGGTCATTTAAAAGGGGATGAATGTTTAAAGGAAGTCGCCCGCGTCTTGAAGCGTCAAGCACGGCATGGACAAGTCGCTCGGTATGGAGGAGAGGAGTTCACGGTCTTGTTGTCGCGTGGAGCAGAAGAAACCCGGCACATTGCAGAACGAATCCGTCAGGACATTCTCGATTTGAATATCGTACATGAACGGTATGAACCACTTTGCCGGGTCAGTGTCAGTCTTGGCTTGACGTCGCTCGTACCCGGAGCAGAGACGACGGAAAAAGAGGTGATCGATCAAGCCGATCAAGCGTTGTATCGGGCGAAAGAGAATGGTCGGAACCAAATCGGTGACATGGCAGGCTGAAAATATGAATTCGACAAAAATCCCTCACGTGAGATGCGATGCTCACGTGAGGGATTTTTTCATTGTAAGATGACGCAATATGATCGATCGGAAATGAGAGGCGCCGATATGACATAGACCGCTTTGACGGGAACACCACCGACACGTGCATCGAGTTGTTTGAGCTGGGACCGAATCTTGCGGCTTAAGCCATAGCGTGTTTCAGTACTGAGCTCATCGACATCTTCTTGGACGTGCAAGAGAAGTTGGAACGGTTCAAGTGAAAAGATTGAAAAATCACAGGAAATCCGCGGATCCTCGAATTTTTCATTCAATTCCTTCTTGATGTAATAGGCTTCTTGTGCACTGATCATCTTCTCTCACCTCACTCTCCTGGTTGAACGACTTTTTCTCTACTATAGTCTATATTACCCAGTTTTCTGGCAACTAATCGTCTGATTTTGAAAAATAGTCAATCCAAACTTTAAAAACACTTGAAACGTTTTTTTAAGATGTCATCCTACTCGACAGCAAAAGAAAAACCGCCGAGCTTCAATGAGCAGGGCGGCAGGATTCAAGAGATCGATGATTGAACTTGGCATGTCCGAAGATACTGCTCCATCGCTTGGGCGAAGAAGGTCAATTGATGCGTCGAGATGACCGGTACCTTCCCATACCGCACTTCAAAGTAGAGCGGATCAACAGGAGATGGGAACGCAATCCGATCAAACCATTCCGTTACCGTCTCGTGGGTCCGGCGTTGTAAGGACAGCGGCAATTGTGCATTAAAGTGAGCGAGTTGTTTTCGAATCGAGTCAGCAGGCAGGTCTTTTGTCTCATAAATGAAGATTGGAAATCGTGGCGGAAGCACATACCCTGATGGATCGATACGAGGTCGACGCAACCACTGGAGATAATACCAGAAAAACCAGCTACAAAACAGGAGAATGAGACATAGTATGAGAAGATAAGGAGGTGTCGTCACCGAAGAATCGAACCCTGTCCGGAACCATGGAGCTGGTGGATCGACTTCGCTCATCGTGACCGTGCTTTCACCATAAGACGTTCCTTCTTCGATCGTATCGATGATCGATTCCTTTGGACCGCAACGGTCGACGCAATATGTATTCGTTGCTGGATCAATTCGTCCAAGAAGTGACGTATAGAGCGGCGGGACGAATTGTTGCATGGTGAGTAGTAGTAGACAGACAAGTGGAATAAGAAGCAATAGGCGAGTGCGAAGCGTTTTCACGATAGGAACACCTCCTTTGACGAGTACGTTTAACAGACTTTCGCTACACAGTATAGCAAAAGTAGAGAGGGAATATTTTGATTTTTTCAAAAAATAGTCATTGATTTAGAAGGGAATGAAAGAGATGGATTTACGATCGAGTTACCAAGAAACGACGAAACGTTTAGATGGACATGGTAGTCGGACGGTCGGCGTGTTACAAGAAGCGCTCCGAACTGTCTCGGCTGATCAACCAAGTGATATTTATGGCAACGGCGAATTAATCAAGACGTTCGAGCGCAAGATGATAGACTTACTCGGGCACGACGATGCGGTCTTTTTTCCGAGTGGCACGATGGCGCAACAGATTGCGCTACGTATCTGGTCGGATGAACAGAACATTCGTAAGGTCGCTTATCACCCGCTCTGTCACCTTGAGATTCATGAACAGGACGGCTTAAAGAAATTGCACGAGATCGAACCGATACTAGTCGGAGAAGCCGATCGATTAATGACGATAGACGACGTCAAAGCTTTACCGGACGTTAGTTGTTTGTTACTCGAACTACCACAACGCGAACTCGGCGGATTGCTTCCGTCGCGTGAAGAACTCGAAGTGATCTGTGCGTATGCTCGTGATCGAGGAATCCGTCTTCACTTGGACGGTGCCCGTTTACTTGAGGTCTTACCGTATTATGAGGCAGAAGCAAAGGACATCGCGCAACTGTTTGACAGTGTCTACATCTCTTTTTATAAGGGACTCGGCGGCGTCGCAGGAGCAATCTTAGCTGGACCAGAACCGTTTTGCCAAGAGGCACGGATCTGGAAACGTCGCTACGGCGGTGACTTGATTAGTCTATATCCGTATATTCTGTCTGCCGATCATAATTATGAACAACGAAAAGACCACATGGCAGAGTACCATGCAGCCGCAAAGGAGCTTGCGAGCCGATTGAATGCGATCTCAGGCATCTCAACTCGTCCCCTAGAGCCGGTCTCGAACATGTTTCATCTCTACTTCGAGGCAGAAAAAGCAGTCGTCGAGGAAAAATTGATTGAAATCCAGTCGCACGGAAAAGTTGGTATCGCTGGCTATCTCGTTGAGAAAGATAGTGGCTGCGCGACGGAAGTCAACATCGGCGATAGTTTTCTTACGTTGACGCCTGACGAACGTGAAACGGTCTACCGTCATTTGACGGAGGCGTTCTCAGAGGATTGAACAACATCAGGAGCGGGAATTGTAGGATGGAGGCGACGATAAGTGTCGACTTTTTCTGCAATCATTCGCTCCGTTTCCTGTAATGCTGCTAGTTGTGCTAAGACGTTCGCATGGTGGGCTTCAAGCAATGCGAGCCGTTCTTGCGTCGTATCCTGCTCGCCGTGAGCAAGGAACAGCGTCACGTAAGAACGGATTTGCTCGATCGGCATATGCGTTTCGCGCAAGCGAAGGACGAACCGAAGCCACGTCACATCTTGGTCGTCGTATCGACGTTGACCGTTCTGGCGCTTCGGAAACAGTAGCCCTTCTTTCTCGTAATAGCGAATCGTATGGGCACTCGTATCGGTCAATCGACTGATTTCAGAAATCGTATACATACATCTCACCTTTCTGCTTGACTTAGAGTTCACTCTAAGGATTAGACTCTCACTATACCAAATCAAAAAGGGGATATGCTACATGAAGTACACGGTCATTACAGGAGCAAGTTCAGGAATTGGATATGAGACGGCAAAACTACTCGCAGGAAAAGGAAAATCACTCGTTCTCGTCGCGCGACGGACGTCTGAGCTCGAAAAACTTCGGGATGAAGTCAAACAAATCTCACCAGATAGTGATGTCATCCTCAAGTCGGTCGATCTCGCAAATAACCAAAATGTCCATGATTTATATGAGGGACTAAAGGAACTCGACATCGAAACGTGGATCAACAATGCTGGATTCGGCGATTTTGATCTCGTCCAGGACATTGAGCTCGGGAAAATCGAGAAAATGCTTCGCTTGAACATCGAGGCGCTGACGATTCTATCGAGTCTGTTCGTCCGCGATCATCATGACGTTGAAGGAACGACGCTCGTCAATATCTCGTCAGCAGGTGGCTACCGGATCGTTCCGAACGCGGTCACGTATTGTGCGACGAAGTTCTATGTCAGTGCCTATACGGAAGGGCTAGCGCAAGAACTGCAAAAAGGTGGGGCAAAACTCCGGGCGAAAGTACTGGCACCAGCTGCGACTGAGACAGAGTTTGCGGATCGTTCGCGCGGCGAAGCAGGATTCGACTACAGCAAGAACGTCAAAAAGTACCATACGGCGGCTGAGATGGCAGGCTTCCTGCATCAGTTGATCGAAAGTGACGCGATCGTCGGCATCGTTGACGGTGAGACGTATGAGTTCGAATTGCGTGGTCCGTTGTTCAACTACGCAGGATAAAATAGAACAAGGTCCCTTTTTCGAATGAGAAAGGGACCTTGCTTATGTAATCATGATCGATACGAATTTCAAGAATGAATCAAAAAAGGACATCCATCATTTATTTTTTAAAGAGTTTTTTTGCTAATTTCCATACGACATAGACGACTGCGCCAATGATCAGAAGATTCATCAAGGCACTAAAAATCATGAATTGTCCCACGAGTTAACCACCTTTACATACTTTTTTTGGAGCTATAAGCATCCTATTTACTTTTTCGTTTGAAGAACCTCAAACTGATAAAAAATAACGCCATCAGCACGATAGCGATGTTCACGGCTAACGTTAATCGCTCATTTTCAATCACTCGACCATTCAAGAGATTCAAGATGATAACAAGCAACATCAATGACAATAAAAAGTATTTTATGGATTTTTTTATCATGAATGACTTCCTTTTTTTGTGTTATTGTATTAGTTTAAACATATCTAGTTTTTAAAACAAGGGGAATCAAGTTGGACGGAACTTATCAGAGTATTGAAAGTAACGTCAGACGACCATTGGAAAAGAGGTGATCGAATGAAAAACATGATGTTCTTAGGACTCGTCGTTCTTCTGCTCACGACGCTCTTTTCACTGCATTACGGGCTACAGCTCATTAGTGATACGACGCTGAAAATATCTTTGTTGGCTTCACTGATCGTAGTATTGATTGCGCGGAAAAAATGGGAGATTACGTTTTCTACTCCGGAATGATCTAGAGAACGGATGAAGAATTGGGAGAGAGAGAATGAGCGTCAGTGAATTTTTTGACTGGAAAATCAACTTAGATGATGAACTGTATGCTGTCATTGATGAGAAGGCGAGAAAAATGGTAGTGATGGGGGACTTCATCGAACTGACTGCGGTCTTGTGGTTGGATCGAAATGATGTCCTTCAGTTAAAGCCGACATGGGATTGTGTCATATCCATCGATGATGCTACAAAACAAATTACGATTCGCTCGGCAGAATCACTGAACATGAAAGAAGAATGTTAAGAGGTACATAAATCGAGTCCATTCGTGCGATCGCTGAATGGGCTCGATTGTTATTTAAAGTACGATGTCTACTTTAATTCATGTTGAACGGAGCCAGTCACTTCAACATGATGCTGGTCGTATACAGTCGTCAGTACATGATCTTCGACGATTTCATAGTTGTATGTATAGTCTGGTTCATTCGTGT
Organism: Exiguobacterium sp. s46; assembly: GCF_018618875.1. Classification (NCBI taxonomy): domain Bacteria; kingdom Bacillati; phylum Bacillota; class Bacilli; order Caryophanales; genus Exiguobacterium; species Exiguobacterium sp. s46. The sequence goes on from NZ_JACSMY010000001.1 coordinate 835,774, forward strand.
ATTTGATTTCCAGCACGTATCTTCCGGTCTTCGACTCAAAGACCGTTTCCTTTTTTGAAATATCTTGGTCGTATCCTGATTCAACTAACATTCGTTCAATCTTGATTTCGGTCATCGTTTTAGAAACGAAGAGGTAAGTCGGATAGGCAGCTATCAAGATGACGAGAACGATAAGTGTATAGATGAGTGGACGTACTTCTTTTTTCATACAATCACATCCGTTCCTATGAAATGAATAGAGAAGCTAGGTATTCTATATTGAAGATGAGGAGAGATATGTGATGGGAAAAAACAAAGACGAGATACCGTACTATATGAGGAACGTTCCGTTCTTCTTCCTAACGGCACTCCTCGCACCCGTCGCGGTACTACTTGTACTGCTCAATTGGGATAAGCTCTCTACACAAATGAGAAATAACCATTTAACGTTTTCAATCCTAATGACCATGTTATATATCTCAAAAATACTGCCTGACGGCCTATTTAAAATCATATTCGCGGTTTTTACATGGACGTTGATTCTTTTAGTGACATACATCTACTTCGGTGGCGGTAGAAAAGGAGGGAAATCATGAGTAAGTATCATTTATCGAGCATTCGGTTAGTTCTCATTGTCGTCATCACATCGTCAATCTTGTATTTTGGCTTCGATTGGGAACTCGGGTATGGCATCATTTTTTTAATAGTAACAGTAGAGTATACCATATATCTCAACTTCAAATCAGCCCAAATCGAAAAGGCTGAAGCAGAGACGAAGAACGATTGATTTCATTTGAAGTCAATCGTTCTGTTTAAATATGACCCCACCGAACTAAATCGTCGAGATAATCACGATACGATTCCGATTATTATCTTTTTCACCGACGCACTGGAATTCACCTGCTTTTACACAAATAGACCGTTGGACGAGTGACGAGTCCAATGGTCTATTTGTGTTATTTGTCGTCCTGTAGAACACATTTCATCGCCTTAGATCATTTTATATCCCATTCGTCTCGCCTCGATGAAAGCAGCAGCAAGAAAGGCGAAGACCCCCCAAAGGATCCATGCTGCCCCACGTCCGACGAGCAAGGGATCCGTTCCATACAGCGATGTGCCCCACGTTAGAACGATTCCGTCTAAAAACGTCGCCATTAACAGTCCGAGACTGACACCCGGCACCATCTGTTCAGCATTTAAACGAGCGACTTTTTTTATGATGATGACGGAAATCCACGAGACTGGTAAACCGATCAGGAAGGCAATCACGTTTCCAACGTTTTCGAACATACCGATTCCAGATCCAAATCTGACTGACAGGGCACCGACGAACCAGAACGCTACACCGAGTACGACCAAGATGATAACTTGTCCTTTCGAAAATAGAGGGGGCTTATCATGTGTCATTTATATTTCCTCCTTAAAGGTGTAGTATTTACTACATAAATAAATGTAGCATCTACTACGCTTTTTGACAATGCCATGGTGTAACGTTTGTAACTGTCACAAAATTTTTATAGAAGTGATTTCGTTTTCGCGAAAATCAACTTGGATAATCGCCATTTCAGCTATAAAAAAGGTCAATCGATGACGATAGATAGGTACAGATTGTTCTTGTATAAAACTGTCATAGAACATGAATGATACATAGAAGGAGTTAATGACACTATGAATGAAACCTTACCGAGACTATTACGCTCTCCAGCAATTTTGTCGAGCCTTGAAGCAAACGTCGCGATGATCTATTTTGATCGCCAACGACGCGTCGTCGACGTCAATGACTTGTTTGCGAAAACGATGAAATATAAACGAGACGAGATGATTGGCTTACAGCACCATACGTTTTGCACACCAGAATTCGCGAACAGCCGTGAGTATCAGGACTTTTGGACACGTCTGTTTTCGGGCTTCAGTACAGCGGATAAAATCAAACGAGTCGATGCCCGGGGCGACATCTTGTGGCTTGAAGCAACCTACATGCCGATTTTTGAAGGAGAAGAGGTCGTCGGTGTCGTCAAGATTGCGAGTAACATTACGGACCGGATTGACCGCGTGCAAGGATATGCGAAAAGCTTCCAGACGCTTGCTGAAGGACTGAATCTGCAATCGGTTCAAGGATCGAAAGAGGGCACCCAGCTTCAAGAGACGATGACTACGATCTCGAGTGAAACGGCAGAAAACCAACAGACGTTCGAAACACTGTATGACCAAGCCATCGAGATCACGAAGATTGCTGATACGATCAAGGAGATTGCGGCCCGGACGAACCTGTTGTCTCTGAATGCGGCAATCGAAGCGGCACGGGCTGGGGAGCACGGTAAAGGCTTTACCGTCGTTGCCAGTGAAGTCAAAAACTTATCGGATTTAGTCGGCAGTGCAGTTGTCGAAGTACGCACGAATACGGAAACGATGAACCGTCAAATCATGGCGATGATGAAAAAGATTGAAGCGTCCCATCTCGAAGTCGCGTCGAGCCTTGCTACGGTAAAAGAAACGATGCAACGCTTTACCGCAATCGAAGAGGTCGCACGACAACTCGAGCAGCAAACAGAGGATTTCAGGTCGTTTATTTGAAAAGGATATGGAAGAAGCGATGGCAGTGGGTCATCGTTTTTTTGGTTTAGTCAGATGAGTCGTTTTGGAAGAGTAAAGGCGTGGGATATAACAGATGAGCCCGTTGACCACAGAACGGAGGCACGTTATAATTCAAATATACGTTTGAATGTAAGGTAAAAGGAGGCAACGTCATGGCACATGATCATCATCACCACCATCATCATACCGACAATAAAAAGGTACTGGGCCTGTCGTTCCTGATCATCACCGCGTTCATGGTCGTCGAGGTCATCGGCGGGATTTGGACGAACAGTCTCGCGTTGTTATCTGACGCTGGGCACATGTTAAGTGATTCGATTTCACTTGCGATTGCTTTGTTAGCCTTCCAGTTTTCGAGTCAAGCACCGGATGCGAATAAGACATTCGGTTCAAAACGCTTTGAAATCTTAGCCGCCATCATAAATGGTGTGACGCTGATCGTCATCGCCCTCTATATTTTCATTGAAGCCATCCAACGCTTCATCGATCCACCCGCTGTCGCAACGACCGGGATGCTGATCATCAGTGTCCTCGGGTTGCTCGTCAACATTCTCGTTGCCTGGATCATGACGCGCGGCGGAGGGCATGAGCACAACCTCAACATGCGTGGTGCCTATCTGCACGTCTTAAGTGACATGCTCGGATCCGTTGGTGCGATTGCAGCTGCTCTTCTGATCATGTTCTTCGGTTGGGGATGGGCGGATCCCTTGGCGAGTGTCATCGTGGCGATCCTCGTCTTACGGAGTGGCTATTACGTGACGAAGGCATCCGTTCACGTCTTGATGGAAGGAACGCCGAGCGACGTTGATATCGATGAGGTCGTTTCGACGATTCAGACGAACGAAGCTGTCCTCGGACTACATGATCTACACATCTGGTCGATCACGAGTGGGTATAACGCGTTGTCGTGTCACGTCGTCGTCAAGGAGGACATGACTGTCCGGGAATCGGAGTCGATTCGCGAACAGATTGATCACGATTTGAAACACGTCGGGATTAATCACGCGACGATCCAGGTCGAGACGGATCAGCACGCACATGGCAATACGTTGTATTGTGACGGCAAACACGAATCGCATACGCATTAAAAAAACGAGCACGCGTCCAAGTCGGACGGGTGCTCGTTTGCTTATGCTCAAATGATCGGCACCGTTGGTAGAAACAGCGTCGCGAACAGACTGATACTCAAGAACATCGAGTATCCGAAAAAGGTCGTTTTGGCATTTCCAGCAGCTCGGTTACCTAAGTACATGAATAAGACGATGGATAAGAACGTCAAACCCGTCAATACGGACGAGTGGTGTTGATCCGGCGAAGGAGCAAGCGACTGGACAAGATGCGCGAGACCAAGCGGCAGGACGATTAAGAGAAAGTAGTAGCCTAGACGTGCCTCGGATGGGACGTCGACCTGTTCCTGTTCGGTTTCATAGTCATAACGCGTTTGCGTTTTCATGGATCTTCACCTCCCTATGCGTTTTAGTATAGCGAATGAACATGTCGGCTCTGTTACAGACGGGTAAGAATGCCTTAACAGACGATGACGATGTGATGACGAAAAAAGAATGGGCAGCAATTGAGAAAAATTGTAAGATAGACAAGAAGTCGTTTTAGGAAAGGAATAAAGCATCATGTCACGTGCGTTTCGTTTTATGTATGTCTCGGATTTGTTATCGACCGTCGGGACGAGTTTCGTCTATATCGCGATCTACTGGGTGAGTGCGGAAGAGATCAGTGCTTCTGGCGTTGCCCTGATTGCGACTGGTGTCTTTTTAATTCGTTTTCTCGTCTCAACGTTCGTCGGACCATGGATCGACCGATTCGTCAGTGCATCGTTGTATCAAACATCAGTACTCATTCGCTTGCTTGCGCTTGGGATCGCGTTAGCGGGAATCGGCCTGACAAACGTCGTCCTACCGTGGTTACTCGGCTTACTCGTCGTTCAAACGATCTTACAAATCATTGGTGGCAATGCCGTCTTCACATGGGTCGTTGATTTAGTCGAAGATGACCAATTGCCGCAAGCAAATGCCTATCTCGCAACGATTGAACGAATCGGTACGTTGAGCGGATTTTTACTCGGTGGGATGATGGTCGCCCATTTCTCGATCGCGAGTATCTTATGGCTTGACCTTGGATTGCATCTCGTCGCCTGGTTACTCGTTCGACATATGTCAGGGCAAGTCGCAGAAGGGGCGCGTCAAGGATCGTATCGCGAAGCGTTGCTCGAAGGGATTCATCACGTCGTCCGTGACGGTCGCCTTAAATGGATCCTTGGTTGTGCGATTCTCGCAAACTGGATGATCACACCGATGAATACCTTACTTGCGCCATATGCCAAGAATGTCTTATCGGGAAATGCTCAGACGTTTTCTGCACTCGAACTGGCGACGGTGATCGGGGGAATCGCGATGTCGCTCCTTTACGGGAAATGGATCGCCTCCGTACGACAGGATAAGCTGTTTCGTTTTGCCGTCGTCTTGCAAGGTCTTGCGATTGCGATCGTCGCCTATGTCTCATTCGTTCCAGTGGCAGTTGGTGGGTTCGTCTTACTCGGAATGGCACTGACGTTGTTCGGGATTCCATTTGCGACCTTATTACAGCGCTCGACGCCTGCGCATTTGCTCGGCCGGGTCCGGACGGCGATGGTCGCTGCATCAACGGCGTGTTCTGCGCTCTGTTACGGTTTGTCGTCGTACTTGACGTCGTTCTTTAGCATCTCATTCGTTTTCCTGTTCTTTGCCTTAAGTGGTCTTATCATGACCAGTATCTGGTTGCTCTTTAATCGTACCGTTTCCTTTGCTGAAGAACGACAGGACAAGGTCGGATGAAATATCCGCCTTGAGGTGGAGGTAAGCGGTTTCGCACTCTTATACACTAGAGATAGAAATGAACGATGAGGAGTGGAGTCGATGGAGAGTTTATGGATTACAGCGTTATTGTTTTTGATTCCGATCAGTGGGATGACGGTCTTCTTGAATGTACTGTGGCGACGAATGGAGACGGAAGGCGTTTCGGAGTAATCATGAACTAAATAGTGCGTCTGCTTACCGATGTTAGTTCGGACAGCGGACGTTTTTTTCATTTGAGGCACAGATGGTCGTAGGAGAATCACCTCAGACTCGTTAAATCAACACTTCCCGTGTAAACTGATGTAGTAAGTAGTTTTATGATGTTTCGATTAAACATAAGGGGGATGAATCACCATGAAAGCGATCATTACAGGTATGAACGGAACGGTAGCGCCTGTCGTTGCGGATGTCTTAGCAAAGCACGACATCGAGACAGTCGCCTGGGACCGAACGAAAGTCTCGACGACTGACGAATCCGCGATGCGCACGTTTTTAGAAACGGAACGACCAGATTATTTTTTACATATCGGGATGGGGTCTGTTAGTTGGACGGAAGCGCTCGTCCGCTTGTGCCAGGAATACGAGATTCCGTTCTTTTTCACGAGTACGGTGTCTGTTTTCTCGGACGACGTGCCGGCACCGATTGACAAGGACGCAGTACCGGATGCGACCGACGAATACGGTGCCTATAAGATTGCCTGCGAACAAGCGATTCAAGCACTCGATCCACAAGCAAAAATCGTTCGGATCGGCTGGCAGATCGGGACGGAAGCTGGTTCGAACAACATGGTTGATTTCTTCACGAACGAGATGAAACAGCACGGCGTCATTCGGGCGAGTCGCGAATGGTATCCGTCAAGTTCGCTACTTGAGGACACGGCGGAAGCGCTCGTTACGATTTTACTTGAACACGAAGCAGGTCTCTATCAGTTGAATGGTAACGATCGCTATTCGATGTACGACTTAGCGCGTGCCTTGAATACGCTTCACGCAAAAAACTGGACGATCGAACCGGTCGATGAACCACGCCGCGATAACCGAATGGCGACGGACGTCGTTTTGGTCCGCCTGTTGTCAGAACGATTGCCCCTCTAATCAAACATCCCGCTCTCCTTGACACGTGTCAAAGAAAGCGGGATGTTTTTTTACTGCGTTACCGGTGTTTCTGCCGCAAAGGCAAGTGCAGGTCCGAAAATTTCGTAATGCAGTTTGTCTGGTGACGCCGTGAAGTGTTCGATCACATATTGAATCATTGCTTCCGGGCCACAGACGTATGTCGGATCTGTGATGCTTGCGATGACGTCTTTCGGCAGGCGACCTGCTTGATCTATCGCCTGATGCTCCGCGTAACGAATGACTCGCGCGCCGCGCTGTTCAAGCATAACGAGTTGTTCGTTAAATGGACGATTGCGTTCGTCTTGGACGGCGTGATGTAACGTTACCTGTCGACCAGCAGCTAACGCTTCGTCTGCCATCGCAAGCATCGGTGTAATCCCGATACCACCGGCAATCAGCACGACGGGTTCGCCTGATGCATCAAGAGTGAAAGCACCCGCTGGCGCACTAATTAACACCGTGTCACCGACTTGCGCTTCATGTAAATAGTCCGAGACGATGCCTTCTCGTTTGACACCAATCGTATATGTCTCCGTGTTCGATGCCGTCGTCAGACTGTATTGACGATTGTGCCATAAGCCATCTTTGTCTTGAATCCGCACCGTAATGTATTGTCCGGCTTGGTAAATGGGGAGTGGACCGTCCGTGCGGAAGGTCAAGGCGCGAATCCCATCCGCTTGCTCCTCGACATCCGAAATCTCGACTGTCTGATATCCGGAAAAACCTTTTGCTTGTTCGTCCTGTGCGTAAAGTTCGGCTTCAAGCGTGATGAACAGATTGGCAATCTCCCCATATGCTTCTCCCCACGCGCGCAAGATGTCTGGCGTTGCGGCTTCTCCTAAGACATCTTGCATCGCCCCGAGTAATTCGTGTCCGACGATGGGATACATCTCCGGTTTGATTTGTAGACTACGGTGTTTATGGAGCACCGGTAATAAGACCGGCTTTAACGTCTCGAGTCGATCGATGTGAGCAGCAGCGGCATACACGGCGGTCGCGAGTGCTTGCGATTGGCGGTCGCTCCGCTGATTCGATTGATTGAAGACGTGCTTCAGTTCCGGATGAGCCTGAAACAAGCGCTGATAAAAGACTTTCGTGATCGCGGCACCGTGCGACGCAAGGACGGGAACAGTCGATTGAACGATTTGAATGGTAGAGGTTGATAACATAAGACCACTTCCTTTTCACTAAGTAATGAAGACAGTCTTAGTATTTCGCAGCCCCACCTTTAATACAACATTTAAAATACTAGATTAAAGAATACCGTGCGTTTTGTCACAAGCAGGTCAAGATTTCGTCAACGATTCGTCACGATTGGTTGGAAATCCAGAGCTTCGAGAAATCAAAGTAACCGAACGAGTCAATCGTGATGTTTTGCAGCTCGATCGGATACGGAATCAGTCGTGTATCGTGATAGAACGGGATGAAATACGATTCGTCGATCAAGTAACGCTCGATCGTTTGATGAATCGGGAGCCAGTCTTCGAACGGTGTCGCGTCATATTGTTCGATCGATTTCAACATCTCTGGCATCTGCTGAAACAGTCGGATCGGTGGTGAGAACGTGTTCGTCATGAACTGATAAAAGGCGTACTGGATATTTCGCTCAAACACTTCGGCATGGATGGCGAGATCAATCGTATCGTAGACATGAAAATCCGTGATGCTCTCTTCAAATCCGACCTCGACGAACTCATACGGAATCCCGTCTTGATCAAATCGCTGACAGAGCCAGCGTGTCACCTTGTCCGTAAAATCAGTTAGCTTGATTCGGATCGGTTGCGTGAACAAAACGGCAGGACCATCCGGGACAGTATACGGTTGACTATAGGACTCAAGAAAACCACAGTCGTTCGGTTGTGCCCGTTCATGGAAGTCATGAATGCCATTACGGACTTCCGCGACGAGCCGATGGACATAATGTCGCGCAGCTTTGGATTCAAACGGACCACCGGCGCGTGGATGGAGCAAAACGAGACCAAACCCGGATTGTGTCGCGATCGTATCAATCGGACTGGAGTCAGATGCCGATGTCCGGTAGACCGGGTCATATTGCTCCGGCATCTGGATGAACTCAATCCGGTCGAGCAGGGCACGGATACCAAAGTAATTCGGGAACGCCGTCAGAACGGTTTTCTTGTCGTCATGTTGCGTCAGTTGGAACGGTCCCGTTCCAATGCCGTCCTTGATGATGCTCGTGTGAATCGAGGCAAGCTGCGGAAAAATCGAACTCCGGCGCTGATCGAGTGTGAGATCGACCCGGTACGGACCGTTCGAGACGATCTGCTTTACGTGCCGGTAAGAATAGGCGTAAGCCGGATAGGCAATCAAGGCACGCAGGCTCTTCGTCACTTCCTTACTCGTCAGGAGCGAGCCGTCATGAAATCGGACGTCCTTCCGTAAGAAGAGACTGAGCGTCGCCCCGTTCCAGACATAGTGATGCGCCAGTTCACCTTGAATGTTGCCGTCGACGTCGATCGTAAACAGCCGGTTGAAGACGTTCTGGACGAGGTGGGCACTATGGATATCGGCTGCTTCTAACGGGTGTGTCGTCAGGAAATTTCGTTTTCGCGGAATCAATAACGCGTCAGCCGTCGTCTGTGTATAGCCGAATTTTCGTTCCAGTTGCCGCATGAAGCGTCCTGCTTGCGCCGGCGACCAGTCCCACGTCAATTCCTCCGTCACCGATTCGATCGAGTCACGGTCAATCCGCTCGAGCATCTGTTTCGCATACTCCCGTTCGACATGGCGCAACCAGACGAGTTCACTTAAGTTGCCTCGTCCGCGACCGCTCGTGTAACCAATCCAGCCGTCTTCCTGCCATTTATTGAGATATCGTTTCGTTTGTTTAGGACTGAGATGGATGGCGTCGGCAAGCGTCGCAATCGAGTAGTGTCCATTTCGGCAAGTCTTCCATAACATAAAAAGATAAGCATCCATCGTCCTTTTCCTCCTTAAAAGGGGACATCTTTTTTGAACGACGTCCATTTTTCCTGCGTCTTGTCTTGTTTATGATACAGGTAGAGAATGGAAGGTGACAATATGAAATGGAAAGAAATACCGAAACCAATTAAAGTACGTCTCATCACATCGTTTTTCAACCGGGCTGTTTCGTTCTCGATCATGCCGTTCATGGCCCTCTTGTTCGTCCAGGCATTCAACGAAGTCATCGCCGGTGCATTTTTGATCGCGATGGTCTTCGTCAGCTTCATCACGAATCTACTCGGCGGATATCTTGCCGACCGCTTTTCCCGTAAACGTCTGCTTGTCACGACTTCTGCGCTCACGGCGCTGACATTCATCACGATGACGATCTCGTTGACATTCGATTGGATGCTGTTGTTCATGGTCATTTACGCTGTCTTCTCGGTGACAAGTAATCTTGGTCGACCGGCAATGAGCGCAATTATCATCGATGCAACGACGAAGGAAAACCGCCAAGCGGTTTATGCGCTTGACTACTGGCTGATCAATCTCTCGATCGCCATCGGTACGGCGCTCGGGGGCTGGCTCTACGTCAGTAATCAACTGCTGTTGTTCGGGATCTTAAGCTTCACGTCGTCCGTTTTACCGATTGCGTACTACCTGTTTCTTGACGACACGCCACGGACGTGGCAGCGCCAAAAACTACGTGGTGTCCTCACGGATATCTTCACGAGCTATCAACTCGCTTGGCGGGACCGTCCGTTCGTCAAGGTCGTTTTCGGTTCGATGTGTATCTTAGCGGCTGAGTTTTCGATGGGCAGTTACGTCGCCGTCCGACTCGCCGATTCGTTCGAACCGCTATCATTTGCCGGGTGGTCGATCAACGGGGTCCGGATGATGAGTGTCATCAACATCGAAAATACGTTGCTCGTCGTCACGTTGACGTTCATCGTCCAGCGACTAGCGAAGCGTTTGTCTCCGCGCCGGACGCTCGCTGCGGGTCTCATGCTGTACACGATCGGTTACGTTGTCGTGACGAGTGCCAATAGCATGACGGCACTGATGGTCTTCATCTTCATCGCAACGATTGGCGAGTTGCTCTACTCCCCGGTCTTGAACACTCAAAAAGCAAACATGATGCCAGCCGATCAACGCGGAGCGTACTCAGCGTTCGCGGGAACGTCGTTTGCTGGAGCGGACTTACTTTCTCGATCGACGATTCTCGTCGGGACCTTCTTGATCCCGTCGATGATGAGTGTATATCTCGGATTGATCCTCTTAACGGGCTTTGGATTAGTCTATACGAGTCTGTTCGTGAAGGAATCTGTCGAACGAGAGCGAAACGTATCTTAATAAGGGGGAATACAGATGAACTTACCAGATACTATCGAAACGCCACGGCACCTGTTACGCCGCTGGCAAGAAGACGATGCAGAAGCATTGTATGCTTACGCCAAGGATCCAACTGTTGGACCAAAAGCAGGCTGGGCGCCGCACGCGTCACTTGACGAAAGCCAGGAAGTGATTGGCATTTTCCAAGCGTCACCTGGTGAATATGCCGTGACCGATAAGGAAACGGGGGCAGTCATCGGGAGCTTCGGATTTCACTTCAATCGTCGGCCGGACGATTCGATCACCCATGACCGTCAAGTCGAGATCGGCTATGTCCTCGCACCTGATTACTGGGGAGAAGGGCGGATGCCGGAAATCGTTGAAGCAATACTTGATTTCATCTTCCGGGAACTACCGATCGATATCGTCTGGTGTGGTCACTTTGATTTTAATGACCAATCACGCCGTGTCGTTGAGAAACTCGGGTTTACGCCTATTCTTGACCGACCATTCGTCTTAGAACGAATCGACGGACGGACCGTGACGAGCCATGTCTACAACTGGACGCGTGAGCGGTATGAAGCAAAGAACGGGATGAAGAATACGTAATACATCAAAAACGACCTCAGCGCTGAGGTCGTTTTTTGGTATCAGAATTAAATAGATTCTTTAGAGTTTTGTATTTTTTGACTAATCTTGCTTAGATGTTCGGAGAAAGATAACTGCAATCGTAATCGAGGTCAAAACATAACTCACGAGGACGGCGGTAATCTCTGACAAATTAAATACAAACAAAAGCAGCAGTTGAGGCACGAAAAAGACGGACACTGCAATCGGTAAAATCCATGTCTTCGTCTTCCATGCCGTGACGAGAATCCAGGCAATTAGAAGGGCGCCAATTAACCAACCGACACTCGGAGATAACGTGATTTTGGGCGAATCAATGAGTCCGTTGACGATCAATAGTCCAATGATCAGGAGAATATGAACACTTCCATGAATCCCGTAACGCATGATGCGAGGGCGAGCGCCATCACGTAATGCGTCTTGACGGAATAAAAACGCCAGGGTCGTCAAATAAACAGCGCTAATCAGCAGGAAGCCACCAACTAGCAAGATACTGAATGTCGTTGTTCCATTCAGCAGATTTTGGAGATAGAGAAAACTCGATGCACCGAGAAAGACTTGCATGACGATCCAAAATGCTTCTATCGGATCGAACGCCATCTCTTTAGAAATCGACTGGATGTAGTCAGCCGGACTGTCACCTGTGATCGCGCGAACCGATTTGCCATCCGCTTCCGCTTCAATCAGATGGTCTTCGAGTTCAAGGACGATCTCGTTCGTCGCTTGTTCATTTTTTCCCGAAGCAAGCAGGTAGACCTTCAAGTCTTCCAAAAATCGGGTTGATTCCGTTGATAGGGTCATCTCAATCATCCTCCTTTAAAATGCTTTCAACACTTGTCGAAAGGTGTTGCCATCTTTCCTTGAAGGCGGTGAGTTCTTCTGCACCGCTCGTCGTGATCGAATAATACTTCCGTTTTGGACCGGACGGAGAGACGCGTGAAGTCGCTTCGATCCAGCCCAGTTTTTGCATCCGGATCAACAACGGATAGATCGTTCCTTCGCTGATGTCAGCGAAACCGTATGCTTTGAGTTTCGTCGCCAGTTCGTAACCATAAATCTCTTCTTCCGCGATCAGTGCAAGTAAACAACCGTCGAGAATCCCCTTTAACATTTGCGTCGATGACATCCGCATCATCCTTTCGCTACTTGGTATTACAAGGTAATGATATACCAAGCTATTTTGTATTGCAAGGTAGCTGGAGGAAAAAGATTTATTTCCCTGAAAAAAAGGTAAATAAATCATAAAGTAGATACGTCGCTTGTTTAGAAAAGGGAGGTATTGATCGTGGATAAGCGGAATACTGTCGTCTCGGCAACCGTCGTCTTCATCATCATGGGTATCGTCATGGCTGTCTCTGCGTTTGGTTTCGGCATTCGTTATGGTGAACCGGAGTTGTTACGTATCGCGATCTTCGGTGAAGTCGTTACAGCGATTTTTCTCGTCTGGTACATTCGTCGTCATGCCACGTTTGCTGCCGTCGGGTTTTCGAAATTGCAGTCGCGGGGTCTAATCTGGTACATTCCGTTACTGCTGATCGTTCTCGTTCAAGTCGGATTGATCGTCAATGCGTTGTTCACGTCCTCGATATCATCATCGGCACTTCAACTTGTCGGAATCGTCTTCCTGACGACCTTATTCGTCGGTTTCAATGAGGAAGTCTTGTTTCGCGGCATCATCTTACGCTATCTCAAACCGAACGAACATCCGTATCGTGCCGTCCTCATCAGTGCGCTTCTGTTCTCATCTTTCCACTTGCTTAATTTGATCGCCTTGATTCCGCCGGCAGCGATGTTGTTCCAACTTGCGAACACATTCGTCTTTGGTGTGTTCTTAGCGATCATCGCACTGAAGCTGAATAACCTCTGGCCATTAATCATTTTCCATGCGCTGTGGGATTTCGCGAGCATCGCAGCGGATGTCGTGAACGTCAATTTAGGCATCACTCCTCTTTTGACACAAGCTTATCTACTCGTCGCGATTGTCATTCAATTGATCTTGTTGAAACGGCACGATCTCAGTCACCTGAATGGACCGATGAATCCACGTAACGTTTGAATAGCTGACTCTCCGTTGTTTGACGGGGAGTTTTTATTTTTGAATAAAGCTAGTATCAATGATTAATATGTAATATATTACTTGTATGAAACCTACAGATGATTTAGCCATTGCACGACTTCCTCTCAGTGAGGAAGTATATCGACGTTTACAGCATCACATCATCACTTTACGCCTCGCCCCAGGCGAGAAGGTGAACGATCAAGCGCTCGCGGAAATGTTCGGAGTCAGCCGAACACCGGTCCGCGAAGCCTTGAAACGACTCGAGGAGGAAGGATTGATTTTTGCGAAACGGGGCTCGCGGACGATCGTGACAGAGCTTGACGCTGAACAGGCACAGCAAACCTATCCGATTATCGCGACACTGCACGGGCTAGCAGCGCGTCTAGCGGGACCGCAATTGACGGAAGACGACTTGATGGAACTTCAAACGATTCACCAACAGTTCACGACGGCAATCGACCAACAGGAGACGGAGACAGCGCTGACGCTTGACGATGCCTTTCACGATGTTTTTGTGTTGCGCAGTCAGAACGCTCAGCTACGTGAAACGATTCGCCGATTGACGCCGCTGATCCGCCGGCTCGAATACGCCCAGTTCGATCGACTCGGTCGTCAATCGATTGCCGATCATGCGGCGATTTTGATTGCATGTCAACAACGGGATGTCGAGCAGCTCGTCCAGGCGACGGAACATAACTGGAACGGGCTTGGACGTTTACTCGTCTCGACACTAAAGGAGGAGCGCTGATGCGACCAATCATTTATGGGATCTTGGCGGCGATGTTCTTTGCCTTCACCTTCATCTTAAATCAATCGATGCAAGGAGCAGGGGGGCACTGGATCTACAGTGCGTCGCTTCGCTTCTTCTTGATGTTGCCGTTCTTCGTCGTCATCGTCTTGATGCGTCGGGGAATTGGTCGCGTCTTACAGGCACTGCGAGCCGACTTCGGTTTTTGGTTACTATACGGAACGATTGGTTTCGGACTGTTTTACGGTAGCATCTGTCTTGCTGCCGATCATGCGCCGGGCTGGCTGATTGCCGGAACGTGGCAATTGACGATCCTAGCCGGACCGCTGCTTGCTCCCTTGTTCAAGCAACGGATTCCGTGGTCGGCCCTTAAGTATTCCGTCTTGATCGTCCTTGGGGTCGTCGTCATGCAGTTATCCGTCGCAGGAAGTCTATCGCTACAGTCGCTGTTGTTCGGTGCCTTGCCGGTGCTCGTCGCTGCGATTGCCTATCCGCTTGGTAACCGGAAGATGATGGAACGGTATGGGGATGAGCTCGATGTATTCGAGCGGATCCTCGGAATGACGATCGCGAGTCTACCGTTTTGGATCGTGCTTTCCGTAATTGCTTACATACAAGTCGGCTTACCGAGTATCAGTCAAGTGACCCAGTCCGGCTTCGTCGCCTTATTCTCGGGCGTCATCGCGACATCGCTCTTCTTCTACGCGACGTCTCTCGTCCGGACGGAACCGGTCCGGTTAGCCGCGATCGAGGCGACCCAGTCGTTTGAGATCGTCTTTACCGTTCTCGGGGAGATTTTGTTTCTCCATGCGGCACTACCGACGGGACTCGCGACATTCGGGATCATCCTCGTCATGCTCGGGATGACGTTGCATAGCTTGAATCAGGCGGAGCGGACGGTCGTCCGTCCCGCTAAAAGAAAAATCAATTGAGAAAGTAGGCTGTCAGATGGTTTTAACAGGTACACTCGTCAATACCGTCCTGATCATCGTCGGGACGTTGCTCGGATTGATGTTCCACCGGATTCCGGAACGGATGAAGGAGACGGTCTTGCAAGCGATTGGTCTAGCCGTCGTCGTCCTCGGGATCCAGATGGGAATGAAAAGCACGAACTTTTTGATCGTCATCGGTAGTCTTGTTCTCGGAGGTGCGATCGGGGAATGGTTCCGTCTCGATGAGAAGCTCGACCGGATGGGGGCTTGGCTCGAGCGTAAGATCAGTCGCGGTCGTCCATCAAATATCGCCGAAGGCTTCGTCACCGCGACGTTGATTTTCGTCATCGGAGCGATGGGTGTCCTCGGTGCGCTCGACGGTGGACTGCGTCAGGATCACGATGTCCTCTATACGAAAGGGTTGATTGACGGCTTCACGGCGCTCGTCCTCAGTTCAACGCTCGGGATCGGCGTCATGTTCTCAGCGATTCCCGTCTTTATCTATCAAGGGGCGATTGCACTGAGTGCCGTTGCCATCACGAAGTTCATTCCCGACGCCGCGCTGCAAGAATTCATCTTGGAGATGACGGCGACCGGTGGGGTGATGATTGCAGCGATCGGTCTCAATCTCGCCGGAATCACGAAGATCCGCGTCGCGAACTTGTTACCGGGCATTGTTATCGTCGCTGTCATCGTGACGGGCTTACATCTATTATAACGAGACATCCCCGCCTGTCCGAAAGGACAAGCGGGGATGTTGTGTTATGTCTCAATTAATTCATGTGTCTCGTATGCCGTGATTGTATGTCCATCGTAATGGAAGTCATGCAGTAACGGGTGTTCGGTCGACAGAACAATCGGTAGGTAGTGCCGGAGGTTGCTGATGACACCCATGTTATCGTCGCCTAAAATCCAGTCGAGTGATTTCCAATCGAGGATTCCTTCAACTGTCATGACCGGTGTTGGAAACGGACGATCTTCTAAATCAGCCAGGTAGAGGTACATGCCAGATGTCTCTTCCCCATGTAAGCGAACGATGCCTTTTGATGTCACTGAGGTGAGCGTGATGCCTGTCTCTTCAAACGTCTCGCGGATGACGGCGGCTTCCGGTGTCTCGCCCGGTTCGATCTTACCACCGACACCATTCCACATGCCCATCGCCGGACGTTTTTGCCGATTGACGAGTAAAAAGTGGTCTGCGTGTCGGATTAAACAAAGTGTATAACGATCCATGATTTACGACTCCCGTCCTAAAAAGTGTGTGTTGTACAGCATCTCGAATTGGGCGGGACCTGCGACCGGTAACTCGGTCGTCGTCGTTTCTTCAATCCGTAACGTCCGCTCAGTCAACGTCTTTTGTCCGCGCGGCGTCCGCATTGCAACGAGGCGACCTTTATTGAACGGCGAAGCGTCGCTCTGCTGGATGATCTGTTCCATCTTCGATAAGTCATCTGTTGTAATGGGTGTCTCTTGGTCGAACCGGTAACCTGTCACAAATTTCGCTTGTCCCGTCCGCTTCATCTCAAGTGTGTCATCATTGATGATCCGGTAACTGCCGCTTGCGGAATCAACGGTCTCCCCACTCAACGGAACAGGAACGAGCGGTAAATTGACGCCGAAGCCGGTATCGAGCAAGTGCGTTTCATTCCAAATGATCGCAACATGGGTCGGTCCGGTCGCTGACCAGGCGTCCGACTTCGTATCGTAAACAGTCGCTTGAACGAGTCGAACGGGACAATTTAGTTCCTGCAGGACCCGGTGCAGCAGTCCGTTTAAGTCATAACAGACACCACCGCGTCGTTCTGTCAGAAACGTCTCGATGAAGCGCTCGTCGCTAAACGGACGGATGCGCTTCTCAAGGACGGTCGTATTCTCGAACGGTAACTGGTAGGCGAAGGCTTCGAGTAAGTCAGGTAACTGATCAAACGTGATTGCATCGAGCGGAAACTCAATTCGCTGTTCTAAGTCTTTCATCCAATCCATCTCTGATCCCTCCTTTGTTCACTACCTGATTATCCCATATTGCTTCAGAGAATGTGAATGTTAGCCTATATTATCTGAAAATAAGGATTTCCCTTTTGTTCGATGGAAATCTTTGATATGCTGAGACAGGATTAATTAAGAATGATTCTCAATGTCGAATCACGAATCAAAGGAGGTCTCACCATGAGACGGAAAACTTGGATGACAGCGTTGACGCTCCTCGTGTTGAGCAGTTTGATGCTTGCGGCTTGTTCTAGTCAAGCAGAGCAATCGAACGAAAAGACGCGGACGATTACGCACGAAGCAGGAAAAACGAAAGTACCGGAAAAGCCGAAGAAGGTCGTCGCGCTCGAATTCTCGTTCGTTGATGCGTTAGACGAACTAGGCATCACACCGGTCGGGATTGCACAAGAAAACAAGACGGATGTCTCTGGATTACTCGGAAAAGACATCGAGTTCACGGAAGTCGGTACACGCCAACAACCGAATCTTGAAGTGATCAGTTCCTTGCAACCGGACTTGATCATCGGCGACTTCAATCGTCATAAAGGAATTTACAAGCAATTGCAAGAAATCGCACCGACGATCATCTTGAAGAGTCGCAATGCGACGTATGAAGAGAACATCGATTCGTTCAAGACGATTGCGGAAGCGGTCGGCAAAACGAAACAGATGGACGATCGCCTTGCGCTTCATGAAGAGCGCTTGCAGGCAGCGAAGAAGAAGGTTGATCCAAAAGATGACCGGAAAGTCATGGTCGGTGTCTTCCGCGCCGATTCACTGACAGCACACGGTGAGACGTCGTTTGACGGTGAGTTGCTCGAGAAGATCGGTATCGAGAATGCTGTTACGAAAACAGCGGAACCGACTGTGACGATCACGTTAGAGCAGATGGTCAAGTGGGATCCGGACGTCATCTTCATGGCGGAAGCCGATCCGAAGTTACTGAAAGAATGGAAGGATAATCCGCTCTGGAATCAGATCACAGCGGTCAAAAACGGAGAAGTCTACGAAGTCAATCGTGACCTCTGGACACGTTACCGTGGTCTGGACGCTGCTGAACAAATCGTTGACGAAGCAATTCAATTGCTCAAACAGAAATAACGAACGACAAAAAGCCGGAGCAATCTGGCTTTTCGTCTTGATGAAAGGGGAAAGATCCGGTGCAGCGGAAACGTCTGATTTTCGTACTTATCTTACTCAGTTGCTTGGCCGTTTATAGTAGCTTGTTCTTTGGTATCACACAGATGAATCCGGTCCACTTAGTGCAGGAGTGGATCAGTGGCACGACCTCTAAAGCGGGACTCGTCCTGACGAATCTGCGGTTGCCGCGTCTCTTACTCGGGTTGTTGCTCGGAGCAAACCTTGCCGTCGCTGGAGCGATCATGCAAGCTGTGACGCGGAACCCGCTCGCTTCACCACAAGTCTTTGGGGTCAATGCCGGTGCGTCGTTTCTCGTCGTCTTAAGCCTGCTCATCTTTCCGTCACTCGGAACGGCGAACTTGCTTTACTTCGCTTTTGCTGGTGCCTTACTCGGTGGCGTGCTCGTCTTTTCGTTCGCTTCGATTCGCGGGATGACGGCGTTAAAACTCGCCCTCGTCGGGATGGCGATCCATCTCTTGTTGACGTCGCTAACGAAAGGCTTGATTTTGTTCAATGATCGAATCACGAACGTCTTGTACTGGTTGTCTGGTTCGCTCAGTGATGCAAGCTGGCTCGAACTCCGGATAGTCTTACCGTGGTCGCTCGCCGGTTTGATTCTTGCGGCAAGTCTCGCGAAGTCGCTCGCCGTTTTCCAACTCGGGCAAGACGTCGCGGTCGGACTCGGACAAAAAGTGACGCGGATCCGTCTGCTTGCCGGTATCAGTGTCGTGTTACTCGCAGGGGTAACGGTTGCCGTTGCCGGAGCGATCGGCTTCATCGGTCTGATGGTGCCGCATATCACGCGTCGCCTTGTTGGTGAGGACTACCGGATCGTCTTACCCGTCTCTGCCGTCATCGGTGGTCTGTTGTTGACGTACGCTGATGTCCTGGCGCGCTTCATCGCCTATCCGTATGAATCACCAGTCGGCATCGTGACATCATTGCTAGGGGCACCCTTCTTCCTTATCTTGGCACGCCGCCAGATGAAAGGGGGATTACGATGAGAGATATGCGTCGGATTTTACTTGTCGCAGTTTTAGTTCTTGTCACAAGCTTCGCCTTACTGTCGGTCGGTTCGATTCAATTGTCGTTAACGGAACTCTGGCAGTCGTTCTTTAGTGGAAAGGATGCCTTCATCGTCCAAAATTACCGGCTGCCGCGAACGGTCCTCGCCTTTTTAGCAGGAGCGAGTTTCTCTCTTGCTGGAGTCATCTTACAAAGCGTCATCCGTAATCCATTGATCTCACCGGACGTGATCGGAGTGACGAACGGAGCGTCTCTGTTCGCTGTCTTGACGATCGCCCTCGTGCCGGATGGTCCGCTCTTGTTGACACCAATCGCCGCCTTCATCGGAGCAGCACTTGTCATGCTGGCGTTGATGATGCTTGAACGGGGAGGAAACGTCTCCCGCAGTTCGTTTGCGTTACTTGGTATTGCCGTTAGTGCGATCTGTGCCTCGGGAACAGAATACCTGTTGATTAAATTTCCACTTCAGACGAACGATTCACTCGTCTGGCTTGCTGGAAGTCTGTTCGGGAAAGGGTGGCAGGAAGTGTTGATCTTAGCGCCTGTGCTCGTCGTGATCGGTGCGATCCTCTTCTATCGCCATCGTCAACTCGATGTCTTATCACTTAGTGAGGAAGTCAGCATCGGTCTCGGCTTACCAATTCAGCGAACGCGGCACGTCTTCTTGGCGCTCGCTGTCGTCCTAGCCGGTGTTGCCGTCGCGACGGTCGGTGCAATCGGCTTCATCGGTTTGATTGCTCCACATATGGCACGCCGTCTCGTCGGACATAAACACCTCGCCGTCTTACCGATGGCGCTTTTACTCGGCGGTGGGTTACTCGTCGTCGCTGATGCGCTCGGTCGCGGGATTCATCCGCCGCTTGAAGTACCAGCCGGATTGATCACAGCAATCATCGGTGTACCGTACTTCCTGTATCTCTTACGAAGAGAGCGGGCGGCTTGAACGGATGAAAGAAAACAAAACAATCCCCCTCATTTCGTAATTGGAATGAGGGGGATTGTTGTATAGAAGTTTTTGTTTAATTCATCATGAGGCATGTTTTTCACTTTATGCTGAGCGGACTTCCGAACCTAGATTCAAGAAGATCTCTTCCAACGACGCTTCCTCGACTTCGAGTCGATACACGTTAACGTGTTGCGAGACGAGGTAGCTATTGATCGTAGCAATATCGTGTTCACTTTGGACGATGAACGTCGAATGAGTAGAGGAGACGTTGACGTCTTTCGCAAGTGTCGACAACTTGGTCTGCAGATGTTGTTGTGTATCATTGTCGAGCGACGCATGTTTTACATGAACGGTGATGTTCTTCTCATGTTGTTCCCGTAACTCTTCCATCGTGCCTTGCGTCTGAATCGTTCCGTCCTGCATGATCGCAATCTCCGTACACAGTTTTTCGACCTCGTCTAAGTTATGAGACGTTAAGAAAATCGTCGTTCCGTCTGCTGCGATCTTACGAATCAAAGTATGAATCCCGAGAATCGAGTTCGCATCAACGCCAGACGTCGGTTCATCTAAAAACAGGATTTCCGGTCGATTGATCAGAGCTTGGGCGATCCCGAGCTTTTTTTTCATCCCGAACGAGTAGTTCTTCGTTTTTACATCGATGGCGTCTTCGAGTTGTACATCACGGAGGAGTTGCTTTAACTCGTCCGTTGTCGTCTTCAGACCGAGGACTTTGCTGAAATACTTCAAGTGATCGAGCGCCGTGAAGTTTTCGTAAAAGGTCGAGTAATCCGGCAGGACGCCGATTCGAGTTCGGACGTCCTTCAAGGATTCGTTCGGTGCTCCGAGTAACTCGAACGTTCCGGATGTCGGGCGGACAAGACCCGTGATCATGTTGATGAATGTTGATTTACCGGCGCCATTTTGACCAAGGAAGCCGAAGATGGCCCCTTGTTTGATTTCGAGATTCAACTGATTGACGACGGTCTTATTGCCGTACTGTTTCGTTAGATTGGTTGCGCGAAGGGCTAGCATCATAAATCTCTCCTTTTAAAGATCATCAAGCTCGCGATGACGAAGACGGCGATATGGATCAAGACAAGATACGTGTATGCAGTGTTTTCTTGCGTGTAGTAATAATAGGGCGTCAAGTAAGACAACGTATCAACGATGACATTCTTCGAAATAAGACTCCACATCCCAATGACCGGAAGCGCGATCGAGATGAAGATGCCGACGAACATCGTCATTGCAGAGCTGTTGACGACTGTCGAAAGAAACAGCGACAGACCGATGAAGTAAGAGACGAAGATGATGCTTTGAATCAAATCGACGATCGGGAACGATTTTGAAAATGGAACGATCAACAAAAGGGCAACTGTCAGACAGAGGACCCAAAACGAGACGTTGCCTAAAAACTTTCCGAAAATGATGTTTTCACGAGATGTTTTCGTCGCGAGAAAACGAATTGTCTTCGATTCGATCTCTTTGTTGACGCTACTATGAGAAATACTCGTCACGAATAAAGGAGATGCTAAGAACAGAAGCAGCATCAAACCGATGATATAGGCATTGTCACCTAGACCGAGATCACTGAGTTGTCCTTTAAACTGGCTTACGAGTTTAGCAGAACCAATCGTCACACCGAACAAGACGACGATGATCAGAATGGCTCGAATACTTTGGAAAAGCGATTTAAATTCTCGAAGTGTAATCGCGAACATTTCGACACACCTTTCTGTTTGAGTTTAGTATTGCCGTGCTATCTTTTTATTCTTCGTGAGGTTAGTAATACCGGCGATCAAGTAAGCGATTGAACCAAAGACACCGGCAAGTAATGTGAAAATCCCACCGAGAATTGCAGTAATGATCAACATCTTTCCTGCTGAACCGTTTTTGCGAATCCGGACGATTGAGACGATTCCGCCTATCGTACATAAGAGAGAGACGGCACCAAGGTACAAGAAGAATTGTTGGAAGGATGTGAGGATTTGGGTAGACGTGACATCCGTAATGTTCTCATCCTGGATGAATTGATCGACCAACTCCCTCATGCCAGCGTGATCCGCAATCGATCCAGACAATAGAAACCCACCTAAACATAATGATCCAAACAAGACGATACCGATGACAGCAAATATGTATTCCGTTGTTCTTTTCAAGTAAAACACTCCTTTTCCTTATTTTTCCGATTTGACAATCCTAAACTACCATGACTCGAATCACTATGACAAGCGAAATAATGAATATATTTTAATTATTTATTGGTTAAATGTTTAATTAATATCAAAAATACTTTAACTTTATTTAATTGGATGCTATTATGGTGACATGGGAGGGAAATGGTAAATGAAAAAATATGATGTTCCAGATTGGGTTTTATCTCTAGAATTGGAAGAGATGGAATTCGTTAAAAAATTCATCATAAGCTCGGGTTCTTTGAAAGAACTGGCGAAACATTATGATGTCTCCTATCCCACAGTCCGGATTCGCGTCGATCGGATCATTCAGAAAATCGAAGTGAATGAGAAAATCGAGAATGAACCGTTCATCGCATACATTAAACAAATGGCCATCGAGGACCGGATCACGATTGAAGATGCCAAAAAAATCATCGAAAAATATCGACTTGAGAGGGGTAACAACCAATGAACTTTTTCATTTCTGCTCTAATTATCAGCATCTGTTTAGGAATACAGTATTTCTTATCGAGCCGTCACAATCCTTATCTCGGTATCATCATGCCAATCGTTTTAGTGATTTTTCTGACATGGCGTTACTTTGATGGTAGATACAACAGTTTTTTAGCCTATGTATTGATTTTAGGAGTCGGCATGATTTCACTGTGGGAACAATGGTCGCGTGGTCGAAAGAAGCTTAAAGAGAATCAAGAAAAAGAATTAGAACGGATGCGCGTGCACGATACATTGTGAGTTACAACGATACATAGCGTTTTTTAGTGAAAAATGAGAGTCGCCTCGGTTTCGATGATGAAACCGAGGCGACTCTCATTTACGTGTTCCGGGTTAGATTCATATTGCGGCATATTAATCGAGTTCAATCTTCACTGTCGTATCCTTTGGAAACGCATCATCCGCCGCAAAGAGAACGAATACCTTCTGGTCATCAGGAACTTGATAGACTAAATCAACGGTTGACTTATATGGTGGGAGATACTGATAACTGTTTCTGAATGCTTTCTTATTATGATTGACGTAATCAACGGTTTCATATTCTTTTCCGTCGAGCGACGTCAATGTAAAGGTGCCAGGTCGGTAAATAGCATAAGCGCCTTTTACTCTATTATCGGGATCGTACATGACAACAGGAACCGTAACATACCGATAACCGCTCTTTTCCTTTAAATCGAGTTCTTTCGGTGTTGGAATGAGTGATTTAGCATAGAACAGTTCAGAAGTTGCTTCCGGATCGCCCGGATACGTTTGGATGACTCCTTTCTTCATCAGTTTTTTTAGTGCTGTTTGATCACCTGTTTTCTTGTCAGCAGATGTTTTTGGATCAGTGGTCAAATCCTTTAATTTTTGTCCGCTCGTCTGTTGCTGAGGAGCACTCTGTGTTGTAGTCGTTGAGGATTCCGTTGAGGCGAACAAGAACAAGCTTGCCACTCCGATACACAAGGAAGCGGCGATGGATCCGAGTGCCCATTTGAAACGCCGTTCTGTCGCTTGCGTATTTTCGACGATACTGCCAAGTGCAGCATTCGGTGTAATCCGGACGGCACGCTCGGCAGGGAGCAAGGCACCTAACAGACCCGTGATCACTGGAATCAAGAGCATGATGCTGAGGAAACCAAGCTCTTGGACCGGAAATTGTCCGTAAACGAAGCCAATCATTCCAAGTGCTGTCAAAAGACCGATCACACCAGCGCAGAGTCCTGTCATCATGCCTTCACTTAGTACGAGTAAACGAACTTGACCGTCTTGCCAGCCTGTTGCTTTAAGGACAGCAAGCTGACTCTTGCGTTCATTGACGTTTTGCCACATTATTTCGGTCGTCGTCAGGATGGCAATCAGTAGAGCGACACCCATCGCGACGTAGTGCATCGTCCCGACTTCGAGTGCGACATATTCGCCGAGCCACGTTGCATACAAAACACCTTTCAGTCGGAACGTGATAAACAAGAAGAATATGAACAAACTCGTCGGTAAGGCAATCGCGACGACGGAGAGTAATGTCCGTTGCCAGTAGGTGACGAGCTGGTTGATGCTCATCCCAAGCACGCTACGCGCGCGGACGAAACGGCGACCTTTTGAGACTTCACCGAAACGCATGCTTTCGTACGGTTTGATCCGACGGATGAGCGTCATCGGCACGAGCGTTCCACCCCAGTAAATAAGTAAACCAGCAAGACCAATCAATAAAATTCGACCGATTGCAATCGGGTTGTCCGTCGTGACCCAGAACGAACCGAGAATCGTCCAGGCAATCAAGACGACGAGTGTCCCGAGCAGCGTGGCTTCGAGGAACAGTAGTTTTGACAGCTGGCGCGGACGCCAACCGAGTGATAGTAAAATCGCGAATTCTTTCTTTCGTGCATACAGCAAAATGATGTTCGAGCTGAAGACATAGACGAGGGCGACAGCGATGACACTTGCGATGATGCCACTCATCCCGACTTTTGCTTCCTGAAAGATCGCAATCGACGAGCCGAGCTTAATCCACGGTTGTTGAACCCACCCGAGTGCTGATTCGTCTTTTAGTCCCGGTAAATAGGTTAAGGCGAGCTGCGGTGAAGAGCCGAGGGTCACGTCCGTGATTAGACCTGTCTTCTGTTCGATTTCTGTCGCCACCTGTTGGAGCTTTTTCTCGCTAGTGGCATTCATCGTCTCGACACCTTTGACGTTGACGCGGATGGCAGAGATCGCGTTGGCACCACGAATTTTAAACGCAGCATCGAGCGTCGTCAGCATCGACGGTGGTTTCGTCAGGAAATCGTACGGATCATTCGTCGGTTTAACGTCTCGAACCGGATTGACCGGACGTTCATTCTTGTCCATCACCCACTGGGCTTTTGACGGGAAGTATGTTTCCATTGGCAGTTCCGTCAGCGGATCTTTCGAGATGTTCAATTTTTTCGGATCAAAGACCCCGATGTAGTTCAAGTTGACCTTTGGCCAGTCCGTGCTTTCTTTTCCGAACATCCGCGCTTCCCGGTACATGCTGCGCTTAGCGAGTAAGGAATCTTGCTCGACTTGTTTCGGTTGGACTTGGTAGGTGAACGGCCAACGTGATGCGTACGGACTTTTGATTGAGCGGTAGTCGATCGGAGACGGTTTTAAGGCAATCCACGTAAAGGAATTACTGTTCGTCTCTTCAGCGGTCGGTAACGTATGTTTCAAAATATCATTGACGAGCTTTTTCTGGACATCTTGTGTCGTGATCGTATAACGTTTCGCACCACTTGTCGGTAAGGAGTCTAAGTATTTTTTTCCGCCTTTTTGTTCGACCTGTTGTACCAGATCGTTAATGGATGTCTCTTTCGACGGAAGCTCTACTTTTTCGTACGTGTAGATGCGCGACGCGTCCACGTATTCACGATTGTTCAACAGGATCGGAATTTGGACACCGTCTTCACCAAACGAGGTGACTTGATCATCTTTTGAAAAATAGTTACTATAGGTTCCTTCGGTCGTCGCTTTATCCAAGCCGACGAGTGCGGCTTCCGCCTCAGGATCAACCCCTGCAATCATGACTTGACTCCCATACTCAAAAAGAGGCTGCTTTCCAAGTGGAAGGGGGGACACGCCTGATTTTACTGCATTTTCTGTAGGTTCCCATCCCGCAGCTAAGAAGGTGACCCCACTCGAGGATTCGTTCTGTAACCCGGTATCTTGCGTGTCTTTGATCGTCAGTTTATAAATCCCTTCTTGATCGATCGTATGCGTACCGATACTCGAAAGTGTTTGGTTATACCCAATCATCGCGATGGGGGCAGCAACCTCGACGTCAGCAATCTGCTTGATCGTGTCGTACTGCTTGCGAGTGATCCCACCATCGAGACCACTCATGTAGTTTGGCTCGAGTAACTTCAAGTCTTCCGTCACACTGCGGCTGCCTTCTGGTCGAACGACGATGTCGTAAGAAGAACCCCAACGCTTTTGCAGTTCGTCGACGACGGTCCCGTTATTGGCTTGCGTCGTTCCGATCAAATAGCTCAGTCCAGTACTGACGATCAGAACGCCGACAAGTAGCAGGATGAAACGCTCTTTGTTGCGCCACCAGGAATTCCAGATGAACTTAAGCATCGGCAAACCCCTTCTGGAGTAAGATGTACTGTCTTATGATGGACCTTGCATTAACCATCAATTGAGGTGTCGTGTAGCTATGGATGTGTACCGATTCAGTCATGGATGAATCCTCCTTTGAAAGAACGTTTTTTATTCCATATGTAAGTTAAAAAATCCAATCATCACCTAATTATAATTGAAGATTGAGAAAGTGAGCTATAAAAAACAGAAAAATCAGAAAAATGGGTTGATCATACAACTAAATATTATGAAACTTGAAGGAATGTAAAAACGTTAATGAATTGACACGCGTCATATATTAAAACGAGAGAAAGGAGCGGATGGTCATGAGCGAATCCATTGTTTATTTTGTAATCCTTGTTCCTCTGCTGGTGTTTGCTATCGTTCTATCGAGAGGAAAAGGTGCATCACTGCTTGCAGGATATAATACGTTGTCTGAAAGTAAGAAACAAGATTATGACGAAGTCGCCTTATGTCAATTCATGGGTAAGATCATGTACGGCATTTGTTTTAGCATCCTGTTGATCGCTGGGAGCGAGCTGTTTGGATATCATTCTTTTTTTACTTTGGGCGTCATGCTACTATTCTTTCTTATTGTAATCGCAGTCGTCTATTCGAACACGAGTGACCGATTTAAGAAAAAGAGATAATTTTGTTCACGTCAGCAAGACCTCCATCATTTAAACCATAATGAGAAATCCTTTAAGACGATTAACATCGAAATGACTTTCGTCGTTCATATGAAGATATCAACCCTCATCAATCGTATATGAAAAAATATGTATGGGTAACTCTGTCGTCTCGATCGTTTCGACCAATATCCATCCTAATTTTTTATAATACGCAGAAGCGTTTTCTGTTTTTAAATAGATTGTTGTGATCTGTCGTGATTTGGCATAGAGGATTAATTGATTGATGAGTTGCTGCGCGATCCCTTGATTCCGATAGACTTTTTCAACGAATAAAGAAGCGAGCCAAGGCGTATAGGCTGGTCGTTCATTCAAGTCATTTTCAAAGAGGGAAACGGTTCCGATACAAGTGACATCATCTAAGGCAACGAACGTCACAGGGTAAGGTTCACTTGGTTTTTTGTCTAAAAATGCTTTTACTTTTTCATAAGGTGGCGTCCCTTTTTTCTTTTGAACGAATTCGGTATGAATCATTGTGGAAACCACTTCTAATTGTTCAGGATGATTCGATAATGTATCAATGATCATCTTCTTATCCTCCTTTCTACACTTATTGTATCGATCATTAAATCGATTCGTCCTGCAACATACGATTGTTGTTATTTAAAACAGTACATCTGTCCTCATCAGAATAAAGGAGCTTTGGAATGAACTTAGAACAATACTTACAACAACATTTTGGGAATGTGAACTTATTTGATCGTTCCTTTGTCGAGAAGGATTTAGTAATTCACGTAGACTTAGTGAAAAATCTTTATCAGTTAAAGAAAAATTCAGATGAAATCAATGAGGAATACTTCAAACAGGCATACGAAAAATCGAACGAACTGTTTAAGGATCTATTCCGAGAAGTGGACCCCCTTTTTTTCGTCGTGCATGTGAGAAGTGAGCGCGGTAAGTATCAAAAGTCAGCGACGAAAGTGTTCCGTCACTTAAGACGTAAAGAAGATAAATACAACATAAAGTTCGTAGAGAAAATGATGGATGAAGAAGAGCGGGTATCCGAATATGCCGTGTTATTACCGAACAAAAACGCGTTGGATTATAAGCGTGTAATCAAAGCGATTTGCCATCAGGATTTCCCGACGCTGCAGCCAAGATTTCGTCAAACGTATACATACTATCCGGAAGTCTTTTTCGTGAACGTAGATCGAAATATCGTCATGAATATCTATGATGATCGCGGTTGTTTCCTTCTGTTCGGTGATTCAGCAACTTATGACGTGTTTAAGAAGAAATATCGTAATGATATTAATTGATCATCAACCGTCTTTTCATCGGTTCGCGAAACGCTCAAGCTAGTGCTAAGAAGCCGATCACTGAAAAAATAAAAAAAACCAATAGAGAAGTGAGCAATGTTAATGCAAGGATTTTCCCCGTGTTTTTTAGACTTATGATGGCGCACACTAGCGCAATTAATAGTCCAGCTAACATATAGTTCGTACCCCAAAAACCATTGAACGGTAAGAGCTTAACAGTAAGGAAAGTGAAAACCACGATGCCGATTGAGATCCATCCCAAATGCCTTCGCATAAACTACCTCCTCGTAAAATGAATACACATAGTCATAATTTGGTTTTTTAAGCGTATCATTACAAATGTTTACAGTGAAAGAGTTTTTTAAATAAGTCGTCTAAAGATATCCTGAATGAACGCGTGTCATACACCAGCTCGTCACGAAACATACCAACAAGCAGGAAACCATTGAGCAGTCATCGAGCAACAAACAATCCCTCACTCTAATCAGAATGAGGGATTGTTTCGTTTCATCATTAGATCGTCAACTCGATCACATTACCTTCCGGGTCCGTGATCGTACTTTCATAATACCCGTCACCCGTCGTCCGGGGACCGTCAAGATGTTGTACACCTGCGTCCTGTAACCGAGCCGTCCAGTCGTCGACCGCTTGTTTGCTGCCGAGCGAAAAGGCGAAGTGGGCATACCCGAGCGCATTCATCGTCCGTTCCGTGATATCCGTCCGTTGCATCAACTCAAGGCGCGCACCACTCGAGAACGTCAGGAAATACGATGTGAACCCTTTCGTCGGATTATGATACCGATCGCCTGCCGTAGCATCAAAATGTGTTTCGTAGAATTGACGCATCCCGTCAAGGTCTGCCACCCAGAGGGCGATATGTTCAATCTTCATCTCCATTCCTCCTTTTTTCAAGACGCTTTTGCCAATCGCTGTCTGAACAACATCCGGTTCAACCCTTCCGTAGCGACCAGCATCAAGAAGATGAGACTGATCGTAAACCAATGGAACAACGATAAGGAATAGGACGTCGCCAGCCAGCCGAACAATGGCGGCATGAAGGTACTACCGGTATAGGCGAATGCCATTTGTACCCCCATCAGCCGTTGCGCCGCAGCCTCCCCGAAGCGAACCGGCGTCTCATGGAGCATTGCCGGATAAATCGGTGCGAGACCAAGCCCGACAAGTACGAAACCAAGCGGCATCCAGGCAGCGGGTGCGAGGATGAAACAGGTAGCTCCGACGAATGCCGTCCATTGACCGACACGAATCAAACGACGATTCGACCAGCGCAGCGACAGAAAACCACTTATGAAACGCCCCGCGGTGATGCTTCCGTAGTAGACGGAAATCCACGTCGCTGCTGACGTCACGGAAAAGGAACGGACTTGGACAAGATAACTACTGCCCCACAGCCCGACGACCGCCTCGGCTCCACAATAAAAACAGAACGCTGCGAGTGCGGCAATCAATCCGCGTGGTTTTCCGGACGACGTATTTACGGTCTGAACCTGTTCAGACACGTGTTTCGGAGCCTGTTTCCAGAGCGGTAAGCTGACGATCAAGATGATCATCAAAACGAGTTGCAATGCACCGACGACGAGGTAACCAAAACGCCAGCCGGAATCGAGCAATACGCCAGCCATGATGAGCGGACCAGCCGTCGCACCGATGCCCCAGAAGCAATGGAGCCAGTTCATGTGATGCGCTTGATAATGGGTGGCGACGAAATGATTAAGCGCCGCGTCAACGACTCCAGCACCCAGTCCGAGCGGGATCGCAAGAACGAAGAGCCAAATCAAGGACGGAGCAACGTAAAAACCAATCAACGCCAGTGCCGTCAAACCGGCAGAAACTGCCGTGATTGGACCTGTTGAATAACGTTCGATCAAACGACCGCTAAACAGACTCGAGACGATCGTTCCGGCAGCAATCGTCATGAAGAGCCATCCCGCCATGTCGAGCGGTGCGTCGAGATCGAGCCGCATCACGGGCCACGCTGTACCGAGTAACGCGTCCGGAAGACCAAGACTGATGAAAGCGAGATAAATTAAAGGTAATAGTAGACGGGTCATCGGGTGAGTCCTCCTAACGGAATTTGTTCAATGAATGATTGGATGCTCAGTTGCATCAAACCATCCAAATAATCGGTTTCCCAGTCGCCTTGCCGCAACCGAGGTAATTTGTCGAGCGGAAAGCGCTTGGCGCATCGATCCGTCAACCGTGCTAATCCGTCATCCGAGACATCTGACGCTGTAAACAAGATGACATCTGGGTTCAAGGTGACGCTAAACGAGAGGATGATCCGACTTAACGCCTCATACCAGTCATCAGAGTGAGGCGAGCTTGTCGCAAGAACTTGACCGACATTTCGTTTCTCGTCAAACGGAATGAACGAGATCTCTCCAGCGAAGTGATGCGCTCCTCGGACGACACGACCTGAAACGGCGAGACCGGCTCCCGGTCCGTTCGTTCCGAGATAGATATAGACGGTCGTATTGTTATCAGAAGCTTGCGCCCGGACCGCCGCATTCATGTCATTTTCGACGATGACGGGTCGCCCGAACCGTTCCGTCAGTTCTTGTTGCAAGGGGCGACCGTCAAGCGTCGGATAATCTGGGGCGAATAGGATCGTGCCGGTTGTATCAACGGCACCAGCGACACCAATCGCAAGCGTTTGAATATACGGATGATCGTCGAGTAATGTTGTCAGCGTTTTCAATAAAACAGATACATGATCCGACGAATCGAAGTTCAGGCGATCCGTTGCGATTAGATGTCCACCGACGTCGTGGATGCGATACTGCAGATACGTGCGTTCAAGATATAGAGCGAGTCCGTGGAAGCGATCCGCGCGATAGCGATACCGTTTTGCCGGACGCCCTCCGCGAACCAATTCAAGTGGTGTCTCTTCAATTTCCCGAGCAGCGATCATCTGATCGATTTGTTTGCTCGCAGTCGGAAAACTGACATCCAAAACGTGACGAATCGCAGGGATCGTATCCAGGTGGTCGACTAAAAAAGCATGACGTGTAAGTGAAATGAGTTCAGTCAAACAAAGACCTCCAATCTAAATCACTTATTAAAAAAGTTTAATAAGTTTTGATTTGAGTATAGCAGGTCGGAAGAAAAAGACAAGTTTAAAAAAGAGGTGTAGGATAAGAATATTTAGAGAAATAACGTTTCATCCTATCGTTGTCTGGATATATAAAAAGAAGATAAAAAATTTTAGTCATATATCTTTAATTCATACTATTCCGATTTGTAATATCTTGGATAGCCTGTAACAGGAGGTAGATGGCGAGAGGAGCTTGTAATCATGACCACCCAACTTTCAACCGACCTAGGATCCCAAGATATTTTAGCCTCCCTGCGAGATAATGTCGCGATGATTCGATTCGACCGGCAACGTCGTGTCGTCGACGTCAATGGTTTATTCGCAAAGACGATGAAATATAAACGAGAAGAGATGATCGGGATGCAGCATCATCTCTTCTGCACGACGGAGTTTGCAATGAGTGACAGTTACCAAGCATTTTGGCAGAAGCTGTTTAGTGGCTTCAGTACGGCAGATAAAATTGAACGCATCGATGCGCATGGTCAGTCGATTTGGCTAGAAGCAACCTATATGCCGATTTACGATGGAACGGAAGTGACCGGTGTCTTGAAGATTGCTTCCGATATTACGGATCGTCAGCAGACGATTCAAAAGTTCGCGACTTCGTTTGACACGATTGCTAGTGATTTGAATACACGATCGACGCATGGCGAGCAGGAAAGCGAAGCGTTACGGCGAACGATCGAACAGATGGCCGAGACGACCCGTGATAACCATCAGACGATTGAACGGCTGCAACGCCAGGCACAGGACATCGCTCAAGTGACTGAGACGATCAAAACAATTGCGTCACAGACGAATCTATTGTCACTGAATGCATCGATCGAGGCAGCGCGAGCCGGAGAACACGGCAAAGGATTCAATGTCGTCGCGACGGAAGTCCGAAATCTCTCAAAGCTCGTCGAACAAGCCGTCGTCGATGTCCGGCAAACGACGCAGCGAATGAATGATGAACTGCAGCGGATTGCCCGTGCGATGACGCAAGCAACGTCGGATGCACAAGCAAGCGTCACGGTCGTCGCAGAAACGGTCGATCGCTTCCATGACGTTCAAAGTGCGGCATCGACGTTAACGGAGACAGCGCGAGACTTTACAAAAGCAATTTAAGTGAGAGACGGTATTCCGGTAAACGGAGTGCCTTTTTGTATAAAAAGTACCCCTATACTTTGGAATAATATGTTAATATACTACAAAACGGAAAGGGAGCGAACTTCTGATGAATATCCGCACTGCTCGACCTGACGATTTTCAGGCATTGATTCCATTGTTCCAGCAAATCCACGATCAACACGTCGCCTTACGACCCGATCATTACCGTCCGCACGAGATGCCGGTTCCGGAAGACTTATTTCTGTCGCAACTCGAGAATCCGGATTTTGCATTACTCGTTGCGGAACAAGACGGGCTTGCCGGTGTGATCGTCCTAAAGGAAGACATCGTCGAAGGGAGCGGCTTCGTCTTCGATAAGCATTACTTACGCATCATCAGCCTCGTCGTTGCGGATACGCATCAAAAACAAGGCGTCGGGAAACGATTGATGCAAGCCGCTTACGCACATGCGGAAACGATCGGCTGTGACAAAATCGAACTCGGCGTCGATGACGCCAATCAAGAAGCGATCGCCTTTTACGAGGCACTTGGAATGGCTGTCCGCTCGAGACGAATGGAATGGAACGTGACGTCAAGCAGGGAAACGTCGACGTGATGTCAAACAACAGGTACTAGAAAGGAGAGAGGTCATGTTCAGATTACAAGTATCCGATCACGTATCGCTTCAATTGTTTGAACGGCACCATGCGGAAGGATTATTCGCCCTCGTCGATGCCAATCGCGCACATCTCCGCGAATGGCTCGGTTGGGTCGATGGTGCAACAGAGACAAGTACATATCAGGAGATCGTCATTCCAGCATGGCTGCAACAATTCGCCGATGGCAACGGCTTTACAAGTGGCATTTATCTTGAGGACGAGCTCGTTGGAACGATCGGTTTGCATGAGATTAATCGGCATCTCGGGCAAACGTCGCTCGGCTATTATTTAGGAGAAAAGGGACTTCGAAAAGGCGTCATGACGGACGTCGTCCGGTTCATCACGAACTATTGTTTCGAGACGCTCGGCTTAAACCGTGTCGTCATCGAGTGTGCGACCGGAAACGTCCGAAGCAGACGAATCCCGGAACGACTCGGTTTCACGGAAGAAGGCGTCTTACGGGACGCTGAGAAATTGTACGGGACTTATCACGACATCCAGGTCTATGCGATGTTACGACGGGACTGGACGAAAACACAGGAGGTGGCAGCATGCGCATCGAGCCAATGAATCAAGCGACGTATGACGCTTACTTACCGGTCGCAATTGAGGAGTATGCGGCAGATAAGTGTCGCGCTGGTACGTGGTCAGAGAACGAGTCGCTTGAGAAGGCGACTGAAGAGTTCGCGGCGCTGTTGCCAGAAGGTCTGAAAACGAAGGATCATTATTTGTTTACGTTTCGTGATGAGACAGATAGCGACATCGGGATGGTTTGGGTCCATGTGACGGAAGAATCACGCGGACGTTCCGCCTTCATCTTCGACGTCAAGATTACGTCCGACAAGCAGAACCAAGGCTACGGCAAGAAAGCGCTCCGATCACTAGAAGTGATATTAAAACGGATGAACGTCAAGAAAATTTCCTTACATGTCTTCGCGCATAACGAACGGGCGATTCATGTCTATGACTCGCTTGGGTATGAAAAAACGGATTATTATATGTCGAAACGTCTCGATGACAGCCATTAAAAAAGATTCCTCTTGCGCAAGCAGGAGGAATCCTTTTTGTTTAACGCCATGTTTGTAAGGTATTCGCGAACTGGATGTTCGTCTCCAGTTCTCCTGTGATCTCGCTTGCTGTGAAGTCATTGCCAGCGAGCCAGTCGGCAAAGTCGAACGTGACCGGTTCCTGATCACCACCAAGCGCGAACCAGACCTTCAACTCTTCCGGGAAGTAGGCAGACGTATGGATCGTTCCCGCCCACTGCGCATATAAATCAGCGAAGACACCTTTATCGGTATCGTTGAGTAGTCGAAAAGCGGACTCCGCATCTTGAATCATGTGTTGATGCGTCTTTAACTCCATCATTCGACGTTTCGAGTCATCGAGGTGATAGCGGTTTTCGTGCTGTAGCAAATCGAAGTGGTTCGTGCACATGTTTGTCTCGCGCACTTGCACATCCCGCGCCGTCGCCTCGATGACGAACGAACGCGCCGATTTATCGTGGACGACATACGTGAACGATCCGCGATGCGGAATCTCCTTGACGAGTGAGATCGCGTCGTCGACCGACGTGCACATCTCGAGGATGATCCGCCCGATCATGAAACTGACGAACCCATCGCCCGGACGACGACGATTGATGAAGTTATAGCCCATTGCAAGCCCATGTTCATTCATCCCGTCCATCCGACCTGTTACCCGTGATGCCGGACCTATGATTGCTGATCCGCCATCATTCGGTTGAAAGACGGAAAATCGACCATCATATGTCATCGGATGGTAATCATAGTTGCGTACGAGGAAATTATCACCTGTCATGATCGAACAACCGCTTTTCGGTCCTTCAACCCGGTAATGCCCGAAATGCAGTAACGTATCTGGCAATGATAGTTCAAGTTCGTCCTGAAGTCCGAGTAACTCGTCCCAAATATGCGGGGCGTAGCGGAGAAACATCTCCTTCGTCTCGACCGGATCGACTTGAAAGCGCGGAACACGGATCTTCCAGTTGTCCTCCCGGTTATGGAGCAACTGGTTTCGTTTGACGTAACGCCCTTGTTCGCGACCGAACTCATAATGACTGCCGCGGAATTGTGTGATCTCATTGGCTACACGTTGCATACGATTCATCCTTTCTTCAACTGCTGTATGCTGATTATATCGAACGCGAGGGAGAATGTCGTATGGCAAGTCTTTACTGAAGCACATCTAAAGTATGGGAATATTGAAAAAATAGTCAACTTTTTCATTCTTATACCGATAACAAAAACGGGAGGGGATGGAATGAAACACATGTCAGTCAGACGGAAGATACAAGCTTTGATCGCAACAGCCGTCGTTGCGATGCTTTTGATTGCGGGAGCAGGACTTTATTTCTTAAATCAGATGTCGAATGCTTCCCGAGCGATGTATCAGAAAAACTTAATACCGATCCAGGAAGTGGCTCAAATCCGGATCGATACACGCGCGCTCGATTCGTTTTTAGTCGAGATGATGTTAACGAAGGACGATACGCGGGTCACGGAACTGCAAGCTGAGATCGATACGCGTCAGGCGCAGATTCGTTCGTCGGTCACGAAGGTCGAAAAAACAGGGCAATTCGATGCTAGAGAGAAGAAACAGCTTGAAGAATTAAAGGATAACGTCCTAGCCTATGATAATTCGATGACAATCGTCCAGGATGCGGCGACGCGCAACGAAACCGAAGAAGCCTATACGGCATACACGCAAGGTCTGGAACAAGTTCGGGATAACGTCGCGGATTCTGCGAAGTCGTTGATGGCTTCGATGACAAAACAAGCGAAGACGTTAGACGCTCAGAATCAAGCAGAAAAACAAACGGCCTTTTACTTAATGCTCGGCATCTTTTTACTCGCGGTCCTCTTGTTTGCAGGACTTGCAATGTACATTACACGTCTCATCACGCGTCCGATTCGTCAATTGCAGGGGTGGATGGATCAATCAGGGAACGGGGACTTGACCGTCCGTGGAACATACGACTCAAAAGACGAGCTTGGACAGTTGACGACGTCCTTCAATGAAATGATTGCATCACAGCAACAAGTCGTGCTTGAACTAACCGGTACGGCTGACCGTGTCGCTGTCGCATCGGACGAGTTGAGCGTCAACGCGGAATCGACGACGAAAGCAACGGAAATGGTCGCTGTGACGATGGAAGAGATGGCAAGCGGTGCTAGTCAACAATTGCATCAAGTATCGGATGCCTCACGGACGATCGAAGAATTGACGACCTCGGTCCGTTACGTCGCCGGTAATGCCCAACAAATGACGGACCGCACAGCGGATGCGATGGAAAAAGTCGCTCTCGGTGGTCAAGTCGTCGGAACACTCGGTACCCAAATGGGACGGATTCAAGAAGATGTTTCTCGACTGAGCCACGTCATTGACGGTCTTGGTAACCGATCGCAGGAAATCGGACAAATCACGGATTCCATCAAAGGTGTCGCGGCACAGACGAACTTGCTCGCATTAAACGCAGCAATCGAGGCAGCACGCGCCGGTGAACAAGGGCGCGGATTCGCTGTCGTCGCAGCGGAAGTCAAGACGCTCGCGGAGCAGTCGGCGGTCTC
This sequence comes from Exiguobacterium sp. s46, assembly GCF_018618875.1. Taxonomy (NCBI): domain Bacteria; kingdom Bacillati; phylum Bacillota; class Bacilli; order Caryophanales; genus Exiguobacterium; species Exiguobacterium sp. s46. The sequence goes on from NZ_JACSMY010000001.1 coordinate 872,701, forward strand.
GGCAAAACAAATCGAGTCGTTGATTCGGGTCATTCAACAAGAGACGGAAGCATCGGTCGCTTCGATGGAGAAGGTTTCAACCGAGATGACGAGTGGGATTGCCGTCGCCGATCAAGCCGGTGCCTCATTCTCAGAAATCGAGACAGCGATCACCGACGTGACAGGGCACGTCGAAGAAGTGTCCGGCGCTGTTCAGGAAATGGCGGCAGCGAGCGAGCAGATTGCCTCCGTCATGCGAACGATTCAAGCAGTGACGGAAGGGACTGCTGCCGGAACACAAAACATCTCCGCTTCGACGGAGGAGCAGATGGCATCGATGGAAGAAATCTCATCCGCGTCGCAGTCACTCGCGACGATGGCGGATGATTTAAAACAAGTCACAGGCAGATTCACCGTGTAAGATATTGAACGACGACCATGAGGTAATTCATCATGGTCGTTTTTTTATTTGTGGTAATGAATGGAAAACAAGCAGGGGAGTAAGCGTGTGGCGTCGTATGTACAGGTTAAGTAAGAGTGATACAAAGCAGCAGATAGATGTTATGAAAGTGATTGAAGAAATTGTTTGACAGCACGACGGGACGTCAGATGGATGACTTGTTTATCGGACGTCGCTGTAAGCGTTGAAAGAATACTCGGTCGCTTATCGATCGGGAAACGCCAAATCCATTTCAGAAAATCGAACGATAGTTTCTCGGGACAGCCTGCCGCCATATCCGGTCGACCGGTCTTGCGATAGCGCCATGTCCTTTTCAATGCCCGGTACAGACAGAGTGTCCGTGGTAGGTCAAGGAAGATGATCGTATCGGCGGCATCAATTCGTAAATCAAGCGTTCCACCGTAATTACCGTCGATGATCCACGTGTCGCGCGATATAAGTGTTTGTTGAATCTGGCGTTGTTCCTCACGCGAAACTGTCTCCCAGTTCGGACGCCATAATAAACTGTCGAGGTGATCAACAGGATAGCTGAGTTTTTTGCCCATCTCGCGGGCAAGCGTCGATTTACCGGATCCACCAGAACCAATCAAAATGATCTTTCGCATCGTAGACCTCCTATTTTTTGTCATAGAAATTGATCATACCACGGTTTTCTAGTCGAGGATAGAACGAAAGGAGTGAATGAGATGGTACCAAATTTCATAATCGAAGGGATGACGATCGTTTTTACACTACTCGTAATCGGTTGCGGCGTGATATTCCTGCCGCAGCGTTGGAAGCGGTATGGCTTGATTTTGCTTGGTTTGGTGGCAATCGGGTGTAGTTCATTTTGGTACATCCGACCGACGCTCGTCAATCAACAGATTGCTGAGGATGAGAAATTGCTTAAGATAGAATTAGCACGGCAATTCCCGGATGAAGTCTACACTACAAAAACACAAAAATTTTCGTATGAGTCTTCGGCGAATCCGGCTTCAATTGAAGTCGAATTTGCAAATGAACCTAACGTAACTTATTTTCTAGATATGGATGGGAACCGGATTAGGCTGTCAAGTTTCACCTTTAAAAACGGAGGATTTCCACAGGATTTACAGCATGAATTCAAATGAAGAGGCTGACTCAAAAAAAGAATGACGCGTCTTTTTACGCCCTTTCCTCAGGCGAGACACAAGCCAGTTTTCCTGCTTCATTTAAGCAGGAAATCGGGTCTTGTTCGTCTCTGACAGCGCATAAATGCGCTTGTTCCTGTAGGAGTGGCGTGTGACGTGTCATTCTTTTTGTTACTAAATAAGGGAGGCAGATCATTATTCTGCCACCCTTATCTTTGTAGAGACTGACTTTTGAGTCAGCCCCTTTTGATTAAGTCGATTTCAAATTTTTCGTAGCAGACATCGTCTTGACGGCGAAGAAGGCAATCAGACCAAATCCGACCTTGTTGATCAAGTCAGCGAAGTTATAGATCAATTCGCGGACGAGTTGTATCTCGATGCCGGGTGCAAACAAGGTGACCGCGTAACCGACCGGATAGATCGCCCATCCGATCAAGATGAACAAGCGCATCTGCAGCAAGGCTTTACGAATCGGGGTAGGCTTATCTTCAGCGGCTTTCGTGACGTTCGTGAACAAGAGATAAATGATATAAAACCATGCGATACAACCGACGACGTATGCCCAAAGACCGAGTTGCGTGAAGCCACCCGCTAGATTGATGGACGACTCTCCGATGTAACCACCGATGATCATGATGATGTCCGCGATGACGAGTTTCGTCAGAAGGGAACGCCCTTTCCCACCTTTTAAACCGAGTAACAGCGGAAACTTGATCAGCAAGAGAGGCGTCGTCACGAGCCAATCGATGTAGCGGATTTCAGTCGGAAAACCATCGATCTCCGACAACAAACCCGATTCCCCGACAGCTTGCTTCATGAAATAGTAATGAATCGCAGCGACGAACGTGACGAGAGCAGCGACTGTTGCGGTTGAGCGGTATTCCGGGGCAAGGGAATTTCGTTCGACGAGAAAATAGAGCGTACCGGCGGCCATTCCGACGAATCCGACCCAGAACATGTACTGGGTCGCAAGGACGAGAAGGTTAACGTCTTCCATGTTGTTTCGACTCCTTTTCGTAAGTGGACACGACCTTTCATACTTTTATTTTACTGACGATACAAACTTCAGACACCACGTCGAAACGCTCTTGATGTGCAGTCTGTCAACGGTTTGACAACATTTTGACACACTTGAGGAGGAGTGACGTATGTCGATTAAACGAACGGATCATATCAGCCTGAACGTCTTGAATCTAGAAGAAGCGATTTACTTTTTTTCACTTTGTGGTCTCGAAGTACGCGGACGTTGGGAGATGAAAGGAGAGTTACTCGATCGTTTATTGAATCTAGAGGGAGCGGAGACGGAGTGTGCTGCACTCGGATTACCAAGTGAACCGATATGGCTCGAACTCGTTCGGTTCAAACACCCGCGTGACACGGCTTCCGTAATCCAATCCGTCCATGCGAGTGGATTGCGTCATCTCTGTTTTGAAGTAACAGAACTCGCCGCGCTCGTCGAACGTTTAGCGGACAATGGATATCAGTCGATTGGCGACGTCGCGAATTACGAAAATGAGTATCGCTTATGTTACGTAAGAGGGCCAGAAGGCGTGATTATTGAGTTGGCAGAAAAAATCGGACCTGTCTAAGACTGGTCCGATGTATATATTTAAGAACAACAGGAAGTCGATGATTGTGGCAGAGAAACGTTGCACACACCCGTCTCCGGTAATGATAACTTGACCTGCTTCGCACGTGCCTCGTCTCCGACAAGAAAAGCAACGACTGATCGAACTTGTTCATAACCGGTCGCAAGCAGGAAGGTCGGAGCACGACCGTAACTTTTTGCACCGACCAGATAAAGTCCGTGATCAGGATGACGTAACTCCGCTTCCCCATGTGGACGGACAGTCCCGCAACTATGAAGGTTCGGATCAATCAGAGGAGCAAGTATTCGACTACTCTCGGTCACAGGATCGATATCAAGCCGTACTTCTTCAAGGAACGAGAAGTCGGGTCGACTTCCTGCGTTGACGATCAGCTGATCGATATGATGGAGAGACCGACCATCTTGAGCAGTGATGTCAAACGACTTTCCTTTCGATTCAATGGATTGGGTCTTGAAACTGGAGTGAACCCTAATCTGATCTCGTTCAACGAGCTGACGGATACGCGAACCGAGTGCCCCGCGACCTTCTAGTGCATCCTTATCTTCTCCGCCGTAGGCTTGAACGGGGTCAGATTTGCGAAGAATCCAATGAATCTCCGTTTCAGGGTGTTGCTCTTTAATGGAAACGAGTTCAAGGAGCGAGTTCAAAGCCGAGTGCCCGCTACCGATGACAGCGACGGATTGATTAGCGAAAACAACAGTATCACGTTTCGCATTTACGATCGAATACCGGACAGGTAAGTTCTGCTCGATTTCGACTCGATGACCAGAACTGATTGCAGGATTTGGTCGCCCGAGGACGCCAGACGCATCGATGACCGCGCGAGCGAGAATATGTTTACGTCCGTTCGGCGTGTCTATGACTAATTCGAACGGTGTTACATCACGTGAGGCATTCGTCATCTTGTCTAGACCTGCCCGTGAGATCGAGAGAATCTCATGTTGGAAATGTAGAGAGGGAGCAATTTCCGGTAATGCAGCAAGTGGGGCAAGGTATTGTTTGATCAATTCAGTTCCGGTCGGCACAGTATCGTTTGCTGGTGCAATCCAGTCCGTCAGCTCGAGCAAGTGACGTGCTGCGTCACTAATATTGTATTGCCACGTCGAAAACATCCGAACGTGTTCCCATTGTTTGATATGGTGGGCAATCGAAGGACCTTTCTCAAATAGTAAAAACGATTGACCTTCCACTACAAGTTGAGCTGCAGCTGCAAGACCGATCGGACCGGCACCGATGATGACGATGGGGTGGGAAGAAGCGTATGACATGAATAAAACCTCCTTTTTATTTGTAAATTGCAAGTATTAGAGACATGGTTTACAGCAGACGTCACTCTCGCCCATCTTCGTGTTTAGCAAGTCGATTGCCTGGAGGACATGTGCTTTTTCGAAGGAAGTCATTGATGAGAAGATGGAATCAAGATACGTGTTCATCTCTTCGTCAATGGCTTGAGCAACACGTAATCCTTTCTCGGACAGGCGAAGTAGGTGAATTCGCCGATCGTTGATCGCGGGACGCTTTACGAGTAGGTCCCGCTTAATCAATGTTTGTACTTGTCTGCTGAACGTAGTGATATCAAGAGCGAGTTGGTCAGCAATTTCTTGCATTGCCGAGTCAGGATGTTTGGCAACCTGATACAGCAGATGACTTTGAACGAGAGATATCTCTTCATCTAGGACGGCACAACAATTCTTATTCAATAATCCGAAGCGCCGGGTGAACGTTTGAAATAATTCACGAGTTTCATTCATGTATAGCTCTCCTTTCTCTATTTTGCTTATGAATCAGTTATACGATATAAACTTGCAAATTGCAAATAATAAATATATGATTTTCTCATATTCAATTTTAAATAAGGAAAGGGGGAATTGGATGCTTGTTCGTTCGATGGAAGAGAAAGATCGTAGCACTGTGTTAGCCATCTATCGTCAAGGAGTAGAAGAAGGGAACGCGACGTTCGAAACGATGATTCATGAGCAAGAGTGGTGGACAACGCTGACGCAATCTGAACGATTCGTTCTAGAGCAAGGTGGAAAAGTGATTGGCTGGGCTAAACTGGGACGTGTTTCTGAACGTCATGTCTACCGTGGCGTTCGAGAAGTCAGTATATATCTAGAGCGTTCCGCTCGAGGACTCGGCGGTGGACGATTCTTAATGGAGGCGTTGATCACCTATGCGGACGCCAACGGGATATGGACACTTCAATCACACATGTTCCCAGAAAACATCGCAAGCAGACGGCTGCATGAGCGACTTGGGTTCGAGCTAGTCGGTCGACGACGTGCCATCGCACAGCATCATGGTGTCTGGCGAGACACGTTGTTATTTGAGCGACGAAATGACCTCAGGTAATGAAGTGATGTTTACACGCTTGATTGTTCATTTCAAATCTTCTAGCATGACCTGCCTTCGCTGAAGCGAGGTTTTTTTAGTTTATCCGTCGATGGAAGAAGGAAAGTACTAAAGACGTATGATGTTACTTAAAATGACGGAGGAGGATGGATGGATGTTGCACGCCTTATTTTTAAACTGCACCTTAAAAGCATCACGTGAACCATCGAATACGGAGGCGCTGATCCGTGACGTGATTGCATATTGGAAACAAGAGGACGTCACTTCAGAAATTGTCCGGATCGTCGATCACCAAGTGGCGTTCGGCGTCACGGAAGACGAAGGCAACGGGGATGAATGGCCCGTGATTTTCGAAAAGGTGAAGCGGGCGGACATCGTTGTCATCGGAACACCGCTCTGGTTGGGTGAAAAAAGTAGTGTTGCGACGCAAGTCATTGAACGATTGTACGGAGGGAGCGGCCTGACGAACGATCTTGGACAAGCAATCTACTACAACAAGGTCGGTGGCGTCATCGTCACGGGGAATGAAGATGGAGCTAAACATGCGTCTGCTTCCATCTTGTACGGTCTGTCGCATATCGGCTTTACGATTCCGCCGAACGTCGATGCTTACTGGGTCGGTGAAGCGGGACCAGGACCATCGTACATCGAAGCAGGACGAAACAACGATTTTACGAAGCGGCACGCACAGTTTTTAGCTGCCAACCTATACCATTTTGCGAAGATGTTAAAGGAACACCCGATTCCAGCAGAAGGGAATGTGATGGAATGAAAAAACAACGTTTAACAGGATATGGTGTCGCAACGTTGTTCGCGATGAGTTTAATCCTTGCGGGTTGCGGAAACGACGAAACGTCGACGGACAAGGTCGAAGAAGGATCAACGAATTCGAACACGACCGACGATACGATGCAAGACAAAGATACGGTAACGAAAAATGCCGACACGGATTATGGCTTCAACAGTCTGTCGATTGAAGCGGACGTTGAAGGGGATAACGATGCCATTGATATTAGTTATGATCGGGATAATGACGGAACGGAAGCGGAATATCGCTATAAAGGGGAGCAAAAGCAAGGAGACGACGCGATGACGAAACTCGACGCGAAGTTCAAGAACTTAAAGATTGATGCGGATACATCTGAAAAAGAGGTCATCAGTGAGGTTGAACGTGTGTTTGCGATCCAGGATGCTTCTCGCTTAGAGGTTGAAATCGAATTCTCAGACGGAACCGAAAAAGAATATAAAAAATAAACAACAGGTCTGCGCCCATAAGGGGTGTAGACCTGTTGTCTTAGTGTAGCTTCACATGAGCGAGGACACCGTAATGATCGCTCGGTACAAGGTGATGCGGCAGTCGATGATTTCCGATCAGCTGGACGTGCTGTAAGGTCACCTGTGAAAGTGAACGCTGACAGAGTAACCAATCATATCGAACGGGGCTTGTAATGCCGTCATTCTTCCTTACGTACGGATTCGTCACGGAATCAAGCGTCGCGGCGGCAATTTGTCCTGTACGAGCGGCAAAACTACCAGCGAGATCGACCCATTCCTTAAACGCAGCTTGATGCAGAACAGAGTTTGGACCATCATTAAAGTCACCGCCTAAGAACTCGATCGTCGTGTCATCCGTCTGTGAGGCAATCCATTCGTTGACGAATCGAAGTTGATCGAGTCGGATGTCTGAAGCACGCCAATTGAAATGAATGTTCGTCACGGCAAAACGAACACCGTCAATCGAAAACGGGATCCGAATCGCACAGTGGTGGTTGATGTTTGCTGTCGCAGCGGCACTCGAATCCGTTCGTTCAAACGGCAATTTCGTCAGAATGGCAAGTCCTTCATCTGGTGAATCCATGTAAGGATCCATCATCCAATACGGATAACCGGTCGCCTCTGCGAGGTGCTCAGCGATCGAGACGAATGGTTCATCCGGATGAAACGTCGACATGACTTCTTGCAGAAGGAGAATGTCCGGTTGGTGTTGCTTGATCTCCGCGCATAACGCCTCGAACCGTTTTTGTCGTTTGTGCGGGTGATGCCAGATGTTATATGTCGCAATCGACAATGAAAGACTCATAGCTGTAAGCCCATCAACACCGTATCGTAAAAGCAACCATCCGATAATAACCGGTCATGACGCAGTCGTCCTTCTTCTTGAAATCCATGTCGCTGATAGAGGCGAATGGCGCCGAGGTTCGTCTCGACGACTTCGAGCTGAATTTTTTGCAGGGATTGCGCTTTTGCCCAAGCAATCATTCGTTCCAGCAGTTGGGTACCGATTCCTTGCCCCCAGTCGGATTGAAGTACACCGAGTCCAAATGATGCCTTGTGCGCGAAACGTTTTAAATGAAAACCACGACACCGGGCGTAGGCGATGAGTCGTCCCTCGCGCTCGACGACGAGGATACGATCCGGAACCGAGGAATCGCGTAACTGATCTGCGAAATCCGTCGCCGTCATCACGTCCTCACCAGGCATTCGGTCGAAGTATTCCGTTTCCGCATCGAGTGTTTGGCGGAGTTCAGCGAGGGCTTCAGCGTCACTGAGTCGAGCCGGTCGAATCTGGTACCGTTGTGTATCGAACGAGTGGTGCATCGTCTGCATATGTAATCCTCCGTTCTAGATGGAATATGCTATCATTATGGCAGGGATGGTATCATTTGTAAATTTAAGGAGAGAAGAAATGAAAATTCAAACTGGAACGAAGGAAGATAGGACATTCATCCGCGAGCAATTGATTGCCTACAATTGGCAACATGTTCCTAAAGCCTTATATGAACAATCGGAAGAACTTTGTTTTACAGCATATAACGAGAAGGGCGAATGCATCGGAGGAATTACCGCGTCTTACGGTTGGCAACACATTCATGTCCAGTTCCTTTGGGTGAGCGATACAGCACGACAGGCAGGTGTCGGAACCCGCCTGCTGCAAGCAATCGAAGGATATGCGAAGGAAGCAAGGTGTACGAAAATTCTTTTGGACACGTTTGATTTTCAAGCACCAGACTTTTACCGCAAACATGGTTATGAAGAGTATGGACGACTGACCGATCATCCATCGATTGGACAAACTCAATACTTCTTCGTCAAGCGACTTTAACGCCGGACGTGCACGATCCAAGCCGACATGTACGTAAGTGTTCCGATCGATAAGACAAGAGCAATCGCATAAAACGGAAACGCTGGATACAGTTGGAGTAACGGTTGCTCAAACAAAAAGGCAATCATTAGAACGGGAAGGCTGATCATAAAAGCAACGTACGCTGCTCGAGTCGCTTTACCGGTGATCAGTGCCTCACGTTCGTCGGAGTCGGAAAATTCTGCTGTCGCAAACGAACGCGAACGGTCTTCTCGTAAGAAATAGCTGACGATCGAGAGGACTATCGCAATCACTAGCACTGGAAGGACACCCATTACATCTAATTTCAGCGACAATCCCGTACCGGATACAGGATCATCTTGAAATAACTGCAGATTAGCATGAATGGCACTAATGAGATAAGCAGCTAAAAAGTAGAGACAACAATTAAGTAAAGATTGAGTGACGACACGTTTCATCAGGATTCCTCCTCTAATTGAAATAGTTCCTCGATCGGGCAATCAAAGACGCGGGCAATCTGCATCGCGAGTAAGAGCGACGGTGTATAGCTTCCTTTTTCAAGTGAGATGACGGTTTGTCGTGTCACACCGATTCGTTCAGCGAACTGCTCTTGTGTCCACTTGTGCTGTTGACGATAGAGGCGGACATGGTTCGTCAGTTTCATCTGACGACCTCCTTTCCAGTTGTTTACATTGTAAAGTCGGGTTTACATTTTGTAAAGTAGACTTTACGTCATGTATGTAAAAAATGGAGCTGACTCAAAAGTCAACTCCTCAGACTGAAGACAAAGCGTAAATTTTTTTAACGAAAAGGATTGCGCTTTTTTGTTCATCTCGAATCGTTTTCCTGGGACTAGCATCGCTTCGCTTCGCTGCAGGGTCGCTCTTGCTTGTTTTCCCTAGAAAGTGATTTGGAGTGAACAAAACGCTTCTCTGATCCTTCTTCTGGATATAAAAAAATGACACATTACACGCCACTCCTATAGGAAAAAGCGCGATTTTGCGCTGTCAGAGACAAACAAGACCAGTTTTCCTGCTCGAACGGAGCGGGAAAACTGGCTTGTGTCTCGCCTGAGGAAAGGGCGTGAAAAGACGCGTCATTTTTTAGGATCAGTCATCTGAAGCCCACGTGAGCATTAAAATGCGTAAGGTGTCATAATGATAGCCATGAGACAAGCGAACGTCGTCAATCCCTGATGATGACGTAAAGATAAGAAGAGCGTGACCAGGCCGGTGATCGTCATACCGGATAAAATCCATCCTAGCCAAAACTCCGTGCTATTCGAAGCAATCGGGATGCTCATTAAGTAAGCTGTTGCGTGTGGAAAGAAGCCGATGGCATCTAACAGGATACCGCCAAAGACACCCATCAGCAGCAAGCCGATCGACAGGCGAAATAGTGCTTGACGTTTAATCATATGCATGCTCCTATTCTGTTTGGTTGACGCAAGAAATCCTACTGTTGCGCCTATTCAATATGTTTCTACAAAAAGCGAGGGATTCCTTTCTGTTATCTATCCCTGAACTTTATCAAAAATCCTTGCTTCTGCACATCAATCGGAATATTCAGATAATTATCGGGTATTCTTTTGAAAACGCCATCGCCGATTCAGTGGAGAGGAGAAGAGAAGATGATGCCTGAACTGATACCGGATGACCGGGAGCTCGAACGAAGGATTCGGATTGTCCATCTGTTGCGAAAACTGGGTAAGACGGACGAAGCGATTGCCCGATCCTTGTATGTTTCGATCGAATGGGTTCAATCGATTTATGAAGAAGACGACTGGCAGCAAATGCAATCATCCTAAGGCAAGGACGTCTCGTCCTTGTTTTTTCGCGTGTTCCGGTATACTAAAACAAGCATCTCAAATAGAGAGGATGAAGTGAAATGAACGTTGCCATCATTGGAGCAGGAATCAGTGGTTTGTATCTCGCGACGCGTATGCAGGAGCTTGGACACGCCGTGACGATCTATGAAGCACGTGACCGAATCGGAGGGAGAATTGAGACGGTCGATTTCGAACTAGCAGGACAAGCATATGCGTTTGATCTTGGACCGACTTGGTTTTGGCCGGACAGTGAACCATTGATGGTCGATTTGATTCATCGATTCGATTTACCGACACTAGAACAATATGCGGCGGGAGCGCTTCGACTCGAACGGGCTGACGGCATCGAGTCACATGTAGTTGCGAATCAACCGACGGCGCTTCGCCTTCGTGACGGAATTCGCTCCGTTGCTACGGCACTTGCTGCACGACTCACACCGGGAACGATTCGACTCAAGTCTCCGATCAGCCAGATTGATGTCACGAACCGGATTGTCGTCAGTTCAGGAAGGAAAAGTCAATCGTTCGATGAGATCGTTCTCGCACTACCACCACGTCTAGCGGCAAGACTATCGTATGTGCCAGCTTTACCTGAAGCAGTCCTGGATGAACTCGCAGCATTACCGACCTGGATGGCGCAGCAAGCGAAATGTCTGATTTTTTACGAGAAACCGTTTTGGCGTGATTCAGGCTGGTCCGGTCAGGCAATCAGCTGGACTGGGATGGTGCAAGAGATTCATGACGCTTCCCCACAAGACGGACCGGGAGCGTTGTTCGGTTTTTTCCGGACGCCGGCACTTGAACGACAGTTATTGACCGAGGCGGAAATCAAGGAAACGTTACTCGCGCAGCTGGTTCGTCTGTTCGGTGAACAAGCGCGTCAGTCGATTGGTTGGGCGTATAAAGACTGGTCGACGGATAGTTGGACAGCAACACGAGCTGATGCAGCACCGCTCGTGGATTTCCCGGCATATTATGCCGTTAATCTCGGAGTGGAACATGCAGCGATTTCACTGATTGGAACAGAGACCGATCCGAGTCATGGTGGACACTTAGAAGGCGCCTTACGATCCGTTGAACGCTATTTAGAAAAGAGAGGAAGAGAAAAATGATCGAGACGCTACATTATGATGTGTTCACGACGACGCCAGGAAGCGGTAATCCAGCTGGGGTCGTCTTAGACGCCGATCAATTGACTGAGTCGGAAATGCAACGAATCGCTCGTACGAACGGCTTTACCGAGACGACGTTCGTCTTGTCATCCGAGCAAGCGGACTACCGCATGCGCTACTTTGCACCGGAACGGGAAATGGATTTATGCGGTTATGGTACGATCGCTGCATTAACGGCACTCGATTCAAAAATCCGTTTATCTACGATATGTCAGATCGAGACAAAGTCAGGCATCTTGCCTGTGATGCGTTTAGCAATCGGAATGTTTCGCTTGCAACAAGGACAACCACAATTACATCAGTTTGACGGTGACATAAAGCACGTTCTAGCCGCAATCGGTCTCGAATTGAAACATCTCGATGACCGATGGCCAATCGTATACGGCAGTACTGGGAACTGGACACTGCTCCTCCCGATTCGTCGACTTGAGGACTTTCACCGGATGGTGCCGGATAACCAACGCTTTGCCACCGTGTTGACCGACTTCCCACAAGCCTCGATTCATCCGATTTGTTTCGATACATATGACCGACAAGCGACGATGCACGGACGTCACTTCTCAGCAACGGGAGCAGGAAGCATCGAAGATCCGGTTACGGGAACGGCGAGTGGTGTGATGGGCGTCTATTACCGGAAATTCATCCAGCCACTTGCAACGGAAACAGCGATCATCGTCGAACAAGGACACGAGGTGGGTCGACCCGGTCAGGTCGGAATCCGTATTTCTGGCGAAGGTCTTGATCACAGCAAATGGAAAGTCGAGATGGACGGGCAAGCCGTCTTTGTCGGCGTCAAGAGAGCGGGAGAGGAAGAGGCAGATGTTAAAACACTTCATTTGGGATTTTGATGGCACCTTGTTTGATACATATCCGGTGTTAGTCGATGTGTTCGTGGAATTACTCGAGCGTGAGGGGCGAACGGTTGAACGCGAGCAAGTAGCAGAGCTGATGGCGATCTCGGCAAAAACGACGTATGAGGCGTTTGGTGTGTCCGAAGCGTTCATTCTGAACTACAAGCAACAAAAGATGATCATCGAACAAGAACAGTCTGAACCGTTTCTCGGAATCCGTGAACTGCTAGAGGTGTTATCGACGAGAGGTGCGACGCATCATATCGTCACCCATCGTGGAACATCGATTCATGCGTTGCTTGCAAAACATGGGATGACGCATCATTTTCAAGACGTGTTGACAGCACCGGATGGATTCGCCCGAAAACCGGATCCGGAAGCTGTCACGTACTTGATCGATCGGCACCAGATGGCACGAGACGAGACGATCATGATTGGAGACCGGGAACTCGACGTCTTAGCCGGACATCGTGCCGGTATCAAGACGTGTTTGATAAGCGAACATACGAGTCAGACCGTTGCGACGTATACCATAACGTCGCCCGGTCGATTAAAGGAATTGTTACTGACATAACGACAGCCCCGCTTCCAGTGATGGAAACGGGGCTGTTTTTTAAGAAGACAACCGATCTGCTTCGGTTGCTTCAGCGAGTGGTGCACGCCAGAAATACGTCAGTAAAATGCCGACTGCGAGCATGACTGTCGCAAAATAGAACGGATAGTTCAAATTGACGTCAAAGAGTAGTCCACCAACGATCGGTCCGAGAATGTTGCCGATGCTCGTAAACATCGAGTTCATTCCGCCGACGAATCCCTGTTCATTTCCGGCAATCTTCGAAAGATAGGTCGTGACAGCGGGGCGCATCAAGTCGAAACCGACGAAGACGACCATCGTCACGAGAATGATCGAGAGATAGTTCGTCACGAACGTCATCAAGACGACGAGCAGTGTCGAACCGATCAAGCTGTACCGAATCAAGCGAATCTCACCGAACCAGCGCGTCAAACGATCGAACAGTCCAACTTGGACGATGACGCCGACGATCGCACCGAGAGAAATCGCAAGCGCAATGTCCTTCGCCGTGAAGCCGAACTTCCGATCGACGAACAAGGCGAACAACGACTCGAATGAGGCAAGACCGAACGATGAGATCAACAGGACAAGAAAAGCGATGAAATAGAGCGGACTGAAGACTTTCCGGAAACCCGTCTGTTGTTTGACCGTCGTTGTCTCGTAGTGACGTTCCGGTTCCTTAAGCGTAAAGACGGATAACACCATCGCTGTCAAACCGAACGCAGCAGCAAAGAAGAACGGTGTCCGCGAGCCAAGGTCAGCGAGGAACCCACCAATCCCCGGTCCGATGATGAAACCGGTCGAGATGGCAGCAGACATATATCCGAGCGCTTTCGGACGAGTTTCGTTCGTCGTGATATCAGCGATGAATGCCGTGACGGCTGGCATGATGAATGCCGCACTGACACCACCGAGAATCCGTGACGCGAACAGGACTTCGACGCTTTGACCGAGACCGAATAAGAGCTCGGACATGCTGAAGATGAATAAACCGATGATGATCATCGGTTTACGTCCGTACTTGTCAACGGCACGTCCCGCGAGTGGTGAAAGAATTAGTTGCGCAAAGGCGAAGGCGGAAACCATGTAACCGACTGTCGCCCCGGAGATGTTCAACTCGTTCATGATCGTCGGTGTGACGGGAATGACGAGTCCGATGCCTAAAAAGGCGATGAATAAGTTGAGCAGGAGTGTACTTAAAATCAATGTATTGTTTTGCATAGTTCACCTCAATAGAATTAAATCGTTTTTGACATACCGCGCCAGACGATCGGCCAGACAGCTTGCTGTCGAGCGTGAAACGCGTCGACACCGTTGTAGACGAGTTCCGTCAGCGTACCTTCCGCAACCGTCAGATAGGCGAGAGCGGCACTTTTGTAATCCGTCGAATAGAGAATCTGTTCCGTTCGGTCTCGTTCGCGAAGTAATCGCGTCAATAGATCGTGCAGCGAATCGAAAAACGGATTGAAGCGGTCCGTCATTTCTTGTTCGAGCTTTTCCGGTGGAAAATAGGCAGCCCGAAGAATGAATCGCATCAGGATATCATCTTGCTGTTCCGAAATGAACCAATCGAAGAAGCCGTGCAGCGATTGCTCGAGCGGCTGCTGCCGCGTACTCGTGAAATACGTCGCAAAGCGGCGCTTTTGTTCTTGCAAGGCGTACGTCGTCGCTTGCAGGAACAGGTCGTCCTTCCCTTTATAGTGCGCATAGATCGATGGCTTTTTTATGCCAACCTCTGTCGCGATCTCTTGCAACGATGCCCCTTCATAGCCGTGTGCGGCAAAATGATGGATGCTCGTCTGTAACAATTGTTGGGCTTTCAGATGAATCACCTTCCTAACGGTCGTTAGGTAACACTGTAACAGCAAATTTCAAATGTAGTCAATCAGATTGTCTTACCGCACAAAAAAACTGACTCCGCGAAGGCGGAATCAGTTAAGGAAGAATCATTATTTATTCATGACACGACCGCGTGTTGCGACGCGTGAGCCGACGATTCCTGCGAATGACGTAAAGATAAGAGTCAGAAGCAGTCCGACGAACGCCCAGATTGAAACTTTTGACGCCGTTTGTGTCGCTTGTTCTGTTTGCTCGCGAACATCTTGGACCGTTTTCTTGAGGTCAGCGGATGTTTCATCAAGCGTTTGTTTAGCAGTCTCAATTTGTTGCGTCGTTTCTTTTGTTGCCGTGTTGAGACCATCGACGATGTTTTGCGTCGCTTCTTCCGCTTCAGCACCTGTCAAATCGGTGTTTTTCGCAACAGCATCAGCGATTTTATCTTCATCGACTGATTTCTCGATTTTTTCAGCTCGTGCTGTCAACGAATCACCGAGATCCTGGACGATCGTAT
The DNA here is from genome assembly GCF_018618875.1 of Exiguobacterium sp. s46. Taxonomy (NCBI): domain Bacteria; kingdom Bacillati; phylum Bacillota; class Bacilli; order Caryophanales; genus Exiguobacterium; species Exiguobacterium sp. s46. The sequence continues at coordinate 888,089 of NZ_JACSMY010000001.1, forward strand.
CGAAGTTCTCTGGTTTCGTGATCGCTTCCTTACCAGCAGCCGTGACGTCTTCTTGAACAGCGTCAAGTTCGTTCTGCAAGTAACCTGGTTGCAATTCTTTGATGTCCGTATCTTTTAAGATTTCGTCGACGTTCCCTTCAAGTTCTTTCGTATCAACTTGTGACACGTTTTTCGTAATCGAATCGAATCCTTTCGTCGCAGCTTCTTGCGCCGTCGAAGCAACGGATCCGATGCCGTTACCAGCCGCACCACCGACCGTACCGAGTAGTGAGCCGACCGATTGTAACGTATTGACCGTCGTGAACGTCAAGAGAGCGAACAGTAAGATGACGCTCGTCGACCATGTCAAGAAACCGTGGACGAGACCGGCACGTGCCGACGTCAAACCGGAGACGAATCCGGCAACGAACAGCGAGATGAGCAATGAAAGGATTGCCCAGATGATCAAACCAGTACCGACACCATCGAACGGGTTATTCGATGTGACGTCCGTGACGCCGAGTCCGATCGCTGAACCGATTAAACTAAATAAGATCAATAAAGATAGAAATGATACCACACCTGCAAAAATCGAGCTCCATGAGATGTTACGACCTGCTCCGTCCGCTTCCGCTCGGAAATGCGACGAAAAGCCTCTGTTTGTCTTTTCCATAATAAGCACTACCTCTCCCCAAATTGGTCTTTCAATTTCGAGATGTTCATGAATGTAAAAGCTTCATCTCAAGTTTCTTACGCGCATAGCTCTTATATAACCGGTAACTAAATAAGAGAAACCTAGTATTACAGGTACATGATTAATGGTCGTCTGAACTTCAACGAAGTGATATTGGTTGCGTTTGAAGAAAAAGCATCGTACACTCTTATCAAGTGTCACGTTATACTGTACAGTTTAAAATCAAAAGGAGGTGATCCCCCGCTTTTAGGGGGATACAAGTTGGACATCGTCTTAACACTGAATTTGTTGTTGCTCGTCGTATTGATTGGTTTGACCGCGTTTTTCGTCGGTTCGGAATTTGCTGTCGTTAAAGTCCGGATGTCACGTCTCGACCAGATGGTGCAAGAAGGAAAAAAGGGAGCAGTACTTGCGAAGAAGGTCGCAGGAGATCTCGATTATTACTTGTCGGCCTGTCAGCTCGGTATCACGATCACTGCACTTGGTCTGGGTGCACTCGGGAAACCGACCGTCGAGAAATTGTTGACACCGGTCTTTGATGAACTTGGTGTCGCCGTTGCGCTGTCAACGATTCTCTCATACAGTATCGCTTTCATCTTCGTGACGTTTCTCCACGTCGTCATCGGAGAACTTGCACCGAAGACGCTCGCGATCCAGTATGCGGAACGGATGACGTTACTGCTAGCGCCTTCACTCTATGTATTCGGAAAAGTCATGTATCCGTTCATCTGGATCATGAACGGTTCGGCCCGTGTCCTCTTGCGGATGTTCGGTGTGAAACCTGCCGGTCACGAACAAGCCCATTCCGAAGAAGAGTTGAAGATCATCATGGCACAAAGTTTTCAAAGTGGTGAGATCAATCAATCGGAACTCGCCTTGATGCAAAACGTCTTTGCGTTTGATGAGCGTGTCACGCGCGACATCATGGTGCCACGGATGAACATGATGGTCATTTCGGACGAGATGAGTTGGGAAAATCTATTACAGACGATGTCTGACAATCCGTATACACGTTACCCGGTCAGTGAAGGAACGGATAAGGACCGGATTAGTGGTTATATCAACGTCAAGGAAGTGCTCGCCCATCACGCGGTACAAGACGAACGAGAACTTGCATCGTTCCTTAAACCGTTGCCGGTCGTCTCGGAATTGACACCACTGCAAGAAACACTCTTGAAGATGAAACAGACACGGTCACACATCGCTCTCGTCATCGACGAGTATGGTGGGACATCCGGTTTGATCACGATGGAGGATATTTTGGAGGAAATCGTCGGTGATATCCGTGATGAATTCGATGAAGCGGAGCAAGCCGAGATCGAACAGTTACCGGACGGCTCGTACCGTTTAGCGGGTACTGTCCTATTAGTTGAAATTGAAGAACGATTTGGTCTTCGGTTCACTGAAGCAGAGGCGGTCGACACGATCGGTGGATATATCCAATCACGGACGGCTGTTTTTGAAGAGGGAACGATCGTCACAGATGAGGCGTTTACGCTTGAAATCTTGCGTTCTGCCCAATATCAGATTCAGGATGTCAAGTTGACCTTGCCGTCAAGCTAACAGAAAGACCCGTTTTGCTTAGTAGTTCAATCTACTGAGCTGGCGGGTCTTCTTTTATCAAACGAGGTCTTAGCGCGTTCATCAAAGAGAAGTATGATAATATTCCGGACCGACGAGCTCGCGAATCGATAAGATTTGGCGATAAAGCGAGAGTATATCTACTAGATGCTCAGGAAAGTGGTCTCTTTAATCAACAAACGTTCAAGGTTATACATAATTATTGTGATTTTCCATTCAATTGTTAGAAGTTCGAGACGATATAAGGAATGAAGTTCACAAATAAATGAGGGAGAGAAGCATATGAAATGGTTCGCGAAATCAGCATCACCGTCCTTTGATGCGCGCATCGAAGGCGAACGCGCTCATGTCGTGTTGAATGTTCCGACATCCTTACATGAACAATTACGTTTAATCGGTCTAGAAGCAGTCGATTTACAAATTGTCCGGGTCATCCGCGAAGATGTATCCCGTTGGATGCCGAGCATGGTCGACGCGTTCTACGAGGAGCTGGTTCGTGTTCCGTCACTCCGGCATTTGATTGAACAGCATTCGACGCTCGAACGATTGAAAGGCACTCTCGCTCGGCACATCCTACAAATGTTCGATGGTCAGGTGACGATGGACTACATTGAAGCCCGGCGCCGGATCGCTGAACGGCATGTTCAAATCGGGCTGCATAATAAATGGTATATCGCCGCTTTTCAAAAAGTCTGGAACGTCCTCAGTGAACAGATTGACTGCAGTGATTGGCCGGAAGCAGAACGTGTCCGGATCATGCGGGCAGCGGGGAAACTCTTCAACCTCGAGCAACAGATCGTCATGACGATGTATGAGGATCAAATCGATGAGGAACGCCAAGCGATCGCGACAGCCAAACGGCACGTCGGAGATGGCGTTCAAAAATCAACGGAAGAACTTGCTGCGATGAGTGAAGAGTCGTCAGCGAACTTCCAGGAGATTGAACGGCACGCCAAACACGTCTCGACGACGACAGACGCAATTTCGATCCAGTTGACGGAAGCGGTCAGTGAAGCAGAAGCAGGTGTCGTCCTCGTCGAAGAGGAGACACGTCGCTTTGAACATGTCGTTGCAGATTTATCACGGACGACCGAACAAGTCGCTGAACTGTCTCGTCTGTCGCAGGAAATCGAGCGAATCGCCGGGATGGTGACGACGATTTCTGATCAGACGAATCTTCTCAGCTTGAACGCCTCGATCGAAGCGGCGCGTGCCGGGGAGATGGGGCGCGGATTTACCGTCGTGGCGCAAGAAATTCGGAAACTCGCTGAAGAGAGTAAACAGTCGGCAGCCGAGACGTCGCGGATCGCCCAAGAAATCACGCAAAAGATGCTCGTCGTCTCAGAGCGGATGGGAACGACGGAGACGGCGGTCGTCCGAACGACGACGGAGATGCAACAAGTCGTCCGTGCCTTTTCACGGATTTCAGAACAGACGGATGCGGTCTCGCGGCAAATTCATGAACTATCGACCGATACGAAGGATGTCGCCGGAACGATCGAAGGTATGCGTAAGATTGCAGAAGCGATTGCTGAGACAGCGGATGACTTACAAGAAGTCGCAGCAACCTTATAAGTGATCCCTCCTTTCTACGGGAAAGGAGGATTTTTTTGTCGTTTTATGGAAAAATGAAAGTGGAGGTGTGAATGGTTTATGGTTCAGAGTCTACTACTGATTGTTTTATGTTTTTTAGCATTGATTGGACATTATTTGATGACAGGGGAACTCGCTCCACGTGAGTTGTACGGGTTACTCGGTTTAACGGGCGTCGCTTTCGTGATCGGTGGAGTCGAATGGTGGCAAATCCGGCGCGATTTACGTTATCGGGGAGTAGAAGAGGGGATATCCGTTCGCTTGGCAGATCGGGCGAGCCGAAAGACGAATACGGTCTTTCTCGCGCATGAACGATGGCTGACGTTCTCACGTCGATACGCCACGTGGTGGCAGGCAATCCTTGCGCGCTTCGAAAAGTTCGAATCATTTTTTCTCGACGTGACGTTCGAAGGAGACGGGGAACAATTACAAATTAAAGAGACGAGAACGGAGTGGCTCCGCAATACGACACATTTCGTGATTCGCAAAGACGGACGCGATGTCGGAACGATTCGTAACGATGCGGCACTGCGTCAGCAACTGCAGCTGCACGAAGTCTTACTCGTCTCGTATGCCGGTCAGGAGTATCAGATTCGGTCCTCGACGCTTACGCGAAAAATCGGCGTCTATCAAAACGGGGATTGTATCGCGACGGGGTCACGACACGGGGCGCGACTCGTCTTTAACTGTGACACGAACGAACGTCTCTTAGCCGTCGCTAGTATGATCGTCTTTCGACTTGTTTATTCGAAGTGATTTTATTTCACTGACCGTACTATTGATTTAAAAATTTAAAGCAAAAGAAGTAATAAGATAGGTCGTTCCCCTAATGATTATATGAATACATACAAAAAAGGCGCGCTGGATCTCTACAGAAGAGAATCAGCACGCCTTTTCGTTAACCGGTCTTTCGGATCGATTCGAACAACCGTCCCTTATAGACGTCGGCAATCGTATTGAGGAACGTCTCGCTCAACTTTTTCGGGAAGAACGGTTTTGCATATACATAATGATATGCCTTCTTCAAATCATCCCATTGTGTACACGGTTCCGTTTGACGGAACCGAGCGACGTCGATGATCCGTGTTCCGTTAGCGGTCAAAAGGATATTGCGTAAATGGATGTCTGATGGGTTCAAACCGACGGATCGTGCTTGTGCTAAAGCCGTATCGACTGTCGTTAAGACGGATTCCGGGATGAACGTCCCGCTGACGAGACATTCGAATAACGTTTGACCTTCAATGTATTCAAGCACGATATAATCGGCACCGTATTCGTAGACTTGCGCATACGTCGGAAAATCAGTCAACTGTGCGTAGATGCTCCCTTCGAGATCAGCGAGCGTTCGAAACGACGGGTAAAATTTCTTGATGACGCGATCCGTACCGCGGATGCGAAAGACGAACGCACTTCGTCCTGTCCCGATTAAGTCAAGTTCACTCGGAAGATGCTCGATCGTACAAACGAAGCCTGTTTCTTTCAATTGGATCAATTGCGCTAACTCAGCGTCAGTTTTCAATGGTGTCACTTCCTTTCCTCCTTCATTTCTTATACCCATTATACGCTCATCTGACAGGAAAAGTTTCAAAAATCGCTTGTGTGTGAAAGTTTTGAACATTATGTGATATGCTAAAAATGCTACACTGTTACATACTTTAAGGGGGTTTTTAATCATGTCAACGACACAACAATGGCGCGACCATTTTGATGGTCTTCGCGCATACGAAGAAGCCGTCGCATTACTTTACTGGGATATGCGGACATACATGCCGGATCAAGGCGCAGCGAACCGTTCTGCGTCGATCGGATTCCTCTCGACGGAGAGCTTCCGTCGCCGGACAGGCGAAACATACCAACAATTACTAGCAACGATGGAGCAAGAGACGCTGACGGGTATCGAAGCGATCTCGTTCGCAAAAGCAAAAGAAGCATTCGATCGCGACTCGAAAATTCCAGAAGCCGAGTACCAAACATTCATCACGTTGATCTCTGAGGCAGAGAGCGTCTGGGAAAAGGCGAAGGACGCGAACGATTGGTCGATGTTCGAACCATACCTCGAGAAAATCGTCGCGATGGAGCGCCAGTTCGTCGAGTATTGGGGCTATGACGCGCACCCATATGACGCACTGCTCCATGATTATGAACCTGGGATGACGGTCGCGACACTCGACCCATTGTTCGCAGAACTCCGTCAAGCGATCATCGGTTTGCTCGGTCAGCTCGAAGGAAAAGACTTTCCGACGCTTGATTGGTCAGCGGACCGCGAGACACAGATCGCCTTGAACCAAGAGTGGCTCCGCGATATCGGCTACGACTTCACGTCTGGTCGCTTAGATGAGACGGTCCATCCGTTCCAGACGACGATCAACCGGAAGGACGCACGCATCACGACGAAATACGATGAGAACGACTACCGGAACTCTGTCTTCGGCACGATGCATGAAGCCGGACACGCGACGTATGAGCAAGGGATCGAACCGGAACTCGATTCACTCGGTCTTGGTAACGGGGCTTCGATGGGGATTCACGAATCACAATCACTGTTCTTTGAGAACTTCATCGGACGCAACCAAGGTTTCCTCGACGCACGTTATCATGGCTTACAACAAGCGATTCCGTCACTGGCTGACGTTCCGTTCGAACGCTTCTATGCCGCGGTCAATGAAGTCAAACCGTCACTGATTCGGATCGAAGCCGATGAATTGACGTATGCGCTTCATATCATCATCCGCTATGAGCTGGAAAAACGCTTGATGACGAAAGAGCTCGAAGTCAAGAATCTTCCGCAAGAATGGAACCGTCTCTATAAAGAGTATCTCGGTGTGGATGTGCCGAGTGACGCAAAAGGCGTCTTACAGGACGTCCATTGGTCAGGTGGCTCGTTTGGTTACTTCCCAAGTTACGCGCTCGGTCTCGTCTATGCGGCACAGCTCAACGAAGCGCTTCGTCGTGACGTCGATAACGTCGATGGTCTGATCGCGGCCGGAACACTCGCTCCAATCAAAGGCTGGTTGAAAGAAAACATCCACCGTCACGGGAAATCGAAGACACCGGCTGAACTGATCGAAGCAGCAACGGGTCAATCGATCTCGGTCGCACCACTCGTCAACTACTTGACGAAGAAATACACGCGTGTCGTCGAGGCACTCTGATGTTATGGTTCGCACACCGCGGCGTCAGTGACCGTTTTCCGGAGAACACGCTTGAAGCCATCGCTGCTGCGATTGAAGACGACGTCGATGGGGTCGAATTCGATGTCCATTTCTCAAAGGACGGTGTCGGTGTCATCATTCACGATGAGACTGTCAACCGGACGACGAACGGGAAGGGGCGCGTCATCGACATGACGGTTGCTGAACTGCAGGCGCTGGATGCTGGAGCACGATTCAAAGGGGAACCGATCAAGACGAAGATTCCGACGCTTGACGAAGTCCTCGCAATCCTTGCACCAGTGACCCTGCGGCTCAACATCGAGCTGAAGACGGATACGATCCGCTATGACGGGCTTGAAGCGTATGTCCTCGAACGTTGCGCGGCACACGGCATCGCGACCGACCGGCTGTTATTCAGTTCGTTCAACCATTATTCGGTTGCCTTGATTCGTAAGCTCGACCCAAGCGTCGAGACGGCGATTCTCTATCCGTATCCGATCTATCATCCGGAAGAACAAGCCCTCCGAATTGGTGCGACCGGTATCCATCCCGATTATCGACGGGTGACGGAAGCGGACGTCGCGTTCGCTCACGCGCAAGACGTCACGGTCCGGGTTTATACTCCGAAGACGGTCGAGGATGTCCGGCAGATGCAGCGGATCGGCGTCGACGCCGTCATCGTTAATAATCCAAAAGGGATGCGCGATACACTCGAAGGATGAGGAGGAGGAAGGGATGCGCAAGGAATACGTATTCGTCATCAGTTTGTCGCTCGTCGCTTTATTCGTCGGACTTCAGCTTGGCTTTGCCCGCTTGCCGGAACCAAAACCGAAGCAAGTGACAACGACACCGATGCGCCCTGCCGATTATCAGGCAGGACTTGCGTCAGCGAAACGGGAACTGAAGCAGATTCAGCGCTTCACCTTGAAAAGCACCCTTCCTGCGGATGGAACGACGGTGACCTGGATTTATGAGACCCCATCCGATGAACGAATTGCGGTCGATTGGTATTACGTCGAGAGTTATCCGGAAGCACAAGTCCAGATGACACGAAACGAAACATCCCGGATCATCTCGTACGAACGCTATTTAATCGTCATCCGACCGATTTACGGAACGGTCGTCGATAGTGAACTCGAACAGTTCGCTCTTCGCTTTACAGGTTACTTCACGACACAACAACAGGGGGAAAACGATGTCAGGTAAAATCATTCTCTTGATTGGTGGATCGGGCAGCGGAAAGTCCTCCCTGATCAAACGTCTGCGAACGGAATACGCGCACGTCCGGTTCATCCCGTCGGTGACGACCCGACCGAAACGACCGACGGAGATTGATGGAGCAAGCTATCATTTCGTCGACGTCAAGACGTTCCAACAATTGATCCAAGACGACGGCTTCATCGAATACGCCCACGTCCACCGGGCGTGGTACGGGACACCGCGTCAAGCGTATGTCGATGTCCTCGAACAGGATCAAATCGTCATTAAGGACATTGATCCGAAAGGGGCGGCGAACTTCAAGCGTTTGTTTGGCGACCAAGTGATCACGATTTTCGTCTCGGTCCCACCCGACTTGATGAAGGAACGACTGTTGATGCGCGGGGATACACCGGAGTTTGAAGCGCGACTCGTCGATTACGAGGAAGCGTGGAAAGACCGCGATCATTATGATTATATGATTGAAAACATCGATTTTGAGACAGCGTATGCCGATCTGCTTGAGATCATTGCTGGCTACATTCCACAGGCATGACGAAGAGGACGCAAGATGCGTCCTCTTTTTGATGTCAGAAAGGAGTCTCCATGCTACCTACGCATCCCTTACTCACGCACGTTGAGAGCGAAAGACAGTTATCTGGACGATCGCGCCAAGCCGTCTGGTCCGTCAAGACAGCAACAGCGCACTACATCGTCAAGGTCGTGACGGATTCGTTTAGTCGTCAATTTGAACGAGAAGCCGCTTTAGCGATTCCAAAACAAGCGGGATTGTCTCATGCCTTACCGCTAGCGACCGGACGGACCGCAACGACCGCTTACGGCATCTATCCGTACCTACCCGGACAAACCGTTCGAAGCGTACTCGAGGAGTCACCGGAATTTGCGCCTCAGCTTGGTCAGGAGACAGGGCAAGCGTTGAGACGCATTCATGACGTCACCGCACCGAGCGAAATGACGTCTTGGAGCGAACGTTGCCAGGCGAAACATGACCGCTACCGCGCGGCGATTGACGGGTTGCTTGAGCCAACGTGGATCGAGCGTCTTGATCGATTCATTAGCGAGCGGATTCCGTTACTTCAGACACGTCCAAACCGTTTGCAACATGATGACGTTCATCTCGATAATCTCCTTGTCGAGGATGGGCATCTTTCCGCCTTCCTTGATTATGGGAACCATGATTATGGCGATCCGTGGCATGACTTCGTCAAATGTGGTCTGTTTCAGGTCGAGACGAGTCCGCTATTTGCCCGTCACATGATCGAAGGATATTTCGATAAAGAAGTACCGTCCGACTTTTGGCGAATGTATAGTCTTTACATGGCGATGGTCGTCTTCTCGGCACTCGCCTGGGCGAAGCGGTTCGATGCAGACGGAATGCAAGCGATGCAACGACGCGTTCAGCGAATCATTCAGGATCATGCTGGATTTCAGCGGGACATCCCGCTTTGGTATGAAGGGCAACGTCATGACTAAAAAACAACGGGTTCGTTTCTTTTTAATAAGAGACGAACCCGTTGTTTTTATAGGTGAATCTTAAGATGAAAATAGAGATTACCACTCGAAGCCTTCTTCACTATACTTGCCGTTCGAATTGAAGAATCGTTCTTCTGTTTTACCGTTTACCGTACTCGTATAAATGACGTAGACGTCGAGATGATCATTCTGATCCGCCATCTTTTTAGCAGCTTTCTTAGCATCGGCTTCATTCGTATATGTCTCTGACTTGCTTGCCTTGCCGTGTTTTTCTTGCCCTTGTTCTTCATAACCTTCTACTGTCCATACTTTTTTTGATGACATCCTTAACTTCCTTTCCTGCCAAAAGCGAGTCCGCTTGGCTGTTACATTATGCTGTGCAAACCGATCCATCGTCAACCGTTGCTGTTCATTCTTTGACGATCTCGTCCAAATGATCGGCATAATAACGGATTGCCCGGTCAAATGTCTGGATCGAGGCGTCCGACGACGTCGTAGCAAGACTCTTCAGCAACCGACCGACTGCCTGATCGGCTTGACCCAAATTGTACTCCGTCATTGCGAGGAAGGCTTGCAGGGCATGGGCGTCCGGGAATTCACGGAGCGCACGATGGAACACGTCTGACGCAACTTCGAACTGACCGATGACACGATATGTACTGCCGAGCCCGATATATGCCTGCAGACGGTCTTCGCCAGTAAGACCGAGCGCTAGTGCTTGTTCATAATAGGGAACAGCAGCCTGCTCCTCGCCGAGACTATCATGACACCACGCCATCTGATAGAGAACGGTCGGGTCGTTAGGTGCCGTCTCGACATACTGACGAACGACAGCCTTCGCTGCTTCATATTGCCCCGTCTGTCGTAACTGTTGCACCGATTCGAAATCAAACATCGTGTTTACTCCTCCTGAATTTAAAAAAAACGGATCCGGTCATCCTGACCGGATCCGTTCGATTGAACAGCTTAGATTGTTTTTTCAAGCTTCGTCAAGAGCGTCCGGAACAGTTCGAGTTCCTGATCCGAGAAGTCCTCGAAGACGTCTGCGAGGTAATCCATCTTCATCGATTCGAGTTTTTCATAGAGCTCGATGCCTTTTGGAGTGGCGCGGAGTTCGACGACACGACGATCGAGTTCACTTCGCTCGCGCGAGATCAACTCTTTTTTCGTCAATTCGTCTGCTAATGCCGTGATCATGCTCGCTGAGAATTGGAACTCCTGCGAGAGGGCAGAGGCGATTTGCGGACTGTTCGCACAAAGGGACTTCAAGATGAAGAATTCATTGCGTGTCAAGTACGTCGTGAACATGCTACGCACGTCCTTTTTGATCGCGCGGTAGTTCATCCGTAATCCTTTTTCTGTATCAACGATCAACTGATCGCGTTGTGCTACTTCTAGTGTAGTTGCCATGTATCGTTCACTCTTTCTATACCGTAGTTTCTTTCACTCGTGATTTAGTATAGTGAAAAATTTTAGTTTAATCAATATTTTTCTCTTGAATCATCTGTTTCGACGACGCGGGCGACTTGGGCGACGATCTCTTCGACGTTGCGCAGTTCTGGATAGAAGCGGCGGAAGAAGTAGTCGATCCGGTGTGTATCTTCGCCAGCAATCGTCAGTGCCATGCAGATATAGGCGATGCCGATTCCTTGACGGGGCAGGAACGGATTCGGCATGACCTTCGCACAGCGTAAGGCGAGCGGACTGTGGGTCGTGACGGCTTCAATCAATTCCCCGTATGTCCGGATATCGACATAATGGAACATCCGAATTAGTTCGTTGATCAATTGTTGATCGGAATCGAGCATCATTTGCGATGTAACGAGTCGTTTATCGAGCTCGTTAATGACCGGGGAGTGATCGATGAAGTAGTTCAAGTTATCTGCCGTGATCCGGACTTGATGTGGGTCAGACAAGATTTGTTGAACGGTCTCGTCTTCAAATTGTTTTAACTGTTTCTTGATGTTGACGAACTCCTGATCGGCGATCTCGAGTAATCCTGCCACACGACTGAAGCTGCGCCGGACTTCTGCTGGGACACTGTTCGGATTTTTATATCCAAGATCATGTTCGATCTCCGCCCACGCGTGTTGCAGGATCGAGCGAATCTGGATCTCAGCCGTGTAGTCCTTGAAGCGACCATACTCGCTCAGGGCAAGCCGCTGATCGCTGAGTGAAGCGACGAAGTGGACCGAGAGATAACCGAATTCCGTCGTATCGAGCAACGTCGACTTATCGACCGATTGATCGCGATCGATCGCGAACTCATTCTCGATGATTCGTGCCGCTTCCCGGACGTCGTCATGGAAATAAGTGACGATCCGAATCCCGGTCAAGTCATGGACGTCCTTGAGTGAACGGTATTTGTTCGGTTGCCGTAAGACTTTTTGATACAGACTCTCGGAGTCCTTCGTCCGGGCGACGATTGAGTGGTATTTGATGCCTGCCGCGTCCAGCAACTCGGACAAGAGCATCTTCAACTTGTCGGCGTAGGCATCGTATTCTTCCTTATCGTTGACATATTCGAGCATCATCGTATTTAAATCTTGTGATTGCACCGTTTCGCACCTTCCTCATCCTGTAGTCATCTAGCCATATTGTAGCACTCTGCTTCGTTAAACGCACAGCAAGACCCTGTTTGAAGCAGTACGATTCGTGGGAAAAAGACAAGTAGTACGTGTCCGGGAGGAGATTAATCATGGAAATAGTGGATGCCCGTGCTTTACCCGCCGATCATATGGATGTTTTGCATGTCACACCATCGTCGATCTATTTTCGACGTCGTCTTGATGACGCCCGTTACCACATCAGCCGGTATGATCTTGAAGATCAAGAACAGGTCGATCTAACGCCAGAAGCCTTGACGGATCACGGACCAACCCGACCGTTCGTGCGGCACGGAAGAGTCTATTGTTTGAATGAACATACGCAAGAACAGGGCGGGGAGACGGAAGTGCTCGTCATCGATCTCTTGTCCGGTAAACGGGAGCAGATTGCATCGTTTTATGTCGAAGGGGATTTGACGCTCTACTGGGTGCTCAATGAGAACTATCTCGTATTCTTACAGACGACGGATACGACGTCCGCGTTTCTGTATGACGTCAAGGATGAATCGCGGCAGACGATTCGTGATCCACGGCTCTACGGGATGACGGAGAATTACCGGGAACTCTATTTCTTTCTCGTCACGCTCGAAGAGAAGGAGTACATCGTCTGTAATGCCCGACTCGATGAGTTCTCGTTCTATGACGCCCTTGAAAGTGGTGTCATCTCACCAGAAGATCCGATCGACCACTCGGAAAGTCTTTTGATTGCCCCACTGCCGACCTTGATCGAGGAGATCGAACGTGGTGTTGAGCACTTATCGTTCGCAACCTTGTTGAAGTTAGAAGGGGAAGGGGATACCGTCCAGTATCTCGGGGAACAGGAAGGGCATCTGATCTTTAGTGCCTATACCGATCGTCTAAACGAAGAAATCTTTTACCGGATCGACACGGAAGCGAGTGTCGAAGAGGTCGCCCGGATTCAGTGGAGTGACTATGAACCGCTCGACTTCACGTACGATGACGTTGAGTCGACGATCTTCATCGTCAATGACCGGTCCGAGCACCATCATGAAGTGATCAACCTACGCAACGGTGCCCGATTCCTCGATAAGGAGCCGTTCGAACGTGTCTTACGTGGACGCTTTTATCTACACGAAGCGATCGGAGACGACGCGGAACCGATGGTCACCGTCTATGACGCAGAACACAATGAACGCTACCGGTTCGAGGATGCCTATTATGTCACCGTGTCCGGGGAACTCGTCATCTTATCGGTCCATCAACTGTAAAAAAAGAGCGGTTGTTCTTTTCGTGAGAGCAACCGTTCATCATCAAAAATATAATTATTTCAAATACCGAAATTATTATAAAAAACAAAAACCAGCCGAGAGTAAACCTCAGGCTGGCTAGAAATGCTACACTTATTCTGCGTCAGTTGTACGTGTATAGACGTCGACTTGGATGTTTCCAGCAGTTGCACGCGAATAAGGGCAGACCGTATGCGCGACTTTCGCAAGTTCAGCCGCAGCTTCTTCCGAGATCCCGCGGACGAGAACATCGAGTTCGACAGAGAGCATGAATCCGTCAGCTGCTTCGTTTAATGTCACGTGTGCTGTGACTTCACTGCCATCGTGTTTGATTCCTTGTTTGCGAGCGACCATGTTCAAGGCAGAGTCGAAGCAAGCAGAATATCCTGCAGCAAAGAGTTGTTCTGGGTTCGTTGCTTGTTTTTTCGATCCTGGTACCGGCATTGCGAGGGCAACGTCAAGAATACCGTCCTCCGATACGACGCGTCCGTCGCGACCTCCGACAGCTGTTGCAGATGATGTGAACATTGGTTTCATGTGTGTAACTCCCTTTCGTTGTTAGATTCAAATAAGTAGCTTACAATTAGATTGTATACAATTTAAATCGAAATGCAACTCGTTTGCTCACGATTGGAGGAATTTTTTATGAACCCGTTAGCTTTAGATGAACAACTCTGTTTTCCGTTTTATGCGATTTCGCGTGAGATCACGCGTCGTTATCGTCCGTTACTTGAACCCCTCGGTCTGACGTATCCACAATATCTCGTCATGCTCGTCGTCTGGGAGGAGGAGGGACAATCGCTGAAAGCCATCGGTGAACGGCTCCATCTTGATTCGGGAACGTTGACGCCGTTACTGAAGAAACTCGAAGCAGCAGAACTGTTGCGACGCGTCCGTAAGCCGGAAGACGAACGGCACATCCAGATTTTTTTGACAGATGCCGGTCGTGCGTTACGGAAACAAGCAGAGACCATTCCGCTTGATCTCGTCCAAACACTCGACGTTGACGAAGAAGACTTGCGCGTCGTCAAAGCGGCACTGAATCGTCTCGTCATGAAAATGAGCGACCCGGATTAACCGGATCGCTCATTGTCTTATTTACGGCGGAAACCTTCTTCTTCAAGATAGTTCGCTGCTTCCTTATACGAGTTGAATGCACCGTCTAAAAGATCACCGGCGTAGACGAGCCACGTGTCGATGTCTTCATTGAGTAACGTCAATTCGAACTGATTATCGTTGACCCATGTTTCTTCGAGTGTTTCGACCGATTGGACCGTCGAGAGTGCTTTGATCGCATCTTCTAATAAGAGAATTAAAGCAGGCTCTGAGAATTCACGGATGTTGACGAACCCTTTTTCGTCCGTTTCATAACCTGGTAGACCAGCGGCATAGACGAAGCCGTTTCCGTTCGGATGCAAATGATAGACGAGATTCTTCTTCTCATACTGACTGTCCGGGAATTGGAAATTGACGCGCTTCAGCGAGACATCTTTGCGGACGAGTTGTGGGAAGGTCTCGATAATTCGTAGTTTTTCTTCAAAAGTTAACATGGTTCCTCCTTGGTGTTACAGTTCTTCACTTCTATATATGCGATGAAATCAAACAAAATGTCAACCGCTGTCTGAAACCAAGCGACGTTTTTAACCGTAAATGGAAACGAAAGGAAGTGTTTTTGGATGTCTACTGTACAATGGCATACGCTGCCAGAACGATCGATTCGAGCAGAACGGCTCGGATTGTTGCCGTTACACGGCTTGATCGTCGTCATTTTGATTGGAACGACGATTACCCAAGTCATGTGGCTCGACCTGACACCCTGGTGGATGGGCATCGTCGGTCTGCTTTGGCTGATCTATTTCATTCCCCGTATCGTCTACATACCCGTTCTTCGCGTGAAGTATATGCGTTATCGTATCGATGAGGAATTTCTCGTCGTCCGCAACGGCATCTTTTTCCGCCGCGAAGTCACCGTGCCGCTCGTCAAGGTGCAACTGATTGACAGTCAAACGGGACCAATCCTGCGTCGCTATGATTTGATCACACTGGATATTCGAACGGCATCCGGCTTCGTCACGTTGTCACGACTCGATCGTGCACAAGGAGACGCGCTACGCACACAAGTCGAACGATTCGCGAAACTCGAGGAGCGGGAGGAGGAATCGTTATGACCCGGCGCGTCCACCCGCTGTTCATCGTGATGTCGAGTATCTCGATTATCCGCTCGCTCCTGATTCCGTTCGCCGCCTTGATTTTAAATGCGATCCGAAAAGGCGAGATCAACACCTATACGTGGATCGGGATCAGTGTTGGGATTGTGTTCGTCCTCTTATACGGGATCGCCTCCTGGTATTTCTATACGTTCACGATCGATGCCGAGACGATTCGGGTCCGCAAAGGGATTTTCCAAAAAAGTGAACGGACGACGCAACGTAAACGGATCGAGTCGATCGGCATCCAGCAAAATGTCATCGAACGACTGCTGCGTCTTGCGACGTTGACCGTCGAGACGTCGTCCGAGAGCGGAACACCGGAAGTCGAACTAAAAGGAATCCGTCTTGATTTTGCGAAAGAACTAAAGTCGTCGATCAAAAACGAGGGGCAACTCGTCGTCGAAGAACAACAGGAAGAAGTCGCCTATACGATCCCGGTCCGCGATTTGGCATTAGCCGGTGCCTTGTCAGGACGCGTCGGACTGGCGCTCGTCGGGATCGGAACCGCCTATCAATTCATCGATCAGTTCATTGAACGTTATGTCGATCGACTGTTCTCGGAGCTCGCGCATTTATCACTGTTCGTCTTGACGGGACTTGGCGTAATCGTCTTACTCGTCATCTATATCGGCTCGATCATCGTCTATATCTTGAAGTACGGTTCGTACCGTGCCGTCTTGCAACACAACCGATTGTTGATCGGATACGGGATGTTGAACCGGACCGAGGTCGCGTTTCATGCCGACAAGATTCAAGCCCTCGTCATTCAGGAAAGCTGGATTCAGCGGTTGATTGGACGGGCTAGCCTGTCCTTGCACATCATCTCGGCGACTGGAGAAAAGGAGCGACTGTTGCTCCATCCGTTCATCCGGACGAACGAGATTGATGCGTTCCTAGCGACATATCTGCCGCGCTTTCGACAGTTCAGCCCGCAGCATGAAGTCGCACCGATTGGCTTTCGCTACCGGGTTCGTTGGCCGTTACTCGGTTATGCGCTGTTGTTTACTGCACTAAGCAGTGTCGTCATCATCGTCCTTGATACTTCCTGGCGCTTCTTAATCTTGCTTCTGTTCATCTGGTTACCGTTCTATTACCTCGCTGTGCGTAGTGGTTACCGAAAGACCCGTTTCGGAACTGGCCACGATCTCTTGATGTTACGCAAACAATGGGTCCAAAAAGAGACCGTCTATACGCCGCGACTGAAGATTGAGGAATTGACCTGGTCCGTCTCCCGCTGGCTCGAAGCAAAGGAGATTGCCCGGATTGAGATTCAATTACGGGGCAATACTGCCTTTAACGCGCTCTATTTCGAACGAACGGATATCGATACCTTACAGCGCTGGTATAAACAATCGTTCCTTTCGACCCCGTTAGCAGGGGAAGTGCAAACCGACGACGAATAAGGAAAGACTCACTGTCGGAAAGGAAGCGAAGCACATGCGCAAATGGGGAATCGGCATCGTGTTGCTCGTCACGTGTCTGCTACTGTTCATCGTCTATGATGGATACCGGATGCAAGAAACATTGATCGGTCAGTCGGACGCTTCTCCGATTCTGAAGACGACGAGAACGGACGGACAGGTGACGAACGACGAGACATGGTTCAAACAAACGAGCGAGACACAGCAATGGTCGAAGGACGGGCTCGTCCGTTTCGGTCGTTATCTACCGGTTGACGGTAGCAAACAGACAGTCCTCCTCGTCCCGGATGAGATGATGTTTTCACAGACCGGTGTTTATGCGCTTGCCCGCTATTACCATGAGGCTGATTTTAATGTCTTACTCATCGAACGGCGTGGGCAGGATCGAAGCGGTGGCGTCCGGAATTACGGTTGGCTCGATCGACTGGATGTCTTGGAATGGACGAAGCGCTTGCTTGCTGAAAACGGAGATGATACACGGATCGTCTATCATGGACTCGGTGTCGGCGGGGCGACTGTCTTACTCGCTTCTGGCGAGACCGTACCGACACAAGTCCGGGCGATCGTCGCTGAAGGAGCTTACGCCCGACTCGACGACTGGTTCAGTCTACTCGCGGACGAACAGATCCGTTACCCGGCACTGCCGTCTCTGACGGTCGCGAGCATGTGGAACAAAGGCGAGCAGGATTTCTTTTATGGCGACGTCTCGGTGACGCGCCAAGCAACGAAGAGTCGGGTTCCGACGATGTTTATCCACGGACTGAAGGACGATCTCGTCCCGGTTCGGATGATGTATGAACTGTATCAAGCAAAAACGGGA
This sequence comes from Exiguobacterium sp. s46, assembly GCF_018618875.1. Taxonomy (NCBI): domain Bacteria; kingdom Bacillati; phylum Bacillota; class Bacilli; order Caryophanales; genus Exiguobacterium; species Exiguobacterium sp. s46. The sequence goes on from NZ_JACSMY010000001.1 coordinate 906,083, forward strand.
TTAAAACAATTGTATCCGGTTCGCGATGCCGGTCATGACGAGACGTATACGATGGACCCGGACAACTACGAAAAACGATTACGCTTATTCCTGCAACCGTACTTGCGGGAGATGTAAAGAAGGGAAGACTGATGCATGCAGACGACACAATCATCCTACTACTGGGTCGGATCCGACGAACCATTCGTTGACACGAAGCAGATTGACCAGATTGGTCGGGTGACGCTCGGTCGATTCGGAGGCTGCTCAAGAAGCGGTCAATATAAAAACGAAGACGGGGCTGCCATCTTAATCGGCGACGATTGGGAGATGACCGTCGTCTTAGACGCTCATAAGACAGCAGATAGTGCAGCACTTGTCTTACAGCAGTTAGCACAACACGAGTCGCGCATTCGGACTGATCTTGATGCACTACTTACGGACGCATTCCGACGAATCGAGACGACCGTGCTGGATCTATTTCAAGACCCGGACTTTTTAGCGGCGTGTGCGACGTTGCAAGGAGAAACGGCGTGTCTGATTGCGGTCCGCAAAGGACGGTTCATCTGGTGGTTCTCGGTCGGTGACGTCGTCTTGTATCTGTTTCACCCGGAGCTGATGAAGATGGGACAAGCCGCTTTGAACCAGCGTCAATTCTATGAATGGATTGGACGCGCGAACACGTTTGCGTTACCGGTCCCGAGTTACGCGCGTGGGATCCGCGAATTGCGTCAAGGCGAGAATCAGTTGTTCGTGACGACGGATGGTTTGCTTGAGTGCCCGGGAACCCCATATGCTGACGCGATGCAGATCGAGGACACTTTACGATCAGGTGGTGTCAAAGAACTTCTCTCGACGATCGAGGCACAGGGTGTTCGTGACAGTACGACGGTCATTACATGGACCGTCACGATTGACGAACGCGTCACCCAACCTAGTGATACATGAAATAACCCGCGCTCCTGCTTGAGCGCGGGTTATTGTTATTCTGTTTCAGGCGTTTGTTCCTGTTGCTGATCGAGTTCGACCGGTTCTTGGTCCACGGGTGGCTTCGCTTCAGCCAACGGGAAGGCGATGCCCGCACTTGTCAGCAAGGTGATCAAGGCGGCGCTCGTCAATGTTTGACGCATGGTCCGACACGTCCTTTCTATCTGATTCCGACACTATATTTTAATAATTCTGAACATTCTTCATCGTTTCGTCAAGCAATCTTTTACTTCCACTACGTATTTTTCCCAAAAACCCAGTATACTTAAACATGAAAAAGGGGGAAATCGATTGAAATTAACGAAAGCCAACACACGTCTATTAGAAACCGTTTTACCACGCTTGAATCTGAATGTCGCAGAACCAGACCGGACGGAAATTGAAGACCGTCTGCGGGCAGATATCTACGAAGCCCAGCGGAAGCAGCGTCCATTCGAAGAGATTCACGGTCTATCCGTCGAAGCACGCCTCGATCAGATGATCGCTGAGTTACCACAACGACATCGGATGGAGACGCAAAAACGCTGGACACGAAACTATGTCTCCTCAATTCTGATGTTCATCTTCATCGAAGGGATCGACGGATTGTTCCAATTCGCCCTGATCGATTACTTATTCTTCTCAATCATCGCTCTATTCTTGATCGATGCGATGTCACAAGTCATCACGGCACCGAAGCTTAAACAAGTCAAACCGCGGGTGTGGATTCAATTCGTCATCAGTTTCATTTTATTCTCAACCTATAAGGCACTGCTCGTGACGGTCTTCCCGGCACCGGACGTCTTGATTCAAGTCAGCGGAACGCCGTCTTATATCATCGGCATCGCGGGACTCGTTGGTCTCTACATCTACTGGTCAAAGAATCCGTTACGAAAGCGCGGCGCATAATTCGCGAGAGGAGAGGATTGCGTGGAGTTCACACATTGGAAACGACGGCTGCAAGATCATTTCGAACGAATGGGCTTTTCCCTACTGACAGAACGATTAGCATCGCAAGATATGGTCAAGCTCGAAGCGACACATGGTGCCTTCCTGTTCTTTCCGGTGACGATCCATCTGTATGAGCGGTCCGGCTGGAAGATGGTCGCCTTCGAAGCAGAGACGGAGGAGGAGCCACAACTCGTCGAGCAGCAGATTGCGTCGTTGTTCCAACTCTTGATGGTGACGTTCCAAGAAGAAGAGCGCGAGTTCCTACTCGGATTTCATGTGAATACCGGTCGTTACCTGACGGACCGTAATGCACCCGTCGGACGGCTCGTCCGTCTGATCGAAGAGTGCTGGTATGACGGTGACGTCCTGCGAGTTGACACATTCGATCCGTTTCCGGGACTGTTCGTCGCACCACCTTTTGCCCATCAAAGTTATGCCTTCATGCCGGAAGAACGAACGTGGCGCTTATCTGTCGGGCGTACTGGACGTCCGGCGAACGATTATCGTTTCGACGGAACGATTTTGTCCCCACACCGCTTACCGGAGTCGGAATTATTCACCGTGACACCAAAGTCGGTATCGTTAGAAGACGATAACGCGATCCGGAACTTACTGGAAACAGAACGACAGACGATCACTAAGTTCCATGATCGCGCCATGGCGACGATTCGGGCGTACGATCCATCATTTGGTTTTGCTTGGCGCGGGACGCAGACATTTTTCCACGGTGTTCCGGTCAATCCATTCGCACAGCGCTTGTGGCTCGAGAACGGCGTGACGCGATACCGGATTCTACAACAAGGATCGACGCGATTGCTTGCTTCCGGTGAGACCTGTGACGCTGTCATCGAAATGCTCGATGATGCCGTCAGCAGTGAAGAACCGGATGGTCAATCTGTCAGTCCGATTGGTCAACTGATCCTCGGGATTTGGCAACAGATCGAGTCGGACGAAGCAACGTATATCACGAACGTCGATTGCCGCGGCATCTCGCGTACACAAGCCGATAACCGGATCCGCCACGCGCTAGCAAGGCAAGAGACGATCGAGTGGGTGCACCGGGCACCGAACGAAGATGATATTTGTCGCTTTGCCGGTCTGACGTTGACCTTCCCGCATCGTCCACCGGGTGTCATCACGATTGAACGAACGGAAGCAGAATAACACGAACAGGCACGTCTGCTTACTCGCGGACGTGCCTGTTCGTTTTTTTAGTGCGCGTGCTGTGACAATCGATTAAAGACGACGGACAGACTGTAATAGATCATTGCTGTCAGAGCAGCGATCGTAAAAGAAAGCGGCAGGTCAAATGCGTCCTTCGTCGTCAAGAGAATCAGGAGACTCGCGATCACGATACCGTACACTCCGTAACCGAGGACTGTCGGCATATACGCTAATGTCGTCGATGACCGGTTGATGATCATGCCGATAAGGAAGTCGAGTAAGAAGCCGGACAGCAAGATGATGGGTAACGCAAATAAGGTGTAGGAAATGAATGTCGAACCAAGCGATTCATACATCGTATCCGATGTCCGATCTCGGAGCGGTGTATAGGATATGTATGCTAGGACGGTGCAAACGAGCGTGGTGGTCAAGATGACGGCAAGTAATCGTTTCAACATCAAGGTTCCTCCTTTATTTTCCTTTTTGAGTATACCAATCTACATCAAAAAAACACACCCTACTGGAGGATGTGTCAAATGATCTATATTCCGAGTGACGCGATCAGCCGTCGCACGTCCTGATCCGCTTGTTTAGGTGTTAAAATCAACAGTTGATCGTCTACGAGGACACGTGTCTGACCACGCGGCGTCAGAATTTCATCTTCACGAATGATCGCAACGACGAGCACATCTTGGGGCATCTCGATATCCTGTAACGTTCTTCCGGCAATCACACTGTTTGTCGAGACCCTGACCTCGATGATTTCCGCTTGCGGATGGGTGACGGTCATGAATTTCAGGAACGGTTCGACCGTCGTGTCGGGCTGTGTCTCTAGCCCCATTCGCCGGACGATCCACGGTAAGGCTGTTCCTTGCAAGAGAGCAGACGTCATGACGGTGAAGAAGACGATATTGAAAAGAAGTGGTGCTTCCGCGAGACCGCTTGAAAGCGGATAGGTCGCGAGAATGATCGGAACGGCGCCCCGTAATCCGGCTGCCGTGATGACACTCTGTTCTTTGACCGTGTACCGAAACGGAAGCAACGACAAGACGACGGCAAGTGGACGAGCGAGCAGGATCAACGTCAGGACGATGACAGCCGAGACGAACAATGTCCGGGGATCGAGCAATTGTTTTGGAAAGACGAGCAATCCGAGCATGATGAACATGCCGATCTCTGCTAAATGCGACAAGCTACCACTAAATCGTTTGAGCGTCTCGCGGTAGATCATGTCATGATTGTTGATCCAGATCCCGGTCAAATAGACAGCGAGAAACCCACTGGCGTGCAAAATCGTCGCGAGACCATACGAGAAGAGCGCCCCACTGAACAGAAGCGTCGGATAAAGGGCGGACGATGGCAACTCAATCCGGTTCAGCAGTTGCGTGACGAGATACCCGATCGCAAGACCAACTAGCGTCCCGAGTCCCATCTCGTAGATGAAGGACAGAATACCCGCACCGATCGAGAACGATTCCGGCGCTAACGCAAACGATGTGAACAAGATCGTCAGGAAGACGGCCATCGGATCATTCGTTCCGGACTCCGCTTCGAGCGTATGTTTGACTTTGGCATCGACCGGTCGTCCACTGAGCAGGGAAAAAACAGCAGCCGCATCAGTCGAGCCGACGAGCGCGCCGATCAATAACGCGACCGGCCAAGAAAAATCAAGTAATAGATACGCAACGATGGCAATGATCCCGGTCGTTGCAAGGACCCCGACGGTCGCAAGCGACAGGGCAGCGGGGAGAATTTTCCGGAAGTGTACCCATTTCGTATGCAAGCCACCGTCAAACAGAATCAGAACGAGCGCCATCGTCCCAAAAAGACGAGCTTGCTCGAAATCACCAAAGTTGATGATTCCTGTGACATCTGACCCTGCCACGATCCCGACGACGACGAACAGGATCAACGTCGGTACATTTAACCGGACGGCAAACTTCGTCGTGATGATCGCAATCAATAGTAACGTTCCTGCGACGAATAAGATCGTCCCTTCTTCCATCCGACCACCTCTTTCGTGATAACATGTTCTCCTTTTAGTATACGTTACTTTTTGAAAATTTCGAAAAATAACGTCAAAACGAGGTGTACAAACGAAAAGAAAAAGGAAAACTAGAAGCAGAACTATATGCGTTCAATACGGAACACAAGGAGGAAAAGGGATGAACATCTGTATCGTCACGGGTGCCAACTCCGGCATGGGGATGGTCACGATTCAAGAATTATTGGAGCGAGGAGATCGGGTCATCGCTACCGTCCGTTCGCAGAAAAAAGCGACGGCACTCGTGCAACTACTGCGGGAACATGGTGTATCGCATACGCACCTGGAAATCGAGATCGTTCAACTCGATCAACTGGATTCCGTCCGTCGCTTCGCGGATCGTCTGTTTGATTTAGTCGGTCGCATCGACCGCTTGATTTTAAACGCCGGTGTCATGGTACCGCCGTATCATGTCACGAAGGACGGCTTCGAATCACAATTCCAGGTCAACTACTTGAGTCATTTCTATTTGATCGAGCGCTTATTGCCGTTACTTGAGAAAGGGAACGATCCGCGTGTCATCTCGATTTCGTCGCTCGCAGGTGAAGGCGGTTTGATTCGGACCGACGTCGAACTCGAAGCGATCGCCCACGTCAAAAAAGAACACTATAGCCCGATGCGTTCCTACCGCGAATCAAAGCTCCTGCAAATGATTCATATGCGTGAACTGGCTGAAAAGCACGGCGACCGGATCACGTTCGTCAGCGTCCACCCGGGGATCGTCAATACGGATTTGTTCTACCGCGGCAAGTACGGCAAAGTGATGAAGACGTTACTCAAACCGGTCGCGCAAGTCGGATACTGGACCGGAAAACTCTATACACCAGAATACGGCGCGAAGACGGCACTCTATCTCGCAACGACCGACGATCCGCTCGATAACGGCGGCTACTATGCAGATTCCGCTCCACGACTCAGTAATCCGATCGTCGAAGACGACGAGTACCGGGCGCAAGCACGGAATCTGTCGCGTCGCTGGGTTGAACTCGCCTGAACGACAAAAAACGACCGGCTCGTGGGAAGCCGGTCGTTTATCCGTTGTGACGACTGGGGGTCAGATCACTCCTAAAGGATACGTTACATTGAAATAAAATTGTGGAATATGAAAAAAATCACAAAATAATGGGCAAACGTGAAATCTTGAAGCAAAAAGGTTTTCTTCTCGCTGTACATTCGTTAGGATAGAGAAGAATTTTTTTGTAACAGGAGGAATAACATGATACGACAAGCTACATCAAAAGACGTTCGAAACATCGCAACCCTACTTGAGCAAAAAGCGCTCTCCCTCAAAGCCAGTGGCAGTAGCCAGTGGTCTGCTTATCTGGAGCAAGACATCGAGCAACTCGTCGCGCGAGATTTAGAAGCAGGTCGCTTATATGTCTTTGAGGATCAGAACGAGCTGCTTGGTTCCGTTGCCCTGCTTCCTTCGCTCGAATGGGATCAATCCTTGTGGGATGATGTAGAAGGTCTGTATATCCATCGAATCGTCGTCAGCGACCGCGCCAAAGGACGCGGGGTCGGTCGGAAATTGCTGGAACACGCGATTGCTGTGACAGAGGATGAAGGAGAAATCCTACGACTCGATTGTGTCGCTTCAAACGAGTTTCTCAATGCATATTACACGTCCTTCGGATTCGTCTATCAAGGAACACGGGACGGCTTCTCGATTTATGAGTATGAACGCATCGAAGCGACAGCCTGAAGCGGTTCAATCAAGACAACGGTCGTTTCGTTTGGTATGGTAATAGAAAAAGAACGGTTCAAGGAGTGATCGGATGCGATTGAATATCGGCTTCATCGGCTTTGGCAAAAGTACGACCCGTTACCATTTACCGTACGTGATGATCGAGGACAACTATCACGTCACCTGGATTTACAATCGGAAGGAAAAACCGGAGCTGTTCGCATCCTATCAGGATCGACTGCCGGATGCCCGTTTTACGACGGATCTGTCCGAAATGCTCGCTGACCCGGCACTTGATGTCGTCGTCATCAATACACCACCGGCGACACATTTCGAATACGCGTTGCTCGCGCTGCAACATCAAAAGCACGTTCTCGTCGAAAAACCATTTACGGTGACGGAAGAGGAGACGAAGCGTCTATTTGCAGAAGCACATGCACAAGGCGTCAAGATTCTCGCCTATCAAAACCGACGTTACGACAGCGACTTCCAAGTCGTCGCGCAAATCATCCGTTCCGGGAAACTTGGTCGTCTCGTCGAGGTCGTCTCGCAATTTGATCTATTCCGCCCGGAAGCGGCGTCAGCTGATGCGCGTCACGAAAACGGTGCGCTTTACGGACTCGGCGTCCATACGCTCGATCAAATCATCGCTTTGTTCGGAAAACCGGACAAGGTCGCCTTTGACGTACGAAGTGTTCGACTGCCGCATAATCCAGACGACGCGTTTGCGATTGATCTCTATTATCCGGAGCTCAAGGTCAGCGTCCGGACGAGTCATGTCGCACTTGCCCCGGCACCCCGGTGGATGTTACACGGCACGAACGGGACGTTCATCAAACAACACGTCGACCGGCAAGAGCTCGACCTGAAAGCGAACTACTTCCCGGGAGAAGAGGGGTTCGGTGAGGATTCAGAAGACGATTATGGGCGTTTGATCTATCACGATGAACACGGTCATCTGCAAGACGTCCGAATCCCGAGTCCTGTTGGTGATTACGGTAAAATGTATCGCGCCTTTTACCGCAGTATCGTCGAAGATGCACCGCTTCCGGTGAAAGAAGAGGATACCTTGTTTGTTGCCCACCTGCTCGAACAAGCTTTTGCGCAACCGTCACCTTATATCTTGACGATCCAAAATTAAATTTTAATTTGATTGCAGGTTGATGACAACTCGACTGTGCCCATAGGCATGGTCGGGTTTTTTTGATATAAAGAACAGGTGCATTCCTTATTTTTCAGATTTTTCTAAAGAAATGTTGATTATTTTTTCAAAAAGTTGGGAATAAGGGAATGTCTCACCAAATCAAAATATAGGGGGTCTATCATGAAACGATTCTTATCCGCATTGCTCGTAGCGGTTGTCATTGTTGGCGTACTCAGCCCTTCGTTGATCGCTGAGGCCGCGACGAAGTTGACCGTGACGACGGATGTCTTACGCGTCCGCGAGAAACCGTCGACATCGAGTAAGATTCTCGGTAACGTCTACAAAGGGAACGTCTACACATCAAAGGGAACGTCCGGCAGCTGGTATAAAATCAGCTACAAATCCCGCACAGGCTACATACACAAGAACTACGTCAAATCGTCTTCGTCGAAATATACGTCGACAGGGACGAAGTATACGACGGTCGGCACACTCAACGTCCGGACGGGTGCTGGAACGAAGTATAAAGTCGTAGGACAGCTGAATAAAGGGTTTGCCGTTGCGACATACGGCACGTCAGGGAGCTGGACACGGATTCTCTATAAGGGAAGCTACCGCTATATCTCGACACAATACGTCTCGAAGTCGAAACCATCGACGACGACGAAGAAGTTAAATGTTCCGTACTACAACCAATATTCACTCGGGTATCCATCTGGTTGTGAGTTCGTCTCGTTGAAGATGGCACTTGAATACAAGAAAAAAGCCGTCTCTGCTGCGTCACTCTACAATCAAATGCCGAAAAGTATGAAGAACGCGACGTATAAGAACGGAAAGTATTACTGGGCAGATCCGGAAAAAATGTTCACGGGGAATCCAGCCGGAACGCTCGACTACTACAAGAACTGGGGTATCTACCCGAAAGGAATCCTACCACTTGCGAAAAAATACCGCAGTGGTGCCGTTGATATCTCGAAACAAGGCGTCTCGAAAATTGAACGTGAGATTCGTAGCGGTAACCCGGTCATCGTCTGGGCAACGGTCGATTTCAAGAATCCATATGGCTACTTCTCTTGGATCAAACCGGACGGTAAAACATTCACAGGTTACCGGAACTATCACGTCATGCTCGTGACAGGTGTCTCAAGCGGTTCGTTCTACGTCTCGGACCCATACCGCGGCAAGTACAGTGTCAGTCGCTCGCAGTTCACATCCGTTTTCAATAAAACGGGACAATATGCGTTATCTGTTCGTTAAACCCTCATCCGGTCGCTCCCACGCGACCGGATTTTTGTCATTTTCAGGCATATCGATACGAAATCTACTGTAAAATGAAGGAGTTCACCTGCTAGGTGTGTAAAAGAATGACAATGTATCCATGAAAGGAAGTGAAGAGATGGAAGATCCACGGATCACGCGTCTCGAGCAGGAGATCGCGGCGTTACGACAACGAGTAGCTGCCCTTGAAGGACAGCACACTTCGTCTGTCGCACCTGAACCGAGCGAACCAGAAGTAAGTACAGTCGCCCGCCCAGCTCCGCGCCCTGCTTATACGAAACGAAAACCGGTTGTTCCTCCACCAACATTTAAGGAAAAACGCTCCCGCGAAGAATGGGAACAGGTCATCGCGACCGTCTGGTTACCCCGGATTGGAGCGATATTCGCTGCACTCGGAGCCTTGTTCCTGTTCTCCTACGCCTCGGTTGCCGGTCTGATCAGTCCGCCTGTCCGCATCGGAAGTGGGGTCTTGATCGGTCTACTCGTCATCGCCCTTGGAGAATACCAGTATGAGAAGAAACGACGTGAGCTCGGGGTCGGACTCGTCGCGACCGGTACGATCGTCGCGTTGGCGGCACTGTTCGCCGGGATGGCCTTATATCAATTCTATCCACCGTCTTTAGCCTTCTTACTTGAGCTCGTCGTCGTCTTCATCGCGTACGGTCTGATGCTCTGGATGCGATCGCAAGCCTTGCTCGTCCTCGTATCCATCACCGGTTTCTTATTACCGTATCTACAATTATCGGACGACCCGAACTTACCGCTCTTCTTATTGTACGAAGTCGTCCTGTTCGCAGCGATCTTCTTTGCGGTTGACCGACTGAAGGCCAAAAAAGCGTTCGTCTTCGCTTGGGTGATCTTTACGATCGCACTCGCGTTCGGCCTACTCTCGTTAGAGCTCTACTGGCTTGATGAACAGGTACCACGACTTGATGAATGGTCTCTCTTACTTGCGACATTCTTCGGTTACGGTGCGACATCGTTCGTCGGACGACGCATCCAGTTTCAGCCAAACGTGCCAAGCTGGCTTGCCGGGATTGTCGTCTTACTGACGTTACTGATCCTCGATTGGTCGTTCGGGACGCTTGTAGCGATTCTGTTCGCCGGAATTGCCTACGTGCTTGCGGATCGATTAAAGGATCCGGCTCAAAACGGCGTCGGTCACGTCGCCTTACTCGTCGCTGTCCTCTTGATTCCGGCAGATGCCCTCAGCTGGACGTATCAACTGCGCTACTTCTTGATTGCCGGGTTGATCGCCGCATTTTGGTTCGTTCCGCGGGCGCGAATGCCGCATCAACGGTTGTTTAACGTCGGGTTGTATGTCGTCTTTATCTTTTCAGCCGTCGTTGATTATGAATCTTATCAAAGCATAGGGCTGTCGTATGCGTTGACGGTGCTCGCGATGGTCATTGCTTCGACGGCATTCGTCTTGCTCCTCGTTCAGACACATCGTGATCCGGTTTGGAAAGGGTCGTGGCAACTTGTCCTCGTCTTAGCTGCAATCGGTGTCTTTACGACATACACGTTGATCATCATGGAGTTACCATTCTACCGCGGTCTTGAAGAGACGGCGCGTAGTACGACGTTGTCCGCGGCCTATATCGTCCTCGCACTCGTCCTTGTCGCGATTGGTCGGATGCGGACGTCGTCGACGTGGCGATTATCCGGGTTGTTGCTACTGACTATCAGTGCCGTCAAGCTTTTACTATTCGATTTGTCGTTCCTGAGCTTATTCCAAAAAGCATTCGTCTTCATTGGCTTCGGAATCGTCACGTTCATCATTTCACGGACGTACTTCAAAAAACGCAAAGAACAAGCCTGACAAAACGCTTAAATCGGTTGAAATGAACCGGTTCAAGCGTTTTTAATTGCTCAAAAATTTTTATTGATAACGATTATCATTGTCGTCTATACTATTTAAGGAACTGACTTAATTAGTAACAGGGGGAACTATACATGAAACAAGTATTATTGATGACAGGGGCGCTCGCCGTCGTTTTAGCAGGTTGCAGTGAAGCGAAACAAGCGGAGACACCAGCACCGAAAAAGACGAATTTTGACCAGGTCGTCACGGATTACCGGACGTATGCGATCAACGAAATCGATACGTTCGTCCGCGAGACGGAAAAGTTCACGGATGCCGTACAAGCGGGAAAGCTTGAAGAAGCGAAAGCGTTGTACGCACCGACGCGGATGTATTACGAACGCGCAGAACCAATCGCGGAAGTATTCGGTGACCTTGATCCGAAGATCGATGCGCGAGCAGGCGACGTGAAAGCGTCGGAGTGGGGTGGCTACCACCGGATCGAGCAAGGATTATTCGAAAAGGGAACGACAAAAGGTTATGAAGCATACGCGAAACAATTGATGAAGGACGTCCACTTACTGCGGGCAAAGGTCGAGACGGTCGAGGTGACACCAGAATTACTCGTCACGGGGGCGACGGATCTATTGAACGAAGTCTCGACGTCAAAAGTGACAGGGGAAGAAGACCGTTATTCGCATACCGATTTATATGACTTCGCGGCAAACGTCGAAGGGGCTGAAAAGATTTACGAACTGTTAAACCCGGCGCTAAAAAAACAAGATGCGGCGTTATCAAAAGAGATTGCTGCTCGCTTCAAGGATGTCTACGCGTTACTCGATGCGAAGAAACAGGGTGACGGCTATGTTCTCTATACGAGTCTCTCGAAACAAGACGTCAAACAGATGAGTGTCGCCATCAATGAACTCGCGGAACCGCTCTCGAAGATGGGCATCGTACTGGAGGGATAAGCATGAAACCAATCCAAGAAGGCGTCACGCGGCGTGACGTCCTGAAGGTCGCAGGCTTGACGAGTCTCGGGGCCGCCCTGTATGCCAGTGGTCTTGAGAAGTTCCTTCCGCGGACATTGACTGTTGAAGCAAGTGATCAAGAGCCGTTCTACGGGACGTATCAAGCGGGAATTCTGACACCACCACAAAATCACGTCCAAGTCGTGGCGTTTGATATCAAGACGGAGCGCCGCGATGAATTGGTCGATTTATTAAAACGCTGGACGCGTTTATGTGCCAGACTTGCTGCCGGGTTACCATACGGCGATTCCGACTCCCGTTACGTCCCACCGGAAGATACGGGGGAAGCGGATGGATTATCGGCCGGTCACTTGACGTTTACGTTCGGGTGCGGTCCAAGTCTGTTTGACGGTCGCTTCGGCATCCGTCATAAACGACCGGATGCCCTTAAACCGTTGCCGACGTTCGATCTCGATCGTCTGGACGAAAAATGGAGCGGTGGCGACCTCGTCGTCCAAGTTTGCGGTGATGATGCGCAAGTCGTCTTCCATGCGATCCGTAACCTCGTCCGTGTCGGGCGTGGGACGGTCGCGATGCGTTGGTCCCAAGCTGGTTTCCAGCGCAGTAAAGCAGCAGATGCCTCTGGTGGGACGCCGCGTAATCTGTTCGGCTTCAAGGACGGCACGGGGAATCCTGATGTCTCGAAGAAGCAGGTCCGGAAAGAATCGCTCTTTTGTCAGTGGCAAGATGGTACACCGTGGTTGACGAACGGCTCGTTCCTTGTCGTCCGTCGCATCCAGATGCATCTCGAAGTCTGGGACCGGACGATCCTAAAAGAGCAAGAACGGACCTTCGGGCGCGAACGCGCTTCTGGGGCACCGCTCGGCTCAACAGACGAGTTCGCTTCCGTCACACCAGCGAAACGACAAGCTCGTGGCGAAGCAGCCTTACCGGTTGACTCGCATACCGCTGTCGCGCACGGGGATGGGAAGACAGCGATCTTACGCCGTTCCTACTCGTATCAAGACGGCATCGATGAGAAGACAGGTGCCCTCGATGCGGGTCTACTCTTCTTATCGTATCAGCGTTCACCGAAACAATTCATCGAGATTCAGCGCCGTCTTGCCGCACAGGACCGATTAAATGAATACATCACGCACCGTGGAAGTGCCATCTTCGCTTGCTTCGGTGGAATCTCGAAAGGAGGCTACATCGGTGATGCGTTATTTGCGTAATCTCGTCCTTGTACTTGTATTCCTTGTAGCCGGTCAACAAACGATGCCTGTCTATGCTGCTTCGACGGATGATCTCTATGTCGCGATCGGACAAGCCCTGTCTGCCGTCGCAAGTAAAGATCGCGCAGCACTGAATCAAGCGATTGATGAACTAGGACAAGCTGCTCAAGACTTACCTGATCAACAAGCGGCAATCACGAAAGCCGTCAAACAGGTCGATGCGAAACGGTCGGCAACGTTTCCGGAAGTCCGCGAGCAACTGACAGCACTCTCTGCTGCTGTCCGGAAGCAGGAAGAAGCAACGAAACCGAAGACGGACCCGATTGCGAAAGCAAAAGTGAAGCAATTGCTTTCGTTGACGAAAGAGATGCGGCAGGTCAAGGCGAGCGATCGTCCGGCAGCGGAGCAACGGTTGTTGACCGCATGGGCGACGCACGAGAGTCTTGTTCGCAACGACAGTGTCGGTCATTATGGCAACATCGAGATGGCACTTGCGTCGATCCGGATCGCGGCGGCGCGTGATTCCGCGGATACGAAGGAATGGAAAGCCGCACTTGATCAGTTCGATACGGCCGTTCAGTCTTTCCTCGACGGAGAGAAAGTCCAGGCGAAGAAAACGGGACTGCAGTCGCTGCTGACGCCACTCGAGGAGGCGCAAACCGCACTTACGGCAAATGATCTGCCGGAAGCAAAAGAAGCGCTAGAAGCATTTCTCAAGACTTGGCCGCGAGCGGAAGGTGAGGTCCGGACACGTAATGAAGGGCTCTATTCCCAGCTTGAATCAGACGTACCACTGTTACTTGCCCGACTGACGCCGGAAACTCGGGAAAAAACGGCACAAGAACTCCAGTCGTTTGAGAATGCTATCGCACAATTACAAACGAAGACGCATTATACGTTCGTCGATGCAATGCTCGTCATGCTGCGGGAAGGTCTCGAAGCATTATTGATCGTCAGTGCGCTTGTTGCCTTCGCGCGGAAAAGTCGATCGAAACAAGAAGGGAAGGTTTGGGCAGGCGCTGGGCTTGGTCTGATCGCAAGCGGTCTGTTAGCGCTCATCCTCCAGACCGTTTTTCAGGCCTCGTTCGCAGCGACAGGTCGGGAACAAATCGAAGGCTACACAGGAATCGTCGCGGTCGTTGTCATGTTGTTCGTCGGCTACTGGTTGCACTCGAAAAGCGCCGTCGCCAAACGAAAACACTTTTTGTCGACGCTTTCGACGACGTCCTTGTTCTTCGTCAGCTTCTTGACGATCTTCCGAGAAGGCGCCGAGACGTTGTTATTTTATATCGGAATGGCACCAGCGATGACGAAAACTGCCTTGTTATCCGGAATCGGTCTCGCGATCATCATCATCGGTCTCGTCTCGTATGCGGTCATCCAGATTGGTATTCGTTTACCGATTCATCGTCTGTTCCAAGTCGCGTCCTGGTTGATTTATGTGATGGCGTTCAAGATTCTTGGTACGAGTCTGCACGCGTTGCAGCTGACGAACGTCTTACCGATTCATCCGATCAATGGACTCGGAACCGCCGGCTGGATTGGTTTCTACCCAACGCTCGAGACGCTTATCCCGCAAGTCGTCCTGATGATTCTGATTGCCTTGTTTACGATCTGGCAAAAGCGGCGCACAGCAGCAATCCAGACTGCTGCTTGATCCATTTTTCAATTTCAGGTTTCAACTATTATGTTTCGGGTATAACTTCTTATCAGCAGCTTGCTGCATGAAAGAGAGGGATTTTTATGCTTGAAACACGCATCGTACGAAACATGACCGCTGTCGACGCAGAAGTGACGAGCCTCAAATCAAGTGGCTATTCGAATAAACAGATCTACATCTTTGCGAAAGACGAAGAACTCGCGGAACGGATCGCGAATGACACGCAGACGTTACCGTACCGCGTAACGAAGAAGTCATTCTTCGAGACGTTATTATCAGCCGTCCGCAGTAACCGTAATGATCGGATTGCTCAATTGTCCGAGCTTGGCATGACGAAGGATGTCGCTGAGGATCTAGAAGATGAAGTCCGACACGGGCGGATCGTCATCGTCGGTTCGAAGTCCGATTTACTGAATCCAGCGTTCGCGGCGTCTTACGTGACGGATGAAGCAACCGATTATGGTGCTGGCGTACCAAAACTTGAAGACGAGGAAACGACGACGACGTTACCAGCCGATCAAAACGTCAAGTTAAAAGATGAATGATACATAAGCCTCCTGTTTCTCAGCGTAGAGACAGGAGGCTTTTGTTTAGCCTTCTCATGGAAGGGAATGGGAAAATTGAGAGGAGGAGAGACAATGCAATTCTTATATGTCGGTTATTACGATGCTGAGCGGATGGATGCTTTATCGAAGGAAGAGATCGATGCTTTGATGTCGCGTTGTGATGCGTTGATGAACACCTTCAATGAACAAGTCGATGTCCTATCAGACTGGCACCCGGGACTTACGACACAAGCATTTTACTGGCAGGATGGGGTCGTACAGAAGAATGTAGAGCCGGATCGAACGCATGGAGAGCAGATTGGCAGTTTGATTGTCTTTGAAGCACGTGATTTGGATCATGCGATGGAACTGGCTTCCCTTCATCCGACGACTCAAGTCGCAGAAGGGGAATCTTACGGTTGGCGCGCAGAAATCCGTCCATTATCAGGTACCTCTTGATGTATGGATTATGGACGACATTTACGACTCAAGCCGGACAACGCGACCACGTCATCGCCCTGTTACTTGAAGCTGCGGCTTCTTTAGAAACTCATCCGAGTTGTCTACACTACATCATCAGTAGTTCTGACGAACCGGATGTGCTACATGTCCGTGAAATCTGGACGGATGCCGCTGCACACCTCGCGTCTTTAGAGTTACCGGTGACGCGGCGTTTGATTACGCAAGCGCGTCCGTTGCTCGAGCGTGTTGAACGCGTGCTCGAAGACCACCCGCTCGGTGGCAAAGGACTCATGTAAACCAAAAACCCCTCCTCTAGTCGAGAAGGGGTTACATGCTGTTAGGTTGTCGTACACTGGATATCGATGACGTCCGACGCTCGCACCATCCGGCGCATACCTGTCGATGTGACGAGTTCAATCGTTCCGCGGTCATGAAAAATCGCTTGGATCGAACCGGATACCGTATCGAGTTGTTTTAATCGGACGTGGACCGTCTGTCCGGTCCGGACTGCACGTTCCATGATGTGTTGTAAGGAGAGGCGATCACGAACAATCGTCTCTTCGCGTGATTGATACAGATGTTCAAGATGAAGGATATGCTGGCGTGAAGTCAGTTGTTTCCACTTGCGATTCGATCGTTTTTTAGATGCGAACATGGCTGACCACCTCCTGAATTGAGTCGTACGCTAGATAGTCGTGCGCTCTGCTTCAGTTATTTCCCTTCACGAACAGTGCTTAAACACGTGCTCCTGACATTTTTTCACGAAACGCCTCGATTGCGGCAATCGCTTCTTGATCGTACTCGACCTCACCTGGTGCATTTCCTTCGGCAAGAATCGCTGTCTCAAGCGTCGCGCCAAGGAACGATGCGATATGCTCGAACTGCGTGACGAGCGCTTGTCCTTTAACGCGTGGATTGTCTCCTCCGACCGCGATCAAGTGGAATCGTTTCCCCGCCATCCGGCTTTTGAAGTCGAGCTCTTTGTCGCGCAGTGACTCGCTGAATCGATCGATGAATAATTTCATCTTCGTCGACATCGAGTACCAATAAATCGGAGTGATGAACAGGATGTCATCGTGTTCAAGCATTTCTTCGACAATATGGCGATAGTCATCGCCAATCGGTAAAAAGCCTCCATGATGACGGCGGTCTTCAATCGGCTGAATCGAGACGTTCGCCAAATCGACAGCAACATGAGGGATTCCTTTCAATGCTTGTTCCCCGAGCCATTCACTGTTTCCTTTACGTGAGCTACCAAAAATCGTATACATATCGTGCATCTCCTTTTGAATTCGATTGTTCTATTCTATTCCAAACTGCACTGTCAATACACCGATATGCTCACAATTGGTTTTGAATAAGGGTTTTGCGGAAAAAGACAAGAAGACGAAAAACAAATAGGGGAGGAACGGTCGAATGGAGAGAAGCACGCTCATTGCGCTAGAAAAACACTTATATGCCATCCACCTCGAGATGGATGGACTGGCGCGACTCATCACGAAACAATTGATTCATTTGAGCCAAGTGGCTGCATCCGTCGAACATTTTCGACGGATGAGCTTTGATATCTATAAACATCGGACGTCACTCGAGCAGATCCCGTCACAAGTCTTGTATGAGACGGCACTCGACTACGAAGACTGGCTCGAGGAAGAGTTTGATGAGATTCCTGCTAGCTGGCAACTGGCGACGAAAGAAGAGGAGGCACTCGAGCAGCTTTGGTGGTTCGAATTCTCACGAATTCAAGCGGAGCTCGAAGAATGGCTTAGTCTCTATCTGATTCGCCGGATTCGAGAAGACGTTCGTTACATGCCACCGGTGATCGAGAAAAATGCCTATGCTTTATCAGAGGATGCCCGTCACGTCTTTTGGCGCCTCTTACAACGCTCCGTCGCGAAGCCTTCATCAAAGATCAAGGCGAATCAACTGTCATGTCGGATGGGCATCGCTGAGATTGCCCGCTGTGCCCGACTTAATCAAGACCGGACGCGTCGTGCGATTGGTGAACTAACGCGTCGTGGTCTGATCGCAATCGAGGAGGATGATGAGAAGCTAAAAATGCGGCTCCGCCTTCAAGTCATCTGATTAAAAGCGATGAACCGTTCGATCATCCGTTCATCCCGACGCGCGGATGGACCGATCCAAATCAGGTGACCGGGACTTTTCGATTCAATGAACTGCGCGTGAGGAATGCTCCGTCGTGCGTGTTCCGCATGCTCGAACGGAACAGCACGGTCTGACTTCGAATGGACGATCAAGACGGGACACGTGACGGCTTCAAGCCGTTCTCGTTCTAAGTCTTGTGTGATATCAAACAAGACACCTCGCCCAGGACCATTTTGAAGACCAACCTCATATAATAACGACGCATCCGTCTCACTAATGTGGGTACGGATCGTTTCGCGTGGTAACAGACTCGTCATCTCGACCATCCGCACCGCTGCTTCTTCAGGAAACTTACGAATCTTATCCTTCACATACGTCCAAAGCCCCCACTGGATGAACTGCAGGGGACGTTGTAAGACCGGTTGGATCAAAAGACGGTGATACGGCAGCGAGATCCGGTGCGTCATCGCACACGCTAAGACGAGGGCATGAACGCCTGGATCCATTCCAGCAAGTGCAATTGCCGTCGGTCCGCCGGCAGAGATGCCGTAAACGGTGTACTGTTCAATCTGGCGGGAAGCAAGCCACCCAGCGTAGAACGTTGCAAGCGCCTCTGGACTATCTGCGAGCTGAAGTGGAGTTCTTCCATATCCCGGACGTGACGGTACGATGACACGATATCCTGCCGTGATTAACTTTTCGACATGGTAGACCTCCCGGTAATCCGACTGCGTACCATGAATCAAAAGAATGACGGGACCGCTCCCGCTATCTCGGTAATCAAAACGCTGACCATTCCATTCTGCGATATAATGCATCCAAATTCTCCTATCTCTTAATTTTTACCATTTTATTGTTAATTTAATATTCATTTTCATGTATACTGTAAAGTATAACCAAACCATTGTGACTTAGGAAATGAGGATGCGTAGTGTCTAACGAAAAATTAACTAACCGTGACCGCTTACTTGCTGTACGAGAAATCTTCGAACGTCAGTCGGATGAAGACCATACGTTGACGCTTGAGGAATTGAGCATGGAACTCTCGAAACGAGGACTGATCGAGAAGCTATCCCGAAAATCGTTGAAGGATGATATTGCGGCACTTGCCAAATCAGGTTTTGACGTCGTGGCGGAAGAGACGAAGAATGGACTTGCCATTCCGTATCATCTCGTCAGTCGTCCCTTTGAGCATCATCAGCTCCGATTGCTCGTCGATGCCATCGCCAGTGCGAAGTTCATCTCGGAAAGTGAGACGACGTCGCTCGTTAAGACGATTCAGTCGTTGACGAGTGACAAGATGGCGGAGTCACTCCAACCGGTGCTACATACTGTCAAAAAACCAAAAGGAATGACGTCGCGCTCGATCGATACGATCCAGAAAGCAATTAGCGATGGGTTCGTCATCAGTTTCCAGTACCAAGGAAAGTTTAATGAACGGACGCGGAAGTTCGAGTTACGGAAGGATGGCGAGCATTACCTCGTTTCTCCGGCTCATCTGTTGATGGATAACGGAAATTACTATTTGATTGGACGCGATGAGCGGATCAAAGAGATCCGAACGTACCGGGTCGACCGAATCGTCGATTGTAAAGCGTTCGAACCGATGGAAGAACCGGTCCATGTCGAGCCGAGTTACTTAAGTAACATGTTCAACATGTACGGGGGAGAGAACGAGCAATTGACGCTTAAATTCCAGGAGAGTCTGATGCCAACCGTCGTCGACCGGTTCGGAACGGATATCCGCTGCCGTCGTCTCGATGACCTCTGGTTCGAGGTCAAAGTCGATGCGCTCTTTTCCGACGGTTTCATGATGTGGCTGATTCAGTTCGGCAACCAGGCGGAAATCATCGCGCCTGTCGAACGGCGGGAGACATTCAAGAACAAGGTGGCAGGTCTTGCGACGATGTACCAAGTCGAAACACCTGCTCTTTAAGGGCTGAAGCAAGGTTCACTTGACCGTGGATCTTGCTTTTTTAAATTGTCGAGAAAAAAACTTTTTGTCGTTTTTTGTCGGATATTCATATTTGAATATTTTAAGCGAATAGTTCCAGTTACTATTAAGGGTATCTGATACTTATGTAGGAGGAACGACATGCAACAGATGGAAAAAAGCCAATCAAACGGGATGCGGAAACTAGCTGCTTTCCTCTTCTTCGTTTGTCTATCCTATACATCGTGGTACTTATTCTCACTTTTTGTCTTTCATCTCGTGTTTCCAGAAGATGTCGTGACATCCTTAGATATCGTCGTGTTCGGATTCAGTCCGGTCGTCGCTCTTGTCGTCACCATCGGCTCGCTACGCTTGATCGAACGACGTATGAAACCTAAATTCACACCCCTTTTATTCATCGGATATACGCTCTCGACAAGTATCTTGATTTATTACGCGATCGTGAACGAACTTCTGCCCCGACTGTGACTTGCAACTCCCCAGCAATTGGCATATGCTACGCTTATAGCTTGCTAGGTAAGGGGGGATACGATGAACGCACAGTATATCCTCGACTGGATGCCGCTCGTGATTCCTGTCGGTGCCATCGTCTTTATTGTCGTCATTGCAAAAAAAGCTTCGAAAATCGATGCTGAAAAGTAAGGAGACTCCAATCAGGGAGTCTTTTTTTATTGGCTTCTGTTGGTACTTTATTCACGCGATTTCCCTATTGTGCAAAAACATAACGTCACCCATTTCTATGGTATAAAGGAACTAGGCGAAAGACCTAATATTAGGAAATCATGGAGGGACAGATGAGACAAAGAACCGTCATGACTTTACTTGCACTCAGTCTACTGCTTACCGTATGTATGATGAAAAAACCAACGTTGACGCCAAAAGCCAGTACCATCGATCTCACCATCGCCGTCGTCGGAACGGCTCCAGTTCTTACGCAATCACCGGACTTCCACTCGATTGATCTGCAGGAGATCAAAGGGGATTTACGACGATACGATGCTGTCATGATTATGCCCGACTATTTAAACGCGGCAGCCGGACGTGACTATGCTACCGTCTACCGGAAGGCGCAGATTCCCTTTTTCTTCATCGGCTCTCAAAAATCCATCGAACCGTTTCTTGACCCGAGTCTATCCTATGAGGAAAGCATCTCGGTGCCGAATCCGACGTTTGCGGCTGGTATGCTCTATGACGATACACAAGAGACGACCTGGTTGTTTGGTGAGGGAATCGAACGACCGAATCGTTCAGAGCAACTGAAGATCTATCAATCAATCTTTCAAACGATTGAACAGAGTCACTTAGCAAAGTAACGCTTGAATGAAACAGACCGAAGTGCTCGGAAGTACATCTACTTCCAAACACTTCGATCTGTTTTTTCGTCAATCGAGTTGTTTCGTCGGGGCTAAGACGATTTCCCGGATGTTGACATGTTGCGGCTGCTCAAAGGCGAATAAGACAGTGTCCGCGACGACTTGCGGATCGAGTCCACCGTCAATCGACTGTTTCCATTCGTTGTAGCCGTCCTTAATCGCGTCACTTGTCGTATGACCGAGCAGTTCTGTCTCGACGACACCTGGTGCAATCGTCATGACGCGGACACCATGGGACGCGACTTCACCTCGGACGTTCTCACTCATCGCGTGGACGGCGAATTTCGTGCCGACGTACGCGGCGTGGTCTGCGAACGTCTTTTTACCGGCAATCGAGCTGATGTTGATGATCGTGCCGGTCTTCCGTTTCACCATCGAGGGAAGGACAGCTTGCATCCCGTGTAAGACACCGAGCGCGTTGACGTCAAACATCTCTTCCCATTCTTCCGCATCTTGTGTCTCGATTTGACCGAGTAACATCCGACCCGCATTATTGATGATGGCTTCGACCGGTCCGAACGCTTCCGTCGCGTCTGCTAAAGCAGCATCGAGGGCAACTCGGTCGGTGACTGCGACTTGGCGAATCAAGACATCGTCTGAAGCAAGGCTCGCCAGACGATCAATTCTTCGTCCGAGCAATAAGACGCGGTACCCTTTCTGAATGAACGTTCGTGCAATCGCATGCCCGATTCCTGACGTCGCACCGGTGATGGCAATGAATCCTGTTTTCATGATATCGTCTCCTTATTTGATATGATAAATTGAAGATAACAGAGGGAAACCAATCCGAGAAGTACGCACTTTTAGGTCAGTCGGTTACCTTTTGGTAAGGGAGGGAACGGTATGCCGTATCTAAATGAGTTCGATGCGACGATGCGTCAGATTCAAGGCAAGTGGAAAGTGATGATCTTGTACGAGCTGCATGAGGAAGGTGCGGTACGTTTTAATACACTGGAGCGTTATATCCAGGACGTCTCACCGAAGACGCTGACACAGCAACTGAAGCAACTCGAACAAGATGGCTTGATTACGCGGACCGTCTACCCGGAAATCCCACCCCGCGTTGAGTATGCGTTAAGCGCGAAAGGTACGTCCTTGATTCCCTTACTCGATGCGATCTGCGACTGGGGTCTTGCGACGACACCACGCAACCAATTGATGCGCACATTATGCGACGAGGAAGCCCCCGCTCCATGAGCAGGGGCTTTTCATTAGCGTTCGATTTGTTCGCGTACTTGACGGCGGAACGTCTGGATATCGTAGGCCGGTTCACTTGGACTGAACTCAATCCCGTCAATCAGACGAGCGTTTTGCACCGTATCCGGGAACTCGATCCGTGTCAGCCATTCAAGCGTCGTCTCTTCATGGCGTCTTGGGAAAGCTTGCTCGAGCTGAGAAGCAATCTTCAGAAGCGGATGATGACTATGCCGTTTTGGCGCATGTGCCCGTACTTGTTTGGAGTGCTTGACGGTTTGTTCTCTTTCGATCGCTATGACTTTTCGCTTCCGGATGACATAAAGCGTAACCGCAACTAAGATCACCGTCAGAAGCGTCGTTGCGATCCAAATCCAATCCGGTGTTCCTGCCTGGACGGCAGCTTGCTCCACGTCTTGAACACCTTTGATATTCTCTAGCCCCATTGCCCGGTTCGTCATCGTGTCCGCTTCCCGACCAAGTGGTTCCGTCCAAAGGAATAATGAACCGAATGCTTCAAATAACGGACGAATCGCACTCGTGACGGATCCGACGAGCGCTTCTTTCGTGAGACGGAAGACAACAGCGATGATCAGCCCCGCGCTGAGGACTAACGCGATCGTCGGGAAGATACGCCGCCATTCTGTCATGTACGTGACGACGAATGGATACGCAATGACGAAGACCAAAATTAAAAAGGCGCCAATTGGTGGTGTCACTCCCGGGAACAATACCATCACGACGCCGATGACCATTGCACTCGTAGCGTATCGCCACGCCGAATCGACCGTATCAAGAAACGCGGTCCAGGCGACGAAGACGAGCGCTAAGACGCTAGCTACGGGAGAGAGGAAATATAAGGATCCCGCTACGAGTAGCTGTAATCCGATGCGAAGCGAACGATGCGGCACGAAGGCGAGTGCCGGAAAAGCGAGCGCGAGATAGAACGGAACCGGTAACAGACTCGCAAGGAATATCCACCAGAGAATCATGCGCTCACTCCTTTCTGCCGGTGACCGAGATGAATCTCCGCCGTCGTCGACGGCACACTACGTTGCAGTCGCTTCGTGAAGTACCGGCGCTCGAGCGGTAGATCGTATTCGGAAATCCGGGCAAGGCATTCCATCGTCCGTAGGAATTGATGTTTTCCCATACCAGACGGAACATGGTACCACTGACCGGATCGGTTGACCATCGAAATCCAGAGGCTGTAGGAAGCCCCTTGTTTCTCGAGTTCACGGATGATCGTCGCGGCACGCGATAATAGTTTCTCGAAGTCCGAGCGGAGGGCAAGTCCGTCTGCGGACAAGCCATCGACGATGACGGCATAATCATGGTTACGTTTCCGATCATATTGATACGAGTACAGTTCATTCGTCTTCGCATAAGCGGACCAGTAGATCGACTTCGCATCTCCGGAGTAGGGGACGACGGAGTGGAAACTCGAGCGATCGGTGAACGGACTCGAGCGATCAATCGTCTCACCGGGAATCATCCGTTCATTCCACTCGACCGACGCTGGTGCAAAGTCAGGGAAGACGTGCCCCAGCTCTTGGATATCAAGCGTCACATAAATTGTGATCAAATGAAACGGATCCGAGATCATGACGTCAAACGACTGAATGCGAATCGTTCCCCGGTGAGCGGCAATGACATCGATTGAAAACGGCACGATCGTCTGTTTGCTGACATATAAGTGTTGACGCCAAAATTGACTACTCGCATCAGGAAGCTTGATCTGATCCCCGAGCAAGCCAGAGATCGTGATGCGACCGAGTGGTAACTTCGTTGGGTTCGACAATTCGAACGGTATCTGGATCGTTTCCTCTCGAAAAGCGCGAACGGTCTCAAGGAGGCGGACGCGAATCCGCTTCGCAACGTATTCGAGATAATACGGCATCACCCAGCCATATAATGTATAGGCGAGTAATAAAGCCGCAATCCAGACAGGACCATAGAGTCCCACGATGACGCCGCTTGCACCTGTCATCGTAAGAATGATGAGGTTAAAGCCTTTTGGTATGATCAATTGCATGATTACACCTCAGTCGGAACAGTGAGTGAATCGAGGACCTGCTCGACGAGACGTTCGTTCGATAGCTTCAGCGTCGCTTCGAGCGTTAAGACGAGACGGTGGGCAAGCAATGGCGTCGCCAAGTGCTTGACGTCCTCTGGTGTGACGTACGTCCGCTCCTGCATCCAGGCCCGTGCTTTTGCTGCTTTTAAGAGTGCGAGCGTCGCTCGTGGACTCGGTCCGATCTCAACGTCACGATGGGCGCGGAGTGCGTCACAGACATCAAGTAAGTAGTTTTCGACGCTATCCTCGATTGAGACGGCAACGACTTCCTCTTTCCAGTCATTGAGTTGTTCGAGCGGAATCTGTAGTTCGGCTGCTGTTAAGTGCGCCCCGCGTAATAATGCTTTTTCCGCTTGACGTGTCAGCGGAGCGAACGACAACTTGAACAAGAAACGGTCGAGTTGGGCATGCGGTAATGGGAATGTACCGTGTCCATCGAACGGATTTTGTGTCGCGATGACAAGAAAGTGTTGCGGTAACGTATAAGATGTATCCCCGATCGTCACTTGCCCTTCCGCCATTGCCTCGAGCAATGCTGACTGTGTCCGTGGAGTCGTCCGGTTGATTTCATCGACGAGGACGATGTTCGCGAACAGCGGACCAAACCGTTGTTCAAACGATCCTGTCAGCGGGTTGAACAGCTCCATCCCAAGTAGGTCGGTCGGTAACGTATCCGCTGTACATTGAACACGTGAGAACTTCGCTTCGAGTGTCTGCGCCAGTGCTTTTGCTAATGTCGTCTTACCGGTCCCCGGACGGTCTTCGAGCAACACATGACCTTCTGCGAGCAAGCCCATCAATAAATGATCAATCACATCGTCCTGACCAAGGACAGATTGTTTGAGTGATGTACGTAACGTTTGAAACATGGATGATTCCCCCTTTAAGATGCATCGTATTTCTAAAGTGTACGAAAATTCAGAAAAAACTGCTAGTGATTTTCCAGGAATCACGCATAAAGAAATACGTCTATCTTTTATACTACCAGTTTCATCCAAAAGTTTCGTAAAATATCAAAAAAATTGAAACAGGATTATGAAGTTACTTAGCGAATAGAAGGATATAGTCATTGGAATAGGGAGGATGGACAGATGAAACCACATACTACCGAATCGAACTCTACTCTAAACCAGCAACAGGATGTTGCTCACAGTCCTATTGACGAGTATCAACGTATTGTTGCCGGAGGACCTCCGAATCGCCGAGCCTTTGCCGCGATTCGTCGGCTCCCATTCGGATTACGTTTGCTGACGTATACGCTCGGTTCCTTATTCACAGCAGGCATCATCGCTGGTCTCGTCATCAGTCTACTGGGTTAAAAAAGACTCCCTCAGCGTTCTAAGGGAGTCCCATCATTCTTCAAAGAGATCATCCATCAAATCGGTGATCTCTTTTTTACGTGCGTTCGTCTCATCGCGTAAGATCCGAATCGAGCGCCCGGTCCAGTCGAGTCGGTCGCCAATCGTCGCCTGGCGCGGCAAACGACTTTTCGGTAATGTGATCGTCTCGCGGTCGTCCGTCTCGCAAATCGCTAGATCGTCTTCAAAATCAGCTAGGGTCAATCGCATCTGATGCACCTCCACGTCTTGTTATTCCGGTCGTAAGTCGGTCCGGTTCGATTCCTTGATGCCGTCACCAGTCGAGATATACTGGATCGTTCCGCTTTGATCGGTTCGATCAATCGTAATCCGTTCTGTCTTCAGCTCCTGTAAGACGGAGGGACGTGGGTGACGATAGGCATTGTCCTTCCCGGCTGAGATCAACGCTCGCTTCGGATCAACGGCTTGTAGGAAGGGCAGGGAGGACGATGTGTCTGCTCCGTGATGTCCAAGCTTCAAGACATCGGCGCTAAGATCGACATCTGACTCAAGCAATTGTCGTTCCGTCCGGATCGGTGCGTCGCCCATGAAGAGGAACCGGTCCTGTCCATGTTCAACCCGCAGGACGGCACTCCAGCTGTTGAGATCCTGTGTCCCGTCCGTTAGGGGAGCAAGGAACGTAAAGCGTGCAGCTTCACTCGGTATCTCAAGACCTGCCTTAACCGACTTGATCGTCACCCCTTCGCGTTTGACGGCAAGGAGGAAATCGCGGTATGTCTCTGTCGTATGCGTGACACGCGGGGCATAGACGCTGTCGACTGGAAAGGCATCGAGGACGGTATCGAGTCCACCGATATGATCGGCGTCCGGATGTGTCGCAATGACTGCTGTTAAGCGTTTGACACCCAATTCTTGCAGGTAGCGGACGACATCCTCGCCTTTGCCGTTATTCCCGCCGTCAATCAAGATCGCGTCTTCCTTCGTCCGGATGAACGTACTATCTCCTTGACCGACGTCAAAACCGTAGACCTCCATCTGTCCCGCGGTTGGGGCTGGGGGCTCTTCGTCCCGTGTCGTATAGAAGATGACGATCAGGCAGAGTGCTAACAGAATCGTTGATCCCCATTTCAACATGTCGGTTCCTCTTTCTCGAACAGATACAGCATGCCGTTACGCGGATGACCGAACCGTGGCCCCCGGTAACCGCGCCGTTTCAAGGCAGCACGCATCAAAATCATCATACCGCCATGCCCGACGAGTAAGACCCGTTCATCATCCTCGAACATCAGTTGATTCAACAGGACCTCAATCCGTTCATTCGCTTCCTTGATCTCCGCTTGAATCCGTTTGCTGAACGGGGCTGCGAGTCGACCGAGGACCGCCCAGCCAAGAAACGGTAACCGTAGATTCGACTGAATCGTCGGAAACGGTACTTCCCGTAGTAGATCCGTCACGATGATCTCTTTATCGTAGACACTTTGTGCCGTCTGGACGGCACGCGGCATGCTACTGGCATAACAGACCGTCCAGTCGATCTGACCAAGCTCGACCGGTTGAATATCGATGTCTGACGTATCATACCGTTCAATCCATTTTTCAATATCGCTGGCGCTGATCCAGCCTTTCGTCGGGTATCCTTCCGTCACCCGGTGATGTCTCACTAATCCAATTTGTTTCATACTTCGTGCGACGGTCAAGACCGTCTCCCTCACTTTCATTCATCGTTTAGAGTGCGACGCGAATCGCGAGTCCGCATAAAATCGCACCTAAGATACTGAGCAAGCTCCCGATGATGTAATATTCCGCAAAGCGGCGATCTTCAAACTGTTTAAAACGTGCCAGTGCCTTCAAAGCAATGATGAACCCGATGGCTCCGGTTGCGTTCGTGACGACGAGCAGGGTAATGATTGCCCGTTCGACGAGACCGATATAACGCCCGATTCCGTTTAATTCCGTCGTATAACTGCGCGCAGAATCTTCGACTTCATGTGTGACGGTCCGCGAAACGCCGTCTAATTGCTCCTTACGTGTCACTTTTCGCTCGAAATGCGCTTCGATCAAGCGCGGAGCAAATGGTGCGAGCATTAAAGCAATCCCGTGACCGAGTAACTCCGTCGTCACTAAACTAAAGCACAGAATCCACAAGACCTGCTCGGGTCGTGAGAACGACAACGACCAATCGACCGGGATGAATATCCATGTCAAAGCGATGATGGCAGCGATATGTAACGCTTGATCGATCCAGTACGCCGCCGCTTGCTTGACGCGACGTTTAAGCGGGGAGGCATCGAGTAGGGCGTGAAACACGAGAATACTTCCTCCAAGCCATCCGGCGATGTCGATGGTTAATCCCCCTCGGATGACGAAGAACGCAAGGACAAGTAGCATCAGAGCCGCATGAACGGCAAGATGTTGGAATAAGATCCGTTGGTGTCGGTGTTTCAGTAGCGCCATCCGTCTCGTCTGTAATGGGAAATCAGCAAGTAGATGGACAAGTATAAGGCTAAGTAAGACGGTCACCGAATCGCCTCCCAGACTTGGAATTGCTCCAGTGCCTGTGTCAAGGCAGCTTCAAGACGCTTCCGTTGCTTTCGCTGCGAGCGGGAAACGAGTTTTGCGACATTCGCGCGGGCATCCTGTTCCTTAAAGCCCATCTTCAGACCAATCTCTTCATACGTATCATCCGGATATTGGTCCATCAACCGGTGCAGTTCAATCTGACGGTCCGTTTTCCCGAAATACGCCGGATAAAGCATTTCGAGATAGCCATTCAGCAGGGCGGTCGGTAAGTAGGGCGGTCCAGCAAAGGCGATCCGTGACGGAAGCGTCTTCGCCTGTTCTTGCGCTTCAAAAGCGTGAATGATCGCACTGCCATTGGCTTCTTCGGCTTGGGTCGTTGAAATCGTCTCATATTGACCAAATCCGATCCCAATGTAACCTGGTAATTCTTGATTCAATAAGTGCAGCATGACCGGATAACTAACCGGATAATCCGCAAATACCGCCAGTAAGCTATCACCGGATTTGATTTGGAACGGGACGATACTCGTAGGAAATGCCGTATTCAGATCATTCGCGAGTTCTCGGAGCGCTTGAAGTAATGCTTCTTTGCTCGGATAATCGCGGGAGCCTTTGACATCAAACGACAAGGCAACAGCTTGCATGACGATTCCTCCTGTTCATTTGTTGCCACAATCATGGAAACATTTTATTTGTTACCGTTAAACGGGTAACATTCGCAGTGTTACTGTTATTAGAGTAACAAAGAATGAAGAAGAAGACCAACAGGACAATAGACCGATTTTTACACGACAGGGGGGATGGATGAATCTGACTAAAAGATCATTTTTTTATTCAAGTTAACATAACATGTATTATCAATAGTTATAAGATTTTGTCTCATAATCAGGGTAAACTTAAGATAGTGAGACAAAACAAAAAACACGGAATTAACCGTGTTTTCGACAATCATACGGACGTGTCCGTTCCAATCGATGAATCAAACGATCCAGGAATATATGATGGCGGCGTTCAAGTTGCGTGATCCGATCAAGTGGCAACCACGCGAAATCAAAGAAATCACCGCAATCCTGACCGTCACCAGCCACACAATGCGTCCAGCGGTTCTCTTGGCATTCGATGTGCGCATGGTAGAAATACGTGTAATGCACCCGCATTCGCTCCGGATAGCGCATCTCTTCTTCGCCGATGTACTGGACGGATGCTAACGAGAGACCACTTTCCTCAAGCGTCTCACGGACAGCCGCTTCTTTTGCGATTTCAGCATCTTCGATCGTACCTGCGGGGATCTGCCAATCACTCTCAGGAGCCGATTGTGGATGAAAAACAAGTAGTTCCCATCCGTTAGGTTTTTCCCGAGTGATATAGATTGCTACTTTTTCGCGACGTCTGAATTTCATCTTCATCACCTCTCCAAGGTCGGCAGATTGCACAACAAGCAGCTAAAGGGACGGTCCCGTAGCTGCTTGATCAATTGACGCTATAAGCAAAGCTGCGGAGACGCGTGACCCGACGCTTGTTCGTGACGAATCGTGACCTGACTATTTCTTCTATTGTAGCCGTTATTGGTCAGTGTTTCAATTTGTAAACGATATTTATAGCGATAAATCTCAAAATTCCGAGCATTCGTCTCAAAATTCCCCTCTCCTGCCCCGCTAGATCTAAAAAAGCTCCCCCGTTATCCGGAGGAGCCTCGTCTTATCGTGTATACCAGTCGAGCAAGGGACCGAATTTCTCTTCATCGTAGGCAAATGAACCGTTCGATAAGCGGTCGAGGAACGATAACGAACCGATTTGGATCGTTTTCTCCTGCTCTTTTCCGCTGAGGACCAATTCTTTCGCTTGTGTGACGTCGATCAATGCTGCGACTTGGTGTGGTTTCGATTTCAAATCACGGAGCAACTGTAAGCCACGGAGCGCACGGCTCGAGACTTGGAACTGATCCGCGAGGCGCATCTTCTTCAAGGCACCCCGTTGCGTCAAGAGGACGATCTGTGGTGCTTCCTTGAAGCCAATTGCACCCGCGACAACATCTTGATCCTTCAGGTTGATCGCTTTAACACCGGCAGCCCGGACACCAACGACAGGAACGTCGTCTTCCGTGAACCAGAGACCGAAACCGTTCTGTGTTGCAAGGAACAGCTCCGTTTGACCCGTTGAGACCTGAGCATACAAGACTTCATCGTCTGCCTTCAAACGAACACCTTGAAGTGGTTTTGACTTCCGCTGGGCGTTGTAGTCACTCAGTTTCGAGCGTTTGACCATCCCTTGACGAGTCACGAACAAGCAATGCTGTGCTTCGTCGAACGAACGAACGAGATCCGCTGAGAGAACCCGGTCACCCGGTTCGAGTGGAACGAGGTTCGCGACGTGTTGACCGCCATCTTTCCACTTCGTATCCGGCAATTGATGGACCGGAATCAGCAAGTAATTCCCGCGAACGGTCCAGACGATCAAGTGATCCGTCGTCATCGCTTGCCCTTGGAGCAACGGACGATCCTGTTCCTTCAAATCCGGTAAGTCGTTCGAAGCACCGAATGAACGGAGCGACGAGCGTTTGACGTACCCGTTTTTCGACAGGAAGACCATCGTTTCTTCGACAGCGATCATGACTTCTGTCTTCAGCTTCAGTTCTTCAACTTCTGCTTCGATCGTCGAGCGACGTTTGTCCGCGACTTGTTCCTTCAAGACTGTCAATTCCTTGATGATGAGACGATTCCGTGTCTTTTCATCGTTAAGGATCTTCTCAAGACGAGCGATTTCCTTCTCGAGTTTCGCTGCTTCTTCCTGCAACTCGACGATATCGGTATTCGTTAACCGGTAAAGTTGGAGCATGACGACGGCTTCCGCTTGGCGATCCGTAAAGTTGAAGCGCGTGATCAGCTTCTCCTTCGCGTCTGCTTTGTTCGACGCAGAACGGATCAAGGTAAGTGTCTCATCGAGGACAGAGATTGCTGTCATCAAGGCAGAAACGACTTCCTGACGGCGTTTCGCTTGTTCGAGATCAAACGCTGTCCGGCGGATGACGACTTCCTTGACGTGTGCAAGATACGCATCAAGTAGTGTCAAGACGCCCATTTGCCGCGGTGTCCGTTCATGGATCGCGACCATGTTGTAGTTATAGGCAATTTGTAAGTCAGTCTGTTTGAGGTAGAAGTGTAAGACACCTTCTGCGTCCGCTTCCTTCTTCAACTCGATGACGACCCGTAAACCGTCGCGGTCGGTCTCATCACGGACTTCCGCAACCCCTTCGACCTTTTTATCAAGACGGAGTTCTTCCATCCGTTTGACGAGATTCGCTTTATTGACCTCATACGGGAGCTCCGTGATGACGATTTGCTGACGACCACCCCGCAGTGTCTCAATCGTTGAGCGCGAGCGGATGATGACTTTCCCGCGTCCTGTCTCGAACGCCTTCTTGATGCCGTCAAGCCCTTGGACAACACCACCAGTCGGGAAATCAGGACCTTGCATGTGCGTCAACAAGTCATCGACGTTCTGGACCGTCCCTGAGATCCGACCAATCGCAGCATCGAGGACTTCTCCCGCGTGGTGCGGTGGAATCTCGGTTGCATAACCAGCGGAAATCCCCGTCGAACCGTTCATCAGCAAGTTCGGTAGGAGTGACGGTAAGACGAGCGGTTCTTCCGTCGTATCATCGAAGTTGAGCGTGTAATCGACGGTCTGTTTGTTGATCCCGTCGAGAATCAGACTCGAAACTTTTGATAAACGGGCTTCCGTATACCGCATCGCTGCCGCGCTATCGCCGTCGATTGATCCATTATTCCCTTGCATATCGATCAACGGGTAACGCAGTTTCCACTCTTGGCTCAAGCGGACCATTGCTTCATAGACCGATGAATCACCGTGCGGGTGGTAGTTACCGATGACGACACCGACCGTCTTCGCCGATTTCCGGTAAGCACGGTCAAACAGGTTGCCTTCCGTATGCATCGCATACAAGATCCGGCGTTGAACCGGTTTCAGACCATCCCGGGCATCCGGTAAGGCACGATCTTGGATGATATATTTCGAATAACGACCAAACCGGTCGCCGACGACTTGCTCGAGCGACAGGTTCAGGATGTTTTGTAGATTAGACATGTTCGTTCACACTCTCTTTCGTCACGTGCTCATTCTCGATGATCGAGAGGTCTTCCGCGAGACCGAAGGCGACATTGTCCTCGATCCACGTCCGGCGGTGACCAACGTTATCGCCCATTAAGACCGAGACACGTTTTTCCGCAACAGCAGCATCGTCGATCGTGACCCGAATCAATGTCCGTGTCTCGGGATCCATCGTTGTTTCCCAGAGCTGTGGTGCATTCATCTCCCCAAGTCCTTTGTAACGCTGGATCATATAACCTTTACCGAATTTCTTCGTCGTTTTCTTGAGTGTCTCTTCGTCCCAGACGTATTCAAATTTCTCCGATTTGCCTTTTCCTTTTGAGACACGATAGAGCGGTGGTAAGGCAACGAAAACCTTCCCAGCGTCGATCAACGGACGCATGTAGCGGAAGAAGAACGTCAATAGCAAGACTTGGATATGCGCGCCATCGGTATCGGCATCCGTCATGATGATGACTTTGTCGAAATTACAATCCGACAAGTCAAAATCGGCTCCGACACCGCCACCAATCGCATGAATGATCGTATTGATCTCTTCATTTTTCATTATGTCAGCGAGTTTCGCTTTTTCCGTGTTCAAGACCTTACCACGGAGTGGAAGAATCGCTTGGAACGTCCGGTTTCGTCCTTGTTTCGCAGAACCACCGGCAGAATCACCCTCGACGAGGAACAATTCATTCTTGTCTGCGTTTTTCGAAGCAGCAGGTGTCAGTTTTCCGTTCAAGATGCTCGAACGTTTCTTTTTTTTCCCATTTCGTGCTTCTTCGCGGGCTTTCCGCGCTGCTTCACGAGCTTGCGCTGCGCGGATCGCTTTTTTGATCAACAGCGTCGCCGTTTGCGGGTTCTCTTCCAAGTACATCGAGAGACGACGACTGATGACAGCGTCACAGCTCGTCCGCGCTTCCGGTGAACCGAGTTTCGACTTCGTTTGTCCTTCGAACTGAAGGAACTCTTCCGGAATTCGGATCGAGACGATCATCGTCAACCCTTCGCGGATATCATTTCCGTCAAGGTTCTTATCCTTTTCCTTCAAGAGCGTGTTTTTTCGGGCATATTCATTCATGACCCGTGTCATTGCCGTTTTTGCACCGACTTCGTGTGTTCCACCGTCGCGTGTCCGGACGTTATTGACGAACGACAGGACGTTTTCCGAGTACGCATCCGTGAACTGGAAGGCGATATCGACTTCGATCTCGTTTTCCGTTCCTTCGAACGCAACCGTCGGATGCAGTGTGTCTTTATCATCGTTCAAGTACTGGACGAATTCGCTGACACCGTCTTGGTACTGGAAGATGTCCTGTTTATCGGACCGTTCGTCCGTCAGCGTAATCTTCAGACCTTTCAGCAAGAAAGCGGATTCGCGTAAGCGTTCCGCGAGCGTATCGTAGTTGTATGTCAACGTACTGAAGATCGAGCCATCTGGTTTAAAGTAAACGCTCGTTCCTTTTTGACGCGTCGTACCCGTTTCAAGCAACGTCGTCTTCGGAATCCCACCGTTTTCAAACGTTTGCTCATATTGTTTCCCGTCACGGAAGATCGTTACTTTCAAATCCGTTGATAAGGCGTTAACGACCGACGCCCCGACGCCGTGTAAGCCACCGGACGTCTTATAGCCACCTTGACCGAACTTACCGCCAGCGTGAAGGACCGTGAAGATGACTTCAGCAGTCGGCTTTCCCGATGCATGCATCCCCGTTGGCATTCCACGTCCATGGTCACGGACGGTGATTGCATTATCTTTATGAATCGTGACGTCAATTTGTTCCCCGAATCCTGCAAGTGCCTCATCGATTGCGTTATCGACGATCTCGTAGACGAGATGGTGAAGTCCACGGTGATCGGTTGAACCGATATACATACCTGGGCGCTTTCGGACTGCTTCGAGTCCTTCGAGCACCTGTATGGCATCATCATTGTAGTTATTTAAGTCTGTCGCCATTCATTTCACCTCAAAATTCGAAATTACGACGTCGTTTTTACAAACGTTCGTTCGTTATTTCGAGTAGTCTGTCTCTAATTGTAGGCATCTTCTTGCTTCCTGACAAGCATAACCTGTAAAGCGCATGAAAAAAGACACCTTCACGAACGGGTGAAGATGCCTGAAATCGTACGATGACTCACAGATATTGATGCTCGATTTTGATGCAACGATTCTCAATATATGGAATACCAGCACCAAGTGCGAGACTTTCTGCTTCGACACTCGAGAGACCAAGCTGATTCCAAATCATCCCGACGTCACCGTGAGCAACAGCATCTTTGGCGACATCCGCTAAAAACTCAGACCGACGGAAGACGTCGACGATATCGATGTGTCCTGGAATGCTTGCGACGCTCGGATAGACTTTTTGACCGTTCCACTCGTTTAACGTCGGATTGACTGGAATGACTTCGTATCCATGTTGGACTAAGTAGTCCGCAATCCAGTTCGCGGTCTTTCCGGAATCACTCGAGACACCGACGACGGCAATGCGTTTGGCATCCTTCAAATACTGACGTGCTTGTTGATCGGTAATCATCTAGAACTCCCCCTTATGAAAATAACTCTTACCTAACACTCTATACCCGAACCAAGATGAAGTATGCGAAATCGAGCACGTTTTCGACGTTTTTCAGAAATCGTCTTGAAATCAAATGAGTCGACCAATGACCCGTCGAACGACTTCTCGATGCAACTGAGAGCGAAATTGAATATTCATTCTTTTTTGATGATTTAGGTGACATAATACTATTATTGTTATTAAAGAGAATGTTGTAGCTCAAAAACCATAAAAATAGGCTAAATTCTCACGTGCATCGAGTTGATCAACGACCCGTCTGATGCGTTGTCGATGCAACTGAGGGCTCTCTGTCTGACAATTTAACGTTGCGTGAAATAACTATTTCACGCAAACAAGTGTCTGACGTACCAACGTTTGGTATACTACTACTAGAGGGGTGATTGTCGGATGAGTTTATTTAAAAACCTAGGAAAAACGATACATAAAACGACCGTTTCGGCTACAGCACCAGCGATTCCTGGTTATGAGCGGATGCCACGCTTCATTCAGTCCTATTTGGATCAGTTAGCAGCAAAACATTTCTCATTAGCAACGATGCGTCGCTACGTCTATGACTACGAAGCGTTCTTTCAATTCGTTGCAACGGCGTCGGGTGAAGAAGTAACGGCGCGCGAGATTCCGCTTGAAGCGTTCGTCGAAATCGATGCAGCGGGGATCGAAGCTTACGCTGAATACCTTGCCTTAACGAAACAAAATGCACCAAGCGTCATAAACCGGAAATTATCAGCATTACAGTCGTTGTTCCGTTATTTGGTCGATACAGGTCAGCTGTCAGAAAACCCGGTCGCAAAAGTCAACCGACCAAAACAAGCGAAACGGGAACCGGTCTACCTGACGAAACGCGAGTGGGACGAATTGATTCAGTTGTTACCGTCGAACGTCGAGATGAATGCCCGGGAAGCGTCTCATTATGAACGTGATCGCGTCCGCGACGTGACGTTATTCCAACTACTCGGCTATAGCGGGATGCGTCTCAGTGAGATGACCCAACTCGTCTGGAATGATGTCGATTTCCATGAAAACACGCTCCGTGTCATCGGAAAAGGCAATAAAGAGCGGCTGATTCCACTCGCGAAACCAGCCCGGATCGCCTTACGCAAATACGCGATTCATTATCAGATGCCAACGAGTGGCGCCGTGCCTGTCTTCCAAAAACACGGGAAACCACTCAGTCCACGGGCAGTCCAGCATATTTTGCAGCGGCACACCGAACGATTAAAACCGGTCCTCCCCTTTTTAGAGCGCAAAAAAATTACACCGCATAAATTGCGGCATACGTTTGCGACACGTCTTGCGACCGGTGGGGTCGATGTCCTGACGATCCAGCAGTTACTTGGTCATGAATCCGTCGCGACGACACAAGTCTATGCCCATATCGGCGATTCGGAGAAAAAACGCGCCGTCGATTTATTCGATGGTGAACGATAATCACATTATGTTAACTAAAGGAGAAATGTCATGAATTACGGGCTCAGTGAACGCAAAATCAAACAGATGTCTGATGCCTATGCTTTTCGACGGGGAAAGAAGTATGTCGCCGCTCGAAAGGTCACGTTGCATAATTATCGAATGGGCGACGAGCTGATCGAAGCGAGTGTCGACGGTGAGGAACGATTCACGGTGACCGTCCGCGTCAAGGCGCACGGTGTCGACGCCGGCTGTAATTGTCCATCACTTGCGATGGATACATCGTTTTGTGGACATATCGTCGCCGTTTTACTAGCGATGCATCATGTTCAGGCGCACGGCACACCGACGCCGCTGTCACCACAGATTCGTCCCTTCACGGCGTTTCAAGTCGATGACGCTGGCGCGCGCCATTATTTACGCAGTCTCACACCGGATCGTCGGGTGGCGATTCATTTCGAACTGACAGGACCCGTCGTGACACTCAAAAGATTGACGGACAATCAGCAGCATCAACTGTCCCTGCCCTACTTCGATCGTCTCCTTGGACAGACGGAGTATTTGCAGCGACTCGCCGATGTTTCGTTCAGTCCTGATTTA
Organism: Exiguobacterium sp. s46; assembly: GCF_018618875.1. Taxonomy (NCBI): domain Bacteria; kingdom Bacillati; phylum Bacillota; class Bacilli; order Caryophanales; genus Exiguobacterium; species Exiguobacterium sp. s46. The sequence goes on from NZ_JACSMY010000001.1 coordinate 943,209, forward strand.
CAAGAACGAATCGTTTCCGGGACACCAATCGTCAAACTCCATCTCGACCGAACGGCTCAGGAAGTCGAAGTCCGCGTGTCGTTTGATTATCAAGGAATTCAGCTGAATCCGCTCGATGAGACGATTTACGCTGGACGGGATCAGGTAACGGAGCAAAGTGCCTTACGCTTCTTACGTGAATTCCAAGCAACACCACGAGACATGCGATACATCATCACGAGTGACGCCGCACAGTATTCCTTTTTGCGGAGTCTGCTTGACGAACGGGTTGCGCTCGGTCAACTGGAGTTATTTGCAACACAAGCGATCCGGACAACGTTACCAAAAGGTCCGTTCCATCCGCGAATCGAAGTCGACGTGACGGACCGCCTCGACTGGCTCGTGTTCAACTTTTCGATGGACGGGATTCCGGAAGATGAGCTGAAACGTGTCCTGAAGTCGCTCGTCTTACAAAAACGGTACCACCGCTTGAAATCCGGACAGTTCGTTTCTTTAGAAACAAGGGCTTTTCAGCAGTTACAACGGGTCCTCGCTCAGATGGAAGCAAGTGAACGCGACTTACGCGACGGACGGATCGTCTTACCTGCTGTCCGGAACATGAAGCATCTAATTGGCGCTTCCGTCCTCCATCTTCACGCCGATTTGCTCGAGAAATGGCTTGAATTGAAATCCGGACAAGGATTCCAGCTCGACTTGCCGAATTCGTTAGAATCACGACTCTATCCGTATCAACGGACGGGCATTCAATTTCTGAAGAATTTAGACGCGCTAGGATGTCACGGGATTTTAGCCGATGAGATGGGGCTCGGGAAGACGATTCAAGCGATTGGTTATGTCGCGACGATTCCTGACCGTCGCGCGCTCATCGTCGCGCCGGCGTCACTACTCCGCAACTGGGAGGCGGAACTGAAGCGCTTTTTACCCGGTCGACCGGTTCATGTCGTCACTGGTTCTCAAGCCAGCCGACTCCGCGAACTGGAGCACTTACCTGACGATACGGTGACGATCGTCTCCTATACGACGCTTCGGACCGACGTCCGTCGCCACCCTGTATATGACGTCGTCTTCTTTGATGAAGCACAGCACTTGAAGAATCCGCAGTCACAAACGGTCAGTCAACTACGGCATCTGCAAGCAAAACGCCGTTTCGCCTTAACGGGAACACCACTTGAGAATCGTCCGCGTGATATCTGGTCGATCTTCCATGTTCTGTTTCCAGAATTACTGCCGGATTTAGCGACGTTTGAGAAATGGTCATTTGATGACATGCAACAGTTCATCCAACCGTTCTTATTACGGCGTGAGAAACAAGATGTCTTACAGGATTTACCGAAGAAACAGATCGAGCATCATTATGTCGAGCTCGGTCCGAACCAAAAACGCTTATATGCGTCGTATCTCGCCAAATTGCAACTCGAGACGCTGCAACACTTAGACGAGACGAAACGCGAAGATCGTCTGAAATTACTGGCTGGGTTAACGCGGTTGCGGCAAATTTGCAACGATCCGGGATTATTCGTCGAGGAGTACACAGGGGAAGCAACGAAACGAACGCGTCTACTCTCATTAATTGCCGAAAAACGGGCAGCCGGAAAGCGGATCTTGATTTTCTCGCAGTATACACAAATGCTCGAACGCATTCGCTCGGATCTCGCGCAACGTCACCTCCCCCACTTCCTGTTGACGGGTGAGACACCACTCGAAGACCGGTTGGCGTTATGCGATCGGTTCAATGACGGTGAAGTCGATCTCTTCTTGATTTCCCTGAAAGCCGGTGGAACGGGACTGAATCTCGCGTCTGCTGATACCGTCATCCTCTTTGACAGTTGGTGGAATCCGGCCGTCGAACAACAGGCAGCCGATCGCGCTCACCGGCTTGGACAACAGTCCGACGTGACGGTCATCAAACTGCTGACACGCGGAACGATCGAAGAAAAGATGACGGAATTACAAGATCGAAAAGCTCAGATGGTCGATGCCGTCCTGACGGCTCCAGACAGTGATGCCCTGACCGTCAAGGAACTCGTACATCTCGTAGAAACAAAGGAGGAACATCGGTGATCCTTGATCTCCTGCTTGGTTACCTTATCGGTAGTATTCTTGGCGGTACGCTCTGGAAGTACGTCAGTCGTACCGATTTGGCACAGGTCGGTTCCGGAAACATCGGTGCCCGCAACGCCCATCGCGCCGGTGGGCTCCCGGCTTTTTTATTCGTGTACCTGTTTGATGCCGCGAAGACGGTTCTTGCACTACAGCTAACAGACGCATTTTATCCCGTCGCTCTTGCCGTACTTATCGGTCACTTGTTTCCGTTGTTTCATCCGCGACGCGGCGGTAAAGGGTATGCCGTATTTTCCGGAATCGTCTTCGCCATCACGCCGTGGGCATATCTTGCCGGACTAGGCATACTCGGTCTGTCTTATCTCGTAACGAAAGATAGCGTCAAAGCGGGGCTGATTCCGGTTGTTCTGCTCCCGTTACTCCCTGTCTACTTTGACGCGGGACCCATCAATATCTTGTGTACCGTTGCTGTAAGTCTACTTGTCCTGTGGGCTCATGATGCACTTCACAAGCCAGTCATTACATAAGGAGGACGTCTCATGATCGACTTTTCCATTGCTACCGCTTCGGACGCGGAAGCAATCCATGAACTGAACTACCTCACCTTCACGGAAGAGATTCCGCAACATCAACCGAACACCGAACGGAAACGGATTGACCGGTTTCATGATCAAAATACCTATCTGATCGGCAAGGAAGACGATCGACTCGTCGCGATGATTGCCATTCGGAAGCATCGCCCTTTTTCACTTGAAGAAAAAGGCGTGACGTTAGATGAGACACTGACGGACCCAGCGGAAATCCGCTTACTCAGCGTTCGTCCCGAATACCGCAATAGTCGTACGTTCATGCAATTGATGCGTTTTTTGATGGTCTACTTGGAGCGGGAAACGATTGATCATGTCTATATCAGTGGTACGACACGGGAAGCTAAACTATATGCGCGGTTCGGCTTCACACCAATCGCAGCAACGCTCGGTAGTGGCGATGCCCAGTTCGTACCGATGTTGTTGTCGCGCGCAACATATGAACGATCCGTCATCGCGGACGTTTTACGTCCTCTGCATTTTCTAGCCGGTCCAGTCGAGGTTGCACCAACAGTCCGCCAAGCGGCACAACAAGCACCGCGTCCGCATCGGACGGCCTCGATGCGTCAGCTCGATCAAGATTTACGTGGTCGGATGTGTCAGTTGCTGGATTTGCCATATGTCTCGATGGCTGTTGGCAGTGGCACCCTCGCCAATGATATTGTCGCACAACAACTGAGTGGACATGGATTGATTCTAAACGGTGGCGAGTTCGGTCAACGCTTGATCGATCACGCGGCACGAGCAGGAAAGTCATTTGATATCCACCTGCTTCCGTCCGGTCACCCGATCGACTTGGAACAACTCGCAAGTCAACTGCATCAAACGGAGTACGACTGGATTTGGTTGACGCATTGTGAGACGTCTACGGGCGTTCTCTACGATCTCGATGCGGTAAAAGCGCTATTAGATCAACGAACCGCACTCATCGTCGATGCGATCAGCGCCGTCGGGACCGGACGTTTCTCATACGCTGGCTGCAGATTCGTCACGACCGTCTCCGGAAAGGCAATTGGGGGTTTACCGGGTCTTGCGTTCATCGGTCATACAGACAGCATCCTACCTTCTCCACGAATTCCACGTTATCTGGATCTCGGACTCTATGCGGAAGGCGTCGCCTTTTCCGGCTCATCGAACTTGTTGCTGGCTTGTCAGGCAGCGCTGGATGCCCTTGATCTCGATCAAGCAGCCATCAAGATGACCTATCTCGAACAAGCCGTTCGCGCTACTGGTTTCAACCTTCTTGCGACTCAAGAAGCGCAAGCGCCGGGAATTCTGACGATCGTTCATCCGTCGGCAACCGCTTTAGGAGACGCTCTTCGGATTCAGGGCTATCATGTTCAATATGAAAGCGACTATCTCGTCCGTAATCAATGGCTCCAAATCTCAACGATGGGACAGACGACGATGCGGCACATCGAACGTCTCATCCGCGTGTTGGTCCGTGAAAACCAACGCATCACCATAAAAAATGAAAAAAACGAAAGACCTCTCAACCCTTGATTTCAAGCGGTTTGGAGGTCTTTCGACTTTAAAAAATAAAAATTAGAGGTTTAAGGATTTAAAACATAGGGGTATAAACTCACTAGCACCGCATCAAACGGTGACTTACTCACACATGTTTCTCAATATCAGCGTAATGACCTGGGAGAGAAATGCAAAGTCACGAAAGCGTCAGATTCAAAGCGAGTCTGAAACCGATTGTCTTAGCATGTTTCATATTGTTCAGGACTTGTCCTGCTCCTACATTCATTACCTTTTGAGGGCTATACCAAATTCAAGGGGGAAATGAACATGTCAGTTAAATTAACAGCCGAAAAACGCGAGGTACGTCCACGCTCACTCCGTAAACAATTACGTCATGAAGGAAAAGCTCTTGGTGTCGTGTATGGTTACAAAGTGGAAAGTACACCAATCGCATTTGAAGAAAAAGAATTGCTTAAAATCGTTCGAGAAAACGGTGAGAACGTCTTGATTTCACTGAAACTCGACGGTAAAAATATTAACGTCTTGATCAACCGTCGTGATATGGATGTCTTCACACCAACTGTCGATCACGTTGAATTCATCGCTGTTAAAATGGATGAAGAGACAGAAGTCGAAGCAGACGTCGTACTCGTCGGCGAAGCAGCTGGCGCTAAAGTCGGCGGATTCCTGTCACAGACACTCTTTAAAGTAACAGTCGCAGCAACACCAGATAAATTACCAGAGAACGTCGAAGTCGACGTCACGAACCTCGAAATCGGCGATTCGATCTCTGTAGCTGATCTTCCGGAACAAAAAGATTTCCGTATCGTCACAGAAGGCGACATTCAAGTCGCAGCTGTCGTCGAATCTACACTCGAGCAGGATCTTGAGGAAATCGAAGAAGCAGAAGCTGAGGCGCAAGCGGAAGCTAGTGAAGACAACGAAGCGGAAGCTACGGAAGAGTCTTCAGAAGAAGCAAAAGAAGAGAACGAAGATAACAAATAAGTCGTTTATCGATACGCCCTTCGTGGCGTATCGTTTTTTTGTGTCTTGACAATAGACAGAAGATTGCCTAAAGTGAACAGCGTATCACCTATTACTATATCCACTAGGGGAGCCCATTTGGCTGAGACGATTCACTTCGGACCCTTCGAACCTGATCTAGTTCATACTAGCGTAGGAAAGTGGAGCGATCACATCCAATGACTCCTGCTGCGCGCAGTTTTTCTGAGGACCGCTCTCTTTTTTACGGAGGGCGGTCTTTTTTGGTGTCTCCCCCACTTAAAGGAGGACGAACACGATGCAACACTGGAAAATGAAAGAAATCATGGTCATGATGATGCTCGCCGTCGCTTGCGGGGTCATCTATCTCGGTTGGTCAACACTCTGGTTACCGATGTCTGCGATCTTTGGACCTGTCGGTGCCAACTGGATGTTTGGGATTTGGATCATCGCGAGCCCGCTCGTCGCAGCAATCATTCAAAAACCAGGTGCCGCCCTCATCGCGGAAATCGTCGCGGCAGCCGTCGAGCTGTTCACGGGTAGTCACTTTGGTTTATCGGCTCTTCTAATCGGGGTCTGCCAAGGGCTTGGCGCGGAACTCGTCTTTGCGATGACGCGTTATCACCGTTATGACACCTGGACATTGATGTTATCGGGTGTTGGAGCCGCAATTGGTAGCATTGTCTATAGTCTGATCGCGAACGGATTCGGTTACTACACGACGACGACGTTGCTTGCGACAACAGGTTTACAATTGATTAGTGGTGCATTACTCGGCGGCTTGCTTGCAGCGATTCTCGTCCGTCGCCTTGTTGCGACCGGTGTCTTAAACGGGTTTGCGGCAGGACGTGCGAAACGGGAAGTCGCATGATTACTGTCGACGATCTCAGCATCCGCTATACGGGTCAGATAAAATCGGTGCTCGATCATGTATCGCTGACGATCGAGCAAGGAACGACCCTTTTGCTTGGACGCAGTGGGAGTGGCAAGACGACACTGCTTCATGCCCTAGCCGGACTGACACCGGAGACGATCGAAGTCGAACAGACTGGTACCGTTACCCGGTCCGGTTCGGTCGGAGTGCTGTTCCAAAATCCAGAAGAACAGTTCTGCATGGAAACGATCGGACGCGAAATCGCCTTTAGCTTAGAAAACCGGTCGATTCCACGTGCGGAGATGGAGGAACGCATTGAACGCTTACTCGCACTCGTTGGTCTCCCTCTCCCCTTCTCGACACCAATCGCGAGTCTATCCGGGGGGATGAAACAGCGCCTCGCGCTCGCCGCGGTCCTAGCGCTCGAGCCGACGATCTTATTACTCGATGAACCAACGGCTCAGATTGACCCGATCGGGCAACACGAGCTGATGGCGTTGATCTTTCGGATTCAGAAAGAACATGATTTAACGATCGTCTTGATCGAGCACCAACTCGATGTCTGTTTACCGTACATCGATCAGGTTGTCTTACTTGAGAACGGATCGATTACTGCGACGGCGCATCCGCAGGATTTGTTCCCGCAGGCTTATACAGAGCTTCAATCGAAAGGCATCGCTGTTCCTTCTTTGTATCCGTACACGTTAGAGACGTTACCCATAGATGGACCACAAGCAGCGCGACTTCACGTGCTTCCTCCAGTCGCTACAGCAGGCATTCCCTTGTTACACGTCGCTGCATTATCGACGAAAGCCCCTTACCCGCTAACCGATGCGACATTTTCCTTGCAGACAGGAGAATGGGTGATGCTGCTTGGGGCAAACGGATCCGGGAAAAGTACGTTGCTTGCAACACTCGGTCGGTTGCTCTCGCATCAAGGAACATATCGGTTCCAAGAACGTCCGGCTCAGCGTTACTCCCGGCGACGCTTTTATGAGCACGTTGGCTATGTCTTTCAACAACCGGATCTGCAGTTTCTCAAACTGACAGTCGAAGCGGAAATCGACTGGAGTCACCGGGCAGCGACGAGTGATGAGCGCACAGCGTTGCTCGAACGACTGGAACTCGCATCTGTCAAACAGCAGTCACCGCTTGCGCTTAGTACGGGGCAACAACGACGGCTCAGCGTCGCGACGATGCTCGGGCAGACGAAGGATGTGTTGTTGCTCGATGAACCGACGTTCGGACAGGACGGATTGACGACACGGCGGCTCATGGAACAGTTGTTGACGGAACAACAAAACGGAACGACACTCGTCATGGCAACACACGATATGGAACTCGTCGCCCGATACGCGGATCGTGTCCTCGTCATGGAGCAAGGCCGAATTGCCTTTGACGGAAGTCCGAGCGAGTTATTCGCTGATGTTCCGTTACTCGAACGCTGTCAGCTACAACGTCCACTTTCGTACCAATTCCAGGAGGTGAAGCGCCATGCAGACGAACGCGTCACCGTTCGCTAAACTCAATCCTGTCATCAAGGGTAGCGGATTGTTTTTGATCATGTTTGCCTTGATTGCAACGAACGACTGGGTCAAGACGTTGGTGTTCCTGAGTTTTGCTATCGCGCTGCTACTCCTCTCCGGGTGGGGTCCTCGCGATTTCTTGAAACGACTCGCACCTTACAGTCTATTATTCTTATTGACGTTCTGGATGATGGCAGCCTTCGGCAAAGGAACGAATCCTCTATGGTCGTTTGGTTGGTTTCATGTCACATCGGAAAGTGTCATGCACGGCTGGTTACTTGCCTTACGGATGGCAACGTTCGTCTGCTTAAGTTTCGCTTTCGTCACGACGACCGATGCGACCCGGTTCGTGATGAGCTTGATTCACCAAGCAAAGGTGTCGCCTCGCTTCGCGTACGGATTTCTTGCCGGGATCCGCTTTCTTCCACATTTGATCGAAGAAGTTCGCGTCTTACGGCAAGTCCGGATGATTCGGAACGTTCACAGTCGCTTTCCTGGTGATGCGTTCCTATCAATCGGCTTACCGCTCTTCTCGCGATCGATCCAGCGGGCAGAACGGATGGCGATCGCTTTCGAAGCCCGTCATTTTTCAGCAGAACGGACATATTATGAAGTGCCAGTCGTTCAGCGCCAGGATGTTATCTATCTCATGGTCATCCTCCTGTTCATCAGTCTTGTCTTTTGGCTATGATTACCGCCACCCGTATCCGGGTACATTCTAGCAAGACAGATTGAAGGAGAACGACATGAAACGAATCCTTTTGATTGGTGCAGGACACGCTCACCTGCATTGCATTACCAATGGACCCACAGAAGACGTCGAGTGGCTGATTTTAAATGCCTCGACGTACCAATATTACTCGGGCATGTACTCCGGACTTGCTGACGGAACGTACGATATCGATGAGATCCGTATCGACGTCGCCGCACTGTGTCGCGCCTATGATAAACAGTTCATCGAAGAGACCGTCATCAAAATCGACCCCGATGAAAAAGTCGTCTTCGGTGCATCCGGCAGACGCTACACCTATGACGTCGTCTCGACGAATATTGGCTCGTTCGATTGGGCGGAAGATACGACACGATTATCGATTAAACCGAACTACCGGTTACCCGATACATTAAAGCGTCTGCAACAAGCAAAGCGTCCAGTCTTGATTGGAAGTGGTGCAGCGGCCGTCGAGATGGCGGCGTCCTTAAAAGCAGCGGGTGTACCGATCACACTGATCACGGATCCAGAGTTACTTTCAAGACACCCCGCAGCGGAAGCGATTGCGAGACGGTTAAAAGAACTCGATGTATATTGGATCCGAGAACGTCCAATAGATGACGAACCACCACTCCGCTTCAAGCATCACTCTCCAATCGAGTCGGATGCGATCATCCGCTTAACGGGTGCGAAAGCACCGGCATTGTTTGCAGACAGCAAGCTCTATACGGAAGACGGGTTCCTACTCGTCAATGAACAGTTGCAAGCGCTCAATCATCCAAGTCTGTTTGCTGCGGGTGACGCGGCGACCCTCGTCGCCTATCCCGATATTCCAAAGAACGGTGTCACAGCTGTCCGGCAAGCACCAATCTTACTAGCAAATCTCTTACGGTACGTCCAGGAAGAGGCACTGCAAACCTATCGTCCGCAAACGAACTATTTGACGATTTTATCGATGGGACCACGTCATGCAGTTTCAATGTATGGCAATCAGTATTCGACTCACCCGTTCGGTTGGTACCTGAAGCGCTGGATCGATCAACGGTTCATGCGGAAGTATCGCCCTTAAAAGTGTGCGCCGGCGCACGCTTTTTTCTGTACACAAAAACAAGCCATGGACGGGTGTCCATGGCTTGTTGGATTAGACGGTTTGATTTCCTTTAACGTACGAGAGTAACGTTTCGTTGAACTTCTCTTGTTCATCAAGCAACATACCGTGCCCACTCTCTTCGAAGACTTCAAGTCGTGCATGTGGGATTCCCTTTTGCATTTCTTCCGCGAACTCGAACGGACAAACTTGGTCTTTTTTACCGTGGATGATCAACGTATCGACTTTGATGTTCTCGAGTTTTCCACGTAAGTCTTCATCACGTAATGCGATTGCTGACTGAATCGTACCGTGGGACGAAGCGGCGATGCTAAGACCATGGAACCATTGTTGAAGTGGTTCTGGATGCTCCTTCGCAAAGAAGATTTCCCCAAATCCTTTGAGCATCGACGGACGATCTTGTTTCGTGTCGGCAATCAACGCATCGACTTCTTCTTTCGTCATCCCGTATGGATAGCCATCTCGCTGTGTAAAGACAGGTGCCGCAGCTCCTGCGAGGACAAGTTTACTAACTTTTGAATCTCCGTATTGCAAGAGATAGGACAAGGCGATTCCTCCTCCCATCGAGAAGCCAAGCAACGTGACATTCGTTAATTTCAGCTGTTCGATGACTTCATTGACGTCAGACGCCATTGTCTTATAATCGTATCCCGTTGCCGGCGCATCTGATTTGCCATAACCGCGATAATCGATTCCGACGTAACGGTACCCTTCTTCGACGAGCAGATTCTTTTGATACTCGAACATGTTGTTGTTTGCCGGCCAGCCGTGTAAAAAGACGACCGGTTGACCCGACCCGACATCCTCGACATAAATTTTCGTGCCATCAACTGCTTGAATGAATGTACCCATCATAAAACCCCCATAGTAATAGATTGACCGTGCATGCATCTAATATTCCCGAGTCAAGATATGTTAAACATCTTAATGTTAAAGTATTATAGAAAATTCTGTCTATTATAGAAATTATGGTAAAATATAGTCACTAGGATAAAGGAGGTTTTTCATGAGACGCTATATACATACGGGTATTCTCGCAGGCGTAGTCTTACTTGCCGGATGCGGTAAAGAACAATACTTAGACCTTACATACGATGTTAATTACTGGGGCGGTATTTCGACTACCTTTGATGGGCAAGAGATACCGGATCTCCCGAAAAAACAAACCGCTGCTTTGTTGAAGGTTTGCCAGCAAAAACCAGACATGAAGCACTTACCTGATCGATATGTGCAACACGAAGGATTTGACTTATACTTCCTGCCTCCGAGTATCCAAGGGCGTGAGTTCCAACACGTCCGTTTCCTGTCAGACGAAAAAAAGGACTATCTGGCTTGTCAGCCGATTCGCCATGCGGATTATGCGGTCCATCAGATCAAGCGAAGTGATTATCCATTCGTCGATTGGTCAAAACAACCGGTTAAAGCTAAATCGACAGTCGTTCGCTTTGGACCCGTTCCAAAAGAAGTGACAGATCAACAAAAACAGGAAAACGAAGATCGTAAAGAAGTAAAAGAGCTCGGACGGTACCTTTTCCCGTCCTATCAACTATCTTTGCCACCGGAAGGACAACTCGTCGTCTACATGAAAGAGAAAGGCAAAGATAAAGAACAAACACTCTTTGAGACGACCGAGTCACTATCCGGTTCCGAATTGAATTTAGCTTTTCGCGCTAGTCCGGATGGTGGTGTCCAACAATCGTCGATCGAGCTGATGTTCAGTGGTGACCGTGTCGGATTCCCTTCGACGATTCAAGAATATATGAATGGACAAGCCTATCAGATTGAGCGAAAGCAACTGCCGGATACGATTGCGACAGGTCAGACTGTCCAGTTCGCAACCGTTCGGAAACAAGAGGACGGAAAAGTCGTCCAAGAAACATCGATATATTTGCGTTTTAATAAAACCTACACAAAACCAGTGAATTACGATTATGGATTCCTTCAAGCATCCACAAGCGATTATGTCGGTTTCATCCATCAATCACCGAAACAGCTCATCGATAGCGATTATAAGTTCGTCTCAGCAATACCGGATAAACTAGCGAAAAAAATCGCTCAGGAATTAAAAGAGACCGACGTCATGGAGCCACAAGGCACAAAACTAAAGCAGAAAAAATTAACGTTGATGCGCGAAGGGAAAAGCCAAATGTTCGAGCTGTATGAACGCAAACGCGCTAAAAAGCTTGAAATCTATGTCGTCAAACCAGGATCAAAGAACGGTGCCAAGCTGTCGGGTACGACCAGTGAAGCACTTAGTGAGGTGCTTAATCAATGAACAAACGTTACTGGATCGGACTAACACTCGGTGCAACGCTAGCATTAAGCGGTTGCCAAAGTGACGCGCCGAATTTCAAATGGGATTACTTATCGCAAATGTATGACGGAGGGCAATTCAACGAAAAAGAATCTCGCACCTTGTCAGCTAAAGAACGAACTGTCATTCAAAAAACGTGCGCGTCTAAAGTGAGCGATGCACCTACCGATTACGCTGTCGGCGATATCTATTCCGTCATGATGACAAATCCGTTCGAGGATTATGAAGGTCAAACCGTTCGTTACGTTCAATCCGGAAAGAAGACTTACTTATATTGCGAAACGCCATTAAAAAGTGGATATTATCCGCTAGCAAAGAAAGACGATGTCTTCAAGAAGACAGCTCTGACTACACAACGACAGAACTTTAACATGAAGCCTACTGTATTAAAAAAAGACGATCGGTTCATTCGTAATGAGAAGGTTGCCGATCACTCCGCTCGAACATTAGAGCTCCCAGGTTCAGGTTACCTTGTCATCGACGCGACGGATGTCACGAAAAAAGATACACGGACGACGATCTTTACGTACACGCATTCACTCACGCCATTTACACGTGACGTCAAACTCTATCTCGTCTACAATCAACAATTCGGTTCGACTTATGACGTGATGGTGCGCTTACCTGAGTTATACGGTGGACGTCATGTGGAACGCCCGATTCATTCGATGAAACAACCGGGCAAGGTCCGGTTCATCCCGGGTGACGGGACACCGGAACATTACGGAACGCTCATCGCAACGGAGAAAAATGGACGCGAATTCCGCTATGAATTATCGATTCGACATACGATGGAACGACCACCTGAACTTCAAGAGCCGGAACAGACAGCAGACGACGTCGTAGCGGATAACTTGGAAGTGACGCTATTCCATCAAGAGCAGTTCCAGCATGTCCGTTTTGAAGAAGATGATCAAGGAAATCGTATTTCGGAGAAAGGTCTCGATTGGGACAACATGATCATGATGACGAGTGATGAATCCGGAAAATTACAAAAAGCAATCAAGGCAAGTGAACAGGCTGACGTACGAGGAAAACGGGCGAAGTGGAAATATCTGACGTTCCGAGATGGAGTGAAAGGACAACAATACGAAGTTTATCTCGATAAGCGTCTCAAAAAGACCGATGTTTATTTAAAAGATTCGAAGCGTGACGTGTCGATTCACCTATCGGCGACAGGTCGTGACATCCTCCTTCCTTTGTTCGAGCAATACGAAAAATGATTCACGCCATGAAGACGAGATGCTGCAACAAATAAATCAAGGAACACCAGAAGATGAAAGCAATCCCCTCTCTTAACCACTCTGTACGCGTCAACGGTTCACGTAAGAAGGACACGCAAGCGAATAGTAAGACGAAGAAGTAGAGATAAATGAAGCCACCGCTCGTCAAGAAACCAAAGAGCAGGATCATACCCCCGAGGACGGACAGGCTAGAGACGACAGGTTTACGATATACCATACGGTGCCACCTCGTTTTATCTAGTTTGTTAGAATATACCCAGATTACGGAAAAACACTCTAATCTATAGTTACAAACAACACCCCTTGAGAGACTTCCTTTCAAGGGGTGTTGTTGGTTATTCCGTTGCGGCACTGTGATCAGCGACGATCGCATATTCCGTGACGGTATTCGACGTCACGAGCGGTTTGACTTCGGACGTTCCGTTATCCCGCTTATGGTGCACGCCTTTGTACGCTTGACTCTCTTGCCACGCATGGAATGCTGCTTGATTCGACCACGTCGTCATGATCGTGACGATGTCTTCTTCTTCCTGACTGATATCGACGAGGACTTGCATCCGGTGGAACCCTTCCATCCGTTCGATTCCCTTCGTCGTCTTAAAACGCGCTGCGACCTGATCTGCTGCACCTTTGATGACGTGTAACTGGTTCATGACGATCCACATGTTCTTTTCCCCCTTTTTTCGTCTTCAGTATACTAGAAGTCACGGGTCGTAGAAAACACGGATGCGTTATCGCTTGGTAACGTCAAGCGTTGGATCGTCTCTTTTCCGTCTACGCTCGTCGCGATCATCTCGAAGTAGAGCGAATGCGGGAACGCATCCGGTAACGGTTGGACGGTATGGAAACGTTCCTGATCTGCTACAGACAATGAGCGCTGCATTGGACGTAGTGGTGCGTCCCCATCAGCCGTCGTCTTATACGGCTCGAACCGGATCGATTTCATTTGTTGCGAACCATTCATACCGTAGGCGACAAGGTATCGACCTTCGTCCGTCGTCAACAAACGACCTTCGAACCAGTCCGTCTCCCTCGTCTGTTTCGAGCGAATGATTCGGTCGATTCGTTGTGCATCATCGGTTTGTTGCAGGAGCAAAAACAAGCGGTCGTGTTTCGCTTCAAGATACGCGACGGCGTAATGGTCAGACAGTCGTTCGACGAAGTAGACGTCGCGCGCTTCGATCGGCGTGTTCGTCATCTGTGTATATAACCGGGCGACTTGCTTCGCCGTAAAAGAAGCGGTCTCTTGACGTGGCTGCATCCCCGTCAGCGTTCCGAGCACGAGACCGAACAATAAGATGAGGAAAAGACGCCGTTTCATCAGTCGACCTGTTTGACGAGCAGATGATAGCTCATCCCTGGTGGATAGTCATCGATTCGTCCGACTTCGACGAATCCCTGTCGCTCATAAAACGGAAGCGCTTGAAATGAGAACGTCTCGACGCGGATTCGCTGAACACCCGCTGCTCGTGCCCATTCCTCCAGTTGACGGAGTAACTGAGTACCGAGCCCGCTTTCCCGTTCCTCTTCGACGACGAAGAACCATTCAATATGTAACCAGCCCCAGTACATTTCCCCTGAGATGCCACCGATTGGTTGATCGTCACGTGTCGCAAGTAATGTGACGGCTTGTATTCCCTCGGAGCGTTTCGTCGCATGAAACGGTGATCGCTCGACATTGTATTGGCGTACTTGCTGCCTAAGCCAGTCCTGTCCGTCCTCATTTTCATTAAGTTGAAATTGCAGCATGTCCAAACTCCTTTCTTGTTATAGTAGTAGTGGAGGTGAATCATATGGAGCCTACATTCCAGATTGATTGTACGAAGTGTTTTGGTTTATGTTGTACCGCACTCGCTTTTTCGAAATCCAGTGATTTTGGTCATGACAAACCGGAAGCGACACCGTGTCGTAATCTTGACGCGGACTACAGCTGTCGCATCCATGACCGATTACGCGACAGCGGCTACAAAGGCTGTACCGTCTATGATTGTTTCGGTGCCGGACAGCATCTGTCACAGCAGACATTCGAAGGCGATGATGCACCTAAGCGACGCCAAGCAATCTATGCTGCCTTCCCGAAGATGGTTCATTTGTTTGAGATGATGTGGTACATAACCGACGGGAAACGCGATGTCACGCGTGACATTCACGATCAACTCGATGAGACGCTTGCCGCACTGACTCGGTACGCGGCATTACCAGCCAATCAATTTGAACGACTTGACTTGATACCGGTTCGTCAAACCGTCCGACCACTCCTTGAAATGATTGCGTCACGTGTTCAAGCTCAGTATAGCGGAAGACGCGACCAGACACCACGCGACTGGGTCGGAAAACAATTACCAAGACGTGATTTCACAGGTGCCAGTGTTCAGAACCAGTGGTTGCTTTCGACGAACTTATCGCGCAGTAACCTGCGCGGAGTCAACTTTCTCGGGGCGGATTTGCGAGACTGTAACGTCAAAGACGCCGATCTGACGGATGCACTCTTTTTGACACAGGCACAAATCAATGCGGCAATCGGCAATGCAGCGACGCAGTTACCGCGTCGCTTACTCCGTCCGTCCCATTGGCGTTAAACAGAAGCGAACGATAAGGAGGCACGTTTTCGGTCGATTGATCCGAAAGCGTACCTCCTTTTGCTTGTTATCGTTTACCGAGCGTAAAGCCGTCAAAATAACGCCCGCCGAATGGTGCGAGATAATCATCGACTAACGCGACGACCTCTCGTCGGTCATCCGATTGATAATACAACTCGAATGCCATTGTGTGTCGACTGGCATAATCTTCGTCAAACTCCGCAAGAGCACGGATCGCCCACTTCCCTTGCCCAATGAAACGACGATTGGCGCGAAGGACGAACTCGATGCTCTGTTCATATAAACGTGACGCAATCGCTAGACCTTCCGCGCGGTTCGTCACACTCTCGAAGTCGTCGAGCATATCACTTAAAAAATAACGTGCGCGCTCTTGTTCCGAAGTCGTCCACGCAATCGGTCCGTCCGCCAATTGTTGAACGGCTTCCTGATGGATAGATGCAAGTCGCGGATGATCCTCGATCGTCCAACTGTCAGCAATCATTCGTTGCAGGGACGGGCGACCACGTTCCCGATCACTCTCGAAAAAATGTGCAATCGTCTCAAAGGAATGGACGAATGCTTCGACCGGGACACCGTCATGGATGAACGACTCCCGGTACGCCTGACCTCGACTTGCTTCAAAAATGATCACATCGACATCTGATTGTGCGGTCGCTTGCCCTCGCGTATGGCTACCGGCAAGTAAAACAGCACAGTGATTCGGGTACCGTGACGCGACGAGCGGCATGATCCAGTCGCACCACTCCATGCGTGTCCACTTAGTCTTCAACTTGTTCACCGATTCCGGAGAAGACGGCCAGTTCGTCACCCGGTACGGCAACGATCGTCGCGTCGGCTCGGTGTGGCGCGAGACCGATATCGATCGCCCACGATTCATAATATGTATCCGATCCGTTCAGGACGAGCGTTTGTCCGTTGCTAAACGTTAGGAATAAGTGCGGTGCCGTCTTTCCGATCCGGACACCGGTGATGCGTTCCGCGTGAAGCGAGACGATCAAGTGTAACATCTCTTCCTTCGTCGCATGGCGGACGACCCAGTCCTGTGTCGTCTCGACATCGCCATAAAACAGACGATCCGTCTCGATCCGAAGTCGTAGTTCAGGCGCAGTCGTATCGAATAAATTGATGAATTCGAGCGTGACGTAGCCTGCGACATGGACCGTCGCTAATTGTGTACCGATGAAATAGGTCGTCAAGAGCTGACGGGCGAGTTGATGATCTTCTTTGTTCATGATGAGCACCTCATTTAAAAAGAATGAATGGTATCGGGATGAGTCCGAGAAACTTACTTCCACTCAATTTACCACAAATTAGTCGATACGAACATGAGAAGAAAGGCATGTTTTCGGTTTTCTGCGGCACGGAGGTGAGAATACGGTATACTGATGAGGAACTGACGTCGATCGTGATCGACAGAGAGGAGCTCCATTCATGCAATATTTCTACATGAGACCCTATCCGGATGATCCAGACTGTTCTACACAACAAGAGGAAGCCGACAAGATTGATGTGACGACACGTGTCATCGAGACGCATGATTCGGCCAAACGACGGACGGAATTAGAACAGATGCTCGAGACACTTCAGACGGGAGACGAAGTCATCGTCACGCATCTCTACATCTTAGCAGACTCGACGCGGCACTTGATCGAGATGCTCGAGCACATGGAGACACGCGGTGCGACGCTGTGGTCACTCCGCGAACAGATTCGGACGAGCGAGCGTGCCTCGTTGTCGTTTCTTGAAACGGCACGCCACCTGGTCCAGCTGCAAAGTGATGTCATCAGCATGTCGACGCGTGCCGGACTCTCAAAAGCAAAAGAACAAGGAAAGCAGACCGGTCGACCGCGGAAGCCGGATGAAAATGTCCGCCGCGCGATCGCGATGTATCAAAGTAAAAACTATTCGCTCGCTGATATCCGCGAACAGACCGGTATTAGTAAAAGTACGTTGTACCGATATCTCGAAAGCGAGACAATCGATGCAACGGATAAAGGCTGACTCCATCATGGAATCAGCCTTTTTTTCAGCTATTTTGCTTTAAGGTGTTGCCGAGCCATTTTTGGAGGGCTTTTCCGCCTTCATAGAACGAGCTGTCTCGTAATTCATACGTATGACCACCTTGTTCAATCAAGTCGAGGAACGTATTCCCGACATCCCGGTTTTCCCATTTCCGCTGATCCGTCAAATACTTGAAACCGAAGTTACATTCGACGTTGAAGATGATGTGGAAGGGTTCCTTGAACGATTGGACGGCACGAATCATCTCGATCAAGATCATCCGTTTCGGTGATGACGCTTCGAACGTATCGAACAGTGTCGTCCGGCGTCCGTGAAACTCGATGACGCGGATTGCGCGACCGGTATCCGCTTTAAAATCATAACTCGTCCGAATCGAGACGATGATCTCGCGTTGGTCTGGTTGTACTGGCATGGTGTATCGCTTCCTTTCTCTCGGTCGATTATAGCATGGACCTGCTTGAATTTAATAGATATCAACGACTCGGTCTCAAGAAGGATTGTCGTAACCCAAAATTTGTCTTATACTAAAATTACCAAATACATAAAGGAGCGTTTTCGTGAAACATCTATTTTCGATACTCCTCTCGGCGAGTCTTTTGTTCACGGGTTGCTACTGCACTCTCGATGAACGGACGGATGAGCCGCACTTCAAATCACGTGCCCGCTCCATCTCCTCGTACCATACCTTCGACATCGAATATGCGAAAGGACTACGGAAGGAGCAAGTCTCGAACCGAACAGTCACCGTGACGGATTCGAACGGTGAACGGATGCAAACGGAGATTGAAGTCCTTGACGGCAAAGAAATCCGAATCAAACCACCGCGCTCTGGATACAAAAAAGGACGCCGCTACATCATCCACATTCGGGATTCGATCGACGCCCGTAAACAAGTCCATACGAATACGATTCGGGAACGAACCTTCACTGTCGACCGCTGACAGACAAGGTTCGTTTTTCATTTGGATCGAGCCGGAAAGACGGTGTAACTCATCGAGATGATTCCATCGATCACGAGGACGAGCCCCCACAGTTGTAACGTCCGTAAAAGACTCTCCGTCTGCTCAGCATCTCCCAGCCAGAGAATCATGGCACCGAGTAACGTACCACCAATCAAAAAGGCTAGTACGTGACGATAGAAACCGTTGCGTTCCCGTCGCGCACGCGATATCCGTTCTTTTGCTACGTGCTCTTTTAGGACAAAACGGCGGTAGACTCCATCCGCCCAGGCAATCATCTGCTTCCCGAAAGCGAGTGAGACACCGATATAGATCGCAGCAAGTCCGTGCGCGAGCGTTGCGGTACTGCCGCGACTTAAATCAAACACTGTTAAGACCAGTAAGACGATATCAATCACCGGCGACATCGCCATAAATCGAAAACCGAGTCTTTCGCGCCTGAATCCATAACGAACGATCAGTCCGGCGACGATGAATACCCAAAATAGAATCTCACAACAGACGATTGCCCACGCGACGAGTTGCATATCAATCCTCTCCTTTTTTAATACGACTGTATCATAAAGATAACACCTCTTTCATCGCTTGACTAGTCTTTTTAATACATTCGTGCTAAAAAAGATGATATACTTGAGACATGCCAAAACAAGTCAATCACGAAGAACGCAAACGCCTCATCGCCGAAGCGACGTGGCGCACGATTTCTCAAGTCGGTATTGAACAAGCCAGTGTCCGGACGATCGCCAAGGAAGCGGGACTCTCACTGGGTGCCTTGCGATATTACTTCACGACCCAGGACGAGTTGCTCCGCTTCTCGATGGACCTCGTCCAAGAACGGGTCCAAGCACGCATCACAACCATTTTCGAGAAAGGAGGAACCCCGGAAGAAACGTTATGTGACGTCTTACTTGAGGTCTTACCTTATGCACCCGAGCATCAGCTCGAGATGCATGTCTGGTTTCAATTCATGATGTCCGCGTATTCATCGCAAGCGACGGAAAATCCGGACGATATCTACCATATGGTTCAAGTACTGTTGACACAGATTCCGGACGGTACACTTCGCGCGGGCTTAGACATTGAGCTTGAGAGTGAACGGCTCGCAGCACTCGTTGATGGGTTAGCCTTTCATGCTCTGTTTCGACCAGAACGATTACCAAAAGAACGCCTGCGTCATGTGCTCGTCCATCACTTGAACGCCCTCTTCGTCCGTCCTTTAGCGATCGACGACAAATAACCCGCTGTTCCCTTTGCGCGCGAGGGAAACAGCGGGTTTTTCATCGTCTTGCTTCTACGAGAATCAACGATAAGGAGCGAATCAAGAAGAACGTCAAAAACGCTGCCCAGACGCCCTGATTTCCAAAAGTCGGTGTCAGCAGGAGGACGACCGCAAAACCAATTCCTGCTTGAATCATCGAATTCCGAACGGGTGTTGCTTCAACCCGCCCGGCAAAGATTCCTTCATAGATCATCGCCCAACCGGCGAGGAGCGGTAGGATGATGATCCAGAAGTAATAATCGCGCGCCGCGTCTAGAATTGCCTCTTCTGAAGTGAACAACTGTAGGAGCGGTGTCTCAAGGAAGAGGAGCACCAGTGACCAGAAGACGACCGAGTAGAATCCAAACGTCCGTGCCAAACGGACACTCTTCCGGTATCCTGCCTGATCCTGATGCCCTCTCGCCCGACCGACGAGAACCGTTGACGCATGACCGAGTCCACCGAACCAGTAAGAAATCAGATACTGGATTTGTAGCAGGATCGCGTTGGCTGCGAGGATATCCGGTCCGAATTGTCCACCAGCACGTGTGAACCAGCCGGTGACGAGTAGAAGGAAAATCGTGCGAATGAACAAGTCACGATTGACTTGAAAGAATTGACGGTACGCTTGCCATGCCGTCAAGGCGCGCCATTCATCACGCGTCATCGCCAAATGACCACGAATCAGGTACAGACTACAGACGACGATGCTGATCTCCGCGATGACGGTCGCAACCGCGATTCCAGCAACACCGGCATCCAATCCGTAGACGAATCCGATATCGAGAACGACATTGACTCCTGTACTGAACAATTGGACGAACAAGGCGTGCTTGACCTGACCGGTACCAATCAACCAGCCGAGTAACGCATAACCCATCAACACGAACGGTGCGCCGATCATCCGGTATGAGATATACGTCTTGACCGCGTCTAGCAAGTCAGCGGGTGGTGCAAGTAAGTACAGTCCGATTTGCTCGAGCGGCTGTCGAAACAACAGGATAAGTAGACCGATGCAGGCTGCTAGAAACAACGGTCGGTAGAGGGACGTCCGTAAGGCATGTATGTCATTCGCCCCGCTTGCTTGGGCACTGAATCCTGTCGTACTCACTTTTAAGAAACCGAACAACCAGTAAATCGTATTGAAGAAGACGGCTCCGACGGCGATGCCGCCGATCGCCCGCGGATCACCGGATTGACCGATGACGATCGTATCGGTCACACCAAGCAAGGGTGTCGCAATACTTGAGAGAATCAGCGGATACGCGAGTAACCAGTACGTTTTGTGGGTCGGTTGTGCGTTCACCATGTTCCGGCCTCGACGAATCGTTGGGTATACGCACCACCTGATTCCAATCGATCAATCAAATCAACAGCGCGACCGTCACGTAAGACGAGTATTTCCGAACAGAGGCGCCGGATGAAATCAATATCGTGCGAGATCAATACAAGACTGACACCGAGTGTCTGCTGCAAGCGTTCCAGTAGCTCGATGATCTGCGCCCGAGAGACGACATCAAGTCCCGTCGTCGGCTCATCCATCACGATGATGTCGGGTTCAATCGAAATCGCGCGGGCGATCGCGGCACGCTGAATTTGTCCCCCACTCAATTGATGGGGCACTCGATCGAATAACTGCTCCTCGACCCCGACAGCAAGTGCGAGGGCTGTAATGAGATTTTCTTCTGACGTCGCTGGGAAATGCCGCAAGATCGGACGATGCCGACGAAACGGTTCAAGAATCGATTCCCGCACCGTCCATTCTGGGTTAAAGGAAGCGAGAGGATGTTGAAAGACGGCTTGAATAGCTCGTCGCTCGTTTCGGTGCCCACTCGGAAAAGCCTTTTCATGTAAGGAAATCAAACCATGCGTGGGTTTGAGCAGACCGAGGATCAATCGTCCGAGTGTCGTCTTGCCACTCCCACTCTCCCCGATGATGCCAATCGACGCCTTTTTCGTCACGTGAAATGAGATATTCGACAAGATAGACTGACCCTTTATCTGATAAGTAAGATCTGTTACGGATAAGACTGGTGACATGAACTCTTCCTTTCTTCCAGTGATGTACGATGCGCTTGCATCAAGCTCATCGTGAACGGATGACGACTTTGCTCGATCATCTGTGGTGTTCCCGTCTCGACGATTCGTCCATCCTGCATTAAGACGAGTTGCTCCCCGTAATGTAAGGCAGGTCCTAATTCGTGGGTGACGAACAAAATCGTTGCCCCGTACTGGTGTTGGTATTCGGTCAACCAGTCGAGTAAACGACGTGTCAAGACGGGATCGAGTGCCGTCGTTAATTCATCCGCTAAAATCAACCGTGGTTTTAAGGCGACGGCAAACAGGATCGCAAACCGTTGCAATTGCCCACCGCTCAACTCTCCTGGATATCGGTCCAACCAGGTCGGGTCCAACTCAAGTGTTCGCAAGACGTCATCGATATAAGGATGATTGATCTTGCGCCCATGTGCGCGATATGTATCCCGTAACATCTGACGCATCGTTAAAAACGGAAGAAACGCATCGGTATACTGCTGCGGTATGTAACCGATATCGAGACAACGTCGCAGGGGTTCGTCCGAGATGACTTCTCCCTTCGACGACATCCCGTCCGGCAATCGATCCAGTAATCGTTTCAGCAAGAGCGTCTTACCGCTCCCGCTCGCTCCGACGAGACAAATGAATTGGTGAGCCGGTAGCGATAGATTCACGTCATGCAGAAGGACGTGTTTCGCCCGAACGTGTAAGCTCCGAATCTGAATCATTTACGTGTCCTCCTTTTTTCTTCATCCACCGCGTCCATCCCATCGTCGCGACGACGGTCAAGACGATGCACGCACCTGGCAAAAGCATGAGCCGGGGTGCCGAACTGAAATAAGGACGTCCTTCGTTCAACATCGCTCCCCACTCTGGCAGTGGTGCTTGGACACCAAGCCCGATATAAGAGAACGCCGATAAGAATAAGATGACTTTGCCGACATCCAAACTCATTAACACGACGACTTGCCGAATGATAGTCGGAAGGATGTGGCGTCGTAAGATCATCCTGTCTGTTAACCCGTTGATGCGTGCCATGCTGATGTATGGCTTTTGCATCGTCTCGGTCACGAGTGTCTCACTTAATCGCGCGTAGAAAATCCATTTGATGAGTAATATCGCAAAGATCAAACTTTGAGGACTAGCACCAAATAGTCCGGCAATAACGAGTGCTAGAACGGTGTCTGGAAAAATCACGAGACCATCTTCTAACCGATGAATCCACCGCTTGAGACGTCCATCATAAAAACCGGCTAGACAACCAAGGCAGGTACCGATGCACGCTGTGAGCAACACAGTAAGTAGGCTGAAACCTAAGGATATCAAACCAGCTAAAAAAAGACGAGCTGCGAAATCTCGTCCTAAACCGTCTGTTCCGAGCCAATGTTCAAATGAAGCAGGCTCAAGTCTTTTCGCTACGTTGGTATTAAACGGATTAATATATACGGTATATGAAATAAATATGAGTAGACATCCCCCGAAAATAAACCATCTTTTTTTCATGTATGTGTTCCCTTCTGCCAATCTGGTCGTAACGCCCGGTTTAGCGACCGGATACCTTGATGCAAGACAAGAATGATGCCTGTCGTCAGCAAGATGTACCCTTGGATCAGTGGGTAATCGCGTTGCAAAATCGCATCGACCATTAATTTTCCGACACCTGGATACGCGAACAGGACTTCGAGGACGACGACACCCCCGGCAAGACTGCCGAGCGTCAGACCAAACACGGACAGGACCGGTGGCACACTGCCGCGTAACGCATAACGCCAAAGGATCGTTCGCTCGGATATCCCACGCATCCGTGCCAACTCGATGTACGGTTGGTTCAGTTCACGGCGTAGATTCAGTCGAATCAATGGAATATAGACGCTCGCAAGTGGAAAGCCGAGCGATAGAGCCGGGAGGACGAGTGACGTCATCCCTTCCCGTCCCATTACAGGTAACCATCCGAGACGGACGGCAAACAGGTCGACGAGCAACAGACCGATCCAAAAACCAGGCACGGCCGCTCCGCTCATGCTGACAAGGTGCGCGAGACGGACGACGCTTCGGCGCGTCGTCAAGGCGCTACCGATTCCTAGGGGTAAGGCGATTAATAAAGCGATCGTAAGACCACCAAGTGCCAGCTCCGCTGTCACGAGATAACTCTCTAACAACATCTCAATGACCGGTCGTCCCGTCTGTAACGAGTTTCCGAGATGTAAGGTAAATATGTCTTGCAGCCAACGGACGTACTGGACGAGCATCGGCTGATCGTATCCTAATTCACGGCGCGCGGCCTCGATTTGTTCGGGCGTTGCTGATAATTCATCGATATTCAATAACGTCAAGACCGGATCACCCGGCAGTAACCGTAACAAGACAAAACAACTGAACGTGATGAGTAGAGTGAATAGACTCAGCGATAGCAGTCGTTTGACGATCGAACGCATCAATCGGTCACCTGCAACGTGTTCGTGATCATGTAATATTCACTCTTTTCCGTTTTCCATCCTTTGACGCGTTTGCTGTCATAGGCGACGAGTGTTGAAGGATGGAGCAAGAAGCTATTGTAGCGTTTCTCGTCGACATATCGCGCGATTTGCTCCGCAAGCCGTGAACGCTCCTCGATCTGAATCGTTTCATTTAACGTCTCGATCTGTTTCGTCAACTTCGGATCCGCGACACGACTGAAGTTCAGTCCCCCGTTCGGATGATAGGTCGCGTTCAAATAATATCCAGCATCCCCACGCGGAGCTGTCAGATTGCTGTACGTCGCGATATCCCAGTCCCGGTTACTTGCCATGTATTCTTCTGGGACATCGATCTGTTTAATCGTGATCGCGACACCAATCTTTTTCGCGTCATCTTGAATGACTTGAGCGATCAACGGCAGGTCTGGTCGAGCCGCATACGTCAATAACGTCAGCTTTAAAGGACGACCGTCCTTTTGCATCCGTCCATCTTGCTTCGTATAACCGGCTTGTTTGAGCCATTCCTCAGGCGTCTTCTGCTCTTGTTGCGGATAGTTCGGAGCAAATGGGAATGACGATAGGAATGGACCACGTGCTGGCACCGCATATCCTTGGAGGACGTGATCGACGAGTTGCTTTCGATTGATCAAAGCATCCATTGCCTGTCGGACTTCAAGCGATTGCATCGGACCGTTCGCGACATTCATTGTCAACTGATGGACACGGAACGTATCCGTCGCTTGGACTGTCAACCCTTCAGACTTCAACTGCTTGACACTCTCGATTTCCGGTCGATAGACGATGTCCGCCTGTCCGGCACGCAAAGCGTTCGTCCGTGCGCCAGCATCTTCGTTGAAGACAAAATCAACGGAATCAAGTTTCGCTTGTTCTTGCCAATAGGACTTGAAACGTTTTAACTCGACTTTTGTTCCCGGAGCGAACCGCTCGACTTGGAACGGACCGGTTCCCATCGGTTCCTTCGTCACCCCGCTCGCTTTCGTGTCAATGATTGCTGTGTTCGGATTGACGAGTTCCGAGATGAACTCTGGATATGTCGTCTTCGTTTGAATGAGCAGATCGGGTCCGTCCGTTTTGATCGTCTCGATATTCAAGGCATTCTTGACACCTGGATTTTCGTCGATTGAGCGTTCGAGAGACGATTTGACGGCTGCCGCATCAAGTTGTTTCCCATTATGGAACGTCACGTCTTCCTGTAAGACGATCCGCCATGTTCGCTTTCCTTCGTAGGACCATTTTTTCGCAAGCCATGGCTCGACCGTCAATCGTTCGTCATCAAGACGGACGAGCGTCTCCGTCACCCCTGCGCGAAGCGGAACATAACTGCTATCCCGATGCGGATCGAGCGATTGTGTCGCGAAGTTATAGACAAACGTCAAATGGTTTTGCTCTTGTGGCTTATCAGAAGCAGCACAACCGGCAAGTGTCAAACCGAGGAAGACACTGCCGATGAGGCTCGCAGTTTTATATGTAGACATTGTTCTCCACCTTTAATTCGGAATAATTACGTTTTACATCATATCGTAACGATTCCGATTTAACAAGCGTCTTTTCTATTTCTCTATATTGAATTCGCCATCAAAAAAATACCGAATCAACTACAAGCGAACAGCTCGTGTGATTCGGTAGCGGTGTATTTCTTATAAGACGTCGACGAATTGTTTTGCTTGACGCTCGAGTTGTTTCGCTGAATCAGCCAATTGATCGAACTCACTGACCGTATGCTCGAGTTGACCCGTACTGTCCTTGACCTTAGAGGAAATGCGCTCGATGCTGTGCGAAACATCTTCAATCCGCTCAACGATCCCTTCAATGTTGTTCTTAATCTCCCCGATTGAGTGGGACACTTTGTTCGACAGGTTTCGGACTTCGGTCGCGACGACATCGAACCCACGCCCATGTTCGCCAGCACGTGCCGCCTCGATCGCCGCATTCAAGGCGAGTAGATTCGTCTGCGCCGCAATATCACGGATCGTCTTGACGATATCGGTGATCGAATTCGCATCCTTCCGTAAGGCAACAAGGCTCGACAGATTCTCGACGGACTCCGCCTCGACTTGTTGGACGGTCGCCAGCACGTTCAGACCGTCCTGACGACCACTCTCCGATTTGACAGTCAAGAACGCGGACGTCTCGTTGAGTTCAGCTGCCATCCGTAAGACGTCCTGTTGGCGAATCGTAATGTCCGATGCAATTTTCGAGACACCGACAACCCGGCGCCCGTCATCCGAATAGATCGGCATATACGTCGCTTCGAGCCATTTTTGTTGCCCATCGGCAGCCCGGCGTTCAATCTTGTCCTGATAGGTGATGCCTTGCATCAATTTGCGCCAAAATAACTCGTAATCTGGACTATTGACGTACGCAGGAAAGCAAAGGTCACGGTGGTATTTACCGATTAGCTCTTCCACTTCATACCCCATCGTCCGGGCAAACAACTCGTTGACATATGCGACTTTCCGTCGATCGTCGAAGCGAATGATTGCCAGATTTTGCTCGATTGCTCGAATGACTTGTGTGTCGGTGACGTGTGCTGCCTGTTCTTGCATCGACATGCCGATTCCTCCCCGGATTCAAACTCAAGGTCATAATGCTCCTTTTGTCATATTATCCCTTATATCGACAGGTTCCTGCCATTTTAAACTGTAATCTAGTAAATAAGATACGATTATTAATACGCACTCCATCCACCATCGGCGACGACGATCGCCCCGTTAACAAAACTTGCCTCGTCAGACACGAGGAACAATGCCAATTTTGCGATCTCATCCGGCTGACCGGCACGTGGATTGAGTCCCATGCCAAGCATTGCGCGGCCCATCCCGAATTCATTCAGGTTCGTCATCGATTGGCCGATGTTCGTCTCGACGGCTCCAGGTGCGATCCCGTTACAGCGGATTCCCTCTCCGGCGTAAAAGAAGGCGGTATTCTTCGTCAGACCAATGACGGCATGTTTGGAAGCGGTATAGGCTGCTCCTGCCCGGGCACCGTTCAGACCACCGATCGAGATGTTATTCAAAATGACACCACCTTTTACTTCCTTGAAATGCTTGACCGCTTCGCGCATCAGACGCATCGTTCCCGTCGTATTGACGGCGAGAACGTGATCCCAGCGTTCATCGGAGATGTCTTCCACTCCCTCCATTCCGTCCATGATACCGGCATTGTTGACGAGAACGTCCAGTTTGCCGTAAGCCTCAAGCGCTTGTTGGACGAGTTCTGTTGCTGCGTTAGGCTCGGCGATATCACTTACAACAGCCATCGCTTCTCCACCCGCTGCCTTGATGGCAGAGACGATCCGTTCGACGGTATCCAATCGAATGTCCGCTGCGACGATCCGTGCGCCTTCTTGTGCAAACAATTTGGCCATGGCTTCACCCATTCCTGAGCCAGCTCCCGTGACGATGATCGTTTTACCTGTTAGTCGCATCATGAATCATCCTTTCGTTTATCGTGATACTAATCTATTCCCGAAAAAGGCTCTAGTTTAGTCAAACGTCATGTCGATTCCATGAAAAAAAACCGACGATTTTCGTCAGGTCCTGCAGTTAATGCGTTGCAATTGTTTCAATGCGACATCGACGTTGAGCTGCTTTCCGGTTTTCTCCGATTCTCGGAACATGCTCGGATTAAATAATCTAAATTGATGATTGATCCAGTTTTGTCGATAGATTTCGTGTGCTTGTTTTATGATTTCTTCGTCTGACAACTGTTTCATGTCTATATCCGCGCAGTCGAAATCATCTACACCAAACTCGAAACCACAGCATGGACAAATTTCGTTACTCCCCGCAAAGTGTTCATAATATGGTGGATCTTCAAGTTTATTGCATCCACACACAGGACAGATATAATACGGATCGTTTAGTTTCAAAGATACGATGCCTCCTTATATAATGATCATTCTTATAACTATCGTAACCTATCCAACCATTACTTTTGAGATGAAGTCATGTTATGAATACATGAAAAAAAGACCCGACGAGTTCGTCGGATCTTTGGACTTGCTTATTGCAGTTCGCGGCTCTTTTCTTCTTGTTCGTTGTTCGATTTATTTTTTGCTTCAAATTCAGCGCGTGTCATGACGTCCTCGACGTGCATGTTGACTTCGACGACTTCAAGTCCTGTCATGTCACTGATCGATTTTTTAATTTTAGCGACCGTCTCTTGGAAGATTGACGGAATGTTTTTACCGTATTCGACGATGACTTTCAAATCGAGTGCGACTTGGCGTTCGCCGACTTCAGCACCGATTCCTTTCGTGATGTCTTCCGAACTCCGGAGACGATCCGTCAGTCCACTCATGAATCCACCACTCATTGACAAGATGCCTGTCACTTCATTCGATGCGATCCCTGCGATTTTTTTGATAACTTGATCTTCGAACGTCAATTTATTCTCGCGTACCACTTCGTTTTCAGTTGTTGTGTTTACTTCGTTTGCCATTTGAAATCTCTCCTTTTGAATGTGTAGTTAGATATATATGAATCAGTCCCGTTGAAAGAACTGAATCCACCCTTCGATATCGAGCGCACCATCGCGCCACTTCCCAATCAAGAATCCGATCGCGGCGAAGGCAACGATGAGAATTGTCGGACCAAAGCCAATCGTCAAGAATAAGATGGCGAGGATTAGACCGACAAGTCCTCCGATCAGTCGGAACCGATACGGGTAAAGTGCTTCCCTTGTCTTCATGTTCCCTCTCCTCTCTTAGACGACACGTTCCGATGTTTTTGTTTTCGTGTCACTGATTGTGACCTTCGTACTCGTGACCGGCAACTCGAGTAAGGATTCGACGGCTTGTTTAGCGCGTTCTTGGATATCCTTCGCGATCGTCGGCAGTCCCTCTTGCCCGAAGACGGAGCAATCGACTTTTAAAGCGACCGTCTCTTTTTTCGAGTGAATGTCGGCATGGACTCGCGGTGTCCGTACGCCTCCAATCCCACGAATCGACTCCAAAGCCGTCCGTTCGATCGTTTCCTTTGAAATCGTGATCGTTCCGTCACCCGTTTGAATCAACAGACGTTGACCTTTCGAGCGGCTGAATAATCCTGTGAATAATAGAATGACGAATACGAATGCTAAAAATCCTCCGATGGATAGAACGGTATAGCTATACCATTGCTGATCCTGCCACTGCTCAATCAATGAACTGAGCCGTGGAACATCATACACACCGAGCACAAGCAGCCCGACACTGACGAGTCCGAGTATGCCTATGATGACGAGTAAGAATCGATTGAACCCATTCATCTGCACCTCTCCTTTACGATTGTTAACCTCTTTCACCTAGGTGATTCAACACATGAACTATTATGTGTATGGTGTATTTATTCCCGTTCATTCGAACCCGAAACATCTACATACACTTTTGTTAAAATGTTCATATATTCTGATTATTCAGACTATAATTAACGAAACAAGTGGATTATTTACTATATTTAACGAAAAAAGACCTCTTTCAACTAAAAAGAGGTCAACACTTTAATCCATTTATCATTTCCCGTATACTTCGTCAACACGTTTTTTGAAAATGATCATTCTACTTCGATCGGAATGGCAAAATAACCGTTTCCTTCTTCCCACCCTGCTCTAATCTGATAGACATATTTTCCACGGGTCGTTGGTAAAGTGATATTTTCTACGTCCTGAAACGTTTTAAGCTTTTTTCCATTTGCAACGGACCATAACTCAACGGCAACAGTTTTTGGATGCGGACCATTTCGAAAAAGAATCGACATCTGTTCTTCCGGTGCAACGCGTTCACTTTGTTTCTTTTTTACTTGTTCAACGGGTCCAACCTTTGCATCAGCTGTCTCTCCTAAAAAAAGTCCCGACCACGTATAAGTTCCTAAGTACACCTTTGCTTCACGATTTTCAATCGTCACGTCAGGTGCTGGTGGTTGATGGCGGAAAGGATCCAGCGAGAAGAGTAACCCTAAACTAATCAGCACTATACCAATAAACGTTTGTTGTTTCACGAGGCAACCTCCTACAAAATGTTTTTAAATCAATAAAAGCGGCAATACCTTTCAAGGAGTACGTTATTCAAAAGGAGGAGTTCAGATGATTCAGGATAAAGTCGTCATCATTACAGGGGCATCAAGCGGGATTGGGGAAGCAACCGCTAAAGAACTTGCAAAACAAGGAGCAAAACTCGTTCTTGCTGCACGCCGGGAAGATCGTTTGCAAGAACTCGTCAAAGCCGTTGAAGCAGAAGGTGGTCAAGCCGTCTATCAAGTGACGGACGTCACTGATCGCGAACAAGTCGACGCACTTGCTAAGCTTGCGAAAGACAAGTTCGGCTCAGTTGATGTCATCGTCAACAACGCGGGATTGATGCCACTATCACACCTCCATAAAAATCAACAGGATGAATGGAACACGATGGTCGACGTCAACATCAAAGGTGTTCTCCACGGAATCGGAGCCGTCCTCCCGTACATGCGCGAACAAAAAAGCGGGCACGTCATCAACATCTCGTCCGTCGCAGGTCACGAAGTCATGCCGTCAAGCGCCGTCTATAGTGGTACGAAATTCGCCGTTCGCGCCATCACGGAAGGTCTTCGTAAGGAAGAATCGGTCGACAATCACATCCGCGCAACGATCATCTCACCGGGAGCAGTCGATACGGAATTGAAGGACCATATCTCGGATGACGAGATCAAACAAGGAATTGGTGACTTAAAAGCCATCGATGCGAGCGCGATTGCGCGTGCCATCGCCTATGCCGTTAACGAACCAGAGGATGTTGCGATCAACGAGATCTTGATTCGTCCAACGGCTCAACGTTAATTATTTGTAGATTTGTAGATTTGTAGACAGGACCCCTCATTAGCCAAACAGCTAACGAGGGGTCCTGTTCTGTTTAGAGTAGTCGTTCCGCGATGAGCTGGTACGACTGTAATCGTTTTTCTTGATCAAAGGCATTGTTGATCAGTAAAAATTGATCCGTTTGATAACGGGTTGCTAACACCTCAAGTTCTCGCACAACGACATCCGGTGTCCCAACAATCGCTCGCCGGCGATCTTTCTGAATCCGCTCCGCTTGCACGTCATTCCAGACCTTTGCTTCTGTCGTCTTAAATGACGGAACGATCGAATTCCCGAGTCGGACGCCTTGAATCCAGGCATCCTGTGTTCGAGCGAGACGTTCTGCTTCTTCTTGTGTCGGAGCACAAATGACGAAAACACAGGCGATGACGTTCTTCCCGCCTGCCTCGCGATATGTCGAGAGCGTCTCTTCCCAACGATCCGGATTGATGAAGTGACCAAACACGAGACCACGGTCTTGTTCTGCTGCAATCCGCGCGCTACGTGGCGACAGACCCAAGATCGAGATCGGCGACGGTTTTCGGTCACGCGGTGTCGTCTTGACGATCCGGTACGGGTGTCGATTCGATAGACTGTCTGTTAAGAAGCCCGCCGTTTCATTGACGAGTCGACTAAACTCCGCCGCCCGGTTTTCTTCTCCATCCGTCAACGCAAGTCGTGTCCGTTCACTCCCGCCCGGAGAATTACCGATCCCGAGTTCGATCCGTCCCGGATAAAATGCATCGAGCGTCGCAAAGCTCTCGGCGACTTTCAGTGGATGATACTGCGGCAACAACACTCCACCTGAACCAAGCTTGATTTTTGACGTCTTCGCACCCATTCGGGCGATGAACAACTCCGGTGCCGCACTGAGCAAACCGTTCGTATTATGATGTTCGGCGAACCAGTACCGTTCATAACCGAGTCGCTCGGCTTCTAAGACGAGTCGTTCCGTCGCTTCCATCGTCGCTTCGACCGTATCGCCCTCATGTAACGGTACTTGATCCAGTATTCCTAGTCGCATCACGCATTCCTCCTCTACCCTTTCAGTGTAAAGGGTGGAGGAACGGAGTTCAAAAACGAGGCTCAGACACGGACGAGACGATCTTCGATGATGACGCCATCTCGCATCTCGATCGTTCGGTTCGCCCGTTCGGCAAGTGCCGGATCGTGGGTGACGAACAGGACGCCGCAGCCTTTTTCTTCGTTTAATGATCGTAAAAGATTGAAAATGATTTCTCCTGTATCCGTATCGAGGTTCCCTGTCGGCTCGTCGGCAAGCAACCATTTCGGTTCATGGACGAGTGCTCGGGCAACGGCGACCCGTTGTTGTTGTCCACCGGAAAGTTGCGACGGCAAGCTGCCTGCTTTATCGGCGAGACCGACTTGCGCGAGTAACTGCTCGGCGCGTTCTTTTTTATCGTATGGTACTTTTCGACCGAACAAAGGCGCCATGACATTCTCAAGCGCCGTCAGCGTCGGAATCAAATGAAACTGCTGGAAGATGAAGCCGATGTTTTCGAAACGAAAATCGGATAGTTCCTTACTGTTCAATTTATTGATCGGCTTTCCGTCATAATGCAACTCCCCACTCGTCGGACGATCTAGTGTCCCGATCAAACTGAGTAACGTCGACTTTCCAGAACCTGATGGACCGATGATCGAGATGAAGTCACCTGCTTCAAGCGTCACTTCGATGTCTTGTAACGCATGTGTCTCGACTCCGTCTCCCGAAAATGATTTTCCCATCTGTTTGCATTGAAATGTTCCTTCCATATGTAACCCTCCAAAATTCGTGATAACGTACTATTCAAGAATTTATTGGGAATTCCTTCTAAATGAAAGGAAATAAAAAACAGCATTCTTGAGGAACAAGAATACTGTCAAGAAACACGTGGTTGAATGGAAACGAAATTTTTACGATAGACGATCTCATACGGTAAAACGAATAATAGACAGGCAAGAGCCGTGAACTGAATCATGCTTCCGGTTGGTGGTAGCGGAGACAGCGATGCATCATGCCACGCTTCATACAAACCAATGAAAAGAAACAGGACGACACTACTCGTCGTCACGTAGATGAGTAAACGAAGGGTCAATGGATAATGACGGACGATCCACAACATTGGTAAACCAAAGATAAAATAAGATAACGTCATCGCAAACGTTCCGAATTGATAGACGATCTCAAAGTCGATCGTCGTCAAGAACGAATATGCTGTGAACGCTAAGAACGAAAGAATCGTCACAACAGCCGCATAACTGATCCAGCGCATACGGTTGGGCTCCTCTCCTAAATGTCGTTCCTGTACGCGCGATCGCAACAGAAACCGGATATGTACAATTAGTGTAGGCAGTCCGATTTCATTTGTCAATTGTCTTCAGATTGACTTATTCAGTCACTAAACGATTGCACTGGAAACGGATTCATTGAATAATGGAAAAAACGAACTAGGAAAGTGAGGTTTTACCGATGGATGAGCAACTCACGATGTTTCGTGATCGCTTTGAGGCTACTCCTGAACGCCACGAGGGTCTTTCATATGACGTGCTCGAGTCTCGCCTGACGCCTTCGAAACGAACTGCCCTTGCTTGGATGGAACAGACAGGTGGAGAGCCGAATGTCGTAGCTCTTAATGGACGACTCGTCATCGTCGACACTGCCAAAGAGAGTCCAGTTGGTCGTCGAAGCGTCTGTTTGGACGAATCCGCTCGACTTGGTCGAAAGAAAAATGCGTCCGCAGCAAGTGTCGAGTCGATGATTGAGACGCTAGAGGTGCACCTCTTAACACCAGAACAGTATCAAGAACTACAGACGCAGTTTTCGTTTGACGAAAAAACCTCCAGCTGGCTTAAGACGCCAGACCTGATCCGTCAAAAAGGTGGCGCCTTGTTCGGAGATCGTCGTTATGAGACGACGTTCATCTATCACAACGGAGCGGATTCCTATTATGCGAGCCGAGGATTTCGTGTCTGCATTGAGCTTAATTAATCAAAAAACACTCTACGATTGGAGTAGAGTGTTTTTTGTAAATTATAGATAATAAAACCCAATTATGATATGATGGTCGATGAGTAGAGGAGGTGGACGTCATATTTGTATTGGGATTGATTGTAGGTGGTCTTATCATGTTGATTAGTTTCCGGTTATTCCGCCAGCAACAGCCGGATACGATCGCATTGTGTAAAGATATCTTCTACGTGTTCGAAGTGCAGCCGGAATATCGGTTTCGTTATATCAGTCCTTCCCTCGATGACCATATGGGGAAAGGCGTGGCAGCAGCCAGCTACATGGATCCGGACGAGTGTTTCGCGCGGATTCATCCGGAAGACATCGAAGTCTTGATGTCGAAGATTTCGGGCGATTGTGACTACGATCAGCCGTTTCGGCAACGCTGGCGGACCAATGACGGAACGTACGTCTGGTTCGAAGAGTATGCGACACCCATTTGCGAAAATGGGCAGATCGTTGCCATCCAAGGGGTGATCCGTAACATTGACGAGCAGTTGAAATCACAACAGGCATTACTCGATCAATACCGGATCGATGCCTTGACTGGTCTAGGGAATCGCCATGCCTTCAACGAGGCTGTCCATACACTCGATCAAGAGAAGACGGCGTATGGGGTGATTCTGCTTGACTTGAATGAACTAAAAGAGCTCAACGACCGGTTCGGTCACGCGGTCGGTGATGCCTTGCTTGAACAAACAGGACTTTGCATCCGCCGCTTGACAGACCATGGCTACCGGATCGGTGGTGATGAATTCGTCTTGATCGATGAGAGTCCGTCGATTGAGCTGTTCGAGGGATTCGTCGAACACGTCCGCTCGACGTTCGCGACACACGAAATCGGGCTCGCAATCGGCGCCGTACATACGACAACAGGACGCCGTGTCGACGACGTCCTGCATGAGGCAGATGAGCAGATGTATCAAGAAAAGATGAATGATCGCTTAAGTCGTCAGCATGGATTGATAGGCTTGAAGCAATAAGGTGTTGAAGCGTTCCGGTTGATCGAGATTCGCTGTATGCCCGGCTCCCTCGACCGGTAAGACGATGACGTTCGGCACGTGTTCCGCAACGAACGCGGTTGCGTCGACTTCGTATGTTTCATTCGTTCCGTTTAGGATGACGACCGGTAAGGTGATCGACTGCAGCATCGTTTCCGTTAATGCCGGAAAACGGAACGTCATCAAATCAAGGACTGCCCGCGCCGTCGTTTTCCAGGCAGGACCATGCAACTGTTCGAACTGGTCGGCAATTTCCGGTGCCTGCTGTTCGAGGTCGAGGAAGAACTCTCGTTGCTTGCGCATCAGCGGTTCCATCGCTTTAGGAATGAATGGTGAAAAACCCGTGATACATATCCCTTCGAGTTCGTCCGGTGGATCGAGTGCCAGTTGCATCGCAAGCGTTGCGCCAAGCGACAACCCGAGAATCCATCCTGGACCTTCCTGTGCCATCCGTTCGCGGATGGCACGTGTTGCTTGTGATAAGTAATCTTCCGTTGCCGGTTCCGTCGTCATTCCGTGACCAGGCAGATCAATCGGAATGAACGTAAAATCATCCGCTAAAGCGGATAGCTGTGGTGCAAAGTGTGTTGCTGCCGTTCCCATTAAACCATGTAGTACATACATACGTGTCATACGGTATACTCCTTAAATTGATGTAGTGTCAATATCGCGTCTACGATGACGTCCGGACGATCGCGATGCATCAGGTGTGATGTTCCCGGAACGAACGTCACGTTCGCCTGATAGGATAGATTCGCCTGTCGCCGAATCAATTCCTGCCATTTTCCTTCCATCTGCTCCAGTTCGTCTTTTGGAAAACCAGCAGCCATCATCGTTTCGATCGACTGCGCTTTGTCCCGTCCAAGAACGGTCAACGGAACACCGAGATCGCGCATGCGTGGTTGAAGATCTTTCGCATCAGCTTTCCACTGCGAGATGATCGCATGCATCGACCGGTAATACGCCGGGTTCCAATCCGTGCGGTCATCCCCGTCCGGGAAACGGTCACGTAAATCAGTTGCTTTTGATAGTTCTTCGAACCGATCGATCCAGACGGCGTCATCCCCTTCTCGGTCGAGCATCGGTGTATCCAGCTGATCGAGTTCTGCTAAATCAACGGACGTCGCATCCACGAGAACGAGACCGGCGACACGTTCTGGATGATGTAGAGCAAAAGCTTGCGCAACGAGTCCACCGTACGAATGACCGACGAGTGTGACCGGAGTCGCAATATTCGTCGCGTTAAGAAACTGATTGATTTGCCGTAAGATGCCGGTCGTCCCGTCGATGTAATCGCCCGACCATTCGTGTGGATGAAAGCTGACGACGCGGTAGTCCGGTGTCAGTTTCGTCAGAATGTCCGCCCAGTCCTGATACGTCCCACCGAGCGAGGGTAGGAGTAACAACGGTCGACCTGTCGAACCGTCGTCATAATACGTCACTTGTTTTCCCTGATGTTGCATAATTCGTTCCATTATAATCACTCCTCTATACTTTGAAAGATGGTGTTTACCTTGATTCGTGCTTTATTGTTTGATTTAGACGAAACGTTACATGACCGGTCCGGTTCTCTTCCCTATTTCCTTCGGGATCAGCATCAACGTTTTCGTGAAGTTGCGCATGTTCTGATCGACGACTATATCACGACGTTCTTATTGCTTGATCAAGAAGGACGCGTCTGGAAGGACGTCGTCTATGCGGAAATGATTCGTCGCTTTGAATTGCCGCTTTCTGTTGAAGTACTGCTACACGACTACGTGACGCGTTATCCGATCTTCGCACGGAGCTTTCCGGGAGTCGACGCCTTTTTTGCGCAATTACCGACTGAGCTACCCATCGGCTTACTATCGAACGGTCGGACGACGTTCCAACGTGCCGTCTGTGACGCAATCGGACTGTCTCCCTCCTTTACGCAGATTGGGATTTCGGAACAAGAAGGCGTCCGTAAACCGGATCCGATATTTTTCCTTCGCTTAACGGATCGTTTAGGTGTTCGCCCGGACGAAGTCCTTTATGTTGGCGACAATTACGACCACGACATCTTACCGGCACGCGCCCTCGGCATGCAGGCGATTTGGAAGCGCACAGGCGATGTTCCATTGACTGACACGCAATTTTCGGACTGGTGCCAGTTACCTTCCCCACTCCAAGACCTGATACGAAAGGAGAACCAGCCATGACGGAACAGATTCGCCGTTTCCAACCTGACGATTTTGAGCAGATTCATCGATTGAACGCATTAGAAGGATGGCAGGATCTCGTCGCTGATCAAGAGCGGACCCGCAACGCGTGGATGAAAGCAAATGCCGCTTTCGTCCTTGAATCTGACGGAGAAATCCTTGCCTATGTCCGCGCCTTAACGGACGGTTCGGTGACGACGTTCGTCTGTGAGCTCCTCGTCAGCCGAAACGCACGCAAGCGTGGGTACGGACAACAGTTACTCGATCACTTACAACTTACCTATCCGACGCGGATCGATCTCCTGGCAACCCGTCAGTCTGCTTCTTTTTATGAACAACAAGGATTTCGTGCTTTCCATGGTTTCCGTAAATCACGATGAAGCCAATGATTTCGAATAACTCGTGCTCGTTACGCTGTAGCCCATCGCTTGATAAAAGTGATGAGCTGCTTCGCGTTCTGGTCGATTACCGCTGTTCAGTAAAACGGCAGTTGCTCCTCTTGCATGCGCCCAGTCTTCCGCTGCTTGGATCAAGTGGCGACCAATTCCCCGCCG
The DNA here is from genome assembly GCF_018618875.1 of Exiguobacterium sp. s46. Lineage (NCBI taxonomy): Bacteria > Bacillati > Bacillota > Bacilli > Caryophanales > Exiguobacterium > Exiguobacterium sp. s46. The sequence continues at coordinate 981,009 of NZ_JACSMY010000001.1, forward strand.
ACGATGTTTTGCGTTGACGACAAACGCGACGATTCGGACATAGGTCGTATCATGCTCGAACGCTTGCGCCTGAAACAGACCGACGCAGCCGAGAAGGATGTCGTCGTCTTCTAGCACAAGCAAGTCATAATCCGGATGACGGGTGACCCGCGAAAATCGTTCGTGTAAGACGTCCTCGCATGCCGGATAACCAAGTTGCGTCATCAATCCGACCAATTGCGGTAGATCGTCTGTTGTCCAAGACCGGATGTTCATATTTCTCTCCCTCCTTATCGTGTGGGCGACAGAATCATCACCCGTTCCCGACCTTCTTCCTCACCGACGACCAGCACGTGCTCAGATACCGGATCGTCCTTGACTTGATAGACGGTAAACGCATCGAGGTTCGACGCAAAATCAGATGTGTCCTGTTCTAGTTTCGTATCGGTCAAGACATCATCCGTGACGCCAAGTCGTTTCCCTCTCAGCTGTTGCCAGTCTGAATTCGTGATTTTTTTTGCTACCGTGTACAACTGTTCATCATAATACATGCCGACGACCATCGATTGCGACGATTGCTCGGGAACGGTCTCATGCAAGGAACTAAAGCCGATGATTGTCAGACCGGCAGCGAGACAAGCAGCTTGTAACGAGCGCCGGCGCCGTTTCGCTTTGCGGATACCTTGCATTGTCCGTTGCCTGACGGATGACGGTACGTCGATCAAGATTTTTGGCTCGTGATTCATAGACTCATCCCCTTCTGTCGTCGTACTTTCTCGAGTGCGCGGTACAACGTGCTTTTGATCGTACTCAGTGGCACATTGAAGGTTTGCGCAATCTCTTGCAATGACAAATCTTCTTCATACCGGAAGTAGACGATTGATCGCTCGGTCGGCTCGAGGACATCCAGTAAATCGTCCAAGTACAAGCGATCGACGAGACGCTCTTCAAACGACGTCGTTTGACTGGGTTCGATCGCGAGCGGCTGAAACGACGCTCGATGTTGCTGGAAAGCGCAATTCATCGTGATGCGCGTCAACCACGTCTTAAAATACGAAGCATCCCGTAAACTCTTTCGCCCACGCCATGCCCGGTACGCGACCTCTTGGACGTTCTCAAGCGCTGCCGCCTCCTCTTTCAGATAAATGAAGGAAATACGGTAAACATAGTCTTCTTCTGCGAATAAAGCTGCTTCAAAAGCAACGTCGGATAATGCTGCACCTGACTTTCGAAACACATCGGCATCCTCCTTTTTTGCAATCACTCCCCTATTAGATACGCGACACGTTTAAAAAGTTTCATTTTTTTCAAATTTTTCTTATAATTCCCTTTTCTTGCATGAATGAATTCGATAGGATGGGAAACAGAGAGGATGATGAACGTGTACAAGAAACTCATTGCTTTACCGGAGCTCATGCACCTCGAAGGGGCGGTCTCCATCCACCAGCAAGGTGAACAAATCTTTAGTCATGCTAACGGATTCGCACATCGGGGCTACCGTGTATTGAATAAAGAAACGACGCGATTCGGAATTGCCTCTGGTGCGAAACTTTTCACGGCGGTCGCCATCTTACGATTAGTCGAGGCAGGAAAGGTTGCACTCGACGAACACGTCGCGACGATTTTACCGGACATAGGAATCGATCTAGACGGCGTGACCGTACATCATCTGTTAACTCATACGTCAGGCATCGGTGATTATTTTGACGAATCGACGATGACCGATTTCGAGGAGGTCTTTCAAGATTTCCCGATGTACCGTTTGCGTCGTCCCATCGATTTTTTACCGTTGTTTCAGGACCAAAAAAGACTGTTCATTGCGGGCGAACGTTTTCATTACAACAATGCGGGATACATCCTGCTCGGTCTCGTGATCGAACAATTGACGAAACAACCCTTCGCGGATTACGTGACGAACGAAATATTCGCTCGTGCGCAAATGACACAGTCTGGTTACTTCCGACTCGACTCCCTACCGGCAGATACAGCCACCGGCCATATCGAGAATGAAGACGGTACGTGGCGAACGAACCACTATACGTTACCAATCATTGGCGGACCAGATGGCGGCGCCTTCCTCACAGCATCAGATATGGAACGTTTCTGGCGAAGTCTTCTGACGCATCAGTTGCTGTCTGAATCGATGACCGCACAACTGTTTCATCCCCACGTCAAAGTCAACGATGTTGCGTCTTATGGTTACGGCGTCTGGCTAAAACGACTCGATGCCTTGCACGAGAAGTGGCACATCATGGGTTACGACCCGGGTGTCAGCTTTCATTCCGCCTATTATCCACAATCGGAAACGATCGTCACCGTCTTATCGAATACGTCTGACGGAGCCTACACGCTCGTTCAGGCTATCGAACAACTTTTACTTGAGAAAGGAATCCATACATGAACTTTTATATCGCTTCTCGCTTTGATCACACGTTGACCGTCCGCTGGCTCCGCGATGAACTCCGCTTGCGTGGACACGATGTAACATATGACTGGACGATGAACAATCGGGCAGAGGATCCCGAAGCATTACGAAAGATTGGTCTTGCTGAATTCGAAGCCGTACAACAAGCGGACGCCTTCGTGCTCGTGTTACCAGCAGGAAAAAGTAGCCACGTCGAACTCGGGATTGCGCTCGCGACGAATCGTCCGATTTACTTATGCATGCCGGATGCGACCTACTTCACCGGACCATTGGCCAGTACGTTTTATCATATCGGACGGACGACCCCTTGCTTCGGAGCGAAAGAAGATTGGCTCGCGCAGATTCTCGCCGATCGCTTACCGGAAGAACAACTGACGTCATGAGGACCGTCCTGTTGACGATTGGACCGACCCATGCCGGGAAAACGACTTTCGCACGACAGGTTGCTCAACGTCTCTCATCAAGCCTTGTCATCGATCAGGATCTTCAAGCACGTTTTTTGCTCGAACATTATCCGGACCTCGTTCCAACAGAAGGACCGAATCAGATCAAACATGACTTGACGGGATGGTTGATCGAACAGGCAATCACGTCTTCCGTCGAGACGATTATCTTATGTAATGCCAACACCTCGCGGATTGGTCGGAAACAATTATTAGATCCATTCTCTCGTTCGACGTTCCGCTCGATCCTCGTCTGGTTCGATTTACCCGAAGTGACAATTGCAGACCGACTGACTCACTCCAAACGCGATGGACGAGAGATTCGTGGCGACTCGTCGTACCACGACATCTATCAGCGGCAACGAATCGAGCCGCCAGTTTCCAGTGAAGCGGACAAAATCGTTCGTCTTCGTTCGACGGAAGACGTTGACACATTCCTCGACCATGTCACGGATCCGTCGCTTGATGCTCTTTTCGATGAGATGTTGACTGATTGAAGAACATGACAATCGCGTGTAAAGCACCCGCATGAGATTCGACCTTCTTTCGGTATTTTGATCGTCGCCTCCCGTCTCGCAGCAATGACCACCCGCTTCTTCATAAACGCATTCAAAAAGACCAGCGAATATGTAACCGATTACAAAAGAAAGAAGGAACATCCATGTCTGAAGAACAACGACTGACTGGCGGAAATGTCTCCGCTGTCTATCAAAAAGGTGAGCATGTCTATCGCTCACAAAAAGAGAACAGCAAAAACGTCCAACGGTTATTACGCCACTTAGAAGCTAAACGTCTATCCGGTGTTCCCCGTTTCGTCGGCATCGACGAACAAAATCGAGAGATCCTGACCTTCCTCCCTGGCGAAACAGCCGATTATCCGCTATAAGCATACATGTGGCACGACGACGTCTTAGACGATGTCGCACGTCTGATGCGCCAGTATCATGACGCGACAGTCGACTTCGAAGTCTCACCGGACTGGGCACCGTTGCTCAATACCCCTACTCCATACGAAGTCATCTGCCACAACGATTTTGCCGTCTACAATACGATTTTTCAGGATCAAAAACTGAGTGGCGTGATTGACTTTGACCTCGCGGCACCCGGTCCACGTGCTTGGGATATCGTCTATACGCTCTATACGTTCGTTCCGCTCAGCAACAGACGACAAGCACCTGACGGATCCGTTCTTGCCTATTCACTGGAGCAGGATGACGCACGCTTCGCCAAGCGAGTGAGTCGGTTCCTTGATGCGTATGGCTATGAAGGACCGCGTTCCGAACTGCTATCCATGTTATTGATGCGTGTCGAAGCCCTGTATCTGTTGATTGATCAAAGAGCTGCGGACGGTGATGCTGCTTTCATCAGGATGAAAAAAGAAGGTCACGACACACATTACCGCGCGGAATACCGTTTCATCGCGGAACATGGGGAGAAATGGTTCATCGATAAACCCTCGATAAAATAACGTTTGATTCGCTATGTATCTCGATGATTAGGATATAGGAGTGATTTCTTTGAAAATAATTGATCTCGATTTTCTACTGACGACTGAAGCATACGATCTCGAACTGGATACGATGTCGTTAAAGGCGAATGACCATTATGCGATTGATTTCTATTTTTATGGTGCTGACGAGACATTCAAGCTTTTGATTGACGATCCTTCGCGCGATTACTTTTTGATGCGTTTCGAAAAGTACGCCGTTTTCTTAGGGACGTTGCAAGAGCATGGCATCATCGACGACAGACTCCGAAATCCGTATCCGGTCGTGAAGTCAAAAGAATCGATATTTGGAGAGTTCGCTGCGAAGTATATGAAAACGAAAGAAGTGTATACCGAACGGGGAGACTTGCACTTATTCGCTATCAGGACGCATGAACAGGATTTTTACATTCTGTCCTACAGTGATCCGATCGTCATTGACCATATGGCGAAAGAGGATTAATTGAACAGCAGATGTTGTTACACCCTAAAAAAAAGAGGAGTATGAACGTATATTGAAAAAATCACTGCCCTTACTTTTCGCTACTGCGTTCCTGTTCTTAAGCGCTTGCACGGAACAGGGGAAGACAACACGACCCTCTACTCAACAGATCTCAAAGAGTGAAAAAATACAATCCGAATCTGTAAAAATTGATGACGAAAGTAAATTGAACATTGTTTTTCTCTATGAACCGTACAAACAATATCTACAAGCGTCTTTAAAAAACAATGATCCTGAAATAGATAAAAAGAATTATGCGAAATATGTCTTAAACTATATCGACAAAATCGGGGAAAAGGAGCAGTTCGCGACAGCCGACTTAAAGGGTTCTCTGATGTTGCAATCAACCGTATACGAACAAGAGCTACTCGATAAAATCGAGAACTTGATGAAACAGCAGGACAACATTAAAAAAATCATCCAAAAAAATTACATCGCTTCACATAAGATCCTTCCCAAAAAGAAAAGTACCATTTTCATCGCTCCGATTAATCCTGAATCCTCTCTCGATATCCATTCGATGAAAGGTGTTACAGGAGCAGATGCATTCGTTCTCTACCTGGATCCAAACTACGATCAAGACGTCTTAGCATATACGACGGCACATGAATATCATCACTTAGTCCTCATGGATACACCCGATTTCAGTTTAAGTACGACTCTCAATTCCGTCATTTTCGAAGGAAAGGCAGATGCCTTTGCTGACCGAATCGTCAAAGGCGTCACTAATCCTTGGAATGTCGCGATGGATGAAGCGACGAAAAAACATGTCGCGCCCCTCGTCAACAGCTATGAAGTATCACAACTCGACTTCGTTGTAGGTAACGAACAAAAAGAGATTCCTCGCTGGAGTAACTACATGTTAGGGCGTGATATCCTTAATCATTATTTTGAGTTGCATCCAGATCAGTCCATTGCTGACTGGACCTATACGAATCAAACAGATATCTTAAAAGGATATAAGTATCAAAAGATTCTTGAGCAATGAGGTGCTTTCATGAAATACACATGTCCCGTCTGTGGATATGACCAAATGGACGACATTGCTTATTATGAAAATGGTGACGCTTCGTTCGAACTTTGTTCTTGTTGCGGCTTTCAGTTTGGAGTAGACGATGATGTCGAAATCGAGGACAGTATCTTCTTATCGAGAAGTGAAGCACACGACTTGTATCGATCGAACTGGCTCAAGGACGGTGCTAAAATCTTTAGTGATTATGCCTTTACACCTGATCAAGACGAAGGTGAACCTTTGGAAAGAATGATATTACAAAAACAATTACGCAGGATTCATATCAAGCTAGAAAGCTAAGCTGAATTCAAATCGATGACTTAAGCAAATGAAAAGGAGCGTCACACTTCACGATAAAACCGTGTAAGTTCACGCTCCTTTTGTCTGTCATCATTCTCGCGTCTCGTGCGCCATCAACATAACGGTCACGATTGCTCCTTGATCTGGATGATTCTTAATCGTCAACTCACCATCATGTAAATCGATGATTCGTTTAACGATTGATAAACCAAGACCATGTCCTTCATTCGCTCGTGACTGTTCGCCCTGATAAAAGCGATCGAACACGTACGGTAAGTCCTGTTCCGCGATTCCTGGTCCTTCATCGCGAATCGTGATACGAATGTTCTTTCCTTCATGCAAAGTCACTTCTAACACTCCCAATTCTGGCGAATAACGAATCGCGTTCTCCAGCAGATTGAGCCAGACGTGCTGCATCAGTTCCTCTTCCCACTCGACGGACACTTCTGGTAAATCAAGCTCCAGTCGAAGTGATTTCTCTGTCCACTGTCGTTCCAGTAACAAAAGACTCGTCCGAAGTTGTTCGTCGAGGCGATACCGTTTCCGCTCGATGATCGTCTGATGATCAAGCCGCGACAAGCGGACCAGATTCGACGTCAAGCGTGATAGACGGGTGCTCTCTTGCTCCATGATCGTCAAGTACTGCTGCCGTTTATCCGGATTTTCTTCTGTCTGTAACAACCTAGAAAATCCTTGAATCGAAGCAATCGGTGTCTTCAGCTCATGCGAGATCGAGGCGACAAGATCCTTTGCAAGATGGTCGTTTCGTCGCAGTGCTTCGGTCATGTGGTTGAAGTTTTCAACGAGGAGCGCGACCTCATCATTTCCGCCTTCCGTGATCGAGACATCATAGTTCCCGTTCGTCACTTCAATCGCCGCTTCACTGATGCGACGAATCCGTCGTGTCACGAGCGTGACGGCAAGCCAGGTCAGGATGAAGGCGACGCCGATCGTGATTGCGATACCGATCCCAGCTGAAGCTCGTAATCCGTCAAGGATCCGTTGCCCGGCAATCGGTGTCGAAACGAGATATCCTGTCTCCATCTGACGGATATATCGCGACGGTTCGATCCATGTTCCATCGATCGTGATCTCACCCTTTTGCTGTAACTGGTTACGTTCTGACGCCGATAATGACTGTACTTGATTGAGCGACGTGTATTGTGTCGTTTGAATCAAAGACTGATCCATGTATTGACTCGCTTCAGCGAACGACAGGTTTTGGTCTTGCATCAATCGTTCAATCTGATCCGTTCGTTGTTGCAATTGATTATTCAGATCTTGATCGATTTCTTGGAACTGGAACCAGACCGTCATGATGAAAGGTAACAGCAGTGGAAGTAACAACAAACCGAATAGGATGACGAAAAAGCGACCGGAGATCGAACGGATGAAGCGCTTCACTGGATCACTCCTTTATAACCGAGTCCCCAGACCGTCTCGATCGTAAAATCATCATAAGTGCTGAACTTGTCACGCAACCGCTTGACATGGACATCGACCGTCCGACTGTCGGTCTCGACATCATATCCCCAAATCTCGTCCATCAACTGCTGACGTGTAAAAATCTGCTTCGGATGTGCCAACAAGCGATAGAGCAGTTGAAACTCCTTCTGTGGCAACGGTATCTCACCACGAGGCGTTACGACCGTCGCGTCCGTCATCCGTAGTTGCAGGGAATTAACGATTAATTCTTGTGCTGCTACGATCTTTGAACGGCGTAACAGCGCTCGGATCCGCAGTAAGAGCTCGTCCAAATCAACTGGCTTGACCATATAATCATCGGCACCGGTCGTGAATCCGGCTTCCTTATCCTGAAAGGAATCCAGCACTGTCAACATCAAGACAGGTTGTTCGTACCCGGATTCACGTAGCAGCTCAACCAGTTCGATTCCTGAGACGTGCGGCATCATCACATCCGTCACGACGAGGTCGACGTGTTTCTGATCGAGTTGATCGAGGGCGTCTTTTCCGTCTCTCGCTTCAATCACCGTAAAGCCGGCGGACCGGAGTGTCTCACCTAATAGTAGACGGACATTCCGGTCATCTTCGGCAATCAAGATCGTTACCATCGTCCTCCTCCTTCACTTAAACATTTCGTAAGGCTTCGATCGGATTCAAACGGGACGCCTTTCGCGCTGGCATGTAACCGAACAAGACGCCGACACCGATCGAAAATCCGGCGGCAAGCAGAATCGTGCTCACGGAGAGTGTAAACGGTGTACTAATCATCAAACTGACGCCAAATGCGAGCATCGCTCCGACAAGAATCCCGATCACTCCACCCATCAAGGACAGCAAGATCGATTCCAAGAGGAACTGTAGGCGGATCGTACGTGGTTTCGCACCGAGTGCTTTTCGCAAACCAATCTCCGTCGTCCGTTCTGTGACCGAGACGAGCATCATGTTCATGATACCGATTCCGCCGACGATCAAGGAAATCGACGCAATACCCGTCAACAGGAGCGAGAGCATCGTATTGATTTGGTCAATCGAATCGAGTGCTTCATCCAAGCTGACGACGTCATACGTATCGTCGCGTCCGTTATAGAATTGATACAGCTTTGCCGAGACATCCCGTTTGACGGTCGCGACGTCTGCCGCGTCCGTCTTGAAGACATCCACTTGCTTAACGGCTGTCACCCCAAGCGTCCGCAGGGCTGTCGTATAGGGAATGACGATTTGATCGCCATCCGCGTCACTGACACCGACGATCCGGTAATCGAGTCCATCGAGCTTGATTGTCTTACCGATCGCGACCTGACCCGGATAGAGCGTTCGGGCGACGGACGGACTGACGACGGCGACATGCGTCTGTTGTTTCACATCACTGATGACGATACCACGTCCTTGCGGGACATCTTCTGATTCCCGGTAATAGATGTGGTTTCGTCCTTCGATCGTCACTTGGTCGAGCGTGTGATTTTCGACACGGACGTCCCGGACCGTCGAAACGGTCGGTGAGACACCGCGTGTTCCTTTAATCGTGTTTAACTCTTCCAGTTGTGCAGGTGATAATCCTTCTTTCAACGGCGTCTCTGTCGTTTGGACCGTTAATTTATTGGCACCGAACGACGCGACCTCTTCGTTGATTGAGGCCGTCGCGCCGTTGACAATCGAAATTAAGGCGATGATCGATGCGACACCGATGATGACACCAAGCGTCGTCAAGAACGACCGCATCTTATGATGCCAGATATTCGACCATGCCATCCGTAACGTTTCGCGAATCATGTCGTCACCTCCGTCACCTGACCATCTTCGATCCGGATGATCCGGCGGGCTTGCTTAGCAATATTGACATCGTGTGTGATCATGATGATCGTCTTCCCTTCCTCTGAGAGGCTCTCGAACAACTCCATGATTTGTTTCCCTGTCTTTTGATCGAGCGCTCCGGTCGGCTCATCAGCGAGTAAGATCGTCGGTCGCGTCACGAGCGCCCGGGCAATCGCAACCCGTTGTTGTTGACCACCGGACAGTTGACTTGGTAAGGCATCGGCTTTATCTGTTAATCCGACACGTTCCAGGAGCTCAAGCGATCGTGCGCGGCGCTCTTTGCGCGAGACGCCGGCATAGATGAGCGGTAATTCGACGTTTTGTAAGACGCTCATGCGCGGTAGCAACTGGAACTGTTGAAAGATGAAGCCAATTTCTTCATTGCGGATCGTCGCTAGCTGATCCTCGGATAGATCGTGGACGAGCTGCTCCTGCAAGCGATAGACGCCGTTTGAAGCGACATCGAGGCATCCGATGATGTTCATCAGCGTTGATTTTCCTGAACCCGAAGGTCCGAGGATCGTCACATATTCACCAGCCTCGATCGTCAGCGATACTCGATCGAGGACGATGTGACGATTGGTTCCTTCGCCGTAAGATTTTTGGATTTCTTGCAAGTCAACGACCGGCATCAGGACGCACCTCCTGGTGGGGTCGGAAGAAGACCGGAACCACCGTCTTCACTCGGCAGGAAGACTTCGTCTCCGGCGGACAATCCGTACTTGATTTCAATATCCTGTCCGTCCGTCACGCCCGTCTCGATGTATTGACGAGTCGTTTCCCCGTCTTTTTTCACATACACATACGGACGATCCGACTTCGAATACGAAATGACATCGAGCGATAAGACAGGTACATCTTGTGCGAGTTGATATGGTAAACGTCCCTCGACCGTCATGCCGGGTAACCAGTTTGACGAGCTCGGTATCGATACCTTTGCATTGAAATACGTACTTCCATTTTCCGTCACAGCTTCCGGACTAATCGATTCGACCTTCCCGTTGATGGTTTTATCAGATGCATCCGTCTGTAGTTCAATCGCATCTTCAACTTCAATCCGTTCGATATCTTGTTCATCAATTTTCAGACGAGCGATCAACTCTTTGTTGTCTGCAACAACGAAGAGGACGGTATTCGGGGCATAGGCTTCGCCTTCCGCGACGTCAAGACGAACGAGTTGTCCGGAGCGAGGTGCCTTTACATCTTCTCCTCCTTCGACGCTGATGATCGTTTGACCTGATTTGACGGTATCCCCTTCTTCAAAGCGAACGTCGGTGACGCGGACATCACGATCACTGATGACCGTCTGTCGATCTTTCGCTTCAAGCGTGCCTGAAAAGTAGAAGAATGTTTTTAATGTCTTCGACTCGACGACCTCCTTCGTTCCTTGTGCTTCTCCTCGTCCTAAAAAGAGCGTGGAACCGATTAATAGGAGTACCAGGATGACCCCTCCACTGATCCATAACCATTTCTTGCGTGTTCGTTTCATGTTAAATGCCTCCCTTGATTGGTGTTAATCCGATCATAAGGAGAAGTTATGAACCAACTATGAACAAATGTAAAAAAAGTGGTTGGGTCAGAAATAAAAACGCAATAGACAAAATTTTCTAAAAATAATACACTGAACATAACCAAATTATGTAAAAGGAGTGGTCATATGGATATTACCTTTCAAGATATTTCGCATACATTCGAACGAAGCGGTGTCCGGACCGACGTCTTGCATCAACTAAACGGTCAGTTTTCGCAAAGTGAGGTGACGGCACTCGTCGGTCCATCCGGGTCTGGAAAATCAACGTTCCTGAGTCTCCTTGGTTCACTCGATCGCCCGACGTCCGGTCAGATTCTTTATGACGGACAGGACATCACGTCTTGGAAGAACAAACGGTTATCGCAATTTCGCTCGCAAGAGATCGGATTCATCTTCCAGCAGTTTCACTTATTACCGGCACTGACGGTATCTGAGAACTTAAAGGTCGCCTTGTTAAAGCAAAAGACATCCTTTAATCAAGAGGAGCGGATTCTCGAGTTGCTCGAACGGGTTGGACTCGACGATAAACGGAATGCTTTACCGGCTCAATTATCCGGTGGACAACAACAACGGGTCGCGATCGCCCGTGCCTTGCTTCACCATCCGCAATGGATTCTCGCGGACGAGCCGACCGGTAATCTCGATTCCGTGACCGGTGACGCAATCTTCGAGCTGTTACTAGAGCTGCATCGTGAAGCCAAATGTGGCGTTTTATTTGTCACACATGACCTAGAACTCGCCGAACGTGCTGACCGGATTCTCTTCATGCAGGATGGACGAATCGTTGAAGATCGCCGGAAGCGTACGGTGCAAAGTGTCTAAGTATTGTTAATGAGGAGGTGTCTCGCGTTGCACACGTTTCGTGCCAAATTAATCACGAGCTTCATCGGCTCAATTGTCGTTTTTCTGTTGCTGTCGGTATCGACGCAGTCCGCGTATGAAGCGTTTCAGAATGCGGACTTCTCGGAACAGGAGACGACGATCGTGCGGGGATGTAATCATAACGACTTATCCAATTTATTCTTCACAAAAAACAGTTGTAATTTCGATGACAAAATTGATGAAAAAGAAGACGGCGTCTATCTGGGAACGTCCGATGAAAAAAGTAAAAATACGGGAGGCACACCACGCGGTCGAAAAGTAAAGGATCTTCCTCCATTTTCTATTTTGAATGTTGTAGAAGGCACATCCTCCAACAACATTCTATTCTTCACCGCTGTACTTGTACTCGTTGCTTTCGTAGCATACCGGATTCTTCGTCGGCGGCGACGTTCATCACAATCACGAGAATCTGAAAGTGAAGCAAACCATTGGGTCCAACCATCTCCTGAAAGTTATGTCCAACAAACAAACCTTCAATCGATGCTTACTCCGCCTGAAGAATCATTGCGCCTGATGCTATTTGATTTTAATCAACGCTTACCACGTGCCCTCAAGCGGCGAAGCCATGAATCGTTGACAGACTGGACGGAGCGCATTCATCTGGTGACGCCACTCTCCCCTTACTTCGTCACCCGCTACGCGGCGCAAGCAGAAGTAGAAGCACTCGATGCACAAGCGATTCACCATTTCGAACAAGATCTTGCGTGTTATTTAAAGACGCAGCTCTCCCAATAACAAGCAAAGGAGACTACATATGCTTCGTTTCGTCATCAATCACTGGCGCCGGCAGCGAGGGAAATTCATTCTGACGCTCATCGGTGCCCTCATCATCAGTGCCGGACTCAGTTTGATGTTCAACTTGACCGATTCGAGTCAAGGGACGGTTGAACAAACATTACAAAAAAAATGGTCGTCTGCCTATGACATCGTCGTGCGACCGAAAGGAAGTCAGCTTGCAAGTGAGTCGAATGATTTACTTGAACCGAACTATTTAAATGGGATTGATGGTGGAATTTCCTTCAAACAATACGAAACCATCAAGAAAATGCAGGACATTGCAATTGCTGCACCCGTCGCCGTGATGGGTTATGTCAAACTTGGCTTACGCGTTGATGAGCAATGGGACGTTCCCGATAAACCTGGCTTTTACCGTTTGAGAGAAACGCTGACATCACCTAACGGTTTCGGGGAAAAAATCCTAAGCGACGAAGCCGTTTATAGTGTCAATGGCAATCAAAACGCACGTGTTGCTGATATACCAGGAGTCTTTACAACTAAGTCCACGTCGCGAATCATCTATCCTCGGACATTCAGCTTGCTTGTAGCAATTGATCCTGAAGCTGAAGCCAAGTTAGTGGCTCTTGACCGTAGCATCATTCCTTCAAAAGGAAATAGTCGCTATTTTACTAAAAATGATAAAGCTACCGAAAAAGCAAATCCAAATACCATTCCGATTCTTTTAAATCCAAATTCATTTAATCAAGGGACTTTTCAGTATTCAATCGAACGACTAGATGTTCCATTCGATACACAAAAACAACAAGATACATTTTATTCAAAGATTCCAAAGGATTTTACACCTGCGTTTGAGATGCTGAATGAGATTCCAGGTAAAACAATCAAAAAATTTAAGATTTCTTCAAAAGATGTTGAGCAAAAATTTTTTAGCACTTTAACGAATACTCCAACCAAAAATACTCAATCATCACGATTAGATGATGCAACGATTTCTGATTACTTACAACTCGAAATCACGACTGGACCGCTAACGTACCAATCTGAAAAAAGTCCGTTTGCCGCGCGTTGGTCAAATGCCTACCAAGTTGAGAGTCAGAAAATTCAAGTCACGAATCCATTTTTAAAGGATACGAACGCTTTACCTAAAACCGGATATCGTTCCACGCATTCGTTAGAAAAAAAAGTAAAAGACACTATGGGTAGCGGAAATGATATTTATTATTCTCCCGGCTTTTCAATGAATGTCATTGGACTTTATGATCCTAACAAAATTCGTGTATCAAAAGATCCACTTAATGAGTTACCGATGGAAACATATCGCCCTTCTTCAGCTGATCTGGTCTTAGATGCAAACAGAAAACCAATCAATCCAGCTAAATCTATCAATACTTCAGGCGACCCAGTCGGATTACTGACTAACTCACCGAATATGTTGACGACTCTAGACAGTGCACAGCAATATCGAGGCAACAAATCGATCTCATCGATTCGTCTAAAAATTAAAGGTGGCGAAACACTCAGCGAAAAGTCAGATCAGCTCTTACAACAAATCAAAGCAACCATCGAGAGAGATCCTGGTCTTGTCGCTACGATCACTAAGGGTTCTTCCCCACAACCGGTCGTCACGAAAGTCGTCGAACAAGGCAAAACACTCGGTTGGATCGAACAACCATGGGTTCATATCGGTGCTGCGATGACGATCTTCCGCGAGACGAGTGTCGGTTTTTCAGGCGTCATCTTCGCGATGCTCGCCGTCGCCATCGTTTATGTCCTCGCGACGAGTTATGTTTCGATGCTCGCGCGCAGAAAAGAATTCGCTGTTTTACTCGCACTCGGCTGGCGGACGAAGGATCTCTATAAAATTGTCTTGATCGAGGCTTCAATCCTCGCCGGATTCGTCTCTACGGTTGCCTTGATTGTCGAAGGAATCTTCTCATATGTCCGTAATGAAGCGATGAACGGTTGGAGCCAACTTTGGATCGCGCTGTTCAGTCTCGTCATTTACCTGGCTGGCGCGACCTGGTCGGCGTGGACGATCCGTCGCATATCACCTTATGAAGCGATCAAAACCGGCGAATACGCGAAAGCAGCTCGCGTCGGACTGAAACTTCGTTCGACCGCGACACTCGCACTAAAGGAACTGATCGGGAAATGGAAACGAAACAGTTTGTCGGTCCTCTCGATTGCTTTACCGACAGCTCTCTTGACCTTTTTCCTGTTCGTGACGTTCCATTTACAGGGTGTTCTTTACACTTCGTGGCTCGGTCAGTTCGTTGCCCTGCAAGTCGGTCCGATGCATTACGTGACGATGGGTGTTGCCATCACGATCGCTATTTTGACGACGGGAGAGATCATGTGGCAAAACGTCACCGATCGCCGCGCCTCACTCGCCGTCCTAAAAGCACTCGGCTGGACGAACGGTGCGATCCGTCAATTGATTGTCCTTGAAGGTTTCCTCGTCGGTCTCATCTCCGGAGTCATTGGGATGATTGTCGCCTACTCGACGATTTACGTTTTATACGATCTTGTTCCCTGGAATGAGCCGTTATTGATTGGCGTATCGCTCGCCCTACCGATTCTGTTCGGTGTCATTGCAGCCTTCATCCCAGCACAACTGGCAGCACGTGTTCAACCGTATCAAGAACTGAAAGATGCATCTTAATATTTGGCGGAGGGGCAACAGGCGTTGTCCCTCTCTTCACAGGAGGAAGTCTATGTTACCGACATCGATTTATTCGTTATCAGCTGGAGCGGTCGTCTTGAATGACCAAAACGAGATTCTTTTGATCCAAGGACCAGATCGCGGTTGGGAGTTTCCGGGTGGCATCGTCGAGCCTGGGGAAAGTGCAGCTGACGGTATCATTCGCGAAGTCAAAGAAGAGTCTGGAATTGAGATTGAAATCGTGAAATTTTGCGGCATCTATCAAAATCTCGAGGCGAATGTCTGTGCGACCTGTTGGCTTGCAAAAGCGATTGGTGGTCAACCGCAGACGAGCAGCGAAAGTTTAGCAGTCGGTTTTTTCCCGCTCGAAGAAGTGTTACGACGCGTAACGTGGTCGAACTTCAGCGAACGAATCATACATATCTTAGATGAACAGTCTCATCCGTTTTTCGTAGCTTTTACTCCATAAAAGGAGGAATGACGATGTTTCATTTTGTCTTAAACCAGTGGCGCCGGCAACGTGGAAAATTCATTTTGACGCTCGTCGGTGCGCTCATCATCAGCGCTGGACTCAGTCTGATGTTCAACTTGACCGATTCAAGTCAGGGTACGGTCGAGCAGACGTTACAAAAGAAATGGTCGTCCGCGTATGATATCGTCGTTCGACCGAAAGGCAGTCAGATGTCGACGGAGTCGAATGATTTGCTGGAGCCCAACTACTTAAACAGTATTACAGGTGGTATTTCTTTCGCACAGTATGAAAAAATCAAACAGATCGAGGATGTGGACATTGCCGCGCCAGTAGCGGTGATAGGATATGCCAATATCGGTCTAACCATCAAAGATCAGATGACAGCTCCGAAAGCCCCTGGGTTCTATCGCATTTCTCGCACGGAGTACAGTGATTCCGGATTGAAGAAGGAGAAGCTCTTCACGACCAACATCCATGCCATCAAGAGTGACGTCTCTTCTGAATTACGCATCCCAAACCTCGATAACTTCTTCGTCGAGGATATCAACCCTTCGAAGATGGCGATGATTGTCGCAATCGACCCGGAACAAGAAGCACGCCTCGTCGGTCTCGATAAAAGCGTCAAGAAAAGTCCCACATCCCGTTATTTCGAAGAGACGGACCAAGCAAATCCGACATCTAATGTCGTTAACGGTTTTACGTTACCGATCCTCATCAATCCGAATACTTCAGATGCGGGATATACCGACTTTAAAATCGAACGGCTTGATTTACCATTTAAAACGGAACAACAACAGACGGAGACGATCGACCGCCTCCAACAGCAATCAGAACTACAGGATTATTTAGTAACGATTAAAAGTAAAACACTCGAAACGAAACGTATTTCCGCAAAACGTCTAGATTCACTGTTGTTCAATGCTTTAGCAAAACCAGATTCCGTGAAACGAAAAGAACTTGAAGTCACCTCATCTGGACAGCTACTCTACCGGACGGGAGCTTTAAACTATACTGCAACCGATAGCCCGTTTCCGAAGCGATGGAGTCAAGCCTACTCGTTGAACAGCGAGACGCTTCAAACTGATCAATCGCTTTTTGATATTCCCATCCTCCCCTCAAAAGGATACCGTCCCGTCCAGTTCAGCAAGATGAAAGTCAAAGATACAGACACGAAAGAAGTATCTGAACTTACTCCAACCGTCGACTTTGATGTCATCGGATTGTTTGACCCGAAAAAAATCACAGTATCCAAAGATCCGTTGAATGAACTACCGTTAGAAACGTATCGCCCGGCGACCGCTAATCTGGTCCTTGATGCAACAGGAAAGCCGATCAATCCGTCACCTACCATCAATTCATCGAATAACCCGGTTGACCTATTGACGGGTTCACCGAATATTTTAACGACCTTAAACGCCGCTCAACTGATCAACGGAAAACAATCCATTTCGTCCATCCGTTTAAAAATCAGTGGTGCCAAACAGATGGGTGAGAAGTCCGAACAATTACTCCAAGACGTGAAGCAACAAATCGAGCGAGAAACCGGTCTCATCGCTACGATCACCAAAGGTTCCTCTCCTCAACCGGTCGTCACGAAGGTGATCGATGACGGGAAGACGCTCGGTTGGATTGAACAACCTTGGATCCACATCGGTGCTGCGATGACAATCTTCCGCGAGAAGAGCGTCGGGTTCTCCGGTGTCATCTTCGCGATGCTTGCCGTCGCCATCGTCTATGTCCTCGCGACGAGCTACGTCTCAATGCTCGCCCGCCGGAAAGAATTCGCTGTTTTACTCGCACTCGGCTGGCGGACGAAGGATCTCTACAAAATCGTTTTGATCGAGGCGGCGATCCTCGCTGGATTCGTCTCGACGATCGCCTTGATTGTCGAAGGCATCTTCTCGTATGTCCGTAATGAAGCGATGAACGGCTGGAGCCTCCTCTGGATCGCGCTGTTTAGTCTCGTTATCTACCTCGCCGGCGCCACTTGGTCGGCGTGGACGATTCGCCGGATCTCGCCGTACGAAGCGATCAAAACAGGCGAGTATGCAAAGGCGGCTCGTGTCGGACTAAAGCTTCGTTCGACCGTGACATTGGCGCTAAAGGAACTGATCGGGAAATGGAAGCGTAATAGCCTGTCCGTTCTCTCAATCGCTCTTCCAACGGCTCTGCTGACGTTCTTCTTATTCGTAACGTTCCATTTACAAGGAGTGCTTTATACATCATGGCTCGGACAATTCGTTGCCTTGCAAGTCGGTCCGATGCATTACGTGACGATGGGCGTTGCAATCACAATCGCTATTTTGACGACGGGTGAAATTATGTGGCAAAACGTCACCGATCGCCGCGCCTCACTCGCCGTCTTAAAAGCGCTCGGCTGGACGAACAGAGCGATCCGTCAGTTGATCGTCCTTGAAGGCTTCCTCGTCGGTTTAATTTCCGGCATCATTGGACTGATCGTTGCCTATTCGACGATTTATGTCTTGTATGACCTCGTTCCATGGAATGAACCATTATTGGTTGGCGTATCGCTTGCCTTACCGATTTTGTTCGGTGTCATCGCCGCCTTCATCCCAGCTCAACTGGCAGCACGTGTCCAACCGTATCAAGAACTAAAAGATGCTTCGTAAACTAAGGAGTTGTACACATGAATTCTATTCAGGCAATATTTCTTGACCGAGACGGAACGATTGGTGGAGATGCTACCGTCCACTACCCTGGAACGTTTGCGTTATTTCCATATATTCCTTCACTAATCGAACGCTTACGTAATCAAGGGATTTTACTGATTGCGTTCACGAATCAACCTGGTATCTCAAAAGGATTTGCCCGTGAAGAGGATTTTCGGACAGAATTACTGAGCTTCGGCTTTGATGATATGCTGATTTGTCCGCATGCAGCGGAAGATTGCTGCACTTGTCGCAAACCATCACCTGAATTATTAAGGCAAGCACAAGCAAAACACGATCTCCGACTCGATCAATGTGTCGTCATCGGGGACCGGTGGAGTGATATGGTGGCAGCTGCGCACGCCGGGTGTATCAAAATCTTAGTCCGAACCGGTGCCGGAGAGAGCTCCATTCGTGATTACGCTGACCGGGTGGAACAAGCAAACGTCGACTATATTGCCGACGACTTAACGGACGCGATCGCTTGGCTCGATACGCAAAACTGAACAAACAAAAAGGCGCGCTTCCACAATGGAAGTCACGCCTTTGTTATTTCTTCGAACGTTTTGGTTGAGAAGATGCGTAGACACTAACCGCTATCACAAATAAGATTGCAAACCATGTCCAAAATGACATGTCATCGCCTCCTTTAAATAATGCATAGGTACTTTAACTACCTTCTTTTTATTACCAATAAATCCCTGCAATCATTTATTAGCAATTTTTCGTAATAGATAAAGCGCGTAGATGATCGATGGAACAGCCATCGCCATGAGGATGAGATGGACACTTCCGAATAACACGTTCATAGCTAGATTAAATTCTGACACTTTTGTTTCCTCCTATATTTCGATGGTTCTTTTATATTTATTCTACTATAATAATGCATTCACTATTTTTTGAACCCTTACAATTATGTAATAATTTTCAATCCCCCTTCATTATGAAGGGATTCACGTTACACTGAACGTACGAAACAGAGGTGAATATGTTGCAATTAACATTTGAGTACATGCCTTATTATTACGATGATGATCTTCAATTGATTCCAAATGATTTTTCAGACCCTGATAATTTGCGCTTCGTCATCGAACAAGACTACTCGTCAGCTTTTAGCATCTTTACGAATCCAGACGATGAATCCTCCTCGTTTGAAAGTTCATTTCTTGAGCAGTGGTTTCATCGATTACAAGCTTTCCCACTATTCGTCTGTGTAGAGGTGAATCGTTATGACGAAGAAGAGTTTGAAGCGTTATGTCGCTTTTGTTCAATTACATATAATGATTTAACACCACTTGCGGACAAACGTTTCATCGTCGCTGAACTGAAGCATGTTACCGATTTTCAACACCTGTATTCTTACTTACATTCCCACGCGAGTTGGAATGATCTTGTCATCTGGTCGACCAAACCAAATGTCTTCCTGATTGAATACCGAACGCACTACTACTCCGAAAGACCAGAAAAAACGGTCATCGTCTCCATGCAGGAAAACATGTCTATCTTTGCGTTCAGCTACGATGCAGATGTCGTGAATGTTGTCTCGAATCAACCGTTTTTTGAGACGGCCGATCGCCTGTTTAATACCTTACCCGACTTCGTTATTCCAACCTTGATTGACGACACGGAGGACATACAAAAAAGGAGTGAACAGCTTGCATGCCCTAACAAAACAACTAACTAAATACATGCTCGAGAAATATCAGTTAACCGATTATGTACTCTATGAATCGTCCTACGCTCGACACAAACTGAACTACCAAACCGTTTACTCTTTTGAAACGTTTTGGATTCCGCGAGGTGCATCGGTTATCGAGGAAGAGGATGGCACGATGCTTCCTGAAGGAACCGTGCAGATTACAATTGACCCTGTTACGAAACGAACGACGACGTTATCCTTACACGGTCTGAACTCGATTCATTCCGTGCCTGACGATTTACGTGATCCAACCACTCGGATCGCTTGGATCGAATCAGAGACCGATATGATCCATGGTACGCATTTCATGCTCGAAGAAGAAAACGACACTTTTTTCAGTTATATGAGTTGTCACGAAGGGATTCGGCTGTCTCCCGGTTGTTTCATTCACTTAACGTTAACGGAAAATGGTCAACTCGATGAGTTGTTCCTATACGGTCCTCATCCGAGTGATCATCATGTGAAACAGGAACCTTTCGCTTTAACGCTCGAGGACATCGACTCGCTAGCTAAACAACAAATAAAGTGGTTCTCCTATACAAAACCAGGACATCAATACGCGCATACTGTCGTCGAGACTATCGTGACGCAAGAAGGATCTATCCTTGTGCCTAGTAAACTGGATTTCACGTCATCATTTGATCGAAATGACATCTTAACGTGGGCAAATCCGTCAACTTCAATTCTCAAACGCCATCCTTTCCAATCAGCAGCAAGCGTGACAGCAGAGGATGCGATCATGCAGACCGAACATCCTGATTTTCGTCCGATCCAGCAAGAGACGGTGAACGCCTGTCGAAACGCGATTCAAGAAATCGTCCAAAACGTCTACCCCAGTGAATCCGGACAATGGATGATTCGTCATATCTACCGGCAACACCCCAACCTTGCTGTCAAATTATCTCGCGCGAATCCGACGTCCTATGTTGATCAGCAAAGACGCATCACGATTCTCCTTGATGAAAAGACGCTTGACTGGATTAGCTTGACCGACGATCAGGAACTCCATACCGCGCTCGCATCCGTTACTCCACCGAAGCTCGAAGATGATCAGCAAGATATCATTTTCAATGCATTACGTCCGTACCTTTTGCTCACGCCGCGTTATGTGTTCGATGTCTCAAAAGGTCACTACGTTCTTTGTGGTTTGCTTGACTCGAACCATGCCTACTTACCAGCAACAAATGAGATCGTTTTATTACGTGATCTATAAAGTGAAGTTAGATACGAAGGAGTGAACGAGTTGCATCCATTAACGAAAGATTTAATCTCCCATATCCAAGACAAATATCAACTGAACGATTATGTCTTACATGAGACCTTCTATCGCCGTGAAAAAATTCATGGTGAAACGCAATATTCGCTTGAGACGTGTTGGTTCCCCATCAATCACGGTCCTTGGTCTGAAGATGAGAATTATCCAGACGGTACGATAGAGATCCAAGTCGATACGGCTACAAAACGAACGACTTCGATCCACAAAAATGGCACTGTCACGATTCATTCTCTTCCAGAGGATTTACGTGATTTAGACATTCGGATTGCATGGCTTGAGCAAGAATTAGGAATGACGTTCGAGAAGCAGTTCATGTTCCTTACGCATCAAGATTCCCTGTATCAGTATGTCAACTGTCATCACGGGATTCGCCTCTTCCCCGGTCTGTTCATATCGCTTGAGCTAACGAATGAAGGAGCGCTCGATTCTTTCAGTGTCTATGGAACCCCCGCGCTGAGTAACAAGTATCTGACTGAACTGTTCACATTATCCCTTGAACAAACGGCTCCCATCATCTCGCAACAGTTCCGGAGTTTTTCAGTTCCTAACGAACACCAACACAAACTAGCATATGCAATTGAAGAAATCTTTGTTTCTCAAGACGGCTTGCGCACGTATCCTCTAAGTAATCCCGAAACTTCGTCCGTTGCCATGAACGAGATCGTAACATGGGAAAAACCGTCCACGTTCTCCTATACGCGCAAATTGATTAAGCGGCGAGACACCGTCACGGCACGCGATGCCGAAGCTCAAACGCCACATCCGGATTACCGACCGTTGACTGACGAGATGCTGGAAACCTGTCAGTCGATTGCTGTAGACCTCATCGCTGCCGAGTATCCGGAGGAGTCCGGAGCGTGGACGATTCAAGAAATCAATCGGGATTTCCCATTCATTAACGTAGTAGTACGCCGGACTCGTGACGATATAAATCTCGCTTACAAACGTCGTTTGACGATTCTCCTGATGGAAGATACTTACGAAGTCAGCCTAATCGTTGATAACGAAGCATTTATTGATCTCTATAATGACTCGACACAAGGATTGCCTGATAGCGTTCCGGAAAAAGTCATACGTCACGCACTCATGCCTTACCTGACATTGAAACCGTATTATGTCTTCGACCGGGCACTTGACCACTATGTTCTCTGTGGTTTGCTTGACTCGAACCACGCTTACTTATCAGCAACGAACGAAGTCGTCTTATTACGCGACTTATAGGTCAATTCAGCCATTGATCTATCCGATTTCTTACGACTTGCGGAAGAACGAGGCTTCTCAGTTGTTCGAGACGCTTACGGTCGACTTCCTGTTTCATAAATACGTCTTCAATCATCGCGACCTTTTGTTCTCGTCCTGGAATCAGTTGATAAATGACATACCAATCAACGAGTGACATGAACGGACGTCCAGCTGAATCGATTGATTGTTCATCAAACGGATAGATGAACACGCCCTCGCCATGACGAATCTGCAGTCCGCTCATCAAATCGATATCGATTCCTTCAATGATAAATTCTTGGAACACTTCCGTCGCGTAAAGTGACGTCTTGTCTTGTTCGACGACAGTCCCCATGTCCGCCAACAGTTGGACTGCTCGTTCGGCGTCCGCTAACGCGACGACGAGATCGATGTCGCGCGGTACAACTGGTAGTCCATGCTGCGCCAACAATAATGAACCACCGATACCAAAATGAATCCGTTCTTGCTGCAAACAAACGACGACTTTTTCTAAGACTTGCTCAAGACTCATCGCCGGAACCCCGCTGCTCGAAACGGTCCTTCCATCGAAATCGTAAAGATGATTCGCGCAATTTCATCCGGTGATGTCTCGTTTGGGTGGCTCAACCAGGATTCGATGACACCGAGATGGGCGGCTGAGAGATAGGCAATGAGATAATTTTCTGGAACAAGCCGTTCTCCTTGTTCCGGTAGTCCCGAGAACAGAATCTGTTGCATGTAATCACGGACTCGCTTCCGAAACATCCCGTCACTCGTCGGACTGAGTAAGATCCGCATCAGCGTCCGGTGTTCATAAAGAAACGTTAGAAACGGGATGATTCGTCGGTATGGTGAGTCCTCCGTTTTGTTGATCAGGACGAATGGAATCTCGCGTTCGAACGTCGCTTCGATCTTTTCAAAAACCTCATTCGTCATCCGCTCGAGCAGTTCGTATTTATCCGCGTAATGATGGTAGAACGTCCCGCGATTGACTTCCGCCCGTTCCGTCAACAACTTAATTGTCACGGCGTCAAATCCAACTTCGTCGATCAGCTGAAGGAACGTCTCGCGTATCCTCCGGTCGGTCCGGATAACGCGTAAATCCTGTTTTTTCATCGAAATCGCCTCTTTCTTCAACATTTTATCGAGATGTGTCGCTTAAGCGACAGATGAACGTTAACTGGTCATTGCTCCCAGTTTCTCTCCCTTTTATAATGAAATTAATCAACACGTTGTTCAATAATTATTTCATAAAAGGAGGGAGAATACGATGGATCTACGATTACAAGGTGTATCAAAATCATTTCATCAACAGAACGTCCTCCAACAGATTGATCTTTTGATTCCGTCCGGTGAAATTTGTGGTTTGCTCGGTCCGTCAGGTTCCGGAAAGACGACATTGATTCGTTTAATGATTGGTGCAATCCAAGCAGACGCAGGTTCGATTCAGATTGGCGACACTTCGATACCAAATTTCAAGATGTTATCGCAGATTGGTTTCATGCCACAAAACGATGCCTTATACGAGGATTTATCTGGCCTTGCGAACCTGCAATTTTTCGGTTCCTTATACAATATGTCCCGTCAGGATTTAGCAAAACGAATCGACGAGGTATTGACACTCGTCGATTTAACGAATGATCGAAAAAAGCTCGTTCGCCATTATTCCGGCGGGATGAAGAAACGATTGTCCCTCGCCATCTCGATCCTGCATCGCCCTAGCGTCCTATTTCTGGATGAGCCGACCGTCGGGATCGATCCCGTGTTACGTCGCCAGATTTGGAATCAATTCCAAGCGATCCGTACGCAAGGCACGACGATCGTCGTTTCGACCCATGTCATGGATGAAATCAACGAATGCGACCGGGCAGCACTGATCTATAACGGTCGGATCATCGCCTACGATCCGCTCGACCGTTTACTTGCGCAGACTGAAAACGGTCAGGTCGAGGAACTGTTCCTGCTAGCTGGAAAGGACGTGACGTAATGTGGCAACTCGCACGACGGGTCATCCGTCAAACGTTGAACGATAAACGAAGCGTCGGACTGATTTTGCTTGCTCCATTACTAATCTTCACCTTGATCTATTTCCTACTTGGAAACGATGATTACACGCCTGTCGTCGCTATCAGTCAAGATGTACCGGCTCCAGTCTCGCAAGCGATCGAAAAACAGGATCTGTCGATTAAAACATATAACGGCAGCGATGCTGACGCCTATCTAAAGGATCATGAAACGGTCGACGTCGTCTTAGATATGAAAGACAATCAGCTAGCGTTGAACCTCCGCGAACCTTCAACGAAAAGTTCAAAAGCGTTACGTGAGATTCAAGCTGGATTGGCATCCCTGCAACCGACGATGCAACTCGAGACGAACTATCTTTACGGAAATGTCGATCAATCGACGTTTGATGCGCTTGGTTTCGTCTTTTTATCCTTGTTCTCCTTCTTTTTCGTCTTTATCTTATCGGCAATGGCACTCGTCAAGGAACGCAGTGGCGGCACGCTCGAGCGATTGATGATGACACCAATTCGCCAAACCGACGTCATCTTCGGCTATACGCTCGGCTATAGCGTCTTCGCTTCCATCCAGGCAATTCTTGTCGTCCTGTACGCGACGACCGTTCTTGACTTACCATCTGAAGGCTCGATCATCTGGGTCTTTCTGACGATGCTTGGACTTGCCGTCGTCGCAGTCTTGTTCGGCGCAACGATTTCAATCTTTGCTCAGTCTGAATTACAAGTCGTCCAGTTGATTCCCTTTACGATCATTCCGCAGATTTTCTTCTCGGGCTTGATTCCGCTTGATTTAATCCCGTATGGACTCGGTAACATCGGATATATCACCCCGATTTTCTACGGAGCGAGCGCGATCAAGGAGGTGCTCGTCTACGGCAACGGTTGGTCAAGCATCTGGCCGTACTGGCTTGGATTATTCCTCTATGGTGCAGTGTTGTTCCTGTTGAACATGCTCGCTCTCAATAAATATCGCGGACACCAAAAAAGACACGGCTGATTACACGAGCCGTGTCTGATTTTGCTTAAGCTGTTCAAGGAAAACAGTCCGTCGAGAAGGATCAAGTGTCTGTTCTGCCACGTCGGCATACCGAACGAGCTGATACATCTCATACGGAACCGTGACCTCTAAACGTGTTAACCACTCCGTCAGCGTCTCATGTGTCCGTCGCTGTTGCGCTGGAGCAAGTGACCGATTGAACGCGCGCACTGCTTCACGAATTTTTGAATCAAGAATACTGTCTTCTGATGAGGACTGGACTTCAGGCGTTAGCGTTAGCGATAGAGCGGTTCGTTTTGGTTGATGCCTTGGTGGAAATGACCACTGCATGCGGTTGAATCGTTGTCGACGATACAGATAGAAGATGATCACTAAAGCGACAATCCAAGGAGTCACACGAGCGATTTGATTGATCGCATCCGTCAAGAAACCTCGTCCAAGCTCAATCGGTTTTTTCTTTTTAGGTTCCTTCCGATATCCTTCGTGCCCGCTTTTTGAAGAATCCAGTTGTTTGATGATTTGCTCTTTTTTCGCATAGATGACCTTTTTAGTCGGTAAAATCGTACTCGGAACACGTACCCAGTTTCCTGTCGATTGATCAATCGGTGGATCGATCAATGCCTGATACGATAGTTTTACACCTACGACGCATAAAAATAGTACTAGGCACGTCATGAAAGTCATTCCAATGATTCGACGTCTCATTTCATCCTGCACCTCCAAACCGACTTAAAATCCTTGACACAAGACCTTTTCCCATATGTTACCATGAAAGGAGGCGATTCAGATGAGTTACGAAAAAGTATTTCAAATGCCGATGCAGCAGCTGTATCAGGTATACCGTCAAAAAGTCGAGCGCAAGCAACGGACGCAAGACGAGCTTGATGACGTGCTGTTCTGGTTGACCGGACACACGCAATCAACTCTTGAACAAGCCATACAAACCCAAACTGTCGCAGCCTTTTTCGAGCACGCACCCGACCTGAACGAACGCCGATTTTTAGTCACTGGCGTCATCTGCGGGATTCGTGTGGAAAATCTAACGGATCCGCACATTCGTAACATTCGGATTCTCGACAAACTCGTCGATGAGTTGGCGAAAGGAAAAGCGTTAGCTAAAATCTTACGATAAGGAGGAATGCTAATGTCTACTTTACTCAGTACACTGGCGATCCTCGTCATGGTGACCAGTGTGACCTATTTCATCGTCTATCAAGTCAAACGAAATAAAGGAACCCATCGTTCACCCGTCTATCGACTTGCTTTTAGTGGTCTGTTGGTCGGCTTGATGGTCAGTTATTTTTTGTTGACGTGAGTCGTGATTTTTAGTTTTTGATTTAAACAATAAAATCATTAATACAGTATTTGAAATAATGAAGGAGGTATACGATTGAAGATTCGAAAATGGATCCTTCCGCTTTTGCTACTCATCTGTCTTGCTTCACCGAATGCCGCAACAACATATGTGAAATGGACGGTCGCTACGACGGGCCACTATCTCGAACGTCTTCAAGCGGCTGACATTTCTTATAAAGTCCGCCAACACACGCTTTACATTCAAGAAAAGGATCTGCGCCGCGTCACGTCGTGTTGTACATGACAACGATAGAAACCCCCCTCATTTCGCTGAAATGAGGGGGGTTTCTGATCAATCACGAATTAGCGAATCGTTTTTAATGCCGTTGCCCACGGAATGACTTGATCGAGCATCTGGTTGACCGATGTTTCTTGAACGGCTGCCGCTTTTAAGACCGATCCATTCTCGAAATCAGTGAACAAGGATAACGCTGGATGCACCCGGACATCGGCAATCAATAACTCACCGAGGATGCCACGCAAGTGTTCTGCCGCCCGAGCTCCACCGACAGAACCGTAAGAGACGATCCCTGCTGCTTTATTGTTCCATTCGACCCGTAGATAATCGAGCGCGTTCTTGAGTGACGCTGCGATTGAGTGGTTGTATTCCTGAACGATGAAGACGAATCCGTCTTGTGCTGCGACATCCTTCGACCAAGCAGCAGCACCCGACGCATCCCCATCCTTTTCACCTAGGAGCGGTAATTTGTAGTCCGCGATATCAAGAATCGTATAGTTCGCGTCACCTCGTTGATCAGCCAGTTGTTTGACCCAGTTCCCGACTTGTGGGCTGAGACGTCCTTCACGTGTGGATCCTAAGATGATGCCAATGTTTAATTTCTCCATCTTCATTTCCTCCTCTTATTTAGATGCGGTTAGTTACGTTATCGTAGCGTTCTCTTAAAGGTATTCTTTTTCGATTTTCCGAGTGCTCCGGACCGTATCGATCGGACGGACCATTTGTTCGATCTGTTCTCGTTGCGGCTCGAGGAATGGTGGTAACGACAATTTCTCCCCGACCGTTTCGTACGGCTCGTCACCCATGAAACCAGGACCATCCGTTGCCCATTCGAACAAGACACCGCGCGCGACACGGGCATAGAGGGACTCGAAGAAGAAGCGATCGACGTAACCGGACGTGTTGAAGCGTAAATGTTGCATCCGCTCGATCCATTCCTGTAAAGCAGCCGTATCTTCAACGCGGAAAGCGACGTGGTGCACCGTTCCGAATCCTTGACGTCCGCTTGGTAGAACGACGTTGTGCTCAACGATGACTTGTGCGCCGTTTCCTCCTTCGCCCATCTCGAACAAGTGCAGGGAACCAGCTTGATCGACTTCTCGCATCAACATCGCTTGTTCGAGTACCGCTTTTAAATTGTCGAATTCCGCGATCCGGATGTGAATTGGACCGAGTCCCGTGATCGCGAACTCGAGGGGTACCGGACCATTTTGCCACGGTGTGCCGGAAGCGACACCTTGATTATGCTCGTCAGAAATCAACATGTATTGTTGCTCATCGAAATCGACGAACGAGAGCGTCTTCTTGCCGAATTGTTCTTTGATACCACGGTGCTTGACGTCGTATTTGTCAAAGCGTTTGATCCAGTATTCGAGTGCCGCATCCGTTGGGACACGGAACGCCGTCTTGAAGATTTCATTCGTTCCGTGTGATCCCTTTTGGATACCAGGGAAATCAAAGAATGTCATATCCGTGCCTGCAGATCCTTTATCATCGGCGAAAAATAAGTGATACGTCTGGATGTCATCCTGATTGACGGTCTTCTTGACCAATCGCATCCCTAGGACGTTCGTAAAGAAGTCATAGTTTTTCTCGGCACTGCTCGTAATCGCCGTCACGTGGTGTATTCCTTTTAGTTCATTCATGAAAAATCGCTCCTTTTATGGTTATTATCTCGAATTCGAGATATCAGTCTAAAAAATTTTATTGTTTTTTTGCTTGATAGCCGATCGTTTTGGCTGTCTCGATGAATGCTTCGAGGTCTGACGGGGTTATTCCTTGAAATACTTGATTAATCGCTTGCTCGTGCTTTGGAAAAATCGTTTCCATCAGTTGGTGTCCTTCAGAGGTCAGTTCCGCAAATGTCACGCGCCGATCCTCTGGACATGCTTTTCGGACAACGTAATCTTTCTTTTCGAGCTTATCGATGACATAGGTGATGCTACTGCTCGTGATCAAGACTTTTTTCCCAATCAATTGAATCGGTTGCCTGCCTTTGTGAAACAGCAACTCAAGAACCGAAAAATCCGTTGGGTTCAACCCCCATTGCGCAACATCCTTCTTGATGACTTCATGTAACGCATCAACTGCGCGCACCATGACCGTCAATGCTTTCAAGTTCGGATTCGGTGGAGTCATTTCGTTCACCTCTTTTGTATCTTTAATTCATATATCTTTAATTCGAGATAAATATACCACCTCTGTAATTATTCGTCAATTACTTTGAGTCGTTTTTAATGTGCATTATTTTCAATTTAAATTCAAATAATCATAAGATAAAATAATTTATCTTTTAACAAATTTAAAATATAGTTAGTTTTTTAAAAGATCTGTATCTTAAATCAAATATTATACTTAAATAATTAACGTCATTATAAGATACGCCTTAAAAGTAAATATTTTTTTTACATTTACTTTTAAGGTTAAATAGCAATATTTAGATTAACTTAATTTACTTATAGCTCTGATAAAAAATTAATTAAAGAAACAAATGGAAGAATAGAAATTTCACTTCCAATAAGTTGAAAAATGTTTTGTCGCATTATTTGAATCAAATAATTCTTTAAACATTCTTTTTAAATCATCTTTACTTTTCCCTATAGTTTCCATTGAATGATCGTCTATAGAATGTGAATTAACATCAAATAGTTTTTTGTATTCTTCATTATTTTTATAAAAATCAACGATTGAAATTCTATTAAATTTAGTATAAGTCTCAACTATTCTCCTCATTGAATTCAACATTGAGTTTGTTAAGTCATGTGAGTATAGAGACTGTAATTCTATCCAAAGAAGTTCGTAATGAGTATTAAAATCTTCTTTCGGAGAAGTAATTTTTTTAAAGATTCCATTTTCTAATCTATAAAAATTATTTTTACTGTATTTTGATACTTCCACTATCTTTCCTTGAAGCTCTTTTTTTTCTTTAAAATATCCTTGCGGCTGAACATTTAAATAAAAATGAGCATTATGCGTTAAGCAAATGAAGTAATCTTTTGTAGAATGGAATTTGTCTATAAATTTATCTGTATAAATTTTTTGAATCTCTGTAATAATTAAATATTGCATTGTATCGTCATTTGAATTCATTGGATCATCAAATACAATAACCTTTTGTTTATTACTTCTTTTTTCAACATCACTCAAACTTTCTATAAAATATAAAAATGCTATAATATTCTTTTCTCCAGTAGATAGCTTATCTATGGATCTCACACCATTTTTATCTTTTATTTGATAGTGTTCAACATCCTCTAAATCTTTTTCTAATGTTAACTCTAAATTGTATTTTCCAACTTTTTTTAACTTTTCATTAATAATTTCAACAAATTTAAATGTGTTTTTAGTACTTTTTAAAATTCTAGCTTTTTCTTCATTTAATTCTCTTAATTTATTTTCTAAGTAACAAATTGTATTTTCTTGCAGGTTTAAGTATGATCCTTTAATGTCTTTTTTCCTCTTATTAATTATAATATTAATATTTTCTAATTCTTCATTAATTTTATTTAATTCAAATTCCTCTAATTCATAGCCACGCCAATTACTCTTATATTCTTTTTTTTCTTTTATTTTTAAGGATACAAAATGAAGTCTAAGCTTTTTCATCGCAACTTCTTTTTTCATTATAATATTATCAGTAAAATTATTATGTTTATTTGATAGTTCATTTAATTTATTTTCGATAATTGTAAAATCTGATGGAATTGTAAAATCTAATTTTTCAATGGTTCTAAAGATCAAATTAAATTTATCGGAAAGACTTTGATTCAACAAATCTAAAATATATCTATATTCTATTTTTTTATTTTTTATTTCTTCAATAATTTCTACGGCTTCTTCATGAAATATACTATAAAAATTTTCTTTTTTAATTACTTCTATTTCATTTATCTGGATTATTAATTTTTTTATTATATCAATTTGATTAGTTATTTGATTTTCGATATCTTTTACTTCAGATAGCGATATAAAAGTTTCCAGTTCGCTAAATCTTTTTTTACTGATCTCGTTCCCACAAAATGAGCAGTTCTCTCCTGCATGATGAATTTTTAAACCATGTCTTACAAAAGTCATTCTATCTGGATCATCTTTTAATTCTTTTATTAAAGAAACCTCCTGCATTTTATGACCTAAAATTTCATTAACATCATTAACTAAATTCGATAATTCTATAGATTTAAATTTAAATTCACTCGAAATTTTATTTTTAGTTACTTCAAATAAAATTCTTTCGTTAATTAAAACTTCCTCTTCACTTAATAACCTGCTTGTCTTAATATCATTTATAAAATGATTTCTAATATAATTGGGTTTAGTAATTTGAGGATTATTTTTAGTTTTTAATTCTCTCGCTTTATCGGAATAAAAAGAATCAAGTAGATTTCTTTGTTCATTGTATTTACTTAAAATATCTTCCCTTTGTTTATACAAAAGGTGTTTTTCTATACCTTCTTCTAAATATAAATATTTCCATTCTAAAGATTTTAGTTCGTTGTTAAGAAGAAGTTTATCTTCTTCAAACTTTAAAATTTTTTCTTCAACATTATTAAATAACTTTTTTGCATTTATATTTTCTTCACCTAAGACGATAGCATTTAATTTTTTATCGACTACCAAATTATTAAATCCAGTAAAAATACGTACATCGTAATTATCACTTAACTGACTCAATATCATTTTACGAAGAGTGGATTTTCCTGCGCCATTTTTACCGAATATAAAATTTTTATTCTTTAATTCTAAAAATTGATTTTTATTATAGTCAAACACACCATACTCCTGTTTAGATAAATCAATACTTATACTCATTTGAACATCCCCAATCTATATTTTGTGATGAAAAAATAATAATCTTTCTAACTTTCTATTAAATTTTGTCTACAGTCTTTTATATGCCTTTTCTAATATACCGTATATCCCGTGAACGGCACTGGCGTCGACAGTCGAATCCAGGTCGACGGTTTGCCGTAGACCGATGCATCATCGAGAAAACGTTCCAGTGTTGCAACGGACGCGGTTTGCAACTTGACCATGAAGTTATAGCTACCGGTCAGGCGGTGACACTCGACGACTTCTGGATGTCCTTTACAAAATTCAATTAAGCCTGCGCAGCGTGTCTCTTCGAACATGACGACCGCGAGTAACCCTTGCGCGAGTGCTTCTGGATTAATGACAGCGCGGAATCCTTCGATGATTCCCGCGTCCTCCATTTTTCGGACCCGTTCGATGACGGCAGGTGCCGATAACCCGATCTGTCGTCCGAGTTCCGACCATGGAATCCGGGCATCGTCTTGCAGAATCCGGATAATCTGTTGATCAATTTGGTCCATTTTTCATCTCCCTTTCGAATTAAAACCACTTTCTTCAAATTAACACGGAATCAAAGGAAAATATAGCCTTTTCCTATGTTCTCCTACTGTGCTCATCAAAATGCTTTTCTTATACTAGTAACAGGAGGTGATACTTATGGAACCAACCTGTGTCCGGTGCCAAGAAACGATTGAAACGACGGTCTATCAGTGCTCGCACGTTTGTACGTTTTGCGAACCGTGTACGAAAACGCTCGATCATATTTGCCAAAACTGCGGGGAGATGCTCGAACCCGTCACACCAGTCGCGACTTAAAAAGACGGATGCCTCGGCACCCGTCTTTTGTCTATTTAGATCGTCTCTTGTGATTGCCGCTCGGCTAAGCGCCCTTTTGCTTTTT
The DNA here is from genome assembly GCF_018618875.1 of Exiguobacterium sp. s46. Classification (NCBI taxonomy): domain Bacteria; kingdom Bacillati; phylum Bacillota; class Bacilli; order Caryophanales; genus Exiguobacterium; species Exiguobacterium sp. s46. The sequence continues at coordinate 1,013,901 of NZ_JACSMY010000001.1, forward strand.
CTTGATGCGGCTTGATCGCCGACTCCCCGAGTGCTTTCGCTAGACCTCGTGTTGGAAGATTGACATACATCGACTCATAATTGCTGACTTCGAACGTCTCATGAAAGATCCCGACCGCTTCTGATGTCCGTGCCTTCTGATTGAATCGTTTCCACGCCGTCAAATGACGGGAACCATGGGCATATGCCATCAATTCTTCCGTCGAACGCCAATATTGAATCAACGTCACGGAACGCCAACCGACAAGTGACTCATGCGAAATCAGACCGACATCGTTTGCATAACACTCTTGTAGCATCGGTCCCATCGCCTGGACCGTCGGCAACCATTGCCGGACGGAACGCAGACGATTGATCCGTAAACCGATGATGAACACGACGACGTCTTTGTTCGGAGTCGCAATGATCCGTTTCATGTCAATTTCCTCCTTCAAGGGTCTCAAGGGAAGCGTCACACCAATCGAGTAACGCCCGTGTCTTCCGAATGCCATAATCAAGCGTCAATAACCAATAGACGGCATCATTCGAGTCCGGATAAGAACGAATCATCGCATCGATCGCTTGATACGTCTCAAGTCGTTCTTCGAGCAATCGCGCGTGCTCCTGAATTTTCTGCAAGGTGACCTCTTTTGAAGCATGTCGAGCGAAGTACAGCTTCAACAACAGGTCGTTCCGTTGCACCGGCAGTTCAACGGACGGTTCAGCGACCCACCTCTCGAGCTCTGCATGCCCGTTTTCCGTCAGGGCGAATTGTTTCCGTTCCCCATCCGTGACCTCTTCAACGATCAACCCTTCCGCTTCTAACCGTTTCAGCGTCGGATAGACTTGTCCGAAGCTGATTTTCCAAAAGTGATTCAAGCTCGTATCAATCGTGTGTTTCATCTCATAACCAGACGTACATCCGCTTGCAAGAAGTCCGAGAATCGCATAACGGGTCATGTTTTCTTTTGGCATCGGTCCCTCCTATATCTAAAAGATAGTATCTTTTAGATATAGTTCCCGTTCATCCAAATGCCAAACAGGAAATTTACTGGATGAAGCAGGAATTCTCATTTTAAATCCGAATTCTTGTTCACATACTTAATTAAAAGGAGTTCTCACATGACATACGCTAAAGCTTCTCTCTTCTTTAGTTTGCTCGGTCTGCTCATCGCCTCTATGATTTTCCAACCGCTCAACTGGTCGTTCGGACCGAACTCGATGCTTACGATACCGATCGGACTTGTCATTTATCTATTCGGAATCGGACTCGGGATCGTCGCTATCAAACGACGCGAACCGGGAATCCTCAAATATGTCAGTCTCGCCTGTTCCGTTCCGCTTGGTGTGTTACTACTGCTCTTTCTCGGTTTCATCTTCAGCGGGCAGATTTAATCATTTTACAAGAGTTGTTCATGAGACGTTTTCCCGCTTGCATCGAATGTCAGCTGATGGATCGCTGGACTCGCCATCGTGCCCAGCCACTCATTTGCCGGTCGTCTAGTATAGTGTTCGAGCACTAACGACAATAAAAATCCATGCGTCGCGACGACCACTCGGTGGTGTGGGTGGGTTTTACGTAGCTGATCGATGGCTACTAGAGCACGATTGCGTGCTATTTGATTCGACTCTCCACCACTTTCCGCATAATCATCATTTTGGAATGATCGCTTCATCAGTTCTTCTAGCCGTTCAGGCGATAAACGTTCGTCTGTTTCCTGAAAACGCCGTTCCTGAAACGCTGCCTCGTAGATCGGCAAACCTCGTTGCTCAGCAAGTGGGCGAACCGAGTCTATCGCCCGTCGCATTGGACTCGAATAGATGGCGTCAATCGGCATCGCTTGAAAGAACGCTACGAGTTCCTGCGCTTGTTCTTGACCTGCATCTGTTAATCCCCGCCCTCGATCACTGCCTGTTTTGATCGATTCGCAATGGCGAATGAAATAAATCGTCCTCATCGCAACTGGACCCACGTTCCTTCAGAAATCACATCTACGTTCGAACCGATGACACGGATCGCTGTCGCGTCGTCGATTGCGTACGCTGGATTCGTCAATGTCTCAGCCCATAATTCGGCAGCTTGTAAGTGATTATCTGGTAACTGCGGATGATCGAGGTGTGGGAAAATTGAAAAGTCAACGAGACCTAATGTTGCGTTCGATTGCTCCGGCGTCTTTTTCCATCCAACGAAATCTGTTCCGATTCGTGGCGTAAGCACCATGCTGCCGGCGCTCATCCCGACATAAACACCGGTCAGTTGCGGTAATAGTCGATCAAAGCCCGATTCGACGAACCAATGATGTAGAAATAGCGGATCCCCACCATTGACGAGGATGACATCCGCTTGTTCGACCGCTGGTTGCCAAATTGCTGGATCAATTACCGAGACCGCTGATAATTCCAACAGACCGACTGACTTCCATCCTAAATCGACCATTGGTGCCTCATCTTTTCCTTGAATGAAGTTGACAGCGAGGTCCGTTCCTCTGCCTAATGCGTAGGAAGCTGTCGTGATCGCGATGGCATGGCATTCCTCAATCGGTTTTCTGAGCATCTCGCGTAACGCTTTGTGAATCGATGGATTCTGTACCCCACCGGACGTTAATAAATAGTCCATCATCGTACCTCCAGTCCTTTGCTTCAGTTTACAATATTTGTTTCTTTCTGGTATCCTTACTTTTATTCCCACTAGAATAGGAGGAATCATATGTCTTTCGACTTAATGACGTTACCTGAAACGACGTTACACTATCGTCTGATTCTCGGAACTTCCGATCAACCGACTTTTATCTTTGAAAATGGATATGGACAAGATCTTTCAACCTGGCAACCAATCATGGATCAAGTTGAAGGACTTGGAACGATCTTGATGTATGATCGTACGAACATCGGTGGTAGTATGCAGCATGATTCCGAGACTAGTCGCCAGAGCGTGAATCGCCTTCGCCGTTTAATCCATACCTTATCTCTCAAACCACCATTTATTCTTGTGGGTCATTCCTATGGCGGCACGTTAGTTCGACAATTTGCATCGCAATATCCAAGTGAAATAAAGGGTCTATTGCTCATTGATGCAACACCAGAGTCCTATATTCAACGCTTCTTACCAATGATGCCAAACACGTTCCAATCCATATACAAAAAACAATTCACGCTCGAATGTACATACGAAGATTTTAAAGAGAGTATTGAAGCGACGAACGTTGATATCCTCTACCCATTTCCAGTCATTGTTCTGTCTGCTGGTAAAAAAGATCATTATTCGCGTGAGGCGCAACTATTGTGGCACGAATTGCAACGACAAACTGCTGCACAGTCGATCCAAGGCTTGTTGATCGAAGTTCCAAACAGCCGGCACTTCATTCAACAGGATGCCCCCCATATTGTTGTCGATGCGTTACATCGTTTGATTTCAGGTGATTCTTAAGCTCTTTTCAAAGGAACTATTTCCCATTTCCAAACGTATACTTAATATAAGCTTGATTCGACACACTGATTGGAGGCACATATGTATTCGATTCCTAGCTACTTCATACTCTACTTAAAAATCATGCTGACGGATAAGATTCCGGTCTTTTGGTCGTTGATTTTCCCGTTGATTCTCGCCTTTGTCTTCGGGTCACGCCTCGACTTCACCGAGAACAGTTTCCTCTCATTCCTCGCGCTCTTTTGGGGCTATATCTTACTTTCGATTTACGTGAATGGCATCGGACTCCAACTTGCCCGGATGCGGGAGCATGGTTTGATGAAGACGTATATCATGATTTCCGGTAGTAAGATTGGTTGTATTCTCGCACTCGTACTCGTTCAGCTCGTGTTCGCAGCCGTTAGTTTGACGGTCTTTACGACGATCCTGATGCTTGTATTCGGCTTCTTCTCACCTTTGACGTTGTTACTCGCTTATCTCGTCTTGTTGCTCAGCATCCCGCTTGCTTTTGCAAGTATCGCCTTGACGATGCTTCCGGCAAAGATTTCGAGTATGTCGACATTAATCAACATCGTCATGTATCCCCTGTTCTTGTTCGCAAGTAACCAACCGGATCGCTGGTACAGTTACTTGAATCCTTTTTATGTCATGAAAACACTTGGTCTCGCCGTCTCTGAGCACGTTACGGGAGCATCGTTACTTATCTTGACCGTCGTACTCGTCGTTTATCTGTTACTTGGTCTATTCTCTGTCAAACGCTTTAATCTCATGTCATTGCTGACCCGATAGGAGGATTCAGATGCACGTTCAACACGTACGCTTCAACTATCCGAAATCACCTGATCTGTTACACGATGTCTCCTTTTCGCTCATTCCCGGAAAATTGAACGTCTTGATCGGGATGAACGGTGCCGGGAAAACGACACTGTTTGATTGCATGACCGGTGCCTTACCGATCACGTCCGGAGAACTGGACTTACCCGATATCTCGGACATTCTCTATTTGACGCAATTCATCTATTACTCGGATGAACTAAAGGGTAAGGATGTCGCCGTCTTCGTCGGTCGGCTCGCTCGTTTGAAAGCATATCGCAAGCAAGAGACGTATACGCGTCATCTGAAACAGCCACGAGAGCTCGATTTATTCGCTCATCTGTGGGAGATGAAAATCGGTAAGATGTCCGCTGGCGAAAAGAAATGGTTGTTCGTCACCCTGTTGACGACAGTACCACGTTCGCTCTACATCTTTGATGAGCCAACGAGCGGGGTCGACCCGGCAACACGGCTTCATATCATGCGACGCTTCGATCAGATGACGGCAAACGGTCAAACGTGCCTCTTCTCGACCCATCAATTACACGATCTATTGCATACCGATGCCCATGTCATCTTTCTCCATCAAGGTCGTATTTTGTACGAAGGCGACTTCAAGGATTGGTTGAACCGATTCGAGACGACCGATCCGGACGTCGCGTTCGTTCAAATGCTTGAACTGGCAGGATAACGTTAACCACCTCTCTTTTGTGGAGGTGATTTTTTGTAATGTTTGAAATACAGGTTTTTAATAAACATGTACAGGATATACACATTATAAGAAAGGAGGTCGTCCGATGCATTTCATCTCTGGTCAAGCTTTTATCACGATGATGGATTCACTTTTCAACGAACAGGAATGGAAGCGACACATCTTATACGTCACTGCGAATTCAGCAGCGATCCACTTGCAAAAACGATCTGTTGCTATCCACTTGCCACCTCTTGAATATCAGATTTCGTTTCTCGTGCATTTACCAACGCTAGAAAAACGACTGATCGTCAAAACGAATCAACAGGAGACGCGTCAATTTTTCTTTGATTCAATGGCTTCCATCGATTGTATGTGCACTAGTATAATGCCGTGGGCGAATCCAGGGAGATTCAATGAGGAGGAAAACGTTCATGTCCACCAACACTCTTGAACAACGCATGAATGCCGTCCTCGATTGTTTGGCGGCCGCAAAGGACTACCAACGCATCGCCGGACGGCATGATGTGTCGTATCAACAATTGTATAACTGGGTCCGGCGCTATGAGAGCGGCGGTATTCCTGCCCTGACGGATCGCCGTGGCCGGAAGTTACGAAGCGAACGACTTACTTCGACTCAGCATACGCTTTGAACCGATCAAGGATCGCCTGCCAGCCCGCTTGTTGCATTTCAGGCGGGTTGCTTGTTTCGGCATCAAACGATTCGACGACTTCGGTCTGTTGCCCGTTCCGAGAGAAGTCGATTGTCACCTGGCGACCATCTTCGAGGACATACGCAATGCGTTCGTAAGGAACGATTGTCTCGTATGTACCCGTGAAATCAAACCCCATGCTACCATCTTTTGCTTCCATTCGATTCGTGAATTGTCCGCCGACCGTCAAATCATTCGTTGACGCCGTCGTATGCCAATCGTCAGACGCTGCATTCCAGCGTTTGATGTCTTCCGGTGCATTCCAAATCTCCCACACGGTCTCGACCGGACGGTCAATCACGGCTTGAATCGTTAGTTTCGTCATCTTTCTTCCTCCTTACTAATTGAAGTTCCCTCCCTATTTCGAGGACGACTAAATGAATTCCTTGTTATTATCGATTAATTCAGAGGTGATTTCGGACGCTTTTTTTTCCATAACATGAACAATAAAATCGCTGGAACGAGACAGATGATTGCATCGGTAACGGTCGGCAGTCGTAACGCGGGACTTGTTAAAAACCGAACGCCTTCCACCGTCCAAATCGTTAACATACAGGCGGTCAATGCTGCAAGCCGCCAGCGTCTCGGAATCCGGATCCAATAAGCGAGGAGTCGCTCCGATAACTTCATCTTCCTTCCACCTTTCGGACCGCTTTCAGAAAGCTTTGTTCCGTTTTATAGGAGGCGTCGCGCCACATGAAACGTTTTGTATGCTGGAACGTATTTTTTTCAAACTGGTTACCCGAACTCGTCTTGAAGTAATGGGCGACACTTAACGAACCATCGAATGTGTTTTTGATGATCGTGTTATCATGGACATCATGCTGGACGAGCAATTGACCACCCTCGAGTCCTTTCGTATCATTCCCGATCAGCTGATTTTGCTCGATCCGGACACGTTTTGTACCGCCTCGCTTCGTGTCATACCCACCGATCGCAATTCCGGTGTAGACGTTTTGCCGTACATCATTCTGGCGCACGATGACATCTTCTGCGTATCGTCCGGCATGTTCACTCGTCACTTCAATCCCGATGTCACTCGCTTCGACGAGATTCTTCTCAATCGTCAAATTCTTCCCACCATCGACATAGATACCGGCTGCATTGTATTCCTTCCCGTAAGCAGGATTGCCGTAGCTCGACGTCCGGTAAACACGATTTTCCGACACGACGCCCTCACGGACGAAGTCGTCTTTCTTCGACTGAGCGATTCCTTCGTGTCCGATCAAATCAATGCCGATGTTGTCGTTATCCCGTAAAACGTTCTTCGTCACCCGGAAATGTTTGACGTTTCCGTTTAAGACGAGGGCTTCACTGAAACCGAGACGATTCTGCTCGACTCGGTTACCGGTGATCGTCAGGTGACGAATCGCTCCCGTTCCGTAGACGGCGATGCCGTGTGCATTCCCATCTTTCGCGAGCGTCTTAATCTGGCGAACCATATTGTTCTTCAACGTGATGTTAGATCCTGATCCCGTGACCAAAATGCCGATCGGTGTCGCATCCGACCGTTTCGACTGAACGGCTTCGATCGTCAGTCCTTGGATTGTCACATATTTTCGATTTTTCACCTGAACGATCGGTAAGGTTGCGTCCCGATCTTTGATGTTTTTCCCGCTTAATGTGACCTGCTCGTCTTGATAGTTTCGAAAGGTGATCGGGCGTTCTTTCGTTCCGTTCTGTCTAACGTTCAGCTTCTCGTGATACGTTCCTTTTCGCAAGTAGACCGTCGTACCCGCAGTCGCTTTTTGTGTCGCCTGTCGAATCGTTTTAAACGGATGCTTCAACGTGCCAGTATTTTTATCACTGCCGTTCGGTGCGACGTATAACGATTTTGCCGTCGATTCGGCCTCTTCACTTGTCGAGGCACAACCGACGAGCAGGACGGTTGCTAATAACCATTTGCCTTTCATGATTTCCTCCTTTATTTAGCAAGAACATTGTTGGTATAATTTAGGTGACATTTCTAATTTTTTGAATATTTCAATTTCATCTCGATTCACTATGACTATGGAAAAGAGGATCACGTCATGAAATACGCGCTTTTATTCAGCCTTCCCTTCTTGCTTGCTGGTTGCACAACGGAAGCAACCGTCCTTCCAAAAGAAACCGTCAAGATCAAGAAGTCTTCCTTTTCGATCACACCTTCTACCACGAAGGACGAGTCGCAGCAACAGCGGACATTTTTCTTAACTGGTACACTCGATCGCCCGCTCCAGCTCAAGGCGGTCCAATTTGACGATACAGAACCACCAGAGGTGCTGATCGACAAATCGATTCCTGCCGGTACATATGATCGCACGCCGTTCCAGTTGACGTATGATTTGAACCTACTCAACGATTCGCATGCCTTCACCTATTCGCTTGATGCGAAGAATGGTATTCCTGAGACGAAAACGGCCTATACCTTACCTCAAAATGTCCAGACTGACAGCGGTCAATTCAATGATCAAAAACAGACGAATGCTTCATTCTATCCCTTACTCCTCAAACGCTATACGACAGGAGAATCGATCATCGGTCGCTCAATCGACACGTTATCCTCTCCTCACCTAAAGGTCAGAAAACAAGAAGGCGCAATTTTGATCTATTTGACGAAATCACGATAAGGAGAACGGCGGACCGAGAAAAAGTCCGCCGTTTTTTTAGTCCGCTATGACATGCGACATGTCAGCTTCTAATCGAATCACGGCTTCCCCATCCCTGTATTCAACGATCGTCAAACTCGTTCCATGAATGAACGGCGGATCCCATAAGGTCGCGAACGGCTTTCGTTGAAGATATGTCAGCAAGATGTTAAGGAAGATGCCGTGGGTGACGATTAAGATGTTTTCGTCTTCTTCATGGTCTGCCAGTCGTTCCAAAAACGATAGAATGCGCTCCCGGACCGCGTCAAAGGATTCTCCACTCTCCGGTATGTACGTATGCGGCGTTTGCCAAAATGCAGCATGAGCAAGCGGGTGTGCGACTTCAATTTCCGCCGCCGTCCGCCCTTCCCAGGCCCCCATGTGCATTTCACGCAATCGATCGTCGATGGTGACCGGAATCGCTGGATCGAGATCCATCATTCGAACTGTTTCTCGGACGCGACCAATCGGACTGATATAGAGATGATCCAGATGAATTTCACGTAAGCGGTGACCAAGGTCCCGCGCATTCTGTCTGCCCTTTGCTGTCAGAGGAGAGTCTTCCCAGCCTTGCATTCGTTTTTCTAAGTTCCATTCCGTCTCGCCATGACGCGTAATGTAAAGTGTTGGCATCTATTCCATCCTTTCGATTTCTAGTTTCTTTCAAAAGTGTATCAAACTCTGGCTGCTTTTTCCTGCAACTAGAGAAAACGAATCCAGAAGAGAAATTCACCAATCCGTTCGGTATGATGAAGATAGACCTAAAGGAGGAATTCGATGAATCGCCAAGAGATGATTGACCTTGCCAAACAAATCCGCTCAGATGAGGAACGTCCTCAAGTCACACCTCCTCATCCACCGCAAGCGACCACGACTACGCTACACGTGCCGACTTCAGTCGGAGATGTCCGAGTGTTGTGCCACTCACCGATTGATGCAGCAGAACCGCTACCTGGATTCATCAGTTTCCATGGTGGCGGCTTCATCACCGGAACGCCAGAGATGGATGAACCATGGAATCTGTTTCTCGCCGAGACCGCCAACTGTCATGTTCTCAATATCGAGTATCCGTTAGCGCCGGAGCATCCGTTTCCTGTTCCGGTTCACGTCGCCTATGAGGTCGTTCAGTGGATTTTCCAACATGCTGATACGCTACACCTCGATGCTTCACGCATCGCAATCGGAGGGCATAGTGCTGGTGGCAATCTTGCGACTGCCGTATCGTTATGGAACGCTGAGCAGACAGATCCTGTGCCGCTCATCGCTCAAATTCTGGACTATCCTCCGCTTGATCTCGCGACGGATCCCGCGGATAAACCATTCTTCGAGGAGGCGATCCCCGCTGAACAGGCACGGCAGTTCAATGCGATGTACATCGCTCGTGCGGAAGACGCGTATCATCACCTCGCTTCGCCACTCTATGCGGCTCAACTCGATGCGTTACCACAGACGCTCGTCCTGACGGCGGAGCACGACTCGCTGGCGCAGGAGGCGCGGCAGTATGCGAAACGCCTTCAGGCGGCAGGTGTCGCTGTTGAGCACCAGGAATTCGCCGGTCAAGCTCATGCGTTTACGCATCACGGTGACTTAGACGTGGCACTTCAGGCGTGGCAACGTATCGCGGATTACCTCAAGTCTGTCTATCGTTCGTAAGTATACGGAGCTGACTCAAAAGTCAGTTTCCACAAAGATAAGGATAGCAGAATGATGATTTGCTACCCTTATCTTATAACAAAAAGAATGACGCGTTTCACGCAACTCCCACAGGAAAAAGCGCATCTTTGCGCTGTCAGAGACAAACAAGACCCGCTTTCCTGCTTGAATAAGGCAGGAAAGCTGGCTTGTGTCTCGCCTGAGGAAAGGGCGTGAAAAGACGTGTCATTCTTTTTTGAGTCAGCCTCTTTGTCTTTTTAGCCTGTCTAATCGTTTACTCGGTGAGAAGCGAGTCAATCGGACTGTCTAGTGATCGCTGAATCAATCGTATGATCGTCTCTTCCGGTCGATCACTGACGATCCACATCACGTCTGTTCCGTTTTGGTAGGCAAGATTGAGCTGTTTTCCTTGCTTTAGAACGTGTACTTTCAATCCATTAACGGTACGTACCCGTTTTCCAAATCGTGCCGGAATCTGCTCACTTTTCAGTCGTGTCTGAATCACTGTATAATGACGATTCGTTACAAGTTTCGTCGTCATTTTCTTCTTGTTTCCTTCCCACGCTAGGCTCCCTTCGATTGCCTCGCCTTTCGTCGATTGATCCCGAATGAGATCCATTGAACTGCTTAACATCCAGTTCGACTTTTTTTCGTAAATCATCAGCGTATCGCATCGTCCTTCAATCACGTTTGCTAACAGTAGATTATAGTCACCGAATCGAGCGTCCACTCGGAAATCGTCTTTCTTCAACGTATAGGTGGACTTGTCACTCAAGTCATATTTAAACTGATGCTCGGCCGTTTCTACAGCAGTCGGATAGGAACCACTGTCGAATAGGCTCGTACCATCAACGTGAATCTTTTCCTTCACCTCGACATTCTTTTCTGGTGCGCATCCGCTGATACAGAGGAGTCCTACTAGTAAAATCGGTATCGTTTTTTGATAACTGATTCGTTTTATCGCATAAGCTCCTTCTTGTTTCATGGACGTATATGTAGACTGACGTCGTCTCTCCATCCTTTTTTACTCACCCGTTGCTGAAAGATCGAATGACGTTCAGTACCAACTTGAAAAGACGGTGTCGGTCGAATGATCCGATTCGTAAAGTCACTTGCGCCGTATGGAAGATAGAGTTCAAAGTCTGGTCGTCTCGTCACACCGATTGCCGTGACGGTCTCCGGGAACTGCGCGATTGCATCTTTTGCTGATGTGTATGGAGGCAAATCGTTGACTGCGTGCATGCGTGCTTGATTCTTGACCGACCACGGTAAATCAAGCCATTCACACAATTGTCGCTCATGTCTTTTTTCCGTCGCTTCTGAAATATCCGATGGATCAAAATAGACGATATCGATGTCCGACTGTGCGTTTAAGTCGGTTCCCCAAACCTTCGAACGTAAGACACCGGCACAGATCCACCAATCCGGCAAATCAAGTCGTTCTACAGTGGCCAGCATGAGTTGCACTTCCGCATCCTCTCGTAATCGCTGTTCGATGTCAGCTTGATTCATTTCGTTTTCTCCCTCCAACGCAGCATGATGCTGGTTGCTTATTTTCTATAGTTTACCTCATTTCATCAGAACGGGAATCATTTCCTGACTTTTATACCATTTTTTGTATTATCGCTTGTTTCCATTCCTTGTAAATAGTATATTTTGTATAACTATTCTGACAATTCAACGAAAAGGAGTGTTTTCATGTCACGTTCTCGTAAAACGATTCCCGTGCTTGTGACTTCTTTTGCTCTGCTTGGTGGTGTTGGTTGGTACTGGGCTTCACATCAGGATAAACCCGTCAACGTCTCATCACAAACGAAATTAGCTGGTGTTAATGAAACAACCGAAGATCGTGTTCAATCGATTCAAGAATTGATGAAGCTAGGAATTGTTAAAACGTATCCTGGTGATCCGGAATTAAAAAAGAAGTCATTCCGTGCTGAAGCACTTTTAGCTTCTCCCCCAAAAGAATTACAGTTAAAAGAAAAGACGGGTTTCCGCTACGTAACCGTACCACTTGTCCTGCATGATACGACTGAGACTGTGGGAGGTTACAGCATTTATAAACCGAACTTGTTTGTTCTAAATGACGGTAAGGGCAACGAATACAAGGTGGTCGACTATGTCAACCATAATCCGAAGGCATGGCGTAACAGTCATCAGTATTACGCACCACAACGTGCTCAACTCGATCTCGTGTATCAAGTACCAGTCAAATCGAAAACGTTCGTCTTACTCGCAGATTCCGACGCGTTCCCGAAAACACATGCGATTAAGATCGAGTTATGAACTGTCGCGCTTGCATGAATGTGTAGGCGCTTTTTACATAGTATTTTAGAAGGGACGTGGTGTGAGTGCTACGATTCATTTGGAATTCTTGGTGGCGCAACAAAGAACGATTCATCCTCTTACTTGTCGGCGTACTCGTCGTCAGTACCGGATTGAGTTACTTGATCGGCACGACGCAAGCGAACAACGGTACGGTCGTTGACGAGTTACAAAAACGCTGGAAATCTTCCTACGATATCGTCGTTCGTCCACCGGATAGTCGAAGCGTGACGGAAGACCTCAAACTACTCGAACCGAACTATATGAGTGGTCTTGACGGTGGGATCACGATGAAACAATACAAAACGATTCAAGCCCTTGCAGATGTCGACGTCGCTGCTCCAATCGCGATGATTGGAAATCATGCGACAGGAGCAAACGTCGGTACGCATCGTTTTGATGATTACGGTGTCTATAAGTTGACGATCACTGACAAACAGAATACCGGATTAAACGTCGAAAAGTATTCTTCCGTCAACTATCTTGCTGCTGGGTGGACGCCTGATGAAAATGCCACTATCTCTGGTGTCTCACCTGCTGCGCTCGGTGAAGAACCTTTGCTCGAGTTCGGGAGCGATACGATGATTGCCGGAATTGACCCAAAAGCGGAAGCCCGTTTGATTGGTCTAGACGAGGCGAGAGTCGCCGGCAAACATAGCCGTTATTTTGACGAACAGGACGCAGCAAACATCGTCGATCCGGAACTTGGAACGGTCGAGCTTCCCATATTGATGAACGAGCGCGAGTATGTCGACGCATCGCGAACGTATACGTATGAAAAGTTAGATCTTCCCCTCATTAATGATTCGATTCAGGAGACGATTCGAGATGTGACGAAACGGGGCGGTGAAAAATATTTAAAAACGTTAAAGACGACGGATAGTCCTGGAAAAACCTATTCCGTCACGACACAAGACGTTCAGAAAAAATTGATCCAGCAAATCATGACCGACTCCTTTCCGACATTACCCTCTGGTAACTCCGAGTGGCTGATCCTCAAACCGTCACCAATCAGTTACCAGACGATTTCGAGCCCTTTCGCTTCGCGTTGGCCTTTCAGTTATCAGGTCGAACCGCAAAAAGTCAATCCTGATTCCTTACTTGCGAAACGGACGATGTATCGTGAGGCACGGATGTTCGGAAAAACGAGTGACGATTGGCCACGGATTCGCTTGAACTATATCGGCGTCTTCAATCCGAAGAAATTGAATTTATCAAAGGATCCGTTAACCGAATTACCGATGGAAACTTACTTCCCAGCTAAAGCACAATGGGTCATGGACAAAAACGATCGACCGGTCAATCCGGTCAAGGACGTCAAGCCGACGAACGACGCCTATGATTTCTTGACGAAACCACCTTCGATGTTGACGACGCTCGATGCCGCCTTTAAGATTCGCGGTGAAAAAGCGATCTCCGTCATTCGTGTCAACGTCAAAGGTGTCGATCAGATGAATGCCGCGAGTGAGCAAAAACTCCAAGATGTCGCTCGCGAAATCGAGGATAAGACCGGTTTGATCACGGACGTCACGCTCGGTTCGTCACCGCAACTTGCATTGACTTACTTACCGGGTCTAGAAAAAAAATCGGCGCTTGGCTGGGTGCAGCAACCGTGGATTAAGCTCGGTTCTTCGATGACGATTTTCCAGGAAGCGAAAGTCGGTATGTCTGGTGTCATCGCTAGCGTCATCGCGGTCGCACTCGTCTATGTCTTTAGTTCTAACATCATCCTGCTGTACGCTCGTAAAAAAGAGTTCGCGATTCTATTATCACTCGGTTGGCGGCCACGTCAGCTCTCTAAACTGCTATTCCTTGAAGCGACGCTACTCGGTTCTCTCGTCGCACTAATCGCCTGGACGATCCTCGGTACGTTCTGGTTGACGACGGACCATCCAATCGCACTGGGTCGGATTCTTCTAATCGGACTAGCCGGTTTACTCATCTACTGGGGTGGTACACTCGTACCGATGACATTGATCCGAAGAATCAAGCCGTATGAGAGTATGCGTTCCGGGGAAGTCTCTCGTTCACGACGCTTCGTCCGCTCCCAATCGATTGTTGGTATGAGCATGAACCAACTCTTCACATACTGGCAACGAACGCTTCTTTCCATCATCGCGATTGCCTTACCCACGGGTCTGTTCATCTTCTTCCTGTTCGTGACATTCCGTCTAAAAGGAGTCTTGTATGCAACGTGGCTCGGCGAATACGTCGCTTTAGAAGTCGGCACGATGCATTATGTCGCGATGGGTGTCGCCTTATTGATTGCTATTTTGACGACGACGGAAATTCTTTGGCAAAACGTCAATGAACGTCGCAGTCAACTCGCCGTCTTAAAGGCGACAGGTTGGCAAGACACACTCATCCGCCGACTTGTCTTACTGGAAGGTTTGTTGACAGGGCTACTTGCTGGGATTGTCGGTCTTCTCTTTGCGCTAGCGATGATTTGGCAAGTCTACCGTCAATTCCCGACATCGGAACTCGGTTTCTTATCTGCAACGATTCTAATTCCGCTTGTAACTGGAATTATCGGAGCCGTCTTGCCAGCTCAACGGGCTGTCCGAATCGTTCCGAATGCAGCGATCAGTAGTGTCAGCGTCAATTCCAAAGAGACGGAGCGTCGCTTTAAACTGGCCCTCTCAACGATTGGTGCCGTGCTATTCGTCGGTGTCTTATCGCTATTCCTGTTTGCGACAAATGAATCGCCAGCTGAACAGACACCGACCGCTCAAGCACCGAAGGTCATCACGACGGGTAGTAAGATTACAGATGGTTTGACCGGATCGAAGAGAACGCTTAAGAAAACAGAAAAACAAGCTTCCGGTGTGATTGAAGAAACGATGGCGAAAGGCGTCATCAAGACGTTCCCGGGAGACCCCGTCGTCAAAGATACAAGTTTTTGGGTTGGTACGTTATTGAAGCAACCGCCTGCCTCCTTGAAATTAAAAGAAAAAGCCGGTTATCAATACATCACTGTACCGACGTTCTATCAAGACCCATTTTATCAAGAAATCGGTGAAGAAAGGTTTTACCATCCGAATCGTTTCAGTCTGACTGGAGTCAGCGGAGTCTACGAACCGATTGATTATGAAAATAAGAACGAAAAAACTTGGAAACAAGGACTGAAATACGTCGCCCCGGGCAAAGCACACGTCAATCTCGTCTATCAAGTTCCGGCAGACGAGACGGAATTCGTCCTGTTCGTCTCAGGGGATAACTTCGCGAAGACGATTTCAATCAAAATCGATTTAAAGAACGACTAAAAACAGACCGTCTTGCGCGTAGATTCCCCTATGCGCGAGACGGTCTGTTTGTTCATAAACGAATTAGGATGATGCCACCTAGCATGACAAGTAGACTGACGATCTGCACACCAGTGACCGGTTGTTTTTTCGCACCGAACCAGCCGAAACGGTCAATCAATAGGCTGCCGGTCAGAAGACCGATCGTGACGATGACGACGGCGAGTCCTGTACCAACGAGCGGAACGATGAAGGCATTACCGGCAACGAACAATGCACCGATCAACCCACCGATCCAAATCCAGGGAGGTAAGGGTTGAGACCGATCGATGTGCCATTTCGTTCGGAGGATCAGATTCAGCAATAACAAGGTGATCGTACCGATGACGAACGAGATCAAGGCGCCTTTGACGGCTGACCCGAGAACACTTCCGAGATGACCATTGATCGCCGTCTGGGCAGCACTCATCATACCGGTTAGAATTCCGAGCAGACGCCAGACAAGGACCGAGCTTTCTGATGATGCCACCTGTTGCTTCCGCCGTCGTGCGAAATAGTCACCAAGCGCGACCGTTCCAACGACACCGAGTAACACAAGCACTGCGCCGATGACTCGTGTCAGTGAGAGTGAGGTGACCGTTGAATCAAACAATCCGAAATGATCGATCAACAGTCCCATGATGACCTGACCGAAAATCGGCATGATGACCGTTTGGACGCCTCCGAGTCGCGGAAACAGCAAGATGTTCCCAGTCAAGTAGATGACGCCAAGCAGTCCCCCACCCCAAATCCAGAACGGTTCATCGGCAGTAGCTGTAAGACCTGCGAGATTCCCATCGACGAGGAACACGAGAATCAGTAAGAAGAGTGAGCCGATCGAAAAGGAAATTAGCGAAGCGAGGAACGGCGATCCCACGACGCCCCGTAGCCGTGTATTGACACTCGTTTGAACCGGTACGAGCAGACCGATGATAAATCCAATGATGATAGCAAGCATACGAGGACCTCCTTCTTCATGTGCCCCTTCATCATACGGCAGTCGAACACGCTGAAGCGACCGGAATGCTCAAAAAAGGAGCCGGTTCATCAACCGGCTCCACGGATTAGATCTTTTTCCACGACTTCGGATAGGTCCGCAGTTCCTTCTTCGTTGGATGCTCAGCATCAAGACGTTTTCCGTTTCGTTCAAGCAACATATCGGATACAAGCAAAACAATCGCAAGAACGACATAGACGGCAAAACTGAGGAAGAATGGCAAGTCGAATACGATGATCAGTGGGAAAAATAATCCCATTAAGATCACGAACAAAAAATCGGTCACATACTGCCATTGAATGATTTTTTTCATCTGTGGTTCTACCGTTAATGCCATATCACGTTCGACTTCTTGCGAGTGAATCCGCGCAATCCAGACCAATGCTACAAGTAAAAAGAACAATGGCCAGTACACGTCCCGATTGGCGACGACTAATAAGATACTGACGCCGTACAGCAACGAGCTGTACAAACGTGGTTTGACGAGTTGACGCTTTTCTTCTTGAATGAACGCGATGCGTTCGGCTTTCGTTTTCACCTATATTCCCCCAAACGGATGTAACATCTACTATTAATTCGATCGAACCGTCCGAGATCGACCGATGTACTCGACTTTATTTTGAAGTACACGATACATCCGGTATTCTCCCGTCGGTGCCGACTTCAGCTGAACGGCAATCTGATGACGTCGTGATTTCGATGATTCCGACGCTACGAAGTACGGTTTGACCGATGCGATATCATCGCGTCCGAACTGCTTCGTCACGTGTCGAACGACTTGTACTTCAACAATCTGTTCATAGGTCGCATCCCGTTCATCTGCGATCATCCACCAGCCGACACCGCTAATTATTACGAGTAATAGAATCGCCCCGATCGTTTTTCGCATTTCGATCCCCCCGGTTCACGTGCCCTTATTTACTGTTTCAATTCGTGAACGAGGTTTTCCTGCTTTCGTCGGGTGACGAACCAAGCGATGCTTATGACAAGCACTATTAAACCGACAATGGTTCCGGCAATCGTCGGTACGTTGAAGTAAAATGATCCCGCATCATCAATCCGTGTCACGAAGAAGGTCGCACCAAGACCACTGATCAGTCCAAAGGTGATGCCGCTCCCAATGAATAAGAGCATTTGAATGAGTGTCAGCTGACGGAGCTTGTTCCGTGTCAACGCAATCGTTCGTAGCAAGGCGTATTCGCCTCGTTTTCCACTCACGAAACTGAGTAAGGCGTTCGCAAGTCCGAACCAGACGGATCCACTCATGACGACGAGCGCAATCAAGAAGACGAACCAGCGTTCCATCGTTTGTTGCTCCGCATCGCGAAGCGCGTCAGATAGTCGACTCACTTGCAATGTCGGATAACTTTCTGTGATCTCTAATAATGTTGTGGTCACTTGCGCCTTCGTTAACTCGGACGGAACGTCGATAAAGACATTCAAGATCTGATCGTTCGGTTGCCGCAGCTGCTCGTTCCGCCAATCCACGAGGACATCTGGTGCCATCTTCTTTTCGATTCCAACGATTCGGAATTGACCGACCGAAACGCTTTGTTCTTGTTCCCCGTCCCATCGCCCGAGCGGCAACATATCGCCTTTTTGAAGACTGTGTGTTTTAGCGAAGGTACGTGAGACGATGATTCCTTCTGTGTCACTCGTCTGTTCTCCCGCTAAGACGTCCAGACGACGATAGTCCGTCACTTCGTATTCGATCGAGATATCTTCTTGAGGCGACTGGTATTCGAAGGAATTGCGAGACGAAAGGAAGGTCGCTCTTGCGCCAGGTAGGTCGGTTTCAATTTGTCGAATCAATTGCAACGGGTTTCCTTGCGATCCTTCATCCAAACGACTCTTTAGGACGACTTCTGTCGGATATTGGCTGATGATGTACTTCCGCTCGTTTTGTTGCACCGTCTCAAGGAACGTCGAGCCGATGACGACGATGATCATCAAGACTTGAACGATCAGCATCAACCAAGCATTTTTCCGGAGTTGCGGTAACACGCCCCGGAAGGCAACGAAACTCGTCGGTCCCGCTAACCGACGAACAATCGGTTCCGCTCGCTGCAGCACTCCCTTCAAGAGGAGTGGCGTCGCAAGATACATCGTCAGTAAAAAGGCGACGGTTGCACCGAGCCAGGCGATTGTCCGTGCCCCCTCCGTACTGGCAATCACTTCAGCGAACAACACCAAACTGACGGTCAATCCACTACTGAACAGGACGAGACGTTTTCGCTGGGTCGGTCGTGACGCCGTTTTCAGATTTTCTCGCAAGACGTGGAGTGGTAACACATCCCGTTTTCGATAAGCCGTACTCGCGAGCAACAGCAGAATCAACAAGGCACTACCGAACGTTACGAGCATCAAGAACGCTCCCTGTTCGATCATGAGGGAGACGATCATTTTACCCTCTGTCGACCATACGAGTAGACCGAGTAACGGGAAGCAAATACTGCCTAGAATCGTAAGCACCGTGCCCGCTAAGACAATCAATCCAGATTGAACGAAGAACAGCTGAAACAGTTGCCGTGTCGTCGCCCCAAGCGTCCGCATGATCGCAAATTGGACTGCATGTTTACGTAAATACAAGTCAAAATTCGCCATCAAGATGAAGCCGGACACGACAAGGATCAGTACTGACAAGATTCCGATGTAACCGTTCAGCGCCGGTGAGAACGCTTGCCCTTCCGAAAGTTCAACCCGGAGCTTCGGATTCGCTTTGACGAGCGTATCGGCATAGTGGACGAGATCCACCTCTTTTTTTAGATTGAGCAAGACGGCTTTCGTTTCGATCGGATGGTTCTTTTTCAGATCAGCATACGAAAGCAAGACTTGATCGTGCGAGACTCCCGGTGTTTTTGTATTTGGTAAAATCTCGCGGATTCGATACGTCGCTTCTCCGACGCGAAGCGTTTGCCCGACACTACGATCAAGCGACGTCGCGAGTCTAGCTGACAGGATCGCTTCTCCCTGTTTCAAATCGTTCGTGAAATGATACCGACTTTTCGTCAGGGCATCCGAATGAACTCCGATCGTCTCCACGTCGGCCATCGTTTGACCAGCGACGCGCGCTGTCGTCTGTAAGATCGACTCTGCGCGCAAGACACCGTGATTCTTTTCAAGTTGCTCCAACACGGACTGATCCGCCTGCTCGTCTTCAGGTGTATATTTGACCGTCAGATCGACTTGACCATATCTTTGTACACGATCTGTCTCGATTGCGGCTTGATTATGTAGTAAAAAAATGACCATCGTCAAGACAAGACCAATCGAAATCATGACGCTTCCGATTGAGGTCACTAAAATCATCGGACTTTTACGGTACAGTCGGTGGGAAAGACGGAAGAGATGTTGTCGTTTCATACAGCCCCCACGAACTGCTCGTATGTCTCTAAGATCGGCGCCACGTCTCCGGTCGACAGCTGATCGGCAACGATCTGTCCGTCATGGAAATACAGCACACGTTTCGCATGAGCGGCTACGGTCGCATCATGGGTCACAAGCAGGATGCTCGTCTGTTGTTCGCGATTGAGTTCTTGAAGCAATTGCATGATTTCAGCAGATGTCTTGAAGTCGAGGTTCCCCGTCGGCTCATCCGCTAAGATGATCGGTGGTCGACTGATCAAGGCACGTGCGATCGCAACACGTTGTTGTTGTCCACCCGACAGCTCTTGCGGTCGATGATTGTTCCACTTCGTCAGTCCGACTCGTTTGAGCCAAATCTCTACCTCCTGATTGATCGTTTTATCATCCATCCCCTTCAACATCAATGGTAAGGCGATGTTCTCCTGGACCGTCAAATCATCGAGCAGATGAAACGATTGAAAGATGAACCCGATGTGCTGTTGTCGGTATAACGTCGCAGCAGGCTCAGTGAAGATGTCGCGTTGCCGTTTTTCCTTTAAGGTCAACGTTCCGCCGGTTGGCGCGTCAAGCGCTCCCAGAATATTCAACAGTGTACTTTTACCGGAGCCACTCGTGCCCATGATGGCGATGAATCCTCCTTCCTCTAACGTAAAGCTGACTTGTTTTAATGCATGGATCGTCTCCGTTCCACGTATGTAGGTTTTTGATAACCGTTCGACTTCTAATAAAGCTGACACGCATATCCCTCCTTAGTTATTCCGTCTTTATCATAACCATAATAAGGATTATTTAGAAGTAAATGCAAAAAAACTCCTCATCTAAACGACGAGGAGTTACTGGTTATTGTCGAACATATTTTAATGGAATCAAATCTGCAATCCGGACTTTCGTCAACTGATCGTCGATCGTTAAGAGGACAAATGCGTCCGGTGCATAGTCGGAAATCAATTCGCGACACATGCCGCACGGACTGACGACACGAATCGTTCGGTCCGCCTCATCCGAATAGGGATGTCGGACGGCGACGATCGTCTCAAAATCCGTCAATCCATCCGTGATGGCGGAACCGATCGTGATGGCTTCCGCGCACACCGTCACCCGTCCGATATAGGCTTCGACATGAACACCCGTTTTCGTCGCGCCATCTTTTGTCCGCAACGCAGCTGCGACGTGATGTTTATCGTCAGCGTAACGGCTTTGAATCGTTTCGGTTGCTAGTTCGACCAGTTGCAGGTCGGCTTCTGTAATCGGATAAGTCTGCATAATCTGCTCCTTACGTGTCTTTTTTCTTATAGGTCAAACCGATGAATTGTGCTTTTTCATTGAATAGTCGACGGTAGGATAGAAAACCAACGAGGACCGATGCCATCGCCGCCGTCGTCAAGATCAGGAATAGAATCAATAGTTGATAAAGGACAGCTTCCATTGGATCCGCGCCACCGATGATCAACCCACTCATCATCCCTGGCAGTTGGACGAGCCCCATCGTTTTTTGCGCTTCGATTGTTGGAATCATACTTGTCCGGATTGCGCCTTTTAAACTCGTATCAATCGCTGTCTTCGCATCTCCACCGAGTGAAAGAATCAGTTCGATGACCTCGTCGCTTCGTTCGACCTCGTCCTTGAACTTATTGAGAAACAATAAGGACAAGATCATACAGTTTCCGATGACCATCCCGCTGATTGGAATGACTTGCTGGGCTTCGAACGGAATGATTCGTAACCCGAGCAAAATGCCCATCGTCAATGCTTCGACCGCAATCAGTGTGAACAAGATGATCCACTGGATCCCGGGAATCCCGTCCCCTTTACGGATGACGTTCAGTGTCGCTGCACCGATCATCAACAGAATCATCAGTAACATGAAAATTGGACTTCCGCTTTCAAAGACGAACGTCAAAATATAACCGATGATCAACAGCTGTACAATCGATCGAACGGTTGCGATGATGATGTCCTTCTCTAGACCAAGCCGTAACGTCCGTGCTAAGACGAGGGGAATCAAAATGAAGATGAGCGAAGTCGCCAGTTGGAGGTAACTCATACCGATTCCCCCTTCAAAAATGCTTGCGTCTCGGCTTGACCATTTGAAGCGAGTTCCTTGAATGCACCAGACTCGATCAATCGTCCATCCTTTAAAAACCAAATGTCGTCGCTGACCCGCTTGGCTTGCTCTAAGTCATGCGTAATCCAAATGATTGTCGTCTGTAACTCCTGCTGTAGATCAAGGATTAGCTTCTCAATCTCTTGTACCATCCGGTAATCGAGACTTGCCGTGATTTCATCGAGCAACAGGACGTCCGGACGATTGACGAGTGTCCGTGCGATTCCAAGTCGGCTTCGTTCGCCACCGGACAAATCTTTGACCGGTCGCTCAAGTTCGACAGATAGATCAACTTGTTGTAGCAAACGTTCCGCTTCTTCGCGCGGTAACGATTCACCGAAGATCGATTTCGGCAAATTGATATTATCGTAGACGGTACCTGGAATCATCGGCGCGCTTTGGAACGCCATCCCGATCCGTTTGCGGACGTCGAGCAAATTCATCTGCTCAAGTGGTTCGCCTCGAAAACAAATTTCGCCGCGATCGGGAGAAATCAGTCCATTGATATGTTTCAATGTCGTCGTTTTCCCGGCACCACTCGGTCCGACGAGCGTCGTAATGACACCTTCGCGGAACTCACCTGTTATTTCGTGTAAGATGTGTTGATAGCTGACTTCGTGAAACGTAAGAATCGACATACTGTGTGTTCACCTGACTTTCTACAAGTTTCGGGTAATGCTCCTGTAATGTTGTACCCGAAAATCCGTCACCTTAGTACGTCAAGCGACACTTCCTTACGCGTGGATGATCTCTCCGGCAAAATCATACGGTACCGTTCGACCAGCAAAGAGCGATTCTTTTGATGCTTCCGGTAAATTGAGGTGTTTGAACGCTTCTTCACGGTCCATCCAGACAAGTCCGGAAATCTCTTCTGGAACATTCGTCTTTAATTGACCGGAGGTGATTTCTCCCGCGAAGAAGAAAAAGAGACAATGTTCCCCCGCTTGCGGGAAGAATGCTTCTGCCACGTGGACGATGTCGCCTGGAATGATCGTAAATCCTGTCTCCTCCAGTACTTCGCGCGTGATTGCCGTATGTAGCGTTTCGTCTCGTTCGACCGTCCCACCGGGCAATGTATAGTAATCACCGTGATCGCCACGATTCTCGACCATCAATAATTGATCGCCTGTGGCATTGAATAATGTCGCATAGACGATGTTTTTACAGATATTCATGTTCGTCCTCCTATTTTCTTCTTTCCGTCTGAATGATACAAAATAACGGATCCAGTTGAATCTCACTTATGCGGTAATATCCATCATCACTATGATCAAGTAACAGACGTTTTCCGTTTTCTTCAACATATTTTAAGGATTGGATTGTTTCAATTCGTAATCGTGACAGCGTCTCCCCAGTCGGTCGGAGGACATGGAGTTCAATTTCAGTAAATGCCGGATACAGAATAAACTGAATACGCTCTTTTGAGGAGTTGTGTAACATGTATTTAGACCGCTGATAGAATGCTTCTTCCTCCGGAAACTCAAGAATCGGCTCTACTCCGAAAAAATAGAGGCTTTCTAACTCTTCTGGTATATGAATTTTCTTGTCGTCCTTCATTATATCGATGTACCGTCCTGTAAAATTATCTTCCAAGTCTCCACTTCTGATGTCAAAAAGCTCACTAATTCGCTCATCTCTCCTTCAGTCGGCAAGAAAGATACACCCGCTCTCGCGTAGACATCTTGAATCGAATGGGTTTGACTAAGAGCTAAAGCTGCGACGAAATCTTTCAGCGTTTGGTCGGGATCTTTCGTGAAACGGTAATACAACTGAAGAGCGGCAATCTGAGCAATCGCGTACTCGATGTAATAGAACGGCGTCTCAAAGAGATGGATGACACTCATCCATTCGTGGCCTTTCCAATCGGGTGTTTCCGACCAATCGATGACGTCCGTATCGTATGATTCTCGGAGATCGGCATAATAGGCATGTCGTTCTGTCGGATCATGGTCGGGGTGAGCATAGAGCCAAGATTGAAAACGATCGACGATGATCGTCTCGGGTAAGAACTCGACAATGGAACGCATCTGTTCGAGTTTTGCCCGGGCAACGTCTTTTTTATCCGGAATCACCTGATGCCATTCGTTCATCGTCAACAACTCGAGCGACATGGCAGCGAACTCCCCTACTTCAAGCGGAATCGGTTGTAGTCCGTCGTACGTTTCTTTCATCGCATCATGATGAACGGCATGGCCGATCTCATGCATGAAGATGACGAGATCATCAAACGTATCGATGCGATTCATGAATAAGAACGATTGCTGTTCGACCGGTAAATACTCACAAAATCCTCCGCCCGCTTTGTTCGACCGGGCACCGATATCGAGATGATTCCTATGTCGCATTTCTTTTAACACGTCCGCAAAATAGGGGTGAACGCTCTCGAGGATGGCTTGAGTCTGATCTAAGAATGAAGTGTCAGAACCGGTCGCGTGATGATCAATCTGTGTATAGGCCGATTGCCGGACGTCCCACGGATGGAGCACCTGTTTGCCGAGAAACGTTTGTTGTTCGCGCTGAAATCGCCGTTTGACCGGTAGAAAGTCGGATTGAATGATAGTGGCGTAATGATTGACATCTTGACTCGTATAATCGACGCGTCCGAGTTCTGCAAAAGCTAGTTCCTCGTATCCGATCTTACCACTTGCAGTGGCACGCGCTTGTCGTAAATCAACGAGTCGTGAAAACAACGGTTGAATGACGGATTCTTTCATGCGGAATGCTTCCTCAATCGATAAGAGCGCTTGTTTTCGAGTGGATTCATCCTCGTCAAATAAATCAGCATGAAGATCGGAAACCGGCTCTCCCGATTTTGTCAGCATCGTCGCCTCAATTCGGAGATAGTCTTGAATAAGACAAGCTTCCTCCACTGTCGTACTTGTTGCTCTGAGTGATTGTTCAAAACGTGCTCTCGTTCGAAGTGGGACGTCATCGCGCGAGACGAGATCCATTTTTACGGAACGTCTCAACGTATCGAGCTTATCCGATAGCTGCTGACGCCCTTGTTCGTATTCAGAAGTGGTACCGGGGTCTGTGACGTCCTGGAGATACGCGATTTTTTGTTTGAGCAATGTCTCTTCCATTTGGAGAATCGAAGCGATTCGGTACGCAAGATCCTCATCATTATAAAAAATATCGTTTACAGGTGACTGAGATTTCATCGACGGATTTCACATCTCCTTTCATCTTATTTTAGTATACAGTTTATGCCATTCATATGATGGGTTTACGAATAAATGACCACTATATTGTCCTTTTTGACTATTATCGTTGTCAAAAAGACGATGATAAGTTACATTATATAGGAGGTGAATCCCCATATGAAATCCAGGTTAAAAGAATTACGTGCTCGTCACGGGTGGAATCAGTCTGAACTGGCACGACGTGCAAGCATTTCGCGCCAGACGATCAGCTTAA
Source organism: Exiguobacterium sp. s46 (assembly GCF_018618875.1). Classification (NCBI taxonomy): domain Bacteria; kingdom Bacillati; phylum Bacillota; class Bacilli; order Caryophanales; genus Exiguobacterium; species Exiguobacterium sp. s46. Next base: position 1,039,293 of record NZ_JACSMY010000001.1, read on the forward strand.
TCGAGCGAGAAGAATTCATGCCGTCGCTATTGATCGCTGTCAAAATTTCTCGTGTGTTTGATACACCGTTAGAAGACATCTTTTATTTCGATGAGGAGGAATTAACATGAAAAAGGAAGCAATCAAGGTCATCATCGCAGCTTTACTCGGTTTCATTAGCAGTTATTTCGTCATGTTTGTCCTCAAAAATACCAATTTGTCACAGTTTGAACGATCGCTCTATCTTGATTACATATTCACTGGTCTTTTCGTTATCTTGACGATCTTGACTCTCAGTTACGTCGTACGCTATTTACAAATTCGTCAATTGACTCGACGATCCGTTTCTTCCGACGAAGAGGACGCGATTGACGATCAAGTGAATCGCTACTATGCGGACGGCATGATGATCGTGCAGTTCTCCAATCTCCTCAGTATCGGGCTCGCTTCTTTTAGCATCATTGAAAACCAGTTCGGTCTTCATTTGATACTGAGCGGATTCTTTTTCGTCATCAGTTGTATTGCCTCGATTTATTTTCTCAATCTTATGCGCCAGATCTATCCCAACCGCTATTTCCCAAAGTATTCGGAAAAGAACTATGCTGAAAAGCTATTCGCTGCCTCAGATGACGGAGAACGTCACGTCATGTTCGAAGGTCTGATTCGGTCACAGTCCCTGTTACAATTTTTATTGATGGGTATCATTGTCGTATTAGTCGTGTATTCGTATGAGACCGGTCAATCTCAGATCTTTGCAATCAGCTTATTGATTATCGCCTTGATCTGGAGCAACGCAAAATATTTTCTCCATGTACGCAATCGCTAAAAGGAGCATTCAGTCAATCGACTGGATGCTCCTTTACATGCCTTCAAAAATCACGATGATTTTGTTGTTGATGGACATCATGCTGGTTCAGTGTATATTCCTGATCGTCGAGCGAGCGATGTTTCGACTGACTCCGCGCTGAAATGAACCAGACGACTCCACCAACGGCGAGAAAAATAGCAATGAAGATCATAGACACCCTCCTTTAGATTCCTTTTTTACTTTATTCTTCCAACACCCTGGTTTTTCCTTTACGATAAGATAGAAGATTCAAATATATAGGGGGCGATAGGATGTTTGGTAAAGAACCGACATGTATGCATTGTGGCAAAACGATCGAAGGAAACGAAAAAGTCTACATTCAAATGCGTTATCCAAAACATCGCGGGATGACGGAAGTCAAAGCTTACTTAAAAAGCGAAGGTCGTTTCATCTGCGAAAAATGTTTCGCTGAAAAGACAGAGTCAAAGGGGTAAGCACTTATGAACCTGAAAGAGAGTACGATTTTAGTTACAGGAATGACCGGAACGCTTGGCTCTCGTGTTGCGCGACGTTTTCTAAAAGAAGCGCGTGAAGTGCGCGGTTTGTATCGCTCTCAGGAACAAGCGGATCAATACGCTTTCAAAGGTGTCCACGCAGTCATCGGTGAACTCGGTGATCCGAATTCGCTTCTTACAGCACTTCAAGGCGTCGATCTGTTGATTCACTGTGCTGCCTATCTCGGAGATGATCCCGATTTAGCACAGGAAGCAAATGTTACAGGTGTACAATATCTCGCAGATGCTGCGACAAAAGCTCGTGTCAAGCGCATCATTCACATCTCGACGACTTCCGTGTACGGCGAAGTCGTGAGTGGACATTTTACGGAAACGTCACCGCTCCTACCGTCCGAACATGTCTACATCCATACAAAGCAGGAATCCGAACGCCTGTTAAAGGAATATACACCCGATTCCGATTTAATCATCTTACGTCCAGGATCAATTTGTGCCGAGGAGCAGTCCTACTGGGGGGATCGTCAAGTCGAGCGGATGAAGGAGGCGGATGTGATTACCTGGGTGCACCCGGACGATGTCGTCCCGTGGGTCCATACGGATAATCTAGTCGAAATGATCGTCCTTGCCGCAACGAATGCGCATAATGGGGATATCTTCAATGCGATCGATGCGAATCTACCTGAGACGGATTTTCGGATGAAGTTGATCACAGCAAGTGACAAGCCGTACCAAATACCGAAGCGTGCAGCGGAACACGCGACATTTGCGAATGACCGAATCAAGCAACTTGGTTATATTCCGATTCGTACTCCTGAATCAACTATTGAACAGTTGGTCAAATCGTTTTAATAACGAAGAGGCATCGAATCGAGTGATTCGGTGCCTCTTTTTACGCTTATCTTACCGACATCCACTTGATCCAGCGATTCCGGTCGTGCGCTCGTAATTCTTCTATCGTTAAAAGGACTTGCTTCGTTCCAAGTACTCGTTCCGCCTCAGGGATTCCACTTTTCCCAAGTGAGCGATTGAGATTAAAATTCAGCCAGTCGAGCTTTCCTTGAACACTGCTATCGATGACGTGCGTCCAGTCGACATCAGACAAACGTTGGTTTGTCGCGTAACCGTCAAGAAATGCGTTAAATCGAACGCGGTCAAACGTATTGTTTTTCAGCTTCGACCAATAACAGGCTGTCTCGAACACGTCGACGGCTCGATGGATCAGACCCGCAGACTCCCAGTCAATCAGGACTGGACCCGTTGGTGTCCAGAGGACGTTTTTTGGATCGAGATCACGATGACTGACGATCCAGTCTACTGGCAGTTGTTTCTGTGCTTTCTGTGCTAATCTTTCAATTCGTTGCAAATGTTCCTGCTCTTCCATGAATAGCTGCAGCCACTTTCCTTGCTGCCGTTTTCCTTCTTCTAAATGACCGTTCCAATCGATTGAAGTACTTGAGGTATCCGGCTTTATGAAGCCAGTCGTCGCTATAGAAAGAGCGTGCAATCGTCCTAATTGAACTCCGATTTGTCGTGCATGTGCCGATCGAAACTGATCGGTTGATAACGTCTTGCCATCGATCCAATCAAATAAAAGGTAATCCGAGCCGTCAATCGTTTGTACCGCTTGATCGTTGACGCGACGTGCTGGTAATGCTGCTAAGTGAAATGACGCTTGCATGGCGACATCTTCTGACATTTTAAAATTTTTTCGCGCTTCAGGACGTTGCATGATGTCCGGATTCAATCGCTTTAAGACGTAAGATCCAGTCGTCGTCTGTAATCGCCATGTCTCATGCATGAGTCCGCCAGTCAATCGTACAGGTTCGCTAATCATTTGCCCTATTGTAAAACGTTCACAAATCAAATTCATCGTTTGTTGCATCCTATTCTCCATTTCGTTCGTTCCAACCGATCCATGAAATGCTACACTAGTTTTGCATGATTTCATTGAACACGAAGGAAGGTTTTAGTATGAAACAAATTCATCACATCTGTATTCAGACGACGGACTACGCTGCGTCTAAACACTTTTATGAACAGCTTGGGTTCTCCCTCGTTCAAGAGTCACCTGGTTTTCACGACCGCGCCTTTAACAGCTGGTTACGACTCGGTGATTTCTATATCGAATTGCAAACACCCAAATCGGGTCAGCCGTTCACCGATTATACGAAACAAGCAGCGGGTCCCGTCCATTTCGCACTTTACGTTGACGACTTGCAAGAAGAAGTAACACGCCTGGAACGACTCGGGATGCCTTTCCTACCGAAACACGGCGGAAACATCTACTTCGTCGTCGATGGTCATCTCAGCAAATTAAAAGCACCAGAAGGAACAATCATCGAATTACGGGATACGTTTGCGATTCATGGTTGAATATTGAAAATACCTTCATTGATGATTTTTTATGAAAGAATCTAATAATAATTAAAAAGCTAACGATTTGTAATCTAAACATTTCTAGATCAAAATCGTTAGCTATACCTTTATTTGATTTTAATATGTTTTTGATTTTCTATAAAGGCACCATTTGATGCAATTACTTTTTTATACCAATCAAATGACGCCTTTTTTTGTCTTCGATTCGTTCCACTGCCATCATCATGACGATCTACATAAATATAGCCATACCGTTTTGCATATTCTCCGGAAGAAGCACTAACGAGGTCAATACAGCCCCAACTCGTGTAACCGATAAGTTCTACACCGTCTTGAATCGATTCGTACATTGCGCGTATGTGATCTGTTAAATAAGCAATTCGATAGTCATCTTGAATGTTTCCTTCACCATCCAATTCATCAAATGCCCCTAAGCCATTTTCGACGATGAATAACGGGAGTTGATAACGGTCATATAACTGATTCGCCGTTAAACGGAGTCCTTTCGGATCAATCGTCCATCCCCATTCCGATTGATTCAAATATGGATTTTTAACAGTCGGGAACACATTCCCCGCTGTCATCTTATCCAATATTTCTGGATCAGTACTGATACAGCGACTCGAATAATAACTAAAACCAATAAAGTCCACTGTGTGGTTGCGTAATAGTTCAATATCACCTGGTTCCATCTGAATTTCAATTCCAGCATCTTTCAATTGTCTTAATGCATAACCAGGATAGGCACCGCGAGCTTGTACATCAATGAAGAAGAAATTCTCACGATCACGTTCCATCGCTTTTTCGACGTCATCTGGGTTACAGGTATAAGGATATGTCATAGCTGCTGCCAACATACACCCAACCTGAAGATCCGGTTTAATCGTATGAGCAATTTCCACGGCACGCGCACTCGCTACCAATTGATGATGTGCTGCTTGATACTGAATTTGTTGCCGATTCTCTCCTTCTGCGAATACTAATCCAGCTCCCATATAAGGAAGATGGAACAACATATTTATTTCATTGAAAGTCATCCAATAACGAACTTTTGAATGATACCGGGATACGATCGTCTTCACATATTGTTCGAAGAATGTAACCATCTTTCGATTGCGCCAACTTCCGTAATGCTTTACTAAATGAACGGGGACATCAAAGTGCGCCATCGTAACGACCGGTTCAATTCCATATTTCAATAATTCATCGAACACTTCATCGTAAAACTTCAATCCTTGTTCGTTTGGTTGTTCTTCATCACCATTTGGAAAGATACGCGCCCATGAAATCGATAAACGAAGTGCTTTAAATCCCATTTCGGCGAATAACGCAATATCCTCCTTGTAGCGATGATAAAAATCAATCGCCTCATGGGATGGATAAGTTAGTTCTGGGAGCGGCTCATAATGTGATAAGTCTCCTTTCATGACGGCTCTTCGAGTCGACCCATTAGGAATTAAATCAACGGAAGATAATCCCTTTCCATCGGATAAATAGGCACCTTCTGCTTGATTAGCAGCAATAGCGCCACCCCATAAAAAGTTTTTTGGAAATTGCATCGTCTCATCCTTTCTTATGCAAAAGCAGGTTTATTGTATTCACTTACTGAAATTTGATCTTGGTCAATCGTAATTTGTCGTTCTTCTGATAAATTCGTGAAAATCACAGGTGTGATGATGTCATAACCTTCCGCTTGAATCGATTCCATATCAAAAGTGATTAATACATCCCCTGGTTCGATTTTCTGGTCTTGTGTGACGTGTAATTCGAAGTGAGTTCCATCTAAGCGTACCGTATCAATCCCAACATGAATGAGGATCTCCATTCCGTCCTCTGACCGAATACCAATCGCATGTTTGCTTGCAAATATAGCAGTTACTTGACCTGACACTGGGGCGATTACTTTTCCTTCAGTCGGAACGACTGCGAAACCTTTCCCCATTGCTCCACTCGCAAACACACTATCCGAAACTTTTTCGAGAGACACGATTTGACCTGACACTGGGCTTGGAATCGTCATCTCTGTTGATGGACGAATATTTTTTTCCACTTCTTTTTCAATCGGATCATCTTCAAAACCAAGGATGTATGTTAAGACCATCGATAAAAAGAATGAGACACCAACACCAATTAACAACCCGTAAAACGCTGTCATACTATCTCCAATAAAGACGGGTAACGTCAATAATCCCGGAGGACCAGAAGCAACTGCTACACTTCCAAAATGTCCTACGATTCCTCCACCTACTGCTGCACTAATGATTGCTGCAATGAAAGGACGCTTTAAGCGTAACGTGACTCCATATACGGCAGGCTCTGTAATACCGAATAATGCGGTAATTCCCGTAGAACCTGCTAATGTTTTTAACTTTTTATTTTTTGATCGAAGCATGACACCAAATGATGCTCCTGCCTGTGCAAAAATTGCTGGTGCAGTTGCCGGTTTGATATAGTCATATCCTTTAGTCGCAATGTTATTGATGAAAATCGGAACAACTCCCCAGTGAATACCGAAAATGACGAGGATTTGCCATACACCGGCAATGAACGCCCCTGCTAAAATCGGATTAAATGCTAGTACCTTTAAAATAAAAGCAGCAATCAAGTCACCTGACGTAACGCCGATTGGTCCAAACACGATTAATGTCAATGGAACGATTGTAACGAGAGCAATCAAAGGAGTAACAAAATTTTTAACACTCTCATGGACATATCGATTGAAAAATTTCTCAACATAACTCATAACCCAAACGGCAAGAATGATCGGAATGACTGTAGATGTATAGGACATCATCGTCACGGGTATACCGAAGAATGTCGTCGCGACTGCATCCGCTTTCAGTTGAATGATTGTAGGATAAATTAAAGCACCCGCTACTGTCATGGCAACAAATTGATTTGCACCAAACTTTCGCGCTGATGTAACCGCTAACAAAATAGGTAAGAAGTAAAAGAGACTATCCGCTGTAGCATTTAAAATGATATAAGTTGTTTCGGTAGGAACTAACCAACCTGCATTCGTCGCAATCGCAAGTAAACCTTTCAAGATACCTGCTCCCGCCATGACACCAAGCAACGGCGTAAAGATACTCGAAATAACATCAATCGCTCGACCGAAAATATTTCCCTTTTCACTTGTCTCAGAAGTATCTGTTGATTCTTCCATCAGCTTTGTTTGTTTCCCAATTGCTTGATATACCTCAGGTACTGTATTTCCGACGACGACCTGAAATTGCCCTCCGCTCTCTTTTACAGCAATAACACCTTCTAGTTTTTCAAGTTTTAGTTTATCAGCCTTTGCTTTATCTTTAAGTACGAAACGTAGTCGGGTCGCGCAATGGACAAGTGAACTAACGTTTTGTTCACCTCCGACAGATTCAATGATTGCTTTAGCCAGTTGATCGTATTTCATAGTACACCTCCATAGTTGATAGACACAAAAAGAAACCCAGATGAGAACAAGTTACGTATTTCATAGAAATACGCATTGCTTCACCTAGGTTTCGCCTGCTTGACCAGTAACAATCCTATTAGATAAATATATATTTATTAACCACATAATAACAACAATACATTAATATGTCAATCTTTCTTTTTTTCTTTAATCAATCTTGTAATATGAACCGTTAGGTACAATTTCTCTTCATCCGTCAACCGATAATCATATTTTGTCTGAATAAAGGTAGCGATTTTTTCAGTGCAGACATAGGACTTTGGATATTGCATTTTCACTAGATCGAAAAGCGCACTCTCATCTCCTTCGTATTCCGTTCGTGTCACGAGTCGTTGTGCAAAAAATTTAAGGTGGGTTACAAAACGATGATAGGCGAGAGCATTCTCATCCCATTCTAGTGCAAAGTGGTATTTTACGAGATTCAATACTTCTTGAATGACTTTTGTCATTGAGACGATGTTTGGCATCTCTTCGTTTAATTCAGCATTCACGATATGAAGTGCAATATAGGCTGCTTCGTCTTCAGGTAATATGATATTGAATTTTTCTTCAACCAGTTCAAGCGCTTGCAGACCAACACTAAACTCATCTTGATATAAACGTTTAATCTCCCAAAGCAATACATTTTTGATCTCTAAGCCTTTTTCATGACGTTCTAATGCAAAATGTAAATGATCAGCAAGAGCGATATACACAAGTTCATTGAGTTTTTTCCCGAGCGTCAATTTAGCAATCGTTACGATATCATCAGTCAAGACGATGATTTCTTCAGGAATTTCTTGAAGTAGTAATTTAAATCGTTCATGATTACCTGCATCATCGAGATAAAAGACTTTTTCCACATCGGAGGCTAATATCTTCTGTCCTGAATTCCGTTTAAAGCCGATTCCCTTCCCCATGACGACTCGCTCACGCCCTGCTTCGTCAAATACACTGATGACATTGTTGTTGAAAATTTGATGAATGATCATCGGTGACCTCCTTTCAAATCAGAAAAATAGAAAAACCCAAATCAAACGTCACTCACGGTTCCAGTGATCGCTGATTTGGGTTTCGCCTGCTTGACCAGTAACAATCCCTATTCCATTACATTCTATATCATTGTTGATAACGGTTACAAGTATCATTTTTATAAACATTCATTCCTTACATCTTTCGGTTCACGTACAGCAATACAAGCGGAAAGAATAAAAGTTGTCCTCCTAATGCTAGTAACAGAGCAAATTGAATGTCTTTTATGATCGACAGATTGACGAGAATCAAGATCAAGAAAAGATATCCGATACTTACGAGATAAGCGATATGTCCACTACGGATTTTAATCTCTCCTTGGCGCTCATCATACGGTTCCGTTGGCGAGAATACCGTTCCTGTGATACGTGACGTGACGCCAGCTAAAACGAGGATAATCCCAAGAGTTTTAGCCGCCGGATCTGTCATCGTTAAGTACAGACCTACTCCAATTAAAATGAAGTCTAACAACACATTAACTCGCTTCATTCTATTCCCTCCTCGTTCGTTCGATTCGGTGTAAAGATGTCTTCGATTCGCCGTTCAAACAGATCAGCTAGTGAAAACGCGAGGTCGAGTGACGGATTATACCGCTCTTTTTCGATGGAAATGACCGTCTGACGCGACACGTTCAATCGTTTTGCCAGTTCGCCTTGCGACCAACCTCGTTCTTCGCGCATCTCTTTGACCTTATTTTTCATGATTTCACCTTGTAGTCCCACTATATGTAAATAACATACTACCTGTAAAGTTTCCTTTACACCCTCTTCATCCGCTCCCACATGATATACCGATCGTCTCTCCCGACTTGAATCAATCCCGCTTTTTCGAGTACTCGAATCGATGCTTGATTCGTCGACTCCGTCTTCGCAAGTACCCCTGTCACTTCCGTTTGTTTAAACGCCCATTCAATCAATGCTTGAACTGCTTCCATCGCAAACCCTTGATTGAGATACGCTGGTAACAGACCATAACCGATTTCGACCGCTTGTCGTATGTCCGGCTTCCCCTTGAATCCGATATCCCCGATTACTTGACCATCCTTTGTCATGACAAGCCAGCTGCCCCAGTATTGTAGCGAGGGATCTGACGCTATTGACATCAAATGATGCTGAACTTCCGGTCCGTTATCGTAGTGCTGTTGTTGTAAACGTGTCACGTCATTCGCTGTACATGGATGAATCGTCAATCGCTTTGTTTGGAGGGTTATCATTACTTTGTCTCCTTTTTTAGGTTTGCCACCACTGTTGTAGGTAACGTTGGATATACCAACAAACGATAAAAAAACTTGTTGCACCAAGTATACTGTAAAAAATAGGAATACCTAAGCGGATCAATCCATATAAGACGGCAAGCAATAAGAACGTCGCTGGTAATCCGAGTAACACACTCTTTAAGAATGTACTCAGTTCTGTCCGTTCACTTCCCTGTTTAACGAGCCAGGCAAAGCTGATCAAACTGACGACGGGCAATGCAGACAACACACCACCCAGTGACGGTGAACGCCGGGCGACTTCCGTGACAAGACCGATGACCAGTGCGCTCGACAGCACCTTAACGAGAAAAGCAGTCATCTGCCGCCTCCCGCAACAATCGAAACGCCTGTTCAATCGCCTGTTGGTCTGTTTTTGACATCGTAGCAAGGACTTGATTTAACCGTTCAGGATCAAGTTCCGTATGACGACGAACGATTGTATCTCCTAAGTCTGTCAAACCAATCGTCACTTGGCGTTGGTCTTCTGGATTCCGTTTTTTTTCGATATAGCCTAATCTGTCCAACTTTTTGACGTGCTCGGACGTCGTATTATGTGAGAGGCGAAATGCCTCGGCAATCTGCTTGATCGTCGGATTCACCGCAAATTGAATGTATTGCAAAATACGCACACTTTGGTGAGACAGGTTTTCTTCGAACCGTGGATGTAGTTGATAATAAATTTTTGCAAAATCAGCTGAAATCATAATGCTCCCTCCTTATATCGTATAATCCGAATATATCGTAAATTACGACATATAACCAGAGAAAGAGGTATTTTCATGAAAAAAGTGTTAGCTACTATCGTATTGGTCATTCTATTTCTCAGTGGATGCTTAGCGGAGACGACGATGACAACGACGGACCTCATCGCGGCGGAAGCCATTAAACAAGCTCAAGACGTCATCCGCTTGAACGATCGCGTGTATCGACTAGATCAGGTCGTAACCTTCTCCGATCTCCCCTTGACTCCTGGTCCACGTGTTCAAAAAATAGCATCCGAAAAGACGCTCGAGGACGGCATGGCAACTTGTCTTAAGAGCGGTACGGTCATCTATCAAGAAAAAGATGATACGATGTTTATATATGTGCAGCGAAACAAGAAGTGGTATCGCTATCAATCCATTCCTGAAGGATGAGGAGGGGGAAGACAGATGCAGTATCCAACGACATTGGGCACGAAAAATGGCTACATCCACAATCCAACTTCCGCTGAAGCGATTCCTGTCCGTTATCGTGCCGTGATTCAGGACGTCGTCGCCTATGTACAAACCTTATCTGCGTTTCATGGCGTGTACTTGTATGGCAGCGTCGCCAAAGGAACGGCGCGTCCCTTTGAATCCGACCTCGATTTTACACTGATTTTGACAGAGCCGTTGACGGAAGAAGAACACATGCAGTTAGATGAACGGACAGAAGACTGGTTGAAGGACTATCCATTCGTCACCAAAATCGATTATGACATCGGTCTGCTTCGCGACGTCATGCGGGATGACGAAGTTCTTCGCTGGGGTGTCTGGTTGAAATCCGTCAACTTGTTTTTGGCAGGCGAAAATCTCCAAAGTCGATTTCCATCCCTTCGTCCGACACGCGCTCTTGGCTTCGCGTTAAACAGTGGAGTACGTGAGCAGTTGAAAACGGATTTATTTCTCTTAGAAACCGGTCAGGTCGCTCTGCTTCATTCCGATTCGATCGTGAAACGGATTGTTCGGAGTGCCTATCACCTTATTCTAGAAGATGATCAAAGCTTCGTGCATGACCTAGAGACACTCCGCCCGATCCTGCTTCATTATTTTCCTGACGAACCGCGCTTTTTGTCACTGTTCGCCGCTTACGATACAGACCAAATCGTATCGCTAGAGGATGTCCATTACTTTGTAGACTGGTTCATGTCTCGAATGCCGGACGAATCAATCCTTTAATTGAAACAAACCGGTCCACAGTCCAGCATGACCAAATAATGCCTCTGGATTGTCGACGGGTTTCATTTCCGTTAGTTCGATGACGTCGAATGCATCGAATATGGAGAGTAATCGCTCTTTCGTATAGCCGAGTCCGCCTTGGAGACTATTTTCTTGATAGACTTCCCAGTCCGTCAACGTCGCCCCACCAAGCGGACCACCCGCAACAAAACACGTTAATCCGAAGTATCCTCCTGGGCGCAACATCTCCTTCAGTCGCGTCACATAAGTCATACGTCGATGTGGCGCCATATGATGAAAACAGCCGGAATCGTAAATGAAATCATATGTATTCTGTTCGGTCGTCTCTAGAAAATCTTGCTTTCGAAACGCAACATGTGCCCCAGTCTGCTGCGCTTGTTCTGTTGCCCAGTCTAACGCGGTTGCTGAAAGATCCAGTCCCGTCACCGAGAAACCGTGTGTTGCGAGATAAATCGCATTTCGACCCGGTCCTGTTCCGAGATCTAACGCATCACCAGGCGAGAGCCAGCCCTCTTCGACGTAGCGAACTAAGTTCTCGTCCGGAATATTCTTAAAAAACGGGATCGGTTTCGTCCGATCTTCATAAAACTTGTCCCAAAACGGTTCTGGTTCACGCAATCGCGCATCAAGCATCTTTAAAATATCCTCCATCGTATCAATCGTCTGTGTTTCTGTCATTGATCAGTTCCCCCTCTTTTCTTCTATAATATTGTATTCGTGTTCAACCTCTTATTTTCCTGTATTTCTCGGATGAAAATGCGCTATTTTTCTTACCTTACGATATTGTTAGTATGTTCTCGTAATCTCCCATGCTACACTAGCTTTTAATTGAAACAACCATTCAAAAGGGAGATATCTTGCATGCGTCAACATCCGACTTCCACTTCCACCTTAGCAACGGATGAGAAGATCATCCGCTTGATTCAAGGTCTTCATCAAATGCACCATTCACCTATGAAAGCTACCCATTATCAAAAGTTAGCAGCTCAACTTCCTTATCCTTCTCTTGAAGAGATCAATGCCCGATTCGGTTCGTGGGCACACCTGTTAGAACGAGCTGGAATCGTCAAGACTTCCCATTTATCGACGAAAGAACGCATGACGTTGAACCGTCCCGCCGCGGTTAAGCGAACGAAACGGTGGTCGATCGAAGAGAGCGTCGCCTTTTATGTCGCACAAAAAGGAACGAACATGACGATTCGCTCCTACACAGAATTACGAGATTTACACCCAGAGATGCTAAGCGCAAATACGATCATTCGTCGTTTCGGCACGTGGAAAAATGCCTTAGCGCACTTCGACCTCACCTCGAACGGCTTCTTCACCGATCAAGACTGCTTAGACGCTCTTCAACAAGCTGCAGCCACACATGGACCACTTCTGACGAGTCAACAATATGCTAAGTGGGCGCGTGCGCATCAAGCACCTTCACTGACGTTGTTGATTGAACGCTTCTCCAGTTGGCGCGAAGCTTTACGTCGTCTCGAAATCGAATAAAAAGGATCGTGCCCGCTGATTGATTCGACGGGACACGATCCTTTTTGATTATTGTTTTGGCAATCGTAGCAGCTCATGATCCTCTCCTTCAGCGCATTGACGTAACGTGTAGGTTGCCTTCTGCTTCACGATTGTCTTGTCGAGTTGCTGACAGACTTCGTTTTTACGATCATCGTCTGTCGTACCGAACTGATCACGCGATGAATCGGACGTATAGTGATACGACTTGCCCTCATACTTGACGTCATACAACACCAGATCGCCTTCAGTCGTAAACGCCGTGATGCGAATCTGATCCGATTCCCCTTGCTTCGACTTCTTCAAAAAGGACTCGAATCGGTCGCTGTTCGCAACATCCTTCTGGACGATGATGTCGCCGTTCTCCTTCGCCTCTTCCATCGTATACTTTTCGCAACCGGTTAAACAAAGCAGACATACTATAAGACTGAGCTTCCGCATCCCTCACCGACTCCTTCTCACTGTTTCACTAATAGACGATCGAGGCGATACAGTTGCGACGTAAAGCCTTCCTTCATCCCCATACCGAGCACTTCTTGCACGGCTGCTTCTGTCTCATAGGTCGACTCGAAGACGATCAACGTCGTCTCCCCGTGATCCAGGAATGTCGTGACATTCTCGCTTCCTGGTAAATGTTCTGAGATCGCCCCTGACGCGTCCGAGAAATAATCTGCATGACTATACGTATTCGGAGCATCGATGTGTCTGAAAATCGCTTTTCCCCACGACGCCATGCCGTAAAAGTCACCTTGCGCCGGATCAACACAGCGCATGCAATAATGCCATACACCACCTGGTTGAAACTCAAACGTCTTGATCGTCGTCTCCCAGCCTTCCGGTCCCCACCACGCTTCGAGTTGCTCTTTTTCCGTGAATGCAGCAAAGACACTATCTCGCGGCGCCTCGCATGTCCATTCCATTCGTAGAGTCTTCCCCTCAATCGAAGTCTTCAATTCCTTTTTCATTCGTCCCGTCTCCCTTCATGTTCGACTGAATCTGCTTCAAATGTGCGTCTAGACGATGCATGCGGGCTTCCATTTGCGCAAGCGAGTTGCTCCACGTGACGAGTTCTCGAAACGCTTCTGGGCGAAGGCTATACAAGCGACGATTCGCCTGCCGTTCGACAGTGATTAGTTCCGCGTCAAGCAACAGCTTCAAATGCTTCGAGGTTTGCGGTTGGCGTAAGTGTAGTTGTTCAGCCAACTCATTGACGGAGCGAGGACCGTTTCGTAACGCTTCAATAAGTTGAAGCCGTGTCGCGTCTCCGAGTGCTGAGAATCGTATTGGTATCCGATCGTTCATATCCGTTCACCTCTTTATTTTGTATATTCCCATTTTAGAATATTCCAAACTAAGAATATAAAAAATGCAAAATGATTGTCAGATGCGTTCAAATGGCGTACGTTCTAGAGAACCTGTATGAAAAGAGCGTGAACCAATGAAGACCGAATGGATGGAAGCATTCCTCGTCACCGCGGAGACCGGTAGCCTGACGAAAGCAAGCGAAGTACTGCATATGACGCAACCGGCGTTAAGTAAACAAATCAAAAGTCTTGAGAGTGCACTTGAAGCCTCGTTGTTACACCGTTCAGCACATGGTGTTACGTTGACGACAGCTGGCGAAATCGTCTTTGAAGAGAGTCGTGAACTGCTTGACCGGATCGATCAGATGAAACGACGGATCGGTACGATTGACGAACGAACGACGTTGACACTCGGATCATGGCCAAGCGTCGCGATGACGTATCTCCCGCGTCACGTCTCGCGTCAAGCGACGGCCCCGGATCTCAAATTGAAGACGGCGCATACGACGATCGATTTGATGCAAGGTCTTGAAGAACGGCGATACGATGCTGTCTTACTCGACGATCGTCACCATGTCCATCCGTATCATACGACGCATTTGTATACGGAGAACTTTTTGCTTTATGTGCATCAAGACGATGAACGATTTATAGGCTGTACATCTGTGGCGTTTGAGCAAATTCGTGACGCCTCTTTCTTATCTCTTCCGATCGATTGCGATTCGACGAACATCCTAAAGGACGCGTTCATCGAGCGAGGTGCCGTCTATCAAGCAGAAAACGAGATGGAATTCGGATCGAGCGTCCTCGGTTTCATACGTGCAGGACTGGGTATCGCTCTATTGCCGGAGATTTTTCAAGATGGACTGTCACCTGAAATCAAGACGTTACCGGTCGACGGATTTGATGTCGTCCGCGAATTGTCACTCGTCTCACGAGACGCCTCCTATCATGCGATCCTGCTTGATTTGCTCGGTCAATCGCGCTGAAGGTGCACTTGTAGTTCATGTCTCAGATCATCGACCTGATCTTGTGAAATCGCCGAGTCCGGTGTCTCACCGTACCGGACGAGATGATAGATCGATGGATCGAGCGTGACATCAATCCGCTGTAACCATTCGCCGACCGTCTCTTCGGAGCGGCGGCGTTTTTGTTGTGTCAGTTTTCGATCGAACGTTTGTAACAGACGGCGAATCTCTGACTCTGATTCTTCACCAACAAGTGTTTGTCGTATCGAACGATTTGGGGAAAACACCGGCGGCGGCTCCATTAAATCGTCGATTACAGCCTCTCGTATGCGTCGTTTTCGCAAACGCTTTAAGAAGTAACGTACACTGAAGAGGACGATCAGTAGTATGACAAGACCGACGACACCGTAAAAGGTAACAACACCTAAGGCATCCTTATCCGCAAATCCCCCGCTTTGAATGTCGATTATTTGCTTGGTCGGTTTTCCTTCTTCCTTTCCGCTTCCATCAAACATAAATCGGGCTTGATAGGTTGCCGGATCATAAAAGAAATAACGATAGACTTCCTTACCGACCAATTGAATAGCAGCAAGGCTCACGAGAGCTATACATATTGTCACAACTAAACCACGCTTCATCCCATCCCTCCTTTTCAATATTTTACCATCTCCACTTTATTATGGAGTGATTTTTCTTTCTTTTCAGTCAATTTTTCATTAGAGTAAGTGATGACTCTTAGTAAAAGGACGTGACATCATGTATCTTCCAAGTTTTTCGTTAACCGATCAGACATTTCTTATCACAGGAGCTGGGCGAGGCATCGGACGCGCGCTCGCCATCGGGATGGCAGAAGCCGGTGCTAACATCATTCTCGTCGCCCGGACAGAACGGGATTTGAAGGAGACGGCACAAGAAATCGAGCGACTCGGTCGAACGGCTTACATATTCCCGTGCGACATCACTGACCGGAAACAAGTCGTCGAGATGGTAGCTCGTGCCTACGAACAAGTACCGCAGATTGATGGGCTCGTCAACAACGCTGGAATGAACATTCGCTCGAAGGCACTCGATGTGACGGAAGACGAGTGGGAAACGATCCAACAGACGAATCTGAAATCCGCCTTCTTCTTCGCTCAAGAAATTGGGAAACGGATGCAGGAGACAGGTGGAAGCATTCTGAACATCGCCTCGGTTGCTGGTCACGTCGCCTTACGGACCGGCGTCGTGTATGCGACGACGAAAGCGGCAATGATTCAGATGACAAAAGTACTGGCGCTCGAATGGGGACCACGAAACATTCGTGTCAATGCGATTGGACCGTGGTATTTTAAGACGCCGTTAACGGAACCATTGCTGAAAGATCCTAAATACCTGCAAGAGATCGTTGACGTGACACCGCTCGGTCGGGTCGGTGAATTAGAAGAACTGGTTGGACCAGCTGTCTTCTTATCGTCTGCTGCAGCCCGTTACGTGACCGGGCAAACGCTTTATGTCGATGGTGGGATGACGATTAAAGGTTTTTAAAGACAGAAGAAGACGGATGCGCATCTGCTCATCCGTCTTCTCGTATCTGAAAGGAGTTTCATCATGTCAAAACGGATTGCACTCGTCGCTGGCGCCTCGCGTGGTGCCGGACGTGGCATCGCTTATGCCTTGGGTGACGCTGGAACGATCGTCTACGTCACAGGACGGAGTACGAACGAACAGACAACGGATCAACGAAGCGAAACAATCGAAGAGACAGCTGCTGGTGTCACAGCACGCGGCGGACTTGGTATCCCCGTCGTTTGTGACCATACGAATCAAACGGACATCGATCGTCTGATTCAGCAGATTCAGCACCAACATGGTCGAATCGATCTCCTCGTCAACTGCGTGTTCGGTGGTTCGGAAAGCCACTTGCCGTCTGGAACCGGACGACGGTTTTGGGAGCGACCACCGGAACATTGGGACGCGATGATGTCTGCCGGACCAAAAGCGTATTTGTGGACGATTCGGGCTGCGATGCCATTGCTACAACAAAGTCCAGCTGCGCTCGTCATCAATTTGACGTCATTCACTCCAGATCAGATGGCGGGAAACCTCTATTATGATTTGGCGATGCAAACGATTAATCGAATGACACACGTCATGGCGCAGGAGTTATCTCGGACGACCATTTCTGTCATCGCGCTCTGCCCCGGTTTCATGCGGACGGAACGGGTCGTCGATGCTGGATTCGCGAGTGCTGCGACTGAATCGACGACCTATATCGGACGAGCCGTTACAGCGCTGATGGCGGATGACGCCGTTAGCCGTTATTCTGGACAAGCCGTCTTCGTTGCCGATCTCGCGAAGACCTATCACTTTACGGATCAGGACGGGACGCAGCCACTACCGTTTTGAGCTATACCGTTTGAGGAGCGTGAACTATGTGTCCTGAAGATAATCAATTGATTTCGATCGCTCTATCACGATTTGGGATTTCATATGATTCTGCTCTAGATCATTCAATCTCTTTATCGACTTTCGGAATTCATGGTGACAAACATTATCGAATAATCTGTAATAGTAACGCTTATTCTTTACGCCTTCTTGCGGATGATCGATATAGTTCTGAGACAGAACTTGCCTCTGCATCTGATTTGAATCAGCAATTATACGCAACTGATAGAATACGTGCACACGGACTCCCCTTCATGAAACGTGTTCAACCGACAACTGACTCAAATAATACATTTTCAATGATTCGAGATGATGCTGGTCGAGCGTGGCGCTGTGTCCTCTTTGATTGGATAGACGGCACACATATTACTGCACAAACTAAATCATCAGTGTCAAAAATGGGTGCGTTGCTCAGGCAGCTACATGAAATACCGGTCGATTCACAATTTTCTTTTCCGGTCGTTGACCATACCGTCGCCTACCAAAAATGGCATCATGATTTATCAAAGGTGGATACTGTCATCACCACAATAGACCAACAAAGGTTAGGTAACTATCTCGATCTCGTCCAGTTCCATATCTATCAGGCACAACGCAGATTGAAGAACGATGTGCTACCTGTTTTATCAACAGACCTCAATGCACTAAATATATTATGGAAGAACGATCATATCGTCGGAATCGTTGATCATGAGCATATCGGTTACTCTGATCGTATACAAGATCTCGCATGGATACTTAAATGGTACGCACGTAATGAAGGGATTCATTCTTTTAGCGTGTCCCCTGTACTAGCGCAAACGATTTTAGGAAACTATGACATGAATATTTTTGATCACGATGATTTTGTTCGACTTAAATCGTTACTCTGGCTTTCGGGTTGTTTTAATTTTCATTTTGTTCGACAAACATTTCATCTTTTATCTGATTCTATCGTTTCAAACGAGGAATTGAGCAATCACCTAGAACGTTACCGTCAAAGAGGAAAAGCTCTCCTCTCACTCCTAGCAAAATGATCTATGGAACGGTTCACTTCCGTTCTGGTCGTGCTGGATCAAAGACCTCTTTCGCATCAAAGAATGGATCGAGGACGCTCGTCTTTCCAGCAACGGCTTGACGTAAACGAATCCCATCAACGTTGATTCGAGCTTGGCGGAAGTAGTCGGGTCCAACTTGTTTCCACGCATGTTGACTCGCATCAACATTGAAGAAATAACGGAAACCGCTATCGATGAGTAAACGATATTTCTCACCCGAATACTCATGCCAATCCCCGACATCACTGCCATATGGATAAATCAGTTGCGTCGTTTTTCCGATCAGCGGAGCAACGTCCTGTTTGTAGCGTTTAAGATCCGCGCAGATCGTCGCGACTGATTCTTTTCCGACCCAAATATGTCCGTACGTATGACTCGCGAACTGCCAGCCGTCCTCTTTTAATGCGATGGCGGTCTGTTTCGCTTGTTTTCGTGCCGTCTCGACCTGTTTATTGTGTCCATATTGATTGTAGGAGGAACGATACCCGAGCACCCCGTTATAACCTGTGATACCAAGCAACCCTTTTGCTCCTTTATAGGAAAAGTCAGGATGCGACTGGACGAACGCATCGATGATTGGTACGAGATCATAGGCACCATCCGGCTTTCCAACCATTGCGTTGACGATTTTGCCGTCCTTCACTTTTAAATTCTTCGCAAATCCATCGCCTTTCATGTATTCGTAATAATTGACGTCGTCCTGCGACAACACGAGCGGTTGCTTTCCTTTTGGTAAACGGACGGGTGTCTCGACGATCTTCCCGTTCACCTCTTTTGCTAGGTCTGTTGGTCGGACGAGTACGTAATCGTTTTTATACAACGCATCTAAAATCCGTTCGAATTCCTGTTGCGTCACCATGTAATCATCGTACCCCGCTTCCTTCCGGTCGCCGTCAAATGCTTGTTTTGGATCAGCAATCAATGAATGGAAGAAGAGATGCGGCACAGGTTTTTTCACAGGCAGGAGCGCCTGCTTTTTCTGTTCATATTCTTCCGTTTTCTGTTTCGTCTCTTTTGTGCGCACGGGTTTTAACACCTTAATCGCCCGGTCATAATCGTACTGGGCAGCGTAACGCTCAGCACGCTGTAGCGTCTTTTCTATGTAAACTTGTTGCGAAGCTTGTCTTTTTTGCTGTGTCTCGCGTGGTTTATCCGGCTTTTTCTCAACGACTTCTTTTTCTCCACATCCACTTAATAATAGACTCAACGCCACACTGCTAATGATCCAATTCCGTTTCATGACTGTCGACCCCTTCATCAATTTTGATATTTTCATTCTCCATTACTTTAACTATTCCCGATTGTTCAGTCGATTAACTATTTTGTTGAGTCATTCCGTTTCGTTATGACGGTCCATCCAAAGCGGAACTTCCGCTCCTTCGTCTTGAGGTGTTTAATAGGGAGCGTAATGAAATTTACGGAGGTGCAACAAGATGATTGAAAAGAACTTAATTAATGGTGAATGGTATGACACAACAGAAACGATTCCGGTCTACGACCCTGCAACGAAAGCATTGCTCGGACATGTTCCGGCAAGTTCAGCGGAAGACGCACAACGTTCCGTTGATGCAGCGAGCGAAGCATTCGTCAAGTGGTCAAACGAAACTGCAGACACACGTGCGAATTTAGTCGACGCCTGGTATCGCTTGATCAATGAACACCGTGAGGAACTCGCCCGGATCATGACAACAGAACAAGGGAAGCCGTACGTCGAAGCACTCGGTGAAGTCGATTACGGCAATCAATACGTCCGTTGGTACGCTGAAGAAGCACGCCGGATTTACGGTGAAACGATTCCGGCTTCTGTTCCAGGAAAACGACTCTTCGTCGAAAAAGAACCAGTCGGTGTCGTCGCAGCGATCACACCATGGAACTTCCCGGCAGCGATGATCACACGCAAACTTGCTCCTGCTCTTGCAGCGGGTTGTACGATTGTCCTTAAACCATCGGAAGAAACACCGTTTACGGCACTTCGCCTCGTTGAATTAGCAGAAGAAGCAGGTATCCCTAAAGGTGTCATCAACGTCTTAACAGGTGATGCAGCAACGATCAGTGGCGTCTGGCAAGCCGATTCCCGCGTCCGGAAGATCACGTTCACAGGTTCAACAGCCGTCGGGAAACTGATCATGCGTCAAGCAGCCGATACGATGAAGAAACTATCACTTGAACTCGGTGGACACGCACCCTTCATCGTCACGGAAAATGCGGATCTCGATAAAGCCGTTGAAGGCGCGATGCGCTCGAAATTCCGGAATGGTGGACAAGCGTGTGTCGCGACGAACCGCTTCTACGTGCAAGCGTCTGTTCTTGACGCATTCACGGAAAAATTCACAGCAGCCGTTAAACAACTACAAGTCGGGAACGGGATGGACGCTGACTCGACAGTTGGTCCATTGATCAATGCGAAAGCCGTCGCAAAAGTCAAAGCACACATCGATGACGCTGTCGCAAAAGGGGCAACGATCCTGACTGGTGGTACGATTGACGAATCTGTCGGCTACTTCGTCACTCCAACCGTGCTTTCGAATGTCACAGAAGATATGCTCTGCATGCAGGAAGAAACGTTTGGTCCGCTCGCACCGATCTCTGTCTTTGAGACACTCGATGAAGTCATCGAACGGGCGAACAACACACCATACGGACTTGCAGCTTACGCGTTCTCTGAACGCATCGATGAAGCATTGATGCTCGGAAAACGACTCGAATACGGGATCGTCGGTCTGAATGATGGCGCACCATCTGCTGCACAAGCTCCATTTGGTGGCTATAAAGAGAGTGGTCTTGGCCGTGAAGGTGGCGTCTACGGCATCGAAGATTATCTCGAAGTCAAATACTTGTCGCTCGGTTAACCAATTAAACATTTCGTTTGAAACAAACGATTTTTACCCATAGGTCACCCCTCATTTCTTGAGTGAAATGAGGGGTTTTTGTTTGGCATGCTTACATACTATTTTGTAAGGTATGATTGAATTCAAATGATTATACGAAAAGGAGTGATTTAAGAATGGATGTCATCACCTTCGGGCAGCAAGAACAGAACCAACACTACATAACAAGACCTGCTGTTTATGCGGTCATGCGCGACTCTCAAACAGGTAAAATTGCCGTCATTCAAAAAAAGGACGGTAAGTTGTTTCTTCTAGGTGGCGGTATCGAGACCTATGAGACGTATGAAGACTGTCTTAAAAGAGAGGTACTAGAAGAAACGGGGATGGACATCGAAATCGGTGATTTCATCGGACGAGCCAATCAACATTTCTATTCACAAAACGAAACGGCATATTATTTGAACGAAGGGCAGTTCTATCGTTGCGATGCTGGGCAGAAAGTACAAGATCCGATTGAGGATGATCATGCCTTACGATGGATCGACCCGGTTGAAGCAATCGAACATCTATTTCACGACCATCAACGCTACGCAGTCCAAAAGACGCTATACATGATTTAAATCAAGACGCACAAAAGGAGCACGATTCTCTTTTTCAGAGAAAACGTGCTCCTTTTAAATATGTGACAAACGAACAGTCTCGTTGTTATTCGACGTATTCGTAGAGAACGACACTCTCGATGTAGTGAATGAAGCGACGTAATTCCTTCTCCTCTTCGTTCGAGAGATCCCCTTCTTTCGACATATTCGCGATTTCAAGACGCTGAACTTCGATAGCTTTCAAGCAAAGTTCTTCTTTTTGCTGATCGACGTCCTTGCCACCGATTGGTGACGACCAACGCGTATGTTTGAAGCGAAGTCGTTTATAGAATTCCAGCACACTTTGAACGACGTCTGGTGGGTACGATGAGCGGCAATTCTCGAGACGTTCGATCACTGTGCCCATTACCTTTTCATACAGTTCATGCTCGACTTGTGTCATTTGAATCAACGCGTCAGACGACATGTTCGATCGTTTCCGCTTCCACCACAATTTTCGAATCGGTTGGACGATTTGGAAACGCGAATCCTTGCCGATCGCCTTACGACGGTTTTCGATCGAGCGGAAGACATCCTTCTTCAACAGATCCGGCACCTTGTGCTCAGCGACGAAACGTTTTGATTCTTCCTTTTCCCACTGGACGGCTTCCAGTCGCAGTGCTTTCAATTGATCATTGAATTGATCGAGCTCTTCCTGACTTTTTTCCTGTGCCCGAAGTAACCGAAGCATGACATGATACTCATTAAGGAGATCAAACGCAACGACCGCATTGTCTTCGTCCGTCACTTGTTTGATTTCTGAGATTGCACGGCGAATCATCCGTTGTTTTTGAGCATTCAGGTCGAGTGCGATTGGTGTAGCCGCTTCTCCCCGGTTCAAGACCGGTAAGAGAATCGTTGCGAGAACGAGTGTATAGATGATGACACCCGCTGCAAGGAAGATGATCAATGAGCGTTCCGGGAAGGCTTCGCCGGACTCCGTCAAGAACGGTAATGACAAGACCCCGACCATCGTGATCGTTCCGCGAACCCCGACCAGTGTCGTGATTAAATCTTGTTTGAAGGACGGTCGACGATGATCGCGGTCCTCTTTTTTAAAGAACCGATGATCGAACCAATTGAAGAACATCGTCCAGACGAGACGGATCGCGAGAATGAATGAACCGATTTCGATGACATATAGCATGAGACGCCAGTTGTTGATCGCATCATCTGCAAAAATCTCGCGTGTCGCTTCCGGCAACGTCAAACCGAGCAATAAGAAGATAATCCCGTTTAACGTATACGCAATCATCGTCCAGATGTTATCCGTCAACGTCTGCTCTTGTGCAAAGAACGTTTCCGTCCGTTCTTTGATCAAGGCATGCAAGATACCACCTGTCACGACGGCGATGACGCCTGACGCGTGAAACCCTTCTTCGGCGATGAAGAAGATGATGAATGGCGTTAAAATTTGCAATAAGGCATAAAAGACAACATCTTCAATGCCGGCGCGACGCAAGCGAACCTTGAGAAAGTTCATCGCGAGTGAAATCGTCAATCCGATCAATGCTCCGACGATGAACATGTAGAAGAACTCAGTCGTTGCGCTTTGAAGCGAGAAATACCCTGTGACGACAGCAGCGACCGCATAACTGAACGCAACGAGTCCCGATGCGTCATTGATCAGCGATTCTCCACGGACGAGCGTCAGAATCTGTTCTGGAATCTGGACACGTTTCGCAATCCCGTTGACGGCAATCGGATCGGTCGGCGATAAAATCGCAGCTAAAGCAAAGGCAGCAGCGACTGGAATAACTGGAATTAACCAGTTGATGAAGTACCCTCCGACGATCGTCGTCAACAAGACGAGAATGATCGCGTTCCCGAAGATCGCTGTCCGCATCCGCCATAAATCTTCTCGTGGGAAGTGAGAACTATCGTTGTAAAGTAACGGTGCGATGAATAAGAGGAGGAACCACTCGGATTCGACCTCGATCGTCAAACCACTCATCAGGAGAGCGGCGACGGTTCCGGCAATGATTTGAATCAAAGCCGTTGGGATGAAACGGATGTAATGTCCGATGACTTGCGTCAATAAAATAAGCGCAAGCATCAATAAAATCAATGATAGTGTTTCCATGGAAGACCCCTTCCTCTATTGTTTCTTTCTACCTATATCCTAACATAGTTTTTTAATCAATCCTGTCCGAGCGCCTTATCGGACCGTTGCACAGCAATCATTTCTTCTGCTTGACGAATCAACTGCTCCCGGAGTTCGAGTGGTTCAAGGACTCGCACTTCCGGACCGAGCCGCATCAATTGGCGTCCGAGATACGGCAGTTCGGTTTCCGGAACCAACCATGTTCGTTCCGACTGAATCGGTAAAATCCCCTCTAGCAACCGTTCGCCTAATGGTGATACTTCCAGTTTCACCGTCGTCATCGGTACACGTGTCATGTCTTGTTCCAAATCTGAAAAGGTTAACTCGGTTGCTGGCAACTCATGAAGCATCACGTCTTTGATCCGATCAACACGGAACTGGCGATACCCTCGATTCGTCTGTCCATAGAAGTACCAGCGATTCTGTTCGAACGATAAACCAATCGGATCTACGACGATCATGCGTTGTCCTTTTGTCGTCTCATACAGAATATTCCCCATCCGTCCGCTCTCTAACAAGTCGAGTAACGCTGGATTTTGCGGCGACGGTGGTGTGTCGACCGTTTGAAAGCGAAAGCGGTCTTTCCATTTTACGATCTGTTGCTCCGTCATCTTCGGTAACTCGTTCGCATAACGTTCAGCGACTTCCTGTCGAATCGTACCGAATGGAAAATCGGGAATCTGTCCGACCCATTCCAGAAGGATGAAGAAGACAATCGTCTCTTCATCCGTCAAAACGAGTGGCGGCATGTTCCGATGTGGCAACATCCGGTAACCCCCTGCCACGCCAGGTTCGCTGTAGATTGGATAACCATTTGCTTCAAGTACCGTCATGTCTCGTTGAATTGTCCGGATCGACACCTGACATTCTTCCGCGAGCATCCGTGCAGAGAAGTGTTCGCCCCGGTTTAACAAGCGTACTAAACGCCACTGTCTCGTATTCATACAGTTCCTCCTTAAATGACGACATCTTTTGTCGTCATTATACGCTAAGATGAAGTCACACGATGCAAAAGGAGGAATTATGGATGTCACAACCTACGACCGTTCTTTATATCGCTTGTAGTCTTGACGGGAAAATTGCCAGACTCGATGGTTCACTTGATTGGTTATTTGCCGTTGCCGGAGACGGGGATAATGGTTATCAAGCGTTCTATGATCAAGTCGGTGCCGTCATCATGGGACGAAAAACATATGATGAAGTCCTTCAACTCAGCGAGACGTACCCTTACGCAGATATTCCGAGTTATATCTATAGCCGGACGCAACGAACGTCTGAGACGGTCACCTATACGGATGAACCGCTCAATCAACTGCTCGACCGGATTTCGCCAACGATTGAAGGTAATGTTTGGCTGATCGGTGGTGGCGAATTGATTCAAGAAGCGTTGCGCTTAAAACGCATCCGCTCGATTGAACTGGCAATCGCCCCTGTCATTCTCGGAACAGGCATCCCACTGTTTCCGGAAGGAACGAATGAAACGAATCTTCGTTTGACAGCGAGTCGCCATTCGGGACAATTCCTGATGGCGACGTATGAAGTCTTGACTTAAATAACAACAACCGGTTCGGGAAAGCGAACCGGTTGTTCGTTTACATCAGATTAGGCATTTTTCTTCGTCTTTTTCGCTTTTGGTTCTGTCCACTTAAAGATTTTATTCATGACGTTGTAAATCCGTTTTGATTCCTTCGTCATCAACGGTCCGAGAATGGCGAGAATCAAGACATATAAAGCAGAGAATGGTGACAAGATATCCATCAATCCACCGGCGATTCCGAGATTCGCGACGATGATCGAGAACTCCCCGCGCGAGACGATCGTCAAGCCGATGTTTGAGGATGCTTTGTGTGACAAGCCTGCTTTACGTCCCGCAATCATACCCGCCACGTAGTTCCCGATGATCGTGATGACGACGGCACCGAGTGCGAGCCAGACGGCGTCAAGTAACATCGTCGGATCGATGCTCAATCCGAAACTGAAGAAGAAGATCGCACCGAAGAAATCACGGAATGGTACGACGAGATGTTCGATCCGCTCACCTTGGTCGGTTTCTGAGAAGACGAGGCCGAGTAACAACGCCCCGATTGCTTCTGCAACATGAATCGTTTCCGAGAATCCGGCGATGAAGAACAAGGCAGCAAAGACGACGATGATGAAGACTTCATCCGAGGCGATCTTCAGCATCTTATTCAAAAGCGGTGTTGCCTTCCGAGCGACGATGAAGAACAACAACATATAGCCGAGGGCGATCAAGATCGATGTGAGGGATGCGAGTAATGTCGTCCCACCACCGAGAAGCAGTCCCGATAAGACCGACAAGTAGACAGCGAGGAAAATGTCCTCGAACATGATGATTCCAAGAATCAATTCCGTCTCCGTGTTACCAGTCCGGCGGAGATCAACGAGGACTTTCGCCACGATCGCACTCGAGGAGATCGTAATGATTCCGGCGATGACGAGTACTTCATAGAGTGGGAATCCGGCGATGAATCCATAGAGTAAACCACCTGTAAAGTTAATCGATAAATAGATCGTTCCGCTCGTGACGATCGATTTTCCAGACCGGATCAACTTACCGATCGAGAACTCGAGTCCGAGATAGAACAAGAGGAATAGGACGCCGATTCGTCCGAGGAAACTGATGAACTCAGCACTTTCAATGAACTTGAAGTCTAGTATCCCGATTGTCGGAGCGTGCGGTCCAACAATCATCCCGAGAATAATCAGAAACGGGATGATTGAGAAATTGAGTCTGTTCGCGAGCACTGCCGCGATCGCCACTAAGATAAGCGCGGTACCGACTTCAAATATGAGATGATCCATATATTATCCGCCTCCTTCGATTGAGAATAATGCTTTCGTGATGTGACGGACGTTTTGACGTTCTCCTGACAGGACAATCGTATCTCCCGCTTCAAGGCGCGTTTCTGGTCCAGGATTTAACGATTTCGAACGGTCATGTTTAAGCACTGCAATGATCGAGATGTCATATTGGTTACGGACATCGAGTTCCCCAATCGTTCGATTGTTGACCTTTGAATCCTGACCGACTTTGAACCACTCGATGACGAGATCATCAAACGCGAGTTCAATTTTTTCAAGATCCTTTGGCTTATAAGATAATCCTCCGAGAATCCCTGCCATCTGACGAGCTTCTGCATCATTGAACGTCACGCTCGAGATGCTCTCATCAAAATCATCGTCATCATAATGATGCATTTCGCGTCGTCCGTCGTCATGGACGATGACGACCACCTTATCTCCTCGTGTCGTGATGCCTTCGAACTTCCGTCCGATTCCTGGTAAATCTACTTCTCGCATATCCATCTGTTATTTCCTCCTTTTTATTTTTTACAAATGATGATTCGCTTTGTGGATGAGCGTCTTGAACGTCTCATCGCTCAATATATCTTGAAGGTCATGCAGCTGTTTCAAATCCGCTTTCGCCATGATGACAAACCCGTCCTCCTCAATGAATGCCACGCGATCTCCTTCCTCCACTTGCAAGGCCTGCCGAATTTTTTTGGGGATGGTGATCTGTCCTTTTGACGTTAACTTTGATAGCTCCATCACGAACTTCCTTCTTTCTGTGTTTTTTCTTGTATTCCTTACTTCCTTACTTTTCTTATTTCCAATATAACATAGTTCTAAACTTATTCCGAGTGTTTTGCTTTGAATTAAAATTTAAAAATCGATTTTCTTTTTGTTCAACCGTATTCATACGATTATTTTCAAGACATCTTACAATAAACATAGAAAAACGCATCCTAATCTAAATGGATGCGTTCTTCGTCTTATTGTTATTCGGAGGTGATTTTATGTCGCAATTATTTTCAATTGCGTTTGTAATCTATATTTTATCGTTGAACATGGCAGCGATCTATCTTGTCCATAAACGAATCGTACCAGCTATAGTCGCTGGCTTAACAATTCTCTTCCTGATTCCAACCGTCAGTTGGACCGTCATGGTACTTTTTGTATTCGCTTTATTCGTCACACCAGTCATGGATTGGTTTGAAGGTTTAGAAAGTCTGATTAACCTGATGTGGATTGGTCTGTTGAACGGATGCTGCTACATATTATTCGGGATCGTCAAATGGGTCATTTCAATGATTCGGAGATGATTCTTTGACCAGAACTATCTTTAGCCCTTTTTCACCTAAGTGATGGAAGGAACGTTCAATCGCTGTTTCGATGTATCCGTCCAATTGATGCGGCAACAAGATATCATATTCTTGTGGCAGAACGGTTCGTCGGTCCTCTTCTACCTCGCTAACAAATTGTGGAAGTGCTTTCCACCTCGACTGTACACTCACTTCGTGAAGCGCTCCGTTGATCGCTTGTTCATTCCAGTTCACGAACGGAGCGATGCGTGTATTGTACCGCCTAAAATCATCATGATATCTTGAACCGATCGAGGCGTCGGCTATGATCGCTTGCCGCAACCAGGTCATATAAAATCCGCGTAACCAAATATCGTCTGCTATCAGATGGACGTAATAGCCAATTCGAAAAGATGGATCCCAAGACGTCGAGTCTCTCCAAAATGCTTCGTAGTCAATTGTTCGTGTCCCGTTCGCTAATTCACCCGTATAATAGTGGGCTTGCTCCTTCTCGTCATGGCGTGCATCAGGAGCGATCGTACCTATAAGGAATCGAGCAGGTTCTAGTTCCGGAAGTAACGTAATCAATCGTTGTCCGATGTAGGCATGCATCAGTCGTGAACCCATCGCTTACCTTCCTTCATAATCACTGCGCGTGATCGCATAAATCTTTAAGTCCCAGAAACGCTCTTTAACGAATAAAGCACTCCGCGAGACTCCTTCGAACGTCATACCGATCTTTTCCATGACACGAGCAGATCCATCATTTGCAACAAAACAACGGGCTTGAATGCGCTCGAGTCCGAGTGTCTCAAAACCGTACTGTACGAGACGCGCTGCTGCTTCCGGCATCAAACCCTTCCCCCAGTAATCGCGCGACAGCGCATAACCGAGTTCTGCTTGCTGTTGCTCAAACGAGACTTTGATGAAATCAATCGTTCCGATGACTCGTCCGTTCGTTTTGTCTTCAATCGCCCAAGGTGCCGGATTCCCTAGTTCGTATTGGCGAAGGATGTGATCGACGAATTGCTCAGAATCCGTGAGGCTTTTATGCGCATGCCAGCTGACATATCGCGCCGTCTCTTCATCTTTCGTGTAGGCATAGATATCTGCTGCATCTTCTGTGCGAACCGGTCGCAAACGGAGTCGCTCCGTTTCAAGTACAGGCAAAGCTTGATATAAATCGATGGTCGTTAACATGATTGAACCCTTCTTCCTTTGATTTTTTCCAAGTATACCCACTCTTCTATAAAAAGTATAGAGATATACGAAAACGTTATCAGAATTTTCTGGTATACTATTGGAAAATGATGTAAGAAAGGGTGTTGTCATGTCTTCTAGGGAACGAACGCTCTTAAGTGCGCTCGGTATTTCACAGTTTGGTGACTTCATTTATCTCGTTGCGATCAACGTATATATCTATCGATTGACCGGCTCAGCGTCAGCCGTTGCTGCCCTGTGGATCATCAGTCCAGTCGTATCTCTCGTCATCAAGTCGTTCGCAGGAGGTTGGGTCGACCGATCCGACTTACGTCGACTGTTGATTCAGACTGATGTGTTGCGTGCTTTCTTAATCGGTATCATGCCATTTCTACCATTATCGTTGCTTTACATCGACTTGATCGCCTTAGCCATCATCAAAGCGGTCGTTGAACCGGCAACGTTGACCTACATCACGACGCTTGTTCCACAAAACGATCGGACGTCGTTTAATGCCTATCGTAGTCTGATCACGTCAGGTGCCTTTTTGATTGGTCCGGCTCTCGCTGGAGGACTGCTCTATGTTACTTCTGCTGATGTTGCCATTTGGCTCAACGCTGTCTCGTTTCTCGGATCAGCTGTCCTGCTGATGCGCTTGCCGCGTTTTACCGCTTCGGTCGAACGAGGGATGCGGCTGCAAGACATTATATCCGATTGGCGGCTTGTCTATCAGTTCAGCAAAAGCGCACGCTACGTGATCGGATTATACATCCTCGCGATGCTGATGATGATTGCGACACTTGCACTTGATACGCAAGAAGTCGTCTTTTTACAGCGAAGCATCGGCTTATCGGAAACCGATTATGGTTTACTGATGAGTCTGACTGGGATCGGTTCCGTCGCCGGCAGCTGGGTCGTCGCCCGCTACGCCAAAACACTCTCCGTTCGGATGATGCTGACGATTGGCTATGTGTTCGTCGCCGTCGGTTACATGCTGTATGCGAGTGCGAATTCGTTTTCAATCGTCTGTACTGGTTTCTTGTTGCTCGGTTGTTTCCACGCATTTGCGGGAACCGGTTTCCTGACGTTCCAACAGACGAATATTCCACTCCACTTAATGGGACGCTTTACGAGTCTATACGGTGTCGGTGTCAGTCTGCTACAGATTCTAGCGATCGTCGCAATCGGTCTGCTCGGTGACATCTGGTCGATTCGTTTCAGTACGATTCTATTTGCCGGTCTCCTCGTGATCGTGACGATCTGTTTCCTTGGATGGGTTCTCCTCCCGCGCAAGCAACAGTATTTCGCAACGAACGAGATCAACGAAGAACAACATGCCTAAAAAACAGGGAACCCCGTCAACGCGGTGTTCCCTGTTTGAGTTGCTGTTTCATCACTTCTGCGTGTGCGACGAGCGGAAAAGATCCATCTTGTAATTGTTTCTGCAGTTGTTTGGCTTCCACCCAAGCGAGCGCATATTCCGCTTCTGAGACAATCCCTTGCTCCCGTGCTGCTTCCAGTTCATCCACATCGACTAACAAGACTTGTCCCGATGGCAAGGCGATGAGATCGAGAAACAGATCCTCCCAGTAGACTCGTCCGTCCTCTAATCCGGTACGTAGACAGATATCGATATAGGTTTGTACTAACTGACCCGTGGCGTCATACATCGAGGTCACGGCATGATGGGCATCGATTGGGAATTGTTGTACCCAGACGTAACCAGCGTCAGCGATTCGAACTATTTCGTCACCATAACGGACATCTAACGGTGAAGTGACTTCAATCAGTTGAAGGAGTGTCACATGTCCGTTGAACACCTCGTTTTCTACCTGTTCATGAACATAGTGTCGTTGTGTGATGCGACGCCAGTCACGTCGATCGGCATAGCGTTTTTTGATCATTTACCGGTCCCCCGTTTTTTCCTTAGTGTGCCATACCCCACTTCTTTCTTATTCTAATTCTTTAAAAAAAGGGGCAACGGATTTTTTCCGTTGCCCCTTACTTCATCATTTTGCCGTCTCTGAACCGTATAACGCAGCACCATTCGTCTCGATGACGTGACGGTACCAATCGAACGAGTCTTTTTTCATCCGTTCCATTGATCCGTTGCCTTCGTTATCCCGATCGACATAGATCATGCCGTAGCGTTTTTTCATCTCACCTGTCGTAAAGGAGACGATGTCGATGACGCCCCACGGCGTGTAGCCAATCAATTCGACGCCATCTTCGAGCACGGCTGCTTTGAACGCTTCGATGTGCGCACGCAAGTAATCGATCCGCGCTGTATCATGAATCTGACCATCCTCGATCGTATCAATCGCACCGAAACCGTTCTCGACGATGAACAACGGAATCTGATAGCGGTCGTACAGACGATTCATCGCATAGCGCAGACCAACCGGATCAATCGCCCAGCCCCAGTCGCTCGACTGGATATATGGGTTCTCGACACCATTCGCGAGACCACCGTTGACGATGTTGCCCGTGTTATTGACGACAGCATCATGTTTGACGGTCGTCGACATGTAGTAACTGAATCCAAGATAATCGACCGTTCCGTTTCGTAAGATTTCTGCGTCACCGTCTAGGATCGGAATATCATACCCTTCCCGTTTGAACTCATTCAACGCATAAGACGGATAGTAGCCGCGGACTTGGACGTCTGGGAAGAAATAGCGCTGACGCATCGATGTCTCAGCGAGCAGGATGTCTTCCGGGTGCGATGAGTACGGATAGATCGGTACGTGTGAGACCATTGCTCCGATTTCGAAGTCCGGGTTGATCGCTTTCCCTTTCGCGACGGCAAGTGCACTTGCGAGTAACTCGTGGTGTCCCGTTTGATACATGACTTCCATCGCGTTCTCTTCCGGGTCGAGGAGGACACCGGAATTCGTCCAGAGGAATAATGGATTGCTGACGTCCATCTTGTTGTTGATCTCATTGAACGTCATCCAGTACTTAACCTTGTCTTTGTAACGTGTGAAACAGACTTCCGCGAATTTTTCGAAGAACAGCGCTACTTTTCGGTTTCGGAATCCACCGTATTCACGTGCGAGGTGGAGTGGCATCTCAAAGTGCGACAATGTGATGATCGGTTCGATGCCGTATTTCAGTAATTCGTCGAAGACGTCATCATAGAACTTCAGTCCTTCTTCGTTCGGTTCTGTCTCGTCCCCGTTCGGGAAAATCCGACTCCAACCGATCGATGTCCGGAGACACTTCAGTCCCATCTCAGCGAACAGCGCGATGTCCTCTTTATAACGATGATAGAAATCAATCGCTTCATGGTTCGGATAAAATTCATCCTCTTCTACTTGATCCGTGATGCGACGAGCGACACCGTGCGCCCCTGCCGTCAATACATCGACGACGCTCGGTCCTTTTCCACCAGCGTTCCAGCCGCCTTCGAATTGATGCGCTGCTAACGCACCGCCCCATAAGAAATCGTTTGGTAATGTCTTCATCTTCATGTCCTCCTTCTATTTCTCTTACTTGATGATCGTCAAGATTTCTGTGTTTGCCGTCGTGACCGTCTCGTCCGTCGGTAGGATTTGCGCATAACTCTGCGTGTTCGTGATAATGATTGGCGTGATTGTCTCAAGTCCATGCGCTTCAATCGCTGTCGCATCAAACGTTACGAGTAGATCGCCTGTCGTCACGGATTCGCCTTCTTTGACGTGAAGCGTAAACGGTTTACCGTCGAGCGTCACGGTCTCAAGACCGACATGGATCAAGACTTCGACACCACTCGTCGAGCGTAATCCGATCGCGTGACCTGACGGGGCGACCATGACGACGGTACCGTCAAACGGAGCCGTGACCCGGTTGTTCGTCGGACGAATCGCTACCCCTTGTCCCATCGCACCGGAAGCAAAGACAGGATCCGGTACATCTGATAAAGCAACGATTTTTCCTTCAAGTGGTGCGCGAAGCGTCTCTTCGTTTGTCAGAGTTGCGCTGACTTCCTGTTTTGCAACTGGTGTCGCTGTACTTTCAGGTGCTACGACCGGAGCAGCCTGCTCCCCGAAACCGAACACTTGAATCAAGACGATCGGTAGAATCAAGGCAATCGCCGTTCCGATCAATAAGCCGATGATCGACGATGGATAGTCGGAATCGATGCCGTTGACGAGCGTCAATGGTCCCGGTAATCCGGCGTAGGCAAAGTAATACGGTTTAAAGAAACTTGCCGTGACAGCGCCGATTGCTCCCGAGATACAGCCATAGATGAACGGTTTTTTAAAACGGAGCGTCACCCCATAGATAGCCGGTTCCGTGATACCGAAGATACCTGTCAGTCCGGCTGAAACCCCGACTTTTTTCGTTTCTTTGTTACGTGCTTTCAAGATGACCCCGATGACAGCACCGATTTGGGCGATGACAGCAATCGTTTGGTAGGCTTGGAACGAGTCGCGACCATATTGCTCAAAGTTTGCGAGCACCATCGGCGTGACACCCCAGTGGACACCGAAGATAACGATGACTTGCCAGAAGCCACCGATGATGAGACCAGCTACCGCAGGAGCATTCTCCGCTAAGTAGTTATACCCGTTTGCGATCCCTTCTGCACCAAGTGTCGTGATCGGTCCGATCAAGAGAATCGTAAGCGGCACCATCAACACCATGCTGAAGAATGGAACGAACAACGGACGAATGACTTCATGAATCGTCTTGTTTAGGAATCGCTCAACATAGGACAAAATCCAGACGAGGAATAATGGCGGTAAGACCGATGACGTATACGTCGTACCGGATAAAGCGATTCCTAGGAACGTGATGGATTCACCGGCAGTGATGCGTGCTGCGATATCTGCCCATGTTGGACTGACCAGTGCCGCACTACAGGCGACCGCGATGAAGGCGTTGACCTTAAAATGATTCGCTGCCGTGATGGCAATGAAAATCGGCAAGAACGTAAATGGTGCCCATGAGATGAAGCTGAAGACTTCATAAGTACCTGTCTTCGCAAATGCCGGAAAAGCGAGCGTCGTCAAAATCAAAGTTCCCTGCAGAATCCCCGCTGCAGCTAAGATGTAGACGAACGGTGCAAAGACGGCTGACATCGTCGCAATGATTCGGTTGAGGACCGTCCCTTTCGGCGCCTCTTCCGTTTCTGGTTGCTCCAAATCGACGAGCTTCAAAAATTCTTGATGGACTTCTCCGACGTGTTGACCAATGACGACCTGAAACTGCCCGCCAGACTCAACGACCGTAATGACGCCAGGTAGTGCACTGACTGTTTCCTTAGCTGACGAATCCGATCGTTTCAAGACAAGACGAAGTCGAGTTGCACATCGGACGGCGCTGATGACGTTGTCTTCGCCACCGACAGCTTCTAATATCGAATGCGCCAATTGTTGATAATCGCGAACCTTGCCCATATCGTGTCCCTCCCCTGAATATGACGCTTGAATACCCTTTCATTTTAATTGTACATGCACAATTAATCAATACATAAATAATTAAATTTAACATGTTATTAATCAACAGAAGGCTTATGCTATACTAAAGAAAGAAAAAGTTCGCAAGAAAAGAAGGTGTCCTATGCTGAAATACCAACAGACGGCTGATGAAATCGAACGGTACATAGAACAACATGAGTTGAAACAAGGGGACAAACTACCGATTCTTGAAGAGTTGATCCGGCAGTTCGCCGTCAGTAAGACGACGATGACAAAATCACTTGAGTTACTCGAACGAAAAGGAATCATCTTTCAAGTCCGCGGAAGCGGGATTTTTGTCCGGAAGACGAATCGCACCGGCTACATTCGTCTGTTCTCGACCCAAGGATTCAAGCAGAATCTCGTCGGTCATACGATTGAGTCGACCGTTCTTGCACTCGAATCAATGTCTGCAACGAATAACATCGCGAAGAATCTCGGGATCGAGGCAGGTGAGACGGTTTATTACGTTAAGCGAATCCGCTACATCGACGGCAAGATCCTCTGTCTCGAAGAGTCTTACTATCGCCAATCAATCGTTCCGTACTTAAATCGTGAAATCGTCGAGCAGTCAATCTTCGAATACTTAGAGACGGCACTCCAATTGAATATCGGGTTCTCGGATATGTACATGCACGTCGGGAAGTTAAGCGCTGAGTCGGCTCGTCATCTGGATCTCACCGAGAGCGATCCTGCCATGACGATCGAGACGGTGTTTCATTTGACGAACGGTCGTCCGTTCGACTATTCCGTCATCACATACCACTATGAACATTCACAATTCGTCGTTCAGGCAAACGGACTATATCTTTAACAAACGAAAAAAGTAAAAAAGCGAAGTCTGATGATCGTCTTCATTTTACTGAAGACGTTGCATCGGATTTCGCTTTTTCTTTTAAGAAACTAACTAAAATTAATATACAAAACGGATAAATCGCTAAAACGACAATCAATAATAAGCCAAGAACTGGGCTCGGAAAATCAGTAGGATACATGACTGGGAACCACTGACTCAATGCATACGACATGAAGACAAAATACGGTATCCAACTAAAGGAAAACGACCAAGTAAGTCGACTTCGAACTATTATCCCCTGCATCAGACGAATAGGTGTAAAGAATAGGATCATACACACCGTGATCAATAGAAAATCCATTAGGTAAAAAAACTGATATGATGTTCCCGTTATGCGGATAATACGTTCAATGTTTAATGTCATCTCAACAGGAAGAAAGAGCATCAAGGCGAAAAACAGACTCCATCCGTTCCATTTTACAAATAATCGCATGCTTTAAATAACGATCTCTTCTTTACTCGATTTCTCGAGATACAGTTCCCCATCAAACGTCGTCAAGGCAATCACTTTCCTGTCTTTTTCATACCATGCTGTCGCTCCTTCACGATCGAGTTCTTTCCAACCGGCTTGGCGAATCCGAGTTCCATAGAGTAGACCCGGTCCATCGGTTTCCGAGACAAGACGCGTTTTGATTTTCCACTCACCTTGTTTTTCAACTGCCGTAGCAAATCGTGGCACTGGAAAACTGGATACCTTCGATTCTTGAAATCCAGCATACCAACCACCGACGACTACAATGAGCCCAAGACATATAATGGCGATCCATTTATTTTTCATAAGCATTCTCCTTTACTTTCCACCCTCATTTTAAAATTACCAAAATATAGTTTTCTTACCCTCATCCTAAAGACGGATTACTGATTTTTTCGTTGTGAAAACACATGAAAATTATTTCGAATTTATGAAAACACCCAAAAAATTTTCAATTTTTTTCATAAAAAATGCACACCTTTGTTTGTCCTTAGAGTCGCAACGGTTTGACAACTCCAGGCACAGAGCCATTTTCAATCATTTTCAAGTGGTTAAGCACATTAGCAACTTGACTTCATTTCCTGCTATGGTACGATACGAACTTATTAAAGGGAGTGAACAGAACTTATGAAATTCAGAAAAGAAAAAGTCAATGTCGTTGACATGAAGCAAACCAAAAAAAGTGTCTACGCGACCGGAATTGGGAATGCGATGGAATGGTTCGATTTTGGTCTTTATTCCTATCTCGCAATCATCATCAGTCAAAACTTCTTTAGCGCTGTCGAAAATGATGAACTGAAGCTCGTCTTTACGTTTGCGACCTTTGCGATCGCTTTTTTAATGCGACCAATCGGCGGAATCGTCTTTGGGCGAATTGGAGATCGACTCGGGCGGAAGGTCGTCTTAACGACGACAATCGTTATGATGGCTGGTTCGACGCTCATCATTGGACTATTACCGACCTATGATCAAATCGGAATTTGGGCACCGATTCTGTTATTGTTAGCACGTATTTTACAAGGATTCTCGACTGGCGGTGAATACGCCGGTGCAATGGTCTACATCGCTGAGTCATCACCAGATAACAAACGAAGTGCTCTCGGAAGTGGACTTGAAATCGGTACACTCGGTGGATATATTCTCGCTTCATTACTTGCTACAACACTTTTTGTCACCTTATCGGATGATCAAATGGCATCTTGGGGATGGCGAATTCCCTTCATTCTAGGGGCACCACTCGGTTTATTTGGTCTCTATTTACGTCGTCACTTGGATGAATCACCGATCTTCGAAAATGAGATCAATGAAAATACAGAAGAACCCGCGACATTCCGCGAAATCCTGCGTGACCACAAACGTGATATCATCGTTTGTTTCATCGCTGTCGCCTTCTTCAACATTACGAACTACATGCTCTTGTCCTACATGCCATCGTACCTCGATGAAGTCATCGGCATGTCAAGTTCGACAAGCACGATTCTCATCACCGGTGTCATGGTGATCATGATTCCGCTCGCTTACTTCTTCGGGAAGCTTAGTGACAAAAAAGGCAATCGCAATATCGTTCTTTTCGCGTTAGCCGGACTATCGTTGCTTTCAATCCTGTCGTTCTTCTTGATTGGTCTTAAACCACTCTTGTTCGTCGGGATCGGAATCTTCATCCTTGGCTTCTTCTTGGCGATCTTTGAAGGAACGATGCCAAGTCTTCTACCGAGTATCTTCTATACGGATGTCCGTTACCGGACGCTATCCGTGACGTTTAACGTCTCTGTCTCGATCTTCGGTGGAACGACGCCACTCGTTTCGACGTGGCTCGTCCATACGACACAAAACCCGCTCGCTCCTGCTTTCTATTTAACAGCAGTCAGCGTCATCGGCTTCGTCACGTTCTTCTTCTTCTTTAAGAATACAGCTGGTAAGGCACTGAAAGGGTCGCATCCGACTGTATCGAGTGAAAAAGAAGTCGCGTCGATCGCGAAGAAACCAGACGATGCTCTCTGGTGGGCAGAATAATCGCTATAAGTAAGAGCCGTCTTCCACAGAAGACGGCTCTTTTTAATAAACAGCACTCAACTCTTTTACGACGCGGTCCGCGACTGCGAGTTCCTGCTCTTGCGCAAAATCGAACTGACAACCGATTGCTACCAGTCCGTTCGCATGCGCCGCTTTGAAATCAGATAAGCGGTCACCGACAACGTAGCCTGACGAGATGTCGTGCGTCTTACAAATCTCCCGTACGAGTGCTGATTTATCACCGGAACGGATGTCTTCGATACTATAGACATGATCGATATAGGATTCGAGTCCATATGTCGTCACGATCGCTGACAAGTAGGACGGCCACCCATTACTGGCGATATAAACGGAGTGACGCGCTTGTTTCAAACGACTTAGCAACTCGACCGTTCCCGGATATAGGCAACCATGCCCCGCCTTGACTGCCTGCTCTATGCTACGTCGAAACTTTTGATCCGCAGCCTGTTGGTCTGTGGCTGAAAAGTCCGGTAGTAACGTCTGCCAGACTTCCGGTAACGAGACGCCCATGATCTGCTGATAGAGGGCGACTGGCGTCTCTCCCTCCCAGCTCCCCGTCTGACGCAACTCATGAAAGACATCTTCTAGCGCATGCGCCAGCACGGCATTCGTTTGAAACAACGTTCCATCCATGTCAAAAATGTAGTGTGTCATTCGCTCTCCCCTTTTTGCTCTTGTTTTATTTTCTGAATCATGGCTTCTATCGATGTATCCTCAGCAATCAGACGATCCGTTGGGCGGTGATCCCGATCAATCCACCAGCGTTTCATATCCGTCTCAGAAAACTCCGTCGGCTGGCGCATCGCATGGCGACGAATAGTTTCTTCGAATGAGACGTCAAAATAATACGCCGCGTAACGTGACGTAAAGCGACGTTCCAACCGGTCAATCATCTCACCGTACCAGTCCTGTGCAAGAATGCCTTCCAGCAGAATCGTCGCGTGGCGTCCGTCAGCAAGTCCGACCAACTCCTCGATCCAGCGAATCGCCGGATTTCCTGGTCCATCTTTTACGTTCAACATCTCCCTGCGGATGACATCTTGTGACAACAGGATGCTATCCGGTAAAACCGATCGTAACGCTTTGGCAAGCGTCGTTTTTCCACTACCAGAATTCCCGCGAATGACGATCAAGCGCGACTTCATGTCGTGAACCAGTCCCCGTTCAAGGCAGCAATGTACCGCTCTGCAGAGAGTGCTACTGCTTCAGACGCGCCGGTTTCGATTTTCCGATGAAAGGCGTCATATAATTTTTCAAAGTGAAGCGGACGTAACGTTTCTGCTATTCGCGCGACCGTCTTTGCCGGAAGCGGAATCACATTCGGATAGCTGTACATAAAACTGACCCATGCCCGATCGGCAACGATCCGAATGATGTCCCCTGTCAACAATAGCCCCGCCGATGCGTCTTTTCGTTCACAGATGACTGCTCCTTTGAAGTGACCACCGACGCGATGTAACATCACATCTTCCGCCAATTCCAAGCGTTCACCACTCCAGAAGACGATGCGTTCGCTTGGTCGCGTCACGAACGATGCATCATCTTCATGAATATAGATCGGCACGTCAAAAGTCTCCGCCCATTCGACTTGTGTCGCGTAATAATGCGGATGTGATAAAGCAATCGCCTGAATTCCGCCTAATTTCTCAAGTTGCTCTTTCGTTGTTGAATCAAGATATGTAATGCAGTCCCATAACAGGTTGAACGATTTTCCTTGGACAAGATACGCCGTCTGACCGATACCGAACGCCGGTGTCGTCTGAATCGCATAGACGCCTGCTCCGTCGTCACTAATGACGTTTTGATATGTTCCTGACGTTTGCATGGCAGCGAGCGTCGTCCACGTTTGACCAGTTGGATTGACATACTGTCGTTCCTCTAAGCAAATCGGACACGTTTCACGTTGCGGATTAATTTGTTCGACACCACACGTCGTACAGATGATGGTTTCCATATTATCATTCCTTTCCCATTCGTAAATGATTTTCCTGATATATCATACCATATTCCATTTATAGGGATTGAAGGAATTAAGAGGTGGTTATCGAAAGGAACATGTATGAAAACAAAGGAGGAGATGCTCATGTCAATTTCGACCCACCTTATTGCGCCCCGCTTGAACGCTGTCTTTTTGCATGTTCAGGATGTGAAATGTGCCGCCGCTTGGTATCATCAGTTACTACAGCTCCCGTTTGATGCATCGCGCGTCTCGTCACCTGTTTATAATCTCCCACTCGAAGGTCCAACGAGTTTGACGCTTAATGATCATTCGAATGACGCAACGTACCAACATCATCCCTCCCCTCATGCCTTATTTAATTTTTATACGACGGACATCGATGCCTCCTATCAGTTCGTCTTATCACTACAAGCACCCATCATTCGTGACATCGAACGTTTCGATAATTTTGCTTACTTTACGTTTGCAGATCCCGACGGCAACGTCTTGATGCTCTGTACAGGGTAAGACAAAAGCAGGCCGAACCACTGATGTGGCTCGACCTGCTTTGTTTAATAAGACGTTCGATCATCATTTATGACGCTTTGAAAACGTTCTGTGAACCGATTGATCGCCTCTTCAGTATCAAGAATGCCAGAAAACCAGATCTTTTTGTCTTCCGAAAATATAAGATGCAATGACCCTTCTATTGTAGACTCCACATTAAGTGTAGCAATCGTATCTGACTTCAATAATGTCTTTTGTGATAGAGTGACCAGTTCATTTGTCAACGTTTCGCGTGTATCTTCTGACGTTTTTTCATGAAGAAGATCAACTGTTTTATGAAGCAATACGGCTTTTGAGACACGCGATAAATTCAACTCACGAATTTCAAAAATGTAGGCGTCCTCATATTCATGATGACGCTGGACGATGAATCGTGGAGAATGCACTAAGTGTTGAATGAAGTGAACGAACATTTCGATGGTCATTTCGGACATACCGAAACCCTCCCTTTTACGTGGATCAATGGACGAATGCCTTTAATCCTTTATCTGAATGGACAGTAAGAGTCCTGTATAAAAATCAAGCAGGTGAATTGGAAATATCCCCTCCTTCCTGTAAAGTTATACCACAAAAACAAGTACAAAGTGTACATGTTTTTGTTTCAAAATTAAGATTCGAATAGCGTCCGAATCTTGTTTATAGTAACATAAAAGATACTAGTTTTAATCATAATTAACATGATGATCTGATAAAAATCTGCATGACTGGAATATGTACACGGATAAAGAGTCAGAGATCATCTATCCCTCTCTGACTCTTTCTTCAGTCGTTCATCGTCGGCGCGATTAAATCTTGTAACGTGTATGCCTGCAACGCGTCCGTAAAGGACATGAATGCTTGATCGAACGCTTGACGTGTGTTTTGCAAACTACCATTTTTATTGGGAACGGTCACATTTTCAAGATAGGATACTTCTTCAAATAAATGAACGATTTCTCCTAACGTAATCGTCTCTGGCGATTTCGCTAATTTGAATCCACCATTACGACCTTGTACGGAAATGATGAGACCAAACTTGCTCAATGAATGGACAATCTTCATCAAATGATTTTTAGAAATATCA
Source organism: Exiguobacterium sp. s46 (assembly GCF_018618875.1). Classification (NCBI taxonomy): domain Bacteria; kingdom Bacillati; phylum Bacillota; class Bacilli; order Caryophanales; genus Exiguobacterium; species Exiguobacterium sp. s46. The sequence goes on from NZ_JACSMY010000001.1 coordinate 1,081,127, forward strand.
TAATGGGTTGCCACTTCTTGAATTTGTACGAGCCGATTCGGATGCGACGCTGCGAAAATAAGCACACGAATGGCATAGTCCGTAGAGCGAGTCATCTTCATCCATTTCACCTTCTTTTTCTTTCCTTTATATAAACATAGTACAGAAGCTTACTCATTTTCACAATCAATAGTATGGCTTGAAGTGTCATGTCGAGTGATTTTGCACATATGTATATCGTTTATCTTAAAGGATATGAAGTGTCAAAATCTAGGGATTTTTTCGGAAAAAGGCAAAATGATATTTTAATCGATGAAGCAATTCATGCAGAATGTTTAATGTCTATGATAAGATTTCTTTAAACATGTATTTTTATCGTTTGTTTATATATCTTTTTAGAAAGAGGTCTAGTCATGAAGTGGCTTTCATCAAGTCTGTTCCATCGATTTTATATCCTATTGTTTTCGAATTTCTTGATTTTTGCAAGCATCGGCGTCTTAACATTCTACTTTGCTCAAAAAGAGCTGGAGCAACACCGAACTTCATCACAGAAGATCACATCACAAAAAACGCAAGCTCGCACACTATGGAATGAAGCACAACAAGTCAATCTTCAAGTCCAACAAATCGACTTTAATGATCAAACCGATCTTAAGCAGGTCAATCAGCGGTTGGAACGCTTACAACAACACGTTCAATCATTTAATCAACGTTATTCAGATCCATCAGACGAACGCTTTACGCGTCAACTTGTTCAATTTTCAAGATTTTTAGAACTGGAACTCACCTTACAAGTACTCACGGATAATCAAAAGCTGGTTCAACAATCTGACTCCGCTATCAATGACTACTTTCGATTGATTCATAATGAAGAGCGAAAAGCACAACAATCACTACAACAAAGAACCGTTGAAGTTTTACGCTACGCCTTTGGTGTGATGATCATTGCTTTTTGCCTTCTCAGTTACTTGATTTTAAGACTTGTGCGGTCTTTTCGAACGGACTTACTTGACCTCGTCGATCAAACGAAACACCCTGACCGATTGGAGCAGAACGATTTTCAGAACCGTCACGATGAGATTGGTACACTTGGGCGATCGATGCAACAAATGACAACGTTGCTCGCCTTTGAACACCAGCAAACGCAAGCTGTCAATTCACAACTCCAAGAGTCTTTCTATCAACAAAAAATAATTGAGCGACAACTTCAATTTCAAAACCAGTTAGCTACTCAAATTTTACGTCATCAATCAATGACAGGTCTTCACACGTGGCTACAAGCAATCGGTAGTCATTTTCGGGCGACGCATATCTTTTTTTCACCACAGTCGGAAAGTTTTGAAGCTGTCCATATCGCACTATCAGACGAACCGACTTATGACCAAGAACGGCTAGAGTTAGAAGCCAAGACCGAGCTAGATACATCGATCCATCTAATTGAGGAAGAACAATTGACGTTGTGTGCTCTCCCATTACACAGTCCGTCAAAATTCATCGGTACATTGACGTTACAATTTCATCATCGTTTCACCGAGACTATCGCACTTCAGAAAACGACACATTTATTGAATATCGGGTTGATGCGGTTGCTTGATGACATCCGTATAAAAGATCACCATCAATTAATTCAACGCATTTTAAATGGTCTTCGAGAAGCTATATTGTTCGTCGATGTGACGAACACAAATATCTTTACGAATCACATGTTCCATCAATTGTTCCCGAACTGGTCACCATCTGAAAAACAATCTGAAAACTTAGCATTCGTTATCGAAGCCTTCGAACCGTTGATTCTCGAAACAGATGCGTTGCATGTATATGTCGAACAAATCAAAGCAGGCTTCGAGCATGCATCAATCGTTCCGGCTCAGGATTTCTCAATGCCAGATGATCGTCATGTACGACTTTACACAGAATTTTTGCCCGATCGTCAAGGTATTTTATTTGTTTTTCGTGAACGCACAATTGAAGTCAACCATGCTAAAAAAGAGCAAAACTTCATTTCGGTTTTATCTCATGAGCTACGAACGCCGCTTGCCTCCATTGAAGGGTTTAGCGAACTGATGTTACACCGGACATTGTCTCCTTCAAAGCAGCGCAAATACTTAGAGACCGTGCGAAGTGAGACGCAGCGACTCAGCCAATTATTAACCGAATTCCTAGATTATCAGCGACTTAGTCATCAAAAAGAATCCTATCATTTGGTATCATTTTGTATTGAACGTATGCTCATTGAGTTAACCGAGTGGTTGAACGTTTCGACATCGACGCATCATTTACAAATCCAAACCGACGGACCTTGTCTGATCACGGCTGACCAAGAAAAAATCCGGAGAGTCTTATTAAACATCTTGAATAATGCGATAAAATATTCTCCCGTTGATTCAAATATCCAAGTCTCGCTAGCGTGCTGTGAATCTGAAATCGTCATCACCATTAGCGATGAGGGATATGGTATCCCAACTCAAGATCTTCCCTATCTGTTTGATCCCTATTACCGCGTCGAACAGGCAGACCACCTTCAAGTTCAAGGAACAGGTCTCGGTTTACCGATTTGTAAGGAAATCATTGAGGCACATGGCGGACGTATCACCGTTCATTCAGAAATCGGAAAGGGATCCGACTTTTTTATCCGTTTACCTCGTGATGAAGAGTGGAACACAACCAATAACATGTATAAGAACAGTATGAATAATCTACAACTAGGAAGTGAAGAACGTGGAAGCTGATTTAAATCAAATCGTTCGCTGTTTGAATCAAGATTTTAAACAGCAAAAAACTGTCTTCAGTGCAATGGCATTGAAAGAGACCAACCCCTGCATCGTCTTGATGGAAGATCACCGCAAAAGACTGCTGAATGACGCTTTATATCAATACCCAGATTTCATCGCAGAGTTGGAATCCCTCATCTATCGTTGTTTAATTGATGTCCGGGGAGCCCGTGAATCAGCCTCCCCTTCTGAGATTTTTATCTCTAAAGCCCAGCTCTATTCACCTTATCATTATTTAATCACTTTTTTATGAGAGGAGTCCGCCATGACTGTTCAAGAAAATACAGCATTGTTGATCATCGATGTCATCAATAAGATGGATTTTGAAGGAGCTGAGCAGTTATTGCAACAAACGCTCCCTGTCCTTGAACCACTCTCAAAATTAAAACAACATTGTAAACGTCAAAACATCCCGGTGATTTACGTCAATGACAATTTTGGTCTTTGGCAGGAAAATGTCAATCAAATCATAGATGAGTGCCGCGGTGGTCTTGGAGATGTACTCATCGAGACAATGCACCCAGAAGAGAACGATTACTTCATCATCAAGCCAAAACATTCAGGTTTTTTCGGGACCCAACTTGATATTTTATTAAAGCATTTGGATGTCTCACGTCTTATCATCACCGGTCTAACGACGGATATGTGTATCTTATTTACTGCAAACGATGCCTACATGCGAGAATATGCCATTCATGTTCCTGCAGACTGTACGGCAGCAGAAACCGCCGTTGCAAAAGATCATGCTTTAGAAATTCTCAGTTCGACATTAGCTCTTGATTGCTCCTCAAGTTTAAGCTTGATGGAGGGGGAATGACGATATTGCATTATTTTTTTGAAACGTTTAAAACTGCATACGAAATACTGCCTTGGCACTATCCCAAACTTGTTCATAAATCATTCTTTGATTGAACGTTCACCTCAGCATATCGAAAAATAAGGTAAACAGGTTTGAAAGGAACCGATTAAGGTATATAACATGTGTAAGTCATATATGTTTAAAACTTAAAAGGGGGTTCTTTTCATGTTTCGCCATCAAAAAGAATTACAATTCGAAGTCAAGGTTGATCGACCCGATCCAAAACTCGCTCGGGCCGTGCAAGAGGTACTCGGTGGACAATTCGGTGAGATGACGGTCATGATGCAATATCTTTTCCAAGGCTTCAATTGTCGAGGTGAAGAAAAGTACAAGGATATGCTGATGGATATCGGGACGGAAGAAATCGGGCACGTTGAAATGCTATGTTCCCTCATTTCTCAATTGCTCGACGGGGCGTCACCGGATGATCAGGCAGAAGCTGCCAAAGATCCAGCGACGGCAGCAATTCTCGGGGGTATGAATCCACAGCATCTTTTAGTTAGCGGTCTCGGTGGACTGCCATCAAACGCAAACGGCATTCCGTGGAACGGATCCTATATCGTCGCGAGCGGTAACTTATTGGCAGATATGCGCTCGAACCTACATGCTGAATCACAAGGTCGACTTCAAGTCGCCCGTCTCTATCATATGACGACGGATGAAGGCGTGCGTGCTACATTCCGTAAGATGCTCGCTCGCGATCGTTATCACCAGTATCAATGGATGGCTGCGATCGAAGAGCTGGAAACGAAAAACGGCGTCGTCGTGCCTGCTACTTTCGCACCGGAAGATGAGATGGAAGCGCAACCGCATGCTTATGAGTTCTGGGACCTATCGGAAGGAACAGCTTCAAAAGAAGGTCGCTGGGCTCAAGGGGAAGCACAAGATGGCACCGGTGAATTCGTTCATCTAGAAAACCCTGCACCACAAGGAAATATTCCGAATATGAAGGTACCAGCACACAAACTTCACCACGACCTAGCAGAAAAAACAGGAATGCAAAATGTTAAAGATACTGTCAAACGGATGTTACATGATAAGGAGTGAGACCGATGGCTAAATCACCACTTGCAATCCATGAAACACTCGAAATCCATGAAATCATGACGATGAAACAAGCCTGTCTCGTTAAAGCTGTTGCTGTTCGTTCTTTTGTTAAAGATGAGACGCTTGAAAAATTGATTGCTCAAGACATCAAAGATAGCGAACAAGCATTAAACGATTTACAAAAGCTATTGGCAGATCATGAAGGAGGCGGTTCTCATGAATGAAGCTCTCCAATCCATCAACCGTCCTAGTAAAAAACGCGACGAGTTGATTGCGACAGACTTCTTGATCAGCAGCAAATCACTTGTCCGTGCTTATGCTGTCGCAATTACGGAAACGGCTTCTCCTGATGTGCGGAAAGTCTTGACCGAACAACTGAATAAAGCCATTCAGACTCACGCTGCGATCGCCGGATACATGATTGATCACGATATGTATCACGCGCATGACTTGAAAAAACAATTAAAACACGATCAAGAAAAGCTAGAGGTCGCAAAAGGATTACTATGACGTTTCCCCTTCCCTTCTGATCCTGAAGCGGAAGGGGTTTTCTTTCATAATTCGTGTAAGGAGCGATCAGTCCCATGATTGACATCAATCACATTCAAATCAAACAAAGCGGAGAAACCGTTTGTCTCACCTGGAAAGGAACAAGTAACGTCCGACTCTTCTTAAACGGTATACCTTGTTTCATTCAGAACTCGAATACCTATCAAACGGATGTACTCCCTTTATATGAGCCTTTGTCGTTCGAACTGATTGATTCAGATTCGAAGACACGTATCGTCACGGCTCTTGTTTCAAGTACGGATGATTTGTTCTGGAACCGAAAAGTGACTGTCCTGATTCAACAAAATCATGCTGTCCGACTATTATGGGGTGAAATTCCAGAGGTATCGCATTATTCGATATTTCAAGATAAGCATCGATTAGGTCAAACTACAACACCCGAATGGAAAGGAACGATTGACCCTGAACAGTTTACACGTTTCGAAATCCGGATGTTACGTCCCATTTCTAGAAAATCGATGCCGTTCGCACGTATTATCGAGACGTTCGCCCGCGTTACGAATCAGATAAAACAAGAACAAGACCGAGAACGGGAATTTGAACAATTCGTGCTCTATTTTTCTTTGTACCCGCTATCCGCTTCACATACGAAGGTTTCTTCATACCGATTGCGTGTACTAACGTTCATTGCTCCTCCGATTCTCATGAACCCGAATCCGTTTTCTCCGCATCGTTATTTCGAAGGCGATGCGCGACAATATTCGCCTTTTTCTAAAGAGTATCGTACCTTTACAGAGGTCCTGACATGTAATGGTGAAACCACTCATCAACTATCAAAACAAGCAAATCCTACTCGCTCTTTTGATGCTCGTCATCAGTTATATCGAGAAGATGTCGCTTCGACACAGCAAGTCTATTTATCACATCAATCACCAACTCGATATACGCTTCATCATTCTGTTGGTAATCCGCTCGTCGTCTCACCAAACATCGACTACGAAATAACGGTGACACACCGTTCAAATCTTTGGCGTATCGCAGGAACACACCTCCAATCACCGCATCATGAAGTGTATCTGGATGAGGGAGACGATTGTTTTGAAACAATCCACCAAGCCCATGATTTAGGATTAAGTTTCCTCGGCGATCCATTGCCAAGTTGTCACTGGTTGCATGTGACCAACCAATGAACAGAAAGAAAACCGCGACCGATTCGTCGCGGTTTTTCATCTTTAGTCGTGAAATCGAGCTCGCGTCTCCGGAGACGGTAACGCGCACTGCTGCTTTTGTCCAAACCAGCGATGACGGTTGTTTGCAACGAAATCATAGACGCGATCTCGAAGTGAACGTGGAACAATCTGAAACACACTCAACAGACGCCATCCACCTTTTAAATGACGGGCAATCCGTAACGCTGCATCTGATTTGATATAGGGTACACCCCGGTCAATCACAACGACACTGTCGATCGTTTCCGGAAGATGATGACGACGGACGATTTCTTGTCCTGTTTCCCCTTGCAACGAAGCAAAATCATGATATCCTTTGTCTCGTTTCAAAATGAACTGGACACTCGCGTCACAGAGATTACATTCTCCGTCGAATAAGACGATTGCTTTCATGATCGATTCATCCTTCCCCACCTGTTTAACGAATAATTTCGTACACTTTTTCTTTACCACATTTCAAGTCAAAACATGCATTTAATCAGTATGTTAAATCATGATAACGCTTCCGTTCATTGTCTTTCTTACGCTATACTGTTTTTGTAAACATTTGGAACCATTCATTTATTTGAATGTATCTATGTAAAGGAGCGTACATATGACGAAACGACCGATTGCCATCGTGACCGGTGCCAGTCAGACACGCGACATCGGAGCTGCGATTTGCCGCCAGCTTGCCTCGTCCGGACATGACCTGGTCTTTACTTATTTTAAAGCAACAGCGGATTGGGCGGCTAGTTTTACGACCGAACTCGAAAATCAAGGTGCCCGCGTCCTTGCGATCGAGCTAGATTTAGGTCAAGCAGATGCTGCTGACGATTTATTCAATCAGGTAGAAGACTTTGGAACACCAAGCATCCTGATCAACAACGCTGCCCATTCGACGATGACGGATTGGAAAACACTTGATGCAGCCAGTCTTGATCAACACTATGCCGTCAATCTCCGGGCACCGTTGTTGCTCGCGACACGTTTCACGAAACGATTCGCTGAAGCACATCTAACGTCCGGTCGTATCATTCAACTGACGTCCGGACAAGATCTCGGTCCGATGCCTGACGAGATTGCTTACGCTACGACAAAAGGTGCCTTGTCGACGTTTACGAAGACTTACGCGGCAGCCGTGGCACCGCTTGGCATCACCGTCAATGCGGTCAATCCGGGTCCGACAGACTCGACTTGGATGGATGAAGCAACCCGGACGGCGCTTAAACCTAGTTTTCCGTTCGGGCGAATCGGTGCGCCGGAAGACGTCGCACGATTGATCCAATTCCTCGTCAGTCCTGACGGTGGCTGGGTGACCGGGCAAGTCATCCATTCCGAAGGTGGCTTTGAACGCTGAATATGTCGCATGTAAAAACATCCCTCTGACGTGAAAATCAGAAGGATGTTTTGCATTATCGAAAGACCGGACCCGTTTCCGTCAAAAAATCGTTCCAGGCTGTTTGATGCAGTTCGCTATAGAGTTCTGGCATTTGGTCTCTTTCAAAAAAAGCAACGTCGAGTGATTCATCGGAATCAATCGTCAATTGCCCCCCATTGATTCGGCAAACGAAAAAATGGACGATCGGCTGAGCGACATCCCCGTTCGGATACATCTCTTCGTACTTCGAATAGACACCACTCAAACGTTCGATCCTGACATGAAAACCGGTCTCTTCAAAAATCTCACGCTGTGCGGCTTCAACGAGCGACTCTCCCAGTTCCAGTGCGCCGCCGGGAAAGCCCCATGCTTGTTGCTCCCGCCGTTTTTGAAGAAGAATGCGCCCCTTCTTGTCAAAGACAATCCCACCGGCAAAGTTCAACATCACTTTTTCTTGACCGACCTTAGTGCGAAGAAAACGTATGTAGTCCATCTGTCGCCCCTTGAAGTTTGACGTGCTTCAGCCATGCAATCAGTTGCTTGATCATGGCATCGGTCACGATATGATTGACACCCGGAAAAACGTCTAATACGGTCGTTTTCGCCATACCTGCTTGAACAGCGGTTGCATGATAGAACTGCTGGATCGATAGTGGAATGATGTCATCGGCATCGCCGTGCAGGAGCAACCGCGGACGCTCATCCATCACACTGATTGGATCGAGCTTCCATGGTACATCCTCCTTTTTGATAGCAGGTCGCCCGTCACGAACGCAGAATTGACGTTCTGCTTCAAGATAGGCACCGCTCCCATTGATCGCAACGAGTGCTTTAATCGGCTGACGCGACATGATCCCGTGGGCAATGAACCCACCCATCGAGACGCCGATCGCTATCACGTCTGAAACATGCCAGCCTGATTGTTCGATGATAGCTGTCGCTTCCGTAATCGATTGTTCGACGACCGTCCAAAAATAGGTCGTCGTTACTTCTGAATCAAATGGATGATCAAGCGGATCACGTTGATCATGCCGAAGAAGTTCCGGGATGAAGACATCATACCCTTCTTCAGATAATTGTCGCGCAAACTCTAGATAAGAGACAGCTGTTCCGCCCCAACCATGATAGAGCAGAATGGCTCCTATAGGTTGAGAGGCACGGACACTATGGACATGAAAATCAAGCTTCATTTTTTAGCTTTTCCTGGTTCAAGCGGACGATCGTTCTCGCGAAGTCATCTTCCGGTAATCGTTGTCCGTTCTCAAGAAACGGTTTCCAGTACGGTCGAATCTTAAATAACGAGACCGTATCACGATAGACTGTTCGGCGGACGATTTGTTTTGTCGTCAACGGCAATCCGTTCTCGCTTTCAACCTGGATGCCGCAAATCTGACCACCGATTGTTTTTCCGTTCAACAGTTTTAATTGCGCGACTTCTCCTAGAAAACTGATCGTCGGTTGTGTCACGACAGCGTGAACGACTTCTGACTTCACACGTCGTAACACCGTTTTTTCGATGACGACAGAAAGTCCGAAATAAACAGCTTGGTTGATGATATACGCACCGATTCGTCGTTTTGTCGTTGAATGCATGGATGGTCCTCCTTATACGTTGAAATAAACGACAGCGCCAAGTCCACTGACGGCAATCAAATAAAAGACGATTGCGAGTCGTTTGTTTGCGGCAGAAATATCCTTTCGGGCGAGGATCTTACTATACCGAAACGTCAAAAATGCGAACACGAGCAATGCCAAAATTAATAATGGTGCCATTTGATTCCCCCCTCTTCTTTTTTATTCTACATCATTTCTGGTTTCGAATTGTTATATTTTACAAATAAAGTGGTATATGCTTGATCCATATATAATCAATCCAACAATGAAATGAGGTTTACATGTTGAACACTACAACAATTTGCTGTCTTGTGGAGTCGAAGACGCCTGGTTATCTTGTTCGGGAACTGCCGCCGCTTGGCATCTATGACGTCCACGTCCGCACTCTAGCCGGTGCCATCAGTATCGGTGCCGAACTTCCCCAATGGCTGGAACAAGACATGACCGAAACCAGCTATGACTATCCGCTCGAGACAGGATATGAAAGTTATGGCGAAGTGCTTGCAGTTGGTGACGCCGTCCAAATCGTCAAGCCCGGAGATCGGGTCGTCAGCTTCTATGGTCATCAAGATCAGGCGATCGTTCCTGTATCGAAGGTCATCCCGGTTCCTGCTCATATCTCACCGCGCGAAGCCCTACTGTTGATTCTGTCCTGTGACGCGGCAAAAGGCGTCCGAAAGCTAACATTGACACCCGACACAAGCGTCTTAGTTTCTGGAATGGGTACGATCGGTTTGCTGACGGTACATTACTTACGGCATTACGTCAACGTTCGTCAGATTGATATCCTCGAGCCGCTTACGTCCCGAGCGGAGTTAGCGCGTCAATTAGGTGCACGTGTTGTCACACCGGGTTCAAGTATGTATGACGCCGCCATCGAATGTTCCGGACGCCAAGCGGCCTTTGCCGAGCTTCAGTCCGCTGTCCGTCCTCATGGTGCAATCTGCGTCTTATCGGACGGCAACCGGGAAGCCTTGACGTTGACGCCCGCGTTTCACGCAAAAGAACTTCAGATCGTTGCATCGAGTGACGGCTGGGACTACCGCAAGCATGCAGACTGGCTCTTTTCAGACGAGCGTCACGCGACATTGCCCGCTTTGTTCGAACACGAGACTTCGTTTTCGAAGCTTGCCAGTTGCTTCGCTAGCTTAATGGAAACATCAGATCTCCCAATCAAAGTATTCGTTGATTATGAGCAGACGAGCTGAACACCGTTCGGATCCGTACCTACGAGCGATACGTCGGAAAAGACTGCTTCTTGTAAGACGGTCTTCTCTCCGCGGACGGTTTGGATTTGTGAAATCGGTCGATCGAACAGTTTCGTTAAATCCGCCTCTAATCCTTCGCGCGGTGTCGTTAGAATTAAACGCTCAAGTGTCGTTCCATCAGTATCCGCAATTGCATCTTCATGGACTTGCAATTCAATCCGTAATCCGTATGGTGTCTGCAAGAACGTCCGCCGCTCGTTCGCTTGGACCGTGAACGATAACGTTTCTGCGCGATCAAGAATCGTTTGCACGTCACCAGGCTGAATCAAAAATCCGATGTGATCGAAGCGAACCGTTTTTCCGAATCCGATCGTCACATTGACCGCTCCCCGTTTCATTTCAATGATTCGGAATAAAATTTGATCTGCTCGAAAATCATCCCATGATAGAGGTGGATTGAACGACGAAAATTCTCCGTCTTTCTTCCCGATCCGCTGGGAAACGTGAAATCCGCGTGCCGTGTACCAAGCTTCTGTTTCTTCCAAATGTGGTGTCCAGATATGGTAGTGAAATAGCATTTACATACACTCCTTTTCGTTGTTCCAATCGTTCCACGTCATCACTTCGACTTGGTTCGATTCATTCAAATATTGTCGTAATAACGGGAGGTGCGCAGCACCGTATAAACAGACGATTCGTTCGTTCGTCTGTGCGAGGTGCAGTAAACGATTTGCGATCTTTTGATTACGGACTCGCCAGTAGCGTTCAACCCAAATCCGCCCGCTCTCCAGTCGTTCGATTTGATCATAGATTCTAGCCGACGCTGCAATCGTTTCTTCAGCGTGCAATCGATCGAGCCATTCGGAGAAGGATAACTGCTCCATCGCGTGCTCTAACTGTTGGGTCCGTTTCATCTCAGCCGCGACGATCGTCTCAAAGGCTTCCGGATGATGTGAACGGACGATTCCTAAATCCGGTACGCCGGGTACGATTTCGTTCCAATCGACCCCATGGAGATCTGCTACTCCTGCCATCCGGGCTAAGCGAAAGCCGATTTGTTGCCGTTCATTTTCGGTTAAATCACTTTCGTGTTGATAGGTTTCATATGTATGTTGCAGGTCACTCATGCGTTCAGGTGCCGTCTCAAGGGCAACGCATGTCGGTCGAAATGCGTTCAATCGAGCGACGACTTCTTGGATTTCTCGTTGCCTTCTCTCTGACGCGATATCAAAAATTGCTGGACGAATCATGTCACCATTTGCCGGGCGATCGAGATGGAACATGCCTAACAGTAAAATCTGAGGTTTCATCTATCTCCCTCCTTTTCCTGATTTTACCTTATACTTGGTAAAAGAATCGACTATTACCTATCATGAATTTACGTTACTATTCAACGAATACTCATATAAGGAGGTTCCGATGAAAAAGATATTCGTCATTGTGTTCATTGGATTTTTATTCGGATGCAGTCAAACCGGTACAGAGGACGAAGTTAGTCATGCCATGATCGTCATTGTGAATAACAAAGAGTATAACGGAACAGAAGTTGAATTGGATGCATCTATGCAACAAGGAGAAAAAATGAGCACGATACTAAAGAAAACAAAAGCCTATGAAATGCCCCAAGCGAACAGTCAATCGAATCTTTTTTCAGTCGGCTCCACCATCTATTCTGTTAAAGGAACAGAAGATTTTATCATCGTAAAAGACAAAGAAAATAAAAAATGGCTTTTAAAAAAGGTAAGAGATATCAAAAACAATTTGAATCAATGAGGCACTTTAACACTTTTAACGTGGTACCTCTTTAGAAGTACCAACAGCAGAGATGTTTTGTACTTTTACACGAGGTATGGTGAAAAGTAATAAAAAGTGGACAGATGGCGCCATCTGTCCACTTTTTTTATCCTGTTAAGCTTGATTTAACGAGTAAAATTTTCCCACTTTCCTCTGCATCGATATAAGATACGGCTTGTACATCGAGATGGATATCACGACCGAATAAACGGTACAACCGTTCCATCAGAAGTCGTTCGTCTGATTGACTGAACCGCTCTGCGTCCGGAACGTAGTAGATCGATACGCTATCTGTCGTCATTTGAACATATTGAATACGCTCGATACTGTTTGGCAAATGTTTGACGAGACTCGCCAGTTGCGCTTCAAAAATCTTTTGTCCATCCGGTTTTTGAATGAATGCCCGCCCCCTGCCGTCAATCGATTCGATGATTGGTCCCGGGTGACCACAGGAACAGGTGCGCTGACTGAGCGTCATCCGATCTCCGACCCGGTAGCGAATGAGGGGGGGTCCGTGTGTATCAAAACTCGTCACAAGAATCTCCCCGTCTGTATCGAGTTCGATGATCCCCATCTCATGGTGCAGATGTTTTTGACCAAACCGGCATTCAGAAACGATAGGTGCCCCTTCAGACGATGCATATTGATCAAAGACTGGTCCGTGAAACACTTCTTCGATGACTTGGCGCTCTTCCGCGTCGATCCGTTCTGCCGTCGGGAAAATCGCAACCGGTTGACACGTCAAGCGGATCCCTTCTCGCTTCGCGAACCGCGCGAGCTCAATCATCGCTGACGGAAGACCATCAATCGTTTCTGGTTGAAAACGTTCGATGGCTTCAAGATACGCTGCCATCGTCCGTGGGGATAACCGTTTCACCGTGAACAAGAGTTGATTCGCCGCTCGATTTATCCGCCAGTAGACGTCCACCTGTTGACGCTCGGGTACGAGATCCTGTGCCGTAAAGCTGATTCGTCGCATGCCACGGTAGACACCGTGGGTCGCCTTGAAATAATCCAGATGGGCCATGCGAATTTGCATATCCGGTATCGTATATCGTACTTGCAGTGACGTGCCTGTCGTTCCACCCGTTTTCCCTATGATTGGCGCAGCGACATCTGTTTGAATGTCCTCCATGTGCGTTCGTAATATTTCTTTTGATAGTACAGGAATATGTTTTAGTTCGGATAAGTCCGTTAACGGTAGGCAAATGTCATGTGAAGTGAAGAGCTGACGGTAATAGGGACTGTGTTCAGTACAGAAGCGAAGGAAGTCATTTAAACGATCAAGTTGTTCCGCTTTGACGTCGATCGTCGTATGTTCTCGTTCGAGGAGCATCCGGAACCGTTCTTGATAGACCGGTCCATAACGTTCGCGATGCAATTGATACCCATAGAGGGTTGTGAAGAGGTGCTGGAGAAATAGAGGAGAGCGATTGTAGATCTGCTCTTTGATACCCATGTCATCACGTCCTTTCGCAAGGGAAGTAACGGTTTCGATGTCTCTACGATAGCCGATGTACCTGACAAGAATATGACAAAAATAAGGGAACATGCATCCTGACAAATTACTATCGCCTTGGACAGGTCCGACGATCATCGCTCTATTATACTAAAAACAAGGAGGTGACAAGATGTGGCTCGAATCAATTCAACGCGTCATTGACTATATCGAAGATCATTTAGAAGATTCGCTCGATCTCAACGTTTTGACAAGGGTGGCGCAGATGCAAACGTATCCTTTACAACGGACGTTTTCGTTACTTGCGATGATGACCTTACCGGAATACATTCGGGGGCGACGTCTGACGCTCGCTGCCCAACAATTGACACAGACGGACGAAAAAATCATCGATCTCGCCTTACGTTTTGGTTATGAGACGCCGGAAGCTTTCACAAAAGCTTTCAAACGTCAGCATGGTTGTTCGCCAACGTTGATGCGAAGCGAGCGACGTCCGATTCACGCCTATAACCGCCTGAGCATTCAGGTGACCTTGAAGGGACTGGAGCAAATGGATTACCAACTCATCGAACGACCGGCTTTACAAATTTCAGGATGGCGAAAACATTTCCCGACGCAAGATGGTGCCCAACAACAACTGATTCCGTTGTTTTGGAATGATGTGAATCATTCTGGTCAAGATGCTACCTTGTTTAAACAAAATGACGGTCAGATTGAAGGTGTGATTGGTGTCTGCTCCAATTTCTCCGAAGCATCGATGGATTATTGGATCGCGACGACGACAACGGAAGTTCTGCCCGGTCAGGAAACGATGACGATTCCGGCGAGTCTTTGGGCGACGTTTCCGGTCGTTGGTCCGATGCCGCATGCCATTCAAGAGATGTGGCAGCGTATCTATCAAGAGTGGATCCCATCGCATGGATATGATCCTCTACCTCACGCTGAACTCGAAGTTTATTCGGCAGGCGACCCGTCTGCCGCCGATTATCAATCTGCCATCTGGATTCCGGTGCGGCCACGCGACTGACAGTTTCAGGACATACGAAAAAGCGAGATCATCGGTGACCTCGCCTTTTCATGTGTCATGCATACTGTTGTTTAATCAGTAACGTTTTTCCACTGATTTCTTTCGGAATTTCGGGTACCGCGCGCATGACGACATTCAATTGTCCGTCAAACAGTCGGTCAAGAACGAAAAAGAGTTTCTTCTCATGTTCTTTCTCGAAGCATCGTTCATCCGGAACATATAATAAAACAATCTCATCCCGCGTCTCTTGAATGTATTGCACGCGTTCGATACAGTTCGGGAACGCTCGAACGATTCCCGCAAGTTCGCCTTCAAAGACACGGTGCCCGTTTCTGAGTTGAATGAAGCTTCTCCCCCGTCCGTCGATCGAAGCGATGATCGGACCTTGATGACCACAGGGACACGTTTCCTGACTAAGCGTCATCCGATCGCCAACGCGGTAACGGACAAGTGGTGTACCATGCGTATCGAAGCTCGTCACAAGGATTTCACCGTCCTCATCACGTTCAATGATTCCCATCTCATAATGTAAATGTTTTTTCCCATACGGACATTCGGCGACGATCGGCGCCCCTTCTGACGACGCATACTGATCATAGATTGGCGCATGGAAGACTTCTTCGACGAGCGTTCGTTCTTCTGCCGTCATCATCTCAGCCGTCGGGAAGATTGCTTTGGGACGAAACGTACAGGTCATCCCATATTTTTTAGCATATCGTGCGACTTCGATCATTCCTGAAGGCAAACCATCAATCGATTCCGGCTGAAACCGATTCAGTTGTTCGATGTATGCAGCGGCGGTTTTCGGATTGATGTTTTTGATCGAGAACAACATCTGATTGATGACTTTATTCGTCCGCCAATAAACCGGTGCCTTTTGTTGCGGGGAAGCAAGCGTTTGACCGGTAAAACTTGCACGGCGCATCCCTTGATCGACTCCATGGGTCCACTTGAAGAAGTCAAGATGTGCCATCCGGATTTGCATGTCTTCCTTTGTATAATGCACTTGAATCGATTTACCGGTCGTACCGCCCGTTTTTCCGAGAATCGGGGCATGGACGTGCGCATGGACGTCCTCATTTTGTTGGCGTAAGATTTCTTTCGTCAAAGGGGGAATCTGTTTTAGTTCGTCAATCGATTTTAGCGGGAGCTCTAGTGCAATGGTAGAAAACAATTCCTGATAGTATGGACTATGTGTTTGGCAAAAAGAAAGGAAGTCGTTTAATCGATGCAATTGTTCTGCTCGAACGTCATGCGGTCGTCCTAACTTCTGTTTCAGTTTTTGTAAACGTTGCTGATAGGCGGGACCGTATCGTTCATGGAACAGGCGACGTCCTTGTAAAGTCGTCAACAAGTTTTGGATGAAAATCGGTGAGTGAAAGTAGATCGATTCTTTGAGCTGCATGATGTCACTCCTTCCATAGTTAGACCACCTTTTACTGATACTTTCATCTTATTTCCAGTCGCCGCCCATCTCAATTAGTTCTTCGTGAATAAACTTAGCTTTTATTTTCATGGCGATTTATTTTAATGAACTCTGATTCACGAACATCTTCTTACCGATTCTTGAACTTACAACTTTTCTTCCCTCACAAAAAATCCGATTGATGAAGAGGAGTTTCTTCATCAATCGGATTCATACGAGTGGCATTACGATTTCGCACCTTTTTGTAGCATCTGACATCCGTATGCCCGCAATTTAATCGCTTCGAGTACGAGCGACATCTGTTGCTCATCCAATCGTTCAATCAGCTCGATGATCGTGATCGTCGTTCGTCCATTATACAATTGGACGATCAAGTGGATGATTGCTTCTAACGCTGGACTCGGATAGGGTTCAGCCAGAAATTCACGATCAAAAAACTCACCACTATCCGGAAAGAAGTAATCCGAGAACCGTTCGAGCACTTCTGGCTGTCCTGTCGCAAGGTACAGCATCGAGACCATCGCTGCATCTTCTCGTTGTTTCGGCTTTAATCGTCTCCACAACAGATCGAATCGTCGTTCATGTCCCTCTTGCATGAATTGTATCGTCTGCATGGTTGAAGCCCCCTTTGTTTTCATACTTCCTGTTGGTTCTTTTCCATATGTTACTATTCCCTATTCCATTCAACTGAATCGTCTCAGCATATCCTCTTGCGATTGAACCGACTCGATTGGGGGTACATTACAACAGATATAAGAGAGGAGTTTACATCCATGCCAACGCGCCTAGCTTTAGCCGGAGCCACCGGATACATTGGTCACAATTTACTGAACGAACTAAAGAAAAAATATGACGTCATCGCCCTTTCACGAAATGGTGACGACAAGGACAATGAGGAACGCGTCGAATGGCGATCGTGCGACCTCTTTTCTCTAGACGATACGATCGCTGGTATGAAAGGAGCAGACATCGCTGTCTATCTCGTCCATTCGATGATGCCATCTGCTAAATTGACACAAGGATCGTTTGAGAATATGGACTTATTGTTAGCCGATAACTTCGCCCGTGCCGCAAAAGAAAACGGCATCCGGCAAATCATCTACTTAAGTGGTATCATCCCCGAGGAAACAGAAAATCTATCGCGTCACTTAAAGAGTCGACTTGAAGTCGAACGCGTTCTCGGTGCGTACGGAACACCGGTGACGACGATCCGTGCTGCGTTAATCGTTGGTCCTAAAGGTTCATCGTTCCCAATCTTATCGAAACTCGTCAAACGCTTACCCGTCATGGCACTCCCACGATGGACACGTAACAAGACCCATCCTGTCGCCTTACCCGACGTCATTCATGCCCTTGGTGAAAGTGTCGATCGCGATGACGTCAAAGACCGGGCCATCGATATCGGTGGACCGGAAGCGATGACCTATAAGGAGATGATCCTTAAAACAGCCGACATCATGGGTAAACGACAACCGACGATCGATATTCCTTTATTGACCGTTAAATTATCGCGCCTTTGGGTGACGCTCGTGTCCGGAGAACCAAAAGAAACCGTCTATCCACTCGTTGAAAGCATGGTCCATGAGATGGTTGCGGATCCAGAAAAAATGGTTCCCGGCATCAGTGACGGCAAAATCACATTCGAACAATCAGTCCGAGATGCATTAAAAGAGGAGGAGGAACAAAAAGGATCTTCTTCCTCGTCGTCTTCGACACCAGACGTCCTTGACGTCCGATCGGTACAACGTGTTCTTTTGCCAAAGGATCGCGATGCCGACTGGGCAGCTGACGATTATATGAACTGGTTGTCATCATTTGCCCGCCCTTTCCTATCGTCAACTGTGAAAGATCAAGTCGTTGGAATCCACATTCCGTTTTACGAACAACCGCTGCTTGAATTGACGAAGGAACCGGTTCACGATCGACAAATGGCGACATACCGGATTACCGGCGGATTGTTCGCAAAAGTCGAGCAAGATAGCCGTGGTCGGATTGAATTCCGGCAAATTCCCGGTACGCAAGAATGTATCATCGCCATCCATGAATTCGTCCCTGCGCTACCGTGGATACTCTACAAGGCAACACAGGCGAATGTTCACCTGCTCGTCATGTATCTCTTCAAATTACACTTGTTGCGCCGGATTCATTCGACGGAACAAGAATCGACACGTGCGGACGAAATCGTTCCGTCGTCTTGAACCTAATTAAAACAATCTGCCTCTTACTGGGCGGATTGTTTTTGTCGTTTGCGGAAGGATGACGAAACGGAAAAAATCGTGATACACTGGACGATGACTGAAAGAAAGGGGTTTCATTGCATGCGCTCATTTGAGGAACGATTATCGAACCAACTCGAGGCGACGGCTTCACTCGCCACATTGATTCAACCTTCAACGGATCAACTCCGTTTAGATAAACTAGATAAATTTGCTAGCAAACTATTAAAACGAGAGTTCACGATTGCGTTTGCTGGTCACTTTTCAGCTGGAAAGTCGAGCATGATCAACGCCTTGACGGGTGAATCGGTCTTACCGACGAGTCCGATTCCGACGAGTGCAAACATCGTGACACTTCAGCAAGGTGAGATGGATTCAGCAATCGTTCACTTTCATGAACAGCCGTCTGTTCGTCTGACTGCAAAAGAGCAAGAGAAGCATCTTCAATCGCTTGGGAAAAGTGGTGATGTCCAACAAATCGATTTGACGCATGCCGCGTCCGCGCTGCCTCCTGGTCTCGTCTTAATGGATACGCCAGGCGTCGACTCGGTCGATGATGCCCACCGTGTATCAACGGAGTCTGCCCTTCACTTGGCTGACATCTTGTTTTACGTCATGGACTACAATCATGTTCAATCCGAATTGAACTTCATGGTGACGGATGAATTACAAGCTGCCGTACCGGAATTATATTTAATCGTCAATCAAATCGATAAACATCGTAACGATGAACTATCATTCGACGCCTTCCGCCGCTCGGTTCATGCGTCCTTCGCTGAACACGGTGTCGTACCGAAAGGAATCTTCTTTACGAGCCTACGGGACCCAGCCCATCCGCATAACGATTTCACGGAAGTCGAACAGCTCGTCAAACAAAGCATTCGCGACGCTCAACCGAAGTTGTTGACTTCTGCCGCTTTGACACTCGAAAGTCTTCACCAGGAGCATACACGTTATCTCACACGTCTCGTCTCAGAAACAAACGAGACGATGGCTGAGCAATTGAATGACGCTGAACGACGGAATCCGGCGAAAATCGAAACCGAATTAGCACGTGTCTCGCAACAGTTAGAAGCACGTCAACCGGACCGCTGGGTACAGACGTTTTCGCTTCATCGGGATCAACTTTTGAAAAATGCGACATTGATGCCGTTCGAATTACGCGAGAAGATGCGCCGTTTCCTCGAGTCACGTCAGCGTGATTTCAAGGTTGGATTATTCCGTAGCGCGAAAAAAACGGAAGCGGCTCAAGCAGAGATCGCACAAGACGTGCTCCGTGCCTATCAGACAGTGACTGCTTCCGAAATTTCGCTTCATTTACGTAACTTGATGAAACAATCGTTACGTGACCTTGGTCTCCTGCAGGATACGCATATCGTCGCAATCGATCAGCTCTCACTTGACCCACCGCTTTCCGTACTCGAGAGTGCCTTGCCAACCGGTATTACGATCACAGGTGAATCAGTGCTCCAGTTCACGAATCGTGTCGCCGAACAGACACAAGCGTGGTTCGTCAAGGAAACGAACGCATGGCGTGAGCTTATTCGTCAAGAGTTGACGGCAACTTTCCCGAAAGAACAAGCTGAGCTATTGCAGCAACAGACGTTACTACAGCATAAATGGACTAGCGTTCAAGCATGGCAACAGGCTACCGTAGCACTCGAACGATATGAGCATGGCGTTGCTAGTCCATCCGACCAACAACTCGAACAGGCTCGGACGCAAGTTTCAATCTGGGAGGAGCAATTGATTCAGCAAGAAGCGGCGATCGTCTCCTTTACCGGGTACGAATCGGTGATAGAAACTACTGCGTTTGAAGTTGCGACGACGATCAGTGAGCAACAAGCCGTCCGTTATGCACCTGAAGACGTCGCTCGAATCCGTCAGCATCTGAATGGTCTTCAAGGTTTTGAAGATGCCGTCGCTTATTTGAATGACAAATTGGACCGACTGACACACCAATCCTTCACGATTGCCTTATTCGGTGCCTTCAGTGCCGGAAAATCATCGTTTTGCAATGCCTTACTCGGAGATAAGGTTCTCCCGGTCTCTCCGAATCCGACGACAGCATCAATCAACCGGATTCACCCTGTTGACGCTGCACACCCGCACGGCGTGGCAGAAGTCACGTTCAAGTCGGAAGCAGCGATGCTTGAGGAATTAAATGAAGCAATGGTCGAAACAATGACGTTCGAGTCAACGAAACAGGCATACGATACGCTCTTATCACGTGCCGCGTCACTGACGGACCCGTTCTTGCGTGCTTTCTTGAAAGGATTCCCTACCGTTCAATCCTTCATCGGTACCGCTCAGACAGTCGATCAAGACGCTTTTAAACAGTATGTCGCGCAGGAAGAACGAAGCTGTTTCGTAGATGTCATCGATTTCTATTACGATAGTCCGTTAACACGTCTCGGCGTGACGCTCGTCGATACGCCAGGAGCAGATTCAATCAATGCCCGTCATACTGATGTCGCTTTTGATTACATCAAGAACGCGGATGCCATCTTATTCGTCACGTACTTCAATCATGCCTTTGCCCGCGCTGACCGTGAATTCTTGATTCAACTCGGTCGTGTCAAAGACGCATTCGAACTCGATAAGATGTTCTTCCTTGTCAACGCGATTGATCTCGCTGCGTCAGATAGCGAACGTCAAGATGTCTTGAACTATGTCGCGACGGAATTGCAACGCTTCGGGATTCGATCGCCTCGACTGTATGGAGTCTCGAGCTTACAAGGACTCACGGAAAAGCAACAAGAGCGATCAGATTCAACTTCCGGTTTACCTGAATTCGAGGAGGCATTCCATCACTTCCTAGCGGAGGATCTGACCGGTCTCGCCAAAGTATCGTTGTCTGAGCAGACGGAAAAGACCGTCCAGCGACTCGAACGATTTATCGCTGCGACTGAAGCGAATCTGTTGCGAAAAGAAGAACGGTTGGCTGAGCTGTCTGCTTTAGAACAGCAGGTCACGGATCGTTTCGAAGACAATCGCGCCGCTTTGATCGAACCTGCACTCAAAGCAGAGATCCATGAGCTATTGCATCATGTCGTACAACGCATTTATTACCGTTTCCCTGACTTTTTCAAGGAAGCCTATAATCCTGTTCGTTTTGCTCAAACTGGCAAAGGAGCGGCGTTACAGGATGCATTAACGGAACTGTTGACGTTTCTTCGGTTCGATTTTGAACAAGAGCTCCGGGTCACGCATTTCCGTGTCGATCAATGGCTCGAATCGGCCTTGATCCGGCGTCAACAAGAGGAGCAACAGTTGCTAGAGCAATGGAACGAATCCTTCCAACTCGCACCTGTCACGGTCTCTCGATTAAACGAAATGACGTTCGACGGACCCTTCGAAGATGCAACGCCTTATGTCGGCGTCAAACGCCACTTCCGGAATGCGAAAGCTTTCTTTGAGAAAAATGAGAAGGAGCAGTTGAAGGAGGAGCTTGCGACATTAACTAAGCAAGAAGCACTCGCGTATACTGCCACTCAAGAAGAACGCTTGCTTGCAGTCGCGTCGGCACATCTGGACGCTTCTTTGACAGCCGTTTCAGAGCACCTATTACGCCAAACACTCGAGCAACTTGAGAGTGAACGCGCGACGTTACAGGCACAAGAGACGCTGACTCCTTATAAACAAGCAGCAAAGCAGATTCGTAGTCTGACGCCACACGTCACTTCTTGAAACACGATCGCTCCAACGTAAAAGAGGCTGACCCAACAGTCAGTCTCTACAAAGATAAGGGTGGCAGATCATAATTCTGCCACCCTTATCCCGTAAAAATAGAATGACCCGTCATACGCCACTCCTACAGGAAAAGCGCATTTTTGCGCTGTCAGAGACAAACAAGACCCGTTTTCATGCTGGAATGAAGCAGGAAAACGGGCTTGTGTCTCGCCTGAGGAAAGGGCGTGAATAGACGAGTCATTCTTTTTTTTGAGTCAGTCCCCTTTTTGATTGCCTTCTCGTCAACGCGATGGCGTTGGCCAGTACGACTGAAAATAGTGGACGATGTATTGGTGGACGTGCCGGATGACAGGACGTAATTCCGTCCCAACGAGTCGGTTCAATGAGACATCCCATAACATCGGTGGGTCGAACGGGATGATTTTAATGTCATCCGCATGGTGAAACCGTAGTATCGGCTCCGGTAGGATCGAGATGACGTCAAGTTCTTGGACCATCCCGATCAACAAGTCCCATGCCCCTGACATGAAGAAGATATTCGGCTCTTGCTGCACTTTACGAAACTCCGATAATATTTGATGATGTAACATGAATCGGTCGTTCAAGATGACGAGTGGTTCATTTCCGATATCACGATAGGATAGCGCTTCTTTTGCTTGAAACGGGTGATTCGGACGAACGGCGACGACGACCTCATCTTCAATCAATCGAAAACGTTCGATGCCATAGGATTCACCCGGTTCGATCAAGATGGCCAAGTCGAGTTCTTCAAGTAACAGTCGACGTTTGAGTTCAAACGCCCCCTCCTCGATGATTTCGAGTTCGATGCCAGGGTGTTCCGCCATGAACTTCGGAATCAACTGCGAAAATAAGACAGGGAGGATGACGGGTGGGATACCGAGACGGACTTTTCCTCGGACGACGTTCGAGCGTTCACGCAGATGCCCCATCAATGCTTGATGACGTGTCAGAACGATCTTCGCATCCTCATACAATTGACGTCCCGTTTCCGATAACCCTGTCAACCGTCCGTGCTTTCGAATGAACAGTTCCACTTGCTCCAGCTGCTCGAAGTCGCGGATCATCTGACTAAGCGCCGGTTGCGAGATTGACAAGTGCTTCGAAGCACGCGTTAAGTTATAGCCTTGCTCAACGATTGTCGTAAAAAAAAGTAACTGTCGAATATCCACTTACATCTCCCCTTATTCATCAAACCAGCGATTTTTTTTGAAAAACAGAATCATTCCTAAAGCGAGGAGTCCCATTGCCCCTAATGTCACGAAATAACCGTACCGAGTGGTCAGTTCTGGCATATGTTCGAAGTTCATGCCGTATATTCCGGCGATGAACGTCAACGGCATGAAAATCGTCGTGAAGATTGTCAACGTCTTCATGATGCTATTCATCCGGTACGAGTTGAGGGAAATGAAATTATCCCGAAACTCAGAGGTCATTAATCGATTGTATTCGATCATTTCCGATAACTTCAGTAAGTGATCGTACAAATCGCGAAAGAATGCTTGTTTCTTTGGATGAATCGATAACCGCTTTGATTCGACGACACGATACAGTAAGTCCCGCATCGGCATGACAGTCCGCGAGATTCGAAGTAACCGCGCGCGTAGTTCGAAAATCTCCTCCATCAACCGACGATCATTGCCACGCGTTCGGTAGCGTTCTTCAAGCGCAAACAATTCATCTTCCGTCGCATGAACGATCGGAAAATACCCGTCGACGATCTTATCCATGATTTTATGTACGAGGTCGACTGTTTCTTGTTTGTCGAGGCGTTGGCTACACTGTTCAAACACGATATCAATTTCTGGTGAAGATTGCTCATGGTAGCTAACGAGATGCCGATCACTTGCGAACAAATTGATTTCACGACTCGTCAACGTTCCTTCATCGAGCGCATGAAGGACAAAAAAGCTATGTTCTGTATAATATTCAAGCTTTGGGCGTTGCAAGTAATGAAAACAATCTTCAATCGCCAGTGGATGAAAATCAAAAACCTCAATCAATTTTTGCTTCTCTGCGTCTGTCGGTTGATCGAAATCAACGAAATAACGTTTGATGCCCGACTCCTGTATCCGACTTACATCATCGGTCAAAATGATTGTGTCATTCGCATCGATCAGTATACAACGAATCAACTTTTTCTCCCCCTTTTCCTATGTAAGCGTACTATATTTTTTCGTATGCAACAAAAAAAGGATTTCCTCGAAGAGAAATCCTTTCAGATTGTAGACAAATGAACTGACTCAAAAAATGACACACCTTTTCACGCCCTTTCCTCAGGCGAGACACAAGCCAGTTTTCCCGCTCCATTCGAGCAGGAAAACGGGTCTTGTTTGTCTCTGACAGCGCAAAATCGCACTTTTTCCTGTAGGAGTGGCGTGTAATGCGTCATTTTTTTATATCCGGAAGAAGGACCGAGAAGCATTTTGTTCACTCGACATCGCTTCCTAGGGAAAAACAAGCAAGAGCGACCCTGAAGCGAAGCGGCGCGATGCTTGTCCCAGGAAAACGATGCGAGTCGAACAAAAAAAGCGCAATCCTTCTCGTTAGAGAACAATTGCACTTGTCTTCAGTCTCAAAAGATTTCCCCGAAGAGAAATCCTTTTCATATAGCAATCAACCATGTTCAATATAAAATCCGCTCCAATAAACCTGACGATACGTAAACTCTTTTCCACTCTTCGTCGTCACAAGCATCTCATCTTCTGCCATGACGGCAATTTTAATGGGTACTTCACCGTGATCCGTCAAATAATTGAGGATCTCAAGATGCCGATTCAACCAAAGACGACGGCGGAACCAACGAAAACGACTGAATGCCGCACTGAAGTGGAGTAAGGCAAGCGCAAGGATAATTAAAGCAAACGGAAGTGGAATATCGAACAACGCAATCAAATATACATCTGCGATCAGCAAGGATAACGAGAGACCCATTTCCGTCATCTCCATGAAAGATGCTTTATAGGTCGCAAAGTAGGTCATCACACGAAATAGGAAGATGACCGTGAGGTACGGTACAAAGTACATTTGAAACACATGGTCCGTGCCGCTGTTGACGAACATGAGCAGTGGCAGGAAGAATAGCAATTTCCAGATTAGGATGGCGGAATAAAATAAAGTATGATCCGTGTAGCGTCTGCGTACGATGGCTTGACTCATATTCATTGCCTTCCCCTCCTTCATGATGGACCGTTTCAAAGTCGATGATGACAGGACATGATGCCTATAAGGGTATGTTTCCGAATTCAGCTGTTTCTAATCGTCTAATTCACAGTTTTTAGAAACTGTATATTTAGTATACGTCATCATTCACCAAATGGTTCACTTTCCCCATCATTTCCCATCATTCGATGTGCTACAGATTGGAAACCCGCTCTTGCTAGTCGTCCGGATCTTCTACTGCTACAATAAAAGATATTCCAATTGAACAGAATCGAGTTGAATCTTTCATGTACACCCATATCATCATTGGCGCCGGAATTCTCGGTGCCTCGACTGCCTATCATTTATCGAAGGCTGGTGAACGCGTCTTACTCGTCGATCGGAAGGAACCCGGTCGAGCCTCTCATGCGGCAGCCGGCATCATCTGTCCATGGATGACACAGCGGCGAAATAAGGCATGGTACAAATTAGCGAATAACGGGGCTCATTTTTATAAGACGTTGATTCCTGAACTGGAAGCACTCGGTGAGACGAGTACGGGTTATCAGCAAGTTGGCACGATCGCCTTACACGAAACATCAAAAATCGAAAAGATGGAGACGATTGCGCAAAACCGTTTTCCGGAAGCGCCTGCCATCGAACGTATCGAACGACTGGACCAAGATCGTGTCAAAACGCTCTTTCCACTCGTCGAACAGATCGAGGATGCCTTATTCGTTTCCGGTGGTGCCCGCGTTGACGGACGTGCCTTGTGTGCCTCATTGATTCGTGGTGCTGTCGAACACGGTGCGACCGTCCTAGAAGGAGATGCTACTCTTGTCGTAGACAAGGGAGTCGTCACTGGTATAACCATGGAAAATGAACAGTACTCGGCAGAACAGTTCATTTTAACGGCGGGTGTTTGGTTAAATGACCTACTCCGTCCACTTGAGCTTAAAATCGATTTGCATCCGGAGAAGGGACAGATCCTGCAACTCGATTTGACGGATTCTACATCAACGACTTGGCCCGTCGTCATGGGACAACGCGGATTATATCTCGTCTCAATCCACGAAGGGAAACTGATCGTCGGTTCAACACACGAAAAACAGACCGACTACGACTTGAAACCAACCGTTAAGGGGATGTATGCCTTATTGAATCGGGCTTTACCTGTCTTACCGCGTCTCGAAGAAACAACGATTGATGAACTGCGTATCGGCTTACGCCCGTATACGAAAAACTCCCTGCCGGTGATCGGACCGCTTCAAAATCATCCGAACGTGTTCCTAGCGAACGGACTTGGTGCATCTGGTTTGACGATCGGACCCTATCTCGGTAGCCAATTAGCGAAGCTTGCACGTCATCAAGCGCCTGATATCGAATGGACGACTTATGAGCCGACCTATGTCTCTCTCGACTCCTGACCAACTCTATGCTTCACTTTGAAAGGAAGTACACCATTGTCCATGAAACCAATCGTTCCTCTTGAATTATTCGATGCTTTAGATATACGTGTTGGTACAATCCAGTCGCTTTCGGATCTTACCGATGGCTCAATTCAGCTTGAACTACAATTCGACGGATTTACGCGTTTATTCTCACTCGACTGGGAATCACTGCGACCCGATGTCCATGAATTGCTTGGAAAACAAGCGATTGCCGTACTCAATATACCTGGTCGTACGCCTGAAGAGTCCGGTCGGGTGCTTGAGATCGGTCGCTCGGAACAATGGATGCCGATTCTCGTCGTACCGGAACATCCGATTCCGGAAGGAGCACGTGTCGAATAAGGCATATCATTTAGAAAAACACTCCCTGTGTCGCTTCGTAATGGAAGCTTTCAAGTGGGAGTGTTTTTTGATGTGCCGTTACATTTTTTCTAAATAATGCACGCTGAATCGTTCATCGTCATCGATCCAACAATTGACTGAATGAAAACCACTTTGACGGGCAAGTGTCTCAAACTCTTCTTTACTATACTTATAGGAGTTTTCCGTATGAATCGTTTCCCCTTGTTTGAATGGAACCGTCACATCTCCAACTTGCACGAGTTGATCGAGTTGACTCCGAAGATGCATTTCGATTCGTCCTTTTTCTTCATTATAAAAAGCATGATGTTCGAATCGTGTCACATCAAACGTTCCCTCGAGCATCTGATTCAAATGCGTCAACATGTTCAAATTGAATGCTGCTGTGACACCGGCTGCATCATTATAAGCCCGTTCAAGCACATCAACAGACTTTTTCAGATCAACACCGATCAAGAATCCATCGCCCGTTTCAAGAATTCGTGAGGAATGACGTAAGAAGCGCATCGCTTCCTCCGGTTCAAAGTTACCAATCGTCGATCCCGGGAAAAAGATGACTCGTTTTTGAGACTCCTCGACCGGTAAAGAAATCGATTGTGAGTAATCCCCACAGACCGCTTTAATATGCAGCGCAGGATACCGTTCCGACAATTGGCGTGCAGATTCCATTAGGAAGTCTTTTGAGATATCAATGGGCATATACGTATCGAGATGTGTAAATGTCTCCAGTAACATCTGGATTTTACGACTGCTGCCACTTCCATATTCAATCAGTGTATGCACATCGCCGATACTTCGTGCAATCTCCGCTCGATGCTGCTCCAAGATGGCGAGTTCTGTCCGTGTCGGATAATATTCCGGTTGTTGCGTAATCTGTTCGAACAACTGGGATCCGATATGATCATAAAAATATTTTGCCGGTAAGACCTTTTGTTCTCGCATCAGACCTTCAATGACTTCTAAACGCATGTTTTGTTGCGGCGTATATAAATCGTACCCAATGACTGTCTCTCGCATCACATGTCACCTGCCAATCGGAAGCCGCCAAATAACCAACGTTTATCAGGCGGGAAGAAGTTGCGGTATGTCTCGCGAATGTGATCGTCAGGCGTCACGCACGCTCCTCCACGCAGTACCATTTGATTACACATGAACTTCGCATTGTATTCCCCGAGCGCTCCTTCGAGCGGTTTACTGCCTGGATATGAACTATAAGCGCTCGACGTCCACTCCCAGACGTTTCCGAACATGCTCGCAAGCGTTGTCTCTGACTCTTCGACGGCTACCGGATGGAAGGTTCCGCTTCCCATCATATTACGCTTCGTGACAGAATCGACTTGGCGAGAAGCCCATTCCCATTCCGCTTCTGTCGGCAAGCGTTTCCCTATAAAGCGACTATAAGCGTCCGCCTCATAAAAACTGACATGACAGACCGGTTCATCGAGACGAAGTGGTTCGACACCGTTCATCGTAAAGATCGTCCATTCTCCCGCGTCATCTTTCATCCAATATAACGGGGCTTTCCAGCCTTCTTTTTGAACCGTTGCGTACCCATCCGATAGCCAGTACTCTGATTTTTGATAGCCCCCTGCTTCAATGAACGCCAAATACTCCCCGTTCGTGACAGGACGCGTTGCGAGTTTAAACGGATGTAACCACGTTTTATGACGTGGACTCTCGTTGTCAAACGCAAAACCGTCTCCTGTATGACCGATCTCGACGAGTCCTTCCTCGAATTGGATAAACGATGTTTCCTTGACTGCATTTTCAGGCACATCTGTTGTCAACGACTTTGACTGATAAGCAGGTAACAGTGGATTCGTGAAAAAGTTATACTTCACGTCCATCAAGATCAATTCCTGGTGTTGTTGCTCGTGTTGCAGTCCCATCTCGACTAACGATTCGATTTTCCATTGGTCTTCTGGAGTCCGTTCTTCTTTCAAGAACTCGACCATTTGTCCATCGACATATGACCGGTAAGCAATGATGTCTTCGACGGTCGGACGTGACAACATCCCCCGTTGTTGACGAGGCTGGTAAGGACCGATTGAATTATAGTAAGAATTGAATAGATAATTGTACTTCGGATGGAAGACTCGATAGCCTTTACTATATTCTTGTAAAATCATCCGTTCAAAAAACCAGGTCGTATGGGCGATGTGCCATTTCGGCGGACTCACGTCCGAACTCGCTTGAATGATGAAGTCTTCTGCTTCGAGCGGTTCAATCAAGGCAATTGTTTGGTTACGAACAGTGGCAAATTTTTCGATTAAGTACGATGTCGTTTCAAATAGCATGTCAATCACTCCCTATCCAAAATATTCCGAATCTTTTGGTCCATTTGATGTATACCCCTCCTATGGAAGAGTTATGCTAAAGAAACAAAAAAAAGTCCGCTCCGTTAAGAGCGAACTGATCACTTTAATATACTTTATCGCCGTTGAAGATCGAGTTCTTGACGACGACGTAGTCGACCGTCCGAATCGCCTGCAATTTGTTTCCGCCAGCGTATGAGATTGCCGATTGTAAATCTTGCTCCATCTCGATCAACGTATCCGCCAGGCTTCCTTTATGCTCGACGAACATCTTTTTTCCTTCAACGTTCTTGCGTTCCCCTTTTTGGAACTCAGAAGCAGAACCGAAGTATTCCTTGACGAGCACTCCGTCCACTTCATGTGTCTCACCAGGCGATTCTTCATGCCCCGCGAAGAGTGAACCGATCATGACCATCGACGCACCGAACCGGACCGACTTCGCGATATCGCCATGCGTCCGAATCCCACCATCCGCGATGATCGGTTTACTTGCTGCTTTTGCACACCAACGAAGTGCCGCGAGTTGCCAACCGCCTGTACCGAATCCTGTCTTAATCTTCGTGATACACACTTTACCTGGTCCAATTCCGACTTTTGTTGCATCGGCTCCCGCATTCTCAAGTTCACGCACCGCTTCCGGTGTCCCGACGTTACCAGCGATGACGAAACTTGCAGGTAGAAGCGACTTGATGTGGCGAATCATTTGAATGACGGCTTCCGAATGACCGTGCGCGATATCGATCGTGATGTATTCCGGAGTCAGCCCTTCTGCTGCGAGATGTTCGATCAGCTGATATTCCTCTTCCTTGACACCGACGCTAATTGAAGCGAACAGTTGGCGTTCTTGCATCATGCGAACGAAAGCCAAACGACGAGCCGGTTCGAATCGATGCATGATATAGAAATAATCGCCTTCCGCTAAGAACAAAGCGATCGATTCATCAATGATCGTTTGCATGTTTGCCGGTACGACCGGAAGCTTGAAACGTCTACCACCGAACTCGACTGACGTATCACATTCCGAACGACTACCAACGATTGATTTTGCTGGAATTAATTGAATATCTTCATAATCGAATACTACATCCATGAATAACACCTCTAATTACGAATATTTTTTAATATATTGGCGATAATCATTCGCCCCTTGACTACTATAACGAACTGTCCTCATAGTGTCAAAGAAATTTTCGCATTTTTAAGGCTTTTTAAGAACTTTATTCAGATATCAACAGTTAAATGTTCGTATTTTACCGATTTTTACATTGTAAATTTATCAACCAGTGCTCTTCCCAGTCAAAATAGCTTGTTGCTTCGGATACTTCGAACACATGATCAGGATAAGGGAGTGCTAGAGGTGGACGATCCTGTTTTGGGAAATATGCCAGTTGTTTGGATTCCCCATCGACGGCTTCGAGCGTTCCCCCGACTACCTTACACTCGAATACTGTCGCTACGTATTCAACTTCGTTTCCGTCTGGGTACGTCAAACGAAACGACTCTCCACCGAAGGTCGCAATCAGACGGACCGGTCGGACGAATAGACCCGTCTCTTCATAGACTTCGCGAATGACTGCCTGTGCCGGCGATTCCCCCAGTTCGATCGCTCCAGCAGGCAAACTCCAAAACGGACCTCCTGGATCCTGAAAGAGGATGTGACCTGCTTCGTTTCGAATGATCGCTGCGACGCATGGTGTAAAAAGACGCTGCGTTCCGACAAGTTGGCGCAGATTGGCATAATAATTAGAGATTGGCATGACGTGACTCCTTTCGGTCTTCTTTTAATAGGGCAAACAAAACAAAGTCTTCCCAGGCATCGTTGATGAAGAGATTTTGTTTCGCGATTCCCTCTTTACGAAATCCGACTTTTTCAAGGACACGGATCGAGCCGATATTCTCTGGCATGACTTCAGCACGGATCCGGTGGAACTGGTGGACATCAAATAAATGATCCACGAACAATCCGACCGCTTGTGCCATATATCCTCGTCCTGAAAAGGCGGCATCCAACTGGTAGCCAATCATGCATGTCTCCGCTGGTCCACGTTGAACGAACATCGCCGAAACATCCCCAATCAACTGGTCCGTCTCGGATAAAAAAACACCATACGCATAATAAGCATCTTGACGCATTAACTCTTGATGACGATGAATCCGTTCACGTTGCCCTTTTATCGTGTATTGTTCTGGTGACGGCTTGATTGGCATCCAGTATTCAAAGTGATCACGGTTTCGCAAATTCACCTCAAGGATCTCCGCTGCATCCTCCAAGATGTACGGGCGAATGTATACAGGAAGCATATAACGTTCCTCCATTTCCATTATTATCTTCAGTTCAAGAAGTTTGGGTGTTTCATAATTCATATAGCGGGAATCTACATTATAGTTTCATTACATTACAGTGACAGCATACTATAGAGAAAACTGTCGAAGAAGGAGTGACTTATGTATTCAGACACTGATTTGCTTAATCAAATCAAACAACGCGATTCTGTCGCGTTAGAACGATTATACGATCGTTACGAAAAAACACTCTTTCTTCTATTCCGTCGCACACAAGTCGAGGATGCACTCATTCATTCCGCGATGACACAACTATTCCGAACTGTTTGGGAACAACCGACACGTTATCCGAACTTCCAAGGATTCATTTTGCATACATTACGACAGCTCAGTAGTAAAAGAGAACATATTCCGACTCGTTGAAAGAATCAGTTATACTCTTTCGACACGGGTAGAATGAACCCTTTAATTGCATGATTTATTCAAAGAAGAACAGCTTCGTTTGTTCTTTTTTTGTTTTGTCCTTTCTTTTTCAATTCAGGCATGCTATATTATTAAGTAATTATTGTTGTTCGGTGGAGATACGAAGTGTTTCACTTTATATTCGATGAAATTGATCACGGTAGTAATAATCAGTGTGCCAGTCACACGCAGGAGGCAATACACATGGAACAAGGTAAAGTAAAATGGTTTAACGCAGAAAAAGGATTCGGCTTCATCGAGCGCGAAAGCGGAGACGACGTATTCGTACACTTCTCAGCAATCCAATCTGAAGGTTTCAAATCACTTGACGAAGGTCAAGAGGTTTCTTTCGAAGTTGAAGAAGGTCAACGTGGACCACAAGCAACTAACGTTGTAAAACTTTAATTTCTTTTAGACCCTGCTCACGCAGGGTCTTTTTTTGTGTTTATATATGCTACACTAGCGATTCAGGAAGAAAGGAGATGTATTATGACACTTGAACAAACGATGCAACACCTTCAAGATGCTATGCTAAAAGGCGACCTAACACAAGTCTCGCATCTATTATCTCCCGAATTTACGTTCATCGATGCATTAGGGCGGTCATTTGATGCCGAGACCTACCTCGATCATTACGTGGATCCTGCAAACATCCGCTGGTTATCCCGGACCGATGATTTTTCATACATTGATCATTTCGAAGATACGGCAATCCAGTATAGTTTGACAGAAGACCGATTTGAATACGGGACAACTCAATACGTTGGTCGTTTCCGGATCGTGTCCATCTATCGTGCTACGTCAGATGGTTGGAAATGGCACTTTGGTCAATTAACATCTCTTGATCCGTCGTAACGGATTCAAGGGATGTTTTTGTTTTCATTTTCCATTCATCGTCAGTTGGAATTGCTTCTCATTTTTCATTCCGTTACACTTGAGGGGTACATATTTTCTGAAAATTCAAGAAGGAGTGTTCCTCATGACGGTTTATAACTTCTCTGCCGGTCCAGCAGTCCTTCCTGCCCCGGTCCTATTGAAGGCTCAATCCGAGCTACTCGATTATGAAAATTCAGGACAATCCGTTCTTGAAATGAGTCATCGTTCGCCAATCTTTGAATCGATTCGAGATGCGGCTGAACAATCCTTACGGCGACTGATGTCGATTCCCGATACGTACTCCGTATTGTTTCTTCAAGGAGGAGCTACACTTCAGTTCGCGATGTTACCGCAAAATCTGGCGACGAAGACCGGACGAATTGATTTCATCGATACCGGCGGCTGGTCGACGAAGGCGATTGCAGATGCCAAACTGTACGCCACGGTCAACGTGCTCGCCTCTTCCGCTGATCACGGGTATCGCTTCATTCCAAAAGGTCCGTTCACGTCAACAGCCGACTATTTGCACATCACTTGGAACAATACCCTCGAAGGGACGACGTATCAGACACCGCCTCTCGTCGATGTGCCACTCGTCGCTGATGTCTCGTCATCGATTTTGTCTGAACCATTGCCAATCGAGTCATTCGATGTGTTGTATGCTGGTGCTCAAAAAAACCTTGGTGTCGCTGGTTTAACGGTCGTCATCGTGAAGAACGAGTTGCTTGATCGTGTTCCTGACACGATCGGTGCCTACTTACGGTATGACATCCATGCAAAACAGCGGTCTCTTTATAACACGCCACCGACGTTTAGTCTTTATATGACGAAATTAGTGCTCGATTGGATTGAAGAGACGGGACTCGAGACGATCGCGGCACGAAACGTCTCACAAGCGCGCATGTTATATGAAGCAATTGATCAATCCGATCTATTTCATAACCATGTAGCCGTCAAGGATCGAAGCCGGATGAACATTCCATTCTCGACCGGAAGCGAATCGGAAGACGCTGCTTTCTTGAACTTCGCTGCGCGTAACGATTTAATCAATCTTGCCGGTCATCGCTCGATTGGTGGAATGCGCGCGAGTCTTTACAATGCGATGCCGACCGAAGGGGTTACGGCACTGATTCATATCATGCACCGTTTTGAACAGGGGGAACGTTAAATGTATCAAGTCCAACTATGGAATGATCTATCAGACAAAGGATTAAAACGATTTACAGACGACTATCACGTCCAGCGGGAAACGGAGCAACCAGACGCCTTTCTCGTCCGCAGCAAGGATTTACATGACATGCGCTTTCCAGATAGTCTCAAAGCCGTCGCCCGAGCTGGCGTCGGTGTCAATACGATTCCACTCGATCAACTCGCGAACCGCGGGATTCCCGTCTTTTCGACACCAGGTGCCAATGCGAATGCCGTCAAGGAACTTGTCATCGGTAGTTTATTCCTGACGGCGCGAAAACTCGTCCCGAGTCTGCTTTGGACGAACAACTTACGCGGACCAGATATTCCGGAGAGGATCGAAGCGAACAAAAAACAATTCGTCGGAACGGAGTTGCTCGGGAAACGAATCGGGATCGTCGGACTCGGGGCAATCGGGGCAAACTTAGCCAACACCCTTCACGAGCTTGGCATGACCGTCACAGGCTATGATCCACATATGTCCGTTGAGTCTGCCTGGCGCGTCTCGAATCAGATTCAGCGGGCAACACAGCTCGAGGATCTCCTCGCGACAAGCGACTACATCACGTTGCATCTGCCGCTCGTTGATGCGACGACGGGTTTACTCGATGCGTCACTCTTCTCGAAGATGAAACACGGCGCGACCCTACTCAACTTCTCGCGTGGTGAACTCGTCGATGAACAAGCGTTAGCAGAAGTGCTCAGGTCCGGTCGCCTGGCGAATTATGTGACGGATTTCCCGAACGCCTTCATCTTGTCCCTCCCCCGGGTCATTGCTTTACCACATATCGGGGCATCAACAAGTGAAGCGGAGGAAAACTGTGCTATCATGGCGGTCGATCAACTGCGTCTGTTCCTTGAGACAGGAAACATCCGCAATGCGGTCAATTTCCCAGCCGTCGAGCTACCGTTCACTGGAAAACGACGAATTACGATTGCTCACCACAACATTCCGAACATGGTCGGTCAAATCGCCTCGGTGTTAGCGCAAGAGTCGATCAATATCGCGAATATGATCAATGGTAGTAAAGATGCGATTGCCTATACGATCATCGATATCGATAACCATGCGGACGAGATGATTTCGCTCGACCGACTGAATCAGATTCCTGGCGTCTTGAAAACACGCCTACTCTAAAGGAGTGAACCCCATGCCAACTTTCGAACCTTTTGCGGCGTTACGACCGGGCTCAAAATATGCGGCAGAATTTGCCGCCTTGCCGTATGATGTTTATTCGCGCGAAGAAGCACGTTCTGAGATTCGACGTCATCCGCTGTCTTTTTTACGGATCGATAAAGCAGAAGCCACCCTTCCGTCATTGATCGCTGAAGATGACCCACGCGTTTATCAGCAAGCAGCGCTTGCCTTCGAAGAGAGTCAAACAAACGGCATCTTACAGCTCGATGCAGACGAGACGTATTACATTTATCAATTGTCAGATGGAACACATACGCAATCCGGTTTCGTCGGATGTGTTGCCGTAAGTGATTATGAGACGAATCAAATTCGTAAACATGAGTTCACACGTCCTGATAAAGAGCGCGACCGTGTCCGACACGTCGAACAGTTACAAGCACATACGGGTCCGATTTTACTTGCGCATCAAACCGATGCACAACTCGAAGCAATCGTCACGACGATTACTGCTGGCGATCCCCTATATGATTTCACCGTCGATGGAGTGACGCATCGAATTTATAAAATCACCGATCGCAATCATCTATTGACGATCGGGAGCCAGTTCGCCCGTCACGATGCTCTCTATATCGCTGATGGTCACCACCGCGCTGCAGCAGCAGCCATCGCTGCCAGTCGGACGGACCAGGAGGAAGCACAACGTTTTCTTGGCGTCTCCTTCCCGCAGGATCAATTACGGATTCTCGGTTACCATCGGGTCGTTGAAGATTTGTACGGTCAATCCGTCGTTGATTTCCTTGAGCGATTAGCCCATCGCTTTACGATCACAAAAGGACGTGCCGAACAAACGAAGCCTCACCAAATCGAGATGTATCTCAACCGGCAATGGTATACCCTTTCGTACGATTCTGAACGAACAGGAACGAAAGCGAATCTCGACGTCTCGATTTTACAAGAAGAGTTGTTGACACCGTTACTCGGTATCGAAGATCCACGGACGGACGCACGGATCCAGTTCGTCGGTGGTCATAAGGGGTATGCCGGCCTTGAGCAAATCGTGGACTCTGGACATGCCGCTGTCGCTTTTCACTTGCATCCGACTTCGATCGAAGATTTAATGGCAGTGGCTGATGCCGGAGAAGTGATGCCACCGAAATCGACTTGGTTCGAACCGAAACTTCGGAGCGGTTTACTGATCCATCCGTTTGATTCGTAATGCACACCAAAAAAGCAAGTCGCGGATGCGATATCCACGACTTGCTTTTTCTTATACGTGTCGCAAAAGAAGAGCTGACACAGCTTCTACTTGAATAGTTCCCGAAAACGTCGTTGCGTCTAACAGACTTTCATACGTTCCCTCAAGCGAAAGAGATTGTGCCTCTTCACTGACGTTGACCACGAGCAAGTAAACCTGTTCGCCTTGACGTCGCTCAACGACAAATGTCTGTTTTGTATCATCGATTCTTTGGAAATGATACGTTCCGGCATTTGCTAAAACCGGATGCTGTTTTCGAAGAGCAATCAACTGTGCAACGTGATCGAACAACTCACGGTTCTGCTTCGTCTCATCCCATTCCATACACGCACGGTTTGCCGGGTCTTGCCCCCCAGTCATTCCAATCTCATCGCCATAATAGATGACGGGTGAACCCGGAAACGTCAACAGTGTAGTGAAGAGTAACTTTATTCGATCGATATTCCCTTTCGCACGCGTTAGAGCACGCGGCGTATCATGCGAGTCAATCAAATTGAACATGACCTCGTTGACATTTTGAGAATGCCAGTTCAAATTCCGGCTGACTGCATGTGAGAAATCACGAACGCGCGTCTCGCCCGTCGCAAAACAAGTCAAAAAGCTCTCGGTCAAACCATAATTCATGACGGCATCAAATTGATCGCCGAGGAGCCATGGTTGCGAATCCGTCCAGCACTCACCGACGATATAACATGTTCCGGTCGCAGCCCGGACTTCCTTGCGAAACTCACGCCAAAATGCATGATCGACTTCACTTGCGACATCCAGACGCCAGCCGTCGATTCCGAATTCCTCGACCCAGTAACGTCCGACGTGAAGCAAATAGTCTTTGACGTCCGGATGGGCAGTATTCAATTTCGGCATGTTCCGTTCAAAGGCAAACACTTCATAGTTCGGAATCGATGGATCGACTGGGAAGGAACCAATCGTAAACCAGTTGGCGTATTTTGAATCTTTCCCCTTTTCTAAGACATCCTGAAAGGCGGGGTGCTCTTCACTAATATGGTTGAAGACGGCATCGAGTAATACACGGATACCATTCTCATGTAGCACATCGATCATCTTGCGGAACGTTTTCTCGTCACCAAATGCAGGATCAAGCTTCAAGTAATCAAGCGTATCGTATTTATGATTGGATGGTGCCTCAAAGACTGGACAGAAGTAGACACCCGTGACGCCGAGACGTTGTAAATGATCGACGTGATCAATGACCCCTTGAAAATCTCCACCGAAGAAATTCTGAAAAGCAGGTGCTTCACTTCCCCACTCCTTCGTTCCCGCTGGATCATTCGCCCGGTCACCATTCGCAAATCGTTCCGGGAAAATTTGATACCAGACCGTATCCTTCACCCAATCCGGTGTATCAAAGACATCCGTCGCATGAACATATGGCACAGAAAAATAATAGCCTGGATGATCGAGTGGCGCTTCGTCATACCAGCCACGCTCGGTTAAAACGGCTGTCGTATCGCCATGAACCTCAAACCCATATCGTACCCGCTTCCGTTCTGGACGGATTGCAACGAACCAATAGTCATACGTCGCATCACTTCCATTGTGTTGCATCGGCGTCCGCTCTACTTTCCATGATTTTTCTTTCTCCGGATCAAAATTCCAATCTCGGTCTTCTTCTTTTTCCGCTTCCCATTCGTACGGATCACCATATATCAATTCAACTTTTTCAATATCGTCTTTAGCCGTCATGAGTCGGACATGGACCGTCTCTTGATCGTAAGCATAAACGAACGGTGATAATGCGCGATGAACTACCCCAGCCTGGTTCAAATTCTGCCACTCTCCCTTAAATTGATATTTCTCTATCGGTAAAGTTCCTTTCTTCCACATCGCTTAAACGTATTTAATAGAAATTCAACGGTTCCACCGACATTTTAGTTCAGTCTGTCAGGTAGTTTAAGGTATACTGATAACGCATAGGAAATCACGGATTTCTGACATTACGGAAAGAGAGTGGATACGAAATGGGTCGTAAATGGAATAACATTAAGGAAAAAAAAGCATCAAAAGACAAAAATACGAGTCGGATTTACGCAAAGTTCGGTCGTGAGATTTATGTAGCGGCTAAACAAGGTGAACCCGATCCAGAATCAAACCAAGCATTAAAGGTCGTTCTCGAACGAGCGAAAACATACAACGTGCCACGTGCCATCGTCGATCGGGCGATTGAAAAAGCAAAAGGTGGAGCGGAAGAAAACTACGACGTCTTGCGTTATGAAGGATTCGGTCCAAGCGGTTCAATGGTCATCGTCGAAACGTTGACGAACAACGTTAACCGGACGGCTTCTGACGTTCGTGCTGCATTCGGAAAAAATGGCGGAAACATGGGCGTGAGCGGATCCGTCGCTTATATGTTCGATGCGACGGCAATCTTTGCGTTTGAAGGTAAAACTGCGGATGACGTTCTTGAATTGATGATGGAAGCGGATATTGATGTGCGCGATATCCTCGAAGAAGACGAATCTGTCATCATCTACGCTGAGCCGGAACAATTCCATGCTGTACAAGAAGCGTTGAAAGCTGCAGGCATTACTGAGTTCTCACTTGCCGAACTGGTCATGCTCGCCCAAAACGAAGTCGCGTTGTCTGAAGACGACGTCGCACAATTCGAGAAAATGATCGATGCACTGGAAGATCTTGAGGATGTGCAACAGGTCTACCATAACGTAGAACTATAATTAAAAAGACAAGGGGATGGTCACGACCATCCCCTTGTCTTTTTAATTATAGTTTCTGTATCGGTTAACGCCCGAAATCGGTCACGCACCGTCTGTTTTTATCATAAAGTATGAAACGCGTTTCATAACAAGAACAAAAAAAGATTCATTTGTGATGTTTATTTCTTGTATTTAATGGGAATAGTAATATTCGGAGTTGATTATAACTTATTTTGCTTTGAAGAAATAAAAGGAGGAACGAACGATGACATATTCTTTAATTGAAACATTCAAACACATCGTAAGCGAGGCAACTAGCTTTAAGCGCGTTGATTTCGGAGGTTACGATATTTATATGCAGACAACAGATGGACGAACGATTACGGCACACATCCGCTATGATGGTGGTGGTACGGACTTCAATGAAGCTTATTTAATGCTTGAATCGAGTACCGGTCAACGTCGCACAGCGACCTTAACGCTTTATCAATTCGAACATCTCTCTTCTTATACTGCACACAGTGAACGGACACGTGCCCTAGTCACAACAAGTGCTTAATGACCATAAAACACGCCTCTCATTCGAGAGACGTGCTTTTTTAATTTTCTTCTCGCTCGAGGCGTTCGAGTTCTGCGTGTGTTTGTGGGAATCCATTCGCTTGCCAATCTGCCCGATGAATGGAATCCAGTTGTGTCAGTCCGACTTCAGCTGGATCGCGTTTCGCGTCGACACTTGGACGATGGTCAATATCATCTGAAGTCGATTTTCGTTGTTGGTATTGTTGATAGGCGATTGTCGCAATCGCCGCTAGACCACCTAAAATAACACCTGTCTTGAATGTTGCTCGCATGAAAGTTCCCCCTCTATGGTCATTAGTTGTGCTCTAGATAAATGTACCCGCGTTCCTTGAGTTTGAATCATTCTTCTCATGGATCCACGTGTTTTTTGAAAAAAACCAAAAAAATTTTCAGCCTATTTCTGCCGTGTTCCTACATATTTAATAATCAAGAGAAAAAATGGCTCTATCCCTTATGCTTCAACGCTTCACGTCATGCAAGAAGGAAAAAAGTACGCTATACTTGATTCAGAAACATCTTCGACGAACAAAATGAATCGTGTCTTCTACTGGACAGTTCCGAGCTTCAACAGCTTGCGTTCGCGTCCCTTTTTCATTTTTGGTCGTCGATGTCACAAAGGAGGGAATTTCGTGTCCGTGATGCACGGGGCTATTTTACTGCCCATATTGATCAGTCTTTTCATTCCGCTTCTAGCGAAACGCCTTCCGAACATTCATACCGGTTGGTTTGTACTTGTCGTACCTGTACTGCTCGTTTCGTATTTCAGCCGCTTTCTCCCTGGTTCGATGTCAGGTGAGACCTTTACGGCACGCATGCCGTGGATACCATCGCTCGGTATCGATTTCGTCACGTATCTTGACGGACTCGGCTTATTGTTCGCACTATTGATCACAGGAATCGGATCACTCGTCGTTCTTTATTCGATTTTTTATCTAGATGCGAAAAAAGAATCACTCGGAACATTTTATGTCTATCTGTTGATGTTCATGACCGCCATGCTTGGGGTCGTGTTGTCAGATAACATGGTCGTCCTCTATCTGTTCTGGGAATTAACGTCGATTTCGTCGTTCTTATTGATTGCCTACTGGTACGAGCGGGAACGTTCTCGTTACGGCGCTCAAAAATCGATGCTGATCACCGTCTTCGGTGGACTAGCGATGCTTGGGGGAATTGCGATTCTCTCTACACTCAGTGGATCGTTAAGTATTCGTGAGACGTATGCGTCACTTGAATCGATTCAAGGTGAACCCTTCTTTACGGTCGCCCTTGTTTTATTCTTGCTAGCTGCCTTCACGAAATCGGCTCAGTTTCCGTTCCACATCTGGTTACCAGATGCGATGGAAGCACCGACTCCTGTCAGTGCCTACTTGCACTCGGCAACGATGGTCAAGGCAGGGTTGTATCTTGTCGCTCGTTTTAGTCCGATTTTTGCGGATGAGTCGCTTTGGTTCTATCTCGTCTCATCTGTCGGAATATTCACCTTATTCTGGGGTTCACTCAATGCGGTGAAACAACATGATTTGAAAGGAATACTTGCTTACTCGACGATTTCTCAGCTTGGATTGATCATGTCCTTACTTGGACTTGGAGCTGCCGCCTTACACGTCGATGCCTTAGATGACGGATTATATACAATCGCGACAGTTGCTGCGATCTTCCATCTGATCAACCACGCGACGTTTAAAGGCAGTCTCTTCATGATGGCGGGAATCGTCGATCACGAGACTAGTACTCGCGATATTCGGAAGCTCGGTGGTCTTGCGCAACTCATGCCGATTTCGATGACGATTGCGATGATTGGGACGCTTTCAATGGCGGGGATTCCACCATTCAACGGGTTCTTGAGTAAAGAGATGTTCTTGACAGGTGTACTTCAAGTTTCAGGATCTGACTTGTTCCACTTACCATCTTACGGTTGGATCATTCCTGTACTCGCCGTCGTCGGAAGTATCTTTACATTCGTCTATAGCATCTTGATCGTCCGCAAAACATTCTTCGGTAAGCGTCAAGACGATAAGTTACCGAAAACACCACACGAGGCACCGATTGGAATGTTGATTCCACCTCTCGTCCTCGTCTCGCTCGTCGTCATCATCGGACTCTTCCCGAATCTATTATCGGATACGTTGATTCGACCGGCAGTCGAAGCGATCTTACCGCAAGTCGTTGATGCGGGTGGGAAGATTGATGTGCATATTTCAATGTGGCATGGATTCCAACCAGAATTTTTCCTGACATTACTCATCTTTACAGTCGGGTTCATCTTGTATAAAACACTGCCACGCTGGCAATCGCTCTATAACCGGATGCCTCGTGCCGTCTCCTTGAATCATCAATATGACGCTTTATTACGTCGTGGTGAACAGACCTCGACAAAGATTCACGATACGGTCATGA
Source organism: Exiguobacterium sp. s46 (assembly GCF_018618875.1). Classification (NCBI taxonomy): domain Bacteria; kingdom Bacillati; phylum Bacillota; class Bacilli; order Caryophanales; genus Exiguobacterium; species Exiguobacterium sp. s46. The sequence goes on from NZ_JACSMY010000001.1 coordinate 1,123,454, forward strand.
CCGGATACATGCGGTCATATCTCGTCTACATCTTCGGATTCATCGTCATCTTGATCTTGACGGCATTATACGGGTTTGATGCCTTCCGCTTCGCAGTTGATCCAATCAGCTCGATTGACGCGTATGAGATCATCCTTGCACTCGTTCTCGTTTCGAGTGCCCTTTCGATCACCTTTGCGCGTTCACGACTGACATCGATCATCTTGCTCGGTGTGACCGGTTATACGGTCGCTCTGTTCTTCGTCTTGTTCCGAGCGCCAGATCTCGCCTTGACACAACTCGTCATCGAGACAGTATCGGTCGCTCTATTCCTGCTCGTTTTCTATCGTTTACCGGAAATCAGTCGGAAAGAAGAACGCATTCCGTTCAAGCTCGGCAACGCCTTGATTTCAGCACTCGTCGGATTGACGGTGACACTCGTCGCCCTTGCTTCTCTCAGCCAACGATCGTTTACTTCAATCGCCAAATATTACATCGATAATGTCGCTGATCTTGCCGCTGGCGGTAATATGGTCAACGTTATTCTCGTCGACTTCCGTGGCTTCGATACGTTGTTTGAGATTGCCGTTCTCGCACTTGCCGGAATCGGTATTTACACGATGATTAAATTCAGACGAACAGGAGGGATCGATAAATGAAAAAGCAGGCGAAAAAGCATACGAATGACGTCATCTTAGAGTCCGCGACTTCCTTTATCACGTTCGTCATCTTCCTGTTTGCTGTCTACTTGTTCTTTGCTGGACACTATACACCGGGTGGTGGTTTCATTGGTGGTCTTGTGACGGCGTCTGCTCTTGTCTTGATCTTACTTGCTTATGACATCAAGACGTTACGCCGGATTTTGCCATTCGACTACAAATGGATCACAGCACTCGGTATGTTGATTGCCGTACTGACGGCGTCAGGAGCGCTTCTGTTCAACGTACCGTTCTTCACACATGCACATGATTATTTCAACCTGCCGTTGTTCGGCAAGACATCGCTTCACACCGCGATGCTGTTTGATCTTGGAGTGTATCTTGTCGTCGTCGGTGTGACGATGACGATTATTCAAACGATTGGGGAGAGTGATTAATATGGAAATCATCATGGCGATCGCCGCAGGCATCCTGACGATGTGTGCCATTTATCTCATTCTTTCGAAAAGTATTCTTCGCATTATCATCGGAACAGGGTTGCTCAGCCACGCTGCCCATCTACTTGTCATGACGATGGGTGGATTAAAACGAGGCGCGGCTCCGGTCTTAAAGGACGGCGTGACTTCCTATACGGATCCACTACCGCAAGCACTCGTCTTGACCGCCATCGTCATCAGCTTTGGTGTCACTGCCTTTTTCTTGGTACTCGCTTATCGTGCCTATCAAGAACTCGGAACCGATAATATCGAAGAGATGAAAGGAACCGATTCGAATGATTAACTTACCGCTACTACCAATCATCATCCCTTTGTTGACTGGTGTCCTCTTGATGTTTTTCCCGCGACACCTCAAAGGACAACGAATCGTTTCCCTCTTTTCGACGATTTTAACTGTCTGTGCCTCCATCTATCTTGTGCTGACTGTCCGGTCGAACGGCATCTTAACAGTCACACTCGGTAGCTGGCCAGCACCTTTTGGTATCACACTCGTCTCTGACATGCTATCCGCTTTACTCGTCACGACGACAAGCATTCTTGTTCTTTGTATCATCTGGTATGCCATTGTCTACTTGAGCGTTTCCTATCAACGATACTACTATTTCATTGCCGTCCAATTTTTGCTCGTTGGTGTCAATGGTGCCTTTACGACAGGTGATATCTTTAACATGTTCGTCTTCTTCGAAGTCTTCCTGATTTCGTCTTATGTTTTGATCGTTCTCGGCGGGAAACCGGCACAATTACGAGAATCGCTGAAGTATCTCTTGATCAACGTCATCTCGTCCGCATTATTCGTCATGACGGTTGCCTTCTTGTACGGGATCATCGGATCGCTCAGCATGGCGGATATCAGTCAAAAGATTTCAGAGGTCGGACAGCCGGCAATCCTAAACGTCATCGCCTTGTTATTCCTGATCGTCTTCGGATTAAAAGGTGCGATCTTCCCGCTCTACTTCTGGTTACCTGGTTCTTATCAAGTACCGCCGACGCCTGTTCTTGCTCTGTTCGGTGCCTTGCTGACGAAGGTCGGGGTCTACGGGATTTTACGGACGTATAGTTTGTTCTTCTCAAATGAGATTGGAACGATTCATCAAATCTTAAGTATCCTTGCTCTCAGTACGATCGTCATCGGGGTGATCGGTGCGCTTGCGACACGGGATGCGAAGCAAATCATCATCTACAACATCATCGTCGCAGTCGGAGTCATCTTGTACGGGGTTTCCCTCATGACACCGCAAGCACTAGAAGGTGCGATTTTCTACCTTCTTCATGATATGTTGATCAAAGCCGCTTTATTCCTTCTCGTAGGGATCATGGTCGGAATTGCCGGCTCGAGTAAACTGAAAGATATGGGAGGGATGATCAAAGCCTATCCTGTATTAGGTTGGACGTTCTTCATCGCGGCGTTATCACTTGCCGGGATTCCACCGCTCAGCGGATTCATTGGGAAATTCCTGATTGTTCGTGGTGGTATTGAAGCCGGTGAGTTGATTGGACCAATCATCGTTCTACTATCCAGTCTACTCGTCTTGTATTCGGTCGTTCAATTGTTCATGCGTGCCTTTTGGGGAACACCGAAGACCTACTCTGGTGATAAACAAGCGCTTGTTCCAAAGCTGCTAGTTCCTACGATTGCCTTAGTTGCGCTCAGCGTTCTCTATGGAGTAGGTGCTGAGGCGATGCGTCCACTGATTCAACAGGCCGTCGAACCGTTGACGAATCCAACGCTCTATATCGATGCCGTATTAAAAGGAGGTCGTTAATTCATGGCATTTCAAGTCTTGCTCAACTTATTCCTTGCATTCTTGTGGATGTTTCTCTCAAACAATTTCTCGGCCTCCGGTTTCGTCATTGGTTACGCGCTAGGGCTGATTGCGATGTTCGCTTTCCGTCGCGGCTTCAAAGGTCGCTTTTACCTCGGACCTGTCGTTGCACTCGTCCTATTGTTTTTCCGCTTTCTCTACGAGCTAGTCGTCGCAAACATCGATGTCTTGAAAATCATCTTAAAGCCGAAGTTAGATATTCAGCCTGGTATCTTCGCTTATGAGACCGAACTCGATCAACCGTGGCAAATCACGTTGCTGTCGATGCTGATCACATTGACACCTGGAACGCTTGTCGTTGATATCTCGGATGATAATAAGACACTCTACATTCATGCACTCCACATGCCAGAGGTCGATGAAGCAGTCGCTTCGATTCGTGATAGTTTTGAGAAAGCCATTCTGGAGGTGAGTCGGTAATGTTCGATATTTTAATCTATATCGCACTCGGGGGTGTCTTTCTCTCGATGCTCGGTCTATTTTACCGGGTCATCAAAGGACCAAGTGTGGCGGATCGTGTCATTGCTCTTGATTCGATTGGTATCAGCTTGATTTCAATCGTTGGTCTTGTCTCGATCATCTTACGGACGAGCGACTACCTCGAAGTCATCCTGTTGATTGGTATACTCGCCTTTATCGGTACGGTTGCCTTTTCAAAATATATCGAGAAAGGAGAGATCATCGAACGTGATCGCAATCAATGAATTGATCGTCGCGGTCTTCGCCTTGCTCGGTATGGGATTTAGTCTCGTCACCGCGCTTGGTCTGATCCGCTTACCGGATGTCTATACGCGTGCTCACGCTGCATCTAAAAGCGCGACATTAGGTGTCATGTCGATTTTAATCGGCGTCATCATCTATTTCGTCACTGAAGATGGATTCTTCTCCTCTCGTGTCGTTCTCGGCATCCTGTTCGTGCTCATCACAGCGCCGATTGGAGGACATCTGATCGCTCGTGCTGCATATTACAGCAATGTGCCGTTATGGAAATCGTCTGTTCGTGACGACTTGTCTCAGAACAAAGAACATGTGGAACCAAAGAAACGCCAAGATGATCTATAAGTATCGCTATGACAAAACCCTCGTTTCCGTGAATGGAAGCGAGGGTTTTTTGATTAAGAACGCTGTAAAGGTGAGGCAGCAAACAAGAGTGCCAACTCATCACGATTATCTAACAATTCTTCTAATGTATGCTGTTCCAATTCCCGGATAAAAGCTCGAAGCGCTCGTCCGAGCACACCTTTTAGACGGCATCCTGGTTCGATGACACAATGACCGTTGCTTCCAAAACACTCGACGATATCCATCGGTTCCATTTCCCGAACGACTTTCCCGATGTTGATGTCTTTTGGATCACGAATCAAACGGAGTCCGCCTGACCGACCTCTTGTTGATTCGACATAGCCAAGTTTCGCTAATTGTTGTGTCACCTTCATTAAATGGTTGGATGAGATGCCATAATGATTTGCAATCTGCGGCATTGGTGTGATGACATCCCGGTGCACCCCGAGATACATCAACACACGTAGTCCATAATCCGTATACTGTGTAATTCTCACGATCCTCACTCCATTTCTTCCCAAAACTGCACTGTTATCGTACCATGAAATACGAAACTGACTACATTGTTTTGTCTCATGATTCGAAATTCTGATAAACCTCTATTTGGTTTACGTATGGAATGAAATATTGGATTTAAGATACGAGTTTTAAAAACAAAAAAACTATTTCTTCTTTCCTGTTCGAAAGAAGAAATAGTGCTATTTCCTTTTTACCTTATTTTTTGTATAGTCCTTTCACGACATCATTAAAACGGTCGGCATAGTTCGTGAAGACTCCTGTGACACCATAGTCGAGCATACGAACCATATCCGCTTTTTCATTCACAGTATACGGGTGAAGTAACAAATCATGAGTCCGAATCGCTGAGACGTTTTCACGTGTCAATGCTTTGTAGGAAGGACCAACACCGACTGCATACTGACGGATTGTGGTTAATCGATCATCCGTCAAAGCCTTGACTTCATTTGCTTCCATCAACTGAACCAGTGGGACGTTCGGGTCGATGGCTCTGACTTTTTGAAGACTCGCTTCACTAAACGACTGAATCAAGACTTGTCCTGGTTTGACATTGTTACTCGACAATCCGTTCTGCTTTAGTACGTCGAGCAATTTCTGTTCCATTCCGGGATACACTTCCGGTGATTTCGTCTCGATATAGTAATTCGCATGCTTCCCATACTTACTCAAGACTTCTTGAAGCGTCGGTACTTTCAGACCGACATATGACTTTTTCGCAAGCGTCGGGTTCGCTTCATTAAACCAGCTACCAGCATCAAGTTTCTTGATTTCAGCAAGCGTTTTATCTTTGACGGCACCTGTTCCGTTCGTCGTCCGATCAACCGTTTCATCGTGCATCGCAATCAATTGACCGTCTTTCGTCATCTGTAAATCAATTTCGATGTAATCTGCTCTGAATGTCTTATGTCCCATTGCATAAGCTGGCATCGTATGCTCTGGCGCGTATCCCGAAGCTCCGCGGTGAGCAACATTGATGATTTGATTTGGATCGAGTAACGATTTTCCTTTTGAATGTGCGCTGACATCTTCTGTCGGAAGACCTGTGCTTAATACGGCTCCTGCTACCATCGTCATTCCAAATTGTTTCAACATAATCAATCCCCCCTTGAAATATTCTTACAACACTTATCCTATATCGTTTGTATGAAGCTGATATAGAGAAGACGTAAATGTCGTTTCGTGATTTGATGACAAAGTGATATCAACAAAAAAAGACCCGCATCTATAACGGGTCTTTTTATGATTACGCTTCGAAAATCAATGACTCTGGATCTTCAAGGAGATCTTTAATGTGCTTCAAGAACGTAACGGCTTCTTTTCCATCAACGATTCGGTGATCATAAGAGAGTGCGACATACATCATCGGACGGTTTTCCATACGTTCAGCATCAATCGCTACAGGACGCAAGTTGATTGCGTGCATTCCGAGAATCGCGACTTGTGGACCGTTTAAGATCGGTGTCGACATGAGTGAACCGAACGTACCACCATTCGTGATCGTGAACGTACCACCCGTCAAATCAGATAGACCGAGTTTATTATCACGCGCCTTGACCGCTAGTTGAATGATGTCTTTTTCAATCTCAGCAAAGTTCTTTTTGTCCGCATCACGAACGACTGGAACGACGAGACCGTCTGGTGCTGAAACGGCAATACCGATATCATAGAATTTTTTGAGGACGATTTCATCGCCTTGAATCTCAGCATTCAAGTATGGCATCTTTTTAAGTGCTGCGACTGCTGCTTTCGTAAAGAATGACATGAAGCCAAGCTTGACTTCGTTTTCCTTCACGAATTTCTCTTGGCGACGTTTACGCAGTGCCATGACCGCTGACATATCGATCTCATTGAATGTCGTCAACATCGCTGCCGTTTGTTGAACTTCAACGAGTCGGTTCGCGATTGTCTTACGACGGCGTGACATCTTGATTCGCTCTTCCGGTTTCCCAGGAGTGGCTGCAGGTGCTGGTGCCGGTGTAGCAGGTTTCGTAGGAGCCGGTTTTGCTTGCTCACGTGGTGCTACTTCAAACGTCGCGACGTCTTGCACACGAATCCGACCGAGCGGATCTTGCGTTGCCACTTGTGCTAAATCAATTCCTTTTTCACGAGCCAGTTTACGGGCAGCAGGTGAAGCAATCGGACGATCCGCAACAGATGTACTTTCAGTCGCTGCTGCAGCCACCGGTTGTTCCGTTTTTTCTTCTGCTTTTGGTGTCTCTTTTGGCGTTTCTTGTACTGTTTCTGCCGCAGCCGGTTTTGGAGCCTCGCCACCAGCAGAGATGACAGCAATCGTTTCCCCGACGCGGACTGTATCTCCTTCAGCAGCCATCACCTCCGTCAACGTACCAGCTTCATCTGACGGTACTTCGATGTTGACCTTATCTGTCTCGAGCTCAACGATGGCTTCCCCTTTTTCCACGTGATCACCTGGTTGTTTTAACCAAGACGCCACCGTTCCTTCTGTAATTGATTCGGCAAGTTCTGGTACTTTGATTTCCATCGTATTCTCCCCCTATGACTCGATTCTATCTTAAGTTATGATGTGTGATTTGATACGTGTGATGGTGCTGTTGGAGTAGAAGCAGTCGCTGTGAGTGCATCATTAATGATACGTGCCTGCTCTACTTTATGACCTGATGGGTCACCTTCTGCTGTACTGGAACGACGACGACGACCGATGTAACGGACGGTTTGGATACCATTCGGTGCGACTGTCTCAAGTCGAGGTTCCATGAAGGACCACGCCCCCATGTTTTTCGGTTCTTCTTGCACCCAGACCATCTCTTCGACGGATTCATAGCGCGCGATGACTTCTTTTAAGGCTTTTGCCGGGAATGGATACAACTCCTCGACCCGGACGATTTGTAGCCAATCGAGATTCTCATCTGATTTTGAAACGGCTTCCGCTAGATCGATTGCCATCTTACCAGAACAGAACACAAGACGTTTAACTCGATCTGGTGCTTCTCCGAGCCCTGATTGTTCGATGACACGCTGGAAACTACCTTCCGTCAACTCAGAGACATCCGATGTTGCAAGCGGATGACGCAAGAGACTCTTCGGCGTCATGACGACGAGCGGTCGGACTTCCTCTTTTCCGAGAATCGCTGCTTGTCGGCGCAATAAGTGGAAGTACTGGGCAGCACTCGATACGTTCGCGACCGTCCAGTTTTTCTCACCCGATAACGTCAAGAAGCGTTCTAAACGACCACTCGAGTGTTCTGGTCCTTGCCCTTCATAACCATGCGGAAGCAACATGACGAGACCTGATGTTTGTCCCCATTTCGCTCGGCTAGCTGAGATGAACTGGTCGAAGATGACTTGACCTGAGTTCGCAAAGTCCCCATATTGCGCTTCCCATAATACGAGCGTTTCCGGAGCGAAGACGTTATAACCGTATTCAAAACCAAGTACACCTGCTTCAGACAACGGACTGTTGTAGACCGAGAATGATGCAGTTGCCGTTGATAAGGCATGGAGTGGCGAGAAGCCTTCTCCTGTTTTCACATCATGAAGATTAATGTTCCGTTGTGCGAACGTTCCTCGTTCAGAATCTTGACCGCTCAAGCGGATTGGTGTTCCATCTGAGAGAATCGAAGCAAACGCCAATGTTTCGGCATGTCCCCAGTCAATTCCGTTCTTTGTCGAGAACGCATCCGTCCGGCGCTTCAGGACCTTCTCAAGTTTATGGAATACTTGGAAGCCATCCGGCCACTGTAACAATTCTTCGTTGTACGCCGTCAATGTTTCAATCGAGACCCCTGTCTCAATCGTCGGAACGCCTTTAAAGACGACGTCCGGCATGACCCCACCATACTCTTTCTCCGCGTTCGGTACTTTTTCACGAGCCGCTTTCATTTGATCATTGATCGACGTTTCAATCGATTGAATTTCGTCAGCTGTCGCATCCCCGTTCGCGACAAGCGTTTTCCCGTACAAGACACGAATTGGATCATGTTTATGAATCAAATCGTATAAGACCGGGTTCGTATTCATCGGTTCATCCATTTCGTTATGACCAAAACGACGATATCCTATTAAATCAATCATGACATCCTTCTTAAACGTTGCCCGGTACTCGCTCGCGAGCAAAGCGACTGCGAGACAGCTTTCCGGCTCATCCGCGTTGACGTGGAAGACTGGGATCTCGTATCCTTTGGCAAGATCACTCGAGTAACGCGTCGAACGGGAGTCCGTCGGCTCCGTCGTGAAGCCGATCGTGTTGTTCGCGATGATATGAATCGTTCCGCCGGTGTTATATCCTTTGAGATTCGCTAAATTCAATGTTTCAGCCACAATTCCTTGACCTGGGAACGCTGCATCCCCATGAATGAGGATCGCAGCTGCTGCTGCTTGCTCTTGACGTGGTGCCCCTTTTTGTGAGCGATCATCTTGAGCCGCACGTGTGAAGCCTTCGACGACTGGGTCGACGAACTCAAGGTGCGACGGATTGTTCGCAAGCGTCATCCGCACGTTACGTGTCTCTTGCTCGAGTTTTCGGTTTAAACCGAGGTGATACTTCACGTCGCCCGTCCAACCGTACGTGATCCCGATCGATCCTTCAGATGGTACGAGGTCGTGGTTCGGTGCATGCTGGAACTCAGCAAAGATCATTTCATATGGCTTCCCAAGTACGTGCGCCAAAACGTTCAACCGTCCACGGTGTGCCATTCCGATATTAATCGTCTCCGACCCGTTCGAGATGAGGTGTCCGACGATCGTGTCGAGCAATGGCACCATCGCGTCAAGTCCTTCAATCGAGAAGCGTTTTTGACCGACATATGTTTTGTGCAAGTATTTTTCGAAGAGGTCCGTTTCAGCTAAGCGTTTGAACAACTGTTTCTTTTGTTCAGCGTCTAGCGTCGCCGTCAAAGCACCTTGCTCGATTTTCTGTCGGAGCCATTTCTTTTCATCGAGATCGTCGACATGCTGGAACTCAACTGCGGCTGCTCCCGTGTACTGCGCTTTTAAATGTTCGATGCCTTCAAACGCGTCCTGTACACCAGTTGGTGGTTCAGGACAGACGAGTGAGACTGGCATTTTTCGAAGATCTGCCTCTGTCAATCCGTACTGACTCAATTCGAATAATCCTGTTTCTCGCGGATGGTCCTTCAGCGGATAGATATCCGCCGCAAGATGTCCTTTTGCACGAATTTGTTCCGCTAAACGATTCGCCGCAAGATATTTTTCGAAATCTCCTGTCTCGACTTGCATCGGTACGACTGGTTCCGTCACGGGTGCACCATGCTCTTCGAAATAAGCACGTGTCTCCTCATCAACGGATGTCTTGTCTTCTAAAAAACGCTCGTACAATTCAATGATGTAGCCAAGGTTTGGTCCATAGAATGCTTGTTGATCTTGCTCGTGGCCTGCCATGTACGGTTCCCCCCGTTTCTATATTTCTCCCCACACATCCAGTGGATACTCGATGTGTTTCCAGCCCTCTACCTGTTAGCGCTTTCAAAAGGAATTGCATGAATAAAACGCTGAACGTCATGAGAAGGAATGATCGTGTCATTCTTCCATGAAAGTGCCTTCGTTACTATATTACTACTCTTTTCCTGTGTGTGCATTTCGAATTCCCAAATTCTCACGCTTAAATGTATAAGTTTTTCTTATGAGCACTTAGTCAGTTATTTATGATTCGTTAAAAAACCGGCGTATCCGCAGTTAGATACGCCGGTTCCATCATAAGACTTTACTAAGGAACGATTGCGTCCGTTCGTGTTGTGGAGAATCAAACAATGCTTGTGGTACGTTCTCTTCGACGATATAGCCAGCATCCATGAATAAGACGCGATCTCCGACCTCACGAGCAAATCCCATCTCATGGGTCACGACGACCATCGTCATGCCTTCAAGGGCAAGTTGTTTCATGACGGCAAGCACGTCACCGACCATTTCCGGGTCGAGCGCTGACGTCGGCTCATCAAATAACATGATTTTCGGATTCATTGCAAGCGCGCGGGCAATTGCGACCCGCTGTTTTTGCCCCCCAGATAATTCACCTGGATAATTATCGGCTTTTTCCCGTAATCCGACTTTATCGAGGAGTTCAAGCGCCCGCTGTTTCGCCTGTTCTTTATCCGATTTGCGCACTTTGATCGGTGCAAGCGTGACGTTTTCTAGCACGGTCTTATGCGGGAAGAGATTAAAATGTTGAAAGACCATCCCGACTTCTTCCCGGACCTTGTTGATATCGACCTTTGGACTCGTGATGTCGAAATTATCGACGATGACCGTACCACCCGTGATCTCTTCCAATCGATTCAAACAGCGTAAAAACGTACTTTTCCCAGATCCCGACGGACCGATGACACAAACGACTTCTTTTTCGGCAATCGAGACGTTGATGTCTTTTAAGACTTCATTCGAACCGAAGGATTTTTTTAAGTTCTTAACTTCAATGATACTCATCGTAATGTAAACCTCCGTTCCAAGAACTTCGCCACTAAGGACAAGAGATAAATGATGACGAAGTACATCAATCCGACGACGGACCAGACGATGAATGGTTCAAACGTCGTTGACTGCTGCACTTGACCTTGTTGCGTCAAGTCAGCGATTCCGATAATCGACAACAACGAGGTATCTTTTAAGCTGATGATCGACTGGTTCGTAATCGTTGGTAACATCCGTCGGAATGCTTGCGGTAAGATGATCTGTACCATTGTTTGACGCCCTGTCATCCCGAGTGAACGCGCAGCTTCTGTTTGTCCTTTATCAATCGACTGGATACCAGCTCGAATGATCTCCGCAAAATAAGCACCGGCATTGATTGCGACCGTCAGTATCCCTGCATACATCCGGTCCATCGATAACCATTCGAGCGAATTGAGTCCAAAATAGATGAAGAATAACTGAACGATGAACGGCGTTCCGCGAATGACATCGATATAGACGATCGCGATCCCGTTTAAGATTTTTGATGGTGATAACCGCATCAATGCGACGACTAAGCCAATCAGAAAGCCGACGATGACCGCGATGATGAAAATATACAATGTGACTTGAAGCCCTTCCAAGAAAAATGGAAATGCGGTTTTGACCACTTCCATTGGCTATCCCACTCCCTTATCGCCTTGCGACTTATTTCAGATACGTATCAACGATTTTATCGTATTCACCGTTTTCTTTCAGATTCGCAAGTCCTTTGTTGATTTTCTTCATCAGATCCTCGTTCTCACCTTTTAAGACAGCGATTCCGTAGTTGTCCCCGTTGAGACGGTCTCCGACAAGTTTTAATCCAAGGTTTTGTTGTTTGTTGGCATATGAGATGACAGGATAATCTTCAATCAAGGCTGCTGCGTTACCGTTCTTCACTTCTTGGAACATCGCTGGGCTGTCATTGAACTGTGTGACCGTGAAGCCAAGCTTATCTGCGTTATCCGTTGCATATTTCGCACCCGTCGTTCCCTTTTTGACGGCTACTTTTTTCCCTTTTAAATCGTTGACGGATTTAATACCATTCTCATCTTCTTTGACGACTAGAATAAGACCAGCTTTGAAGTATGGATCCGAGAATGTGACGACTTTCTTCCGTTCTGGCGTAATACTCATACCAGCAATGGCAACGTCCAATTGATTTGCTTGAAGTGCCGGAATGATACCGCTAAAGTCCATCGCTTCAAATTGAATCTTGAAGTTCTGATCCTTCGCGATTGCTTTCATGAGATCGATGTCGATTCCTTTGTACGTATCCCCGTCTTTATATTCGAATGGTGGATACGTGACGTCAATGCCGACCTTGTACGTTTTTCCTTCTGACGACTCTTCTTCTTTCGAACCGATGCTACATGCACCAAGTACGAGAACACAGCTCATCAAGAGCGCTAACAAGATACTCCCTTTTTTCATGTTTGTTTCCCCTCTCCTATGTGTTAAAGATTGTTAACTCTACTTAGTACTTTCCCTGAAGAGTACCCTCTTTAAAACGTATTTTACCAGAAAAATTCTAAAAAGATAAACTTTTCTGAATTTTTATTCGTTGTAATCGTTTTCTATTCAGCAACAAAAAAGGAGGCAATCCCTTGCTGGGATTGCCTCCTTCAATCATTTATGCCGCCGAGAGGACTTGAACCTCCACGGTGTTGCCACCACTAGATTCTGAGTCTAGCGCGTCTACCAGTTCCGCCACGACGACGTTGATTTATGATATTAATATAGCGGGTAAAGAACTGAGTTGTCAATCATTTCGCAAGATGTTACGTACGAACTTCTCGACGACATCATCATACAATGCTGGATCCTCAAAATAGGCCATCGCGTGAGCGGCATTCGGAATAACGACGAGCTCTTTTTCCGTCGGACAAGCTTCATACAGCTCATACACCATGTCTGTCGGTACGAATGTATCCGCCCCACCATGGATGAACAAAATCGGTACTTGTGCCTTTTTGACCTGTTTCAGCGCAGATGCTTCACGGAACGTATAACCTGCCTTTAGCTTCGTCAATACACTCGTCATCCCTAAAAACGGGAAGTGAGGTAGACGGTACATCCGCTTCATCTGATACGCAAGGACTGCATTGACGGACGTATAGGCACAATCAGAAATGATTCCTTTGATTTGTGGCGGGAGTTGTTCGCCACTCGTCATCAATACGGTCGCCCCTCCCATCGATACGCCATGCAGGAATAGTTTCGCCTCCTGTCCGATCCGTTCAATCAGATAGTTCGACCAACTGAGACAATCTTCCCGGTCATGCCATCCGAATCCGATATAGTGACCGTCACTCATCCCGTGTCCACGATTATCGGGCATCATGACATGGAAACCGGCCTGATGGTACAGATAGGCGAATCCGGCTAAATCCGTTCCGACGCCTCCGTACCCATGCACGAGAATGACGATCCGATCTGACGGAACAGGTGACGGAAGGAAATGCCCGCGTAACGTTAAGCCGTCTTTCGCTTCAATCTCGATCCGCTCAAGCGGTTGCTCCTTGATCCACGTCTGACCAGGTTGCATCAATCGGACCATCTCGTCACTCAAATCTCGATTATTCGATAAGAATGGCTTTGGATTCGTAGCGATTGCCATCTCATAAAAATAATAACTCGCTGCTACTAATCCGGATCCGATGACTCCGATTCCAATTTTTGTTCTGCGACGCATCTGCCCCACTCCTTCTTTCCGTTATAGCTCGATCTTCAGTTGAGCAGCATGGTCATCCTCTTCATCCTGCAAGACTTGTTGACGTAATCGTTGTTCTTGTTGCTGACGCCGGTAGGCAAATTCCTGGACAAGCTCTGTACCCGTGAATCCATCTTCTACGAGTTCGCTCAATAATTCCGTTTCTGTCTCGACGACCTCCCCCGGACGTCGCATGACGAGAACATCTCCGACTTGTGCAATCAGCAATTCATCTTCTAGACGAAGTGCATCGTAAAATGGTTCAGGTAACGTCATTCGACGTGTCTCAGGATTGATATGGACGCGTTTATAAACGCCTAATGCTTGAAACTTACGACGTGCCATTGCGTGCTCTCCTTTTTAGTTGAACGTAAGATCGATTCGTGAATCTTTCCCTTGAATACGAACCGTCCCCGTCGCTCCATTGATTAACGTCAACTGTGGCGGTTGATGACCGATGTCAAGATCATATAAGACTGGTAAGCCCGTCTCATCCGCGAGATATTGATATACGTCTAGCCATGTCAGATCTTCTATAATCCTTGCAGACGTACGGCCAAATAAAAAGCCAGCCGCATGGTCGAACCACCCAGCATACGCCATTTGTCGCAGCGTCCGGTGTACCTCTGCAGAATTCGCTTCAGACACCTCAAAGTACCAGAGGATCGGTTCTCCGTTGATCTCTTCACGCTGGAAACGCTGCACATCTCCATACGGTGTCCCAATCAGATGGCGAATCGTCTCCAGACACCCACCAAGTAACCGTCCAGTCACTTCTGTTCGCTCATCAAGTGCTTTCCATTCCGTCGCTTCCGTTAGCTGAAATAACGAACCTGTTGGACGTTCTTCATCAGTCCACTCGGGTTGATAACGATCGGAAGCCCATTGTGTGACGGTTCCTCCAGTTGGCGTCGCGAGCACCCGTCGCCAGGCACTTGTCGTCTCGTCCCATTCTTCACTCCGAAGCTCAACGAAATTCGGACCATGTGCTGTCGCGATTCCCGTCTGAAGCGTCAGACTGAGCAATAACGTACTGATATCGGAATAGCCAAGCAACCATTTTGTTTGGTAAGTAGCTAGCGTCAACTCGGGTAAAAGATCAATGGCGCGTTCCCCACCAAATGGCGGGATGACGGCATCAATCGTCTCATCCGTCATCATGTGATTCAATTCCTCCGCCCGTTGTTTGACCGGTGCACTCTCAGCAAGTTGATGCGACCAAATCGTTTCACCTAAACGGACGTGCATTTGCCGTGCTTGTACCTGTTCAACTGCTCGTTCGACCCATTCCTGTTGCTGTTCACGTAATCCGGAGGAGGGCGCCGTCACTCCGATCGTTTGACCTGTCCAACCTAAAAATGGATATTTCATGGTGACCCCCTATAATGTCATAGTGTGAAACTATCTTCTCGTCAAAATATGAGTTCATTATACCGTTCTTATGCCGCATTACCAACTTTTATCCTGTTCGAACGTCGTGATACGAACAAAAAAACACGATTCCGTACGAGCGACCTGAATGAACAAGTCACCTCGACGAAACCGTGTTTGATTTTTCATTAGCTTGATGCTGATAGTTCAGCGTATTCCTCTTGCGTGAACGCACGGGAGCGTGTCAAAAAACGTTTCCCTTCGACACCTTCAAGAGAGAACATTCCGCCTCGACCATCCACGACATCAATGATGAGTTGCGTATGTTTCCAGTACTCATATTGATCTTCATGAATATAAAACGGACAACCACCGATCTCTCCCAGTTTTTTATCCTGATCTCCCAGGAATAGATCACCCTGCGCAAAACACATCGGGGAACTGCCATCGCAACAACCACCAGATTGATGAAACATCAACGGACCGTGTTTTTCTCTCAACTGGTCGATTAACTCTAGACAAGCTGCTGTCGCCTGAACACGTTCCACCATTTGCATCCACGTCCTTTCCGACTTAGAAGAAACCGAGTTTATTCGGGTTATAGCTAACGAGTAGGTTTTTCGTCCGTTGGTAATGGTTGAGCATCATCTTATGATTTTCACGTCCGATACCTGACATTTTGTAACCACCAAACGCCGCGTGAGCTGGATATTGGTGATAACAGTTCGTCCAGACGCGTCCTGCTTCGATCGCACGTCCAAATCGATAAGCACGGTTCATGTCACGTGTCCAGACGCCGGCACCAAGACCATATAACGTATCATTCGCGATTTCGAGTGCTTCTTCTTCCGTCTTGAATGTCGTGACCGATAGGACCGGTCCGAAAATTTCTTCTTGGAAGATTCGCATCTTATTGTGTCCTTTGAAGATCGTTGGTTGGATGTAATATCCTTCTGCGAGATCCCCCTCGAGCATATTACGCTCTCCACCGATGAGACATTCTGCGCCTTCCGACTTACCGATTTCCAGATACGAAAGGATTTTCTCCATCTGTTCGTTCGAAGCTTGAGCCCCCATCATGACGTCCGAATCAAGGGGATTTCCGATCTTGATGGCTTTGACGCGCTCAAGAACACGTTCCATGAACGGTTCGTAAATCGATTCTTGAATCAAGGCACGCGACGGACACGTACAGACTTCCCCTTGGTTCAACGCGAACATCAGTAATCCTTCGATTGCTTTATCGAAGAAAGCATCGTCTGCCTGCATGATATCTTCAAAGAAAATATTCGGTGATTTCCCACCGAGTTCGAGTGTGACTGGAATCAAATTTTGTGATGCGTACTGCATGATCAAACGTCCTGTCGTCGTCTCTCCCGTAAAGGCGATTTTTGCGATTCGTTTGCTTGAAGCGAGCGGTTTTCCTGCCTCGAGACCAAATCCATTGACGATGTTCACGACACCAGGCGGCAATAGATCTTCAACAAGTTCCATGAGCACCATGATGCTCGCTGGTGTTTGTTCTGCTGGTTTTAAGACGACACAGTTTCCTGCTGCAAGAGCCGGTGCCAGCTTCCAGACAGCCATCAGGAGTGGGAAGTTCCATGGAATGATTTGACCAACGACGCCAAGTGGCTCATGGAAGTGGTACGCTACCGTGTCTTGATCAAGTTCGCCGACCGAACCTTCTTGGGCACGGATGACACCGGCGAAATAACGGAAGTGATCGATTGCGAGCGGTAGATCGGCGTTGAGTGTCTCACGGACCGCTTTCCCATTCTCAAGTGTCTCTGCATAAGCGAGCATCTCGAGGTTTTCTTCCATCCGGTTGGCGATTTTATTTAAAATGTTTGAGCGTTCCGTTACAGACGTTTTCCCCCATGCTTCTTTTGCCGCGTGTGCTGCATCAAGAGCCAGTTCGATATCTTCCTTACCGGAACGAGCGACTTGGCACAATACTTTACCAGTGACAGGTGTGACATTATCAAAATATTCTCCCCCGACAGGTGCCGTCCACTTTCCGTTGATGTAATTTTCATACCGTTCCTTGTACTGTACTTTTGACCCTTGCTTGTTCGGAATGTCATAAATCATGCGTTATTTCCTCCCTCAACTAAAATGGTCAAGCAGTGAGACGGATGCTTGTATGCGCTTACATTTTAATATAGGCTAAAACAGCCCCCTCGATACCATCGTACCAAAATTATATGAAAAGTCAAAAAATTCCGGTAACTATTTGTGATTTTTTTCGAGAAAAAAACATCTCCATTTTCGGGAGATGTTTTGCCGGTCAAGACCGTGTCGGGTCAATTCCGTCTTCTTGGTCAGACGGTGTATCGGAACTACCGAAATCACTTACTTTCGAGAATCCATCCGTATCACCGTCGATGTCTTTCCCGCGGGCAGTGACAGATGGATCCAGTACATCTTCTTCACTTGGTCGCGAATTCGGATCGTTCTCATTTTGTTCTGCTTCTTCTTTTGCATGCTCGATACATAATAGCGTTTCCGGAATGATATCAAGACGTTCAATCTCAATCTCTTTTCCACAGACCTTACAAATGCCATACGTTCCGTCCTCGATCGCTTTTAGGGCACGATCCACATCAGAGAGCATATCCTCTTGCATGTCCGTGATCGCTTGATCGCGTTCCCGCAAGAACAATTCATCGCCGGAATCGGCAGGATGATTATCGTAACTCGACAATTCACCTTCATCGTAATCCGTATCGCGTTGTTCGATGTTTGATGTCGTCTTTTCTTTTTCCTTTAATAACCGTTGCTTGAATTCTTCCGTCTGTTGTTTAGATAACATGATTGCTCGACTCCCCTTCGTTAGAACCTCTGTTAAGAATGTAGCCTATTCGAAGAAGAGTTAAACCATCACGAACACTTATAAGAACGAATTGATCCATGAAGATCACAGATGACCGTCATGCATTCATTCCCATCGTTAAAACAAATCTGATGTGATCGTCCGTTCTTAGATGTCGTGATGTCATCAATCCACAGTTGCGAAGCATCTGCCGAAGACAGCATCGCGATTTTGTCACGAATCATGAATAAATCAAACGGTAACAGATTCAAGGATTGAATCGTCAACCCATGTTTACGGAAAAGTGGATCAAGCTGGTATTGCGAAAGACTATACAAACACTTCTCGGCCCCACCGATCAATAACTGTATCGAATGGGAAGGTTCATGACTATCGATGCGCTCTTTATGCAGGATGATTCGCCCTCGAACTCCAGACTCATTGAAAATTCGTTGCGTATCCTCTTGTGACAGGCGTGGTCCGCCTTCCTTGACCTTTAAGACGATGTGAGCGAATTCCGCGAAATCCGGTTTTCCGATTTCAAGCGCTGGGATATGACGGACTTCTTCACGTTCAATGATTTCAATCAAGTCACGCTCGACTTGTACACTGACCGTATCTGTTGAAAAGACACGGACGTCGATCACGAATTGATCAAGTACCGCATTTACTTCGATCGTATACGTCAAATCAAGATTTTTTTCTTGTTCAACCAACAAACGATTCAAGATGAGTTGATGCAATAAATGGACTGGTGTACGTGAAGAAAACTGACTCGAATAAATCAAATGTTTTGGTCCGGTTCCTTTTGTTGCTTTTGGTCGTGCTCCGTTTAATCTATATACGTTCACTTTATAATTCAACATATGATCACCTTCTCTTACCTGAAAAATCGGAATAGAGATGTTCCGTTCATATAGCGTACAATGTATTTTAATCGCTAAATATTCGTTTTCGAATATTCCAAATTTAATATACAAATTGTAATCAAATTGTGATAGAAGAATTTCAAAAACTGGTTATTTCGATGACGATGCGCTACATGTTATTTGAAATACAAAACCACCCTTCACGTGACGTGAAGGGTGGTGCGCACACTTATTCTCAAGCAATCGAATTGACTTGTTGTTGCATCGCTTCATAATGTTCAATGATTCGAGATCCAAGTGAATCCGTTGCTGACAGTTTTAGGTATGCGTTTAACGCATCTTCAATTCCATGTTTCGTGATATACGCATTTAATTCAGAAGATTCTGAATCATTTGGATCGAAATAGGTCAGGGCTGCTGCGATCCCGCGTGCTAATCCATCTGCTTCGATCCCACGCTCCATCAATTCCTTTGCTGGTTTGACGAGTCGGTCACTTGGACTCAGTTTACGAATCGGTGAACGAGCGACACGAATGATTTCATCATGAATTCGCGGGTTTTCAAAGCGTTTCATATTCTTTTGGATATACGCACTATGATCGACCGGATTAAAGCCGTACTTTTCAAGTAACAACCACCCTGTTTCGTAAAGTGCTGTCTGGACACCACGACGGATGCGTGGATCCGTTAAACTTTCAGCGATTGTCTCTTTATGGAATAGTGCTCCGAGATAAGAAGCGATCGCATGTCCCGTGTTGACGGTGAACAGCTTCCGCTCGATGAACGGTTCGATGTTCTCGACATAGGTGACACCTTCGATCCGTGGATAGGCTTCCGGTAGTCCAGTCGTCTCAATCACCCATTCGAAGAATTCTTCCACTTCGACGTACAACGGGTCTTCATGATGCTGAAGCGGCACGATCCGGTCAACCGCTGCATTCGGGAAATACCAATTCTCCGCTACCGGCTGATGTTTCGCCACCTCTGTTTGCAAGTGTTTTGACCCACCAATCATGTTCTCACACGCAATGACATAGACAGGTGTCTGTTGATCACGTTGACGTAACCCTTCCGCGATCAAAGGAGCCACTTTCGACAACAAGCTCGGGCCGACAGCTGTTGTAATCACATCTGCATCGCGAATCGCTGCAATGACTTGATCCGGTTCAGATAAACTGTTGAGTGCTGTCACGCCGTTGACCCGTTCACGTCCTCCTTGTTCAGAGGCATAACCTACTTCGTAGGTTTGTCTCGTTTTTAATGCATCGACGACCGTCGTATTGACATCTACGAAACAGACTTCGTAACCCGTCTTGACGAGTTGTAAGCCGATGAACCCACGTCCGATATTACCGGCACCAAAATGGATGGCTTTCATGCTTACACCTCCGCTGTCAATAAGGCGATGATTTCTTCTTTTGATGTCGCTGCCACGATACGCTCGACGTTCTCCTCATCGGAGCAAATGACCGCGATATTCGAGAGCAACTCGAGATGTTCGTCCCCGACGCCAGCGATACCGATGACGAGTCGTGCTTGTTCCGTTCCGAACGTTACGCCTTGCGGTACTTGTAGAATCGATAGTCCTGTTTTCTTGACCTGCGATTTAGCCGACTCTGTTCCGTGGGGAATCGCGACATGGTTGCCGATGTAGACCGTCGATAAAGCATGACGCTCCTGCATTGAATCGATATAACCCGCTTCGACATACCCGTGATCGACGAGGAGTTGACCGGCAGCCGTAATGGCTGCCGTCTCGTCTGCGAATTGTTGGTCCAATAATACAAGTTCCGGTGAAAGGTTCATTGTCGTTGTCATGTTTATTCCTCCTTGAGTGTCTCTCTCTTTATTTTTAAGAAATCTTATTCCGTGCTGTTTCGATCTCATGGACGAGTTGATCATAATACCCGGCATTTAAGAAATTATCGACTGATCGGTGTTCTGCCGTTGGGACTTGTTCCATTGCTCGCTCCGTCAAATCACGATGCGTGATGATCAGTTCGGCGTTTTGCGGCAGTTGACTGATCGACGTATTCGTCACTTTGATCGGTAAGCCCGCTTTATTGATTTTATTGCGAAGGACAGATGCCCCCATCGCACTCGATCCCATACCAGCGTCACAAGCGAAGATGATATGTTCGACTTCCGCAAGTGGTTTGGCATCAGCTGAAACGAGTGTCGAGGCAATCGATTGTTTGCCTTTCATCGCACTGACGTTCGCGCTTGCTTCTTCAAGGGATGTCTCTTTTGCTTTGCTTGTCTTCAGCAGAACAGTTGAGACAACGAAGGTCACAGATGCTGAAACAAGGACACCGGCGATCAATCCGACGTAAGAACCGCGGGATGCCATTGCAAGAACCGCAATGATACTACCTGGTGAAGCAGGTGCGACTAAACCGACATCAAATAGGACGAATGTGAGGATCCCACTCATACCGCCTGCGATCATCGCAAGCAATAAGACCGGCTTCATCAAGACATACGGGAAGTAAATTTCGTGAATCCCACCGATGAATTGAATGAACGCAGCACCCGGTGCTGTTTTCTTTGCTGCACCAGAACCGAAGAACGAGTAAGCGAGTAACAATCCGAGACCTGGACCTGGGTTGGCTTCGAGTAAGAACAGTACCGATTTTCCTGCTTCATTCACTTGATCGAGACCAAGAGGGCTTAAGATACCGTGGTTGATTGCATTGTTCAAGAATAAAATTTTCGCTGGTTCGATGAACAAACTGGCAAGCGGTAATAAGTGTGCACTGACAATCGCACCAACTGCTGCAGCCATGATGTCGTCAAGACCTGTCATGAGTGGTCCGAACACTTTGAATCCACCGAGCATCAACAAACCACCGATGATTCCGACCGAGAAATTGTTGACGAGCATCTCGAGACCTGGTTTGATTTTTCCTTCGATCAACTGATCGAACTTTTTGATGACGTATCCGCCAAGTGGTCCCATGATCATGGCACCGAGGAACATCGGAATCTCTGTTCCGACGATGACCCCCATCGTCGCGAGCGTCCCGACGACGCCTCCTCTGACGTCATGCATTAATTTCCCGCCCGTGTATCCGATCAGCAACGGTAAAAGATAGGTGATTGTCGGACCGACGAGTTCACCGAGTTCCTTATTTGGTGCCCATCCAGTTGGGATGAACAGTGCCGTGATGATACCCCAGGCGATGAATGCACCGATGTTCGGCATGACCATACCGCTTAAAAAGCTTCCGAACCGTTGAACTTGTACACGGATGCCCCGTGCTCCATTTTGAGCTGTCGCCATTGCGTTAGCCTCCATTTCGTGTATGAGTTGATAAGATGATTGCTTTGCTATAACCTTATTGTAAGAGTACTGCAAGCGCTTACTCAATCTTTCCTAGTTCAGTCTTTGTCCAAGAAGTTGGACAGACTGAAAAGAAGCCTGCTTGATGTGAAAAAATCCCTGTCACTTCAGGAATGGAGTGACAGGGATTTTTCAAGTGTGACCTAGGAATTGATCAATGACCGTTCGAAACGTTCGATTCAAAAGCAGACGAATCGTCTGTTCCTCCCCGAACTCGAATTGATCCATTTGTTCGGGACTCTCGATGATCGCAGCACTGATCGAACTGAGTAATTCAAGCAGTTCGTTCGAGGTCTCTTCCGGTGCGACCAAGACGAGGAGCCGTTCGACGGATTGTAACTGTTGATCCATTCCGAGCAAGTCGATCGGTTCAGGCAATTCAAAGATGAGGAATCCCCCTCGTTGAATCGTCGCATCGCGTCCGTGAAACAGCGCAAGCCGCGTTCCCGGAATACCAAGACCTGACATCTCATGACGACGTAGCAATTGTCCAGAGAGCGAAACAGCTGACTTCGCCAATCCTTGCTCGACCATGCGTGTACTGATCTCAAACAAGAGCGATTCAATCCCATCGCCCACGCGCTCTAACCGTTCCATTCGGAATCCGTCCGATACTTGAATGGACGATGCAACGAGCCGATGCAATTGCTCAAGATCGAGCCATTCCGTTTTTGTCTTTCGCGGTGCCGGTTGAAAGGATTTAGGCAAGGCGAGAATTAATTTCCGAATCCGTTCGACCTCATCCTGAGGAAGCAACGGGTTGACGAGAAGATGTGGTGGACGAATGTCAGGCAACGGTACAGTCGACAATACAAAGTCGTACGAATCGATTGGTAACCGTTCGATGCCAAACAAGGACGAGTTATCGATGTGCTCGAGTTCAGCGAATTCTTGCCGTAGCCGATTCATCAACAACTTAGAGGAACCGAGTCCAGCAGAGCAGACGACTAGAACACGATATGGGAGTTTTGGTGTCGGTTTGCTGAGAACGGCACCGAAATGCATGACCCAAAATGCTAAATCTACGTCTTCAAATGTCGCATCGGTGAAGATCGACAGTGCTGCTTGTTTGACCGCATCAAACAAGCGCGGATATTCCCGTTCGATTTGTTTGATGACATAGGACGGATTGACGCTATTTTGACGTGTGTACGATTGAATATGCGAGACGAGTCCGCGTTCTAGCGCATGATCCTTCGTAAAGTTCGTTCCATATAATAAGGAGACATGCTCAATCAATCGTTTTACACGAAGGCGCGTGACGAGTTCTTCCGTATCTCCTGCGTCCGATTGAAAGAAAGCACGCAATTCTTCTGATAACCATTGGCGTTCGGCAATCGACAACGTGTCAGGTAATCGCTCTTCGACGCGTTCCACCCATTTGAGGATTTCGACCGGATACGCTTTTAACTCGTAACGCATCGGAAACTGATCTTTGCGTAACGCTTGTAAAGCTAAGCTGAGTGTCGCACGCATGATTTGTCGGTCATTGAGACGCCCTTCTTTCGTCAATGGCGCTATGACCGCGTACGCTTGATTGATCATCTCAAGCCAGGATGTTCGATTCATGCGTAACAGATGAGGTAATTGCCCGGCGTCGCCTTGTAACAAGCGATAGAAAGCGAGAACATCCCATTGCGTAAAGATCAATGAAATCAGTAAACGGCGTTTGTTGATTTCTTCGCCGATGACTTCGGCACCAATACCTTTTTTGCGCTTGATTTCAAGGTCATATTGTAGAAACCACTCATCAATCCGCTCTAAATCCTGGCTAACCGTGCTCGGAGCCACATACATCGCATGGGCGATCGCCTGTAATTTGACCATCCCTTCTTCTTGTAGTAGCCGATACGCTAACTCGACTTGGCGATCTTCAGCGTTCGGTAATTGTTTATGTGACAACAAGAGTTGGTCCCGTAATGCATGTTTGGCTTCGTCCGTTCCCTCAATTAAGAGACCTCTGCCGCGAACATATGTCAAACGCAAATCATGATCTTCTAAAGACTGGGCAAGACGATCGCGTTCACGTTGAATCGTTCGTTCCGATGTCTCGAGCGTTTCCGCAATCTCTTGTATTTGAACAGGTTCCTCACGTGATAAGAGGAAAAATAAGATATCATGTTCCCGTGGTGTAAATTCAGTCATGCAGCCTCACTCTTTTCTGCCAAGATTCGAGGATGACGTCATATGCAGTCGGATCAAGAATCCGATCGACTGGATGAACCGAACAATGTGTTTTCCATACGTGTCGATGGACGAGTTGCGTTTCTCCGACGATAAAAGCTGCTTGATCAGGTAGTTCTGCGATCCGACATGTCTTGACGTCTGTCGTAATACCGCATTCAAGTAAGCGCTTTCTTAAAATCGTAGCCCCCATGATACTACTCGCCATTCCACTCTCGCATACGAAATAGATGATTTCTGAATTCATCTGTCATACCTCCTCTTCATTTTATAAGAATAGCAGAAATATTTTCGGTGTTTCACCTTGAAACAAAATCAATAGTTATTTTTGAACTGACAGATTTCTTTGCCAAACACAAAAAAGCCTGGATTTCCGATGTTGCCAGAAAATCCAGACGATGTGATTTAGCCTGTTTGTTGCATTGCTTTTAAATATTGTCCGACGGCTTCCGCTACTTCACGACCTTCGCGAATCGCCCAGACGATCAGTGATTGACCACGTCTTGCGTCACCTGCGGCAAATACGCCTGGTCGGTTCGTTGCGTAACGCGTCGTCTTGATTTTCCCTCGTTCCGAGGCGACTGCTAAATGTTCGAGTACGTTCTCTTCGACACCACTGAATCCAATGGCAATCCAGACTTGATCGACTGGGAAGTAACGATCGCTCCCTTCGATCTCCTCAAAGATCACTGTACCCGATTCATTTTTTGTTTTCGTCGTCTGAATCGTCCAGACACCGGTGACTTGACCCGATTCACTTGTTGTGAAACGCTTGATCGCGATCAAGTATTCACGAGGATCCCGACCGAATTGTTGAAACGCTTCTGCGTACCCATAATCGATGGAGTAGAGTGACGGTGTATCCGGCCACATGTTTCCTGCTGCACGCGTCGTACCCGGTTGTTCATGTTTACCGAATTGGACGACGGAGCGACAACGTTGACGGAGTGCTGTTGCCACACAGTCCGCTCCGGTGTCGCCTCCACCGATGACGAGAATATCTTTATCTTTTGCGTCATGATCAGCAGACAACGGTTCTTGCGAGAGCACGTGACGTGTCACCCCTGTCAAATAATCCATCGCATAACCAACTCCACGCGTTGGCGCATCCGTTAATTTGCGTGGTTCCGTCGCGCCGACACATAAGATGACGGCGTCATACTCCGCTTCAAGTGTCTCGAGAGTGATATCTGCACCGATCGTGACGTTCGTCCGGAAGTGGATCCCTTCTGCTTCAAGCAAATCAACACGGCGCTGTACGACCTCTTTATCAAGTTTCATGGCTGGTATACCGTACGTGAGTAATCCGCCAATCCGATCTTCCCGCTCGTAGACCGTCACTTGGTGACCGGCTTGATTCAGCTGATCGGCAGCCGCAAGACCGGCAGGACCAGATCCAACGATGGCAATCGAACGTGTTGATCGTATTGCTGGAATTCGGGGCACGACCCATCCTTTTTCAAAGCCAATGTCGATGATCGTCCGTTCGATATCTTTGATTGCGACCGCAGGTTCATGAATCGACAACGTACACGACCCTTCACATGGCGCCGGGCAGACGCGACCCGTGAATTCCGGGAAATTGTTCGTCTCAAGAAGGCGATCGAGTGCCTCTTGAAAACGTCCTTCTTCTACGAGCAAGTTCCATTCTGGAATCAAGTTATAGACTGGACAACCAATCTTCACTTGATCAAATACTTCCCCTACATGGCAAAACGGGGTGCCACAATCCATACATCGACTTGCTTGTTGACTCGCTTCTGCTTCCGTCAAAGCCGTCTTATATTCCTTAAAATCACCCACTCGTTCGCTTGGATGTCGTTCCGTTCCACCCGAACGAGCAACTGTCATGAATTGATCGCGTCGTTTCATCGTACCCCTCCTGTTCTGCGCCCTAGATGTGTCTCAAATGCGAGCAACATCGCTTCTTCGGTGTTGTGTCCTTGTTTAGCGAAATCAGCCATCAACGTTGTCACTTTCTCATACGTCGAAGGAATGACGCGGATGAACGAATGAATGACATGATCCCAGTTCGCTAGAATCGCATCTCCCTGCTCACTTCCGGTCCGTGCGACGTGACGTTCGATGAACGTCTTCAGTCGCGCAATCTCTTCGACATGCGTGACAGGTCCCGTCGAAACGAGTTCGCGGTTGACACGTTGTAAAAATTGTTCAGGATTACGCGGCAAGACATAGGCGACACCACCTGACATACCGGCAGCAAAGTTTTTTCCGACATCGCCAAGGACGACGACGGATCCACCGGTCATATACTCGAGTCCATGGTTACCGATTCCTTCGACGACAGCGACTGCTCCACTGTTTCGAACCGCAAATCGCTCACCTGCCTGACCGTTGACATAGAGTTCTCCACTCGTCGCCCCGTAAAGTGCGACGTTACCAATGATCGACTGATCGGACGAGACGAACGAAATCGAACGTGGAGGATGAACGGCGATGATACCTCCGGACAATCCTTTCCCGACGTAATCATTCGCTTCTCCCGTGACATCAAGCGTTACTCCGCGTGGTAAATACGCACCTAAACTTTGTCCGGCAGATCCATTCAGTTCGAGTTTCAATCGATCCGTTGGCAGACCAAGGGCCCCAAACCGTCTTGTTAGCATGGCACCGGTCTGCGTTCCGATCGCACGGTCTGTATTTTGAATCGTTAAACGTAGTGTCTGAGGCTGACTGAAATCTGCCGCCTCCAAATACGGCGAGATTTCACGCGCGTCAAAGGAACGCTCGACATGATGCTGTTGTTGTTCAGCCGGACCGTGTGTCACGTGAACGAGGAGACGCGAAAAATCAAGACTCTTCGCCTTCCAATGCGTCCGTTGTCGCTCCGATGGTTCGAGTAGGTCCGTCCGCCCTACGAGATCTTGTAGTCGGCTAACACCGAGCTTCGCTAAATGTTCTCGTACTTCCTCTGCGATGAACGTCATGAAATGGACGACGTCATCGGCAGATCCCGTGAATTTCTTACGGAGCTCTGGATCTTGCGTCGCGACACCAACAGGACACGTATCGAGATGACAAGCACGCATCATGATACATCCGACGGCGATGAGCGGAGCTGTCGCAAACCCATACTCATTCGCTCCGAGCATCGCGGCGAGGATGACGTCGCGACCAGTCAATAGCTTTCCGTCGGTTTCAAGGACGACACGCTCGCGCAACCCGTTTAATGTCAACGTTTGGTGCGTCTCAGCAAGACCAAGCTCCCATGGCAGTCCGGCATGTTGAATACTCGTCTTCGGCGAGGCACCCGTGCCGCCGTCATGACCACTGATGACAATGACGTCCGCAAGCCCCTTCGCAACTCCAGCCGCGATCGTCCCAACGCCACCTTTTGCGACAAGTTTGACGCTAATCCGGGCTTGATCATTGGCACGTTTTAAGTCATGAATTAACTGGGCCAAATCTTCAATCGAATAGATATCGTGATGTGGTGGTGGGGAAATCAATCCAACACCCGGTGTCGATGCACGCACCCGTGCGATCCACGGATAGACTTTTTCACCAGGCAATTGACCACCTTCTCCGGGCTTCGCACCTTGTGCCACCTTGATTTGTAATTCGTCCGCGTGAACGAGGTAATGACTTGTCACCCCAAAACGACCAGAGGCGATCTGCTTGATTCGGCTCATCCGGAAGTCACCATTTTCATCCCGTTCGTATCGTTCCTCCTCTTCACCGCCTTCACCACTATTACTCTTTCCGCCTAAGCGGTTCATTGCGATCGCAAGCGTCTCGTGCGCTTCTTTTGATAACGAGCCGTATGACATCGCACCCGTCTTGAAGTATTTGACGATTTCGCTGACAGGCTCAACTTCTTCAATTGGGATCGCCTTCGTCTCCTTGAACGTCAACAGATGTCGTAGCACCGTTGCCGGTTCCTCCTGAATGCGTTGAGCGTACTTTTGATAAAGCCGGTAATCATTCGTACGGCATGCGTGTTGCAACAAATGAATCGTTGCTGGGTTAAAGGCATGATGTTCTCCTGCTTGACGGTACCGGAAGACACTACCGGACTCTAAATAAATCCGTTCATCTGCAACCTGTTGTGCTCGTCGGACTTCTTCTTCCATCAGTTCAAGCGTCATCCCGCTCAATTGAGAGACCGTACCAGTGAAATGCTGGTCGATGACGGAGCGATCGATTCCGACTGCTTCAAAGATTTGCGCACCACGGTAGCTGAAGACCGTCGAAATGCCCATCTTCGACATGACTTTGACGACGCCTTCCGTGACTGCTTTTTGGTAACGTTTGTCTACATCCGTAAAACGATCCCCTATCGCTTCTTCAAGCGTCGCATATGCCAGGTACGGATAAATCGCATCCGCACCATATCCGAGCAACGTCGCGACATGGTGGACTTCACGAATCTCTCCACCTTCAACGATCAAGCTGAGATTTGTACGTAATCCCTTGCGGATCAGCGCATGATGAATCGCACTCGTCACTAAGAGGATTGGCATCGGCAATGTGCCGGGGCGTACGAGACGATCCGATAATGTCAATAATTCATACCCGTTTCGTGCAGCGGTCACAGCCTCATCAACGATCATGTCGAGCGCTTCTGCAAGCGAGTCGGTGAACGTCGTCGAAATCGTTTTTTGCTTAAGTCCACTTTGTTTAAGCGCATGGGCTTCGTCTGGTCGCAGAATCGGGGTCTCTAAGCGAACACGACGACAGTTCGCGCGGTTCGGCGTCAGCAGTTCCCCTTGTCGACCAAGCCATGTCAGCGTCGAGGTGACGATCTCTTCGCGTAACGCGTCAATTGGTGGATTCGTGACTTGTGCGAACAGTTGCTTGAAATATCGGAACAAGGATTGAGGGCGTTCACTTAAGACCGCTAGCGGTATATCCGTCCCCATCGCACCTAACGGATCCTTTTGTTCTTCGACGAGCGGGATCAAGTATTGATCGATATCTTCACGCGTATATCCGAAGTGTCGTTGTTTCGTTCCAAGTTCAACGAGTGTTTCCTTGAAGTCGTTACTTGAAAGGGAAACGACTTCTTGCGCGAGCCACTCCGCGTAGGGATGACGTGTCGCTAGCTCCCGTTTAATCTCTTCGTCTGCGATCAACTGACCGGACGCAAAGTCGAGTAAAAGCAGTTCACCCGGTGCTAATCGTTTTTTGTACAGGATGTCTTGTTCACGAAGAGGGAGTACTCCTGCTTCTGACGACAACATGAAGTGACCATCGCGTAACAATACATATCGCGCTGGACGTAAACCGTTTCGGTCAAGCGTCGCACCGATCTGTTTTCCGTTCGTAAAGACGATTGCAGACGGACCATCCCATGGCTCCATCATGCTACTGTGGTACTCATAATACGCGCGCTTCGCTGGTCTGATCTCAGCATGTTCGAATGGTTCCGGTACGAGCATCAGTGCTGTCTCAGCGAGTGAGAGTCCGGACAGATGAAGAAACTCAAACGCATTATCAAGCATCGACGAGTCGCTACCTGTCTCATCTAGAATCGGTAACACTTCCTCTGCCCGATTACCATATGTCGTCTCAGCAAGTCGACGTTCTCGACCGCGCATCGCCCGAATATTTCCTTGCAACGTATTGATTTCGCCGTTGTGAATCAAATAACGGTTCGGATGGGCACGTTTCCAACTTGGGAACGTATTCGTACTAAAACGCGAATGCACGATACCAAATCCAGACTGATAGCGCTCGTCTTGTAAGTCATCGAAGTACGCACGCAATTGATCCGTCGTCACGAGTCCCTTATAAACGATTGTTTCACTCGAGCTACTCAGGACGTATTGTTCAAGACCGAGTTGCTCCGATTCACGTTCAAATGCGCGACGAATCAAAAAGAGTGTTCGTTCAAATGTCAATCCTTCCATCGCCTTTGCACCAATGAAACATTGACGAATGACTGGCTCAGTGCGGCGGGCACCCGACCCAAGCACTTCGGACTGGACGGGTACGGTACGCCATCCTAAGACGTCTTGTCCTTCCGTCAAAATGATTGACTCTAACGTTCGTTCGAGTCGCACCCGTTCTCGTTCCTCACGTGGTAAGAACATCATGAAAACGCCATAATCCCCTTTTTTAGGAAAGGAAATGTGACGAACCGTTTCACGAAACAAACGATCTGGTAATTGCGTTAAAATACCCGCCCCGTCTCCCGTCTTCGCATCGCTTCCTTGTCCACCACGGTGTTCCATTTGACAAAGCATGGCCAATGCATGTTCAACGATTTCATGACTCGCTCGTCCTGTTTGATGTGCGTAAACCCCGATCCCGCACGCATCATGTTCCATACGAGGGTCGTATAATCCCTGCTGTTCAGGGTATTGATGAAATGTCATAGTAGCACTCTCCTTGCCTTCTTAATTTTCTGTATATTCAGTTAAATTATACTTTACACCCTTTTATGTTTATTCGCTACTATGCATAATCACCATTTTGTTCAACCTCTAGAGATAGAATTACCATATATCAACATTGATAACGCTTACACAAACTTGGATATTCATTCAATATTTTTTTTGGTTGAATTCTACACTTTGTGCGCGTATTACTTTGCCCGAACATATGATTCCGTGGTATTTTTAACTATGAAAAGAGTTATTGATCATGGAAATAAAGAGAGGAATAATACGATGAAAAAAACAATGCAATTTACGGGTCTCTTGATCGCAGGAAGCTCGATCTTATTAAGCGCATGTGGTCAGCAAGAGGAGAAGGCAACCGCATATGACAAGATTCAAAAAGAAGGAACGATTGTCGTCGCTACGGCTGGTACACTTTATCCGACATCTTATCATGAAGAGAAAAACAATAAGTTGACTGGATTCGACGTTGAAGTCGTCAAAGAAGTAGCAAAACGTCTTGATTTGAAAGTGAAATTCAAAGAGATGTCATTTGACGGTATGTTGACAAGCGTCAATACAGGTCAAGTCGATCTTGCCGCCAACGACATTACGATCACCGATGATCGTAAAGAAAAATTCGCGTTCTCAAAACCATATAAATATACGTATGGTACGGCAATCGTTCGTAAAAGTGATTTGTCAGGCATCAAGTCTCTCGAAGATCTAAAAGGAAAAAAAGCTGCCGGAGAAGCCACAACGACGTATATGCAGATTGCTAAAAAATATGGTGCAAAAGAAGTCACGTACGATAACGCGACGAACGATCAATATCTACGAGATGTCTCAAATGGTCGAACAGACGTCATCTTGAATGATTACTACTTGCAAACACTCGCTGTCGATTTCTTCAAAGACTTCGATATTACGATTCATCCTGATATCGCTTATAATCCAAGTCAGGTTGGTTTAATCATGGATTTAGATAACAAGGAACTTCAATCCAACATTAACGAACAACTCGATAAAATGAAGGAAGACGGCACATTAAAGGAAATTTCGAAGCAATTCTATGCTGGAAAAGATGTCTCCCAAATGCCTGACGTCAAAACGACGATCGTCGATGTGAACTGACGATGTCTTCGATTGATTGGCGGTCCGTCTTCAATCCGGAATTGGCGGTCGAATCGTTTCCTTATATTTTGAGTGGACTGGGACAGACGCTATGGATTTCCTTGCTCAGCATGGCCATTGGTCTCGGAATCGGGTTAATCCTTGCCCTTTGCCGTCTGTCTCACCTTCGACTTTTACGCATCGGGGCTAGCGCTTATATCTCGTTCATGCGTGGTGTTCCGATTCTCGTGTTGCTGTTCATGTTGTATTTCGGACTGCCGGTCATCAATATTCAACTTGACGCGTTAACAGCAGCAATCACCGGTTTTAGTTTGAATAGTGCTGCGTACATGGCAGAGATCATTCGTTCTTCCTTATTATCGATTGATCGTGGGCAAGAAGAGGCGGCAGCGTCACTCGGTTTATCCAGGTATCGGACGTTTGTTGGCATCATTTTGCCACAAGCGATCCGGATTGCCATCCCACCACTCTCAAACGTCTTGCTTGATCTGGTCAAAGCTTCATCGCTTGCTGCTATGATTACAGTTCCTGAGATTTTTCAAAAAGCAAAAATCGTCGGTGGGCGCGAATTCGATTATATGACCGTTTATTTT
Source organism: Exiguobacterium sp. s46 (assembly GCF_018618875.1). NCBI lineage: Bacteria > Bacillati > Bacillota > Bacilli > Caryophanales > Exiguobacterium > Exiguobacterium sp. s46. The sequence continues at coordinate 1,155,782 of NZ_JACSMY010000001.1, forward strand.
GTTGTTGCGTTCATCTACTGGGGAATCTGTTCTTGTATCGCAGTCATTCAAGAGGTTCTCGAACGTCGTTTTGCGCGGTATCTGTGATTCATTGATAAATAGCTATACGAACAGGCGATGGACCATGTCCATCGCCTGTTTACTTTCTTTCTTTGATATATCATATCGTCAGCCTTCTCGATACATCGTTAAAAAGTGTTCTAATTGTCTTGGTTGTAACGGGCGATGGAAGAGATATCCTTGCAACGTATGACATCCCAATCGCTCGAGCAATGTCGCCTCTTCTTCTAATTCAATCCCTTCAGCTACGATTGTCATATCTAATCGCTTTCCTAACTGAATGATCGTCTCGATCATCGCTCGTTTTTTCTCTGAATGAATGGCTTCTTGAACGATTTCTTTTGGAATCTTCAATTGATCGAACGGTAACTCCACTAACGATTGCATCGATGAAAATCCCGTTCCGAAGTCATCGAGCGCAATCCGAATCCCGTATAAATGGAGTGCATTTAATGTCTCGATGATTTGCTCAGTTCCTTCGATGAAGATGTGTTCTGTCATTTCGATTTCGAGTAATGATGGAGGAAAGCCTGACTGTTTTAAGATTGCTAATACACGCTCCGTAAAATCGGGTTGGCGCAGTTCCCACGGCGAGACATTCACGGAAATCGTTAAAGGTTCCTTCCCCTCTTCCAACCATGCTTTTCCTTGGAAACAGGCTTGACGCATGACCCAACCTCCGAGAGTCTCAATGAAACGTGTCCTTTCCGCAAGTGGAATGAACTCAATTGGCGGAACAAGACCATATTCCGGATGATTCCAACGAATCAATGCTTCGACTCCTGTAATTTGACGCGTTTTTGCATTGACTTGAGGTTGAAATAAAATAAAAAAGTCGCGATCCAACTCTGCATCGTATAAGTCGCGTGTTAACTGAAGCGCCCGTTTTCGTTCATTTTGTGTCGCCAAATCTGTAATCGCATACGTATTTTTACGATTGGATTTAGCAGTGAACAAGGCAATCTCCGCATCATTGATGACATGGTCCGTCGTTTCGTCATTCATATAGGAAACACCAATACTTGCAGTGACGTTAATCTGTTTAAAGTCGATTTGGACGCGTTCTGATACACTCGATAAAATATCGTCACAAAGGCTTCGTGCGTCGTAATGGCTTGGTGCATGCAGTAAAAAGGCACTTCCGCTTGCTTTCGCAATCGTACAATCCGGAAAGCGATTCATCAATCGACGACCAATGATGTGCAAAGTGCGATCACCTGTCCGGTAACCAAAAGCATCATTGACGGTTTTAAAATCATCCAGATCAACCAGACAAATCATATCGCCTTCTCGCTTTTTCTTATCCACTTCAATGACAAAAGAAGAACGGTTCGACAAACCTGTCACGGGATCCGTAAATGCTTGTTCCTGTAGACGGGCTAAGTAGTCAATATTGCGTTCAAGACGAGTAACATATTGATTATGAATCAGTAAACTAATGATCGTCGCAATCAAGATGAGTCCGATGCGCGCGATGTGATCGGATGCAAACATCGAAGTATTTTCAAGTGACGGGGTTTGATACCAAATATAAAGAAGAGAAACCGTCGTGATGCTTGTTGCATACAGTAGCATCGTCCGGTTGATGACGACTAAGGACGCTAAAATGAAAAGAAGGGCACATGCCCAAACCGTCTGGACTCCCCGATCGATGAATGGATAATAAATATAAGGAATCAATAAAAAAATGCTCGACATCATATGAGGTTTTAAACGATCTGACAACGAACTTTTACCGATGAAATATTGCACGATTCCAGCACTTGCAATGACAAGTGCACGTGTCCAATCCTCCCCGTTCAGACCAGAACGACTAAATACGTTGGCAACGATATATAAAACGGCACCACAACTCGTCAATACAAAAATTATCATCCCGAACAATTGATAATTTGCTCGAATCTCTCGATGATATTGCAGACTATTGGAAGAACGTCGCTGTGTATTCACCGCCATCCCCTCTTTCTAGTTCCTGTCGTTTATTTTCCTTATCAGAACCGAAATAAAACCTGAATTTTCTAAAAATAATAAAATATTGGGAAGTCATGATTTTAAGTAGAATGGGAATAGAGAGGTATAGAAAGGAGTAATGATTATGTCACATTTACTATTCATTGAAGCGAACGATAGCACACATCAAAAAAAAGGCATTAGCTCTGAATTGAACGATGCCTTTTTGAACGCGTATCGTGAAACACATCCGGATGATACAGTTACGGTTTTAAATTTATTTGAAGAACGTCTTCCCTTCTTCGATTTGAAACTGGCGAGCGCGGCAGGTCGCCTCTTTAAAGGCGAGGAATTAACTGGAGAGGATGCGACACATGCACAGCGACTTCAGGAGTATTTAAACGGTTTCTTAGATGCCGATAAGGTCGTCTTCTCATTTCCGATGTGGAACTTGACGGTTCCGGCACCGCTGCACAATTATATGGATTACCTTGCTCAAGCTGGTCAAACATTTCGTTATACGGCCGAAGGTTCGATTGGACTTGTTGAAGACAAACAAGTCCTGTTGATTCATTCACGCGGTGGTGATTACTCGACGAAAGAGAAAGCACCGAGTGAACACGCTGTTCGCTACATGCTCGATCTATTGGCGTTTTTCGGCATTGAGGATGTATCGACTGTCATTCTCGAGGGACATCAGCAATATCCGAAACGTGCCTCTGAATTAATCGAACAAGCACTTCAAGAATGCCGACAATTCGGTCGTTCGTTCTAAGTTGGGAAGAGAACGTACTCTGCATGTTCTTCCAGAAGCAGTTTTTCATGAAGTGGCATATCAAATGCACGAAATACGGAATAGGCCATCGTAAAATCACGTTGGATAGCTGAAAGATCTCCATTTAGTTGTTGAGTGAAATATCCTCGCTGATAATAAAAGTGACCTAAGAAATGAGCATCTTCTATTTGAAGACTCTCTTGAATACCTTGTTCGGTGATTTTTAGACCGGCAAGGTATTTTTTTTGCATTAATAATTGTTGTCCATAATTATATAAAATCTTGATGCGAACTTTTTTCAATTCAACGGATGGATAATTCGAATGAATCAATGTCTGGAAGATCCCCTCCGCTAAATCGAAGTCACCGTGTTCAACATACAAATTTGCTATCGCCATCTGAATTCTTACATACAGAGTAGCTGATTCAAACCAAAGGTGTTCTTTTTTGAGTAATCGTCCGAGCGATTGAATGGCTTTTAGGTAGTGAAGTTGACCACTTTTTTCCTGAACGATGACTTGATAATATGCTACTAAATCACGAACTTCCTCAAAATCAACCGTTGAAAGAACATGTTCGATCATCTTTAAAGCATCAACGTATTGATTAGTCCGCAATAGTTCTGCTAATTGCTCGTCATACGTTTGAAAAACATCACTTCGTAAATGATCTTGAAACAACATCGACAATGGTACCTTTAATCGTTTTGCGACTTGTTGTAGCAAATCGATGGTGGGTGAATTTTTACCATTTTCGATTTTACTGATTTCAGCTTGGCTACAAATGCCCTCACACAATTCTGCTTGTGTAATCTTTTTTTCTTTTCGAAGCCGCTTGATTTCATAACCAATCGAGACGGGTAAGTGATCCATTATATCATCCTTTCTTTCACTTCCGTCCTCACATTTGAAAGTGGAGAAATTGTTTTTTACCTTTTAAGACTAACGCGGCATGATTCTCATTGCCGAAGGCAGTAAAAAGTGAATAGGCATGAGTAAACGCATCATGGATATCACACTTTGGATAATTCAATTCTTCATAGAAACATCCTCTTTGATAAAAGAAATGTCCTAACATCGCTGTATCTTTTCGTTCGACGGATAAACGAATTCCTTGTTCAGTAACCTGTAATCCTGTTTTAAAGTCATTTTGAAAATACAACTGTTGCGCATGATTATATATGATTTTACACTGTAATTTTTTAAGTGCATATGTCGAATAATCATACGATAATAATCCTTCATAGATTTTTCGCGCATATGGATATTGACCGTTCAAGTAATAATAGTTCGCAACCGACATTCGAATACGTAAATAAAGAACAGGATACTCTATTTCCATTTGGTGTTCATCCGATAAGCGAAGCAATTGGGAGATACATGTCCGGTAATCAATATCTTTTTTACCTTCGCGAGCGACCCATTCAAAATAATGAATCAATAATTGAACGGAAGGAGGAAGACTAGGTGGTAAACGTTTCATAAATTCTAGCATTTCATCATAACGACGTTGCCTAGAAAAGTCCGACAGTTGTACGTCATAGTCATGAAATAGCTTTACTTCATTTGAATCGATGAAGATTTGTCCCATTGAAATATGTAACTTTTGAGACAAACGTTGAACAAGATCGATTGTTGGCATTATTTTTCCATTTTCAATCTTACTTAATTCCGCTTGACTACATACATCCTTTGCCAATTCTTTTTGTGTTAAATTTTTCTCGATTCGTAGTTGTTTTATCTGTTTACCAAATGACTCGATACGCAACCTTTCCTCCTCCTTTCTTGTATTTTTTAGTCATGATCTTAGTCCAGTACAGATTGTAAATATGAACCTTTCGTTTTTAGAACGATAGTAGCGTATTGTTTCATCTGAAAAGCAGAGAATAATTCATACGCCATCGTATAATCATGTTTCATCTGCATAAAATTCGTATCCATCCGTTCATGAAACTCGCCACGTTGATAATACAAGTGTGCTAAGTAGGAAGTCTGTCTCAATTGTCGACTGAGCTGTATGCCTTCCTCGATGATACGAAGACCCTTTTGAGGCTGATCCATTTTATATAATAATTTTGCATAGTTATAAAGAATCTTTAGTCGTTCACTCTTTAGACCGCTGATTTCTGTAGTAATGCGTAATACTTCATCATATATTTTTTCTGCTTGTTGGTACTGTCCGCATTCCGCATATAAAATGGATAATGCCATCTTGATTCGAAAGTAAAGCACCGGATCTTTCACCCATAAATCCTCTTGATCCATCCATCGCGTAAATAAAACGGAGGTCGTTCGATAATCAACTTGTTTTTTTCGATATGCAATCACAATTTCATAGTAGGTCATTAATCGTCTTATTTCATCAGAAGATTCACTTACTGAGATTTTTTTCATTTCATGAAAACATTCATCGAAAGCATTTTCGCGTAGTAAGGTACTAAGTTTTTGATCAAGGATATTTACCTGCTCCAATTGATGTTCAGAATCGCTCTTTAATAATTCTGATACAGGAACACGAAGTACTGTTGCGAGTTGTTGTAATAATTCCACAGTCGGCATCGTCTTCCCGTTCTCAATCTTACTAATTTCAGCTTGACTACAAATCCCTGCACTCAGATCTTTTTGCGATAAACCCTTCAATTGTCGAAAAAATTTTAGTTTTTTACCAATTGGATGTTCGTCCTTCATCTCATCACCTCTTTAAAATAAACGAGTTGCACTTTTCATGAAAAAACCTTCTTGTTTACCAAGAAGGTTACGTATCCTTTTTATTAATTCTCAAAAGTGAACAACATATACGACTCCTTCATGCGAAGAATCATTTTCTTTCGAACGTCGTGCTCAAATGCATGAAATAGTGCATAGGCGACTGAATATTGTTTTTGGAGTGACTTCTCATCCTCACCTAAGTATTCATCATAGTGAGCGAGTTGATAATAAAAATGACCGAATAGAAATGTATGATTATGCAACAAGCATAACTCATATCCTTTTTTGGCGATGACGATACTTTCCTCAGACTTCCCTTGGTACTCAAGGATCTGACAATGATTGAAGTAAATTTTCAATAGCGCATTTAGATGGGTATTGGACTGAAGAACTTCGATTTCATTTTCTAATTCCTGATACACGGATTCCGTTAAATGAAATAAATCCTGCTCTGAATACATATTCGCAATTGCCATTTTGATTCGAATGTACAATTGAATGGACTGAGACCAGACTTCTTTTTCAATCAACAAGTTGCTGAGTAGGCTTGCTGCTGCCCGAAAATCGATTCGATTTTGCTTTAATTCAATGATCGTCTTGATGTAGCTTTTTAAAATGTCGATTTCGACGATGCTATCCTTTTCTTGCTGGTGAATTCGCTCTAACGCCTCTTTGTATTTCTCTTCTCGAAGCAAATCGGATAAGAAGCGATCTAGTTGAAAGAACTTTTCCTCATCGGTATGTTCTTGAAACAACAAAGAGATGGGAACTTGCAACCTTACAGCAAGTTGTTTTAATAATTCCACAGTCGGAGAATTTAACCCGTTTTCAATTTTACTAATTTCAGCTTGACTACATAAATCAACACATAGTTCTTTTTGAGTCATTTGCTTTTCGATACGAAATTGTTTGATTTTTGTACCAATCGATGAAGTTAAAGTATTCATCTCCATCGTTTATTCACTCACTTTCATTAATCGGAAATAAGAGGTGTTCAGAAAAATAGGTTTCAAGGATTTTTAGATAAGAGTGACTCTGAGTAGCAATGAAAAAAGAATAAGCGGTCGTATACGCTTCCTTTGTTTCTGATTCAGATCCTTTTAACGCCTCTAATAAAATTCCTTTTTGAAAATAAAACTGTCCAAGATACGTTAAATCCTGCAATTGTTTTGTCTCTTCGATGACCTTTTCAACTTCCTGCAGCCCTTCTTCGAATCGTTCAAACTCTACTAAATTACGTATGAAATTATACATGATCTTCATTCGAATTTTTTTATATTCTCTTGTTTGATAAGGTAAGCCTAATAGTTCCTTATAAATTTGATGGGCACGACTATATTCTTCGTGGTTCGTATACAGAACAGCAATCACCATCTGAATTCGTGTATAAAGAAGAAAGGATTTGTCTTTGACCTGTTCCTGTCTGACAACTTGTAATAAGGAGGCGATACATGTCCGAAAATCAATATTTCCTCTTTCATAGTCTAGTAATTCTTGGTGGTAGCGAATTAAAATTTGAGTTTCAACCGCATTATTAACGTTCTCATATTTTGCTAAGTCTTTTGCCATATCTGAATACGTTTTTTCACGCAAATGCCGAATCATTCGTTGGTCTATCTCATTTAACTTTTGTGATACGATTTCATCTTCAAAAAACAATGAAATCGGGATGCGTAATCTTCGACAAATCAGCTGTAACAAATCAATCGTTGGGGAATTTCGACCATTTTCGATTTTACTGATTTCAGCCTGACTACAAATTCCTTCACAAAGTGCTTTTTGTGTCATTCCTTGTTTTTTTCGTTCTTGCTTGATCTTATCACCAACAGAATGAATGACTGGATGCATAGAGGTCACTCCTCAAATCAAAAATATCGAACTCATGAAAAAAGTCTTCCGTTTCAAGTATATATCACTTGAGACGGAAGACGTGTCTATGCTTCCGGCGAGAATCGAACTCGCACTGCAGCATTACCATTGCTGAGGTCTGCCATTAACCTACGGAAGCTTGTAAAACCTAATTCTAGTATAACTTATAGAAAAAGACAAAACAAGAAGTCGATGCTTTTCAGCTCAACTTCTTGTCACTAATTTACAGTGTAGTTTTCGTTAGCGAGTTATCATAGACGACTAAAACTGAATAATGTTCATCCGCTTTAGACGCAACAAATGTTGAAAATTTTAATGTAATGATGGCGTTTGATCCGACCCCATTATTTTCAAAAAATTCATTTAGTCTCTCCTCTAATTCCTCAGGCGATCGCCCGACGACTACTTTAGAATGCAACATGATCATCACTCCGTTTCATTATGGTAGGTTCGAGTTTAGTAATTGCCTGATCATATAAATGTTAAACCTTTATTTTTTCGACTTGCCCCACTCTCTCTCTATCCGCTATGGTGAAATGGAGTCATTCAACTATTGAAGAACAGGAGTGAAGTCTGATGGAACAAATCAATTTTGATGAAACGATCGAGAAACGAAATACAGGATCCGTCAAGTGGGACGGGCTCCCTTCGCTATATGGATCAGATGAGCTGATTCCAATGTGGGTCGCCGACATGGACGTCCGTCCACCCCACCATTTGACAGAACGATTGACTAGACGTGCTGCTACAGGTCATTTCGGTTACTCGATGTTTGAAGACGAAGCCAAACGAGCAATTCAACAATGGTTTCAAAAGCGATATGACGTCACAATCACTACTGATTCCATTCTCTACTCAAGTGGTGTTGTTCCAGGACTTGCACATACGGTCCTCGCACTGACGGAACCGAGTGATGAAATCATCATCCAGACACCTGTCTATCCTCCATTTCATCAAATCATTCAGTCTAATCAACGACAACTCATTGAAAATCCGCTTCTTTTAGACGGTGAGACGTACCAGACTGACTTTTCACTTCTCGAACGACAAATGCGAACAGCACGTATGATGATTCTTTGTAGCCCGCATAATCCAAGCGGTAAAGTCTATCCGAGAGAAGAATTACAACAAATCGTCGAACTCGCGAAGCAACATGATGTTTATCTTGTATCCGATGAGATTCATGCGGACCTCGTCTATACAGGTTCCGTGCACACGCCCATTCTCGGTTTGGATTATGAAAAACTCATTTTAGTGAGTGCACCATCCAAAACGTTCAATATTCCGGGTCTCTATGCGTCTTATCTAATCGTACCTGACATCTCGATTCGTCAACAGATCGAACGTGTCCAACAACGTCATTTCGTTCACCCGAATGCATTGGCTTCGACTGCGATTTCAGCAGCGTATGGTGATGCTATGAGTGAGCAATGGCTGTCACAATTACTTGTGTATTTAGAAGGAAATCGTGACCATGCCATCCGTCGGATTCGCCAAGAGATGCCAAAATTAGACGTTGTCATTCCAGAAGCAACTTTCCTGTTGTGGATCAACTTCAAAGCACTCGAACTAGATAGTAAAACACGAGCAGATTGGCTCGTCAAGGAGGCAAAAATCGCTCTAACGCACGGTTCTTCGTTCGGATCTGGTGGAGAAACATTTGAACGTTTAAATATCGGGTGTCCTCGTGCACAATTAGATCAGGCATTAGACCGTTTAAGCGCCGCATACCAACGGTTTTGGACCAATTAACATCACATAAATGATCCTAATTTATTAGGATCATTTATGTTTTATTAAATTATTCAGAACATTTCGAGTAGTAGAACTTTAACAGGGACTAAAACCGTCCCGACCCCTTAAGGCACTAGGCGTGGCGGCACTTTTCATGAAAATGAAGTGACTTGCAAAGTCGTTTTATCCCCTGTAAGGTGGGGAACATATCATTTGGCGAACAAGTCAATACATGCTTGATCGCTGAAAAAACTATTGCATTTGGAGGATTTAACTTTATGACGCAAGAATGGATTTCGATCATCCTGTATCTTGTTCTCATGTTGGCAATCGGTTATTTTGCCTACAAGCGAACGACGAATACAGAAGATTACATGTTAGGCGGACGCGATCTCGGTCCAGGTGTCACAGCACTCTCTGCTGGTGCATCGGATATGAGTGGATGGATGCTCATGGGACTTCCCGGCGCCATGTATGCAACAGGTGTATCAGCCCTTTGGCTCGCACTCGGTTTATTGATTGGATGTTACGTAAACTATATCGTACTCGCACCACGTTTCCGTCTCTATACGGAAATGGCAAACGACTCAATTACGATCCCTGATTTCTTAGAGAATCGCTTTGAAGACAAATCACGCGTGCTTCGTACCGTATCGGCACTCGTTATCATCATTTTCTTCACGTTCTACACATCAGCTGGAATCGTATCTGGCGGAAAATTGTTCGTCAGCTCATTTGGATTTGATTACCACTATGGTATGCTCTTGACGATTGCGGTCGTAATCGCCTACACACTTTTCGGCGGTTTTCTCGCAGTTAGTTGGACCGATTTCGTCCAGGGCTGTATCATGTTCATCGCACTCGTTCTCGTACCAATCGTCGCATTGACAGACGTTGGTGGAATCGATGGTGCCTACAATTACGCTGAAAAATTAGACCCTTCGTTGTTTGATCCACTTAAAGGAACAACGATTCTTGGAATCATCGGTTTCCTAGCTTGGGGACTTGGTTACTTCGGTCAACCCCATATCATCGTCCGCTTTATGGCGATTCGTTCTGTTAAAGATTTAAAAAGTGCCCGTCGCATCGGGATCGGTTGGATGTTCGTCTCTATCATCGGTGCGATGATGACTGGTCTTGTCGGGATCGCTTATTTCGAAGGACAAGGCAATGGACTCGGTGATCCGGAAACAGTCTTCATCCGTTTCTCGGATGTCCTATTCCACCCGTATATCACAGGATTCTTGATGGCTGCGATTCTTGCAGCGATCATGTCGACGATTTCATCACAATTGCTCGTTACTTCGAGTGCGTTGACAGAAGATTTTTATAAGACGTTCTTGAAAAAAGACGCATCGGATAAAGAACTCGTCCTGACAGGTCGAATTGCCGTTCTTGTCGTTGCCGTCATCGCAAGTATTCTCGCGTGGAACCCATCAGCGACGATTCTTGCACTTGTCGGTTATGCATGGGCTGGATTCGGTTCTGCCTTTGGTCCAATCATCTTGCTTTCTCTTTACTGGAAACGGATGACGAAACAAGGCGCACTAGCTGGTATTATCTCAGGTGCCTTGACTGTCATCATCTGGGTTCAACTCGGACTCAGTACGACGCTTTATGAAATGGTACCTGGATTCTTCACAAGCTTGATCTTTACGGTCGTTGTCAGCTTGATGACGAAACAACCGGTCAATGCCGTTCAGGAAACGTTTGAAGAGATGGAAGACGAATTAAAAGACGCAGTTCAATAATCAGCGAATTACAAAAAAGACCTCTGCCGAAACATCGGCAGAGGTCTTTTTTTGACTTACAATTCAATTACGCCATAATGCAACTTCGACGTCTTCCGCTTTGTTCGTTCGAACCCAAACCGTTCAAACAAGGGACTTTCATAATGTGCTTTTAAAACGATGCGCTGACGTGCCACACGCTTCGCCTCCACCATCGCTTCCTCGGATAAGGCTTCATAATTCGCAAGCGTTCGTAAAGCGTCGAGATGCGTCGATTCTTCGACGGTCTGTTCGAACATAGGATCAAAGTAGATGACATCAAAGGAATTATCCGGACATTCTTTCAAATAGGCGAGATGGTGTTTGACTCTCACTTCAATTCGTCGCATCGCTTGATTGATCGGTTCGTAGGATTCTTCCCACCGTTTTAATCCGTTCTTGACGACAAATGCTGTCTCAACCCGACTTTCTAACCCGATGATCCGCCCCCGCTCTCCGATGGCATGACTCATGACGATGGCATCTGCTCCAAGACCAAGTGTGCAGTCAAGCACACGCATCCCTTCCGATAAGCGTCCGATCGCAATGAGAGGGTCGCCTCCACCTGCATCAATTTGTTTGATGCGAAACACCGCACTCGAAGGATGGAAAAAGAACGATGTCGTCTCGCCTAATGGATATAAATCAAGCCGTTGTTTATCGACGACAAGCACCGGTAATCCTGTCTCCTGTTGCAAGTGTTCTATGCTTTTTTTCTGACGCACGACGTAGATAAAATGTATCGTCTCATCCGCTAACAACTGCTTCACACGATGATGCACGTCGTCAGTCGGACGAAGACATGTCGTCAGTCCAATGGTTGGTTTCATAATGTGTTCCTCCACAAAAAAATAAGCTAGCCGGAGCTAGCTCATTTCTTTTTCTTCAATAATCCTTCGATATCTTCAATCAATGCTTTTTTCGAAATCAGGTCTTCTTGCTTTTCCTGTTCGACTTTTGCATCGACCGTCGTCCGCTTCATGAGTGCCTGAAGCGTCTCATCAATGCTTGACTTCAAATGATCGCGGTCTTCTTTATTAAGGGAAAGATCATGTTGAACTTCATCCCCTTGTTCATCTAATTGGCGTAAGCGTTCCGTCAATTGTTTCGCTTCACGATTCAAGTCCGAATACAATCGTTCGATTTGCTCTAGACGCAATTTGATTCCGTCACGTTCTGTGAACACGTTTTCCAGCCCCTTCCAGTATGCAGTTGTCTACATCATTACTTTACCATATTCCGAGGTAATTAAAACAATCACAAGATGATTACAGAATGACTTTTTTTAGATTTCTTCCTGCGGATCGATTCCAGTTAATTTTTGCAATTGCACGGAGGGTATCGCTATAATGTAAACGAAGCATCAATTGGGATGAGGGAGGATTTTGTGATGGAATTGAGACGTCGAACATTACGTCATGTCGATCAAGCTGAGTATGATCATTTCTTGAAGTATGGCGAGCAAGCATATGGACTGACTCCGCAAGAAATCAAAGGGTATGACCATGAGCTTGGAGAAGAGCGGGCTTTTGATTCCGTCGAGCACAGTTATCCTGAAGATTATTACTTTGATATCGTTGAAGCAGATACGATCGTGGGGCGGGTTCTGCTCTTAAAAATGGGTCACTACTTCCAACTCGACTTCATGGTGTTTGATCCCTATACGCGTCGGGGTCTAGCTACTCAAGCAGTTGCTGAAGCATTGACGTATTCCGGGGTACTAGATCGTCACGAAGTACGCGCGCGTGTCCTTGAACAATCTCCACACGCTTCGTTTGCAAAACGCATTTTGGAAGCGAATGATTTTACGTCGACAGAGAACTATTACGTCAAAGGAAGACGTCGTCGGTACTCTCTGCAACGAATGGGCTAAAGACCGTCCGAAAGACCATGAAACTTATGGTCTTTTTTTAATGCCCCTCATCTCTTCATCACCTTTGACAGTTGATGAATTTCAGCGTACAATTTTCATCTGTATGAACAGAAAGGAGTACATCTCATGAACGAATGGTTATGGATCCCTTCCATTTTTTTAACGATGGGATTATTGATTTTCAGTTATTATTTATTTGGTAAGACAGGATTGTTGATGTGGATTGCCATCGCAACAATCATTGCAAACATCCAAGTTACACAAACCGTTGATATTTTCGGTTTCGTCTTTACGTTAGGGAACGTCGTGTATGGCAGTTGTTATCTAGCGACAGATATCCTCAATGAAAAATACGGAAAACAGGTCGCTCGTAAAGGCGTCTATATGGGGTTCTTCTCCCTGATCACGACGACCGTTCTCATGCAGTTCAGTCTCTTATATACACCACTTGCTGATAAGGCTGCACTCGAAACATCCGATTCCTTGCATTTATTGTTTGGACTTTTACCATGGATTGCTGTCGGTAGTCTTGCCGCTTATCTTGTCTCGCAACTATTCGATGTCTTTATTTATTCAAAAATCCGTCAGAAGACAGGCGAACGTAAGCTTTGGTTACGGACGACAGGGTCAACTGTATTAAGTCAATTGCTTGATACGTTGACGTTTTGTGCGATTGCCTTTCACGATATGCCCTTCTCCATCTGGTGGCAAATCTTCATTACGACGTATCTCGCGAAATTCGTTGTCGCTTGGTTCGCGACACCATTCATGTATTTAGCAAAACGTATCCATCCGACGAAACAATCGACAGACGCTGCTGCATGACCAAAAAAAACTAGAAGACTTGACGAAATTGTCGGATAATGGGATTGGAGGTGCCTACATGAAAATCAAACGGAATGAACCCTTTCGATATACGCTGAAAAAACCAATAACAGGTGAATTTCATTTATTGAAAAATGATCAGCGTACTCCTAATGGACTGATGAAAATTCATAATATCTCACCGAACGGACTAGCAATCAGCACAGAACTAAAACTTCCACTCCTCAAATCAATGAAAATCGTTGTTGAGTTCTCATTGATCGAGGGTCAAGAACCTTTGTGCATCGAAGGTCAGTTATTGCATGAGAAGCCAGTGGGGCCCGAAAGACTGTATGGCATCCGCCTCAATCCGTCAACGACTGATCGTGATACGATCATCGCTCAGGTTAAACAAGTCGCTCAATTGGAGCGATAATTTATAAGGAAAAGGTGGCAGATCATCATTCTGCCACCCTTTCCTTGTAAAAAAATGACGCGTCACACGCAACTTCTATAGGAACAGCGCATTTATGCGCTTCAAAGACAAACAAGACCCGCTTTCCTGCTTGAATGAAGCAGGAAAGCGGGTCTTGGTGTCTCGCCTGAGAAAGGGGCGTGAAAAGACGCGTCATTCTTTTTTTGAGTCAGCCCTCTGTTTTATGCCTAGATGAATCAACCTTCAAACGTACGGAAGACGATGGCCTCATAAGGTCGAAGTGTGAGTTCGTCGGTAACAACGGCCCCATCATAGTTTCCGATGACGCGGTCTGACGTATCATGCGTAGACGGAATATTCACATCATGATCCGCAAACGAACAGTAGACATACCATGTCTCCCCTTCAAGCGTTCGTGAGTAGGCGTATACTTCTGGATGATCTTCGAGTAAGAGTTCATAGCGACCATAGACGACGAGCTCATGGTCATGTCGTAGACGAATCAACTGTTGATAGTAATAAAAGATGGATTGCTCATCTGCAAGCGCCTGTTCGACGTTGATTTCCGGATAGTTCGGATTGACCTTCAACCATGGTGTTCCCGTTGAGAAACCAGCGTTCTCCGACGCATCCCACTGCATCGGTGTCCGCGCATTGTCGCGTCCTTTGATATGGATGGAACGTAGTAGTTCAGCCGGTGATGCCCCTTGTTCCGTACGTTCTTTCCACATGTTCCGAATTTCGATATCTTCATAGTCCGCGATGTCTTCAAAAGCGACGTTCGTCATGCCGATTTCCTCGCCTTGATAGATATATGGCGTCCCTTTTAACAAATGCAACAATGTAGCAAGCATTTTAGCTGACTCGACGCGGTACGTCGTGTCATTTCCGAATCGACTGACGACGCGGGGTTGATCGTGGTTGTTCCAATAGAGCGAGTTCCAACCCGTCTCATGTAAGGCCGTCTGCCATTTTGTGAAGTTTTGCTTGAGTTTAAGTAAATCAAACGGAATGACGTCCCATTTCCCATTCGGACCTGAATCGAGATCCATATGTTCGAACGTAAAGACCATGTTGACCTCTTTACGTGCCGGATCCGTGTAAAGAATGGCATCATCCGTCGTCGCTCCTGGCATCTCACCGACTGTCAGGACATCGTATTTACCGAAGGAAGCTTCGTTCATCTCGTGTAAAAACTCATGGACACGTGGTCCATTGATATAATGTTCTCCACCATCTCCATACAGTGCTCCTGGATGGACCGTCGCATCTGGTAAGCCGGGTGTCTTCGAAATCAAGTTGATGACATCCATTCGGAAACCATCAATCCCTCGATCCAACCAACGACGAATCATCCCGTACACATCGTGACGCATCTGCTCATTTTCCCAGTTCAAGTCAGGCTGCTTCTTCGAGAATAAGTGTAAGTAATACTCATTCGTTGTTTCATCATATTCCCAGGCAGGTCCAGAGAAAATCGATCCCCAGTTGTTTGGTAGCGAACCGTCTGGATTTGCCGGGCGCCACATATAATAATCCCGATATGGATTGTCCTTGCTTTGACGCGACTCCGCGAACCACTGATGTTCATCTGACGAATGATTGATGACGAGGTCCATGACGATTTTGATATCTCGTGCATGTGCCTCATCTAGAAGACGATCAAAATCATCCATCGTCCCGAATTCCTTCATGATGGCTTCATAATCACGAATATCATAGCCATTATCGTCATTCGGTGAATCATAGACAGGACTTAGCCAAATGACGTCGATACCAAGTGTCTTCAAATAATCCAACTTTTCGATGATTCCGTTCAAGTCACCGATTCCATCCCCATTCGAATCATTATAACTACGTGGGTAAATTTGATAAACGACACTATCATGCCACCATTTACGTTCCATCCTCAACACTCTCCTCTTTTATGTACGTAACGTGCTACATATTGAGCAAACGATTGCATCAATTTGTAAAAGCGCTTTCAATTATCACAACGTCATCTTAACATGTCCATGAGAGGTGCTCAAGCAAGAACCTTAACATATTTGATATCATGAAATATGAAATACAAGTGTTTACTACATCCAAGATGATGGGAAAGGAAGGTATGAGAAAGGAGTGTGGACAAATGTATCGTCGATATTTGCTCTTCCTTGTCTGGGCGATTGCTATTGTCTTCATCTTATTATTTGGAAATAATCGTGTCTTTCCAGAAGGTTTCTTGATTTCGTTTTTACGTTTCGACCAAAGTCAATTTGATACATCCGCGTTAAGTTTATTTGCTTTACTCGGTATTTATCCGTTCGCTTTCTTTTTACTATTTCTAGATGAGAAACGATTCATGCGCCCCGGACCGCTCGTCGCAAGTATTGGATCGTTCTTCTTAGGTGCCTTCGTGTTGATGCCTTATGTCGCCCTCGCTATTCCAAGGAAAACGTTTCTTCCTTTTCGTCGTCGCGGGTGGATTCCTACCGTCGTCGCCTTACTTAGCGTCGTGACGACATTATTGCTTTGGATTGCTCTTGCTCGATCTGATTGGAGTATATTCCGCATCTACTTTGAGACCAATCAATTCGTTCGAACGATGACCGTCGATTTGTTATTATTCTACATTCTGCAAGTCTATCTGCTCCGGCGCATTCGTGTTCGGAATGCACAATCATTAGAGTGGCAAGACGTGATTCCGCTCTTTGGCTTATTTCGTTATCTATTCGCAAGACACTTACCGACATCCTCAAAATCTTAATTTATGGTACAATGAAATTTGGATTTTTCGAAAAGGAGATGTCATCCGATGGAACAATATCATGCACTTTGCGAACACATTTTGGAACACGGAACAAAAAAGGAAGACCGGACGGGAACGGGAACACTCAGCGTGTTTGGTCACCAAATGCGCTTCTCCCTTCAAGATGGCTTTCCTCTCATTACGACGAAAAAGTTACATATGAAGTCGATCATCCATGAGTTGATTTGGTTCATCTCGGGTGATACGAATATTCGTTATCTACAGGAAAATGGTGTGCGGATTTGGAACGAATGGGCAGATGAGAACGGAGATCTAGGTCCTGTTTACGGAGCACAATGGCGCTCTTTTCCACGTCCAAATGGCACGACGGTCGATCAGCTGGCACAAGTCATTGAACAGATCAAAACGAATCCGGATTCTCGTCGTTTGATCGTCAGTGCTTGGAATCCTGGACAAGTTGATGAGATGGCGTTACCACCTTGTCATCTCTTGTTCCAATTTTATGTCGCTGACGGAAAACTATCATGCCAATTGTATCAACGTTCAGCTGATGTTTTCCTAGGCGTACCATTTAATATTGCATCTTATGCGTTACTGACACATATGATTGCTCATGTGTGTGGACTTGAGGTTGGTGACTTCGTTCATACGCTCGGTGACGCTCATATCTATTCAAATCATATTGAACAAGTTAATCTTCAGTTGACGCGTACCCCGAAAAAATTACCGACGCTGCGCTTCGCTCGAACAGTCGATCGTATCGAAGACTTCCGCTTCGAAGACATCATCATTGAAGGCTATGATCCTGATCCGCACATTAAAGGTGTGGTAGCCGTATGATCACACATATCGTAGCGTATACAAAAAATCATGTCATCGGTCGTGACAATGCGATGCCTTGGCACCTTCCAGCTGATTTAGCTCACTTCAAACGTACGACGATTGGCAAACCGATCATCATGGGACGAAAGACGTTCGAATCCATCGGACGACCGTTGCCCGGTCGAGAGAACATCGTCATTACGCGCGATCAGACGTTTGCAGCCGAAGGTGTAACGGTATGGCATGATCTATCTGCTTTACAACCATACGTCGATTCAGAAGAAGAAGTCTTTTTGATTGGTGGTGGAGAGTTGTTTGCTCAAACGCTTCCTCTTGCTCGCCGCCTGTATGTCACTGAAATTGATACGGTTCTTTCTGGAGATGTACATTATCCCGAAATCCCATCTTCATTTCAGATTACTTCCGAAACACATTATGATGCGGTCGAGGGAAACGATTATCCGTTCATCATTCGTCGATATGATCAGTAACTAAAAAACAGCCACATTGCTCCGTATGACGGACAAATGTGGCTGTTTTTTTAAGGAATTTGCATGATCCATTCAGCAATCCATTCCTCCATATCAGAATCGATCTGTGAGGTCATGATATAGTCTGTCGCACCGCATGATAACGCCTTGGCTAAACGATCGTCTTCTTGATCTGTCACGACCAAAGCATCAATGATCGATTCCCGTTGTTGTCTCCACTCCTCTAATCGTACAAAGTTCTCGCTTGCTAACTGATCGAGTGAAAGAATCGCCAATTGTATTGGCGACGTCCGTTGATCATCTAGCGGAATCACCTCAATATGGTATTTCGGATGATCCGGCATATCAAGCGTATGTACCTGTTTAAGGAATCCTTCCTCGACACGGATATAGACTGGTATTTTTTCGATCGATATCGCTGTCGAATAGGACACCACTTGATTACGACCATTACGTTTCGCTTGATATAGAGCTTCATCTGCCTCTGCTGTTGCTTGCGCCAGGGATGTGTGGAGATCAAAAGCAAAGGAGAGACCAATCGAAACTGTTACTTTTAATCCGTTCGCAAAAATATGGCGCTCGACACGCTCGCGAATTTTATTCATACTCGCAACTGCTTGCGGTACTGTTTCTGCTGAAAACAATAAGATGAATTCCTCACCACCGAAACGAATGAATTCATCATCGAGACGAGCGGCTTGTTGAACGACGGTAGCTAGTTCGGAGAGGACCAAATCCCCCGTTGGATGTCCATGTAAATCATTGATCCGCTTAAAATGATCGATATCAAAAATCGCTAACCCAAATGTCCGCTGTTCACGTTCGAGACGTGCTACGCGACGATCATAGGCACTTTGGAGGTATTTCCGGTTATAAGCTCCCGTCAGTTCATCGACCAAGATCGTCGAAGATACGACCCTTAATTTTCGTAATAGTCTCGCTAGACGAACATGTCGTTCTTCATTCGTCACTGTCTCATCCCAGTAGTCATCAGCTCCCATCTCATAGCTGACTTGACGAATGTCAGACCGGTTCGGACCTACGATGATGACGGGAACGAATGCTGACTCCATTTGTTTGATCAGTTTTTGAGTCAACTCTAAGGATTCCGCGATAGATGCATGGTCGATGATGACAGCATCCATAGCAATATCATGTGATATCGACAACGTGTCTTCCACCGAACTGAAGAATCGTGACATATAGCGCTCCTGTTCGAGCGATTTCTTCCATTTGATATTCTCAAGAAAACGTCTTGTCACAGTGACGACCAATTCTTTTCGAATCCGATTGGCGCGTGAGCGTTCAGACAACTGATCGACGATTGGCCGCAGTAATTCTTTAACGATCGGCTGAGTGATGACCGCATTCATTTGTTCCCACGTCGCTTTTTCCCGACTCACTTGATCGGCAAGTCCTTTAAACAGTTCCTCTCTCCCGAGCCCTTCAAGCCAGCTTGCTAATGCGAGCAATTCTGTCCGTGGCACGGTCGGCATCCGAAGTAACGTCTCCACCATGATGATCGTCTGTTGCAGTTGTTTTTCTATCCGTTTTCGACTCCGTTCCATCCAATCCCCTCTCTTTCCATACATCCGAAGAACCGTCCTCGGATAAAGAGAAAGCGAGGGAATTCCCCCGCTTTTTCAACTCACGCTTTTAAGTTCGGACGGACCATATCTGCTGGTACGATCCATTGTTCATATTGTTCTTCTGTTAGTAGACCAGTCGCAAGTGCTGCTTCTTTTAAGGTTGACCCGGATTGATGGGCTGCCTTTGCAATTTTCGCCGCATTCTCATATCCAATGTGCGGGTTGAGTGCAGTGACGAGCATCAACGAACGTTCGACGTTCTCAGCGATGACGGACTGTTCTGGTTCGATTCCGATCGCACAGTGGTCATTGAACGAATGCAAGGCGTCTGTCAGTAAGCGAACGGATTGTATGAAGTTATACATGATGACCGGCTTGAAGACGTTTAGTTCGAAGTTTCCTTGACTTGCAGCAAAACCAATCGTCGCATCGTTTCCAAGGACTTGCGCAGCGACCATCGTCAACGCTTCACTTTGAGTCGGATTGACTTTCCCAGGCATGATTGAGCTTCCCGGCTCATTTTCTGGAATCGTGATTTCGCCGATCCCTGCTCGTGGACCTGATGCGAGCCAGCGAACGTCGTTTGCGATCTTCATCGCGTCCATCGCTAACGCTTTGACCGCACCATGCGTAAAGACGAGTTGATCGTGGCTTGTTAGGGCGTGGAATTTGTTTTCCGCACTCGTGAATTCATATCCCGTTTCTTCACTCATCTTTTGCGCAGCCAAATCACCGAACTCAGGATGTGCGTTGATGCCCGTTCCAACAGCCGTACCGCCGATTGCTAATTCCGTTAACGGATCAAGCGTCCGTTCGATCATTTGCTTCGAAAGTGCAAGCATCCGGACCCAACCGCTGATTTCTTGACCGAGTGTGATGGGTGTAGCATCTTGCAAGTGTGTCCGTCCGATCTTGACGATATCTGCAAACGCGTTCGCTTTTTCGTCAAGTGTCGCATGCAAAGCATCGATTGCTGGGAATAGTGATTCCAACAAGACTGTCTTCGCCGCTAAATGCATCGCTGTCGGATATGTATCATTTGAACTTTGTGATTTGTTGACGTCATCATTCGGATGAATCGTCGTCTCACTGCCTTGTTCTTTCAACTTGCGTGTCGCGACCCGAGCGATCACTTCGTTGACGTTCATATTTGACTGTGTACCTGAACCCGTTTGCCAAACGACAAGCGGAAACTCATCATCGAATTTCCCCGCGATGATCTCGTCACATACTTCAGCGATGACACCCGCTTTTTCTGCCTCGAGCACGCCTAAGTCGCGGTTCGCAAGCGCTGCTCCTTTTTTCAGGACTGCAAAGGCACGAATGACTTCAATCGGCATTTTTTCCGTTCCGATCTTAAAGTTTTCTAGACTACGTTGTGTTTGTGCGCCCCATTCCTGCGCTTCTGGTACACGAATTTCCCCCATCGTGTCACGTTCTACACGGTATTCCATAAACAAATTCCCCCTTTTGATTATTTCTCTTTTAGTTTAACGCAAAAGTAGACAGAATGGGAATGAGAGAGACAGTTTTGGGGAATAGTTTATTATCGAAAAAGGAGTGAAGATTTCATGTGGTTGATTAACTTAACGATTGTACTGCTTTTGATTCTAGCAAACGGAATTTTTGCGATGACCGAACTCGCTTTGCTTTCCTCCAAACGGTCGAAATTAGAGAAAGCAGCGAATGATGGTAAAAAGTCAGCCCATGTTGCGTTAGAGTTACTCGATCGACCAACCGATCTGTTATCGACCGTTCAAGTCGGCATCACGTTAATCGGAATCGTCAATGGTGCCTTTGGTGGTGCTGCTCTCTCAGGACCAGTCATCAATTGGCTTGCTCAATTCGCGTTGCTCGCCCCTTATGCCAGTACGATTGGCTATATTCTCGTCGTGACGATCATTACCTATATTTCGCTCGTCATCGGTGAACTCGTTCCTAAGCGTGTCGCCCTTGTCAGTCCAGAACGGGTCACGATGTGGCTTGCCCCACCGATGCGTTTTTTCTCGATCGTGCTTCGACCATTCATTTGGGTCCTTAGTAAGTCGACGAGTTCCATCTTCCGTTTGATTGGTCTGGATCGCCTGCAAACAGAAGACGAGACAGAAGACGAAGTTCGGCAATTACTGATTCGTGGTACGCAAGAAGGAACCTTCAATCGGTCTGAAGCGGAGCAAGTCTCTCGTGTGTTTGATTTTCATGATTTGTACGCTTACGAACTGATGGAGCCGCGTACCGTTACCGAATGGATTGACTTAGCGGATGACTCCGACACGATTTTACAAGAGCTCCGGCAAGCGCGACATCGAAACTTACCGGTTGGTCATGGTGACTTGGATCACTTCGTCGGTTTCATCGATGCGAAAGAGGTGCTATCAACGGAACGACCTGTCCAGGAACTTGAACGACTGATTCAGTCACCACTGATCGTTCCCCGTCAATTAAAAGCAACCGTCTTGCTTGAACGGATGCGCAAAGAGACAGTATCAATCGCCTTTGTTCTTGATGAATACGGTGGTTTCCTCGGCATGATCACCTTATTCGACATCCTCGAAGCATTCGTTGGCGAAATTTCAAGCGTCGAGGAAGAACCGGAACTCGTCATGCGAAAGGATGGCTCCTTCCTAGCGGATGGTCTATTGCACATCGATGATTTAAAGCGGACGCTCGGTTATACAGAAGACTTACCCGGTGAACAGTTGAACGCCTATCATACGGTTGCTGGTTTAATTCTATATACGTTAGGTGATGTACCCTCCCGTGGGAGTACTGTCGAAATTGGACCGTACCGGTTTGAAGTCGTTGATTTAGACGGACGACGCGTCGACCAAATTTTGATTGAGCGCATCGAACATGAACAAACACCCCTACCATGAGGATAGGGGTGTTTGTTGTGAATCATGCTTCGTATAATCGTAACGCCTCTCGTGCGACACGATCTGCTTTATTCTCCGACCGTGGAATCCACTTTACGAAGGCAAGTGGTAAGAGTTGATAACGCGTGAAGGCTGGATCAAAGATCGTCTGCGTTCGTTTGTTCTTGACGAATTCACGTTCGACCGCGAGTGCAACTGCTTCTGAATCCGTCCGAAACGAAATGACGCTCTCGCCTTGTGCGATCAGTTCATGCGCCCACTCGACGGCTTTCGCAAAAGCAATAAATTCTGCTTCATGATTATTGATCGCTTGAATTTGATACATTTTTTCCGTGACTTCGCCCTCGGAATTTTTACTGAAAAGCCCAACCGCTGCTTCATCATTTGAAGGACGGACCGTACCGTCAAAATAAAGTTCAACCATGTTCAATTGCCGCCTCGATTCCTTTTCGTATCGCTTGTTCATCTAGCCCTTTCCCAATGAAGACGAGCGTCGTCTTTGGTTGTTCACTAAATGGTTCTCTGATCGCTGTTCCATAAATCATGCCAGTACCTTGTAGAATGACCTTTCGATCCGTATCTGCAAAATGAATGATCCCTTTATAGCGATAAAGATCTTCCGCATACGCTTCTAACACCTCACGTAGGACCATTCCGAATCGATTCCGGTTCAAGGGTCGTTCCTCGACGATCGTCAATGCCGTGAAATCCTCAACCGACTGATGAATCTGATCCGTTTGTTGACTGAGTCGTACTTGCTCTTCTTTTGGAAAATGGAACGTTTCAAACAGTCGATCCGATTCAAGTTGAGCCTGTTCCGTTTCAATGATAGCTGCAGAAGGATTTCGTTCGCGCAGTAAAGCGGACAACGTTTCGCGCTTTGACTCGTCAATCAAATCCATTTTGTTCAAGATCAGGACGTCAGCAAAGCCGATTTGTTTCACATTTTCTTGGAACGTCAGTTGACGTTCCAAGTGATACGCATCGATGACCGTAACGACACTGGAAATCTGATAGGACTGTTCAACAGCTGGCTCAAAATAGAATGTCTGTAGAATCGGTCCTGGATCAGCGACACCTGTCGTCTCAATCAATAATCGATCAAACGATAGCTCCCCATCTCGACGGCGTTTTGCGATCCGTAGCAACGCATCCCGTAAATCGCCGCGAATCGAACAACAAATGCAGCCATTCGTCAATTCGATCATCTCTTCGTCACTTCGTTCAATCAATGCTTCATCAATATGAACAGAACCTACTTCATTGACGAGCAAGGCAAACTTTTCTGTCGGTTGAGAAACGAGATGATTGAGTAGCGTAGTTTTACCGGCACCTAAAAAACCAGTAATGACGGTCGTACGTATTTTGTCTTGCATGATTTCACTCCTTAGCGTCCTTGTTGCTGACGCCATTTTTCTTTTCGTGCATCGAGTAGATCAATCGCATGAAGATACCAAGCATCTGTCGTTTGCGGCGTAACACTTGATCCCCACTCGCGTTTACCATGGTGTGATAATACCATATGCATGAGACGGTGATAAACAGCACGCGGTAATCGGATATCTTCTTCTCGAAGTGCTTGTTCGAGAACAAAACAACCATATGGCATATGACCCATCAATACACCGTCCGGATCAAGCGCAATACCTGCCAGTTCTTCCTCTTCTTCTGTTACGTGCAACAGTCTTGAAAAACGATCTGTCGATGCACCCGCATGCGTATACTCCCATAGCTTTCCGATGTCGTGCAATAAAATACCGAGCAACAACTCATTCGGATTCGGTCGTTGATCTAACAGAGCAATCCCTTTTGCCGCTTGATAGAGGGCATCAAAACTGTCATCCCAAGAAAATTGACGTATCTCTCGTTCAGCTGCTTGGAAGAGTTCATTTTTATGATCGGCTTCTGCTTCTTGAATACATTTGAGTAGCATCAAGTATGGTTGTTCACTATCACAAATTCCTCGACCAATCGTCATCATACAAGCAGTATGTTTCAGCAAACCACCGATATAGGCATGGTGATGAAACAGCGCAGCCGGTCGTGTTGAAAAATCCGCCCAGTACTGTCGCAGAATCGAGAGCGCGATTTCTTGGTAAGGAGAATCAAGTTGACCGACTAGTCCAAGCAACTGATCACGATACGTTTCAAGCGATTCATCTGCTGGTAATTGTGGTAGGAACTGCGTCGGTGAGGCGTCATGAATCGGAGTGACGCGCTGAACGGTCAATGACTTGTTTCCGGATTGCGGCGGATATTCCTCTACCTTTGCCTCGACCCGAACGATTCGTGTTTCGAGATATGGACGAAGTCCTTCTTCTGCCGTTCCTTGATTGATCCACTGTTTCCCCTTACAAGATCCAGCGGGCGAATTGAACGTGAACTGCAGCCATTCTCGTCCGGTTTGACCTGTGCGGATTTCACCCGAGGCAACGAGTAAAACTTCTTCGATTCGTTCACCCGAAACAAGCGTCTCTATCGAAAGTCCAATCGGTTGATTCGATTGATGGATGGAAAAAGTATCATTTTCATAAGAAGGCATCGTCACTTCCGGAAGTGCTTTGAATAATTGAATCACGTCATCTCACTCCTTTTTCTTCACTCATATCATAGCAGACACGATTTCATCACGACTACTAGTAAACAGATATTGTAAGCGTTTTCTAAATGAATTATGATGAAACTGGAAGTCCATTTTATGCTTAAGGAGGAGAAACGATGATTCGACCACTTACTCAACTATACAGTGAAGCTGTTGGCACACTCGATCAATGGACGGTATCCGAAATCGTGACCCGCGATCAAATTCGGCAAGCTGTCCAGTTGTACGATCCATATCAAATGCATACGTCATATGCTTTGGAACATTTGTTGATTCATGAATTGCGTGAAGCTTGTCATTATGTCCAAGAACAAGGGCTAACGTTGGCTGATGCGCAAACAGAGCTTCTCATCCTCTCTGCTTTCCAAAGTGATGCCGGCTATCAAGCAGAAGAAATTCAAGATATGTCTCCCACTGCAATCAAACGGCACTTGTCTTCGCTAGACGCCGCATTCAACCGACTATTACATCAACTATTCTTACATCAATCGCAACCAGACATCCTCTGTCAGCGATTCATGACGATCCTTTCAGGTGCGGTCGCCACAAAATGTGCTATCCGTGCTAAACGCCTCAAGGAAGCGACACTTGTTCATCCATAAAAAAAATCCTGACTCATGTGAGTCAGGATTTTTCATTCAACGACCTGGCATTCCAGCTCCTTGATTGGTTTTGTATGAAAATGCGGCGTTCCGCTTCGTCATATTCTATAGTCATCATGCCAAACTATTCAAGGTCTGTCAATTCTTTTCTAAAAAAAAGTGGACCGATTTTCGATTGAAAATCAGTCCGAATGGAAGAGTGAATAATTACCATGGCAATGCTTGATTTCATCATACAATGCAATGGAAGCGTTTACAACCCTTTTTCGTTAAATTTTTTCAAGAAAATATTCGTTTGCGAGTGGCAAGTGGATGACTTCGATTCCACTTTGTCGCATGAGATTCAATCCGTCCCCATATTCATAACCTGTCGAATAAACGACACGATCGATTTTAGAAGCGATGAGCGCTAAACTACACGCATGACACGGACTATGTGTGACATAAGCTGTTGCATGACGAGCGCTCGTCGAATCAGCTGCTAGCTTACCGAGCGCGTTGATTTCAGCATGAATCTCATGTTGCTTCGACCATTCATGGTGTTCTTCCTGATTTTCGCACCGATAAAAGAGAATCCCGTTTCGTTCAATCAATTCTTCAACAATCGGGTGGTCAGGACGCGATGTATAGAGAATACCATCTTGCTTTAAGTAAATTTCGTTGCAATTCACATGCTGACTAGGTGTTCCGTTTATTCCGATTGAAATCGGCTTTTCATCTTTGACGATGACACAGGCAACGGATTTTGAGGCACATTTTGAATGACGGTCTGCCATCATCCGTGCGAATAATAACCATGTCGTATCCCATTTCAACTGCTTCTCTTCATTATTCATTCAAACTCTCCTTTCATGAAGGAAAGGAACACGAAATGTCGTGTTCCTTAGTATGGTCGATTCGGTAATTCTCTGCTTTTTGAGGCGACTTCGATGACTTTTTGTTTCAATTCATTCTCCATTCGCTCTAGTTCATGCTCTGCGTCGCGGCGCTTTTGTTTTCCTTCTTGTTGGATGCGTAATGTCTCATCCAGTGTCTCGATCAAGTTTTGGTGCGCCACTTTTAACGATTCAACGGATACGATACCTTTTTCGTTTTCTTCCGCAATTTCAATCGACGATTCCTTCAGCAACTTCGAATTTTGCTCAAGTAACTGGTTCGTCGTATTGGTGACATCCTTCTGCATTTCAAGCGCTGCTTTTTGACGCGACAGACTCAAAGATAGGACAACTTGGTTCTTCCAAAGTGGAATCGTATTGACGACTGCTGATTCAATTTTTTCCGCTAGAATTTGGTTATTTTGTTGAATGACACGAATTTGCGGTGCCATCTGCAAGCTAATCGTTCGGGATAATTTTAAATCATGGATTTTCTTTTCAAAACGATCCGTCAATTGAATCAAGTCATTCAATTCCTGTAACTTCGTTTGATCCCGCGATACTTCAACTTCTGTTCGTAACGGTTCGATTTCATGTTGGCGAACGTGAGCGATTTTCGTCTCACCAGCCGCAATATAGACGTTTAATTCTTCAAAATAGCGCTTGTTCTTTTGATACATTTGATCGAGTAACGTGATGTCCTTCATCAATCCAAATTTTGATCGATCAAGATTGTGTACGACTTCTTCTAGATACGCACTCATCTTCTCGTATTGTAAGAAGTACGTCTCCGCTTTTTTCTTCGCCCGACCAATGACCGGTACGTTCGACCAGAAGCTCTTTTTTTCTTGGAGTGTATCTGGGTCCATTTGGCGGACACGTTGCATTAAGTCACTCAGCAATTTTCCTGCTTCCCCGCCGTCCTTCATCTTCACTTCACTTAAGACTTGATCAGAGAATTGGGATAGTTCACGCTGGACGGGCGCCCCGAATTGCATGACGGCATCCGTTTTTTGAAGATCAATCACCTGCAGTAGACGTTCAATCTTTTGTCGTTGTTCTGACGGAACATCTGAAGGAATCATCTCTTCTACTGGTTGCACAGGCATTTTCGGTGGTGTCTCTGCTACATTCAGATCGACCGACGGATCAGAAATCGTCGGTTGATCTTGCTCATCAGGCCATTGTTGCCATGTATCTTTATCAGAATGGGTCATGTCGGTAACTCTCCTCCTGTTTTCGTTGTTCAGTCTCTTGCGTCAACACCTTTTCAATCGTCAAGAGTTCCCGTTCTAAATCAACGGTATCCCCTTCAAGCAACAAGGTTTGTTGTTGCTTTAATTTTTGTCCGATCATTTTCAAGTTCGAAATCAATTGATTTTTCGTATCCAATTGAACTTGAGCACCACGGCGTTCCAAATCGGCATATTTTTCTGAAATCGACAATAAGGAATCCAGGTAGAACGTAAAGAAGTCCCGAACTTTTTTGACGTCGCGCGGACTTTCATATAACTCTTCGAACAAGACATGTGCTTCACGCGAAACGATTCGCATCTCACTTCTGATTTCACCATCTCGAATGGAGGGAACAATTTGATCGTACGTCTGGATTTTTGTGAATCCTTCTTCGATCGTCCGTTGCAATACTTGAAGTTCTAAATCATCCGTCTCTTCAAATCGGCGTGTCGCCCGTTCCGGTTTTAAAATGACACTTCCGACGAACTCGTCTTCGTCATCAAGTAGTAATTTCTTTTTCACATTTTTTCGCTTAATTTCGGTCGATTTCCGTTCTGTCCGATATCGTCGACCTGGTTTTGTTCGATAACCGCTCCAAATGAACCACAAACCAAGAGCGATGAAGATTCCCGAGAAGTTGAACGTATCGGCCAATTGTAGAAATACGAACATCATACCGATGGAACCAAATATCCACCATGAAGACTTCATGTCATCCCCTCTTCCTTCGTACTGATTCTTCTATCAGGTTTACGTGTCTTTATTTTAACATTACGTAACGTCTAACAAAAAGTTTCCCGTTTTTCCGAAATGTTACGCCTCGTGTATTTATATTTCAACATACTTTTAAAAATATCGCATCAGACCGAAGAATGAACTATCCGTTCTTTCTTTCGCATGATTCTTTTGACAACAAATAAGGTAGTCGACAAAATTGTCGACTACCTTAAAAAAGTGATCAATTATCCGAATAATGGCCATACAAGGATGATCAAAATCGCGATTGGACTCAAGTAACAAACACTCACACGCCACACAGGTACGATTTTTTTCATGAATGGACTCGTCACGAGTTCCTGTTCGACAAGAGTACGATCGAGCTTGTACCCAGCAAAAATCGAAATCAGTAAAGCACCAATCGGCATTAAAATATTCGAGACAAGGAAATCAACGCTGTCAAAGAACGTTTTCCCCATGAATTGAGCATCACTCAACATACCGAACGAGAGTGCGGACGGAATTCCGACGATCGCAATCGCAAGTGTCGCGAACCATGTCGTCCGCTTTTTATCACGCGATGTCGCATTCTCCTTACGATCCGTTAATGAAGCAACAACGACCTCAAGCATAGCGATCGATGACGTGATCGATGCGAAAGCAAATAGAAGGAAGAACAGTGTTAAGAACAACGAGCCAAACTGGATCTGACTGAAAACAGTCGGCAATACGATGAAAAGCAATGCCGGTCCTTCTGCAGGGTCAAGACCCGAAGCAAAAACAGCTGGGAAAATCGCGAATCCAGCTAATAATGAGACCGCGACATTCATCGCGACGATCCATGCGGCGGAACGATTAATCTCGCCACGTTCCTTCATGTAGGAAGCATACGTCAGCATCGCCGATACACCGAGCGATAAGGAGAAGAACGCTTGGCCAAGCGCACTCAGGACAGAAGTTCGGTTGAGGACCGAAAAATCAGGCTGTATGAAGAATTTAACACCTTCCATTGCACCATCAAGTGTCAATGATCGAACGACAAGGATGATGAAGCACACGAATAATAATGGCATCATGATTTTACTCATTTTTTCAATACCGGATTGAACACCACGTAAGACGATCCAACATGTCAAAGCGAGGAAAATCAATTGCCCTGAAATGACATATAACGGTGAGGCGGAAATCGTTCCGAACAATTCACCAAGCGCACCACTGTCCATCGTCGTCAGGCGACCTGTGAAACCAAGAATGGTATAAATCAAGACCCATCCTCCGATGACGCTGTAGAAAGAGAGCAACAAGAAACAGGCGATGACACCAAGTACACCAATGAATGTGAACTTCTTATGACCAAGTGCCGAGAACGCTTGAAGTGCTGTTTTTCCACTCGTACGACCGATTAAAAACTCGGCAATTAAAACAGGCAGTCCAAGTAATAAGGTAAACACGAGGAACAAGAGTAAAAACGCGCCTCCTCCGTTCGTTCCAGTCGTGTACGGGAATTTCCAGATGGCCCCCAGACCAATGGCGGATCCCGCTGCTGCTAAAATAAATCCAACTTTTGAAGCCCATGCGTTTCCTTTCATGGTGCTCCACCTCCTTTTCAAAATACTTTTTCATTGTACAGAAAGAATCTGTGAAAGTCATCCTTTATCAAATATTTTCTTTAAAGCGTCAAAGCATAACCGCATATATGTACTGAAATATAAAAAAGAAGGTCGTTTTTTATGACGACCTTCTCTTCATTCGTACTTTATTATTGTGTGCCTCCATACATGCGCAGGTACTCCGGCAACACTTTAACTGTAACCGGCGTATGGATGGCTTTCTCACCATCTGTATCAATGACTTTTGCGTCTTTTGTTTTCAACTGAAAACCACTCGTCAAGATATGTGTAAAGGAAGGATCATTGGCAAGACCAATTTTTTGAAGAATCACATCTCGAATGGTTGTCAAGTTTACTTCATCGACGATCACTAAATCAAGTTTCCCGTCATTATAGGCTCCATCTGATAAGTTCGTCTCGATTCCACCGAGTGATTCTCCGTTTGCCGCCAGAATGAGAACTGCTTCGCCGGTCATGTGACGACCTTCATCTAAAATCAGTTCATATTCGAAGGGTTGTGCTTCTAGACTTGAGCGAATCGTCGATAGATAATATCCCATCTTCCCGAGACGCGCTTTTTCTTCTGTATCGATGCCAATCGATGCCTCTGCGACAAGACCGACACCAAGGAAATTCAAGAAATAGCTATTTTCGACTTGTCCGAGATCGACCTGAACAACGTGTTGCATCGCGATCGCTTCCGCAGCAAGCCGAGGAGCCATCGGTAAACCAAGCGTTCGAGCGAAGTCGTTACAGGTCCCTCCAGGAATGATGCCAAGTATCGGGCGATCATCCAGTTTTGCGACCCCGTTGATTGTCTCGAACACCGTCCCATCTCCGCCGATGACGACGACCGCATCAAATGCGGACGAATCTTCCGCAAATTGCATCGCATCTCCAGCTTGCTTCGTATTCTTGATGACGATTTCATCGAATAATGTACTTAATGGTTCGATGACTTCTCCAAGTAACCCCGTGCCGTTTGTCCCAGCTGTCGGGTTACTGATCAGTAAAAGTTTCATTGAATGACGCCTTCCTTCTTCAGGTAATCACGAGCGACCTCATTCGCCGTCTTCCCGCCGTATGCGACAGCTTCATTCATTTTTGACATCTCTTCATCTGAAATTTTACCTGACAATTGCTCAAGTGCTTGTTTTACTTCTGGATACTCCTCGATCGTCTCTTGTCGCAGAAGAGGAGCTCCTTCGTATGGAGGGAATAGTTGCTGATCATCTTTTAAGACGACCATGTCGTATTTCGCAATCTCCGGATCTGTCGAATAGGCATCAATGACATCGATTTCCCCTGATTCGATTGCTTTATAACGCAATTTCGGCTCCATCGTGACGACCTTCTGGAAATTGACATCATATTTATCTTGAATCCCTTTATACCCATCCTGTCGATCCTTAAATTCTAACGTGAATCCAGCCGTCAACTGATTCGCGACCTGTTTTAAATCAGAGATCGTCTTCAAATCGTAGCGTTCTGCTAATTTCTTTGGAACAGCTACAGCATAGGTATTGTTATAGTTCATCGGTGGTAGCAAGGCTAAATCTTGTTTTTCAAGACCGGCTTTTGCTTGTTCGTACACTTCTTTTGCATCATTCGACTTCGGTTTTTCATTCGTCAAACTAGCGAGCACCGTTCCTGTGAACTCTGGATACGCATCGATATCACCTGACTCGAGTGCCTTGTAGACAAACGTCGTCTTCCCGAAGTTTGGTTTGACTTGTACCGTCAAATCCGTTTCATCTTCGATGACAATCTTATACATATTCATTAAAATTTCCGGTTCTACACCTAGTTTTCCGGCGACGACGAGATCTGGTCGTTCACTACGCCCGAACGCAAATGGTGCGGCGACGATCGCGACCATCAAGACGACTGCCGTCACGAGACGTGCTGTTTGTCGTTTACGTGTCGCTACTTCCGTTTGACGTAACAATCCATCAAATAAAAGTGCGAGGAGTGCTGCTGGAATCGCACCCAGCAATAATAGATAGTTATCATTGCGGTCAATCCCGAGGAGAATGATCGAGCCTAATCCCCCAGCACCAATCAAGGCAGCAATCGTTGCTGTACCAATGATCAGTACCATTGCTGTTCGAATCCCAGCCATCATGACAGGCAAAGCCAACGGGAGTTCGACTTTCCAAAGACTTTGCATCGGGGTCATCCCACACGCTCGTGCTGCTTCCTTGATCGAAGGATCGACTTCGGCAAGACCCGTGTAGGTATTACGAACGATTGGTAATAAGGAATATAAGACAAGTGCAATAATGGACGGAACTGTACCGATCCCGACAAGTGGTATCATCAGACCGAGTAACGCGAGTGATGGAATCGTCTGGATGACAGAGGTTACACCAATCGACCACTCACTCAGACGTTTGTTACGTGATAAGTAAATCCCAAGCGGAATAGCGATTACACAGGCAATGAGCAAGGAGATGACCGATAATTGAATATGCTCGATTAGCGCTTGAAGCAATTCAGTCTTCCGGTCTTGATACGTTTCGATCAATCCATTCATTCGACACTCCCCCTGACTTGACGCATGAACTCTTGAACGAATGGATCGTTACTGGCTAGTACCTCTTCCTTCGTACCGATGAAAGCGATCTCTCCAGCGTTCATCAGACAGATGCGACTGCCTAGTTTCAACGCTTCGTTCATATCGTGCGTGACAAATAAAATTGTTTTACCAAGCTCTTCGTTTAGATGCAACAAATCATTTTGTAATTGCTCACGTGAAATGGGATCAAGAGCAGAAAATGGTTCGTCCATCAAGATGACGTCTTGTTCTGCTGCGAGTGCCCGCATGACACCGACACGTTGTTGCTGTCCACCAGAGAGTTCACTTGGATATTTTTTCTTAAGTGATGTGTTTAACCCAGTCAACCGAAATAATTCATCGACTCGTTGTACTACTTTCTCCTTTTTCCACTTCAATAACTCAGGCACGACGCTGACGTTTTCCTCAA
Organism: Exiguobacterium sp. s46; assembly: GCF_018618875.1. Classification (NCBI taxonomy): domain Bacteria; kingdom Bacillati; phylum Bacillota; class Bacilli; order Caryophanales; genus Exiguobacterium; species Exiguobacterium sp. s46. The sequence goes on from NZ_JACSMY010000001.1 coordinate 1,188,919, forward strand.
TCGTCATGTGTGGAAAGAGAGCGATCTGTTGTAAGACATAGCCAATTCGCCGTCGAAGTTCATGCTCATTGATCGACATGATCGGTTCACCATCGATCCAAATTTGTCCTTCCGTATGATCAATCAATCGATTGACCATTTTCATCGTCGTTGTTTTACCGCATCCTGAAGGACCGATCAAACAAAAAATCTCGCCTTGTTCAACCGTAAAATTCACGTGTTGCACTGCCTTTGTTCCGTCTGCATACGTTTTGCCGACATCCTTGAATTTAATCACGAACCATCCCTCGTTTCCCGGTTTATTATCTTTGTAAAATTCCCCTTTCTTGGACATTCTAAAACCTATTCCGTCTACTCTTTCCCCTGTTTTCTAAATCCATCATCGAACAGATCGTTATTTTATTCTTCATCAAAACAAAAAGACGATGGAAACTATCCACCGCCTAACCGTAAACTTCTCTTATTCGAACGTCACCGTGACTTGACGGCGACCCCATTCTAAAGCTTCTTGTTTTGAACCGACAAGAAGATCCATGATTTTCCCGCGAATCGCACCACCTGTATCGAGCGCAATCGCATCGCCGAAACCTTCTACATGTACCTTAGTTCCAAGCGGTACGACCGATGGATCGACAGCAACGATGCGACGTCCTTCGTATGTAATCGTATTCGTGACGTCATAACCCGATGCCGTTAAGGCGCGACCATTATACAAACGGCTTCCATTGTTTTCTGGATTCGTCGTATACGCTGTCGTCTCAAATGTTTCCGTACGTTTTGTGGAACGGTCAGCGTTTGCTTGCGTTCGACTTTGTTTCTTTACCTGTCGTGCTTCCTTTTTGGCTTCTTGTGCTGCTTTTGCTTTTTGCTCTGCTTCTGCTTTTTGCTTAGCCAAGGCTTTTAGACGCGCTTGTTTTTTCGCCTCTGCTTGTTCACGCTTTTCTTGAGCAGCTTGACGTTTCATCTCTAATGGATTTTGTACGATCGTCTTCTCCGTACCAATCCCGATTTGTGCTGCCGACGCTTCGTGATGCGGCAAAAGAATAAATATGAATCCCGCTAAACAAAGGGATAAAAGGAATGATGTTCGTTTCATGTTGATGCCAACCTTTCTCGCCGTTTTACGACCCGCACAACGTATCACGGTGACAAATAGTTTGAAAAGCGAACACTATGAATTGAAATATATCTGTCAAAAAGTAACGAAATGGTTACACGCTTACAAAAAACGCTCTCAATCGTTGTGTATCAACGTTTTTATATTTTGTAACCGTTCTGTTACGAATTAATCTTTGTTACTCTTTTGTAATAAATGTATCTTTTCGATGTTTTCAGTCATTTTGTCCAATTCTTCAAAAATCAAAAGAATGTAGGATTTCATTATTATTCAGTCCGCTGGATGAACATAAAAAAACACACCAATTATGTGGTGTGCTGAGTTTGCAAACAAGATGGTCCTGCGGAACCAGTTGTTCCAATATGATGGTGGTATGTTTTAATCGATGATGGTGATCTCTTTTACCCATTATGGGAAGTCTTTCTCCTTCTTCGTTTATACTTTTTTATACCGAAAGAAAGAGGCGAGAAGCGTTTTGTTCAATCGAAATCGCTTCCTAGGGGAAAACAAGCAGGAGCGACCCTGCAATGAAGTGAAGCGGCGCAATGCTTGTTCCAGGAAAACGATTCGAGATGAACAAAAAAGCGCAATCTTTCTCGTTAAGAGAAAAATTACGCTTTGTCTTAAGTCTGAGCAAACCAATTATGTGGTGTGCTTTCATGTATTATTTTGTTTTGCGCTCTAGCAATTCAATCTCTGACTTTAATAAAACTTGTTTTTCAAACTCTAAGCCGAGTGCCTCAAAGTTTTTCGTGTGGGATACATCACCAACGACCGTATTTGTCAATACTGCCGTTACTTCCGCCACCCAGCCTTCTTTCGTTTTTACCATATCGCCAACGATATAATCGAATAACTCTTCTGTTTCTTCCATTTTACTCATCTCCTGACACGTTCAATTACAGTTAATCATATAAAATAACGACCGAAAAAGCTAGTCACGCGTCAATTGAGCTAAGAACTGGCGCAAGATTTTAGCAGTTAGTCCCCAAATCAGATAGTCCCCGTGCTCATAAAAATGCTCCGTGACTGTATACGTACGATCCAGATAGGCTTCTCGATTCGCCATTCGTTCGGTCGGCACTTCCTTACCAGGGCGAATCCGCCACTCCATATCTCCTTTAATCGGCTTTGAAGTCATCAATTCCGTTAATGACACAAGAAACACATGATCGACTTCAGCCGGCGAAGGATTAAAGTCTGTCGCATGGAGAATACCAAGATACGGATAAATGATCGACCGGTTCGGTGTCACGAGTGGTTCAAGCGTTCCAATCACTTCGATTTCAGAAGCACTGACATTTAATTCTTCAACCGTTTCGCGGACAGCCGCTGCTTTCGGTAATTCACCGCCATCGATCCGACCACCTGGAAAAGCGATTTCACCTGGTTGCGAACGTAATGTCTTAGCTCGTACTTGAAATAACAAATAGACTTCGCCATTCTGTTCAACTAACGGAACGAGTACAGCTGCCGCATGACGAGGTAAACGTTCTTCAGAATCTACGTAATGCTTTCGGATATCGGCTAAGTTCACCTGTTTCATCGCCCTTCTTGTGCAACGTGTTGGTACGCCTCTTCCAGATGGCGCATACGGACGATGAGATCCGCATTCTTAGCAATCCGGTCCGATAAAATCGATCCTGCTACCGTCTTGTAATAGGCGTTTAACGCATGTCGTTTCGTCAGATGTGCGTCATTCTGACGGATATATTCTTTAAAATTCGCAATCAATCGTTCTGTCGTAAAAAGTTGTTCGTTCACAAGTTTCATCCTTTCACACGTCAAGCGTGTCATCAATAGTTTAATGGTAACGAGTTTTGGCTAAGATGTAAATTAAGGGGGGTTATCCGTGAATAAAAAATTAGATGTCCTCATTATCGGTGCCGGACCAACCGGTTTAACACTCGCACTTGCACTCTCACGCTATGGATTATCCTTTCGCATCGTCGAACGTGCAAGCGGACCATCTGTCGTCTCAAAAGCGATCGGGATTCAAGCGCGTTCTCTGGAGTTGTTCGCAAGGCTTGGTGTTGCAGAAGACTTGATGGAGAATGCAATCAAAATCAATCAAGGAAACCTCTATGTCAATGGTGCATGGCAGGCAAAACTTGATTTTACGGATTTGAATACACCTTTTCCGTTCGTTACGCTGTTGCCTCAAAGTGAGACGGAACGGATTCTTGAAGCGCAACTCGCCCAATATGGACACGTAGTCGAGCGCGAAACAGAATTAACAGGGTTTGCTCAATTTCCAACTTTCGTTACAGCATCCTTACAACATAAAGGAGAAACAGAGACGGTCGACGCTTCCTTCATCATCGGAGCAGATGGTGCAAACAGTTTCGTCCGTCGTGAACTCGGGCTTCCGTTCAGCGGGAAGTCGTTCAAAGAATCGTGGGCACTGGCTGACATCGAGGTCGACTGGCCGCTCTCTTCTGAGGAAGTTCATATCTTTTTCTCTGATCATGGCGTTATCGAGTCGTTCCCTCTCCAGTCGAACTTGTTCCGGATTACCGGCAATCTAACGAGCGGACCTGTTCCGACCGACCATAAAGCGATTGATGACTTTTTACAAAATCGAGCAAAAGTACCGTTTGAGCTCAAAAAAGTCCATTGGTATTCGATGTTTCGTGTCCATAATCGGATCATCGAGAAATTCGGTCACCACCGGATTTATTTGATCGGGGACGCGGCACACATCAATTCACCCGTCGGTGGTCAAGGAATGAATACCGGAATTGCTGATGCGATGAACCTCGCTTGGAAACTATGGTGTGTCCATCAGTTCAAGGCGAGTTTTCCATTACTTGATTCTTACAGCGTCGAACGTCGGGAAGCGGCACAAGGGATCTTACGATCAACCAATCTTGCGACGGAACTTTTGCAAATCAATATTCCTTTTTTATTGCCCTTGCAGGAAAAAGTCATTCGAAATAGTCTAAAGATCGCACCCTTACATCATTTCGTGACGAACCGAATTGCACAGCTCAACAGCCACTACCCAGCGAGTTCGACCTTCGTCACACAAGGACACTTTAGTCCATTGACACCAAAACCAGGCGAACCGATGCCTTACAGTGAAGTCGTTCACCCGCGGACGAAAAAGAACGAACTATTGTTACGTCGTGCCGATCGGAATTTCTTATTACTACTGTTCTTACCAAAAAATGCAACCGATGATCTTCTTGAGCCATTCAAGGAACTCGCCTATACTTATCCCGATCTATTTGAGACAGTACCGATCCATCAATCCCTTAAAGAGGATGGTGTCGTCGATCAAGGCGGTGAACTGGCACGACGCTTTGGCATCAAGCAATCTGGATTATATTTAATTCGCCCTGACGGTTATATCGCGTATCGCCAACAAGGTTTGAAAAGTAAATCGTTCTCCCGCTATGTTGAACGTTTACTTTATGCGCGTTAACTCGGTATGATAGTAGGTGAGGTGAAGGCAAAGATGGATATACAGCTAGTTCGAACGGTTTTAATCATTCTTTTGGTCATTGCATTTCTCGTCATCGTCAGCAGACGAACGAAGGAAAACCTTCGATGGTCACTGATCGGGGAAGCATTTGGTGAAAAAGGAGAAGATTTATTAAAGGACGCTGCGCGACTCGAAGCAGCTGACTTAGAGATTCGAGTCGAACGCGGCGTCAAAACTTCGTTTTTATTCCGACGTTTCAGTAAAGACTTGGATGATCGCGTAGCGGTGTATGTCTTGAAAGAAGACTTGGATCAAGCTGAAGACATTCTTGCGTCTCGACCAAGACGATGAATTCAAACGAAAAGGCAGTGAAGCGAGCGCTTCACTGCCTTTGTTCATTCCTGTTGTTGCGCGAGATAAAACGCAACTTGTTTTCGTTCTTGCTCTTGAACAGGTGAGGATTTCTTTGAGACGATGAACGCCCGCACATCTTTAAAGCTGTGCCCCGTCGGGAATTTAATTCGTTCCGTCCGCATCTGTGGTGCATTCGGAAAAAGTGTAATGCCATGAATCGGAATGATGATCCCTTGTTCTTTTAGCGTTTTTCGAACCGCTTGAACGATTTGTTTCGACCGATGGATGGGATGAGGTGCAAACACTTTTCTTCCATGCTCAGCATCCGTGACATGACAAGATTCCTCCGTCATCCATTCTACGACCGCATCGTTTTGTAACACGAGGAACAATCCTTTTGGTCCGATTAGCGCAAAAGGAATGACTATCGTGTCAGAAAGACGAATCCGATCAAACAACATCCAATCAAAACGACAAACATGACGGATTTCATTACAGAGTGCATCCGTCTCACTCGTCGTCGGACTCACTTGTTTACTTGCAAAAAAACGACGGCGCGGTGGTTCAGGAACAGAAGCAGTCATGACTTGTAACATGGTTCATCATCCTTTGTAGTATGTATTATTAGTTATCTTAACACCGTTTTCATTCAGATGACGATTCTTTCAAAAAGAAGGAAATAAAAAAAGACACTTCTGATCTGACAGAAATGTCTTTTTTGATGCGTCAATCTTGGTGCGGACGTCCGAAAACGGCCTTCTCTAGATTTGAAATACGACGTAACATGTCATAGTTCGATGAACTTGATACTTGTGGCTCCGCTTGCTCGACGCGGCGCTCTTCACGTTTTACCGGTTGTGCTGGTGCTTGTTTTAACGCCTCGTTCTCTTTCTTCAGACGTTCGATCTCACGTTCGAATCCTTCATAATCTTTAATGATTTGATCCAAGTATCCATCGACATCTTCGATGACATAGCCACGGAGGCCGGTTTTGAATTCCTTTTTGTAAATATCGTCCGCTGTCAACAATGGCTTATACATCCTCTTCACTCCCACTGATCATTGTATTGTAATTCTTGTTCGAGCCAAGATAAATCATCTTGTGTAATTAAAAACAACTGATAATCGGATTGTTCCATTTCTATTCTAGCACGCTCTACTAAAAATTTCGCTGATCCTCCATGTTCTTCATCAAAAACCGACAATAATCCTTGGCTTTTTTGAATCATGAACTCGGTTTTATTACGTAACTGCGATGGATCCGTATACGGTTTCTGGCTGATTGCTTCGACGAAGTCAGCTTGTTCAAGAATGGAAAGGTACTGCGCTTGAACTGGCTCTTTCCAGCGTGCTTCCTGTTCCAAGAACGGCAAAAGAATACCGAGACGAATATGGGGATACTCTTCCTTTAATTCAAGTACGACCTCGCATGCCCAGATTTCGCAACCCGGTGAGGCATTCGTGATAAACCATTCTGTGCCTCGATCCTCAATTAAGCGAATCATTCGCTCACGATATGCTGCCTTTAAGACCCGGATACCAGGGTGTTTTTGATCAAAGATACCTAGTTCATTGGGTTTGTATCCTGTGATGGCGACAACTTTCACACGTCACACTTCCTTTTCAACCGACGTCCTCGATGATCCAGCTCTGCCAAGATTCGTTCTTTTTTAGTAATCAACCAATGATGTCGCTCGACGTGTTGTCGTGCTCGTTCCGTATAATCATAAGCAAGCACTGGATCTTTTGCAATGTGCTCTGCCCACTTCGCAAGCTCAACATACCCTAAATAACTGTCGCTCTTCAAGAAACACTCTCGAGCTTGTTCATGGTTCTTCATTTTTTTATGCAAATATCCTTGGCGCAACCATCCTTCTGCTGATAGTTCTTTGACTTGCTGAAAATGAGCGTGTGATCCTTCATGAATTCCGAGATCTGCCAGCCAAATCGCGATATTTTCTTGAATCGGAGAAGGCGCCTCTGCTCGATGTGTGACGAGTCGATTGCACGCATCATAGAGTCCGACAAGCGTCAGACAGTCATCCAGATGATGTTGCAAGACCCCTGTCATGATATCCGGATGCTGGTGTTCGACGTACTGAAAGTAATGCATCGGTGCCAAAAATCCAGGTAAATCCCCTTCCCGTTCAAATCCGATTCGCTCTTCCATCGCTGTCAATCGATAGGAATCATACATTCCTTTAAAGATTCGTCGCGCGACATGAAGTAAATCGAGATGACCGACTTTCGGCAAACGAGGAACACGTTCCCGAACGAAGACATGACGTGTCTTGATTTGCGGCCAATCAAAGCTTTTCCCGTTATAGGTCACAAAGCGGACATCATCTCCGATATCGTGCAGGAAGTGATGGTAAAAGGCAGCTTCAAAGTGCGGATGCGGTAAGAAATATTGTCGCATCAGCAATCCGCCCTGCTCAAAGCGCGCGAACCCGAGTAAAAAGATCGTCGTTCCGGTTCCTCGTAATCCTGTCGTCTCTGTATCAAAGAAAATGACCTGCTCGAGCGGGACATCTAACGCAAGCGGCGGATGCGGCAATTGTAAGGACTCATACACTTCAGCAAAGCTTCGGTCTCCATGTCGATCTGTTAATGCATATCTCTTGTCGATCCTGACAATCCACTCTTCTTCGAACGTCAAAATATCGGCCCCACGATCAATCCAGGCTTGCTGTTCGTCAGTCCATCCGATTGGTGTTTTCAGCGTCTCCACTTCAGGAGCGGAAGACACTTGATCCTCCGTCGCGGCGTCTGATGTAGATTTCAGCATACGTCTAAGACGATTTTTCATGATAGTTCCTTCTCCATTTCTGCTAACAACTGAATCGTTCGTTCTTTCTCGTCTGCTACACCAACCATACCGATACAAGCAGGACAACCGTCCTGACAAGGGCATGTGACGATCGAATCACGGGCGGCACGCAACATGACACCGCGTTGCTTATAAATCGACTCCGCGAGACCGACACCCCCTGGATAACGATCATATAGATAAACAGTTGGCTGTTGCGTGTGTGTCGCCTTGACTTGCGGCACGACGAAGACATCACTGGCATCACACATCAAATAAAGCGGTGCGACACGTCTGAGACTATTCGCGACCCCTTCTAACACCTGTTCGAGCTCTGTCGAAGAGCGTGCGTGATCGGGTAAAGTGAACCAAACACCTGTCGTATGAATTTCTCGTTCCGGTAAGTGAATCGGACCAGACCCGATGTTCTCATGCGTACCGAACTTAATCTTCTTAAACATTGTTGCCATTCCGCGGACGCTAACATCGCCGCGCGCAACACTATATTCTCCCTCTGCATACTGTTCATCTTCTTCGAGCACGGAAAGGTCGACTGAAAAATTAGCATCCGTATAATAATCAACGTCCACGGCACGGACGAACGCTTTTTTCTCTTCAAAATCCAAATGCTCAACTTGGTATTGATCGGCTCCGTGAAGATAAATGGCCTCGTCATGTAACAATGTCATCGCACTAAACGTATCCATTTCACCGATGACTCGATTCGGTACCTCGGTCTGATCGACGATGATGACGTTCTCTTGATCACTCGACCGAAGCGATATTCCATGAGCCGGAAACGCATCGTTCATCCAATAAAAGCGATCGCCACGTTCGTGCAGGACACGCTCTTCGACTAAGTATTCGAGGATATCTTCCGTCTCGAGAGTCCCAAATGATTCTCCTTTCGTAAAAGGCAGTTCAAACGCTGCACATTTGACGTGATCGACGGCAATGATCAGATTATCCGGATCAAGTCGGGCTGCTTCCGGGGATTGATTCAAGAATAACTCTGGTCGTTCTGCGACATATTGATCGAGCATACCGGAAGAAGCGACGAGAATGATTAGTGCATCATCTTGTCGACGTCCCGCACGCCCTGCCTGTTGCCAGAGCGAAGCAATCGTTCCCGGATAACCATTCATGATACAGACTTGCAGTTGACCGATGTCGACACCAAGTTCGAGAGCGTTCGTCGAGACGATACCGGTGATCTCTCCTTGACGTAACCGTCGTTCGATATCGCGACGCTCACTCGGCAAATAACCGCCCCGGTACCCTTCGATCGATCGCGGACCGAGCTCATGCGGATAGATGCTTCTTAGATACGTCAGTAAGACTTCAACGCGAACGCGTGACCGTGCAAAGACGATCGTTTGGAACTTTTTCTTGATGAAGCGCATCGCCAGTTGTTTCGTCTCAAGCGTCGCTGAACGTCGAATGCCGAGTTGTGCGTTGACGATGGGTGGTTGATAGACGAGAAAATGTTTACGTCCTGTTGGCGCACCGTTATCATCAATCAAACCGACTGTTTTTTCTGTCAGTCGTTCTGCTAGTTCCTGCGGATTGGCGATCGTCGCACTCGTCATGATGAAGACGGGATCACTACCATAATACCGACAAATCCGTCGCAGGCGACGAATGACATTGGCGACATGGCTACCAAACACACCACGATATGTGTGTAATTCATCAATGACGATATACTTCAAGTTCTCGAACAGTTCGATCCATTTCGTATGGTGTGGTAGGATGCCGGAATGTAGCATATCCGGATTCGTGATGACGATATTACCAGCTTTTCGTACTTTTGTTCGAATCGTCGGTGACGTATCTCCGTCATAGGTAAAACATCGGATCGGCGCCTCTAATTGATCGATCAATTCAAGTAATTCACTGTTTTGATCCTGTGCGAGGGCTTTTGTCGGATAGAGATATAATGCCCGCGCGTTCGGATGCTCGAGCAGGTGCGATAAGACCGGTAAGTTAAAACAATAGGTCTTTCCGGAGGCAGTCGGTGTGACGATGACCGTCGACTCTCCCGCTTGTACACGTTCAAACGCTAACCCTTGGTGACGGTACAATTGCGTGATCCCACGTGTTCGAAGAGCTTGTCGTAAACGCTCCGGTAGTCGTTCTGGAAAATCGACATACCGCCCAGCTGTCGCTTCCATCGTTTTCATATACGTAATCCGCTCCATGAACGAGCGGTCCTGTTTCAATTCTTCGAGAAATGCAACGAGCGTTTGTTTCGCTTGCATGCCTTCACTTCCTTCCACTTCTCATTATACAAAAAAAGAGGCAAGACCAAAGAACGAACTACTCGTCTTTGGTCTTGTCTACTTTACAAGTGACGCTCCTTTATTAATCTTCAGAGTCATCTCCATTGTTATTCGGATTGTTGGTATTGTTGTTTCGTTCCGTCGAACCATTCGAATTGTTTTGCGCGTTTGCTCCATCATTCGAATTCGGTGCATCTGTTGCTGGTTCGTCCGTCGTCGGTTCATCCGTTGCCGGTTCGTCCGTCGTCGGTTCATCCGTTGCCGGTTCATCCGTCGTCGGCTCGTCCGTCGTCGGTTCGTCCGTTGCAGGTTCATCCGTCGTCGGTTCATCTGTCGATGGTTCGTCCGTTGCAGGTTCATCCGTCGTCGGTTCATCTGTCGATGGTTCGTCCGTTGCAGGTTCATCCGTCGATGGTTCATCCGTCGTCGGTTCTTCTGCTTCAGGATCGGTAACCGTTACCGTCGTCGAGACCGGACCAGATTCCTCTCCAGACGCTTTCGCTACGACTTGGAACGTTGACCGTCCTGGTTTCAAACCATTGATGGCAATTCGATTCGTCGTGCTCGTACCAATCGTCGATGTTTCACCGTCAGCATCTGTCATCGTCACTTCAAACGATACATCGTCATACCCATTGGCACGAAGCGCGGCGTCATTATAGTTCCAAGTCAGTTCACCGCTCTTTGTGTCTTCATCGTAAGATGCTTGTAATCCAGTCGGAGCGGGTACCGTCTTTTTTTCAACGACAGGTTCCTTCGTCCCTTTCACGTACAATTCATTTCCGATACTGAGGACAGAACTAGGTTGTTCAAATGGTGCTGGCGTACGATCACGTGTCTTCGTGATGAAATCTTTCCAGATTTGCTGTGCCATCGTACTGTTGTACGGACCGCTAAGTCCGGCTCCATTGTTGTTTCCGGATTTCGTTGTCCCTGTCCAGACACTGATTGAGACATCCGATGTATATCCTGCGAACCAGACATCTTTATAGGCATTCGTCGTTCCTGTTTTACCGGCTGCATCAAATGACAATCCAGCACTCGGGAACGTACCACCTGGTTTTAAGACGTCACGCAGCATGTCCGTCAACATATACGCTGTGTAGTCTTCCATTGCCTTTTTCGATTTGATCGGTGATTTGATTTTAGATCCATCACTATACTCAATCGATTTGATGACGTGCGGTTTGATATAATCGCCACCATTACCGAGTGTGGCATAAGCTCCTGCCATCTGTGTCGTATTGAAACCGTGTTTCATCCCACCAATTGCATACGCAGGCGAAATCGACTCATCGTCTTTCATCTTCAAGCCAGATTTTTCAGCGAACGCCTCGACTGAATCACCGCCGATTTCTTGATACGTTTGGATGGCCGGTGTGTTTGCCGAGATTTTTAACCAGTGGCGGATCGTGTTCGTGCCACGGTATCCATCATAATAGTTTCCAATCTCTTTGCCGTTGACTTCTGTTGGTTTATCCGTCAATTGTTTCGCAGTCGACCACTTATCATTTTCAATCGCTGGTCCGTAAGCGAAGAATGGTTTTGCGGATGATCCCGGTTGATGCGGTTCATTTGCAAAGTTTCGTCGCGCTGTGCCTTTACCTGGATTTTTACCATCAACGACCGCAAGAATTTCTCCAGATTGCGTGTTGACCGCTGTTGCAGCTGTTTCCGCATATTCCGGTAACTGAACGATTTGGTCTTTCTTGATCGCTTCATTCATGTAGTCATGCATTGGTTTATCGATCGATGTATAGATCTTCAACCCTTGACCATAAATGTCTTTTCCTTCTAAACCAAAATCATCTTCTAACTCTTTTGATACCATATCGAAGATGACGCTGTCATACGATTCATCCTTCGTCGACTTCGGCGCTGGATTGATTAATTTTGAGATCGGTTGTTTGACCGCTTTGTCTCGTTGCGCTTGTGAGATGACGCCTGTCGTCAACATCGCATCAAGAACTTGTGTCTGACGCCATTTCGTCAGTTTTGGATCTCCTTTAATTGGATCGTATGCGGTCGGACGTTGTGGCAGTCCTGCGAGCATCGCAGCTTCCGCATAATTCAACTTATCAACTGATTTGTTGAAATAAGCTTTTGAAGCCGTCTGAATCCCAAACGAGTTTTGACCATAGTAGTTTTTGTTCAAGTACATCTCTAAAATTTGATCTTTTGTATAGTCCTGCTCTAACCGGATTGCGAGCCATTGTTCTTGGACTTTCCGCGTGACCGTTTTATCGAAGCTAAGGAATGATTGTTTGACGACCTGTTGTGTGATCGTCGACGCTCCTTCCGATCCAAAACCATCCGTCACGTTCGCGATGATGGCTCCGCCAAGACGACGGAAATCGATTCCGTTGTGCTGATAGAAACGACGGTCCTCAATCGAGATGAATGCGTCTTTGACGACTTCCGGTACTTCATCGATTGACACGTATTCTCGACTCGTTCCGCCTTTCGTAATCTCTTCCTTATTGCTCGCATAGATTTTCAATGGCAGAGCATCTCGAAGTTCTGTCTCATCGAGCTCAGGTGCCGTAGCAATCGCGTAAGCGGCAAATCCGCCTCCGACTAACATCATGACGATGAATAATCCGGTAGCGATCAGCAATAACTTTTTCCAAAGTGGACCTTTCCCACCGGAACCTCCACCTGACTTTTTCTTTTGGGGACGTTTCGTCCGTTTCATCTTTTTCTCAGATGACTTCGTCTCTTCACGACGTGCGACACGACTTCTTTCCATATGCTATCCTTCTCCTTCAATCAAAAAGTGTCTGAATTGAAATATAGTTCGTCCACTGCCTTTAAATAATCGATGGCAGGGTACGCGCCAGTCTCGACTTTGATACCGTCTCGTTCAATGACCGTCAGCGGAATTGATTTTCGTCCGCTTTCTAGCTGATCCCACCAGGGGAACACGTGCTCGACTGAAAGCACATATTGCACATTATACAGACTGAAACGAATGATGACAAAACAAATTCCTCCATGTTCGACACATTGACGCATGTGTGCGATTTGATGGGGGTGAAAATTTTTTATCGGGAAGGACGTTTTATTCGTCGTCTCCTTCGCTTCGAAATCAATATATTTTCCGCGATAAACACCGTTATAGTCCGTCGTCGACGGTTGCTTGAAGTAGGCTTCCTTGACGACCGCTGCCGACCGTTTCGGATAATCAACTTGGACGATTTGTAACGGAGTGGGTTTCTTGTGAATGATTGCCCGATTATGGGTCAGGTAAAACGTATTACTTTCATTCAATAATTTTTCGAGCGTCATCCCTCGATTCGAAAAGGTGGAATCGGTTGATCGCGCCTTCTTGATTCGGGTTCCATGCGACTCGAGTGGCTTTTGAAATTTTTTACCGTTCGGGTAATTCAAAACGATTCCCCTCCTATCGCGTTTATTGTACCATGATATGTGATTGTACCGTATCGGCCGAGAGGAGTAGTTAAAAACCAATGACAATTGAACCGTTATTACAAGAGATTGAACGTATTTATCAAGAAGGACGTGCCGGAACCGAATATGACTTCAATCGAGACGTCGTACCGTTCGTTGAACGAGCGGATCAACTGATTGCACAGTGGCAAACGAATGCCCAAGATAGTCCTTACTTACGACCTAGCATGGTCGAAAGCGCCGTTGATCAACTGAAGCAAATTTCCGTCCAAGCATTTCAGCCGAAAACGAGTCTGAAACGCTTCAATGAAACGATTAAATCCGTTCGTTATATCGATCGCTTAATGAATGGTGAAGAATAACGATTTAAAAACAGGAATTATCTTCCTTAAGTCGAACACCTAATCATACGAGGGAATGTTTCTACGGTTTCACTTATCAGGCTATGGCTTTTCAGCCGCCTAGCGTGTAAAGTGGCATCAAGAGCATTTCTTTCGAAAAGACTGTGTAATTATTGTGCAATTGGAGGAGATTCATTTGAACAAACGGGTACAATCGAACGTCAAAGGCGTTGACGTCAAAGGATTTCCTAAGAATTCGACCCCTGCCCCGAAGAAATACATTATGTTCGTCGACGAAACTGGGACACCGAAGGGTAATACACAATTCAATTTAACGGGTGTCTTGATGGAATATAAATATGCCATCGATTCGGACGAGACCGGTGAACCAAGTCCGCTTCGTCAACGTTTGATGGATTTTAAGGCAAAAGTTTTTGAAGATCCGCATATTCCCCTTCATTTGAAGGAGATTTTAAAAGCTGAGCATCCGTATGGTAAAGAAGATGGTATCACGATCGATATGTTACGTCATTTCTGGATCGCCTTACCAGAATTTTTAGTTGATATCGATTGTACGATCGTCAGCGTCGAAGTCGATAAACAGAAGCTACAAGACTTTTTCTCGACACCAAAGGATCCGTATGTCGTTGCCTTCGCCCATCTGATGAAGTCGTTTTATTCCTTCCTCGATGAGACAGAAGCAACGAGTGCGCGTGTCGTTCTTGAAAGCCGTGATGATTATCAAAACTTGCTCATTCAAAAGGCGTTCTTCGATATCTTCAATTCGGGAACGGTCCATCTCGACGTCGAAAAAAGCCGTCAAAAAATCAAAGGCTTCATCTTTGCTGAAAAAGACAGCGACCTCTACCAATCTGGTCTTGAGATTGCCGACTTGGTCTGCTTACCTTTATCTCGCGTCCGTCGTGGTGTCATCGAGGTAAAACCACGGTTTGTCCATTATGGGGACGAAAACCGGATTTTTAAAGCCATCAAAGATAAGATTTACATTCGACGCGATAGTCCGGACCAAGATTTCCGAAACTGGGGATTCAAAAAAGTACCGATCACGAAAAAGCGTCGTGAATGGTCCGATACTCCTTGGAATGGGTAATGACTCAAAAATTAGTCTCTACAAAGATAAGGGTGGCAGAATGATCTGTCACCCTTATCTAATAAAAAAGAATGACTCGTCTTTTCACGCTCTTTCCTCAGGTCTTGTTTGTCTCTGACAGCGCAAAATGCGCTTTTCCTGTAGGAGTTGCGTATGACGAGTCATTCTTTTTTATAGTCTGTCCCTTTTAGGGTCTAGCTATTCCTTTTGTCCGCTTTTTCCCCTCTCGACACATGTCGAGTAACGGGCACGCTTCACAGTTCGGACGTTGCGCCTTGCAGTGATAACGCCCAAAGAAGATGAATTGATGATGGAGCTTTGACCAACGCTCCCGTTTGAAACGACGCATCAGTGTTGCTTCGACCTGCGTGACATTATCCTTCCAGCGACAGATCCCGAGGCGTTTCGAGACACGTTCGACATGTGTATCGACCGCAAAGGCCGGTACATCAAAGGCGACAGACAAGACGACGTTCGCCGTCTTGCGTCCTACGCCAGGTAAGGCTTCGAGCCCGGCGCGTTCCGTCGGGACTTCTCCGTCGTGTTGCGCAAGGAGTTGTGCCGCAAGCGCCTTGATGTTTTTGGCTTTATTCCGGTACAATCCAAGTCGTTTGATTTTGTCCTCGATTTCCTCAACGGGTGCCGCAGCAAGCGACGCAGGATCCGGATACGCTGCGAACAAACCAGGCGTCACTTGATTGACAAGTACGTCGGTCGCTTGTGCACTGAGTGCAACAGCTACGACCAGTTCAAACGGGTTGCGATGAATCAACTCACAAAATGCATCTGGAAACATCTCTTCTAACGTTGCTTCAATCCGATCGATTTCTGCCTTTCGTAACATCTCCTTAACCTCCCCGCCCTGCGAGATCCTCAAGCGTCTTGATCCCTTCACGTTCCCACGTCCGTAAAATTTGATTGATATAGGTCATTTTGCGGACATTATGATAGACCGCTTCTCGAAGTGCGGCAAGTACTAGCTCTTCCGAAATGTTCTCGATCGTCAACCACTGAATGATCTGCTCCATCTGAAACGGTGACATCATCCCGAGTTCCCGCTCGAATTGTTGGAAGACGGACGGGTTGATCGTATCAAAGTTCGGTGCTTCCTGTTCCGGTGGAGCCATCAGCTTTTCGTAAAGCGGAACAAGCGAATAACGTTCAGACCCATTGACGTTCTCCATTGCCAGTAATCCTTTTTGTAATAAACCGAGTGTCGTCTCGATCGTTTCCGTCTCGGATAGTCCAAGTCGATTACTTAACTCTTCCGGTGACGGCATCTCCATGCCCTCTGCCCGGCAAGCAAACAATTGACCAATCAACGTGAACTCGACAAAACTGATGCCTAACCGTTTTGCCTCGGTGAACAATCGTTTCGGTAAGACGACCGTCCCTTCCTCGAATAATTGCACTAAATTATGATTCATCGTATTTCCTCGATTCTCTAGTCTAAACAAGAAATCGACCCGTCGAGACGATGGGTCGATGTTTTTCCTTACTGCTTATGGATAGAGGCGGTTTAGCAAACGTGGGAACGGAATTGTTTCCCGAACGTGCTCGACACCTGTGATCCAAGCGACTGTCCGCTCTAAACCAAGACCGAAGCCACTGTGTGGAACAGAACCGTATTGGCGTGTTTCGAGATACCATTTATAAGCACCTGTCTCGTCAAGACCATGTTTCTTCATCTCAGCGAGGAGTTTTTCATGATCTTCTTCACGTTGTGAACCACCGACGATTTCCCCGTATCCTTCAGGGGCAATCAAATCATCACACAAGACGAAGTCTGGGTTTTCCGGATCTTCTTTCATGTAGAACGGTTTGATTGCTTTTGGCCAGTGCGTGATGAAGACAGGACGTGCGAAGCTGTTTGCGATTGCTGTCTCGTGTGGTGCACCAAAGTCATCGCCGAATTCGATATCGTCGAATCCTTGCTCCTTGAGCATGTCGATTGCTTCCGTGTACTTGACGCGCGGGAACGGTGCTTTAATGTTTTCAAGGACCGTCAAGTCACGTCCAAGCAACTCAAGTTCCGCACGACAGTTTTTCAGTGCTGATTGCACAAGGTGCGAAACATAGTTTTCTTGGACTTCGAGGTTCATCTCGTGATCGTGGAATGCCATCTCAGGCTCCATCATCCAGAATTCGATCAAGTGACGACGTGTTTTTGATTTTTCAGCACGGAACGTTGGACCGAACGAGAAGACCTTTCCAAGTGCCATTGCTGCCGCTTCCATGTAAAGCTGACCCGATTGTGAAAGGTACGCATCTTCATCGAAATATTTCGTGTGGAACAATTCTGTTGTTCCTTCTGGTGCGCTACCTGTCAAGATTGGCGGATCCACTTTAATGAATCCTTCTTGGTTAAAGAATTCGTACGTTGCACGAATCAATTCGTTCCGAACGACCATGACCGCATGTTGACGCTTTGAACGCAACCAGAGGTGACGGTTATCCATCAAGAAGTCCGTTCCGTGTGCTTTTGGTGTGATCGGATAATCGATCGCTTCATGGATGACTTCGATTTTTGAAATTTCCATTTCATGACCGATCGCTGTCCGACCGCCATCTGATTTGATGACACCTGTCACCCATAGTGATGATTCCTGCGTTAAGCCTTTTGCTTGCTTGAATAAGTCTTCGCCGACTGTTTCTTTGACGACGACACCCTGCATGAATCCAGAGCCATCCCGAAGTTGGAGGAAGGCGATTTTACCGCTTGAGCGTTTGTTTGCTAACCAACACCCGATCGTCACTTCTTCTCCTACATATTTGTTTACATCCCGAATCATTGCTTTCAACAGTCAACATCCTCTCTCTATTAAACGGCTGTATGTGCCGTGATGAATCCTTCAATCCGGTCGAGTGCCTCTAGGACACGTGCCGGATCCGTCGCGTAAGATAGGCGGACATAGTCCGGTGCACCAAATCCTGAACCTGGAATCAAGGCGACCTTCGCTTCAGATAAAACAGCTGTACACCAGTCATCGACATTATCGAATCCACACATCTCGGCAGCTTGCTTTGCATGTGGGAACAAGTAGAATGCCCCTTCTGGCTTCAGACACGTCAATCCTTTGATTTCAATGAGTCGTGCATAGATTTTCTCAAGTCGTTCCTCAAAGATGACACGCATCGCTTCGACCGGTGCATCGCCTTCTGCATACGCAGCAACCGATGCTGCTTGCGCAATCGATGTCGGGTTCGACGTCGAATGGCTCGCTAAGTTCGTCATCGCTGCGATGATCTCTTTCGGTCCGATTGCATACCCGATCCGCCAGCCTGTCATCGCATGGGACTTCGAGACACCATTGATGATGACCGTCCGTTCGCGCATCTCTGGCAAGGACGCGATCGAGATATGTGTCGCACCGTTATAGAGCAACTTTTCATAAATCTCATCACTGATGACGAGTAGATCGTGCTTGATCGCAACATCTGCTACCATCTCGAGCTCTTCTTTCGAATAGACCATTCCTGTCGGATTCGATGGTGAATTCAAGACGAGTGCTTTCGTTTTTGGGGTAATGTGTTGCTCGAGCAATTCCCGTGTCACTTTGAAGCGAGACGATTCGTCCGTTTGTAAAATGACCGGTACGCCGTCACTGAGTTTAATTTGCTCTGGATAACTGACCCAGTATGGTGCCGGGACGATGACTTCATCGCCTGGATCGAGAATCGCTTGGAACAACGTTGATAGTGCATGCTTTGCTCCTGAAGCGACCATGACTTCTGAGCGTTCGTATGGCATCCATAAGTCACGGCGTGTCTTTTCGATGATTGCATCCTTCAAGGCAACCGTTCCGCCAGACGGCGTATACTTCGTATCGCCCGCTTCTGCTGCCTCGAATGCTGCTTGGATGATGAATTCCGGTGTATTGAAGTCGGGCTCTCCCGCACCTAAACCGATGATGTCTTGACCTTCTTCACGTAGTGCCTTGGCTTTCGCTGTGATGGCTAGCGTCGTAGATGGTGTCAATTGTCGTACGCGTTTCGATAACATGTCGCCCACTCCCTTTACTTGATTCGTAATCGTTTGATGAAAGAACCTTCTTGATACGTGTAATACGAATAATCATAACCTGTCGTCGTCTTTGAAACGATCTCGATGACAGCACGATCCTCAAAGCCGTACTTAGCAGACACGATGTCTCCCAGTTCCGGATGATCCGCGATGACCGTTTTGATGGCAGTACCATCAGCAACCGGTCGTGTCTCGATCGTTCCTTTTTTCGGAACGAACGCCCGTACCGCCTGTCCGTTCTGCTTCATCGTAAAAACGACATATTGGCGTTTCCCGTTAAAGACAGATTCGAACCGGACGTCCGTCGGTTTGAGTTCTTTTTTCAAACGCGCCTCTGCTTGTTCGGCGACGCTTTGTTCCCGGTCTTTTGCCTCAGCGATCGTCACCTGATAAACGGCGGTGCCAAGTACAGTCAAAAGGATGAGTGCACTTAGCAGACCAAGCGTGATTTTCCACTTCATGTGCGGTAGATGGTAAAGACCATCTGCTCCTTGTCTTTTTCATCGAGAGCAAGACCGAACATTAAATCTTCCGTTTTCAGTGTCCGATTCAACAAGTCGACGATTTTATACGTATCGTCATGGCGGTTCACTTTGACGGTCGCAAGTGTTTCAATTTTTGAATCCATCTGTATGTCCTCCCTCATTTTTCTCTATCTATTATAATGCGATAGGGTTTATCTGAATAGACTTAATCGCCATCATTCAAGAACAATTCTAGTTCTGCCGTCAGTTCATCAAGCGGTTTTGATAAAACAGGTACTTTCGGCAGACTCGTGACGAACCGTTTTCCATAACGCGTCGTCTCAATCCGGCGATCAAGTACGAAGACGACACCTCGGTCGTTCGTCGTCCGGATTAAGCGTCCAAAGCCTTGCTTAAAGCGAATGATCGCTTGCGGTAAGCTGTATTCGAAAAATGATGATTTCCCGAGTTTTTCGATCCGTTCCGAGCGTGCCTGGACGATCGGTTGATCCGGTGGCGCGAACGGTAGTCGGACGATGACGAGACAACTGAGATCATCTCCTGGGATATCGACCCCTTCCCAAAAGCTAGCCGTCCCGAACAAGATACAAGCGTCGAGTTGCTTGAACTGTTTCATCAGTCGTTGCCGTGAACCTTGCGTGACCCCTTGCGAGAGTAACGTAAACCGGTCAGGTAACAGCGGTTTCGTCGCTTCATGCGTCAGTCGAAGTAAATCATTTGAGGTAAACAAGACGAGCATCCGTCCTTCCGTCACCTCTGCGATTTGTAAGATGGCTTCCGCAATCGTCTCTGCGAATTCCGGCAATGGTACATCCTGTAAGAGCGGGAGATCCGTCGGAATCATCAATCGCACGTTATCGGCATATCCGAACGGCGACGGAACGACGAAACGACGTGTCTCGAACGCATCGAGCCCTAAACGGTTCTCAATGAACTGGAACTTGTTCGAGACAGTCAGCGTCGCAGACGTCAGGATACACGTCCGCTTCGAAAAGACGTCCCGTCGCAATCGCTCTGAAATGTCGATTGGTTGTGTGTAGACCCGTGTTAGTTTCCGGTTCTTAACAGACGTCTCGATCCAAGATACCGTCTCATCGTGCGGGGCAAGCATCGTCTCGAAGATGGCGAGCTCCGCTTCTTCGATTTGTGACGTGATCGCTTTTAAATCCGCGACGAGTGAACGTTCGCGATAACTCATCTGCTCCCGGTGTTCATGGAACAGTTTATGAATCGCCCGGATTGCTTGACGCAAACGCCGCAACACCAATTCAACCCGCTTGGCACTTTCCTGGACGGCACGCATCGAACGGTCGAGTCGCTTGAAGCGAATGCTGACCATTCCTTCCCGTCGTGCTTTGCGGGAAGCCAGTTCGAGCCCGTATGCTTGAATGATCATTAACAGCCCGTCTGCTTCTTCGAGTAACGTCGTTAGTGCCTCATCAACCGTCTCACTATGGGCTTCGACCATCTCGGCGATGTCCCATTCTTCCGACAGATCGAGCAAGCGGTGTAATAATTTTTTATCGGACGAATACCCGAGTTGTCGGAACAGACGATCAAACGTATGTCCATCAAAGACGAGACCAAAATGATGGCTCGCGACTTCTTCGATTTGGTGTGCCTCGTCAAGAATCAACGGACTTCCTTTCGGTAAGACCCCTGCTTCGAACTGCAGGTCACTAAACAACAAGGCATGGTTCGTGACGATGATCGTCGCATCCTTTGCTTGGCGAATCGCATGTTGGAAGAAGTCCCGGCTGTACCACGGGTCAAATCGTCCGAGCTGCGATTGGCTATCAGACTGGATCAACTGTTTAATGCCGATATTGCCTTGCGCTGCACCGCCTGGTAAGCTGACTTCTTCTAAATCTCCCGTTTCCGTCTCCGTCAACCAGACGAGCAGAATCGCTTTTGCGAGCGTGAAGTTATAAGCATCCTCTTGATCATTCAAGAAAAATTCGAATTTCCGTAAATCAATATAGTTACTTCGTCCCTTAAGCAATGCAATCTGGACCGGCGCATCGAACAGTTGACGCAAGAGCGGTAAATCACGCGCGAACAGTTGCTCCTGCAATTGAATCGTGTGCGTACTGACGACGATCGGGACTTCATGTTCGAGCGCGTAATGCGCTGCCGGAACAAGATAACCGAGCGATTTCCCGGTTCCCGTTCCCGCTTCGACGAGTAACGGCGTTTCTTGATCGAGCGATTGATAGACATGACGCATCATCTCGAGCTGCCCACGTCGCTCTTCGTATCCTTCGAATAGACGAGGGAACGTCACGGCATTCAATTCATCCACGAATGGTCCGAACGGTTCAAGAACGGGCGGATGCGTTAAGCGTTCGATCGTCTGACGCTTTTTCAAAGCGATTTTTCGAAAACGATCAAACTGTGAATCCTCCTCGATGCCGACTAAACGAATCGCATGGTCGATTTCCTCTTCGATGGCACTGAACAGGCGTGGTGATAAACGTCTTAAGTGCTTCAATGTCTCAAGCGGCAACGTATGTAGTCGTTTGAGTAGTTCAAGCAACAATTCAGCCGTCGCCGAAGCGTCACTCCCTGCCCGGTGCGCTTCTTGATGGGCAAGGTGTAATGACTCTGACAGATGCGACAGCGCGTGACTTTCTGCTGTCGGAAGTAAGATTCGTGCGAGTTCGACCGTATCGATGACAGGACCTGTGTACGGCAAGTATCCTTCCTCTTCTAACGCATCGTTTAAGAAGTTTAAATCGAACTGCACATTATGTGCGACGAAGACACCACCATCGAGCAATGATAAGACACGCGGTGCGATGACATCGAATGTCTCGGCCTCTTTGACATCCTCATCCGTGATGCCCGTCAACTGGGAAATGAACGGAGGAATCGGTTGGGTCGGACGCACGAAGGCAGACAATTGTTCTGTCAACTGTCCATCTTCAATGACCGCCATGCCGATCTCAATCATCTCATCGCCAGCCTTTATGGAATGACCTGTCGTTTCCAGGTCGACTACGACGTACTTTTTCTTCAACACTGATCCTCCACCTTTTATCCATCCTCTCCATGACCGGATGGCATTTCATTCTTCATCTTAACAAAAAAAGAGACCCGCTGACATGATCGGGTCTCTAAAATTTCATAAGATCGTGTGGGCGATTTCTTGAGACAACATTTGTTTGATGTCGTTCTGTTCATTTAGAACAGCCACTTTTGGAACATGTGTCGCGATTTCTTCCGTCGATAGTTGTGCGTACGCCATGATGATGACCTCATCTCCGACTTGGAAATGGCGAGCTGCCGCACCGTTCAAACAGATGACACCTGAACCACGAGCACCTTTAATCGCATATGTTTCAATCCGTGCACCGTTCTGATTGTTCGTCACTTGGACTTTTTCATTTTCAAGAATCCCGACAGCATCGAGTAAATCTTCATCGATCGTAATCGAACCAACATAGTGTAAGTTTGCCTCGGTGACCCGAGCTTTGTGTAGTTTAGCGTGCATGAATGTGCGTAACATCGTCATGCTCCTCTCGTATATAGTAAATTATCGATCAAGCGTGCCGATGCAAACTGCACGGCGACAGCTAAGAGAATCGTAGTCGTTTGTTCCGTAACGGGTCCTAGTGATGGATAGTCGACGGCTTCGACGTAATCGATCGTCGTCCCTTCGAATTGAAGTGCTTCGCGCGTCCGATCGAGAACCGTTTCAACAGGCACCCCTTGATCGAGTGCTTGTTTCGCTTGTTGCAACGCCTGCTGGATGCCCGGTGCTTGCGCCCGCTCTGTTTCCGATAGATAGACATTGCGTGACGATTTTGCTAGACCATCCGCTTCGCGAATGATCGGGCAACGGACGATCTCAACCGGAACAAAGTAATCAGCGACATACGCTTCAATCAATGCGAGCTGTTGTGCATCCTTTAAACCGAAATATGCACGGGTTGGACGGACGACGTTCAATAGTTTACTGACGACCGTCAACACACCATCAAAATGTCCTGGTCGTGATGCGCCGCATAAGACATCATCACCGGAGCGGACCGTAACACGAGCCATATCCAGCGGATACATCGTCTCGTTCGTCGGATAGAACAGATAATCGACCCCTTCTGCCTCCGCAATCTTCTGATCGCGTTCCGCGTCTCGTGGATAACGATCCAAATCTTCGTTTGGTCCGAATTGTGTCGGGTTGACGAAAATACTCAAGACGACGACATCGTTCTCTTGTCGTGCTTGTTTGAGCAAGGAGGCATGACCTTCATGCAAGAATCCCATCGTCGGTACAAAACCGATTGAACCGGCTCCCGCTAAACGTTCGCGTAACGTCTGGACGTCCTGGATGATTTTCATTCTTTAGTCCCTCCATAAAGCGCACCAATCAGTTCTTCGTCCATCTGGAACGAGTGTGCTAGTTCAGGGAAGGCACCGGCTTTGACGTCTTTGACGTAAGCAGCAATCGCTTCCGTTCCTGAAGTATTCCAATCCGTGTAGGCTTTGACGAACTTCGGTAAACGACCGACACCATACGTCAAGATGTCATGATAGACAAGTACTTGACCGGCGACGTCTGCACCGGCACCGATTCCGATGACCGGAATCGAGAGGAGCTCTTGAATGCGTTTCGCGAGCGGATGCGGCACACATTCGAGGACGAGCATCTTTGCTCCGGCACGCTCTGCTTCCAAACTGTCTGCAATCAGTTGTTCGGCTGCTTCTAATGATTTCCCTTGGACTTTGAATCCTTCAAGGACACCAACGGATTGTGGTGTTAATCCGAGATGCGCGACGCAAGGCATCCCAGCGTCCGTCAAACGACGAATCGTCTTTAAGATCTCCCCTGCCCCTTCCAGCTTCAAGGCATCTGCCTGCGATTCTTGGAAGATACGCGCCGCTGATTCAAGCGTGCGATCAAATGAACCATGATAACTTGCGAACGGCATATCGACGATCATGAACGTCTGTGGTGCGCCGCGGCGTACCGCGCGCGCATGATGAACCATGTCGTCGACCGTGACAGCAATCGTTGAATCATAGCCGAGGATGACGTTCCCGAGGGAATCGCCGACGAGCAACATATCGACTCCTGCTGCTTCCGATAGTTTTGCTGAAGGATAATCATACGCCGTCAACATGACGAGCTTCTCTCCAGCTTGTTGTTTTTTGAGTAATGGACCCATTGTGTGCATCGTGTTCTCTCCTTACGTGTGTAGGGAGGACAAAAGGAAAACGCCTTCTTCTCCAAAATAAATGCATGCGGAAAAGAAGGCGGAATAATTGAATATCGTCCTTCTGTCCCTGTCCGTTAAGATCAAGGCAGTTGAAACAGCTAAAACTGGCACCTGTCAATTCGGTATGGTTCCGGCAAGCGGATACCATCCGTGGCTCTATTATACATGACGGGAAAAGCTCTCTGCAAACCGTCTGATTCAAACCTTTATTCTTTTTCCCAGTAAATCAGCTCTGCCGAATGGAAACGGGTCTCCCCCGTTTCCGTCTCAATCCGAATCGTGCCCGTCTCGTCAATACCGAGCAATGTTCCGGAAGCGGTCATCTGACGTGTCCGTAGCGTCACTCGTTCATGTAAGCGATCTGCGAGTGTTTCCCACTCCGAGACGAAAGATCCGAATCCTAGCTCGAGCCACTGCGTGTATAGTCGTTCAAATCGATTCAAGAAAGTCGCGACGACCTCCGCACGTCGGAAAGTTCTTCCTGATTCTCGGACGAGCGAGGTAGCACGGTCCTCGATCCCTTCCGGAAACTGCTCGTGATGCACATTGATGCCGATGCCAATGATGACTGAACTGATCCGATCCGCCTCGGTCTGCATTTCCGTCAAGATGCCTGCTACCTTACGACCGTTGATCAAGATGTCGTTCGGCCATTTAATCGTAACTGGAACATCGAATGTCCGGAGAGACTGTGCAAGTGCAATACCTGCTATGAGCGTTAATTGACCTGCTTGGTGCATCGGTACATCTGGTCGGACGAGTAGACTCATCGCGATGCCCTCATTTTTCGCCTCATGCCACGTTCTCCCTAGCTGTCCGCGTCCATTCGTCTGGTGATCGCATACGACGAGTGTTCCTTCCTGCGCTTGCTGTTGCGCTTGCTCATGTGCAATCCGCTGCGTCGTGTCCAGTTCTTCGAAATGAAGGATGTGGCGACCAAGACGTGCTGTCGTTAACCATTGTTCAATCGCAATCGGTGTCAGCAAATCGCCTTCATCGACTAATTGATAGCCTTGTTTTTTATTCGAGATGATCTGGTATCCTTCTTCCTTCAAGGTTTGTATATGTTTCCAAATAGCGGTACGTGAAATATTTAACGTCTCTGCTAATTCCTGTCCGGAGTACCACGTCCGCTGACGAAGTGCGATCAAGATTTGTTCTCGGACTGAGTGCGCCATCGCTCTACCTCCTTCAATAATGTTACGCGGTCGTTTGGGCAAGCGCGGGTGACGACACTGTATTCCAAATGCAAAAGTGCTTCTTTGATCTGTTGTTTTTGAAGACCGAGGCGGATCATGTCTTTTCCGTCTACAGCGAGCTCTTTACGACTGCGAATCGGTAAATCTGATCGCTCCGGATAATCCGTTCCTGTCATTTCCCGAAGGATCATCAGTTCTTCGTCCGACAATTGATAACGATCCCAGTCTTGTAACGGTCGGTGTAACAGAGGTGTTAAACGAGTTGCGAGCTGCACTTGATGTTTCGATCGTTTCCAGCGTGTCAATTGATCTTTCGCGAGACCGGCATCGAGTACGAGTGTCCAGACAGCATCCTTTGAAACACCCCGAAACGACTGATGCGCGAGTCCTGTGACGATTTCTGAAGTCATGCCGGGGAGGTAGCGTTCGATTCCAGTCCGGAGCATCGCCTGTAACGCCCGCTGTTTTCCAGGACCAAGTAAGAGTTTCTCGAACTCGATCGCAATCCGCTCAATCGCAACGGCCGCTAGGTGCGGAGCGAGTTCGACAATCGCTTGTTCAGTTGCCTCGTCAAGCGAGAAATCCAGTTGGCTCATGAAGCGGAACGCCCGCATCATTCGAAGCGCATCTTCATTAAAACGTTCGGCTGGTTCGCCGACCGTCCGGATGATCCGCTCTTCGATGTCACGCGCTCCTCCGAACAGATCGACACGACCGGTTGGTCTGAGTGCCATCGCGTTGATCGTAAAGTCACGTCGGGTCAAATCCTCTTCCAAACTAACGCCAAGCGTCACCGCATCCGGTCGTCGGCGATCGCTGTACGTTGCTTCCGAGCGAAACGTCGTGATCTCGTACGGCACGTGGTTGAGAACGACCGTCACGGTTCCATGCTCGAGTCCTGTCGGAATGACGACAGGGAATAAGTCGATGATCTGTTCCGGTAACATCGAGCTCGCTAAATCATAGTCTCCTGGTGTCCGGTCGAGTAACATATCGCGAACGGCGCCACCGACGATATAGGCTTCACCACCCGCTTGTTCGATCGTCTGAATGATATGATGTGCGCCTTCAAGCAAGTTCATGACGCGCACACACCCGTTCATAGACTTGTTCATAACGACGGACGATCTCATTCGAATCAAAACGACGACGCGTATCACGAATGCCCTCTTCTGCCATCCGTTCCCGTAACATCGGGTCATCCGCGAGTTCACCGATTCGTGCCGCAGCCATTTTGACGTCGTAAGTCGGAACGATATATCCGGTTAATCCGTCCTGGATGACTTCCGGTAAGCCACCTGCTGTCGAGACGACACTCGGGACACCAATTGCCATCGCCTCAAGGACGACGAGTCCGAACGCTTCTTTTTCAGACAACAGGACATGAATATCACTAATGGCGAGCAATTGCGCGACGTGTTCCTGTTTACCTGCAAAGATCACTTTGTCGTAAATGCCGAGTTCCTTTGCGCGACGTCTCGTTTGTCCCATCTCTGGACCATCCCCGACGAGCAACAGACGCATCTTCCGGTCTTTCGCTGCAATGGCGAACGCCGCAAGCGTATCATCGATTCGTTTGACCGGTCGGAAGTTCGAGATGTGAATGACGACGACTTCGTCCGCTTCGATGCCGTAATGCCGCTTCAAGCGTTCATCCCGCATCGGATAATAGACACTCTCATCAATCGAGTTCGCAATGACATCGATGTCGTAGTGTGCGTTGAGCGTCGCATTCGTCTCAAGCGCTAGACTCTCGGAGACGGCCGTGACCGCGTCTGATCGTTCGATGCCGTACCGGATGGCCGGTTGCATCTCTAAATCTTGCCCGATGACGGTGATGTCCGTTCCGTGTAACGTCGTCACGACGGCGACACCTTTTTTCTTTGCCATGTTTCGTCCGAGATCTGCACAGACCGCGTGCGGAACGGCATAATGAGCATGGATGACATCGAGATCGAATAAATCAATGATTTCTGCGACTTTTGACGCTAACGTAATGTCGTATGGTGGATATTTAAAAACGGAATACTGGTTGACTTCAACCAAGTGGACCGTGATGTTTGGCCGATATTCCGTCAGGCGAAACGGCATGCTCGACGTAATGAAGTGGACGTCATGTCCACGATCCGCTAATTTCATACCGAGCTCCGTCGCGACGACCCCACTCCCGCCGACGGATGGATAACAAAGAATCCCAATTGCTTTTTTCATGATAAAACCACACTCTCTTTATGAC
This sequence comes from Exiguobacterium sp. s46, assembly GCF_018618875.1. Classification (NCBI taxonomy): domain Bacteria; kingdom Bacillati; phylum Bacillota; class Bacilli; order Caryophanales; genus Exiguobacterium; species Exiguobacterium sp. s46. The sequence continues at coordinate 1,216,934 of NZ_JACSMY010000001.1, forward strand.
TTCTATTCGTCTCTATTCTAAGCAATATCAATCGGAATGACCATACTGATCACTTTTCGACTGATTTTCATAGGAAAAGCTAGTCTTTTTCCGACCGTGCCGTTACCCTAGAGAAAGAGTCTTGATTTGAAAGGAGCATACGGAAATGGCACCTCCATTCCAATTTCCGATTCGGATCCAGAACATTTTCTGGATTTTGATCGGATCATTCATCTTTGCTTTTGGTATTTATCATTTTAACGTTCAAAATGAGTTAGCAGAAGGCGGTTTTACTGGGATTACCTTGATCTTAAAAGGACTGTTCGGATGGTCTCCATCGATCACGAACTTAGTATTGAATGTCCCACTTTTTTTCGTCAGTTATAAAATTCTTGGTCGGACGACCTTCGTCTACACGTTGGTCGGTACATTCAGTTTTTCCTTCTGGTATGGATTAATTGCCAAATATTCACCACTCGTCATCGACCTGCGCGACGATATGGTGCTTGCTGCGCTTTTTGCCGGTGTCTTCATCGGCGTTGGTCTTGGTATCATCTTCAACAATGGTGGTACGACAGGTGGCGTCGATATCATCGCGCGTTTGACGAAACGCTACTTCGGTTGGTCGATCGGTCGAACTTTCTTGATTTTCGATTTCTTCGTCATCGTCGCATCCTTGACGTATCTCGACTACAAACAAGCGATGTATACGTTACTTGCCGTTTACGTCGGCGCCCGCGTCATCGATTGGATGCAGGAGGGCACTTATGCTGGTAAAGCAGCGATGATCATCAGTGATCACCGGACGGAAATCGCCGACGGTATTCATGCGACGATGAATCGTGGCACGACCCGTCTGATCGCAAAAGGCGGTTACTCCGGACGGGATCTCGAAGTACTGTACGTCGTCGTCGCTCGCAATGAGATCAATCGCTTGAAGACGCTCGTTAAAAGTGTCGACCAGCACGCCTTCATCACGTTGCATGACGTCTATGAAGTAACAGGAGAAGGTTTCACGTTCGACGAAAATCGGGTCCCAATCAAAGAAACGTAAAAAAACACGGATCGCTCAAACGAGCAATCCGTGTTTTTCGTTTTAGTCATCACTTGACGGGTTGAAGACGAGCAGTGCGAGACGAAGGAACTCGGCAACAGCAACGAGTGTTGCTGCCACGTACGTCCAAGCCGCTGCGTTCAAGACACGACGTGAACCACGTTCTTCTTCGGCATCAATGATGCCATGCTCCGTCAACTGCGCCATCGCTCGATTTGAGGCATCAAACTCGACCGGTAACGTGACGAGTTGGAAGATGACGGCACCAAGCATCAAGACGACACCAAGCATCGCAAGACCACTGAAACCAGCGAACAGACCGATCAACAACAGTGGAAACGATAAGTTCGATGTGATCGACGCGACAGGTGCGATCCGGTGACGGACACGCATCATGTTGTAATCCGTCGCATCTTGAATGACGTGACCGATTTCGTGCGCTGCAATCGAAACGGCTGAGACCGTCGAACCGTAATAGACGTCTTCCGACAAACGAACGACTTTGTTCGTCGGGTCATAATGATCGGACATCGTTCCACCGATCGGCTCGAGACGGACGTTCGTGATTCCGTTCTGCTTCATGATGAAGTCTGCGACCTGCGCTCCCGTCACCCCACTCTGAATCGGAACATCTTGATATTTTTTATAGGTGCTCCGCACCCGCATCTGAGCCCAGATCGGGACGATGATGATGATCGCGAGATAGATCAAATAGTTTGCCACGAGACATCGTTCCTTTCTTTTTTTGATTATAGGTCTATTTTATGTTCAAGTGATCTTATTGTCAATTGAATCGCGCGCGACAAGCAGATATCCCATCAAAAGACATAATCCGGTCAACCAGAAGGAGCCGTAGCCGATCCACTGGATATGCTCCGCAAGCGCTGGGTAACGCGGCCATTGTCCGAGGACGTAATCGACGACATCGTTGTGAATGACCCAGATGGCGACGAGGACAAGCTCCTTGACGCGAAACGTCATCAGCGGACTGTATAATAACGCCTGGAACGCCATCGCTCCGTGCGACACCATCAACATCAGTGCCATTGCTGTTAAGATTGGATCCTCCGTTCCGAGTTGATTCAACATCAACGCATTCATGACGACTGCCCAGACCCCATATTTGATCAATGTCACGAACGCGAGCGCTTCAAATAGTCGGGAACGTCGTCCGAAAATCCAGAGAAAGACGATGATCGTAAAGAACAGGGATGCTGTCGGGCTATCCGGAATAAATGGGTAGTAATACCACTTCGATGTCGCAAGTTGTGGTTCATACCAGTAGTAACCGTATAATGTGCCTGCTAAGTTGATCAACCCGACAATCCAGAGTACGGCTTTATGTCGGAGTAATGTCAAAATACCTTGCAATCGTTTCACCTCATCATCGACAAAAGCCGGAGGATTGCTCCCCCGGCTTTTGGCTTATTTATTGTTTTCGCCGCCTTCACCGTATGAAGCGATGAATTTCGCGAGTTCTTTACGATCCGCATCTGATCCTTTGTACTGACCAGCAGGCATCGAACCGATCCCTTTATCTGCGATTTCATAAATCTCTTCTTCTGTCTTCTTCGTACCGACGAGTGCCGGAGCTGCTGCTCCACCCTCGAGGTTTTTACCATGACAGTTGACACATGACTGGTTCGAATAAATTTCGTATCCTTTTGCCGCTGTATCAATTTCTGGTCCTTCGTTCATCGTCAACTCACCTTGTTTATGGATTGTATCCCAGTGAGTCGTTTGAACAGATTCCCAAGTCAAGAAGACGATCGAGACGACTGCGAGGAGCATCATGCTGACTGCGATCGGACGTTTCGCAGGACGACGTTCAAGACCTTGGTCGAGCCATGGCGCGACGAGAAGTGCTGTGAACGCAAGACCTGGGAGAATGACCGTTCCCATCAAGATGTATGGACCTGCAGCGAATTGGTATTTCAAGAGCTGATAGAGGAATAGGAAGTACCAGTCCGGAAGTGGAATGTACGACGTATTCGTCGGATCGGCAATGTTTTGAAGTGGTGCTGCTTCTACGATTGTCAGTGTCATGAAGCCGATCAAGAAGACCGCTCCAACCATCCATTCGCGAAGTAAGAAGTTTGGCCAGAACGCTTCCGTTCGACCTGGATATTCCGAGTAGTCTTTCGACTTGTTCGGCATCCGGTTGTTGATCGACACCCGTGAATCGGTGACGAATTTCATTCCTTTACCACGATGCATCGTGTTCTCCCCCTTTTTTGTTGTCTAGATGATAGTCGGTTTAAAGTGGTCCAGAGATCCCTTGTTTACGGATCATCATGAAGTGGGCCCCGAGCAAGACGAACAATGCTGCAGGAAGGAAGAAGACGTGAATCGCAAAGAATCGAGCGATTGTACTTGCGCCGACGATTTCTCCACCCGCAAGGAGGGTCTTCGCGATACCACCGATGACCGGAATACTTTCAGCAATCTGAATCGTAACTTTTGTCGCGAACAACGCTTTCATGTCCCAAGGCAATAGGTATCCTGTCAGACCGAGAGCTAAGACGACGAAGAACAAGAGAACTCCGACGACCCAGTTCAATTCACGTGGTTTCTTGTATGAACCAGTGAAGAAGACACGTAATGTATGTAGGAACAACATTACGATAACGACCGACGCACCCCAGTGGTGCATACCACGAACGATTTGTCCGTGTGCGACTTCATTTTGAAGATAGTAGACGGACGCGTGTGCGTTGATGATGTCCGGTACATAATACATCGTCAAGAACATCCCCGAAAGAATCTGAATGACGATCGTAAAGAACGTCAATCCGCCAAAACAATAAACGAAAGCTGAAAAGTTATGTGCCGGGTTGACGTGCTCCGGTACTTCATGGTCGGCGATATCTCGCCAGAGCGGCGTAATGTCAACGCGCTCATCGATCCAATCATAGATTTTTTGCATCATCGCTTACGCACCTCTTTCGACTGGTTTACCAAGGTAGAGGAAACCATCTTTCTGCTGCATTTCATAACCATCGAGTGGTTTCGTCGGAGGCGTTCCTGGAACGTTGACGCCATCCTTCGTGTACCGACCGAAGTGACATGGGCAATAGAATTGCTCCGGGTGCGTCGGATCTGAACCGAAGCTGACTTGGCAACCTAAGTGTTTACAAATTGGTGAGAGGGCTAAAATTTCTCCCTTATCATCTTTGAACACCCAAGCTGACAACGTTTCTTCGAACTCATACCATGCATCTTGCGTTTGTTTCTTGAAGTCGACCCGTTTTGGTTCTGTCGTGATATCCGACAACTTCATTACTTTTACTTTATCGCCTGCTCCTGATTTCTTCAGGACTGGATCAACTGCGAAGTTGACCATCGGCATGACCATCGTCGCCGCCATGAAACCGCCGACGCCTGTCAATGTATACGTCAAGAACTGACGACGTGTTACGTTAGACCCGTTTTGAGCCATCTCGATCCCCCCTTGTGATGTACGCTGTGCCCCAAGACGACAGTACTTCACACAAATTTCTCACATGGTAATAGTATCTTAATAAAATCATTGCGTCAACCGCTTCATAGCGCGGTCCAACGGTTTCCTAACTGTTCGAGAACTTGTCCTACAAAATTCCCGACCATCTGACCTTGTTGGTCACGACTCATCGTCTCAAGAGCTAGACGTGGCACGTAGATAATCTCTTCGGCGGCAGTCTCCTTCCACCTTAAATCAGCAGTGATGAAGGTGATGAAACGGAATTGCCCGGAAGCAGCCGCTTGACGCCATCCTTCCAACTGTTCGATCGACGGTGCATCGATATAGGTCAGAGCAGGAACGAGCAACGCCCGTCCGGATAGCTGGCGTTCGACTTCGGACGCCACCGTCAATGTCATGTCTGCGCATTCCGCGTAAGCATGCATCGCCTCATCGAAACCGACCGGAAGCAAAGGCACGATCAGCGTATCGATGTACGCTTGCTCGCTTCGTGTCCGCTGTACGTCGGATGGTTTGAAACGCAAGTCATTTCCCCCTTTCTTCGTACTTACAATTCGTCACATTTAATGTATCATATCCGCATTTCCTCCTACTCTCTTAATGTGAACGTTTTATGAAATTCCACTCTATTTTTCTTCATATTTTGCACAAATCTTCACATACGAAAGGACCCTACTACCTCTGCTGGGCAATAGAGTCCTTCTGTTAAGGAAGTTGACTTCGAACGAGCCGTAACTGTTCGGAAAGAGAGTGGAATCGATGTTGATCGCGTGCATCCAGCGCTTCATCAATCAAGCGGACTAAACGTTCTTCTTCCTGCCGATTGACCGTGACCGCGATGAAATGTGTCGCTTCATCTGCTAAGCGCGGTTCAACAGCAACTTCTGGGCGAAACGGATTTTCTTCTAGTAAAGACAAATACTCGTCATCCATCATCATACCTTGGAAGTTCAACTCGATATAGACATCTTCCGAGGTCAGGCGGATGTCATGATACGCTTTTTCTGGATCTAACGTCGTGACATCCCCTTTTTTGAAGAGAAACGGTTCCGCATCGAATCCGTATGTCGTCATGATGATTGCCTTCGGAGCGAAGGTCGCATTTTGGACGAAGTGTACTTGCTCGAGTTTTGCCTCATTACGCAGCCAATAATCGATGATCCATTTCGCTTCCCGTCGCTTTAACGTGTAATAGGTCAAGATGCGGCGTAAGAATCGCTGCTTTCTCTCTATCATCTCAATCCTACTCCCTTCTCCCGTGAAGTCATCCATCCATTCGTTCAACATAGTCGACGAGTTCGTTATCTTCTGGTGTCAACTTAGCAGCGCGGCGGAGAAGACGTTGTCCCTCTTCACGCCGTCCTTCCTCGACGAGTGCGAATCCATACTCTTTCAAGAAGAGCGCATCTTCCGTGAATGCACCTTCGACTATCGCATAATTCTCCATCGCTTGTGTGTATTCCTCTAAGGCATACAAAGCGCGTGCCCGGTACCATGTTAGAATCGGAGCCGTGACGTGTTCTTCAATGGCAGAGATCGTCTCGATCATCGCTTCGTGGTCCTCGTCTTCAGCAAGTAACGACAGCAAACGTTCCGCTGCGACGATCGATTCCGGATTCAAGGCAAGCGCCTCACGTAGCGCTTGGACGCTTCCAGCGCGATCGCCGAGTTTTAGAAGGAACAAGGCTTCCATCGTCCGCAACTCATCATTGTAATCGTCGCGCTCCATTCCTTGTTTGATGACGTTCAGTGCTTCTTTTGTCAAACCAAGTTCGGCTTGGCTTTCCGCATATGGTACGTACGCCGACGTATAGTCAGGATCCTGTGCAATCAATTGCTGGAATGTCTCGACCGCTTTTTGATGTTGACCGACACGGTGAGCCGTCATCGCAAGACCAAACAGCGTATGCAGGTCGGAACGTTCTGCGACAGCACGTTCGTACAGTGGAATCGCATCTTCAAATTGTCCTGTCATCGCGAGTGATTCCGCGTAAAGGGCATCGAGCGGCAATTCAGCACGTAACTCTGGTCGCTCCGCGATTTCGGCGAATAACGGTACCGCCTGATCAAACGCACCAAGCGTCATGTAGAGCTCAGCCAAACCGTATGCTAGTAACGGTTCGTCCGGTGCAAGGTTACGCGCTTCCTTCAACTTCGCTAACGCTACTTCGTCAAGACCTTGCGACTGATAGAGGTCAGCGAGTAATACGAGAGAACGTGGACCATATTCCGTGTCCATTGTGTCGACCTGTTCGAGGACGGAGATCGCTTCTTCTTCGCGATCCAAATCGATATAACATTCTGCTAGTAACAAGGCTACTCCCGCGTTACCCGCATATTCGACGTAAAGCGGCGCCAAGAGATCGACCGCTCGGTCAGACAAACCGAGTTCGATATAGAGATCGGCAACAGCGAGGCGGTCCTCATCCGTTCCTGTCTTTTCGAGTTTTTCTAATGCTGCTAACGCTTCTGAGGTGTGACCATGTTCTAATTCTTCGATGATGCCATTCAATAGTTGTTCATTCAAGGCAAACGCCCCACTTTCTGTCATCCGCCTATTGCTTACTCAGATTGGTCGGATTGAAGTTTCTTTAAATCATCATAGAACGTTGGGTAGCTGACTTCAACTACTTCGCGTCCATGAACCATAATTTCTGGATTGATCGTCGCCGCGATCGTCAACATCATCGCGAGCCGGTGATCACCTGCACTGTCGACTTCCGCTGCTTGCAGAGGTGTCGGTCCTTCGATGATCATGCCGTCATCCGTTGCCTCGATGTTCGCTCCAAGACGCTGTAATGCCGTCACGACGGTCTCGATCCGATCCGTTTCCTTGACACGAAGCTCTTGTGCATCACGAATGATTGTTCGTCCTTCAGCTTGCGTCGCAAGCAAAGCGAGTAACGGAATCTCATCAATCAAGGATGGAATCTGATCACCTTCGACCGTGATTGCTTGTAACGATGTCGTCTCGACGGTCACATCTGCCGTCTCCTCTCCACCGTCTTCTGAACGATGATTGATTTCGACACTTGCACCCATCTGGCGTAACGTCTGTAAAAAACCAATCCGTGTCGGATTCATCAAGACGTGGGTCGTCGTGATGCGACTATCCTGCCCGATTGCTGCTGCCGTCCACCAAAACGCTGCTGACGATGGATCGCCTGGAATGTCGAGTGACGTTGCTTGTAAGCGTACAGGACCTTGAACACGAATGTGCCGACCATCCTCACGTTCATCGATCGCTACGTCAACACCGAACTGCGGCAACATCCGTTCCGTATGGTCGCGTGACAGGATCGGCTCGATGACTGTCGTCTCACCCGTCGCATGCAGACCTGCGAGCAACACGGCACTTTTCACTTGTGCACTTGCGACTGGCAACGTATACGTCGTTCCGACAAGCGGCGTTCCTGTGATGTGAAGCGGCGCCGTCTCACCTGTGATGTTCGCTCCGAATAAGGCAAGCGGTTCCGTGATCCGTTTCATCGGACGTCTACGCAAGGAAGCGTCGCCATCGAGTGCATACGTCGCTTGACCGCCTGCTAGGATACCGCTCAAGAGACGAATCGTCGTTCCCGAGTTTCCGCAATCGATCGTTGCTTCTTGGAATGTATCCGTTCCGGTGATCCGAATTTCCTCTGGTGTTCGATCGATCTGTGCACCGAGCGCCTGCATCGCTTCTAGTGAAGCAAGACAATCGGCCCCTTCAAGTGCGTTTCTGACACGTGTCGTTCCCTCGGCGATTCCGCCGAACAGGAAAGCACGGTGCGTCATTGATTTATCGCCAGGTACTTGTACTGTTCCTCTTAAGCCCATTCTAGACACCTCACTGTTTGATTGAATGCTTGACGCAATCGTTCTTCGCTGATCGCTTCTAAAATGAAGCGCCCTTCTTTTTCAAGGACGAATCGAATCGTTGCTTGGTGGTTCTTCTTGTCGCGACGCATCAGTTCAAGGTAGGTCTTAAACGATTGTCGATCCGGTAATTCCGTTCCAAGACGATGGAGCAATTGCCCAAGCTGCTTCGCCTGTTCGTCATTTCCTTCCAAGAACTTGACGAAGACGAGTCCGATCCCTACTGCCTCGCCATGCGCAAGACCAGGACTCGCATATTCAACGGCATGACCGAATGTATGTCCATAGTTCAAAAAGGCACGCATCCCTTGCTCCGTCTCATCTTGTTCGACGATATCCCGTTTCACATTGATCCCCCGTGCGAGCCAGTCTTCCAAATCGAGTCCTTTGACAGCATCCAGCGAAATATCGAGTAACGAATCCGCAAATGATGGTCGCGCAAGGAACCCATGCTTGACTAACTCAAAGAAGCCACTTCGCCATTCCCGGTCTGGTAATGTCTGAAGGAGCATTAAATCATACACGACACCACTTGGCTGATAAAATGCACCGACTAAGTTTTTACCGAGGGAGAGGTTGAGACCAACCTTTCCACCAACACTTGAATCGTGCGCTAACAGTGTCGTTGGAATTTGAATGAACGGGATGCCGCGCAAAAAGGTTGCCGCGACGAATCCCGCTAAATCACCAATCATTCCACCGCCAAACGCAAGGATCAGGCTATGACGTGTCATCCCATACCGAACCCCTTCTTCGAGTAGAGCGCCATAAACGGCAAGCGACTTACTGTGCTCCCCAGGCGCAACAGTGCTGATATGAACGTCGATCGACGGCGATGCATCCGCTAACGCATCCTGCAATCGATCCATCTGCAAGTGATGTACCGTTTCATCCGTGATGACCCAGATGCGGTCCGCCTCGTTCAGCGCTGAAAGATGCGATAACCGGGCTAATGCCCCATTTCCGATAAGTACTGGATATGACGTGTTCAACCGGATATCAAATTCGATCAAAACGTCCGAACCTCCTCTTTATAAGCGGCGACGGCAGCCTGAAGACGATCGAGTGTCGATGTCCCGAACATTTCAAGGATAGCGACCGCAATCTCAAATGCGACGACGGCTTCTAGAACAACCGATGCGGCTGGAACGGCACAGGCATCACTTCGCTCGATTTGTGCCGTGAATGCTTCCTTCGTCTCGATATCGACTGATTGCAGTGGACGATAGAGCGTCGGAATCGGCTTCATCGCAATTTGGACGCGAATCGGCATGCCTGTCGACATCCCGCCTTCGATTCCGCCTAGATGGTTCGTCCGCCGATGATAGCCGGATGTATCATGAACGATTTCATCTTGGACGGTACTCCCCTTGCGACGACCAAGTTCATATCCGTCACCAAAACCGACTGATTTCATCGCATTGACGCTAATGACAGCTTGTGCAATCCGGCTGTCGAGCTTTAGATCGTTTTGGGTGAAGGACCCGACGCCTGGCATCATGCCTGTCACGACGACTTCGATTTCACCGCCGAGTGTATCCCCTTCTTTTTTGGCCGCATCAATTTCCTCCATCATCCGTTGTCCCGCTTGTTCGTCAGCACATCGAACGGGTGAAGCGTCAATCGTTTCCTTATGTTCGACGGGATCCTTCCACGGTGCATCGATGCCACCGATCGACCGTACGTGCGAGAACACTTCAATCCCGAGTTCATTCAGTAATTGTTTAGCGAAGGCGCCGACGGCAACACGTGCTGCCGTCTCACGAGCGGAAGAACGTTCTAGTACATCGCGTAAATCGCGATGACCGTACTTCAATCCACCAACGAGATCCGCATGTCCAGGACGTGGACGCGTCAACGTCCGCGGGCGCTCCAACTGTTCTTCGAGCGGTTCCGCTTGCATGACTTGTGTCCAGTGCGTATGATCCTTATTCTCGATGAACAAACTGATTGGTGATCCCGTCGTATATCCATGACGAATCCCACCACGTGCATCAATTTGATCCTGTTCGATTTGCATGCGTCGTCCGCGTCCGTATCCGCCTTGGCGACGTGTCATTTCACGCTGGATGGCTTCGAAATCAATCGTGAGTCCTGCTGGCATCCCATCGATGATGACGGTCAACCCTTTTCCGTGTGATTCTCCTGCTGTCATGTAACGCATTCGCTTCATCCCTTCCTGTTTAACCGATTTTTTCGTAAAAGAAGCTCTGTTTCATCTTTAATCCAAACCGTTCGGGCTGGAAAATTTGTTCCGTTCCACCAACGAATAGGATTCCGCCTGGCTTTAAGGCCTCGACGAACGAACGATAGACGTGTGCTTTTGCTTCTTCTGTAAAATAAATCAGCACGTTGCGGCAGATGATTAAATCAAACCCTGTATCGTACCGGTCTCCTAACAGATTATGTTTACTGAAACGAACGAGTCGTTTGATTTCTGGAACGACTTCGAACGTTTGCTCTTGCTCGATGAAATATTTCTTTTTACGCGCTTCGACGACTTCATTTAATGCAGAAGCTCCATATCGACCAAGCTTGGCTTTTTCAAGAACGAGTTCATCCAAATCCGTTGCTTGAATCGTAAAGGCGGATGGATCGAGCCGTTCACTTAAAATCATCGCGAGAGAGTATGGTTCTTCTCCGGTCGAACAAGCTGCGCTCCACGTCCGGATTCGTCCATGTGCTCGCGACTCTAGGATCGGTAAAATATCTTGTTCCAATTGTTGCCAACGAATCGGATTACGGAAAAATTCACTGACATTGATCGTCATCCGGTCTAAAAACTCGTCGTATAACGATGTGTCCTTATCCATTGCCTGCATATAAGAAGCAAATGTACTATATCCTTTTTTGTCACGTAACGCCGTCAATCGCCGCTTCATCTGTGCTTCTTTATACTGACCGAGATCAATCCCTGATTTGGTCTTGAATCGTTGAATAAAAAGTTCATAATCTTCCAATTGGCACACCTCGCTCACTCTCGATATCGAATGGTCATTTCCATGACCGGTTCAACTTATTTTCTATAGTAGCATAAAGCTATAGGCATTCCAAAAAGCAATTAGACAATTGGGTCATTCCGTTTTACAAGAACACGACAAAAGGGATTCGATCAAATCGAATCCCTTCCCCGTTGTCTTTCTATTCATGTATTACGCGTTGACTGGTTGTCCTTGAAACCAGAGGGCAAGCTCACGCTCCGCACTCTCGACACTATCCGAACCATGGATGACGTTCTCGCTCATCGTGTTCGCGAAATCACCACGGATCGTTCCAGGTGCTGCTTCAAGTGGTTTTGTTTTCCCAATCATCAAACGCGAGACGGCGACGACGTCTGTACCCTCGACACGAAGTGCAACGACAGGACCCGATGTGAGGAAAGTGACCAACTCTCCAAAGAACGGTTTCTCCGCATGCTCTTCGTAATGTGCTTTTGCTAGCTCTTCTGTGACGTTCATCATTTTCATTTCACGAATGATGAATCCTTTGCGTTCGATCCGTCCAATGATTTCCCCAATCAATCCACGTTCTACGCCATCCGGTTTGACCATCAAAAATGTCTGTTCCATCTCTAGTTCCCCCTATGAAATGCTTTTAGAAAAGCGCTTACATAGTCAGTTTACTGGCTTTTGAGAAGAACAGCAAGAAATTTTTGACAATCTTTATCCTTTTCGTTTTCCAACGTAGCGTGCGACTTCTTCAAGCGATCGTTTAGCAGAAGATTTAGGTAATGGTTCGAGACGTTTGATGGCACGATGGATATAATGATCGACTGTTTGTTGCGTTCGTTCAAGAGCTCCCGAAGTTTGAAGAAACGATAATAAGGGTGCGACTTCTTCATGTGTTGGCATACTCTCGATTTTTGAAAGACGTTCATAAAAGACAGCATCTTCTGCACCATAAAAGACAGGTAACGTTTTGTGTCCATGACGCAAATCCTCTGCTACTGGCTTACCAAGTTCTGTGCGATTCGCTGTGAAATCAAGCAAATCGTCAGCAATTTGAAAAGCAAGTCCGATATCTCGTCCAAACAACCGTAACGCTTTCGTATCGGCTGCAGAACAGTTCGCAACAATTGCACCCAGGTGACAACTCGCTTCGATGAGAATAGCTGTTTTTCGTTCAATCCGTTTGATGTAGCGTTTAATTGACTGTTCCCAATCATATTGGTCATAGATTTGTTCAATCTCACCTTCGCAAATTTCACGCATCGTATGGACCATCACCTGGACAAGTTCCGGCTTTCCAACTTCACCAATCAATCGAATCGCCTCACCGAACAGATAATTCCCGGAATACAGCGCTACTTCTTCATCAAAGTATTGCATGACAGTCGGTTTCCCTCGTCGTAGTTCCGCGTCATCAATGACATCGTCATGAACGAGTGATGCCATATGGACGAGCTCAAGACTGGCCGCCACACGAATCAGCTCATCCCGATCTGCTTCACCGAATTTAGACGCTAACAATACGAATGCCGGTCGAATCCGTTTTCCACCAGCCTTCAACAGTTGCTTTCCAGCCGCATCGATCGTTGGTTCCTCAGAAGCGATATGACTGATCAGAAAACGATCGACTAAATTAACTTCCTTCGTGACATCACGGTATATGGAATGCAGTGACATCTCACCACTTCTTCCCAAGGTGCATCGCAGCAGCCCCACCCGCGAATGCCTTGACTTCCACTTGCATGAAGCCTGCCTGTTCGAAGAGTTGTTTCAGTTCGACGCGGTCGAGGAACACTTCCGTCGATTCTTGTAGCCAGTTGTATTGATCGTATGATTTCGCAAGCAATCGCCCGACTTGTGGCATGATTTTTCCGAAATACAATGAATATGCTTCGCGGAAAATCGGTGCCGTCGGTTGACTCGTCTCGAGACAGACGACCGTTCCACCTGGTTTTAAGACACGATGCATCTCTTTGATGACCTGTAGATAATCCGGTACGTTTCGTAGACCAAAACCAATCGTCACATAATCGAACGAGTTATCACCGAACGGTAGATCCATCGCATTTCCGTGAATCAATTCGATGTTTTTCATATCGAGCGCTTCTACCTTCTCCACGCCGACTCTTAGCATGTTTTCTGAAAAATCAAGTCCTTTGATGACACCTGTCGGACCGGCTGCTTTCGCTAGTTGAATCGTCCAGTCCGCTGTCCCACAACAAAGATCGAGACATTTAGCGCCCGGGAAGACTTGCATCCGGCGCATCGTCTCGCGTCTCCATAGTTTATGCAGTCGGAAGCTGATGACTGAATTCATTTGATCATAGTTCGTTGATATCGATTGAAACACTTCATATACTTTTTTTTCTTTATCTTTTGCCTGCACACCGCTCACCCTTTCCAAGATCTCATGCTACCGCCATCTGCTCGAGATGCGATAACAGTAATTTCTGTGCGACCAGATCCAATTGTTCTGCCTGTTGTTGAATGATCTGCCGCCCCTGTCGTGTCAGCCATTCTCGTTTCGTGATTGCCGCGAGTCCTTGCATTAATCCGAACTCTGCTGTTAACCATAAGAGAACCCGTTCTTCCGTCGATGCATAATTCATTTCGTGAAGGGCACACTTTGCCTCGTTGACCCGTTGAATCGTCCGTCCGAGTGAAACGAGAATCTCTTTTGGTAACCCAGCTAGCTGTTCGAAAAAGTAGCTCGAGAATAAATCCCCTGCTAATACAAGCAACTGTCGCTCCTTCGAACCGCGTAGCGTTTCATTGACACGCTCATGCAGACGTAGCGCTACTTGTGCGAAATGAATCGCTTTGACGAGTGCTTCCGTATCCAGCGTGTCATGTTGAGCGACATCAATCAACCAACTGATCTGTTCACGATCGATGGAAGGGAAATCCACATGTCGAGCCAATCGTGTCGTTTGTTTAGTGGTGAGTGCAGTGATGATTTCATCCACGCGCAGCTCATGTTGTTCCATGCTTTTACCCCCCGATCTCCAGTGCCATCTCGTTGATGGACGTTCTTCTTTTTTAATATACCATAATCGGCGGGCTTTCACGCTTCTGAATGTCCACAAAAAAGCCGCCCGAGAAAATCTCGGGCGACTATGTAGCCGGATTACTTCACAGCATCTTTCAATGCTTTACCTGGTTTGAAGGCAGGTACTTTGCTTGCTGGAATCTCGATATCTTCTTTCGTACGTGGGTTGCGACCTTTACGGGCTGCACGCTCACGGACTTCGAAGTTACCAAATCCAATCAATTGGACTTTCTCTCCAGACTGAAGTGTCTCAGTGATCGATTCGAATGTTGATTCAACAACTTTCGTCACGTCTTTTTTTGTAAGACCTGATTTTTCGACGACTGCTTGAATGAGTTCAGTTTTGTTCATTACTTTCACCCCCTCCCAATCACTTCTTCGAGGGTAATCATACCCCATAAACGTTGCTATTACAACATTTTCGTGTAAATAACGTTCAATTTTCAGATTCTTCGCTCGATTCCTCTGAAAACACAGGTTCGCCTTTTTCGTTTATCGTGTAGCTTTGAGAATAGGCAGGAACAAAAGGTTGATCTTCATAGAGCAAATACCGAATATCCTGACCGACTTTCGGCTTTTTCTTCGCAGTTTGAACAGCTTTCTTCAACTCAGGTAAATAGTTGATGAAGAGGCGTCCTTGACCATCGACATAGATCGACAACTTTTCATCTGAATACGGACTTGGGACAGTCGGTTCTTTTTTGATGAATAGTTTTTTATAGTCAAGCGTAAACTGGTTTTTTCCGAACGATCCTTTAAACGGATACTTTTCGTTCTTCTTCCGATACGCATCAATCCGAACTTGGAGCTTCTGTAACTCTTCTGCAACAAGTAAATCCATCAACTTAACAGTCGGTTTCGTGTCGACATCGACTAACAGATAGATGAATGTTCCTCCACCTTCAAAACTGTTCGATGGTGGATCACTCATATAACGCGGAATGAGCCGCCCTAATTCGATTTGATAACGCTCCATGAGCGGAGTATCTGCTTCCATCGTCTTGATGGGCAAAACACCCGTGTCTTTTTGATACGCATCGACAGCATCCTGTACGGTACGCAACTGTTGCGGATACGGTACGCGGTTCGACGGTTTCTGACTGTCTGGAAACAGACAACCCGATAACAACGTCACCGGAATGAGCATGAGGATCACGAACCACTTCTTCATGCGCTTGGCCCCGCCATGACAATGAATACCATGATGATCGACGCAACGATGAAACATACGAATGCCAAAGTCGATACGAGAACCTGCCATATCCCCTTCAACTTCGTCCGACTGACCGTGACCAGCAAGACACTGATCGCAAAGAGTCCAATGCCAGCGAACGAGATCCACATTTTTATTAATCCTGGACTCAAGGTTTCCACCCCACTCCGTTAATCTTTCGTCGTGAAGAGATGCTCGATCTCATTTTTCTGTGGTCGTTGCATCAACTTTTTGACTTCTTCTTCCGGTGTATGACCGTCAAAGAGAACATGGTAGAGGGCGGAAGTGATTGGGAGTTCACACTGTTTCGTCTCCGCCAAATCATATGCCGCTTGAGTCGCGCGAACACCTTCGACGACCATTCCCATGTTTTCTAGAACCGTCTCTAATTTTTCACCGCGACCGATGGCATTCCCCGCACGCCAATTTCGACTATGAACCGATGTACAAGTAACGATCAAGTCACCCATTCCTGTCAATCCAGTGAACGTCATCGGGTTAGCTCCAAGCATCGTACCGAGACGTGCGATTTCGACCATTCCACGCGTAATCAATGCTGCTTTGGCATTGTCCCCGTAACCGAGACCATCCGTCATACCTGCGGCAAGCGCAATGATATTTTTGAGCGCCCCACCGAGCTCAGCTCCAATGATATCCGCATTCAGATAGACGCGAAAGTTTTCATTCGTAAACAGCTCCTGCACACGACCAGCCTCTTCTAAATCATCCGATGCGATGGTCACTGTCGTTGGTTTACGTAACGCGACCTCTTCAGCATGCGATGGACCCGTCAAGACACAAACCGCTTTGCGTTTCGCAGGATCGACCTCTGCTTCGATTAATTCTGACAACCGAAGATGGGTCTTTGGCTCGATTCCTTTTGACGCATGAATCAGAACGACTGGTTCCGTCAACAATTCATTCAATTGTCGGGAAACCGAACGAATCGCAGAGGACGGTGTGACGATCAAGATATGTGTTGCGCCTTCAACCGCCACTTTAAGATCCGTCGTCGCCTTCAATGATTGTGGTAACATGACACCCGGCAAAAATTGCGCGTTTTCATGATGTTCATTGATGCGGTCGACAGTTGTTTGTTCACGACCGTAAAGCATGACTTCCTGATCATTATCGGCTAGGACGAGCGAGAGCGCCGTTCCCCAGCTTCCCGCTCCGATGACAGCGATTTTGGTCATACTGACTCACCCCATTATTGTTTTTGACGAGCTAAAATCCGGATTGGTGTACCTGTAAAATCAAATGCTTCCCGAATCCGATTCTCAAGATATCGTTTATAAGAGAAGTGCAGCAATTCTGGATCATTGACGAACAAGACGAACGTTGGCGGACGTGAGGCGACTTGAGTCGCGTAGTTGATCCGAAGACGAACGCCTTTATCCGTCGGCGCTGGGTTCATCGCGACAGCGTCAACGATGACATCGTTCAAGACGCTTGTCTGAATCCGTTGTGCATGGCTGTGCGCTGCTTGTTGAATGACCGGTAGCAACGTCTGCAAACGACGTTTTGTTTTCGCTGAGACGAAGACGATGGGTGCATAGTCAAGGAAACGGAATTCTTCCCGAATCTCTTCTTGCATCTTTTTCATCGTCTTATCATCTTTTTCGACAGCATCCCATTTATTGACGACAATGATGACCGCGCGACCTGCTTCGTGAGCATATCCCGCCACTTTTTTATCTTGCTCGATAATGCCTTCTTCGCCATCAAGCACGACACAGACGACATCTGCCCGTTCGATTGCTTTTTGAGCACGCATGACGCTGAAACGTTCTGTTGATTCATAGACTTTCCCGCGTTTTCGCATCCCGGCCGTATCGATGATGACGTATTCTTGCTCATCTCGCGTAAACGGTGTATCGATCGCATCGCGTGTAGTACCAGCGATGTTTGAAACGATGACACGTTCTTCACCGAGAATCGAGTTCGTCATACTTGATTTCCCGACGTTCGGACGACCAATCAAGGCAAACTTGATCGTGCTTTCGTCATATTCTAATTCTTCTTTATCTGGTGCGAGTTCAAGGACACGGTCGAGTAAGTCACCTAGACCAAGACCATGTGTACCAGAAATCGGGAACAAGTCTCCGAATCCAAGGGAGTAAAATTCATACATTAAATCACGCATTTCAAAGTTATCGACTTTGTTGACAGCTACGACGACTGGTTTGTTCGAACGGAATAACATGTTCGCGACTTCCTCATCCGCTGCTGTGATTCCTTCGCGTCCGTTCACCATGAAAATGATGACATCCGCTTCATCAATGGCGAGCTCCGCCTGATGACGCATCATTTGAAGTAGGGGCTCATCCCCGACTTCGATTCCACCTGTATCAATCAAATGAAAATGACGATTCAGCCATTCTCCAGTTCCGTAAATACGGTCGCGGGTAACGCCTGGCTTGTCTTCTACGATTGAAACCCGATCTCCAATCACCCGGTTAAAAATCGTCGACTTTCCGATATTTGGGCGACCTACGATCGCCACGACTGGAATTGCCATCCCAACACCTTCTTTCTCTTCTCTCGCTTCATAGCCGTTCTATTGTATCAAATCAAACTGTCATATACCATAACAAACCGCATATAAAAAGCGGACACGCTTGTGTCCGCTTTGTGTCATTGCTTATTCTTTCTTATCAGAATCGTCCTCAGTCAAGTCAGCGACCGAGAATCCTTCTGATTGATTCGTATAATCCGAATAATCGTCAGCGGATGATTCTTCCTCTTCAAGGACACGTGTTGATAGCGAAATCTTATGCTCATCAAGACGTACTTCAAGTACCTTTGCCTCGATTTCCTGTCCTTCTTCGAGTACTTCCGAAGGTGAACCGATGTGACGGTTCGCGATTTGCGAAATGTGCAAAAGTCCTTCTACTTGCGGCGCAAGTTCGATGAAAGCACCGAATTGGACGAGACGGCGTACACGTCCTTTGACGATATCGCCAGCTTCGATCTTCCCTTCCATCTGTTGCCATGGACCAGGTTGTGTTTCCTTGATCGATAACTTAACCTTTTCCGTATCACGGTCGACACCAAGTACTTTGACTTCGACTTTTTGACCTTCCGTGACGATATCCGAAGGACGTTCGACACGGTGGTGTGCCATCTCCGAAATATGAACGAGACCGTCAACGCCACCGATATCAACGAAAGCACCAAAGTCCGTTAAACGTTGGACTGTACCTTCGAGGATTTGACCTACTTCTAAATTTTCGAGTGTCTCTTTTTTCTTCGCGTTCAATTCGCCTTCAACGACGGCTTTGTGCGAGAGAATGACACGGTTCTTCTCTTGATCGAGTTCAACGACCTTGACTTCGATCGAACGACCAATGTAATCCGAGAAATCCTCGACATAATGCCGTTCGACGAGTGACGCCGGAATGAATCCGCGGACACCGATATCAACGACGAGTCCACCTTTGACGATGTCTTTGACGACAACTTCAAAGATCTCACCTGATTTATACTTCTCTTCTACTTGCTCCCACGCTTTGAGCGCGTCGATTTCTCGTTTCGAGACGACGACCTCTTCATCCGTGATTTTCTTGACCTTCACTTGTAGTTCATCTCCGACGTTCAGCACGCCGCGAATATCATCGAGATGAAGACTCGATACTTCGCTGATCGGTAAGATGGCTTCTGTTTTATATCCGATATCAATGAGTGCTTGCTTGTCTTCAATTTTCACGACCATTCCGGTAACTACCTGGTCCCGATGAATTTCAAAATCAGGCATATCTTTCATTTCTTCGACCATTCCAAAACAACCTCCTCACGATGAGTACAAGAAACGCCTGACATATGTCAATGCGTTTATCCTGCTTCTAACTTCTTACAATTCTGACTATTTGTCAAGGTATTAAGCGTGATTGAAGTAGACGGATTTGATTTCGTCCATGATTCGGTCAGAAATCGATTTCGCTGCGCCGCGTTGGTCACGTAAATCCGAAATATCAACCGGTTTTCCGATCGCAACGTGCATCCGTTTGAACGGACGGTATGATCCGATGATGGCAATCGGTAAAATCTGCGCATTCGATCGTAAGGCAAAGAACCCGACCCCTGGTTGTGCTGCTGTAAATTCACCTGGCGCAGATCGCGTTCCTTCTGGGAAAATACCGACCGTCTCATCTGAATTCAATAGTTCAATCGTCCGTTTCAAGGCTTGACGATCTCCTTGACCGCGACCGACAGGGTATGTTCCTGCCGCAATCATTAATTGTTTTAAGGCAGGAACTTTGAACAGTTCTTCTTTTGCCATGTAACGTACCGCACGTTTTGGCGGAATCGCACTGACGAGGAAGACCGGGTCCCAGTTCGAACTGTGATTGGCACAGACGAGTAAGGAACCGTCTTTTGGAATGTTCTCCTGCCCCGTTACCTTCACTCGAAAGACTGTTTTGGCAATGACCCAAACGACGAACCGCGCAATCCGGTAAACGGTATCTTGACGTTTCATTTTAAAACACCTTCCGTTAGTTCCATCAAACGGACGACGACATCATCAATCGTCATCTCTGTCGTATCGAGATAAAGCGCATCGTCAGCTTGGCGCAATGGTGAGACTTCACGCTCACTGTCTCGTTTATCACGTAACGCGATCTCTTCTTGAAGAATCGTGATGTCACTGTCCATCCCACGCGCGATATTTTCGCGGTGTCTTCGAGCTGCACGCTCTTCCACAGTTGCCGTCAAAAAGACTTTTAATTCTGCATCCGGCAATACGACTGTGCCGATATCACGTCCATCCATGACGATCCCACCGCGTTCAGCTAATTTCCGCTGTGCCGTGACGAGCGCAGCCCGAACTTCTTTTTGGCGAGCGACGAACGAGACATTATTCGTGATTTCGATCGAGCGAATCGCATCCGTCACTTCGCGATCACCAATAAAGACACGTTGCCCGTTTTCACCTGGTGTTAAACGAATATCAAGCGATTTCATCAATTCGCCGAGCACTTCACCATTGTTGAGGTCAAGCGATTGTTCTAGTGCTGCCAGTGTGACGGCCCGGTACATCGCTCCTGTATCGATATATACATAGTCAAGGCGCGCTGCCAATTGTTTTGCGATCGTACTTTTTCCAGCACCCGCTGGTCCATCTAAAGCGATTTGAATCTTTTTCATCATCCATCCAATCCTTCCATCTTCCCTATGATTGATAGGGATTCATTCTTCCGAACGTTATCATAGCAAAAAAATGCGGTTAGGTGAATGGATTCATGCCCCTTCTTGAACTTTTCATTTGCATTTGATAACAGTGACGCAATACAAGTTCACGACTTCTGTCGGGAATCATCGTAAATTGAAATGCTAATTCATATCGTTCTTCGCGCCGATCAACTCGGACGAGTTCAGCGATGACATCTAACGTACTCGATATGCCCTCACTTGTAGGCAAAATGAATGTCATTTCCACCTCTTCCTCTTTTTGAACCGGTAATTGATCCGACAAGATCATCATCCCTCCAGCCGATAGATCGAGCGTCACCGTTGTAAACGGCTCGAACTGCGTTTTATGAGGGTGTACAGCAACATCGAGTATTTGCGGTACTCGGACGAACTGACGTCGTTGGATGCGTTCGATTTGATCATCCTTCGGTCGTTTCAAAGCATATCGTTGACCGCGAAGTGGATCATTTTGTCGTTCAACGACGACCGTATCAAATCCAAATAATTTGCCCTTCTCCTTAAAGAAATAAAATGAAACTTCTTCTTGCTCTGACAAGATGAATGTTTTGAGTGTCGCGACCTCACTCGGTGCTTCAATCCAAATCAATCGATTCGTCACAGCCGTCACCTTTGAGCGACCTTGTCGATCCTCACTATTCGAAAGCATTACCAAATCCCCGATTTCCATCATACTACTTCGCTCCTACTCTCTATTCGATGCCATCTGAATGTTGTTTTTTTCGTTTAAATCGCCGATTTAAACGATTGGCACCTCGTACTTGAAATAATCCAATCGTCCATAGGATGACCATGAAGACGATCGGCAAAAAAGATATACCACCATTTTCCAATATTAACAAATTAAATAAGATATGCGCAAATACCGGAAGCGCAATCGAGAGCGACAACCAGCGATAAGGATGAGGCGAGAATTTCGCCATCCCCATGAAGAATCCCATGATGACCGCAAACAAAGCATGACCAGATACGGGTAAGAGTGCCCGAAACAGCATATGTTCGACTGTTCCATTCACCATCAGATATAAGATATTCTCAAGCGTTGCGAACCCAAGTGAACAGGCTACCGCATAGATGATCCCGTCGTAATAATCATTAAACCGTTGATGGATATAGACCGTATAAAAGACGACAAACCATTTGGCGAATTCTTCCGTAACAGCTGTTCGAATCAACTGCACCTCTTCACGCCCACCAAATTCGGTCTGGACGATATAGTCGATGAACATCAAGGGAAAGACGAGTAAAATACCGAAAATGAAACTTCGAAGGATATAGCCGACTGGCTCCGATTCATGTTCGTGACGTAGATAAAAATAAGTTAGGAGTGCGATGCCTGGGGCAACTCCGGAGAAAACGATTTGAACCACGCTTCCTCTCCCCCTTTCTTCCTCATTTATAAGAATAAAGGTTTCTTGGAAAAAAGAAAACGTCCTCGTTGTTTCAAGAGGGAAAAAGGTTACAATATGGGAGAACGAATCGAATCCGTCATAGAAAGTAGGTGAAGGTCTTCTGTCTGTAGACAAGGACCCTTTAGCATGAAATCATTATTACTCATTCATACGGGTGGAACGATCGCCATGGCACAGGATCATTCTGGTCATGTCTTACCAAACGATATCAATCCACTCGACGCTTCACTCCCGCGTGCAACAGATATTGCCAACATTACGACGCGTCACTTCGCAAACTTACCTTCTCCGCATATGACACCTGACATCATGTTGCGTCTAGCCCATTTCATCGAGAGTGAGCTCAAGAAGGAACATTACGACGGCGTCGTCATCACTCACGGAACGGACACACTGGAAGAGACGGCTTATTTCTTACATTTGACGCTTGGTGCACCTGTTCCGATCGTTTTGACAGGAGCCATGCGTTCTTCTAATGAGGTCGGATCCGATGGTGAGTTTAATCTGATTACGGCACTTCGTGTCGCTGTCAGTGAAGCTGCGCACGGAAAAGGTGTCCTCGTCGTCTTCAACGGGGAAATCCATTCGGCATTCAACGTCACAAAAACGCACACGTCATCCGTCGATACATTCAAATCCGTTCATTTCGGAAATCTTGGGATGGTAACGAAGGATCATGTCTACTTATTCAATACACCGCTCTTGAAACAAACACATATGGTGACTTCGCTCTCAAAACGGGTCGCCGTTCTTAAAGTCTATGCCGGTATGGAACCCGACCTATTACTTGCTGTGAAACAACTCGGTTATGATGGACTCGTCCTTGAAGTCCTCGGTCAAGGAAATGTACCACCAAGTATCGTGGATGCCATCGCTGAATTGATTACCGTCATGCCGATCGTCATCGTCAGCCGTTGCTTCAACGGAATCGTTCAAGACGTCTACGGATATACGGGTGGTGGACAACAATTAAAAGAACTCGGCGTCATTTTCTCGAATGGACTGAATTCACAAAAAGCGCGGCTTAAACTGATGGTCGAACTCGAAATCGATGCTTCACAACTAGAACTCGAAGAATCATTCCGCGTTGAATAAATGAAAAAAACCTCTTGATCCGGAAATTCATCTTCCAAATCAAGAGGTTTTGTTTAGGCTTGTATCGATGCACCACGTAGCCGTTCAACGAGATGGTTGGCAATGTTTGCACCGTGAAAACGTCCATTTTCAATAAATATTTTATTGGCATCATATCCTGCTGCGACGACACCTGCGATGTAGATGCCCGGGACATTCGATTCCATCGTCTCTTCGTCGTGACTTGGAATACCTGTTTTACGATCAATCGTAATGCCTGTGTCAGCGAACAATCCGACATCGGGTGTGTAACCTGTCATCGCAAAAACAAAATCAGCACGGACGGTCTGTTTATCTCCATCTATTTGATAAACCACCTCTTGCTCCGTAATTTCTTCGATTGACGCTCCAAAAATCATCTTGACCTTTTCCGAACGAACGAGAGATTCGAAGTTCGGCAACACCCATGGTTTGATGGATGGACTATACTCCGGTCCACGGTAAAGGACGGTCACACGTGCTCCCGCTTTTTCAAGTTCAATCGCTGCATCAACGCTCGAATTTTTCCCACCGATAACGACGACATCTTGATCAAAATACGGATGTCCTTCCGTAAAGTAGTGCGAGACATGAGGTAATTCCTCTCCAGGAACATCCATTCGGTTCGGTAAACCATAATAACCTGTCGCAAGCACGACGGAGCGAGCTTCTCGGCTTCTTTTTTCCCCGGAACGCTCCGAGTGGATGATAAAATGATCCGCTTGACGTTCAATCCGCTCGACCGTCTCAAACGGACGAATCGTCAATTGTTTTCGTTTGACGACTTCTCGATAATAGACGAGCGCGTCGAGACGTCGCGGTTTTAATTCTTTATTGATGAACGGTACACCACCAATTTCTAACTTCTCACTACTTGAAAAGAACGTTTGATGCGTCGGATAACGATAAATCGCTTCGACGATATTTCCCTTTTCGAGCACTTCGACGTCTAGTCCCCGATCTTGCATTTCGATCGCTGCCGATAACCCACACGGTCCTGCACCGATTACGATACAATCTAACATTCGAATATCTCCTCTTCCGGTTGCTTTTTTTATATCTTAGCAAATCTCTACCATAGACGAAAGAAATTGCAATGCAAAACGCCCGCTCTTCGCAAAGAAGAAGCGGACGTTCATTATCATATTAGACCCAACCACGGAAACGAGATGCTTCCGCCATCTTCCGGACACCTACCATATAAGCGGCAAGTCGCATGTCGACATTACGCGTCTGCGCTGTCTGATAGACTTGGTTGAACGAGTTCACGAGTACTTTTTCAAGTTTCTCGTGTACTTCCTCTTCCGTCCAGTAATACCCTTGGTTGTTTTGGACCCATTCGAAGTAAGAAACCGTTACGCCACCACTCGAAGCAAGAACATCCGGAACGATCAGGATGTCACGTTCAGCGAGAATTTTCGTCGCCTCGTTCGTCGTCGGACCGTTAGCCGCTTCAACGACGATCGCTGCTTTGATATCGTGCGCATTGTCTTCTGTGATTTGATTCTCGATTGCTGCCGGAACAAGAATATCACATTCAAGTTCAAGCAATTCTTTATTCGAGATCGTATTTTTGAACAATGTCGTCACGGTACCGAACGAGTCACGACGGTCGAGTAGGTATGGAATATCGAGACCGTTTGGATCATGGAGTGCTCCGTACGCATCGCTGATCGCGATGACTTTTGCACCTAAATCATACATGAATTTCGATAAGAAACTTCCGGCGTTGCCGAATCCTTGAACGACGACACGTGCGCCTTCGAGCGAGATACCCTTTTTAGCAGCCGCTTCCCGAATCATGATTGCGACACCTTTCGCCGTCGCTGTCTCACGCCCGTGTGAGCCACCGAGGACGAGCGGTTTCCCTGTAATGAAACCAGGTGAGTTGAATTCATCGATTCGACTGTATTCATCCATCATCCATGCCATGATTTGCGAGTTCGTGAAGACGTCAGGTGCTGGAATATCCTTCGTCGGTCCAACGATTTGACTGATAGCACGGACATATCCACGGCTGAGACGTTCGATTTCACGGAAGCTCATCTCACGTGGATCACAGATGATTCCGCCTTTACCGCCGCCGTATGGTAAGTCAACGATACCTGCCTTCAGACTCATCCAGACGGATAATGCTTTGACTTCAACTTCCGTCACGTTCGGGTGGAAGCGAATTCCACCTTTCGTTGGTCCAACGGCATCGTTATGTTGCGCACGATATCCTGTGAAGATTTTCGTCGAACCATCATCCATCCGTACCGGAATCCGGACTGTCAACATCCGGAGTGGTTCTTTAAGTAATTCGTACATCTCGTCTGGATAACCAAGTTTCCCTAGTGCCTCCTTGACGATTTCTTGTGTCGCTTCCAGTACGTTCTTGCGGTGATTCGCATGTTGTTGGTCAGTGATCATTCCAACGTTCCTCCCCATAAGTGGCATCCCCTATGCCGTTTCCTTGTTCGGATAAAGTATACTCTTTTCTCGAACGTAATGAAAGGGGTTACGCCTATATTTGTAAGCGCTTTCTCACTTCTTTTCCTAGGATATCATTGATTTGGTTGTTTTGTTTGACGATGTCGTTCGATCGCCAGTTCCATGAAATATTCGACCAATTCCGGATATTCGATTCCCACTGCTCGTGCACCGTCCGGGAATAAACTGGTCGAAGTCATACCAGGAAGTGTATTCGTCTCCAAGATGACTGGATTTCCGGATTCCGGTACTAGGAAATCAGATCGCGAGTATCCTGCACAGCCAAGGACTTGGTGCGCTTTAACAGCCCATTCTTGAAGTTTTTCTGTCGTTGTCTCATCCAGCTCAGCAGGACAAATATGCTCCGAACCTCCGATGGCATATTTGGATTCATAGTCATAAAAGGCGTTCTTCGGAATGATCTCGATGACCGGCAATGCTTTTTCTGCACCTTTATGACCGACGACCGGCACTGTCACTTCACGCCCTTTAATGAACTGTTCGACAAGCACTGCATCGTCCGCTTCAAAGGCTTTAGCGATTCCTTCACGTAACATCGTCTCATCTTGAGCAATCGTCAATCCGTTTGATGAGCCTTCTTGTGCTGGTTTGACGACACAAGGAAATTGACCATTCCACTCTACGATTTTTGCTTCGATATCATCTCCACGCTCTAACAGCACATCACGGGCGATCGTAATGCCTGCTTTATCAAAGTGAACTTTCGAACGTGCCTTATCCATCGCTAGCGCTGACGCTAACACACCTGAACCTGTATATGGAATGTCTGCCAGTTCAAGCAATGCTTGTACGCGTCCATCTTCACCAATTTTCCCGTGAAGAGCGATGACAGCCACATCTACATCCAGCTGGAAGAGTTCATGCGCTTGATCAGGGTGGAAATCAACAGCCGTGACCTCATGCCCTTTACTGTTTAATGCTTCCATGATCGACTTTCCACTGTTTAATGAAACCTCCCGTTCTCCTGAAGTCCCACCGTATAATACTGCCACTTTCATCCTACTTCACTCCTTCTTCTTACGTTCAATGATTATCATACCATCCTTCTGACGATGAAAAAATACAAAATGGTGCCACTTCCAGCAGAACACAAAAAGGTGCGGCATCCCCCTATGAGGGAATGTCGCACTTGATGTTTTACATATTAAACTGTTCAGCTATCGTTGCGACGGCATGTTCCGCCTGAATCGTTTTCCCATACTCCGCCATGACAAGTGGACTTTTCGGGCTCGGTTCACCGTATTCAGACAAAATCGTCGTCACCGTCTGCTCGAGCGCCTCATTCATTCGTTCTTGGAAATAGAGATAATAGCTTCCCTCGAAGAAGTAGAGGCTACCACCTGTCTCTGTACGAGGCATATGTCGCAATAATCCATGACTCGCTTGAATGACGTCTTCTAGCGATTGTAGAGCATATAAGACGTGATGGACGATATCAACTGTCATACGGATTTCGACTTGATCGAACTCCTCGTTCATCTCTTCTGGCAAATCGCCTTCACGACGTACATCAACGAGCATCCCGTCATTCGGAAAGAATGTAACGAAAAATTCGAGTGTTCCCGCTGCTTGAAAACCAAAATTCGATTCGGCTTCTTCTAATAGATTACGCAATAAAGCTTGTCCCTTCCCGACAGCCAACGTTTCTGGTCGAACGTCGTGAAGCGATAACTCCTGCTTTGTGATGAAGACACGAAGGTGTCCTTGTTTCATTTGTTCAAACCTCATATAGACTCCTCCAGTCAAAACCGGAAACCTGATGTCTCCGTTCGCTATGAATCATACTATACACCAGTTGTCGGAGTGAGTCGACTTAACCAACTTTTCCAAGATTGATCGTCTGCACCAAGTAAATGTGGACCATACCGTTCCGGCAGCTGATCGACCGCATAACCTCCAAGACCAATCTCAAGATCCGGAAAATCAGCCATCAAACGTGCCAGCGCTTCATCGAGCAACGGTAAATGATCCGATAACGTGCAGGAAAGAATAACGGCTTTCGGTTGCAGCTGGTGTGTGACCGTCACCAAATCCTGAACCGGTATACCGGAACCGAGGAAAATGACATCAAATCCAGATTGTCGTAAATAAAGTGTAAAGAAAAGTAGTCCGAGTTCGTGTTCTTCTTCCGGCGCACAGACACAGACGATTCGTGGTAAGAACGGATTGATCGGCATCTGTAACGACAATGTCGAAAGGCGAGCTCTCAGAAATGCCGTCGCAAAATGCTCGTGCGCAATCGTGATCTCCCCCGACTCCCACTTCACTCCGATCTCATGCAAAAGTGGACCGACGATGTCCTGAATCACTTTATCGAAGCTAAACATCGAGAATGCTTTATTCATGATGTCATGCGCATGTCGTTCTTCAAAGTTCGTCAATGCCTGAAATAACTGATCTCGCAGTTCGACTCCGTAATCGTGCGGTACTTCAGCCCGATTGACAGGCATCTCATACAACTGGATTGCTTTAGAGACAGATAACCCCTCTTTTTGTTTATCGACGATCCAGCGTAATTTCGCGACATCGTTATCACTATAGATGCGATGTCCGGATTCACTTCGATCCGGATCAAGCACCTGATATCTCCGCTCCCAAGCACGAATGGTCGTCGGGTTGAGTCCCACTAACGCAGCGACTGCTTTGATATTATATTTCCCACGATCCATGCATCGTGCCTCCTTCCCCTTCCTTTCTAGTATACGCTGAAAGGAAAAAAATCTCCGTTCACAATGTGCCCTTACATCATGAAACCGATGGAGACGAAGGCGATGATGATCGTGATCATGAGCACCGTCAACGTGATTGCTAACGGATTTTTTCGAAATGGTTGTTTTAATCGCTCGTTTCGAACATGTTCGATACGCGAAGAACGCGGTGGAAGTGACTGATCCTCTTCGTTCTGATGCAACCGTCTCTGATCTTGTTTACTCAATGTTCATCACCTTTTCTTGAAAAATATAAGGATATTGTCTAGTTTACACCGAATCTAGTGATGAAAAAAAGACTTGTTCTAAACGCAATTTCCAATCTACCGGTTGATGCGTCCTTCTCTGCACTGGACTTTCCCACTCAATCGTTCCACATATATCACAACAACGTGGTTGTACGATTGCCTGCTCATCAAAATGATGCAACAACATCGAACGGCGACATTCGTTCCGGTGAATGTAGTCCATCATCTGGTTGATCTCTTGTCGTTTCAATTGTTTACGTTCTGTTTGCCACTGGATGATGCGTTCCTTCGACCACCCATTCTCGAGTTGTGATTTAAGTAAGCGGTATGCCGGATCTTCCGGATTAAAACGAAAACCACTTTCCATCTTGGCATAGGATTCGCCTTGATTCATTCCTTGTTGCAATTGATCGATCCACAAGACGGGCGCATATTGCGTGTCGATCAAGTACGTTTGTAGTTGTTCATCTTGAGCAGCGTAAAGTAAGATCGCAGTCGCCTCTTTACCGTCACGTCCGGCACGTCCGACTTCCTGCATGTAAGCTTCGATCGTCGCAGGCATCGTATAGTGAATGACCGTACGGACGTTACCTTTATCGACACCCATTCCGAACGCACTCGTACACACGAGACAATCAATCTCATCATGAAGAAACTGTTGTTGAACAAGCTGGCGATCTTCTATCGTCAACCCAGCATGATAATAGGTCGCGCCGTCAATGATTTCAGCAATTCGTTCCGCTTCTTTACGGGTTGTCGTATAGATGACGCATGGGCGAACGATGAGTTCCATCCACCGATTGACTGCCGCATCCTTTTCTTCTCGATCCACGCGATCGACAACGTATTGGATTTCTGGTCGGTTGACAGAACGACGGATGATTTGTGGCTCATGCATACGCAGTTGTGTTCGAATATCTTGCTCAACAGCACGCGTCGCTGTTGCGGTTAAAGCGAGACATGGTGGAAGGCCAAGTTCTTGTCGAATGTGACCAAGTCTTGCATACTCCGGTCGAAATTCGTGTCCCCATTGGGAGATACAATGCGCCTCATCGACGACGAAGAGCGCGATATTGATCTGTTTTAGCCGAGCCCGAATCTGCGGCAGCGCCAGTTGCTCCGGTGATAAGTAAAGATATCGTAGATGTTCGAGTACAGATAAGATCTGCTCCTTCTCTTCTCGTGTCTCGACAGAAGTTAATTTAGCGACAGATCGCTCTCCTCTGCGCTTAATTTGCATAACCTGGTCTTCAATCAACGAGAGTAACGGAGACAAAATCAACGTCAGTCCTTCATTTTGTACATAAGACGGAAATTGATAACAGACAGACTTTCCTCCACCAGTCGGCAAAATTGCTAGTGTATCTGTTCCGTTTAGGATGGAATCGATGATTTGGCGTTGTCCAGGTCGAAATGCTTCGTATCCAAAATGACGATGCAATAACGCTTCCATTAAATCCCCTCCCATTTACTACGTGCTAACACCAATCGAATCTGAAAATAAGATATCTCGGATTGCATCTCACTCTTGATCCGCTTCAGCGCGTAAGTTCCGAGTCGCTGTGCAATCTGTCGAACCTCTTCTTGCTGAGATAACGTAACAAAATGATCCAGCGGAAACGAAGGAGCATACATTGCAATCTCAACGAGATGATCTTCCATCGTACTATTTTTTAATCGTCTTCGGATCGCAACCGCTTCAACGGTTAATCCCTGTTGTAATAACTCCCATGTCGTTTGCGCAGACTGGGTCATTTTTGACGTGTGTAGATCAACACCTATTTGCTTTAGAAATGGTGTTTTTTCTAAGTCATCGATGCACTTTCGCCAAGCGATCGTAAATTCGTATTGAACACTCTCCACATCCGTTTTCATCATTTGAGCTAATTGCGGATAAGACCATCCTGCCTGCACGCCAGACAAGCGGTAACTGATTAATGTCGCTTCTCGCTCTGGTAAGCGCTCAAGGAGAACTATCAACTCTTGGTGCATATGATGTAACCATTCTGCTCGATTCGAGATGGTCGGAAGAACACTTTTTACCCATTCACGGATGATGGTTTCCTGTTGCACAGGAATAAACGGCTGTTTCGCTTCCAAACAAACCATCGTTTGAACCAAAAGGCTGAGTCGTTTCCACATCATCTCAGCATAACCACGAAGTTCACCACCTAGTTGATCAATGGTCGCACGATCCGTTTGCTCTACTAGTCGCGCGCCTTCGTACGTCAGTCGCAGTGTCTCTTGCCGCTCAATCCAATTCTTCTGCGCAAGTTCAGCCAAGATTGTTTCGAATCGCTGTTTACTGACTAATACAGTACCGAATACCGACTCTAAATCATAAAAATGAGCATCTTGCAGAGAAGTCGCTGATTTCTTTCCTTGAAAAACATGATAAAGACTGCGGTCAGATCGTTCATTTCGAAGGCGCTGGATCGATTCCAGAAAAATACGCTCGAGTAAAGAAACTTCCATATGTCACGCTCCCTCCTGTTGTATGTCGTTTCCAAATCAAAGATGATATGCTATTCCTGTTTCATCGTTACGTTTTAGAGAGGCCGTTTGCGGGCATGTGATGATATATACATTTTCTGCTGTCACTTGTGCTTCGTCATTGAAATGCAACGATGAGTCCGATACAATGACATATAGATGAGAACAGCGTGTTTCAATAATGTTTTCGTATAGAGAGGAGACCGTTCAATGGCTAAATTTACGATTGTCGACAAAGATACTTGCATCGCTTGTGGTGCTTGTGGAGCAGCGGCACCAGATATCTATGATTATGATGATGAGGGTTTGGCGTATGTCATTCTTGATGATAACAATGGTACTGCCGAAATTCCAGAAGCATTATTCGACGATATGATTGATGCATTCGAAGGTTGCCCGACGGATTCAATCAAAGTAGCAGATGAATCGTTCGAAGGCGATGCGTTAAAATTCGAATAAGTGAATAAAAAAAGATGTTTCCTCGCGAAGCATCTTTTTTTATTGGACTTTTTCTCATTCAATCTATCGATCATCTAAAAAAAACGGATGTCACCAATTGGCAACATCCGGTCTATGATTAGTAAAAATTTAGCGTTTACCTTTGATATACGGTACACCGACAGCTTTTGGTGCATCCGCACGACCAACGACACCAGCAAGTGCTAAGATCGTCAATAAATACGGCGCAATCAACAGATACACTTGTGGAATTTGATCGAGTAACGGCAATTGCTGACCGATGATCGAAATCGCTTGAGCGAACCCGAAGAAGAGGGCTGCCCCCATGGCACCGAGTGGGTTCCATTTTCCGAAGATCATCGCCGCAATCGCGAGGAAGCCTTGACCGAGAATCGTCGTCACACTGAAGTTCAATGAAATCGACGTCGCGTAGACAGCACCAGCAAGACCGCCGAAACCACCAGAGATCATAACGCCGATGAAACGCATCTTCGTGACGTTGATTCCCATCGTGTCCGCTGCCATCGGGTGTTCCCCGACAGAACGTAAACGAAGACCAAATGGTGTCTTGAAGATGATGTACCATGCGACGAACGCGAGAACGATCGCGATATACGATGTGTAGTAGACGTTTGCGAAGAACATCTTCAAGACTGGAATATCAGACAAGAATGGTACATTTTCTTTCGAAATCCGGTTTGGAA
The DNA here is from genome assembly GCF_018618875.1 of Exiguobacterium sp. s46. Lineage (NCBI taxonomy): Bacteria > Bacillati > Bacillota > Bacilli > Caryophanales > Exiguobacterium > Exiguobacterium sp. s46. The sequence goes on from NZ_JACSMY010000001.1 coordinate 1,249,336, forward strand.
TCGAATCTGTCTGTCCTTTACTGTAAAGTGCACGGACAAGGAAGATCGCAAGACCAACCGCAAGCAAGTTGATCGCTACTCCAAGAACCGTTTGGTCTGCTCGGAAGAGGATTGCTGGAATCGCAAGGAACAGTGAGAAGACCGCTCCGACGACGATCGCGATGAGCATCGCAAGCCAAGGACTCGCAGCACCTAAGCCCATTTTCGATAAAGTCAATGCCGTGACGACACCTGTGAAGGCACCCATGACCATTAATCCTTCTAACGCGATATTGACGACGCCAGAACGCTCACTGAAAATGCCGCCAAGTGCTGCAATGATTAACGGAGCCGAATAGGCGAGTGCGATTGGCACGATGATATAAAGTACTTCAAGAAAGCCCATTATTGACCGGCTCCTTTCGCTTTTTTAGATTCTTTCTTAACCGTGAACTTCTCGATGACGAGACGAATCGCGTAACCCGAAGCCACGAAGATGATGATGAATGCGATGATGATTTTGATCAGTTCCGGTGGAATACCAATCTGTTGCATCGACAGACCACCGATGTTGAGTCCTGCAAACAGTAACGCCGCGAGAACGACACCGATCGGGTTATTCGCACCTAACAAGGCAACCGCGATTCCGTCGAATCCAACACCTGTGAAGGACGCGTTCAATGTCATGTTTTGGAACGTCCCAAGACCTTCCATCGCTCCAGCGAGACCTGCGAACACACCTGAGATGACGAACGATAAGATGATGTTTCGGTTAACGCCCATCCCTGCATACTCTGCAGCATTTTTATTGAATCCAACTGCTCGGAGTTCATAACCAAGCGTTGTTTTCCACAAAATGAACCAGAAGACGAGGGCAGCGATGACTGCGATGAAAATCCCGTTATGCAATCGTGAAAAATCCGTCATCTCTTGTAAGAACGGTGAAGCAAGGGATGCTGATTCCTTGACTGACTCCGTCCGCTCGTTCGTAATACCGATGACATGACGTAAAATATCATTCGTCACATACAATGCGATATAGTTCATCATGATTGACGTGATGACTTCATGCACATGAAACTTCGCTTTTAAGATACCAGGAATCGATGCCCAAAGTGCACCTGCTAAACCTGCTCCAATTAAAGCAAGCGGTAAATGAATCGCCATCGGTAGATCAAACTCAATCCCGATCCAAACTGCGACCATCCACCCGACGAGAACCTGACCTTCAACCCCGATGTTAAAGAGTCCAGTCCGGAAAGCAAACGCGACAGCAAGACCGGCAAAGATCAACGGAGCTGCTGCTCGCAATGTTTCACCGATGCTGTATGGTTCGCCAAAAATACCATAGAATAACTGATCAAAACCGGCAATCGGATCATACCCGCCGATGACCATGACGATCGCCCCGACGACCATTCCAAGGATGATGGAAAGAATCGGAATGAGGATGCCGTAAAAACGCTCTAACTTCATGAATGACCTACCTCCTCTTTCTTACCGCCGGCCATCAAGAAGCCAAGCTCGATCTCATTCGTTTCTTTTGGATCCAAGAAGGCAACTGTTTTTCCTTCATAAAGAACGGCAATCCGATCTGATACTTGAAGAATTTCTTCGAGTTCGAATGAAATCAACAAGACAGCGCGACCTTTTTCGCGTTCAAGAACCAACTGTTCATGAATGAACTCGATTGCTCCGACATCAAGACCACGTGTCGGCTGTGCTGCAATCAATAGGTCTGGTGAACGATCGACTTCACGCGCAATGATCGCTTTTTGCTGGTTACCACCTGACAAGGCACGAGCAAACGTCTCTGGACTTGGAGTTCGGACGTCGAACTTCTCGATGAGCGTTTTTGCTTTTTCCATGACTTGTTTATAGTTCATGATGCCTGCTTTTGAATACGGTTGTTTGTAATACGTTTGTAAGACCATGTTATGTCCGATTGAATAATCGAGGACAAGTCCATGTTTATGACGGTCTTGCGGAATGTGACCGACACCTGATTCCGTCACTTTACGTGGCTTCAAGTTTTTGATCGATTTATTGTTGAGGAAGATTTCTCCACTATCCGCTTTACGGAGACCAGTGATGGCTTCAATCAATTCCGTTTGCCCGTTCCCGTCGATTCCGGCAATTCCGACGATCTCTCCGGCACGAATGTCGAGATTTAATCCATCGACGGCTTTGATGCCGCGACTGTCCTTGACGACTAGATCCTTGATGTCGAGAACGAGTTCTTGTGGAGTTGCCTTGGAATACTCCGCATTAAAGTTGACTTCACGACCTACCATCATTTCAGCAAGACGCGACTGTGTCATCGTCTCATCGATATCGACCGTTCCGATATACTTACCACGGCGAATCGTCGTACAGCGATCAGCTACTTCCATGATTTCCTTCAGTTTGTGCGTGATGAGGATGATCGACTTTCCTTCTGCGATCAAGCGATTCATGATCTGAATCAATTCTTTGATCTCTTGTGGTGTCAAGACAGCAGATGGTTCATCGAAGATCAAGATGTCTGCACCACGGTACAACGTCTTTAAAATTTCAACACGCTGTTGCATTCCGACTGAGATATCCTCGATTTTTGCATCAGGATCAACAGCAAGACCATACTGTTCAGAAATCTGGCGTACCTTCTCACGTGCAGTTGCACGGTCGATCTTAATTCCGGCACGTGGCTCTGCACCTAAAATGATGTTTTCAGTAACAGTGAAATTTTGAACGAGCATGAAGTGTTGGTGCACCATACCGATTCCAAGATCGTTCGCGACGTTCGGACTCGTAATATTGGCTTTTTCACCACGTACACGAATTTCTCCAGCCTCAGGCTGATACAAACCAAATAAGACGTTCATCAGCGTCGATTTTCCGGCACCGTTTTCACCAAGTAAAGCGTGAATCTCACCTTTCCGAAGCTGGAGCGTGATATTATCATTTGCGACGAAACTGCCAAACTCTTTTCTAATGTTCAGCATCTCAATGACGTATTCCAAGAAAATCCACTCCCATGTTTAGTTTAAAAGGGGGAGCCGCAATGCTAGCGACCCCCGCTTTCATTATTATTTCAGTGACGCTTCGTATTCTTTGTACTCGTCGTCTGTCGCTGGGACTTTAACGTCGCCATCGATGATTTGTTTTTTATACTCTTCGACTTTGTCGAGCGCTTCTTTCGAAACGTTGTCTTTCGAAGGTGCGATATCAACACCGCCGTCTTTTAGACCGAACTCAACAACTTTACCTGCTGGGAAGTTGCCGTCTTTCGTATCTTTTGAGACTTGCTCAACAGCTGTATCGACACGTTTGACCATTGACGTCAATGTGACGTTCTCTGGCATACCTTCTTCGACTTGGTCACGGTCTACACCGATAACCCAAACATCCTCACCGTTTTTCTTACGGTTTTTCGCTTCTGTGAATACCCCTTGTCCTGTACCACCAGCTGCATGATAGATGACGTCGACTTTTTTACCGTACATACCTGAAGCGATCGCTTGTCCTTTTTCAGCAGCGTTGAAGTCTTCTGCATATTGAACTTCGATGTCAGCGTCTGGGTTGACTGCTTTAACACCTGCTTTGAATCCACTTTCGAACTTCTTGATCAAGTCAGAGTTAACGCCGCCGACGAATCCGACTTTATCTGATTTCGTCGTCAAACCAGCAACGACACCAACGAGGAACGATCCTTCGTTTTCTTTGAAGACGATTGACGCGACGTTTGGCTTGTCAACGACCATATCGACGAGTGCGAAGTTGCTCTTTTTGAACTGATCCGCTACTTTACCGATATCTTCTCCCATCAAGAACCCGATACCGAGGATCAAGTCGTATTTAGCACGAGCTAATTGCTGAAGGTTTGGTTGGTAATCCGATTGTTTTGCAGATTGAAGATATTTGTAGCCAGTACCTTCTTTTAGGTCGTTGTCTTTTCCGAACTTCTGGATACCTTCCCAAGCAGATTGGTTGAATGATTTATCATCAACACCGCCTGTATCTGTAACCATACCTACTTTAAAGCCGTCTGATTTGCTGCCGCTACCTGAATCTTTTGAATCGTCGTTGCCACCACATGCTGCAAGGACCGAACTCATTGCTAAACCTGTTGCTGCTAATGCGAGAAGTGACTTCTTTTTCATCTGGAAAATCCCCTTTCGAATATGGTCATACAAAGTTCAAGACTACGTCTAGCACCCGAGGCTGGCGATGAGGAGCGTTACGTAGGTTATGACGGAAAGCGCTTTCAGTATTCATCCTAAAACAATGGCTCACACACGTTTACGGATGACGTGGAAATCAAACTTATCTGCTCGGAAATAGTTCGCTGAAAAAAGAACGGAACGGTCGAGCTCATCATAATGCGTTTGACGCAACGCGAGCAAAGGTTGGTCCGTATGTAATTGTTCAGCGATTTTCGGATCAATACGTGGCTCGATGTGCGTCACGGCATGCGTGACACGTCGTCCAAGTTCTTTTTCTAAAGCATCAAATAATGATGTCGAAGAGGTGAACTGCTCTTCATTTTTAATATAATGGCTTGGAATCTTATCGATACAATAGACGACAGGAACATCCCCTGCGAGTCGGATTCGTTCGATTCGATAAACCAATTCATCCGGACCAAGTTGAAAACGCTCTCGGTCGCGCTCAGTCGGTTGGACCATCTCGGATGATAACACTTCTGATGTCGGAACCATACCTGCGCGCGCAATCATTTCTGTTACGCTGTACAATTCTTCGATTCCAGAAGTAAACGGTGGTCTTGCATTGATAAACGTACCGACACCGTGTTTACGGATGACGATGTTCTCATCTTCAAGAATTCGTAATGCCTCTCGAAGAGTAGCTCGACTGACGCCAAGTTGCTTTGAAAGTTCAAACTCTGAAGGGAGCTTCTCGCCTTCCTTGTAAACGCCGTCATCGATGTCAGACTTGATCTTTTCAATCACACGTAAATAAAGCAAACGATGATCTAATTTAATCGACATGACGCATCTCCATCCTCTATCTAGTTGTAACCAGTGCTCAGACTTCTGACGTATGAGAACTCCAGCCAAGATAAGTATATGACGCCCAACACAATCCTGCAATCATTTTGTAACAGGTTAGAAGTCTGACTTCTGGCGCTTTTGTAACCCTTTTCATAACGCAATCAATAATGGAAGAAAATAGGGCATTCTACCTAAGAATGCCCCTTCTTTTTTCAACGCTTATTGCTCAGGTACTTCGATTTTTCCAGAAACGACATCTGATTTTGCTTTCTCAAGCGCAGTCAACGTCTTCTTCGAAATCTTTTCAGATGGTACGATATCAACTCCATCTTCTTTCAGACCATAACGAATCGTTTTGCCGCCCTCGAGTTTACCATCCTTCGCTGCGTTTGCTGTATCTTCGACTGCACGGTCGACACGTTTGATGACAGAAGTTAATGTAACGTCTTCCGGCATACCCTCTTCTTTTTGGTCTCGGTCGACACCGATGACTGAGACGTTTTCACCGTTTTTCTTGCGGTTTTTCGCCTCTGTGAAGACACCGTTTCCTGTACCACCTGCTGCTGGGAAGATGATATCTGCGCCTTTACCATACATTCCAGCTGCGATCGCTTGACCTTTTTCTGGAGCTGCGAAGTCTTCCGCATATTGGACATCGATTTTAATCTTCGGATTGACGGACTTAGCACCTGCTTCGAAACCGGCACGGAAACGCTCGATGACGTCCATCTTCATCCCACCAACGAAACCGATATGATCTTTTTTCGTCTCCATTGCAGCAACGATCCCTGCAAGATATGCTCCTTCATTTTCCTTGAATGTGATCGACGTGACGTTCTTTCCTTCAACGACGTTATCGATGATTGCGAATTGTGTGTCTTTGAATTGATCAGCAACTGTTTTGATATCCTCATTGAACGTGTTCCCGATTCCGAAAACTAAATCTTCTCCCCCACGAGCAAGACGCGATAGATTCGGTTGATAATCTTGTTGCGATTTAGATTGTAGATAAGAGAACCCTTCATTCTTTTGAAGTTTGTTGTCTTTACCGTATGCTTGCAGACCTTCCCAAGCGGATTGGTTGAACGATTTATCATCGATACCACCCTTATCGGCTACCATCGCAACAGAGAATTGATCTTTTTGATCGGCTTTCTCACCTGAACCACCACAAGCAGCAAGACCAACCGTCGCTACTGACATCATCGATACGATTACCTGTTTCTTCTTCATTTCATCCATCTCCTCTGCAATTATGAGAGCGCTTTCATTATCTATTTGTGAAAAAGCTGCTCCCAGCCCTCGTGTTGAAGGTCGGTCACTCATATGACTGAGTATGCCAAAAACACTACTGAAAATCAACAGACGTCTGACAACTATTTTCATGAAAGCGATTTTATTTTTGATGCATTCATTAATTTTTCCAGTCATTTCTATTTATACAAAATCATCATGTCTTTTTTTCATGTATCTCTTCTTTTTTCGAGACATCGGTTCTTATCTATACATTTTCCTAGAAAAGAAAAGGAAGCCTTGGAATATTCCACGACTTCCTTTCTACTCGATTAACGTCCCATGACGCGGCGTGGTTTAGATCCTTCAGATGGACCAATCAGACCGTTTTCTTCTAACGCATCAATAAGACGGGCAGCTCGGTTGTAACCGATGCGGTACTTTCGTTGAATCATCGACGTTGATGCCGTCTCTTGTGTCAGAATGAACTGGACGACCTCATCGTAAAGTGGATCGTCGACCTCTGTTTCGCCCTCTGGTACATCTTTTGGAATCATCGCTTCAACATACTGTGCCTTTTGCTGACTGATGACATGATTGACGACCTTCTCGACTTCTTCGTCCGATAAAAAGGCTCCTTGTACGCGGACCGGTTTGTTCATGCCGTTACCAAGTAACAACATATCTCCTCGTCCGAGCAATTTATCAGCGCCTCCCGTATCAAGAATCGTCCGCGAGTCCGTCGCACTCGATACACTGAATGCGATCCGCGACGGGATATTCGCCTTGATGACACCGGTGATGATGTCAACACTCGGACGCTGCGTCGCAATGACCATATGAATTCCTGCAGCTCGCGCCATTTGTGCAAGTCGCATGATCGCATCTTCGACTTCGTTTGACGCAACCATCATCAAGTCAGCTAACTCATCGACGATGACAACGATGTACGGTAATCGTTGATGCACTTTCTCCTCTGCGTTCATCTTATCAATTAGTGCATTGTAGCCTTCGATGTTGCGCGCTCCGTTTTGACTGAAGATCTCATAACGGCGTTCCATTTCCGAGACGACCTGTTTTAATGCCTGTGCCGCTTTTTTAGGATCGGTGACGACGGGCGCTAAGAGGTGCGGAATGCCGTTGTAGACATTCAATTCGACCATTTTCGGGTCAATCATCATCAAGCGGACTTCATCCGGTCGTGCCCGCATCAATATCGAGACAATCATCCCATTGATACAGACCGATTTACCGGAACCCGTCGAACCGGCAACTAAGACGTGTGGCATCTTATTCAACTTCGCTGTCACCGTCTCACCAGAAATGCTTCGTCCGAGTGCAACGAGCAAACGATCGCTGTCGGATTGGACGCTCTCCGCTCCTAGTACTTCTCGAAGTGATACCATGGCGACTTCACGGTTCGGCACCTCGATTCCAACAGCCGCTTTACCCGGAATCGGTGCTTCGATCCGGATATCTTTTGCGGCTAACGCTAGCGCTAAGTCATCGGCGAGTCCCGTGATTCGACTAAGCTTGATTCCTTGTTTTGGTTCAATCTCGTACTTCGTGACACTTGGTCCGAGATGAATCTTTAAGACTTTTGCTCCGATCCCGAACGACTTTAAGGTTGCAATCAATTTCGTGGCATTGTCCTTCAGTCGTTTGTTCTCGCCGGACAAATCTTTTGATGTCGGTTCTGCTAACAAATCAAGCGACGGCAATTGATAACCGTCTGGTGTCTCTGTCATCGTCAACGGCCCTTGTGTCTCCGCTGCTTGGGGTTCAACGTGATCCGTGAAACCGATGATCGGAACGTCTTGAATGTTGACGGACGGATCTTCTGCTTCTTGTTCCGTTTCGATTGGTTCCTCGACAGTTGCTGGTCGCAACGTCTTCGGTTTTTTCTCACGAACCGGTTTCGATTTCAACTCTTTTTCGACACGAGGACGTGGTGTTCGTTCACGATTGCGAAACTCTTCTGCACGTTCCCGGAGCCCAAGCCACAGCTCACCATAAAACGATGGGCGTAGGATATGAACGGCCGTTCCGATGAAGAACAGACCAATCAAGAAGGCACCCGCGCTCGAAATATAATAAGCTGCGTTTTGATAGAGCCATCCATTGAGAATGCCACGCGGTGCTCCGAGCAATAGATCAATCCAGACGACTGAACCCATCAGTAACATCGACCATGCCCATTTCTGAGCACGCGACGCATTCGAGATGAGTAAAAGTAGCACAGCACCGATTCCACCATATAATAAGGAACCGAACTGACCAATTAACCGCTCTCCTCCATCGGCTAGCGTCAGTCCGACTTTCCCGAACTCCCCGAAAGCGAGAACGAAAGCTAGTAATGAGACGATTGCGATGATGGTCGCATATGTACGATACGCAATCGGCTGACGTTGTTTCTTCGCTGCCGGTCGTTTCCGTGGCGGCGTTTTTTTTCGTATAGGTTTTCGTTTCGTCGTCGCCATACGTCATCCCTCCTGATAAAAAAACGGCTCAGTGGACCAGGTATTGGTCAATCTGAGCCGCTCGTTTGTTAAATCTCCATGATGATCGGAAGAATCATCGGGCGGCGTTTCGTCTGTTCATAGAGATAAGCACTCAGTTTATCTCGAATCAACGACTTCATCTCCGTCCAATCCAATTCTCCGTTTAATTTACCTTGTAGTTGTTTCGCAACGATTCGGTTCGCTTCGTTGATCATATCCTCTGATTCACGCATGTAGACGAATCCGCGAGAGATGATTTCCGGTCCCGAGACGATCGTTTTGTTTTTCCGGCTGATCGTAATGACACAAAGGACGACACCGTCTTGCGATAACAAGCGACGATCACGAAGAACGATGTTTCCGACATCACCCACACCGATTCCGTCGATCAAGACGTTTCCAGCGTTCACTTTGCGTGACATCCGTGCTTTGCGCTTCTCGAACTCAACGACATCCCCATTCTCGATGATGAAGATGTTGTTCGCATTGACGCCAACCGTCTGTGCGAGACGACTGTGTGCCTTTTGCATCCGGAATTCTCCGTGAATCGGTAGGAAGAATTTCGGTTTGATCAAGTTGAGCATCAGCTTCAGATCTTCCGCATGACCGTGACCGGAAACGTGTACTTTCCGTTGGTTGTAAATGACATTCGCACCAGCACGGAATAAGAGATCGATCGTTTTCGAAACCGACTTTTCGTTACCTGGAATCGGCGAAGCCGCAACGACGACCGTATCGTTCAAGCGAATATTGACTTGCTTATGTGCGTTACGCGCCATTCGTGTCAAGGCTGCCATCGGCTCACCTTGCGATCCTGTCGTCAAGATGACGACTTGGTTATCGTCGAGGCGGTTGATGTCAGATAGATCAATCAATGTTTTCTGTTTGAAGCGTAAGTAATTCAGACGCTGTGCCACTTCGACGTTATTGACCATGCTACGACCAACGACCGCTACTTTTCGATTGTTCGCTTCTGCTGCCGCAAACACTTGTTGTAGACGATGAATGTTCGAAGCGAATGAAGCGACGATGACACGACCTGGTGCCTCATAGATGACGTCGTTCAGTTCAGAACCGACGATCGATTCTGATCCAGACATCCCTGGTCGCTCTGCATTCGTTGAGTCAGACAGTAAGCAAAGCACTCCCCGTTGACCAATTGCTGCAATCTTCCCGAAATCCGCCTGTTTTCCATCAACTGGTGTGTAATCGAATTTGAAATCCCCTGTATGGACGATCGCACCTTGAGATGTTTGAATACATACCCCGACTGCATCCGGAATCGAGTGGTTGACCCGGAAGAACGTAATAAAATGACCTGCAACGGTTAATTTCGTCTTGGCATCAATTGGACGAAGATCTGCCTTTTTCAATAAACCGGCTTCTTTTAATTTGTGTTCAATCAAACCGAGCGTCAAACGTGTTCCGTAAACCGGTACTTTTAAGTCACGCAAGACGTAACTGAGTGCCCCGATATGATCCTCGTGACCATGGGTAATGAAAATCCCCTGAATCCGCTCTTTGTTTTCTTTTAAATAACTGATGTCTGGAATGACTTTATCGATTCCAAGCATCTCGTCTCCTGGGAACATTAATCCGGCATCGATGACGAAGATGTCCTCGTCGAGTTCGACGACGTACATGTTCTTCCCGATCTCACCGGCGCCACCAAGAGCAAAGACGCTTACTTTTTCCGTCTTCTTCTTTGACACAACATGACCTCCTATAATTCATATTCACTTTTCGTGAGCCGTCCACTTATCACTATCACTATTCTAGCCGAATTTTCACAATCTGCCAACAATCGGACTAGGAAATCTAAAAAAAACGTCATTCCTGCCACATTACTCCAGGAATGACGTTGATCACGTATTCAACAAATCTTCGACCTCTTCCGTTCGTTTCGCTTTTTCCGAACGGCTTGGACGTTCACCAGCCTTCAGTTCGTCGAGCGAATATCCGAACGTCATCTCAAAATGAGGATAGTCGACGAATCGTTTCCAATCGCCTCCCCATTCGAAACCGAGCGCTTTTCCGATATCCGCGACTTCGCGCCAATCACTTTTCCCTGACCGATTCCCGTCATACTCAAGATCATATGAAATCTGGCCATTCACGAGCTGAACGAAATCGACAGCGAGTCCATAATTATGCATCGATTCACCACCACGTGCATTCGTGACGACTTCACCTGCCTTAGAACGTCCTTGTTCATAAAGCGCATTCTGTTGCTGAATCGAGCGGTATCCTTGCGTAATCTTGATATCGATATTGTAGCAAGAATGCGCCACACGGATCAGATCCTTTGCCCCCGCTTCGACAGCTGGGTGGAGACGCTTCAGGTTCGTCTCGCTTGCATTGATTAAGCGATCTTCTCCCGCTACGTCTCGTGGACAACTATCAATCCCGAGCTCCGGTTGATCCATTAAAATCGTCGGCATCCGATTCATGGATGCCGCAAGAAACAATCCAATCGCAAACATCGTCAATAAAAATACGATCCAACCGAAGATTGTTCCCCGTTTCATCAGCGGCGAAGCTTCTTCCGAAGTTTTTGTAGAATCGGTAACCCAGTCTCAAGCAACAGATAGAGCGGACGATTGAGTACATAATCGAACTCACCGATTTTTTCAATCATCCGGCTGCCCCAACCAGATTTAAAGGCGTAGAGTCCCGCGTAATGATCATCCGGGTCTGTCGAACCACTAACTCCACCGAAGTCATAGGAGAGCGCACCATGTTCTTTCGCATATTGCATCATCGTCCATTGCATCAAGTGGTTCGGCATGAACTCCCGGTACTCGTTCGATGAAGCGCCGTATAAGTAATACGAGCGACGACCAGCAAGCGTCAAAAGACCACCAGACAGGATGATACCGTTTGGATGTTTAGCAGCAATCGTCATCAGTTCTGTCTTCGACTTCTCTGCTTTTTCGATTTGTGCTGTCGTCTGCTCCAAGCGATTGTTTAAGCTTTTTAGCTTCTTCTCGGCCGTCTCTTTCTCGAGCTGACGATGAATTTTCGAGAGTTCCTTGTCAGCTTGAAGTAATAAGGCTTCTGTATTCTCAAGCGCACGAACGACATCGAGTTTCGTCAAAAACAAGACTGCATCACCTTTTGGGTGAAGATGATCGTACAGATTTTCGAAATAATCCAGACCGCGGATTGAAAAACCATCCCTTTCGCCCGTCTCGACCATCAGCTTTGCGAATGTCTTTAGCCCTTCACGATCCGCTTGTTCGCATACGATCCCTTTGCGTTCAGCAAGGCGGACGTTGTAGCGGAACTTCGAATGGAAACCGTCGAAGATCTCTTTTTCTGTCCCTACAAGACTCGTCTCCATCGTAAAGCGTGGTTGCGCGTAGTCAAAACCGCCACCGAAGCCGTTATGTTTGAATCCGAGTCCTTGCATCTCCTGCAACAGACCAGGATATTCTTCCCGCTCGACGTTTGGATCAAATTTAATCGCAATTGCCTTCTGTTGTTTTGCGACACGAATCGCTTCGTCACGAAGGGCGCGAAGTGCGTCCGTATCTGTATAATCGACGACGAAACCGCGCGGTGCATAACAAAGCGTGAACGGTAGCTTCGGTACTTTCTTGAACAAAAGAAGACCAACTCCGGCAATCTCACCGGAAGCCGTTCCGACCGCGATACGTTCATGTGTCCATCCTGTCGCGCTTTTGACTTCTCCCCATGCCGGAAGCTGGAGTAAATCACCTTTGGGATGTGTTTTTACGAATGTTTCAAATTGATCTATGGTTACAACGATTGGTTGATAAGTCACTTCTGTTCCTCCATTTGCCGTATCATCTCTTTGACGATGATTTCCTCATCGAGCGGGAATTTCTCATCCCCAATGATTTGATATTTTTCATGGCCCTTACCGGCTAAGATGACGATATTATCTGGTCGTGCGAGTCGTGCTGCGTAACGCACAGCCTCTTCTCGATCACCGATTTCAACGAACTGATCGTGGGTCATCCCTTTGGCGATACCGGATGTAATCGAATCATATGCTTCATATCGTGGATCATCCGTTGTGATGACAACGGTTCCGGCGTACGTCGAAGCGAGTTCGCCCATTTTTGGTCGTTTCGTCACATCGCGATTTCCACCTGTCCCGATCAGGAAGACGATCTTTTCCTTCGGTACGTCAACGAGTGCTTTCAGACACTGTTCGATGCCGTCAGGAGTATGAGCATAGTCGACATACACGTTATATCCTTCAATCGGCAAGCGTTGCATCCGACCTTTTGCCGGACGGATTGCTGAAATCGCGCCTGCGATCGTTGCTAGATCATATCCGCAAGACAAGAGGATCCCTGTCGCAAGCAACAGATTATAGACGTTGAAGCGACCGATGAAATTCGCCGTGACATCGACTTGTTCTTCCTTGTACAGCATCGTGAACGTCGTTTGTTGAAGCGACTGTTCAATCGCTGTTGCTCGGAGGTCAGCTGCGTTGTCGATGCCGTATGTCATGACACGAGCACCTGTCATCATCTCATACAGCTCACTCGTCGGATCATCCGCATTCAAGACCGCAACTTTCTCTGTCGACAGCCGTTGACCGAGTTGTGCAAACAACAATCCTTTGGCACGCGCATAGTTTTCAAATGTTTTGTGGAAATCAAGGTGATCATGCGTCAGATTTGTGAATCCCGCAACGTCGTAATCGACACCCGTTACCCGACCAAGCTCTAATCCATGTGAAGAAACTTCCATGATGACATCTTGGACATCTTCTTCATGCATCTGATGCAGAAATGCTTGTAACTCGGAGCTTTGTGGTGTCGTATTGCGACTTGGCACGACGCGGTCACCAATCTTGACTTCAACCGTACCGATGATGCCCGTCTTCCGACCAAGGTGCGCTAATATATCACGGACGATCGTCGTCGTCGTCGTTTTCCCATTCGTTCCCGTAATACCAATCATCCGCATCTTTTCAGAAGGATAATCATAGAATTTGCCAGCCAACTCGGCAATGGCACGTGATGTACTACGAACAAGAATGACAGGAATCGACACGTCGACCGGTTGTTCCGCAACGATCGCGACCGCTCCTTGTGCTTCCGCCTGTTTAGCATAGTCGTGTCCATCAACAGTATATCCTTTGATGGCGACGAACAATGTTCCCGGTTTAACATCCCGTGAATCGGTCGTAATGGACGTAACGTCCACTTCTACCATTCGTTCGATTTTTTGCGTCTGTATGACTTGAATCAATTCAGCTAAATTCAACGGTATTCCTTCTTTCTCGACATCGTCATTTCATATGTTTCATCTATTCCGTTCTGCTATCATGCTTCCTCTTCTTCGTCTGCCGGAAGAATATAGGCCTTTGCCGGTTCCTCCGAAAAGATGTGCTCAATCAGCCCTTCGATATCCGATGGACGAATCCGTTCGACATCCGCTAACACTTCTTCAAGTGATGGATGGCGATGTAGATGCAACTCATTTCGGGCGTTTCGATTCATGTGACTCGATGTGCCTTCGTTGCCTAGAATCAGAGAACCTTTCAGCTGTTCAATCCCATCTTCGAGTTCCTTCGTCGATAATCCATCCCGCTTCAAGCGATCAATTTCAGCAGCGAGGACCTGTTCGACCTCTTCGACCGATTCCGGAGACGTGCCGACATAGATCGTGAACGTTCCATGATCGTCAAACGTCGTGTAATAGGAAAAGACTGAATAGGCAAGACCGCGTTCCTCTCGGATTGATTGGAACAAGCGACTCGACATCGTCGCACCGAATGCATTATTGAGTAAGGCGAGGGCAGGCAAACGTGGGTCAGCAGAAGGAATCGCACGGAAATTATAACAAATATGAGCCTGTTCCGTATCCTTTTCCTTGCGAATCACACCATTTTGTAACCTTGGCTCTATCGTCTCGCGTGTCTTCGATCGTGATTCGAGGATCGACATCCGCTCTTGAATCTGCGCAATCAACGCGTCTGAGACGTTTCCGGCAACAGAAATGACGATTTGATCCGGAGCATACGCTTCTTCGAGATACCGCCCGATCATCGCTCGATCAATCCGAAGCACACTCTCTTCCGTTCCAAGAATCGGACGAGCCATGACATCCTCTCCGTAAGCCGCAACAGCTAATAACTCATGGACGAGATCATCTGGTGTGTCATCGTACATTTTAATCTCTTCAATGACGACCTTTTTCTCTTTTTCCAGTTCATCCGCGTCAAACGTCGATTCGAGGAACATATCCGCCAACACGTGAAAGGCTTCTCCTGCATGTTCATCTAATGTCTTGACGTAATAACACGTTTGATCCTTACTCGTGAACGCATTAATATTTCCACCAAGTCGATCAAAATAAACCGCAATCTCTTTTGCCGTATGGCGTTTTGTTCCTTTAAACATCATATGCTCGATGAGATGACTGATCCCATGCTCCTCGATCTGTTCCGTCCGGCTTCCTGCTTGAATGAAGATTCCGGTCGCGACGCTGCGTGCTTCCGGCATTCGTTCAACGATCAGTCGAACTCCGTTGTCTAATTGTATCCGTTCGATCATAGTAATTCCTCCAAATATAGGAAACAAGGTGGCTCTCGTTGCATTCTCTGCACCGTCGAGCCACCTTGGATTCATTAGTTACGACGTGGTGGACGTTGTCCGTCACGTGGTGGGCGTGAACCCTGATCCCGGCGTGGCGGGCGGTTCTCACGCTCTGTCTTTTTCTTTTCTTCATACGCTGCACGATCTTCTTCGCTTAAGCCTTCGACGAGCAGGACTTTGTGCGAGGCGTTGACGCGTCCCTTGTCATCGATTTCTGTGACACGGACTTTTAGCTTATCTCCAAGTTTGACGACATCTTCTGTTTGACCGACACGGTTAAGTCCAAGTTCCGAAATGTGGACGAGTGCGTCTTTTCCTTTGAATAACTCGACGAATGCACCGAATTTCTCAACGCGACGGACTGTTCCATCGAACTCTTCTCCGACGACGACTTCACGGACGATATCTTCGACCAATTGACGGGCACGATCGATGCCAGCTTGATCCGTCGATGCGATGAAGACTGTTCCGTCTTGATCGATATCGATCTTGACGCCTGTCTCATCGATGATACCGTTGATGACTTTACCACCAGGTCCGATGACATCACGGATTTTATCTGGATTGATTTTGAGTGTGACGATTTTTGGCGCGTATTGTGACAATTCGACACGTGGTTCAGCGATGACCGTTTGCATATGCTCAAGAATGTGCAAACGACCAAGACGTGCTTGTTCGAGTGCTTCTTCGAGGATTTGACGCGTGATCCCGCCAATTTTCATATCCATTTGCAGAGCTGTGACACCTTCGTGAGTTCCAGCGACTTTGAAGTCCATATCTCCGAGATGATCTTCCATCCCTTGGATATCTGTCAAGATCGAGTAATTGTCGCCTTCCATGATCAAGCCCATCGCAATACCAGCGACAGGTGCTTTGAGTGGAACACCAGCATCCATCATGGCAAGGATCGAACCACAGATTGAAGCCTGTGATGAAGAACCGTTCGACTCAAGGACTTCCGACACGAGACGAATCGTGTACGGGAAATCGACTTCATTCGGAAGAACTGGTAAGAGTGCGCGTTCTCCAAGTGCCCCGTGACCGATTTCACGACGACCTGGTGCACGCATCGGACGTGCTTCTCCGACTGAGAATGGCGGGAAGTTATAGTGGTGCATGAAACGTTTCTCTTCCTTCAGACCAAGACCATCGATGATTTGAGCGTCACCCGCAACACCGAGTGTCGCAACAGACAAGACTTGCGTCTGACCGCGAGTGAACAAACCTGAACCGTGTGCACGTGGTAAGAGACCGACTTCTGAATCGAGTGGACGGATTTCAGCAAGACCACGACCATCTGGACGGACTTTGTCTTCCGTGATGAGACGACGGACTTCGTCTTTGACGAACTTGTTGAGAACGCCTGATACTTCTGCCAGTTGCTCTGCTGTGACTGACTCGTCAGCTGCATACAACTCGATATATTTTGCGATGACTTCGTTGATGGCAACGTCACGTGCTTGTTTTTCTTCGACTTGAACTGCTTGTGTGACTTCTGCCAATGCTTCTGCTTTCAGGCGATTGACGATTGTCTCATCGAAGCTTGATACCGTGTAGTCGAACTTCTCTTTACCGACTTGTGCGACGATTTCTTCTTGGAACGCGATCATTTCCTTGATGACATCGTGTCCGAGCAAGATCGCTTCAAGCATTGCTTGTTCCGATACTTCCTTCGCACCTGCTTCAACCATGTTGACGGCATGTTTTGTCCCGGCAACTTGAAGGTCGATGTCGCTGACTTCCATTTGCGCTGAAGTCGGGTTCACGACGAACTCTCCGTCGACGCGACCGATCGTCACGCCTGCGATTGGACCGTCGAATGGAATATCCGAGATCGAAAGCGCAATCGAAGCTCCGATCATCGCAGCGACTTCTGGTGAATTGTCAGCATCTGACGAAAGAACCGTCGTCGCGACTTGAACGTCGTGACGGAAACCGTCCGGGAATAGTGGACGGATCGGACGGTCGATCAGACGCGAAGTCAAGATCGCGCTCTCTCCAGGGCGTCCTTCACGTTTGAGGAATCCACCTGGGATTTTCCCTGCCGCATATAATTTTTCTTCATAGTTCACTGTTAATGGGAAGAAATCTAAGTCCTTCGGTTGTTTTGATGCAACGACCGTAGCAAGAACGGCTGTATCGCCGTAACGAATCAATGCTGCTCCGTTCGCTTGTTTTGCTAATTGACCGATTTCAATCGTTAATGGACGTCCACCGAGTTCGGTCGAAAACGTCTGTTTTGTTTGTGACATGCACAAATCTCCTCTCACTGCTATCCGTTTTTTCATTCAAATCTAATTATGTAGGTTCTTGCGCAAAAAGTCCATGAATCGGCAAAAAAAAGAAACAGGAGACGATGCTCCTGCTTCCCTACCTCGTTCTCGTCGGGATTAGCGACGGAGACCAAGACGCTCGATCAACGAACGGTAACGTGCAACATCCTTGTTACGAAGGTATGTGAGCAAGTTACGGCGACGACCGACCATTTTCAAGAGACCACGACGTGAGTGGTGATCCTTTTTGTGTGTACGTAAGTGATCGTTCAAAGTTGTAATCTGTTCAGTTAAAACAGCAACTTGTACTTCCGGCGAACCAGTATCGCCTTGTTTCGTAGCATATGCTTCGATGATTTCGTTTTTACGTTCTTTTGTGAGTGCCATTGTCACTCCACCTCCATCTTATGAATGACCGTATTCCCGAGCATCGGATGGTGAGACCAGATGCCAAGTGAATCGGCTGTACGTGATCGTACTGACCTATCATAACGAACCCTGTCCGTACTGTCAAACGCTTAATCGTGTGTTTGCCTCTTCGCGGTCTCGTGCCAACTGTTCTTTCAATTGATCGATACCGTTGAAGGCTTTTTCATCGCGTAAATAAGCAATCCATTCAAGCGTCAATTCTTGACCGTAAAGATCCTCATCAAAGTCAAGAAGATGCGTCTCGATACTGACCTCTCCTGTCTCATAGAACGTCGGGCGTCTGCCGACGTTCGTCATCGCTTTGAAACGACGACCGTCCGCTAAGCGAACGAATGTCGCATACACACCAAGTTTCGGTATGACGTAGGCGAATTCTGGGCGCATGTTGGCTGTCGGGAAGCCAATTTGTCGACCGCGTGCGTCACCGTGAATGATCGTGCCTTTGATTTGGTAAGGTTCTCCAAGCAAACGTGCAGCCGGTTCGACTTCTCCTGCAGCAAGTAAACGACGAATCCGGGTTGAGCTGATTTTTTCTGCTTCTTCTTGGAACTCTGCTACAACGGTGTGCGTGAACGTGCTCCGACTATGAAAATCAAGCGTCGTCATTTTTCCGGCTCCGAAGCGACCGTAGGAATAATCAAATCCAGCGACGACGTGCTCTGCTCCAGACGCAATCAGATATTCATCGACGAAAGCTTGTGGTGACAATTCCGAGAAAGGAATCGTGAACTCAATGACGTAAACACGATCGACACCAAGACGTTCGATTTTCTCTAATTTTCGTTCAAGCGGCGTGATGTAGCGGACCGGTTCATCCCCTTTACCAAGTACTTGTTTCGGATGTGGATCAAAGGTCATGACAGCCAAAGGAAGGCGACGAGCCTCCGCTTCTTTCTGTGCTGCTGCGATGACTTGCTGATGTCCGAGATGTACACCGTCAAAAAAGCCGAGCGCGATGACAGCAGGGTCTTTTTGAGGCTGTTCCGGATATGTCAAATGTATGATGTCCATGATGCTCTCTCCGATCTTAATCGATTTGTAGCATGACCTCGACGCGTGCTACCTGTTCTTCTGGAAGACGTCGATATAACGCTAAAGGTACGTCTTCTTCATTATAGACAGTAAACAGCTCGAATTCGACTGGAATGCTCGTCAGCTTGGCTCCATTTAAGACACGCTGCGCTGTTGCTGCGTCAACCGTCAATCGTGGCCATTTTTGGATGACGTGTTCGATCGGAAGGACGTGTTGCATCCGTTCTTCGACTGTCTCATACGATTCGAGTGTCTCGAGTGTGACGGTGTCCGTCTCAGCAATCGCACCAGAACCTGTCCGGCGTAAGTCGCTCATGTGTGCCGCATAACCGAGTCGTTCTCCGATTTCGACTGCTAGTGTCCGGATATAGGTCCCTTTTCCACATGCGATATCGAGGCGGAAGCGACAAAGACCATCTTCGAACACGAGGTCTGATGTCCGTTCCAATCGATCGATACGGACGATCCGTGTCGGTCGCTCGACTTCAATCCCTTTTCGTGCATATTCGTATAGTTTCTTCCCGTTCACTTTGACTGCTGAATAATACGGTGGCGTCTGTTCGATCTCTCCTGTCAAGGCGCTCAGAATATCAGCGATTGCCGTTTCAGTAATACTTTCGGGTTCGACCGGTGTTTCACGAACGATCTCTCCGTGTGCATCTTCTGTAGTCGTTGCAAAACCGATCGTCACTTCCGCCGCGTAACGTTTTCCTTCATCCGTGATGAAACGGGCAAGTTTCGTCGCTCGACCGAGACAAATCGGTAAGACACCTGTTACTTCCGGGTCAAGCGTCCCTGTATGTCCGACTTTTTTCGTCTGAAACAAGCGACGTAGACGAAAGACACAATCATGACTCGTCATGCCGGCTGGTTTATCTAGTGGTAATACTCCGATGGGTTCCACGTGATGTCCTCCTTGAAAAAAGGCAACCACACGCGTGGTTGCCTTAGGTGTTAATCTTTGTTCAAATTCCGAAGCAACTCATCAATGCGTGATCCATATTCGACAGAAGAATCGACCTCGAACAATAGTTCAGGTGTTTTCCGCAGACGAATCCGCGATCCGATTTCCTTACGCATGAAGCCTTTTGATTTTTCAAGACCGATGCGCGCATCCTCACGTGCTTTTTCGTCACCGAGGACTGAATAGAAGATCGTCGCTTGTTGCAAGTCTCCTGTCACTTCGACACCTGTGACGGTAATCGGCTTGACGCGTGGATCCTTGACATCCTTGATGAGCAGTTGCGTAATTTCCTTACGCACCTGTTCGGCGACACGATTCGAGCGTAAACTCATGTTTGTTCCCTCCAGTTCGGAAGAATGGATTCCGTTCTGTTACTTCCGTTTGACTTCTTCCATGATGAACGCTTCGATGACATCATCAACTTTTATGTCATCATAACGTTCGATCTTAATACCACACTCGTAACCAGCAGCGACTTCCTTGACATCATCTTTAAAGCGGCGAAGTGTATCGAGTTTTCCTTCGTAGATGACAATGCTGTCACGAACGACACGGACACCTGCATCACGCGTTAACTTACCTTCCGTGACATATCCACCCGCGATCGTACCGACTTTCGATACTTTGATGACATCGCGGACTTCAGCTTGACCGATGATTTTCTCGACGAATTCAGGATCAAGGAGACCTTTCATCGCTTGCTCGATTTCTTCAATCGCGTTATAGATGATCCGGTGAAGACGAATTTCAACCTTCTCCTGATCCGCCATTGATTTCGCGTTACCATCCGGACGAACGTTGAATCCAATGATGATCGCATTTGCTGCCGAGGCGAGGATGACGTCACCTTCCGTGATCGCACCAACACCTGAGTGTACGATGTTAATTTTAACACCTTCGACATCAATTTTCTTCAATGAACCGGCTAAGGCTTCAACTGAACCTTGGACATCACCTTTGATGATGATGTTGAGGTCCTTGACTTCTCCTTCTTTGATGCGGTCGAAGAGATCTTCTAAGCTAACTTTCGCTGAATCGCGACGTTGTGCTTCGATTTCACGTTGGTAACGTGCTTCACCGATTTGGCGTGCTTTTTTCTCATCTTCGAATGCGAAGAATTGATCGCCCGCTTTCGGGACATCGTTTAGACCTGTGATTTCGATTGGCGTCGATGGTCCGACTTCTTTGACACGACGACCGATATCGTTGACCATTGCCCGGATACGACCGAACGTGTGACCGACAACGATCGGGTCACCAACGCGAAGTGTTCCGTGTTGAACGAGAAGTGTAGCGACTGGACCGCGTCCTTTATCGAGTTTCGCCTCGATGACTGTTCCGCGACCGTTCATGTCTGGTGTTGATTTGTATTCTTGAACTTCTGAGACGAGAAGGATCATCTCGAGCAATTCGTCGATGCCGTCTCCTTTAAGAGCTGAAACCGGTACGAAGATCGTATCGCCGCCCCAGTCCTCTGCAACGAGTTCGAACTCTGTCAATTCTTGTTTGACACGGTCAGGGTTCGCACCCTCTTTATCCATCTTGTTGACAGCGACGATGATTGGAACGCCAGCTGCTTTCGCGTGGCTGATCGCTTCTTCCGTCTGCGGCATGACACCGTCATCGGCTGCAACGACGATGATCGCGATATCCGTGACATCTGCTCCACGTGCACGCATCGTCGTGAACGCCGCGTGACCTGGTGTATCAAGGAACGTGATCTTCTTGCCGTCGATCTCAACTTGGTAAGCACCGATGTGCTGCGTGATCCCGCCGGCTTCGCCTGCAGTGACCTTCGTGTTACGGATCGAATCGAGCAATGTCGTTTTACCGTGGTCGACGTGTCCCATGATCGTAACGACCGGTGGACGCTCAGACAATTCGTACTGGTCAAGGTTCAATTCGTATTGATCAAAGTCCGTCTCATCGACTTGGACAGTCTTTTCGACTTCAAAACCAAACTCTGTCGCGAGCAGTTCGACTGTCTCGTCATCAAGATCTTGGTTGATCGTCGCCATGACACCGAGACCCATCAATTTCATGATCAGTTCATTCGGTTTTTTCGCCATTTTTTCAGCGAGTTCACCGACTGTCAAGTTGTCAGAGTATTGAACGACGTTTGCCATCGCCTCTTCTTGCGCCCGGCGAGCTGCTTTCCGTTGACTCGACTTCGAGTTCGGATCCGCTACTTCAAGTTTGCGTGGTTCTGCTTTCTTTTGGTTCGGACGACGTTTGCCGCCACGGTTGTTACGGTTGCCGAATTCTGGGCGTCCGCCTTTGCTGTTACGTGATTGGTTACCTGCTGGTTTGTTTGTACTTCCTGGTCGGTTCGGTTTATTATCTGATTTCACTTGTTTTGGAGCCTCCGTCTTTTGAGCCCGATATTTTTCGGGATTAAATACTTGATCGAGTTGCTGTACTGTCTGTTCATCTAATACTGCCATATGATTCTTGACTGGTTTCTCCAGCTTTTCGAGCTGGGTGATGACCTGCTTACTTGTTACGTTTTGTTCCTTGGCGAATTCGTATACACGTTTACCCAAAGGATCCACCTCCAATTAGTCGTTCGAGAGGAGTTCAGTTAGCTTTTTCGCAAATCCGGCTTCATTGACTGACACGACAACACGCGCATCCTTTCCTAATGCTTGACCGAGAATCGTCCGGTCGGCGACTTCTAGGTAAGGAACCTGATAACTCGTACATTTATCTGTGACTTTCTTACGCGTGGCAGCCCCCGCATCTGCTGCTAAAAGAACAAGCTTCGCTTGTCCTCCTCGTACTTCTTTCAGTACGAGTTCTTCTCCCGTCGTCACTTTTCTAGCTCGATTCGCGAGACCGAGAAGGGATTCCCATTTACTCATTTGTACCTCCCGCGATTTCAAGCAATTCATCGTATAAGGCATCTGTCGTCTTGACCTTCAAATGATGATCAAGCGTCCGTTTTTTCTTCGCCGTCGCAATGACTGCCGCATCTTTCGATAAATAGGCACCTCGCCCATTCATCTTACCATTTAAATCGATGACGACCTCTTGTTCAGGTGTCCGGACGACACGAATTAATTCTTTTTTCGGTTTCATTTCTTGTGTGATGACACACTTACGTAATGGTACCTTTTTTTGCACGAATTATTCCTCGCCTTCGACTTGGACCGCTTCTACTACCGGCTCTTCCGTCGCGAAGACATCTTCGAGATCCATCGCTTCCGCTTCAGACTCGCTCTTGATGTCGATTTTCCATCCTGTCAATTTCGCTGCGAGACGCGCGTTTTGACCACGTTTCCCGATGGCAAGCGACAATTGGAAATCCGGAACGACGACGATTGTCGCTTTCGCTGGTTCGTTGACATAGACCGCAACGACTTGAGCTGGGCTAAGCGCGTTCGCGACATATTCTTTCGGATCATCCGAGTAACGGACGATATCGATTTTTTCCCCGTTTAAATCATTGACGATGCGTTGAACACGCGCCCCTTTTTGTCCGACACATGCACCGACTGGATCGATGTCATCCGCCGCGACTGCGATTTTCGAACGGTCGCCCGCTTCACGCGCCACAGACTTGACTTCGACTTCGCCACTTGAAATCTCTGGTACTTCGATTTCAAAGAGACGTTTTAAGAGACCTGGATGTGTCCGTGATACAAGAATCGATGCCCCTGATCCTTTGACCATTGGATCAACTTTCGTGACGTACACCTTGATGCGATCACGAATCCCGAAACGCTCGTTCGGCATTTGCTCGTGTGTCGTCAAGACAGCTTCGATACCTTCTAGGTTGACGTACAAGTTGCGTGCATCTTGACGCTCGACGATACCTGTCATGATCTCGTCTTCACGATCCGCGAAATGATTGTAGATGCGTTCGCGTTCTGCTTCACGCATTTTTTGTGTGACGATCTGTTTCGCCGTTTGTGCTGCAACACGACCGAAGTCGCCTGGCGTCACTTCGACTTTATGGAAATCGCCGAGTTCATATGTCGGATCGATCTCGTGCGCTTCTTCAAGCGAAAGTTGCTCTTCTGGTTGTGTCAATCGTTCGACGACTTCCTTAAGCGCGAAGACACGGATGTCTCCTGTCTGCTGGTCGAATTCGACCTTTACAGCCTCCGATTCTTTTCCGAAGTTGCGTCGGTACGCTGAAATCAATGCCTGTTCGAGCGCATCGATGATGATGTTCTTGTCAATTTCCTTCTCTTTCGCGATTTGATTGATCGCCTCGAGTAACTGTGGTCCCATCGTTCTCTTCCTTTCCGTCAGAACATTACCGCAAGTCGCGCAAGTGAAATCTTGTCGACCGGTATCTCAATTTTCAATTTTCTTGTTTTGACACGCACTTCGATTTCAAGCATCTCAGGTGTGTACGCGAGCAACGTTCCTTCGAATTCAACCGCATTCTTTACTGGATCGTGCGTTTTGATGTACACATGTTTCCCAATCGCCTTTTCGAAGTCCTCGTCTTTCTTCAGTGGACGTTCCGCTCCTGGACTAGCGACGTCGAGGTAATACGGCTCGTCGATCGGATCATTGTCATTCAATGCTTCCGATAACTGTTCATTGATTTTGACGCAGTCTTCAAGATCTACGCCACCCTCTTTGTCGATGGAGACACGTAGGAACCAATCCGCCCCTTCTTTGACGAATTCAACGTCGACTAGCTCCATCCCCTCTCGTTCGACGATTGGTTTTGCGAGCGCTTCGACCTTTTCCGTTACGTTCGTCATCTTCATCCTCCTTCAAAAAACAAACAAGAAAGGAGCAGGTCCCCCTACTCCTTCCAAGTCGTAGTATAAAAAACATTTCCTCACTCAATATAGCATAGGAAAGCGCTCAAAGCAAGTGTTCCTAAGGGCTTACAAGTCGAACAAGGAGAGCTGATTCTCGTCTGGTAACCCTTCGAGACAGCCTAGGTTATCGAGCGTCTCGATGATCGATTTCGACAATTTAGCGCGTTTTTGGAGGTCTTCCTTCGAGAGGAATTCGCCGCCTTTACGTGCTTCGACGATTTGCTTCGCAGCATTCGTCCCGAGACCTGTCACGGCATTAAACGGTGGTAACAACGTATCCCCATCAATGAGGAATTCCGTTGCACTTGAGCGATAGAGATCGACTTTTTGGAACGTAAAGCCGCGTTCGATCATCTCAAGCGCGATTTCAAGAACCGTGTACAATCCCTTATCCTTCGCCGTCGCTTCGAAACCTTTGTCCTTGATGTCTTGCAAGACTTTCCGAACGGCAGCAGATCCCTTATTCATCGCGCCGATATCAAAGTCACCCGCACGTACCGTAAAGTACGAAGCGTAGTAATACATCGGATGATGGACTTTATAATAGGCAATCCGGACAGCCATCAAGACGTAGGCAGCAGCATGGGCTTTCGGGAACATGTACTTGATTTTCTTACAAGAATCGATATACCAGAGTGGCACATCGTTCTCGATCATCGCCTCTTCCATGTCAATCGAGAGTCCTTTCCCTTTACGGACCGACTCCATGATTTTAAAGGCAAGTGACGGTTCAAGACCGGCGTAGATCAAGTAGACCATGATGTCATCTCGACAACCGATGACATCTTTTAGTTCACACGTTCCGTTGTAGATCAATTCGCTGGCGTTTCCAAGCCAGACATCCGTTCCGTGCGAGAGTCCTGAAATCTGAACGAGCTCTGAGAACGTCGTCGGTTTCGTCTCCTCTAACATTTGGCGAACGAACTTTGTCCCGAACTCCGGAATGCCGAGCGTCCCTGTTTTTGAATCAATCTGTTCCGGCGTTACACCGATCGATTCCGTCGAACTG
The DNA here is from genome assembly GCF_018618875.1 of Exiguobacterium sp. s46. Taxonomy (NCBI): domain Bacteria; kingdom Bacillati; phylum Bacillota; class Bacilli; order Caryophanales; genus Exiguobacterium; species Exiguobacterium sp. s46. The sequence goes on from NZ_JACSMY010000001.1 coordinate 1,275,115, forward strand.
AAGATTTTCATGACTTCCGGGTCATCGACCGGAATCGTCTTCGGATCTCGTCCTGACAGATCTTGTAGCATCCGGATCATTGTCGGGTCATCGTGACCGAGGATATCGAGTTTGAGTAAGTTATCGTGAATCGAGTGAAAGTCAAAGTGTGTCGTCTTCCATTCAGAACCCATATCGTCTGCCGGATACTGAATCGGACTAATATCGTAAATATCCATATAGTCCGGTACGACGATGATCCCACCCGGGTGTTGTCCGGTCGTCCGTTTGACACCGGTGACACCACTGACGAGACGATCGACTTCCGCATTCCGATACGTCAACTCATTCTCCGACTGATACCCTTTGACGTAGCCATACGCTGTCTTCTCAGCGATCGTTCCGATCGTTCCGGCACGATAGACGTAATCGTCACCGAACAGGACTTTCGTATAGGCGTGTGCTTGTGGCTGGTATTCTCCACTGAAGTTCAAATCGATATCCGGTACTTTATCCCCTTTAAATCCGAGGAACGTCTCGAAAGGAATATCATGACCATCCTTGAACAATGGGACATCACATTTCGAACAGGACTTATCCGGTAAATCGAATCCCGAACCAACGGAACCGTCATCGAAGAACTCCGATTCCTTACAATTCGGACAGACGTAATGCGGTGGCAATGGATTGACTTCCGTGATCTCGGTCATCGTCGCAACGAGACTTGATCCGACCGATCCCCGTGAACCGACCAAATAGCCGTCGTCAAGCGACTTTTTAACGAGTTTATGGGAAATCAGATAGATGACGGCGAATCCGTGACCGATGATCGACTTCAACTCTTTTTCGAGGCGGGCTTCGACGATCTCCGGTAACGTGTCGCCGTAAATCCGGTGCGCCATATCGTACGACAAGTTTCGGACTTCTTCATCTGCCCCTTCGATCTTCGGTGTATAGAGATCCTTTGGAATGATGTCGATGTTCTCGAACTGGTCCGCAACGGCTTGACTGTTCGTGATGACGAGACGTTCCGACACATCTGGTCCGAGGAACTTGAAGTCGTCCATCATTTCCTTCGTTGTCCGGAAGTGCGCCGGTGGCAATTGTTTTCGCATGTTCAGCATGTTCGCTCCACCTTGCGTCCGGATCAAAATCTCCCGGTACGTGGCGTCATGTTGATCGAGGTAATGCACGTTTCCTGTCGCGACTGGTAAGATATCATGTTCTTCCGCGACGCGGATGATCTTTTTAATCAGTTCGCGCAGTTCGAGTTCATTCTGAACGATTTCCCGTTCAATCAAATGACCATACATCGCGGGTGGCTGAATCTCGATGAAATCATAGAACTGCATCACTTTTGCTAAATCTTCGTCCGACTTGTTCAAGGCGGCATCAAACACTTCGCCATTATCGCAAGCTGATCCGATGATCAATCCATCCCGATGCGCGACGAGTTGCGAGCGTGGTGTGCGGACGACACGGTGCACGTGTTTTGTATGAGCAATCGAAATCAATTGGTACAAATTCTTCAAGCCCGTCCGGTTCTTCGCATAGACCGTCGCGTGGTATGGTCGTGCCCGCGAGATATCTTTCCCCATCTCCCGGTTGAGTGAGGCGTGTGTCTTCATGTCGAACATCTCATCCGCCATTTGCAACAACTTAACCATCAAGTAGCCTGTCGCTTCCGCGTCATAAATGGCGCGGTGATGCTGCGTCAATTCGATGTCAAATCGTTTCGCGAGTGTGTTCAATCGGTGGTTTTTTAGCGTCGGCATCAAAACACGGGCTAGCTCAAGCGTATCAATGACTGGCAAGACCGATTCATCGTGTCCACCGGATCGTAGTGTTGCATTCAAGAATCCGATATCGAATGAGGCATTATGGGCAACGAGAATCGAATCGCCGACCCAGTCCATGAATTCCTTGACGACTTGTTCCGGGTCTGGTTTTCCCCGGACCATATCATCGGTGATTCCTGTCAAATCAATCGTCGTCGCCGACAATAGATGCTTCGGATCCGCGAACGCTTCGAACTTATCGATGATATCACCGTCGTGGATCTTGACGGCTGCAAGTTCGATGATCTTGTTGTACATCGCCGATAAACCCGTCGTCTCGACGTCAAAGACAACGAATGTCGCGTCATCTAAGTTACGGTCCACGGGATGATAGGCGACTTGCACCCCGTCATCGACGACATTCGCTTCGATTCCATACAATACCTTGATATCGTTTTTCTTTCCGGCATAGTAGGCATCCGGGAAACTTTGGGCACCCGCGTGATCCGTGATTGCAACAGCAGGATGACCCCATTTCGCCGCGCGTTCGACGTATTTCGTCACGTTCATGACGGCGTCCATCTGGCTCATTTGCGAGTGCGCGTGTAACTCGACACGCTTCTCGCCTGCCCAAGGGTCAGCAGGGGCTTCCATCTTCACTTCTGACAGTTGGGCAATCATCATACAAAGATCGCGCAGGAATGTATCGAACTCAACGCGGCCTGCCGCCTGGATCCACATCCCTTTTTTGATCGCAGAGAGAATCTTGACGTCTGTCTCGTCACGCGCAAACATCTTGACGACAAGGGAGTCTGTATAATCCGTCATCTTAAACGTAAAGATTGTCTTTCCGCTTCGTAATTCACGACTTTCAGCTGAGAAAACGAGACCTCGAATCGCGATCCGTCGTTCCTCGTCTTGGATCGTCTTGATTGGGACAATCTCATCTTGAATCGGTTTCCCGATCCGGATCTCAACTGGTCCTTCATCGTCATCCCGCGACTGTTCCCGTTTGAATTGCAACTCGAGCATCCGTTTTGCTTCTTCCATGTCTTCCTGTTTCACCTGATTTCGCAACGCTTCTTGTTTCGATTCGTTGATTTGAACAATCGGTTCACAGTTGAATTTTGGGAATCCGTAAGCACTATAGAGTAACTGCAATTCCCCACATAAGCTACTTTTTAAGAATCCTGCTTCCGGTTCACTCCGGACTGGAATGAATAACTTCTGTTCTTTGAACTCCGGTAAGACACGTCCGAGTTGTGTCCGCATCGCCGATGAAACGTCGGCGAGATCTTGCACGACATATGGCCAGTAATCATGATATAGGCGTTCGTCTGGTCGACCATCCGCATGTAGAATGATTTTGACTTCGGCGAATTGCTGGTACCGACTTATCAAACGACTCGTAAAAAGTTGATAGACGTTTTGGGGCAAAACGTGTGGCAAGCGAATCTCAAATGTCCAGGTTGCTTTTGCTTTATTGACGCGAAGCTTCTCAAGAACTGCTTCGTTAAAGTATTCTTCAATGATACCATTCGGTAATTCCAAGTCACTCAGCAACAGTGACATGCGTTGTTGTGTATCCACTCGCAATTGTGCTGTCTGATCGCTTCACACCGTGACAGCAACTCCTCCTCCTCTTGCGGATTGCCCAAGGGGCGAATGGGTGTGAGACAAGAAAACAGTCACTTTATGAAAAGTGACCGTCTCCATTCTTTATTCTAAACCTTCATAGAGTGAACGAACAGCCTCAACGACTTGTTCTTGTCCAATTTCTTCTGCATCGCCACCACGACGGGCTTTTAATTCAACGATTCCTTCTGCCGCTTTTTTGCCGACGTTCAAGCGAACCGGTAGACCGATCAAATCCGCATCGGCGAATTTGACGCCTGCTCGTTCTTTTCGGTCGTCAAGCAGGACGCTGAAACCTGCAGCTGTCAACTCTCGGTATAGTGTTTCTCCGAGTTCAAGCTGTTCTGCATTTTTACCATTGACGACAATCAAATGGACATCATATGGTGCGATCGCTTTCGGCCAAATGATCCCGCGCTCATCGTAATGCTGTTCGACGACTGCCGACAATGTCCGCGAGACACCGATGCCGTAACATCCCATGATGAGTGGTTGTGCTTTACCGCCTTCATCGAGGAACGTCGCTCCCATTCCTTCAGAGTAACGTGTTCCGAGTTTGAAAACTTGACCGACTTCGATACCACGTGCGAATTTAACGTTTCCGTTGCCGTCTGGTGACGCGTCACCTTCTTCGACGAAACGCAAGTCCGTATAGTCTGCTTCGAAATCACGGCTTGGGTCGACATGGATGTAATGTGTTTCCGCTTTGTTTGCACCACAGACTGCGTTCGTCAAGGCACGTACCGCGTAATCGGCGACAATCTTCATGTCTGCTCCGATCGGTCCGAGTGTTCCAGGCGTTGAGTGAAGCGCTGCTTCAATCTCTTCGTCGCTCGCCATCGTGATGTCGAGTGCTCCCAGATAGTTTTTCAACTTGATATCGTTGACTTCGTGATCGCCCCGGACGAGTGCCATGACAAGCCCTTGCTCCGTCTTGAAGATGACGGTCTTGATTGATTCGTTTGCTGGTAAATTCAGATGTGCACTGACCGCTTCGATCGTCTTCGCATCTGCCGTATGCACTTCTTCAAGTGCTTCTGGTGCTTTGTCTTGCTTCGGATAGGCATCAATCGACTCTGCCATCTCTAAGTTCGCTGCATAATCCGATTGGTCCGAGTAGACGATCGTGTCTTCACCGATTGCTGCTAACGCATGGAACTCATGTGTTCCACTACCACCGATTGCACCCGAGTCAGCGACGACTGGACGGAACTCAAGACCCACACGTGAGAAAATCCGCGAATACGTATCAAACATGTTTTGATACTCTTCGTCTAAGCTCTCTTGTGACGAATGGAACGAGTATGCATCTTTCATGATGAACTCACGACCGCGTAATAAACCGAAACGTGGGCGACGTTCGTCACGGTATTTCATTTGAATCTGGAAGAGATTGACCGGTAACTTTTTGTACGAGTTCAATTCATCACGAACGATTGAAGTGATCAGTTCCTCGTGCGTCGCTCCGAGCGCGAACCGGCGATCATGACGATCCGTCAAGCGCATTAATTCAGGTCCATAGATATCCCAGCGTCCTGTTTCTTCCCATAGTTCAGCTGGTTGAATTGCTGGCATCAGTAATTCTTGCGCACCCGCTGCCTCTAATTCCTCGCGAATGATCGTCTCGATGTTTGCGAGAACCCGTTTTGCGAGTGGAAGATACGAATAGATCCCAGCGGCATTTTGACGCATGAATCCTGCACGAAGCAAGAGTTGGTGACTGATGGCTTCTGCATCAGATGGTACTTCACGCAACGTTGGCATGAATAGTTTTGATTGTTTCATAATGAGTCACGAACTCCTTTGACTGAGTGATTAATTAAAAGAATTTTTGAATGTCGTTCCAAGTAACGACGAGCATGAGTAACATCAAAAGCGCAAAACCGACGAAGTGAACCAATCCTTCTTTTTGAGGATCGACCGGTTTACCGCGTAAGGCTTCAAGGAAGAGGAACAGCAAGCGTCCTCCGTCAAGTGCTGGAAGTGGCAATAAGTTGAAGACTGCTAAGTTCACGGACAACAATGCAGTCCATGTCAAGAGCATCGAGAACCCACTATCTGCGACCTGATCGGTCATCTTGACGATCCCGACTGGTCCTGATAATTGATCGACGCCAACAACACCGGTCACGAGATCTCCAACAGCTCCGACGATGAGCGTCGACATCCGCCATGTTTCTGAAACGCCCGTTTGTAGTGCTGTTCCGAATGATTTTTCTGTCTCATTCGTAACACCGATGATGCCGACCTTCTGTTCTCCTTGCTGTTGCACTTTTGGCGTGATCTCAGTTGTCGTCTCTTTTCCATCACGCTCATATTTTACTTCTGTCGCTTTCCCAGCACGATCTTGGAATCCAGCACGTAAATCTGTCCATTTTGCTGTATCCTGTCCGTTGACCGAGATAATCCGGTCACCTTCAACAAGTCCTGCTTGATCGGCAGGTGAACCTTTTTGTACTGTTCCGATGACGCTTTCCCCTGTCGGAGAACCATTATATAAGGCAAGACCGAATAAAATGACGAACGCAAGGACAAAGTTCATGAACGGTCCTGCAGCAATCGCAAGGACGCGTTTCCATACGGATTTCGAACCAAATGTGCGGTCATATGGCGCAATTTGTGTCCGTGTCTGACCTTCGACAAGAAATGCTGTCGGTGAGACAGGATAGCGAACCGATGTCTCGTCTTGTAACCCAACGAGTTCGAGTTGACGCAACAAGTCAATCCGCTCGACAGTAACGACTTGATCGACTTGTGGCTGATCCGCATCGAAATAAATCGTCTCGATGACGCCGTCCTTTAACTGTAATCCAACGGTTTGACCTGATTTGATCTCTACGAGTTCAGGTTCTTCACCCGCCATCTTGACGTAACCACCAATCGGCAACAGGCGTACCGTATACAACGTCTCATTCTTAAACACTGAAAAGATCTTCGGTCCAAATCCAATCGCGAATTCCCGACAGAGAATACCTGCCCGCTTCGCCATTACGAGATGACCCCATTCATGGACGGCGACGAGTACACCGAACATCAGCACGATTGAAATAAAGGTCGTCATTACTTATCCCATCCTTAGTTAGCGAATGTAAGAGACGATACGAACTCACGCGCCCATCGATCAGCTTCAAGGATTTGATCCAAAGAAGGCTCCTCGATAAGCTCATGAGCTTGAAGCGCCGCCTCGACGCTCGCTTCGATTTCTAAAAAGCGAATGTCCCCTTTTAAGAAACGGTCCACCGCTTGTTCGTTCGCAGCATTGAGTACTGATGGCATCGATCCGCCGGCTTGACCCGCTTCAAAAGCAAGTCGTAACAACGGATAACGCTCAAATGATGCATCAGCAAAGTGTAAGCGTCCGATTTCCTTTAAGTTTAACCGTTCTCCCCCTTGGATTTCAAGGCGGGACGGATATGTAAGAGCGTACTGAATCGGTTCTCGCATGTCGGGCATACCAAGCTGAGCCATGACGGCCCCATCGTTGAATTCGACCATCGAGTGGATGATGGATTCACGGTGAATGACGACATCGATATCCGCATAGTCGACATCAAATAACCAGTGCGCTTCAATGACTTCGAACCCTTTGTTCATCATCGTCGCGGAATCAATCGTGATTTTTGCTCCCATCGACCAGTTCGGATGCGCTAGTGCTTGTTCGACCGTCACGTCTGCCAGTTCTTCACGTGATTGATCACGGAAGCTCCCACCTGACGCCGTCAAGATGATTTGACGGACATCTTCTCGCCGCTCACCGTTCAAGCATTGGAAAATCGCCGCATGCTCACTATCGACTGGTAAAATCGTCACGTTTTTTTCGCGCGCGAGCTTCATGACAAGGTGCCCTGCCGTGACGAGTGTTTCTTTGTTCGCAAGACCAATCGTCTTACCCGCCTCGATCGCGGCAAGCGTCGGACGTAAGCCGACAGCTCCTACGACCGCTGTAATGACTGTATCGACTTCAGGATGCGTCACGACATCAAGCAATCCTTCTTCACCGATGACGATCGTCGGCTGATAACTCAACTGCTGCTCGAGTTCTTGACGTGTTGTCTCATCTTGAACTCCGACAAGCATCGGTTGCAAACGATTCAACCACGGTACGGCGACCGTCGTGTTGCGACCAAATGCAAAACTCGTCAATTCAAAAAGGTCTGGATTAGCCGCAATGACATCAAGCGTCTGCGTACCAATCGATCCCGTTCCACCGATGATACTGATTTTCTTCATAATGAAGTGCCTCCTCAAGCAAAGATATCGAGTACGACGAGGACCGTAAAGACGATCATCATGCTGTCGAACCGATCCAGAATACCACCATGGCCCGGTAGTAACGTTCCAGAATCCTTCACACCATAATGGCGTTTGTAAGCGGACTGGACCAAGTCACCAAGTTGCCCAACGACGGCAACGATGATGGCAAGGACAATGACTTTCCCAAAACCGACTGTCGGTTCGATACTTTCAAACACGACACCGAGTAAGATGGCAAGTAGCACGCCACCGACTGCCCCTTCAATCGTCTTGTTCGGGCTGATTGACGGCCACAGTTTATTCTTACCAAATCGTTTCCCGACGAAGTACGCCCCTGAATCCGTAAACCAGATTAAGAGAATGATCAAGAGCGACCACGTTAATCCATGTTCGAGTAAGCGGATGTAGGCGAACGATGCAAAACCGACACCGACATAAACCGCAGTCAGCAGTAAAAAGGCGACATCATCGAACGTAAAGACATTTTTCGAAAACACATTCCAAAAGAGACCGATCAATAAAATGATCATTGCCCAAGCGATTGGTGAAAGTCCGATTGGGAGTGTCCGATCGACTGCCTCTTCATAGATACCGACGAATGGTAATAATGTGCCGATCCCGAATAAAATCCGTGGAATGCGCGAACCGCTCCATTGTCGCATCCGGACGAGCTCGGTATAACCGAGAATCGTTAGTATTGCCATAAACGCTAAAAAGGGAAGTCCACCGATGTACAAAAGCGCCAAAAAGATGGCGCCTGCCCATATCCCTGTGATAATCCGAGTTTTCATAAGCTAGTTCCTCATTTAATCAGACGCCGCCAAATCGGCGTGTCCGTTGATTGTAATCTTCAATTGCTGCCAAGAAAGCATCCCGACGGAACTCTGGCCACAAGACATCTGTAAAATAAAACTCTGCGTACGCCGCTTGCCAAAGTAAGAAGTTCGATAACCGTTGTTCGCCACTCGTTCGAATCACGAAATCGACATCGGTTACGGATCCTGTCATTAGCTCGCGCTCGATCGTCTCCGGTGTAATCGCGTCCGGTGACAATGTTCCTGCCTGAACCTGTGCGCCCAGTTTTTGCATGACTTGCACGAGCTCATCGCGTCCTCCATAATTCAGAGCGAAAATCAGACGAAGTCCTGTATTGTGTTGCGTATCCAGTTTCGCTTGTTCCACTGCCTCACGTGTGAAATGAGGGAGGCGTGACACTTCTCCTGCTACCTCGACTTTGACATTTTGCGCGTCTAACTCTTTTAAATCCGACTCTAAAAATTGTGCCGGCAGCTTCATGAGAAAGCTCACTTCTTCTTCCGGACGCGTCCAATTCTCCGTCGAGAAGGCGTATAATGTCAGACTCTTAACGCCGAGTTCATTTGCAACCCGAACAACTTCACGAATCGATTTCATGCCTTCGCGATGTCCCATGATACGCGGAAGTCCGCGTTTTTGTGCCCATCTACCGTTTCCGTCCATGATGATAGCGACGTGTTCAGGTACTCGATCATAGGTTTCGGTTTCTTTCGTCTGATTCAACCATTGAAACATCCGCACTTCCTCCTCTCTCAATTATGAAGAAAGGGACTCTTCGTGTGACAAAGAGTCCCCCCCATGACGATCCGTCGCGTCATACTTCCATGATTTCTTGTTCTTTTTCCGTTGCTGTCTGATCAAGTTGTTTAACGAACTTGTCTGTCAACGTCTGAACATCTTCTGTGTATCCACGCAAATCATCTTCTGTCAATGCACCATCTTTTTCTTGTTTCTTTAACTGCTCGTTCGTATCACGACGAATGTTACGGAGGGCAACCTTACCTTCTTCCGTATACTTCTTGACGAGTTTGACGAGTTCCTTCCGGCGCTCTTCCGTTAGTGGTGGAATCGCAAGACGGATGACCGTACCATCAGATGATGGCGCAAGACCAAGATCAGCACGTTGAATCGCTTTTTCAATCTCGCTGACCATTGATTTATCCCATGGAGTGATCAAGATCAGACGTGCTTCTGGTGTGTTGACGTTCGCTACTTGATTGAGCGGTGTCGGTGAACCGTAGTATTCGACTTGAACAGGATCTAAAATCGCAACGTTCGCACGACCTGCGCGGAGTGTCGCAAGTTCTTTCTTAAGTGAAAGATGTGCTTTTTCCATCCGTTCTTCGGCTTGTTTTAAAATTTCTTTTGACATATTATTTCCCCCTTACGATTGTCCCGATTTCGTCACCGATGACGACACGTTTGATGTTACCTTCTTCCATCAACGAGAAGACGATGAGCGGGATGTCATTGTCCATACAAAGTGAAGTTGCTGTAGAATCCATGACTTGAAGTCCATCCTTTAAGACATCCAAGTAAGAGAGCGTTTCGAACTTCTTCGCTTCTGGATCAACATTCGGGTCAGCTGAGTAGACACCATCAACGTTGTTTTTCGCCATCAAGATGACCTCTGCTTCAATTTCAGCTGCACGAAGAGCAGCTGTCGTATCTGTCGAGAAGTACGGATTCCCTGTACCTGCTGCAAAGATGACGACGCGTCCTTTTTCAAGGTGACGCATCGCACGACGGCGAATGTACGGTTCTGCTACTTGGCGCATCTCGATTGATGTTTGAACACGTGTTTCAACACCTACATCTTCTAAGCTGTCTTGAAGCGCAAGCGAGTTCATGACTGTCGCTAGCATCCCCATATAATCGGCGTTGGCCCGGTCCATCCCAAGTTCTGCACCTGTTTTGCCACGCCAAATGTTTCCAGCTCCGACGACGACCGCTACTTCAACGTTCAATTCAACTAATTCGCGAATCTGTTCCGAGATAGATTTGACGATGACAGGATTGATCCCAAACCCTTGATCTCCTGCGAGCGCTTCTCCGCTCAATTTTAACACAATCCGGTTATATTTCGGTTGCATGACTATGTCCCCCTTGCTAAATTCCGTAAAAAAGGAACACGAACCACTTCCACACGAAAGTGGATTGAAGCATACGTGTTCCTTCTCTTGTCATCAGGATGATCCCGATTCTTATTTTTTAAGTTGGTTCATAACTTCTTCAGCGAAGTTCTCTTCGCGTTTTTCCATACCTTCTCCAACTTCGAAGCGTACGAATGACACGACTTTACCGCCTTTAGATTCTACATATTTACCAACTTTGAAGTCTGGATCTTTGACGAACGTTTGATCGACGAGGCAGATTTCCTCGAAGAACTTGTTCATACGACCAACGATCATTTTTTCAACGATGTTAGCTGGTTTTCCTTCGTTCAACGCTTGCTCAGTGAGGACTTTTTCTTCACGCGCTTTTTCTTCTTCTGTGACAGAAGTACGGTCAACGTAAAGTGGACGTGCTGCTGCGATGTGCATTGCAACGTCTTTTGCAACTGTTTCGTCTGTCGTACCTTCGATAACGACGACTGAACCGATGCGTCCACCCATGTGGAGGTAAGAACCGAAGACTGCGTCATCTGCTTTTGTGAAGAGTGCTACGCGACGGAGTGAGATTTTCTCTCCGATTGTTGAAGCTTCTTCTGAGATGTATGTGTCGATTGTTTTACCTGCTTCGTATTCAGAAGCAAGAGCTGCTTCTGCTGTCTCAGAACCGTTACGGAGAACAGCGTCTGCGATATTTTGAACGAGTGTTTGGAAACGTTCGTTTTTCGCAACGAAGTCTGTTTCTGAGTTGATTTCGACGAGTGCCGCTTTGTTACCGTCAACTGCAACTGCAGTCAACCCTTCAGCAGCGATACGATCGCCTTTTGCTGCTGCTTTAGCGATCCCTTTTTCACGCAAGAAATCTACTGCTGCGTTCATGTCACCGTCAGTTTCAACGAGTGCTTTTTTGCAGTCGAGCATACCTGCACCTGTTTTTTCACGAAGTTCTTTAACCATTGCTGCTGTAATAGCCATTCGATATTCCTCCTTATAACATCCTTAGTTTCAAAAAAAAGGTGATAAAAGGTCGATTCCCTTTATCACCTGGCATCACGAATTACTCAGCGTCTGCTACTACTTCTTCAGTAGTTTCAGGTGCTACGTTATCTTCGCCTTGTTTAACTTCGAGGATTGCGTCAGCCATTTTACCAGTGAGCAATTTGACTGCACGGATCGCATCGTCGTTCGCTGGGATGACGTAGTCGATTTCGTCTGGATCACAGTTAGTATCAACAATCGCAACGATTGGGATGTTGAGTTTGTGTGCTTCTGCAATCGCGATACGCTCTTTGCGTGGGTCAACGATGAAGAGTGCATCCGGAACGCCTGGCATATCTTTGATACCGCCGAGGAATTTCTCAAGACGAGTCATTTCTTTTTTAAGAATGATGACTTCTTTTTTAGGAAGAACTTCGAATGTACCGTTCTCTTCCATTTTTTCGAGTTGTTTCAAACGGTTGATACGTTTTTTGATTGTAGAGAAGTTCGTGAGAGTTCCACCCAACCAACGTTCGTTGATGAAGTATTGACCTGCACGGATCGCTTCTTCTTTCACAGTGTCTTGAGCTTGTTTTTTCGTACCAACGAAAAGAACGTTTCCGCCTTCAGACGCTACTTCACGGATGAAGTTGTATGCTTCGTCTACTTTTTTGACCGTTTTTTGAAGGTCGATGATGTAGATTCCGTTCCGTTCTGTGAAGATGTATTTTGCCATTTTTGGGTTCCAACGGCGTGTTTGGTGACCAAAGTGTACACCAGCTTCTAACAATTGTTTCATCGAGATTACTGCCATGATGAATTCCTCCTTTTGGGTTTTGGATGTCCTCCGCGATGATCGTCTGTCCAGCTAACCTATTAAAGGCACCGCAGCTGGCGATACATGCGTGCGTAATTAACACCGTAGACTAATATAGCATAAAGATTACCGAGGGGCAACCTTCGTTTGATGAGAAAGTTTAGCAATCAAAGCAACCTCGCCCGTCCCCCGATTCAAAGACCGTGCAAGCGTCTCAAGATCCGCTCCTTCTCGTAGCGCCTGCTTGACATCCGTTAACGGTGGTTCTTGTGAAATGGATTGTTCAATTTCGACGGTTTCCGATTTCTCGTAAGTAGCCGCCTCCACCATATGTGGAGACGCATCCGGTACTTGATCAACCTGTTCGTTCGCTACATTTACGGATGTCTCCGTCATGGCGTTGACGTTCTCCATGAAATGTAATAAAACTTGTTCCGTCTCATTCTTTTCACGTTCCAACCGTGTAATTCGGTCTTTGAGCGCTGCCTGCTGGCGAAATAACACCAGCAGCGCATAACAAACTAAAGCAGCTAATAAAATATAAACGACAGTCATAATTCTTCCTTTCACATGGCGACACGATCTGCTAAGTAGGCACTTCCGAGCGCATTCTTCAACTTACGAAGCGCTTTTGAATGGATTTGTGAAATACGGGAAGTCGAGAGCCCGAGGACTTCACCAATTTCAGTAAGCGTCAATTCTTCATAATAGAACAATGAGACGACAAGTTGTTCTTTTTCGGATAACCCTTCGACTTCCTCTGCCAGTTTAGCAATCAACTCCCGCATTAATAACATATCTTCGGGTGTAGCAGTATCTGGATCTAAGTAGGAGACGGTCATCGCCTTTCCCTCATCCTGTAGCGTAACTGCTTCATCGATCGATAATACATTCGCAAAATAACTTTCTGCTAAAGCACCCTTGACCTCGTCCGGTGTCATGTCGACGATGGAAGAGACTTCGTCTATTGTCGGCGTCCGTTGCAACGATTGTTCGAGGATCTCAACGGCTGCCTCGACCCGTTTTGCTTTCTCCCGTAAGGAACGTGGTAACCAATCGATTTTACGAAGCCCATCTAAAATAGCTCCTCGAATCCGAAAGGCGGCATACGTGTCGAATTTATTATTATGATTTTGATCGAATTTTTGAAGCGCATCGTACAATCCCATCATCCCTAAACTTTTTAACTCGTCTCGATCGACACTTTTAGGCAACGTCGCACTTAAACGCTGAACATGGTATTGAACAAGTGGTTCATAATTGTGAAGTAACAGGTCTGCCACCGCAATATCGCGTGTGGTCAGCCATCGATCCCAAAGTTGTTGTAATTCCTCACGCATGACCATTCCTCCTCTAGATTTCCAGCGTCCCGACATTCACCGTCCGGATGACGAGACGCCCTGATTGTGAGTGGAACTCGATCGTTCGTCCATTCGTGCCGCCAACATCTTCGGCAACGAGTGGAATTTTGACTTGTTGAAGCATTGCTTTGACCGCAGCGATGTTTCGCTCACCAATCCGCATTGATTCATGTTCATACTTAAATTGAAACATCTGAGCCCCTCCCGCAATCTTCGCACGTAATCGGATGGCTCCACTTGCTCGTAATTCGCGGGCTACCTCTAAAATTGCCGTATCCGCGAACTTTCCGACTTCAAGCTCCCGATTCCGACTGATCGCTGAATCAGGCAACATGACATGCGCCATACTCGATAACCCTCGTTCCTGGTCATAGATGACGACGCCTACACACGATCCAAGACCCGCCGTCCGTAAAACGACGGGGCGTTTACTGATGGCGTACTCCGCAATCCCAATCCGTACGATTTCATCCATTCAAGTCCACACCCAATCGTTCGAAGACCGTCTGAAAGGCGTTCGCTTCAGGCAACAAAAGTAAATGTCCGGTCAAATCGTTTCCTGCACTAGACAAGTGCGTGTCGATATAGACAGCCATATTGCCTGGAGTGGTAGATTCAAGTAAGGCTACTTCAAGTAACGCACCAACCATATCAAACGCTGATGCAGGAACACTGACATGTAACGATAAATCAAGCCAATCGGAGATAGCCCGAGCATATGCTCCTATTAAAATATTCCCAATTTCTTCCCAAGCAGAAACCCCCATTTCGTGGGAATCGGAAAAAAAGTGGAATTCCGTCTGCATCAATTGGCTCACGAGCTTCTCTGCATCACGAAGTGGCATCAAAAAAAGTAAAGTTGCTTGAATATCGCCAGAAAAACGTAACAATGCACCAGCGGTATATGTTTCCGCCCCTCCACTTCGCTCGATGATCGTCATGAAATCCTCAAGTTCAGCGGAAGGTACCTCGATCTCAATCGGTTGTCCAAGTAAGGTCGAAAGTGCTGTCGCTGCGTGACCAGCTCCAATGTTGCCGACTTCCCGTAAAATGTCCCGTTCGTTTGGATTAAGCATGAACGATATCCTCAAATAAGCGATTCGGTTCAATCAACGAAAACAATTGCTGATCGCCTTTTGCGACTGCAGTCAAATACGAGGCATCCTCCTGCTTTTGTTCACTGAGTGGTTCAATCCGAACATCCGTTGATTCGACGACTTCGTTTGCCCGGTCGACGATGAATCCAGCGTCCCCATGTTCCAAAGTGGCGATGATGATGCGTGTTTCTTCCGTCTCTTCCATTAATTCGAATCCAAGACGGGCACGCAGGTCAATCACGGGGGTGACGACACCTCGCAAATTGATGACTCCTTTGACATAGGATGCAGCGTTCGGAATCCGTGTGATCGGGATGAGCCGTTCGATTGAACGAACAGACTGTACATCAATACCGTATGCATTATCTTCTAATTGAAAAACAACCCATTTTTGTTCCATCTTCGTTCCCCTCACTTCCGTAATAGTGCATTGCTGTCAATGATCAATGCGACTTGTCCGTCTCCAAGAATCGTCGCGCCAGAAATGGCACGGATGCCTTCTAGATAACTACCGAGTGGCTTCATGACGATCTCCTGTTGACCGATCAATTCGGATACGATCAACCCTGCTAATTTTTCGCCACTCCGGACGACGACGACCGAATAGGCTTCTGCCTCATGTTGTGGCAATCCGTAAACTTCATTCAGCGAAATAAGTGGAACCAATTGTCCACGGAAATCAAATACTTTTTCCCGGTGCGCTTGCAGGATTGCCGATTTACGTAAAGATGTCGTCTCGATGATGGCAGTCAGTGGAATTGCATACGTTTCTTGTCCGAGCTCAACGAGCATGGCTGAGATGATCGAAAGCGTCAATGGTAAACTGATACGGAAAATCGTTCCTTCTCCGCGGCGTGTCTCAACGAACACTTCCCCACCTAGTGATTCGATCTTCGATTTGACGACATCGAGACCAACACCACGACCAGACAAGTCCGTGACTTCTTCTGCCGTCGAGAAACCAGGTGCGAATAACAGCATCGAAGCCTCTTCGATCGTTAATTGCATCGCTTCTTCTTCCGTGATCAATCCTTTTTCAATCGCAATCCGTGTGACACGTTCGTGATTGATACCTGCTCCATCATCTTCAATCTCGATGAAGACTCGGTTTCCTGAATGATAGGCACGAAGCGAAAGATTTCCTTCGACCGGTTTATTCGCTAAAATCCGTTCCGCTTTGTTTTCAATTCCATGATCGATCGCATTACGGATCAAGTGAACAAGTGGATCACCAATCTCATCGATGACTGTGCGATCAAGTTCCGTCTCAGCACCCGTAATGTGTAGTTTGATATGTTTTCCGACATCCTTCGAAACGGAACGCACCATTCGTGGGAAGCGGTTGAATACCTGTTCGATCGGCATCATTCGTAACGTTAAAACGAGTGATTGTAATTCGTTCGTGCCCCGTTTGATCCGTTCGACCGTATCTGTCAATTCCGGTGAGCTGACTTCTGCTGCAATACGCTCCAAACGTCCGCGGTCGATGATGAACTCTTCGAACAGATTCATCAAACGATCAATCCGCTCGAGATTGACACGAATCGTTTTCGAAGCGACAGGCACAGATAGATCTGTCTGTTCTGGTGATTCCGGTGAAGCTGTTGGTGCAGGTACTGATGTCGCAACCGGCATTTCCTGTGGAAGGGTAGATGTCGCCACCTCTGCTTCTGGTGTTGCTTCGAACACGTCCATCGTTACTGTTGCGACTTCAGAAACCGAGGCAACCGCCTCTTGAATGACCGATTGCTCTTGTTGCGTCACGAATAAAACAGAGAATGACGTCTCAAAATGTTCTTGCTCCAGTTCATCAGATGTCGGATTCGACAAAATGACATCTCCGAGCTGTTGTAAACGATCAAAGACCATGTAGACACGTGCCGCTTTTAAGATGACGTCTGCTGAAAGTTCGACTTGGACGATATAGGCTTGATAACCGGACGCAATCGATTGTTTGACGACCGCTTCCGAATAGACATCACATTCGAATGTTGATGGTGCAGTTGATGGCGTAACCGAAATAATCTCTTCTTGTTCGGGACGAATGAACTGCTGTAATCGTCTCACTGTTTCCGTGACGTCAAGTTTCCCTTTTCCACCGCGACTGATGTCTTCTACCATCGTTTCCAGTTGCTCAGCAGCAACGAATAGGACATCGATCAACTCAGCTGTAGCGGGTTGTTTCTTTGATCTGACTAAATCAAGGGCGCTCTCCATCTCATGCGTCAAATCAGCGATCGCATCATATCCCATCGTTCCTGCCATCCCTTTTAGCGTATGGGCAGAACGGAAAATTTGATCGATGACCGCTTCATCGTCTAATCGTTCTTCAAAAACCAATAAGCTTGTGTTAATAGCTTGTAAATGCTCCATCGACTCATCGAGGAACAACCCCACATATTCATTTAAGTCCATGACTAATACCCTCCTTTAATCTTAACGGACATGATCTTTTCGTTTTTTCAGACGATGTAACAATCGATCTAAAAACTTCCGTTCTTTGACTTGTACACCTGTTAGAGACGTCGTGATATGGTCGAGTCGCCAACTGACGTCACTCGTTCGATCCATTAAGTAAAATGGCATCTGTGCCTTGACTGCTTTGACGACTGTCGGATCTTCCGGCAAAAAACCGGTAAAGCGCAGTGGCTTTTGTAAAAATTGTTGGCTGACGAGCGCTAGTCGATCAAACGTTTCAAGTGCTTCTCCACCATTCGTCGCCCGATTGACGACGACGGAAATCGGGAGATCCGTCGCATGATGATGTGCCAGTTTGACGAACGCATAACCGTCCATGATTGAAGTCGGCTCTGGCGTGACAATCAACCAGGCTTCGTCTGCACTACTAATAAAATCGAACGTCTGATGATTGGCGCCAGCTCCTAAATCGAGCAACACAAAATCATACTCATAGAAAAATTGGAATTCCCGCAGTAGGAACACGACATCCTCCTTCGTCAGATTCGTCAGTTCCGCAAATCCACTCCCGCCATGAATGAAATGAAGGGATGGAGACTGTTCAACGATTGCGTGCTGGAGTGATTCTCGTCGTTTGACGCATTCCATCAAGGATGACTTCGATGATTTACCGAATAGAATACCGATGTTCGCCATCCCGATATCAAGATCAATCAAGAGTACTCGTTTTTCTTGTAACGATAGTGCCACGCCAAGATTCACCGCGACATTCGTTTTTCCGACGCCACCTTTTCCACTCACGATGGCAATCGTCTTCGTTTCCTTGACGGTCACTTTTGATCGTAAGACACGTGCTTGATCTTCTCGCATCATCTCATCCCTCTCTCGACGATCATTCGGGATAAATCATCCGCCGTAGCGAACGTGATGTCTTCTGGCACTTCTTGCCCCGTGGTCACGCAATAGATTGGTAACTCCGTCTCTGTCATAAGTCCAAACATCGACCACAGTTCACTTGTTTCATCTGCTTTCGAAAAAACGATCCCTGATAAGGGAATCTTACTGAAACGATCGTGGATCTGTAATAAATCTCGATATTTCGATGTCAAACTAAGAACTAAAAATACATCCGTATCCTCAAAGTCATGACGACTTCGTAATTGCTCTACATATGCTTCGTCAAGGAAATTCCGTCCCGCTGTATCGACAAGTACGATGTCGCATGACGTTAGCGCCTGCTTCGCTCGTTCGAAATCTTCCAAGTCGTATGCAACATGAATCGGAATACCTAATATATCGGCATATGTTTTCAGTTGCTCAATCGCCGAGATTCGGTATGTATCGGTTGTGATGAGACCGACTCGTTGATTTTTGATGAGCGTATGATGCGCAGCCAGTTTAGCGATGGTTGTCGTCTTTCCGACGCCAGTTGGTCCCGTTAACATGACATAACGTGCAGTCGACGGCGTCACACGCAATTCCGACTTCACTTCTTCCGTCAAGAGATCGGTTAATTCCGTTTGCTGCGTTTGATAGTACGCAGTTAGAAATCGCTCATGCAATCGCTCGGACACCTGTTGTAACGCTGGTTCTGCCAACAGCGGCGCATAATGTCGCAATTCTTTTGGCAATGGTCGTTCGCCGACCGTAACGATCGTCGGACGCACGGGGATCGGTTGGATGGTTTCCACAATGTCCTTCCGACTGGTTGCTTGCTTCGAGACGATCGGTTCGTTCGACACATGTTCATCCACCGATGCAACCAGTTCCACTTTTTTCTTCGCAAATAAGCCAAAGAATCCGCCCACTTTGATATGGCGAGTATTTAATATGATGGCATCGTTACCGAGTTCGCGTTTGATGCGTTCCATGGCTTCGCTAACGGAATCCGCCGTGACTTTTTTGACTATCATCGCTTAAATCACCCCAATACTCTTAACTTCAATCGTCGGCATTAATTCGTTATAAGACAAAATCGGAATATCTGGAAAATACCGTTCTGTCAATTGACGGACGAACATCCGGATACTCGGAGAAGTCAGGATGATTGGATGTGCGCCATATCGTTCAAATTCCATTGCTCGTTCTTGCAACGTCTCAATGAAACGTGTCGCCTTTTCCGGATCAAGCGCTAAATAATTTCCGAACTCCGTCTTTTGGATGGCCGACTGGATATCCAGTTCCATCTCACTCGAGACCGTCACGACATGCAAGACATCTCCTTGCATGACCTGTTCCGTAATTTGACGCGATAAGGATTGACGGACATATTCAGCAAGTAGTTCGCTGTCTTTCGTCACCGCCGCATAGTCCGCGAGTGTTTCGAAAATCAATGGTAGGTTTCGAATCGAGACTTTTTCTTTTAATAATTGAACGAATACTTTTTGAAGTTCACCAATCGATAACAGTTGTGGTGTTACTTCCTCGACCAAAATCGGATGCGATTCCTTCAAATGATCAACCAACTGTTTCGTCTCTTCTCGTCCGAGTAATTCAGCGGCATGTTTCTTCAAGAGCTCCGTTAAATGTGTCGCGACGACGGAAGGTGGATCAACGACCGTATAGCCTGACATCTCTGCTCGGCTCCGTGTCTGTTCGTCAATCCAAAGTGCCGGCATACCGAAAGCCGGTTCAACCGTCTCGATGCCTCGAATTTCTGGATCATCGACACCCGGGCTCATCGCTAAATAATGATCCAGTAATAGCTCACCACTTGCCATCTCACTTCCACGAATCTTGATTCGATACTGGTTCGGTGATAGCTGCAGGTGATCACGAATCCGAACGGTCGGTAGAACGAATCCAAGTTCGAGTGCTAGCTGCCGACGAATCATGACGACACGATCGAGTAAATCGCCACCTTGCGCTTCATCAGCGAGTGGAATCAAACCGTAACCGAATTCAAATTCAATCGTATCGACATTCAGTAAGGAAATGACCGATTCACTCGAACGCAAGTTTTCGCTCGGCGCTTCCTCAACAGCGACCTCTTCTTGCATCGTCTTCGTCGTCTGCTTCATTCGCCAAGCGAAGAAGCCAAATAACGCTGCAATCGGCATCGTGACGTAATCGGGAATCGCTGTGAATAGTCCGAGTAAGAAGATTGCTCCAGCCGCGATTCCGACAAGTAATGGCGTCCGTGTCAATTGACCGATGACATCCTCACCAAGGTTTCCGTCGGATGTCGAGCGCGTGACGATGATCCCGGTCGCAACCGAAATCAAAAGTGCTGGAATCTGACTGACGAGACCGTCCCCGACTGTCAGTAACGTATATAGTTCGACTGAATCCGCTATCGGTAAGCCTTGTTGGACGACACCGATGATCATCCCGAAGATCAAGTTGATGATGACGATAATAATGCCTGCGATCGCATCTCCTTTAACGAACTTCGAGGCCCCGTCCATCGCCCCATAAAAGTCTGCTTCCGATTGGATTTTTTGACGACGAGTCCGGGCTTGTAATTCGTCAATCATACCGGAGTTCAGGTCGGCGTCGATTGCCATCTGTTTTCCGGGCATCGCGTCAAGCGTAAAACGTGCCGACACTTCCGAGACTCGTTCCGAACCTTTCGTGATGACGAGAAACTGGATCAAGACGAGAATCAAGAAGACGACGAAACCGACGAGCGGCTTACCGCCGACGACAAAGCTACCGAAAGCCTCGATAACTTCGCCACCATTTCCGTTTGATAGGATCGCCCGTGTCGTCGAGACGTTAAGTGCCAGACGAAATAGAGTCACGATCAATAACAACGTCGGAAATACAGAAAACTCAAGTGCCTCTTTGGCATTCATCGCAACGAGTAATACCATCAAAGCAATTAAGATATTGATGATGATTAAAAAATCGAGCATGATAGCGGGCAGTGGAATGACGAGCATGAAGACGATCATGATGACGCCTAGCAGAACCGTTAAATCTCGTGTTGATATACTCATGATGCTTCATCCTTTCATTTTGCTTGTTTCAGTTGATAGACAAAGGCGAGTGTTTCAGCGAGCGCCTGATAGAACGTTTCATCCACTGCCATACCAATCTCTGTTTGAGCGAACAACGCCCGCGCCAGCGGACGATTTTCAACAATCGGGACATCAGCTGCTGTCGCCTTCTCCCGAATCCGGAACGCGACAGCATCTACGCCTTTTGCAACGACGATCGGTGCCATGTGTTTTCCGTCATCGTATTGGATCGCTACCGCATAATGGGTCGGGTTCGTGATGACGACGTCGGCATTCGGTATTTCTTGCATCATCCGCCGCATCGCCATCTCCCGTTGTTGTTGTTTAATCTTTCCTTTGATTTGAGGGTCACCTTCCGTGTTCTTATGCTCATCCTTTAAATCCTGTTTACTCATTCGAATCGACTTTTCAAAATCAAATTTTTGATAAGCGAAGTCCAGAATGGCTAACGCGATCAAGGCGATACTGACCGACAAACCGAGCAAAAATGTTAAATGACCAATGATAGCTAACGCATCGCCGATTGGTTCCGAGGTCAGCCTCGAAATCTCGACCTTGTTATTCCAAAGAACAGTGCCACTCGTGACACCGATGACTAACAGTTTAAAAACGGATTTCAAAAACTCGACGAGTGCTTTAACGCTAACGATCCGTTTGACGCCTTGAAGCGGATTGATCCGGTCCAGCTTCGGCTGAATCGCCTCACCACTTAAGAGCACACCAATCTGAACGAAGTTTCCAAGGATCCCGATGACGACCGCTGTTAAAAAGAAGGGGGCGACTAAAATCCCCATTTGTATCAGCATCTCGACTAAAATCTGTTCAATTCGTCCCTCTTCGACGGCTTGCAGAACTTGACTTGCACTGAGACCATCTTGTAGGACGAGTACGAATCGCCGTCCTAGAAATGGACCGAAAAAATAGAGAACAAGAAACATCGCGAATAACATAAAACTGCTTGTTAAATCTGCTGATTTTGCGACCTGTCCCTTTTTACGCGAGTCATCCCGCTTTCGAGGTGTCGCTTTTTCCGTCTTCTCACCAGCGAAGTACTGAAGATCAAGGCGTAATCGATATGAATGCATGTCCTTAACCTCCTAGTAATCGAATGGCGTCTGCAAGTACATCTTGCAACAATGGAACGAATCGACCGATTCCTGTGATCGTCGCTCCTGCTAATAAAAACAGAATCGCGTATCCCATTAACAGTTTGACGGAAAAACCAATCGCAAAAATGTTGAACTGGGGTGCCGTTTTCGCTAAGAAACCGAGTGCGAGATCCACTAAAAAGAGTGAAACGACAAGTGGCATCGCCATTTGTAAGGCAGTCAACATCGCAAGTCCGACGACACGGATGACAAGACTCATTCCTGCGTCGCCTGATACCGCAATCAGACTGCCCGGCGGAAAGATCTGAAAACTCGTGTAGATGCCGTCCAGTAAAATGAGATGCATATCAGAAGCGAGCAGGACGAGTAACGTCAGCATGTAATAAAATCGTCCGACGATTGGTGACTGTCCGCCAAACATCGGATCATAAGCGGAAGCCATCGCAAGACCCATCTGTAAATCAATGATCGAACCCGCAATTTGTGGGGCGTATAATAAAAAACTGGCAAGTAAGCCAAGAGCTAGACCCACTAAGACTTCCGTTCCCATCCGAAAGAAAAAATCGAAGTCTTCTACACGAACGTCCGTCTTCACGGCGTAACTCGCAAAGTAAGCAAGACCCGCCGCAAGTGCTAATTTATGTTGCGCTGGTAATTGTCTTGATGAAAACAAAGGCGCCGCAACGAGAAAACCGACGATCCGTCCAAAGACGAGCAGAAAAACACTCAGGAAAGAAAGTAATGTCATTTTCGGGAAACCTCAGCGATTTGTTTGAATAGATCAATCGTAAAGGTCTGTAACTCCTGCATAATCCAAGGTCCAAAGAAGACGAGTGCTAAAAACACGGCAACGATCTTTGGAACAAACGATAACGTCTGTTCCTGAATCTGCGTCGTCGCCTGCAAAATACTGACGAGCAGACCGACGACGAGCGAGACGAGTAACAAGGGGGCCGATACTTTGAGTAATGTCCAGACAGCAGAACTCGCCAACTGAATAATCATTTCTTGAGTCATCTTTTCTCCCCCTAACGCATACTGACGAGCAGTGATTCAACAATCAGGTGCCAGCCATCGACTAAAATAAATAACAGCAATTTAAACGGTAACGCAATCATGACTGGCGGTAACATCATCATTCCCATCGACATCAAAACACTCGAGACGACCATGTCGATGACAAGGAAAGGAATGAAGATCATGAAGCCGATTTGGAAGGCTGTCTTCAATTCACTAATCGCATATGCTGGAACGAGTGCGACGAGTGGAATATCTTCAATCTTTTCCGGTTTTTCATAATTACCGTATTTTAAGAATAGTTCTAAATCATTCGTTCGCGTGTGCTTCGACATGAAGCGTTTCATCGTATCTCCTGCTTTATCAAACGCTTCATCTTGACTAATTTTATCAGCCATGTATGGTTTTAAAGCCGTCGTGTTTAATTCCGATATGACGGGCGACATGACGAAAAGCGTAATGAATAAGGCCAGTCCGACGAGTAGCTGGTTCGGCGGCGTCTGTTGTGTTCCGAGAGCCGAACGGACGAACGACAACACGACGACGACACGCGTGAAACAAGTCATTAAGATTAGTAACGAGGGCGCCAGTGATAACAACGTCAGTAATACGAGCAGTTTAATCGATGTTGCTGTTCCTGACGGAGTATCGAGTGAGATCAGGTTTTCAATCGTATTCATGAGCGCCCTCGATTCTTCTGCAGTTGCTCGAGTTGTTGTTTGAACGTCTCAAGAAATGGTGAAGGTGCTGATTTCGAAGATGACTCTTCAAGATCCGTCGGTTCGTATCCCTCTAAATCGTCCAGCGTGTCTAAGAGTTGTACGTTCTCCCCAACACCGACGACATAAATCTTATCCTGCACTTTCACTAACTGAACCGATCGATCCTTACCAAGTGGTACACCACCTAGATGGGTCAAACGTCCGGAATGTCTGACGCCTCGCGTCCGCTCGTGAATAAAACGTGTCACGAGGATGAATCCGCCGATCAAGACGACGAGAACGACGACTCCTTTAAAGATGGTCAATGCCATGGAAGGACTCTCATCGACTTGCTGAGTCGTCGGTGCATCGTTCTTGGTTGGATTTAATTTTTCTTCGACCGTTTCAGCCTGTACAGGAAATGTCAGCAGAAACAGAAGACAAATCAGCAAAGTCACTTTTTTCATGACGAGACAGTTTTCGAGACCGCTTCAAGCACACGATCGGCTTGGAACGGTTTGACGATGAAATCTTTTGCACCTGCTTGAATCGCGTCGATGACCATCGACTGTTGCCCCATCGCTGAACACATGATGACTTTAGCGGCAGGATTGAATGCTTTGATTTCTTTAAGCGCAGAGATTCCGTCCATCTCAGGCATCGTAATGTCTAGCGTGACGAGGTCTGGTGTCAATTCCTTATACTTCGTGACCGCTTCGCGTCCGTTTTCTGCTTCACCGACGACATCATAGCCGTTCTTCGATAGAATTTCCTTGATCATCATCCGCATGAAAGCGGCGTCGTCTACGATTAATACTTTTGCACTCATATTAGTTCCTCCTTAGAACATCCGAAGACGTTCTTTTGTATTTACGATTTCCGTAATGCGTACACCGAAGTTCTCTTCGATGACGACCACTTCACCCGTTGCGATCAATGTATTGTTGACAAGAACGTCAACTGGTTCCCCTGCCAGTTTATCCAGCTCGATGACAGAACCTTGTGTTAATTCCAATATGTCACGAACGGAGCGGCGTGTCCGTCCTAACTCAACCGTGACGTTCAACGGAACATCATATAACATTCCGATATTCCCTGGCGTGCCCTCTACTTCCATCTCACCTAACTGACTAAATTGAACTGGACTGACACCGACTGGCGTTGCTTTCGGTTCAGGTGGTGGGACGACCGTTCGTTGTTCCATTGCTGGTGCCGGTGTCGGTTGCGCTTGTGGTTGTGGTTGTGGTTGTTCTGGTTGCGCTTGTGCCGTTGCTTGTGGTGCAGGTTCTGCTTGTTGGGTCGTACTCGCGCTAAAGAGTTTTTGAATCAATTGTTTCGAGAAATCCAGTGGTGCTAATTGAACGATTTTTGAATCAATCATCGTGCCAATCTTCAAATCAAACTCGATGATGACCATGTTCTCCCAAAGAGAAAAGCTATCGACGATGCTCTTATCTTGTGAAAAATCAAAAATTTCAACAGCAGGTGGTGAGATATCGATTCGCATGGAGAACACTGTCGACATCGAAGTCGCAGCAGCTCCCATCATCTGATTCATCGCTTCCTGTACAGCAGATAGAGCAATCGGATCCATCTCAAGCGATTCATCAATGACACCATCGCCTCCCATCATCAGGTTCGCGATGACAGAAGCATCTCGCTGTGTCAGGATCAGGACATTTTCTCCTTTAAATCCTTCTGTATAGCCGACACGCAACGCGACGTGCGGAATCGGATAACGACTTCGTAATTCTTCCATCGAAATCATCCGAACATGTGGTGTCGTGATTTCTACTTTTTGATTCAACAATGCCGATAAGGCCGTTGCTGAATTCCCAAGTGAGATGTTTCCGACTTCCCCTAGCGCATCGATTTCCATATCATCTAATATTTCCTCTGCGTCCGAATCTTGCGGTTCATCGTTTGATGGCGTTCCGCGTAACAACGCATCGATTTCATCTTGCGAAAGCATATCGCTCATGTTATTCCTCCTCAATTCGTTGTAAGACTTGCAAAGCGAGGTGTTTCCCGTTTAGTCCCGGTCGGGCTTTGAACATCTTCCGGTCATCGACGAATACATCGACGGCATCCGAGGCTCGCGTCTTCAGGGATAAACAATCGCCTACTTCGAGGTGTAACAATTCACCAAACGATAGCTCTGTTTGGCCGAGCACTGCTTTTAAATCGACGACGGAACTCATCAACTGCGTTTGCATGTGTTCAGACTCTTGATTATCTGCTGTCGTTCGCTTTTCTTGTTGCATCCAATAATGACTTGATAATTTCGGAAGAACGGATTCAAGGGTCACGAACGGCAAACAGACATTCAACGTACCGCTCACTTCTCCAACCGTTACGTAAATCGATACGAGGATGACCGTCTCATTCGGAGAAACGAGCTGTAGAAACTGCGGATTGATTTCTAAATCGTCGTACTCCGCCTCGACTTCCGTCACCGACTCCCAAGCGGCGCCATATTGGACGAAGGCACGTTTGAACAATTGTGTCAGAATACGCGTCTCGATTTCCGTCAAATTTTCAATCTTGTTCATCCCTTCACCCGGTCCTCCAAGTAATCGATCGAGCATCGCATAAGCAATGTTCGGATTGACTTCGAACAAGACTTTTCCATCAAGCGGATGAAGGTTCACAAGATTGATCAATGTCATGTTCGGAATAGAATGAATGAATTCATCGTACGGGAGTTGCTCGACTGTATTGACCGTGAACTGGACGTACGTCCGAAGTTGTGCAGAAAAATGCGTCGTCAACACTCGGGCGAACTGTTCATGGATACGCGTCAAATTCCGTAATTGATCTTTTGAGAAGCGAAGCGCTCGTTTAAAGTCATAGACTTTGACACGGCGCTGCTCCTCTTGGCTTCGGATTTCCTCGACTTCCATATCTCCGCTTGAAATGGCTGATAGCAAGGCATCGATTTCATGTTGGGATAATACTTCGCTCATGCTGCCACCTCACTGGATGATTTTTTTCGTCGTATAGACACGCTGTACATCACCTTCTTGGATGAGCTTCTTGAACTGCATCCGTAACCGTTCTTCGAGCTTCTCCATATCCGCTTTTGAGTCTAAGTCCGACTTTTTCATCGCAGATAAATCACCTAAGATGATGTTATTAATTTGAAACTTTCGTAATTCTAAATCATCACGCGTTGCTTGATCGTCCGTAACGATCGTGAATTGGACATTCAAGAACCGTTCGTCTGCGATGTTCGTCGTCAAGTCGTCTGTCTGAAGACTTCGTGCATCAAGTTCTTCACCCGTCGGCTGTTCGACTTTTGCTTCTGTCGTATCATTAGCTAAAAAGTAATTCATGATCATATAACCTGCCCCAACCATCAGTGCTGCGACAATGATCATGATTAAAGGGATTTTTAGTTTACTCTTCTTCTTTTCCTCGGCCATCTTCGAGCCTCCTTACACTGTTCAAGCCCGCTAATCCGATTTGTTGATAAAAAGCGATTGCGATTGCCTTGACCTCTTCTATTGATTCCTTCACGACATAAATCTGTCCGCCAACAAGTTGAATCGTCGTATCCGGAGTGGAACGGACAGATTCAATCAGAATAGCGTTTAGTACGAGTGGTGCATTACGTAATGTCGTTAGCGTAATCATCGTTTCAGGTTGACCAATTCCTCAAGAACTTGGTCAGAAGTCGTAATGATTCGCGTATTCGCTTGGAAACCACGTTGGGCAATGATCATCTCCGTGAATTCTTCTGATAAATCGACGTTTGACATTTCGAGCGTTCCAGATGTCAATTGACCCATTCCGTTCAAGCTCGGTGTTCCAAGTACTGGCTCACCTGAGTTTTGCGACGCTGCGAACACGTTGACACCTGATTTTTCTAAACCACCTGGGTTAGCAAAGTTCGCGATCGTGATATAACCGACGTTTTGTAATGCTCCTGTCGTATCGACGTAAGTGACGAGACCGTCTTTACCGATTGATAAGTTACGTGCATCCGTTGGTACTTTTAGTTTTTGGAATCCTGCGCCACCTGCTTCCGGAAGGGGTACCGGTGGTGTCTCGCCATCTGCAATTGCTTGAGAGTCACTACCAATCAAATAGTTTCCGTCGCCGGTAACCAAGTTTCCTTCAAGATCGGTATAGAAGTTACCTGAACGGGTATAACGAATCCCTTCCGCCGTGACGACTTGGAAAAATCCTTCCCCAGAAATCCCGACATCGAGGACGCGACCCGTATTTTGAAGCGCACCTTGGTTATACACATTATCGACTGTTGACATCGATGCTCCGAGACCGACCTGTTTTGGGTTCGTTCCACCGACATTGCCACCAGCACCGGATGATGAACCAACCGATTGGCTGACGAGATCCTTAAACGTCACCCGTCCTTTTTTATAACCGAACGTGTTGACGTTCGCGATGTTATTCCCGACGACATCCAGTTTCGTCTGGAAGTTCTTAAGCCCACTGATTCCTGAATACATTGAACGTAACATTATTTTTCCTCCTTTGATTGAATCTGCGTCAACTCGTATACACTAATCTGTTTTCCGTTCGATAGTTCGGCCATGATATCCAGCCCATCCCGTTTTACACTAACGACACTGGCTGTCTCTTCGACGGTCGTCGTCTGTTCTGCTCCAGAAGCATCGGTCGTCTTTGACTCGGCTTCATAACTGACGTTCTTACCAATCAGATTGCTGTAGGATAATAACGCCGTCGCATGTTGGTTCAAGACCATCGTGTCCATCGTCTTCCCGATTGCTTGCATCTGTTCAAGTGAAGAAAACTGCGCCATCTGAGCAATGAAATCCTTATCTTCCATCGGTGCCGTCGGGTCCTGATTCGACAGCTGGGCAATCAGAATTTTCATGAACATATCTTTATCCATTGCTTTATTCGTCGGTACTTGTGACTTTTCAGGAAGCTGGTATGAAGTACCCTCTGTTTTGATTGCATCAGTCATCGTCTTCCTCCTCTTCTTCCTCTACTGGAGCGGGTGTTTCTTGATAAGGGGACTCATGCTCCTGCTGATCTCGTGTGAAGGACTGTTGAAACTCCCGTGCACTAGATGCGATCATCCCCGTCTCGATCTTCACGACCGGCGTCTGCTGGTGTAAAGCTGTCTGCAATTTTCCGAGTTGTTGCTCGATCGATTGTTTCGCTTGTTCAGTACTCGCAAACAGTTTGATGGTCAATGCCCCCTCCTTACGATCGAGTTGAACGACGACCTCTCCAAGCTGCTCTGGATAAAGACGAATCGACAATCGAGTTGACCCGTCAGCACCTTTTAAGAACGGTGCCTGTTGAAGTGCAGCTTCAATCCGTTGTTGAATCTGTTCTGGTACGGGTAGCGGCACTGGACGAATCGTTTGCAACGGGGTACCCTTGTAAATCGGCATGCTCATTGGAGTCAGCGCGGCTTTTCCTTCTGGATCAACGGGCATGGTCGCTTTTCGCATGAGTGAAGCGAATGCCAACGGAAGCGGTGTCTTTCCTTTTGCCTGCTCAGCTACAGCTACAGTGTCCGACTTGAGCGCTTCGACAATAGGACCAGTTTGCGGGAGCGTCTGTTTCACAGGCAACGCGGAAATGTCTCCTTCAATCGTAGTAAGTAATGGTTGTTTTAAGTTGTTCGTATGATGATCTTTCATTTTGATCGTATCGTTCGTTACTGTCTGCAAGACGACTTGCTGAAGCAATGGTGGCAATTGATCGAACTGATTTTTCGCCTGCTCGACATTTCCCTCAAGCAATTGTTTGACGAACGCTAGTAATTGTTCCATTTTCTTCGGTTCTTGTTTTAACGCCTCTACTTCCGGTTGTTTCAGTAAAGAGAGAAGATCGTCCGGTTGATCTACGAGTTCTTGTATCCAATCCGGTAATAGTGGTGTCTCCACTTTCGTCTCGAGTGCTGTCAAATCAGCTGAGACCGGTGACGATGACGTTGTTGGTAACTTCGTCAGATAATCCAGTAACGAAGCAAATTGACCACCAACCGTGGTCATCTCTCCTTTTTTCCCTGTTCCAGTATTCAAGTTCGGGGAGGATGATTGTATTACTTCCGTCATGTTCATCTGGCTTCCCTCCTTACTTCGTCGCGAGTAGCTGTGTTAAGGCCGCCGCTTTTTTAGCATCCATCTTGGCAATGATCGCCGCCTGTTGTTCCGCATCGATGTCCTCGATGATCGGTACGACTTCTGTCGGACTGAGTTCGTTTAAGATGAGCGCAGCATCCTTTGGTGCCATTTCAGCATAGACATCTGTCACAGATGCTGCTTTTTTCTTCGTCGTCTTCGTTTGATCCGTCGTCGCGGGCGTCGGTGTTTGTTTTAAACGATCCCGTTCTGCAATCAAACGTTCGACTTCCTGTTCTTTAGCTTTTAAAGTATCCGATTGTTCCTTGCTTTGATTGCGTAGTTTCTTGATTTCTTGATTCGCTACTTTCAGACGACGTTCGAGTTCTGCTGACGGATTTGCTTGATTCGTAGTCGTTTTTTCCGTTGCGAACGGTAAGGATAGCAATGGACGTCCATTCGCATAATTTAATACGAAATAAGCTGTCAGCAAGATTAAAATCAAAGGGATGATCAATAAAGGTAAGATCCATCCTTTTGACGTTTTATTTTCACTCATATCATCCGTCCTCTTCCAAACTGTAACAATGCCAGTTCATCTAATTGATTTTGTTCCGTCAATGCCTCGATTCGTTTCGTTTCAACCGTATGATTCTCTTGCAGACGACTAAACTTCTTCTCCTCGATCAACGCTCGTTCAAGTGCTTCCTGTGTGCGTTCATAGCGATTTTTCGATTGTGTCACGTACAGTTGTTGCCGTTCGATTTCTTGCTTCACGACATCTCGAGCCCGCTCCCGATATTGCGAAGACGTTAATTCGACGATGCCAATCTCATCTTGCGCTTTCAGAAAGGATTCATATCGGACGAGCAGATGGTATAGTTTTTCGACTTCAATCTCATATTGTTTTTTATGAAGGTTCAATTCTTTTGCGACGCGATCTTTCTCTGCTTCAGCCAAAGGAATGATTCGTTCATAAATCGTCTTCATCTTCCGTCCTCCTTACTGAATCGTTGCCATGAGTTGCTGACAATCTTTTTCGAAGTCACTGTCTTCATGGATTTGTTGTTTTAAAAAACGGATCAGCTCCGGATATTTATCAACGGCACGATCAATTTCTGGGTTCGTCCCTTTTTTGTAGGCACCGATATTGATTAAGTCTTCCGAATCAAGATACGTCGATAACAGCTGGCGAAATGCGACGGCAGCTGTCTTTTGTTCAGCAGTCGTAATTTGATTCATGACACGACTGATGGATCGTAAGACATGAATCGCCGGAAACTGTCCTTTGTTCGCAAGATTACGATCAAGAACGAAATGACCATCTAAGATCCCTCGTACAGCGTCAGCAATCGGTTCATTCATGTCGTCTCCATCGACGAGCACAGTATAAAAAGCCGTAATCGACCCATCTTGCGTTTTCCCGCTACGTTCGAGTAACTGAGGAAGAAGAGCAAAAACGCTTGGTGTATATCCTTTTGACGCAGGCGGTTCACCTGTCGCAAGACCAATTTCTCGTTGTGCCATCGCAAAACGTGTGACAGAGTCCATCATCAAGACCACATTCTTACCCTGATCCCGAAAGTGTTCAGCGATAGCTGTTGCCGTATAGGCGCCTTTTAGACGAACAAGTGGCGGTTGATCACTTGTCGCTACGACCAAGATGGAGCGTTTCATTCCTTCTTCACCGAGTTCTGCCTCCACGAATTCCTTGACTTCGCGTCCTCGTTCACCAATCAAGGCAATGACGTTGATGTCTGCTGTAGATCGTTTTGCAATCATACCGAGTAGTGTCGACTTCCCAACTCCTGATCCTGCAAATAAACCAACGCGTTGCCCTTGACCGACTGTTAGTAGCCCATCGATGGCACGGATGCCCGTCGAGAGAACATCACTGATACGAGGTCGCTCCAACGGACTAGGTGGTTTACGAACGATTGATGTCGTACGTAAATTTTCTAATGACTCCCCATCCAGTGGTCTCCCTAGACCATCGAGCACCTTACCGATCAGTTCATCCCCTACAGGGACGTGGAGTGGTTTTCCTGTCGCAAGAACGATCGAGCCTGGAGCAATCGATGTCGTTTCACCGTACGGCATAAGTAGGACGTGACCTTCTCTAAAACCGACGACTTCCGCTTCAATCGTCTGCCGTTGTTGAATTTGGATCAAACAACGCTCGCCGATTGCGACAGCCGTTGGTCCACGTGATTCAATCATCAATCCAATCACTTGTACGACCTTTCCGGAATGCTGAACGAGTTCTTCCGGACGAATTTCTCGAACTGCGGCTTGAATCGCATTTACGTTAAACATGATGTAAAACCTCTTTGATTTTGGTTTGTAGGGCTTCAAAGCCACTTGTCAAACCACCTGTGATTGCTCCATTCTCCGAGTCGATCCGATAATCGCGTGCTTTAAGCGCTGGATCAAATCGTAATTGAATCGTCGCATTAGCACCTAGAACACCTTGGAGCTGCTCTTCAAGCAGAACGACCCGTTCAAAATCCGCTGGTGAAGCGTAGATAATGATCTTTTCACGATCTCGGAACTGAATGATCAACTGATGTAATAATTGGTATAATGCCTCTTCTTCTTCATCGTGTAACTGCTCTAGAAACTGATGCGTCACCTGGAGTCCAAGAACACACAATTCATGCTCCAATCGCATCAATCGCTCTTGATTTTGCTCTTCGATTCGTGCAGTAAACGTATTTGTCGTTGCGATTTGCTCTTCGAACGTTGCTTGTCCTTCCGCACGTCCTGTTTCAAATCCAGCCTGGTGTCCTTCTTTATATCCTCGTTGACGTGCTTCCTCTAATGCCTGAAGACGCTCTTGTTCAAACTCACGCTGACGCTGTTCAAACTCTAGAACCATCGTCTGGCGAAGACGTTCTAGTTCAGCGTGACCTTCTGCCATCCGCTCTTCATAGAACGTATCTGGAACGATTGCCGATTCTTCCTGAGCATTTCGGACTTGAACGAGTGTTCGTTCCTGTCGTTCAATCACAGCTTGTCTTTTGATGACGTTAGACAACAATATCATCTCCTCCACCACGAGCCACGACGATCTCACCCATGTCTTCTAAGCGGCGGATGATTCCGACGATTCGACTTTGCGCTTCTTCGACGTCTCGGAGACGAACAGGACCCATGAATTCCATATCCTCTTTGAACGATTCGACCATCCGTTGTGACATGTTGCGGTAGACCATATCCTTGACGTCGTCTGACGATACTTTGAGTGCCAACAGTAGATCTTCGTTCGATACTTCGCGAATGATGCGCTGAATCGCCCGTGCATCGAGCGTGACGATATCTTCGAAGACGAACATCCGTTTTTTGATCTCTTCTGCGAGTTCCGGATCCTGAATCTCGAGCGTATCGAGGATCGTTCGTTCCGTTGTCCGGTCGACCCCGTTCAATACTTGAACGACCGCCTCGATACCGCCAGACTGCGCAAAATCTTGCATACCTGCTTGTGACAGATTCCGTTCGAGAATTTGCTCTACTTCGCTAATGATCTCCGGGTTCATTCTGTCCATCGTCGCAATCCGCCGTGCTACATCGGATTGTGCTTCTGCCGGTAGCTCCGAGAGAATCTGTCCTGATTTGGCAGGATCAAGATGGGCAAGAACAAGCGCGATTGTTTGCGGATGTTCATTTTGAATGAAGTTCAATAGCTGTTTTGGGTCTGCCTTTCGTGCAAACTCAAACGGTCGGACTTGTAACGTCGATGTCAGGCGATAGATGAGTTCCATCGCCTTTTCTTCACCTAGCGCCTTCTCAAGAACCGATTTAGCAAACCCAATTCCACCTTGAGTGATGTAGTTTTGCGCCATCGCTAGTTCATGAAACTCATCGAGAACGACTAACTTATCTTCTGGGTCGACTCGTTTCATACTTGAGATTTGAAGGGTCAACCATTCCATCTCTTCTTCCGATAAATGTTTATATACACTGGCAGCGACTTCAGGACCTAACGAAATCATGAGAATCGCAGCCTTTTCCCGACTGTTCATTTCTAGCTTCTTCATCTCATCAATCCTCCGCTAACCAAGTACGTAATAATTTCGCAAACTCATCCGGATTGGATTCAGCGAGTTTTTCAAGCTGTTTGCGTTTGACTGCACCATCGCTCGTATCTTCTGTTGATAATTCCGGAATTTCCGTCTCAATCGGTGTCCATTCCTCAAGTTCTTCGATTTCATTCGCTCTCCGTCGACGCATGAGGAGGATGACTGCTCCAATGACGAGGATTGCCGCTCCACCAAGGGCGAACCAAACCCACATCGGTGTTGCCGTCGTCGTTTTCGTCGCTGCCGTCGTTTCCGCGAACGGTCGAGACATGACAACGACCTTATTGGCAAGTTCTGCATCCGTCAGCGTTGCTTTCGCATCTGTCTTCGTTAATGATGTCCGGATGATAGAGTACATCATCGTCTGTAAGTCAGTTTGTAGTTGTGGATCGATCTGATTCTGACCTTTTGGTGGCTCGACGATGATTTGAATTCCTAAATCACGAATCTCGTAAGGAGCTCCTGTGATTTGTTTTGTGATTCGATTGACTTCATAGTTGATGATATCGTGTGTTTTCTCACTCGTATCACCCGTCGTTCCAGTACCCGCCGGGAAATTCGTCGTCTCATTTTGCCCCGTACCTGCTGTACCAGCATTTGCAGATCCTGTATACGCTTCTGCTACTTTTTCAGCAGACGTGACGATCCCTTCGATTTTATCGGGATCTACTGGCTCAACAAGCTTTTGTTCTTCCTGACGTTTCGTGACATCGACATCTGCCGTGACTGAAACGAGTGCTTTTTGTGGACCGAGAACGACAGATAGCATCTGCTGAATCTGCTTGCGTAAATCGTTTTCCGTCGTTTTCTTCAGCGCCATCGGATCGGTTCCACCCGCCGTTTGCGTAGCAGATCCTGGCTCGTAATACGTAAAATACTGATCCATGATCGTAATGTTTTCTTCTTTAAGGTTCGGAATACTCTTTGCAATCAAATGATACAACCCTTGAACCGTCTGATTGTTAAGATTACTCCCCGCGCTAGAAGTCAAGACGACAGAAACCGTTGAAGATTCCTTTTCATCAGATAGAAAAACACTCTTCTCCGGGAGAGTGATCATGACTTTTGCTGACTCGATCCCATTAACTTGTGTGATCAAGTTTTCAAGTTCCGTCTGCATCGTATCGCGTTCGAGAATGTTCATTTCTTTATCCGTCGTTCCGAATCCAGCGTTTTCACTGAAGAAGGAATAGTCGATTTGACCGGATTTTGGTATACCAGCCGTCGCTAATTCGACTTTTAAGTTTTCAACGTTTGCTTCTGGAACAAGTATCGTCACGCCATTTGCTTCAGTGACGACTTCCGATGCGATTCCATCTTCATTTAGCTTTTCCGTCACTTGCCCCGCCTCTTGAGGGGATAGCTTCGAATAAAGAGGCGTCATTGTTGGTTTAGATAACCAGATGATCGCAACAATCAACGCCGCTAAAACGACGACGATGATTCCTAAAATCGTCGCCTTCTTCGCAAGTGACCATTCTTTCCATGTCGTATTCATTGCTCCCAATCGAGCTTTTAAACGTTCGTTCATTCAACATCTCCCACGCTTTCCTTAACAGTCACAGTTGCATACGCATCATTTCTTGGTATGCTTCGATGCCTTTGTTACGGACTTCAAGGGCGAGTTGCATAGAAAGCGATGCTTCTTCTGTTTTAATCATGATGTTATGTAGATCCGTCGTCTTTCCTGTCGCGAGATCGACGCGCGCTTGAGATGAGGCATGTTGCGTTGCATTCAGTCCGTTCATCGCCTCGCTGAGCACCTCACTAAAATCACTTGGTGTCGTCTTAGCGACTGTCTGCATGGGTAGTACCATCTGCATGTTTTGAATTGGTTGAATTGCCATCTCTTCATCTCCTCTACTTATTTACCAATCTCCATCGCTTTGACGAGCATCGCTTTTGTCGCGTTCAAAGCCGTTACGTTCGCTTCGTAAGAGCGTGTCGCGCCCATCATGTCGACCATTTCTTTTAAGATATCGACATTAGGCATCTTGACGTACCCGAGTTCATCCGCATCTGGATGCGTCGGATTATATTCTAATTTGAATGGTTCAGGATCCTTTTTCAATTCACTGACCGTGACACCATTGGCGGTCTCTTTTAACACAGCGAGTTTTCTCGCATACGGTTGCCACTGTCCATTGACGAGCTCACCTCGTGTCGTTTGAGCATTCGCGATGTTCGCCGAGACTGTATCGAGCCGCAAACGCTGGGCAGTTAAACCGGACGCAGACGTATGAAATCCGTTGAACATACTCATCGATTACTTTCCTCCTCGGATAACAGACTGGATGCCAGAGAATTTACGATTCAACTGTTCGACCAACGCCTCGTACTCAATTTGATTGCGTGATAATTCAGACATCTCAAGGTCGATATCAACACCGTTTCCATCGTTGCGCATCGTATTCGGTCGATCAACGATGCTACCAGAAGTTCCAATCGTTGCGTGTCGTTTTAAACTCATTTTCATCTCTGAATCGAGCACATCTCCAAACGTGACTCGCTTTGCCTTATACCCGGGCGTATCGACATTCGCGATGTTTTTAGCGATGACTTCCTGTGCCATGACCGTTCGATTGACAGCTTGTGTCATTAAATTATAGTCAGACCCTAACCAATTCATCTTCTTTCCTCCACTCGTGGAAACTATATTCAAAATCACGACAAAAAGTAAGTCGTTAGTAACATATCTGAAATAATTGAAACAAATAGGTCAATGTTTGAAAAGAAGTTTTTTGAAAAATAGGGTAATGAGATGTTAATATTCTGTTTTTTATTCCCTTTTCTTATAAAAATGATAAATAATACCTAGTCAAACAAAAAAGACCTAGTGCTTAACTAGGTCTTCTCTCTATAAGCAGCAATTCCCTTTTTTAGTTCGATTTAATTCGTTCTAATTCATATAGGAAATTATCGTTTAAGATTTTGATGTATGTCCCTTTCATCCCGAGCGAACGTGACTCGATGACTCCTGCACTTTCGAGCTTACGAAGCGCATTGACGATGACGGAACGCGTGATACCGACGCGATCGGCAATCTTTGAAGCGACGAGTAATCCTTCATTTCCTTCCAGCTCTTCGAAGATATGCTCAATCGCTTCAAGTTCTGAATAAGACAATGAATTGATCGCCATCTGAACGACCGCTTTCTTGCGTGCTTTATCTTCCGCCTCATGAGCCTTTTCACGAAGGATCTCCATCCCGACGACTGTCGCACCATACTCCGCAAGCACGAGGTCTTCTTCGTTGAAGTCTTCTACCATACGACCGAGAACAAGTGTACCAAGGCGTTCGCCACCACCGATGATTGGTACGATCGTCGTCTTTGACGTTTCGAACGTATCACGGTTATCGACCGGGAATGCCGTATGTTCGCTATCGATGGCAATGTTTGCTGTTGTTTCAGTGACGTTAAATAATTTTTTCGTATAATCTTCCGGGAATTGACGTTCTTCTAAGAAACCACGGACCCGGTCATTTTCGATTTGTTGCTTGATTGCGATACCTAGTAACTTACCGCGCCGACTTACGATGAATGTGTTCGATTCCATGACTTCGCTGAGTCGATCAGCCATGACCTTGAAATCAACATGTGTGCTCGCTTCTTGTTGTAACATCGTATTCAGCTTCCGCGTTTTCGCCAATAAATTCATTTTTTCTTCCTCCACTTTATAAGATGAACTGACTTAAGTCTCGATCATCCGCTACTTTTCCAACTCGATCCGTCACGTATTGTGGCGTGATCGTTACATCCGTCTCCGGCATGTCTGCTGCTTCGAAGGATAATTCCTCAAGGACCCGCTCCATGATTGTATACAAGCGTCGCGCTCCGATATTATCCGTCTCATCGTTCACTTGTGCAGCAATCCGTGCGATTTCACGAATGGCTTCTTCTGTAAAGGTGACATGAACGTGTTCTGCCCCTAATAATGCTTTATATTGTTTGAGTAATGCTTGATTCGGTTCAGTTAAAATCTTAACAAAGTCATCTTCTGTCAAACTGTCGAGTTCGACACGGATCGGAAAACGACCTTGGAGTTCAGGAATCAGATCAGATGGTTTTGCCATATGGAATGCACCCGCAGCGATGAACAAGATGTGATCCGTCTTGACTGGACCATATTTCGTAACGATCGTCGATCCTTCAACAATCGGTAAGATGTCTCGCTGAACACCTTCTCGTGAAACACCAGCTGAGTCATGTCCTTTTGTCGCAATCTTATCGATCTCATCGACGAAGATGATACCCATCTGTTCTGCACGGCGGACAGCTTCGTCATGGACTTCGTTCAAGTCAAGCAATCGTTCTGCTTCTTCCGCTGTTAAAATCGGACGTGCTTCCTTGACTGTAAGCTGACGCTTCTTCGTTTTCTTCGGCATAACTTGTCCGAGCATATCCTGAAGATTCGCAAGCCCCTCCATACCTTGTTGCCCAGAGAATAAATCCACTTGACGTTCTTCGACATCGACCTCGATCATTCGATCCTCGAGTTGCCCCGTCAGCAATTGCTGACGAAGTAACGAACGGTCGGCTGTCGCTTCCGATGTATCTGGCTCTTGTTGCTTTTGGTTACCACCGAACAACATTTCAAACGGATTCGTTCCACCACCAAGACCAGATGACGATTTTTTACCAGACAACGCATCAACGATTCGTTCGTTCGCCACTGCTTCCGCTCGATCCTTAAGCGCTTCTTTTTTCTCATCTTTGACAAGACGTAGAGACGCTTCCACGAGATCCCGCACCATTGACTCCACATCACGACCGACGTACCCTACTTCCGTGAACTTCGTCGCTTCGATTTTGACGAACGGCGCACGGACGAGTTTCGCGAGGCGTCGCGCAATTTCAGTCTTTCCGACTCCGGTCGGTCCGATCATCAGGATATTCTTCGGTGTGACTTCATCCCGCATCGATGCATCGAGTAGTTGTCGACGGTACCGATTACGTAAAGCAATCGCCACCGCACGTTTAGCATCCGCTTGTCCGATGACATGTTCATTTAACTTCTCGACGATTTGTCTTGGCGTCAATTCATGCATGGTCATTGCCTCCGATCGTTTCTAGGATGATTTGATCGTTCGTAAAGACACAGAGTTCACCAGCCGTCTCAAGAGCTGCGCGGGCGATCTCCTCTGCTGTGAGATGACTTGCGTGTCGAGCTAACGCGCGACCTGCTGCAAGCGCATAATTACCACCTGAACCGATTGCGAGAATGCCGTCATCCGGTTCGATGACTTCCCCGTTTCCGGATACAAGTAAGAGATGTGTTCCATCCATGACGAGTAAGAGTGCTTCTAGTTGACGCAACATCTTATCGCCTCGCCATTCCTTCGCCAGCTCAACTGCTGCCCGTTGTAAGTTCCCGTTATACATTTCAAGCTTCGCTTCGAATTTTTCAAAGAGTGTGAACGCGTCCGCGACACTTCCAGCAAATCCGGCAATGACTTTGCCACCATAGAGGCGCCGTACTTTTTTCGCACTTTTCTTCATGATGACTTGGTTTCCGAAAGTCACCTGTCCGTCTCCGCTCATCGCGGATTGTCCGTTATGTTGAATCGCAAAAATCGTCGTTGCATGAAACATCAATGTTTCCTCCCTTAGGCACGAGGATGTGCTTGTTGATAAACATGTCGTAAGCGTTCCGTCGTTACGTGTGTATACTGACCAGTCGTCGACAGCGATGCGTGTCCAAGTAACTCCTGGACCGCTCGCAAATCGGCGCCTCTTTCCAGTAAATCTGTCGCGAAACTATGACGAAGCGCATGTGGTGTCACATGTTTCCCAACGAGTTGTTCCCCTTTTTTCATGATTTTCCGAATCGCATCCGTCGTCAATCGACGCCCTGAATGAGACAAGAACAACGCTTGCTCATGACCTGCGACTGGATCTCGTGATGGTAAGTACAGTTCTAATGCATCTTTAGCAAAGGTTCCAATCGGTGCGATGCGTTCCTTCCCACCTTTTCCATACACATGGACGTAGGAGTGATCAGTCGCGAGATCACGAAGATCTAGTTGAACGACCTCGCTGACCCGCATACCCGTCGCATATAAAAGTTCTACTAACGCCACATTCCGGTTACCAAGCGTATCACTCGATCGAAAGGCATCGAGGAAACGTTCATATTCCGTTGGGACGAGGAATGTCGGAAGTCCTTGTTGTCGTTTTGGTGCTTTTAATCCATCGAATGGATTAGGCTCATCGGTGTCACGTGTCAAAAAACGACCAAATTGTTTGAGGCAGGAAACTTTTTGTGCAATCGTCGCCCGCGCCAGCTCCTGATCGTAAAGAGCATACAAATAACGCCGTGCACTTGCCAATTCAATCGATCGTAACTGATGATCGCGGCAAAAAGCGGCGTATTGTCGAAGTGTTTGATCATAAGAGCGACCTGTATTCGGAGATAATTGACGTTCAATATGAACATACCGCATGAAATCTTCTAGCAGTCGCTCAAAAGCAGTGTCTATCCCCATGAATGCGCCCCCTTCTGACCATTTCATTCTCGAATCGCCCTTAGCATAGCACAGACCAAGTAGTCTGACAATAGACCAAAAACCGAAAAATTAACGAAATTATCACGCTTTTATGACAAATTAAGAAATGGGGAGAAAGAGCGCTGAATCACGCCTTTCTCCCCATCAACAATCACATATCCGTGAAATCTTTGATTGCTTCAAGTGCTCGCTCTGCGTAGAGCGCATACTTCTCAGGTTTTTTCATCCGAACCGGATGACCGACGAGTGCTGGTACCAATCCGAAGTTGGCATTCATTGGCTGGAAGTTCTTCCCTTCCGTCGTCGTGATATAGTGCGACATCGCACCCATCATCGTTTCCTGCGGGAACGTAACCGGTTCCGCCTCATTGACGAGACGTGCCGCGTTGATTCCTGCCGTTAAGCCGGACGCTGCTGACTCGACGTACCCTTCGACACCTGTCATTTGACCAGCAAAGAACAAGTCGTCACGTGTACGTGTCTGATACGTTGGCTTTAACAAATTCGGTGAGTTGACGAACGTGTTACGGTGCATGACACCATAACGGACGATTTCTGCATTCTCAAGACCAGGAATCAAGCGAATGATCCGCTTTTGTTCGCCCCATTTCAAATGTGTCTGGAAGCCGACAAGGTTGAACAATGTTCCAGCTGAGTTATCCTGACGCAATTGAACGACAGCATATGGTCGTTTGCCTGTCTTCGGATCTTCAAGTCCGACTGGCTTCATTGGTCCGAACAAGAGTGTTTTCGGTCCGCGAGAAGCGAGAACTTCAAATGGCATACAGCCCTCGAAGTAAATCTCTTTTTCAAATTCCTTCAGTGGAACGACTTCCGCATTGATCAGCTCATCATAGAAGAGCTGGAATTCTTCTTCCGTCATTGGACAATTCAAGTAGGCAGCTTCACCTTTATCATATCGTGATTTCAGGTAAACCTTCTCACGATCGATCGTGTCTCCATCGAGAATCGGTGCCGCTGCATCGAAGAAGTATAGGTAATCTTCACCTGTGAATTGTTTAAGTGATTCCGATAATGCCGCACTCGTCAACGGACCCGTCGCGACGATCGTCGGACCATCTGGAATCGCTTCGATTTCTTCATGATGGACTGTAACGTTCGGGTGGTTTTTCAACGTTTCCGTCACATATCCTGCGAAGTCATGCCGATCGACAGCAAGTGCTCCACCTGCTGGAACGCTCGCTAAGTCTGCTGCTTTCATGATCAAGGAATCGAGCTGACGCATCTCTTCCTTTAAGACACCAACTGCGTTCGTTAACTGGTTCGCTCGAAGTGAGTTCGAACAGACGAGTTCAGCGAATTGGTCTGTATGGTGCGCGGGTGTCTGTTTGACAGGCCGCATTTCATATAAATCTACTTGTACGCCGCGTTTTGCAAGTTGCCATG
The DNA here is from genome assembly GCF_018618875.1 of Exiguobacterium sp. s46. Lineage (NCBI taxonomy): Bacteria > Bacillati > Bacillota > Bacilli > Caryophanales > Exiguobacterium > Exiguobacterium sp. s46. The sequence continues at coordinate 1,317,209 of NZ_JACSMY010000001.1, forward strand.
CTGCTTCAGAACCTGCAAGTCCCGCGCCGATTACCGTTACACGTTTCAACGGTCATTCCTCCTCTTGCTCCTGATCGATGCGTGTTTCATGATGTCCACAAGATGTACATTCTACTTTCACACCGTTCTTGATTTTCTTTTGTACCATCATACTACTACATACCGGACATGGTTCTTCGACCGGTTTATCCCATGAGACGAACTCACACTCCGGATAGTTCGAACAACCGTAGAACAAACGTCCTTTTTTACTACGACGTTCGACGATGTCGCCCGTTCCACATGTCGGACACTTCACACCGATCTCGACTTGGATCGGTTTCGTGTTACGACACTCTGGGAAGTTCGAGCACGCCATGAACTTGCCATAACGCCCCATCTTGATGACCATCGGATGACCACAGACTTCACAATCTTCTCCAGCCGGTTCATCTTTGATTTCAATCTTCTCGATTTCTGCTTCTGCTCGTGTCAGACGTTTTGCAAAGGACTTATAGATTGGATCGACGACTTCCGTCCACTGCATGTCACCTTTTTCGATCGCATCGAGTAAAGCTTCCATGTCTGCCGTGAACTGGACAGTGATGAACTCTTGGAAATAGTCGCTGATCATATCGATGACGAGTTCACCGAGTTCCGTTGGTAAGAATTTCTTCTCTTCAAGCGTCACGTAACCCCGTTTTTGAATCGTATCGAGCGTCGGCGCATACGTCGACGGACGACCGATACCGAGCTCTTCCATCGCCCGGACAAGACGTGCTTCCGTATAACGTGGCGGTGGTTGTGTGAAGTGTTGTTTCGGTTCGATTGCTGATTGTTTCAACTCTTCCCCTTCATCGAGTGGAGGAAGTAGTCCTTCCTTGACGTCTGAAACCGCCTCATCGTCCGTATCTTCGATGTAGACCTTCATGAAGCCCGGGAATTTAACGGTCGACCCGTTCGCACGGAACGTGACGTCGTTCGAGACGAGATCGATTTTGACAGTATCGAGAATCGCTGGCGCCATCTGGCTTGCGACGAACCGTTCCCAAATTAGTTTATATAAGCGGAACTGATCACGCGATAAATACGATTTGACGAGTTGTGGCTCGCGCATCGTCGAAGTCGGACGAACCGCTTCGTGTGCATCTTGTGAGTTCGCTGATTTCTTTTCTTTACGTTTCTCGCTTGCGATGTATTCTTTTCCGTACGCCTGCTCAATGAACCCGTGTGCTTCGAGATTCGCCGAATCTGACGTCCGTGTCGAATCGGTACGCATATACGTAATCAAACCGACTGTACCTTCTTTTCCAATTTCGATTCCTTCGTATAGCTGTTGTGCGATCATCATCGTCTTCTTCGCTCGGAAGTTCAGCTTACGTGCTGCCTCCTGTTGCAAAGAACTCGTCGTAAACGGTAACGCCGGATTCCGTTTCCGCTCTTTTTTCGTGACGGAATCAACTGTAAAGTCTTCTGAGAGTTGATTCAAGATTTGATCGACTTCTTCTTGCGAATGAAGTTCACGCTTCTTGCCATCGACTCCGTAGAAGTTCGCTTCGAGCTTTTCACCGTTTGCATCGAGTTCGAGTTTGATCGTCCAGTATTCTTCAGGCATGAACGCATTGATTTCTTGTTCACGATCGATGATCATCTTGACGGCAACGGATTGAACGCGTCCCGCAGATAACCCTTTTTTAATCTTCTTCCATAATAACGGACTCATGCTGTAACCAACAAGGCGGTCCAAGATACGACGGGCTTGCTGCGCATCGACAAGATCATAGTTGAGCTTGCGTGGTCGCTTGAACGAATCCTTGATGGCATCTTTCGTGATTTCATTGAAGACGACGCGGCACTCCGTTGATTCATCAACGCCTAATGCTTTAGCTAAATGCCATGCGATCGCTTCCCCTTCACGGTCGGGGTCGGCTGCGAGATAGATTTTTTGTGCTTTTTTCGCAGCTGTCTTGAGTTCTTTTAAGACCGGACCTTTACCACGGATCGTGATATATTTCGGTTCATAGTCATGTTCGACGTCGACTCCCATTTGGCTTTTCGGCAAGTCAATGACGTGCCCCATCGACGCTTTCACGGTATAGTTGGATCCGAGATAACGTTTAATGGTTTTTGCCTTAGCGGGTGACTCGACGATTACTAGATATTTTGCCATTGCAATCGCTCCCTATTAGAGGCGTACTCGTATTTTAATCTCACTTATCATAGTAGTCTCGATTCCCATTTGTCAACGTTCAGCCGAATACTTTTTGAAACTTCTTCCGGATCAAGGAGTGGAATCGCTCCTTCTGCGATCAATTGATTCGTTCCGGTAAAGAACGATTCCGTGGGACAACCCGGCAAACAATAGACATCTTTTCCTTGGTCAAGCGCATGACTGGCAGTATTCATCGTACCGCTTCGTTTCGCCGCTTCGACGATGATCAACGATGAAGATAATCCAGCAATGATCCGGTTCCGTTCTAGAAATTGAAATTTTTGAATAGGAGTTCCAGGTGGATATTCAGAGAGAAGAAGACCGTTCGAGAGGATGCGTTCAAAAAGAGAAGCATGGGAAGTAGGATATAGACGATCAAGTCCTCCTGCAAGAACCGCAATCGTTGTCTGCTGATGTTTTAAGGACAAGCGATGGACGAGGGCATCGATACCATAGGCACCTCCGGAAACGGTGGCGAGATCTGGATGAAAGAAGGGTTGCAAGAAACGCATGCGGGAAAGATGGTGCGGTGAGGGGGTTCGACTACCGATGATACTGACGCGTGGAAGTGTTAGGCGGGACGGATCACCGCGGTAAAAGAGGGCATAGACCGGTTGAGGGATCGTCAGTAACACAGTCGGAAACAGTGGATCTCCTTTGACTAGAATCGACTCTTCGATCCAATCAAGCTGTAATGCTTGTTCATACCGTTTTCGAAGACGCGTCGAAACGGGTAATTCATGACTTGGAACGATTCCAAATTGCTCAATCAATCGGACGATCGTGTAGGGTACCTGACACATGGCGAAGCGGATATACAGTTCACGTTTCATGAGATCAGCGCTCCTTATTTAAGCTTCTTATTTATATAGAAGAAAGCCGTCCTGATTTGATCAGGACAGCTCCTTTTTTTGATTTATTTGACTGTGCTGTTCGTCACGCACTCGTCATAGATCCCTGCTTCTTTGATGACACGGATTAACGTCTCACCAATGACAGCTGGTGTTTCTGCCACTTCGATTCCGTTTGCACGGAGTGTCTTGATTTTTTCAGCAGCTGTTCCTTTACCGCCAGAGATGATCGCACCTGCGTGACCCATCCGTTTGCCGGCAGGAGCTGTTTGACCACCGATGAAACCAATGACTGGTTTCGTCATGTTCGCTTTGACCCACTCAGCCGCTTCTTCTTCAGCTGTTCCACCGATTTCCCCTAACATGATAACGGCTTTTGTTTCTGGATCTTCGTTGAATGCTTTGAGCGTATCGATGAAGTCCGTTCCGTTGACCGGGTCGCCCCCGATACCAACAGCTGTCGATTGACCGATACCAGCAGTCGTCAATTGATGGACAGCTTCATATGTCAAAGTCCCAGAACGTGAGACGATACCGACATGACCTGGTGTATGGATATATCCTGGCATGATACCAAGTTTCGCGACACCTGGAGTGATGACGCCCGGGCAGTTCGGTCCGATGAGACGAACTGGTTTGCCTTCGAGGTAACGTTTTACTTTGACCATATCAAGAACTGGAATACCTTCCGTGATACAGATGATCAGCGCGATGTTCGCATCTGCTGCTTCCATGATTGCATCCGCTGCGAATGCTGGTGGTACGTAGATGATCGATGCGTTCGCACCCGTTTTTTCGACCGCTTGTGCGACCGTATCAAAGACAGGAACACCACCGAGTACTTCCGTACCGCCTTTTCCTGGTGTGACACCGCCTACGAGGTTTGTGCCGTAGTCGATCATCTGTTCACCGTGGAACATCCCTTGGTTACCAGTAATCCCTTGAATAATGACTTTCGTCGATTCGTTCACCCAAATACTCATCTTTAGCTCCCCCTTACTTCACGAGCGCAGCGATTTTTTCTGCGCCGTCTGCCATTGATGTAGCTGCTGTAATCGCTAGACCTGAATCTTTGAGAATTTGTTTCCCTGCATCAACGTTCGTCCCTTCAAGACGAACGACGAGTGGCAATTCGAGACCGACTTCTTTTGTCGCCGCAACGATACCTTCTGCGATGACGTCACATTTCATGATTCCACCGAAGATGTTGACGAAAATCCCTTTGACGTTCTCATCCGACAAGATCAGTTTAAAGGCTTCTGTTACTTTTTCCTTCGTCGCACCACCACCGACATCGAGGAAGTTCGCAGGATCACCACTGAAGTGTTTGATGATATCCATCGTTGCCATGGCAAGACCAGCACCATTGACGAGGCAACCGATGTTTCCATCGAGCGCGATATAGTTCAAATCACTCTTTGATGCTTCGACTTCGCGTGGATCTTCTTCTGTTTCATCACGTAACGCCACGATGTCCGCATGACGATACAATGCATTTGAGTCGAAGTTCAACTTCGCATCCAGTGCGAGGACTTCGCCATCCTTCGTCGTAACAAGTGGGTTGATTTCTGCGATCGAACAATCCTTGTCGACGAAGAAGTTATAGAGTTTCGTGACCATACCGACGAACTTGTTGACGAGCTTCACAGGAACACCCATTGCGAACGCAAGTTTACGCGCTTGGAATCCTTGAAGACCAACTGCAGGATCGACGACTTCTTTGATGATTTTTTCTGGTGTCGCTTCCGCCACCTCTTCGATGTCCATACCACCTTCACTTGATCCCATGATGACGACACGTCCTGTCACACGATCAAGTACGATTCCAAGATAGTATTCTTTGTCAATCGCACACCCTTCTTCGACGAGAAGACGTTGAACGACTTTTCCTTCTGGACCTGTTTGGTGCGTGACGAGCGTTTTGCCGAGTAACTCCGTCGCATATTCCTTCACTTCTTCTTGCGATTTCGCAAGCTTGACGCCACCTGCTTTACCGCGTCCCCCCGCGTGAATTTGAGCTTTGACGACTTTGATCGGGCCTGACAATTGTTCTGATGCATCGACCGCCTCTTCGACGGTGAAGGCTGCGATTCCGTTTGGTACGGGTACACCGTACGAACGAAGTAATTCTTTTGCCTGATACTCATGTACATTCATGAAAAAATCCCCCTTAACCCCTTTAGTTTCGGCTCTTTCATTGTAGTTAAAATTGGAAGCGCTGTCTATCGTTATCGACCGAAAGCTTTATTTTTTCAGAAGTTCATCTTGATCGAGACGATATAAAAAGGCGAATAACTCAGCGATGACACCGTATAATTCTTCCGGAATCTGTTCTGATACTTGAACAGCATCTAGTAACGTCATCAATGTTTCGTCCTGCCGGATCGGAATATCATGTTTTAATGCCTCTTCTAAAATCCGTTCTGCGATGTGTTCCGATCCCTTAGCAACGACTTTTGGGGCATGCATCTGTTCTTCGTATGATAGAGCTATTGCTTTTTTCATATATGAAGATCCACCCTTCCGTTACGCGTTGAGATATCATGCGGTACGCGCTCTTTCGTCTGTTCGACCCAATCGAATCGCGTCAATGCATAGCCTTGTTCCTCAAGACGAGTCTGAATTTGCGGTGTGTAGGCTTGCATGAACGTATTGACGTGCGCATTTGGATGAAAGACGGAAATCGAAACATTCCGGTCTGCGATCAAGACGTCGACAGCGACCTCACCGAGCGTCGGTAATTGAAGATATAGGACGACGCGGGCATGATTTGGATCAAACGTCCGTTCGAACGGTGCTTCCATCATGAGATCAACATCTTCGAATGGTCCAAATTGAGGTAATTGAAATAAATAGACTCCTTTCCCTGCTTCGTTCGTTGCTTGGACGAGTTGTTGCGCTAAAATCTGATCACTCGTCTTTCGATCAAGCGTTCGACCTGTCTCGTCACCCTTTGCCAGTTGAACGAGTTCGGTAAGGGCGTGTTTTAACTGCTTCGCTTCTCCTTCCGTCACCGGTTGACCAATTTGCCTTAGGAGTTCCCGTGTTTCCGCAGTCGGTACCGTCTGGCGTTGTAAAAAGGAGTCGAGTAACTGGGGGAGAGCCGACTTTTGCGGAACAGACTCGGTCGAGATGATTTTTAAAACCGGTTGTCCCTCTGCTGAAACGACTTGAAAGCGATACATGTTCCCTTCTTTTAATTCAGCCGTCGTCCCTGCCGTCAAGACGCGTTGACCGACTTGGAGTTCCATTAATCCGTCCGGCAACAGCTTCAATACTTTACCGACGATGTTTGCTCCTTCCCGTAACGATAGGTTCGCATGATCGATGATTTTAAATGGAAGTAAGGCACGATGTTCGATTTGCATGCTCGATTCCTCCTAAAGACGTTCTTTGACAGGACGGAATGTTTTCCGGTGAATCGGTGTGACGCCCAGTGTATCGAGCGCTTGTAAATGTATCGGTGTTCCGTAACCTGCGTGTGTTTCAAATCCATATCCCGGATACTCGATTGCGTATTGTTCCATCATCGCATCTCGTGTCTCTTTCGCAACGACACTTGCAGCAGCAATGGAGACACTTCGCGCATCTCCTTTGATAAGAGAGAGTTGTGGTGTATCGTCGTCGAGTGTCATCGCATCGACAAGTAAGGCATCCGGTCGTAATTGGTGTACTGCGTCTTGCATCGCCCGTTTCGACGCCTGATAGATATTGATTTCGTCGATTTCAGCCGGTTCGATGATGCCGATCGCAATCTCAGCAACTTCTTGCAGATGCTTAAGTGCCGCTTGCCGCTGTACTTTACTCATCTGTTTTGAATCCGTTAGTCCTGGATGATAGAATCCGTCTGGTAAGATGACCGCTACTGCGACGACCGGACCAGCTAGTGGACCTCGCCCGACTTCGTCCACTCCTGCAATTCGAACGTATCCTTGCTGACGATACTCGTCTTCAAATGCGAGTCGTTCCTTGAAATCGATCCGTTGCTGCTCTTCGTGCGCAAATCGTCGTTCTGTCTGACGAAACAGTGTATGCACCCCTTTTCGCGTATCTGACGCCAGTTCCTGCTTTAACTGAATAAATTCTTCTAATGTTGCTTTTTGCAATCGTTCTTTTAATTCTGCTATCTTCATACATCCTGCTCCTTTGAAAAAAACTTGGACATCAAAAGATGTCCAAGTCCGTTATGCATGCGTTTCCCACTCTTCAACCGTTTCAAGCGTCACTCGACCTAGCTTTTCCGTTCGTAGTTCATGCAGGAGCATTTCGCTCGTCCGCTCGAAATCGACATAGCCACCTGAGACGAAACCACGTTTTTTACCGATTGCTTCGAGTACATCAACCGCTTCTCCCGATACTTCGTCGAGACGATAGCGCTCACGCAATTGCTCCGGATACCTTGTCTTTAGCTCACGAAGGGCAAATAGCGCGATATCGTCGATGTTTAAGATATCATCCTTGATCGCTCCTGTCGCTGCTAACCGATACCCGACGACTTGATCGTCGAACTTCGGCCAGAGGATACCTGGTGTATCGAGTAATTCCATCTCACCTGTCTTCATTTTGATCCATTGCTGGCGTTTCGTCACACCCGGACGGTCACCGGTGATTGCGATGTTCCGACCAGCGAGACGATTGATGAGCGTCGATTTCCCAACGTTTGGAATACCGATGATCAAGGCACGGATTGCACTCGGATTCCGACCTTTTTCTCGCATCCGTGCATGCTTTTCTTTCATTAAACGTAACGCACCTTCATGGATTTGATTCAATCCTTTGTTATGCTTCGCGTCAACCGCGACGACATCGACACCATCTGCTCGTAATGCGTTCATCCATTGTTCTGTCAATCGTTTATCCGCCATGTCTGCCTTATTGAGGACGATCAGTCGCGGCTTACCTGCCGTAATCTGTTCGACCATCGGGTTACGGCTCGACATCGGAAGACGTGCATCGACGAGTTCGATCACCACATCGATCAACTTTAATTTTTCTGTGACTTCCCGACGTGCTTTGGCCATGTGACCGGGGAACCATTGAATCGTCATATCCTTCACCTCGTTCATATATTCCTGGACTTCTTGCTGATCATACGATACATGAAAAAACATCCACTCCCTAGTATACGCAACTTAAGACAAGAAAAGAAGATGAGCTGCTTACTTTTAACGGCAAGCGTCTCATCTTCTTTCGTTTTAATCGACAGAGCGTACATCATTGAATGGATAGAAGACGAAGTTCGTCGTTCCGACGATTTGTTCTTCATCCACGAAACCGATATCACGACTATCTTTTGAATTTTGACGATTGTCTCCCATGACGAATACTTTCCCTTTTGGAACAGTCGTCTCTCCTGTTCGCTCTTCAAGCGTGAAGTCTTCCGTCAATGGCACACCACTCATCTGGGCTTTGTATTCTTTCAGATACGGTTCGGCGACCTTCTTATCGTTGACATACAACGTATCGTCTTTGTAATACATCGTATCTCCCGGAACAGCGATGACCCGTTTGATGTAGTCTCGCGTTTCCGTTGCATGGAAGACGACGATATCGCCTCTTTCTGGTTCATTAAAATAGTACGGGACCTTATTGACGATCATTCGATCCGCATTGTGTAAGGTTGGCATCATCGATTCCCCATCAACGATGACGGGTACGAACAGAAACGTTCGAATGATGAACGCGATGACGAGCGCTACGACGAGCGCCTTTACCCAACTGAATAACTCCTTCACGAATTCCACTCCCTTGATTAACGCAATTTCTTCCTAAGGACTAGTATACGCATAAACTGCAAAAAAAAGAAGCTTGTCCGGAGACAAGCCACTTTTTCACATGATTAACGACGAATTTCTTTAATACGCGCCGCTTTACCACGAAGGTTACGGAGGTAGTAAAGTTTCGCACGACGGACTTTACCGTAACGAACGACTTCGATTTGTGCAACACGTGGTGAGTGGAGCGGGAAAGCACGCTCAACGCCAACTCCGTAAGAAATTTTACGGACTGTGAATGTTTCACTGATGCCGCCACCGTGACGTTTGATGACTACGCCTTCGAAGAGCTGAATACGCTCACGCGTACCCTCGACGACTTTAACGTGTACACGGACTGTATCCCCAGGACGGAACGCAGGGACGTCTGACTTGATTTGTTCTTGTGTAAGTTCACGGAACAATTGTTGTGTGTTCATGAATGATTTCTCCTTTTTTCACCAATGTTCTTATCTTCATATGCTTCAAGCATCCGACAGCGGAACATCGTTAATGGGTGGCTTTTGCCACATGTTTTAACTTATCATAGATTCAGTCGTTTGACAATCCTGAAATCGAGTCTAAATAACGTTGATCTTCATCCGTTAACGATGCATCCACTAGAAGATCAGGGCGCCGCTCATATGTCCGCTTCAGCGACTGTTCCCGTCGCCATTTTTCAATCCGGGCATGGTTGCCTGATAACAAGACATCGGGTACTCGGTACCCTTTATATTCTGCCGGGCGTGTATAGTGCGGGTATTCGAGAAGTCCCGTCGAGAAGGAATCATCTTCGTGACTCGCAGACGCACCGAGGACGTCCGGTAAGAGGCGAACGACGGCGTCGATCATCGTCATCGCAGCGAGTTCTCCTCCCGTCAAGACGAAGTCTCCGAGCGAGACCTCATCCGTCACCAACTGATCATGGATTCGCTGATCAAACCCTTCATAGTGACCACATAAGAAGACGAGTTCTTCTTCGTTTGCCCACTCTTCCGCCATTCGTTGCGAAAACCGTTTACCGGTCGGTGTCATGACGATGATTCGTCGTTTTCGTTCCGGTAGACTTGCCATCGCATCGAAGACGGGTTGAGGTGTCAACAGCATGCCGGCTCCTCCGCCATACGGATAATCATCGACCTTACCATGTCGATTCGTTGAAAAGTCTCGAAAATTGATGGTTTCGAGTATGACGTGTTGATCGTCTTGCGCTCGCTTGACGATCGAATGATCAAGCGCTGAAAACATCTCTGGAAACAGCGTCAATACACGGATGTTCATTCCTCGATCAGTCCCGGAAGCGGCGTGATCTGAATACGTTTCTGTTCGACGTCGACGGAAGCGACGACTTGCTCGATATACGGGATCAGGACATCTTTTTTTCCGTCACGTTTGATCGTCCAGACGTCATTTGCGCCCGTTTCGAGAATGTCGGATACGACTCCGATTTTCGTCTCACCGTCATAAACCGTACAACCGATGATCTCATGATAGTAAAATTCATGCTCGTCTAAGTCCTGTAAGTCTTCTGCGTGGACATAGAGTTTCAATCCTTTGTACTTCTCGACGTCATTGATATGATGCATGCCTTTGAACGTCACCATGATGAATTGTTTATGCTTTCGGTAGCCACTGATCGTTACCGGTGTATACGTGCCTTCAGAGCCGAGAAAGACTTCTTTTCCGACCTTAAAGCGTTCTTCCGGGAAATCCGTGCTTGCGAGTAACTTCAATTCCCCTTTTAGACCGTGCGTGTTGGCGATTTTCGCAATTTCCAACCATTCCATTCGTTTCACTTCCTTTCTTGAATTAAAAAAAGGAGGTAAGCTTTCGCTCACCTCCTAACGTCTTACTTCGCGAGTTTCGCGTTGTGGAATTTCTCCATGATACCAGCTTGTGAGAAGAGGTTACGAACTGTGTCCGAAGGTTTAGCACCTTCAGAGAGCCATTTAAGAGCTAGCTCTTCGTTGATTTTAACTTCTGCTTCTGGTTTAGCAACTGGATTGTAGTATCCGATTTGCTCGATGAAACGACCATCACGTGGTGCACGTGAGTCTGCTACTACCACACGGTAGAAAGGTGATTTTTTTGCGCCCATGCGCTTAAGACGAATTTTAACTGCCATTCGTAAGTCCCTCCAAATAATAAATGATTTTTTCGTTTAGTCAAATTGACAACTTCATTAGTATACAACGTTACAGCAAAAGAGAAAAGACTTTTAAAAGAATGGAAGGCCAAAGCCTTTCTTTTTCCCTTTGCCCATCTGTCCGGAAAATTGTTTCATCATTTTCCGCATGTCTTCGAACTGTTTAATGAGGCGGTTGACTTCTTGGATACTGCGTCCGCTACCGCGGGCAATCCGCTTCCGACGGCTCGCATTCAAGATTTCAGGTTCAGTCCGCTCTCGTTTTGTCATCGATTGGATGATCGCTTCGACATACACGAGTTGCTTCTCATCGATTTGGGCGTTTTTCAACCCCTTCATCTTCCCTTTACCTGCCCCAGGGATCATTCCCAACAATTCGTCGAGTGGACCCATCTGTTTCACTTGCTGCAACTGCTCGATGAAATCATCGAATGTAAACGATGCATCGCGCATTTTGCTTTCTAACTCTTTGGCACGCGTAGCGTCCATTTGTGACTCTGCTTTTTCAATCAGTGTCAGCATGTCTCCCATGCCTAGAATCCGAGACGCCATCCGCTCGGGATAGAATGGTTCGATGGCATCGAGCTTCTCTCCAAGACCGACGAACTTAATCGGTGCTCCGGTGACTGCCTTGATGGAGAGTGCTGCACCACCTCGCGTATCTCCGTCGAGCTTCGTCAGAACGACTCCCGTTACGCCAAGCTTCTCGTTGAAGCTCTCTGCGACGTTGACGGCATCCTGACCCGTCATCGAATCGACGACAAGGAAGATTTCATGCGGTTTGGCGATCTCCTTGACATCAACGAGTTCCTGCATCAGTTCCTCATCGACGTGTAAGCGACCTGCCGTATCGATCAACACGATATCGTGATGATGCTCTTTTGCATAATCGAGTGCACCGGTAACGATTTCTTGTGGACTAACCTGATCTCCCATCGAGAAGACCGGTAACTCCAATTGTTTACCAAGTGTCTCTAATTGTTTGATTGCTGCCGGACGATAAATATCCGCCGCAACAAGCAAAGGACTACGATTATGTTTTTTACGTAAATGATTGGCAAGTTTACCCGTTGTCGTTGTTTTACCTGCCCCTTGCAGACCCGTCATCATGATGACGGTCGGAGGACGGTTCGCAAGCGTCAACGGTGACACTTCTGCACCCATCAGATTCGTCAATTCGTCATGGACGATTTTGACGACTTGTTGCCCTGGCGTCAATGACGTCATGACATCCTGACCGACGGCGCGTTCCTTTACATCATTTACGAATTGTTTGACGACCTTGAAGTTGACGTCGGCTTCGAGTAGCGCTAAGCGAACTTCGCGCATCATCTCTTTGACGTCTGCTTCAGAAATCTTACCTTTACCTCGCATTTTAGCGAGACTGGCTTGAAGCCGTTCCGATAATCCTTCGAATGCCATTAAGAATGCCTCCTACTCTAATTGCTCCAATGTCTCAATGATCACTAGGGCTTCACCCGGAAGGTCGCATTGCTTCAGCTGATCGAGTAACTGCTTTCGCCGTTCGTGTTTCTTGAACAGCGATAGTCGTTCTTCATACTGCTCGAGCATGGCTTCCGTGCGTTTTATGTTGTCGTAGACTGCTTGTCGGCTGACTTCAAACTCATCGGCGATCTCACCTAAGGAAAAGTCATCTAAGTAATAGAGTGACATGTAATTCCGTTGTTTTGGCGTCAAAAGCTCCTGATAAAAGTCAATCAGATAATTCATCCGGTTCGTTTTATCAAGTGTCATTCGAGCACCTCCGCAATGTTAAGTGAAATTCCTTTACAGATAGTATAGTACAGCCCTCACAGTGTGTTGTCAAGTTTTTTTCTTTACATGAAACGTCGCTTATTCCGCGCTTTCTTCCGTGTCGACGTTTTCTTTTTCTTCAAAGACATCGCCGAACAGTCCATATACGAATTGTTCTGCGTCAAATGGTTGTAAATCATCGATTTTTTCACCGAGACCCACGAACTTCACCGGTAGATTCAGCTCGTTCTTGATCGCAAGAACAATCCCACCTTTTGCTGTGCCGTCAAGTTTCGTTAAAACGATTCCGCTAACGTTCGTCGCTTGTTTGAAGGCTTTTGCCTGCACCATCGCGTTTTGTCCTGTTGTTGCGTCAAGTGCTAGTAACACTTCATGGGGTGCGCCTGGAATCTCACGTTCAATGACGCGTTTGACCTTTTCGAGCTCGTTCATCAAATTGACCTTGTTTTGTAGGCGTCCCGCCGTATCACAAATCAGGACGTCGACCTTACGTGCTTTCGCTGCTTGGACGGCGTCATAAACGACAGCAGCCGGATCGGAGCCTTCGCCTTGACGAATGACCGGTACACCGGAGCGTTCGCCCCAGACTTGCAGTTGATCGATCGCACCAGCCCGGAACGTATCTCCCGCTGCTAACATGACGCTCTTACCTTCTTGTTTTAATCGGTTCGCAAGTTTCCCGATCGTTGTCGTCTTACCGACCCCGTTGACACCAACGAAGAGGATGACATTCAGCTCATGATCAAGATCAAGGGCTGTCTCTTCTTCTTCGACTAACATGTTCGCGACGACTTCAACGAGGACATCCCGGACTTGTTTTGGATCCTTGACGTTACGTCGTTTGACTTCTGTCTTTAATTCTTCGACCAAATCCATCGTTGTCGTCACACCGACGTCTGCTTGGATCAACACTTCTTCTAACTCTTCGAAAAAGTCTTCATCGACTTCACGGAAGCGGTAGACGAGATCATTGACGGCACTCGCTAATCCGTCGCGTGTCTTCGTCAAGCCTTCCGTAAATTTAGTCGTGACTTCTTGTGTCGAAGTCGTCAAGCGGTCTTTCAGTTTTTTAAAGAAACTCATCGTTTAATCTCCTTTGGTTCTTCACTTAATGTACGTCGTGCCTCTTCTAGTTTAACGGATAACACTTCAGATATCCCGTTTTGCTGCATCGTGACGCCGTAAAGGACATCTGCCGCCTCCATCGTTCCTTTCCGATGGGTGATGATGACGAACTGTGTCTCGCGTGCTAGCTGATGGACGAACTCGCCGAATCGCGCGACGTTCGCTTCGTCAAGCGCCGCCTCGACCTCATCGAGGACACAGAACGGGACAGGACGTGTCTTTAGAATCGCAAATAATAAGGCGATTGCTGTCAAAGCACGCTCTCCACCGGACAAGAGCGACAAATTCTGCAGCTTCTTACCAGGCGGTTTGGCAACGATATCAATTCCACTCGTCAACAGATCACTCGGGTCAACGAGGACTAGATCGGCTTCACCGCCCCCGAATAACTCGCGGAATGTTTCCCGGAAGTGTTCTCGGACAGCATCATACGTTTGACGGAACAATCGAATGACTTCTCGGTCCATCTCTTCGATGACGCCATAGAGATCGGTTTTAGCAGCGACGAGATCATCCCGTTGCGCGGATAGGAACGTAAACCGTTCATCGACCTCTGCGAATTCCTCAATCGCACCGATGTTGACGATGCCGATTTCTTCGAGTTGGCGTTTGAGCAGATGAATTTCCTCTTTTGCCTCTTCATACGATAAATCAAGTGGTGCAATCAGTTCGAGCAGTAATCCCATCTCTTCCAGCATTTCTTGTCTTGTCTCAAGACGCGTGCTCGTTTTCCCTTGCGAGAGTCGTAGCTGCTCGAGTGCCTGTTTCGTCGTTTGTTGATCGTCCTTCGTCTTCGCTTCGCGGATCCGGATCAAGCGCAGGGATTCTGCTTGTACTTGAATCCGTTGCCCGATCGCGACGAGTTCGGTCTCGACCTGTTGTTGTTCCTGTTCCTGTTCGCGCTGTTCCGCGTGCAAGGCATCGATTTTCGCTTCGTCGAATCCTTCGAGGACATGACGCAAGTCACGGCGTTTATGACCACGTTCAAGCTTCGCGTGACTGACCTGTTCCGTCAGGCGTTCGATCTCTTGCGTAAGCTGCGCTTGTTTCATTTGAATCGTCCGCTCTTCGAGAACTGCTTCTGCTTGTTCCTTCTTCAGTTCGTCCATCGTGACGGCACCACGGGCTTGCGCATCCTTGAGACGATCTAAGGCTTGTCTGAGCTCCGTTTGACGCTCCGTCCATTTTGCGATATCGACTTCCGACGTCTCGATGATCCGACGTGCTTCCTGTTCTTGTTCGAGTACACGTGCCATCTGTCGATCTTCAACTGATAATTCAGACGTCATGACAGCAAGATGACGGTTCGCATCTGCTAACGTATCGCGCGATTGTTCGAGTTGTCCTTGTAATGCTTGAATCGTTTCTGTCCGCGTCCGAGCAGTAGCATCAAGAGTCTGGATCGCCGCTCTCAGATCTTCCAAGCGGCGCATCTGCTCTCGAATGACCGCTTGCCCGCGCGTCAGTCCCTCTTTTAACTCATCAAGCTCGCGCGATTGACTGAACAATGGTGTGCCTTTTTTCCGACTTCCGCCAGTCATCGTACCGCCGACGTTGACGACATCTCCTTCGAGCGTGACGAGACGATAGCGATGTCCTGTCGAACGGGCGATTTGGTTCGCCTGTTCGAGTGACTCGACGACGAGTGTCGTACCGAGCAAGTTCATCTTTAATTTCGTCAACGTCTCGTCTGTCGTCACGAGATCACTTGCGATCCCGACGAACCCAGACATTCCACCGACTTGTTCTCGTACTGAACGATTGACTTCGCGTGCTTGGAGTGAGGCGAGCGGCATGAACGTCGCTCGACCGGCATTTAACCGCCGAAGCTCCTGGATCAGACGACGTCCTGTCGCATCGGTATCAACGACGATGTTTTGCATTGCCCCACCAAGCGCTGTCTCGATTGCCGCTTCAAACCGCGCCGGAACCGAAATCAACTCCGCGACCGCTCCGTAAATACCTGGGTGCTGATCTCGTTGTTTTAAAATCGTCTTCACGGCACCGAAATAACCGCTATAGTCGGCTTTGACGGATTCAAGGAATTCAATCCGGTCTTCCGTCTTATGCCGACGTCGCTCTAAATCCGCAACGGACTGTTCGACTTGTCGTAACGCATGTTGTTGTTCATTTCGTGCTGCAAGTGCCGTCGTCTCTTCTTCCGTTGCTTGGTCCAACTTCGTCCGGATCGAAGCGACATCCGCCTCTAGTCGAGCGACGTCTTCCTCGAGTTGACGACGCGTCGATTGTTTCGTACCGCTGTCCGCCGTAAATGAACGTTGTTGTTCTTCTGCCTGCATGAGATCTTGCTTCGCCCGATTATAGGCATTATTCGTCGCAGCTAATCGACTCGCCACTTCAAAGGCTTCCGAACGTAATACTTCGGCTTCCTTATCGAAATCACGATCGGTTTGTGTCAGCGCTTGATCGGCTCGTTCCCGTTCAGCTGTGATCCGCTTTGCTTCCTGATCGACTTCTGCTTGGCGTTCCTGTAAAGCGGTCAGTTCGAGTTCCAGTTCCTTGACGCGTTCTTCGACGACGGCAACCTCTTGTTCGAGTCGCTCTTTCGTCTCGGTCCCGTGTTTTTCACGCTCTTTCGCTAGGTTAAGGGCACCTTGGATCTCAACAAGTCGCGTCGAGACATGTCGAAGTTGCTCCTGCAACGCGTTTTCTTGTTGTCGTTCTTCTTCGAGCGTCGATTCTTGATTTTCTCGGGACAAGACGGTCTCTTCGTAAGTCGTCTTTTGAGACGCAAGGCGTTCTTCACATTGTGCGATGTCACGCGCTAGTGTTTCGAGCTCCGTCTGATACGTCGTGATTTCATGCGCCAAGATACCACGCTCGAGGACATCATGCCGTTCTCGAGCGACGAGATACTCTTTCGCGAGCGCCGCTTGTTCACGTAACGGCTCGATTCGTCCGCCAAGTTCATATAAAATATCATCGACACGCGATAGATTCGCTTCCGTATCACTTAATTTCCGCTCGGCTTGCTTCTTGCGATGACGATACTTCAAGACGCCTGCTGCTTCCTCGATGACAGCACGGCGTTCTTCCGGTTTACCGGAGATGACTTGTTCAACTCGCCCTTGTCCGATGATTGCAAAAGCATCACGCGACAAGCCTGTGTCCATGAACAGATCAAGGACATCCTTCAGGCGACATGGTTTTTTATTTAAAAAATAATCGCTGTCTCCGTTGCGGCTGACACGCCGCGTGACACTGATTTCCTGATACGGCAACGCAACCGTTCCTGACTCGTTGTCTAAGACGAGCGTCACCTCGGCAAATTGTTTCCGGTGTTCAGACAGACTGCCGGCAAAAATGACGTCTTCCATCTTCGCCCCGCGCAGTGACTTCGCAGATTGTTCTCCGAGCACCCAACGGACAGCGTCCGATATATTTGATTTCCCACTTCCGTTCGGTCCGACGACTGCCGTGACACCCGGAAGGAATTCTAATTCAGTTCGACTGGCAAATGATTTGAAGCCATTGATTTCAATTCGTTTTAAGTACATCTTGATCACCCGTATGTTTAAATTTCTTTTGAATTTCTTTCAGTTTACCATAGCCGAAACGCTAGCAACATGATAGGTTTTAAGGTAGTATCACGCGAAACAAGAAGAAGAGGAGCGAATAACACGATGACGATTGAACAAATGATTGAAGCGATCTTAGATAAATTGAATATCATCAACAAAGGGGTCATTAAAGCAGAACAGTTCGATGGCTCAAAAAATGAGGACTTAAAAGAGATTTATGAGTTCGTCATGATGCGAGACTCGCTATCACTTGCAGAGGTCGACGCGATCGTCGACGAACTGAAATCCCTTAAGACTGTTTAATCGAGTAAGCACCACACGATAAAGGCCGATCATCTCTCACGCATTCGAGAGATGGTCGGCCTTTTGTTGCTTAAAACTGTTTCTTTAATTCAAGTAAGGCTTGTTTTGCCGCCTGTTGTTCTGCCTCTTTTTTCGAACGGCCAGTCCCGATCCCTTCAAGCTCATCCGCGACTTGGACACGCGAGATAAATTCCCGACTATGCGCCGGACCGCGCTCCTCGATGATTTCATACTCGATGACACCTAAACCGACACGCTGAATCGCTTCCTGTAATTGACTCTTGAAATCTGTCTGTTCTTCAAAAAAGCCTGTCGCCACTTTCGGAAAAACCGCTTCGGCGAGGAATCGTTCGGCTGCTTCGATGCCTTGGTCAAGATACAAGGCGCCAATGAAGGATTCGAAGACATCCGCAAGTAAGGCTGGACGATTCCGACCACCGGTCAGTTCTTCCCCCTTACCTAACAGAATCATATCGGAAAACTGATAGTGATTCGCAAATTGGACGAGTGACGGTTCACAGACGATTGCCGCTCGCAATTTCGTTAATTCCCCCTCGGAACGTTCCGGGTAGTGTTCGAATAGATAGCGTGACACCGTCAACTCTAAGACCGCGTCCCCTAAAAATTCTAGGCGTTCGTTATCCCCTTCAGACTCGCGTTGTTCATTGACGAACGAAGAGTGCGTGAAGGCTTGTTTTAATAGCTCGACATTAGAAAACGTGATATTCAGGCGCTCTTGTAACGCTTCGAATTTCTGCTCGATTTGAGCGAGCGTCCGAGCATCCTTGCGTCGTTTTACATAGGGTCCTTTTCGGACACGACGTCCTTTTTGATTCGTCATAGTTCCTCCTAAACAGCTAAAGCCCACCGCAAATTGCGGTGGGTCAGCTTCAATGATCAGACTTGTGTTTCGATGTAGTTGACGACATCGCCGACAGTCTTCAAGTTTTCTGCTTGCTCATCTTCGATCGTGATTTCGAACTTGTCTTCTAAGTCCATGACGAGTTCCATGACTTCGAGAGAGTCAGCACCGAGGTCGTCTTTGAACGATTTATCAAGTGTGATTTCACTTTGTTCTTTTCCTAATTTTTCTGCGATTGCTTCTTGTACGTCTACTAAGATTTGTTCTTTTGTCATTTTAAAATCCCTCCATGAGTTGAGTATATAAGATGATTGCCGATTTGGCAAAGTACTACCGTTAGTTGTGTTACATCGTCATGCCGCCATCGACGGCAAGAGTTTGTCCTGTGATGTATCGCGCTTCATCTGAAGCGATGAAACTGACGAGTGAAGCAATATCGTCGGTTTGACCGAAGCGTTTCAACGGAATTTGCCCGAGTGACAGGTTCCGCTGTTCTTCTGTCAATTCGTCCGTCATGTCCGTTTCGATGAATCCTGGACAGATGGCATTGACTGTGACGCCTTTACTAGCGAGTTCACGTGCGACGGATTTCGTCAGCCCAATCAGACCCGCTTTCGCTGCGACATAGTTCGCTTGCCCTGGATTTCCGGAAATACCGACGACTGATGCGATGTTGATGATACGACCGCTTGTTTTTAACAACGGACGTGTCGCGGCTTGTGTGACGAGAAACGCCCCTTTCAGGTTCGTATCGATGACAGCATCGAAATCCGCTTCCTTCATACGCATCAGCAAACCATCACGCGTGATGCCGGCATTATTGACGACACAATCCAGTTGACCGAATGTGTCGATCGTCTGTTTGATCATCTGTTTGACAGCATCTGCTTCAGCGACATTCGCTTGAATCGCGAGTGCCTCTCCGCCTGCTTCCTTGATTTCACGGACGACAGCTTCCGCCTTGTCCGTGCTTCCTGCATAGTTGACGACGACACGGAAACCATCTGTTGCCAATCGCTTCGCGATGGCAGCTCCGATGCCGCGTGACGCGCCAGTGACGAGTGCTACTTTACTCAACGAATTCCCTCCGCTTCCAATTGCTCAAGTGTCGTGATGCTGATGATCTTCGCATCTTTTTTGATTCGTTTCACGAGACCGCTCAACGGAGATGATGGACCGAACTCGATGAATGTATCCGCACCTTCTTCGATCAGACGCTCGACGCATGATTCGAATCGAACCGGTGAGTAGAGCTGCTGAACGAGCAAACGAATCAATTCGTCTGGTTGATCGTGGAACGCACTGTCGACGTTCGAGATGAATTTCGTCTTCGCCGCTTCAAACGGTGACGAAACAAGAATGTCTTCGAATCGTGGTGCGAATGGTGTCATGAGTGACGAATGGAACGCACCTGAGACATCAAGCGGTAAGACACGTTTTGCTCCGAGCTCTTTTAACTTCGCTGTAGCGGATTCGACCGCTGCGATTTGTCCGGAGATGACGAATTGCCCGGGACAGTTGTAGTTGGCGATCTGGACGATCTCTCCCGTTGCCGCAATCGATTCGACCGCGTGATGGGCTGCCTCGACATCATTCATGCCGATGACCGCCGCCATCGTTCCACCCGTGACTTGATTCATGAGTTTTCCGCGTTCTCGGACGAGATAGACGGCTTCAGACGGTGTGATGACAGAAGCTGCGACGAGCGCACTATATTCTCCAACACTGTGTCCGAGTACGAAATCAGGTGTATGTCCTTGTGCTGCGTACTGCTGTGCGAGTAATGCACTGTGTGCGACGATGGCTGGTTGAGCGATGTCCGTCGCTTTCAATTCATCCTTCGTCCCTGTCGTCATCAGCGTCGTCAGATCCAGACCAATTCGCGTTCCGAGGTCAGCGAGTGCTTGGCGTGTCTCGTCTTGCGTGATGAGCGTCTGTCCCATTCCAGGGGTTTGTGACCCTTGTCCCGGAAACATCCAAACTGTTT
The DNA here is from genome assembly GCF_018618875.1 of Exiguobacterium sp. s46. Lineage (NCBI taxonomy): Bacteria > Bacillati > Bacillota > Bacilli > Caryophanales > Exiguobacterium > Exiguobacterium sp. s46. The sequence goes on from NZ_JACSMY010000001.1 coordinate 1,337,745, forward strand.
TCCCCATCTCGTCTCACTCCTTCTTAACGTGCTTCTGTTGCTTTCGCTTGAACGATTTTGGCAACGACTTCTTGTTCGACCATCTTCTCAGCTTGAACGAGCGCTCGGCTGAAGGCGTAGGCATTACTTGAACCATGCGCCTTAATGACCGGAGCCGCTATGCCGAATAGTCCGGCACCGCCATATTCTTCATAAGCGAGCAACTGCTTCATTTTTTTCAACTTCGGTTTTAGTACGAGAGCGGCTAGCTTTGATGTCCAAGAGCTCATGAATTGTTCTTTCATGACACCCATGATCATACTGGCAGCCCCTTCTGTACTCTTAAGTAACGTATTGCCGGCAAAACCTTCCGTGACGATGACATCGACGTCACCGCTCATCGCTTCTCTCGCCTCGACGTTCCCAACGAAATGAATCGGTGCTGTCTCAAGTAGCGGATACGTTTCCTTCGTCAGTGCATTCCCTTTACCGGCTTCTGATCCGATATTCAGGAGTCCGACTTTTGGACGTGTGATGCCGCGAACTTGTTCTGCGTAGACAGACCCCATGATGGCATAATCGAGCAAATGCTCTGCCTTCGCATCCGGGTTGGCGCCAACATCTAAGATGACGACACCTTTCCCATTACGTGTCGGGAAAGTCGGGGCCAGTGCAGGACGGTCAACTCCTTCGATTCGACCGATGACGAACAATCCGGCAGTCATGAGCGCTCCCGTGTTGCCTGCTGAAATCAAGGCATCTGCCTCTCCTGATTTCACCAGGTTTGCAGCCACAACGAGTGAGCTATCTTTCTTGCGGCGAATCGCACGTACCGGTTCATCTTCTCCGGTGATGACGGATGCCGCGTGGACGATCGTCACGCGCGGATCCTCGATTGTGTATGAGCGTAATTTCAACTCATCTCCGACTAGTCGGATATCGATGTTTTCGTTTGGACGTTCTGCCAAATAGGCAACGACCCCTTCTACGATGGCACGGGGTGCGTGGTCGCCCCCCATAGCGTCAACTGCTAAAATCATTTCGATTCCTCCTTGCTACTTCGATACACCGTGAACTCACCGATGAAGACACATTCTTCACCGACATAACTCTCCACCGTGATGTCAGAACGACCATCTTGACGATGGGAACTGACGAATGCCTTCGCAACGACGCGTTCTCCGACGTGAACGGAGCGTGTGAACTGAACGTTCGCACGTGTCGTCAACGCGAGTTCATCGTCGATGAGCGCAATCGCAAGCGAGTTTGCCTGCGCGAACAAAATATGTCCGCGGGCGATCGCATTCCGACTAAACGCATGTTCCGGCAAAATCTCAAGGATCGAGATCGCAGATGTATCGAGTTTCAGGTCAATCATATCACCAATGACTTCATTTTCAGTCAACGTACGCACATCATCCAGCCGTTCGGTCGCGACGTGTTTAATTCGCTCCCGTAATTCCGGAATCTTTAATTCCATCCGGTCGAGACGAATCGTCTGGATACTGACACGGAATCGTGTCGCCAGCGCTTCATCCGTGATGAACGGATTTTGCTCGATCGTCTGTAATAATTCTTGTTGTCTCTCTTTTTTAGGTACCCGCATGTATGTTCCTCCCACAAGAAGGATGACCACTATTATTACCTGGTACTAACAGTAGTATATATCCCTTGTTGTTCACTTTCAAGTATTATTCGATTCTTTCTCCTTCAAGTAGCCCTTGTCGTTCGATATAGTCACGCAAGACATCGTATTCCGGCGCTTGCCAAAAGGCGTCCGATCGCAGTAAGCGGACTGCATCTTGTCGCGCAGTTTCCATGACTTGTATATCAAGCGCCGGATCGGTCAAGACGAAGCGCGGTAATCCACTTTGTTCGGTACCGAAGAAATTTCCGGCTCCGCGCAGTTTTAAATCCTTTTCCGCTAGCTTGAAGCCATCGTTCGTCTCCGTCATTGTCTTGATCCGTTCTTTTCCCGTATCGGAAGAGGGATCGGCGATTAGAATACAGTAAGACTGGGCATCGCCTCGACCGACGCGTCCTCTTAATTGGTGTAATTGCGCAAGACCGAAGCGTTCTGCATCATGAATGACGATGATCGATGCATTCGGAACGTTCACACCGACCTCGACGACCGTCGTCGAAACAAGGATTTGAACGGTATTCTCCTTGAATGCCTGCATGACCTCGTCTTTTTCTGAAGAAGTCAAGCGCCCATGCATCAAACCGACATGATAGGGCTTGAACCGCTCAGTCAATGTCGCATGTAATTCGATCGCATTTTGAACTTCGAGTGATTCGGATTCCTCGATCAATGGCGTGATGACGTAGGCTTGTCGACCTTGCGACAATTCTTTCTCGACGAACCCGAAAACGCGTTCCATCTGTTGCGGTTTCGCCCAGTAGGTCTCGATTTCCTTTCGTCCCGCCGGCATCTCATCGATGATCGAAACATCCATATCTCCAAAGACCGATATCGCAAGCGTACGCGGAATCGGTGTCGCTGTCATATATAATACATCTGCCTGTTCAGCTTTCGCACGCAATCGTTTCCGTTGTTCGACACCGAAGCGATGTTGTTCATCGGTGATGACGAGGTGTAATGCCTTGAACTGGACGGTGTCTTGAATCAGCGCATGTGTTCCGACCAAGACGTCGATCTCTCCTGTTGCGAGGGCTTCGAGCAAGTGTGCACGCGCTTTCCCTTTAACGGAACTCGTCAGTAAACCGACCCGAATCCCAAGTGGTTCAAGCAATGGGGCGAGCGACGCTGCATGCTGTTCCGCTAAAATTTCGGTCGGCACCATCAAGGCGCCTTGTTTTCCGGCACGAACCGTCGCGAACAAGGCGATGGCAGCGATGACGGTCTTCCCGCTTCCGACATCCCCTTGCAGCAACCGATTCATTCGTTCGCCGCGACCGATGTCGTCTAGGATCTCTTTTGTCACACGTTGCTGGGCACCTGTCAGCGGAAACGGCAGGCTCTTGATGAAATTGGCAATATCCGTTTCATGTAAAGGCAAGGCAATCCCTTGACCTTTCCGTCGTCCAAGACGTAACGCCTGTAATTTCAGTTGGAAATAGAGGCACTCCTCGTAGACATAACTGCGACGAGCAGCCGTTAACTCTTGTCGATTCGTTGGGAAATGAAGCGACTTTAACATCGTCATCCGGTCTTGTAACCGGTATGTCTTCCGGATACTATCCGGGATCCGTTCAGCTAATGCCTCAGTCTCCTTGAACGCCAAGTCGACGACGCGTCGGAACGTCTTCATCCGCATGTCACCCCGTAGCGAGTAGATCGGTGTCAATTCGCCTTCGATTGCTCCAAATTGCAATTCCGTCGCAGAGATCGTCATCCGGTGTAAGTCCCACTTGCCACTGACCGTCACTTCTGCCCCAAGTTGCAATTGGTCTTTGTAGAATGCCCGGTTGAACATCGTTACGGTCACACTATACCGTTCTTCGACGAGCAAACGGAACGTCAAACGGTTCTTTCCTTTTCCGTAATAGCGCACAAGTGGTTCAGATTGGACTTGACCCGTGAACTTGACTTTATCCTCATGGATTGCTTCCGTTAGACTTCCCGTCACGAAGTCGTCATAACGAAACGGGACGTGCTCGAGCACGTCCGCAACGGTGAGAATATTCATCTCTTCTAGTTTTTTCGCCAAATCCCGTCCGACACCTTTTAATGTCTTGACGTCACGTGATGGATTCATTCGATAACTCTCCGAAGATTTTTGCTTCGAGCCAGCGACCAGTCGGCGTATTCGCGAGTCCACCTTTTGCTGTCTCGCGAAGCGCAGACGGCATCATCTGACCAATCTCATGCATGGCTGAGATGACTTCATCACACGGAATCCGTGACGTGATTCCAGCGAGTGCCATGTCGGCAGCGACAACAGCATTCGCCCCACCCATCGCATTGCGTTTCACGCATGGCACTTCGACGAGTCCTGCAACAGGATCACAGACGAGTCCAAGCATGTTCTTCAGCGCGATCGCAAAAGCATGCGCTGACTGATCCGGTGTTCCGCCCGCCATCTCAACGATGGCAGCTGCTGCCATCGCTGTTGCCGAACCGACTTCTGCTTGACAGCCACCAGCCGCTCCGGAAATCGATGCATTGTTCGCGACGACGAAACCAAACGCACCGGATGTGAACAAGAAGCGTAACATCTGCTCACGCGTTGGGTTTAACCGATCTTTGACAGCAAATAGTGTACCTGGTACGACGCCGGCACTCCCTGCCGTTGGTGTCGCACAAATTTTTCCCATCGCAGCATTGACTTCATTCGTTCCGATTGCCTTACTAACGGCGTCCAGTAATAAATCACCGGATAATCCTTTACCTGAAGCACGGTACCGTTGAAGCAAGACAGCATCCCCACCGGTCAGTCCTGTCACCGACTGGACACCGTCACCATCAAGTGAACGAGCGACTGCTTCTTCCATCACTTGCAGGTTTCGTTCCATCATCGCATAGACTTCATCTCGCTCTAAATGACGAACCGTCATCTCTTGCTCGATCATGACTTCCGAAATCGGAATATTTCGTTCCGTCGCGATGGCGACGAGTTCTTTTACGGATTTAAACATGTCTTCACTCTCCCATCATGACGGCACGCTCGACTTGAGGTAACCGATCGATTTCTTCCAACACTTCTGCCGTTATCCGGTCATCAATCTCAATTGCCATAAGTGCTTGTTTTCCTTTTTCATGCCGTGACACTTCCATATGCCCGATATTGATTTCGTAATCAGCCAAAATGCTCGTCACGGCTGCAATCGCACCAAAGCGGTCATGGTGTAAGACGACGAGTGCCGGTCCCCCACCGGACAAACGAAGCGGTACATCATTTAATTCCGTGATTTCAATCGTTCCCCCACCAATTGAAATACCAACCAATTCAAACTCTTCTACTCCATTCGTCAAATGGACACGAGCCGTATTCGGATGATCCGTCAACGCCTCACTCGTCTCGAAATGAATCTCAATCCCTTTCGACTTCGCGATATCGATCGATTGTGGAATCCGGTCGTCAAACGTATCGTATCCGAGAACACCGCCGATGATGGCGACATCCGTTCCATGTCCACGATACGTATCCGCGAATGAACCGTAAAACGTGATGTGGATGACAGTAGGCGTTTCCCCGAATAATTTACCCGCCATCAATCCAATCCGTGCAGCCCCTGCTGTATGCGAGCTCGATGGACCAACCATGACTGGTCCGATGATGTCAAAGACGCTACGATATTTCATTTCTTTTCCCCTCTCTATGAAACAAACGAAATCCCACCTCTATTATCGCAGATGGTGGGATTCGTGAAAAGGCTAGTCGCCCTTTTTCAGTATGATGGTTTTATTCGACGCTTAAAATGTACGAATAAAGTGGTTGTTTGCCGTCGTGGACTTCCACTTCAGCATCCGGATTGACCGATTCGATGTACGCGACGAGTGCGTCAACTTCTTCTGTTGAGACGCCTTCACCGTAAAGAACCGTGATGATTTCGTCGTCCTCAGTGACGAGTGTATCGACGAGTTTCTTGACTGCACCAAGACTTGAAGCGTCCGTAGCGACGATTTGTTTTTCAGCAATCGCCATATGGTCGTCCTTCTTGATTTCTACACCATCGATGTTCGTATCACGTACGGCATATGTGACTTGTCCCGACTTAACGGCTGCAATCGCATCTGCCATGTGCGCTTCGTTCTCTTCGACAGTCGCTTCTGGATTATAGACGATTGTTGCTGCTAAACCTTGTGGAACTGTTTTTGATTTCACGACCGTCACACCACAATTCGCAACAGATGCTGCTTGTTCAGCGGCCATGATGATGTTCGAGTTGTTTGGATAGACATAAACGTGTTCAGCGTGTGCATCCTCGATCGCCTTAACGATATCTTCCGTCGACGGGTTCATCGTTTGTCCGCCTTCGATGACGACACTGACACCGAGTGATTTAAAGAGTTCGCTGATTCCTTCACCCATTGCGACTGTCACGAGGGCTGCTTTCGCTTTTGCCTTCGGTGCAGCGACTGGAGTGACTTGGTTCGCACCTTCTTCTTCAAGGATCGTCGAGTGTTGTTGACGCATGTTTTCAATCTTAACAGCGACGAGTTCACCGAAACGTTGTCCTTTTGTGATGACTTCTCCTGGTGTTTCAACGTGGACATGAACTTTAAGGAGTTCTTCATCCGCTACGACGAGCAATGAATCACCGAATTCCGCTAATTCGTTACGGAAGTCTTCTTCGCTGAATGGTGCATTCGCAAGCTTGTCATCTTGGAAACGAACCATGATTTCCGTACAGTAACCGTAATGGATTTCTTCTGTCGACATGAAGCTTTGAGCCGTTTTATGATGCTCTGCTTCGACGAGTGCTTCCATGACAGGCGCATGCGGTTTGTCGAGTTCTTTTCCTTCGAGTGTTGCGAGGAATCCTTCATAGATACAGACGAGACCTTGACCACCAGAGTCAACGACACCGACTTCTTTTAATACCGGAAGAAGTTCTGGTGTTCCGTCGAGCGATACTTTCGAAGCTTCGACGAGTTGACGCATCAACTCTAAGAAATCCGTCGTCGTCTCAGATTGTGCGATAGCAGCGACAGCTGTTTCACGGGCAACCGTCAAGATTGTTCCTTCAACCGGTTTCATGACTGCTTTGTATGCTGTATCGACACCTTTTTGTAACGCATCTGCGAATTCCTTCGTATCAATCGTTGTTTTGCCTTCGATTGATTTCGAGAATCCACGGAACAATTGACTTAAGATGACGCCAGAGTTTCCGCGCGCCCCCATCAATAATCCACGTGCGAAGACGTTCGCGACTTCCGATACAGAATCCGAAGTTGATTTACCTGCTTCTTTTGCACCTGAAGTCATCGTCAAATTCATGTTCGTTCCCGTATCACCATCTGGCACAGGGAAGACGTTCAATGAATCGACGAAATCTGCATTTTGATAGAGATTCGCCGCGCCATTTTGAATCATCTTGACTAACTGCGCTCCTGTTAAACGATCTACACTCACTAAAGTTTCCTCCTCTATTCCCGCCTTAGACATTCGTCAAGCGGACTCCTTGGACAAAGATGTTCACAGATGTCACGTCAAGACCTAGTGCCTGACTGAGCGTGTATTTCACGCGACTCTGTACGTTGTTCGCCACCTCTGAGATTTTCGTTCCATAGCTTACGATGATATGCATATCGATATGGACCTGCTCTGAAGCCTGTCGAACGATGACACCGCGTGCAAAGTTCTCACGTTTTAAGAGTTCAGCAAGACCATCCTTGATTTGAGACTGGGATGCCATACCAACGACACCAAAACATTCCATTGCTGCGCCGCCCGCAAGTTGCGCGACGACATCATTATCTACATCAATCTTTCCATAGGTCGTTTTCATCTCGATCGCCACCTGAGTAGCCCCCTTTGAATATTGTATTCTTCTCATAATTCTACTATAAGGACCTACTATTGAAAAGTCGCCGTACTGACTATACAATGAATAAGTGAAAAATAGTAGCGGTCAAATGAACTTTTACCATCATCCTCATCCATTATTTTAAATTTCGAGGTTGTCTGTCAAGTTTTTTTCTTGTCAGCTACTTTTTTTATGTTGCAACCGCCCTGACACCATGCTAAGATAGCAAAGTGTCTATTAGGACGAACGCAAAACAACATAAAAGGAGGCGGAACGCATGGCACGTAAATGCTACGTTACTGGGAAATCGCCAAAGTCGGGTAACAACCGTTCACACGCATTGAACAAAACAAAACGTACTTGGGGAGTCAACGTACAAAAAGTACGTATCCTCGTCGACGGTAAGCCGAAAAAGGTTTGGGTTTCAGCTCGAGCTCTTAAATCAGGTAAAGTCGAACGCGTATAAGGCGCAACCACCGGATGGGAATCTTCCCTTCCGGTTTTTTTATGCCCTCATTTATTTTTCTCATAAACTAATTGTCGCTTTTATTGAAAACGCTTACAATAGGAACGTACTTTATTTTGTCAGAATTGGGGGAAGTCATCATGCAACTCAAACGAGAGATGACGAGTCGACACCTGTTCATGATTTCACTCGGCGGAATCATCGGAACAGGCTTATTTTTAGGGTCAGGATTAACGATTTCACAAGCAGGACCTCTCGGGGCGGTCCTCAGTTACATCGTGGGTGGGACCATCATGTATCTGACGATGTTATGTCTAGGAGAATTAGCGGTCTATCTGCCGGTCTCGGGGTCATTTCAGACCTATACGACCCGCTTCATCGGACCAGGGGTCGGCTTTGCCGTCGGTTGGATTTATTGGCTCGGCTGGGCCGTGACGGTCGCACTCGAAATTACAGCTGCCGGCAGTTTGATGGACCGCTGGTTTCCGAACGTACCCGTTGTCGTCTGGTGTACCGTCTTTACGGTCTTGCTGTTCGGTCTGAATGCCGTCTCCGCCAAAGCATTCGGTGAAGCTGAATTCTGGTTCTCGAGTTTGAAGGTCCTCGCGATCCTGTTCTTCATCATTCTAGGTGGCGCTGCTTGGTTCGGCTGGTTACCGATGGAAGCAGATCGCCCAACATCGTTATTCGCGAACTTTACGGCAAGCGGTTGGTTTCCAAACGGGATTCTCGGTGTCTTGACGACGATGATTGCCGTCAACTTCGCCTTCCAAGGAACGGAATTGATCGGTGTTGCGGCTGGGGAATCCGACACGCCCGAAAAATCGATTCCAAAAGCCATCCGCAATACAGTCTGGCGGACGTTCATCTTCTTCGTCTTATCGATTACGATCGTTGGTGCATTAATTCCGTATGAAACAGCTGGCGGAGTCAGCAGTCCGTTCATCATGGTCTTTGATGCGATTGGTATTCCGTACGCTGCTGATTTGATGAACATCGTCGTCTTGACGGCACTATTGTCCGTCGGAAACTCCGGATTATATGCGGCGACTCGGATGTTATGGGCGATGGCGCAAGAAGGGATGATTTCAAAGAAATTATCTTACGTCAATGCACGTGGTGTGCCGATGCGCGCTTTACTCTTTACGATGATGTTTGCGATGTTATCGCTCCTGACCGCGTTTTTCGCAGAGGATACCGTCTTCATTTGGCTCTTGTCCTTAGCCGGACTTGGCGCTCAAGTCGGCTGGATTTCCATCTCTGCTTCTCAGCTCGCGTTTCGTCGTCAGTTCGTCCGAAACGGACACGATTTATCCGAACTGAAATTCAAGACACCACTCTATCCGGTGTTACCACTGATTTCGCTGACGTTAAACGTCGTCGTCCTCGTCAGTCTTGCGTTTCAAGCGGATCAACGAATCGCTCTATACATCGGTGTTCCTTTCTTCCTCGTCATGTGGGGAAGTTATCATCTCTTCGTCAAAGGAAAACATCTATCCGCCCAAAGCGACATCCGTGTCGCCCCTTCTCAACTCGAAGAATAATTTCATACAAAAAGAGGCCGTGGATTTGTCCACGGCCTCTTTCATATGATTGTTCTATTCCTTAAGCGTCCGCATCATCAATAGTTCTCCTTGGTGGAGCTCTACTTTCGCTTCTGACGCACGCCATTCATTACTAACGGTCAAGGAACCTCCGACGGGTACGGGATGTGCATCGAGTGGATATTTGACTCCGGATAAGCTTAAAGTCGATGGTACGAGTGGAATGAAAGAAAGATAATGATAGCTCCCTGCTTCGACTGCATACGTTCCCTCAGCCAAGTATCGCACCTCTTCTCGTTTCGTCACGAGTCTGGTCTCTGGATATCGCTTCAACAGGTACACATTTTGGACGGTCATGTCGAGCCGCCCACCTGTCGCCCCGATGATGATGGTATCCTCAAACCGTTTCATCTCTGATGCTGTACGAAGTGCCAGTTCGAGATCCGTCTCATCTTTCTCGGCCGGATGAACGATTGCCCCTTCTGGTACATAACCAAGCGAATCAAAATCACCAATCGTCAGGTCGCATGTCAGCCCAAACGATTCAATCGTCTGAACACCACCATCGACACCGACGATAAAATCACCCGGCTGACAAAACGTCCGTAAATCCGGCACTTCTTCTTGTGGACCGGCACAGACGAGAATCGCCCGCATCTCAGACGCCTCGTGCCGAATAACGTAGTAAGCGTGGTGCAGTCGTGAATAAAATTCCTGCTACGATTCCACATAAAATGTACGAAGGAACCATATACGTTGCATTATAGACGAAAGAGTACTCCACGACTGGACCTTTTGCATACTTGGCAAAAAATACGATTCCGCTGATGACATGACAGATATAACGGAGCCCTGCTCCTAATAACGTCGCAAGGAGAACGAACGCCATCAAGCTTTTCTTTTGTCCATTGCGCGCGGCTAGTCTGACTTGACGCGCGAACAGACCACTTAATCCGACGACACCATACGCAATCGTATAGTCAAGCATCGGTTGAACGATCGTCAAGACTTGTGGGGCAAACATCAATTGAATCGTACCAACAAGTGCTCCCGTGACGACACCTCCGACGACACCGTGGCGAAATGCCATGACGAAGATCGGTAACATCGCTAAGCTGATCGAGCCACCTTGTGGCATTTTGAATGGAATCAGTAAATCAAAGACGACTCCGAGACTGGCGAAGATGGCAATTTCCATCATCATTTGTAACCGTTTCATGCTATTTTTCCTCCTTCATTGTACGAGAGGACGCAAAAAGGCAGTACGACGAACGCCGTACTGCCTGCGTGCGCCACATCCCTACGTCCGTTTGAACGGAACAGGTTCGAAGGGTTAAAGTCTAAAAGACTCCTCTCAGCCGCTTTTCAAGCGACACCCCTTGCGGTCATCATATTTCGTTTTCTCGTTCTTATTATACGGCAGCCCCTTGACGAATGCTAGTAATCGCTTCCGCATAATCTGGTGCATTGTAGATTGCCGATCCAGCGACGAGAACGTTCGCACCGTTATCGATGCAAAGCTTTGCCGTTTCCGGATTAACGCCACCGTCAATCTCGATTTCAAATGTCAGCCCACGATCTGCTTTCATTTGCGCGAGTGCTGCGAGTTTCGGCATGACACGCTCGATGAAGGCTTGTCCACCAAAGCCCGGATTGACCGTCATCAATAATACCATATCGACATCCTCAAGGACGTGTTCAATCGTTGATAATGGCGTATGGGGATTCAAGACGACCCCTGCCTTTGCACCCGCTGCTTTGATTTGTTGCAAGACACGATGGACATGATTCGTCGCTTCGACGTGGAACGTCACGATGTCTGCCCCTGCCTTGACGAAATCTTCAACGAAACGTTCTGGCTGGTCGATCATCAAATGGACATCGAGAATCATATCCGTCTTTTGACGTAAACTGCTAAGCACAGGTAATCCAAACGAGATGTTCGGTACGAACTGACCGTCCATGACATCGAAATGGATATAGTCCGCGCCTGCTGCTTCGACTGCTTTGACATCACGCTCGAGATTCGCAAAATCTGCTGATAAGATAGATGGTGCAATTTTAATCATCTTCAATACCTCCGGGCTCGATTCTTGATTTCGTCTATAAACATACCATAGTTCTCATAACGAGAGGACATGATTTCTTGAGCTTCGACTGCTTCCTTGACGGCACAACCGGGTTCATTCAAATGCAAGCAACCTCGGTATTTACAATCGTCTTGTACAGCCACGAATTCAGGGAAACTCCACCGTACATCCTCGATTTCCATATCATACGGAAAATCGAGGTTCGAGAAACCTGGCGTATCGGCAATCAATCCTTCGGCAAGCGGCATCAATGTGACGTGGCGCGTCGTATGACGTCCGCGTCCGAGTGATTTCGAGATCGCACTTGTTTCTAAATCAAGAGAGGGTTCCAGTGCATTGAGCAATGAACTTTTCCCGACACCGGATTGTCCGGCGAGAACGCTCGTTTTTCCAGCAAGTAACGGACGGACTTGCTCAATACCTGCCAACGTCTCACTTGATGTCTCGATGACCGTATACCCAATCTTCCGGTAAGCGGCAATCGCCTCTCGGACAGCCGGTCCTTTAACATCGTCCAGCAAATCCATCTTCGTCAATAGGATGACGGGTTGAATTTCCTTCGCTTCGATCAAAACGAGAAATCGGTCGAGCAAGTGCGCTGAAAAATCAGGTTCTGCCGCCGAGACGACGAGCAATGCCTGGTCGATATTCGCGACTGGAGGGCGTACTAAAAAGTTGTCCCGCTCCTTCACTTCGAGAATATATCCTGTCTCACTTTCGATATGAAGAACGACCTCGTCTCCGACGACTGGACTGATGCCGCGTTTTCGGAAATTCCCTCTTGCCCGTGAACGTACCTCTCCTTCTGGTGTCATGACATCATAAAAGCCACCCTGCAGACGTATGATCGTTCCTTCTCGATTCTCTTCGATGCGTTGTTCCGTCATCCTATGCACTCCTTTTTCATCACATTCATTGTGCGTCTTTTGCTTGATTGTACGTGATGGTTTTTGAACGATACACCGTATCGTCTTTATAGATCGTAATTTTTCCTTCTTCTCCTGGATCAATCGTCACCGGCACGTCGAATGTCTCATCTTGATCAATCGATTCCTCGATGACGGTCCGCTTCCCTTTCGCGTCTTCCGTCTCAATCCGGATGACTTGTTTCGGTGGTTCCTCGTCCTCGTTCTCGCTGACCGCATCATAGACGACCTTTTCAGGGAACGTTGCCGTCACCGTTTTTTCTTCCTCACCTTTTGAGATGAACACCGTCACGGAGTCGTTCGGTTCGACTTGTGCTCCTGCTTGCGGGAATTGACGAATGACTTGATCGAGCTTGACGTCACTTGAAAATTCTTGTTCAAACGTGCCGTCGAGACCCATTTCATCGAGATACGCTTTTGCTTCATCACTCGATAAGTTCGTCAAATCTTTCAATTCAAAGGACGAAGTTCCTTCTGAGACAGTGATTGTAATCGTCTGTTCTTTTGCAATCACTTCCGTCCCAGCAGAGATCGATTGCCGGATCACATTACCTCGCTCGATTTCATCCGACTTTTCACGTTCGACCTCGACTTTAGCGAATCCAGCCTCTTTTAATGTGGCGATCGCCTCTTTTTCAGCGTCATCTGTCACATCCGGTACTTCGACCGGCGCACTACCTGTAGAGACGACCAAGTTGACTGTCGAGCCTTTCTTGACTTGTGCGTTTTCACGCGGTGTCTGACTGATGACATCGCCTTCCTCGACTGTATCGCTATTTCGTTCTGTCGTCTCAACAACGAATCCTAGTTTCTCAAGCTTCGTTTCCGCTTCGTCTCCATCCGTCTTGACGACAGATGGTACGGTGACCGTTGGATCTGGCCACATCGCAAACGTCGTAGCTGCACCACCTAGCAATATGAGCAATAAGAGGACGATCCACCAACGTTTTTTCTTTTTCTTTTCCGGTGTTTTCGGTTGAACGGTCGTGACGGCGGGTGATTCTGGTTCCGCTTTTGATTCTTCTGGCACTTGTACAGGCGATAAGACCATCGTTTTTTCCAGCTCATCCTCTTCTGCACCTCGGATACCTTCGCTTGCTCGTTCGTCAGACAACGCCGTCACCATATCTGCCTTAAATGCTGCGACGGACTGTTGACGGTCATGCGGTGCTTTTGCGAGCGCCTGCATGATACAGTTCTCAAGCGCTTGTGGCACTTTCGGATTCAAGACGGATGGGCGACGCGGTGTATCTTGCAGATGCTTTAAAGCAATCGCAACCGGTGAATCACCTTCGAACGGGACTTGTCCTGTCACAAGTTCGTATAAGACAGCACCAAGTGAATAGATATCCGACTTCTCATCCGCAAATTTACCTTTTGCTTGTTCCGGTGAAAAGTAATGGACGGACCCAAGGACGGACATCGTATGCGTCAGCGTCGCATTCGACATCGCCACAGCGATTCCGAAATCCGTTACTTTGACGGTACCATCCTCTCGAATCAACATGTTTTGCGGTTTGATATCGCGATGGATAATTCGGTGTGCATGGGCGTGATCGATCGCATCACAAATTTGAGCGATGATATCGACGGCCTGCGGCACAGGTAATGCTTGATTTTCACAAAATGTCTTTAATGTCATACCATCGATATACTCCATGACGATGTAATAGATGGCATCTTCTTCGCCTACATCATAGACGGCAACGATGTTTGGATGATTCAAGCTGGTAGCAGCATGAGCTTCACGTTCGAATCGACGAATGAACTGTTCGTCATGCGAAAATTCGGTCCGTAAAATCTTAATGGCAACATGACGCTTTAAAATCTCATCATAGGCTTGATAGACATTCGCCATCCCGCCACTTCCAACTAGCCGTTCTATGCGGTAGCGGTCATTTAATCGATCTCCGTATCGCATATTCAGACCCTCTTTCTTTCTTTGAACCGGATGGCGGCAATCGTAATATTATCCGCGCCTCCTCGAGCATTCGCTTCTTTCACCAATCGTCCGACGATCTCATCAAGCGGCTCATCCTGTAAGATGATCTGTTCGATGACATCATCTGGCACTTCATCGGTCAACCCGTCACTACAGACGAGGACGAGGTCATAGTCTGGAGCATCTCTGACTTGAATGTCGACTTCGACCGTTTCGTTCGAGCCGACCGACCGTGTGATGACATTCTTACGTGGATGATTTTCGACTTCCTCATCCGAAAGTTCCCCCATTTGTCGTAACATGTTGACGTAAGAATGATCATCCGTCAATTGTTTTAACGCCGTACCTTCAAGGGCATAGACCCTACTATCTCCAACATGACCGATGACGAGCAAATCTTCGACCCAGCATACGCAGGCAATGGTCGTTCCGACGATTGCAAGTTGCTCGTCTTTTGAAAACTGAAGAATCCGGGCATTTGCCTCGGCTACACGTTGTTCTATCCATTCAGACAATTCCATCGGACGATTTGGCATGAGTGAAAAGGATGCTTCAAATACCTCGCGAACGATCGCACTTGCGATATCGCCAGCAGCATGACCTCCCATACCGTCCGCAACGACGGCAAGACCACGTTCAGCGTTCCCGACGAGTAATACCGTATCCTCATTTTTAGTCCTGACTTTCCCAGTAGTCGAAAGGTGAGCTAACTCCATGACAGTCCTCCGTTCGTGTCAATCTTCTCGTTTTTTAAACGCGGCAATATAGAAGCCGTCCGTTCCGACTGTCGTCGGTAACAACTTGAGTTCTGCTCGATCCCCGATCAGATGTCGCACGGATTCCGGCATCCGTGCCGCGAAGGATGTATCAAATTCAAATCCTTGATCGAGAATGAACGCTGTCTGGTCCTCGTTCTCAGTCGGATCAATCGTACAAGTCGAATAGACAAAGGTTCCACCCTTTTTAACGAGTGGTAAGACAGATGTCAGAATATCTCGTTGAATTTTCGGGAGTTGCTCGAGTTGTTCCGCGCGTTTCGTCCATTTGATATCTGGTTTTCTCCGAATGACACCGAGTCCTGAACAAGGTGCGTCGACAAGAATCCGATCAAACGATTCTACTTCAAAGCGGTCTCCTGCTTTACGAGCATCTAACGCTTCTGCTTGAACAGTCGTAAGACCTAATCGTGTCGCTTGCTGTTCAATCAATTTAATCTTATGTGGATGAAGATCAAGTGCCTGTAGTGTTCCCGTCGTCAAACCTTCAGCAATATGCATCGCTTTCCCACCAGGTGCGGCACAGCTGTCAAGTACATGATCAGATGTTTCTGCACCGAGTGCACGGGCGACGAGCATTGAGCTCTCATCCTGCAGAGAAAGATACCCACGGTCAATCAGATCCGTTTTTTGAACGCTTCCTCGTTCGATTTCGAGACCGTCTGGCGCGACCGTAGATGGTTTTGCCGTCACACCTTGGTCGAGTAGAAGCTCGATCGCTTCCTCTCGCGTCGTCTTCGTCCGATTGATGCGAACCGTGACCGGTGCAGGTGTGTTATTCAATTGACAGATTTGAAGCGTTTCTTCCGGACCAAACAGTTCAATCCAGCGTTCGACGAGCCACTGCGGATGACTCGTTTCGATGCTGATTCGTTTTGCAACAGGCTCAATCTCAGCGAAACGAGGCATTCCCGCCCGTAATACATTCCGGAGCACTCCGTTGACGACTTTCGAGACGTGGACTTTCCCACGTTTTTTAGCAATCTCGACAGCTTCATGGATGACGGCATGATCCGGTACACGATCAAGATAAAACAATTGATACACACTCATCCGTAACAACGGACGCATGAACGGATCAAGTTTTTTCTGTTTCGCTAGATACGGCTCCAAAATATAATCCAGTGTCAATTCACGACTGAGCGTCCCGTAGACGAGTTCCGTGAACAAGCCGACATCTGTTGCTGAGATAGCACGCTTTTCAAGCATCTGATGGACGGTGATTGTCGAGAAGGCACCACCTTGACCAATTTTCATCAGTGTCGTTACTGCTGCGTCACGTACATTCATGCGTTCTCACCTACTTGTTGTCCGAGTTCAAGCGATTGACCGATCCCGCGCATGAACGTAGCACCGTCCATCCGTTTTTTTCCGGACGGCTGTAAGTCGATCAGCTTCAAAGCTGTCTCCGAACCTGTCGCGATGACGGGACCATCCGCTTCTAAAGCGATGATTTCGCCTGGTCGTCCCGTTCCTTTGACTTTCGTCGCGAAAAAGACTTTCAATCGGTCATCACCAAGCATCGTATACGTACTTGGGAAAGGATTCATTCCTCGGATTTGATCATAGAGTGTCTCACCCGGTAACGTAAAATCAAGTCGTTCCCGCTCGCGTGAGATGTTCGGCGCAAACGTCGCTTCTGCCTCATCTTGCGCTTCCGGTGTCAATTCACCTGCGAACAGACGTGGTAAGGTCTCAAGCAATAGTCGCGCTCCTGCGTCCGCTAACTTTTCAAACATCGTTCCGACTGTATCGTTCTCTTCGATCGGAACAATGATTTTTGACAACATATCACCCGCGTCAAGTCGATCGACCATATACATGATCGTCACGCCTGTCTCTTTTTCTCCATCGATGATTGCTTGATGAATCGGTGCACCGCCACGATATTTCGGTAGGAGTGACGCATGGACGTTGATCGCCCCAAAGCGTGGTGCTTCCAAAATAGCTGTCGGTACAATCTGACCGTAAGCTGCCGTGATAATGAGATCTGGTTTTAAATCAAGGACGTCCTGATAGTCTTCACGAATCCGTTTCGGTTGCAACACAGGAATATCGTGTTCCATCGCGACGAGTTTCACAGGTGTCGGTTTGACTTCCCGTTTTCGTCCGACCGGCTTATCTGGTTGCGATACGACACCGACGACGTCATACCCAGCATCGATCACTTCACGCAGTGTCCCTGCCGCAAACTCAGGTGTCCCCATGAAGACGACGCGCGGTTTTTCTTGCTCGACAAGTTTATCCGTGAACAGGACACCGTCTAAATGATCCATCTCGTGCTGGATGGCACGTGCAAAAAAGCCGTTTGCCTTGATTTTGACCGTCCGCCCGAGACGATCTTGAGACTTGACGACGATGCGGTCGAACCGTTCGACCGGTCCGAAAATGCCTGGCATGCTGAGGCATCCTTCGTCATCGATTTGTGAACCATCGGCTTCGATGATTTCCGGATTGATCAGCTCGATCGGTCCTGTCTCATCATCCGTATGGACGACAGCTACACGGATCGGTTGATTGATTTGCGGTGCCGCTAAGCCGACACCATCATATTCGTACATCGTATCGAACATCCGGTCGATCATCTTACCGAGTTTTTTATCGAACTTCGTGACAGGTTCACATACCTGTCGTAATACATCATTTGGTACTTCTACTACTTTATACATACAGACACCTCACATGAATACAAATGGATTCAAGTCGATCGCGACTTGTGTTTTTGATTTTTGACGAGGGGCTAAGATATCACGGAGATGTGTCCGGACATCTTCCTGCCCTTTATGTTTAATTAAGACCTGTTGTCGGTACATATTCTTCAGTCGAGCAAGTGGCGCATCGAACGGTCCATTGACGACTAAATCCTCCGATTCGAAAGCCCGCAGCTCAGAAGCAATCTGTTGCGCTTCTGCTTGTGCTTCGAGTGGATGTGTCGCTGAGACCGTGATCAAGCCAAGGAACCAGAATGGAGGGTGTCCCCCGAGTTTGCGCAACTGCATCTCCCGCTTATAGAACGTTTCGTAATCATGCTGTTTCGCCGTCTGAATGACGTAGTGCTCAGGATTATAGGTCTGGATGATCGACTGTCCGGCGAGTTGCCCCCGCCCGGCACGACCCGACACTTGCGTGATCAACTGGAACGTTCGCTCACTTGCCCGAAAATCCGGAATACCGAGCGTCGCATCAGCAGCGAGCACCCCTACGAGCGTGACATTTGGAAAGTCGAGACCTTTTGCAATCATCTGTGTTCCGAGAAGAATGTTCCCTTCCTTACGCTCGAAGGCATCGAGTAACTTCTCGTGTGCGCCTTTACGAGACGTCGTATCTTGATCCATCCGAATAATCCGTGCTTCCGGAATCAAATGCGCCAACTCTTCCTCGATCTTTTGCGTCCCCGTTCCGAACTGACGAATCTTCGTCGATTCACAGGACGGACAAGTTTTCGGCATCGCCGCCTCGAATCCACAATAGTGGCACTTCAAGCGATCTTCATGTTGATGATACGTTAAATTGACGGCACAATGCGGACATTGAAGCGTCTCCCCGCAATCCCGACATAAGACGAATGTCGTGTACCCACGACGGTTCAAAAGTAATACCGTCTGTTCCCCACGCTCGATTCGTTCTTTGATGCCTTCGACGAGCGCGAGGCTGAACGGAGTACGATTGCCCCGTTCAAGTTCCTTACGCATATCAACGATGTCGACCGGAGGCAGTTCCCCACCGAATCGTTCGCGAAGCGGTAAGTAACGATAGACCCCTTTTTGTGCCCGCGCATACGTCTCAAGTAATGGAGTTGCACTTCCGAGCACGACGGGACAACGATGATAGGCCGCTCGCCATTTTGCAACATCACGCGTATGATAGCGCGGATTCTCTTCTTGTTTATAGGTTGTTTCATGTTCTTCATCGAGAATGATGATTCCGATATTCGTCAGCGGCGCAAACACGGCGGACCGTGCACCGACGACGACATCGACCTCGCCTTGAGCGATTTTGCGCCACTCATCATACTTTTCTCCGAGCGATAGACCGCTATGCAGGACAGCGACCCGTTCTCCGAAACGACGTTTGAACCGTTTGACCATCATCGGTGTCAGACTGATTTCTGGAACGAGCAAGATCGCTTGTCTACCGCGTTCGAGTTGTGCATGAATCGATTCAAGATAGACTTCCGTCTTACCGCTTCCTGTTACGCCATGTAACAAAAACGTTCCGGTCTCAGCTTCAGCCGTAATCGCCGAGACAGCTTCCTGTTGCTTTTCCGTCAAAGAGGACGGCACAAAGATGTCTTGGACGAGATGTTCGTAAGGATTTCGCCGTACATCAATCGTCTCGACTTCAATGATGCTTTTTTTCTCGAGGGCGTTCAACGTCGCGCTCGTTGCGCCCGTCGCCTGCTTGATTTCACTCCAAAGCGCATTCGGAAATTCTTGGATATACGCATACAGTGCCGCTTGTTGACTCGCTTGTTTCGTAAAAGTTGCCTGTTCCTCTAGGAGACGAATACGTTTATCCGTCTTTGACGTCTTTTTCTCGCGAATGACCGGTTGAAGCGTCACGTCAGCTTGTTTCGCCGCTGTTAAGATGATTTGTTGGACTTCCGTTGGTAATTGACTCATTTTCTTACCATGATATGCCCGAAGTGGGCCCGACTCGACTATGACCAGTTTATCATAACTCACCTTCAACGCAGCCGGCAGCATCGCAAGCAGTGCCGTCGCCTGAAAACACAATGTCGTTTCTGATAGATAAGCCGACAGCTCGAGTAATTCTTGCGTATAGGTCGGCGTCTCATCTAAGACACGAACGATCGATTTGACGTTCGTCAAATCAGAGGTTGCTTTCGTTCCGACGACGATCCCAAGCAACGCACGTGGACCGAACGGAACCTCTACGCGCATTCCGGGAACAATCAGCTCCTGCCAGAGTGCCGGCACGGCATAATCAAAAGGACGATCGACGGTGGCCGCTGCGACATCGACGATGACTTCAGCTATCATGCCAATGCCTCCGCAAATTGGCGCATGAGCGATTTGGCGAGCGTCGATTTCAATTGTTGATCGTATCGCGTGACGGAATCATTCTTCCCAAAAACGACGACCTCATTTTCGTCGCTGACAAATCCGATGTCAGAACGAGAGACATCATTCGCGACGATGAAATCCGCCTTCTTTCGGACGAGTTTCTGTTTCGCGAACGTCTCGACGTCCGTCGTCTCCGCTGCAAATCCAACTAATACCTGATGTTCTTTCTGCTCACCGAGCGTCTTCAGAATATCCGTCGTCTCCTCGAGTTCAATCCGCAATGGTCCGTGAATTTTCTTCTGCTTCTGATCGTACTGGACAGACGGTCGATAGTCAGCTACGGCAGCGGACATGATGACGATGTCTTGCGTCTCATAGTCACGTAACATGGCTTCGAGCATCTCTTCTCCCGACTCGACGGCAATCGTTTCGACGCCAGCCGGTAGTCCGATCCGAAGTGGCCCGTGTACGAGCGTGACATCTGCTCCTGCGTCTCTTGCTGCTTCCGCAAGTGCAATGCCTGTCTTTCCTGAAGAGTCATTCGTCAAATAACGGACCGGATCAATCCGTTCAACGGTCGGGCCTGCACTGATCAAGACTTTTCGCCCGGCTAGATACTTATCTTCAAAGAAGGTTGAGAGTGTTGCGACTAAGTCTTCCGGTTCGGGTAAACGACCTTTCCCGACCCAACCACATGCGAGATTTCCGACTCCCGGTGCAATCACCTGGACACCGTCCTGCTTGAGTTGTTCGATATTGCGAACTGTCGCCGGATGTTCGAGCATGTTGACATTCATCGCCGGTGCGACGATGACGGGACACGTTGCTGCAAGGATCGTCGTCGTAATGAAGTCATCTGCGATCCCGTGCGCGAGTTTTGCAATCAAGTTCGCGGTTGCTGGTGCGACGACGATTAAATCCGCTTCGTCCGCTAAATCGATATGGGCGATTTTTGACGGATCATGCTCGATGAAGACATTGTCATAGACTGCTTTTCGCGTCAGTGCCTCAAACGTCGTCTTACCGACGAATTGTTGCGCATTACGCGTCATCGCGACTTGAACGTGTGCGCCTGCTTGAACGAGTTTGGAAGCGAGTGCTGCTGATTTATAGGAAGCGATTCCACCGCCGACACACAGTAGGATGTTTCGGTTGGTTAACATGTAGGTATCCTCCTTATTGAAAAAAACAGCCACGATGACAAGTGGCTGCTTCAAAATTAGTCTTGCGGTTGGTTCGTGACGGTTACTTCTTCGAAATAAAGCTCTTCTAAAGCTTTCCCGACCGGTTTATGCGATTTTGGGTTCATGACTTTCACGCGTTTCCCGTCTTGGATTTGACGCGCACGCTTAGCGGCAACTGTAACGATCGTATATTTCGATGGTACTTTCTTTTGAAGCTTATCAACTGATGGATATAACATATCACTTAACCTCCATGGCTTTTTTATATAGGGACGCGACACGTTCCCGACTGCAATGTTCCGCTGTGACGATTGCTTGAATACGATCACAGGCTTTATGAATTTCGTCGTTCGTCACGACATAGTCATACGCATCCATCATCTCGATCTCTTCTTTAGCGACGAGCAGACGTTGCTTAATGACTTCCTCCGATTCCGTTCCACGCCCTACGAGGCGGTTCCGCAATTCTTGGAGGCTTGGAGGTGCAAGGAATAAGAAGACAGCTTCAGGAAAATGTTCTTTGACCTGCATGGCCCCTTGAACTTCGATTTCGAGAATGACGTCTTTTCCTTCATCTAGGATCTGGTTCACCCATTCAACTGGTGTTCCATAATAGTTTCCTACGAATTCAGCATATTCCAAGAGTTGATTGTTCGCAATCATCTCTTCGAATTCTTCACGCGATTTAAAGAAGTAATGAACACCATCTACTTCTCCTTCGCGCGGTTGGCGCGTCGTACAGGATACCGAGTAATGCAGATCATTATCCTGATCTTCGCGCAAGGCACGACAGACCGTTCCCTTTCCGACACCACTTGGACCAGATAATACGAGTAATAAGCCACGCTCTTTGAAAATCACTTCAAAACCCCTCCATCTCACAAACTTCACATTGTTTCATATTAGCAGTAGAGACGGGAAGTTCGCAAGTCATCTTTTTTTAGCTCGACTGCTTTATCATACCATAACGATGCCATTTCTGTTACCTTTAGAAAGTGAGAACGAAATCAAGAAAGAAGGTAATCGTATGGCTTTTGACGGATTGATGACGACACGTGTCGTCGAAGAACTCCAACCACTCGTCGGAGGACGGATCAATAAGGTATACCAGCCTTATACATTGGATTTAGTATTCCAGGTCCGGGCTGAGCGAAAAAACGTATTGTTGCTCGCCTCTGCGAATGCCATGTATGCACGGATGCACATTACGTCGGAAGCGGTCAGCAACCCGAGTGAACCCCCACTCTTCTGTATGATGCTCCGCAAACATGTCGAAGGTGGGTTCATCGAATCAATTGAACAACTCGAACGTGACCGAATCATCGTCTTACGCGTCCGGTCTCGGAACGAACTCGGTGATGAGGAAGCGAAAAAAATCTATGTCGAGTTGATGGGACGTCACTCGAACATCATTTTGACCGATGGACAAGATAAGATCCTCGATGCGATCAAACACTTGCCACTCAGTCAAAATACCTTCCGGACGATCATGCCAGGGGTGACATACCAGCTTCCGCCGGCACAGGATAAAGTGGATCCGCTCACGGGAGATATCGAAAAGACACTCCACCGGATTGACTGGAACGCCGGTAAACTAGATCGACAGTTACTTGGTCTCTTCAGTGGTCTGTCTCCACAAATTGCAAAGGAAGTCGTCACACGGGCAGGTCTTGCCAACCGGACGAATCTTGCATCTGCCTTTCAAGATGTCCTGAAGGAACTCGATGGTCCTTATGTCTTACAACGGATGGAAGGTGGTAAGGAACGCTTCGCACCGGTCCGGCTAACGGAAGGATCCATCATCGACGAGAAGACGTTCGAGACGAGTGGTCAAGTCCTCGACGCCTTCTTCCATCAAAAAGCAAACCGCGATCGCGTCAAACAACAAGCAGCCGATCTCGAACGGTTCATCAAGAGCGAGTACGATAAGAATATCTTAAAGCGCTCAAAACTCGAAAAAGATTTAGAAGCGACGTTACGGATGGATGAATGGAAACATAAAGGGGAACTGCTGACGACCTATCTTTATCAGCTCGAACGCGGGATGAAGGAAGCGACCGTCGTCGATTACTATGATCCAGATGGTGCTGAGATCACGATCACGCTTGATCCTCGTTTCTCGCCGAATGAGAACGCGCAACGTTATTACAAACGGTATAACAAATTAAAAACCGCCAAAGTCGAAGTCGCGCGTCAGCTCGAGAAGAACCAAGCTGAGATTGCGTACTTCGAAGGCTTACTTGCGCAACTCGATGTCGCATCCCCGGAAGACATCCGGGAAATGCGCGAGGAACTCGTCGAAGAAGGTTATCTGCGCGAACGACAAAAGAAGAAAAAGAAACCGCAGCTCCCACAACTCGAAGAATACCGTTCTTCGACTGGTCTTCCATTCTTCGTCGGAAAGAACAATAAACAAAATGATTACGCGACGTTCAAGTTCGGACGCAGGTCCGATACGTGGTTACACACGAAGGATATCCCGGGATCACACGTCATCATTCAAAGTGATGCACCGGACGAGACGACGTTGAAGGAAGCAGCGATCGTCGCGGCTTATTTCTCGAAAGCACGTGAGTCGAGCCAAGTTCCGGTCGACTTCACGGAACTACGTTATGTCAAAAAACCGAGTGGTGCAAAGCCCGGATTCGTCATCTACACGGATCAAACGACTCTTTACGTCACACCTGATCCAGATGTCGTCCAATCCTTACGTCAATGATGCTACACAAAAAAGCGCTGTTTTTCCTAAATGTCACTTAGGAGAAACAGCGCTTTTTCATCTTCACTTCATTTT
Organism: Exiguobacterium sp. s46; assembly: GCF_018618875.1. Classification (NCBI taxonomy): domain Bacteria; kingdom Bacillati; phylum Bacillota; class Bacilli; order Caryophanales; genus Exiguobacterium; species Exiguobacterium sp. s46. Next base: position 1,361,910 of record NZ_JACSMY010000001.1, read on the forward strand.
TTCTAACTGTTCCCGGTAATCGAGTAAATGCCCATGGATGATATCCTTCGCCTCGCTTAATTCTTGATCGAATGAGAACATCGCCTGTTTTCGTTCGTGAGAGAAGATGACATCGTAATGATGGCTGAGTAAGAAATCAATTTCCTGACCGAGCGTCTTTTCCTGTTCTTCTGTCATCGGGATATCCCGATGACTGGCAATGCTTTCAAGCAAGACGAGCAACTTGTCTTCAAGATCGACAAGCTCCTTCAGTCGAATGAACGCTTCACTTTGACCGCTCGCCACTAATGGATATTTTTGATCCTCTTGAAGCATCAACATCATTTCCTCATGTTTGAGGATTTGTTTACGGACGGCAAGCAAGCGTCCATCATCTTGCACAAGGCTTCGCCAATCTTCCATCAACTGTTGCGTCGTTTTTTTGACGAGTAACAGTAAGCGGTCTTCATAATGTGGTGGGAAGACGATGTAATTGACGAGGACGGCAGATAATACCCCAACGACAGTCAACAACGACCGTGATAAGGCATAGTGGACGTAGTCAGCGGTCGGGCTCTCGAACATCAAGACGATCGCAAAAGCAGCGAATGTCGACATATCCGTTCGTCCAATCATCGAATTGAGGACGAGCGAGACGACGACGGCGAGTCCGATCGTCAGTGGATTGGCACCAAGTGTCGCAACGATCGCGAGTCCACACATCAGTCCGAGTACCGTTCCGAAAATTCGATTGAAAACGATTTTAAATGAACGATGGATCGTCGGTTGCATCGCAACGATGGCTGCGACAGCCCCCATTCCTGAATAAATACCGAATACATACCAAGAGATGCTGAGTGCAAGAGCTACCGCGATACCGGTCTTGATCGTTCGAAGTCCAATCCGAAACTTTAATTTCACTCGAGCGTCACCTGCCCGACTTCACTATTGACTGTCACTTCCGGTTTTTCTTGTTTCGACAGTTCATAAATCGTCTCATCCTTATTCTTTTGTTTCGTATATCGGTCAGAGGCTTTAATATCGCCTCCCGTGTCAATCGTAATCGTACCGGCTGATTTATCTGGTTTTAGCTTCGTCGCGCCGTCAATCGTTGTGACATCAAGACTCAATTTCGCCATATAGTCTGCCAGCGAGACACTTTCGCCTGTCACCTGCGCATGGACGGCGTCCATTTCCTTGACGGAAATCGCACGTGTAGCATTCAGTGTAATCTCATCACCTTTTACTTTATCGAGACTCATCGCTTCTCCGTCCATCTCGATCGTTTTTGCGTAGATGCCCATTCCTTTAAGTGTTCCAGCATCGACATCGACACGGTTCATATAACTTGGTAGTCCCACTTGAATCGTATAGTCTGCTGTTTTTTCGCTCGGACGATTGCCAAGTCGAGATAGCCAACCATCTCGTCCTGTCACCGTCACCGTATTCGTCGATGTACTGATTTTCAGTCGTTTGCCACTCGACGCACTATCGACGAGCTTGATTTGGACGTTTCCATCTGTGCTTCGAACGAATTGTACCGTTGCGTGCGGCGCCTCGATGGCGAGAGATTTATAGCGATTCGTCGTTTTGAATGTTTCGCCTCGTGATAACAATTCCGTTGAGACGAGCAATGTGATCGAATAGATGACGACAAGTCCGAGAATGACACCACCGTATAAATAAAGCGGTCGCTTCACTGGTCCTTTTTCTCCAATCCGGTTCAACCGTGCATCCATCTTTTGTTTTTGTTTATTTTTTAAGCGTGTGAACGACGATTGTTTTCGTTTCCGCACACTCCTACTGTTATGCTCTTCCATATCAGCCCCTCCATCTCATGTCTACCATTATTCCGAATATCTGAATCGGCTGTCAACAGCCCCCTTCTTATCATAGAAGAAGTTCACCGTTTCGCCATCGGGCGGAAGAAGGAAGCGTCATCGGATGAACCACTGACATTCCAGAAGAATAATCGACAAAAAGGAGAGGAACATTGACGTTTCCTCTCCTTTGCTTAAGAACGGATTATAATTCGAGTGACTCGCCGATTGCGAGCGGATGACCAGTTTGACCTTGCGCTTCAATCTTTTCACAGAATGCGTTCGCATCTTGTTTGATTAAATCAAATGTATCGTAGTGGATTGGTACGACGGCTTTCGCTTGCAACATATCTGCAGCGATCAACGCATCATCCGGACCCATCGTGAAGTTATCACCGATCGGTAAGAAGGCTAAATCGATTTCGTGATGGGCGCCATAAAGGGCTAAATCCCCGAACAGTGCCGTATCGCCTGCATGATAGATTTCCTTTCCTTCGATCGTCAGCAAGAATCCAGCCGGCATCCCCATGTACGTAATCGTCTGTTTTTCCTCATCGATGATACTTGATGAATGGAATGCCTGTGTCATCTTCACTTTACCAAACGGGAATTCAAACTGTCCGCCGAGATTCATCGGATGAACGTTGAGGCCTTTGAAACTCAGATACGTCGCCAGTTCATGAGTAGCAATGATTGTAGCTCCCGTGGCTTTTGCGATACGTTCCGCATCAAGCATATGATCGGCATGGGCATGGGTTAACAAAATAAAATCTGCCTTGACGTCATCTGGATTCGTCGTCGCTTTTTCGTTACCGCTAAAGAATGGATCGATGACGAGATGATGCCCGTTCGTCTCGATTGTTACTGTCGATTGTCCGTGATAAGTCAATTTCATGAGTGTCACTGCCTCTCGTTTAGGATTCGGATAATTGATTCCCTTCCCCCCACGCGCATAAACCTTTCATGGCCGGTTGCAGTGTAAATGCCGCTTCTGTCAATTTGTATTCGACGTGTAAGACGGCTTCATCATACTCAATCCGCTCGATCATTCCGAGACGTTCGAGTTCTTTTAATTGATCCGTCAAGACTTTCCGAGAAATCCCGGGAATGGCACGTTGTAACTCTAAAAAACGTTTCGGACCGTTCTCTAACGTGCAATATAATTGTGGACGCCATTTTCCGCCGATGATGGCGAGCGCCCGATTGACCGGAAATTGTTCTGTCGACATGTTGTTCTCTCCTCCACAGTAGTTACTTCAAAGTGCGTACTATGCAATCGAGTGTAGCGTAAGTTAGAGTATGCGTAAATCATTTTGCAAAAGGAGTGTTAAGCATGACGTATCCACGTAATTTTTCGCACATCGGTCTTTCTGTACCGAATCTCGACGAAGCCGTCCGTTTTTATCAAGAGGTGATGGGTTGGTATATCATCATGGAACCATCTGATGTCCTCGAAGATGACTCTGCCATCGGTGTCATGTGTACGGATGTCTTTGGTGCAGGATGGAACAAGTTCCGAATTGCTCACATGGCGACAGGTGACCGCATCGGAATCGAGTTGTTCGAGTTCCCTAACAATGAACAACCCGAAAATAACTTCGAATTCTGGAAAACAGGCATCTTCCATTATGCGATCCAAGATCCAGACGTCGAAGGACTCGTTGAAAAAATCGTTGCCCATGGTGGTAAACAACGGATGCCAATCCGCGAATACTATCCGGGAGACAAGCCGTATCGAATGGTCTACTGTGAGGACCCATTCGGTAACCTCGTCGAAATCTACTCTCACTCGTATGAACTCACCTATTCGGAAGGAGCGTATTAAACATGAAAGCATGGTTAAATCACTCAGGTACAGCCATTGATCAATGGACATTCGAAGAGGTCGAGACACCGACGCCAGGAGAAGGTCAAGCCTTGATTCGTGTCAAGACCGTCGCGCTGAATCCTGTCGACTATAAGGCGACCAACAATCCAGCTTGGACGTTCCCGCATATTCCGGGCGTCGATCTAGCTGGTGTCGTCGAACAAATCGGTCCCGGCGCAGAAGTGAAAATCGGCGATCGTGTAGCGATTCATACGAACCTGCAACGCGATGGCGCTTTTGCTGAATATGCACTCGTCGATACACGTGCCCTCGCCCTGATTCCGGAAGACGTCTCATTCGCTGAAGCCGCTGCGATTCTTTGCGCAGGAATGACTGCCTATGAAGCCATCGTTCAGAAGATGAACACGACAGGGAAAGAAACGATCCTTATCCATGCTGGTGCAGGTGGTGTTGGTGGCATCGGCATTCAACTCGCGAAACGCCTGGGTCTTAAGGTCGCGACGACTGCTTCGACGGAAAATCATGAGTGGGTCAAGCGACTCGGTGCCGATCTTGCCATCGACTACAAAAAAGAAAATGTAACGGATGTCATCCGCGATTGGACGAACGGTCGCGGCGCTGACTTGATTTTCAATACGGTCGGTCGAGATGAAGCAACAGCGGATCTCGGACGTCTTGCCTTCTCGGGGCAACTTGCATTCATCGCCGGTGGTCCCGATCAGTCGGTCGTCAAGCCGTTCACGCTCTCCCCTTCGATTCATGAAGTGGCACTCGCGGCTGCTTATGCCAGCGAAGATGACCGTGCCATCCGAAACCTCGGTCATATGGCAAGCGAGTTATTAAAACTCGTCGCAGCAAAAGAACTCGATCCACTCGTCACAGAAGAGATTCCAGCAGTAGACATCGTCAAAGGATTGCAACGTCTATCTGAACGCCACGTCCGTGGTAAAATCATCGCTACATTCAATTGATTTCTCAGTTTGACATGAAACAGCCGATCGTCCTTAGATAACAGGATGATCGGCTGTTGTTGTACATATCAATGTCTAGACATGTCCAAGAAATAAGTGGCTCGATATTCATCGATAGCGGTCTTGTTTCTTGATATGTAAGGATCGTCCGACTAACTCGAAACCGACATGCTGATAGATCTTATTCGCTGTCTGGTTCGACCAATCGGTGTAGAGCGTCACGACCGGATAAGACTTTAGTAGATGTTCAGATAGTTTGGCGACGAGATAAGAGGCATACCCATTTCCACGCAGTTCTTTCGGCGTATAGACGTACGAAATCGTAATCCCAGTTTGCGTCGGACGCGTCGCTGCTGCCATCGCGACAAGCGTATCTCCACGAAACAGTCCGAACAAGCTTCCTTGGTGGATGTGTCGCGTCATCGACTGATGGAGTTGCGTAAGCTGTCGCTCAGAAGGTCGCGTTTCAACTTCATATAAAAATCCGGACGCAAACGCTAAGGCTTGCTGTCTTTCATCGTCCGAAATCGGTCGAAAGACGACATTTTTCGGAACCTGCGGCATCTCGACCTTCGTCAATGCATACATCCCCTGTTCCATATGTACCTCATACATGGAATGTGGGAGTAACAGCGGCGCTAAGATAGCCTGTTCTCCGACGAATCCTGGACTATCCAGAATTCGCGCAAGCTTTCGGATTCCTTCTTGCGAGAACACATCCCCTGCGACGATGGCTTGCTCCGGTATCGTTTGCAATATGATGAGACGATGATCGCCTTCTTGTGCCGTTGCCATCAAGAGCGGTTCATCCCCACGTTCTAATATGCCAAGAATCAACTGATGGGTATCCGGACGTTCAAGCAAAAACGGGAGGACGACCTTTTTGAACTGTTCATAATCACGATAATGCGTCACCATAGTCGACGACCTCCTTTATTTTTCTAGTGTACCAAAACATTCACTAGAAATCGTAGGTCGTCCGACGGAATCTATCGATTTTAGACGTTCGCTGTAAAACGTTCGCTCCAAGCGACTGGATCTTTCGACCAATCCGCTAACTGTTTTTGCTCTTCTATAGTAATATCGCCTTGTTGTTGTGCGGTTTCGAGTAACGCTTCGAACGTCAGTAATGCATCCGCTTCAATCTTTGCGTCGCGGAGATTATTTGACAAGCGCTCCATTCCGTACGAGAAGATCGCTTGAATGCGAATGACATCTGCTCCCTTCGCTTGCAGAGCTTCCGCCGCTTCGATCGCAGACATCCCTGTCGATAATAAGTCTTCGATGACGACGACACGTTGTCCAGGTTGAATGACACCTTCGATTTGATTCCCTTTACCGTGTTTCTTATTCCCACTACGTACGTAGACCATCGGTAATCCTAACCGTTCTGCGACGAATGCTGCATGCGGAATGCCTGCCGTCGCAGTTCCAGCAATCACATCGACTGCAAGTCCCTTCACTTTCTCAGCGAGTGCATCGGCAATCAAGGAACGAACTGACGGGTACGAGAGCGTCAAGCGATTATCACAATAGATCGGTGAACGAAGTCCACTCGCCCATGTGTATGGATCGTTTGGCGATAAGGTGACGGCTTCAATACGGAGTAACGCACTAGCGATTGGATTTACCATGAGAATTGCCCCTTCCATTGTTCAAGTAACATGTGATAGACCTGTTCTGGATGTTCAGCACGCGTAATCGGACGACCGATGACTAAATCCGACGCTCCATTTTGACGAGCATCAAGAACGGTCGCGACCCGCTTTTGATCATCCGCTTGACTGTTCGTCGGACGAATGCCGGGTGTGACGAACCGAAAATCTGCTCGACAGGCTGGAACTAATTCTGGAAGATCGAGTGCTGAACAGACGATACCATCTAGTCCTGCTGCTTCTGCGAGTTGCGCATACGCACGAACGACAGTCGGCATCGCTCCTTCAATCTTTAAATTGCGTAACATCGCTTCATCCGTCGATGTCAACTGAGTCACGCCAATCAGTTGTGTCTCGGCGTTCGTCTCACGCAGTCCTTCTCGCGCCGCGATCATCATCTCTTTTCCACCAGCAACATGGACGTTCGTCAGTTCGACGCCTAGCTGTCCGATGACCCGCATCGTCCGGCGCGCCGTTTCTGGAATGTCGTGGACTTTGACATCGAGGAACACCGCGTGTCCACGCTCGACGAGTTTACGGACGAACGTTCCGCCTGCTGCATAAAATAATTCCATCCCGATTTTAACAGCAGGTCGTGTCGCTTCAAACCGTTCGAGAAACGAAAAGACTTCTGCTTCGGTCGGAAAATCAAGCGCGATGTAAAGTTGATTCATATGCTTTCCCCCTGATGTCTAAAATATGATCGATGCCAAGTTCGTTCATCCGTTCTGGTAACTGCTGAATCAATTCTTGACAGATGTATGGATTGACGAAGTTTGCGGTACCGACGGCAACAGCCGAAGCCCCGGCGTAAATCATTTCGAGGACATCATCGACCTCCATCACGCCACCCATGCCGATGATCGGGATCGAGACGACTTGCGCGACATCATGAATCATCCGAATCGCAACCGGTTTGATCGACGGACCGGATAATCCACCGATACGGTTCGCAAGGATCGGCTGTCCCGTCCGGACATCGATTCGCATCCCAACGAGTGTATTGATCATCGTCAGTCCGTCTGCGCCCGCTGCTTCGACGGCACGCGCCATCTCAACGATCGAGGTGACGTTCGGTGATAGTTTGACGTAGACCGGTTTAGTCGAGACTCGTTTGACGCGTCGGGTCAACTCAGCGGCAAGCAACGGATCCGTTCCGAACTGGATTCCACCCGATTTGACGTTCGGACAGGAAATATTTAATTCCAGTGCATGAACGCCAGGATGCTGACTCATTTTTTCTGCGACGAGCTCATATTCTTCCGGTGTCGAACCCGCGACATTGGCGATGATCGCCGTATCGAACGTCTCGAGAAAAGGCAATTTATTCGTTAGGATACCATCGACACCCGGGTTTTGGAGTCCGATTGCATTCAACATCCCCATCCCACTCTCTGCGACACGCGGCGTCGGGTTTCCGTAACGTTCTTCCCCCGTCGCTGCTTTAATCATGATCGCCCCAAGCTCTGATAAATCATACAACTTCGCATATTCCTCACCGAATCCAAAACATCCGGATGCTGGCATGATCGGATTTTTTAAAGAGAGTCCCGGCAACTCGACACGCAATCGTTCCGTCATAATACGACCTCCTCTGCCCGAAAGACTGGACCATTGGAACACGTCTTGACGTATCCGCCCGTCGGTGTTTGACAGACACAGGCAAAGCATGCTCCGATACCGCACCCCATTCGGTTTTCGATCGACAGATACTTATGTTCGATCGGTTGTTGCTGTAACGTTCGCAACATCGGTTCCGGTCCGCAGGCGAGTAGGACATCGTAGCTTTCTGGACGTAAGGCTGCCGTGACGAATCCTGTCGTACCATGCGTCCCATCGACGGTCGTGACCGTCGTCTTACCGAGTGCTTGGAATTCCGCTTCGTAAAAAACGCTTGTTGCCGTATCGAATCCTAGAATTGCTTCACATGTCACGCCCCGGGCGACAAGTTGGCGCATCGTCTCATACAGCGGCGGGACACCGATTCCCCCACCAACGAGGACGACGCGTTGAGTTGGATGGATAGCAGCAATCGGAAACCCGTTTCCAAGCGGTCCGAGGGCATCGATCGTATCATCCGGACGCAAAGAAGCCAGTTCTGCTGTTCCTTGTCCGATTTCTTTAAAGAGAAACGTGATCAAATCATGGTCGACCCGTGCAATCGAGATCGGTCGGCGTAAGAGTGGCCCGACGCGAAGATGCATGAATCGCCCTGGCGCGATGACCTGAGGTTGCTCAAGGCGACAGACGAGTTCTGTCGCACCTTGAGCTACCGTTCGTCGAGAGACGACCGTCAAGAGTTGCTTCATTGGATCACCACTTTCTTTTCATGTGTGAAGGCTTGGATTGCACTGGCTTCAAACGAGCGACTTTCGATGACACGTAGAATTGCTTCCGCCGTATCGAGTGATGTCAGACAGACGACTTGATTCTCGGCTGCTGCCCGGCGAATGATGAAGCCATCTTTCGTGACTTGCGAGTCCCGACTCATCGTATTGATGACGTATTCGATCTCCCCTTTTTCAATCACGTCGAGCATCGATTCGGAAGACGAGTCGATTTTGCCGACCGTCTGGACCGGTAATCCTTGCTCCGTCAAGTACGCTGCCGTTCCTTCCGTTGCAAGTAACGTGAATCCAAGTGAGGCAAAGCGACGTGCGAGATCCGTCATTTCTGCTTTATCTGGATCTGCGACTGTCAAGAGGACACGACCGTGCTCTGGAATCGCCATCCCTGATGCGAGCAACCCTTTATAGAGCGCTTTTTCGAGCGTCCGGTCCGTTCCGATGACTTCACCGGTTGATTTCATCTCCGGTCCGAGTGTCGGATCAACTTCTTTAAGCTTCGCAAATGAGAAGACCGGTACTTTGACCGAGACGAGTGGTTCTTCCGGTAGGACACCACTTGTTAATCCATAAGAAGCGAGTGTCTCACCGAGAATGATGTCCGTTGCGAGACGCGCGACCGGAAGTCCCGTCACTTTCGAGATGAATGGCACCGTCCGGCTAGCACGCGGATTGACTTCAAGGACATAGAGAGCGCCGTCCGCGTAGACGAACTGGATGTTGAGTAAGCCTTTGATGCCGAATGCTTTCGCAATCCGTGTCGTGTAGTCGACAATCCGGTCCTTGATGTCTTGGGAGACACGTTGTGGCGGATAGACACCAATCGAGTCACCCGAGTGAACACCGGCACGTTCGATGTGCTCCATGATGCCTGGAATGACGACATCCGTTCCGTCGCAGATCGCGTCGACCTCGAGTTCGATTCCTGTCAGGTAGCGGTCTACGAGGACTGGTCGTTCCGGTGAGGCGATGACCGCGTGTTTCATGTAATGTTCCAGTTCTTCTTGAGCATAAACGATTTCCATTGCCCGACCGCCGAGGACATACGATGGACGAACGAGGACCGGGTAACCGAGTGACGCTGCTGCCGTGACCGCTTCTTCAACCGTCACGGCCGTTTTACCCGGTGGCTGTGGAATGTCGAGCGCAGTCAACGCTGCTTCGAACTGTTTCCGGTCCTCAGCCCGGTCGAGATCCTCAAGCGATGTCCCGAGGATTTTTACACCTTCTGCTGCTAATGACTCGGCTAAGTTGATCGCCGTCTGTCCACCGAACTGGACGATGACACCGAGCGGACGTTCATTTCGGATGACTTCCAGTACATCCTCCGTCGTCAGTGGTTCAAAGTAAAGCCGATCGGAAATCGAGAAGTCGGTCGACACGGTTTCCGGATTGTTGTTGACGATGATTGCTTCGTAGCCGGCTTGACGAATCGCTTGAATCGAATGGACTGTCGCATAATCGAACTCGACGCCTTGACCAATCCGGATCGGTCCCGATCCTAGGACGAGAATCGAAGAACGGTTCGTCGCGATGGCTTCATTTTCGCGTTCGTATGTCCCGTAGTAGTACGGCGTGTCGGACGCGAACTCTGCCGCACACGTATCGACCATCTTATAGACCGGGTGAATCGCTTGTGCTTCACGCATCCGGCGAATCTCCGTTTCCGTTTGTCCGGTGATCCGGGCGAGCATCGGGTCACTGAATCCATACCGCTTCACATGCAGGAGTAGTTCAGGTGTCAAACCAGCTGCGACCGATTGCTCGAGCTGCCAAATATGGTGCAACTTCTCGAGGAACAGGCGATCAATCGCCGTCCAGTCATGAATCTGTTCGACGCTGTAACCGCGGACGAAGCCCGCGTACAAGGCGAAGAGTCGATCGTCGGTCGCTTGGCGAATCGCTTGTTGTAAGGCATCGTCTGCCATTTCGATGAAGCGTGGCATATACAGATCCGCTGTACCGATCTCGAGTGAACGAACGGCTTTTAGTAAGGCCTCTTCCATCGTCCGTCCCATTGCCATGACCTCACCAGTTGCTTTCATTTGTGTGCCGAGTGTCCGGTCTGCCGTTTCGAATTTATCGAACGGCCAGCGCGGAATCTTGGCGACGACATAATCGAGTGCCGGTTCGAACGAAGCGAAACTTGTCTCGGTGATCGGGTTCTTTAATTCGGATAAGGCATACCCGACGGCAATTTTCGCAGCCAGTTTTGCGATTGGATAACCCGTCGCTTTTGACGCGAGTGCGGACGAGCGTGAGACACGTGGATTGACTTCGATGACATAGTAGTCGAAGCTCGTCGGATCCAGTGCGAACTGGATGTTACATCCACCCTCAATCCCGAGTGCACGAATGATATCGAGCGAGACGTTTCGTAGCAATTGATAATCGCGATCCGATAGCGTTTGTGTCGGAGCGAAGACGATCGAGTCTCCAGTATGAACACCGACGGGATCGAAGTTTTCCATCGCACAGACGATGATCGCCTGATTCGTCGCATCGCGCATGACTTCGAACTCGACTTCCTTCATCCCGGCAATTGATTTTTCTAGAAGTACTTGTGTTGCCGGACTTGCCTTGAGTCCCCCTTCGACGATTCGCGTGAACTCTTCTGGTGTGTTGGCGATTCCACCGCCCGTTCCTCCAAGCGTATACGCTGGACGGATGATGATCGGTAGACCGATCTGTTGCCGGAATTGTTGTGCCTCTTCAAGCGTATGCACGATTTCACTGTCCGGCACACCATGCCCGCGTTTAAACATCAGTTGACGGAACAAATCACGATCTTCTGCCTCTTCGATTGCTGACAATTTCGTACCGAGTAACTCGACACCATACTCAGCAAGGACACCGAGACGATCCAGTTCGACAGCCAAGTTCAGACCCGTTTGACCTCCGAGTGTCGCAAGCAAAGCATCCGGACGTTCCTTGCGGATGATCCGTGAGACGAACTCTGCTTGGAGGGGCTCGATGTAGACACGATCAGCGACCGTTGGATCCGTCATGATCGTTGCTGGGTTCGAGTTGACGAGGATGACTTCATATCCTTCTTCCTTCAAGGCTTGACACGCTTGTGTTCCAGCGTAGTCGAATTCAGCTGCTTGTCCGATCACGATAGGACCGGACCCGATAACGAGAATTTTCTGGATATCTTGACGTTTAGGCATGAGAGACCTCCTGTTGTTTCGTGATTTCTTCTAAAAACTGTTGGAATAGACCGTTCGCATCCATCGGACCAGGTGATGCTTCCGGATGGTACTGGACGGAGAAGACCGCTGCTGTCGTATGACGGATTCCTTCGACCGTTCCGTCGTTGATCGCAAGATGCGTCACTTCAAGCACGGTATCGCGTAATGACTGTTCGTCGACGGCATACCCGTGGTTTTGCGACGTGATATCGACGCGACCAGTCCGGATATCTTGGACTGGATGATTCGCCCCTCGGTGACCGAATGGGAGCTTGAACGTATCCGCCCCGTGCGCTAGTGCGATCAACTGATGACCGAGACAGATGCCGAAGATGACGACTTTTCCCGTCAATTCTTGAATCATCGGAATCGCTGTCGGGACATCCTTTGGATTCCCTGGTCCGTTCGATAGCATTACACCGTCCGGACGATAGCGTAAGACTTCCGTTGCACTGACGTCGTAGGGCACGACGACGACTTCACAGCCGCGTTTGACGAGTTCGCGGACGATTCCGAGCTTCGCACCGAAATCGACGAGAACGATCCGCGGTCCAGCACCCGGAATGATGTACGCTCGTTCCGTTGAAGCCCGCTTGACTTGATCCGTCTCGATAGGTGCATTTTGAAGATGAACCAGTTCTGCTGCTAAATCGAACTCACCGTCAACGAGTCGTCCACGCATGACACCTTTCGAACGGATATGCCGTGTCAGTTGACGCGTATCGATTCCACTTAATCCTGGAATATCAAGATCTTGAAGTGCTGCATCGAGCGACATCTCACTTCGGAAATTCGACGGCGTCTGACAATGTTCACGTACGATCAGTGCTTTAGCGAGCGGACGCGTCGTCTCATAATCTTCTCGATTAATCCCGTAGTTTCCGATCAACGGGTTCGTCAACACGATCATCTGATCGCAGTAAGATGGATCCGATAACATTTCCTGATATCCTGTCATTCCGGTCTGGAAGACGACCTCTCCTGTTGTTGTCGTATCTGAGCCAAACGCCGTTCCTTCAAACGTCATCCCATCTTCTAGTATCAGTGTCCGTTTACGCATGTGCTGTGTCCTCCTTGAATACGATTTCTCCCTTGACGAGCGTCATGACCGGGAATCCTTTTAACCGTTCTCCTGCGAACGGTGTGTTCTTGCCTTTTGAGCGGAATCGTTCCGGTGATACGGTACGCTCCGTTTCTAGATCAAGCAAAACTAGATCTGCTTCCGCCCCCACTTCGAGTTTCCCGTAAGGAAGTTCAAAGATGGCTGCTGCCTTGTCCGTTAAATTCCGGATCAGTGTCTCAAGTGTCATCTCTCCTTCAGAGACGAGTTTCGTATAGAGCAGTGGGAAGGCCGTCTCGAACCCTGTGATGCCGAACGGGGCACGTTCGATACCGAGTGCCTTCTCTTCTGCCGCATGTGGAGCGTGATCAGTCGCGATGCAATCAATCGTTCCGTCCGCTAGCCCCTCGAGCAATGCTTGGCGATCTGCTTCACTCCGTAAGGGAGGATTCATTTTAAAGTTCGGATCCTGATTCGGTATGTCTTCATCGATCAATACCAGATGGTGCGGTGCGACTTCTGCCGTCACCCGGACCCCTGCTCGTTTCGCGTCACGGATGACACGGACCGATTCCTTCGTCGAGACATGACAGACGTGATAATCACAGCCGGTCTCTTCTGCAATCAGGACATCACGTGCGATGTGGATGCTCTCAGCAAGCGACGGAATACCTTGTAGTCCTTCTCGTCGACTGTAGTTCCCCTCGTGCACACATCCTGCTTTTAGCGAATCATCTTCACAGTGGGCAACGATCGTTTTCCCGAGGCGTGCCGCTTGTTGCATCGCTGTCCGCATGACTGCTGCCGTCTGGACGCCGACACCGTCATCCGTGAACGCGACGGCATCTGTTAATTGGTCGAACGCGACGAGTTCTTGTCCGAGTTGATTTTTTGAAATCGCCGCGTAAGGCAAAACCCGGACGGACGCCGTCTCTTCAATCTTTTGGAACAAAGCATCGAGTGTTTGACGATCGTCTGGTACGGGGCGCGTGTTCGGCATCGGACAAATCGTCGTGAATCCACCCGCTGCCGCCGCTGCCGTGCCGGTCGCAATCGTCTCCTTATGTTCGCCACCCGGTTCCCGCAGGTGGACATGGATGTCGACGAATCCTGGTGCGACGAATAAGCCGGACGCATCAATGACCGTTTCATTCGCTTGCGGTGTTGCTGCTAAATCCGTGATTTTCCCGGCTTCAATCCGAATATCTCCAGTTCGAACTTGTCCCGCCTCGTACCATCTCGCATTCTCAATTCGTGTTGTCATCTGCATCGTCTCCTTTGATTGATTTCGTTGAAAAGCACCATTCCAGAATCGCCATCCTTGCAAAGACACCGTTTTTCATCTGTTCAAAAATCCGCGATCGCGGATGTTCGACCAGTTCGTCGGCAATCTCGACTCCCCGATTGACCGGTGCCGGATGAAGCACGATCGCGGAATGCTTCAGACGGTTCATCCGCTCATGTGTCAATCCGTGCGTTGTGTGGTAGACTGCTGGGTCAAATCGTGTCGTCCCGTCATGCCGTTCGTGCTGGACACGCAGTAACATCAAGATGTCGCACTGCTCGACGGCTTCATCCATCGGAAGATACGGTATGCCCATCGCAGGGTCGTACCACTCAATAGGTCCTGATCCATAAACGATGGCACCGAGTCGCTTTAAGATGTCCGCGTTCGATCGGGCGACGCGACTATGTTGTAAGTCCCCACAGATGACGACGACTTTTCCTTCGACCGTTCCGTACGTTTCGACCATCGTCATCAAATCGAGTAAGGACTGGGACGGATGTTGACCGCTCCCGTCTCCCGCATTGATGATCGGAATATCGAGTGTCTGCATCAGTTCTTCGTAATATCCGGTTGCTCCGTGGCGAATGACCAAAGCATCTGCGCCGATTGCTTCGAGTGTCTTGCATGTATCGCGTAACGTTTCTCCTTTTTGCACGGAGGAAGTCGCCGTTTCGAACGGCAGTAGATGCATGTTCAGACGATGCTCTGCCATCTCAAAGGAAGAGCGTGTCCGAGTCGAGTTTTCAAAGAACAGATTGACAAGCGTCTTATCGGAATAATCTGGCGCTGGCTCGCCTCGTTTAAAAGCGAGACTGCGTTCAATCAAAGAATTAATTTCTGTCGTGGATAAACTTTCTAGGTTGACGAAATGCCGGGTTTTTAGGATCGTCTTCATATCATTCACTCCTCTTCAGGTCATGAAAAAGGCGCACCTTCTAAGTGAAGGTGCGCCGAAAGAAGGCAGAGTGATTCCCTGCATCTTTTCATGGCCTTCACTTTATCGTTCTCTCGGAACGTCTTAAAAGTTGTTAGCTACCGATTGAGTTGTAGAGGTTTCCGTTGTTTCTTCGACCTGCTCTGTCGTTTTTGGAAGGACTAGATTCAGGATGATTCCAAGAATCGTCGCTAGTGCCATTCCTTCGAGAGAGAAGTTGCCGATTTTAAGCGCCGCGCCTCCGATACCTGTGACGAGAATGACGGCTGTAATCGTCAAGTTCCGTTTATCGGCAAGATCGATCTTACTTTCCGTCAGCGTCCGGAGACCGTTCGACGCGATGACTCCGAATAGGAGGATACTGATCCCACCCATGACCGGTGTCGGAATCGTCTTGATGAACCCTTCGACATATCCGAGGAATCCGAAGCTGATCGCAAGAACCGCCGCACCACCGAGGACATAGACACTGTAGACACGTGTGATCGACATGACACCGTTGTTCTCACCATACGTCGTAACCGGCGGTCCGCCAAGCATCGACGCGACTGTCTTCGCGATCCCGTCACCTAGTACGGTCCGGTGCATCCCTGGATCGAGGAGCGTCTCGCGCCCGATGATCCGTGATGTCACTTTTTGTTCGCCGATATGCTCCGTCAGTGTGACGAGCGTCACAGGAACGATCAGAAGCAAGGCGGCTGTATTCCACGATGGTGTGTAATTCAAGAACGGAATCGTGAAGTCCGGCACGTGGAAGAACGTGGCTTGTTGGAGTGGTGTGAAGTCAATGATTCCGACCGATGCCGCAACGAGATAACCAACTGTGATCCCGAACAAAATCGGAATCGTGCTCCACATTCCTTTTAAGTACGTCATCGCAAGGAGTGTGACGCCGAGCGTGACCATCGCAACGAGGAAGTACAGTCCGTTGTACTTACCGTCCGCTCCGTTCATCGCCATGTTGACAGCGGTCGGGGCGAGCGATAGACCGATGACCATGATGACCGGTCCGATGACGACCGGTGGGAGTAAGCGAAGCAACCAAGCAGCTCCCGTGTAGCGGATGAGGAGTGAGACAAGTCCGTAGACGAGTCCAGCGACCATTCCGCCGATTAAGGCATCCTCGACACCCCACCGCTCACTGACGGCGATGATCGGGGCGATGTAGGCAAAACTCGAACCAAGATATGTGGGTACTTTGAAGCGGGTGACGGCGAGGAAAATCAGTGTGCCGACTCCGCTTGCGACGAGCGCGACCGATGTGTTGAGTCCCGTTAAGAGCGGGACGAGCACGGTCGCACCAAACATCGCGAAGACGTGTTGTAAGCTGAGCATCAGCCAGTTTAGAGGGTGAGTAGGTACTTCTTGTACATCAAGTACTGCGGCATGTTTTGCCATATGGATGACTCCCTTTCTGGTCTCTCTGGACCACCTTAAAGGTTTTGAATTTTAGCGTTTAATGAATACTTGATCGGCTTCATCGACTTCGGCGAGCGCGACGACGACTTGTTCCTCACGGGATGTCGGAACGTTCTTACCGATGAAATCTGGTCGAATCGGTAACTCCCGATGTCCGCGGTCGACGAGGACAGCAAGTTGAATCATACTCGGTCTTCCGTGATCGACGAGCGCATCCATCGCGGCGCGAACGGTGCGTCCTGTGTAGAGGACGTCGTCAACGAGGACGACGATTTTCCCGGTGATGTCTTCCGGTAAATCAGAACCTTTGATTTCTGGTTCTAAACTTCGTTTCGACAAGTCATCCCGGTACATTGAGATGTCGACGACACCGAGTAAGACCGGTTTTCCTTCGATTTGTTCGATGCGCTTCGCAAGTCGACGAGCGAGTGTCTCGCCTCGCGTCTTGATTCCGACAATCATCAAATCATGAATTCCTTTGTTACGTTCGATGATTTCATGGGCGATCCGTGTCAGTGCACGTCCGATCGCGGCTTCATCTAAGATGACGGCTGGTTTCATGTTTTCTCCTTTCATACAAAAGACCTTCTGCGGAAATCCGCAGAAGGTCATCGAAGACAGAATCATGGCATACGTCATGTATGCATGCCTACACACAATCGTGGTAGGTTCTCCCTTTCGCAGCCTCTCCGGACTCGATTAAAGGTGATACTAGTTAGGTAGGATCGTAACTCGGACGACCGAAGTGTCAGTAGAGGATGTCTCGCATCGCTCTCTAGGTGATACTCTACCGTTTTATTAGAAAAACGTCAAGACTCTAATTCAAGTTTTTTCAATTGACCGATTTCAAATGTCATCTCTTCTGGGAGCGGTGCTTCAAAGCGCATCCACTCACCTGTGCGTGGGTGTTCGAAACCGAGAACCGCAGCATGCAAGGCTTGACCGTTCATTTTCATCGTCTTGCGTGGACCATATTTCGGGTCACCCGCAAGCGGGAAACCGATATAACGCATATGGACTCGGATTTGGTGCGTCCGTCCTGTTTCAAGTTTACATTCAACGACCGTAAAGCCTTCGTATCGATCGAGAACACGGAAATGGGTTACGGCAGACTTTGAATTCTTATCCGTTACCGTCATCCGTTGACGGTCGTTCTTATCGCGTCCGATCGGCGCTTCGATCGTTCCGAGTTCGTGCGGGATTTCACCGTGCACGAGCGCGATGTAGAGACGTTCCGTTGTCTTCTCTTTTAATTGATGCGCCAGTGACTCATGCGCTAAGTCGTTCTTAGCGACCATCAACAGACCTGACGTATCCTTATCGATTCGGTGAACGATTCCTGGACGTTTGACGCCATTGATGCCTGAGAGATCTTGACAGTGGTGTAATAAGGCGTTGACGAGCGTTCCTGAGACATGCCCTGCCGCCGGGTGGACGACCATCCCTTTTGGTTTGTTGACGACGATGACGTCCGAGTCCTCATACACGACTTCAAGCGGGATGTCTTCCGGTAAGATCTCGAGCTCCACCGCTTCCGGGATATGAACGACAATCGATTCCGTTCCCGATAATTTATAGTTCGGTTTGACGACACGACCATCGACTTCGACACGTCCCGCTTTCAACCATTCCTGTACTTGCGAACGCGACCAATCGTTTTGTTCTGCGAGCCATTTATCAATGCGCCCTGTCGCTCCATCCGCTTGTACGGACCATGTTTCTACTTCATTCATTTATCCATCGTTCCTTTCTTAGTCAACCGTTCTTCGAACATGACGCTGATCAGCATCGTGATGACACCAAACGTCAAACAGACGTCTGCGACATTAAAGATCGGAAAATTATAGCCGAACGGGAAGAAATGGAAGAAATCAACGACTTCTCCTCGTGCCATTCGATCAATGAAATTTCCGATCGCACCACTGAGCAATAACGCGATGCTCCAAGCAAATACCTTATTTTTCGTGCCTTCCTTGTAGAGGAAGTAAATCAATCCAATGACGACGACGACTGTAACGATGAAGAAAAAGCCGAATTTACCTTCGAGCATTCCCCACGCAGCGCCTCGATTTCGATACGAGTTGAGATAAAAGAAATCCGGAATGACCGTGATCGCTTGACCGATCGTCATGTTTTGAACGACAATCCATTTCGTCAACTGGTCGATTCCAACGAGTAAAGCAGCAATCCCTAAGTAAAGCCACATCCTATTGTCCTCCGCATCCAAAAATAATGAGGGACGTCCTGCGAAGTCGCAGTCGCCCCTCCCTTTGTATCATTATAAAGAATTGACGACTTCAGTACAACGTGGGCAAAGCGTCGGATGAGCCGGATCTTGTCCGAGTTCCGTCGAATATGTCCAACAACGTTCACATTTTTCACCGTCAGCTTTTTGAACCGTGATGCCGGTCGTCTCATACATCTTATCCGCCGTTTCCACGAATTCGAGTTGTGAGACTTGGAGTAACTGCTCAAGATGATCGATTGTTCCGAGCAAGGCTTTCGTCTCTTCCTTTGGTGCAAGCAAGAGTTTCGCTTCGAGTGTCTTACCGACGAGTTTCTCAACACGCGCTTCCTCGAGTGCTTTTAAGACATCATCGCGGAACGTCAGGAACGCGTTCCATTTCTCGATGAGGGCAAGTCCTTCTTCTGAGACTTCGACCGTTTCCGGAAGGTCTGTCAGGAAGATACTCTTCGTCTCAACAGCTGGTACGAATTCCCATGCTTCGTCTGCTGTGTGAGGCAAGACTGGTGCCATCAATTGCAATAAGGCAACGACTGTATCATACATGACCGTCTGAACCGCACGACGCGATGTCGCGTCTGCTTTTTCGATATACAGGATATCTTTCGTGTAATCGAGGTAGAACGACGACAAATCAAGGACACAGAAGTTGTGGAGCAATTGATAGACCGACATGAAGTCGTACGCATCATAAGCCGCTTTTACTTTTCCAACAAGTTGGTCCAGTTTCGTCCGCATGAAACGGTCTGACTCTGGTAAGTCTTCAAATGCGACGCGGTGCGTCGCAGGATCGAATTGATCCAAGTTTCCGAGGAGGAAACGAACCGTGTTGCGGATTTTACGATAGGATTCTGAGACTTGTTTAAAGTTATCCATCGATGCCCGGACATCAGCTTGATAATCGACAGATGCGACCCATAAGCGAAGGATCTCTGCTCCGAATTGTTGCATGACTTGGATCGGTGCAATCGTGTTACCGATCGATTTCGACATCTTGCGACCTTGACCATCCAGAACGAATCCGTGACTGACGACCGCTTTGTATGGTGCTTTTCCTGTCGTTGCGACGGCTGTCGATAGCGACGAGTTGAACCAACCACGATATTGGTCAGATCCTTCAAGATAGAGATCCGCTGGACGTGTCAATTCAGGACGTGTCGCAAGGACACCGGCATGTGATGAACCAGAATCGAACCAGACATCCATGATGTCCGTTTCTTTTTTGAAGATACCGTTCGGGCTTGCTGGATGTGTGAATCCTTCAGGAAGCAAGTCGACTGCTTCGCGCTCATACCAGACATTTGATCCGTGAGCTGCAAATAAATTCGCGATATGATCAATCGTTTCTGGTGTGACGATTTCCGTTCCATCTTCAGCATAGAAGATTGGAAGTGGAACGCCCCAAGCACGTTGACGTGAGATGACCCAGTCGCCGCGGTCTTTGAACATGTTGTGGAGACGTGTTTCGCCCCACTCTGGTACCCACTGGACGCCTTTGATTTCATCAAGGATTTCCGCACGGAAGTCTTTGATTGAAGCGAACCACTGTGGCGTTGCCCGGAAGATGACCGGTTTTTTCGTCCGCCAGTCGTGTGGATACGAGTGTTTGATGAACGACAGTTTTAAGAGAGCGCCTGCTTCTTCGAGTGCGAGACCGATTTCTTTGTTCGCATCTTCATAGAACATGCCTTCGAATCCAGGAGCTTCTGCTGTCATGACCCCTTTATCGTCGACTGGGCAAAGAACGTCAAGACCGTACGCTTGACCGATACGGAAGTCATCTTCCCCGTGACCTGGAGCCGTATGCACGACACCTGTCGCTTCCGCTGTAACGTGATCGCCAAGCATGACGAGTGATTCACGGTCGTACAATGGATGTTTTGCTTTCATGTATTCGAAGTCCGCACCATTAAAGATACGTCCGACTGTTGCGTCTTCCAATCCGAGTGCTTCGATGACTTCAGGGACGAGTGTTTCCGCTACGATATAGCCTTTTCCTTGATATTCGATCCGCGCATATGTCAGTTCCGCACTGACAGAGATTCCGAGGTTCGCTGGAATCGTCCATGGTGTCGTCGTCCAGATGACGAAATGATCCGTCGGCTCTAAGATGTTTTTCCCGTCCATGACTTGGAACGCGACATAGATAGCAGCTGACCGTTTATCTTGATATTCGATTTCTGCTTCAGCGAGTGCTGATTCAGAAGACGGTGACCAATAGACCGGTTTCTTCCCTTTGTAGATATAGCCTTTGTTCGCCATATCCCCGAATAAACGAATTTGAGCTGCTTCAAATTCTGGTTGCAGGGTGATATATGGGTTGTCATAGTCACCGAGAACGCCGAGGCGTTTGAACTGTTCGCGTTGGTGATCAACTTGTTCGAGCGCATATTTCGCACATAATTCACGGAATTCAGCGACCGTCATCGATTTACGATCAACACCGGCTTTTTGAAGTGCAGTTTCGATTGGTAATCCGTGTGTGTCCCAACCAGGCACGTACGGAGACTGGAAGCCATTCATCGATTTATAACGAACGATGATGTCTTTTAAGACTTTGTTTAATCCGTGACCCATGTGGATGTCACCATTCGCATACGGAGGACCATCGTGGAGGATGAACGTTGGCTTTCCAGCATTCTTTTCCTGGACCGCAGCGTAGAGATTCATCTCTTCCCATCGTGCTTGCATATCTGGTTCACGTTTTGGCAAGTTGCCTCGCATTAAAAACTCCGTTTTCATCATCAATAAGGTTTCTTTGTAATCCATCTGACCATCTCTCACCTTTCGCTTTAAAAGTACAAAAAAAGCCAAGCTCATCCCTGAGATAGGGACGAGCTTGGCTGAACTCGCGGTACCACCCTACTAATCCCGCTCGCCAGTTTGACGACGCAGGACCGCTTAAGAACTCGATAACGGGAGTGAGCCGGCATGACTTACTGTTCAGCGAACGTTCAGTCATGCACTCCAAGGGGATACCCCATCTTTTTCGTTGCTCGGGCTTCCACCATTCCCCGATTCGCTGTCAACCGTCCAAGATGCGACGTGTCCTTGTCATTGATTTTATTTATACGACATCGTCGTCATTATACGCAACTGCTGGAACATCGTCAAGCGCTCCACGAGAAGAGAAATCAAACGCATCCCAGTCATGGCTCGTCAATAATTCCATCTGCGCATCGATCAATACTTTGAATCGATTACGATAGAGTTCGATTTTTTTGCGCATTTGCTCTACTTCGAAGTCCGTCCGTTGTGCCCGGCGTTGCGCCGCATCTTGCAACTGCTCTGCTTCACGTTCTGCTTGCTTTAGGATCAAGCTTGCTTCTTTTGAAGCATTGGCTTTGACTTCTTCAGCCGCTTCCTGTGCGACGATGATCGATTTATTCAATGTTTCTTCCATCGAACTGAAGTAATCGACGCGTGCTTGCATGTTTTGGATGACTTCTTGTTGTTGACGATTCTCACGTAACAACAATTCAAAATCCTTGATGACTTGATCTAGGAATTCGTTCACTTCATCTTCGTCATAGCCGCGAAACTTTCGTGTGAACTCCTTATTATGAATATCGAGTGGCGTTAATGGCATGATGAATTCCTCCTCCGCATTTATCTTATCCTTTTAAAATACCGTATTGTAGCTTGATCCGGTCACGTTTCGTTGATCCGAGGATTGCAATCAACTTGACGCGTCCTGTTCCACGCAAGGAAAGCAAGTCGCCTTCTTCTAGCATGAAGCTCGAATCATCCACTACTTTGTAATTGACCTTACTTTCACCTTGTTTGATGAGCGTCTGTGCTTTTTGACGTGAGAAACCGAGAATTTCACTCACGACCGTATCGAACCGAAGTGAACTGACGAACCCAAGTGTCTCTTCCCACTCTTGATCCTTCACTTTCAAACGGTCTTCCGCCTCAACACGCGAAAGACGAATCTTCGTCTTCCCTGCACGTTCGACGTTTGCTTCGATATAGGTCGCGACTTCGTCCGCGACGGCAAACTGTACTTGATCCTGAATGATGACGTCGCCGAATTTAGATCGTTTCAATCCGACGTTCAATAATGTACCGGTGACTTGACGATGAGAAAGTTCAACGAATTTAGTAGGATAATGAATGCGATAGATGGAAATGTCAAAGTCATCCGCGTTGTATTCATAATAATCTGGTGCGAGGATTGCGCGTTTACGTTCAGCGCCTTCGAAACCGCCCTCAAAAAAGAGGGCGCATTTCGAGCCGACGAGTTCTTGTGTGATTTGTTGTTCACGTGGATCTAGGAAATCCGTTAATTTGAACGTATAGGTCGCTTCCACATGATCGATCCAGTTCAAGACTGAATCGACGAATTCCCGCTCGCTTCCACGATAATGATCGTATACGCTCATACTAAAAAGATTGCTCGGATACCCGATTGAGCCAAGTTCAAGACGAGGAAGGCTACAATCGGTGAGATATCCAGCATGCCCCCGATAGGCGGGATGATACGACGGAAGGGCGCTAGGAATGGCTCGACTAACATCGCGAGCACTTGTCCGAATTTAGAATCACGGGCATTCGGGAACCACGAAAGCAGGATATAAACGATCATGACGTAACTGTAATACTGTAATAACGTACTCAATGTACGACCAATTGCGTACATCACTTGAGAATCCATACTTACCACCCCTTATGATTAATATCATCTTCTCCAAGAAGATTCGAGATGCTACCAGCTAACTCGACGTTGTTCGGAACACAGAGGAGGGTATTCTGACTGATCGTCGTAATCGTTCCATCGAGAGCGAAGACGACACCAGATAAGAAATTGATCATCTGTCGTGATTGATCTTTTGACATACGCTGCATATTGACGATGACAGCACGGTTCTGACGAAGATGTTCCCCGATTTCCTGGGCTTCGTTGAAGACACGTGGTTCACTCAAGATGACTTGCGATTTCGTTTTTTTCGTCGCATGAAGCGGCACGATATTCGATTGTCTCACGCTGTCCTCCTTTTGAGTAACACTTGGGGTAGATTCCTCGTAATACTCTTCATACTCTTGTTGTGAAGCACCTCTACCTTTATTTATTGTAGCATCATTTTCATATTCAAGTTCATCTAAATCGTCGCTGTTGCCGAGAAATAGATTTTGCATTTTTGATTTAAAACCCATATCCATTCTCCCTTCTTCTCGTTTAGGTGTGAACGAGCGTCGTCCCGATTCGGACGAACGTCGCCCCTTCTTCGATGGCGATCTCAAAATCAGACGACATTCCCATAGATAACTCCGTACATGGAGCATACGACAATTTTTTCGCCTTGACCTCTTCTTGCAATGTTTTTAATGACCGGAATACCTCACGGATACGCGTCGTATCTTCCGTTAACGGTGCCATCGTCATCAGTCCGATGACACGAATCGCTGGATACTGACCGATTTCATGTAAGAACGACGGTACATCCTCAGGCGCGATGCCTTGCTTCGATTCTTCTCCAGAAACGTTGACTTGAATGAAACAATCAATGATTCGGTCCGTTCGTTTATTGATCTCTTCCGCCAAATGAAGACGGTCAAGGGAATGCAGCACGTCAATGGCATCGATGATCTGACGAACTTTACGCGTTTGTAGCGTACCGATGAAGTGCCATGTACAGGCGGTTCGTCCGAGCTCTGCCTGTTTTTCGAGCAATCCATCCGGACGATTTTCACCGAGATGGGTCACACCTGCTGCTAATAATTCAGAAGCAACTTGACTTGAGACTGATTTCGTCACGCCAATCAACTGTACCTGCTTTTCTGAAGAACTCTTTTCACTCGCTTGTTGCATTCGTTTCGTAACCTCTTGTACATTATCAAGAATTGACATCCAATGACTCCTTTACGATCAAACTTGCAAAGCGACCACCGTGGTCGCCGTGGCGATAAGAGAAGTAATCTTCCGCCTGACAGTGTGTACATAGACCTGTGTCAAGGACATCACCGACTCCACAACGCTCAGCTAGCGCAGCGTTCGTTTTTTGTAGCGATAACATCGCTTTTCCATCTTCCTTGCGTATGTAAGGAGACTCATCGAGTTCAAGCGCATCGATTGCATCGATGACGGGTTGATCGACTTCGTAACAACAATCACGGATCGATGGACCGATGACCATTTGAATCGATGAACGACTCGCACCCGCACGTTCCATTTGCTTGACTGTTTCCTCGACGATATTGCCGACAGTTCCGCGCCAGCCGGCGTGCGTATTCGCGATG
Organism: Exiguobacterium sp. s46; assembly: GCF_018618875.1. NCBI lineage: Bacteria > Bacillati > Bacillota > Bacilli > Caryophanales > Exiguobacterium > Exiguobacterium sp. s46. Next base: position 1,386,885 of record NZ_JACSMY010000001.1, read on the forward strand.
ATTCCTGTCGTCGGATCACAGAAGACAAGCGGCACACAGTCAGCGAACAGCATCATCAATAAGACATTTGAATCGGTCGTCACCAATCCATCTGTACCCGGAATCGCTGTTTCGTAATCCAAAGCACCGCGCCCAGAGTCAAGTGTCGTCACCTGTTCGACGTGATTTCCGTGAACTTGCTGTGCCCAAATCGAGTTCTCAAGGGAGAGATCAAGCTGACGTGCGATGACTTGTCGGTTCTGGATGACACCGTCGCGATCATCGTTGACATGTAATCCTAAATTTCCGTTCTCATGAGGGGCTGCGAACTTCGTCGTAAAGGCGGCACGTACGGTACCCGTCGGTGTATCCCATTTGATCCATTGTCCAAACATGTTCATGCCTCCTTTGATTTTAAAAAAAGAGGCGCCGCTTTCGCGACACCTCATCATTTAGCAGTCGTGTCACTGGAACATCGATCAACGATTATTCCGGCGAAGGAATGATGGGATGTCCATCGTTTCTTCGACATCTGGCGCTTTAGCCGGTTCAGGATTCGAGCTGACAGGTGTCTCTTCGACTTGTGGTTTAGACTCCTCAGTTGGTGGTGGAGTCGCTTGTTTTTTCTTCAAGAGGTTTTTCATCATCTCTTGTGCCGATGGGATTTCGAAATCGAGTGGTTCGTTTTCGAATTCCGTCGCGATGACTGTGACGATGATTTCATCTTCTAGGTTATCGTTGATGACAGAACCGAAGATCAAGTTGACTTCCTCATCGGCTGCACTCTGGACGATTTGTGCGGCTTCCGTCACTTCGTACAAGCTGAGGTTCGCACTACCTGTGATGTTCATCAGAACACCTTTTGCGCCTTCGATCGATGTCTCAAGCAACGGACTCGAAATCGCTTTTTTCGCTGCTTCCGTCGCGCGGTGCTCGCCTGTCGCGACACCTACACCCATCAAAGCAGAACCTTTCTCAGTCATGATCGTCTTCACATCGGCGAAGTCGAGGTTGATCAGACCAGGTACGGCGATCAAGTCAGTGATACCCTGTACACCTTGACGCAAGACGTTATCCGCTTCTTTAAACGCTTCAAGCATTGGTGTATTCCGATCGACGATTTCAAGTAATTTGTCGTTCGGAATGACGATTAACGTATCGACTTTTTCTTTGAAGTTCTGGACACCTGAAACAGCATGTTGCATCCGTTTACGTCCTTCGAACATGAATGGTTTTGTGACGACACCGACTGTCAATGCGCCGATCTCTTTTGAAATCTCCGCGATGACAGGAGCTGCTCCTGTACCCGTTCCGCCACCCATTCCCGCTGTGACGAAGACCATGTCAGCACCAGAAAGGATTTCTGTTAATTGCTCACGGCTCTCTTCCGCCGCTTTTTTACCGATTTCCGGATTGGCACCCGCACCGAGACCGCGTGTCAATTTAGCACCGAGTTGTAGTTTTACGTCAGCTTGTGACATGTTCAATGCCTGCGCATCCGTGTTTACTGCGATGAATTCTACGCCTTGGACACCGTGTTCAATCATTCGGTTGACGGCGTTCGAACCGCCACCACCTACACCGATGACCTTGATTTTTGCTACTTGGTCCATCATTTCATCAAAATGCAACATAAAAAGGGCCCCCTAATATTTTTTACTCATTGGATTTTTTGTAGGCATTAACCAAAGAATTTCTCAAAGAAACTGCTGAATGACTTTTTCTCTTTTGGAGGCTGTTCACGTGTCGACCGTTCTTCTCGAACAGGTGTCGCTTGTTCGTTCATGAGCAGTGCATCCTGTTCACGTCCGTGTGCTACGACTTCCTTCTCTTCCGCGCGGTCGAAACCTGATTTCGATACGGCGCTTCGTGACAGTACATAACGTAACATACCAGCTGCGACGGCATACTTCGGATGACGAATACCAAGACTAGCAGGTTGATAGACATTGACGCTCTGCTTGAAGATTCGTTTTCCAAGCTGGTCGATTCCCGGCAGTGAAGAACTTCCGCCACACAAGATTAAACCGCTGTTCATATGAGCGTATCCGGCTTGCGTCATTCGTTTTTGAATCATCTCGAAGATTTCCTCAAGTCGTGCTTCTAACACGAAACCGATTTCTGATTGTGGCTCGAAACGATGTTCCCCGTTGATCGTGACGTAAGAAACTTTCTCTTCCGGATCACCGAGTGCTTCAAGGGCAACACCGTACTCTTCTTTTGCGAGCTTCGCATCTTGATATTTACAATTCATCTTATACGTCAAATCACGTGTCAGATGATCGCCACCGTATGGCAACGTCGTCGAGTAGACGAGATCATTCTTTTCATAGATGGAAAGTGTCGTCGTCTCATGTCCGATGTCGATGATTCCGACACCGAGTTCGAGTTCATCAATCGATGCTGCGATTCTAGATACCGCTAAACTCTCCAGCACATATCCAGCAAGCTCTAAACCAGCCCGTTCAATGGAACGTTTAATGCTATGTAGGATCGTCTTTGCTCCGATGATGAGCTTCCCTGTTACTTCGAGACGATAACCAATCATTCCTCTAGGATCAGTGATCTCCGTTTGCTGATCGACCGTAAACGTCTTCGGTAGAACATCGACGACACTGAGTTCGTTTGGAATTCGCATGACCATCGCAGAATGCAGAACATCTTTCACGTCATCATCTGTGATTTCATTGTCCTCACCTTTGATCGATGTCATCCCCTGGCAATCCTTCACTTGAATGTGTTCGCCAGAAATAGCGACATATACTTCACCAATTGGTTCACCAAGTGTACGTTCCACTTCCGTGACCGCTTGTTTAATGGCATGTACCGTTTGATCGATGTCAACGATGACACCTCGTTTAACACCCGCGGATGGTGCAGAACCTTCAGCAAGAACGTTCAGCGTTCCACCAAGTAGTTCACCGACGATGAGTTTCACCTCCGATGTCCCTATGTCGAGTGCGGCAATCGTACCTTTCGTTTCCATGGGAGTGACACCTCCACTTTCATAATACTAATCCTTTTTATTCCTAATTATATTCTAGGAACAGGACAGGCTTCTTCTCGTTTAAGTCTACACTATATAAATACTTACGAAAAGAAGTTATTGCCCGTCTTAGCGTTCGAATAGATTACGATTTGATGACGATTCGAACAACGGTCGACGAATGAAAACACACGTTTGTTTTTTTGTTCGTCAACCCTTTACGAATCTTCTATTTTTTCCCTTTATATGGTTTGAAATAGATACCGCCATCAATTGTAATTGTTCCCGTCTTTCCTTTCGGTAAGGCAGAAATGACCTTCACGTATTCATTCAAGGAATTTGAAAAGGCAGACGTACTGAGTAATACCGTATTCCCATCCGTCATGAATAACTTCAGACCGCCTTTGTCCGTCTTATCGTTTGCGACGATCTCGGAAATCCGGCTTCGTACTTTCGGCTCGATTTTAACAAGTTCCTTCGTCAATCGATTTAATGACTGATCCGTGAATCCTGTCAAGATCGGAGCATCGAATAGTTCTTCCTTCGACTTTCCAGGAATGATCGTCCCGTCCGCAAGCACGATCCGGTCTCCCGGTTTATCCTTCGCGTAAGCAATCTCTTTCTCTTCCGTCACCGTCACGCGATATTGATGCAAAAACTGTTTTTGCATCGTCGCTTCTTGAATACCCGGAACCTTCTCGATTCGCTCAAGAACGTCTTCTTCCGATACATTAAAGGCGTGTGTTTCCTTCACCTTAATCCCGGACGCTTGCAAGATATCAGCAGACTTCACATTGACATTACCCTCGATATCAAATTGAGCAACCCGAGAATAACTCGATTGTAGATAAAAGACGACACCGACCAATAGACCAATCAGAATCAGGACATAAATGAGTCTTCGGTTGGCTTTTTTGCGACGTTGTTCACGGATATAAGGTATCTTATCCTCGAGGCTACGGACGTTCTCGTCCTCTTGTGGTCGTCCGACCGCTCTCCGTTCCCTCACGTCTCATTCCCCCTCTATACGTAACAGTTCATTTCCCTATCGGTCTTTTCCTGCAATAGTTTAGTTTTTTTGTGCCGTCAATCGTAACAATTCATCAACCAAGTCCCGTGAAGCGTTCGGCATACCGAGCGCAAGCGCCGCTTCAGACATCGTTTGTTGTTGTGCTAACGCTTTTTCACATGCCTCAAACAACCGATCACCTGTCAGTTCCTGTTCACGAATCAATAGACTCGCACCTGTCTCGACGAGCGATGAGGCATTGACCTCTTGATGATTTTCCGTCACGTAAGGACTTGGGATGAGCACACTCGGTAAGCCGAGTGTCGTCAGCTCTGCAAGCGTACTTGCTCCCGAACGCGAAATGACGAGTTGGCTGGCTTTTAAGATATTCGGTAAATCATATACGAATGGACGAAGTTGAATGCGTTCTGGTACGGAACCGACGCGTGACACAATCGTATCGTAATGAATTTGACCCGTAACGAAGAGGAGCGACCAGCCTGCTTGCTCGACCTTTGGCATCATATCGACGACTGCTTCGTTGATTGCGGGTGCGCCACGACTACCGCCATAGATGACGATGAGAGGGCGTCCTTCCTCAAAACCGAAACGTTGTCGCTCTTCAAGCGGATTGATGTTGAGCTCTGCCACTTCAGAAGCACGCGGATTTCCAATTAAAACCGTCTTCGCTTCATTCTTACCGAAGTGATGTCCAGACCCTTTAAAAGAGAGTGCAACCCGGTCCACATACCGAGCTAAGAATTTATTCGTGATACCAGGTAAACTGTTTTGTTCATGAACGAGTGTCTTGAAACCCATTTTTGCAGCCGTATACAATACCGGTCCACAAACGAATCCACCTGTACCGACGACGATATCCGGTTGGAACTGACGCAGTAGTCGACGAACACGCCGGACGCTCTTGACGAACCGGATACCGGTCTTGACGTTTTCGAACGACAAGGAACGACGGATGCCAGAAATCTCAATCGATTCAAATGGGATTCCCGCGCGACGGACGATATCCGCCTCGAGACCATTTTCTGTTCCGATATAGAGGACCTCACACGGCATGCGTTTTTCGAGCTCCCGGATCATAGCGAGTGCCGGATAAATGTGACCGCCTGTACCGCCTCCAGAGACGACGATTTTCATACTGTTGTTCCTCCTACTTCATGTACGGCACGAACGAAATGATCGCCGCGCTCTTCATATGTCTTGTATTGATCCCAACTTGCAGATGCTGGTGACAGAAGAATGATGTCGCCGGGTTGTGACACTTCAAACGCGACTTTCACCGCTTCATCCATCGCCTCAACAACGGTCGACGTATAGCCATTTTCTGACGCAAGCGTTCCGAATCGATGACCCGTCTCACCAAGTCCGATGACGTGTTTGACGTGCTTCATTGAATCGAGTAACGGTGTCAAATCCGCTCCACGCTCGAGTCCGCCACATAACCAGATGATAGGTGCCGTAAATCCGGACAACGCCGCTTCTGTTGCAACATTATTCGTCGCTTTTGAGTCGTTGTAAACTTTTCGACCAGCAATTTCACCGACGAACTGTGTCCGGTGCTCTACACCACCAAACGTCCGTAGAACGTGTTGAACGTCAGATAATGCTAAGTTAAACGGTTCGACGAGTGTTAAGGCTGCGAGAACGTTCTCGACATTATGCCCACCACCGAGAGCCAGTTCATCAACAGGTAAGATACTCGTCCCATTGATTGTCAACGTATCGTTCATGACTTCTGCGTACGCCGATTGACGACGAGAGAACAAGAGTGGCGTTACTTCAGCAGTCTTTCCGAGCGCATTAACGGACGTATCATCGGCATTCAAGACAAGACGATCCGTTTCTTTCATGTTCTTAAAGATCCGGGCTTTCGCTTCGCCATACGATTCAAAATCACCATGATAATCCAGATGCGCCGGTGATAAATTCAAAAACGCTGCCGTGTATGGTCGGAACTGCTCGATCCCCATCAATTGAAAACTTGATAATTCAATGACGATGATATCGTCCTGTTTCGCCTGACATGCGATTTCAATTGCCGGGAATCCAATGTTTCCTGCCAAATGTACACGCCGCGTACCGGTTTTCAACAATTCATGGACAAGCGTCGTCGTCGTCGTTTTCCCGTTCGATCCTGTGATGGCAATCCACGTCGCATCGGTTGCTTGATACGCCAGTTCTACCTCTGTCCAAACCGGAATATCGCGTCGCAAGGCTTCTTGTAGCAGATCAATGTGATACGGAATTCCTGGATTCTTGACGATCAAATCGATGTCGTCGAGTAGTGTGAGCGGGTGCTCACCGTAGACCGTCTTAACGTCGAGCGATGCAAGCGTCGCTTGATCACTCTCGGACGGCGTTTTCCCGTCATTGACCGTTACCTCTGCACCAACACTCGCTAAATACCGAGCTGCTGCGATTCCACTTTTCGCCGTTCCGAGAACGAGCACTTTTTGATCATTCCATTGTCGTTGTTCCATTGTTGAATCGCTCACTTTCTCTCTTCTTTTTTATTACACGAATAGATAGGCGATGAATGCCATCAAACAGCTGATTCCTGCGAATGTACCGACGATCCGCCATTCGCTCCAACCGACCATTTCGAAGTGATGGTGAATTGGGCTCATTTTGAAAATCCGTTTCCCTGTCGTCTTAAAGGAGATGACTTGTAGAATGACGGATAATGTCTCGACAACGAACACGATACCGATTAAGACGAGTAGTAATTCCAGTTTTAAGACAATCGATAGACCTGCTAGTGCAGCACCGAGTGCAAGTGAACCTGTATCTCCCATGAAGATCTTCGCTGGGTGCGCATTGAATAACAAGAATCCGATCAATGCACCGACTGCTGAGAAAGCAAAACAAGCAGCGCCTACTTCATCCGCGATAAACCAACTGTATAATCCGAAGAACAAGAATGTTGGAATCGCTGTGAATGATACGAGACCGTCCAATCCATCCGTCAAGTTGACTGCATTTGAGAAGCCAACTAACCAGAACAAGGCAACAAATGGATAGACGATACCGAAATCAAGCTCAAAATCGGTAAATGGAATCGATAGATACGTCGCATCACTCGTGAATCCACCGCTCAACCAGACGAATAACAATCCGACGACGATTTGTCCAATTAATTTTTGTTTCGAATTCAGACCAAGGTTACGTTTCTTGACGACTTTGATGTAATCATCAATGAAGCCGATGACGCCATAAGCAAGTGTTAAAAACAGTAACGATAATTGTGTCGTCGATAGATCGCCCATGACGACTGCACCGAGAACGCTGACGATCATCGCGACAAGAATGACGATTCCACCCATCGTCGGTGTTCCGGATTTGACCTGATGCCATTGCGGTCCTTCTTCCCGAATTTCCTGACCGAACTTCAATTGGTGTAGAAATGGAATCGCCTTTGGCATGACGAGTAGTACAACAAGAAATGCAAGAATAAGACTGATGAATAATGTGATCATAGCAGACACCCTTTTTTCAAAAATTAGTTTTCGTTCAGATAGGTTAATATCCGTTCAAGCGCCATCCCACGTGACGCTTTCAATAAAACGATTGTTCGTTCTCCGAGCAATGGACGCAATCGTTTTGCAGCATCCTCGACGGTTGTCGCGAATTGGATTTGAACAGACGGGTCGCTGATTCCTTCAGCAATCCACGCGCCTTTCTCCCCTACTAGGATAGCATGCGAGACAGGTAACGCAATCCGCTTTCCGACCGAGGCATGTAATAAGCGTTCTTGGTCCCCTAATTCATACATATCGCCGAGGACGAGAACGCGTGTCGTATACCCTTCCAGCGCAGTGACCGTCTCAATCGCTGCATTCATTGATGTCGGACTCGCGTTATACGCATCATTGATGACCGCAGTCTCTTCAAAGAGTAATCGTTCCATCCGCATCGGTGTCAATTCAACCGCATCGAACCCTTCTTGAATCCGGGCGTCCGTCACGCCAAGTGCACGTGCTGTCGCAATTGCATATGCTGCATTTCGGACTTGGTGTTTCCCTAGCACTGGTAGGTGAAAAGCGGTGCCATCGTAAGTAAAGGTCGTTCCAAAGAACGTTGCTTCCTTCGTTTCGATCCGGTACGTATTTCCGATTTGATAGCCGATCTTCTCCGCTTCGACTTCTGCGAGAAGTGGTTCGTCACCATCAACGAATAAATGACCACCTGGTTTGAGTCCGGATTGAATCTCAAGCTTCGCTTTGGCGATGCCACTGCGTCCACCGACTTGCTCCGCATGCGATTCGCCGATGTTCGTGACGAGTGCGATATCTGGCTCAGCTAGATTCGATAGGAATTCAATATCGCCAAACCCGTTCATTCCCATCTCAAGCACAGCGACTTCCGTATCAGCTGGCATCATGAGAATCGTTAATGGCATTCCGATATCCGAATTGAAGTTTCCTTGTGTCTTATGTGTCTTAAACGTCGTCTTGAGTACGCTCTCGACCATGTCCTTCGTCGATGTCTTCCCATTTGATCCAGTGATGGCGACAATTTTCGGCGCAATCTGCATTAAGTATCGTTTTGCGATTTGTTGCAGGGCAACCAATGGTTCATCGACTTCCAAGAAAACGATATCGATGTCTGGTCGATCAATGCCTTTCTTCCATAAGGTGACGATCGCTCCTTGGTTTTTTGCACCTTCAAGGAATCGATGACCATCGACGCGTGCTCCCTGAATCGGAACATAGAGACCGTCTTCCAGTTGTGCGCGTGAATCCGTTGCAAAATGACGAACGATACGATCATCTTTGACATCGAGATGCAACCATTCAGCGAGTTGCGTAATTGTTAACATGATATATACCTCCATTCGATGACAGCAAAAGAGGACGAATGCAAAAGTCAACGAATGACTCCTGTTCGTCCTCGTCTTCCTGTAGAAATCAGGAAACTTGCTCTACCGTTACTCTTTAGGTTCAGCTAGTTCGACCGTCAACTTTCCATTTTCCTTCACTAGTGTACCAGTTCGAGCCGATTGTTTGGTTACAAAACCTTTACCGATGACGTCGAGCTTCAAATCATATAAGCTGACAAGCTTTTTGACATCTCGTTGCGACCAACCGGTCAAATCCGGCATCTTGAACGTATTTGATGTTTTCAGCAAGACACGTTCTCCGCTGACGAATTCCTGTCCACGGGATGGAATCTGTGAAACGACTTCAGCACCATCGCCTAGGATGATCGCAACTGCCTCTTGTTCTTTTGCTAAATCAGTCGCTTGTCGAGCACTCTTCTTGATATAACTTGGCGTGATCTTCGCTTTGACATCCACCGAATCCTTTTGCGTTTCCGGTTGGATACTACGATACTGTAGTGCCGTATTCATGACACTTTTGAACACAGGACTCATGATGAGCGGACCAGAAACAGATGATTCGTTTTTCGATGGACGATCTACCGCGATGTACATGATCAATTCCGGATCATCTTTGGGGGCCATACCGATAAACGAGTGAATGAATTGTCCTTGAATATACTTTCCATTCTCAGAAATCTGAGCCGTTCCGGTCTTCCCAATGACCCGGTAATCTTTCAACTTATACATTTGACCTGTACCAAGCTTACTATTGACGACACCGTCGAGTGCTTCGCGTGTTGCTTTTGCCGCTTCAGCGGAGATCGGTTTACCGACGACCTCTGTTTTCGCTCGGTATGGTGCCTTATCCGTATGATCCGCTTTTTGGATGATATGCGGTTTGACCATCTCGCCGTCTCCAGCGATCGCTGTCGCTCCTTGAAGCAATTGCATCGGCGTGACCGCAGTCGATTGCCCCCATGAGGTGATGAGCGCATTCAACGGTTTAGACAAGTCGGATTGACTATTTACTTCTCCCGAGATGTCTATACCCGTTCGTTGGTCAAAATGAAACTTCTTAAAATAATCTTTATACCGTTCGATCCCAAGTTTTTCTGCTGTCAACTTCGAGAACATGACGTTTGAGGAGTGATAGACCCCTTCAATCATCGGAATGGTTCCCCAACCGACATCGTTATAATCCTTGATGACCGTTCCTTTGTAGTTATAACTACCCGATTTATACATCTCATTCGGACGGAAGACTCCCGCATCAATCGCCGCTGCGAGCGTAAAGATTTTCATCGTTGAACCTGGCTCGAATCGTGACGAGACGGCAAAATTCGTGAAATCTTTCATATCACGTAAATTCGGGTTGAACGATGGGCGATCCGCCATAGCGAGGATTTCACCAGTCTTCGCATCCATGACGATACCTGTCGCATTTTTCGGTTTGTACGTGTTGTACATTTTTTGCATCTCTTTTTCAAGCGACTGTTGGATTCGATGATCGATCGTCAAATAGAGATTCGATCCATCCTTCGGTTCGTTCGAGACACGTGACGCACCTTGAATCAGCGGATTACCGCTACGATCCTTTTCAAAGACACGGGCTCCGTAAGATTCACTTAAAGCATTATCATACTGCTTCTCGATTCCCATCTGACCTTGTAAAGCGACCCGACCATTTTCCTCGGTGATCTTTTGAACGAACCCCAGTGTATCAGACAAGAAGATGCCGTTCGGATAGTATCGTTTCGGCTCTTCAATCATCCGGATGCCAGGAAGCTTCAGATTGTCGATCTTCTCTTTTTGATCAAGCGTCAAATCATTTCCTTTTTTTCCGAATTCAATTTGAGAACGGTCTTTGTTTTCAATCAGATAGGTCTCCAGTTCCTTCGTCGTCATCCCAAGAATCGGCGCAAGACCTTCAGCCGTCTTTTTAAAGTCGACGATCGTCTCATCTGGATCTTTGACACCACCAAGTCGATAAACGCCAATCAGATGATAGGATGGAATATTGATCGCAATCGGGGAACCGAGACGGTCGAAAATCTCGCCACGTTCTGCTCCAAGCGTTTCTTGAGACTCCCATCGTTTCTTTTCCGCATATGCAATCATATCTTCACCGTGGAACTGTTTTGTCGTTGCTAAATACAAAAATCGGCCAATGAACACAAAAAAGAGAGTAGCAAATATCACCATGATAAAGGCTACTCTCCAACGGGATTTTTTCAGTGGATTCATTTAGGAATCACCTTGATGTTCCCTTTACGCATATCAAGACCCTGTTCTTTTGCAATCTTATAAATCCGTTCCGGAGAGCTTAAGTTCGTGACCTCTAGTTGTAAACGTTCGTTTTCTTTTTTGAGTGATTGTGTGACTTGGTTCTCTTTCGCTAAATCACGGCTCACATTATACGCTTCGTTATGCGTACTGATCGTCAAACTCCCAAATAACACAAGACCACCAATCATCGCGCTGTATAAGAATTTTTCAAAGGGATACAAGCGATACTTCGGACGGACGGCGACGCGACGCGCGATATCTTCCGTCTTTCGTGGTTCCTGAACAGGTTGTTGACGAACGGGTTGAACCGTTTGGACCGATTTACGAAGTGGTTCTGCCATTGGAATGCTCCTCTCAAGTTTCTTTCATTTTTTCAGCAACTCGTAATTTTGCCGATCGGGCGCGACGGTTATCATCGAGCTCTTCAACACCAGCCGTAATCGGCTTGCGTGTGACGAGTCGGAGTTCCGGCTCCATTTCGACGGGAATCATCGGTAACCCCGGTGGAAGCTCGGGTAGTGATGATTTTTCTTTGATTGCTTGTTTACACATGCGATCTTCAAGTGAATGGAACGTAATGACACATAGACGTCCACCGACCCGTAATAAATCAATGGCTTGGTGTACTGCACGGTCAAAGACATTCAGTTCATCATTGACGGCGATCCGGATTGCTTGGAATGTCCGTTTCGCAGGGTGACCACCTTTACGTCGTGCTGGTGCCGGAATCGCATCCTTGATCAATTCGACGAGTTCGAACGTCGTCTCGATCGGTCGCTCTTCCCGCGCTTTTTCGATTTTGCGCGCAATCTGTTTCGAGAATTTCTCTTCCCCGTATGTAAAGAAGATACGTACGAGATCATTGTACGGCCACTCATTGACGACTTCGTAAGCAGAAAGTGGAGAAGATTGATCCATGCGCATGTCGAGACGTGCGTCGTGATTGTAACTAAATCCTCGTTCCCCTTCGTCTAATTGTGGTGAAGAGACACCGAGATCGAATAAGATGCCGTCCACTTTCTCGACGCCATGTGCTGCTAATTGCTCTTTCAGATAAGCAAAATTACTCTTTATTAAAGTAAAGCGACCTTCATACGCCGCGAGACGTTCTGCTGCATGAGCGAGGGCGACATCATCTTGATCAAATGCGTATAGATGACCTGTCGTCAATTGCTTGACGATCTCTTCGCTGTGTCCTGCTCCACCTAATGTACAATCGACGTAAATACCGTCGGGTTTAATCGCGAGTCCTTCGATCGACTCCCATTTCAATACTGTTTCATGCTCAAACATGTCCTGCCTCACCTTTCACTGTCCTTGAAGGACGTTACTCTTTTTCAATGTATCACATTCTCTCGTGAAAACGTTACGAAAATGAGACAGTTTCCTTGATTTATTTAACTTTTGTGTAATTTTCGCTAAAAAAGAGAAAAAACCTGCTAGTTTCAGCAGGTTTAAAGGAAAATCTTCAGTTGATCACTCGCATTTGCTTCATAGGCTGTTCTTAAGTCCCGAACAAAATCAAGACCATGGTAATTCAACCACGGGAGGACAGAATGAATCCGCTCTTGCAGCGCTCCATCAGGAAGAAGATGATAAGCGGTCTCTTTATATTGCCGTGTTTGTCGATCGAACCGACGTCGATCTTCTGCCAGTAGACTAGCGACTGCTTGATCGAGCTGTCTCTTGACCTTCTCACTCTTACTCGATGTCCGCAGTAGATTCTGTTCGAGCGAAAGGAATTCGGAGACGAAACTGTCTTTTAACATTGCTGCCGTCTGCATACGTCCTGTCATTTTCTCTTCTGAATAAACCGGAATCGGAACGCCTGATCGGACGATTTCTTCGAGCGACACCTCGAGTTTAGCAAGACGTTTTTCATCGCTACGACGCACGAGTAACCCACCCATGCGGGGAATCAATAACGGCATCGTCCAATTCAGATGATGAAAGAGCGGTCGTAAGCGTGTCCAGTATGCTAACTCCCCCGGACCCCCGATATAGGCAAGCGTCGGGAACAGGTAATCCTGCATCAATGGACGTGTGACGACACTGTTGGAGAAACGTTCCGGACTGGCGTACAGCAACGCGATCAATTCAAGCTCCGTATATTGCTTTCCTTGTTTCGTTTCGAATCCGTCTGCTGTCGGATACAGTAACTGACGACCGTGATCATCGACGAAAAGATGCGCCGCTTCCTCGTTCAAGAATGTATCCGGTAACTCTTGCGTCTGTGAAATACCATCCGTCAATGCTCGTCTAAATTCCGCATTGTCTTGAATCAACCGTTCAAAGAACGGAATCTCGAGTTCACGGACAGAATGTGTATCCGCATCAAAGAAGACAACATCAAAATCGATCAATTCACCGATCAATTGTGAGAAAAACATCCCATACGATGTACACGCTTCAACGAGTTGCTTCAGGCGCGCAACTAATTGTTTCGTATGAACCGTTTCTGGCATTGCTCGGAATGTCTCTTCGATGATTTCAAGAAGTGCTGCTTGATCAAAAGAGAGCCGACTGACCGAACGGGCAATCGATTCTGAAGGTGTGACAGCGATTTTACGCGTTTGATAATCCGCTGTCGGAACGTAAACATGGTTAATCTCATCAAAATCGTGATCTTCGGTCGCGAGCCAAAAAATCGGAACGACAGGCCGCCCAAGTGTCGTTTCCGCCTGCTGCGCGACCTTCAGACAGGTCAACAATTTATAGATCGCATATAATGGTCCGCCAAAGATACCCGTTTGTTGCCCTGTAATGACAACTTGAGCTTCACCCGTACGAAGCTTCGCGACACGTTCCCGCAAACGCTCCGTCATGTTCGGATTTTGGCGTTCGAGTTCGTCTGTCAGTGCCGCAAGATGCGGGTAGTGACGTTCTTCAAGCAAACGGCTCCTCGACGCTAAACCACTCTCTCCAAGGTGGTCGACATATGTTAAGAATTCTTCTCGTGAAGCACGATGCATCAACGAGTTATCATCGTATAAGGCTTCAAATGGTTGTACCTTCAAACAAAATCCCTTCTTTCTTACCTAACTGGTCAGCTGATGAACAGTTGACGAATACCGAGTACGAACAGTATGAAATGGACGGGTAATGCCAGCAAGATGATGATCCGCCAACTGTGGCGAATCATTTGTCTCAAATCAACATCAAGTTGACGAATTCGTTGCCAGAGTGCATTCAACGCAAACACCAACAACACGACGATGACGATCCACCCTAAGTAATTTGTTCCGGTCAAGGCAATCAATGCAACATGAATCGCATACAGAACGATGAATGTTCCAAAGTCGAGTGCAAATCGAACAGCCTTCCCATGTTTCCGAAATAGAAGTAGAAAGACGAGATACAACGCAATCAGGCTGAATAAAGGAAAAATGATGAAGACTGTCACTGCGGACCCTCCCTCTGTTTGATCTGTTCATAATAAAAAGATAAACGTGGCGTCGCAGTCGTCGCCTGACGTAATGCGTATCCAAGTATCGGTTCTACTTCCGTTCGTCGTCCATACTCAAGATCTCGTAACATGGAAGAACGATTTTTGCTCGTATTCTTCATGATCCGCTCGATTTCGGAATAAGTAATGTCATGGTGCGGGAAAATCGTCCGCATTTCGTCAAATAATTGACGGGCTTCTTCTCGATAAGGCATCTCTAATAAGGATCCATTCTCAACACCGTAATAAGCCGTCACTGGATTGATGACGACGTTGATGAACAGCTTCGTCAATAAAACGGCTTCCATATCTGACTCAAGTTCAAAGCACAGCTGCTTTGACGACAAGTTCACTACCTCTTGATTTCCGTAGCGGATGCGTCCTTTTCCAGTATGCTGGACTTCAAACGGTGCAGTGCGCATGGCACCATGTTCGACGACACCAAATAAGACATGCGGCAATTGCTCTTTCCATTTCAAATGATCCATTCCATTTTGCAGGAACATGACGGGACACGTCAGCCGTTTAAGGAATGGAATCACACTTTTTATATCATACGACTTTGTCGCGACAAACACCAAGTCTTCTGACTCGAGCCGATCAATCTTCCGGATCCGTACGAGACGACTCGCTTGTCCATCGCGAATGATTGGTCGTTCCTCATCTTGTTCTTGTCGCACATAAAGCGTGACTGCATGATCTTCCGATAAATAAGAGGCAAGCAATAACCCGATGGCACCCGCGCCAATGATTCCAACATTCATCTATTCATATCCCCTTTCATGAAAAAAGCGACCTTAAAACCGATTTCTCGATTCGAAGGTCGCTTTTATACCGATCAATCAGCTTATTTGCTGACGATTTCTTTACCTTTGTACGAGCCACATGCTTTACAAACGCGGTGTGAAAGTTTCATTTCACCACAGTTTGGGCACTCGACCATACCTGGTACACGGAGTTTGAAATGAGTACGGCGAAGACGTTTGCGTGTTTTCGACGTTCTGCGGAATGGTACTGCCATCGTTGTCCACCTCCTTGAAAAAATACACTCGCCTTTACTTCAGAAATCAGGAATCCTGATCTTTTTTAAAGAACTGAGCGAGACCCGCGAGTCGCGGATCGATTTTTGGTTCGGTTTCCTCTGGATCTTCTTCAGAAAGAATCGTCCAGCCTTCCCCCTCAACCAACTGATTCTCTTCATCATCCCCATGCACTTGCACTGGCACATGAAGTAAAATCAATTCTTGCACGAGCGGTCGAAGATCGACCGTATTCCCGATCGGCACGTTGATGTCATCTGCTTCGTTCGAAACAGCATCGACCTCGAGCAGGAATGGCTCGATGGATTCAATCTCGAATGGATAAGCGACGTCATTTAGCGTCCGGGCATCCGGAAGCGTCATTTCGCCGGTAATCCGAAGATTGAATATTAATTGATTCGATGTAAACGATGCATTTGCACGAACGTGCACAGGTTGCACCGCCCGGATATCCGGATGGAGGGCGACTAGCTCATTGAGCTCGATCGTCTCGTTAACCTGAAGTTGACCCAGATTGCGCAATTTATTCAATTGCATCAGGGACCATTTCATCCGAATCACCTCAATTGCAACAATATGAATTATAGAGAGGACATCTTGTTTTGTCAATGTTTTTTCTTTACACTGAAATCGCTAGAGAACGAACACTTTTGGACGTCTTTATCCATATTACCGCACTTAATTCGGTTTGCAAAGGAGAAAGTTTTCATGAGGATGACAGCTATCATTTCAGAGTACAATCCGTTTCATAACGGACACTATTATCAAGCGACGACAGCACGACGGGAAACGGATGCCGACGTCATCGTCGCCATCATGAGCGGGACGTTCATGCAGCGTGGTGAGCCCGCCTTTACGGATAAATGGACACGTGCTCAGGCAGCCGTCGCGAGCGGTGCCATCGATCTCGTTCTTGAACTTCCCTTCTATTTTGCTGTCCAGCGTGCTGATCGCTTTGCACTCGGTGGTGTAACGATTGCCGAGACAATCGGCTGTCAGTCGCTTTCGTTTGGAAGCGAGTGCGGAGATATCGAACCTTTTCTCCATGCAGCAGCGGAACAGATCGAAGAGACACCTGCATACAAGCAAGCGTTACACGATGGATTATCAGCTGGGCTCTCTTCTGCTCACGCCGCCAGTCAAGCATTCAGGAGCGTCTCACGGACGCTTGATTTGACACAACCGAACAATACGCTTGGCTATTATTACGCTCGCGCCGCAAATACCCTATCGCTTCACACGACGAAACGGATTGGAAGTGGCTACCACGACTTATCCACCGGGGACATCATGAGCGCCACCGCGATACGCGCCCATCATCAGACACACGGTCAGCTGCTCGCACTTCCTGAACAGACCGAAGACGTCTTAGCAAGTGCCTCTTTCGCCAACTTCTCGCATTATTATCCATGGATTCGACAACGTCTACTAACGACTCCAGTAGCCGAGTTGATGCGAATCGCTGGGATCGACGCTTCGTTAGCACCACGACTCATCGAAGGGGCTAAACAAGCAACGACATTCGAGACCTTTCTGAATCACGTCAAAACACGCCGTTATACGCGGACGAGCCTGCAACGTGCCCTGATCTATCTGTTGACCTCAACGACAGCAGAGGAGGTCGCACGGATTGATTACGACCATATTGATTTCGTTCGTCCCCTCGCCTTTTCAGAACGAGGACGACAGGCACTCAAAACCATCAAAACGCGGACTACCGTCTTCAGTACCTTCACGAGTCATCCTTGGCTAACGAAAGAGAGCCAAGTGACAGCTGCATACGCACTGCCCTTGGCTCGCTACGACGCGTTGCTCGAACACCGTCGTTTTCCTTATTTTGCTGGAAGTTCTTCTAAATAATCAATCGCATCTTCGACTGTCTTGATCGGAACGAGCTTCATGTTCGTTCCGAGTTTTTTGATGGATGGTTTTGCTTCTTTGTAGTTCTCTCCTGCTGGCACGAACATGATTTCTGCTCCTGCCTCGTCAGCAGCGACGACCTTTTGCCATGCTCCGCCAATCGGTCCCACCTTGCCGCCTTCTTCAATCGTTCCCGTGCCAGCGATTTTATGCCCTTTCGCCAAATCCCCCGGCGTCAATTGATCATAAATTTCAAGGGTGAACATCATTCCAGCAGATGGTCCACCGACACCTTCGACCTGAAACGCAATATCAGGATCCGTCGTCACGTTTGAGATCGGAAGCGGTTCGTAAATACCTAGTCCGACTCGCTTGACCTCTTTAGATAACTGATCCACTCGAATCGTCGTCTTCTTGTCTTCCGATTTACGCGTGAACTGAATCGGAACAGCTGTTTTGGCTTTTTTCGCTTGAATCGTCTTCATGAAACCTTCAAATGACGTAATCGGTTTTCCGTCAACACTTGTAATCCGATCCCCTGCCTTCAGTTTCCCCTCGGCTGGACCACCGGGAATGACGCCGGAGACGTAGACCCCTTCGAAATCGACATCGACCTTTTGATCCGCCAATTCATACGCTTCGATCGTTGCGTTATGTTGCGCTTCTTCCATATACAGCTTCTGACGCGTTTCATACTGCGCGTCCGACTCGCCGTCGTACAGATAATCACTTACACTCGATGTTTCGGAGAACGGTAGAAATAAGCTTTCAATGAGAAAGTAAGGCGTGGCCCGGCGTTGTGCGATCGTCAGCATCATCAAATCTCCCGGTTCCTTGTCGCCTCCAGACACATCGATCAAATCTTCCGTCGACGTCGCGTCACCCGGATAGGAGATGAAATAGGGAAGCGGTACGAAAAATACGATCAAGGCAGCGATGATTGCTGCTAAGGCAGGTTTCCAAGCTTTCATCACAGTTCTCCTTTCGTATATTTCTGACGTAGCGCTTCTTCGACAGAAGGCGGTACGAGATCGGCAACGGAAGCACCATATTTGGCAGCTTCCTTAACGATCGAAGAACTCAAGAAGGAATACTGATTATTCGTCATCATGAATAGTGTCTCGATTTGATCATTCATCTTCTTGTTGATGGAAGCGACTTGCATTTCGTATTCAAAATCCGAAACTGCTCGTAGACCGCGTACAATCGCGGTTGCTCCGACTTCCGCCGCATAATCGACCAGTAGACCATTAAAGGAATCCACCTTGATTTGAGGTAAGTGCGATGTCACATCGGCAATTAACTCCATCCGTTCCTGGACAGAAAAGAGTGGTTGCTTCGAAGAATTATTCAGTACGGCAACGATGATCTCATCAAAAATCGGAACGGCACGCTCGATGATGTCTAAATGTCCGTTTGTGATCGGATCAAAGCTACCTGGGCAAATGGCGATTCGTTTCATTCGTGGTCTTCCTCCGCTTCCATGAATTCGTACAATGTAATCGAGATGACAGCGGAATAGCGAAGTCGACGCACGACTTCCAGTCGTCCGATCTGGTCCGGCAATTCAACCGCTGAGTCATGTTCACAGACGATGACACCGTTGTCCGTCAGCATATCGTGTTGCTCTATGTACGTGACATGTTCCGTCAATCGCTCTTTTGCATAGGGAGGGTCTAGATAAATCAACTTAAACGGCTCTTCAGATGCGAGTTCCGTTAAAGCGATCGCTACATCTTTTTTTAAAACACGTGCTTGGTCCGTATAGCGCGTCGTTCGTAAATTATCTTGGATCGTTTGGATCGCTTTATGGTGTTGGTCGACGAACACCGCCTCATCGCATCCTCTTGAAAGAGATTCAATCCCAAGACCACCGCTCCCTGCAAACAGATCCAGTGCTCGTCCTCCGTTGAAATAAGGACCGATGACGTTGAATAAGGATTCTTTTACCTTATCCGTCGTCGGTCGTGTTTGATCCCCTGGCACTGCTTTTAATCGTGTACCTTTCCGTTCCCCTGAAATGACTCGCATTTCCTTCATTCCTTTCAACAAAGAAGCGACGAGGATGTCCTCATCGCTCCATGGATTATGCTTCTTCTGGCATTTTACCTTTTTTGTTCGCGAACGTCTCCGTGATGAACGGTCGTTCTGAACGTTTGATCGATTCGACGAACGGGAGAGTCGAAATGACTTCCATCACCTGTTCATGCTGATCTAAATCGACATACAGATGAACGTATCGTTCACGTTTAGACGTAAAGTAGACGTTCCCGTAACGGCGTAATTGACGGGATGCTTTCATCGCATTGACATAGACGATGAGTCCCACTCGTTCCTTGATCACGCCAGCCTACCCCCTTCACCTTCGTTATCCGCTACAGCTACAGCTGCCACCGGTCGAACAACCTCCAGCGCATCCTTGATCGAAGAAAGGATTTCCCGTCGGTACTTTAATTTGCGGTGATACTTCTCCAGCGAGCTTCAGACTGATTTGTCCGAGTAACGTCTCGAGTTGTTTTTCCGCCTTTTTAAACTGCGCGACTTCCTCTTGTAAATCAAGTCGCCGTTTGACTTCATGGACCCTTTTCGTGATCGTCTGATAGTCAGGATGATACCGTCCGAATCGCTGTACGAGTTCGTAGTCCTCCTTGACTTGATGAAAATCGCGAATGACAGCCTGTGCCTCTGTTGACTCTTGCTGTGCTTGTTTCGCACATCTATATGCTTGCCCCGTTTCACTTTGAGCGAGAGATCGAATGAGGTCTTCCGCTGCGTTGATGAGGTCAATCGTCTTATCGGTATATATCACAACGAATCTCCTCCTTAACTTTACCATCTTATCATAACATTTCTCTCCCTCCTAGCCTGTTGAATTGTGTATAATTTGTTCAGAAGGAAGGAATGAACTTTATGCAACTGCTCTCTTTTAATATGTTCCGGACGATTGGAATCAAGACGGAACATGCCAAATCAGATTATCACTTTGATTCCTTGAAAAAAATCGAACAGGCGGATGTCGTCCTGTTCCCGGAATACTGGCAAATCCACTCAATCATCTACGGAATGAAAAAACCGATTTTCCCGTCGGCTGCTACGTTCCACTTAGGTCATGACAAGATCGAGATGACGCGGATTTTTCAAACCGTCATTCCGGATAACATCCCTCGAACCGGCATCTATGGAAAAAATGAATTCACCGTCGAACGTGTCTTACGTGAATTTTCGTTTCCGTTCGTTGCGAAGACAGTCCGTAGCTCCATGGGACAAGGTGTCCATCTCATCAAAAATGAAACAGACTGGAAAAAATACACGGATACACACGAGACGTTCTACATTCAGGAGTACATTCCGAATGAGAAGGACTTACGTGTCGTCGTCGTCGGCGATCAAGTTCTTGCTGCGTACTGGCGCGTCGGTGGTGCTCAGTTCTTAAATAACGTCGCTCAAGGTGGTGTCCTTGATTTTGATGATGTGCCACAAGGAGCAATCGACTTCGTGCTCGCTCTCGCGAAACAGCTCGATATCGATCACGCCGGTTTTGATCTCATCATCCGTGACGGACAGTGGTACGTTCTTGAGTTCAATGTCTTCTTCGGTGGAGAAGGACTGAATCATCTTGGTATCCACGCACCGGATACGATCCTTGAATATGTCGAACGAAAATATGGAAGTTCATGAATTCTTCAAAATGACTTCACATCTTTTACGTCATCGTTTCATTCATTATGGTATGATAGTTTGGAAAGACTAGTATCTACTAGCAAACTGGGGTATAGGGGGATTCAAACATGAAGTTTGAACAATATGGCATCGAAGGCAAGGAACTGAAGTTCGGTCTTCTCGAAACAATCATGGAACATCACCGCTTCGTTCGTGAAGGACAGTGGGATTACGAACGCGCGATGTACGACATGAAATATGAAAAACAATCAACAGGTGAAGTATTCTACCTGCGTGTTCCTGTCTACGCGATCCAAGGCGAGATTGAAGACCGCCATGCTGTCGTTCGTATGATGACACCACTTCTCGGGAAACACTACTATCCACACGGTGTCGAGTATGATGAGACGTTCCCTCCGGAAATCGTCAAAGACTGCGAACGTCGTTTAGCAGCATTGCTCGAAACACTCGAAAAATAAGATCCACACGTAGAGGTTCCAATGAGGAGCCTCTATTTTTTGTTCTTCATTCCAAACAAAAAAGCTAACGACCTCGCATCATCCACGAAATCATTAGCTGTTCTGTCCACCTGATTGTTATTCCTTAATACACGCGAAACGGCTTTTAACGCGCGACGAATTGTACATACGATACGACATCGTCTCCGAGCTGAATCCCGAGTTGCTCGCGTACATGAAGATAAAGTGCGTGAAGTGATGTTGCCGGTGCATTGACCTTTACGCTAAATGCGATTTCTTCCCGGTCCATCCGTTTGATCCGGGAGTGATGGATTCCATAATCCTCGATCGCACAAGCAAGTAATTCCTCGATGGCTTGAATAGAGACGGTAACATCTCCTTGCATGTACTCTTCATAAGTCATCTACCTTCACTCCTTTGCTAATTGTGTGACCGAAGACATGACCTCTTCTAAGTCGACCGGTTCATCCGGTGTCTTCGCCATCGATGAAATCGCCCGCACTTTATTCTCACGGTCCAAAATGAACATTTGTGTTCCGTGTGTCACTAAGCCACTCTCAGCCTTCGAGTAATAGAAATTCAACTGACGTGTCAGACGATCGATGACGACTGGATCTCCCGTCAATACTTTCCATCCCTTAGCATCCGCTTCAAAGTTCGAAGCATACTTTTTCAAGACTTTTGGTGTATCCACTTTTGGATCAACCGTCACAGCGACGAGTTCGACGTCATTTCCGTATAACTCTTCACTCCGAAGCTTCTTCTCAAGCTTTCGGTAATCATTCAATGTCAACGGACAAATATCAGGACAGTTCGAGTAGAAGAACGTCAACACTTTGACCTTTCCGTCTTCCGAATTGAATGATTTTCCGTCTACGGCATTCGTTAATTCAAATGGCGTCGGTTCAGCGATGACTGGTAACTTCTCTTTCATGAAGAAATAATAATATCCCCCGGCTGCCGCAACTAAGATAAGGACGACGGCAGCGACCGTCAAGTAACTGTTCTTTTTCAAGTTGGCTCCCCCTTAATGACTCCAGATCGCCCGGAATACGTTCGTCGTCTCACCCGGATCGTAGACGACATATAATAAGCAGTATACGATCACACCGGTAATGGCTGTTAAAAACCACACGATTGAGGCAACCGGTCCGATTTTACGGTGACGTGCAAAGTTCTTCTTATACGCGTGATAGAGTGCCATCAAACCGAGCACCCCACCAGATGTCGCAAGAAGGATGTGGAAGATCAAGAATCCTGTGTAGTAGGCTTTGACGGACTCTGGACCGCCAAAGGCTGTGTTACCGAGCAGAATCGTACGCAAGGCATACATGATGAAGAATAATAAAGCGAGTGCAGCTGCAATCGTCATCACGGTTTGGTGAGCTTTCATATTACGACGCGTTTGGGCGATTAAAAACCAGCCAATCGCTACGAAAATCGCACTGATGACAATCAGCGACACACAAATCAACGGCAAATAACTCATGTTCCAACTTCCTCCAATTTAATCCGCTTTTGGTGTGAAGGACATGCCTTCATCCACGGCAGTACTTTTTGAACGGCGCACCCATGTAAAGAAGGTCAGTCCGAAGAATAGACCATACACGAGTTCTTGACCGAGCTTCATGAGGACACCACCAAAGCGTTGGTCCTCTAATAAGTCATCTGTCGTTCCGAGCAATCGTTCCAGGTTCAATCCGCTTAAATCATTGTTCGGCATACAGTAAGCGAGTACTTTCGCGAACGTCGCCGGATCCTGATACGCTTGATACTGAAAACTTTGACTGAAGATCATGAAGGCACAGGCTGGTGTCAACAACACACCATTCGCTACGATGTAGACCATCTTCTTCAGGTCAGAAAGGCTGTCCGCCTCATTGACCGGTGCAATGATCGGATACCACATCGTCATACTCAAGAAAATCAATGTTCCGTGGAACAGACGGTGAACGGTATAGTTCGTCAAGACATAATCAAAAATAAATGGCATGTGATAGAACGTAAACAAGGCATTAAAGACGACAAGTGCAATCAGCGGCTTGATGAAGAAGCGAAGAATCCTACCAAGATACGGTGTATCGAACAAGCGCTTATAAAGCCACTCTGGTATCGCAATCAACAAGAGCGGCGGTGCGACCATATAGACGAATACCATCTGCAGCATGTGTGCTGAGAACGTGATATGTGCTAGCAGGTCTAATGGACTTCCAAAACCGATGTAAAAAACGATCAATGCCGCGAGCATCGAAAACTTTTGCCCAAGCGTTGTTTCCGGCTCATCCGGACGACGCAACTTTTCTGTCACGACAGCATATAGGATATACAATCCAACGAGTATCAACGCATAATACGGACTCCATAAGACAGTCCATTCGAATTGCGAAAGTGCTCCCCTTAAATTGCCTAACATATTTTTTCACCCCGTTCCTTTCTCTTACAAACTAAGATTACCGTTCCCCTATTTCATTGTAAAGGTTTCTCATAAAACGATTCCAAAATAAAAGACCATCCTGCTAAACGTTAGCAGAATGGTCACATTTCTTACCAGATCAACAGACGAAGCGTCGCAACGATCGTCAAGGCGACGAAGATGCCAAGACCCATCATGACTTTGATCCATGTGTTGCCTTTGTTGTTCATATGCATGAACATGTAAAGCTGAAGGTAAACCTGAACGATTGCCATGATGATCAAGAAACCACCAGCTGCCCAGTGCGGCATGAGATCAGCCATGACAGCACCGAAAGCGATGAGCGTCAAGAAAATCATGAGTGCGAAACTGATGAGTTGCAGTTGTGTCTCACGACCACGTTCTGCTTTCATCTCAAGCTCGATTTGATTGCGCGTAAGTTGCGGTTCGTGTTTTTCCATCTTATTTCACCATCCCCATGAGGTAGACGACTGAGAAGATAAAGACCCAGACGACGTCAATGAAGTGCCAGTAAAGACTTGAAACATAGTACTTCGGCGCATTCACGACCGTGATGCCACGGTTCCAGTTCCGGATGAGCAATGTCGAGATCCAGAGAAGACCGAACAAGACGTGCGCACCGTGGAAACCGACGAGAGTGTAGAAGGCAGAACCAAATGCACTCGACGTGAATGTATGACCGATGTGGTAGTAATGATTGAACTCATAAATCTCACCCGCTAAGAATGCTAGTCCAAGAACAAGTGTGATAATTAACCACATTTTCATCTTCTTGACATCATTACGTTTCATCGCCATCATCGCAAGAACACTTGTTAATGAACTTGTGAGAAGGAGCATCGTCATGATGAAGACGAGACCCATTTCGAAGATGTCATAACTGCGTAGACCTTCTTTTGCACCGGAGTTATGGAGACCGATGTATGTCCCGAAGAGAGAGGCGAACAAAGTCGTCTCTCCTCCAAGGAAGAACCAGAAGGCTACATATTTATTCTTACCCTCAAGTGTTGCTTTTTCAACATGATCCGGAATACCCGTGATCGGGTTATTCGGTACTGAATGATGACCCATCTTACTTCGCCTCCTTTTCTGCTTCAAGGCGTAGATCTTCTTCGACGACTGATTTCGGGATGTAGTATCCTTCATCATCGATCCAAGAACGGAGGAACATCGCGATCAATGTCATCGCAAGACCAATCAAGGCAACGACAAGACCAACAGTTCCATAGTCTAGGCGAAGAATGAATCCGAGACCTGCGAGGAATAGACCGACTGACATGACGAATGGCAAGATCGTGTTGTTCGGCATGTGGATATCGCCGACTTCTTCCGATACAGAAACTGTTTTGTTTCCTGCCATTTTTTCGAGCCAATACGTATCCAAACCTTTGACGAGTGGGATTTGAGCGAAGTTATACTCTGGAGTTGGAACTGGAAGTGTCCACTCAAGTGTACGTCCATCTCCCCAGACGTCGCGTTTTACATATTCTTTTGACATCAATGCTGCTGCAATCGAAATGACGAGAACGATCGTCGACACACCCATGAAGGCTGCCCCAATTGATGAAAGTAAGTTCATTGTTTCCCAGCCTTGGTTTGGCAAGTACGTGAAGACACGACGTGGCATACCTGTAAGACCAAGAATATGTTGCGGGAAGAACGTCAAGTGGAAGCCGATGAAGAACAACCAGAATTGAATTTTTCCCCAGAATTCGTTGAGCTGTTTCCCGAACATGAGTGGGAACCAGTAGTAAAGACCTGCGAAGAGACCAAAGACAACCCCACCAACGATAACGTAGTGGAAGTGAGCTACTACGAAGTAACTGTCATGGTACTGGTAATCGGCAGGTGCAACAGAAAGCATAACCCCTGTCATACCACCAACAAGGAATGATGGAATGAACGCGACCGAGTAAAGCATTGCGACTGGGAACGTCAACTTACCGCCCCATAGCGTAAAGAGCCAGTTGAAGATCTTGACCCCTGTCGGTACAGCAATCGCCATCGTTGCTACGGCGAAGATCGCGTTTGCGACCGGACCGAGACCAACTGTGAACATGTGGTGGACCCATACCATGAATCCGAGGAAACCGATCAACATCGTCGCAAAGACCATCGTCGTGTAACCGAAGAGACGCTTACGAGCAAATGTAGGAATGATTTCAGAGAAAATACCGAATGCCGGTAAGATCAAGATATAAACTTCCGGGTGACCGAAGATCCAGAAGAGGTGTTCCCAGATGACGATGTTCCCGCCCGCTGCCGGGTCGAAGAAGTGCGCTCCGAAGAGTCGCTCGAACGTCAAGAGGAACAATCCAACCGTAAGTGGTGGGAATGCGAAAACGATCAAGGCAGAAGCAACGAATGCTGTCCATGTGAAGAGCGGCATCCGCATCAGTTTCATACCTGGTGCACGCATGTTCAAAATCGTAACGAGGAAGTTAATTCCCCCCATAAGTGTACCGAAACCAGAAATCTGAAGTCCTAACGCATAGAAGTCTACACCGAGAGACTCAGGTACTGTCGAGAGTGGTGCGTATGCAGTCCACCCTGCGTTCGGTGCAGCGCCGAAGAACCAAGAAAGGTTCAACAAGACTCCACCGAAGAAGAACAACCAGAAACCAAGTGCATTCAAGAATGGGAACGCAACGTCACGTGCCCCGATTTGAAGCGGTACTGCTGCGTTCATGTATCCAATCAACATCGGCATCGCTGCCAAGAAGATCATCGTCGTACCGTGCATCGTGATCAATTGGTTAAAGAGTTCACCGCTGACGAAATCGTTCATCGGTTTAATCAATTGAAAACGAATCATTAGGGCTTCTACGCCACCGACTAGAAGGAAGAACAATCCAGACATGATGTAGAGAATCCCGATTTTCTTATGGTCGACTGTCGTTAGCCAGTCCATGATGCCGCTTTTTTTCTGCGGCATACCCATAGTATGTGTCCCCACTATGATTCCCCCTTAAAAAATTATTGGAGCTTTTTGTCCAATAGATAATCTGCCAATTCGCTCAATTCTTCATCGCTGATCTGATCTTCAGAGAATCCAGGCATTTTCGTACCTTGTTTCTCTTTTTGAGGATCGCGAATCCATTTTTCGAGGTTTTCTTTATCATGGTCGAGGTAACCCGCGATACGTTGACGATCACCGAAGTTCGTCAAGCTAGGTGCGACTTTTCCGCCACCATGACAGCTGAGACAGTTCTGGGCATAGACTTTCTCGCCAGTCGTCCAGTTCTTTTCATTCTTTTTATCAAGCTGCTTCGTCTCTGCTTCTTTCGCAGCTTTCATATCTTTCAACCAGTTGTCGTAGTCGTCTTGTTCAAGTGCAACGACTTTGAAGTCCATCAATGCGTGAGAAGGACCACACAACTCGGCACATTTACCGTAGTAAGTGCCTGCTTCTTTTGCTTGTAACCACATTTCGTTTTCAAGACCTGGGTTCGTATCTGTTTTACCAGAAAGAGCTGGTACCCAGAATGAGTGAATGACGTCTTTAGACGTCAAGTTAACAGCAACACGTTTACCGACTGGAATGACAAGTTCTTGTCCTGTCGAAACACCTTTGTCTGGGTATTCGAACTCCCACCAGTAGAGGTTTGCTGTAACGTTGATTTGTTCGTTTTTCTTCGCTTCTTTTGCATCTGCGAGTTCAACCGTTGTTTTGATCGTCGGAATTGCAAGAACGATCAAAAGAAGAATCGGAATGACTGTCCAGATGATTTCAAGCGTATGGTTCCCTTCGACTTGCTTCGGAACCGTGTTATCACCTGATTTACGACGGAATTTCATAAGTACGTAAATATAAATGACGGCTACGATCGCAAGGACGAACAACATGACCCACAAGCTAAGCTTGATGATCTCAAGTTGCATCTCAGCGCCTTCTCCGCGAGGCTGTAGCGCAGACAATTCCGGAATTCCACAACCTGATAACATGAGTGCCATCAAGCCGATTGGAAGAAGCCGGAAGAGCATTTTTACTGATTTTTTCACAACCATCCCCACTTTCTTTGTCCCCAATTTTGTCTTTCGTAATGGTGTACGTGAATTATGTCAAATCGTTTTAGAGAGAAACGAGTACGACCGTCACGATCCAAGCCGTGAAATAAAACAGTGAGAAGAAGAACATCTTCGACGCCCATTTGATTTCGGCTTGTTCATCTTGGATCTTCAGACCTTTCAGTCCCATATAGAGCCAATATCCACCGAGCAATGCCATGACGATCATGTAGATGATGCCATAGTGTGCTAAGAGGAGTGATGATGGAATGAGTACTGCAATCCACCATACAATTTGTCGTTTCGTGATCGCGAATCCGTTTACGACAGGTAACATCGGGATACCTGCTGCCCGATACTCCTCTGTCCGTCGCATCGCGAGTGCAAGGAAATGTGGTGGTTGCCACACGAACATGATGAGGAATAAAATCCACGCATCAATGTGAAGCGTCGGAGTGACTGCCGCAAATCCAATGATTGGTGGCACAGCTCCTGATATACCACCTACGACTGTATTGATCGTGTGCGTCCGCTTTAACCACATCGTATAAATCACGACGTAAACGAATGATCCGATCAATCCGAACACTGCCGCCACATGGTTGACGATCAACAACAATACCGTACCGGTCGCAAGAATACCGAGTCCTAGTGCGAGTATCCGCTGTCCATCCATCTTCCCAGTAACGCTTGGTCTTCCCATCGTCCGTTCCATCTTGTAATCGATGTCCCGGTCAATGTAGTTATTGAGGTAGCAACTTCCGGCAATGACCAATCCACTCCCGAGAAGCGTCCACAGTAACATCCACTTGGTTTGCCACAAGTACAACAGGACATCATCCGTTATGTACGATGCTGCTACGACATACCCCGCGAAGACCGTAATCAGATTGGCACGGACAATCCCCATTTTTGCTAGGGTAATATAGTCCTTGAATGTCGGCTGATCTGCTTGCTCGATCGCCATATCCAGTGCCTCTCCAGTAACTTTCGCCATGCTGTTCCCTCCTTTTCACCGTCTGCTTCCGTTTAGCACCTAGGCTTCACGTAATTTCTTCACAGAAATAACACAGACATGCCACGAAACGCCCTTTTCTCTATAAAAGATACCACATATCGAGGACCGTGACGTATGAAAATACTTTCGACATAATGAACAAAATGTGAAATCTATGTGATTTTCATCACAGTTCACCATATTTACCTAATACTAGAATAGCGTTGTTCTAAAAGATTGCAACCCTTTCAGTACTTTTTATGCGATACTAGACCTATGGAAATCCATGTATTTCGTATTTTTTTAGAAAGGTGGTGTCCAAATCTTGAATCGAAAACTTTCGATGTTTTCAGCCTTCGTCACGTTTACGATGATGATCGTCTTACTGATGGGTGGGACAGTCACAAAAACGGATTCGGGAGATGGTTGCGGAACGGATTGGCCACTCTGTCACGGGGAACTCATTCCGACGAACCCAAGTGTTGAAACGATGATTGAATATAGTCACCGCGCTGTGACTGGAGTCGTTGGACTCTTAATCATCGCCTTATGTCTCTGGACGCTCGTTGCCTTCAAGGATCGATTAGATACGAAGATCTTTGCGTTTCTTGCTTTCATCTTCATGTTGATTCAATCGATCGTCGGTGCTGGAGCAGTCGTTTGGCAACAATCAGACCTCGTCATGGCGTTACATTTCGGAATCTCTTTGATTTCCTTTGCTTCGCTATTGATTTTGACACTGTTGATCATGGAGCGTCCGGGTCAGGAATTCAGGGAATCTGTCCCAGCATTCTTACGGAAGCTCTTGTACGGTCTACTCATCTATACGCTGATCGTCGTTTATACGGGTGCTTACGTACGCCACGTCGGGGCTACATATGCTTGCGTTGGTTGGCCTGTCTGTTCTCAACCTTCCATGACATTCGAAGCGTGGGTGCAGATGATTCACCGGATCATGGCAGGATTACTGTTCCTGTTCACCTTATTCGTCCATGTCGTTGCGATTCGCTTAAAGCATCGGACGACAACGATTGGTATGGCGTTCGCGACGTTCTTCATCTCGTGCCAAGTCGCCACTGGGGCTTGGATCGTTCTTGGTGGACATGCAACGTATGTGCCGTTACTCCACGCCTTCTTGATCACATGTTACTTCGGGGTCTTATCTTACTTGACGTACCATGCATTCCGAACACGTAAGGCAAATAGTCGTCTTCAATAAGGTCGTAAAAAAAGGATGTTCCTCAAGCGAGGAACATCCTTTTTTCATTATTTGAATCGAGCAATCGCACGCTTTCGCGCTTCGTCATGTGCGACGATTGGTTCTGGATAGCCATAATCCTTGCGTTGCTCAGCAGTCGGTTCATGAATATACTGCTTTGATAAATCCTTGATTTCCGTGACATACTTTCGAATGAACTCTCCATCCTTATCGAACTTCTTCGATTGAGTCGTCGGATTGAAGACGCGGAAGTACGGGACGGCATCCGTTCCGACTGATGCTGCCCATTGCCAACCCCCGATGTTTGATGCCGCTTCATAATCAACGAGTTTCTGCTGGAAATATCGTTCGCCTTTCTGCCAATCGACCAACAAGTCTTTTGTCAGGAAAGAAGCGACGATCATCCGTAGACGATTATGCATCCACCCCGTTTGATTCAATTGCCGCATCGCTGCATCAACGATCGGATAGCCCGTCTTGCCTTCACACCACGCCTTGAAGCCCGCTTCATCTTCTTCCCATTCGATTTCCCGATATTGCGTATTGACGGCTTGTCGTTTTGATTCCGGGAAATGCATTAAAATCATGTAATAGAATTCACGCCAGATGAGTTCGGTGATGAAGGTCTGTTTCCCTTTTGATTCTTTTGCCTCCTGAACAGCCGCATAGACGGTCCGAATGCCGACTTCTCCAGTCCGTAAATAGCGAGAAAGTAAACTCGTACCGTCGACAGCAGGAAAATCACGATTCTCTTCGTAATCTTCAAGCGATTGTTCGATGAATTTCTTCAAGCGTTGTTTCGCCTGCTTTTCACCAGGATGGAAGACGGCTTCCGACTCTGCCTTTTTAAAATAAGCGTTGATGAAACTATTATCGTGCTGACGCTTTTGATAATGATCCCGCAGCGTTTGCCATTTCACTTCATATGGTGCAGGAATATCTTTTTTCATGAATGCATTCTTATATGGCGTGAATACTTTATAGAACTTTCCATCTTGCTTTTTAATGTCATGTGGGTGAAGAAGATGTCGGTCTAGTAGTCGCTCCGTCTGACGATCTTTACGCTTTTTAATGATTTTTTCATCTCGCGTCTTGAATGGTTCGACATATTCCGCATTAAATAACAAAACGTCCGCATCACCAGTTGCGTCTAAGAAAGCCTGTTCATCGCCTTCGATGAAACGGATTGGCATCTCTTTCTCTTTGCAGGCATCAGAAAACATCTCGAGCGCTTGGAAGAAATATTGTTGCCGTGCTTCATATTCTCCGATGTAATCCGGATTGAGCCAAAAGACGAACTCGACCGTCGCCTTCGGATTTTCATTTAGTAATTCAACAGCACGTGCCAACATGTGGTTATCTTGTAATCGAAAATCACTTCGTACCCAACAAATAATGTTCAATCGTATCCTCTCCCACTACGTATTGAATGAAAAACAGGCAGCCCGCCGAGCGTGCGCCTGTTTTTCGTTGTGACCTTATACGAATTCAATCAGTAAGTCTTGACTTGCGATGGCTTCGCCTTCCTTGACGTGGACGGCTTTGATTTCACCGTCTTCCGGTGCTTGGATCGTCGTTTCCATCTTCATCGCTTCCGTGACGAGGAGTTGCTCTCCTTTACGGACACGTGTACCCGTCTCGACGAGTACCTTCAGCACGCTACCCGGCATTGATGCACCGATTTGTTTCGCATTGCTTCGATCTGCTTTTGGACGACTTGATGAACTTTCCTTAATACTGATGTCTTTGACTTCGACTTCACGAGGAACACCGTTCATCTCATAATAGATCGTCCGCATCCCATGATCGTCTGGCTGACCGATTTGAATCAACTTGAGGTAGAGTGTCTTGCCTCGTTCGATTTCAACCTCGATCGTCTCCCCTAGACGCATTCCATGGAAGAACGTATTCGTATCAAGAACAGAGATATCACCATATCGCGCGACATACGAACTGTAGTCCATGAAGACTTTTGGATAGAGCGCGTAAGCGAGTGCATCAAATTCTGTAACTGGACGTTCAAGTTTTTCGAACAACTCATGTTTGATCGCATCAAAATTGAGTGGTTCCATCATCTTACCTGGACGTTCTGTCAGCGGAGCAGCTCCCTTGAGAATAGCCTGTTGAACGTCTTGCGGGAAACCATCTGGTGGAGTTCCGAGCTCCCCTTTCATCAGTTCGACGACTGAATCCGGGAAATCAAGTCCACTTGCACGGTGCAAGACATCCTCTTCTGTCAGATGATGTTGAACCATGAAGAGTGCCATGTCTCCGACGACTTTTGACGATGGTGTGACTTTGACGATATCGCCAAACAGCATATTGACACGCGCATACATCTCTTTGACTTCAGACCAACGATCCGCAAGTCCAACCGCTTTTGCTTGTTGCTGTAAGTTCGAATACTGTCCACCCGGCATCTCATGGTCGTAGACCGTTGGATTCGGTGCGATCATATCGAGTTCGAATGCTTGATACAGATGACGCACGTCCTGCCAATAATCCGAAATCTGTTCAAACTTCTGTGCTGATACGAGCGGTTGACGTGGATGACCACTTAAGGCATGAATCAAGCTACCACCCGCTGGCTGACTCGTCAGTCCCGACATGCTTGATGCCGCGACGTCTACGACGTCGACACCTGCATCAATCGCACGCGCATACGTATAAATCCCGTTCCCACTCGCATCGTGTGTGTGGAGATGGATCGGTAGCGATACCGCATCTTTAAGTGCTGATACGAGCGCGTAGGCTGCCTCCGGTTTCAAGAGACCCGCCATATCCTTGATGGCAATGATATGAGCGCCGCTTTCTTCCAGTTGTTTCGCTAGATTGACGTAATACGGCAGGTGATATTTCGGTCGATTCGCATCGAATAAATCCCCTGTATAACAGACAGCTGCTTCCGCGATTTTACCTGTCGGCAAGACCGCATCGATGGCAAGTTGAATCGACTCCGGGTTGTTCAAGCTATCGAAGATTCGGAAGACGTCGACTCCTGCCTGCGCCGCTTCCTTGACGAACGTGTGAATGACATTGTCCGGATAGTTTTTGTAACCAACGCCGTTCGCACCACGAAGCAACATTTGAATGAGGACGTTCGGCATCTTTTCACGTAATTTCATCAGACGAACCCATGGATCCTCCGATAAGAATCGGTAGGCGACATCAAATGTCGCGCCTCCCCATGCTTCGACAGAGAACAGTTCAGGTAGCAGTTTCGCTTCCGCCTCTGCAATCGCAACGAGATCCTTCGTCCGCATCCGCGTCGCAAGGAGCGACTGATGGGCATCACGGAATGTCGTATCTGTCAACATAACGTTCTCCTGAGCTGCCAACCATTTTGCGACGGCTTCTGGACCTTCCGCATCGAGAATCGCTTTTGCACCTGGTGTATAGTCTGTCGGGAGATTTCTCGGAATCCGGACGTCACGCGCAAGCGGCTTGTCCAATTTTCCGATTCCCGGGAATCCATTGACGGAAACCTCTCCGATGTACGTCAAAAGTTTCGTTCCCCGGTCTTGACGTTTCGGGAAGATGAATAATTCTTGTGTATCATCAATGAACGATGTATTGTAATCCCCGCTGACGAACGCATGGTGCT
Organism: Exiguobacterium sp. s46; assembly: GCF_018618875.1. NCBI lineage: Bacteria > Bacillati > Bacillota > Bacilli > Caryophanales > Exiguobacterium > Exiguobacterium sp. s46. The sequence continues at coordinate 1,420,731 of NZ_JACSMY010000001.1, forward strand.
TCAAGACGTTGCTTAAGAATGGGATATTCGTCTTGATCCCACGGATTCGGAATTCACTTAAGTTTCGACGCATCTTCGCAACGGCTTGATCGTATGTCAAACCATGCGTCGAGATTTTAACGAGCAGTGAGTCATAATATGGTGAAATTTCCGCTCCAACATAAGCATTCCCACCATCGAGACGTACACCAAAACCGCCTGGTGAACGATAGGCTTTAATTTTCCCTGTATCCGGCAAGAAACCGTTCTCCGGATCTTCTGACGTGATTCGGCTTTGGATCGCAAAACCAAGCATCTTAATGTCTTCTTGTTGCGGAATACCAACGAGGTCGCTATGTAACGATTCGCCTTCAGCAACACGGATTTGTGTCTGGACGATATCAACGCCCGTGATCATCTCCGTAATCGTGTGCTCGACTTGGACACGTGGGTTGACCTCGATGAAATAGAACGATTCATCTTGTGTCACGAGAAATTCGACCGTACCCGCATTTTCGTATCCGACATGCTTCATCAATGTGACGGCTGCGTCACAAATCTTTTGTCGACCTTCGTCTGATAGCGTCACACAAGGTGCCACTTCGACGACTTTTTGGTGACGACGCTGTACAGAACAATCACGTTCAAACAAGTGAATGATGTTCCCATGGGCGTCACCGATGATTTGAACTTCAATATGTTTTGGTCGTTCGATTAATTTTTCGACGTAAATCTCATCCGAACCAAATGCTTTCAAGGCTTCAGATTTCGCACGTTCGATCATGTCTGGAAGCTCTTCTTCTGTCCGGACGACACGCATACCGCGTCCACCACCGCCAAGCGATGCTTTGACCATGAGTGGATAGCCTGCTTCCTTTGCGAACGCATACGCTTCATCAATGGATGAGATCGGACCATCCGTTCCTGGAATGACAGGAAGACCGGCTTCAATCGCTGTCGTTCGTGCCCGTACTTTATCCCCGAACTTATACAGATGCTCTTCTTGCGGTCCGATGAAGATGATTCCTTCTTCACGGCAACGTTTGGCTAGCTCAATATTCTCAGAGAGGAATCCATAACCAGGATGGATCGCATCACATTCGGCTTTTTTCGCTGTTGCAATGATATCTTCAATATCGAGATAAGCTTCGATCGGTTTTTTCCCTTCTCCGATCCGGTAAGCTTCATCGGCTTTATAGCGATGAAGAGAACCCATATCCTCTCGCGAATAAATGGCAACGGTACGAATACCGAGTTCTGTCGCTGCACGGAAAACGCGAATCGCGATCTCCCCGCGGTTTGCTACGAGAATCTTCTGGATTTTAGTCAACTGATGCTCCCCCTTTAGTTAATGAGCTTGTGGCACTCATCGAACGTGCAGTCCGCACTTCTTTCTGATAAGCCACTCGATATTTGTTTTGCATGGAAATGTTCGCCATTACACCAAGCATCGTACTCATGACGAGTAACGATGACCCACCGTAACTGATGAATGGCAAGGTAACACCTGTACCTGGAAACAGACCGGACATGGCCGCGATATTGATACATGTCTGGATGAAGATGATACCGGATATCCCGAGAGCGAGCATGCTCGAGTAAAGCGAGACACACCGATTAGCGATGACCGCACCTTGAATCATCAAGTAGAACAGTAGACCAAGCACGACGAGGACACCGACGAACCCGAGTTCCTCCGAGATGATCGACATGATGTAGTCGGTTTCAGGTTCAGGCAAATAACCATACTTCTGAAAGCTATTCCCGAGACCTACTCCGAATAATCCCCCGTGGGCAATCGATATGACGGAGTTGATGAGCTGATACCCCTTCCCTTCTGCGTCAAGGAAGGGATTCAAACTTGCTTGAATCCGTTGCATCTGATTATCCGAAAAATTATTCCATGCGTACAAGAAGATGATTGGTACGGTGACGACACATAACATGATGTAACCACTCGGTAATCCAACTGCGAATAAAATCATCGCCGTGATGAGTAACAGAATGAACAATCCGCCGTCATCCGGTTGCATGCGAATGATGATCGCGTAAGGTGCAAGTAATACAACCATCGGAATCAAGATCCAGTCCGAGAAACTAAGTAAAATCCGTCTTCCTGGAGACGTCGCTGGAATTTGACGATGGATGAAGTGATGGACGATCCCAATCACGCCGTCCATTTTCCCTTTGTGCTTTTGATCAAAATAACTCGCAAGTCCGACGACGAGCACGAATTTACAAAGCTCGATTGGTTGAATCAAGAAGATACCGAAGTTCAACCATGCGCGAGCCCCGTTTAGTGGTGCCGAAAACAGCGTCGCCATCAACATCAACCATGTAATCGCGTACAAGAGTAAACGAATCACTGGTCCACGGAACACCTCATGATTGATTTGTGAAACGAAAAGGAACAGCACGATCGCCATCGCATCAAACATCAACTGCTTCTCAAAGAAGGACGTATTCGCATAATCTCCACCGTTCCACACGCTCGCACTATAGACCATGACCGTACTGATCGCCATGAGGATGAGCATCGTAAAGAAGAGACCATAGTCAAAAAATGCTCGTTTTTCTTTAAACTTCGCTAACATATGTACACGTCCTTTTTTCATTTTCTAAAAAAAAATACCCAAACGCCGCATTTCACGTTTGAGTAGAAAATCAGCACGTCTCCGCATCATGTAAATCAGATAATTGCTGTTCAAGTGATTCGAGTAATTGTTTCCCCTCACCCGCATCAATCAGTTCAAGACGTACCGCAAAATCAATTTGACGGGATAATCCGAACATTTGTGTATCCAATACTTCCTCGTAAAGAGGACATTGTGGCATCGTTAAATTCGCAAGCTGGACCTCGATCAACCGGCGGATTTTTTGTGCATCCGCTTCTAGTAGCTCAAGAGCGCGCTGGCGATGAACTGTCTCGATTTCAGTTGACAATCCAATCCCTCCTCATGAAATGACGCGTTCCTGTTATAGCTAAACTTTACCTTACTTTCGCCAACAATTCAACGTTTCGGTATAATGGATTTGTTGGACTTACACATTTAGGGGGTAGAACAAATGATTTTTCCGATTAACGGTAAAGTACGACATCAGTTAACGATTGATCCGACAGTCTGGATCTTTGATGAACGAAAGGTGGAAATCGAGAAAATCGGTCAACCAGCCGACACAAGTGAACAAGAAGCGTACTACGCGAAAATGGGGGCTGCGTGGGATAAAGGCATCATGGAAGGCAGTCGTACGGATCACAATCGTCCGATGACACGTGCTGAAAAAGAAGCTGCGCTTCAAGGGTCATTCGCCATGGCGCTTGCGCCGTTCATCCGGAATGCCGAGCTCTTACCGGACGCGATCGCTATTCGTTTCGAAGGCGAAGAAACGGTTGAACTTTCACTTGAGCAACTCGACGAAGTGTATCTGCAGTTCTCACAAGACGGCAAAGTGTTAGCAGATGGACCCGTTCATCTGTTACACGGACAACGGATCGTCAAATCCGTTCATACGGTTACCGTCATATAAGGAAAACGTGGTGCGCCTGAATAGACGCACCACGTTTTTTCATAGTAAATCGGCTGCGAGGCGTGCCAAGTTCGAGCGCTCCCCTTTGACGAGTTTGACGTGTCCCGTCATCTTCTCATTTTTAAGTCGTTCTACAGCGTAGGATAGACCATTGGAATACTCATCTAGATACGGATGATCAATCTGTTGCGGATCCCCGACTAACACGATTTTCGAGTTTTCACCGACACGTGTCAAAATCGTCTTGACTTCATGTTTCGTCAAATTCTGCGCTTCATCGATGATGATGAATTGTCCCGGCATACTACGTCCCCGGATATACGTTAACGCTTCCAGTTGAATCGTCTTCATTCCGGCGAGAATGTTACCTAGTTCGTCTCCCGATCCCGTATTGAAAAGGTGTTCGAGGTTATCATAGATCGGTTGCATCCACGGACGAAGCTTCTCTTCCATTTCACCCGGCAAGTAGCCGATATCGTTTCCCATCGGTACGACAGGACGAGCAACGACCAATTTTTTATATTTATGCTCGTCTTCCACTTGCAGGAGACCCGCAGCGAGTGCAAGTAACGTTTTTCCGGTACCTGCCTTACCAACGAGTGTCACAAGTGGTACATCGTCACGTAATAATAACTCAAATGCCATCCGTTGTTGGACGTTTCGTGGAATGACGCCCCAGACTTGATCGACATCGATCGAAAGTGCTCGAATGATTGGCAGGTTCTGATCAACGACGGCGATGGCTGAAGCTTTCGACATGTTACTTTTTAAGATGACGAACTCATTCGGTTGCACTTTTTCTGGCAAGACATCCACCGAAAGGCGTTTGTCCTGATAGAAGGCATCAATATATTCCTGATCGACGGTCACTTCGATGAATCCTGTATAAAGACCGGTCAAATCAGCGATATGATCCGTCATATAGTCTTCAGCGACTAATCCATACGCATCCGCTTTGACGCGGACTAAGATATCTTTTGAGACGAGAATGACATCTCGTGGGGTCGCTTCGGTTTGTTGTTCCTGATGAATCGACCACGCCAGTTCAATGATCTTATTATCGTTTGATTCATGCGTAAACGGCGAACCTTCATGAATGGAGTCCCCGATATCGACGCGAAGAATACCGCCGTTTCCGAGTGGCACTCCCGCATGAAGCTGACCCGTTTCTCGTAATTGGTCTAAAATGCGAGCTGTTTCTCGTGCATTACGTCCAACCTCATCCATGTTGCGTTTTTTTCCATCTAGTTCTTCTAGTACGATCGCTGGTATGACGACGTCGTGCTCCTGGAATTGGAATAGAGAAAGTGGATCGTGAAGCATGACATTAGTATCAAGTACGTATATTTTTTTCATTCCATCGTTCGCCCCTTTAGAGTCGAGTTTGTGATGAATGTTACGCTTTTAGGATGCGATGAACGAGTTGATCCAACCGTTCAGCTGCCTGTTCATCGTATGTTTTTTCGATAGTTGGTCGTTGTGTGACAGCTGCTCCGTAAAACAAGATGTCACGTACCTCCTCAACGCGTCCCTCATAAAAAGCGAGTGGCAACGGAAGGTCTTCTTGCGGCGTAAACGCCTTGACGTCCGTACATGTTAAGCTGTACGTCGACTGATCTGCAAAAAAGATCAATGTGAAGACCGGATGTTCTCGTAATGTTTTAACGAGATGAGAATCTGCTTCGATTGTAAAACGAATCGTTTGTGAATCCGTCGCATGTACCCAACTGATTGCATGTGTGATGGGCCAATGTTTGGATTGATCATGCGTAATCAAAAAAACGAGTGGTAATTGCGATAGTGCTTCTAGTTGACCTGAGTTGAGCTGTTGTTCAACTTTATTTGCCATGACATCACCCCCTCTACGACTTAGTGATGATATTTCGAGATATACTTCTCGTTTCCCTTTTTTACATCTGAATAATCTTCTAATATGATATACTAAGAAAAAAAGGGAGGACCTGACATGCGAGTGAAATGTACGATTTGCGATAAGCGTGAAACGATTGATGATTGGTCCTTCACGGCGAAGCGATTACGCAATAAACCTGTTCGTGTCCATATCTGTGATGAGTGTCGATCACGCGTAGAAGAACGGACACTTGAACGCCACGCTTCTGGACAATTCCATTTATACCCGACTTGGGAAACGAAACGAAAACACTGGTAAACAAAAGGTCTGCGGGAAAATTCCCTGACAGACCTTTTATTGTTCATCGATTGATTCGAACGAGTCGATCATCATCTGCCGATGGATTCCCTCTTCCGTCCGTATTATTTGTAATATAGTAAATCGATGTCTCGTCAATCCAGACATCTCGAATCCGACCTTGGTTTTTGACGATCGTCTTGACTTGCTTCGTCTCTAGATCGATGGTTTGTAATCGTTGTCCGACAAGTGTTGCAAAATAAAGTGTATCCTCTGCTGTTGCAACTCCACTTGGTGCAACAGATTGTTCTCCTACTTCATACCACGGCGTCACCAGTCCGTCTGCTTGCTCTTTCCCTTCAATCGTCGGCCATCCATAATTCTTTTGTTCGATTCGATTGATTTCATCGTGCCCACTTTGCCCATGTTCGCTTGCATACAGTTGATCATCGACGAAAACAAGTCCTTGTGGATTCCGGTGACCGAGACTGTAGACGTATCCTTTTTGATTCCCCTCGAACGGTTCTCCTTCAGATGTGATGCGTAAAATCTTTCCTGCCAATGAATCAATGTCTTGCGCCAGTTCAGGATTCGCTGCGTCTCCTGCTGTGACGTAGAGCGCGCCTTCAGGTCCCCATTCCAGCCGTCCACCGTTATGAATCGTCGCTCCGGGAATATCATCGAGTAAGACACGTTCTTCCGTCCACTGGTCACCCTCTTCTTTTATCGCGATGACGCGATTCGTCGCTTGTCCTTGTTTGGCGTACGTATGGTAGACGTATGCCGTCTTATTGTCCTTAAAATCAGGATCAAGTACCATTCCAAGCAATCCACCTTCTCCTTCAGCGAGGACATCCTCTTTCAGCTGAAGGCGCATCCGTTCATAATCATCTTTTTCTCCTTTGACAATCGTTCCTTCTCGTTCCGTGATGTAAAATACTTCTCCTTCTCGGACAATATTCCACGGAGCGTTTAGCTCTTTAAATACGACGCCTTCTTGCGCTTGAGATGATTGCGTCGCTTCTTGATCACCTGAATCCTGTTGATTGTTTTCTTGTGTCGGCTGATTCGTTTCCTCTGTTGACGATTCTTCTGACGTTTGTGTACACCCCATCAGGATACCCGCTAACAGTAGGGGTATGACATACCTTATTTTCACTGTTTTCTCCCCCTTTTAGTATCATTGTTCCCGCTACGCTTTAAATCATGCATCTGAATTGGCTCAAAAAAAAGAACGAACCTCCGAAGAGATTCGTTCTTTTGATTCATGACATGCTTCCGTCAAGAAGCTGTCCGTTCACGTTCACGCTTGACCATCCACATCCGGAAGCGATAAATACCAAGTACGAAGACCATCGCTAAGAGTACTTCAGGAATCGGCCATGTCCAGAAGACAAGCGTCAATGCTGCCGAGAAGACGGCGAGCAAGAGATAGACGATCAGTGATTTCCACCATGCTAGTTCCTTAGCAAATCCTAACTTAAAGACGATAAGTGTCAAGATGACGACGGTAATCATTAAAGGATAAAATCCCGCTTCGATGTTATTCGGATCACTTCCGATACCGAGAAGTTTCGCGATGAACGGAATATCGTATTTCGAGAAATCAGAAGCAACGGCAGCTTGTGCATTCATTGCCAGTCCCCCTATTCGTTCAAGACTTAATCTTTACCTAGACGACGACGTTTTTCTTGCTTTTCACGTTCGTTCTTATTCAAGACTTGTTTACGGAGACGAACCGATTGTGGTGTGATTTCACAGTACTCATCTTCATTCAAGAATGTCAACGACTCTTCAAGTGAGAAGACACGTGGACGTTTAAGAACGTTCGTTGAATCTTTTGCAGATGCACGCATGTTCGTTAATTGTTTTGCTTTAACGACGTTGACAGCGAGATCGACATCACGGTTACATTCGCCGATGATCATACCTTCGTATACTTCAATACCAGGCTCGATGAAGATCGTTCCGCGGTCTTCAAGAGCTGAGATCGCGTAAGCAGTTGCTTTACCTGTTTCGATTGAGACCATAACTCCACTACGACGTCCACCAATATCCGCTTGGATGAACGGACGGTATTCTTCGAATGTGTGGTTCATGATTCCGTATCCGCGTGTAGCAGAAAGGAATTCGTTACGGTAACCGATCAAACCACGTGAAGGAACGATGAATTCCATTTTTGTTTGACCGTTGTCCATTGTTTGCATGTTCGTCAATTCACCTTTGCGGAGACCGATCGATTCCATGACAGAACCTGTGTACTCTTCTGGTGTATCGATGACGACGCGTTCGAATGGCTCGACTTTGACGCCTTCTTCTTCTTTGATGATTACTTGCGGTTTCGATACTTGAATTTCGTATCCTTCACGGCGCATGTTTTCGATCAAGATCCCGAGGTGAAGTTCCCCACGACCAGAAACGATCCAGCGGTCCGGTGAGTCTGTGTTTTCGATGCGAAGTGAAACGTCTGTTTCGAGTTCTTTTTCAAGACGCTCTTCGATTTTACGTGAAGTAACGAGATCCCCTTCACGACCAGCGAATGGCGAGTTGTTGACGATGAATGTCATTTGAAGCGTTGGCTCATCGATACGTAATAATGGGAGTGGATCAACGTGTGAAGTCGGGCAAACCGTCTCACCGACGTTGATATCTTCCATACCAGCGATCGCAATCAAATCTCCAGCTTTTGCTGTTTCGATTTCGACACGTTTTAGACCGAAGTAACCGAACAACTTCGTAACACGGAAGTTCTTCGTTGAACCATCAAGTTTTGAAAGCGAAACGCTATCACCAACTTTGATTTCTCCACGGAAGACACGACCGACACCGATCCGTCCGAGGTAGTTATCATAGTCAAGCATCGTAACTTGGAACTGAAGCGGCTCCATTGTGTTATCGACAGGCGCTGGTGTGTGCTCAAGAATTAAATCAAGAACGTTTGTGATTGTATCTTCTTGTTTCTCTAATTCAGGTTCAAATGAACTTGAGCCGTTGACTGCCGATGCATAAACGACTGGGAATTCGAGTTGATCTTCGTCAGCTCCGAGGTCGATCAAGAGATCAACGACTTCGTCGACGACTTCAAGAGGACGGACCATCGGTTTGTCAATTTTGTTGACGACGACGATTGGTTGAAGTCCTTGCTCGAGTGCTTTTTTCAAAACGAAACGTGTTTGTGGCATACAGCCTTCACGTGCATCGACAACGAGGATAACGCCATCAACCATACGCATGATCCGCTCAACTTCTCCACCGAAATCGGCGTGTCCTGGCGTATCAACGATGTTGATGCGTGTGTTCTTGTAATCAATTGCAGTGTTTTTCGCAAGAATCGTGATTCCACGTTCCCGCTCGATGTCATTTGAGTCCATTGCGCGTTCTTCGACTTGTTCGTTCGTACGGAACGTACCAGACTGTTTTAAAAGCTCATCGACTAATGTTGTTTTACCATGGTCAACGTGGGCGATGATCGCAACGTTGCGTAAATCATTTCGTACTAATGTTGTCATAGGTGTGTACCTCTTTCTATTCATTTAAATAAATCTTATCATACTTTCGGTCAACTTTAAGAGTATAGCACAGGTAGAGTCCTAATTGGCAATGACTAAGATTCGACATCAGTCCGAAAGCCTTTTCATTATCCTTCATTCACGCTACACTGTTAACGTACTCACGGGTAGAGGGGGAAAAGAACATGCGCCTGCTATATTTATTACTCGCCATGCTTGCCGTAGGATCCATGGCAGCCATCGGCATCTTCATCGCGGAACAAAACGTCCCGATGACGATCGCCTCTGTCATCTTGATGATTGTTGCGATGGGTGCTGGGTTCGTCTTAAAGGCACGTTTACGAAAACAAGCATGAGCAAAAAGGTTCCTTTCGTTCAAGACGAAAGAAACCTTTTTTCAATCCTCTTGTGTTTGTACGAATGTCAAAACATCTTCAACGAACGTCTGGCTCCCTGCTAGCACGCTCGTTTGTTCGAGAAATGACATCGATTCACCTGTGATCGTTCCGACACGCCCACCGACCTCTTCAATCAATAACTGACCGGCTGCGTAATCCCAAGGCATATTACGCATCGTGATATACCCATCAACGCGTCCTGCAGCTGTCCATGCAAGTTCAAGTGATGCTGCACCAATTGCTCGTACACCTACCGCGTGTCGCACGAGCGGAGCAAGGCGATCCGTATTGATCCGGCGATTCGGTGTCACCCAGGTCGCATTCATACAGATGATTGCTTCTTTAACACTCCGCTCCTCGATTTGTGGTAGTCGTATGCCGTTTTGATAAGCACCATGCCCCTTGATGACATGGAACAACTCGTCAGCCATGACATCGTAGACGAAACCATAGCGTAACTCACCATCCACCATAATCGCGATCGAGATGGCAAACATTCGTTTTTGACGAATGAAGTTCATCGTTCCATCGATCGGATCAACGAACCAGATCGTGCCTTCGAGTGTATCAGGTCGAGCGATTCGTCCCTCTTCCCCATAAATATGATGATTCGGATAGCGATCTAAAATACCTTGGATCAATAAATCCTCGACGGCTTGATCAATCTCTGTCACTAAATCGCTTTTTCCGGTTTTTTGTTCGACGTGATACGAACCATCAATTTTTTCTCGAATGTACTTTCCCGCTCGTTTGATCAAATCTATCGCATCCAACTCAATCTGCATTTGAGTTCACTCCTTCATCATTGTTTCCAGCTTCTTCTATAGTAACAAAAAAAGAAAACCAGCGAACAGTTCGCTGGTTGAAGAGTTGATATTTTATTATAAGGTAGAGATCGGAACGTTGAAATCAAGCTTCAAGACGTACCATCTCTTGACGATATTTTTCGAGGCGCTCTTTACTTGCGCCAACAGCTTCTGCGTCACTTGCCACCATCGCATCGTGTAATGTAGCAAGCTCATAATCGATTTCGAGACGCAATACAGGAATGCGTTTTTCTGCATCTTTTCTCTTGTATGCTTCTATCACTTGTTTCACAGTAACCACACTCCTTCGCGGGATAAACAGAGGTTTAATTTGTCAGACAATTGCGACTTATTAGTGGATTGAATCTATAATAGTACGATTCAACTTAGATGTAAAGCATCTAATTTTAAAAAATACAGTTTCACATATTTGTAAGGCCAACGTCTTGTATGTAGTATATAGCCGCTTCCTTTCCACTTTAAACAAATGTTGATCATTTCCCGCACATTTCCAGTCGGATTAAAAGATAAGACTCCTACGCGATCGCATAGGAGTCTTATCTTCATGATCCAATTATTTCTTCATACGAACAATCGGTTCTTCCTGACGTTTCGCTTGTTGCATCGTCCGATAACTCGAACAACCGGTCTCTTCCATATAAAACTGATCCCACTGTTTTTCCTCGGATTTCGAGGTGACGATTTGCTTGAATTCACGATACGCTTCGAGCAATCGTTGTCTTTCAACACCTGTCTCATACGCTTGCTCGACTAAATTAAAGAAGTCGATGACTTTCACGATTTCTTCAGTCGACCAATCGGAATTGAGCGGATAATTCAATGCCATCATTCCCACTTCCTTTCTGCACTTTTCTATTTTACACGCAAAAGAAGCATAAAACAGTTGCAACCGTCCGAAAACTTGTTATAGTTAGCTTGTTTGATTGTATTTTTATTCGGTTTTAAGGGGGGAAATCTGGTGCAAACAAAAAGCTTAACACAGCTCGATACACCTTTATTCGATGCGCTACTCGCGCATGCGAAACGTCAACCAATTCAATTTCATATTCCCGGTCATAAAAATGGTCAGGGAATGGATCCAGCCTTTCGATCGTTCATCGGTCAGAATGCGCTCGATATCGATTTAATCAATATCGCTCCCCTTGATGATCTCCATCATCCAAAGGCAATCATTAAAGAAGCTCATCAATTGGCAGCTCAAGCCTTCCATGCCGACGAAACGTTCTTTTCCGTACAAGGAACTTCAACGGCCATCATGGCGATGATCATGAGTGTCGTCGGACCTGATGATAAAATTCTCGTTCCTCGGAACGTGCATAAATCGGTGATGTCAGCTATCGTTCTTTCTGGTGCGCATCCGATTTTCATTCACCCTGAATTCGATGAGACATTCGGAATCGCACACGGTATCACACCAAGCGCGGTAGAACGTGCCCTTGCACTTCATCCCGATACAAAAGCCGTTCTCGTCATCAATCCGACCTATTTCGGCGTTGCTGGTGACTTAGAGAGCATCGTCAAGCTTTCCCATAGTAAAGGTATTCCGGTACTCGTCGACGAAGCACACGGCGTCCATATCGCCTTCCACGAAGATATGCCGTTGTCAGCGATGCAAGCAGGAGCTGATCTTGCCGCAACCAGCGTGCATAAACTCGGTGGCTCACTTACAGGAAGCTCTGTCCTGAACGTTCGTCGCGGACTTGTCTCTCCAGATAAAGTTCAAGCAGTGCTCTCGATGTTGACGACGACATCGACATCTTACCTGTTGCTGGCTTCTCTTGACTGCGCTCGGCGTCATCTTGCGATCAACGGTGAAGCGATGAATCGTCGGGCACTTGAACTTGCGACACGGATGCGCTTTGGATTAGCGAAGCTTCCTTATCTCGCCGTTTTCGGTGAATCCGATCTTCATTCGAGTGCGACGTTCGCCTTTGATCCAACGAAAGTGCTTGTTTCCGTCAAAGGGCTTGGCATTTCTGGTCACCTCGTCGAAGAGTTCTTACGTGAAGAACATCGGATCGAAGTTGAACTTTCTGATTTGAACAACATTCTCGTCATCATCACGTCTGGTGATTCAGAAGAGACGATTGATGCCTTTCTACATGCGATGTCGTTACTTGTCGCACGTTATCAAAATAATGGCGCCGAGACGACTGATCATTCGATTGTTCTTCCAGACATTCCAGCGCTCGCTCTCAGTCCTCGTGATGCATTCTATGAAGAGACAGAGACGATTCCGTTGGTCGATGCGGTCGGGCGGATTTCGGCTGAATTCATGATGGTATATCCACCTGGTATTCCTATCTTCATCCCAGGCGAAATGATCACTGCAGACAACCTTGCCTATATTAAAGAAAACATCGAAGCCGGTCTTCCGGTTCAAGGTCTTGAAGATCATTCGCTTGAGACGATCAAAGTCATTCAACAATCGAATGCGATTCGGTGAAGACAAGATAAAGCAGTAATCCTTATTCAATGAGGATTACTGCTTTTTTTGTCATTTCATTCTGCGTATTCATCGTTTGGTGAACAAGGAATGAATGCTGCGAGTGCTTCACCGATTACTTCGACATCCTCTCGTTCAATCGCAAATGTACGAATTAAGACATCTCCATTCAACACATCCTGTTGATCGAGTAACGCTGACTGACCACCGGTTAAACTGACGACAAGTACTTTCCCGAAGAATTGTCCCGTACAGACGACAGCAAAATCATAGCGGGCGAGTGCAGTCGTCCAGCCGACAAAACGAACCTTATCCATTTCCGATACGTAATACAGCTCCTCTAAGGTAGTCACGGATTCCATGTGCGTCCACCCTCTCCGATTTTTACTTTTTCTTTTCCTTTTTTGTATCAAGACCAAACAAAAAAACACCTCATACACGGTCGGCTCCCCGTGTATGAGGTGTTTCGATATTATTTAATGATGTGGATTGGGCTACCGATTGCAACTTCAGCAGTTTCCATTGCGATTTCACCGAGTGATGGGTGTGCATGGATTGTGAGTGCGATATCTTCAGCTGTCATACCAGACTCGATTGCGAGTCCCATTTCAGCGATCATATCAGATGCGCCTGTACCAGCGATTTGCGCGCCGATCAAGAGACCATCTGATTTACGAGTGATCATTTTCAAGAAGCCGTCTGGCTCGTTGAGTGCAAGTGCACGACCATTCGCAGCGTAAGGGAATTTAGACGCGATGTAATCGAGTCCTTCTTCTTTCGCTTGTGCTTCCGTGTAACCGACTGTAGCGAGTTCTGGATCTGTGAAGACGACCGCTGGAATCGCGCTGTAGTCGAGGTATGCAGGGTGTCCTGCAGCTGCTTCAGCAGCAATTTTAGCTTCGAATGAAGCTTTGTGTGCAAGTGGTGGTCCTGGAACGATATCACCGATTGCGTAGATGTTTTCGTTTGAAGTACGGCACTGATCGTCGATTTCGACAAGACCACGGTCGCTGACTTTGACTTCTGCCATTTCAAGACCAAGATCACCAGTGTTCGGACGGCGACCGACAGTAACGAGGACGTAGTCCGCTTCAACTGTTTGTGCTTCACCGTTGACTTCGAATGTTACTTTAACGCCATCTTCCGACTCTTCTACACTTTGAGCAAGTGCTTCGTTGTGGATTGTGATGTTACCTTTTTGTTTGAGCTTTTTCTTAACGACTTGCGTCATAGCAGGCTCGAAACCAGAAAGGATGTCTTTTGTTCCTTCAAGAATGACGACTTCTGTATCGAAGTTCGCATACGCTGTACCAAGCTCCATCCCGATGTATCCGCCACCGATGACGATGAGTTTTTTCGGGATTTCAGGAAGGTTCAATGCGCCTGTTGAAGAAAGGACGCGTTTTGACCATTTGAAAGCTGGAAGTTCGATTGGAGTCGAACCTGTCGCGATGATACATTTCTTGAATTTGTAAGGAGTCGAAGAATCTTCGTTGATGATACGGACTGTATCTTCTGATTGGAAGTAAGCTTCCCCAACGACAGTCTCGACTTTGTTCCCTTTAAGAAGACCACTAACGCCGCCAGTCAATTTGTTGACGACAGATTGTTTCCAAGATTGAACTTTCGAGAAATCGACAGTTGCATTCTCAGAAGTGATCCCCATATCGCTTGCACCTTTAGCATGCTGGAAGTTATGTCCTGCAGTGATCAAGGCTTTTGATGGGATACATCCAACGTTTAAGCAAACACCGCCGACGTTTTCACGTTCAACGATTGTTACTTTCATACCGAGTTGCGCGCCGCGGATTGCAGCAACGTAACCACCAGGGCCAGCCCCGATTACGAGTAAATCAGTTTCTTGTGCGAATTCACCTACTACCATTGCTTATCCCTCCATGATGAGAAGTTGTGGGTCGTTCAATAGGCGTTTAACTAAGTTAAGCGCGTTTTGTGCAGTTGCACCATCGATGAGACGGTGGTCGAAGCTGAATGAAAGTGCAAGAACTGGTGCAGCAACGATTTCGCCGTTTTTAACGACTGCTTTTTCAGCGATACGGCCGATACCGAGGATTGCAACTTCTGGGTGGTTGATGACTGGTGTGAACCACTGACCGCCAGCAGAACCGATGTTAGTGATCGTGATTGATCCGCCTTTCATCTCTTCGCCAGAAAGTTTACCTTCGCGTGCTTTACCAGCAAGGTCGTTGATGTCGTCAGCGAGTGAGAAGATCGATTTACGATCTGCATCTTTAACGACTGGTACGACAAGACCGTTGTCTGTATCTGCAGCGATACCGATGTTGAAGTAGTTTTTGTAGACGATTTCTTCGTTTACATCGTCGATTGATGCGTTGATTGCTGGGTATTTTTTAGCAGCAGCAGTCAATGCTTTTACGACGAACGGAAGGTAAGTCAATTTCGTACCTTGAGCAGCCGCAACTTCTTTGAAGTTTTTACGGAGTGCTACGAGGTTCGTAACATCGACTTCGTCCATGAGTGTTACGTGTGGAGCTGTATGTTTCGAGTTAACCATTGCTTTCGAAATCGCTTTACGGATTCCTTTGATTTTCTCGCGTGTTTCAAGTTCAGGTTGAGCAGCAACGTATGGCTTAACTTCTGTTTTTGGTGCAGAAGCAGCTGCAGCTGGTGCTTTTTCTTCTGTTGCTGGTGCTTCAGAAGTTTGACCACCGTTTGCGAATGCATCGATGTCTTCTTTGACGACACGACCGTTGTCTCCAGAACCTTGGACTTCACGGATGTCGACACCTTTTTCACGTGCATATTTACGGACAGATGGCATCGCGATGACGCGTTCTGATTTATGGATTTGAACCTCGTTTGGTTTGTCTTCCACTTTTTGATCCGTATCTTGAACGTCTTTCGCGTTGTCTTCAGCTTTTGGTTGCTCTGCTTCTTCAGAAGGAGCAGAACCTTCGCCTTCGACTTCGAAAGTGATGAGGACGTCGCCAACGACAGCTACGACACCTTCGTCAACTTTTACTTCTTTAACAGTACCATCAACTGGTGATGGGATTTCAACGACTGCTTTATCGTTTTGTACTTCAAGAAGAACGTCGTCTTCCTTGACAGTGTCGCCCGCTTTTACGAACCACTTTACGATTTCACCTTCATGAATACCCTCACCGATATCCGGCAATTTGAATTCAAATAAACCCATTTGAATATGCCTCCTTTTAGTTCACTCTTCTAGTCGATTGTTATCTGTAAAAACGGAAGCAAGGAGAGAATGAACCCCTCTCCTTATTTTCCGAAATGCTCTTAGAAATTGTAGACAGTTTTGACTTTCTCAACGATATCTTTGTGATCTGGGATCCAGACGTCTTCACCTTGTGCGAATGGGAAGATTGTATCTGGAGCAGCAACACGAAGAATTGGCGCTTCGAGGTCAAGGATTGCACGTTCTTGGATTTCAGTTGCAACCATTGCAGCGATACCCGCTTGTTTTTGTGCTTCTTGAACGACGACGACACGGTTTGTTTTCTTGACAGAAGCAAGAATCGTATCGATGTCGATTGGGCTGATTGTCATCAAGTCGATGATTTCGACGCTGATGTTTTCTTTTTCGAGCTCTTCAGCTGCTTTAAGTGAAGCGTGTACCATCGCACCGTAAGTGACGATTGTTACGTCTGTACCTTCACGTTTAACATCAGCTTTTCCGAGTTCGATCGTGTAATCGCCCTCTGGCACTTCACCGCGGAATGAACGGTAGAGTTTCATGTGCTCGAGGAATACGACTGGGTCGTTGTCGCGGATTGACGCGATCAAAAGACCTTTTGCATCGTAAGGTGTTGAAGGAATGACAACTTTAAGTCCTGGTGACTGAGCCATGAGTCCTTCGAGGTTATCTGCGTGAAGTTCCGGTGTTTTAACACCGCCACCGAATGGTGAACGGATTGTAACAGGTGCACTGTATGTGCCGCCTGAACGGTAACGGAGACGCGCAAGTTGTGCTGCGACTGAATCGAATACTTCGAATACGAATCCGAAGAATTGGATTTCCATGATTGGACGGAATCCTGTCAGACTGAATCCAACAGCAAGACCACCAATACCTGATTCCGCAAGTGGTGTATCGAAGACGCGGTCTTCGCCGAGCTCATCTTGAAGACCTTCTGTCGCACGGAATACCCCACCGTTTTTACCGACGTCTTCACCGAACAAGAGAACTTGTTCGTCGCGTTTCATCTCGACGCGCATTGCGTCAGTGATCGCTTGGATCATCGTCATTTGTGCCATGGGTTATTTCGACTCCTTTGCTGTATACTCATCAAGCTGCTCTTGCAGGTTTTGTGGAAGCTTCTCAGCCATCACGTTGATGAAATCTGTAACTTTTTGTTTTGGTTCTTTGTCAGCTTGTGCAAGTGCTTCCTTAACGTCAGCTTTTGCTTGCTCGATGACTTCGTTCTCTTTATCTTCGTTCCAAAGACCTTTTGCTTCCATGAAAGCACGGAAACGGACGAGTGGATCTTGTGCTTGATACTCATCATCCATGTCTTTTGTACGGTAACGTGTTGGATCATCACCAGCGAGTGTGTGTGGTCCATAACGGTAAGTCAATGTTTCGATCAATGTCGGAACACCGTTGAGTGCTTCAACACGCGCTTGTTTCGTAGCTGCGTATACAGCAAGAACGTCCATACCGTCGACTTGGATACCATTGATACCAGCAGCGACAGCTTTTTGAGCGATTGTTTTCGCCATAGATTGTTTTTCGACAGGTGTCGAGATTGCGAAACGGTTGTTTTGAACGACGAAGATTGCAGGTGCTTTGAAAGCTCCAGCGAAGTTCATACCTTCATAGAAGTCACCTTGTGAAGAACCACCATCACCTGTGTAAGTGATTGCGACTTGTTCTTTACCGCTTTTCTTAAGACCGAGAGCAACACCAGCCGCTTGAACGATCTGCGCACCGATGATGATTTGTGGCATTAAGACGTTAACACCTTCAGGGATCTTACCACCTGTGATGTGACCGCGTGAGAACAAGAATGCTTTGTAAAGTGGGAAGCCATGGAAGACCATTTGTGGAATATCACGGTATCCAGGAAGAATCCAGTCATCTTTATCCAAAGCGAATTGCGTACCGATCATTGACGCTTCTTGTCCAGCTACTGGAGCATAGAAACCGAGACGTCCTTGACGGTTAAGTGAGATTGCACGTTGGTCCCAGATACGTGTGTATACGAGACGGCGCATTAATTCCGTAAGCTCTTCATCCGAGAGGTCTGGCATAGCGTCTTTATTGACGACTTCACCTTTCTCGTCAAGAATGCGGAACGTTTCAAAGTTTTCTTCCACGTTTTTAAACATGTTTACGTTCATCTTTTCACCTCATCCTTTCACTGCGTTCAGCGAAATATTCCTCTGACTGATTTGCCCACATGACAATAGTGTCCAAAAAACGAAGTCCCGTGTGACTATCCTTTGAACATGTGTCTGTGTACCTATTCAGTTGAGTAAACTGTATTATCATGAATCGACACGTTATAGTGTCTTGTTCATTACGTTACAAGTATAAATCTGTAACACCTTAAAATCAAAGGAAATGTTTTATTTTTTTCGCGTTTCACATTGTGAATTCAATCACAAAACTAGAATATTCCATCTTCTGTATCATTCGATATTTTCCTACTGTGTTAGTTGTCATCATTCCCCACTTTCCTATGCTATACTTTTTGTAGACGAAAGGAGTGTTGTTCATGATCACCATGAATGAAATCGTACGCGAAGACGTTCCTGCTCTTCACGAACGGTCAGTAGAAGTGACCTTCCCTCTCAGCGATGAGGATAAGGAAACGATGCGACTCATGCGCGAGTTCCTCGCCAACAGTCAAGATGATGAAATTGCGAAGAAATACGATTTACGAAGCGGCATTGGACTTGCAGCACCACAAATCGGTGTCAACAAGCGCATGTTCGCGATCCGCTTACCGGATGGTGATGATTTGCTGGAATTTGGTATCTATAATCCAAAAATCATCAGTCATTCCGTCGAGCAGACCTATTTAACGGGCGGCGAAGGATGTCTGTCCGTCGATCGTGAAGTCGAAGGACATGTACCGCGCTATATGCGTATTACCCTAACTGGCATCGATCATAACGGAAATCCTATAAAATTACGTTTAAAAGGGATGAAAGCAATCGTCTGCCAGCATGAATACGACCATCTAGATGGCGTCATGTTCTATGATCGGATTGATAAAAAAGAACCGTTCAAGGAATACGGTCCTGCCACGTAATTCAAAAATCCTCGTTTCCGTTTCGGAGACGAGGATTTTTTTGAATCAGACTTCCATGATGATCGGCATGACCATTGGATGACGTTGTGTTTTTTCTGTTAAATACGGTGTGAGCGTATCATTGATGACTTGTTTGATGTCCGTCCATTTCGTATTACGGTTCGCAAGCGATTGATCAAGCGAACGCTTGAGTAGACGTTCAGCATCTTTAATCAAATTACCCGACTCACGCATGTAGACGAAACCACGCGAGATGATGTCCGGTCCAGAGACGAGACGATTCGTCTTCGAGTCAAGCGTCACGACGACGACGACGAGTCCCTCTTCTGAGAGAATACGGCGATCGCGTAAGACGATGTTTCCGATGTCTCCGATTCCTTTTCCATCGACATAAACGGCATTCGCTTGAATCTTCCCAGTGATAGCGGCTGCATTCGCATCTAATGCGAGTACTTCACCGTTATCCATGACGAAGCAGTTCTCTTCCGGTACACCAGCATCCATCGCAAGCGACATATGCTTCTTCAGCATCCGGTATTCCCCGTGAATCGGCATGAAGTATTTCGGATTCAATAGACGTAACATGAGCAACTGCTCTTGTTGACTACCGTGACCTGATGTATGGATATCATTCAGTTTACCGTACATGACATCTGCGCCAGCTTTATATAGCTGATTGATCGTCTTTCCGACAGAAACGACGTTTCCTGGGATTGGGGACGAAGAGAAGATGACGAGATCATCCGGAATGATCGAGATTTGACGATGTGTTCCGTTTGCGATACGGCTAAGTGCAGCCATTGGTTCTCCTTGTGAACCGGTACAAAGGATCGTCAACTCATTTGATTTATAACGTTTCATCTCGTTCGGCTCGATGATCGTCCCCTTCGGTGCTTTGATGAAATCAAGTTCTTGACCAATCATCATGACCTTGTCCATGCTACGTCCGAAGACGACGATTTTCCGTCCTGCTTCTACAGAAGCATTGACGACTTGTTGCAGACGATAGATGTTCGACGCAAACGTCGCGAAGATGATCCGTCCTTCCGCTTTACGGAAGATGTCTGAGATCGTTTCCCCAACGACACGTTCACTCATCGTAAACCCTTCCACTTCTGCATTCGTTGAATCCGATAGAAGACACAATACGCCTTCTTTACCGAGTTCAGCCATTTTCGCTAAATCAGCCGGCTCTCCGACTGGCGTGAAATCGAACTTGAAGTCCCCTGTATGCACGATGTTCCCTTGTGGTGTTTTGACGACGACACCGAACGAGTTCGGAATCGAGTGTGTCGTACGGAAAAACGAGATGCTTGTCTTCCGGAACTTGATGACCGAATCTTCATCGATCTCATGCAGTTCCGCGTTGCGAAGCAAACCATGCTCTTCTAACTTCACCTTGATGAGACCCATCGCAATCTTACCAGCGTAAATCGGTAAGTTCACTTGTTTAAGCAAGAAAGGCAGACCACCAATGTGATCTTCATGACCGTGTGTGATGAAGACGCCTTTGACCTTATCCTTGTTCTTGATCAAGTACGTGTAATCTGGAATGACATAGTCGATTCCAAGTAATTCATCTTCTGGGAACATGACACCCGCGTCAATGACGATGATCTCATCTTGGAATTGAACGACATACGTGTTCTTCCCGATTTCCCCGAGTCCACCGAGTGCGAAAACGGCGGCCTGATGGTTTTTGACGAACTTCATTCGAACGTCGCAACCTTGAAATCAGGATGTTGTTGTTCGTATGTCAAAAATTCTCCGCTGACTTCGCGGATGAACTCGATGTTGATATCTTTGAGGTGGTCAATCGTTGATCGCACGTCACGAATGCTTTCCCCTTCTACATACATTGTTTCTGTCCGTTCACGAACAGGTGCTTCCGAACGAAGCGGTTGGTAAAATACTTTAAAAATCATGCCTAGCAACTCCTTATCAGTACATTGTTTTTTGTCCTTAGTACAGTATACACGATACATGGACTATTTTTCATCCTTATTCGGCATGTTCCCTTCCGGCAACACGCTTTTGGTTATGCTATACTTTCACATGAACAGGTCATTTCGACCAATTAAAAAGAGAAGGTGAAACCATGGCAAATCAGAAAGTCGTCTTTTTCGATATCGACGGAACCTTATTGCATGATGGTCATTTTGTTCCGGAATCAACAAAACAGGCAATTCGTAAGCTTCAAGAAAATGGTGTCTATGTAGCCCTTGCAACTGGACGCGGACCTGCGATGTTGTCTGGAATCCGTGAACTACTCAACATCGATACGATTATCGGCTATAACGGGCAAATCGTCGTTCATCAAAATGAAATCATCTACAAACGTCCACAACCTAAGACGGATTTAACGCATTTAACGCAACAAGCGAAAGAAAACGGGCATACACTCGTTTATCTTGGCGAAACAAAAGGCTTCACGACGAAATCAAATGACACGCATGTCGTAGATTCGCTCGGCGAACTCGACATGCCATTACCGATTCACGATGAAGAAGCTTTCTTATCGCATGATGTTTTCCAAACGCTCGTCTACTGTACGGCCGAAGAAGAAGCGGATTATGTTAAACGGTATGACGCATTCGATTTCATTCGTTGGCATCCACACGCAATGGATGTCATCAATGTCGGTTCCTCGAAAGCAGAAGGGATCAAACAATTCCTGAAATTGACGAATATTCGCCGCGAAGATACCTTTGCATTCGGTGATGCTTTAAACGATTTAGAGATGCTCCGCTACGTTGGAACCGGTATTGCAATGGGCAACGGGCTTCCAGAAACGAAAGCTGCCGCTGACTATGTCACGAAACCAATCCTTGAGGACGGTATCGCACACGGATTAAAAGAATTCCAACTCATTTAATTAAGTAAATGTAAAGCTGAGGCGCGCCTCAGCTTTTTTTTAGTTCTTCACTTTATGAATCGCACGCTCTAGACGGTCGAGATCCTCATTTTCACCAATGACGACGAGATAGTCCCCTTTTTCAATCATTTCATCAGCTTGTAGAGAAATCAGAACGTTTTCTCCACGTTTAATGGCGACGACGTTCGCTCCGTATTTGCTTCGTAGATCAAGGTCGATCAATGTTTGTTTTGCCATCCGGTCACTGACTTTAATTTCAACGATCGAAAATTCTTGAGATAAGTCGAGATAGTCAAGAATATTTGAACTCATTAAACCATTTGCAATCCGGACTCCCATATCCCGTTCGGGGTGAACGATGAAGTCTGCTCCAATTTTTCGTAATACCTTTTCGTGGTAATCGTTCGTCGCTTTAACGGTGATCGATTGTACCCCAAGCTCTTTTAAGATCAATGTCGTCAAGATGGATGCTTGAATATTTTCACCGATGGCAACGATGACATGATCGAAGTTTCGGATTCCTAGACTTTTTAAGACATTCTCATCCGTTGTGTCCGCGATGACGGAATGCGTCGCAATTCCCATGAATTCATTGACGCGCTCCTCGTCGGAGTCAATCGCTAAGACATCGTAGCCATTTTTCGATAATTCACGGACAATCGAGCCACCAAAGCGCCCTAGTCCAATTACTGCAAACTCTCCATTCATTTTCACAACTCTCCTTCACAATCGCTCTTCCTTAGTAGTGTACCCGATTCAATTTAAAAATACTATAAACGCCCCTGCGATTCGCAGAGGCGTTTATTCATCCATTATTTTGAGGATTTCCCACGTACATAATCGTTATCGAACAAGAAGAGTCGTAAAATCAAGTACAACGCCGGAATCAAGAGTAAGAGTCCGAAGATGAAGACAACGACGAGTGCGGAAGCCATTGTTTCGTTAACGACCGCTTTGTTGATATCGATATATGGATACAAGATGTATGGTAGGTGCGTATAACCGTAACCAAACCATGCCACTCCATACTGTAACATGACCGCGACGAAGGCAATTCCGTAATTCTTCTTCATGTAGACGAGTGTCACCGCAACGAGGAAGAAGATGAAACTAGCAGCGAACCACCACCAGTTCCCGTTTAAGATGTTCTCATAGTGCCATGCCGCTTGATTTTTCAATCCAAAGAAGACGAGTGCACAGACAAGAATCGTCGGACCACTCCAGAAGAGTGCCCATTTACGAATTAGCGGAGTAGCCCCTTCATCCTTCGCTTTATCTGCGTAGAACAAGAGGAACATCGCACTGATATAGAGGACGGATACGATAGCGAGTGCTACGACCGACCAAGAGTAAAAGTTCGTAAATAATTTTGTTCCTAAAAACTCGACTGTTTCATTCGTTTTACGAATGAAACCACCTTGACTGATCGTCAATGTCGTTGACATCGCCGCCGGAATCAATAGACCAGTTGCTCCATATAAGAACGTATAGAACATGCTGTCGTTTGATCCATAATTGGCAAATGCATAGAAGCTACCACGAATCGCAATCAATACGAGAACGATCGAGGCTGGCACGAGCAGTGCCGTACCGAAATAGTAAGCGGTATCCGGGAAGAACCCGACTAGTCCGACGAAGAAGAATACGAAGAAGACATTCGTTACCTCCCACACTGGTGAGAGATAACGAAGAATCAATCGATTCGTTAAATGATCCCGCTTCGTATATTTTGAATAAAAGGCGTAAAATCCAGCACCGAAGTCAATTGAGGCAACGATGAGATATCCGTACAGGAAAGTCCAGAGGACCGTAATTCCTAGTGTTTGAACGTCCAAATCGTTCCCTCCTTACTTGTTATCATCCACGAACATAGCTTCCCCACGTGCGTGGTGGTTTTCAGCAAGTTCTTGAAGTTCTTTTCCAACCGGGTTTTTCTTGAACATCCGTAATAATACGACTGTACAAATCGTACCGAGCATCAAGTACAAGGCACTGAATAGAATCAACATCGGACCGACGGCAGTTGATGTCGTCGCCGCATCTGCTGTCCGCATGATGCCGTAAAGTGTCCAAGGTTGGCGACCAATTTCAGCATACATCCAACCTGCTTCAATGGAAATCATCGCCAGAGGTCCACCGATGAAGACACCTCTTAAAATCCATTTGTTATAAGGATTTAATTTTTTCAAACGGAATGCCAAGATGAACAAGGCAGAGATGGCAGCCAAATACATACCAATCGAAACCATGATATCGAAGAAATAGTGAACGATCAGCGGTGCTTGATCTTCTTTTGCGAACTCATTTAGACCAATGACTTCTGTATCTGGAGCTCCACCCGCAAGGATCGAGAGTGCATATGGGATTTTGACGGCTCCCTTGATTTCATAACTGCCGTCTTCTTGCTGATCAAGTATCCCACCAAAGATCAATTCTGCTTCACTTGTCGTTTCAAAATGCCATTCAGCAGCCGCGAGTTTCTCTGGCTGATATTTCGCCAAGTATTTCCCTGAGAAGTCCCCGACAAGTGCAGTCGAGAAGGCAAAAATCAATCCAGCCATAACCGTTAAGCGAAGTGCTTTTTTGTGATACGCTGTTTCCGCTGCTGAGAGTGTTTTTTTGCGGAGTAAGTGGAACGCCGCGATTGCCGCCAAGATGAAGGCGACTGTCAAATAAGCCGATACGATGACGTGTGTTGCTTTTGTAGGTGTTGCTGTATTGAACATTGCTTTTAATGGTTCAATTTGCGTTAGCGTTCCGTTGACGATCTTAAATCCTTCTGGTGAGTTCATGAAGGAGTTGACCGTCGTAATGAAGAATGCTGATGCTGTCGCACCGATGACGACTGGAATCCCGATCAACCAGTGTAACCATGGGTTTTTGAATCGATCCCATGTATACAGGTAAATACCGAGGAAAATCGCTTCAAAGAAGAATGCGAATGTTTCCATGAACAGTGGTAATGCGATCGTTTGACCAGCCACTTGCATGAGTGACGGCCAAAGTAGTGATAATTGCAATCCGATGGCCGTCCCTGTCACGACACCGACTGCGACGGTAACGACGTATCCACGCGTCCACCGTCTTGCTAATAAAATATAATCCGGATCTTTGCGTTTCAGACCGATGAATTCAGCTGCGAGTACCATGAGCGGTACCCCGACACCAATCGTCGCGAATATAATGTGAAACGCTAATGTGAGCCCTGTCAACAATCGACTGAGCAATACGGGATCATTGAACATGTATATAGCCCCCTCTTCCTAAAACATACTTCTCTATATGGTCTATAACCGTATCATAGAGAACATAACCCTTTATGTCTGTTTATAATGTTTGATGTAACAAATTGTTCACATGTGCACGTGATTTTTTTCACAAAATGTTCGAAAACTCCTATTCTTACATATATAAAAAGCTTTCCCATTCTTGATTTCGAAAGGGAAAGCTTAATGTCCTTCATTATTTCATAAAACTTTTTAAACATATTCTCGGAAATAATGATCGAGTAAATCAATCACAAATGGAATCGCGGATTCATCCGGATTCAAGGTTGGTTGATGAAGTCCAGATGTCGGATTGTCGACTCCAAGCCAAAACATCATCCCTGGAATTTCCTTCAACATGAATCCGAAGTCTTCTCCTGTCATTGCTGCATCACATTCAATGTAGTTCGCATTCATCTTGACGAATGATGAAAATTTATCAACGATGTGTCGGTCATTGACGACCTCGTAATAACGATTTCCGAATTGCAGATCAATCTTGACGCCAAAGGAAGCTTCGATTCCTCGAATGATGTCACGAACGCGTCGTTCCAGTTTTTCCATGTCTTCCCCATTGAGCGCGCGCATCGTACCGTCAAGAACTGCTCTACCGGCGATGACGTTTTCCCGAATCCCGGCATCGACCTTTCCGATCGTGATGACGCTACAGTTCATCGGATTGATGGATCGGCTGACGATTGTTTGCAGTTGCATGATTAAGGCTGCTTGCGCGACGACCGTATCAATCGTCAAATGAGGAAAGGCCGCGTGACCACTTTGACCATAGATCGTGATATGGACTTCTCGAGCACTCGCGAACAAGACGCCGGGACGGCTTGCAATCGTACCGACTGGATACTCCGGTGCGACGTGAAGACCATACATCTCACTTGGACGATATTTTTCAAACAACGGACTTTTGATCATCGGTTCTGCCCCGCCCGGACCTTCTTCCGCTGGTTGGAATAAAAAGACGACATCATCCATGACCGGCAATTCAATGATTCGTTTCATCAATCCCAACGCAATCGACGTGTGCATATCGTGACCACAGGCATGCATGAAGCCTGGATGTTCCGAGCAAAACGGAAGACCTGTCGCTTCTTCAATCGGTAACCCATCAATATCTGCACGGTACCCAATTGTCCGATTTCCAGTCAATCCTTTCACTCGAACGAAAACTCCCGTTTCAAACGTGTCATACGTGACACGATCTGGTGGATAGGCACGAATTTGTTCCAATATAAAAGCTTGCGTCTTAAACTCCTTGAACCCTGGTTCTGGTATTTTATGAAGCGCGCGCCGCATTTCAATGGCGTATTCCATCTGACTGACTTCCTCCTTCTTCTTTTACGATATCCCAAAATGCTTGAACTTGTTTTAGTTCAAGCATCGATTCCGTAGACAAAATCCATGTATCTCGCTTTAATATTTTTCCAGACGATGTTTTTAACGGAAGCTGCATGACTTCATTTGATTGCTGAATCGTCGACTCGGGTAAAATCGCAAATCCAATTCCATGTAGAGCCATCTGCTTACATGTCTCGATTTGATCGACGACCAGCGTCCGAGATGGTGGACTTGCGAACCGATCTTGCCACCATTCTAAAATTTCTTGATAGTACGTTGAATCACTCTTGAACTGGATGAATGGTCGATCCGTCACGCGTAACTGTTCGATTGACGTCAACTCACTATCGACTAAATAGAGCGGATCCGAGAAAAGACGTTCTTTAACACCTTTCCAGTCCGGGTTTCCACGAATGATCCCGATATGAAAATGTTCCTCTAACATATGACGCATCATCTCACTGGACCATCCCGTGACAAGCTGAACACGGACATGCGGATAACGCTCAACGAATCGTTTTAAGACACGCGGGAGCCAATATTGCCCCATGATGGAAGCGACGGCAATCCGAAGCGTCCCATAAACGGCACCCTCTTCTGCTGTCAATTCACTTTTTAACTCAAGTTCCTTCCGATTCATCTCTTTTGCGAGACCGATTACTTTTTCTCCTTGTGGTGTGATGCTTAACCCACGCGATGAACGAATGAATAATTTTGTTCCCCAGCGTCTTTCAATCGCAACGAGACGTTGACTAAGCGCAGGTTGCGAGACGAATAATCGTTCAGCAGCGCGCCTCATATTCAATTCTTCCGATAAGGTGATCAACATTTCCATTTCCGACACTTGCAATGTGAGATTCGACTCCTCATGATATAAGATGGCATTAGTTTAACACGTTAGAAAGGACGATACATATGACACGCTATCATTTTATGTTCATCATCTCAACGATTGCAACGCTTGGCAGTCTCTATTTCAGTGAAATTCGCGGATTCATCCCCTGCCCTCTCTGTTGGTGGCAACGACTATTCATGTATACGACTGCCTTTTATTTGCTCATCTCGCTATTCCGGTCGAAAACGATCGATCCGCTCTTCGTTCGCCTGTATGTGCTTGCCGGCTTTGGTGTCGCCTTGTACCACGTCATCCTTGAGCGTTTACCTGATGGCGAAGCGTTATGTACAAGCGGCTGTCTCATCAAGTGGGTCAACTATTTTGGTTTCTTGACGATCCCGATGATGAGTCTCATTGCCTTCACATTACTTTTGATTCTAGCGTTCTATCCAGCACGTTCGAACAATGAAGCATAAGATGGGGCTGACTCAAAAGTCAGTCTCTACAAAGATAAGTGTGGCAGAATGATGATCTGCCATCCTTATCTCGTAACAAAAAGAATGACGCGTCTTTTCACGCCCTTTCCTCAGGCGAGACACAAGCCAGTTTTCCTGCTTCGTTGAAGCAGGAAAGCGGGTCTTGTTCGTCTCTGACAGCGCATAAATGCGCTTGTTCCTGTAGGAGTGGCGTGTGACGCGTCATTCTTTTTTTGAGTCAGCCCCCGTTTGACATCACGTCCAGCGATTGAAGACGCTCACGGCACTTGAGAACGCAAGCTCCGAGAGTTGTCCCGTACCTTCACACCAGTCCCCGACGAAAGCGACACCTGCATGATCCGGAATGTGAGTCGCAAGCGGCGTTTGCCCCATTTTCCATTTGATTTCTTGTACGACTGCTCGTTTGATCGTTCGTTCTGCGACGATACGTTGTCGCCAATCTGCAAAATGAGCGTCAAGCATCTGTTCGATTCCTGTTCGGACATGTCCAATATAATCAGGATCCTCAAGTCGATCGTGTTCAAGGTAGGCGATTGCTTGAAGAACTTGACCATCCTTCGGTGCAAGACTTGCATCATAATGCGATAAATCCGTGATGAACGCTCGATGCGAACGGTCGTAGATGTATGAATACGGTGTTTCGATATACGGATGAAGTCCAAGATCATACACGAATACTTCTACCGGTTCATGGCTCGCGTACGGTGTAACAAATCGCTGAATGTCAGTGGGAGTCGCCATTTTTAAGATTTCACGCGGTGGGACGGCAAAGATGATCCGTTCGACGTTCCATTCTTGTTTCTTTCGATCACGTACTAAGAATCCTGTCGTAGTCGATTCGACTGCTGTTATTTTTATTTTTTTCAGGATCTCTCCGTGGTTCTCTAGGATGATCCGTTCCAACTCCTGTACTAACCCTTGCCATCCACCTTCGATGTATGAGACAGGCTTGCGCGTCCGAAAAAGTTTTTGATAATACTCGAAATAGACGTCTGACGGAATTTTTTCGGGTTCTGCCGTAAAAAAGTTCGTTGATGCCAAATCAAGCATCAACTGTGCCACTTGTTCATCGACTCGTTCTGATTTTAACCACTGCCCGATCGATTGTTGCGGATCCCCTCGTTCGACTCGTAAAATCGTTTTAATGATTTCCCATGTGAAACGTACTTTGTTCGTTCCTTCGATGACTTCTGTTTTCAATAATCCCCAGGCATTCGCAGGAACTGCCGTCAAATGACCTGAAAACTCATATTTCGCACGACTCGCTGAGAAATCCAGCCACGTCACTTCGATACCGAGCTGTTTCGTTAGTTTGCGAAGAATCGATTGATCGCGTCCATAAATCGCATGAGCACCGTAATTAAACGTAAATCCTTTTACGGTTTGAGAGGTGGCACGTCCTCCAAGTAATCCCGCATCCCAAAGCGTGACCGGCGTTCCTTGTTTTGCGAATAATGCAGCTGCCGTCAAGCCGGATAACCCTCCACCTATGATCCCAATCGTCATACTCTCGCCTCCTCAATCATCGTTTCTCTTCTTTTCCCATAACAATTGAAGAAGAATCGAAGAACATGAAAAAAGACGTGATTTCACGATTGAAATCACGTCTCCTTATTTTGGATTAGGCTTTCCACCATTCATCGAGTGGTGAGACCGGCATATGATGCTTATGCACAACACGTTTATACTGCGTCTCTAACTTTTCTTGACTTGCTTCTGAAATCGTCTTTCCTTCCAAATAATCATCGATTTCTTCATATGTCATACCAAGTGCCACTTCGTCTGGTAGTGCCGGACGATTTTCTTCAAGATCTGCTGTCGGAACTTTTTCAATCAAGACTTCTGGTGCGTTCAAGTAACGTAAGAGTTGTTTCCCTTGCCGTTTATTCAGTCCTGTCAATGGCGTCAAATCACATGCACCATCACCATGTTTCGTGTAGAATCCCGTCACGAATTCAGCTGCATGATCCGTTCCAACGACTAAACAGCCATAATGAGCGGCTAAATCATATTGGCTTTTCATTCGCTCCCGCGCTTTCGTATTTCCTTTACTAAAGTCGGAAAGTTCTGCACCTGTCGCTTCTTTGAACGCCTGCATCGATGCTTCGACTGCTGGTTTAATGTTCACACGAAGCGAATGATCCGGTTGAATGAACGTCAAGGCTGTCTGTGCGTCTGCCTCATCTTGTTGTTCCCCGTAAGGCAAGCGGACCGCATAAAATGCGACATCTTTTCCCTCTTCTTTTCGTAACTCTTCAACTGCCAGTTGGCACAGACGACCGGCGAGCGAAGAATCTTGTCCCCCTGAGATGCCCAGTACGAATCCTTTTGCACTTGTATGCTTGAGATACGCCTTCAAGAAGGATACCCGCTCGTTTACTTCTTGTGCTGGGTCAATGACAGGCTTTACTCCTGTTACTTGGATGATTTCTTGTTGCATGAATCGCTTCACTCCTTCACATTATGTTGATCGTCATTTCGAATCAATCATTTGTTGGTCCGTCGTTTGTTTCGCACTTGCTCCTTTAAACTGACGGATTGTCGATACGCGAACTTCCGTGCTATCACCTAAAGAGGAGATCGGTAATTCAACTGTATACTGTTTCGTTTCACGTTTCGTGAACGTATCCTTTTCAATCGCTTGCGTGAATACTTGCTCTTTCTCAAAATCATACGTTACGTGTTGTTTCGCATCAATCAATTGAGCCTGAAAACGTTGTGAGGAAGGATACGTCACGTTCACACTGTGATCATTTGGATTCGTTAAAGAAATGTTTAATTGCATCATGTCGTCCTGCTTTGTCGTTTTGACTGCAATCTGAATCGGTTCGTTCGTGGTTGTTGTTGCCTGTTGTTTCTTTTCTTGGCAACCTGCTAAACAAACAGTAAGCAGTAGCAGAATGAAAACGAGACGTTTCATCTCATCCCTCCTTTTATCTTTATCAATTTTATCATAAAAAAAAAGCGAGAGAGGATTCTCCTCTCTCGCACGTTTATTCACTTATGCTACAGGTAAAGTCGATGGATTCATCTTGAATGAAAACAATTGCTCTAATCCTGTCGCAAAAAGTTCGTCACAAATATCCTCTGCCGCGTTTGCTGGTGCGACTAATGTAATCGTACGACTGTCGATTGTTTCGATCGTTACATATACCCCTGTTTTTGTCCGTTCCTTGTATCCTACTGCTAAATCAGTTTCAGCGAAAAGTAACATATCCCCGATTCTCCCCTTTTCTCATTCATAATGCCCAGCCAAGAGATGACCTACATGATTCGAATTCGTTATTGTAGATTAACTGTACCAAAGGGCAGGAAAAAGAAGAAAATTGTCATTCGACATTTCATTTCAAAACAATATTTCAATTTCATCAGGGATATTTTGGAATGCTTGATTTAGTTGTTAGATGCAAGCGTTTTAATAAGCATTTCCAACACATTTCATTTCGATTTCAAAAAGATGACAACATAATTTTGATTATTTTACCAGCGTTTTTAGACAACAGGGAAAATATACCTATACAATCAGTGACTCATTTTGTCGAATGATTCTCTCAAGCAATTATTTTTTAAGTTCTTATGAACTTTCATCTATCATTCGATTCATTTGCTGCCAAACCGTTCCTAGTGCTTCTTCCCCACTTTCGATCCGCGTTAATGCGAGTTCGGCTTGTAGAGCCACTTCATATTCCCGGTCTCGGATGGCTTCACGCAGTCTTGGAATTGATTGTTCCGTTCCGACATCAAACAGGAAGCGAGCAGCTCGCCAGCGTACTAATTTATTTTTATCCGCTAACGCTTCCATCATCATTGGTTCAGCTTCTGGCATCGCCCAATCTGAAATCGTATCGCCTGCTGTCCGGCGAACGATCCCTGACGGATCATGCAGTGCACTCGTCAAATACTCTAACAGTTCTTCTCGGTGATCTTCGAACATCCCAAGCTTTACAATCGCTTGACGCCGAATTTGCATCTTCTCATCCTGTAACAGGCGAGCATAAGCTGGAACCCACTCCATCTCAACAGGTAGTTCATCGAGCGCCGCGAATCGTTCTTTCCAATCGGATGATTGAATCGCTTGACCGCTAAACGTAATATCCTCTCCTGCTGCGAGCGACTTGAGACGTTCGATACGTTCGACTGGATAGGCAATCTCAATCTCACTCGCTACTTCACGCAAACTTTCGTCAAGGTCACCGTATCGAGGTGCTTGTTCCACCCAACGTCGATCGCTAATGACATTCTGAACGAATGGTTGAACGAATAGCGCTGCTTCTCGGAAACGTTCCGACAGCCCTTCTCGTTTTTCTTCTAATCCTTTTACACCTTTGATTTGCATCGGTACGCCTAAAATGAACTGCACGAATAGATGGACAGGCTCATACTCAGCATCTGTCTCGTGCTGTTCAACGTCATTCAACGTTTCACCGAACGCACGTCGTATATCGATGACAAGCGAGCGCCAATCATACTTCGGATAACGCTCGATCGATAAAAAGTCACTGACCTGATAAACGAACTTAACGCCAGGTATTTCAAGTAATCGCTGAATGTGTTCCGGTGCGCCAAAGGCATGCTCGAATGTCTGCCCTTTTTCCGAAAAGACCTCATCAACGATGACTTTCATGTTATTTGGACTTGGTGTTGGTTCAATCGCTACGATTTTCATGTGTATCCCCTCCACTTCTATCATTTCAGATATCTTATCTGAAATGCAAAGCAAATGCCCTACAGACGTGACTGTAGGGCAAAAACTTACTTGAATGCCTCTTCGATGATTGCAACGAAAGCATCCGGTGTCTCAAGCATCCCCATGTGTCCACTGTCTGTTGACCGATGTATGAGATGATCATTCTTTGGTGCAAATGCACTTTCCTCTGAAATCAGTTGATCTTTCGTGCCGTGAATGATGACACCCTTCACGTTTGACCTCGTCAAGACCTTCGTCATATCTCGCCGATCTCGCATCGCAGAGAGCGCACGAATGGCTCCTTCGACCGTCATCATGTATCCAATCTCAAGTGCTTCAGCGACAGCGAACTCATCTGCCCCTTCAGCGAATAAGGATGGAACAAGACCATTGACGAATTCTCTGACACCGACTTCTTCAACGCGTGTGATGTTTTGATTTCGTTTTTGTTTCGCTTGTTCATCATCTGCTTTAGCTGTCGAATACACAAGACCGTATCCACTGATTTGATCCGCATACCCTTCAACGATTGCAGCTGTGATGTATCCACCAAAGGAATGTCCGATGATGATCGGCTTGTCGATACCACGTCGATCAAGTTCATGCATGACCCATTCTGCAAAGCCTTCAATCGTATCCGGACCAACGTCGAGTCCCTCATGTCCTGGTAAACTTAGTAGTAAGACATCAAAGGAATGTCGTAAATTTGCTTCTACCCGATTAAAATAATCTGTTCCTCCTGTAAATCCATGCAGGAGTACAAGTGTCTGTTTTTCCATTGACTACCTCATCCCTTCCATTCAGATGCGAGCATACGGTACATCGTTAAATCCATGAAACGCCCATGACTGTATGCATAATCTTCTAGTAATCCTTCTGCTTTGAATCCTAATTTTTGAACCAATGCGTTAGAAGCGAGGTTTTCAGGTGCGACGAGGGCGCTGATTCGATGGAGAGCAAATTCTTCAAAACCATATGTCAGAACAGCTCTTGCCGCTTCTGAAGCGACACCACGTTGCCAATAGTCTTGACTAACTTCAAAACCAATTTCAGCCCGATGGTATTGGGACAGCCAGTTATGAAAACCGATAGTACCGATCAATTGATTCGTTTGTGCATCAGCAATTGCCCAGCGAATCGCTTTACCTTGCGTGAACTGTTCTTTAAAGTAACTGATGACATTTTTAGCTTCATAGACCGTCACGAGCGGATCTGATCCGTAATAGTACATGACTTTATCGTCCGATAGGATTTTAAACAATTCGCGTGCGTCACGGTTTTCGAGCTCACGTAATATGAAGCGCTCGGTCCGCAATTCCGGGAAAGGCTTTCGCAAGCCCCACATGCTCCATCACCTCTCTTTATGCTTCTCTATGTAGTATGCCCGTTTTCAGAAGTAAATATCCTTTCAGGCAATTCGAAGTTTTGCTACTATTAAATTATGAAGTAGTTAGTCATGGAAAGGAAGCGAAGTGGTATGTCGAGTGCGTTACTTTACTTATATGAGGACGAGGAAAATCAACGATTAACGATGTCAGGAGTACATTTCTCTGATTTCGCTGCAGCCGTCGATTTGAAACGTCCTTTACTCATTTCAGGAAGTGATTTCAAACAGACGAAACAATCGTTTCGAACGATGCTTCATTACATCGAATCGCATGAGATCCAACAGTTTTCACAATCAACGGATGTCCAGCGTCATCCTTTGACTGCTATTGATATTCGATCTTCCCATTCGCTCGATGTATTGACGGATGTCGAAATCGCAGAATTATTATTTTTAATGCATATGAAACGAGGGACACCTCTTCCTTTCCTTGACTCGATCGAGAATGAACTGGTCTATTTTAGCGAACACGATGGGCTTCATGCTTCTGTTTACTTGAAGGATTGGTCACGAGTAGAACAACTTATCTCCGATCTCGTACAACGGAAATTTCGTCAGCACGCACGATCCGTCGCCTCGATCGCCTTAACAGCTGAAATCATGATTCATATCCGTCATCTCCTCAAAGAAGGAGTATTGATTAATTTCGAAAGTGCAAAACGGTCTGTTTTCTCAAGAAATATCACGATTCCCGTATATGTAGCAGGACGCTACGAAGATATGAGCGTATTACATGAAGATTTTGAAGCGGAGAAAGAATCGATCCTTCGACGAGGAACGCTTGTTTGTCGCAAAAAGAAATGGAGTTTTGAGTTAGATTGACCTTTAGCATCTTTTTCTTTTAGAAAAGGATGCTTTTGTTCTATTTGAATTTTACATGACGATTCCCTCTCAAAAGGTATTCCTATCCATATGACAATATTGTTAAAAAATTTTTCGAATTTTCACATAAAATAAGACTAGCATCTTGTGAAGACTTCGCTATAATGAGGATAACCTTTTCAAGATAGAAGTTAGCCCCGGTTTTTTATAGGGATAGTACTGGAATCAGCAGAAGGAGGAATTCAATATGGATCAGTTAAAAGTGAACGGAATTGGCTCATTCACGAAATTTGCGACAAATGGGAACATCCTGAAATTAAAGGATGCGACACTCGGTGAAGTGAAATTGTCGCTGAATGAGGCGAGTTCAATGACCATCGCCCCTGTCGATGAAGAAAATGGACTTTTCATCATTAAAGGGCAACAGCAGGAATCGCTTGTTGAACTGACGTTACCACGTCAATCCTGTGAGGTCGTTCACGCTTGGCTCCTCCATAAATTGAAACGTCACAAAAAAACGCGCTCGATTGCAACGAGCTGATGTATAACGTATAACGTCTTGGGTAGAGACCTCATCTCTCCTCAAGGCGTTATTTGTTTTCAAAAATTCGGTGGTGAATTTTCAGAAAATATTGTTTTATTAATTTCTTCATGTTATCCTTAGAAAAATTCAAACAGGAGGTTTTAAACATGACACACGCAACGCTCATCCAAAAACGACTGATTGTGATTAAGAGTAGGGACTGAAGATTCATTTCTCGTTTGAGAAAATGAAGATCCAGGCCCTTTTCGTCATTTCGACAAGGCGTCTGAGCAAACGACGCCTATCCACAAACTTAGTGGATGAGGCTTTTTTTATGAAATTAGGATGAATGGAGGACAACACATGTTTAAGACAAAAGATACATTTGCTTTAGGATTTATGATTTTTGCTTTATTTTTCGGTGCGGGTAACCTAATCTTCCCACCGGAACTCGGTGCGCTTGCGGGTTCACAGTTCCTTCCTGCCATCCTTGGTTTTATCGTAACGGGTGTCGGTCTTCCTTTGCTCGGCTTACTTGCAGTTGCCTCTATCGGGGGTGGCATCAAAACACTTGCTTCACCACTCCCTCGTTTTGTAGGTGCTGCCTTGACGTTCGCACTCTATGTTGCGATCGGTCCCTTTTTCGGAATTCCGCGAACATCGGTTGTCACGTATGAGCTCGGAGTCGTACCATTTCTTGGTGCTCCCTCACAAATGACGTTGATCATCTCATCGAGTCTCTTTTTCCTTGCCACACTTTATCTTGTACTACGACCAGGAAAATTACTTGAGATCATCGGGCGTTTCATCACACCATTATTACTGATTGCTCTTGCTGCATTAAGCATCAGTAGCATCATTTCGCCACTTTCGGGTGTCGCTTCACCAAACGAAGCGTATGAGACGACTGGACAGGCATTCATTCAAGGTTTCCTTCAAGGATACTTAACGCTTGATGCACTCGGCGCCTTGGTATTTGGTGTCGTCGTACTGCATACATTGAAAAGCCGAGGCGTTCATGAACGAAAAGCACAATTTAAAGTCGTCACTCGTGCCGGAATTATCGCTGCCACTGCTTTGACTCTCGTCTATGTCGGACTTGGAATGATCGGACGTAACACATTTGCCGCCATCGGAAAAGTTGATGGTCCAGCACTTCTTCAGCATTATGCAAATACTGCCTTCGGCTCAATCGGTTTAGCTGTACTTGGTCTTGCGATCTTGCTTGCATGTTTGACGACATCAGTTGGTCTCGTCACCGCATTTGCAGAATATATGATGACGATTTCCAACCGTGTATCTTTAAAAGTGGCAAGTATCTTCACGACTGCTCTTGGTCTTACGGTATCGATCGTCGGATTGCAGACATTGCTATCCATCGCCGTTCCGGTATTGATGTTCCTTTATCCAATCGTCATCGTCTTGATCGCTTTGACATTCATGCGTCATCTGTTCCGTCGTAAGTCGGTTGTTTATCAATCAACTCTTGGTGTAACGATTTTCTTCTCATTCTGTAGTGCGTTGAATCAACTTTCGCTTTTCCCGGGAAATCTTAAAACGTTCTATCAATCCTTGCCTTTAGTGGATCAAAGTTTAGAATGGTTATTCCCAACACTCATCGCCTTCGGTATCAGTTCATGGTTTGGACACGTTTCCAGTGCTTCTATCACACAAAAACGCGCTAGCTAGTGATTCCGCTTTCATCGCTATGGTATGATGAACAAAATGGTTCTATTAATGGAGGCGTCATATACATGGATAAGATTGCTTGGATTACCGACAGCATGGCTTTTTTTGAGCCAGGAGAGGCTGAAAAAATCGGAGTCCATGTGATACCGACTTTACTCATCTTAAACGGAGAGTCTTACCGGGAGTATGTCGATATCTCGATTGAACAGCTTGATCAAAAAATGCGAGAAGATGCTCACGCTTCACCGACGACTTCTCAACCATCATTCGGTGATTTCGTAACCTTGTATGAACAATTGCTTGAAGATGGGTATGATTATGGGTATGCGATTCATATCACGAGTGGACTGAGCGGCACATATTCGAGTTCTGTCGCTGCAGCTGAAGCCGTCGGTTTCCCCTTATACGCGATTGATTCGTATACAGGTGCTGCGAATCAGCAAGAACTTGTCCGGATCGCACAACGACTCGTTGCTGCTGGTAAAGGTCCAGATGAAGTCATGTCTACGCTTGAGACATTCAAACACAAATCGCATTTTTATCTGATCATCGGAAATATGGAGACGATGCGACGGAGCGGACGTGTCTCAGGAAGTCAATTTTTACTAGCAAACATGCTCAATATTAAACCAATCGCTCAATTTAATGAGGAAGGACGACTTGTCCCATTTAAAAAAGTCCGTTCCATCAAAAAAGCTTTTAAAGAAATGGTCAGTGAAATTTCATCAAAAGTCAGTGCTCATGGTGTATATGATCGGACTCTTTATGTCAGTCATACGCTCGCTCATGCCGCTGCTGAAGAATTACGGCGCTTGATTTCTACAGAACATCCGGAGCTTCAAGTACGCATTACCCAATTTGGTCCTTCCATCTTGGCACATGCTGGCGCTGAGACGGTCGGTGTGTACTGGTTCGATGAGATTCCTTTACCAACAACTTGACATCTTGCACGAAACGATGAAAACCGGACGGTCTGCTTGAGACCGTCCGGTTTTTTCATGTCGTTTCATACTTACGAAATAGTTCTTCTAATAATACGGCTTCGTCCGTCGTCCGTTGAATCGGCTCATGCGGAAGCGTGATTACACTGGATAACGTCTCAGAAGGATATACATCAATCGAAACTTGTTCCATTTCGATGAGATACTCAAGGATGGAATCAAGTGATGTCTCCTTATTGAATTGACGAAGCCAATTTTCATATCGACGATCCACTTTTCCTTCTTTAAGCAAAATCTTTCCACCGTCAATGATCGCCCACTTCGGTGGCGCATCGATTTGAAAGAGTTCCAACTGCTGGTACTCTTCCATCGTTCGTTTCGTCACCGGAACAACACCGTTAATCGATACTAACCGTTTTAATCTAAGATGCGCTCGCATCGTTATGAAACGAGGTCGCCCAGCGACTCGCTCGACAAGCAACGTCGGCTTGTCGATGGAGCGCATCGTCTCTTCATCAAATAATAAACTATGATCAACATCTAACAGTAACATCAAGCCACTCCTTTTTTTCTACGGGAGACGATGAATGCATAGGAGCTACATAAAAGAATCGCGGCAAAACAATATCCACCGATGACATCTGAGAAATAGTGAACGTTTAAAATGATTCGAGAAGCTCCCATGGCGAGGAATAATCCAATCGTCACGATCGATACAAGTACCTTCCCACCTGTTTTCAAATGACGAAACGCAACGACGAGAAATCCGGTATAGACGGCAAAAGCCATCGCTGAGTGACCACTCGGAAAACTGTATCCTACGCCACCAACCAATTCATTTAAGGAGGGGCGCTCTCGGACAAAGGCGAACTTAACGACTTGATTCAATACACCTACTGATATTGCCATGATCACATACCAGATGCTTGCAATGCGATCTCGCCACAAAACATAACTCAGTATTCCAAGTAACACCGTCATCGTCATCGCCCCTGGACCTGATCCGAGTTGAGTGAACCAAGAAACGTAATCCCCTGGGACGTATTGCGACATATGTGACGATAATTGAGCATCAAATAAAAAATAGCCTGTTGTCCGAATGGAGACAGCGATGATCACAAATAAGACGACAGCAATGGATGCACCAATCCACGCCGCTCTTGCACCCCGCATCAGTATGTCCCCTTACGTTCTTCTAATTCTTCTGCTGAATAGTCTTCCTTATCTCGCAAACGATGCGCTAGTCGTCCGGATGCATTTGCTGCGATGGCCGCGACGATATCATCCATGAACGTATTGACTTTTCCGTCCCCAAGTTTCGTATCGAGTTCTTTGATGATACCGACCTTTGCTTTATCCAAATAGCCAAACGTCGTAACCGCAATCGAACCATACGTGTTGACGGCACCAATCGCAATCGTCTCATCTACGCCAAATAGCCCTTCATCGCTTTGGATGATGGACAGCAGAGGTTCTGATAATAACCCTTTTTCCGCCAGGATGTCTAGTTCTGCTCCGACGAGAATCGCATGTTGTAATTCACGTTTTTCAAGAACACGTTCTAC
Source organism: Exiguobacterium sp. s46 (assembly GCF_018618875.1). Taxonomy (NCBI): domain Bacteria; kingdom Bacillati; phylum Bacillota; class Bacilli; order Caryophanales; genus Exiguobacterium; species Exiguobacterium sp. s46. The sequence continues at coordinate 1,460,267 of NZ_JACSMY010000001.1, forward strand.
TGAACTGACACATGTTTCAATTGTCAGATCCACCGTGTAGGGAGCCTGCATTTGGTACACGATCTCAGCGATCGCATGAATCGTCACCCCTCGTTCGTGTAACTTATCGATAGCTGCCTGTTTGACCTCTTTTGAATGTGTTTTCTTCATGACTATATCCACCTCTCCAACAAAGTACTTCATTAGTATACACGGATTCTGAACCTCCTCTCAAACTTCTTTGACATCGACGCCAGAATCCGTCATGATTATTTTGTAAAGCGTTATCATTTCAGGGGAAAGTAGGGGATTTTCGATGAACATCGGGGTTGTATTGTTTCCATCGAAACGCGTTCAAGATTTTGCCAATTCATACCGAAAGAGATATGACTCGAAGTATTCACTGATCACACCTCATATCACGCTACGGGAGCGAACAGAGGTCGATGAGTCAGAACTTGATCGAATCGTTAGTGAATTAAATCAGATTGCATCTGAAACTAAGCCAGTTAATCTACACATTCAAGGAGCTCGTTCGTTCCATCCGACGAACAATGTATTGTTCCTTAAAGTAATGCCGACGGATGAGTTAGAACAATTACATCGCGCTTTGCATACGGGACCACTCGAACATAAGCCGAAATACGATTTCTTGCCACATATCACAATCGGTCAAGAACTGTCGGATGTCGAACTGTTCGATGTACTAGAACGTCTCAAGATGGAAGATATCCGTTTCCAAGAGGACGTCACGAAAATGGCTTTATTGTATGAACTGGAGAACGGTGCTTGGAGTGTCTATGAGACATTCCGCTTCACAGGTCAATGAATGATTAAACTTCCCGGTCGAAGCTTCGACCGGGAAGTTTTAGTTCTGGTAATACACCGTATGCATTTGCCTGTTCTTCTAAAAAGTCGTCTGCTTCGTGTTCGCGGTAAGGATCAGTTGGGCGAATTGGTTGAACTCGAGCGACTGGTTCAGTCTTTAGCTGTGGATCGACACGTACTTGACGATTGACATATTGTACGACTGTAAAATCGATTGCGTTCATCCTCTGCACTTCCTCTCTCCTTCTAATGACACTTATATTTGATAGTTCCCCGATCGAGCACAAAAAAAACCAAGCCTCCCGCATGGGAAAGCCCGGCTTAATCGATCGTTTATTAAAGAATGTGGAATCCGCTATCGACGTGAAGGATTTCTCCTGTCACCCCACTCGACATTTGTGAAAGCAAGAACAGTCCACTTTGACCAATTTGTTCCGTCGTCACGTTACGATGAAGTGGCGCTCGTTCTTCGATGCTATCAAGAATCGAATTGAAATCGCCGACACCTTTTGCGGATACTGTCCGAATTGGGCCAGCTGAGATCGCATTGACACGAACGCCTTGCTGACCGTATTCAGCAGCGAGATAACGAACGCTTGCATCTAATGCGGCTTTCGCAACACCCATGACGTTGTAGTTCGGAACCATCTTCTCACCACCGAGGTACGTCAACGTGATGACGGATGCATCTTCCGTAAAGAAATCTTTCGCCGCCTTGACGACTGCTGTTAAGCTGTAAGCTGAGATATCAAGTGCTTGCGCGAACTGTTCACGCGTTACCCCAGAAAATTCGCCACGAAGCGCTTCTTTATCCGCGAATGCGATCGAGTGAGCGATCCCTGAAATCTTACCGTGGTCCGCATGAATCGTTTGGAAGACCTGTTCAATCTCTTCGTCACTCGTGACATCACACGTATAATAAGAAGCCGGTCGTGATAATTCTTGTCCTAATTTTTCAAGTGGTGCCTTGAAACGCTCCCCGACATATGTAAATGCCAGGCTTGCTCCAGCAGCGTCGAGCGCACGTGCGATACCCCATGCAATCGAACGTTGGTTAATGACGCCCATGACGACGTACGTCTTGCCTTCGAGTGAAGGATAAATATTCATGATAAAGTCCCCCTTGAATTAGTACCTGGTAATAAAACCTATCTTCAGGTTACAAAAACGTAACGCTTCTGTCAACCATCGCTCTTGATATTGCGGATTTGATAAATTACGGTAATATAGAAAGAGATAGAAAGTAGGGATGAAATGAATCGATTCAAATCATTTACACAACGTTATGATCATACGTTGCTTTTTTTACTCGCCTGTCTGATGGTCATCAGTATCATCGCCATCTATACAGCACAACCTTCGCTTAAAGGTGCGATCAGTGCCATTAACTTCTCTGCCAAACAAATTCAATGGTATGTCATCGGCTTCATGGCGTTATCGGTCGTCATTTTCATCGATTATGAACAGTTGAAGCGATTCCACTGGTTTTTATATGGAGCAGGTATCGTATCGTTAATCGGTCTTGTCATTTTCCGTGGTACACCAATCGTCACTGAAATCAAAGGGGCATACGGTTGGTATCAATTCCCCGTTATCGGTACGGTTCAACCGGCTGAGTTCATGAAGTTCTTTTTGATCGTTACGCTCGCTGCCGTCATTACCGAGCACAATGCGCGTTATGTTCAACATGAAAGAGATCTCTTGTTACTTATCAAGTTAGTCGCGGTTACAGCCTTGCCGCTCGGTCTTATCATCATTCAGCCCGATTTAGGGATCGGTTTGATTCTATGCGTCATCTTAGCATGTGCGATGTTATTATCAGGACTGAATTGGAAATGGCTTTTGACGATGTTCGGTCTGTTCGCAGGAGCTGTCATCATCTTCTTTTACCTGTTCTTTTTCCAAAATGATTTACTCGCAACCTTTTTCCCAGGTCACGCGATGAACCGGATCATGGCTTGGTTGCAACCGTTCGAATATGCGGATGATTTGTCGTACCAGCTCGTCCAAGCAATCAACGCGACAGGTTCAGGTCAAATGTTCGGCGTTGGATACGGGAAACTGCAAGTGTTCGTTCCGGAATTGCATACAGACTTCATCTTCACGACGATTGCCTCACACTACGGTTTCATCGGAGCTGCCATCGTCTTGATCGTCTTGTTCCTGTTCGTCTATCGGTTGATCCAGATTGCTCTCGAGACAGCGGATCCATTTGGTACCTATATCGTGACAGGATATGTCGCGATGTTTACGTTCCAAATCTTCCAAAACATCGGGATGACGATTGGTGTCTTACCGATCACAGGTCTTCCCCTACCGTTCATCAGTTATGGGGGATCAACGATGATCGTAAACCTCGTCGGTCTAGGATTGATCATGGCAATCGCCTCTCAATCTCGGATTTCCATGTTTGATGAAGACTAAACACAAATAAAAGGCAGTGGACCAAGTCCATTGCCTTTTATTTGTGCACTTTATCATTCCAGTCGGAGATCCTCAGGAAGTGGTGCTTCAAAACGAACCCGTTCTCCCGTCGCAGGATGAAGGAACGTTGCTGACGCACTATGAAGCGCCTGACGCGGAAGTAACGGGTTCCCTTGATACATCGTATCGCCAATCAAAGGATGCCCAAGAAAAGCAAGATGGACACGAATTTGGTGTGTCCGACCTGTCTCTAGTCGGATATCGAGTAATGAGATTTCTTGGTCAAAGGCTCGAACTAGACGGCTATTTAAGATATGCGTAATGGCTCGTTGACCATCTGGTCGTACCATCCGTTCCATGAAGGAATGATCGGTTTGACCAATCGGTTGATCAATTGTTTGTACCGGTACGTTTCCGGGTGCATACGCTAAATAATGTCGTTCTAATTCATTGGATCGTTGCATGAGACTCATCCGGTGATGGGCAAGCCCATGTTTCGCGAACAAGACAAGACCACTCGTATCACGATCGAGCCGATTAACGATATGGATTGCATACGGAATTCCTTGTTTTCGGTAATAACCAAGGACATAGTTCGATAATGAGCGTTCTGGATGCAGTCGAGACGGAATCGATGCCATGCCCGGCGGTTTATTGACGACGAGCAACCAATCATCTTCAAACAAAATATCAAGTTCCCCTTCTGTCGCCACCATATCCGGTGCTGGTGTCTCTTCCGGGAAGAAGACATGGACATGATCACCCGCGTGTAAGACGTCGTGGACGTTAACATGGTGACCATTACGCGTGATATCCCCATGATTTTTAATCGATACTAACATTTTTCGCGAAATCCCTAAGCGGGTCGTACAAAAATGACTGACACGCCAGCCATCCTCGTTGTCAGTCACCATCTGTTGTAGCTGAAATCCATTCATGTTTCCATTTCCTTTACTTTAACGTCTTTCGTCTGCCAGGAAAGATTCCCGCACCCGTTGCCAGAACGGGAAAGAACGAAAACGAGCAAATTTCACTTTTTTATCAGAGACCCGGCATCGAATCGATGTCACGTTTTGATGAATGATTGAAGCATAGTGGTCATAGGTCATCTGAAAATCAATCGGATTAACGGGACGAATTTCGACATCATGATGTTTCGGTAACAACATCGGTGAGCCGATCGTCCGGTAAACACGATTGTTGATGGAAGCCATCTCTGTAATTTGAATTGCTTCGAGCGCCGGGTGAACGATCGCTCCGCCGAGTGCCTTATTGTAAGCTGTCGAACCAGACGGTGTTGATACACACAACCCGTCCCCTCGGAATGTTTCGAAGTAGTCGCCTCGAATCGATAAATCGCAAACGAGCGTCTGATTAAAACTTTTAATCGTACATTCATTCAAGGCAAGCAGTTGGTTGTGTGAACCGTCCGCATAATCAATCGAGAGTTCAAGCAACGGGTATTGAACCGTCGCTAAATCCTGCTTCGCGATATGATCAATCAGTTCATCCATTTCTTCAGGGCGCCAATCCGCATAAAAACCAAGATGCCCCGTATGAATCCCAACAAGCGTAATTGTCTCTACTTGATCGAGATACGAATGAAACGCCTGTAACATCGTTCCGTCTCCACCGATCGAGACGACGATTTCCGGCTGGCTGACATCAAGAATACATCCCCGATCCGTCAATGCCTGCTCGAGTTGCTGTTTCAGCGCATGAGATCGCTCATCATCACGAGCCGTGATTGCAAAATGCATGGTCATCCCCCTACTCTTTTAATCGTTCAGACGCCTTAGCGTCGCGTTGAAAGACGAGTTGTGCATCTTGGATTTCTACTTTCAGCTGGCTCATCTCCGCATCAAGCAAAAATGCTGCCTCTGCTGCACGACGCAGACGCTCACGCGTCTCTTCCGGAATATTTCCTTGGTACTTATAATTCAACGAGTGTTCAATCGTTGCCCAGAAGTTCATCGCAAGCGTTCGAATTTGGATCTCGACTAACGTCGGAACTTCACCTTCGATCGTCTGTACCGGATAGGCAATGATGACGTGATACGATCGATAGCCACTATCCTTTTTTTGCGTAATGTAGTTTCGTTCTTCGACGATTTTAAAATCTCCGCGCGAGCGCAACAGCTCAAGGACATGAATGATATCATCGACGAATTGACACATGATACGTAATCCGGCGATATCCTGCATATCTTGTTCTAATGACTCGCGCGCAATTGCTTTTCGTTCCGCTTTTTGAAGAATGCTCTTTACAGGTTTGACCCGTCCTGTGACAAATTCAATCGGTGAATGTTCTCCCCGTTGCTGAAATTGTTTACGAATCGCTTTTAGCTTAACTTTCAACTCATCGACCGCGATTTGATACGGCGCAAGAAATAAATCCCAATTTTCTTTTGTCATCTGATTTGTCACCACTTTTAATCGAATAGTATTGGTTCACTGCCTGTTCCTACCTCATTCATGTTATCATATTTTCAGACATTCAACTAGAAAGGCGTGATTCCGATTAGACAAGAATTGGAAATCGAATTTAAGAACTTATTGTCTGAACAAGAATATCTATCGTTATTTACCCATTATGCGTCAACAAAACAACCCATTTGGCAAGCAAATGATTATTTTGATACTCCTGATTTTGAACTTCGAAAAAAAGGTGCTGCTTTACGGATTCGTGAGAAAAAACAAGGGCTCGTACTGACTTTAAAACAACCTCATGAGGAGGGGTTGCTTGAAACGCATGTTACGTTATCATCAACTGAAGCAGAAGATCTATTCAAATACGGTCTAATTCATTCCGAAGAGATGAACGAACAGCTAAAGTCATTTGATTTACAGGGATCTTTAGAACATTTAGGTCGATTAGAGACAGAACGAATCGAAACCGTGCTCCCGGAAGGATTGCTTGTCCTTGATAAAAGTCGCTATCTCGGACATACCGATTATGAGTTAGAGTTTGAGGTCAGTAACTTCGAACAAGGGCAAAAGGATTTCGAGCGAATTCTTTCAGAACACGACATTCCACAACGCAAAACAAAAAATAAAATCGTTCGCTTTATGGAACGTAAAGCGCTTTCTTGATTTTTCGTGTAGAAATGAACAAGCAAAACCTTTGCTCTTTCTTTTTTTTCGTTGCTAAAATAGGGTAACGATAACAACAGGAAGGGGTGAACGGATGGAACACGCACAATGTAACGGATCTTATTGTTCATTGGACGAACCATCGATTCAACAACCGACGAAACCTCTGGAAATCTATCATTTTCTAGATGTGACACAAACGGATGGTTTACGGTTGATACCCGTTCTCAAGAAGTTAGAACTAGAATATGGCCATCTGTTCCGTCTTCGGACGATTGCAACGATTCCATGTGCTCCATCACGATCCGCATGCGACATGTCACCACTCGTCATTCTAAAAGCAATTGAGCTTCAAGGAAAAACGTTTGGTATGCGATTCATGCGACGCCTTCGAATGCTTCATAACGTCGAAGGAGAAAGTGCTTATAGTCGACCATCATTGATGCGGCTAGCAGAGGCATTAACGGAGTATGGTTTGGATTTAGATGAGTTCCATCGTGATGTCTCGTCGGATACGATTCAGCAAATGCTCGAGAAAGAAACCGAACTAGTCACCGAATGGGATGTTCGGATTCTTCCAACACTCGCTTTCGTTGGAGACGAAGAAGCGATCAAAGCAGAAGGACCTTATGAGTATTTGGTGTATGTCTCGATCTTAAGTGAATTGCTAGATCATACGATCGAAAAACAACCGAAGCCACCACTCGAACAATTCTTGAGACGGTATGAAACAGCAACAACGGCTGAAATCGCCTTTATTTATGACGCTCCTGAATCCCAGATTGAACACGAATTAAAAAAATTGGTCTTGCAACAAAAATGTGCTTCTCTATCGTACTGTGATGGAAAAGTATGGCGTCATTTAAAAGATTCGGCACATGCATGATAAAAACAACAAAAAGGACAGTGAAGCACGCTTCACTGTCCTTTTTGTGTTCAATCATAGATAAAAGAAAAAGTCCCTCATGACGAGAAGGACTTTTTCTTTTGACCATTGGATGGGGGAAAAAGAGAATCGACTGGGGAATGTGACCCTCTTCACAATATAAGTATATCGTGGTTCTCTTTTCTTTTCCACCCTTTGTTCACTTTGTCACAAAGATGTCACTCTGCTAACAAAGCTTCAAATTCATCTAGGACACGTTCAAATTGACGCAGTGCTGCTTCAACTGGTGCTTTTGTTGTCATATCAACACCCGCAGCTTTTAATACTTCGATTGGATAATCACTTGATCCCGCTTTTAAGAAATTGTTGATGTATCGCTCTACAGCAGGTTGTCCTTCTTCTAGAATCTGATCCGTCAAGGCAGCAGCAGCAGAAATGCCCGTTGCATACTGATAGACATAATAATTGTAATAGAAGTGTGGAATCCGAGCCCATTCTAGACCGATTTCTTCATCCAATACAATTTCTTCTCCGAAGTATTTTTGATTCAACGCATAATACGTTGACGTTAAGAATTCCGGTGTCAGCGATTGTCCAAGACGAGCCGCATCATGAATTGCATGTTCGAATTCAGCGAACATCGTTTGTCGGAACAATGTTCCACGGAATGTTTCGAGTTGATTGTTTAATAGATAGAGTTTTTCTTTACGATCCGTTACTTTCTTCAATAGATAGTCGTTCAACAATGCTTCATTCGTCGTTGAGGCAACTTCTGCGACGAAGATTGAATAATCACCGTATGGATATGGTTGAGACTTCCGCGTGTAATAACTATGGACAGAATGTCCGAATTCATGTGCGAGTGTAAAGAGGTTGTTGATGTTGTCTTGCCAGTTCATCAAAATGAACGGCTGTGTATCATAAGCACCAGAAGAGTAGGCTCCACTCCGTTTACCACGCGTCTCTCGGACATCAACCCAACGTTCAGACAACCCTTCTTCGAGGATGTGCTTGTACTCTGCTCCGAGCGGTGCGAGCCCTTCGACCATCAATTGTTTCGCTTCCTCGTAAGAGACTTTCATCTCCACCTCAGAAACGAGCGGTGTGTACATATCATACACGTGTAGTTCATCGAGTCCGAGCACTCGCTTACGTAGGGCGACGTAACGATGGAGCAATGGTAAATGCTCATGTACCGCTTCAACTAATCCATCATAGACGGACTCAGGAATCGCATTACCGTGTAAAGCTGCTGCGCGTGCCGATGGGAACTTCCGGACATCTGCATAGAAGTTGTCTTTCTTAACTGACCCAGCAAGTGTCGAAGCGAGCGTATTCGTGTATTTCGCATATGTTCCATACATCGCTTTAAATGCTGCTTCACGGACCGAACGATCAGATGATTCCAGGAATGTGATGAAGCGACCATGTGTCAACTCTGTTTCTTCTCCGTCTTCCCCTTTGATTTTCGGGAATGTCAGATCTGCATTGTTCAACATACCGAACGTCGTACCGGATTGACCGAGTACTTCTCCTGCCTTTGCAAGAATCGCTTCTTCCGCTTCCGTCAGGACGTGTTCACGCTCTTGATTCAATTCATCAAATGCATGACGATACATCGCAAGATCTGGATTCTCATTAAGATACGTCTCAATCGTTGACTCAGGTACAGCTAATAGTTCTGGTGTCATGAAAGCAAGTGTTGCTCCGATTTGCGACGCGAGTGTTCGAGCACGGTCGTTCATTGCTTGGTAGAAACTATCTGCTGTATTTTCGTCATAACGCATGTGCGCGTATGTATAAAGCTTATAAAGACGTCTTGAGACTTCGTCGCGTAACTGTAACCCTTCATAGAGCGTTTCTGCACTCTGTCCAAGACGACCCTTATACTCGACGAGTAATGGGAGCATTGCTTTCACCGATTCGAATTCTTCTTCCCACGCTTCGTTCGTTGCGTAAATCGACTCTAGATTCCATGTTTCTGTAACGTCAACATCTTGACGTGTTAATACTTCTGCCATTTCCCTCACTCCTTTAATTCAGTTATACCTGTTTTCTTTTCGACAAACAATCGAAGTGCTCCTGCTAAAGCAGCTTATTCGCCTCCTCAATCCGCTCCATCCATTCCCTGACGAGAGCACCAATCAAATCTCTTTCAATCGATAGATTCAATTGGTGAAGCAGTTGATTTATGACATATTCCAGACGGCTCAAAGTGTACCGCCCTTTTATCTCTAAAAAGACGACGATTTGAAATTCAAAGGGATGGACGGGGAGAAATAATAGACGTGTGATGGGGAGAAAGGCAAAAGAGGGAAGATTTTGTAGATGGAAACCTGATTGATACAGTGGGATCTTGAGGATGCGTGGAGGTAATGAAGGATAAAAAGGACGTCGCCGATAGCGATGAACGATTCCTTGCCATCGAGCGATTGAAAATTTCCGAGGAAATGATGAAGGTTCTTTCGAAAGAAAATCAGATAATGAGAGCGGTTGAACCGTACAATAGACATGATGTTTTGCAAAAGGAACCGGATGTCGAAATCTCCGGATTTGATTCTCGACGATCAGATCCAAGTAATCATGTTGTAAAAATGCTTGTCGCATCCAACCTTGCAATCGCAACGTGACACCATGTGAAGGATGAAATCCGATCCACCGAACCGTTTGTTCTTGTTTCGCATCAAGTAAGGCTCGTCTAATCCATTCCTCTGCCGACATCGGAGAACGTTGAATCTCAATTCCAAGTTTCTGTTCTGGTATCCACAGGTCAAAACGTCTCTCTCCAGTCACCCATTCAATTTCGACTTGGATACCTGCGTTTATTAAAGAATCGGCAATGCGCTTTTTCCAGGACATATGCAAACTACTTTCTCCTGAACAAGCTGAGATATGTGCAAAATGTGGTCGTCGTCCTTGCCTGACGCGCAAGGGCTTCAGGCAATACGGACAACGTAAGGACATCGCTTTTAATTCATGGATGGGAAATCTGTGAATCATGATGCGTTTACCAGAAGCATCAATGGCTTCAAACATCTGAATCGTCCCCTTTTTCTAGAGTAACGGTGAGAATAAACGTGAAATCGATTCAATCAATCGACGGCGTAATGGACGCCGATGGAACATATCAGCATCAACTTGTGTCGAATGGCTAAAATCTTCATAAAAATCACGTGTTAGTTCATGGACAGAGTTCGTTCCATATAAGAAAGCATTCACTTCGAAATTCAAATGAAAACTACGTAAATCCATGTTCGCTGTCCCAATCGTTGCGATGGCGTCGTCCACAACGATGACTTTCGAGTGCATGAATCCCTTATTGTACTCGTAAATTTTCACACCAGCTCGTAGCAAATCATCAAAATAAGAACGGCTCGCATAAAATACGATTTTATGGTCTGGAAAGCTCGGTAGCAAAATACGGACATCAATCCCTGCCATAGCAGCTGTCTTCAGTGCTGTCATCAGGTCTTCATCCGGTATCAAATACGGAGAAGCAATATAGACTGATTCACGCGCTTCCGTTATGAGCCCGAAGTAAAGTGATTTCATTGCCTCATGTGGCTCATCAGGACCGCTCGCAATGATTTGAACACCCCCTGTTGCTTCTTCAACGTACTCAAGTGGCTCCATGTAAAACGGTGTAAACAGCCGTTCACCGGTCATGTAATACCAGTCTTGGAGAAAAATCAGTTGGAGTTCAGAGACAGCCTCTCCCCTTACGAGAAGATGGGTATCACGCCAAAAACCAAAATGTTGATCACGACCGATATACTCATCCCCAATGTTGATTCCGCCTGTAAATGCAACCGTTCCATCGATGACGACGATTTTCCGATGATTCCGGTAGTTCGATTTACTCGAAATAAACGGTAAGACGACAGGGAAAAACGCGCGAACCTCAACGCCAGCCGCCTGCATCTTCTTGAAATAATGCTTATCCGTCGAAAAACATCCGACGGCATCATAAAGAAAACGGACCTCGATTCCTTGCTCGGCCTTTTCAATCAACGCTTCCTGTAACTGAAGCGCAAGTTGATCATCCCGTACGATATAGTACTCCAAATGAATATGATGCTGTGCTTGACGAATCTCTTCTAAAAGAATCGGAAACTTTTCCTGACCATTCGTCAAGATTCTTGTATGTGTATTATACGAAATCGGAAGACGACTGATTGAATCGATAAGTGTCACAACTTTTCCATAACGCCCTTCTTGGAACACTGATTGGTGTACCCCTGCCTTAAACTGGGTACGATATTTAATGTAAGACTCCTCATCAAGCATTGCCTTCAGTCGAAACATTCGTTTTCGGCGGTAGTTCTGACCAAATGTGAAATACACGAATACGCCAACGACAGGCAATGCCATCATGACGAGTGCCCAGACGAGCGTTCGTTCTGGGTTTCGATTTTCGAGTAGAATGATGACGAACACGCTCATGACGACCAAAATGATGACGATGGACAGCCATCCTACCATATAGACACTCCAATAGTAGGATAAAAAGGCAATCAAGCCGATGGTCAAGATGAGGGTCATGAGAAGTTGTACACGTCGTAGCATGAATCCCCCTCCTTTTATGTAAGTAGTACAAATCGTATTTAAACTGATGACAGAAAGGAAGCGTTTAAATGGGTACGTATATCATTACTGGTGCAACAAGTGGAATTGGTGAGGCAACTGCCCTTCAACTCATCCGGGAGGGACATACTGTCCTTGCGATTGGTCGTAATGAAGAAAAAGGATCCTCGCTTGAATCAAATGGAGAAGGACGTTTATATTTCTTCCCTGTCGACTTAACTGATTCCTCTGCAATCGATGCGTTCTTTGAAGAAACACAAGAAGATTTCCCAGAAATCGATGGTATTTTCAACAATGCAGGTACTTTCGGTAAACCCGTTGCACCTGAACGTGTCTCCGATCAACAAAAAGAAGTATTCCAAGTGAACTATCACGCACCCGAACGAATCATCCAGCTCGCGACGAAACGCTTTTCAAAAGGTGCTTCCATCGTCAATAATAGCGCCATCGTAGGTCATGTTAAGTTTCCAGCAATGCTACTGCCTTACGCTTCGTCTAAAAGTGCTTTACTGACGCTAACAAAGACATACGCCGCCCGCTTCCATGGTAAGTACCGATTTAATGCTATTTGCCCGGGACCAGTCGATACGGCGCTCAGTCATGCGTTATATGGCGGGAAAGATAAATTTGATCTCGCAATGAAACATCACCTTCGAGGTGAGCCCGCACAACCTTCTGAAATCGCTGAGGTCGTTTGTTTCTTACTATCAAACAAAGCAAGTTACATCAACGGTCAAGCGCTCATCGTAGATGGAGGCTATACCCTCACTTAATACCAGAACAAAAGGAGGTATCACGATATGTGATCCTCCTTTTCCTCGCACTTTTTCTGACCTTAGTTCGGAAAATGTTTCCGAATGAACGGAAAGACATCTGAAGCAATAATCTGTTTCCCGTATTCAGCTACAGGATGTATCGTTTGTTCGCTGAACTGGAGATACTCTGCGATTAAACTCATGACGTTTTCTTGCGCTTCTACGTTCACATCATCTTCGAAATGAACATGCAGTAAATAGAGTCCATCTTTTTGATAAAGCGCTGTTTCAAGTTCTGCGAATACAGGAGCATTCGCATATTGACTGAGCGCGATGATATGTTCGAAATCGCGAGTTTCAAATAAAACATCTTGGCTTAACTCTGTATCTTTATCTTCTGTCTCAGACATCGCTGATCGTAAAAGTGAATCGAGTTCGTCTTCATCGACTTGCTCACCATCAACTGCATTTTTCGCGATCGTTACAGTGACTTCAAGACCTTTTTCAAATGCTTGCACTTGTATCCATAGTGGACCTTCGAAGGAGATGGACTCTTTTTCATTCGCTTCGTCCATCATCTGCCAGAATAACTGTTCTCCCCGTTCCCGGTTATACCAAATCTCATCTCGGGCAAAACCACGGCGTTCGATGTCGGTGTACGTGATGAAGAACTTGACCGTATTGTCATTGACGCGTTCGATTTTCAAACTGTCCACTCCTTTCTTCTCGTTCCTTATCTAGAATACGAACGAGGACATGACTTGGATTCATAGTTTTGAATCCGAAGGATATATTTCTATTCCTTTGTTATCTTTATTTTAACCTTTTTTATCGGTAACAAAAAGCACACTGCTCACGAAGCAGCGTGCTTTTTAAAATTACTCGTTTACAAGACGCTGTGCTTCCAAAAGTTGGAATGTACGCACCTTGCGCGGTAAGAATCGACGGATTTCATCCTCGTTGTATCCAACTTGAAGGCGTTTTTCATCAATCAAGATTGGGCGACGCAATAATCCTGGATATTCTTGAATCAAATCGTATAGGTGCTGCAACGATAAGTTTTCAACGGAAACATCGAGTTTCGAGAAGACTTTTGAACGTGTTGAGATAATCTCGTCCGTTCCATCTTCCGTCATACGAAGAATCTGTTTGATTTCATCGAGCGATAATGGTTCTGAAAAGATATTACGTTCAACGAACGGGATTTCATGTTCTTCAAGCCACGCGCGTGCTTTCCGACAAGAAGTACAACTTGGTGAAGTATAGAGTGTTACCATTGAAAAACATCCTCCCCCTGATTTAACATCATTCAATACCTATGTGAATAAGCAGATATTGATGATGGTTCTATTACTTGACAGTTTACATCTAATAAAGCAGAAAACCTAGCTTTTTTATAAAGATGAAAGAACTTTTCGTAAAAAAGCTTGTTAAAGCCACCACGTGGCTTTAACAAGCTGGCGTGTGATCAAATGGCTGAGAAATCGTCTCTTTTGCTTTAGGAAGTTTCATTTCTTTCAGTTTTTTCTCTAAAATATCCCGCAAAAGGCGCTTCTTCAGCTTTTTCTTCTTGTCACGTTCTTTCATATTCCGACACCCCAATCGGCCCGAAACAGAACTAACAACCATACGAAAGCAAAATAATCATCTTCTACATTAGTAAGTATACCACGTATCTCAAAAATCTATTCCTACTTTAAGCAATTAAATATGTGAGATTGTCGATTGAGGAATGAAAAACAGTTGCAATTTCTTTCAAATTTCTGTAGAGTGTATAGAAATATCAACGCTCAGAAAGGAGTTTTTCATTCATGGCATTAACACTCGTTACGATTCTCGATCATCCGATCGCTCAAAAATATTTATCTCGTTCTGGCTTGAATCATGCGATTTCAGTAGCGGAACGCGCACTGACGCTTGCTACGAAACGCGGCTTAGATGCTGACACTGCTACGAAGGCAGCACTCTTACATGATATTGGTCATTACGAATGGTATACCGATGGCACTTGGAACTATGATTTATATCGCCAAAATGATATTCATGCCATTAAAGGAGCTGAACGTGCTCACAAACTACTAATCCGCCTTGGTGAAGAACCAGCACGCGCAAAAGAAATTGCTCTCGCCGTTCTTTTGCATACGGATTCTTATCTTCCACCAGGTGCGATCAATCGAACACCTCTTCAACAACTTGTCCATGATGCGGATACGCTGGAAGAACAGCCGGGCGGACTTCATCATTACGAAAAAATTGACTTTGAAGAAGCTATGCGTCGTCTTGATGCAATCGATGCAGTCGTCCATCGATTTGCTCATCTACCGCGTATCGCATCAGAAAATTAAAAGGCATTTCCACGATCAACGTGGAAATGCCTTTTTGCTTTAACGATTATACGAGTTGCGCTTGATACGCTTCAAGTTCTGCATCCGTCATCGAAACGAAGTGACCAGGCTCGATTTCACGAAGTGGCGGAATGCTCGAATCTTCATCCGATTTACCAACCGGTCCACTCGTCGGACGATCAAAGATGATCCGTTTACGTGTCCGCTCGTGCTCTGGATCCGGAAGCGGAATCGCAGATAAAAGTGACTTCGTATAAGCATGAACAGGATTCTCATACAGACGATCCGCATCACACAATTCAACGAGGTGCCCCTGATACATAACACCAATCCGGTCTGAGATATACTTGACCATCGATAAATCGTGGGCGATGAACAAGTATGTCAAACTGCGATCACGTTGTAGTTTTTTCATCAAGTTGACAACTTGGGCTTGAATCGATACGTCGAGTGCTGAAATCGGCTCATCCGCAATGATGAAGTCCGGCTCTACAGCAAGTGCACGTGCGATACCAATCCGTTGACGCTGACCACCTGAGAACTCGTGCGGGTAACGACTCGCGTGTTCTTTCGTCAAACCAACAGTTTCAAGCAAATCATATACACGGTTATTGCGCTCTTCTTTTGAGTTCGCTAAACCATGGATATCGATTCCTTCAGCGATGATATCGCCAACCGTCATCCGTGGATTTAACGATGCATACGGATCTTGGAAGATCATTTGCATTGCACGGTTGAATTTCAATTTGTCTTTACGTGACTTCTTACCATGAACGTTTTCACCTTTAAAGATGACTTCGCCGTCTGTCGCTTCGTATAAACCAATGATCGAGCGACCAGTCGTAGACTTACCACAGCCTGATTCTCCAACGAGACCAAGTACTTCGCCTTCGTAGATATCAAATGAGAGTCCATCAACCGCTTTGACGACGCGTCCACGTCCAATATTGAAATGTTGCTTCAAGTTTTTTACTTCAAGTAATTTATTACGGTTTTCCATTATTTCAGACCGCCTTTCAGAAGCGATTTTGAGAACACGCTGTCCGGACGGTATTTTAACGCCAAGTCACGGATTGCAGCGGGTGGTTCAACGTATGGAGCTTGTGGATGTAGCAACCACGTCGCCGCTTCGTGTGTATCTGAGATTTTGAAGAAAGGTGGTTCTTTCTCGAAATCAATCTTCATCGCGTATTTGTTACGCGGTGCAAACGCATCACCGACTGGTGGATGCATCAAGTTCGGTGGAGTTCCTGGAATCGCCGGAAGATCTTGCGAACGGTCATCAGATGGACGCGGCATTGAGCCTAGTAGTCCCCAAGTATATGGATGACGCGGCTCGTAGAAGATCTCATCTACTGTACCTTTTTCAATCAACTTACCAGCATACATGACGGCTACACGGTCAGCCATGTTCGCTACAACACCTAAATCGTGCGTAATGAAGATGATTGCTGTACCCGTTTTTTGCTGAATGTCTTTCAATAACTCAAGAATCTGAGCTTGAATCGTAACATCGAGTGCAGTCGTCGGCTCATCGGCAATCAACACTTTCGGATTACATGCAAGTGCGATTGCGATGACGATCCGTTGACGCATCCCACCCGATAATTGGTGCGGATATTGTTTCAGACGCGCTTCTGGATTCGGAATTCCTACGAGTGTCAAAAGTTCGAGTGTACGCTTTTTCGCTGCGTCACCTGTTAAACCTTGGTGACGCTTTAATCCTTCAGCGATTTGTTTGAAGATGGTCATCGTCGGGTTAAGTGATGTCATCGGATCTTGGAAGATCATTGCGATATCACGACCACGGACTTTTTGCATTTCTTTATCCGAAAGCTTAACGAGGTCACGACCTTCAAATAAGATTTCACCTTGTGTGATTTCACCTGGTGGGTTTGGAATCAAACGCATGATCGCTTTTGAAGTAACCGATTTACCAGAACCAGACTCACCAACGATTGCGAGTGTCTCGCCTTTTTTCAAATCAAACGATACACCGCGGACGGCTTGTACCGTCCCGGCATACGTATGGAAAGCGACATTCAGGTCGCGAACAGATAAAATAGTTTCCATTGTGAATGAGCTCCTCTCTAGTTTCCGTTAGCGTCGTAAACGTGGGTCGAACGCATCACGCAGTCCATCTGCCAACATATTGAAGCTGACCATGAGGAGTACGATGACCGTCGATGGAACAACGAGCAAGAATGGGAACGTTTTGAGTTCTTTGTACCCTTCGTTGATCAATGTACCGAGTGACGGTTGTGGTGGTGCAAGTCCTAAACCGATGAAGCTTAAGAACGCTTCGAAGAAGATCGCACTTGGAATCGTGAACATGAGTGAGATGATGATCGTTCCCAAGGTATTTGGAATCAAATGTTTAAAGATCAATCGTGCGCTAGAAGCACCAAGTGTCCGTGCTGCAAGAACGAATTCTTGGTTCTTTAGTTTCAGGATTTGACCACGAACAAGTCGGCTCATCCCGATCCAGCCGGTAATCGTCATCGCAAGGATGATCGTCGTGATCCCTGGTTCAAGAATCAAGATGAACAAGATGATCAAGATCAAGTTTGGTACACCTGTTAAAATTTCAGCAATACGTTGCATGATGTTATCGACACGTCCACCATAATAAGCAGAAATTCCGCCGTATGTGACACCAACGAGAACATCGATGAGTGCTGCCATCAAACCGATGAATAACGAAATCTTCGTTCCTTCCCAGACGCGTGACCAAAGATCACGACCAAGGTGGTCTGTTCCGAACCAGAAGTTCTCCGTCACCTGTTTTTGTTTATAAAAATCAATCGGCGTATCACCAAGTGTTGCCATACCGTCAAAACCAGCCCACTCTAAACCAGTAACTTTAGGTGGAAGTTTAGCTTGCGTGATTGTTTGGGTATAAGGGTCATTACCAGATAAAGTAGGTCCGACTAATGACATGATTGCGATGATGATGATGACAGCAAGTGAGAGAATTGCCGCTTTGTTCTTGCGTAGACGCATCCAAGCATCTTGCCAGAAGTTTAAGCTTTTACCAGCAAGGCGTTCACCTGCTTGTTCATTGAACTCAACGTGTTGGAACAGCGATGAATCAAACTGTTCTGCTTTTGCATTTGAATTTTGTTCAGCCATTATTTGTTACCCCCCAAACGAATCCGTGGATCAACGACACCGTACAGCAAATCGACGATCAAAATCATGAGAATGAAGACTGCTGAGAAGAACAATGTCGTACCCATGATGACTGTGTAGTCATTTTGTGTGATTGATGATACGAAGAGTTCACCAAGTCCAGGTACAGAGAAAATACGCTCAATGACGAGTGTTCCTGTAATCAATGCGGCTGTCATTGGTCCAAGAATCGTGATCGCCGGAATTAAGGCGTTCCGAACCATGTGTTTCCAAGTAATCGACTGACCATCTAGGCCTTTTGCTTTAGCTAACGTGACATAATCCTGGTTCGTAACTTCTAGCATCTCTGTCCGGACGAATCGAGCAATTGAGGCTGTGACCCCAAGTGATAACGATATGGTCGGCAAGATGGTATGCGCCGGGCTTTCCCAGAACGCGACTGGCAAAACGCCCCATTTCACGCCAACGTAGTATTGAAGGAGTGAGGCGAATACGAATGACGGTACCGAGATTCCGATAACCGATACGAACATCGCACCGTAATCGATCACTGTGTTGTGGCGAAGCGCTGCGACAACACCTAAGACGAGTCCTAAAAATACTCCAAGTACTAATGCTTGAACTCCTAATTGAGCCGATGGTCCAATTCGTTCAGAGATTAAATCCGTTACCGGACGGCTATCATATTTGAATGAAATACCGAGATCTCCTTGGAACAAGTTAACCATATACGCTGCATAGCGTTGTGGCAGTGGATCATTCAAGTTGTACTTATCCCGAAGGATGTTCAACTGTTCAGGAGAAAGTTTCTCCTGGTTTTGGAACGGTGAACCTGGTAGCAGATCCATCAGGAAGAAAGTGAACGAAGCGATGAGTAAAAACGTCAGTACGCCGTAAACCAGGCGTTGAGCTAAATAACGGCCCATAAGATGGCACCCCCTATAAAGATTTTCTGTTTTTTTCGAAACATCAATAAAATCAGTATGACCCACAATTGTCGGAACATTCAAGAATTTTGTCATAAAAATTTAAAAATTCTTTTTTATTGTGCTTTGATTTGATGTTCGCTTGGATGTTTTTCTAATTTCATCCAATAGTCAGAATTTTTCGTTTGATTCCATTATACTTTGCTAACAAAGTAATTAGAACTACTTTTTTACGAAACTTTCACATTTTCGATAAAAATGAGTTCCCATTCATAAAAAGTAGTATAAAACAGGAGCGTACCCGAACTGATCAGGGGACGCTCCCATTCTCGATTACTTAATATCAACGTATTTGTATTGGAAATCTGCTCCGAACACTTGACGGTTGAAATCTTTAACCGTCGGACGGCTCAAGTATGCAGAACCAGCTTGATAGATTGGCGCGATGGCTTGATCTTTCTCAATCAATTGCGCTTCCGCTTGTTTGAAGAGATCGAGACGTTTGTTTAAGTCAGACTCTTCATTCGCTGCGTTCAACAATTTATCATAAGCTGCAGACTTGTACTTGACGTCGTTTTGGCTATTCGTTGATTCGAAGATAGAAAGGTTAGACATTGGATCCTGATAATCCGGGCCCCAAAGTGAGTAAGAAACCTGGTAATCTCCTTTTGATTCAAGATCGAGTTTATTCTTGAACGGTTGTTGTTTGATTGAAACAGTGACGTTCGGAAGATTTTTCTCGATTTGACCTTTCATGTACTCACTGATCTTCTTCGCATCTTCATTGTCGAATGAAAGAAGTTCAATCGTCGTTTTCTTATCGCCGTTTGCTTTTTTCCAAAGATCAGCTGCTTCTTTTCCATCACGGTCGAACCAGTTGATGTCGCTCGTATAGTCTTTACCAGACGCATCTTTGATGAATTCTTTTGGAATGAAGCTTGTTGTTGGAATCGAACCGTTCGCAAGAAGCGTATCTGTGATTCCTTTTGGATCGATGGCACGAGCAATTGCTTTACGTGCATCAACATTTTTCATCGTTGCATCTTCGTTATTGAACTTCAAATAAGCGATTGAAGAACGAAGAGCTGTCTTGAATTCAGGCTTCGATTTGTAAGCTTCAACTTGCTCTGAAGTCAAACCAGCGTAATCGATATCATTTGAATCATAGAGGTTTACTACTGTTGACGTATCCTTGACGACACTGACCGTAACTTCGTCGAGTTTGACAGCGTCTTTATCCCAGTAGTTATCGTTTTTCTTCAGTACTCGTTTTGAATCCGTTTTCCAAGATTCCCAAACGAAAGGACCGTTATAGAGTAATTTATCTGGTTTAAGCGAGAAGTCTTTTTCATTCTTTTTGTAGAAGTCTTCACTGATCGGTGAGTACGTACCAAACGATGTCAGTGAGAGGAAATATGGCGCTGGACGCTCAAGTTTGACTTCTAACGTTTTGTCGTCAAGTGCTTTAACACCGAGCTCGTCGACAGCTTTTTTACCCTGCGTAACATCAGCGCCGTTTTTTAACGTGTCAAAAATGTACGAGTAACTAGATGCTGTTTTCGGATCAGCAGCACGTTTCCAAGCGAATTCGAAATCTTGTGCTTTGACGGGTGAACCATCAGACCATTTTGAATCACGAAGTGTGAACGTATACGTCAAGTTATCACTTGAGATATCTGTTTTTTCTGCAAGTGCTGGAATCGCTTTGCCGTCTTTATCGAGACGATAAAGACCTTCCATCGTGTTCCCGATCATGTTGAAAGCGACAGAATCCGTAGCTTTCGCTGGATCCACTGTCGTGATATCCGAAGAGTCTGTTAAGCGTAGATTTTTCTTTCCGTCTGTAGACCCTGAATCACTGTCTCCGCCACCTGTCGAACATCCAGCAAGCACTGCGCTTCCTGCAAGCATGACTGATAATGCGAGACCGACTGTTTTTTTCTTCATCGGTAAGTCATCTCCTTTTCAATTTCCAAGTTGCCATAATGCCTATGACATCAATAACGTCCCGTCGAAACTGCAATGTATTCCCCAAAATGCATTGACCTAGTTTCAAAAACTTAAACGAAGTGATAAATTGATTTTATGTGAGAATAGCATTAACGTCAAGTAAATAGTCACACTATTTGCTATTTTGCATCATTCGTTTGTTACCGATTCGTAAGAGGATTAAAAATTTCGTATACTAAGATTATCAATGCATTTAAGGGGGATTTTCATGCGATCGACCTATTTCCGACCGGTCATCATTGCGGTCATTCTAGTCTTACTTTATACGATATGGGCGACTATCACCGATTCGACGCACGGTATTTTATACCATCTATCTGGTGGGTTGTTCATTGGAGGCTTTTTGCTTATAGCAATCGGATTCTTTTCCAATATGTCGGCTAACGGCTTCTTCCGTGGCATGACAGCTGGATTTAAAAAACAACGGGAAGCAAAGCTTCGAGAGATTGATGGTGATTACTACGAAGATGATGACGAAGAGGAAGAAGTCCTTCGTAAAAAGCAAAATCGAGCTTCTGCCCGAACGAAACCCTATGTCTCTAGTGGTGTTATCTTTATCATCGTATCGCTGATCATCTCTTACTTTTAATCGAAATCACCGTGACGTGCCTTCTATCGTATGGTAAACTTAAGTGAATTAAACAAGAAAACACGACGACAAAGAGTAGTAACTTAGGTACATCCCTTTCAGAGAGTCCATGGTGCTGGAAATGGACAGGTGATGCCTACGTGAATGGACTTTCGAGTGGCTGATTCGAATCAAGTAGAGTCAGATGGGTTTGCCCATTACAGCAAATTGAGCGGCTATGTAAATAGCAACTTGGGTGGCAACGCGATGAATCGTCCCTTGATTTTCAAGGGGCGTTTTTTATTTTGATTTTATTATTTGGAGGGATTTCATTATGAAAACGATTTTCTCAGGTATCAAACCAACAGGAACAGTGACACTCGGAAATTACTTAGGTGCGATGAAACACTTCGTGAATTTACAGGATGGTCATGATGCGTATTATTGTGTCGTTGACTTGCACTCGATTACGGTCGATATCGATCGTGTCGAACTGATGAACAATACACGCGCCCTTGCTGCTCTTTATATCGCAAGTGGTCTGAATCCAGAAAAATCAACGATCTTTGTTCAATCAGAAGTCAAAGCGCATGCACAACTCGGCTGGATGTTGACGTGTCTTTCTGGAATGGGTGAGCTCGAGCGTATGACACAGTATAAAGATAAATCACAAGGAAAAGACCGAATCGGTGCAGGATTGTTTGTCTATCCGACACTCATGGCAGCTGATATCCTACTCTATGATGCGGAACTCGTTCCGGTCGGTGATGACCAAAAACAACATATTGAGTTAACGCGTGACTTGGCTCAACGTTTTAATAGTCGTTACTATGAGACGTTCACATTACCAGAACCAATCATCGCTGAATCAGGAGCACGAATCATGAGCCTGACGACGCCAGACAAAAAAATGTCAAAATCTGATCAGAATCCGAAGGGCTTCATCTCGATGCTTGACGCACCAGATGTCATTCGTAAAAAAGTGAAGTCAGCCGTCACGGACTCGGAAGGTATCGTCAAATTCGATCGCGAAAACAAACCAGGTGTATCGAATTTGCTTGAGATCTACTCTTTACTCGCTGGCATCTCGATTCCTGATCTCGAAACCAAATACGAAGGTTCAAACTACGGAACATTTAAAGCAGATGTCGCGGAAGCGATTATTTCGGAACTTGAACCGATTCAACAACGCTACTATGAATTGATTGATTCTGAAGAACTCGATCAGATTCTTGACGCTGGGCGTGACCGTGCTGAAGCCGTTGCTGCTAAAAAGATCGCGAAAATCGAGAAGGCAATGGGTTTACAACGGAAACGTGCTAAGGTAAAAAAATAAGTCTTCTTCCAAAAGAGATCGGAATGCTCCGATCTTTTTTGATATTTTCAAACAAAAAACTGCTTCCGAATTAAATCGGAAGCAGTTTTTATTTTGCTTATTTTCCTTCGATTGAAGCCCATTTGTACGAGAAGTCTGCGCCGAAGTTATGCTCGACGACTCCTTTGACGTATGGTTTAACGAGGAATGCACGTCCACGCTGATAAACAGGTGAGATTGCTGCAGAGTCGAGAAGGATTTTCTCAGCTTCTTGCAATTCAGACCAGCGTTTTGCTGCATCTGTTTGTGTTTGAGCATCTTTGATGAGTTTATCATACTCTTCATTTGACCACTTACCACGGTTGTATGGTCCGTCTGTCAAGAAGAGATCAAGGAACGTCATTGGATCTTGGTAGTCAGGTCCCCAGCCCGCGAATGAAAACTGGAAGTCCCCTTTGTTTTCAAGATCAAGTTTGTTTTTGAATGGTTGTTGTTTGATTGTGACCTTCATACCTGGAAGGTTTTTCTCAAGTTCACCTTTCAAGAACTCACCGATTTTCTTAGCATCGTCGCTATCGTAGTTCAAGAGTTCAAGATCAACCGATTTTTGACCGATTTCCTTTAAGCCCTCTTCCCAGAGTTTTTTCGCTTCGTCTGCATTGTATTCGTTGAATGCTGGATACTTATCACGGAAGTCTTTTCCGTCAGCATCTTTCGCGAAATCTTTTGGTACGAGATAGTTCGCTGGAAGTGATCCGTTTGCGAGGATGACATCTGTGATCCCTTTTTTATCGTAACCCATGTCGATTGCGCGACGGATTTTTTCGTTATCAAGCGCTTTTACCTTCGTGTTGAGGTAGAGGTAGAAGATTGTTGATTCGCCTTTTGTTTTGAATTCTTTATTATCTTTGAACTGGGCAACGAACTCAGATGTTAAACCTGTGCGATCGATGTCACCTTTTTCGTAAAGGTTAACACCAGTTGCAACTTCTTTAACGACCTTAACGTTGATCGTTTTAAGTTTAACGGCATCTTTATCCCAGTAGTTATCGTTTTTGACCATTTTCCAGCCTTGCTCACGTGTCCACTCTGTTAATTTGAATGGTCCGTTATAGAGCGCTTTGTCTGCAGTCGAACCGAAGTCTTTCCCGATTTTCTTCGAGAGTTCTTCTGATTTTGGCATGAATGGTCCGAATCCAGTGAGTCCGAGGAAGTAATCTGCAGGTGCTTTTAACTTAACTTCGAACGTTTTGTCGTCGATTGCTTTGACGCCGACGGCATCACGCTCGCCTTTTTTCGTATTGTACTCTTCTGCACCTTCGATGTTGTAGAAGACGTATGCATACTGTGAAGCGTTCTCTGGATTAAGAACTTCTTTCCATGCATATTCGAAGTCTTTAGCTGTGATTGGAGTACCGTCAGACCACTTCGCATCACGTAATTTGAACGTGTATGTCTTTTTGTCTTCTGATACTTCATGACTCTCAGCGATACCTGGTGTTGGCTGCTGCTTGTCATCAAGACGGTAAAGACCTTCCATCGTGTTGTTTAACACGTTGAATGAAACTGCATCTGTAGAAGTCGTCGGGTTAAGTGTCGGGATATCCGAACCTTCGATCAAGTTAAGTGTTTGATCACTAGATTTTTTGTCTGAACCAGTGTCGCCCGATTTGTCGCCTGAATCCGTTGTCGAACAAGCTGCGAGGAACGCACTTGATACGAGAGCTACTGAAGTAGCTAAAGCAAAACTTTTCTTCTTCATGTTACGATGACCCCCCTAGGTTTCTAAAAAATGATACTGTCAGGTTTTTGACCGAAAAAAAAAGAATTACTATATTCGAATCAAACCCTTCGTTACAAATAGTTTACAATGTTCTGATAATTTTGCAAACCTTTTATCCGATTTTTCTAAATATTTTTTCAAAAAAGACTGGGACCTCACGAAAAAATGGTCCCAGCTCAGTGATTATTTTAGAATTTTCATTGCGCGAAGTAGGTATTCCGGTCCATAAATCGGTACTTCGATTCCTTGAATCGTATCAGAAACATATAATTTCTCTGTCGTCTGATACAAAGGAACGATGACGGCATCTTGATTGATCAACTGTCTTTCAGCTTGATGATATAACGCCTGTTTTTTCTTTATATCTCGTACCTGCCGTGCTTTTTCGATCAATTGATCGTACGTGTCTGATTGATAGTTTACGGAATTCAACGGATTATCTGATACGAACTGATTCAAATATGCAAGTGGACCTGGATAATCCGGCATCCATCCCGTTAACGTCATCGCGTACTGAGCTGACTGTTCTTTATCAATCTTCTCTTCAATCGAAGCTGGTTTAAGAACGATATCAATATCAGGCAACTGTTTCTCAAGATACGTCTCGAGCTGTTTCCCGATCCGTTTTGCCTGTGGATCATCAAAATTAAGCATCTCGATTCGTTGTTTCTTCTGTTGTTTACCATTTTCTTTTTTTACTTGTACCGGTTCTGTCATTAATATATTCGTATCTGTGACGACGAATCGATTCGTCGGAATGCCTGCATATCCTAAAGGAAGTTGAACGGACTCTTTTTCCATCAAGGCGTAAGCAATTCGTTTTCGGAGTGTCTTTTCGCGGAAGGCTTCATTTTTTTGATTAAATGCGATATAAAAGACACCGCTCCGCTTTTTTTGATAGGTTGGTCGAGAGACTTGATCTTCTTGTGTCTCGACACTCTCTTGTAACGGAAGAATCGCTGCTTTACTGTTCTCATACGTACTCCATTGCGTCTGATGATCAGAGATGATGCGGCTTTTCACTTCCTCGACTGTGACAACATTTTGTTGATGATACTGGTTGTTTTTCTTAAGCGTATATCCGTTTTTAGACATCTGTTCTAGTGTAAACGCACCATTACCCGTGAGGTCTTGCCACTTCTTGGATTCGGGTTGTGGATAAAAGACGGACATCGCGAGTAATTCTTTTAGATTCGAAACCGGCTGATTCAGCGTGATGACAAGTTGATCGCGTCCTCTCGCCTTTACACCTAAACGCTCTGGCTTCATTTTTCCGTCATTGACGGCACGTCCATTTTCAAACACTTCAAATAAAAAACCATAAGGAGAATTCGTTTTATTAGCTGCGACACGTCGGAAACTATCGACAAAGTCTTGTGCCGTGATCGGCTGACCCTGCGCATTTTTCGCTTGTTTGAGTTGAATCGTATACGTCAGACGATCCTTTGAGACTGACATATCCTGTGCTAATCCTCTACGGACGGATGTCCCAGAAGTAAAGACATATAATCCTTCATACAGTTGTGCTAACAGTGTCTGAGAACGACTATCTGTCGCTAACGCAATATCGGATGTCTTCGGGAGTGATGATTCAATTAATTCAACCTTCACTGCTTGGGTCTCCTGATCTGTTTTCGTCTTTTGAGATGATGATAGACGGTATATGAGCGTACCACTGAGACCAATCAATAAAAATAAGATCAATATCAGGATTGATGTTTTTCTTGTGATGTTAGTCATAAACGACTCCTTTCTGCGTCAAACACGCATTTCTCTATTGAATCAGAAAATCAGCAAAAAAGCGACCCCCTCGTTTTTTCAAGGGAATCGCTTAAGCTTAA
The DNA here is from genome assembly GCF_018618875.1 of Exiguobacterium sp. s46. Taxonomy (NCBI): domain Bacteria; kingdom Bacillati; phylum Bacillota; class Bacilli; order Caryophanales; genus Exiguobacterium; species Exiguobacterium sp. s46. The sequence continues at coordinate 1,486,736 of NZ_JACSMY010000001.1, forward strand.
GCTTCGTAACGTTTGAAGACGAGTGATGCGTTGTGTCCACCGAACCCGAGCGAGTTGCTCAGGGCGTAATTCAATTCGACGCTCCGTGCACCTTCCGTCACGTAATCAAGATCGCAGCCTTCACTCGGCTGTTTGAGATGAATCGTCGGGTGAACGGTTTGTTCTTGTAACGATTTGATCGTCGCAATCGCCTCGACGCCACCAGCGCCACCAAGTAAGTGACCAATCATCGATTTCGTTGAGTTGACGACAAGTTGTTTTGCCTGTTCACCGAAAACACTGTGAATCGCTTTTGTTTCAAGAATGTCGTTCATCGGTGTGCTCGTTCCGTGTGCATTAATGTATCCGACTGCTTCTGGTGCGATACCTGCATCTTGGATTGCCATTGCCATCGCACGCGCGCCACCGTCTCCATCTGGATCTGGAGCTGTGATGTGGTAGGCGTCAGCTGTTAATCCATACCCACTGACTTCAGCATAGATTTTTGCGCCACGTGCTACCGCATGCTCGTACTCTTCAAGAATCAAGATGCCTGCCCCTTCTCCCATGACGAATCCATCACGCCCTTCGTCAAACGGACGGCTTGCTGTCTCAGGATCGTGATTCGTTGACATCGCTTTGTTGGAACAAAAACCAGCAAACGCTAAGTTCGTGATTGGTGCTTCCGCTCCACCAGCGATCATGACATCTGCATCGCCCCGTTCGATGACACGAAGTGCTTCCCCGATGGCATTCGTTCCTGAAGCACATGCTGTGACAGAACAGTTATTCGGCCCCTTGGCTCCGGTATAGATCGATACCTGACCGCTTGCCATGTTCGGAATCATCATCGGAATAAAGAACGGGCTGACACGACGGTGTCCACGCTCGAAGTAAATTTTTGCTTGTTTCTCGATTGTCTCCACGCCACCGATTCCTGATCCAATCCAGACACCTGCACGTTCAGCAATCGACTTGATATCAATTCCAGCATCTTTTACAGCTTCCATGCTTGCGACAAGTGAGTAATGAACGAAGCGGTCCATCTTGCGTGCTTCTTTCGCCTCGATGAATTCTGTCACGTCGAAGTTCTGCAATTCGCCAGTGACCTTTGTTGGATATTCATCGATATCGAGACGCTCCATCGGTCGAATCCCGTTCGTTCCTTCTTTTAATGCTTCCCAGAATGTATTGGCATCGTTCCCGATTGGTGTCAGTGCTCCGATTCCTGTGACTACAACGCGTTTTCTCATCATCTTATGTGTTCTCTCCTTTAGTCCAAGTAATGTATGCTGCTCCCCAAGTCAATCCGGCACCGAATCCAGCAAGTACGAGCTTCGTACCAGGTGTCAGGCGTCCTTGTTGACGTGCTTCTTCGAGTGCGAGTGGGATTGAAGCAGCCGATGTATTCGCATGCTCATCGATGGTGACGATGACTTTCTCTTGCGGTATATGCAGCCGTTCGCACGCTGCATCAATGATGCGTAGGTTTGCTTGGTGCGGGATCAAGATATCGATATCTTCGAGCGTACTATCCGCTTTTTGAATGACTTTTTCAACGATTTCCGGTAATTTGCGAACAGCGAACTTAAAGACTTCACGACCATTCATCTCGATCGGTCCATCGATGTCCTTAAATAATAAATGTGCTCCGCGTCCATCTGTTCCAAGTTCAAAGGCATTAAGCCCCGCTTGCTCAGTTGGTCCGATGACGACTGCCCCTGCACCGTCTCCAAATAAGATGGCAGTTGACCGGTCTGACCAGTCGACGATACTCGACATTTTTTCAGCACCGATGACGAGCGCATGTTTTCCTTCGACTGTTGCTAACATGCTAGCAGCTGTTTGTAATGCAAAGATGAAACCACTACATGCCGCACTAATATCGAATGCAGTCGCTCCTCGTGCTCCAAGACGCTCTTGAACGATACAGGCAGTAGATGGAAACGCCCGTCCTGTTGCCGTTCCGACGACGATCAACCCGATGTCCTCTACTGTCAATCCAGCATCATCAAGCGCTTTCTGAGCAGCTTCTGTCGCTAAGTCAGTGACATCCACATCATCGGCTGCAATCCGTCGTGCCCCGATTCCTGTCCGTGTCCGAATCCATTCATCGCTCGTATCGAGCGTCGTTGCTAATTCATCGTTCGTCACGCGGCGTGACGGCAAAGACGTTCCTAATCCTACAATCCCGATCTTCATAAGGCATCCCCTTTTGTTATTAGTATCTGGTACTAATATAAAGCGTTAATATGCTTTTGTCAAAGAAAAAAGGAAGAGCATGGTCTCCCGTGCCCTTCCCCATACCTCATTCTGCTAACGTCCGTACGACTTCCATGACCATTTTAGCGGAATTGATTGACGCAATCTCGAGGAACTCATCAAACGAGAGTGACGCTTCTTCATTGGCGCTATCTGAAATCGAACGTGTTACGACGAACGGAACACCGAACTGATGACAGACTTGTGCGATTGGTGCTGCTTCCATCTCGACGGCTGCGACTTCTGGGAAGTGCGCCTTGATTTGAGCAGATCGCTCTGAATCGTGGATGAATGAATCGCCTGTCGCAATCAATCCATGGACGACGCGAATCGCATCCATCCGCTCGATGACGGCTTCTGCTGTCGCAACAAGCTTCGGATCTGCTTGATAGGCAGCTGGCATTCCAGGTACCTGACCATATTCGTATCCAAATGCCGTCACGTCGACGTCGTGGTGACGTACTTCTGTTGAGACGACGACATCCCCGACCGTTAAGCCTTCCTTGAATCCACCTGCTGAGCCCGTATTGATGACAGCACTTGGTTTGTAGTGGTCTAGCAATAATGTCGTCCCGATCGCAGCGTTCACTTTCCCGATTCCTGACTTCAAGATGACGACAGGAACGCTATTTAAAAGCCCTTCATAAAAATGATAGTTTGCGATGACTGTATCTTTACGTTCTGATAACTCATTACGCAATAAGTTGACTTCCTCTTCCATTGCGCCGATGATTGCGATTGGCATAATTCATTCCTCCATCAAACAGAAAGCCGGATTGCTCCGGCTCCTGTGTTCTTTATTTGATCGATGTAATTTTTACTGCGTATTCGCCGCCTGGTGCTGGTACAGAGACTTGATCTCCGACTTGGTGCCCCATTAAACTTTTCGCGATTGGTGATTCGTTCGAGATTTTACCCGTGAACGGATCTGCTTCGGCACTACCGACGATCGTATACGTATCTTCTTCGTTATCTTCGACACTTAAGAAAGTGACCGTCGTTCCGATACCGACGACCGAGATATCCTTCTCTTCTTCTGAGATGATGGCAACATTACGAAGCATCTCTTCAAGTTGAGCGATCCGGCCTTCGACCATCGCTTGCTCTTCTTTTGCTGAATCGTACTCTGCGTTCTCTGAAAGGTCACCGAACGAACGGGCAATCTTGATGTTCTCGACGACTTCTTTCCGGCGGACTGACTTCAATTCATTCAATTCATTTTCAATGTTCGCTTTACCTTCAAGCGTCATGTAGTATTGCTTTTCTGCCATTTTTGTCACGCTCCTTTTTATTCCACTAGTATAGTATATTCACATCTTTTTTGGAATCAATATCCTCTTTGATCGAGTGCTGAACGATAATCAAGAATCGCTCGAATCTTCGTCACGAGTAAATCGATAGCGACATGATTCTCTCCGCCTTCCGGTACGATGATGTCCGCATACCGTTTTGTTGGTTCACAGAACTGCAGATGCATCGGACGAACGACATTCGTGTACTGCTCAACGACTGAGTCGATTGAACGTCCACGTTCGTTGATATCGCGTTGCATCCGACGCAGAATGCGAACGTCCGCATCCGTATCGACGAACACCTTGATATCCATTAGTTCCCGTAACCGTTCGTCTTCAAGCGCTAAAATTCCTTCTACGATGATGACATCGCGTGGTTCGAGACGAATCGTTTCTTGTGCCCGCGTGTGGGCGACATAGTCATATACCGGTTTTTCAACGGCAATGTTTTCACGGAGCGACTGAATGTGCTCAATCAACAGACCATTATCAAAAGCGAACGGGTGATCATAGTTTGTCTGATACCGCTCCTCCATTGATAAATCACTTTGATCTTTATAATACGCGTCCTGCTCAATCATGACGATTGATTCACTTGGGAACGCATCGACGAGTGAACGTGCCACCGTCGTCTTCCCTGAACCCGTTCCGCCCGCTACACCAATTACTACCGGTTTTTGCATGTCATTCGTTCCTCCATCATTTCGACTTTTTCCGACTGACGGATACACCGTCACCGAGCGGAAAAATCGTCGTATCGTATTGTTCTTGTTCCATCATCCAGACCGTGAATTCCTTGACGAGACGCACGAGTCGACGTCTTCTTCGATCGAATGTCTTCGGATCAGACTCGAGGACATCTCCGTGTAAGAAGAGATTATCCGTATAGAGCACGCCGCCCTCAGGAATGAGTCGCCCATATCCTGCAAAGAATTTTTTATACTGTCCTTTAGCTGCATCAATGAAGACCGCATCGAACTGGTCTTCAAGCGTTTCGGCTAATTCTACTGCATCACCAAAAATGATGTCAATCCGGTCCGCCACATCTGACCGGGCGATGAAGGTTTTTGCTTCTTCATACCGCTTTGCATTCCGTTCAATCGTCGTAATGCGCGCATCCGGTAGCGCACGGGCCATCCGAATCGCACTATATCCGATTGCGGTTCCAACTTCTAGAATGCGCTTCGGTTGTTGTAATCGCAATAGCGATAACAAGACTTCGGAACCTGTCAGTTCGATGATTGGTATATGATGTTCTTCCGCATAACGCTCCATTTCTTCTAACAGAGCATCTCGAGGATGAATCATTGATTCGACATAGGTCGTGAAATCATTCACGCCATTCACTCCCTCTTCCGCATAAACAGGTTGACTTGAAGCGAACTTCCCGCTTCAACCCAACCCGTTGCTCATTGCTCTTTACTCGCTTCGTATTCCACCCATTCCGGCTTATACTTAACGACGTTTCGTTGATGTTCTTCATATGTCTCTTCGTATAGAATCTGTCCTCGTGGATGTTTATCACTTGGTGGACGGGCGAAGAAATAGACATATTTCGTTTTATTCGGATTTAACACGGCAAGTACCGAATCCTTACTGACCGTTGAAATCGGACCGATCGGAATCCCTTCGTACTTATACGTATTGTACTTCGAATTATTCTCGAGATCCTTCAGCGTCGTTAAGGCCGTATTTTCACCTGTGCCATACCAAACCGTTGGATCCGACTGTAACTTCATACCGTCATCCAATCGATTTTTGAAGACACCAGCGATTTCACGACGATCATCTGCTGTCGCCGCCTCACGCTCGACCATGGAACCGAGACTGAGTACTTCATGGAAGGTCATGCCAGACTTTTGAATAGCATCCTCATTCTCATCGTAGACTTTTTCTGTTTCATCGAGCATCGTCTCGACGATTTGATCAATGCTTTTTCCTTTATCAAACTCATACGTTGCTGGGAAGAGGTACCCTTCAAGTGCATACAGGACACCATTCTTCTTCACTTCATCCGTCAACATCGGATATTTTTCAATCATGCTATCGATGAATGTCGCATCCGTCAATTCTTTACGGACCGTCTCTTCCTTGAAGTTCGTTGCTTTCGCGATCAAAGCAATTTGACGATCCATCGTGATGCCTTCAGGTAACGTGATTTTCACATCCGCTGCCTTCATGACCGTTCCCGTCTTTAATTCATTGATGATTTCATCCGGGGACATGGCTTGTGACAGTGTATACGTACCCGCCTGGAATGACGATTCATTCTTGTAACGGACGTAGTAACGGAAAATCGTCTCGTTTGCGATTAAGTCTTTTTCCTTTAGTAAAGAAGCAATCGAACTCGTTCCTGCTCCTAAAGGAATTTCGACTTTGACGGATTTCGTCGCTGTTTCATCGACTGGTTCAAGCGCATTTTTCAAAAAGACATAGACGACCGCACTGGCAACTAGAAAAATCGTCAACAATACAGAAAGGATGATTAGCGTAATCCGGCGTGATGTCCGGCGTCGCCTTTTTTCGATTTCAGCATTTTGCTTCCATTCGTTCTCCATCGGTTCCTCCTTCTTCTCTTAAAACAAGGTGACATCGTAAGAGAAAGTCTCTTACGACGTCACCTGTCATGAGTCGGGTTAGTCTAACTGGTCTTCGAGCGTGTTAAAGACTTCTTCGATTTCATCCCAAGTCGCTGTATCGTCTTCATCGATTGGTACGAGGTTGAAGTCGTTGTCTCCATCACCGTATTCGTCGAGTTCGTAAACGAAGATGTCGACTTCTTCTGCTTCGTCATAGTCTGCTCCGATTGGCTCAAGGAAGATGTATGTCTTGCTCGAACGTGGGCTTTCATAACGCAGACGTTCTACGAATTCGAAATCATTTCCTTCGCCGTCCGGAATTACGTAACGTGTTGGTTCATTCTGTTGCATCAGTGATCCGCTCCTTTAACGCAAGCTCGAGTTCATCCCAAGTTTGCTCATCATTTTCATCGATCAGGCTCAATTCGAAATCATCTTCGCCTTCTCCATATTCATCGATCTCACAGATGATCAGATCATCTGCTCCTTCGTCAGGGTTACCGATCATTTCAAGAAACAGATAGGTTTTTCCTGTACGTTCACTCGAGTAACGGTACCATTCTTCGAAAAGATGTTCGCCGCCCTCTTCATCTGGAAAGAGATACTGACGTTTTTCTTCAGCCATCGGTTTCTCCCCCTTCATCGGTTCGTCCGATCCAAGTACGATTGCAGGATCATGACGGCAGCCATCTTATCGATGACTTGTTTACGCTTTTTACGGCTGACATCGGCATCGATCAGCATCCGTTCTGCTTGCATCGTCGTCAACCGTTCATCCATGAAGACGACTTCAAGCCCGGTATGCTGTTCGATTTCCTTCGCAAAAGCTTCACTTGCTTCTGCGCGGGGACCGATGGAACCGTTCATGTTTTTCGGAAGACCAATGACTAGGATTTCGACATTGTATGTCTTCATGATGACATCGAGCCGTTTGAAGGCTTCTGGGTAATCCGGTTCCGTCCACTTGACCGTCTCGACGCCTTGCGCCGTCCAGCCCATCAAGTCACTGACCGCTACCCCGATCGTCTTCGAACCGACATCTAGTCCCATTGCACGTTTCATTTTGAATTTCCACTCTCCGCCAAATAAGATTTCACGAGTTCTTCGAGCAATTCGTCGCGTTCAATCTTACGAATTAAATTACGTGCGTCATTATGACGAGGAATGTAAGCAGGATCTCCTGAAAGGAGATAGCCGACGATTTGGTTGATCGGATGATATCCTTTTTCTTCTAAAGCATGATAGACCGTCAACAACACATCACGTGTCGCTGCTTTGTTATCGTCTTCCGGAAAGTTGAATTTCATCGTTTGATCCATCTGACTCACGTTCATCACCTCTTTCATATACACTACGTTTCTATTATGCCAGTGATTGCACGTATTGTGAAGCGTACGCGAGTGCTTCTTCTAATTTCGACGCATCTTTTCCACCAGCTTGAGCCATGTCAGGGCGACCGCCACCGCCACCACCGCAGCGTGTTGCGACTTCCTTGATCAATTTACCAGCATGATAGCCTTGGTCGATTAAATCTTTTGAGACGCTTGCGACGAGATTGACTTTCTCACCTTGCGCACTTCCGAGAACGATGATTGCTGATCCGAGCGAGCTCTTCAACTCGTCCATCATACCGCGAAGAGCATCCATATCTGAGACGTCGACGCGTTTCGCAAGCACACGCACACCGTTGATTTCCTCAACATCGTCCTTCAATGAAGCAGCTTCGATGTTCGCAAGTTTTGCTTGCAACGATTCATTCGCCCGTTCCGTCTCACGGAGCTGTTGTTGCAGTGCTTCGATGCGAACAGGAACTTCTGTCGTCTTCGTCTTCAAGACAGCTGCTGCTTGTTCGAGTGTTTCCAAGTGTTGATTCATGACACGATATGCGCCTGCACCCGTTACCGCTTCGATTCGGCGTGTACCTGCACCGATCCCAGACTCTGAAACGATCTTGAACAAGCCGATTTCTGCTGTGTTCCCGACGTGGATACCGCCACACAACTCGATCGAGTATGTGCCTGCTGAGACGACACGGACCGTTTCGCCGTACTTCTCACCGAACAACGCCATTGCGCCTTTTGCTTTTGCATCAGCGATGTTCATCTCTTCGATATCAACCGGTAGCGATGCCCAAATTGCTTGGTTGACGTCTTGTTCAATCTTCGTCAACTCTTCTTGTGTCACTGCACCGAAGTGTGAGAAGTCGAAACGAAGACGATCTGGAGAAACGAGTGATCCCGCTTGGTTGACGTGTGTTCCGAGCGTATCTTTCAATGCTTTATGAAGCAAGTGTGTTGCCGTATGGTTTTTCGTGACGGCTTTACGCTCTGCTGCTTCGACGTTTGCAACGACGTCTGCAGCTTCCGTTGCGATCCCTGTACGAACGATGACCGTATGCAAGTTTTGACCGTTTGGTGCTTTTTGAACATCTTTGACATCAAGAACGAAGTCTTTGCCTTCGATTGTTCCTGTATCCGCGACTTCACCACCACTTTCAGCGTAGAACGGCGTGATGTCGAGAATGACTTGTGCTTCTTCACCAGCAGCGACTTCTGTGACTCGTTCTCCATCATGCAACAATGCGATGATTTTCGCATCCGCCTTAAGGTCGGTATAGCCGACGAACGTACTTTTATCTTTTAGCGTCGAGAGGACTTCCGATTGCTGTTGCATCGAACCACTCTCTTCACGCGCTGCACGTGCCCGCTGACGTTGTGCATCCATCGCTAGTTTGAAGCCTTCTTCATCAACAGACATCTGATGATCTTCCGCATACTCGACTGTCAATTCGAGTGGGAAACCATACGTGTCATACAGACGGAACGCATCTTCACCACTGATGACATGCTCACCGTTTGCCTTAGACGTCTGAGCGACCGTATTCAAGATTGCAAGACCGTCATGAAGTGTCTCGTGGAAACGTTCTTCTTCGTTTTTGATGACGCGTTTGATGAAGTCCGCTTTTTCTGGCACTTGTGGGTAGAAGTCGACCATGACGTTTCCGACCGTATCGACGAGTTCATACATGAACGGACGCTCGATTCCAAGCATCTTCGCATAACGAACCGCACGGCGTAGTAAACGACGAAGGACATATCCGCGTCCTTCATTCGAAGGAAGCGCACCATCACCGATCGCGAATGATACGGTACGGATGTGGTCTGCGATGACTTTGAATGCTACATCAAGTTTTGAATCGTCACGGTAGATTTTACCGCTGATCTCTTCTGTTTTGTGAATGATCGGCATGAACAGATCCGTATCGAAGTTCGTCGGCACGTCCTGCATGACACATGCCATCCGCTCAAGTCCCATTCCTGTATCGATGTTTTTACGCGGAAGTTCCGTGTAGTTGCCGTGTCCATCGTGGTTATACTGACTGAAGACGATATTCCAGATCTCGAGATAGCGTTCGTTTTCGCCACCTGGATAGAGTTCTGAATCGTTCGGATCGTCTCCAAAAGCAGGTCCACGGTCGAAGAAGATTTCCGTGTTCGGACCAGATGGACCTTCACCGATTTCCCAGAAGTTATCTTCAAGTGGAATGATCCGCTCAGCCGGTACACCGAGTTCAAGCCAGATTTGACGTGCTGCGTCATCTTCCGGGTGAATCGTGACCGAGAGACGTTCCGGGTCAAGACCGTACCAGTCATCACTCGTCAAGAGTTCCCAGCCCCATTTGATCGCATCTTCACGGAAGTAATCACCGACAGAGAAGTTTCCGAGCATCTCGAAGAACGTATGGTGACGTGCTGTTTTCCCGACGTTTTCGATATCATTCGTCCGGATTGATTTTTGTGCGTTGACGATACGTGGATTATCAGGAATGACACGACCATCGAAATACTTCTTGAGTGTCGCAACCCCTGAGTTGATCCACAAGAGCGATGGATCCTCGACCGGTACGAGTGAAGCACTCGGTTCGATCGCATGCCCTTTGCTTTGGAAGAAATCAAGATACATCTGACGGATTTGTGCACCCGTTAATGGTTTTAGAGCTTTCATGAACAGTTACCCCCATTGGTTTTATTTGGACGCAAAAAAGCGATGCCTTCATCCCTGAAAAGGGACGAAAGCATCGCTTCCGTGGTACCACCCTCGTTCGTAAGCAATCCATTGCCTACCTCGAACATCTGATAACGGGGATGACCCGCAGGTGTTTACACCCGACTCCGGAAGGAGCTTCAAAGGGACTCGAGAAAGTGATTGCAGCAGACTCACTTCTCTCTGGACTCGAGTTTTCCTTTTACTTATCTTCCATCAACGTGTTACGTCCATTCATCTATCGTGATTATTACCTATCGCACAGCATCCGTCAAGTCTTTGTCACCCCACCGAGTCGTTCAATCAATCGTGTTCGGCGCCGAGGCTCCTCTTCTTGCGACGCTTTATGAAACGCTCGTGGGTCGCCGAACAATAATAAACTCGACTTCGCACGGGTGACCGCCGTATAAATCAAGTTTCGGGAATGCTTGAATGCCCCCGTGAAATAGACCGGCATCAAGACGATCGGAAACTCGGACCCTTGTGCCTTGTGAATCGTAATCGCGTAGGCATGCGTGAATTGATCCCAGTCACTTCGGTTGTACTCGACTTCCGTCTGGTCGAAGCGGGCGATGATCTTATCCACCTTGTCGACGTTTTCTTTGGCGAAGAAAATATTGACGATTTCGCCGATATCTCCGTTATAGACGTTCTCTTCCGCATTGTTGACGAGCTGAAGAATCTTATCCCCGGTCCGGTAAATCCGGGTGCCTTGTTTGACTTCGCGTTTTTTCGGTTCCTCCGGATTGTAGACGCGTTGCAAGGCGACATTCAGTTCGTCGATTCCGACCTGACCACGGTAAGTCGGTGCCAAAACCTGAACATCGAATTTCGAATACCCTTTTGCAAGTGCTTTTTCCGCGAAGGCTGAGATGCCGCGTAACGTCTCTTGCGGAGACGCGGTGTAAAAGCGACGATCCGCAAGTGGTGATAACAAATCAGCTGACGTCGTCCGGTTCTTCAAATCGTGCGCGAGCCGTAAAATCGAAGAATCTTCCGCTTGGCGATGGACGACGTTCAAACGAACGACGGGAATCCCTTCCGTATCCATCAAATCTGCCAGCACCTGCCCAGGACCGACGGATGGTAACTGATCGCGGTCACCGACGAACAAGATTTTCATGCCGTTCGGCACAGCACGGAGCAGACTCGATAACAAGTAGATATCAATCATCGACGACTCATCGATGATCAGTACTTTCCCCGTGATCGGCTGATCTTCATTTAGCTGAAAGTTCGTTCCGTCATACTTCAATAGACGATGAATCGTCATCGCTGGGACGTCCGTTGCTTCCGACAAACGTTTAGCGGCGCGTCCGGTCGGTGCAACAAGAACGTACGGATAGACATCTCCCGTCTTGACGCGACTCTTCTCAAGCGGCCAATCATGAATTTCTTGCAGGGCATGTAAAATTCCCTTGATGACAGTCGTCTTACCGGTACCGGGTCCACCGGTCAGGACCATCAGCGGTGCTTTGACCGCTAACTCGATCGCTTCCCGCTGTTGCGCCGCATATTCCATGCCAAACTGTTCTTCGAGGTGCCCGATTGCTTCAAGGATCGTCGCGACATCGACTTCCTGTTCGGCACCGTTCGCCATGACCCGCGCGAGTTCCTTCGCCGCCCGAACTTCGGCATAAAAGATCGTCGGTAAATACAGACAGCCTTCTTCGAGCTTGACCTTATCTTCAGCGAGCAACAGTTCAATCGCTTGTTCTAGCCGTTCCCCTGGGTCTTCACCAAGCAACCGGGGCGCCCGTTGCAATAGCGAGTCGACTGTCGCAAAGGCATGTCCCTCTCCTGCTTCTTGTTCTAATATGTGCATGATCGAAGCAGCGACGCGCTCCGGGTGTAATCCGACGAGTCCAAGATGTGATGCGATATGATCGGCTGTCTTAAAACCAATCCCATTCACTTCATACATCAAGGAATATGGATTCTCTCGTATTCGCGCCATGGCGTCCCCTTCGTAAGCAGCATAAATCTTTGCCGCTAGCTTCGGTGTAACATCAAACGGTGCTAAGAACAGCATCAACTGATCGACACCGTATAACGTGGCGAGTCGACTCAAGATGATGTCAGCTTGTTTTTGTTTTAACCCAGGCACCTGATTCAGTACCCGTTCATCTTTCAAAATGAGATCCACTGCCTCTTCTCCGAGAGCATCGACGATATTTTTCGCTGTCTTCGGGCCAATGCCGGTGAACGAACCATTCGTCAAGAAGCGGATCGTCGCATGTTTTGTCATCGGAACCGATCGCCGAATCAGCTCCGCCTTCAGTTGTTTTCCGAATCGGGGATGATCGACGAGACGACCGAATGCTTGATACGTTCCTCCGAGTTCGATCCCAACCCCAGTACCCGTGATGACAAGCTCGGTTTCTTTCAGTTCAAAGTTCTTTTCTTTGACGGCGACCAATACAATGGAGTGTGCTTCTTCTTCAGAAGAAAAGAGCACACGTTTGACGCGCCCGACGACTTGATGGGGGTGCTCCATCACTCCACCTTCTTTCTCTCTTTTTCATTCGCTGCTTTCATCATAGCATTCGTTTACCGGATTTTAAATCAGGGAAAGATACCCTGAAACATTTCGTTAAGAGGAGGAGTTTAAGGATGGCACGTTTACCGATTGCAGGATTGTGTGAATTAGTACTTGAAGTCGAGGATATGGATCGTGCGGTCGGCTTTTGGAATGGGACACTAGGCATTCCAGTCGTCGAGCAATGGGCTCCTGAGGACGCTGAACCGAGCAAAGAACAATCTAAGCAAGACGGGGTTTGGGCAACGTGGCTCTACATTGGCGGTAACACGCGACTCGGTCTGTGGCTGAAACGGGACTTTACGATGGAAGAACGGACCGTCAAACACTTACCAGTGTCCGAATGGGACACGTTGTACGATGAAGGTGGTGTCCATGTCCACTGTGCGTTCTACGTTGAGAAGGACGAGTTCCAGCAAGCCTTGAATCAACTGCGGGAAGCATCGATCACCGTGAAGCTCAGAGAATGGGACGAACAGGAGACCTCGAATCAAAAAGAGCATTCTGCTTATTTCAAGGATACGGAAAATAACGTCATCGAACTGTACACGAAAAACATGGATGAAGCCTATGAAGACTTTTCCGGTCCACCACTTCGTGTCATCCGTGAAGTTGGGAATTAAATAGCATAAAAAAGACGACTCCAGGCGGAATCGTCTTTTTTATATCAGTCTGCTTGTTTTAATAACGCATCCATCTTCGCTTTCGCGTCCCGCGCAAGAGCGTGTTCCGGCTGGTAGGCAAGAACGGCTTCGAGTTCTGCATAACAGGCTTCCTGTTGACCGAGGAAAGCAAGGGCAATCGCATAATTGTATCGTGCATCCGTATGCGTTTCGTCAAGCATCAAGACGTGCTCGAACATCTCGACCGCTTCTCCCAACTTCTCGTTTTGCGCTAAGGCAAGTCCGTATTGGAATGCGATCTCGATATCGACACCGTTTAATTCTGACGCGCGCTGTAAACGGGGCAACCCGCGTACTGGATCACCAAGTTTTTGATACGTCATCCCGAGCATGAAATGGAGATCCGCGTCGTCAAGTCCATATAATAACGCTGCCCGCAATGATTCCTCTGCTTCGACGAGTTTGTCGGCAGCAAAGAACAAGGCACCTTTCGCATAATAGGCACTCGCAAACGTATTATCGATCATCAGTGCCCGGTCATAAAAACGAAGCGCACGATCAGCGTCGTTCATCGATTGGAGTAATGTTCCAAGATTGACGTACGCTGTCGGATCTTTTGGGTTTTGTTCGATCGCGTCGTTAAACGCTTGCGCTGCTAATTCATAATTTCCAGCTTCTAGATGCCGGAATCCCACTTCATTATAGTTCATCTTCTTTTGCTCCTTACGCTAGATAAGCGAGGCGTTCGCCTGCTTTATAGGCTGCATCGATCGTCGCACCACCGAGACAGATGTCTCCATCATAGAACACGACCGCTTGTCCTGGTGTGATTGCTCGTTGACGCTCGTCAAACGAGACATCGAGTCCCTCTTCGAGGACACGAACCGTGACCGCTGTATCTTGTTGACGGTAACGGAATTTCGCCGTACAACGGAATGTCTCACCGACCGGACGCTCAGATGTCCAGCTGACATCTGAAGCATGTAATCCTTCCGAATACAACAATTCGTTATGGAATCCTTGATCGACATAGAGGATGTTCTCCTCTAAATTTTTCCCGACGACGAACCAAGGCTCTCCGTCGCCACCGATACCGAGTCCATGACGTTGCCCCATCGTATAGTACATCAATCCATCGTGACGTCCCATGACGTTGCCGTCAAGTGTCCGCATCTCACCGGGTTGGGCCGGCAGATATTGACCGAGGAACTGTTTGAAGTTCCGCTCGCCAATGAAGCAAATGCCTGTCGAGTCTTTTTTCTTCGCCGTTGCGAGGTTCGCTTCTTCTGCGATCCGGCGCACTTCTGATTTTTCCATGTGCCCGATCGGGAACATCGCCTTCGCGATTTGCTCTTGCGACAATTGATTCAAGAAATATGTTTGATCCTTGTTTGCATCAACGCCTCGAAGCAATTTATGTTCTCCATCCTCATAGACGGCCCGCGCATAGTGCCCTGTCGCGACGAAATCGGCACCAAGACGCATCGCGTGATCGAGGAAGGCTTTGAACTTGATTTCCTTGTTACACATGACGTCCGGATTCGGTGTCCGACCGAGTTTATATTCATCGAGGAAGTACGTGAAGACCTTATCCCAGTACTCTTTCTCGAAATTGACCGCATAGTACGGAATGCCGATTTGATTGGCTACCGCGATGACGTCTTCATAATCTTCCGTCGCCGTACAAAAGCCGTTCTCATCCGTGTCATCCCAGTTTTTCATGAAGATTCCGATGACGTTATAGCCTTGCTCTTTTAATAAATGAGCGGTCACAGAAGAATCGACACCGCCCGACATCCCAACGACGACTGTCGTTTCACTCGGGGCTTTCGCTCGTGTATTCATTTATTTCACCTCTTAGTTAATTCTGAAACGATTTTACGACATCTTGCAAGGCTTGTGCGAGTAGTTCGACTTGCGCGAGCTCATTTCCGTGACCAAAACTGATTCGGACCGATGCTCGTGTCCGTTCATCTTCGCCATACATCGCCGATAAGACATGCGAAGGTGCGACGGATCCTGCCGTACATGCACTCCCGCTCGATACGGCTATCTGGCGCATATCGAGCATGATCAAGAACGGTTCGATCTCAATCTGCGGGAAGTAAAGATTGAGGACATTCGGTAATCCTTCAACACCGTTGACTTCGTAAGTGACGCCACTTTCATCCAATCGCGTCAGCAAAACGCTGCGCAACTGTTTGATGTGGTCCTGTTGTTGATCACGCTCCGCGATCATCAGTTCGAGCGCTTTCGCTAAACCGACGATTCCCGGTACGTTCTCTGTACCAGCACGACGCTTGCGTTCCTGTTCTCCTCCGAACGTTTGAGGAGCTAACTTCACACCAGTCCGTACATACAACAATCCGATTCCTTTTGGACCATTGATTTTATGACCAGACGCTGATAAGAGATCGACCTGTAACGCTTCGACATCGATTGCTTGTTTCCCGAACACTTGCACCGCGTCCGTATGGAACAAAATACCGCGTTCTCGTAGAAATTGACCGAATGCCGCAATCGGCTGAATCGTTCCAACTTCATTGTTGCCGAACATGATCGAGACGAGTGTCGTATCTTCCCGTACCGCTTCTTGCAAAGCAGCCATTGAGACGACGCCTGTATCTGGAACATCGAGATACGTGACGTCATAGCCTTGTTTTTCGAGCTCTTCGAACGCATGTAATACAGCATGGTGCTCAAACCGTGTCGTAATGAGATGACGCCCTTTTTCACGCGCCGCCTCAGCCGCACCGAAAATCGCATAATTATCCGATTCCGTTCCACCACTCGTAAAAATCAGTTCGGTTGGTTTCGCGTTCAATTCTTGTGCGATCTGCCGGCGTGCTTTGTCAATTGCTGCCCGAGCAGACCGACCAGCCGCGTGGACACTCGATGGGTTGCCGTACTGTTCGAGCAAATAAGGCGTCATCGCCTCAAGGACTTCCGGACGCATCGGCGTCGTCGCCGAATGGTCAAAGTAATTCATTCGTTTTCACCTCTCAAATATAGAACATGTATCCTGTATCTTCTTCTTCCGCTAAGTCTTGTAGCGTTGTTGAATCGAGTACTTGATCGACTGCTTGCTGGATTTTATCCCAAAGTTTGCGCTTCGTGACCTCGTCACACGCATCGCCTTCGACGACCACGAGTGGTCCTTCAAGCAGACGGATGATTTCACCCGCTGTGATGTTTTGCGCTTCACGACCGAGCTTATACCCGCCGTAAGCACCACGGACACTTTTGACGAGACCTCCATTACGAAGGGGGGCAATCAACTGTTCAAGATAATGCTCAGATAAGTCATACATCTGCGCGATTTTTTTTAGGGATAATGGTTTAGATTCAGCTTCTTTCGCGAGTGCGATCATGATCGTCAGACCATATCGCCCTTTCGTCGAGATTTTCATCATGCGAAGGATCATCCTTTCTAGTATAGTAGTAGCTAAAAGTGGAAGGAGCGTATGTGTATGGCACATTTATTTGAATCCCAGTCACCTGCCGGACCGCTCGCGAATCGAATGCGTCCGCAGAATCTGGATGAAATCGTCGGACAACGCCATCTGATTGGAGAGACGACGCTCCTGCGGCGTGCCATCTTAGCCGATCGTCTCGGAACCGTCATTTTTTACGGTCCACCCGGAACCGGTAAGACGACGCTCGCGCGTGTCATCTCTAGTTATACGAAATCAGCGTTCGAACAATTGAACGCGGTCACAGCGAAACTGGAACAATTACGGGAAATTCTAAAAGCGGCCGAAGCCCGTCTTCAGTTCGAGGATCAAAAAACGATTCTCTTTCTCGATGAGATCCATCGATTCAATAAGATGCAACAAGACGCTTTACTGCCAGCGCTCGAAGCAGGTACGATCACGTTGATCGGGGCAACGACTGAAAATCCGAGTTTTGAGGTCAACGCCGCTCTGTTATCGCGGGCAACGGTTTTTCGTTTCGAACCCCCGACGCCAGATGACTTACGGATCGTCCTCGACCGGACCCTAAAAGACGAAGAGCGTGGTCTTGGCAAATATCCGATCACGATCACGGATGACGCGATCGATCATTACGTCAAGTTGTCGGATGGCGATTACCGGGCATTGTTGAATGCGCTTGAACTCGCCGTCTTAACGACACCGGAAATCGATGGTCAGATCACGATCGATCTCGCTGTCGCCGAGGAATCGATTCAACAAAAAGCATTGAAGTACGATAAGGACGGCGATCGGCATTATGATGTCATCTCCGCCTTCATCAAATCGATTCGGGGTTCCGATCCCGACGCTGCGCTCTACTGGCTCGCTGTCATGATTGAAGCGGGCGAAAGTCCGCGCTTCATCGTACGGCGTCTCTACGTCCATGCGGCAGAAGACATCGGTCTGTCTGATCCGCAAGCATTATTGATGGTCGATGCTTGCGCACGCGCGTGCGAGTACGTCGGTTTCCCTGAAGCAAGGATTCCGCTCGCTGAAACCGTCTTATATCTCGCGACGGCGCCGAAATCGAATGCTGTCATCTCAGCGATCGATCAAGCATTGACACTCGTCCGTCGTTCAGACGGTGGTCCGGTACCGCCGCATTTGCGCGATGCCCATCATCCAGGGGCAGCAGCACTTGGAAATGGCGTCACCTATCAGTATCCGCACGACTTCGAACATGCCTATGTGCCACAGAATTACTGGCCGGAGAACCTTGCCCGGACAAAACCAGTCTTTTATCGTCCAAGCCCACGCGGTTTTGAGAAACAACTGCAAGCTCGACTTGATTTTTGGCACAAACAAACAGCCACACATCAGAAAAAGCGACCATAAGGTCGCTTTTTTTAACGAACGCGTTCGATCGTCACGCCGGCTTCACGGACGATCTCATTGATGACGTAGCTCGCTGCGATCAATCCACCAACTGATGGAACAAACGCATTCGAACTTGGCGGCATCTTTGCCTTACGAATTGCAGCCGCATCGTTTCCGACGACTTGACGGACTTCTTCGATGATCTTAACGGGCGGTTCATCAGAGAAGACGACAGGAACACCTTTATGAATACCGGCTTTCCGAAGTTTCGTCCGAATGACCTTCGCTAGTGGATCATAACTTGTATCTTTGATGTCAACGATCTTGATGCGTGTTGGATCCATCTTGTTCGCCATCCCCATGCTTGAGATGATTGGAATGTTACGTTTCTTACATTCCTGAATCAAGTGAATCTTGAACGAGACCGTGTCCGATGCATCGATGACATAATCCGGTTGCTGTTCGAAGAACGACTCGAATGTCTCTTCATTGTAGAACATCTTCAAGCGAACGATTTCAAGATCCGGATTGATTAACGCAAGACGTTCTGCCATCGCATCGACCTTCGGTTGACCAACCGTCGGAAGCAAAGCATGGATTTGTCGGTTGACGTTCGTGATGTCGATATCGTCCTTATCGACAAGAATCAAACGACCTACACCACTGCGGGCAAGCGCTTCTGCTGAGAATGATCCAACACCACCGATACCCAGAATAGCGACGGACTTGGATGCCAATGCGTCAAGTCCAGTTTTACCGATTGCTAATTCATTACGCGAAAATTGATGTAACATCTCATAACCTCACAATACTCATACTGTTTTACTCGGAATTATATCATAAAAAAAAACGTCATGCGACGTGTCAAACAACAAAATAATAAGACGATGGGACCCGAAGTGCCGTGTCGATACCTTATTTTTGAACCTGCTGTGCAGGTGGGTGTCTTATCCGATTCCTATTCGTACGTCCTCCTGCTGTGTTACGAGGCATGTACTACTAGTTGGAACGTCAAACTCCCTATCAAAAAAGAGTGGCTCAAAGATAAAAGGCGGCTCTCGTACAATTCAGGAACCCCATCTGATGCATTTAATATAGCATCCTCCCCTCTGAAATGCAACTACTTCCCACTCCAGAAAAAGATGCTTTTTTCAGGTCCAACGTTTCGTGAAGTGTTGATTCGGATCATATCGTTGTTGTTGGAATGCAGGATCGAATCGTGGTGTGCGTGTTGCATTCCCGACACCCGCGATGAACGCCCAGTTCCCATAGTTCGAAGCGACATCATAGTCGATCAACTGCTGTTCGAAATATCGCGCTCCGATGCGCCAGTCCTGCTTTAATTCATGAATTAGATAACTGGCAACGATCTGCCTGCCGCGGTTCGACATCCATCCCGTCTCGCGAATCTCGTTCATGAAGGCGTCGACGAATGGCACACCGGTTTTTCCTTCTATCCAGCGTTCGACAGCTAGCTGGTCCGCCTTCCACGTGTATTGACCTTCTTGTAATCCGCTCGCACGGAACAGACGGCTTCCTGTCTCACGCATCGTCAAATGGAAGAAGTCACGCCATAACAGTTCGAAATACAACCAGTACGTCGAATCATTCGCTCCCTTTTTTCGCTCGGCTTCCTGCAATTCAGCCATGACGCGACGCGGCGAGAGTGATCCGTTCGCTAGCCAGGCAGACAGCTTCGAAGAATCATTTCGTAAGAACCCATTCCGTGTTTCTTTATAGGTGAATACAGGCTCAGCAAGGTATTCCTGAAGGCGCGCTCTCCCTGCTGACTCTCCACCACGGAACGGGAACGCGATTTCGGGATTCGCTTCGACCGATTCTTCTTTTACTAACTGAATACCGGTTGGTGGATCGAGTGGATCGTAGAAGGTCCCTTTCGCCTCGACACGTTTTCGAAATGCCGTAAAGACGCGTTTTAATTCATCACTTCCGATATCTTCGCGACGATGTAATGTCTGTGTCTCAAAAGAACGGACGGCATACTTGTCTTCGATATACTGTTCACTTGCCGCTTCTTCTGTGCCGGTCATCTTATGGAAATAGACGGTATCATCCGCTTGCAGGTAAGAATCGAGTGTCTCAATTGTCTCCCCTTCTACTATATCTAACGTAATCCCGATTTGAGACAGATGACCCGCTAGGTTCTCTAGTGTCTCTTGTTCGAACCGTGCTTGTTGTGTACCTCTTTTAAAATCGCGTTTCTTTTGGTCTTTAACGTATACGGCACGAATGACGTCTTGTTCTTCACACGCACTCCGAAGTGCCTCATGATCATCGACACGTAAATCATGACGATACCAAACGACTGCTCCCATATTGATCGACTCCCTTCTCCTTATACTATGACCCGACCAAGGTAGATAGAAAACCACTTGATGTGCCGATGAGGTTTTAAGACGTTGTTTTCGTGGAATATGATTAGTACAACAAATCAGAGGAGTGAATGAATCAATGGCAGCAAAACGCGGTAAACTCAGAACATTAATGACGCTCGTAACGACGGTTGGTCCAATCGTCTATAAATTCTATAAAAAACAGCAGTCGAAAAAATCAATCAACAACCCTAAATAAAAAATGGACGTCTCCTTATCGGAGCGTCCATTTTTTAACGTTTACTTACCCCTTCACTCGCCTCTACATAAAACCGCCATGGATAGGCTGTCGCTTCTCCTGCATTCGGAATACCGATCCGTGTCGTCTGGACGATCGCGTCGACCGAGTCAGCAACGAGTCGGAAACGGTCTTGATAAAGATCCTGTCCCGAATCAGCTGTCGTTAGACCGAATCCTTGGCACAGTTTCGCCGGTCCATTGACGAGATTGCGTCGTTGCGCCGCTGTCAACTCTGCGTAGGAACAACCAAAACGACGTTCAGCGACGAGATCGTGCCCACTAATGATTTCCGCACCTCGTAGCAACAGTCCGTATCCTTCCCCTTCATGTCCACAAACGATATTCATGCAGTGATGCATACCATATGTGAAATATACATAAAGATGCCCCGGCGGACCGAACATCGGTGCCGTCCGTTTCGTTGGTTTTCCGGAAAATGAATGTGCTGCTTGATCGTGAGGACCGAGATAGGCTTCGACCTCGACGATCCGCATCGTCACCTCATCGACTGTGATCTGTGTTCCTAAGAAGTCTGGACCGACTTCAACCGGAGACCGTTCAAAAAAGTGTCGTTCCATCCGTTCATCCTCCTTCATGAAACAAGCGAATCTCCCATACCGGAAGATTCGCTTGTCGTGTCTTACGATTGTTTGACTGCTGTTCGAATCGAGAGATCGTTTAATTGTGCATCTGAGACTGGGCTTGGTGCTGCCGTCAACAGATCACTTGCTGATGCTGTTTTCGGGAAGGCAATCGTATCACGCAAGTTTGAACGTCCTGCGAGTAACATAACGAGACGGTCTAGACCAAGTGCGATCCCCGCATGTGGTGGTGTTCCGTATTCGAATGCTTCCATCAAGAAACCGAACTGCTCGTTTGCTTCTTCTTCTGTGAAGCCAAGCAACTTAAACATCCGCTCTTGGATATCCCGTTCGTAGATCCGTTGTGATCCACCGCCGAGCTCGTATCCGTTCAAGACGAGGTCGTACGCGACGGCGAGGACTTTTCCAGGATCCGTCTCGAGCAATTCGAGATCTTCACGACGTGGCATCGTGAACGGGTGGTGGTTCGCGTAGAAACGACCTTCTTCTTCTTCGTACGTGACGAGTGGGAAATCCGTCACCCAAAGGAAGTTGAAGACCGACTCATCGATCAAGTCCAGTTCCTTCGCTAATTTCTGACGGAGTGCACCTAAGCTATCTGCTACGATCGATGATTTTGCTGCGACGAACAACAATAAGTCGCCTGCTTCCGCATCTGTCGCCGCTGTCAGGCGAGCAGTTGCTTCTTCGTCAAAGAACTTCGCGATCGGACCGTTCAGTCCGTCCGCTGTCATTTTGACCCAAGCGAGACCTTTTGCACCGTAGATCGCCGTGAATTCTTGTAACTTATCGATATCTTTCCGCGAGAAGCGCTCAGCTGCACCTTTGACGTTCAATGCTTTGACTTCACCACCTGCTTCAAGTGCCATGTCGAATACTTTGAATCCTGCACCTTTGACGGCTTCCGCGACATCGATCAATTCGAGACCGAAGCGTGTATCCGGCTTATCCGAACCATACCGGCTCATCGCTTCCGCATATGGCATCCGTGGGAACGGTGTCACGATGTCTTTGCCAAGCGTTTCCTTCATGACACGTGTCATCATCGACTCCATCATCGCATACAAATCTTCGATGTCCATGAAGCTCGTCTCGATGTCGACTTGCGTGAATTCAGGTTGACGGTCTGCCCGTAAGTCTTCGTCACGGAAACAACGTGCAATTTGGAAGTACCGCTCAAAACCAGACACCATCAGCAATTGTTTGAACAATTGTGGCGATTGTGGCAAGGCATAGAACTCACCTGGGTGAACACGACTCGGAACGAGATAGTCACGTGCGCCTTCTGGTGTTGATTTCGTTAGGATCGGTGTCTCGACTTCCAGGAAGTCTTGCTCATCGAGGAAGTTCCGCATGATGTTCGATGCTTTCGAACGGAGACGGAATGTCTCTTGGAGCGATGGACGACGTAAGTCAAGATAACGGTATTTGAGACGTAAATCTTCTGACGTCTGTTCTGCTTCTTCACTGATCGGGAATGGTGTCATCTTCGCTGCGTTCAAGATGACGACTTCATCCGCGACGACCTCGACTTGCCCAGTCGGGATGTTCGGGTTCGGATTCTCACGGGCGATGACGTGTCCTTTGATATCGAGGACATACTCTGAACGAATTGATTCCGCAAGGCGGTGTGCCTGCTCGTTTTCCGGTTGGAAGACGATTTGGACGATGCCACTACGGTCGCGGAGATCAAGGAAGATCAATCCTCCTAAGTCACGTCGTTTTTGAACCCATCCTTTAAGTTGAACGTGCTGTCCGATGACTTCTTCTGTCACCTGACCGTTCATATGCGTGCGTCCGATCATTGTGCTTCCTCCTTTAATTTCGCGACGATTGTATCAGCGACTGCTGATAACGGAACGTCCGTCTGTTCCCCTGTAGCCATGTTCTTCAGCGCCGCTGCACCACGCTCGACTTCTTCATCCCCGAGGATGACCGTGTAGCGTGCTTTCAAGCGATCGGCTGCCTTGAATTGTCCTTTGAACTTCCGACCGAGATAATCGCGATCCGCGACGAGTCCTTCGAGACGCATCAATTGTAAGAGACGTGTTGCTGTCTTTTCGACTTCGTCACTGCCTTGCGCGACGATGAAGACATCGATTTGATCGTCGACTACCGGTAAGACGTTCTCATTCTCAAGCGCCATCAATAAACGCTCGATGCCGATTCCGAATCCGATTCCCGGCGTTGCCGGTCCACCGATTTGTTCGACGAGACCGTTGTATCGTCCACCGCCACATAATGTCGTAATCGCTCCGAAGCCTTCTGCTTCTGACATGATCTCGAACGCCGTGTGATTGTAATAATCGAGTCCGCGGACGAGCGTTGGATCAACGACATACTCGATGCCGAGTGCATCTAAGTGAAGCAATACTTCGTCGAAGTAGGCTTTTGATGCCGGGTTTAAGTAATCGAGAATTGATGGTGCCGTTGCCATACTCGGGTGATCGCGGTCGACCTTACAGTCGAGGACACGAAGTGGATTCGTTTCGAGACGGTTCTGACAGTCCTGACATAACTCGTGAACGACCGGCTTGAAGTGATCGACGAGTGCTGCCCGGTGTGCCGCGCGACTTTCGTTATCCCCGAGTGTATTGATGACGAGCTTGAGGTGCTTCAATCCGAATGAACGGTAGATGCTCATCGCGAGACTGATGACTTCCGCATCAATCGCTGGCTGTTCACTACCGAGTGCTTCGACTCCATATTGGTGGAGCTGACGGAAACGACCTGCTTGCGGACGTTCATAACGGAACATCGGTCCGATATAGAACAATTTCGTCGGTTGGTTCGGTGAACCGAACAGTTTGTTCGTCACGAATGAACGAACGACAGCAGCCGTTCCTTCTGGACGTAACGTCAACTGGTCTTTTCCGCGTTTCTCAAGCATGAACATCTCTTTTTGAACGATATCCGTCGTCTCACCGACGCCACGTTTAAAGAGTTCTGTCTCCTCAAAAATCGGCGTCCGGATTTCCTTATAGTTGTAACGCTTACTGATGTCACGTAATTGTTGCTCGATGTACTGCCAGCGTTCGACTGTTCCTGGAAGGACATCAAACGTACCGCGTGGTAATTTCATCTCAAATTCCTCCTTTTTTGAATACAAAAAAGTCCTCGTCCGCAAAGGGACGAGAACTTGAAGATCCCGTGGTACCACCCTGGTTGTCAAATCACATTTGACCACTCGGTGCAGTTAACGCCTGCGTACGACCTTCCCTACTATCGGTTCAGGAAGATACCTCGGAAGGGTCTTTCATCGAGTTCGTCTGTTCGCCCTTCCAGCCAAGGGGCGACTCTCTAAGCAGACGAGGTCTTGATTACTCCTCTTCGTCTTCGGTCGTATGAATCATTTGGTTACGTCTAATATTGCCTCGTCTCTCGGTTCCTGTCAAGCGTTTGCTTCTTTTTCAAGAATCAATGTCACCGGTCCATCATTGACGAGCGCGATATCCATCATCGCACCGAACTGACCTGTCTCGACCGTCAGTCCTTGCGCACGAAGACGTTCATTGAACGCTTCATACAATTCGTTGGCAAGATCCGGTTTCGCTGCTTCCGTGAACGCTGGGCGACGTCCTTTTTTGACATCACCATACAACGTGAACTGTGAGACGGATAGAATCTGACCGTCGACATCTTGCAACGAGCGGTTCATCCGTTCCTCTTCATCTTCAAACACGCGGAGTCCTGCGATTTTATCAGCTAACCAGTTCACCTGATCAATCGTATCTTCGTGCGTGACACCGACAAGCAAGAGAAAACCTTGCTTGATTTGACCGATGACCTCCTGATCGACTGTGACACTTGCTTCTTTGACTCGTTGTAATACGACTCGCATGACTCATCCGCTCCTTACGTCATCATGACGCGATGCACAGCATACACGTCAGAGATTTGTTTGATCCGATCGACGACTTTCTGTAGATGGTTGACGTTGTTGATCGCGATCGTCATCGTGATTTTGGCTTGTTTACTGTCGTCGCCTTTCCCGCTAACGGCGACGATGTTCGTATTCGTCGCAGATACCGACTGCAGGACATCGTTCAATAATCCTGCACGGTCGAATCCAGAAATTTCGATTTCGACGTTATAACTCTTAACGGCTTTGCCTTCGTGTTCCCACTCGACTTCGAGCAAGCGTTCTGGATTTTGTTCATGAATGACATTCAAACAATCCGTCCGGTGAATCGAAACACCCCGTCCACGTGTGATGTACCCGACGATATCGTCCCCTGGTACTGGATTACAACAACGACTCATGCGAACGAGCATGTTATCGATTCCTTTGACACGAACACCTTCTGGATTTTCCTTCTTCGGACGATCGAACGTCTTCATCTCACTGATCGCTTCGTTCAGTTCAAGATTTTTAGATTCTTTGTCTTTGCGTAACTTTTCCGTCAATTTATGAGCGACTTGGGCAGCGGTCAGACCATGATACCCAACGGCAGCATACATGTCTTCTTCTTGCGCGAAGTTGAACTTCCGCGTCACGTCTTCGAGCGTCTTCTCATTGATGACTTCCTTCGGCTCGAATCCGAGCTTCTTCACTTCCGCTTCGATCAGTTCCCGTCCTTTAGATACGTTCTCTTCCCGTTGCTGACGTTTGAACCATTGACGGATCTTATTCTTCGCCTGACTCGACACACAAATCTTGAGCCAGTCCTTACTTGGACCATAGCTGTGTTTTGATGTGACGATTTCAATGATGTCACCTGTCTTCAGCTTATAATCAATCGGTACCATCCGTCCGTTGACTTTCGCTCCGATCGTCCGGTGACCGATTTCTGTATGAATCCGGTAGGCATAATCAATCGGAACAGAGCCTTTCGGCAATTCGATGACGTCGCCTTTTGGTGTAAAGACGTACAACATGTCACTAAAGAAGTCGACTTTGACCGATTCCATGAATTCTTCAGCATCCGCCGTATCCTTCTGCAACTCAAGGATTTCCCGGAAATGGGCAATCTTATCCTCAAAGCCTGATTTCGCTTCCTGTTCCTTACCTTCTTTATACGCCCAGTGAGCGGCAATCCCGTACTCGGCAATAAAGTGCATGTCCCGTGTCCGAATTTGGACCTCGAGCGGCTCGCCTTTCGGTCCGATGACCGTCGTATGCAGCGATTGATACATGTTCGGCTTCGGCATCGCGATATAATCCTTGAAACGTCCCGGCATCGGTTTATATTGCGTATGAATGATTCCGAGAACAGCGTAACAGTCCTTGATTGAATCGACGATGATGCGCACAGCCATCAAGTCATAGATTTCACTGAACTCTTTTTTCGAGTTTTGCATCTTGTTATAAATGGAATAGATATGCTTCGGACGTCCATCGACTTCCGCTGCGATTTGTACATCATCAAGTACTTCGTTGACCTCTTCGATGACCGAACTGACGAGCGCTTCGCGTTCCGTCCGTTTTTGTTTCATCATTGAGACAATCCGGTAGTACTGTTGTGGATTGATATAACGCAAACTGATGTCTTCGAGTTCCCACTTGATCGTCGAGATCCCGAGACGATGCGCAAGCGGTGCAAAGATTTCGAGCGTCTCTTCTGCCTTTTGCACCTGCTTTTCCTTGACCATATGTTGCAACGTTCGCATGTTATGCAAACGGTCAGCCAGTTTGATCAAGATGACGCGAATGTCTTCTGCCATCGCAATGAACATCTTCCGATGATTCTCAGCCAATTCTTCGCGTTTCGATTTATATTTGATTTTCCCGAGTTTCGTCACGCCGTCAACGAGCATCGCGACGTCGGGTCCGAATCGTTCCGTTAATTCTTCGAGAGTAATGTCCGTATCTTCGACGACATCATGAAGAAGCGCAGCGACAATCGTCGTTGCATCCAAACCAATATCGACTAAGATACCGGCAACTTGTACCGGATGAATGATGTAAGGTTCCCCAGAACGGCGGAATTGCCCATCATGTTCGTCTTTCGCGAATTGGTAAGCCCGTTCGATGTCTTTGACTTCAGCTTGCGTCATGTATTCCGCACATCGAGCGAGAAGGTCTTCTACATTTACGATTTGTTTGTTTGTCATCCCTTTTCCTCACCCAGTCCCCGGGATCGTCTGCAACGGAATCCCTAATATATAGTTCTTATTATCGTGAAATCTTGAGAAGATGTCAAAATAAAAAGAAATACCCCCTTGGTCACCATGTACCAAGAGAGTATATATGCTTTAGTCTTCGTAGCGAATCAATGAGAGAACGTCGTATCCTTCGAGTTTCTCACGTCCACCAAGACCATCGAGTTCAATCAAGAATCCGATTCCGGCAACCGTTCCGCCTAATTTTTCAATCATTTGGATCGTCGCTTCGATCGTACCACCTGTTGCAAGCAAGTCGTCAAGGATGACGACGCGTTGTCCTGGTTGAATCGCATCTTCATGCATCGTCAAGACGTCTTTTCCGTACTCAAGACCATACTCGACACGGACTGTCTCACGTGGTAATTTTCCTTCTTTACGGACAGGTACGAATCCGATCTCCATCGCGTAAGCGGCTGGGCAACCAACGACGAATCCACGTGCTTCTGGACCCGCGATGACATCAGCACCTTTACTGCGTGCATATTCGACGAGTGCATCAACCGATTGTTTGTACACTGGTCCGTTCTGCATGAGTGATGTGATGTCTTTGAAACTGATTCCTTCTTTCGGCCAGTTTTCGACCTCTTTTATATGCTGTTTGAACTCCATGTCTTTTCCTCCTGCTTCGCCGCTTCTACCAAAGTATCAAAACGCTCTTTCAACTGAGCGAGTGACGAATAAATGTATTGTTGCTCGAGCTCTTGACGCGCTTCATGACGCTGGTACGTCGGAGCTTCCGTCAGATCTCGTTTTGCAGCATTTGGGTTCACACCCGGCAGCCCGTCCTCCATTGTAACAAGAAAATCAAGTTCCGAGAATACCGAATGCATAAAGTTAATCGATCGTTTCGTCCATTTTCGCGATTTCGACAAACGTACGAGACCAATCCGGAGCTCGTCACGTGGACATTTCGCGAAATACTGGAAGTAATGCTTGAAGTCCTCGCGCGATGGAATCGTCTCGAAATAATAGCCCTCGTCCTTAAAGGCACAATAAATCCGCTCTGCCTGTTGGACGTATGGATAAAATGCCGCTTCTTCTTCCGGTAGATCAAGGAAAACGATATTTTGACGAATCGGTCCGTTCAACGGACGTTCCGCGTACTTCTCCTTCACCTCATCAGTAAAGGCAACGAATGTCGTCGTCTCATGTGGTAACGCGAATAGTTCGCTCAGAGGTCGCTTACCCCCACGGTAATCGAACACTTGAACATCTTCGACAGCGACATCTTGAATCATCAATTGTGGTTTACGGAACCCATTCCATTCATTGATGTTCAGACTGCCCATCAAGTGAATCTCGGATAAAGTCGAGACTTCATCGACAAGGTCGCCGAAGCCGAAGCCGATTGCATCGAGTTCCTTTCCGTCGCCTGATAATAGTGCTTTGACATGCGTCAAATCACGACCGATCCGTTTCATGTCACGAATCTTCGCCTGCTCGATGACGATTCGTGGCGCAGGATTTCCCATCCCGAAAGGCGCGAGTCGCTGAATATCTTCAATCAACTGAATCGAGACATCACTGACCTGTAGACGTAGATCCACATCGATCGTCGCGATGAAGGCATCGTCCGGCAACGTACTTGCTTGTTCATTCAAACGTTGACGTAACGCCTCGACGTCATCGGAAGAGAGCGTCATGCCGGCAGCAGCCGGATGTCCTCCGAAATGCGGCAAGATATCTTCACATTTCGTGAGTTCAGCGAATAAATCAAAGGCTGGAATCGATCGTCCAGAACCCTTCGCTGTTCCTTTTTCAGCATCATGACACAGCATGATGACGGGACGATGGTATTTTTCAACGAGTCGCGAGGCGACGATCCCGACGACACCTGGATTCCAATCTGCCGCATCGACGACGAGTACGCGGTCATCTTTAAAACGTTCTTCGACAAGCGCCGTTGCTTCCTCCGCAATCTGCTTGACGATATCTTGACGTTGTTTATTTTGTTGGTCGAGTTGTTTCGCGAGATGAAGTGCCTCATCTTTGCTTTCCGCTAGTAACATCTCAAGCGCTGGCATCGCCGAATCAAGACGACCTGCCGCATTGATCCGCGGACCGAATGCAAATCCGACTGATTCTTCCGTCAGTTCGTCTTCCGTCAAACTACAAACGTCACGTAATGCAAGGATACCCGGACGTTCACTCGCATTCAGCGCCTCGATGCCTCGTATCGCAAGCAACCTGTTCTCTCCGACGAGCGGCACAAGATCGGCAATCGTTCCGAGCACCGCAAGATCGAGTAACTCGACGGGTTCCCGGTCAAGGAGTGCATGTGCGACTTTAAAGGCAACTCCTGCTCCAGCAAGTTTTGAGAATGGATAATCTGAGTCGACACCCGGATGAATTAAGGCAAAGGCATCAGGTAACGTTTCTTTGGCTTCATGGTGATCGGTAATGATTAAGTCGACACCGAGTTCCTTGAGGACATCTGCTTCGTGGATGCCGGAAATGCCACAGTCTACGGTGATGACGAGACTAAACCCTTCTTCCGCCGCCCAGCGAAACGCTGCTTCGTTCGGTCCATAGCCTTCCGTGAAACGGTTCGGGATGTAGCACTCTGCCATCCCCCCGATTTCGATCAAGGCATGCCAGAGAATCGCAGCGGAACTCACCCCATCGACATCATAATCACCGTAAATCAAAATCATTTCGCCTTCGTTGACGGCACGTTGAATCCGTTCAACGACTTTCGGCATATCCTTAAAGGTAAATGGATCATGGAATGCCATCTGATCCGTCTCTAAAAAATCACGGGCTGCTTCACGAGTCGTGAATCCCCGTTGGACAAGTAGTTGTGCGACGTGCGGTGAGATTGTGCCATCCGCCGTCAATTGTTCGATCTGTTCTGAATCGATGACTTTATCAAGCCATGTTTTTTTAGCATGGTACATCTCTAACCCTCCAATCAACTTCCCCATTATAATAGAAAATCCGCACCAGCGATAGCTGATGCGGATACTCTTTTAAGAAGCGCGTTTTGTGCGACCAAGTGTCCGACCTTTCATCACAAGCCAGAGCTGCGCGGCGATGAAGATCGAAGAATACATTCCCATGATCAACCCGACAAGCAGGGCAAGACTGAATCCGCGGATCGCTTCGCTACCGAAGATGTAGAGTGCTGCTGCTGTCATGACGACCGTGACGACGGTATTGATCGAGCGGATGATCGTCTGTTGGATTGATTCATTGACGATATGCGCCAATTCATCAAACGAGACTTTCCGACCACCTTTTTCAGCGAGTCCGAGATTTTCTCGTACCCTGTCGAACGTAACGATCGTATCGTTGACGGAATACCCGATGATCGTCAGGATCGCCGCGATGAAGTACAAGTTGACTTCGATCTGGAACAGCGAGAAGAATGCCACGATCATCAACGCATCATGTAGCAATGCGAGTACTGTCGCAATTCCGTATAACGGTTGGAATCGGAACGAGACGTAGATGACGATCCCGAGTGACGCGAGCAAGACGGCATAAATCGCGTTACGCGCGATTTCTTGACCAACTTGAGCGGAAACCGTCGAGATGCTCGGTTCCTTATCATACTGCGCTTCAATCGTTTGTTTCATTTCAGAAATTTGATCCTGACTAAATTCACCAACGAACGTGACGTTCGCTAACTTTCCGCCTTGAGCGAACTGAATGCCATCGATTTCTTCCGCATCGATTCCGGCATCTTCAATGACGGAGCGAACGTCCGCTTCCTTAATTTGATTCTCAGAAGAAATCTCGACGCGAGTTCCTTGCGTGAAGTCGATACCAAGGTTCAGACCACGGAACGACAACAAGAGTACAGAAACGATGACAAGCGCGATCGTGATCGCGAAATAAATTTTTCGATGTTTGATGTAATCGAATTTCGTAGGATTAAAGCTCACGGATTTCACTCTCCTTTACACCGAACCATGATTTCTTCTTATCGAACCATCGGCTACTGACAAGGAGTTGCATCAGGTAACGTGAGACAAAGACGTTCGTGACGAACGTGACGGCGATCGAAACCATCAACATGATGGCGAATCCTTTGACCGTACTTGTACCAAAGTAGTACAACACGCCAGCAGAGATCAACGTCGTCAAGTTGGCATCAAGAATCGTACCGAATGAACGACGGTTACCAGCTTTGAATGCAGACAAGACGGATTTTCCACTTCGTAATTCATCCTTGATTCGCTCAGCGGTGATGATGTTCGCATCGACCGCCATCCCGACTCCAAGAACGAGTGCCGCGATCCCCGGTAACGTGAGGACGGCGTTGATCCCGTTAAAGAAGATCATGACAAGATAGATGTAGAACAGCAACGTGATGATGGATACGAATCCAGAGATCCGGTAGAACAGTAGCATGAACAAGAAGACAGCGGCTACACCAATTGCTGACGCGAACAATGTTTGATCAAGTGCATCCTGTCCAAAAGCAGCAGAGACCGACGTCGAGTAGATTTCCTCGAGTTTGACCGGTAATGCACCGGCGTTTAGGATCGATGATAATTGTTTCCCGTACTCGGCATCAATATCGCCACCAGAAATGATCGCTTTATCCGAATTGATCGGTTGTGTGACCGATGCATCTGATACGATCTTTGAATTCGCTTTTTGAATTTCTTTTTCATACGAATCGCCTTTCTCGTAATCGAGCCAGATGACGAGACGATTCGCAGGTGGTTGCATTTGTGAGACTTGTTGTGTCACTTCATAGAATTTCTCTTTTGATTTCATCGTCAACTCGACGAGTGGTTCATTCGTGTTTGGATCATACCCGACTTTTGCCCCTTTGGCTTTTAAGTCTGATCCATCCAGCAACAACTTATCGTTGATGTCACGGAATGACAACTGTGCTGTCGAAGATAAGATTTGACGCGCTTCCGTCTGATCCTTGACGCCAGCAAGCTGGACACGAATCCGGTTATCGCCTTCGATCCGGATGTCCGGTTCAGAGACACCGAGGACGTTGACACGGTTCTCGATTGCCGTCAGCGTCGCACTCATCGCATTTTGATCGATGACGTCTCCTTCTTTCAGCGGTTGTACTTCATACAAGACTTCGAAGCCACCCTTAAGGTCAAGGCCGAGCTTCGTATCCTTCAACAACCATGACGATGTCGTACCGATCAGTACGAGCAACGCGATGACGACGATGAAGAATGTGGCAAGTTTCCCTTTCTTGATCATGCTACATTGTCCTTTCTCTAGTTCCCAGTATATTTTCAGACAACTTTGTTCTCCTATCCTAGCTTACAAAAGAAATGGTAATCTTAGCAAACGTTTTTCTCATATATAAACAGAAAAGACGCTCCGGAATCCGGAAAGCGCCTTTTCAATGCCTTATTCGACAGTTTCGTCGTCCATGACAGTCGTTGATTTTTTCGTCACTTCTGCGACAGCACTTCGGTTGAATGTCAATTGTGCATTACCTGACTTCAATGTCACCGTCATGTCGTCAACTTTTTGGACAACCCCGTGAAGACCACCGATCGTAACGATCGAGTCGCCGCGTGAGAGTTCATTTTGCATCTGACGCACTTGCTTCTGGCGTTTGTTCTGTGGACGGATCAACAAGAAATAGAACACCACGAAGATCAAGATCATCGGGAGGAATGTGATTAAGCCTTCCATCTGATTCAGCTCCTTTTATCATTCAAATCACGTTCATTATACCGTGAAAGAATTGATTTGTCAGACGATTTGTTAGAAATTCTTTGCGTTCGGTAAATTGTAACCGTATTCTTCAAAGAATTCTTCCTTGAAATCAAGTAGACGATCCTCACGAATCGCTTGGCGAACGCCTTCCATCAACTTGACGAGGAAGTGAAGATTGTGTGTCGAACAAAGATGCAGACCGAACGTTTCTTGCGCACGAATCAAGTGATGGATGTACGAACGCGAGTAGTTCTTACACGCGTAGCAATCACATTTCTCGTCGAGCGGACGGAAATCACGTGCATACTTCGCATTCCGGACGACGAGCCGTCCTTGTGATGTCATCAACGTACCGTTTCGTGCGATCCGTGTCGGTAAGACACAGTCGAACATATCGATTCCGCGGATTGCGCCTTCAATCAATGCGTCCGGTGAACCGACGCCCATCAAATAACGTGGTTTGTCTTCCGGCATGAGTGGTGTCGTGAATTCGAGCGCACGGTACATGACGTCTTTTGGCTCTCCGACCGATAGACCACCGACCGCATAACCCGGGAAATCAAGGGCAACGAGATCTTTTGCACTTTGACGACGTAAGTCTTCGTATTCTCCACCTTGGATGATACCGAACAGCGCTTGATCGTGTGGACGTTCATGCGCAGCAAGACAACGTTCCGCCCATCGGCTTGTCCGTTCGACGGATGCTTTCATGTACTCGTGAGAAGCTGGGTACGGTGGGCACTCGTCAAACGCCATCATGATATCTGAACCGAGTGCATTCTGGATTTCCATCGCTTTTTCCGGTGACAAGAACAATTTGTCCCCGTTCAAGTGGTTACGGAAATGAACGCCCTCCTCAGAGATGTTACGGAGATCAGCAAGTGAGAAGACTTGGAAACCACCTGAGTCCGTAAGAATCGCGCCATCCCAGTTCATGAATTTATGCAGACCGCCCGCTTCCTTGATGACATCATGTCCTGGACGAACCCAGAGGTGGTACGTGTTCGCGAGGATGATGTTTGCGTTCATGTCCTTGATTTGTTCCGGTGCCATCGTCTTGACCGTCGCTTGCGTTCCAACCGGCATGAAGACCGGTGTCTCGAAACTACCGTGCGGCGTGTGGACGATTCCTAACCGCGCTCCGGATTGTTTACATGTTTTGATATGTTCGTATGTTACCGCGTGTTTTGTCATTAGTTTCGTTCCTCTCTCGTTAAGAACATCGCATCACCAAAGCTAAAGAAACGATAGCCGTTTGCAACTGCTTCTTCGTAGGCATGTAGAATGTGTTCCCGTGTCGATAACGCGGACACGAGCATGATCAATGTTGATTTCGGTAAGTGGAAGTTCGTGATCAGACCATCAATCCCTTTGACTTCCTGACCCGGGAAGATGAAGATGTCCGTCCAGCCCGTTGCTTCGACGAAGTCGCCATGGTCGCGAATGACAGTTTCAAGCGTCCGTGTCGATGTCGTTCCGACCGCGATGATCCGTCCGCCTTGTTTTCTCGTTTCACGCAGCAGAGCTGCTGAACTTTCCGGCAGTTCGTAGTACTCACTGTGCATCTTGTGACTATCGACGTCGTCGACCGAGACAGGTCGGAATGTGCCAAGTCCGACATGTAGCGTCAACGGTGCGATCCGGACGCCCTTCGCTTTTAATGCTTCAAGCAATTCCGGCGTGAAATGAAGCCCGGCTGTTGGTGCTGCAGCACTTCCGCGTTCGCGAGCGTAGACCGTCTGATAACGATCTTGATCCTCGAGTTGTTCATGAATGTATGGTGGCAGTGGCATCGTTCCGAGTTGGTCGAGCACTTCATAGAAAATGCCGTCATAGAAAAACTTCAGGATTCGTCCCCCGTCTTCAAGTGCTTCGACACACTCAGCACGGAGTAATCCGTCACCAAACGACAAAATCGTTCCTGGTTTGACGCGTTTTGCCGGTTTCGCAAGTGTTTCCCAAACATCGTCACTCGTTTGCTTCAAGAGTAACAATTCGATCTTCCCACCCGTCTCTTCCTTCACACCAAAGAGACGTGCCGGTAAGACTTTTGTATCATTGATGACGAGTGTATCGCCCTCCCGGAAGTGGTCGACGATATCATGGAAGTGCTGATGCTGAATCGCACCTGTCTCCCGATCGAGAACCATCAATTTCGAACTCGTCCGGTCGAGCAATGGCACTTGAGCAATTTGTTCTTCTGGTAAATGAAAATCAAATAAGTTTACATCCATTGGTTCAATTTCCTTCTTTCAGTCCTAAATGTTGGCGAGCGAACGGTGTTAAGACACGTCCTCGCGGAGTACGTTGTAAAAATCCTTGTTGCAGTAGATATGGTTCATATACATCCTCGATCGTCTGCGCATCTTCACCAATCGTTGCAGCGATTGTCTCGAGACCTACCGGACCACCGGCAAACCGTTCTGCAAGCGATCGAAGTAAACGATGGTCGACATCGTCGAGTCCAAGCGCATCGACATGCAAGCGATCAAGCGCACTTGTCGCAAGCGTTGCATCGATCTCGGTTTGATGGGCGACTTGAGCGAAGTCACGGACACGCCGTAACAACCGATTCGCGACACGTGGTGTTCCGCGTGAACGGAGTGCGATCGCTTCTGCAGCGAGACGATCCGCTTCGAATCCGAACAATCGTGACGTCCGGGTCACGATGGCAGACAACTCTGACATCGTATAATATTCAAGCTTCAGCGTCACGCCAAAACGATCACGGAGCGGTGCCGATAACATCCCGGCACGTGTCGTTGCACCAACGAGCGTAAACGGTGGTAAATCAATTCGGACGCTGCGGGCGAGTTCCCCTTGACCGATGACGATATCGAGACAATAGTCCTCCATCGCTGGATACAGGATCTCTTCGATCGATCGACTCAATCGGTGAATCTCGTCGATGAAGAGGACATCGCCCGGCTCCAGTGATGAGAGGATTGCCGCTAAATCACCCGGTCGTTCGATTGCAGGACCGGCTGTCGTCTTGATACCGACTCCCATCTCGTTCGCGATGATCGTCGCAAGCGTCGTCTTCCCAAGACCCGGAGGACCGTAGAGAAGCACGTGATCGAGTGTTTCTTGACGAATTTTTGCCGCCTCGATGAAGACACTCAAGTTTCCTTTTGCTTTCTCCTGCCCGATATATTGCTCGAGCGTCTGAGGACGCAGACTCCACTCTTCTTGATCTTCCGCATGGGCGGATTCTGACAAAATGCGCTCTTCCATGTCCTCACCTCACATTCAATAACAACTGGAGTGCCCGTTTGACATATTGATCCGTCGACAGGACTTCTGCCTGCAACGCTTTTTTGACTTTCTCGACTTCTCGGTCACTGTAACCTAGCGCCGTCAAGGCTTCACAAGCTTCATTCAATTCAGCATTGCCTTGCGCGAACAAGCCTTCGCTCGGTACGTAATCCGGTGCGAGCTCGGCTAACTTTCCTTTTAGGTCGAGTGTCATTTGTTTTGCTGTTTTCTTGCCGACCCCCGGGAACTTGACGAGATAACTTTCTTTCTCTTGTTCAATCGCTTCAACGAGCGCATCGACATTCCCTGATGCGACGATTGCAAGCGCTCCTTTCGGTCCGATTCCTGTGACACCGAGCAACTTCGTGAACAAGGCACGCTCACGACGGGAACGGAATCCGAATAAGACTTCTTGGTCCTCACGGACATAATGATACGTATATACGATGATCTGTTCGTCTCCGGTCCGATAAAAAAACGGGTTCGGTGCTACGATTTTGTAGCCAATCCCGCCAACTTCTACCGTCACGAATTCCGCGCAGACATAAGCGACTTCGCCGCGTACGAATTCTATCAATGTGGAACGCTCCCATCCTTAAACAAACTCTCGTGTTATTGTAGCATACATCTTCGTTTGGCTTCAAAACGTTCTTCAGCAAAAATCAATACATATGTTCGCTCTCTCAATCAGAAGACAAAAAAGCGTGATCGTTCGCACGACCACGCTTCCATCTTCTATTTTACGAACGCTCAAGCATCCGTTCGAGCGCCAACACGGCATGCCGCGTCGTCTCCGAGTCGACTGTAATGACGTTGACCGGCTCACCGGCTTCGACTTGTTCGAGCGCCCACGCTAAGTGCGGTAAGTCGATCCGGTTCATTGTCAGACACGGACACATGAATGGATTGAGCGATACGATATCGAGTTCCGGATACGTCGTCGCGAGGCGATTGACGAGATTCATCTCTGTTCCGATCGCCCACTTCGTTCCGGGAGCAGCCTGTTCGATTTGTTGAATGATGTACGCGGTTGATCCGTTGAGATCAGACGCTGTCACGACTTCATGCGAACATTCCGGGTGAACGAGAATCTTTCGCTCCGGATCCGTCTTGCGGAACTGATCAATCTGACCGACCGTGAATTTCTCATGGACCGAGCAGTGTCCTTTCCACAAGATGACGCGGACGTCCTGGTCCTCCCCATCAAAAACGAGTTCGTCCTTGATCGGATCCCAAATCGCCATCTGTTCTAACGGAATTCCGAGTGCGTGCGCCGTATTGCGACCGAGGTGTTGATCCGGCAGGAAGAATAAGATGTCGCGTTCAGCAAGCGCCCATTCGACCATCTGGACAGCGTTTGATGACGTCACCGTCGCCCCACCATGACGACCAACGAACGCTTTGATCGCTGCCGTCGAATTGACATACGTCAACGGTAAGATCGACTCCCCGAACCGTTCCGTCAAGATCGTAAAAGCACGCTCCGTTTGCGTATCGTTCGCCATATCCGCCATCGAACAACCAGCACGCATGTCAGGCAAAACGACCGTATGTGACGCATCTGTCAACATGTCTGCCGTCTCTGCCATGAAGTGGACACCGCAAAAGACTGTATATTCCGCTTCTGTCATCTGCTTCGCGACTTGCGCGAGCTGGAGCGAATCTCCCGTCGCATCCGCGAACTGGACGACTTCGTCTTTTTGATAGTGGTGGGCAGGTAAGAACAAGCGACTGCCCATCCGTGCTTTGACCCCTTCGATGATCGCGATCAAGTCTGCTTCTGTTTGCTGTAAGTACGACGCCGGAATTCCCTCGTGACGTAATAGATCAAATGACATCTTTTTTTCCTCCTTCGATTTTCATGCTGATATCAAGTGCTGTTGCTGAATGGGTGAGTGCCCCGAGTGAGATGACGTCTGCTCCGCTATCCGCGAAGTCTGATAACGTGTCTATCGTGATCCCGCCGGATAACTCGACCGTGATATGCGGTGGAATCAATTGCCGAAGTTGTTTGATTTCTGCTGGTGTCCGGTTATCGAGCATGATGATATCGACTTTTGTAGCCACTGCCTCCAGCACTTCCGCTTCCGTCTCGACTTCGACTTCAATTGGTGTCGTATGACCCGCGACACGTTTTGCTCGCGTCACCGCTTCCGTAATCGATCCCGCGACCGTAATGTGGTTGTCCTTGATCATGACGGCGTCATCGAGACGTCCGCGATGACTATAGCCACCCCCGACGCGAACGGCATGTTTTTCGAGCATTCGTAATCCAGGGGTCGTCTTTCGTGTATCCGTGATTCGGATTCGTCCTGCTGCTACCTCGACCGCTTGACGTGTCTTCGTCGCAATCCCGGATAAGCGTTGCACTAGGTTCAAGGCGACCCGTTCTCCGCTTAAAATGTCCTGTAACGAACCAGACCACTCGGCAAGGAGTGTTCCTCGCGTGACAATCGTCCCTTCCGCTACATGAATCGTCACGTCGACTTGTAAGAGATGTGCCATCTCCCGAATGATGTCGACTCCGCAAAAGACACCGTCTTCCTTTGCTAGAAAACGACCGGTCCCGCGTTCTTGTCCCGTCAGACATCCTTCACTTGTGATATCCCACTGTCCGATGTCCTCGATTAAAAATGCTTCCAGTTGTTGCCGTAACTGCCACTTGTTCAACGTTCTCATCCTCTCCTGTCAACCGACTTCGCGCCCCTTCAAGCAACAGACATGCCGTTACGTGACGTAATCGATTCTCTTCTGCTTCCTGTCCGGATTCGTCTAATGTCCAGCTTTTTAACTCTTCTAAACTATCTTCTATTTGCTTAACATCCATTTCGACACCAATGACCTGTGATAGACGGTCTGTTACGGAACGAAGTGTTCCCGGGCGTCGTTTGACTTGTTTGACTAAAAGTTCCGGTAACAACTCGAGCTGTTCTGCTACTGCTTTCCCCATGACAACACATTCAAGGAGCGAGTTCGACGCCAGACGATTTCGACCGTGAAGTCCAATCGATGCTGTCTCACCGACCGCGTAAAGTCCTTCGACATGCGTCTGCCCCGTCAGATCCGTTTCGATCCCACCCATCAAGAAATGGATGCCTGGTGCAATTTCAACGAGATCCGGATTTATGTTCAGTTTTTCACATTTTTCAACAAACGTTGGAAACCGTTTCGTCCGGTCGACGACGTTTGACGTATCGAGATAGACCGGTTCACATTTTCGCACCTCATGGATTCGTTTTGCGACTTCATCTCGCGCCGCTAAATCTTGCATCGGATGATCCGCCATGATCCGGTCACCATTTTTCGTTACAAGCGTCGCTCCTGCACCTCGTAGTGCTTCCGTGATCAAACCTTCCGAGCGACCAGCATGAACGAGTACCGTCGGATGATGCTGGATATAACCGAGATCACGAATCGTCGCCCCCGCTTCAAAAGCGAGTGCAATCCCGTCTCCTTGAATCAAAGGGTCATTCGTCGACGCCGCGAATAATCCACCCACTCCACCGGTCGCGAGAATCGTCGCGCGCGCCACAATCTCGATCGGCTCCCCATGGCTATATCCGACTGCACCAACTACCTGCCCATTGACTTGAATCAACTCTGTGATACGCGTCTGCTCGAGAATCGGAAATGGTACTCGCGGCATCAACGTCTCCATGATCCGTTTACCAGTCTCGTCCCCGCCAGAGTGATAAATCCGCGGCAAACGATGTGCTCCTTCACGACCGAGCAAAAACTCTCCCTCGGATTGATCGAATGGTACGCCTTGTCGTAACAAGAATTCCATCGCCTCGGTTCCCGATCGGGTGACGTAATCGACGACGGACGGATTGATACGCCCTTTTGCTGCTTGGCACGTATCTTCAAAGTGACCACGATGATTGACTTCTGCATAAGCGGAAGCAATCCCACCTTGTGCTCGAACGGAATTTGTCTCAAACCGCGTACCTTTCGTGACAAGCAACGCTTCCGTTCCGGGTGGAAGATGCAGGGCAACCGAAATCGCAGCAAGTCCTGTTCCAATGATCAACACATCCGTCTCAAGTCTTTTATATAAAGACATATGTTTTACACCTCTATATCTAAATGTTTACTATTGACTTGACAATAAGTTTGGCATACTTTTAGCTGAGTGACAAGACGAAAGGACAGGATTTTTTCATGATCTATCTCGATTACGCAGCGACGACTCCGCTGCATCCACAAGCACTCGATCATTATCAACAAGCCGCTCAGTCGTTCTACGGCAACAGTTCTTCTCTTCATGACATCGGTGGGAACGCTGAACGTTTACTCGAACGAGCCCGTCAGTATCTGATGCAACAATTGGCTCAACAAGAAGGAACCGTCATCTTTACAGGGAGTGGATCTGAAGCAAACTACATCGCGTTGACCCATCTGATGCGACAGAGTAACAAATCAGTTGTCTTGACACTTCGATGTGAACACGACTCGGTCTTGCTTCCGCTAGCGCGCTGGGCACAAGAAACACGGCACCTTTCTTTATTACCGGACGGAACGTTCGATTGGGAACAATTCATCGTAGCTTGTACGGATGAAATCGGTGTTGTCTCGATTCAACATGTCAATTCGGATACCGGTTTTCGTTTTCCGGTCGAACGGATTGCAGCATACTGTCAATCGCGTGAGATTCTGTTTCATTGCGATGGTGTCCAAGGATTTTTAAAAGATGCAATCAACATCGACGCTTTTGATGCCTACACGATGAGTAGTCATAAAGTGTATGGACCAAAAGGATTGGGCGCTTTGTATTTACGGTGTCCGCTCTTCAGCCCTTATTACGAGGGACATCACGAATTTGGAATCCGTCCAGGCACAGTCGACGTTCCAGGAATTGCTGCGTTCATCGCTGCCTGTGAAGCGTCTCGCTTCGAAAATCCAGGAATCCAAGCTTCAAGCCGTCGATTTCGTGGTATGCTAAAAAAAACATTGTCTTCGTCTCGTTACACAATGATTGAGTCGCCAACGCAACTCGCTTCCATCTGCGCCATCCATACGAAACAACGGGACGGTCAATATGCGTTGCTCGCCTTGAATCGTGCCGGAATCGCGGTTTCCGCTGGTAGTGCCTGCCGGGCTGGAGAAAACGGTCCGAATGCGACATTACGTGCCATCGGCTTCGATGAATCAGCGGCTCATGGGTTGATTCGGCTCAGTTTTGGAAGACACACGACGAACGAAGAAATCGAACAGTGCATTGATGTGTTGAACACGATTTCATGACACTGGAGAAAGGTAGGAGACATGATGGGGAAACGCATCTCCGGAGAAGAACGCCGGAAATCATTACTTCGTATGATTGAGGAAAGTGAGCAACCTGTCACAGGAACGGCACTGGCGAAACAAGCAGGTGTCAGTCGCCAAGTGATCGTGCAGGATTTATCATTGTTAAAGGCAAAAGGATATCCTGTCATCGCGACAGCTCGTGGCTATTTCATCAATGATCCGGAAGTCGACGGTTCAAAATTACGTCGCAAGATCGTTTGCCGTCACGGCATCGATCAGTTAAAGGATGAGTGTGACGCCATCGTTGACGAAGGAGTCGTCGTCCGCGATGTCATCATCGAACATCCCGTCTACGGCTTCATCACTGGAGAATTGATGCTAAAGAGCCGCCGAGACGTCCGTGTATTGCTAGAGCAGCTAAAGGAGACGCAAGCCACTCCGCTCTCGAGCCTGACGGACGGAGTCCATATCCACACGCTGGAGGCGGATCATGAAGACGCACTGGAAGCAGCCATTGCGAAACTCGATCGTCTCGGAATTCTCGTTTCAGAGCTCGATGTCTGAACATACAAAAACCGCCTATTCCAAAGGAATAAGCGGTTTTTTTATCGTTCAATCGGTTCAAGTCGTGTCTCCGGCATCGTAGATGGCGGATCGAACGTTGCTAAGACTTTGCGGACGCGTCGGTTTTCGATATGCAAGACGGTCAACGTGACACGTTCATAACGCATCGCCGTTCCGACGTCCGGTAATTGTCCGCTCTCCTCCATGATCCATCCCCCAAGTGACTGGGCGTCCGTGTCTGGCATCGTCAATTGAAATTGCTGACAGAAGTCTTCAATGTCGTACTCTGCTAGACATTCGTATTGCTCTGGACCAATCCGTTTCGTATATTCCAATGATTCATCGTGTTCATCCCAAATCTCCCCGACGATTTCTTCTAAAATATCCTCAAGGGTGATCAGACCTGCCGTACCTCCGAATTCATCAAGGACAACTGCCATGTGGGACTGTTTGACTTTGAGTTCCGGTAATAAATCCATCAATCGCGTCTGTGGTACGACGAACGATACCGGTCGAATCCATTCTCGGATATCAACGGAGCCGTTCTTCACGTATGCACGCAGAAAGTCCCGCTCCGATAATACACCGATGACGTGATCAATCGAATCTTTATAGACTGGTAGACGAGAATAGCCACCCTTCTGGACCTCTGCAAGGATGTCTTCAAGCCGCGCATCAATATCGATTGCCTGAATATCCATGCGAGGTGTCAGTGCATCCTCGACCGTCACATGTTGAAAATCAACCGCTTGGTGAACGAGTTCCGCCTCTGCAAGCCCCATGATCCCCTCTTCTTGACTGATATCGACGAGTGCCTTGAGTTCCTGTTCGGTCACGAGCGGTCCTTTCGGATCTGCTCCAATCAACCGAAGCGCAAACTGACGTAAGCGGAGTAACAGAAAAACGAGTGGTCGAAAGCACAGTAAGAAGAAGCGCAGTGGACGTCCGATCAATAACACGTAACGTTCCGTATGTTCACGAGCATACGACTTCGGTATCAATTCTCCGAACAACAGCAACAGGAAAAACAGCGCAAGAAAGGCAACGGTTTGTGTTGCGATCGTCTCGACGAACTGGATGATCCACCAGCCACCAAATAAGATAAAGGCGACGTTGACGATCGTATTCCCAATCAAAATCGAAGTCAGTGTCTCTTCGTAGCGTTGAAGTAAGCGAAATACACGGGACGCACGCGCGTCCCCTGCTTCCGATTGGTGCAACAACCGCAACCGATTGACACTCGCGAGTGCCGTCTCAGCTGAGGAAAAGAACGCAGATAACATGAGAATCGGAATTAACCAAACGACTGAAATCATGGGCAATGGGTCCACGATGCTTTCACACTCCGTTTCCTAATGGAATGAACCGCTTAGAATGATGACTCGACGAATTCGAACTCGAAATCGCGGATTCGAACGACGTCGCCGTCGATCGCACCAAGACGACGCAACTCTTCGTCGACACCCATTTGACGCAGTGTCCGAGCGAAACGTTTAATCGATTCTTCACGCATGAAGTTCGTCATCGTGAAGAGTTTTTCGATGCGTGGTCCTTTGATGACGAAGCAATCGTCTTCATCTTTCGTGATCGTAAAGCCAGCTTCTGGTGCTTCGTAACCGTAGACGACACGTGGTGTCGCTGT
Organism: Exiguobacterium sp. s46; assembly: GCF_018618875.1. Classification (NCBI taxonomy): domain Bacteria; kingdom Bacillati; phylum Bacillota; class Bacilli; order Caryophanales; genus Exiguobacterium; species Exiguobacterium sp. s46. The sequence continues at coordinate 1,530,541 of NZ_JACSMY010000001.1, forward strand.
TTTCTCTTCGAGTTCCTCAAGACCGAATTCTGGAGTTGCATCGACGAGGTCAGCGATTCGGAATAACAGATCGCGTAAACCTTGACGTGTTGCTGCTGAAATCTCGAATACTTCAAGCTCTGGGAAAGCTTCCTTGAAGGCTTCAAGATGTTCTGCCGCATCTGGCATGTCCATCTTGTTCGCGACGACGACTTGCGGACGTTCTGTTAAGCGGAGGTTATAGTCCGCGAGTTCTTTATTGATGATGTTGTAGTCTTCGATTGGATCGCGACCTTCCATCCCGCTCATGTCGATGACGTGGACGATGACTTTCGTCCGCTCGACGTGACGGAGGAACTGGTGACCGAGTCCGACACCTTCACTTGCACCTTCAATCAATCCTGGCAAGTCAGCCATGACGAAACTACGGCTATCTTCCGTTTCGACGACACCGATGTTCGGTGTGATCGTCGTGAAGTGATATGCGCCGATTTTCGGACGTGCGGCTGAAACGACGGATAACATCGTTGATTTTCCGACGCTCGGGAAACCGACGAGACCGACGTCTGCTAGCATCTTCAGCTCAAGTTTCAAGTACTTCTCTTCTCCTGGCTCACCGTTTTCAGCGTGCTCAGGTGCTGGGTTGGCTGGTGTCGCAAACCGTGTATTTCCACGTCCGCCACGTCCGCCTTTTGCGACGATCGCTTGTTGTCCGTGATGGACGAGGTCAGCGATGACCGCATTCGTATCGTCATCGTAAACGACCGTGCCGGGTGGAACCTTGACGATTAGATGCTCGGCTTTACGACCGTGCATCCCTTTTGACATACCGTTTTCACCTTGAACCGCTTTAAAGTGACGTTTGTAACGGAAGTCCATCAATGTCCGAAGTCCTTCGTCGACTTCGAGGACGACGTGAGCCCCGTGACCACCGTCACCGCCGGCAGGACCGCCGTCCGGAACGTATTTCTCGCGACGGAACGCTACTTGCCCACGTCCTCCGTCACCTGCTTTTACATAAATATTTACCTGATCGACAAACATGTCGGATCCCTCCTCTTACTTCTCTTCCTCAAACGGAAGACTTTCAATCTCAATCACACACTCATTTTCCGTCTGCGACTCGATTTCCATCGGCGTCACTAGATCCTCAAGGCGCGACATATCTAGTAGATCCCGATAGATCTCGATGGTCACGCCCTCGTGGAAGGTCACGGATACTTCTCCTACTCCTACATCAATCATGGCGATGGCTGCTTCGACGAGTTGCTTCAACCGCTCATCTTCCATGTGGGGTGCTCCGATGACATCATACGTCACAGTTTTGCCTGACCATTCAGCTTGCAGTAACGCCAGTGCGGTTTTCGGCAATCCGATTCGCCCTAGACGTCCTTCCCGAGATGCTTGCTCCCGGTACGCCGAACAGATCGACTCGACTGCTTGTTCGTCTCCGATCGCGCCATACGAACGGACGAGTTGTATCCGGTTCAACCACTCGTGACGAAGAGTCTTCAAAAGATCAAGTACCTGCTGTTCCTCCATCGGTCGTTCCCTCCTAAAAAAAACAGACCCTAACCCTCGAAAGTGGCTAGAGTCTGCTTCGTCGATCCTTATGCTGGGTAAACGCTGACTTGTTTCTTGTCGCGTCCGAGACGTTCGAAACGAACGACACCAGTTGCAGTTGCGAAAAGTGTATCATCGCCACCACGTCCGACGTTCATACCTGGGTGAATCTTCGTACCGCGTTGACGGTAGAGGATTGAACCAGCAGAAACAGTTTGACCGTCTGCACGTTTCGCCCCAAGGCGTTTCGATTGCGAGTCACGACCGTTCTTTGTCGAACCTACCCCTTTTTTCGATGCGAAGAACTGAAGATTAAGTTTCAACATGTGGAATCCACCTCCTATACTTGTTCAAGTTGGATAAACTCACCGTAACTTTCAGCGATGGTACCAAGTTGGACCAAAGTCGCTTCCAGTAACAATTGGGTGCGTTCACTGACATCCGGTGCTAAGTCAGCGTACGGTTCTACATAAAAGTAGCCACCCTCTTGTTGTTCTGCCATTTCAAGGAGCAGGACCTGCCCGAGTAATGCTTCTATGGCATTGTATGCCCCGAAGATCACCGACGAGACGCCGGCACAGACAAGGTCGAGACCTGGTTCTGCGAACTCGGCATGTCCTGTCACTTCGATGGAGCGGACGAGTTCCGCTTCATCTCGTCGAATCTTGACACGTATCATGGCTTACGCTTCGATTTTCTCGATGCGGACCTTCGTGTAAGGTTGACGGTGACCTTGCTTACGACGGTAGTTCTTTTTCGCTTTCATTTTGAAGACAGTGATCTTTTTCGCGCGAGCGTGTTTGATGACCGTTGCTACGACCTTCGCACCTTCTACGAGTGGAGCGCCGACTTTAACATCGTCACCACCAAGGATCAATACTTCACCAAATTCAACTGTGCTGTCGACGTCTGCGTTTAATTTCTCAACGTAGATTTCTTGGCCAGCTTCAACTTTGACTTGTTTACCACCAGTTTTGATAATTGCGTACATTACGTGCACCTCCTCTTAGGAACTCAGACTCGCCATCACGGGCAGCGGATGCTTTAAAACCCGGTCTGTGCGGTTGTAGTCATTTGGGTGCTTCCAAACGAACTAACGTTATTCAGAATACCAAACGTTCTTCTACCTTGTCAATGCTGTTCTGAAGGATTATTCCGATCGCTTGATGAAATCGAGACAGTCCTGTGACGACCCCGTGAACAGGACCGCTGGATTGCCTTCGAGCACATGGACTTCGAGCGGTTGACGAGAGATGAATTCGTCTTGCAACAGATGCCGTGGTGCGCGAATCACGACCGCTTCCGCATAGGTCGCAATCTCAAGTAACTTCGGTTCAATCAAGCGATAGACACTCAATCGCGTCCACTGCCCGGATTCCTGTGAACGTTCCTGTAGCGATTTCCCGTGACGTTGTCGTGTCAGTTCGCATAAGCCCATCTTCGTAAAGCCATAGACTTCGATTTGTTTCGTCTCGAGCGCCGCTCGTTCTTTGAGGAGTTGCGTCACCCGTGTCTGACCTTTACTAGAGCCACGTAAAAAATCGATTGCAATCATACCGCTGATGTTGCGCAACCGTAATTGGCGCATGACTTCGACGGCAGCCGCTTCATTGATTTGATCAAACGTTCGCTTTTGTTCCTTGACGGAGATCGTCTTCCCACTGTTGACGTCGATGACAGTCATCGTCTCGACCTCTTCAATCAAGAGATACGCTCCCCCGTCAAGCCAGACGACCCGTTGCATCGCCTTCTCGATTGCGCCATCGATCGCTTCCATCTCAGGTAAGCGTCCTTTTCGTAGCGACCGTTCGACGGACAGACCAAGCAATTCCAGGCGTTCCTTTTCCTGACGCGTCATGACGAGCGCATCGGTGACATGTGGAAGTCGTTTTGCTTCCTGAACGATCAGTGCCTCGTCTTGTTCAAGACGCGGTGCCTGCAAAAGTTCTTTATGTCGTGTCCGTAATGACTGCAATTCTTGCTTCAATTCGTCGATTGATGCTTTTGCCGCCTCTGTCCGGTAAAGAATCCCCTCTTCGTCCGTCGTCGTCAATTGCTCCGCCAGTTGACGCTGAACAACGAGATCCAGCTTCCGACTGAAACGGATGCGGCGACCGTATGGAAAATAGACAAGATAACGTCCACCATAGGTGATATTCTGCGTCACCTTGTGTTGTTTTGGTGCGACCCCTTCCTTGACGACCTGGACAAGTAACGTCTGTCCGACCTGGACGGCTTGTCCAATCGTCGGTACGTCCGGATAACGGCGCAACGCTTCAATCGTCTCATTCAGCGGTAAGTAAAGCGGTGTACCGTCGGTCGCAATCAAAAAGGCTGCCCCGAGCGTCGGATGCAACCGGTCGACCTTGGCATAGACGAATGTGCCAACCCGGATCTCGTCACGCATCCGCTCATGATATTCAATCAATCGACCGCCTTCGACCAATGCCAATCGTTCAAGCGAAGCGGTCTGTTCACTAATCCATCGCATACTGATCCCTCCAAAAAAATTAGACTAGGCGCGACGATGTCGTCCTAGTCTAATTTCCCATTCTTATTTCATCCCAAGCATCTTCTTCAATTTGACGAAGAACCCTTTTTGCGGTTGTTCATTTAAATCAAGCAGTGGTACAGATTCGCCGAGAATCCGGCGAGCAATGTTCCGGTAGCCGAGTCCAGCCCGGTTATCCGGATTCATCGTCACAGGCACACCACGGTGGGAAGCGGCGATGACTTCTTCATCATCGATGATCAGACCAAGTAGATCAATCGAAAGGATACGCATGATCTCATCGATGTCGAGCATGTCACCTGATGCCATCATGTGTGAACGCACCCGGTTGATGACGAGTTTCGGAACGATGTTTCGTTCTGAGCGCTCGAGCATCCCGATGATCCGGTCCGCATCTTGAACGGCTGCTTTTTCCGGTGTCGTCACGACGACGGCTTCATCGGCTCCAGCGATCGCATTCATGAAGCCTTGTTCGATTCCGGCAGGGCAATCGATCAAGACGAAGTCGTATTCGAGTTTCAGTGTATCGATGATTGCCTTCACCTGTTCGGGTGTGACGGAGGACTTATCCTTTGATTGAGCAGCAGGCAACAGATACATCTCTTCAAAACGTTTATCGCGGACGAGCGCTTGGTGCAACTTACATTGCCCTGTCACGACGTCAACGATGTTATAGATACTCCGGTTATCGAGACCAAGCACGATATCCAGATTACGTAACCCGATATCCGTATCAACGAGGCAAACGGAATGTCCCATCAATGCAAGTGCTGTTCCGATGTTTGCAGTCGTCGTTGTCTTTCCGACGCCACCTTTACCGGATGTGACGACGATGGCGCGTCCCATGTTCGTCTTCGCCTCCATATGTACCTGTTCTTTCACTTGTTCCATATCCGTCACCCTCTTTCACTATCAATCGCAAACTGATCCATCCGCGCGAGCGGAACGGTTTGAAGGCGGGAGAATTCCACCCCGTCTTCGCCTAAAAATGCACAACCCATATCGAGAGCAGGAATCGGTGCGTCGTCCGGTTCTTCGTGGACGGTGCCAGCGACTGCGACCCATTTCGGTTGCAATACACTCGCAGCGATGACGGCTTCCGTATTGCCACCTTTACCTGCATGAACGGTACCACGTAAAGCACCGAGACAATAGATACTTCCTGTCGCATGGACGACCGCACCCGGATTGATATCTCCGATGATGACGATCGATCCTTCGACGTCTAATACGTGCCCACTGCGTGCCGTTCCACCGAAGTAATGAAACGTTCGCTCTCCGTACAAGGCTTTTGCCTCGTCCTTCGTGATGCACTCACTATCATAGCCTTTGAAAGAGAAGGAATCATGTCGCGCGACGATAGATTCGACGGCCGTCAACACCCCTTCATCGACATAACGTCGACCGAAGAAGAAGGTGATCGGTACGGCGCGTCCGTTCTCGACGGATTTGTCCGCAAGCGTCAACTCTAAATCGTCAAGAAATTCATCCACACTGCACCTTTCATTCACATAGACGGCGAGGCCACCACGATGACCTTTCATCGTTACATAACGTTTACGCTCAATCATGACTCATCCTCTTTTCTCGTCAAGGGTCGACTGCACGAGTCGGGTCATCGGATAGTACAGGATGATGATCCCGATCAACTGCGCAACCAGACTCCTTGGAATGATCTGTGTCGCGAGCTCCTGGAAGGAGACTCCGACACCCACGACCGAAGCCGTGAAGAAATATATATCGAGCTCATACAAAATGGCACTGAACGTGAACGTGACAAGAATCGTCAATACGTTCTCCTTTACATATTTTAGCACGAAGCTACTAAAAAGCGGAATGGCGGATAACGCAAATAAGTAAATGCCGATGATATCGGAATACACGAAATCATACAGCAATCCGAAAACGAGTCCGAATCCGAGTGCCTGTTCAAGTTTTCCGTACCGACCGAGGAACATCAGACCGATCAATGTCGCATGGATGACGTACGGCGAACCATCTCCGAGTGGTCCTGCGAACAACGTCCCTTCTAAGATAAAAAGAAGGAACACGGCGAAAAACAACTTAACGTTATTCACGAGTGTCCCCTCCCTTATCGGTCTCAGCGAAAGGTTCCTTCGCTTCGCGCTCAATCACGAAGACATGACCGAACTGTTCGAAGTCTGCTGCCGGTTTGACGTATGCGATTTTCGAAGCCCCATACTGATCGGCTTTCACTTCCTCGATTTTTCCGATGACGATTCCGCTCGGATACTTTCCACCGAGACCGGACGTCGTGACGGTCTGCCCTTTTTTCAGCTTCGCATCATTCGGAATTTTCGTGAACTTGAGTAATTTCGTCTCTTCATCAAAGCCTTCGATCGTACCGAAGACTCCTTTTCCTTTCGTGTCGTCTGCCGTTGCCGAGACGTTATTCGTCCGACTTGTATCCGACATCAGCTGCACGAGGGATGTATAAGCACTCGCCTGGATGACGCGACCGATCAGTCCATCTGCTGTTACGACGGCCATATTCGCCTTGACTCCTTTTTGTTCGCCGATATTAATCGTGACGAACCGTTGCCATTCGGACGATGTCCGACCGATCATCTCTGCCGGTAACAACTTATAATCGCGAATCGATCCGTTCAGGTCGAGCATGTCTTTCAATTCTTTATTCTCACGTTCAAGATCACGGACTTTGACGGCATTGCCGGCATAGTCACTTAAGCGTGATTTCAAGTGTTCGTTCTCTTTGTACACGTCACGCACTTCTTTAATCGAAGTGACCGTATCATCAATCCAGCCAATCGGTGTCGCGAAAAGGCGTTGACCGACGCCCACGGTATCACGCACGAAGCTTTGATACCAGTGGGATTGGTTACGCCCTTGTAGCGAAATCCCGATCAAGATCACCAAAAGGAGAAAACTAAGGAGTGTGATGAGCAGTTTTCGATTATTTAAAAATCGCTTCATCGCTCATCCCGTCCTTATCTTTTTTGCGAGATGCCTGATTTCGAACGAAGAACATTCATCATCTCGAGTGATTTTCCTGTACCGATTGCGACACAATCGAGTGCATTTTCTGCAACGAGTGTCAAAATTCGTGTTTCGTCTTCGATGACAGCGTCGAGGTTCTTCAAGAGTGCCCCACCGCCTGTCAAGACGATTCCGCGGTCCATGACGTCTGCTGATAATTCAGGAGGCGTCTGCTCAAGTGTGTGCTTGACACCTGCAAGAATCGCTTCGACCGTATCCGAGAGTGCGTCACAAATTTCCGCACTTGTGACTTCGATCTGTTTCGGAAGACCTGTGACGAGGTCACGTCCACGGATTTCCATCGTTTCGTTTTCTGACTCTTCATCGATGCGAGCGTAACCGATCGTCATTTTCAACGTCTCAGCTGTCCGCTCCCCGATCATCAAGTTGTATTTCGATTTGATGTAACGAATGATTGACTCATCCATCTCATCACCACCGACACGGATCGATTGGCTCGTGACGATACCACCGAGTGAGATGACAGCAACTTCTGTCGTACCACCACCGATATCAACGACCATCGAGCCTGTTGGTTCTGAAACCGGAAGACCAGCACCGATTGCTGCTGCGAATGGTTCTTCGATCGTGTACGCTTCACGCGCACCTGCAAGTTTCGCTGCATCTTCGACCGCACGTTTTTCGACCGATGTGATACCACTTGGTACACAGATCATGACGTTCGTCTTAGAAGAGAACAAGCCTTTTTTCTTCGAAGCTTGATCCATGAAATATTTGATCATCGTAGCGGTTGTTTCATAATCCGCGATAACCCCGTCTTTCATCGGGCGTCGTGCAGTCACGTTACCCGGCGTACGACCGATCATGTTTTTCGCCGCGTTACCGACAGCTTCAATTTTCCCTGTATCCGTACGGAAGGCGACGACGGACGGTTCGCGGACGACGATTCCTTGCCCCTTTACATACACAAGCGTGTTAGCCGTACCTAAGTCAATGCCGATTTCACGGCTGAATGATCCAAACATTATTCAAAAAACCCCTCTCTGAGAATACACTTCACTAATTATAACGGAAAAGCCTTCATTGGAAAGCGTTAAAACGTTACAGCTTGTTTACAGTTAGCCTTAGAAAACACACAAAAAAACGTCTGACGGAAAGAATCGAAACTTTCCCTTCAGACGTTATTCTTACATAAATCCGCGCTGTTTCATACTAATAAATTGTCCATGCCCGATGATGATGTGGTCAAGACAACTGATTCCAATGAGTCGTCCCGCCTCAACGAGTCGCTCGGATACCTCGATATCTTCCCGACTTGGCGTCGGGTCCCCAGACGGATGATTGTGGACGGCGATGAAGTTCGCAGCCGAGCAGCGAATCGCTTCTCGGAAGACGTCTCGCGGGTGGACGATCGACGTGTTCAATCCTCCAATGAATAACGTCTTTTTCGAGACGACCTCATTTTTCGTATTCAAATACAGGCAGATGAAGTGTTCCTGCTGATAGAGGCGCATCTCTTCTAACAACAGTTCGGCGGCGTCTTCCGGTGAACGGATCGTCGGTCGCACCCATTTGGGTTCCGTGACGAGCCGTCGACCGAGTTCTAGTCCAGCCATGATTTGTAGTGCCTTCGCCTTCCCGACCCCCGGTGCTTTTTCGAGCCCACCGACTCCGGCCGCCTCGAGTTCGATCAACGAAGGATAGATGTGCAGTAATTCTTCCGCGATTTCAAGCGGTGTCCGGTCGCGCGTCCCACTTCGGACGAGACACGCCAGTAACTCGACTGTCGTCGCTTGTGCCAAGCCTTTTAACTGAACCATATCCTTCGGCCATTCAATCACAGCATCCGACCTCTCTGTTTCAGGATTACGCAAACATCGGCTTGATTTCAAAGGACGCGAGACGTTTTGTGATCTCGTGGATCGGCAGTCCGACGACATTATAATAATCGCCTTCGATCGCCTCGACGAACAGACCACCCATCGCTTGGATGCCATAGCCGCCCGCTTTATCATAGGGCTCGTTCGTCGCGATATAGTCTTCCATCCACTCGTCTGGTAATGCACCAAAACGGACGTGCGTCGTCACGTCGAACGTCTCTTCCTTCTCTCCGAAGCGAATCGTCACGCCTGTCACGACTTCATGAGCACGTCCTGACAGACGCGCAAGCATCGCCCGCGCTTCAGAAATATCCGCCGGCTTCTCAAGAATCATGTCATCGATCGCGACGACCGTATCGGCAGCCAGAATGACACCATCTTCTGTAATCGCTCGCGCTTTCTTTTGTGATAGATGGCGGACGTATTCATGCGGTGACATCGGGTATGGTGCTTCTTCGACGACATTCGCCGGTACGACTTCATGAGGAATCCCGATTTGTTGTAGGAGTTCCGTCCGACGTGGTGAAGCCGACGCGAGAATCAAGTGTGGTTGCGTTATCATCAGTATCACGTTCTTTCCCGTTAATTTCGAATCGGATAATTCGAGTCATCGTTTAGTCTAACAAAAAACAAGCGGTCCCTAACAGTCTAGGAACCACTTGTTTTATCTTAATTTCCTGTCACATCGACAAACGGATCCGACTTCGGTGTCTTCTCCTCGAGTGGGGTTTGCTTATCCGGCGTCAACTTCGTTAAATCCGGACGATAATACGATTCGATCTCGACTGTGAACGAGAGCATCTCATCCTCGAGTAGGACCGTTCCACTGCCCGGACCCGGTTCTTCCGGTCCTGACAACTGGATTTGGCGTAAGACCGTGATTCGGTCCGTCCGTTCGATTTGCTTCAGGAATGCCATTAATTCAACATACGACGGGGCTTCGACTGTTAGTGATGCCGGAAGCGGTGTTGCATTCGCTGTGACCGGTGCTACGGCAGTTGTTTCAGCCTGATCTGATTCCGTCGCCATCGCTCCGTCAACTGCAGGCGTTGATGTCACCGGTGACTGCGGTGCTGTCTCTGTCGCCTGACCAAACGTGATCGACTGGACTTTGACACCGGCAATCTGACTCGACGCATTGATCGCATCGATGACGTCATCGTTTGACGCAGTCACTGGAACTTTTTGTTGCAAGAAGCTCGATTCAGCGACGTCGACTTTCTGTTCGTTCGTTTTCGCTTGCTCGAGTACCATCTGTTCTCGCTTCAACGTCGCTTCTTTTTCTTGAAGCGTTTGATGCGTCGTATAGGTCGTATAACCGAAGTAACCGACCGCACCGAGGACGATTAAAATCGTTAGACCGAGGAGGATGAAGCTACTATAACGTTTCAATTGTCCGGCACCTCCTCGATTTCAGTCGTTACATTCGGATCAGTCGTCTCCGTCGTATCGGTCTCAGGAGTCGCTTCCGTCGAGCCATCCGTTTCCGATTCAGACGGCTGATCTTCTTTTGGTACTTCCGGATCAGCCTCGTTCGTCTCACCTTTGACGACTTCCGTCGGGTTGACGTTCAACGAGAATTGTCCGATATAACGGGGTTCTTCTGATTTGGCATCGTCAGACGGTGTAATTTCCGTCGTCGGGACTTCTTGTCCGGTCGTCGGATCAACCGTCGTTGTCGTGACGACGTCTGCCTTTTCATTCATCGTTCGTGTCGTCACACTCGCGAGATTCGTTCCTGAGAAGACTTTATCCGTCAGTAGCTCGCGATAAAAATCGTTCAGTTCATCGAGCGTCTCGAATTGTGTCATCATCGTCACGGCATGATCTGCCCCATATGCGAATTGAAGAATGTAACCGCGCTCCGGGAGATAACGGGTAATCCGCTCAAGTGTTGGTACAGCAGGACGAGGCGTCGTTTCAAGTCCTTCGACCGTCTGTTTAAGTTGTGCGACTTCTTGTTTCGCCGATTGATCCGATTCCGACTGCAACTGACGGACGATCTGGATTTGATCGTTCGTCGATTCGACGCGGTCCGCGAATTGATCGGTTTGCCAATACAGATAGCCACCGGCGAGTCCCCCGAACAATAAGAGGATCAATGAAGCGACGAGTGGATACTTCGGGGCTTCATCGTTTTCCGGTAACAAGTTGATGCGGTCTTTTCGCGGTGAAGCAAGACCAGCGAGTGGTAAGTAGGCCCGTGGAATCGACTGTCCGTCGATTGTCATCATGTCAGGAATTTCGTCTAAACTTAAATCAAAGTTCGACCGGAAACGCGTCGCCAGTTCATCACGGAACGGGAAGTCGCCGGCAAGGACGACGTTCGTGATTTCTCGTCCTTCGCGCGCGAGTGAAAAACGATAGAAATCAAGCACACGTGAGAACTCGAGTAACATCTCGTCTAAAACAAGTTCGACCGTCGGATCATCCGAACGGTAACGGTAATGCAGTTGATCGTCGATGACATCAACATCCCACGCGTCAGCCGCAAACGTATCAACAGAGCGAATCAGACGTGGGACGTGATCTTCGATGATGATCAGCTGATGGTTCGTTGCATTCGCATTCCAGATCAATAACGTATCGGCTTCCGTTGCGACCGGATGATGGGCTTCAATCCCGAAGTAGGTCGCGAGCGGTTGTGGTTCAGCAGCAACGAGTCGCAAATACTTTTGTTTGAACAGTTGCGTATATTGCTTCAGCGCCTCGTTTGGCGCGGCATAGAGCATGATTTCTCGCTTGCCGTCTTCTTCCAGAACCGTGTAATCAAAATACGGTTCTTCAAACGGCAAGACGATACTATGTCCGATCTCCATGAACAAGTAGCCGCGAATTTGATTCGTCTCGATCGTTTCCGGAATATCGAGTTTCCGGGCAAGAACGAGTGAACCATCGAGCGCCAGCACCGCTTGCGAGCCACGTGGTACTTTCAGCTTCGTCAGTAACCCGTCAAAGATGAAATCAAGCGAGGCTTCCGGTTGCAACCAGCCTCCTTGTAGTGTTCCCGGCGGCAGCGCGACGACTGCTCGGCGCTTAATGACGCCTTTTTTGACGACTGCACCGAAAATTGCGACATCGGTGAAATTAAAGTAAATATATGTACCTTTACGCCGTTGCGCCATATGTACGTTCTTCCTTTCTTAAAGCAGTAAATCGAGGTACCACGATACCCAATCATCCGCAAAATAATATGTCAGTAATGTCCCGACGGCAATCGACGGAACGAAGGGAATTGGTTGTTTCCGTTTCACGCGTCCGAGTCCCATTAACGTTAACCCAAGAACGGAACCGACGAATGCCGAGACGAACAAGGCAATGACGACGTGAAGCGGTCCGAGGAAGATTCCGAGCAGTCCGAACAACTTGACATCCCCTGCCCCCATACCACGCCGGGAAGCAAGAAAGATGACGAATAATAGAACGAACCCGACGATTCCACCAATAATTGGATTATACCAGTTTTCGAGTGGAGAAAGGTAGCGCACAATCAAGGCAATCGGCAAAAAAATGAACAAAATTTTATTCGGGATCAGCATGTAGGCTAAGTCCGACATCGTCAAGATGAACAGCAAGCTCGTCAGGACGAGCGTCAACGCCAGTTCCATCGACCAGCCAAACTGCCAAAAGGCGTAGGCGTAAAGAATTCCTCCAAGTAATTCAAGCGCTGGATACTTGATTGAAATCGGTTGTCCGCAAGAGCGGCACTTCCCACCGAGCACAGCGTAACCGAGTACCGGTGTTAGTTCGAGCGGTCCAAGAACATGTCCACACGTCGGACAATGAGAGCGCGGATGAACGATCGACTCCCCGACCGGGACGCGCAGACCGACGACGTTCGTAAACGACGTGATGAGTAATCCTAACAAGAAAAAATAAACCGTGAAGACGATCGTCATGACACGACCTCCCTTTCAAAAAAGTTCAGAAAAAAACCCCCGAGGAGGGGGTGGTAATTAGTTAATCGCTGATCGCTTCAATGTATCAGGTGCAGCGCCGTTAAAATACACTTTTTTACCTTCAAGGTAAACTGTATAAGTATACTTACCAGATGCTTCTACAATTTTAACATATGCATTTTTATAAGTAGCATCGTCATCCATTGGGTCTTTTAAAGAATCAACAAATTTATCTAATGATGCTAACTTATTAGTAGCGTTAGTTCCTGTTGTTGCTGGTGTATCTGCAATATCAGCAGAACCTTTTCTTAACCCAACTTCAACCGTTTCACCTGAAGCGATTGGATTTTGTGAAGCATATAATTTAGCTGCACTCACAAGTTGTTTCGCATTCGATACTTGCGCATCCTTGCGTGAGTTCTCAATCAATCCACCGATTGCGACGACAGCGATTGCTGCAATGATTCCTAAGATAACGACGACGACGAGTAACTCGATCAACGTCAACCCGCGCTCATCACGCATTTGTTTTGCATCTAACCAGATTTCTTTTAACCGTTCTACCATTACATTATGCCTCCCTAGTACTTTTTTACTGTGCGTGGCTAGTAGGTAATACTATCCAGACGAATACTATTATAGTAGCACCATATTTTTTGTAGATTATGTCTTTTTTTCACATCAGGTAAATGTTTTTACAGTTGTCAACTCGCTTGGATATCCGAGTAAATTTTAAACATCGGTACGACAACGGCAATGACGATGACACCAACGATCGCTGCTAAGACAACAATCAAGAGTGGCTCAATAATCGACTTTAATCGGTCTGTCGTCGTCTCGACTTCGGTCTCATAGAAGTTCGCAACTTCCGTCAACATCGTATCAAGACGCCCTGATTCTTCCCCAATCGCAATCATCTGTGTGACGAGAGGTGGAAAATATTTGTTTTTCTCAAGTGGCTCGTGCATCGGGATTCCGCGTGACATCGCTTCATTAGCACCAGCAATCCCCTTACGGATGATTCGGTTCGTAACGATTCGTTCCGTGATGTCGAGTGATGCCAAAATCGGAACCGAAGCGTTCAACAGTACGGACAAACCACGCGTCATCAAGGCAATCTGTGACTTTTGAATCAACGGTCCAAAGACTGGAATCATCAATAAAAAACGATCAAAGAATAGACGTTGCCGTTCGTTTTTTAAATTGAAGTACAGTAATCCAATCAGACCGAACGCAATCAATAGCATCACCCACCAGTAGGCGACGAAGAAGTCGGACACAGCGACGACGAGCTTCGTGATTAACGGTAATTCACTCCCGAGCTGATCAAAGATTGACGCAAACGTCGGTACGACGTTCATCATCAGGAAGACGACGACGCCAACGGCAACGAGTGAGACGACTGCAGGATAAATGAGTGCTGAGATGACCTTTCGCTTGATTTCATACTGTTTCTGTAGTTGAGTGACGATATTATCGAGTGCTTCCTCAAGATTCCCGCTCGCCTCTCCCGCCATCGCCATACTGACGAAGAACGTATCAAAGACGCGCGGATGCTTTTCGATCGCTTGCGAAAACTGAATTCCGCTCCGCAAGTCATCTTCGACCTCAACGAGTGCCCGTTCGAGTGGTTTCGACTCCGTCTGCTTGCGAAGAATTTCCGTCGCCTTGACGATCGAGACGCCGGACCGCACAAGGGTCGCGAACTGCCGCGCATACATGACGAGATGTTCGATTTTTGGTTTTGCACTGAGAAACGTAATCTCAGTGTTCAACCCTTTCGATTCTTGTTTTTCAAGCGAAGTGACAGCAATCTGATCCGTCCGCAAGCGTTCTGCGGCTTCTCGTTTCGTCAGCGCTGTAATCTTGCCTTTCTTTCGTTTGCCGGCAATCGTCCGACCTTCATAAATGAATACTGCCATGTGTTCACCCCGATATGTACGGTGATGCAGCAGAAGCCGGAATCAATCCCCGACTGACGAGATCCTGCAATGCCATCTGCATCGTCTGCATGCCGTATTGTTTACCCGTCTGCAGGACGGATTGAATCTGATATTCCTTACCGGTCCGAATCAAATTCGAGACAGCTGGTGTATCGACCATGATCTCGAGAGCTGCGACTCGTCCTGTCCCATCCGACCGCGGCATCAAGCGTTGCGAGACGACGCCCGCAAGCACGTTCGCCAGTTGAGCCCGAATCTGATCTTGTTGCTCTGACGGGAAGACATCGATGATCCGGCTGACCGTCGAAGCAGCCGTCGACGTATGGACTGTCGCGAAGACGAGGTGACCCGTCTCTGCTGCTGTCACGGCGGTCGCGATCGTTTCAAGGTCCCGCATCTCTCCAAGCAAAATGACATCCGGATCTTGACGGAGTGCTGACCGTAACCCGGTCGCGAAACGTGGCGCATCAATCCCGATTTCCCGCTGATCGATCAGGCTTTTATGATGACTATGTAAATACTCAATCGGATCTTCCAGCGTAATGATCCGTTTGTACATCGTCTGATTAATTTCATTGATCATCGCTGCAAGCGTCGTCGATTTCCCGGAACCCGTCGGACCTGTCACGAGAATCAAGCCGTGTGGTTTCGTTAAGAATCGTTTTAAGACAGGCGGCAACGCTAATTGCTCAAGCGTCGGCACCTCGGTCGGAATCGTCCGAAACGCCATCGACAAAGCGCCCCGCTGGTAAAAACAGTTGACCCGGTACCGAGCGACACCGGTCACACCGAACGAAAAGTCGATGTCCCGGTCCTGTTTCAGTTGTTGATACATCTCTTCCGTGATTAGTGACTGCACAAACCCATCAATGATGATCGGTTTCATCTTTTCTGTCCCAAACGGTGTCAATGTTCCGTTGATTCGAAAGACGGGTGGTGACCCCGCCGTCAAGTGAACATCGGACGCTCCTCGTTCTTTTGATGAGCGTAAGATATCTTCGATTTGTGCCCGTTCCATCGTACTGTTCATTCTGAAATCACCGTCCGTAAAATCTCTTCTGTCGTCGTGATCCCGTCTGCGACCTTTGATAGACCATCTGCAAGCAGGAACCGTTGCCCTTGTTCCTTGACGTACGCCGTGATATCACTTTCCGTCGATTGGTTCATGATCATCCGGCGTAACACTTCGTCAACCATGATGATTTCTTGAATCGCAACCCGTCCACGATAACCCGTCATATTACAAGACGAGCAACCACGTCCACGCATCACCGTCGTCGCTTCAATTCCCTCTTGATCAAATAACTCTTGTTCTCGTTTCGAAATCGGATGGACTTCGCCACAATCACGGCAGACACGGCGAACAAGTCGTTGTGCAATCAATCCACTGACAGAAGCAGCAACAAGGAACGGTTCGACCCCCATGTCAATCAATCGCGTGATCGAACTAACGGCAGAGTTCGTGTGCAAAGTCGAAAGAACCAAGTGTCCTGTTAGCGAAGCACGAATCGAAATTTCAGCCGTCTCGATGTCGCGAATCTCCCCGACCATGACGACGTTCGGATCCTGACGAAGGATCGAGCGAAGACCACTCGCAAACGTCAACCCAATCTTCGCGTTGACTTGGACCTGATTAATCCCATCGACCTGGTACTCGACCGGATCTTCAACAGTGATGATGTTGCGCGACTCGTCGTTCAGCTCATTTAACGCAGCATACAACGTCGATGATTTCCCGGAACCGGTCGGACCGGTGATCAAGATGATGCCGTTCGGGCGCTTCAGCATCTCCCGGAACTGTGATTCATTCCGCGAACTAAAACCGATTTTTGAAATCGAAATGTTCGAGTTCGAGCTGTCAAGAATCCGGATAACGACCTTCTCACCGTAAACAGTCGGCAAGGTCGAGACACGGAAATCATATGGTAATCCGTTAAAGACATATTTAATCCGTCCATCCTGTGGCAAGCGTGACTCGGTGATATCCAGTTCACTCATGACTTTGATCCGGGTTGTCAGAATGCTTTGGATCTGTTTCGGGTAGTTATTCTCCGTTCGTAATTCACCATCAATCCGGATTCGAATCGTCATCGACGTTTCCTGCGGATCCATATGAATATCTGATGCACGCTGGGCAATCGCGTTCTCTAGAATTTGGTTGACGAGTCGGATGATGGGTGCATCTTCACGCGTCACGACATCACGGGATTGATCCGACTCCATCATGTCGTCGGATTCGAGTAGCTCCCGTAACGACGAATCAATATCATAGTATTTCAGGATTGTTCGTCTGATTTCGTCACGCGTCGCGATTCCGACATCGATTGATAGACCGGTCTGCATCCGCAAATCATCGATCGCGATCAAATCCATCGGATCCGCCATAGCGATGAACAAACGATTTCCTTCCCGGTAGACCGGGACGAGTGTATGTCGCTGTGCGAGGTCTTTTGAGATCAGTTTCGTGACGGCGACGTCAACTGGATAGTTGTACAGCTGGATGATCGGAATCTTCAATTGGTGATGTAGCGCCTCTAGTAATTGTTGTTCCGTCAAGTGACCAAGTCGAAGGAGTGCATCCCCGAGTTTTTCGGTCGATCGTTTGACCGTCAACGCCTCTTCGACTTGTTGCTCCGTCACGAGGCTTTCTTCGATCAACATTTCCCCTAAACGTTTTCGTTTCATTGCCATTTAACGTGTCATCCTTCCGCGTGCCATGTTTCTTCTTCCTCTAACACATCCGGTTTTTGATGTTTTTCATCCATTACACTCGTTACCGCTGCCGTCAACAGACATAAGACGACAATTCCGACGAGAACGAGTGGGTTCGTAATCCAGTCGAGCTGGATGCTGAAGTAGATCAACGTCACGATCAAGATCGCCGCAACGGATAAAATCGCCTTTGTCGTCACAGTCGTCACGTAAGGGATCGTCACCGCAAACATCAGACCACAGATGATTGTCGCTAGACCGATGATGATACCGAGTTCAATTGCTATCGTCGTCCAGTTCATCTTGTTTCCTCCTTCTTATCCGACAGGTTCCCCTGTTGTTTCACCTTCTACTGGTGAAGCAGGATCACCCGTTTCGTTATTGTCAGGTGTATCGGGTGACGTCGGACTTGTCGGAGACGTTGGTGTATCTGGCGTCTCGACGCCATCTGTCTGCGGTTCATCCGTCGTTTGATCGTCTGTACCGTCTGTATTCGTTGAATCATTGGAATCATTCGTATCCGTCGAATCATCGGAGTTCGTGTCGTCTTCCGGTTCAGGTACGACGACAGGTGCTTGTTCTTCTTGACTACTCTTTGTGACGATTGCTGGGATGGCTGCGTAGAAATCAAGAGACAATAACTGCTTCTTCTCACCTTGAGCCGTCTTCGTCACGCGATAGACTTCAATCGATTTCCCTTCTTCTCCCGCTTGTGTATCACTCGTCGTTCCAGCTGTAAGCGTTGCAGAATAACGTGTGATCGTCCGGAATGGAATCGTTTTTTCGCCTTCAAGGACGGTCGTGACTGTTTCCTTGAACGGTGTGCCTCGCAATTCAAGCGTGACATCACTTCCATTTTGGGTCGCAATGACACGATAAATTGATGCTTGTGTATTACGAACGGCAAAATCTGTTTTTTCATCAATTTTGACGTCATATCCTAGTGTGATGCCATCTGGTAATGCCGCATGCGGCATCCGTTCGACGATTTCAAATGGCGTCTTTGCGAACAGTTCGTATAACTTGCTACCGACATACGAGCCTGCGACTGCATCCATACCGTACGTCTTGACATTCATTAATTGTCCCGGCTTGATTTCCACATTCATCATTGCCGTGATCATCTGTTCTTCAGCAGCAGACCGCGTCGAGAATGAAACCGTTGAAACGACCTCACCTGTTGGATCGACTGCAGCTTCCGATTGAGCAGGATCAAAGTTTCCTTCCTGTAACGTTTTACTCGTATCGATTAACCATGTCTTAAAGGCAACGAGTTGCTCATCCGAGTAACTGATCGGCTGCGTCGCTAAAAAATTCTCAAACGATGCTTCATCTACCGTTACCATCAAGTCTCCACCTTTTTTCAAAGAAGCTTTTTTGACAGAATCAGCGGCGTTGATCGTCACGACTTCTGTTGGAATCGGTGTCGTCTCTTCTCCCGTTCCAGTCGTCAGCGGCGTTTTCTTCGTCCACTCCGTAATCGCTTTCTCAACTTTCGATTGTGCTTCCTTTCGATCCATGCCACTAACTGGAACCGATCCAATTCGTGCCGTCTCAGAAAACGTCGTAGGTGCCGTTGCTTTACCGGTAAAGGAAATCAAGGCAAACGATGGTACGTAAATCAGGGCTACCAGTACAAGTAGCAAAAGTGTATGTATAGCAAAACGCTTCGGATTAATCATCATCTGTTTCCTTTCTGTATGAATTTAATCATTTCAGGTGCCTAGTATTTCCATTATAATGAATATTATGATGAAACATAAGTCCTATCCTGACAAATCCTTTCATGATCTGTGAATAGGTGCTGTTTTTGATTTTCTAGAAAAATCATTTAGGATCTTTCATCTTCATCTATCATGAAGTAGAGGTGAATCCATGCAACGCGAGCAAGGCGGTTTTTCGCTAATCGAAGTATTAGTCAGTATTACGATCTTATCTATTATATCGGTCTCTCTGATCAGCATTTTTTCTCAGTCACTAGCTGCCTCACGCGACAGTACGGAGTTGACGTTTGCGAATTATCTGGCAAAAAACGCAACCTCTTATATCAAACGAGAAGCTTTAGAAGCGACAAGTGATGAACCCTTCGCCTTCAGTTCTCTATCTACACAGGCAGACAAAGCGACTTATCTGAATGGAAAATATGTCATTCCAGAGCCCACGTCTCCTTCTTGTGAACTATCGGCTATTTGCTCATCAATCTTTACTAATCCTGAAATCAATAATATTGCCTTTGAAGTCAAATACAGTGTGACACCTCGGAAACTCGAAGGAGTCGTTAATCCGAATCTCCTCGACCTCCATGTATTCGTCTACATAGAAGGAACAACTGAACCGATTACATCATTGAAAGGATCGATTACGAATGCGACGCTCAATCAAAGTTTTCCGACAACAAAATGACGGCTTCTCGCTCGTCGAACTACTCGTCGCCATCGTCATTGCCTCGATTTTCAGTGCTGTCATCCTGACTGTGTTCATCTCTGGTACGAAAAGCTTTCGGGCAACTGGAATCATCAGTGAACTGCGTAGTGAAGCTGATAGTCGAGTCGGTATCATATTAAACGAAATCAGTGGATTTGATGCGATTCGGATCGATGAAGCAAAACAGTTATCGTTTTATAAACAAACACTTCCTGTTTTGAACGCAGACACTGGATTACTTGAACGCGCCAGTGGATTTGAACCTTTTAACGCAACAGAAGAAGCATCTGCTTCAGAGAAGGAAGCGACACCCGTCCGTTATACGTTCGCAGAACAAACTTTAGACAGCACCGAACTAACGTACGAATCGACACCACAGTCGATCGACGACCAAACGGAATTACTTCAAACGTTCAAGTTATCGAGTCCCGAGTATCAAACCATTACATCAGGAACATATCCGGGGCGCTACGTCATTCACGGTATTTTAACGATTACAACTACAATTCAATCGACAGATCAAGAAGAAGTCCAGACCTTCACGAGTACGATTGGATTTTAACTCAGAAAGGAACACGGTATGCGTAAATCCGAACAAGGCTATACATTACTTTTCGTTCTTGTGACTTTAACCGTCCTGTCTGTCCTCGCTGTTGCGACGATTGGCATCAGTTTACAGTCAACTCGCCTAACCGAAATCCGCGAGACGGATATCGATGTCGAGACGACGACACAAAATGATCTTGATTTAGCAGTCGCCTCCCTCCAGAATATCGTTTCAAAGACGACTGGGACTTCGCCAACGACTTCTTCTCAAGCATTATTTGAGAATCTCGACAGCTCTATCGTCTTACCCTTAAAAACAATCGTTCCGAACGTGAC
This sequence comes from Exiguobacterium sp. s46, assembly GCF_018618875.1. NCBI lineage: Bacteria > Bacillati > Bacillota > Bacilli > Caryophanales > Exiguobacterium > Exiguobacterium sp. s46. Next base: position 1,551,314 of record NZ_JACSMY010000001.1, read on the forward strand.
CGTCAAGCTAAATGAAGCCGCATCGAACGTTCGTGTCAAAGCGCTTGATTTAACAGCGACAGTTTCAAAACAAAAAGGCGATCAGCCAGCAATCAAAAAAACGTATCGACAACGTGTCTATTTGTCTGCGATTCCTAGTTTTTTGTACTATACGTTAGGTTCAGATGATCAAGTCATCTTAAATGGCGCTCCCTTGATCGAAGGTAATATTTTTTCCCGCAACGCCCTGCAAGCAACTGCGACCCCGATATTTAAATACAACGATGAGGATGGGATCTTCACTAATACCAAAGCACTTCCTTATATCGCAGGTCAGGTACGCGTTTTTCAAGAGAAGAATCAGCCATTACTGAAGTGCGGAGATTACCTTGTGTGTGATAAAACGATTTTTGATCCGAAAGGTGCAACAGAGCTAGTATCAACGAAAGAAACACTCGTTCCGTTCGATTTTGATTATGCGTTGAACGACTTTCTGAAACTACCGGTGAATACGCCTCTTACACAAGTCGCGTCTACATTGAAAAACTCCTCGATTCCACAATCTATATTAACGGGACCTTTTTTAACAGAACTTGATACAAAGCGACAAATGATTAGTCCAGCATTAAACACAGGCAATACCGTGACATTGACAGATGATCTTGTTCAAGAAACACTCGAACCTTTAATCATTAACGGGAACTTAACGATCTCTTCCTTGAACCCTTTGACCCAGCCGCTTGAGATCAAGCGTCCTCTCGTCGTTCTTGGCAACTTACTGATTCGAGGAAATGTTGGATTTGCAACGACGATTTATGCGACCGGAACAAGTCGTCTGGATGACGCAAACATTCAAGGGCTGACTTCAACAGCTAAACAAAATACATTGATTTTACTCAGTAAAGGAAATCTCGTCATTAACCGCGTCAATAAATTTTCGACGCCCCAAACAACTACACCTGATTTAAATGCCTTTCTATATAGTGATGACAATCAAAAAAATACGATTTACTCTGTAGGTTCGACGATGAATGTACGCGGTGGTATTTTTACGAAGGGTAATCTAGAAGTCAACGCCTATCGTGGAAAATTGGACTTACCAGAAAATGCGTTTCCTGCAAACGTAAGAGAACTCGAAAAACTGATGGTCGCTAACAAATCATCTGACTTTGAAGCATCCCGTCTACGTATGGCGTATGATGCGACGGTATTAAAAAATCCAACAGCCTTACTTCCACTTAATCGAGCGGTCCAATTGTATGTCGAAACACCAAAACGCGTTCAACCGTAACACACATAAAAAAGAGTCATTCGCTTGCGACGAATGACTCTTTTTTGACTAGAATTTTGTTGCTCGGTATTCCTTAGCGAACTTTTTCACCTTTTTGCTTTCTACCGTTGCACCGTTCTGTTCTAACATGGCGTACAAATCTTTTCGATTTTGTTTGACCGTTTCATAGACAGGTTTCTCTTTCCCACGATTCGAATCAGCTCCTGCTTCTAACAACAGTTCAATCGCTGCCTCATTTTGATCTAGTGTCGCATAAAAGAGTGGTGTATGACCAAAGTCATCGATCCGATTGAGCTCTTTTTTCGACGCTTTTTTTATCAAAAGAGCATACGCATCAATCGATCGATTCACACTCGTTGCAACATGAAGAACCGACTGACCTTGTGCATTCAATTGGCTGATTTTTGCACCTTCTGCCAACCATTCAGCGACCGTGCTACGCGGCGCGAACTGCGCCGCATAAAACCAGTTCGCTTTATTTTTTACGGTCTGCTCATCAAGAAGGAGTTTTGCTTTGTCAAAAGCGAGTGTTTCCTGGAAGCGACGGATGTAACGATTTTTCTCCTTTGTTGATAAAGAAGCATCTTTTAATGCGTTCGCAAGTCGTTCTGGTTTTTCTGAACGCAGTCCTTGTTCCAGTGCTGCTTGTTGATTTGATTTCGTAACATATATCGCTCCCCCGATTCCAATAATGATTAAAATCAAGAGGATGACAATGATTCGTTTGCGTTTCATAGATAGCGTCCCCACTTCTTAATAAACATCTCCATCCAAGTCTGACGTTCCTGACTCAGAACCGATCGTCACCTTGAATGTCGTCGTTAGTGGTGTTTTTTGATTGTCTTTCATGACTTCGAGCACATCTTTGTTTTCTTTTAATGCCGTTACTTTGATGCGTGCCACACCTGGACGAAGTGGTTGTAGCGCTTGTCCTGTCGGATCAATTTTGACGTACTCCTTACCCTGAAGCACTTCCAACCGATAGAAGCGTTCTGTCGTCGTCACTGGGAACCAGCGCAGAATCGGTGATTTTTTATCATCCTTCATCGTCATCGCGATATCATCGGCTGTCAGATTAAGTGGGTTCTCACGTACTCGTACAAGCGTCTTCGCGACTGTATCCGGGAAATCAGTTAACTTCAACAACGCTTCGACCGGTCCGTTTGGTGTGCCGGTTTTACCCGTGATCGTATAACCCGATGCCGTCTGTTTCAATTCAATTGCATTACTAACAGTTGAAGTCGTAAATGGTAATGGATAGTTCGGATTGAATGTCGCCGTTACATCTTGATTCGATCCAACCCACAGTTCCAGATTACTTGGGGAAACGGATAATTCTGGCAACTTGACTTGAATCGTATACGTCGTTGATTGGGCAAGATAAGTCGAGCTTCCAGCTGTCGCAGGTACGACGGCTTTGACCGTGACTGTGCCTGGTGTTTTTCCTGTCAACTCCAACGTATTCTTAGTTAAGCCACTTGTCGTAACACGCGAATCATTCGTTATGATCCACTGAATCGGCGTATTGCTTCCCGATACCATCGAAGCGATTCCTGTCATTGATTTTGTTTCGCCGACATATAACGTATCTGGCACGTTTCGGACGATGAGTCCTCCGAACACATCATTGATGACAAGTTCAGAAGTCGCCGTCAACTCTTTACCGTTTCCGACTGGTACGACGAGTTTAATTTGTGTCGTCCCGACTTTTTTCGGCTTGATGACACCAGCTTCATCGATAGATGCGATTTCTGAATCTACGATTGACCATTTTAACGTGCCGTACTGACTACCTATAGGACTGATTTCTGGTAAAACTTTATATGATGGTGTCGTGATATCCATCTTGACGGACGGAATTTTCGCACTTGTCGCATAGGATGGTGTCAGTGCATAACCAATCGTCGGAAAAGCTTGTGGATCATTGGTGACAGTTGTTGATTTATCTTTTCCGTTCTTTTTATCTCGGTAGACGTTTTTCGTTGATGTCAGCGTATTATCTTTTTTATCAAGCACATGAACTCCTGCAGTGTCTTTGGCACGCACTTTGACAGTGAATGTTACTTCTGATTGATCTGCGATCCATTCACCTTTATGAACACCTGAAATCGCCTCATCGTATTCGATATCCGGTAGTCTCCCTTTTATCGTCTGACCAGTTATATTCGTTCCTGTCAGACCCGTCGTTGAGAGTATCTCAAGGTTACTAGGAAATTGTTCATTGAACAGGATATTTTCCATCGTTACTGAGAATTGTCCCATGATGTATCCGTTGTTACCAATGGCATCCTTTTGCATCATCGGAGACGTTTTGACGGTGTAGGTGATATCCGCTGTTTCCCCTTTTGGAATCGTAGCTGGATCAATCGAGCGCGAAAGGACGAAAGGCATAGATGCAGCGGGACGAACGACTTGAACCGTTCGTGTCTCAATTGTTTTGGCTCCTCGTTGATCCTCTGCTTCAATCCGGATCGTCACACTCGTCTTCCCTTTGAGCTTTGAATCGAATGATTGACTAACGAACGAGTTATTTTTCAATTTATTGTTTTCAAAAACTTTCTCATCATCAATGTAGATGCGCGTCTTTAACTCACGATCTTGTAGGTCGTAGTCGTTGACTTGATACGAGATCGTCAACGGTTCGTTCTCGAGGTAACTTGATTTATCCGTTGGTAAGATATTCTTGATTAAAGGCTTATGGTTCGCACCAATGAAAGCACGGTACATCGTGTTTGAGAATAGTTCTTTTTCTTGTTGTTGATTAAAGCTCGAAGTATGCCCTGCTCCTGAATACGTAACGTTTCCTTTGGTATACATATAATAGTGGTTGCGTGCATCACCAATTGTTCTTCCGGCAGCCTGATTCGAACTACTGAGGTTGTTTTCACGGATGTTATACCATGGAATCAAGTCCGGTTGTTCAAGATCCAGACCAAAGTATTGATTGTGTGTCGTTGCGATAGCAACCGTATCAGCTAAGGCAAATGGATAAGAAGTCATGACGCCCGCATTTTGTTTGACTGCTTGACCCGATGTTCGAGGTGCCGCGTACCCCATGTTCGTAAAGTTCTTTTGACCTGCGAGATCTGCAAACTTTGCTTCCCAGAATAGCTCTGGTTTGCTGGATTGTGCCGGTCTAAAGATCGTATCATGTGTCAGCATCAAACCTTGCCCCGTATTCGTGAAGTTAAGAATAGCATCTGATGCAGGATCACTTAGTGAAGCTGCACCATACGAATCCTGAAAACCGAAGATTAGCATATCATAGGATGTATTTATATTTTTACTGGCATACGTTTTGTTAAACGTGTCCGCAGAAATGACTTCTACATTGAAGTCATATAACCCATCTTGTTTTAACAATGAGCCCGACATGAATCCATTAATGGATCCATTTGAGCCCGAACGCGTGACTTGTAAAATTTTTGCTTTAGCTTCTTGATCCTGCATTAAAAAGCTTCCCATCTTATAATCCGTTAGCCCATCTTCACTTACGAGTCGAATCATCCAATTCCGTGGTCCCGTATAACTTGGTGCATCAAAGCGATACGATACTGAACCAGAAACTGTAGCTACTTTCTCGTCGACTTTCTCCGACTCATCAAATTGGTCGTTACTATTAAAGTCAATATACAACTGGACACGTGTATTAGCCGTAGTTTGATCAAGCGTAAAATTAAAATCAATTGGTTTATCTGGTGAAGCCGGTGCTGCTTTATCCACCGATGTTAACGATTGACCAGCCTGCGAAACCGCTACCTTGCTTAAACGAGGTCGTTCAATTTTTTCGGATTGTAATCGGGAGACGACCTGTTTTGAATCCGTATAGGCAATCGCAGCACCAGACGTCATGCTTGGCTTAAAAATCGAAGTGAAATTACTCGTTGCATGTGTTAACACATCAGCGTGTAAAAAGACGGGTAATCCTTTTTGAATATAGTTCGTCAAAATCTCATTCGCTTTTAACTTCGTAATATCATTCTCAATTTTACTCGTATTATGTTTTTTGGATGTATCAGATACTGTAATCGAATAACGGTCTGTTCCAGTAAAAATAGATGGATCAAAAACGATCGCATCAAATGCGCCATCAAGTGGAAAACGAGACGCATTCAACTCTTTGACCGTCATCATCTTGATTTCGTATTGACTAGTATTCAAGTCTTTTAACAGTGACAACGATGTAATGGTCGTTCCCGGGTCAATCCGGTTCGTCGTCGACCAGTCATCTCGAATCTCTAAAATCTTAAACTTTTCACCCGTTGCCGCTTTGGAATGTGGCTCATGTATATACGTAAAACTTGAAAAAATCAGTAAGATGGCTAAGGCTAGACGGACCCACTGTTTCATCACTTATCGTCTCCTCATCGTGTCATTGAGATATGGGACTATACTCCCCCATTTCATTATAACGAGAGAATCAGAGTTTCCCCTATTTTGTAAAAGAAGAAGCGAAGTAGTGACGTACTTCACTAATGAAATAGAGTGATCCCGTCACGACGTATGTCCGGTTTACTTCTAATTGCTCGAAGAATGCTTCGACTGTCGTTACGTTTGCTCCGTCTTGCTTCAACTCATCAAGTGTCCGCGCACGCGGAAAATCAAATGTCGTTTCGTAAATATCTGGTGTGATGTTGCGTAACTGCTCAAGCATCGCTGTCCGATCTTTGTCACGCAAAATCGAACAAAGCAACGTCACCGGCTTCGATTCCTCTTTTAAGCGTTCAACGAGTGCCGTGATGCCTTCCGGGTTATGGGCACCATCGAGAATGATCCGTGGTTTGCGGGAGATGATCTCAAACCGTCCCGGATGTTTTGCTTCCCGTAATCCTTTTCGGATTGCCGCTTTCGACCAGCCGAGGCGCCGCGCACAAATGACAGCGTTCGCCGCATTATGAACTTGATGATGGCCTTCGAGCCCTAAGCGTGTCTCTGGTATTCCATCGTATGTCGCCCAGGTACCCGTCTCTTTTAATCGATAACGGATGATCGCTTCCTGACTCCATTTCAACGTTGCATTTCGGTCACCGCAATATGCCATTAACGGCACCGTCAGTTCTTCTTGCAGTTTCCCGGCAATGACCGGTGTCCCCTGTTTAATGATCCCGAACTTTTGTAAGGCGATCTCTTGGAGCGTATCTCCGAGAATCGCTTGATGATCGTGGCCGATTGATGTGATGATCGCTGCGACCGGCTTCTTGAAGACGTTCGTCGAATCATACAACCCACCGAGTCCGACTTCATAGATGACGAAATCCGGACGAATCTGATCAAAATAATAGAAAGCAAGTCCTGTTAATGCCTCGAACTCAGTGACCGTACCGAGTGCCGGATCGATGCGCCCGATGGCAGCTTGAACAGCGATCGCAGCTGCGACGAGATCATCTTCTGCAATCGGTACCCCGTTCAACATGATCCGTTCCTCGAACTGAATGATATACGGCGACGTAAACGTCCCGATTCGTAATCCTTCCGCTATCCCCATCTCACGTAAGAACGCAACCGTCGATCCTTTTCCGTTCGTGCCAGCGACATGAATCGTCGGAATCGCGTCCGGGTCAATCTGTAATCCCAGTAACATCGCCTGCATCCGTTCAAGACCCGGTTTGACACCGAATGCTAGTAAGCTCGATAACCAATCCAATACATCTTCTCGCGTCCTCATGCTGTTCGCTCCTTTAAAAAAAGTGGCTCAAGGAGACTTGAGCCACTGCTGTAATTAGTGTGAGAGTTCGTTGATACGTGCTTCGACAGCTTGACGTTTTTCCGTATAATCAAGTGCCTTCGCTTTTTCTTCATCAATGACATGTGCTGGTGCTTTGCCGACGAAGCCAGGGTTGTTGAGTTTTTTCTCGACCCGTTCGACTTCTTTCGTATACTTGACGAGTTCTTTATTCAAGCGCGCGATTTCTTCCTCGATGTTGATCAAGTCCGCGAGTGGGATGAACAATTCTGCTCCCGTTACAATCGCACTCATTGCTTTTTCTGGCGCCGGCATCTGTTCTTCAATCCGGAGTTCAGACGCGTTCGTGAACTTTTGCAAGTACGAGCTGTTTGACGACAAGTCGTCTTGAACACGTGCGTCATTCGTCGAGATGAACAGTTGGATCTGTTTCGACATCGGTGCGTTCACTTCCGCGCGGATGTTACGAACCGAACGGATGACGTTCTGAACTGCTTCGAATGCTGGAACAGCTTCCGGGAAGTCGAGTGATGCCTCGCGTGTTGGCCATGCAGCACGTGTGATCGTCTCACCTTCATGCGGTAAGTGTTGCCAGATTTCTTCCGTGATGAACGGCATGAATGGATGCATCAGACGCATGATCCGGTCGAGCGTATAGGCAAGAACCGAACGCGTCGTCTGCTTCGCTGCTTCATCTTCCCCGTTGAGCGGTAATTTCGCCATCTCGATGTACCAGTTACAGAAGTCTTCCCAGATGAAGTGATAGAGAATACGTCCCGCTTCACCAAACTCATATTTGTCCGACAGACGCGTCACATCGTCGATCGTCGTCTGTAAGCGTGTCAAGATCCATTTATCTGCGAGTGACTTCTCACCTGTCAAATCGATCTGATCAAACGTTAGACCATCCATGTTCATCAAGGCAAAACGGCTTGCGTTCCACAGTTTGTTCGAGAAGTTCCATGTTGCTTCGATCTTTTCCCAGTAGAAACGGAGATCGTTCCCTGGCGTCGATCCTGTCGTTAGGAACCAACGAAGTGAATCGGCACCATACTTCTCAATGACATCCATCGGGTCGATTCCGTTCCCGAGGGATTTCGACATCTTGCGTCCTTCCGAATCACGAATCAATCCGTGGATCAAGACGTCTTGGAATGGACGTTGTCCTGTAAATTCATACGATTGGAAGATCATCCGTGATACCCAGAAAGCGATGATGTCATAACCCGTAACGAGTGTCGATGTCGGGAAGTATTTTTGATAATCCGCTGCGTCCGTGTTCGGCCATCCCATCGTCGAGAACGGCCAAAGCGCTGAAGAGAACCACGTATCAAGAACATCGTTGTCTTGCTCCCAGTTCTCGATATCGGCTGGTGCTTCCTTGCCAACGTATACTTCGCCTGTTTCTTTATGGTACCAAGCCGGAATCCGGTGTCCCCACCAGAGTTGACGGCTGACACACCAGTCACGGATGTTTTCCATCCAGCGCACATACGTGTTCTCAAAGCGTTGTGGAACGAAGTTGACCTTGTCTGGTCCTTGTTGCTCCTCGAGTGCTTTTTGCGCGAGTGGTTCCATTTTGACGAACCATTGGAGTGAAAGATACGGCTCAACGATCGCGTCTGAACGCTCCGAGTGACCGACAGAGTGCAAGTGTGGTTCGATTTTGATTAGAACACCTTCTGCTTTTAAATCTTCAACGATTTGTTTCCGGCATTCGAAGCGATCCATACCTTCGTATTTCCCTGCGTTCTCGTTCATCGTTCCATCTTCATTCATGACGAGGACACGTGGTAACTCGTGACGGTTACCGACTTCGAAGTCGTTCGGGTCGTGCGCTGGTGTAATCTTAACGACACCTGTACCGAACTCCATGTCGACATAGTCATCGGCAACAATCGGAATCTCGCGACCAACGATTGGTAACGTGATTGTTTTTCCGACGAGGTGAGCATAACGCTCATCCTTCGGGTTCACGGCGATCGCTGTATCACCGAGCATCGTCTCAGGACGTGTCGTCGCTAGTTCAACGTGACCTGAACCGTCCGTTAGTGGATAGCTGAAGTGATAGAACGCACCTTCGATATCCTTGTAGATGACTTCGATATCCGAGATCGCTGTTTTCGTCGCTGGGTCCCAGTTAACGATGTATTCGCCGCGGTAGATCAAGCCTTTTTCGTAAAGTTTCACGAAGACTTCTTGAACCGCTTCCGACAATCCTTCGTCGAGCGTGAAGCGTTCACGCGAATAATCGAGTCCAAGACCAAGTTTTGCCCATTGTGCACGGATCGTTGACGCGTACTCTTCTTTCCATGCCCATGATTGCTCAAGGAATTTCTCACGACCCATTTCAAGACGTGATTGTCCTTCTGCCCGCAGTTTTTGTTCGACTTTTGCTTGCGTCGCGATACCGGCATGGTCCATTCCTGGTAGATAAAGGACGTCAAACCCTTGCATCCGCTTCATCCGTGTCAGCATATCTTGTAACGTCGTGTCCCACGCGTGACCAAGGTGCAATTTACCTGTGACGTTCGGTGGTGGAATGACAATCGTGTACGGCTCTTTTTCTGGATCCTGATCGGCTTTGAAATAGTCACCTTTCACCCAAAAGTCGTACCATTTTTCTTCCGTTGCCTGCGGATCATACTTCGTTGGCATTGATAATTCCTGCATCCTGATCGCTCCCTTTTTGTCCATAATAAAAACGGCTTCTCTCGTCCTATGCTAAGGACGAAAGAAAGCCGTTGCTTTTTTCCGCGGTACCACCTTAGTTCATCCAAAATCGGATGCCCTCGAGCCACGTAACGTGTGGAGGACGGATATCGCTCGTAAGACTCACGATACCAGCTCGTGGGGTGACCTTCCTCCTGTTCGCCCGTCACATCTTTCAGCCAAGGATGTGTTCTCTACACCGGTACGAATACAGGATTACTCTTCCCGTCATCGCTGTTGCCATTTTCTTCTTTACTCATTTTAGCCGAGAGTTCAAGTAATCGTCAAGAACTGCTTAACGACCAAATTCAACTTGGAGTTCTTGGAACGTCAATTCGACGGCTTCGATCGTCCGTTCGATGTCTTCGTCCGTATGGGCGATCGACAGGAAGAGACCTTCGAATTGTGACGGTGGTAAGAAGACACCACGCGCCGCCATCTTTTGATAATACGAACGGAACATCTCAAGGTTCGATGTTTTCGCTTTTTCGAAGTTCGTGACACGTTCATTCGTAAAGAAGACACCAAACATCGCGCCTGCGCGGTTCGTCGTCAGCGGAATGTTATATTTCGCCGCAGCATTCAGGTAGCCTTCTGACAAACGGCTCGCTTTCCGGTCGAACTCTGCATAGTGTTCTGGTTTCAATTGTGTCAATGTCGCTAGACCCGCTGCCATCGCGAGTGGGTTCCCGGATAATGTACCCGCTTGATAGATTGGACCTTGTGGTGCGATCTGTTCCATAATGTCACGACGTCCGCCGTAAGCCCCGACTGGCATGCCGCCGCCGATGACTTTACCGAGACATGTGATGTCCGGTGTGACACCGAAATGTCCTTGCGCACAGTGGAATCCGACACGGAAACCGGTCATGACTTCGTCAAAGATCAATAAAGCGCCGTTTTCCGATGTGATCTCCCGTAAGCCTTCGAGGAAGCCTGGTTCTGGTGGCACGAAGCCCATGTTCCCAGCAGCCGGTTCGACGATGACACCAGCGATATCGTCGCCGTGTTTTTCGAACGCGATCCGGACAGCGTCCAAATCGTTGTATGGAACCGTCAGCGTCATGCTCGCGATTTGCGCCGGAACGCCTGGTGAATCCGGTAGTCCGAGTGTCGCGACACCTGACCCTGCTTTGATCAAGAGCGAGTCGCCGTGACCATGGTAACAGCCTTCGAATTTGAGGATTTTCGTCCGACCTGTATAGCCGCGTGCGAGACGAAGGGCAGCCATCGTCGCTTCTGTCCCTGAGTTGACCATCCGGACGACTTCGACCGATGGAACACGGCTGATGACGACTTCCGCCATCGCTGATTCGATTTCCGTTGGTGTCCCGTAGCTCCAGCCACGTGTCGCTTGTTCTTGGATCGCTGACGTGACGATTGGATCGGCGTGACCAAGGATCATCGGTCCCCATGACAAGACGTAATCGATATACTCTTTTCCGTCGATATCATAGAGCTTCGATCCTTTCGCATGATCTGCGAAAATCGGTGTCATCCCGACCGATTTATAAGCACGAACCGGGCTGTTGACGCCACCCGGCATGAGCGGGAGCGCCCGCTCGAATGCTGCTTTTGATTTTGAGTTCTGGTTAATTAAGCTCATTTCGACCCCTCCAGGTAACGACAAATGTCTTTTGCGAAATAGGTGATGATTAAATCAGCGCCTGCTCGTTTAAAGCCAAGCATCGTCTCAAGGACGATTCGTTCTTCGTCGATCCAGCCGTTCAAGGCTGCTGCTTTCACCATGGCATACTCACCCGATACGTTATAGGCGACGATCGGTAAATCGATTCGTTCACGCACATCACGAATGATATCCATGAAAGCGAGCGCTGGTTTGACGATCATGAAGTCAGCTCCTTGATCGACGTCCGCTGTTGCTTCACGGAACGCTTCACGACGGTTCGCTGGATCCATTTGGTAGCCTTTCCGGTCGCCTTCTCCTGGTGCGGAGTTTGCCGCATCACGGAATGGACCATAATAAGCAGACGCATATTTAACGCCGTAGCTCATGACAGGAATATGGCTGAAGCCATTCTCGTCCAACCCTTGGCGAATCGCTGCGACGAATCCGTCCATCATTGATGATGGAGCGATGACGTCAGCACCCGCCCGTGCTTGCGAGATCGCTGTCTTGACGTGGAGCGGTAATGATGCATCATTATCAACCGTACCATCGGCGACGATACCGCAGTGACCCGTTGACGTATATTCACATAAGCATGTGTCGGCAATGACCGTTAGCTGCGGTGCAACCTTCTTAACGAGACGTGTCGCTTCTTGAACGATCCCATGATCGTGAAACGCACCTGATCCTTGCTCGTCTTTTAAATGGTCGTGCGGAACACCGAATAAGATGACGGATTCGATTCCAAGTGCAACGACTTCTTCGATTTCAGCCGTCAAGTGATCGAGTGATAAGTTGAAGACGCCAGGCATCGAGCTGACTTCGCGTTTGATATCTTCGCCTTCAGCGACGAAGATCGGATAAATCAAATCTGATTTATGCAATTGATTCTCGCGGACGAGTGACCGGAGTGATGCGGTATGACGCAAACGACGGTGACGTGCGTATTCTAATGTGTTCATGCTGATTCCTCCTCAATGATACGATCAATCATGCCGTCTACCGTGAATTCACGGGCGACATGGATCGGTTGAAGTCCGGCTGCTTTTGCTGCTTGCTCCGTAATCGTCCCAATGACGATGAACGTCGTCTGTGGGGATAATGGAGCAATCGCTTCGACAGCGGAAGGACTCTGCAGTCCAATATAGGCGGCAGTTCTGACAAGTGCTTCAGGTAGCCGACGGGTGACGGTTTCATACGTGATGATATCTTCGACCGTATATCGATTCAGTTTTCGTAACTGATCGACCGGTGCTTGCCGGGATCGGTTCCCTCGTGCAAAGACGATATGATCGCCGTCAGACAAGTGTGGTCCGAGTTCTGCGACGAGTGCGTCTCCTGTAAAGGTCGACGGACAGAAGTCTGCTGTTCGACCGTACTTCGCAAGTGCGTCTGCCGTCTTTCGTCCGACGACCGCGATACGCGTTTCTGCTAATTCAGGCAACGCATCAGCAATCCGGTGGACACCATTCGGACTCGTCACGATGAGCCAATCAATTCCCTTCGGCAATGTAAACGAAACCGGTCGCGTTTCAATGACAGGATAATGCACTGACTCGATCGCGACGGCGCGCAGTCGCGCCATCTGCTCGGTCGTCGGTGGTCGGCTGCCCGTGAAGAGTACCTGCTTACAAGTCATCCGGAAGTGTCGCGAGAATCTCACGACCGCCCGAAGCAAGCAGACGTTCGGCAACATCTTGACCGAGTTGCATCGGGTCTAGACCTGATTCGCGCTCGAGTAGGATTTGCTCTCCATCGACGGATCCAATGAATCCGACGAGTGTCGTTGACATGTCTTCGTTGATCGTTGCAAATCCACCGACCGGAACGTGACAACTACCTTCGATCGCCGCTAAGAAAGCGCGCTCTGCGTAAGCTACTTTTTCTGTCATCTGATCATGGATCAGGTGCAAGAGATCACGTACTTCTTGGTCATGTTCGCGACATTCGATACCGAGGATTCCTTGACCGACGGCTGGAATCATGTCATCTGTCGAGAGATATTCCGAGACGACGTCTTCAGACCAACCCATCCGTTGTAGACCAGCTGCTGCGAGTAGGATCCCGTCAAACGGACCATTCTTTAATTTATCGAGTCGTGTGTCGATGTTTCCACGAATCGATTCGATTTTTAAATCAGGGCGGAGTTTTAGCAATTGCGAGCCACGACGTAAGCTACTCGTACCGACAACCGCACCTTCCGGCAAGGAAGCAAGACCTTCGCCTGTTTTCGTAATCAAGGCATCACGCGCATCGACACGCGCTGGTGTTGCACCGATGATGAGACCGTCCGGTAATTCAGAAGGTAGATCCTTCATGCTGTGAACGGCAAAATCGATTTCTTCGTCAATCATCTGTTGCTCGATCTCTTTTACGAATAATCCTTTACCGCCGACTTTCGAGAGCGTCACATCCAAAATACGGTCCCCTTTTGTGATGATGTTCTTGATTTCGAACTCATACGGCGCGCCGGCTTGTTTCAACTGGTCAATGACCCATTTCGTCTGTGTCATCGCTAGCTTCGAGCTTCGCGATCCAACAATGATTTTTCGCATGCTAAAATCCCCCTGTACAATGATAAAGGGGCGGCACAAGTCCGCCCCATGCATTTTCTATTGTAACACAAATCGTGCTTTGTTCACCGGTTCACAGCTTTTGCGGAAGGTGTCGTCTCTTCTGATGTCATCACGTCATCTTCGAGCCCTTCGAACAAGTCTTCGTTAAGTGCGAACGTATCCATGAACTGCGCAATCCGCTCATCGGCATCTGGCTTCGCTGCCGCATCTTTAATATAAGACAACGGTTCACGCAACAACTGGTTGATGATTGATTTCATGTGTTTGCCAATGACGGTTTTTTCACGTTTCGACATCTCCGGTAACTTCCGTTCCAAGCTTTGCATCGTTTCTTGTTGAATCCGTAACGCCTGGTCTCGTAATTCCGTGATGATCGGCACGACACCAAGTGTCGTCATCCAACCTTCGAACTCAGCGATTGCCGCTTCAATCCGTTGTTCGATCTTCGCTGCTTCCTTCATCCGTTCCGCCATGTTTTGTTGGACGATTGATGTCAAATCATCGACATCGTACAAATGAACACCTGGCAAGTCACCGACGGTCGGTTCAATATCGCGTGGTACGGCGATGTCGATCAAGAGGAATGGACGATCGTGACGGAACAGCTGTGCTGCCGCGATGTCTTCCCGTTTGATGATGGCACGTTTTGCACCCGTTGAAGAGATGACGATGTCTGCCCGAAGCAAACCGCACTGCATCTCGTTAATCGAATGTGCCGATCCTTCGAACCGATTCGCGACCTCTTCTGCTTTAGCTAACGTCCGGTTAAAGACCGTGATATCGCGTGCCCCTGCTTCATATAGGTTAAGCGTCGTCAATTCGCCAGTTTCTCCCGCACCGATGACGACGATTGATTTATCTTCAAGCGATCCGAGTAACTGTTCGGCAAGCGTGACAGCAGCAGCACTGACAGAAACGGCATTTTCACCGATTCCAGTTTCTGCGTGAGCCCGTTTGGCGAGCGTGACCGCTTCTTTGAAGAGTTTATTGAAAACCGTTCCTGTCGTTTCAAGCTTTTGCGCCATGAAGAAGCTTGTCTTGACTTGACCAAGAATCTGCGTTTCACCGACGATCATCGAATCAAGCCCACTTGTCACGCGGAACAGATGCTTCATCGCATCAAACCCTTCATGAATGAAGAGATACGGCTCGAGTTCCTCCATCGTCAAACCGAACCAGTTTGCAAGGAAACGTTTCGTATAATACCGTCCTGTATGTGGCTGATCCGTCACGACGTACAGTTCCGTCCGATTACATGTCGAGACGATGACACTTTCAAAAATACTTTTTTCATCGCGCAATGCGACGACCGCTCCCTTCATCTCATGCTCCCCAAATGAGACTTGTTCGCGTATTGATACAGGCGCTGTTTTGTTATTCAAGCCGACCACTACGATATGCATGCGCTCTACCCCTTACGTCCAAAGATTTCGTTCCGATCTATCTTTTCGTTCTCTATCCTACATTATAACCATTATAAAAAAGATTCCAATCAATTTATAAACTAAAATGAGTCGAAGTTGTGAAATCTTCTTCATTTTTTCTCTTCTTCTACCTTATCCCTCTCTCATGAAAATCACAAACCCTCTGCTCCTAAAAAGAGCAGAGGGTTACACTTTACTTCAAGGATTCAGGTGATACCGTCACGTCCGGTACGTCGAGACGCTGCTGACGTAAACGATAGATCCGAGCGATATTTTGAACGACGACTTTTGAAACTGCGTATGTTGGAACCGCCAAGATGACACCGATGATTCCACCGATTTTCCCAGCAACGAGCAAGACGATGATGATCGTCAACGGATGAACCTTGAGTGTCTTTCCTTGGACATAAGGAGAAATCAAGTTCGACTCGATTTGCTGCGCGACGACGATCGTGATGATCGCATAGACGGCTTTAATCGGATCATCGATGAACCCGACGATGACCGCCGGTACGGCACCGATGTAGGGACCAAGATACGGAATGATGTTCGTGACCGTACAGAATAAGGCAAGCAGTAACGCATATTGAATATCTGCGATGAAGAAGCCAATCAATGACATGAGACCGACACAGATCGAGACGATGACCTGTCCATTGACATAATGCTTCACTGTCACGTGCATGTCGTGCAAGATTTTACGCGTTTCTGTTTCATAGCTTTTCGGCAACAGCTTCACGACGGAATCCGGAAACTTATAGCCGTCAAGCAACATGTAAACTAAGATGAACGGCACTAAGACGATGATTAAGACGGTCGAAGAGATGACACCGAAAATCGTTCCGACAGACGTCGAGACAGACTTAAAGACTGTACCGATATACGATGTTGCTTCATTCGTCCACTTGTCAAACAAGTCCGTGTTCTCGTGAACCCATGTCGAGATGAATCGGTTGTTCATCAATTGATCGCGTAAATTTAAAGTCTGATCACGCAATTCAACGACGAGTGTCGGAATGCTCGTCGCAAAATCCGTCACCTGTTCGACTAAGATGGGTCCGATTGATGCAACCGCAATCGTCAGGATCGAAATGAAACCAAGCAAGACGATTAGCACGGCAAGACCACGCTTCTTGACTCGTTTTTGTAGTGCGTCCACAATGCCAAGCGTAAAGTAATAGAAGATCCCTGCGATGATCAATGGCGGGAAGATCAAGGCTAACATGACACGAATTGGCTGGAATAAAAATGAAATTTTCGTTCCAACCCAGATGACGAGAAAAATCACTAATATCCAGATTAATGCTTTAAACCACTTGTTTCGTAACAACTCCACCTAACTTATCCCCCTCATACCTATTCGTCAGCCGACTTTTTCCTCGGTGACGTCTTCGAGACGCTGACGCTCCATCTGACCCCAGTTTCCTCGACCAGTCAAGAATTGAATCAATCCTCCTAGCTTGAAGAAGACGAGAATCGGACGGTACCAGAACGACTCGGTTAAGGACCATAGATACAACCGAATCAATTCCTTGACGTTCTTGAATCGGTGCATCGTCCACTCTTCCAATAATACGGCACCTGCTGACAATAGGGAACCATAGAGTAAAGCGACGACCAGCAAGACGATCCCAAATTCAAAGTTGAGTGTACCGACGAGTAGGTTGAGCGGAATGATGAAATAACCGATCAGTTCGACGATTGGTCCGAGTAGTTCAATCAAAAAGAAATACAACATCGAGACGCTACCAACAGAACCATATTTCGGATTGCCAATCATTCGTTTATGCGTCCACAACGTCTCAGCAAGACCACGATGCCAACGTGTTCGCTGTGACCGTAACACTTCCATCGATTCTGGAGCCTGTGTCCAGCAGACTGGCGCCGGAACGTACTCGATGCGTTTATCGAGCTTATTTTCCTTCATGTACCGGTGTAAGCGGACGACAAGCTCCATGTCCTCACCGACGAGACCTTCTTTATATCCACCAGCCTGTACGACAATATTCTTTTGGAACAATCCGAAGGCGCCGGAGACGATCAATAAGATATTGAAACGACTAAGACCAAGGCGACCGAACAAGAATGCACGGAAATACTCGATCATCTGCATCAGGACGATCCGTTGCTTCGGTGTCCGAATCTCAACGATTTCGCCGCCTTCAATCGTACAACCGTTAACGAGGAAGATCGAACCACATGTCGCGACGACTTCTTCATCTGACTCAACGATCGGTTTCATGACTTTTAATAACGCATCGCGCTCTAAAATCGAATCCGCGTCGAGCGAACAGAAATAGGGATAACTCGAGTAATCAATACCGGCATTCAAGGCGTCTGCCTTTCCACCATTCTCTTTATCGATGACAATCAAACGACTATCAATGCGGGAACGGTAGACTTGTTTGACCGGCTTTGAACCAATCAAGATACGTGGATATTGAATTTCTTTTTCCAACTCATACGCGCGAAACAGCTCATCCATCGTTCCGTCTTTTGAACCATCGTTAATGACGAGTACCTCATGCTCTGGGTAGTCAAGGGCTAGCAAGGCTTGGACACTTGAGACGATCGTATATTCTTCATTATAGGCTGGAACAAGGATACTGACCGGTCGTGTATAGAGAGACCGCATCAATGGTAAATAGGAGCTTTCTTTTCGGCGGAACCGTTGCCGTCGCACCATCTGAGCAGAAATCAGATACAGCGTCGAATAGAATACGATGACGAGTAACATATAGATCAATACTGTCCATGAGAGGACTTCAATAATGGCTTGGATTGTCTCAGACGACATGATGCTTCATCTCCTTTGCCAACCGTTCGGTCGCTTTTTGACGCGCATAGCGGTCGGGGTGTGTACTTGAAACCTTCGCCAACTGTTCGATCCCACCACAAGCAAGTAACGCATCAAAGGCTGCCGTCCGGACCCACCATGATCGACTGCCGACAAACGGCAGGATCGCTGGTATCGCATCATCTGGAACGACGTGCTCTAAGAAACGAAGGGCAAGCATTTGCTCAACCCAACTTGATTCTTCTTCCAAGTAAGGCACATACAATTTCCAGTCTTCCTCAAGTCCAATCCGTGTGAGCGCGCGAAGGGCTCGCTTTCGGACTTCTGGATTCTTATCAGTCGTTTTATCGCGTACGAGCGCGATATAACGTGTCTCATCTCGATCAAAGATCAACTGGAGTATTGCTAGTCGAAACGATAGTGTAAGTTCATCGAACGATGTGACCCATTCTTGTAAGTCGTGACTACGACCGATCGCAAGAATCGCACCAAAGAAGCTGATATCATTTTCTTGTTTAGCAATCGCAATCGCATCTTGCGGGGATAAGGAGACAAGTGTCCGGACGATGACATCGCTCTCCTCTTTTTCAATTGCCTTTCCCCAACGGGCATGAATCATCGGTGCGACTGCGACCAAACGGAATTGAGAAACGGCTTCATAGGCGTTCAAGCGACGATCAATCCGCCGATGCTTCAATTGTTGCTCATAATACGCTTGCATATTAGAAGCGACGAAAGCTTGTATACGTTCAAGATGCACCGGCGTTGCCGTCAAGTTAGACAACGCGAACAATTCAAGCTCCGCTAAATCTTCGTTTCCTTTTTGAATCGTTGGCATGTCTTGACGTTCACTTGTCGCATAGTCATAGATGTCATCTCGAAAGGCAAGCTGCCAATCGCGACGCGCATGCTCACGATTGGCGCGTTTTCGTTTTTGAACGACAAGATAGATCAACGCTCCACCTTGTAAGAAGATGAGTACGACGATGAATACTAGAATCGCCTGCATCATCGGCCGTCCTCGACTTTGCGAATCCACGCACGGAACTCTTCGATTTTCAGTGGAAGCGTCATGATGTAATCAACACCACGATCAATCGCTAGGACATGATCACGTTCGCGGTTATACATCGAGATCATCATCGATTGGAATGGTGCGACACTCTGTTGTTTCGCTCGCAGCAGTAATTCCAATCCATCTGCTCGCGGCAATGCGGACGTGAACACGAGTAAGTACGGACGGGATGCTACATACTCATCAAGGAACGTCTCCGCTCGCTCGAACGTCATGAAGCGTTCGAAACGGTCCGTCAATTCCCGTTCCATCATCCGACGGATATGCGGATCTTCCGTTACGACGACAACGTCTGCGATATGATGGATCTTCTTATAACGCGCAAGGCGATCGAGAACAAGCTCCCTCGACAGCGTCGCCGGCAGAACTTCACGTGCGTTCTCTAACCCATAGAAAGAGGGTTCCGTATTAAAGTAAACGACGGGAATCCGCTCCTCAATGACGGGTTTGCTCGCGAGAACGACATCGGCATAAGAGATGTCCGTCCGCACGCACCATCCTTCCTCGATCAGACCATTGACCGTCTCCGGCATTTGTCCGACCGTGTGTACGAATAAGGTATTCGTCGTTGATTCTCGGACAGCCTCTTCCGTCCATTCGATCGTCGAACTGACCTCACGATCTTGAGTTGTTGATTCAAACGACTGATTGATTAATTTCCACATCTCTTCACGTCGCATTTAGTTTCCTCCCTCAGTGAATGCTTTTTTCATCGTATGATAGATAGGTTTCAATTCTTCCCGTTGCTGTGGATTCGTCCACTCGGCCCAGTTGTAGAAACCACGATTCTTCTCTGGAATGCGTGTCTCACCGACTTGACCTGTGACTTCGATTCCTTCCGTGATCATCTTCGATTCGAGTCCATCTTTCCAGAAGTCTCCGATGATTTCATGTTTACTTGGATCACGCATATTCAAGACCATCCATGGAATACGAAGTTCAACGGTTGGTTTCGTGACATCTGAGATATCCGTTAAAATGTCATCTGGTTCTCCTTCATGTAAAACACCTGTGTCCCATTTGACGGCTGGTTTGACGATTTTTTTCGTCACCGGGTCTCGTCTTGCATAATCGAGCATTTGATAGATCGGAACGAACTTGCCGCTGTCTTTTTGATCAGACGGAGGTTTCACCATCTCAAACGGCATCTTCAGACCGTAGTGGTATCGGAAGATGTCATAGCGAGCATCGACATCGATACGCGCTGTCTGATCGATCGTCAGGCGGTATTCAGCTCCTTCGTCAAGCGTCAACGAACCGACTTTCGTGTTCCCATCATTCGGTTTCGTCGATAGTGCAAGTGTCGTCGGCTCTGCTTTCTTCCGGTCGATGCGTAAGTAGAGATAAGCCTCGTCGGAAGTCATATAAATCGCTCGATCCTTATTTTCAGCTACTGGTGCATACCCTTTCCAATCATCCAATTTCCCATCAATGATGATGTCTGAACGGAGGAATCCAAGCATCCCGAAATGTTGTTCACTTGTTTGAACATTCGACCAACGTGGACGGGTATCCGCATCGTCATAATCCATTGTGTTCCATGTTCGTTTGAACCATTCGTCTTGCCAGATGAAGACCAGTCCACCAGCCGTCTTGACGTCCTTGATGTCTTGATAGAGCTGCGCGACGAGTTCGCCTTGTTTCTTTTCACTGACATGTCCTTGGTCGAAACCGTTCGGTCCAAGGTGTGTCTTCCCGCGTGAACTTGGAATACCGAATTCCGATACAAGTAACGGCATATCATGATAGTCTTTCATTTCTTTCAAATAACGAGCGTAGGATTCAGAGCTCTTATCTGCTTTTTGACTGTATTCTTCCTTGATGAACGAAGGGTAATACGGATAGATGTGATAAGACGCAAACAAACCACCTGGGAAATCCTTCGTTGCTTTTAAATGATTGAAGTCGATCGAGACGAGATCTTGCTCTTCTTCGACCTCTTTCGGGTGTTTCAATGGATCCGTCGTCGGCCAGTTCGTCGAACCAATTGGTCGAGTCGTTCCGTACTCTTTGATTTCGTGTGCTGTCGCTGTATCCATCCGACCAGCAAGCCACGATTCGAACGGTGACGCCTCTTGTGTCGTCGTCACGTATTTCCCTTCGAATCGCGTGCCTTTGTTCTTTTTATTCGTCTCGACGACGGCTTCCGGTAACCATTCGATTCCGAAGACGAACGCTGAAACGTATTGCGAGACGTCTGAAGTATATGTTCCGGAAGCATGACCGACGACTTCCTTGACGACCGCGTTACCATGAATGACATCGACCATTCGTTTGGCTTCCGTATCGGTCATCTTCAAGAAGTCTGGTTCAAAAGCGTTCTTCAACTCTTCGAATGGTTTTTCCTCGACCCACATACCTTGCATCAAATAAATCGGTTGCTTCGCCCGTTCGTTATACGCTTTTAATGCATCGTAAAAAGCAGGAGGATGCAATGTATACACGCGAATCGTATTGACACCCAACTCGCCGATTTCCTTTAGCCAACGATCGTATTCATTACGACTGATGGCATGTTCCCCGGGAAATGCACCCGGTCGACCGAGTCCGACGTTAACGCCTTTGACGAAATACGGCTTCCATTCGCCATCTTGATACATCTCAAGCGTGTCTTGTCCTTCTCGTGCCCGAGTTCGTAATTCCTGATTGCCGACTTTCGTTTGTGAGAGTGGTTTTACTTTTGCAGCTTGCGTCGAAACACGTTTTGTATCTTCTAAAATTCGCGTCAATGTCGGGGCATAAATCTTCCAAAAGAATGCTGATTCACTCTCTGCACTATCGAGGATGAACTGTTTACGGAACCAATCAAGCCCACTATATCGATAGTAGCGCGGGATGTCCGCGACATCTGTATAGTCACCAGCAAAATAGTGTCCACTTCCTTGCGTAACATACGCAGGGAACTCAAGCGGCAACTGATATTTCCGAAGCATCGCTTGGGTCTGCTTTGACGGTTTCCAAGAAAAATGCGCTTGTTGCTCGCCACCATCTAGCTCTAAAATCTCAAACCAGTAGTTATAACGCACCTCATCTTTTGCATTGCCCTTGTTTTTATCCCATTTATAAAGTAATGGTGTGTCATCATTGACGAAAAAAGCTTTTTCCGTTGAGTCATTGATGAAGACATAACCTGGACCAGATAGTTTAAATTCTTTTTCTTTCGCCTGTGCTTTTAATTGAGCTACGACGTTCTTCTCAATACCTTGCAATTTTGTTAAATCCGGGAAAAAACGACCAATCCATCCTGTCCAAGCCGTTCCGAACAATTGACGAAACGCATTGGACCGTTCGACCGACGTCGGACTTGCCGCCGTATTGAACTCCGCCACGACGGTTTTCCCTTGCGAAATGGCTTCGGTCGCGAGCTCGACGTCTTCCGTCGTCAAGCCACCACGATGTTCTTTTTTTCCGTTGACGTCATATGACTTTCCATACGTATCCGTAAACAACAGCACATCTGCTTTAGAAGCCTGTTGTAGCATTTGCTTCCCTTGTGTACCGTCATAACGATTAATGTAATCCGAATACTTATAATCTTGCTCTTGCGCATTTCGGATTTTCAAGTGATTCAATAACCACGTCGTTCCAGCGTGCTCTCGCTCATCTGTACCGTTCGTATAATCAAATAGCGCGATATTTAATGTCTTTTCCTGCTTTAAGAACCAAATGGCAAATGGTGTCAGAATAAGTAATATGACGATTGCAAACGTCCATTTATAACGCCTCATATTGGCATAGCCTCCCACTAGAACAATTTGTTCCTATCATTGTAACGTGAATTAAATAATGTTCATATAATGGAAATCAAAAATGATGGAAGGAAATGATTAGATGCTATTTATAGATTACTTTAACCCTAATTAAAAAACGTTCTGCTCTCCTATTGCCGGAGAACAGAACGTTTCGTTATTTTACAGTAGACGATAAATCGCTTCCCATGCGGTATCGACGCCTTCTCCTGTCTCAGATGAGAAAGGAATCAAGGTATCTTGACCGTCAAATTGCAATTTACGTTTGATTGCCGCGATATGTTTATCACGTTGACTCTTTTTGATCTTATCGAGTTTTGTCGCAACGACGATGACCGGTAGATCGTAATACTTCAAGAAATCATACATCGTCACATCATCCGCAGACGGATCGTGTCGGATGTCGACGAGCTGTACGACACCTTTGAGGATTTCCCGTTGCGTGAAGTACTTCTCCATCATCTTGCCCCATGCTTCACGCTCCGTCTTCGAGACTTTCGCATACCCGTAACCCGGTACATCGACGAACATGACTTCATCATTGATGTTGAAGAAGTTCAAGGTTTGCGTCTTACCTGGTTTCGAAGATGTCCGTGCGAGTGCTTTTCGCTGGACCAGCTTATTGATGAAGGAAGACTTTCCGACGTTCGATCGCCCTGCGAGTGCCACTTCTGGCAACATTGGCTCCGGATAATGTTCCGGATTGACGCCACTCGTAATAAAATCAGCTTTATAAATTTTCATGTTACTCTCCTTTTAATGCATGTTCGAGCACTTGCTCCATCGTCGCGACCGGAATGAATTCCATTCCTGCGCGAACGCTTTCCGGGATATCATCGATGTCCCGCGTATTGTCTTGCGGCAGCAGAACGGTCGTCAAGCCCGCACGATGTGCTGCGAGTGACTTCTCCTTTAATCCACCGATCGGTAAGACACGTCCACGCAACGTGATTTCACCTGTCATCCCGACATCCCGGCGAACCGGACGTTTTGTTAAAGCGGAAATCAATGCTGTCGCGAGTGTGATCCCAGCAGATGGACCATCTTTCGGTACAGCACCTTCAGGAACGTGGATGTGGATGTCTTGCGTTTCGTAGAAATTCGGTTCGATGCCAAGGGACGTCGCATTCGCTCGGACGAAGCTATAAGCGGTCTGAGCCGACTCTTGCATGACATCACCGAGTTTCCCGGTTAACTGCAATTTCCCTTTACCCGGAGCAAGGCTGACTTCGATCGTCAACGTATCGCCCCCAAAAGCAGTATACGCTAAACCAGTCACCGCGCCAATCATATCTTCGAGCTCGCCTTGACCATAGCGGTAGATCGGTTTGCCTAAGAAATCATCCAGATTACGTTTTGTCACCGTCACCCGTTTCTTCTCACCCATCGCGATTTGTTTCGCTGCTTTCCGGCAAAGTGAGCCGAGAACACGTTCGAGATTCCGGACACCGGCTTCTCGTGTATAACGCCGGACGACTTCTTCTAGCGCGTCTGCCTTGACTGTTAATTGACTCTTTTTCAGACCATGTTCAGCCAGTTGCTTCGATAAGAGATGACGAACGGCAATTTCCGTTTTCTCTTGTTCCGTATAGCCACCGATTTGAATCAGTTCCATCCGGTCGAGCAATGGTCCGGGGATATTCGAGACATCGTTCGCTGTCGCGATGAACAGAACGTTCGATAGATCGAACGGTTCTTCGATATAGTGATCAGAAAAGCTGTTGTTTTGTTCTGGATCAAGAACTTCAAGCATCGCGGACGACGGGTCACCACGGAAGTCATTTGACATTTTATCGATCTCATCGAGCAGGAAGACCGGGTTGTTCGTTCCTGCTTGTTTTAAACCACGAATGATTCGACCTGGCATCGCACCGATATATGTCCGGCGATGTCCACGGATCTCCGCTTCGTCGCGCACGCCACCAAGTGAGACGCGGACGAACTTCCGCTCGAGCGCTGTTGCAATCGAACGGGCAAGCGACGTTTTCCCGACTCCCGGAGGACCAGATAGACAGAGAATCGGTCCACGTAATGAGTCCGTTAATTGACGAACGGCAAGATACTCAAGGATCCGTTCTTTGACCTTCTCTAGACCGTAATGGTCCTTTTCAAGCTGTTCCGAAGCAGCCGAGACGTTCAAGAAATCATCGGTTGCTTCATTCCACGGCAACGAGAAGAACCATTCGAGATAGTTGCGAATGACCCCATGTTCGGGACTCGTCGCTGGTACGACCGCTAAACGACTGATTTCCTTCTCGACGTTTGCAACCGTCGTTTCTGGTAAATCAAGCATCGCTAGCTGTTCCCGGTATTTCGTCGCATCACTTTCAACAGAAGCCGACTCGCCACCGAGTTCTTGTTGAATCGTCTTCAATTGTTCCCGCAAGTAATACTCGCGTTGCGATTGTTCAATCGTCTTCTTCGTCCGTTCACGCATCTCGCGTTCGAGTTCGACGACTTCATATTCGTGCTTCATGACGTCAAGCAACATCAACCCTCGTTCGACTGGATCCTGTTGTTCGAGAAACTCCTGTTTCTTCGAGATATCGATTGGTAACTTCGACGTGATATAGTCCGTTAATGAGTCGAGACGTTCGTATGTCTCGAACCGACGACGTTCATCCGTTCCGATTCCTTTGATCCGAGAGACGAGCTGACCGAACTGTTCTTTAATCAGACGAACAAGTGCTTCTTGTTTCGCCCCTTTGATGTCCATCTTCTCGATTGGTTCGATGACGGCTTGATATCCCTCGTCCGTCTCCTCGACGTTTTCAATCCGGACGCGTTCCTTCCCGATGACGCGGACACGGACCGTATCATTCCCGAGTTCACTCATCTTCGCGATTTGAACGAGTGTACCAACCTGGTGCAGCCCGTCGACAGACGGCTCTGCTTCTGGGTCACGTTGCGTGACGACGACGAGATCAATTTCGTGTTCCTTTGATGCAAGTAAGGCTTTTAAGGATACCGGACGCCCGACATCAATCGTCAATCCGATCAACGGATACGCAACGACACCGCGTAACGGTAAAAGTGGATATTGTTTTTTCTTCATTCGAATTCCTCCTAAACAAAAAGACTCGGAAAGGCGTACAAGTAGCCTCCGAGCCGATTTGTCACGGTGTTACGCCGTTTCTTTTTCTTTCCCATGTTCAATTGTACCATCTTTCAACTCAAGCGTTGGACCGCGTTTACCAGTCAACGTTTCTGCTGTAATGATGACTTTCGCGATATCTTCACGCGATGGGATTTCGAACATGATATCAAGCATAGTTTCTTCGATGATGGAACGAAGACCACGCGCACCTGTTTTACGTTCGATTGCAAGTTTTGCAATCTCAAGAAGTGCATCTTCCGTGAAGTCGAGTTCGACATCATCGAGTTGAAGCATTTTCTTATATTGTTTCACGAGGGCGTTTTTCGGTTTCGTCAAGATTTGAACGAGTGCCTCTTCATCAAGTGGCTCGAGCGTCGCCATGACCGGCAAACGACCGATGAACTCTGGAATCAAACCGAACTTTTGAAGATCTTCTGGTAATGCAGCTGCCAGAATTTCTTTTTGTGTAAGGTTACGGTTCTCTGAATCGTTTCCGAATCCGATGACTTTTTTACCAAGACGACGTTTGATCGACTGATCGATACCATCGAATGCGCCACCGACGATAAACAAGATGTTCGTCGTATCGATTTGGATGAATTCTTGATGTGGGTGTTTTCGTCCACCTTGTGGCGGTACACTCGCAACCGTTCCTTCCAAAATCTTCAGCAAGGCTTGTTGGACACCCTCACCAGATACGTCACGTGTAATCGACGGGTTTTCTGATTTACGAGCGATCTTATCGATCTCATCAATGTAGATGATTCCTTTTTCAGCCTTCTCAACATCATAGTCTGCTGCTTGGATGAGTTTCAACAGGATGTTCTCGACGTCTTCACCGACATAACCGGCTTCCGTCAAACTTGTTGCATCTGCAATCGCAAACGGTACGTTCAAGATACGTGCCATCGTTTGGGCAAGAAGTGTTTTACCGCTACCTGTTGGTCCAATCATGACGATGTTCGACTTCGAAAGCTCGACATCATCTGCGCGACCACCAGCATTGATTCGTTTGTAGTGATTATACATCGCTACAGACAACGACTTCTTCGCTTTTTCTTGACCGATGACATAATCGTCAAGTGTCGTACGAATTTCATGCGGTTTCGGAACATTCTTTAGCTCGACTTCTTCTTCAGTGCCGAGTTCTTCCTCTACGATTTCATTGCAGAGTTCGATACACTCGTCGCAAATGTAAACGCCAGGTCCAGCAACAAGTTTGCGTACTTGTTCTTGTGTCTTTCCACAGAAAGAACATTTTAGCTGACCTTTTTCTTCGTTAAATTTAAACATAAAGGTCCACCCCTTTAACGTGGAAATTGTATGGATGCCTGTAGCATCCCGTCTCACGTTTTACTATTTATGATTGTAGCATGAACAAGGAAAGTCTTTCAAATCCTGGACGAACGATTTACAGTTTGATGTTCTGAACCAAGGATCGTTTGTCCTTGTTTGACCTATCGTACAAAAAAATCGACTCCAAGACCAGAAATTGGGCTTGAAGTCGATCGAAAACCATGAAATGGCTTATTTTGCTTTTGCGTTGTCGACGAGAACATCGATAGCTTTACGGAATTGAAGATCGCCTTTAAGCGTTTCAAGACCACCTTGTGGTGCAAGCATCGTTTCAAGTTGATCTGCAGGGATGTTGTAGAGTTCTGACATTGATTGAAGTTCAGCTTGAGTTTCCTCATCTGTTACTTCGATTTTTTCGTCAGCAACGATTTGCTTGAGGACGAGACGTGCTTTAACGCGCTCTTCCGCTTGCTCTTTCATTTCAGAACGCATTGCCTCTTCTGTCGTTCCAGTCAACTGGAAGTACATGTTGAGGTCGATGCCTTGTGATTGAATACGTTGTGTGAACTCTTGAACCATACGCTCGACTTCGTTTTCGACCATGACTTCTGGAAGATCAACTGTCGCATTTTTCGTAGCCGCTTCGACTAACTCATCGCGCATTGAAGCATCAGCTTCTTGTTTGCGTGTGTTTTCGAGACGCGTACGGATTTTTGTTTTCAACTCGTCGAGTGAAGAAACTTCTTCATCCATTTCTTTTGCGAACTCATCTGTCAATTCAGGGAGCTCTTGTGCTTTAACTTCGTGGATCGTTACTTTGAATGTAACTGGTTTTCCAGCGAGTGATGCTTCGTGGTATTCCTCTGGGAATGTCACTTCAAGATCTTTTTGCTCGCCAGTTTTTAAACCGACCATTTGCTCTTCGAATCCAGGAATGAAGTTTCCAGAACCGATGACGAGTGAGTAGTTCTCAGCAGTTCCGCCGTCGAATTGGTTTTCCCCATCGAAACCTGCGAAGTCGAATACGACTGTATCGCCATTCTCGATGACGCCATCTTCTTTAACGACGAGTTCTGCACCGCGTTCTTGTAATGTTTTGAGTTCAGCGTCGACGTCTTCGTCAGTAACGTTCGTTTCAACTGCTGTGTACTCAAGACCTTTGTACTCACCGAGTGTAGCTTCTGGCTCGATGACGAACGTGATTTTGAATTCGACTGGCTTGCCTTTTTCGAGTGTTTCAACGTCGATGTTCTCAAGCGCGATTGGCTCGATTCCTGATTCGACGACTGCACCTTCAATTGTGTCCTTGTAAAGGATATCGAGTGCATCTTGGTACAGTGCTTCTTCACCGTACATTTTGTTGAACATTGCGCGTGGCATTTTTCCTTTGCGGAAACCAGGTGTGTTCAAAGTCTTAACGACTTTCTTGAACGCTTGGTCTACCGCTTTATCAAATGCTTCAGCAGGCGCTTCATACGTGAGGACGCCGAGGCTACCTGATTGTTTTTCCCATTTTGCAGTCATGCTGAGTCCCTCCAAAATTGTCAATTAGCGTACATGTGTGTACAACAAGTCACATTATAGCACAATCGTTCTGACGATTACCACTGTTGAACGAATCGTTTCCAGATGTCTCAATCGAAGTAAATCTGCTCGAATGCGATGACTTCTGGATAAAGGATATGTGCCGCTCGATATAACCGCTTCGCCAGCGGACTGAGGATACGTTCCGGTTCTTCACGTTCAAATGTCAGACCTGCGAGTTCTTCGCAGGCTGCGAGCCACTTCTCCATGTCTGATCCAATTCGTTCTCGCTCTTCAAGATGGATTAATTGATCCGATCGCAAGACGAGTAACGCTCGGAACGGATCCATTCGCTCTAACGTATGCATCGATGCCAGTAACGCTTGTTGCTCCTGTTGATGTACCAGCAAAATTTCTTCTAACTCTTCACGTGACGAGATCGTCCAGTCTACATCTACGTGTGGCACATGAATGCTTACCGGATATGACACGTGATCAAGCACGCTTCCTAATAACTGATCAATGACGAGTAGACTTTGATGTTCTGTCTCTTGCGCCTGAAGGTATTTTTGTGTGATGTATGCAATGAGCTCAGATGTCCGTTCGAATTCCCTACCGGTCAATTGGCGCATTTGTTCAACCCAACTGCCATGTCGCAACACATGCATCAATTCCGTTGCTGATGTTACCTCACGCTGCGCAACAGGGTTGTTTTGAACTGCCGGCTTTTGTTCGCGAACACGCATCTGTTGTTTGATTTCATCTAATCGAAGCGCGAGCCCATAAGGTAGATACGGTGACGCCGAGCGCAAAGCGAGTTTCATCGGATAACGTTCTCCGAGTTCATAAAGAAAGAGTGCGAGCACTTGCTCGACACCCTCGACTTCAAGAAATCGTTCTGCCACTGTTTCAAATCGTTCCCGGTCATGCATTAAGAGTGGTTGAATGACATAGAGCCGGTGTAAGACATCTTCTCCTGTCAATTGGTCAGTCTCTAATTCCATAATCAATTGTTCTTGTTTAGAAGCGGGCAAACGAAGAATGCGCGCTCGCTCTACTTCTAGTTCATGTTCCATCCAGCGCGATGTCCCCATATTCCGGCACTCCTTCATGTTCAACTTCTTATTTCGTAAATGGGTCGAGTAAAGATGTCCAGTTCGTGATTGCTTCTTGAAGTTGTCCTGCCTGCTCGATTCCTAATCGATTCAACGTATCTAACGAGACGTCCGCTTCAAGTAATCGAGCGATGTCTTCCGATTGATTCACGTACTGCTCGAGTTTTGCACTTAAATTTTGCAATTCTTGTGGCGGATTTTCAAGTCCCGCTAATCGTTGATCGATTTGATCCAGTTCTTGATTGAACTGATCAATCGTTCCGTTTTCCTTCAACTTTTCGATTTGTTGATCGAGTGCCTGTTCAGGGTTTGCAGATTCACGCGCTGTCGTAGCCGCTTCATTCAAGGAAGCCGACAAATCTGACGTGACTTGGGCCGTATCTTTTGCAATGCCTTGAAGTTCTCCAGCGTAATCGACACTATTTTTTACATCGTTGACTTGTTGTTTTGCATCGTCGACTGTATTTGAAATCTCACTACATCCAGCAAGAAACGTACTTAGCACAAGGACTGCTCCAACTTTCTTCCACATTGCATTCATCCCTTTCGAGTTCATGATACCTTAATTATAATCGAAAATCGGAATAAAAAAAAGAGACCACCCTCGTAAGGGCAGTCTCTATTTTAATTATAGCGTCCCAAGAGGGATTCGAACCCCCGACCGACGGCTTAGAAGGCCGTTGCTCTATCCTGCTGAGCTATTGGGACGTGTCAACACGAATAAACTATACTAGAACAATTCTTTCGTGTCAATCACATTACAAACATTGCATTTATTTTATTACAAAAATGTTCCGTCCAGATGCAGGGCATTCACTCGATCACCGTTCACATCGAGAAAATCGACAGAATAACGGTTTTGATCCACTTCAAGAATCGCATACGTCTTGTCTGGTCGATGACGCGGCATCCGGATTGAACCTGGATTGATGAATAACACGCCGTCCCGATATTCAGCCTTCGCAACATGGGAATGACCATAACAGACGATGTCCGCCTGCTTTTCCTTCGCATGATGCTGCAAGACATCTAGACTGTATTTGACGTCCTGACGATGTCCGTGGACACAAAGGATGGTACGACCATCTATTTCCGACATGACTTCTTCCGGAAAATCGTGTCCGTAATCGCAATTCCCTCGCACAACACGATATGGATATAATGATTCGATGTCGCGCGTCAATTGGGAGTCCCCACAATGAAATGCCAAATCCACGTCTTGGTGACGTTCGAATATCGTAAGCAGTTCTTGTTCTAGTCCATGGCTATCACTAACGATCAACGCTCTCATCTTCATCACACTCCTAAGAAAGTAGTTAAGTCCTGTTCGAGCTTGCGCAATGCATTGCCACGATGACTAATCATCGCTTTTTCTTCTTTCGTCAACTCAGCAGCCGTCTGTCCGCTTGCCGTGACGAACAATGGATCATAACCGAACCCGTTCGAACCCGCCGCTTCAAAACCGATTCGCCCTTCCATCGTTCCACGAACCGTCAATGTCTCACCCGTTGGTTTCGCTAGCGCGAGGACACAAACGAAGCGCGCCGTCCGCTCTTCCTCCGGAACACCTACTAACTTTTCAAGCAGTAGAGCGTTGTTCGCCGCATCCGACTTTTCAAGACCCGCGAATCGTGCCGAGTAGACACCTGGAGCGCCATCTAAAGCATCGACTTCAAGACCTGAATCATCAGCAAGTACCGCGTGGCCAAAGTAGGCTGCTGCCTCTGTTGCTTTTAAGAGTGCATTCTCCTCGAATGTCTCACCTGTTTCGTCCGTTTCCGGAGCATCGGCGTGATCGAGTAACGATTCGACCGTATAACCGAGACGACCCAGCATGCTTTCAAGTTCCTTCACTTTACCTGCATTGTGTGTTGCGACGATGACCTTCATCTATGTTCCCCCACTTCTTCTCCTACATACCACCAAGAGACACCGAGTGCCTCACGGCCAGCATCAATCAGTTCCTTAATTCCTTTTTCCCCAAGTTCGAGCATTTCGAGCATCTCTTGACGGGAAAATGTCGACTCTTCTCCTGTTGCTTGCATCTCGACGATTTTACCCGATGAGGTCATGACGAGATTGAAGTCGACTTCCGCCGCAGCGTCCTCTTCATAGCATAGATCGAGCAAGACATTCGACTCGACGATTCCAACCGAGATGGCTGCGATGCCCTCTTTGATCGGTGTATCTGTCAGTTTTCCCGCTTGAATCAATTGATCGACTGCTCGGACGAGTGCCAAAAAACCACCAGTGATCGATGCCGTTCGTGTACCGCCATCTGCCTGAATGACATCACAATCGATCCAGATCGTTCGTTCCCCGAGCTTCTCTAAATCAACGACGGCCCGAAGCGAGCGGCTGATCAGACGTTGGATTTCCATCGTCCGTCCCGTCTGTTTGCCGCGGACGGCTTCTCGTGCGGTCCGCTGAGCCGTCGCACGTGGCAACATCGAATATTCCGCATTGATCCAGCCCTGGCGTTTACCGCGAAGGAACGGTGGCACCTTCTCCTCGACGGTCGCCGTACAGAGGACTTTCGTATCTCCCAGTTCAATCAAGACAGAACCTTCTGCGTGTTTATTGACATCAATCGATAATTGAATAGGACGGAGATGATCCGCCGTTCGTTGGTCTATCCGCATTTAATCTTCCTCCGTTCCAAGCACGATGCGCTCCGCATGGATGGTCTGATCGAGCCAGTCCGTCGCAATCTGATCAAATGAGCGGATATCGCCTGTCGCGTAATAACGATGTTCCGGAATTTGTGTCACATCTGCTGAAATCGTATTGTAATCAAGTAGTGCTGCTACCTCGAGCGCTGTCTCGTCTCCTGAAGAGATTAGCTGGACGCCTGGTCCGATGACCCGTCCAATCACATCTGCTAGGAGCGGGTAATGAGTGCACCCGAGGATCAATGTATCCATATCGTAATTCATCAATGGTCGTAATGTATTGGCAACGACACGTTCGACGTACGCACCGTCTGTCTGCATCGACTCGACGAGCGGGACGAATGGCGGGCACGCTAACGATTCGACGACGACTTGTCCTTCGACGTGGCGTAACGCCTTCTCGTAGGAATTACTTGTAATCGTCATCTTCGTTCCGATGACACCGATTCGTTTCGTACGCGTCACCTTGACTGCCGCACGGGCCCCAGGATCAATGACACCGATGACAGGTATATTTAAACGTTCTCGCGCTTCTTTTAGGACGACAGCCGTGGCTGTGTTACAGGCGATCACGATCAACTTCACATCTTGTTGCACGAGATAATCAATCATCTCCCACGTAAACTCACGAATCTCCTCTTCTGGGCGAGGACCATACGGACACCGCAATGTATCCCCAACATAGATGATTCGCTCATGGGGCAACTGTCGCATCAATTCACGTGCGACCGTCAACCCACCGACTCCGGAATCCAGTACTCCAATCGCTCGATTCACTCTTCTCCACCTCTTTCTCTCATTCCTATGGTAACAAAAAAGGACGACGGTGCAAGACCGGCGTCCGAGAATGTACGATTACAGGATTACTGAGCAAGACCTTCGCTAGTCAGCATATCTGAAAGAGTCGTGATTGCTTCAGAAGCATCGTCACCGTTTGCAACGATTTTGATATCTGAATCTTTCGCGATTCCGAGTGAAAGAACACCCATGATTGACTTCAAGTTGACAGTCTTCCCGTTGTATTCCAAGTTAATGTCTGATTGGAATTTAGAAGCTGTGTTGACGAGCTGAGTAGCCGGACGAGCGTGAATGCCTGAATCCGCGATGACTTTGAATGTTTTTTCCATGATTAAGAAATCTCCCTTCACTAATAACGTACTAGTGAGTCGTTTTCGAATATGTGAACTCATTATCAAATGATAACGGATTCGAATCGATTCTGCAAGGAATTTTTATATGCTTCACTCCACGGGAATGCTTTCCCGGCACGGTCGATTTGTACCATCGATGTCCGTCCTGTGAACATCAGTTCACCTTGCTCATCAAATGCCGCATAGTGGACGTCACACGATGCACTACCGACATGTACCGGATACGCATAAACAGCGAGACGTGCCCGTGGGTAGACTTGGCGAATGTAATTACACTGGGCATCCGCAACGACGATGATGCCGTCTTCTGCAAGCGAATATCCTGTTTCCTCTAACATCAATGTCCGAACGTCCTCAAAATAGACGAACGGTACCCGGTTATTCATATGACCATAGGCATCCGTCTCCGCAAAACGAACGGCGACATCGAGTCGTGTGCCATGTTTCATCTGTTCAAGCCATGATTCAAGTTCTGGAATATAAGCTGGTACGCGCACAATGAGTTCCTCCTGTCTGAATGAAAAAAGAAGGAGCAAGCTCCTTCTTTGATAAATCATGAACTAACGGCTTCACCTGTCCGTCCTTCGTCACTACCGAAGAACTTCTTGAATGAATGAAGTGTCGTCTGACGGTTCATCGCTGCGATCGAAGTCGTCAGTGGAATCCCTTTCGGACAAACCTCGACACAGTTTTGAGCGTTACCACACTGCATGATCCCGCCATCTTCCATTAACGCTTCAAGGCGTTCTTCCTTGTGGAAGGCACCTGTTGGATGCGAGTTGAATAGACGAACTTGTGAAATCGATGCTGGTCCGATGAATGTCGAACGATCGTTGACGTTCGGACATGCCTCGAGACACACGCCACACGTCATACATTTCGATAACTCATATGCCCATTGGCGTTTATTTTCTGGCATACGCGGTCCTGGTCCTAAATCGTACGTTCCATCGATTGGGACCCATGCTTTGACCTTTTTCAACGCATCGAACATGCGTTGACGGTCGACTTGAAGGTCACGAACGATCGGGAACGTCTGCATCGGTTGCAGACGGATCGGCTGTTCGAGTTTATCGACGAGTGCCGTACACGACTGACGTGGTGTACCGTTGATGACCATCGAACAAGCACCACAGACTTCTTCTAGACAACCCATGTCCCAGTTGATTGGTGTCGTTTTTTCACCAGCTGCATTGACAGGATTCCGGCGAATCTCCATTAAAGCAGAGATGACGTTCATGTTCGGACGGTACGGAATTTCAAACGCTTCATCATACGGTTTACCATCAGGTCCATCTTGACGTTGAACGATGAATTGAACCGATTTTTGCGTAGTGGATGATTCGAGTGGTGTCGCCATTATGCTTTCACCTCTTTCTTCGACTTCTTGCTGTAGTCGCGTTTCCGTGGTGGAATCAACGACGTGTCGACGTCTTCATAGAAGATTTCTGGATGACCATTCGTATAACGCGCCATCGTCGTCTTCAAGAACTGTTCATCATTACGTTCCGGGAAGTCAGGTTTGTAGTGCGCTCCGCGACTCTCGTCACGTTTTAAGGCACCGAGCGTGATTGCTTCGGCTAGGTCGAGCATGTGATCGAGCTGACGGATGAACGATGCCCCTTGGTTACTCCAACGCGCTGTATCCGTTGCCGAGATGCGTGTGAAGCGATCGCGGAGTTCCTTGATTTTTGTAAGTGTTTCTTCGAGCTTATCGTTATACCGGACGACCGTGACGTTATCCGTCATGATTTCTCCAAGCTCACGGTGGATTTGATACGCATTTTCCGTACCTTCCATGGATAGGATATCGTTGAAACGGTTGATTTCTTCGATCTTATGCGCTTCGACGACGTCCTCGCTCATCTCATGAACCGATGTCTCGAGTTCGTTCATATATGCGATGGCAGATGGTCCAGCGACCATTCCGCCGTATACCGCAGAGAGAAGCGAGTTCGCTCCGAGACGGTTACCACCGTGCATCGAATAATCACATTCACCAGCTGCGAACAATCCAGGGATGTTCGTCATTTGATCGTAGTCGACCCATAGTCCACCCATTGAATAGTGAACAGCCGGGAAAATCTTCATCGGTACTTTTCGTGGATCATCACCGACGAATTTCTCGTAGATTTCAAGGATCCCACCGAGTTTGACATCGAGTTCTTTTGCGTCTTTATGTGATAGATCCAGATAGACCATGTTCTCCCCGTTGACGCCGAGTTTTTGATTGACACAGACGTCAAAAATCTCGCGTGTCGCGATATCTCGCGGAACAAGGTTTCCGTACGCCGGATATTTCTCTTCAAGGAAGTACCAAGGTTTACCGTCTTTATACGTCCAGACGCGACCACCTTCACCTCGTGCTGATTCACTCATGAGACGTAATTTATCGTCTCCAGGAATCGCTGTCGGGTGAATCTGAATGAACTCACCGTTCGCATAGATTGCTCCTTGACGATAGACAGCTGCTGCTGCTTGTCCTGTGTTGATGACCGAGTTCGTCGATTTTCCGAAGATGACCCCAGGACCACCTGTCGCGAGGATGACAGAATCCGCGGCAAATGCCTCGATTTCCATCGTCCGGAGGTTTTGACAAACTGCTCCACGACAAATGCCATTGTCATCGATGATGGCACGAAGGAATTCCCATCCTTCATATTTTTCTACCAAACCTTGCGCTTCGAACTTACGAACCTGTTCATCCAATGCGTACAATAGTTGTTGCCCAGTCGTCGCTCCAGCGTATGCCGTCCGGTGATGCAACGTTCCTCCGAAACGTCGGAAGTCGAGTAAGCCTTCCGGTGTCCGGTTGAACATGACACCCATCCGGTCGAACATATGAATGATCTTCGGCGCTGCTTCCGCCATTTTTTGAACAGGTGGTTGATTTGCGAGGAAGTCCCCACCGTATACCGTGTCATCGAAATGCTGGTATGGTGAATCCCCTTCCCCTTTTGTATTGACCGCTCCGTTGATGCCACCTTGTGCACAAACAGAGTGTGAGCGTTTAACGGGTACGAGTGAGAATAACTTAACTGGTACGCCTTGCTCCGCTGCTTTTATCGTAGCCATCAGACCGGCAAGCCCTCCGCCGATGATGACAAGATTCTTGTTCGCCATGTTGTCAGTTCCCCTTTCCTTACAACACGCCTGCAAACGTTAAGATCGAGCGTACGCCTACAAACGATAAACCGATGAATACGAGTGCTGCCACGTAAGACATCGCCCGTTGAGATGCTGGTGACTGCGTGATTCCCCATGTGATGCAGAACGTCCAAAGTCCGTTCGCAAGGTGGAATGTCGTCGCCAAGATCCCGACGATATAGAACGCGAGCATGAATCCGTTATCGACGATGTTCTGCATCATGCTTGCATCGACTGGTGTTCCCATCGCAGCGGCAATCCGTGTTTCCCAAACGTGCCACGTGATGAACACGACAAGGAATACACCGCTGAACCGTTGCAGTACATACATCCAGTTCCGGAAGTATGTATAACGCCCTGTGTTCGCAGAACCGGTGAATGCGATGTACACACCGTAGACACCATGCAAGATGATCGGAATGAAGATGACAAAGATCTCTAAGAACAATCGATACGGAACGTTCCCCACGAATTCCGCGGCCTTATTGAAGTCTTCCTCACCACGTACGATGAAGTAGTTCGTCGTTAAGTGCGAAAGTAAAAATAACCCGATTGGAATGACGCCGAGCAGTGAGTGTATCTTACGACTCACGAAATCACGATGATTCGCCATCCAAATCCCCCCTTTTGTTTGCCAATCAACCGTTGGCGCATTTTGGTAGAAAAGCGCTTTCATAAGGAAATTCGTCTTTTCATCACTTATTCTACTCCTGTCCTTTTTAGAAGACAACCCGAGCCGTTGCATTTAACTGCAAATTTTTTTAGGAAAACAATGACCGACAAGAATCATCTCGGTATAATGGTTCACAGATAGGAGTGAATCATGATGGATGCTACACCAAATCAAACACCACTTTTCGGTATCGAATTGATCCGAGATTATGTGCTGACTGATCTTTTAGGATCGGATTATCGGCAAGTCATCTACTGGGCAGGTAAACGTCTAGCGCGTCAATTCCCTGTCGTAGATGAATCTGAATTAGCCTTATTTTTTGAACAAGCAGGTTGGGGAACGCTCGAAATCAAGAAACGTAAAGGAACTGCTATCTCATTCGTTCTGTCTCCTCCTGATACGACGAGAGATGAACGACCACAAGGGTACTTCCAACTCGAAGCGGGTTTCCTCGCTGAACAGTTCTCTCGTTTTAACGGATGTGTCGCGGAAGGATATGCCGAGTTAAATAAAGAGCTCGTTCAAATCACGGTCCAAATCGACCCTAAAGATCCACTTGAACCGCTCAAGTGAAATTTACATAAAACGTGACAGGAATCTTAATTTTCAACATCGAAATAGATTCATGAAACCTTTTGCAGTAAATGCTCGTAAAATCATTCGTACACAAATCGCGAGGAGGAACTTCACATGTTCAAAAAACTAGCAGCAGATTTAACAGGATTCAGTGATATCGGACAAGTCATTCATCCTGATGATTTCGACAAGGCAGCCGCTGACGATTATGTCTTACATGAAGACGGCGAGAAAATCTATTTCTTGATCAAATCTAAATCTGACGAGTATTGCTTTACGAATCTGGCTTTAATTCACCTCGATGGTGAAAGTGCCGTCAGTTCGAAACGCGTCTTGTATCGTTATCCGTACGCACACTATCCGATTCGCCACGTCATGTTCGAAACGGCGGGAACGGTCGATCTTGATGTCGAGATTAAATTCGAGATCGGTGGCAAACATTATTCGATCGACGTCGATAAGAAACAACTCGAACATGTGAAAGATCTTTACAAAACACTTCTTGCGATCGCTGAAAAACAGTATGAAGGACAAAAGATGCTCGAATTCGCAAACAGCTCATTGAATCATTCGGTCACGATTCTCGGCGGACTTCGTCAAGGTGACATGAACGTGCCGCAAACATTCAAGGAGTTGTCCGAACAATCCTTCGAGTGGCTACAAGGTCACTACCATCAGTGGAACCAGCGTGACTTTGGTTCATACTACGAAAAGTACATCAACAACTAATCACTAAAAAAGCCGCCCTCTTCAAGAGGACGGCTTTTTTTCATTCTTCATTTGCTTGACTTAAATATTCAGCGACGGTTTCCGCTAACTTGACAGGTAATCCTGCTTCCGCCAACTGTTCGATCGTTGCGCGTCGCAAGCTACGCATCGATCCGAAATGACGAATCAACTGTTGGCGTCGTTTCGGTCCGACTCCTGGAATCTCGTCGAGCAAGGAACGAGTCATCCCTTTTGAACGGAGCGAGCGGTGGAACGTGATTGCAAACCGGTGGACTTCATCTTGCATGCGTTGAAGTAGATAAAACGCACTTGAACGCGGACTTAGTTCAATTAACCGTGCACCTTCTCCAAACAACAACTGACTCGTCCGGTGTTTGTCATCCTTTTTTAATGAGCCGACCGGCAGGGATAAACCGAGTTCATCTTGAATGACTTCTAAAGCAGCATTCAACTGTCCGACTCCTCCGTCAATCAGGACGAGATCTGGAAGGCGCGCTCCTTCAAGTAACAACCGACGATACCGACGGCGCACGATTTCCCGCATCGATTCATAGTCATCGGGTCCTTGCACCGTCCGGATTTTGAACTTCCGGTATTCCTTCTTAAGCGGTTTACCGTCTTCAAAGACGACGAGCGCCGAGACGGCATCCGCACCTTGAATGTTCGCATTATCGATGATCTCAATCCGGGACAATGGATGAACGTCGATCGCATCGGCGAGTTCTTCGACTGCTTGAACGGTCCGTTTCTCATCTTTTGCTAACAACTCGAAGCGTTCCGAGATCGCATTTTCAGCATTCTTCGTCGCTAGATCAAGTAATTTCCGTTTTGATCCTCGGACCGGAACGTGAATTTTAATCGATAGCGCCTCTTTGAGCAGCAACTGATTGACGAGTGGCGGTACATATACTTCACTTGGTTTGATGTTCTTTTCGTAGAACTGGACGATGAAACTCTCGAGCTCTTCTGCCGGTGTACCATAGATCGGGAAAAGCGAGACATCACGTTCGATCATCTTTCCGCCGCGAAGGAAGAAGACTTGGACACACATCCAGCCTTTATCGACATGGATCCCGAATACGTCACGTGACGTCAGATCCGCTGTGATCATGTTTTGTTTGTTCATGATCGACTCGATCGCCCTTACTTGATCGCGCAATTCTCCCGCACGTTCGAATTCCATCGTTTCGGCCGCGTCCGCCATCTTCTGTTTCAAGTCTTCGACAAGCTCTTTTGTGTCGCCCGACAAGAAACGTCGGATTTCCGAAACGAGTGCCTTTTGTTCCGACTCGAGATTCGGGATTTCGCATGGACCGAGACACTGACCGATGTGGTAATACAGACAAAGTTTTTTCGGCATCGGCTGGCATTTACGTAGCGGATATAAACGATCTAGCAGACGTTTCGTCTCGTTTGCCGCATACGCATTCGGATAAGGACCAAAATAATGACCACCATCTTTTTTCAACTTACGTGTCGTGATCAGGCGAGGATATGTCTCATTCGTAATTTTCAAGTACGGATACGACTTATCATCCTTCAACATGATATTGTACTTCGGATCATGTTTCTTAATAAGCGTCATCTCAAGCAACAACGCTTCTAGTTCACTAGCTGTGATGATGTATTCGAAGTCACGGACTTCCGCGACGAGACGTTCCGTCTTAATATCATGTGCTCCCGTGAAATAGGAACGGACACGATTCTTGAGATTTTTTGCTTTTCCGACATAGATGACTTCGCCGAATTCATTTTTGTGCAGATAACATCCTGGCTCATCAGGCAAAAGGGATAGTTTCGCTTTGATATGTTCTTGATGTCCCAAATAAATGTCTCCTTTCACCGTTTTTAGTTTTATTCGTTCGGGTAAATACCATACATTGATTATGACATACGGAGGATGAAAAATGCGTACATATGATTGCATTGTGATCGGAACAGGTTCCGCTGGAAACCAAGCGGCTTATAAATTCGCTGAAAAAGGACTACGTGTTGCCATCGTGGAGAACTTCACTCCAGGTGGCACATGCGCACAACGTGGATGTGACGCCAAAAAAATCTTACTGACGGGTAGTGAGACGAAAGACGCTGTCGAGCGATTGCTCGGATACGGCGTAAAGGGGCTGATTTCGATTGATTGGCGCCAATTGATGGAGCGAAAGAATGAATACACACGCGCCATCCCGGAGCAAACACGAAAGCGGTACGCGGAAACGGACATCGACTATTTCCATGGAGAACCGCATTTCGTGTCTTCACATCGCCTTCGAATTGGTGAAGACGAAATCGAAGGGAAACAGTTTTTAATCGCAACCGGTCTAAGACCTCGCGAATTATCTGTACCCGGTAGTGAGCGTTTCATAACAAGTAATGAGTTTCTTGAACTGAAAGAACTTCCACGCCGACTCGTCTGCATCGGTGGCGGTTATATCTCGTTCGAGTTCGCCCATCTCGCTCGTATTGCTGGCGCAGACGTCACGATCGTCTTACGTTCTAACGCCTTAAAACAATTCGAGAGCGAATTGGTTGATGTGCTGTTAGAAGCCACACGGGCACTTGGTATCTCGATCATCAAAGAAGCAGAGGTCGTCGCTTACGAAGAGGAATCCCTTCATCTATCGAACGGTGACGTCTTGAAGACGGATGTCGTCTTGAATGCGACTGGACGTGTCGCAAGTATCGATCAGCTTGGTCTCGAAGCGATTGGCGTTGCGCATAATGAAAAAGGAATTCATGTCAATGCGTACCTTCAGTCTTCCGTCGAACATATCTATGCCGCAGGAGATGTTGCTGTCAGTGGGAATCCAGCGTTGACGCCGTTCGCTGGAACCGAAGGACGACTCGCTGCCGATAACATGCTCGAAGGGAACAATCGGAAACTAGAGCTGCTCCCTGTACCTAGCGTCGTATTCACCGCGCCGAACCTCGCCCTCGTTGGTGAGACGGAAGCTGCTTTGAAAAAAGCAGGTATTCCTTATCGTGGTCGTTTGATTGATACGTCCGCTTGGCAAACGAACGCACGGATCAAGGACAGTTTCGCTCGGGCGAAAGTGCTCGTCGGGGAAGATGATCAAGTCCTTGGCGCACACTTCATCGGTGTCAATGCAGCGGAACTAGCAAACTATTTCTCGTTTGCGATGCAACACCGGATTCCAAGTACTTCGATGCAACAGACTGGATTCGCTTACCCGACACCTGCTTCAGACATCGCTTCGTTATTCGAGGATTGACAGGAGGCTTTTGGATGATTCAATACGGCTATACGATTTTATACGTTGAAGATACTGCACGGACGCTGACATTCTATCGAGACGTTCTTGGCTTATCCGTCAAGGCGGAGCACGGCAGCTACATCGAGTTCGAGACCGGTCAGACGACACTCGCCTTCAATACGCGTGAAGACGTGCAACAGTTGATTCCGGATTACATGATACCGAGTGGAAAAACACAACAGACGTTAGAGATTGGTTTCATCACGGATGACGTCCCTACTCTATTTCAGAAGGTGGTGGAGGCAGGATATGAGACCGTCCTCGCACCTGCACAAAAACCATGGGGGCAAGTCGTCGCCTATGTCCTCGACCCCGATGGTCACCTGATCGAACTTTGTACGCCAATGTAATCTAAAAAAACAGACCGTTCTGCCTGTGCAGAACGGTCTGTTTTGATATGCAGGAAAGAATTAGTTAGATGTTTCAACGAATTCTTTAAGTGCGTCTTTTGGCATGAAGCCCATTGTTTTGTTGACAGGTTGTCCATCTTTGAAGAGAACGAGTGTCGGGATACTTTGAACTTGGAATGCTCCAGCTACTTCTGGGTTTGCATCTACGTCGACTTTGACGATTTTTACATCTTGCATGTCAGCATCGAGTTCTTCAAGAACAGGTGCGAGCATACGACATGGTCCACACCATGTTGCCCAAAAATCAACAAGGACGAGACCTTCTTGTGTTTCTTCTTTAAATGATTGGCTAGTTGCGTGTACGATTGCCATTGATCATAACCTCCTAATGAGTAGATCCACCCGGTAAAAAAATGGGTGATCTCTTTATTGATTCGAGTATATCATAGCAGTCTCTTCCAACAAACGAAACTGCTCACGCGAAAAATCTGCAAAAACAACCGGCACCATGATAATGGCACCGGTCTTCAAACTCATCCGTGAACGAGCATTTTTTTGAATTCAGCTGTCAATAGTGGCACGACGTCGAACAAATCACCGACGATGCCATAGTCAGCGACAGAGAAGATGTTCGCTTCCGGGTCCTTGTTGATCGCAACGATCACTTTGGCATTTGACATCCCTGCTAAGTGTTGGATCGCACCTGAGATCCCACACGCGATATAAAGATCCGGTGTAACGACTTTACCTGTCTGACCGATTTGAAGCGCATAGTCGCAGTAATCTGCATCACAAGCACCACGCGAAGCACCCACTGCTCCTCCGAGGACATCTGCTAGTTCTTGTAACGGTGCGAAGCCGTCCGAACTCTTGACGCCTCGTCCACCTGCGACGATGACTTTTGCCTCTGACAAATCAACGCCGCCTGTTGCTTTGCGTACGATGTCTGCGACGATTGTCCGTAAATCCTTCAGTTCAACCGTAACCGACTCGACCGTTCCTTGTGAACTACCTGCTTCGAG
Source organism: Exiguobacterium sp. s46 (assembly GCF_018618875.1). Lineage (NCBI taxonomy): Bacteria > Bacillati > Bacillota > Bacilli > Caryophanales > Exiguobacterium > Exiguobacterium sp. s46. Next base: position 1,594,854 of record NZ_JACSMY010000001.1, read on the forward strand.
CGGATCGATGTTGTTCGGACGGACTGTAAAGAGTGTCTTGCCTTCTGCGACTTTGACTTTTTCAAATGCTTTCCCCGAGTAGATCGGGCGAATGAATGACGCATCTGCGCCTTCCCCTTCAATCGCCGTCACATCACTGATCAAACCGGCTTGTAGTTTTGCCGCGATCTTCGGTGATAGATCCTTGCCGAGCGACGTATGACCGAAGACGAGCACGTCGGGTGACGTTCGATTCATCAACTCGAGGAAGACTTGTCCATAACCGTCTGGCGTGTAGTGTAAAAGACGCTCATCCTCTACGACGAGGACTTGGTCCGCTCCGCGTGATGCTAGAGCATCGGCATCCTTTGCGACATCGTGTCCAATCAGGACCGCGATGACTTCATCTGCGACACGTCGCGCTGCTGCGATTGCCTCAAACGACACATTCCGTAAACTACCATCCCGTGATTCTGCGAGTACTAATGCTTTTGTCATTCGTTTCTCCCCCTTAGACCACTTTTGCTTCGTTACGTAATAATGATGCGAGCTGCGCGACTTGCTCGTTCAGTTCACCTTCGAGGATCTTACCAGCTGCTTTGTTCGGTGGTAAGAAACGCTCAATCGTCTCTAGACGTGGTGCGAGTTCGTCTTCATCAAGTTCGAGATCATCGAGTTCGAGTTCTTCAAGCGGCTTTTTCTTCGCCTTCATGATCCCTGGAAGACTTGGATAACGTGGTTCGTTCAATCCTTGTTGCGCAGTGACGAGTAACGGAAGTGTTGTTTCGATCGTCTCGGTATCCCCTTCAGCGTCGCGTGTCACGACAGCTTTCGTACCGTCAAGCTCCAGTTTCGTGATCGTCGTCACGTAAGGGATATCAAGTAGTTCTGCGACGCGAGGCGCCACTTGACCACTTCCGCCATCGACTGCGACGTTCCCGGCGATGACGAGATCAACCGTTTGTTCCTTCAAATAACCAGCGAGCACTTCAGAAATCGTGAAATGATCTGCCTCTTCGATATCATCTTCAATCGAGATACGAACTGCTTGATCCGCTCCCATTGCGAGTGCTGTTCGTAATTCCTTGTCCGCATCTTCCGGTCCGACCGTCACGACCGTCACCGTTCCCCCTTGTGCATCACGGACACGAATCGCTTCTTCTACCGCATACTCATCGTATGGGTTAATGATGAACTCAGCGCCATCCTCATCGATTTGACCATTCTCGAGTTGGATTGCTTCTTCCGTATCGAATGTGCGTTTCAACAGTACATAGATTTCCATCTCATGCTCCCCCTTGTCGTCTATTCACCATCATTCTTTGTATCCGCTTACATAGTTGTTGTCATGAAAAGGGCTTAACTCAGCCCTTTGATCAACATCCGATGAATCCCGTCGCGTGTCTCAAGCAACTCATATTTGAATCCACTTGCCATCCAGCTCGTCACGACCTCATCGATCGTTCCGAAAATCATCTGACGTGCTAATCGATAATCCAGATCGTTTGAAAACTCACCTGTCGTCATCCCGTGCTTAACGACCCGGTCAATCAGATGCAAGTACGGCTTTAAGACGGCAGCGATGTTTTGACGCATGTCTTGGTTCGATTGACGCAACTCAATCTGCGTGACGACCGCTAAATCATAGTCGACGGATAATTGCTCGAGGTGTGCCTCAATCAATGCTGCCAATTGTTCCGTCGCTGATGTATGGCTCGCGATTTGTCCTTCGGAATATTCGATGAAGCTTCCCATTTTCGCTTGGAATAGCGAAATCAAGAGATGTTCTTTATTCTTGAAGTACAGATAGATCGTTCCATCCGCAACCCCGGCTTCCTTTGCGATGGCAGTCACTTTCGCTCCATGGTAGCCGTTCTTGGCGATGACTTTTACGGCGGCATCAATGATGCGGTCACTCTTTGACATTGTTCGTTTCATTCCACTATCTCCTAACGCATAAAATGAATGATGGTTCATTCATATTTATTCTATCATGTCATTTTATCCTGTCAACTGCTTTCTTCGAGTTGTTTGGCACGTTCTTCTTCAACGAGAACACGGCGGAGAATCTTACCAACGAACGTCTTCGGTAACTCTTGCCGGAATTCATACTGCTTCGGCACTTTGAACGATGCTAACTGTTTACGACAGAATTGATCGAGTTCTTCTTCCGTGACCGTCATCTCATCCTTGACGACGATGAACGCCTTGACAGTCTCTCCGCGGTAGACATCCGGAACACCGATGACGACCGCTTCTTTAACGGCTGGGTGTTCATATAGGATTTCTTCGACTTCACGTGGATAAATGTTGAATCCAGAAGCAATGATCAAATCTTTTTTCCGATCGACGATTCGGAAATAATGATCCTCACCGATATATCCAAGGTCTCCCGTATGCAACCAACCGTTTCGCAGAACAGCTTGCGTATCTTCTGGTCGTTTCCAGTATCCTTTCATGACTTGCGGACCTGTGACGATAATCTCACCAATCTCACCTGGAGCAGCTGGTGTCTCTCCGTCCGCTTGGACGATTTTCGCTTGCGTATCGGGTACCGGAATACCGACCGTTCCAGGAATCCGACGATCCCAGATACAGTTCGTATGCGTCACCGGACTCGTTTCAGACAGACCGTATCCTTCAACGATCCGCCCACCCGTCAGCGCTTCGAATTTTTCCTGCACTTCGACTGGTAGAGGAGCTGAACCAGAAATACAGGCTTCAATCGAAGAGAGATCATACTTCTTCAGCTTCGGATGATTCAATAGACCAACATACATCGTCGGAGCACCTGGGAACAGATTCGGTTTTTCCTTATGAATCGTCTTGAGTACCTGTTCGATATCGAATTTCGGAACGATGATTTGTTCATAGGCATTAAATATGCCGAAATTGAGGTTACACGTCATGCCATAGACATGGAAATAAGGAACGACTGCTAACAGCTTCCGTCCATCTCCTCGATTGTATTTATAGAACCAGTTGTCGATCTGTTCGACGTTTGCACTCAAGTTAAAGTGTGTCAACATGACACCTTTGGGTGCGCCTGTCGTTCCACCCGTATATTGGAGAACCGCGACGTCCTCCTTCGGTTGAATCGCGACTGGTGTAATCGGTTCATACCCCCGCAAAGATAAAAACGGGATCGAACCTGTCGTATCAATGATGATGTTGTTATCTTTCCGTGCTTTAATCGGATAGAGTTTATTTTTAGGGAAGGGAAGGTAATCCGCGATACTTGTCGTCACGACGGTCTTGAGTGTCGTCGACGCCTTGACACGAGACGCTTTCGGATAGAGTAGATCGAGCGTCACGAGTAGATGTGCTCCTGAATCGACGAGAATCTGTTCAAGTTCACGGTCTGTATAGAGTGGGTTCACTTGGACGACGATACCACCTGCATAGAGAACAGCATAATAACTGATCATATACTGGGGACAGTTCGGTAACATCAGTCCGACGCGATCCCCTTTTTTTAGTCCGTGCTCTTGTAATAGGCTCCCAAGTGCGCGGGCCTCGTCACGTACTTCACGAAACGTCATACGTTTTCCTAAGAAACTCAAGGCACGTTGTTCTGGAAAATCAGTCGCTGCCTCATCGAGTGCCTGATAAAGAGGTAATTCTCGATAATCAATCGATGCGGGTACTTGCTCGGGATAATCAGATAACCAAACGGATTCCATACGTTTCCCTCCCTGATAATGAATTACTATTCATTTTTATTATACGTTGAATCGAATTCGACATGCCAGTAAAATCCAAAAAAAGAAATCAAATCTGCTTGTTTTTTTCGATTCGTTCAATTAGAAATCATCATACAAAAAAGCAGCACCACCCTTTCTCGTTTCCGAAAAAGAAGAAGCACTGCTTTTTAATAGACATCACCGGGATGGATACGTAAATCCTTCACCAATGACTTCGCGCACTTTATGAATGACGACGAAGGCGCGGGGATCTGCTGCTTCGACGATCTGTTTCAACGGTGCCAGTTGTCGTTTATCGACGATCATATACAACATATCATTCTTTTGTTTCGTGAAATGACCGTGACTGTGGATGACCGTCGCGCTACGACCGAGCGTCTCTGTCAGGATCGTCGCGATCTCCTCTTGGCGATGACTGATGATCGTGACCGCTTCGCGGACATTTAATCCTTCGCTGACGAGATCAATCAAGTACGAGCCGATGATGATTGCAATCAACGTGTATAGCATCGTCTCTTCTCCGAACAGAAATCCTGATGCACCGACGACCGCGACATCGATGATGAACATCGAGACCGCGATACTGAGATTCAAGTATTTATTCATCAGTCGAGCGATGATGACTCCCCCGCCCGTCGTTCCTCCAGCACGAATGACGAGACCAATCCCAACACCAATCAGAATTCCCGCATAGACCGTACCGATTAAACGGCTATCTGATGAAGTTGCAAGACTTGCTGTTGAGGAGAGGACAAATGATGTGACGGCGACCGAGATGACGGAGTAAAGCATCGTCTTCCGGCTGAGGAATCGATAACCGACGACGAACAGCAAGGCGTTCGCAATCAGGGAAACAAGTCCCGTATCCCAGCCATAGAGATAGTAGAAGATGACCGTGATCCCGATCAATCCACCTTCAGATAAATCGTTCGGAATCGTAAAGTAGTTGATTCCAAAGGCGAGAATCGCCGATCCGATGATGACCCAGAAGATGTCCTTCCAAGAAATCAATTGCATCGCCTCAAAAGCACGGCGTCTCGTTTCTGTCGTTGTTGATGTTTTTCGTACGTTCATATGCGTTCCTCCTTTTTTGATTAGGCGTGGCTTCCAATAAAAATTCCGTACTGAAACGATGTCAGTACGGAATGATCACACGGTAAGACCGGTTCTTTTAATTAAATACAATCCAAAGGATACCGACGACCAAAAAGGCAATCGAAACCCCGAACATGATTTTCGCTAAACGTTCTAACACGGATTCACCCCACTAACGCTGATCCGATGACGTAGGACATGCCGATCGATAAGGCACATGAAATGATACCGACAGCAATGTTGCCGTTCTCGATTTCACGGTCTACCGGCAAATTCGGTGTCAGGAATTCAAAGATCCAGTATGTCGATATCAACAGTAAGAAGCCAAAAGCACTTTCAAGAAATATCGACCCGACCCGTTCTTCCCCTTGAACAGCGAAATGAACGATATTGGCGAGTCCGATGATTTTTCCACCTGTTGCTAACGCAACGGCGATGTTGCCACTCTTGATATGTTCCCAGTTTTTATACCGGGTTGTCAACTCAAAAAGTGCAAGTCCTAAAATGATCAGTAATCCCGCGACCGAATAGAGCGCTGTCGTATAGACATAGACGTTCTCAAAAATGTTCATCTTGCTTTCCTCATTTCAGTTCGATGATCGTCACACCGTGTCCGCCTTCACCTTGACCACCTAAGCGGTGACCTTTGACGTGACGATGACCTTTCAAGAATTCTTGGACACCTTGACGCATCGCTCCCGTACCCAGACCATGGATGACACGAATGTGGTCGTAGTTCGATAACAAAGCTTGGTCCATGAAGCGTTCGAGCTTCGATAATCCTTCTTCAACACGGACGCCACGTAAATCCAGTTCAGCTGAAGGCGCCGATTGTTTCGTCACACTCGTACCACCAGAACGCCCTTTTGTTTGAGGACGTTTTGGAGTACTGCCGATCTTCGCGAGATCTTCCGGTTTGACGTTCACCTTCATGATGCCGACTTGAACGGTGTACTCGCCGTTCGCCTGTTGGTTGATGATATAGCCTTTTTGATTGAACGTCGTGACTTTGACTTCTTCGCCTTTATCAAAACGTGGCGTTTGATCGTATTTCGCTTTTACTTTAGCAATCCGCTTCTCTTGCAGACTCGGCTTCGCATCTTCAAGTTTTTTACGTGCCTCGATCAGTTCATGCTCTTTGACGGCACCAGCATCACGCAATTCTTTCAAACGTTTAATGACGCCTTCAGCCTCTTTTTGGGCACGTTCGACTGCACGTGCTGCTTTCTCTTCCGCTTTTGCCAGAATCTCATTTTTCTCTTCCTGAATCTCTGCTTGTTCTTGCTCGAATTGCTCACGCTCTGCAACGAGTCGTTTCTTCTCTTCTAGCAACTGAGCCTCTAACGTTTCAGCACGCTGTTTCGCCTCTTCCAGTCGTTCGATCATCGTTTCGACGGACTGTGCGTCGCTACCGATTTGACCACGTGCCGCATCGATGATCCGGTCTTCGAGTCCGAGACGTTTTGAAATCTCGAACGCGTTCGAGCGTCCTGGTACACCGATGAGTAAGCGATACGTCGGACTGAGTGATTCGACATCGAATTCCATCGACGCGTTGACGACTCCTTCTCGGTTATAGCCGTACGCTTTTAATTCCGAATAGTGCGTCGTCGCTGCAACACGTGCTCCGCGGCGTTTCACTTCATCAAGAATTGCAATCGCTAGGGCAGCACCTTCTGTCGGGTCCGTTCCCGCACCCAATTCATCAAACAGCACCAAACTCATGAAATCGATTTTCTCCATCATCGAGACGATGTTCGTCATGTGCGAGCTGAACGTCGACAAGTTTTGTTCAATCGACTGTTCATCCCCGATATCGGCATAAATCGCATCGAAAACACTGAGCTCCGTCTCATCTGCTGCCGGCACGTATAGTCCTGATTGCACCATCAATTGCAGAAGACCAATCGTCTTTAAAGTAACTGTCTTACCACCGGTGTTCGGACCGGTGATGACGAGTGATGTAAAATCGCCACCCAGCGAGACAGTGATCGGTACGACCTCTTCTTTTGGAATGAAGGGATGTCGTGCTTCCTTCAGAATGATATGGCGATTTTCATTCAAGCGTGGTTCGACCGCTCCGATCTGATGACCGTATAATGCTTTTGCCATGATGAAATCAAGTTCTGCTAATACATCGAGGTTGATGCGCAGCGAGTCGCCGACACTCCCAACAAGTGCTGATAATTGTGCAAGGATTCGTTCGATTTCCGCCCGTTCTTTCAAACGTGCTTCTTGAATCTCGTTGTTCGCAGAGACGACGGCTTGTGGTTCGATGAACAACGTCGCACCGGACGCCGACTGATCATGAACGATCCCGCCAAACGCTTGACGATATTCTTGTTTGACCGGGACACAGTAGCGATCATTTCGCATCGTCACGATGGCGTCAGACAGCATCTTCGCTTTACTACGTAAGACACTATCGATTTTTGAACGAACTTGTCCTTCGAGCGAACGCAACTGACTACGTAACGCTCGTAATTTATCACTTGCCGAATCTTGAACAGTTCCTTGGTCGTCAATGGCATGGCGAATCCCCTGTTCGATCTCAACGAGCTTCGTGATCTGTTCGATTCGACTGTCGAGTCGTGGTAATCGTAGATCCGGATGATCTTCATGCAATCGTTCTTGGAACGCCTTCACTTGACGTCCTGAATAGACGACGTCTGCAACGGATAAGAGTTCACTCGTCGAGAGGACCGAACCAATTTCTGCCCGTTTCACTTCACTGCGGACATCTGTCAATCCACCGAACGGGTAACGGTCACGCAATCGGTAAACCGTCGTTGCTTCCGTCGTGACGGCTAACAATTCCTTGACCTGCTCGAACTCTTCCGCTGGATGCATCGCTCGAACGAACTGTGCTCCAAGTGAGCTTGCTGTGAACGATAACATGTTTTCTTTTAACTTCTCATATTCTAAGACGCGTAATGCGTTGGCATTCATTTAATCCACTCCTAAACGTTTTCGACCGAAGAAGGCAAGTGCTGCTTCAGCGCTCCACGTATTGATGACATCAGACGCCTCCAAATAGGCTTTACGTGCATGGAGGACTCCAAGTTTCATATCTTCTAACATTTCTGGTCGGTGTGTATCCGTATTGATCAAAATTTTCACACCAGCAGCCTTCGCTTTTGCTAGGGAACTTGCCGTCAAATCGAATCGTGCAGGGTTTGCATTCATCTCAAGCGCTGTTCCTGTCTCGGCTGCTAGTTCGATCAAGCGATCGACGTTAACGGCATAGCCCTCTCGTCTACCGATGATTCGTCCTGTCGGATGGGCAATCAGAGAAACGTAAGGATTACGACACGCATTCTCAAGCCGTTGCATGATCTCTTCTTCCGTCTGATCGAATTTCGAATGAATCGAGGCAATGACGTAATCCATCTCTTTTAAGAAATCATCTGCATAATCGAGCGATCCATCAGGCAAGATATCCATCTCGACGCCACATAAAATCGTCATCTCGGGATGTTTCTTGCGTGCTGCTTCGATTTCGACCCGTTGCGCACGTAGACGTTCTTCCGTCAATCCATTGACGAACTTCATATACTTACTATGGTCGGTGATCGCCATCCATGTATACCCTCGTGCAGCACACGCATCGACTAGTTCTTCAACAGATAATGTTCCATCTGACCATGTCGTATGCATGTGCACATCTGCTTGAATATCCTGTTCCGTTAAAAGGTGTGACAAATCCTGCTCGAACTCTTGACGCCCTGCTCGTAATTCAGGTGCGATGAACGGTAAGTCGTACCGCGCAAACAATTCTTCTTCCGTCTTCGGCTGTACTAATCCTTGCTCGGTTTCAACGCCATATTCAGAAATGCTCTCTCCCCGTTCTTTGGCGAGCTGACGCATCCGGACATTGTGATCCTTCGAACCCGTGAAGTGATGTAATGTGGATGCGTACGCCGCGTCATCGACGATTCGGAAATCAACCGCGATATAATGGACGTCTCGTTTTAAGACGAGTGATACTTTCGTGCTGCCGGCAGCGATGACTTCATCGATGAGCGACAGTTCCAAGAGTTGCTCCTTGATCCGTTCCGGTTCGTTCGTCGAGAGGATGAAATCAAGATCCTTGCACGTCTCTTCTGCTCGGCGGAAGCTTCCACCAACTTCGAAGCGAATGATTTCATCGAACGACGCAAGGGTCTGATTTAATTCCGCAACGACCTTCCGCATGACACCATACGGTAATCGTTCTGGTCGTGTTTCAAACGTTTCGAGCGCTTTGACGTACTTTTCGACCGTCTTCTTACCGAATCCAGGCATCGCTTCGACTGTACCATCCGCTAATTTCTCTGCAAAGGAATCCGCATCAATGACGCCGACTTCATGCAATTTAGCAAGTTTCTTCCCACCAAGACCTGGGATCTTCAGTAAAGCAATCAGTCCTTCCGGTACTTCTTGTTCGAGTTCCGTCAGTGCCGTACTCGTTCCCGTTTCCCGGTACTCCTCAAGAACAGCAGCCGTTCCTTTACCAATCCCCTTCATCGCCGTGAAATCGTCGATTGCCATGAAGTCAGCATCCGATGCCTCGAGGATACTTGCTGCTTTTCGGAAAGCATTGATCTTAAACGGATTTTCCCCTTTAACCTCTAGATAGACTGAGATTCGTTCTAAGTGACGCATTGCATCTTGAATCGTACGCATGTGCAATTCTCCCCTCAAAAAAAGCTCCCATTTAACGGGAGCATGTTTATTTTATCAATCCAACTTGATCCATCAGCCAATTCGCAAGGAGCGGTGTATGTTGGATGATGAAACTTGCCAAACTCGAGTCTGCAATGGCATCCTGTATCGACTGAATCGGAACGAATGCAGCGAGGAACAAGAGTAAGAAAATGAAGATGTACATCTCGATAAAGCCGAAGACGCCACCTAATAATCCTTTGACTTGTTTTAAAATCGGAATGTTCGTCAACGAATCAAACATCGATAACAAAATCGCTAAGATGATTTTTGTACCGAAGAACAGGACGACGAACCAAAAGGCTTTGTAGAACACCTCATCGAGTCGTGCTGAACTTGGAATTGCGAACATCGTCAAGTCGATTCCCGCATCATCCAGTGTCGACGGATATGGAACCCACAAACGGAATTTCGTCGCCAGTTCCTCATAAAACGACAAGGCAACGATGAAGGAAATAATCAGGCTGAGCAAATGCCCGGCCTGCAATACGACTCCCCGTCGGACACCCGTCATGACGCCTAAGGCGAGAAGTAATAAGATAACGAAAGAAATCATAGTTTATAGTTCACCCAAATTCTTTTTTATTTTTACGTAATCACTACCAATATTAAGCGCCGCTAGGACGGCGATTTGACGAACGTCGAGTTGTGGTGCTTGTTCTCGGATTTCTCGAATTTTCGTATCGACGAGGAGACCCACTTCGCGTACGTGTTCTGGCGACTCCGTTCCGACAATCGTATAATCATTGCCTGCGATATGAATCGTCGTCCGGTTCAACCCTTCTGAATCAGCCATTTTTCTGTCCTCCTCATACTTTGCTTCTTTCATATAGTACCATCATTTTCGTTTTAGGAAAAGAAGTCCCCCATCGGTCTTAAGGATGGTATGCTTAATCCCGGAAAGGGAGGTTATCTCGTGGGAACTACCGTTTTACGCTTATCTAAAGAAAAGCAAGACCTCGTCATACAAGAGTTTAAACAAGGACAGACGAAGAGTCCACCGTATGCCCGCTTCGCCGCTAAAGTACCCGGATGTGTCATCACGATTTACAATTCTGGAAAAGTGATGTTTCAAGGAACCGAAGCCGAAACCATCGCTTCACGCTTCGGTACGGCTACACCGACTAAATCGAAGGAACCACTTGTTTCAACGTTACCGAATGGTTTTGCAGAATGGTCCGTCGCTGGCAGTGACGAGGTCGGAAAAGGCGATTTCTTTGGTCCACTCGTCGTCGTCGCCTCCTTCGTTGATCGAAAGCAGATTGCACTTCTTCACGAACTCGGTGTTCGGGACTCCAAACATCTGAACGATACCGAGATTCGTCGGATTGCTCGCGATCTCCATGCTGTCATTCCGTACACATATCGTATCCTACACAATCCAGAATACAATCAGATGCAACGAACGATGACACAAGGAAAGATGACTGCCCTGATGCATAATGATGTACTCGAGCGACTTCTTGACCAACTGGAGACGAAACCAGAAGCGATTTTGATTGATCAGTTCGCTGAAAAGACTGTTTACTACAAACACTTGTCTGGTGTCGTCAATCCCGTTCGAGAAAATGTCTACTTCTCGACCAAGGCGGAACAACTCCATGTCGCCGTCGCTGCCTCATCCATCATCGCTCGCGCCATCTTTTTGAAGGAGATGGACAAGTTGAGCGAGACAACAGGTGTCGTCATTCCGAAAGGTGCTGGTGCTAAAGTGGATCAAGTCGCCGCTTCACTGATCTTACGTTATGGAGCTGACAAACTTCGTGACTGGACGAAAGCCCATTTTGCGAATACGAAAAAGGCACAACAACTAGCCACGAAACGAAACCGACCATGACCTTAACGGAATGGTCGGTTTTTTTAAATGACGGACTCCCCTTCAGACAGTCGTTCTAATTCCGCAAGAAGTATATGTTTTTCATTAAAAGGAATCGTTTTTGTACCGATTCGTTCTACCTCATCATGACCTTTCCCGACAATGACGATTCGTTTCCCTTCGTGCGCCAGATGCGCTGCTTGTACGAGCGCTTCATGACGGGACGTATGACAACCTACTAAATGTTCACGTGGAATATCAACGATTAGCTCTTCGATGATTCGATCCGGATTCTCTGTCCTCGCATCATGGACCGTTGCGATGATGTGTTCACAATATTTGCTTGCGATCCGCCCCATCTCCGCTCGTTTCGTTCGATCACGCTCTCCAGCTGCACTTAAAACGACCGATAGCGACTCTCCGGAAGAAGTGAGTGCCTGTAAACATTTTTCTAGACCATCCGGTGTATGGGCATAATCGATATAAATCTCACAAGGTGCCCAGTCCAGTCGTTCGAGTCGTCCTTTCGGCAATTCCAGTTCTGGAATATGACGAATCAAGGTATAGAGATTGGCATCGCCTGCCCGCAACAATCCCATCGCCGCCGCTAAATTCGCTGCATTGAATTCACCTAGTAAAGCTGTCGGCACACGCGTCGTCGTCTCGTCGATCCGCACATTGACGGTGTCCGTCAACCACTCGACCGCGATCTGTGACGTCCGGTGTGGTTGCGTCGTATACCAGATGACGGGTTGTAAAGGCGCAGCTTCTCGCATGACGCGACTCCAACCATCTTCTCGATTCAAGACGATGGTCCGACCATTTGACGCAGCAACTTGTTGAAACAACAAAGCTTTCGTCTTGGCGTAATCCTCCATTGAATGATGGTAATCCAGATGATCATGCGTCAGGTTCGTAAATGCTGCCGAGTGGAAAGACACTCCCTCGACTCGACCTTCGGCTAATGCGTGAGAAGACACTTCAATGATGCAATCAGTCACGCCTTTTTCAACCATTTCATACAACAGTCGATGTAAGATGATGGCTTCAGGCGTCGTATTCGGCGTCTCAATGAGTTCCTCATCAATTCGTGCACCGACCGTGCTGATCATGCCGGCTTTTATACCTGTTGCTCGAAAGAGATCATACGCCAATTTCGTCGTCGTCGTTTTTCCATTCGTTCCGGTTACACCGTATACACGCATCTTTTGACTCGGTTGATTGTAAAAGCGATTCGCGACTTGACCTGCAAGTCGTTTCGTATCCGGCACAGTAATGACGGGAACCGGGCAATCCGGAAACGATCGTTCAGCTAAAATCGCCACAGCACCGTTTTGGATTGCCTGATTGATATAATCGTGACCATCAACCGTGTAGCCGTTGATACAGATGAATAATCCGCCAGGTCTGATTTGTCGCGAATCGGTTGCGATATTCGTGATGAGTGGATTGATTGCTTCCTTTATAGTGAATGGTAATAGTTCAGTCAGGAGCTTCGCTAGTCGATTCATGATGTACTCTTCCCTTCTTTGTCTCTTCTCTATGTCAAGATGAATTAGTCAACCGATCACATAAATAGTCGTATCCATTGTTTCAAGTAAATCAAATACTCTTTTACGGAACATACCCGCTTTAAGACTTGCTTAATCTTTTATCATGCTAGAAAATTATTCTCTTCAATGCATGAAATGAGCGTTTCTTCCCTTGCACCTCTTAATCAGCTTTGATACACTCTTAAAGTTAACTAGTTAACTAAAAGGAGAAATAGGATGCTCTATACACAAGAACATGTACTCGGACAACTATCAAAAGTCTCACGTCTCGTAAAACGAGAGATTGATGCTACCTTGCTTCCCTACTCGTTACATACGGGTCAATGGGCACTAATAAAAGCAGTTGCATTACTACAACCTGTTTCACAAGTCCAACTGGCCGATTATCTAATCATTGAAAAACCAGCTGTGACGAAAACCGTCTCACGTCTTGAGACGCTTGGTTTCATCACTCGGATAAAAGAAGGACGAACACACTTTGTCTCATTGACACCTCTAGCCATTGAACGGTTCGACCAAATCGATGCTGCGGTCCAAGAGACCCACCAACGCTTACTCGCCTCCTTCTCCCTTACCGATCAGCAACAGCTCGGTGAGTGGATGACGCACCTACTTACTCTACATCGACAGGAGGAATCTTCATGATCGCTCGGTTATTCTCGCGTCATTACGTCATGACGCTGATCATTAACCTATTGCTCTTCATCACGTTTTATCTACTCAATGCCTCACTTCCACTACTCGCTGCTAAGCAGTTTCCGGTCTCCGCTTCAGCCCTCGGATGGATTGTGACGAGCTTCATCCTGGCAACCGTCTGTTCTCGTCCACTGATTGGTCACTGGTTAGATCGTTATGATTTAAAGCGTGTCTTAATGGTCTCTGCAAGTCTCTTTACATTAATGAGCCTCTGCTACTTGCTTGTCTTACCACTGGAATCATTCTTCTATTTAATCGTCATCCGTGTCATCCATGGCTTTAGTTTCGGGATGCTATCTTCTTCAATTAGTCTCGCCGTTACGACATTGATTCCAAAGACACGTCAAGGAGAAGGGATGGGCTATTTCGTCCTATCGATGAACTTGGCATCCGTCCTTGGTCCCGTCATCGGTCTAACCTTCATCCAGGAAAAAGCCTTCATTCTTTACTTCGTGACGGTTGCCGCCCTAGCGATCATCTCCTTCTTGTTAATGACGCGTCTGCCACTGACGAGTCAACATATCCCAAGCACGTCCGCGTTTCGTTTAAGTCAGTCTCTCTTCTTATCGCGTCCGCTTTTGTTGGTGGCGACTCTGTTGGCAGGCGTTGCGATCTCTAGTACATCTGCGTTCATTTCACTGTACACGGACTCGATCGGTCATATCGCATATGCTTCTTATTTTTATGCGCTAGTGGCTCTCGGGATGGTCGCGATTCGACCGATTGCTGGAAAACTGTTCGACCAGCGAGGAGCTGCATTCGTGTTGTTGCCATCGTATGTTCTTTATATGATGGGCTTTGTCATTCTCGGCATGTATCCTTCATTGGCTGGTTTATTGCTTGCAGCCGTCATTATTGGAGTCGGTTCTGCTTCTATCTTCCCTGGTCTTCAAACCGTTCTCTTGAACTTCGCACCTCCCGCACAGAAAGGAAAAGCCATCTCGACCTTTTTCCTTGCTTATGACACAGGTTTTGGAATCGGTGCCTTGATTCTTGCTACGGTCGCAAGCGGTATCGGCTATTCCAATATGTTCTTGTCCTGTAGTCTGATTGTTCTCGTAAGTGGTCTACTGTATTTCACCTTTACGAAACGACAAGTTGCTTCATCTGAAACAGAAGAACTTGCTTCTTGAATCTGTCGTCAAACGAAAAACAGCCGCCTTCCTCTGAAAGGAAAGCGGCTGTTTGTTTATCCTGATTATGCGCGAAGTTCCGCATTGAACGTTTCTTTCACTGCATCTACGACTCGCTGTTGCGCTGTCGTGATTTCTTCATCGACTAACGTCCGTTCTTTGTTTTGATAACGGAGGGAGAAAGCAAATGATTTTTCATTCTCTCCGACGTTCTCACCCGTGTAGACATCGAACAATTCGATCGTCTTAAGAAGTGGACCGGCTGCTTCCGTCATGACATCGATGATGGATTGCGCCGTCACTGATCGCTCGACGACGATTGCTAAGTCGCGTGTCATTGATGGGAAACGTGAGATTTCCGAGTAGACCTGCTCTTCTTTCGAACGTAGTGCCATCGCCTCTAATTCAAAGACGTACACTTCTTTTAGACCATACTGTTCTTTTGACAGACCAGGATGCACTTGACCGACGAATCCGATCGCTTCTCCGTCAAGCAAAATGCGCGCCGTCCGTCCTGGGTGCATCGATGGAATGCTCGCTGCCTCGAACGTCAACGTGATACCGACTGTAGAAGCGAGTGTCTCGACGATTCCTTTCATGACGAAGAAATCTGTTTTGACGAGCGTTCCGTGCGCACGGTGTTGTTCTGACACACCGACTGCGACGCCACCGATCATTTCTTGTTCAATCGGGAGTGTCTCAAGTGACGCATCCCGTTGCAGATAAACACTGCCGAGTTCATAAAACGCGACATCGGCATGCTGTCGTGCGACATTATGCTGCGCGACTTCAAGGAGTCCCGGAATGAGTGACGTCCGCAGTGTCGAACGTGCTTCACTGATTGGCATCGCCAGTTTGACCGGATGCAAATCTTCTCGTTCATTGAATTGCATCGCGCGTTGTTCGCTCGTCAATGAATACGTGATGGCTTGCGAAAGACCTGCTCCCTGCAATGTCCGGCGTAAATGACGACGGTGAATGTTCCGTTTTGGTAAGAAGCCACGGCTCGCTTCAGACGGTAAGCTTGAAGTCAGTGCATCATATCCGTAGAGACGAGCGACTTCTTCCGCTAAATCAGCTGGAATTTTCAAGTCTTGGCGGCGAGTCGGTACGCTGACTGTCAAGGCATCACCTGATAATTCAACACCGAGACCAAGACGTTCGAGTAGCGTTTGCATGACTGTTCCTTCGATTTCCATACCAAGACGGTGATTGATGTACGAGACACTCGCTTCAATCAAGTGATCGTCAAGCTCGAGCGTTCCAGCTTGAGCGACACCAGCCTGAACCGTTCCACCCGAGAGTTCAGCAATCAAAGTTGCAGCCCGATCGAGTGCTAACAAGACACGACGTGGATCAACGCCCTTTTCGAAACGGGCACTCGAGTCCGAGCGAAGTCCAAGAACACGGCTCGTCTTCCGGACGGAAATCGGTGCGAAGTAAGCTGATTCTAAAATGATCGATGTCGTGTTTTCATCGACTTCGGTATTCGCTCCACCCATGACACCAGCAAGCGCGACCGGGTGTTCACCGTCAGTGATGACCAGCATCGAAGAATCGAGCGTCCGCTCTACTTCGTCGAGCGTCGTGAACGACTCTCCTGCGTGCGCTTGACGCACGACGATCCGTTTTCCGAGTTTTTCAGCATCAAATGAATGAAGCGGTTGACCTGTCTCGAGTAAGACGAAGTTCGTAACGTCGACGACGTTGTTGATCGGACGAATGCCGTTCGCAATCAAGCGGTTTTTTAACCAAGTCGGTGACTCTTGAATCGTCACGCCTTGAATTTCTCGTGCCGCGTAGAACGGGCAGTCCTCTGAATCAAGCGTCACGTCGACTGCCGTCGCAGTTTCTGCTTCGTTGACTTCAACGACCGGGAAAGTCGGTGTCGTATCGTAAAGCGCCGCCACTTCGTGTGCGACACCATACATGCTGAGGCAGTCCGAACGGTTCGGCGTTAATCCAAGCTCGAGGATTTCATCACGTAGACCGAGTAACTCCAAAACGTCTTGTCCTGGTGTGACTGGTTCACGGAACGTATGGATCCCGTCCTGCTCATCTTCTCGGATATATTTCTTTTCGAATCCGAGTTCTTCGAGTGAACAGATCATCCCTTCTGAGACGACACCTCGCAATTTGGCACGTTTGATTTTAATACCTGGCAGGCGAGCTCCGACGCGTGCGACGATGACATCTTGTCCGGCTTCGACGTTCGGTGCACCACACACGATTTGGACCGGTTCGTCTTGCCCGATGTCGACCGTCGTGACATTCAATTTATCTGCTTCTGGATGTTTTTCTTTCGTTAATACACGTCCGACGACGATGTTGTTCAACGCTTCATCCCGGACATCTACGCCTTCGACTTCGATTCCGCTCTTTGTAATCAAATCAGCCAAATCTTGTCCTGATGTGTGACTGACATCCACATATTCGTTCAACCATTGTTTTGAGACTAACATCTGCGTTCCCCCTTAAAACTGTTCGCTGAAGCGAACGTCATTCGTATAGAAGTGGCGAATATCATCGACACCGTATTTCAACATGGCAATCCGTTCGATACCCATTCCGAATGCGAAACCTGACATTTTCGTGCTATCATATTCGGCCATTTCGAGAACGTGAGGGTGAACCATTCCAGCGCCCAGAATTTCAATCCATCCCGTCTGTTTACAGATGTTACATCCTTTACCGCCACATTTGAAGCACGAGACGTCGACTTCGACGGACGGCTCCGTGAACGGGAAGAAACTTGGGCGTAAGCGGACTTCACGTGCTTCACCGAACATCTGCTTCGCGAAGGCTTCAAGCGTTCCTTTTAAGTCTGCCATCGAAATCGATTCTCCGACGACGAGTCCTTCGACTTGCATGAATTGGTGCGAATGTGTCGCATCATCTTCGTCTCGACGATAGACTTTACCTGGGCAGAGAATGCGGATCGGTTCTCCTTTCGAAGCGAGCATCGTCCGTGCTTGGACCGGTGACGTATGCGTTCGCATCAAAATTTCTTCCGTGATATAGAACGAGTCTTGCATGTCACGTGCCGGGTGATCCTTCGGTAAATTCAACATCTCGAAGTTGAACAGATCTTGCTCGACTTCTGGACCTTCGGCAATCGTATAACCGAGTCCGACGAAGATGTCTTCGATCTCATCCGTCACCTGTTGCAAGAGGTGCGCATGACCGACCTTTTTCGGACGTCCTGGTAACGTGACGTCAATTGCTTCCGCTGCCAGTTTCGCATCCATTTCTTGTTGTTTGACAGCTGTCAGACGTTGTTCCAATTGCTCCTGGATCGCTTGACGGACCGTATTAGCGATCTCACCGACGACTGGTCGTTCTTCCGCTGATAACTTTCCCATTCCTCGTAATACTTCTGTGATTGGTCCCTTTTTCCCGAGATACTTGACTCGGACGTCATTGAGATCTTTTTGTGTTGTTGCCTGATCGACTAATGTCAACGCTTCATCGCGTAATGCTTCTAATTGCTCGCGCATCTTTCCCACTCCTTTAGTTGAAGATATAAAAAAACGTCCCTCCGGCAAATGCCGAAGGGACGATGTAAACACCGTGGTACCACCCTTGTTTGACTTTTCAATCGAAAAGTCCTCCAATTGCGCGATAACGGGCGCATCCCGTCACGATCTCTCGTGCGACTCCGGAGTGAATTCGGTTAGCAGATTCACGAAGCAGTTTTCAGTCTACGACCGCTTCTCCCTGATTGAATCGTTCCCTAACGTACTCTGTTCCATCAACGTCCATGATGTATTCCTGATGTTCACTTTAGCATGAACGCTTGTCGGTTTCAATCCACGCTTGCAAAATGATAGAGCAAAATGCCAGCCGCTACTGCCGCATTCAATGACTCCGCTTTACCGCGGATCGGGATGTAGGCACGCTCATCACAATAAGAGAGCAATTCTGGCGCAACGCCTTGTGCTTCGTTCCCGATGATCAAACCGAGTGCATCCATCGGTGCGATCGTTTGATAAGACGTCGCTCCTTCTAACGCCGTGCCGATTACCGCAATTCCTTGCTCGTGCAGTGCATTGACTGCCTCTTCGAGAGGCATGGAGATGACAGGTAGGTGGAACAGCGATCCTTGCGTCGCACGGATGACTTTTCCGTTATAGACGTCAACTGTTCCCGGTCCGACGACGACACCATCGAATCCAGCTGCGTCAGCTGTCCGAATCATCGTCCCGACGTTCCCTGGATCTTGTAGACGATCGAGCAACAAATAGCGTCCTCGTTCTAATTGTGCCGAAGCTTGTTTCATCTCACAGACAGCGAAGATGCCTTGCGACGTTTCCGTCTCAGCCAGTACTTTGATGACGGCTTCATCGATCGTAAAGACATCGGCATTTCTTTTCCAAGAACCTGGTACTTGGTACGATTCACGCACGATCAATTCCTTGACGATTCCAGCGCGAACAGCTTCTTCAATCAGATGTTCTCCTTCGATCAAGAAACGGTTCGTCTGCAGACGTCCTTTTTTCGTTAAGAGTTTTTTCCATTGTTTAACGATTTCGTTCTTTGCTGATGCGATGTGCTTCATTATTTTATTACCCCTCGTAGATCGCTTGGACGGTCTCCGCATCAAGACGTTTTGTGACAGCAACGACTAAATCGACGGCTGCCTCGAAATCGGCTTTATGCATGATTGAGACGTTCGTGTGCAAGTAACGGATCGGTACAGTCAATGCAAGTGATGGAACACCTGTATTAGACAAATGGAATTTTGCTGCATCCGTTCCGCCACCTGGTGTTAAGTCCAGTTGATACTTGATATTTTCTTCTGTTGCGACTTTCGTCACGAAATCGATCAATCCACGATGTGCGATCATCGACGCATCGAACATGATGACTTGAACGCCTTCACCTAATTTAGACAATGCTTCACGATCGGTCATTCCTGGCGTATCACCTGGGATACCTGTATCGACTGCAAAGGCGATTGATGGTTTGAGTAGGTGTGCGACGGTTTGAGCCCCACGTAACCCGACTTCTTCCTGAACAGTCGCTCCTGCGAAAATCGTGTTCGGATGTCCGTCTGCTTTTAAGCGTTTGATTGCTTCGATTGCGATGGCACAACCAATCCGGTTGTCCCACGCTTTTGCCATCAAGAAGTTCTCATTTTTCATCACAGTAAATTCGCAATGTGGAACGACCGTATCACCCGGACGAATTCCCCAACCGTCGACTTCTTCTTTTGATGAAGCACCGATATCGATGAACATATCTTTAATGTCGACCGGCTTATTGCGCGCTTCCGGTGGTAAAACATGAGGTGGTTTTGCACCGATTACACCTGGAATGACTTCACCAGATGACGTTACAATGTTCATACGCTGTGCCAAGAGGACTTGACCCCACCAACCGCCGAGTGGTTGGAAACGAAGGAATCCTTTTTCATCGATCTTCGTGACCATGAATCCGACTTCATCCATGTGACCAGCAATCAATACACGTGGTGCATCTTCGCCTGCGCCTTTATGTTCAGCAAACAGACTACCGAGACCATCCTGGTGGAATGCTTCTGCATGAGGTTCTAAATATTCACGCATGAGGCTCCGGACTTCTTTTTCGTTTCCCGGTACACCTGTTGCGTCCGTGAGACGTTTTAGCATATGTAATTGTTCGTTCATCTGATTTCCTCCTTAGTAACCGTTGTCTTGTCGCACATGGTTTGCTTCATTTTTAGAAATGTAAGCCTTGAAAATCATATCCTGTGTAAAGCCTAGTGTAGCACCTAATGCAAGGTATGCACCAATCAGAACATCATAACTTTGTTCCGTCCGCGAAATCGCAAAGACGTTCGTTTTGTTATAGACGTCTAAAAAAGCATCTGTTGCTGTCAAATAGAAGTCACCTTCTGTAAAATGACTTTTCTTGTAATCAAGCGCTAGACCTAGTGAGAGTAGAAAATGGACGCCATCGACATATTCCTCAAGAATTGTGACTTGAGCGGATGGTCCCTTCTTCGACCAGAACTTAAAGCAACGTGTCTCGTTCGCAAGTTCACCGAGTTCGACCAGTAAGGCGAGCAGACGCTCGTCGAATTGATTGCCTGTCAATTGATGTTCTGACTGAATCCGTTTATCCAACTGTTCTTGCATCTCAAAAAGTGTCAACCAATCCATCTTTAATTCTCCTTCTATCTAAAAAAATCATATGACCGTCTCATCGACGTGCCTTCTTATTTTATCATTAAATCGAAAAAAACGTCGGAGAATTAAATTCCCCGACGAATTGTAGAACTTAAGCGTTCAATTTTGCTTTTGCTGTGTCAGCAAGTGAAGCAAATGCAGTTGCATCTGTAACTGCGAGGTCAGCGAGCATCTTACGGTTAACGTCGATACCAGCTAATTTAAGACCATGCATCATGCGGCTGTAAGAAAGACCGTTGATACGTGCTGCCGCATTGATCCGAGTGATCCAGAGGCGACGGAAGTCACGTTTCTTTTGACGACGGTCACGGTAAGCGTACATGAGAGATTTCATGACTTGCTGTTTCGCAACCTTGAAGAGTGTATGTTTCGAGCCGTAGTAGCCCTTAGCTAATTTGAGTTGTTTTTTACGACGTTGACGAGTCGTATATCCGCCTTTTACGCGTGGCATATAAATTCCCTCCTAAATCTGTATACGATTGGATAAATTACTTCGCGATCATGTGACGGATGCGTTTGAAGTCACCCGTAGATACCATGCTAGCTTTACGTAATTTACGTTTCGCTTTTGTTGATTTGTTACCGAACAAGTGGCTTGTGTAAGCACGACCACGTTTCAATTTGCCAGAAGCAGTACGTTTGAAACGTTTAGAAGCACCGCGGTGCGATTTCATTTTAGGCATGAGAGATTCCCTCCTACTTCGATTCGATTAGTCTTCTTTCTTAGGAGCAAGCACGAGGAACATGCTGCGTCCTTCCATCTTCGGTCTCTGTTCCACAACACCGAACTCACTTAAATCCGTTGCGAGGCGTTCGAGAACGCGTCTACCGATTTCCGAGTGAGTAATGGCACGACCGCGGAAACGAATACTCGCTTTCACTTTGTTACCATTCTCCAAGAATTTCTTCGCATTACGGAATTTCGTTTGGAAGTCGTTCTCCTCGATCGTCGGGCTAAGACGAACTTCTTTCATCTGAATCACTTTCTGATTCTTCCGAGTTTCTTTGTCCTTCTTTTGCATCTCGAAACGGTATTTACCGTAGTCCATGATCTTACAAACTGGCGGCGTCGCTTGTGGAGCGACCATGACGAGGTCAAGTTCCGCTTCCTCAGCGAGACGTAACGCTTCGTTGCGTGATTGGACACCTAGTTGAGCACCATCCGCTCCGATAAGACGAACTTCGCGGGCGCGGATGCTTTCATTGATTAACAGATCTTTGCTAATGGTTAGCACCTCCATCGTGCATTGCACGAAAAATGAATGATAGAAAACGCTATAAAAAAAGCGTCGGCAGTTTTTCCCGCCCACACTCATAAGGAACGCCAAGGCACAGCATTCGCTATACATTGCGTATCTTCATGATGAACCAGTACGAGTCGTCATACATGGTGAGAAGCGGGATGCTTCTGCTTTGTTGTCATTTCACTTTGCTATCATAGCACTTGTTTTCCCGTGATGTCAAGCCGCTTTCTATGTTCTTACAGAACGTTGCTCACATACTTGATTATAATAGCAATCCTTTGACGGATAAGCAAGAAGTTTCTAACCTGTTTTTCATGGGTACATTCTTAACATACCAAAAAGATTCAGAACATTCGCAAGCAAAATTGTTTATTTAGAATGATTATTGTTTTATAATCAATGTAATCTTACATAAGGGGGAGAATAACAGATGACTGAAAAACGATTAACGACCAATCAAGGTGTACCAATTGGAGACAACCAGAATTCACGCACGGCTGGACGTCGTGGACCTACATTATTAGAAGACTATCAATTAATTGAAAAGATGGCCCATTTCGACCGGGAACGTGTACCTGAGCGCGTTGTACACGCTCGTGGATTCGGTGCTCACGGTGTCTTCACTGTCAAAAACTCAATGAAAAAGTACACGAAAGCCGCGTTTTTACAAGAAGAAGGGACAGAAGTTCCTGTCTTCGCCCGTTTCTCGACTGTTATTCACGGCACGCATTCTCCAGAGACGCTCCGCGATCCACGTGGATTCTCTGTCAAGTTCTATACAGAAGAAGGAAACTGGGATTTCGTCGGGAACAACCTTCCTGTCTTCTTCATTCGTGACGCTATGAAGTTCCCGGATATGGTCCATTCACTTAAACCAGATCCACGCACGAATATTCAAGATCCTGACCGTTACTGGGACTTCATGACACTTCGTCCGGAATCGACGAACATGCTCATGCATCTCTTTACGGATGAAGGCATTCCTGCAAGCTACCGTAAAATGCGTGGTTCTTCCGTCCATTCATTCAAATGGGTGAACGCTCATGGCAATACGGTTTATGTCAAACTACGCTGGGTACCGAAAGCTGGTATTCATAATCTCTCAGCAGAAGAAGCAACAGAGATTCAAGGAAAAGACTTTAACCACGCTTCAAACGATACGTTCCAAGCGATTGAAGATGGAGATTATCCGGAATGGGATCTGTTCGTACAGGTGCTCGATCCGGCTGACGTCGATCAGTTCGATTTCGATCCGCTCGATGCAACAAAAGATTGGTTTGAAGATGTCATCCCGTTCCAACACGTCGGTACGATGACTTTGAATAAGAACGTCGACAACTATTTCGCTGAAACGGAATCTGTCGGATTCAACCCAGGTGTCTTGATTCCAGGAATGTTGCCATCTGAAGATAAGTTATTACAGGGTCGCTTGTTCTCCTATTCCGATACACAACGTTACCGTATCGGAACGAACTACCAACAACTTCCGATCAACTGTCCGTTCGCACAAGTGAACAACTATCAACGTGATGGTGCAATGCCAGTCGGTCAACAAACGAGTCCGGTGAACTACGAACCGAACCGCTATCAAGAAGAACCAAAAGAAACACCAGAGTATACGGAAGAAAACCAGCCGTTACTTGATGATAAACACGGTCGTCTCGAAATCGAGAAGACGAACAACTTCGGTCAAGCCGGCGAAGTATACCGTCGTTTGACAGAAGACGAGCAAGCAGCTCTCCTGAAGAACCTCGTCAACGACCTCGAGCAGGTTCGCCACGAGAATACGGTCTTGCTCGCAATCTGCAACTTCTACCGCGCTGATGCTTCACTCGGTCAGAAACTATCAGAAGCGCTTCAAGTCGATATTGAACCATTCTTACAACAAATGCGGTCATAACGCAAAACAAGCACCCTCGACGCTAGTCTTGGGTGCTTTCTTGTGTCTTAGTATGGAATGAAATCATATCGTTCTGCTGTTTTATAGGTGAACTCATTGAGTTTCTTGAATAAGACGATTTGATCGAGTCCAACTTGCTTGACTGTATTTTGTTGCATGTAACGTTTTTGCTCTGCCGTAAACGTATTATAGATGGGAGCATAGCCATTGCTTTGGAACGGCTGCATTTGAATCGCCCGATCCGCGTCTTCAAATCGATTGTAGCGAATCGTCCCTCCGACAACTCCTCTACCGAGAATCGTCATCGCTTTTCCATCCGCCCGGTGCACGTTTCGAATCGTATTGTAACGGACCGTTGGATTTTTCCAGTTCATCATCGAAATGGCATAATCCTTTGTTCCGTCAATCGTATTTTTTTCGATCCGCACATTCGTGTGTAATCGATTTTCTGTATATTGATGTGTGCCAATTGCCACGTTGATGTTACGGAACAGGTTATTGCGAATCGTGATATCTGCATTCGGAGTTCCGTCTTGTTTCGACCACTTCCAGTTGAACCCCTTTGTGATCGGGTCTGGTGTATCGAGATTAATCGATTCATTCGGACCAGTATTCGGTATCATGACGGCGTCGACGAATTTCATGTTTTCGATGACTGCCTTTTTCGTTGCATCAAGTTCCATCGCATGTGAACCTTTTTGATTCCGTACTGTGATGCCGCCGATATACAAGTTTTGATTATGGGCAATGGCGAATGCCGAACCACGCGTATATCGATTCAAGTCGATTTGCGCATTGCCTTTCCCGATGATTTTAACGTTCTGTGAACCATCATACTTTCCGACCTTTTTGTTCAAACGCAACACGGATGGAGCAACAAGATCAAATACACTGGTCGTCGAACTAATCTTCGTCGTTCCTGTCTCCGTCGTCTTCTTGATGATGACGCCATCTTCCAAAATCACCGTCGTGTTGGACGGAATACCAACACGTAGTGGAGACAGATATGTTCCTTTCGTCAAGACGAGTGTCCCGCCCCCCTCTTTTTCAAGACGTTCCAAATAAGAGCGCATCGTATAATGGTTGCGCGTCTTTGCGTTATAGGTCGTATATTTACGAATCGTCGGGTCAATCGCTTCTGTTTTTGGTGTGATCCGGTATGTCTTTTTAGTCGTCGCCGCATCCGCTTTTCCCGGATGAATACCGATTAAAAGTGAAGAGGCGATGAGAACAGCAAGAGTCGTCTGTTTCATTTTTTGTAACTTCCTTTCCATCCTTCAAAACATTCCATCCAATGAAGGTTTATTATAGCATTTATCCAATTAAAGGAAAAATGATTTTCGGTTATGTTGGATAGATTTAGCTGGATGATCTATCTTTGTCATCGGCTTGTTGCTTCCTTCTTTTAAGTATCACATCACAAAAAAAGTCCGTCCTACATTAGCAGGACGAACTCTTTCATGCGACTATAATTATTTTGAACGGTTCGCGATTTCTTGCTCTAAGTCGGCAACGAATTGTTCAAGTGATGCATTGCTTGAGTCTTTTGAACCGTAGCGACGAATGTTGACTTCGCGCGATTCGACTTCTTTGTCACCTAAAACGAGCATGACTGGTACTTTGTTGACTTGCGCTTCACGAATCCGGTATCCGAGTTTTTCGTCACGGAAATCTGTTTCAACACGAATTCCCTTTTTCAGTAGGATCGCTTTGATTTCACGGGCATAGTCTTCATGAACTTTAGAAACCGGAATCAACTTCACCTGAACAGGTGCGAGCCATGTTGGGAACGCGCCTTTGTATTCTTCAATCAAGTATGCGACGAATCGTTCCATCGTCGAAACGACACCTCGGTGTAAGACGACCGGACGGTGATCTTGTCCGTCATTTCCTTTATAAGTCAATTCGAATCGCTCTGGTAAGAGGAAGTCGAGTTGGACTGTCGAAAGCGTCTCATCTTTACCAAGTGCTGTCCGAACTTGAACGTCAAGCTTCGGTCCGTAGAATGCAGCTTCGCCTTCTGCTTCGAAGTATTCGAGTTCGAGCTCATCCATCGTTTCTTTCAACTCACGTTGCGCCATTTCCCAAATCGCATCGTTATCGAAGTACTTCTCTTTATCCGCTGGGTCACGGTACGAAAGACGGAATTTGTAATCCGTGATTCCGAAGTCAGCATAGACTTCTTGAATGAGGTGAACGATGGCTTTGAACTCATCTTTCATTTGGTCAGGACGGACGAACGTATGTCCATCGTTAAGGACCATATAACGAACACGCTGAAGACCAGTCAAGGCACCAGACATCTCATAACGGTGCATACCACCAAGCTCCGCGACACGAAGCGGTAAATCACGGTACGAACGCGGTTCGTTCTTGTAGACCATCATGTGGTGTGGACAGTTCATCGGACGAAGAACGAGTTCTTCATTGTCCATCTCCATTTTCGGGAACATGTCATCTTGATAGTGATCCCAGTGACCCGATGTCTTGTATAGATCGACTGAACCGAGAACCGGTGTATAGACGTGCTCATATCCAAGTTCGAGTTCTTTATCGACGATATAACGTTCGACCGTCCGACGGATCGCTGCTCCTTTTGGTAGCCACATCGGGAGTCCTTGACCGACTTCTTGAGAAGTGAAGAACAAGCCAAGTTCCTTCCCGAGTTTACGGTGATCCCGCTCTTTCGCTTCAGCAAGGAAGTGGAGATGTTGTTTCAACTGATCTTTTGTCGCCCATGCTGTACCGTAAATCCGTTGTAACATCTTGTTTTTTGAATCCCCACGCCAGTAAGCACCAGCAATGCTCATCAATTTGAAGACTTGTAGCTTCGCTGTTGCTGGAACGTGTGGTCCACGGCAGAGATCGAAGAATTCGCCTTGACGGTAAATCGTCAAATCCTGATCAGCAGGAATCGATTCGATCAATTCGACTTTCAACGGATCATTGAGTTCTTTATAGATTGCAAGTGCTTCGTCACGCGAAACGACTTCGCGTTCGATCGGCAAGTTCTCACCCGCGATTTTATTCATCATTTTCTCGATTTCTGGTAAGTCTTCTTCTGTCAGACGACGTTCCATATCGATGTCATAGTAGAAACCATTCTCGATTGTCGGTCCGATCCCAAGATGAATCGTTTCATCTGGATACAGACGTTTGATGGCTTGTGCCATCAAGTGAGCTGAAGAGTGACGAATCAAGTCGAGCCCTTCTTCTGAATCCGGCATGATCAATTCGATTGTGCCGTCCTCTTCGATTGGACGACGGTAATCGATTGCGTGCCCGTTTAGTTTGGCAGCAAATGCTTTTTTACGAAGTCCTGGGCTGATTGAAGCAGCAACTTCTTCTGCTGTCGTACCGACTGCGAATTCCTTTACGGCGCCATCTGGAAATGTAAGTGCGATGTTTGACATGACTGTTTCCCCCTTTAACAAAATAAAAAAGACTCATCCCTAAAAAGGGACGAGTCTTAATCTCGTGGTACCACCCTCGTTCCCGGACCAATGTTGGTTCGGCTCGAACACGCGTTAACGGGCGTGAAGCGCAAACGGATTAGCCCCGTTCGTGCTATGAGGGAGTAAAGACATGAATGATGCCATGAGAAGCTTCCACCATTCTTCTCTCGCTAGTTTGGTTCATTTCATACTTCATATCCTCAATCGTTGCATCGTCTATTGACGTGTCATTAGTATAACGAATCGGTCGCTTCCTTGACAAGGAAAATTAGTAGCGACGTCGATTTTCACCGAGGAACTCGATCGGTTGCGTCGTCGTCCGGATCCGCTCCATCAGTCGTGCGGCCTTTAATTTATCACCTTGATCGTTCGTAATCCCGAAATGGAGCTCAAGTTCATCATAAGATAAGTTTGAGCTGAACAATGTCGGCAGACGATGCATCATGCGGTATTGCAAAATGATTCCGAACAATTCATCCCTTACCCACGGACTGATCGATTCTGCACCGATATCGTCAATTAATAAGACTGGAATCGTTTGGAATCCTTCAAGGAACGTATCGAACGAGTCCGACCGGATCCGCCGTTTTGCTTCAGCGACGAACCCCGGTGCATGGACGAGAATCGTTGCAATCCGTTCTTTCTTCAGTGCATTCCCGATCGCAGCCAAGAGATACGTTTTCCCGACACCAAAGCTACCGTGCAGGTACAGTCCCTTTACATGCTCTTTTGAGCGCAAGTGATTGAGGAACTGCGAAGCCGCGCGCAAGGCGAGCTTCCGGTCCGTCGTCGACAAGTCGAAATCGCTGAAGTTCGCATCGCGCACTTCATCCGGCAGGAACAGACTCTTGAACTTTTTCTCAAGTGCACGTTCATCTTCTCGGTCTTTGAGCGCTTGTGACTTCTCATACGAAACGACGATCTGTCCTTTTTCGACGTGCAGGATCGGCTGATAGCCTTCGATGACGGCTTTGCTTTCGATCAGTCGATTCCCATCCATCTGTTCCGCGTATTCGTTCAGTTTGAGCATTCCCCGCTCGATCATCCGTTGATCGATCTCCGGATGGGTCCGTAAGAACATGACGACCCCCGGATGAGACAACACCCGTTGTTGAATCGCTCGAACCGATTCTGCGAC
The DNA here is from genome assembly GCF_018618875.1 of Exiguobacterium sp. s46. Taxonomy (NCBI): domain Bacteria; kingdom Bacillati; phylum Bacillota; class Bacilli; order Caryophanales; genus Exiguobacterium; species Exiguobacterium sp. s46. Next base: position 1,623,441 of record NZ_JACSMY010000001.1, read on the forward strand.
GTCCGGTCGACTTAATATTTTTTCGATAGATGATTGGATATGTTCCATGTCTCGACTCCTTTAGTTCCCCTTCAGTTCTCGTAAGATTCGTTCCATCTCTTCATCGTCTGGAACATCCGCTTCGAAACTCGCTTTTTTAGAGGCTTCATACTGTTGCTGTTTTGCCTTCTCTTCTTGCAACCACTTCGGATTCGGACCGCCGTTCGTATTGCTGGTCCGTCCCCGACGTCCACCAACGGTCTGACGCGCGCGTTCTTGTTTTTGCTCCTGCTTTTTCGCGATCAAGTCATCCTGCTCCTGCGTCTTCGCCAGCGCCTCGGATGCTGTCACGTACCCCTTCTGTTTCCAATCATCGACGATTGATAAGAGGAAGTTCTTACTGAAGCGATTGTCTTTTTTGACGACGAGCGCATAGTAGTAGGCGGCATTGACGATCCCGGATGACATTTCATAATCGATGATCAATTGCTGGATCAACTCTTCATCTCGTTCAGACAACGCTTTGACTTTTCGTAACTTCGCGACATAATGCTTCGGATGGGTACTTTCCATCGTTTCTGTCGCTTCGACGTCTCCGACCTCGATCGTGTCGAGTGAGGCGACCTTCGCTTTTTTCTCTCGGCTGAGCTTTTGTTTCGCTGACAACATCATCTGTTTGCAACGTTCTTGTTTCTCAGCATCGGTCATCGGCAAATATGCTTCGTGACGGAAACGGGCATTCAACAGTTCCGCCATCAATGCTTCATTCGACTGCGTGACGTACGCAAGCTTTACGAGCAGATGATCGATTGCCTTTGAATAAAACGAGCGTGGCAAAAAGCGATCGGTTTGACGTTTCATCTCTTCTAAATCAAACGAATAATCGAATTCATATACTGCTCGTTCCTGTTTCGCATAGGCCTTCGGTTGATGCGCAGAAGCAAGACCAGCTTTCACATCGAACACTTGATCAAATCGGACCGTCCGATCAACGATATTCTTCGGAAGCGGCTCCGTCCGGAAACGATGCTGTAACGACCGGAACCGGATTTCACCGACGCGGTAGAATAGCAGACTCGATAACACCCCGTCATTCAAGAAAGTGTTTGGCGCAAGCGGCACTCGGATTTGATAGATGTAGCGATACGCGGCTTGGCGCGCTTCGAACGTCCGGATCAAACCGATCCCTTCTAGCTTGAATAGCTCTTCCTTGAACTCATCGACGGAAAAACCGAGTAGCGTTCCGAGTTCTGCATGGGAGATGTATTGGGATTTTGTCTTTCCCGGAATCATCTCGCTCCAAAACGTTTGATAGAGTCCAAGTGCTTTGACACCAATGATCGGCTGGTACAAATAATATAAAGATTGATAGGCTTCACGGTCGACGACACCATTGCTCATCACTAAGCAAAGATCGGTACCGGAAAGTTCACGTTCTACCATCTGACTCGTCCTTTCCTTAGGGAGAAAAAGAGAGGTGCGCTGACCGGACAGACGACCTCTCTTATATCACGTTCAATTTTCACGGTCATTTTCTTGATGTCGCTCCATCAGCTCAGAGAGCTCTTGGAAGAAGACATTGATGTCCTTGAATTGTTTATAGACACTCGCAAAGCGGACGTATGCTACTTCATCGACGGAAGCTAATTCATTTAACACGAGACGTCCGACCTGCTCACTTGGAATCTCATGCTGAGCCGTCGCCCGCAATGCCTTTTCGACCCGACTGACGACTGTTTCTAGCTGTTCAATCGAAATCGGTCGTTTTTCACAGGCACGCACTAGTCCCCGCAAAATTTTATCACGATTGAACTCGTCGCGTGTTCCGTCTTTCTTTACGATGATTAAAGGGGTCTGTTCGACCATTTCGAAAGTCGTAAAGCGATAGCCGCAAGACTCACATTCACGTCTCCTCCGAATCGAACCGAAATCCTGGACCGGTCTTGAGTCCAGTACTTTTGTTCCGTTAAAATTACAGGCTGGACAGCGCATGCCGTACCTCCGTTCACGTGATTTCTTTTGTTCCAATCATTTTTAATCGATATCCCGCATCAAGTGATGCATAGATTCGCTCGATGTGTTTTTCGAGATCAGGTCCGAGAAGACTTTCACGATGTAAGAATAGATCGACGGCCGTACGTCCGCCCGCCACCATAATGACGGTCGCGAGTCCGTCGACTTCTTTTAATGTAAAAGCGAGTTCTCCACGTTCCGCGTCAACACGACGAACTGTCCCGCCCTCTTGCTTTAAGATATTTTCTAAACCAGCAAACAACATCTCGACTGTTGCCGCATAGTAGTGTGTGCGTAAATTTTCGTTTTTATGTGTATCGGATGTCTCTAGCTGTTTTTGCAAGCGTTCCTTCAGTCCCATGGTCATCCTCTTTTCTTTGTTTCTTCTACTATTAAGAATAACAGACGTCAGACATATTAAAAAGCCCTCGTCTGAACGACGAGGGCTTGACGAATTCGTGTGTGTTGTCAGTTGACGTGCTGGACAGTAGCCGCTGGAACTTGAACTGGTCCCATACCACGTGGAATTTCGACATTTTCACGGATTTTCGCATCGAGCTTTTCAGCAATGTAGTTCGCTGCGATGGCTGGATCGATCCGATCCCCACAAGTAAAGACATCAACCGATGCATACCCGTGCTCTGGGAAACTGTGAATCGTCAAGTGCGATTCAGAGATAATGACGACGCCACTGACGCCGTGTGGTGCAAACTTGTGGAATGCTACTTCTCGTACTTCTGCACCTGCTTGAAGTGCTGCGTCAACGAAAAGTCGTTCAACGAATTCCATGTCGTTCAATTTTTCAGGATTACAATCCCAAAGTTCTGCAATAATGTGTCTTCCCATAGTATCCATTTGTGGATCCCCCCTACATTCAATGGTCTTCAAAGTAGTTGATCACTTACTTTGCGCCTGAGTCGTTCGCACCCACGGGGGAAAGTTAGTCCAGAGAGGTCCTAACCCTTTAAGCTGCGATTGCCAGACCGATTGAAGTTCACGATTTGAATTATAGCGAGTATCAAAAAGATACACAAGGATAAATTTCAAAAATTAATACATTTCTAGAAAAAAAACGGGACAGGTCCCGTCGTTACTGGGATCTGCCCGTTGTCATTAATTCAATTCAAGTTCTTTTTCAACCGTTCCCATCGCCTCTAAGTGCGCCGAAACAAGGTGTACGAGGTCGACGACGCGGCAGGAGTAACCCCATTCATTATCGTACCAAGCGAGGACCTTCACTTGACGACCACCCATGACCATCGTCGAGAGTCCATCGACGACCGTCGAACGCTCTTCTCCGTTGAAGTCGATCGAAACGAGCGGTTCCATCGTCATTCCGAGAATGCCTTCAAGCGCACCGTCCGCTGCTTTCGTGAACGCTTCGTTCACTTCAGCAACTGTCGTATCGCGACTGACTTCGACGACGAGATCGACGAGTGAGACGTTTGGTGTCGGAACACGAAGCGCGAGTCCATTCAATTTTCCTTCCAAGTGTGGCAAGACGAGAGAAATCGCCTTTGCCGCACCTGTCGATGTTGGAATGATGGATGAGCCACATGCACGTGCGCGTCGTAAATCTTTATGTGGATTATCAATATTATTTTGATCGTTCGTAAACGCGTGAACCGTCGTCACGAGACCCGATTCGATTCCGAATGCCCGGTCGATGACTTGCACGACAGGTGCGAGACAGTTCGTCGTACACGATGCGTTCGAGACGATAGCATCTGTTTCATGATCATACATGTCGTCATTGACACCCATGACGATCGTCCGGACATCCCCTTTAGCAGGTGCCGTGATGACGACCTTTTTTGCGCCTGCCACTAAATGCTTCGCAGCACCCGTATCTGAGTTGAACTTTCCTGTCGCTTCGACGACGATATCGATGCCGAGTTCCCCCCACGGCAATAGTTCAGGATTGCGTTCACTGACGATTTGAATTTGTCTTCCGTCAACCATCAACGCCCCATCGATGATGTCGACCGGATAATTGAATTTCCCATGTACCGTGTCGTACTTGATTAAATGTGCAAGTGTTTCGACTGGATAGCTTGCATTGATTGCTACGACTTCGCTTTTCCCCTCAGCGATCAGACGTCGAAAGACCATTCGACCAATTCGACCAAAACCATTGACTGCCACCTTGACTCCCATGTGCGGATCCCCCTTCAATGTGACGGATGTAGCTCCGTTTACAGATAGAACTATATCATGAAATGTAAGCGATTTCATTATGTTCTCTAAAAAAAGTGAGAGAAGATGGAAACTTCTCTCACTTCGCACTTTTCATGTACCACTCTCATGCTTATCGGTGTCATATAATACTAACCATTTATCGATTTGTTGATATAACGAATCAAGACTCCCATCATTGAAGAACACATCATCCGCAAGCTCTTTTTTCTGTTCAATGCTAAGTTGCGAATGAATACGTGCATATGCTTCTTCTTCCGATAGGTCATTACGTTGCATCAATCGTCTTAACTGCATGTTTTCCGGACAATACACGACTACGACACGGTCGAACAGCGTCCGCCAATCGCCTTCAAGTAACAACGGAATATCAAATACGACGAGCGAATGTCCTGAACGTTCATAGGCATCTGCTTCATCAAGCATCTGTCGTCGAATACTTGGGTGCATCAACTGATTCAGCTGTTGTCGTTTTTCGCTATCCTGAAAAATGATTTGTCCGAGTTTTGGACGAACGAGACGTCCTTCTTCGAATGCTTCCGGGAAGGCCATCTTGACCGCCTCATAGGCTCGCCCGCCTGGTTCAATGACTTCTCGTGCAACGAGATCCGCATCGATGACCGCTATTCCTTTTTGCTTCAGATAGCTAGAAACCGTACTTTTACCGGTGGCGATACTGCCCGTCAGACCAACCCTCATAAGGCGACCTGTTGGCACGTCGGACAGAAGTGTGTTCCCCGTCCGCCGACTTTAATTTTTTCAATGACAGTGCCACAACGGGGACACGGTTCGCCCTTTTGACCGTATACCGCGAGTTGAAGCTGGAACTCACCTTTTCCAGAAGGTGAGACATAACTTCGGATCGTACTTCCTCCCGCTTCCACTGCTTGTCGTAAGACGTCGACACCGGCTTGATGGATGCGTGAGATATCATCAAGCGTCAAGGCACCAGCCTTCGTCAACGGATGAACGCGTGCCGCATGAAGGGTCTCATCGACATAGATGTTACCGAGACCAAGGAAAATCGATTGGTCGAGCAGTGCCGTTTTGATTGGACTTCTTTTTTTACGAATTAAATTCTCCGCTAACACTTCTGCTGTGAACTCCGGATCAAACGGTTCACGCTCCAGCTGTGCCAGTGGAGCAGTCTGCATCGCTGTTTCCTTATCACGCAATTCCATCGTTCCGAACTTCCGGACGTCATTGTAATGCAGCTCCGAACCATCCGTGAATCGGAAGACGACATGGGTATGTTTATCCCGCTCGACCGGTTGTGGATACGGGAAGTACTTCCCTTCCATCCGCAAATGGCTGACGAGATAAAAACGATCAAAATCAAAGAGTAGGAACTTACCGCGACGTTCGACGCGTTCGATCCGTTCTTGATGTAAGGCATCTGCAAATGGTGCCACTTCCATCCCCCGAATCATTTTCGGGTGGTAGACTTTGACGGAAGAGACTGTTTTTCCAGAGACCGAACGTTCTAAACTGCGGCGAACGGTCTCGACTTCAGGTAATTCAGGCACGTCTATTCCTCCTTGCTTACTTCGTTTCGTACCACGTATGTCCTGCGCCCCCATCGACGCGTAGCGGTACGGATAGTTCGACGGTCTGCTCCATCGCTTGTTTGACAAGCGCTTGTAAAGCGTCGAGTTCCTCGTCTGGTGCTTCAAAAATCAATTCATCGTGTACTTGTAATAACAAACGCGCTTTCAGATCAGATGCCTGTAAGGCAGCATGAACATCAAGCATCGCTTTTTTAATGATATCCGCAGCCGAACCTTGAATCGGCGTATTGATCGCCGTACGTTCCGCAAAACCGCGTAAGTTGAAGTTTTTCGAATTGATATCCGGAATGTTACGGCGACGGTTCATCAACGTTTCGACGAATCCATTCGCTCGTGCCGTTTCAATCGCCGTATCCATGAACTGTTTGATTTGCGGGAACAGCTCGAAATAACGATCGATGAACGATTGTGCTTCCTTCCGCGTGATGTTCAAGTTTTGTGACAGTCCATAATCGCTGATTCCATAAATAATGCCGAAGTTGACGGCTTTCGCCTGACGCCGCATATTTCCTGTGACATCCTCCGGTTCAACACCAAAGACACTACTTGCCGTTTGAGTATGGATATCCTCATCATGTAAGAATGCATCGACAAGCGTCTGATCCTGCGACATATCGGCCATGACACGTAATTCGATTTGTGAATAGTCGGCAGCGTACAGTGACCAGCCTGCCTCACTCGGAACGAAGGCTTTTCGAATCTTCCGTCCTTCTTCGATCCGAATCGGGATATTCTGAAGGTTCGGATTGACCGAACTTAAACGACCTGTCTGGGCAATCGTCTGAGCAAAACGGGTGTGAATCTTTCCGTCTTCCTTGATGACTTTTTGTAAGCCTTCGACATACGTCGACTGTAATTTTTGGAGCTCCCGGTATAACATGATGTGATCGATGACCGGATGCAGCGGACGCAGTTTTTCAAGGACGTCTGCGGCAGTCGAGTAGCCGGTCTTTGTTTTCTTGAAGGCGGGCAGTTCGAGTTTTTCAAACAGAATCACACCAAGTTGTTTCGGTGAATTGATATTGAACGACTCACCTGCCGCTTCAAAGACCAACGTCTCAAGTTCTGTAAGACGCCCGGCAAGATCTGCTTGCATCGATTGGAGCGTCGCGACGTCGACACGAATCCCGGTCCACTCCATCTCAGCGAGGACACCTGACAATGGACGCTCTAGTGTTTCATACAGCTCATATTGCTGATTCGCCTTCAACTCTTCCCGGACTTTCGGGAACAATAACTCGATCATCCGTGCCTTTTCTGCAAGATAAGGATGTAATACGTCATCCGCTGGGGCTAGACGTTTGGCTCCCTTACCGAGGACTGCTTCTTCGTTCGGTGCCATCAATGCATAATGACCAGCAATTGAAGCGAGCGTCGTGCCGCCACTTAAGTTCAATAAGTAACCCGCTAATAACAGATCCTCATAACCGTTTAAGGTTAAGCCGTGCTTACGCAACGCGAATGCGACTTGTTTGGCATCAAGACAAACCTTCCGATGTTCCGACTCGATCCATTGGCGGAATGCCGGATCCTCGACCAGCGTTGGGGCAGCAACATAGATCGTGTCAGGCGTTGCGATCGCAAACCCGATGATGTCCTCTTCCATGTAATCCTCTCGCAACTGTTCAGCAAGCAACACCGCATCGGTGACGTCTTCAGGAAGTGAAGTGATCGTCACGACGTTCAACTGCTCTTTATCCTCTTCTTTGACGACAGGGGCGAATCGATTCGTCAACGACTTGAAGCCAAGCGACTGGAACAACGAATACGGCACTTGGGTATCAACGTCGCGAATTTGCAAATCATCTAGCGTCGTCTCGAGCGGGACATCGACTTTAATTGTCGCAAGTTCTTTCGATAGTCGTGCTAACTCTTCGTTCGCGATGACTTTTTCCTTCTGCTTACCTTTTAAGTCTTCAACATGTTCATACAGTCCTTCGACAGAACCATATGCCGAAATCAATTTAACTGCCGTCTTTTCACCAATCCCAGGAATCCCTGGAATATTATCCGACTTATCCCCCATTAACCCTTTCAGGTCAATCATTTGAATCGGTTTGAGACCACCATATGTCTCAGCGAACAGTTCCTCCGTCATGCACTGGACGTCCGTGATCCCACGCTTCGTGATCAAGACTTCGACCTTATCCGTGACAAGTTGAAGTAAATCTTTATCACCTGTGACGATCCGCGTCCGATCCGTCGGCATCGTTCGTGCGAGCGTACCAATCAAATCATCTGCCTCATAGCGATGGAGTTCCATCATTTGAATACCGAGCGCTTCACAGATATCCCGGACGATCGGGAATTGCTCACGTAGTTCGGACGGTGTCTTTTCCCGACTCCCTTTATACTCCTGATAGACATCATGACGGAACGTTTCACTCGAAGCATCGAAGGCAACGAGCATATGTGTAGGTTGTTCTTCCTCGAGCAACTTCAATAACATCATCGTAAAGCCATAAGCTGCGTTCGTATTTCGTCCTTGCGCATCCGTCATTGGTGGTAAGGCGAAAAACGCCCGATAGGTCAACGAGTTCCCATCAATCAATAGCAATTTATTTTCCATCATCTACGCCCCTTTAATCGATTTTCTGTTCCTATTGTATCACTCTACACACATTTGTTCGCTAAAAATGACCAAAAAAAGACGATTGACTCACGGGGAGTCAATCGCCAAGGGCATGACGACATGGGAGCTGATCCAGTCGCCATACAGATGATGAAGAAGGTACTTTCATCATAAGATGTGTCTATTAAGGAAATGTGAATCCACTGTGAAATTCAGCCATGTTTTGGTAAACGAATCGTAAATGTCGTCCCTTTCTGCTCTTCTGAAGCGACTTCGATTTCACCATGATGAAGGTCGACGATGTGTTTGACGATGGCTAGTCCGAGACCCGTTCCCCCAGAATTGCGGCTTCTTGCCTTATCGACGCGATAGAAACGTTCGAAAATCCGTTGGGTTTCTTTCGGATGAATGCCAATTCCATCATCTTTGATGATGAGCTGGACAGACTCTTCCCCATCCTCGAGCTGAATCCAGACGTTGCCACCATTTGGCGTATAATTCAACGCATTCGCGACCAAGTTGACGACGACCTGTTTCAATCGATTCAAATCTGCCCGAATGAAGACTTCCTCTTCCGTTTCGATATGAATCGTCATCTCTTTTTCTGTTGCTCGTCGGTCCAGGAGTGCTGCCGTTTCCCGAACGAGACTTGTCACATCAACGATTGCTGTCTCGAGTTGATAATTATCCTGTTCTAGACGAGAGAGTTCAAGCAAGTCTTCCACCAATGTCTGCATCCGTTCCGATTCGTCATGAATGATCCGTAAAAATTGTTCTCGGATTTCCGGAACCTCTTGCGCACCATCGAGTAACGTTTCCGCAAACCCTTTGATGGACGTCAACGGTGTCTTTAATTCATGGCTGACATTCGCGACGAAGTCTTTGCGCATTTGTTCCAGTTTTTTGATTTCCGTGATGTCGTTAAAGACGACGGTCGTTCCCTGCACGCGACCGTTCTTATCGAAAATCGGAGCGGCACTGACCATGAACGTCCGACTATTGATGCCGAATCGCACACTCGACTGCTTTCGATTTGGTTTTTCCGTCAGATAGACATCTTCAATCACCTGGCTCATCTTTTCGTTTGGAAGTACACGATAGTACAACTTCCCGCTAGACGGTTCATGAATGTTGAACATTTCCCGATACGTCCGGTTGACGAGCAGGACATAGCCTTTTTCATCAATCAACATGAGACCGGCTCCCATGTACTCGATCAAGGATTCAAGACGCGCCCGTTGCATCGCTTCACCAGAAGATGCGTTCTCGAGATTGCGCGCTAGTAGATTGATGGAGCGCCCTAAATCGCGTGATTCGTCGGGTGCCGACAACTCATAGACGCGTGACTTGTAATTTCCATGCGACAGTTCGTGCAGGACATCGGTTGCCTCCGCGATCGGTCGAAGGAATCGTTTCGTCGATCGATAAATCGTCAAGAATATAACCAATAACGACGCAACTAGAGAAAGGATGATGACCGTCCAAATCCGTGAATAAATGACGTTTAAGTCTTTTGCGTAACGAATGAAACTGACGTACACCTCGCCACCGTCCGCTGTCGGAACAGGCTTCGTGAATTGGACGACACTGTCATCTGTTTTCGATTCAAACGTCCCCTCATCAGGAATCGCTGAAAAATTAAGAGTCGCGACTTTTAGTTTCGTCACATCAACCGGTGTACCAGCAATGATCTCACCCCGACCATTGAATAAAATCATGTCGAAGTTCGATTCAGCGTACAATTGATTTACGTACTGGGCCATCTCCGAAACATCGCGTCCTTGTAAGATTGTCTCGACAAGAGAAGTCTCATCCATCAATTTTTCTTTTTCATTTTGGACATAGAACTCTTTAAAGGATTGCCCAAGTAAGAAACCGAGTGCAATTAGCACGAGACTGATGAACGAAAACATTTTGAAGATGAACCGCTTGCGATACTTACTCATTCCGGTTTCGGCTCCTCCATCTTATACCCGAGACCACGAATCGTTTTGATATAAATCGGTTTTTTCGTATTCGGCTCGATTTTTTCACGAACATGACTAATGTGCACATCCACGATTCGTGTATCGCCGACGAAATCATAGTTCCAGATTGCGGATAACAGTTGATCTCGTGTCAGGACACGTCCCTTATTTTTAGCAAGATATACGAGCAATTCGAATTCTTTAGGTGTCAGTTCAAGACGCTCTTCTGCTTTGAAAGCTTCGTAGTTATCTGGAACGATCTTGACATCACCAATCATAATCGTCCCATCCGTCACTTCTTCCGAAGGTGTTGTCTGATGACTCATTCGTCGTAAAATTGCTTTCACACGGGCGACGACTTCACGTGGGCTAAATGGTTTTGTCAGATAATCGTCCGCACCGAGTTCAAGACCAAGGACTTTATCGAACTCATCATCCTTTGCCGTCAGCATCAAGATCGGCGTATTGATTTTCTGTTGGCGTAGCCGTTTACATACTTCAAGACCGTCGAGTTCCGGCAACATGAGATCCAGTACGATCAGTGCGGCATCTTGTTTTTCCGCTAATTTTAAACCTGACATCCCATCATGTGCCGTTTCGACGATGAAACCAGCCTGTTCTAGATTAAACTTCAATAGTGTTGCAATCGACAATTCATCATCTACCACGATAATTTTATCTTTCAAACCTTGCATCCCCCTCAAGTTTCGTTCTTTCGAATGAGGAATTCCGTGGAATCCGCTTCGTCTGTCTTCATCTTACCGACTTTCACAGGAAAATCACAAATCTTTCTGCTGTTTCTTTACACAATCTTTAAAGGAGATGCCGAATCCAACTAGATCGTTCGTGTAAAAGCTAATAAAATGGGGAAACAATACATATCGTTAATTGTAGGAGGTAGAATGTATGGAATGGAACCATCCCCTTTTTGCAGCCATCACGGCGTGGTTCATCGCTCAAGCAGCGAAGCTTGTCACGAGTTTGGTTCGGACACGAAAGTTCGACCTGGAAATCATGTTTGCTTCCGGTGGTATGCCTAGTTCACATAGTTCGACTGTCGTCGCCTTAGCCGTTGTCATCGGTTTTCAGGAGGGCTTCTCGTCTTCGATTTTCGCACTGGCTGTCATCTTTGCGACAATCATCATGTATGATGCGACCGGTGTCAGACAAGCAGTCGGTGTTCAGGCAAAACTACTCAATGATTATTTCAAAGGAATTCGCCATGAGACTCCTCTCCTGAATGAGCTCGTCGGTCATACCGAATTTCAGGTGTTCGTCGGTCTGTTACTCGGACTAGCCGTCGGTATTCTGTGGCCCGTCTTCTTCTTTTAATCCTATGATGTACAACAGCCCATCCAAAAATCGGATGGGCTGTTTGAGTATGATAAAGCTTATGGTTTCAAGACGACCTTGATACATCCATCTGTCCGATCATTAAATGTCTGATAGGCAGAAGCAGCATCATCAAGTGCCACTCGGTGTGTCACGATATCCGTCGGATCAAATTCTTGATTGATGATTTTCTGGAACAGTTCCGGCATCAAATGAACGACTGGTGCTTGTCCCATTTTCAGCGTAATATTTCGGGTAAAGAAATCGCCAAGCGGAAACTGATTATATTTTTTAGCGTAGACGCCTGTCAACTGCACAGTACCAAATTTCCGGACAGCGTCCTTTGCAATGTCAATGGCACTCAACGTTCCACCTTGCAGACCAATCTTTTGTTCAATTTTTTCTACAGGGGACATCTTCCCATCAAAACCGACGCAATCAATGACGACGTCTGCTCCACCTTGTGTTAGCTCTTTAATATACGCACCACTTTCTGCGTGATCCGAGAAATTTACTGTCTCGACTTTATTCGTGACTTTAGCATGATTTAATCGATACACTTGATCATCCACCGCAATGACTCGCTTTGCTCCTTGCATCCATGCAAATTTTTGTGTCATTAGTCCAACTGGTCCTGATCCGAGTACGACGACCGTATCTCCTTTTTTCACACCCGCATGCAGGACACTCCAATACGCCGTAGGTAAAACGTCAGATAAGAACAATAATGCCTCATCTTCTAATTCGCATGATTCAGGAATCACGAGTGGCATGAAATTCCCGAACGGAACTTTTAAATATTCCGCCTGACCACCGGGATGTCCACCAAACTCTTCTGTAAAACCGAAGTACCCACCTGTATCGACATGGGGATTTCCGTTCGAGTTATCACATTGACTCTCCATATCATGTTCACAAAAGAAACAGTGACCACAAGCAACATTAAACGGTAACACGACGCGGTCGCCACGCTTGACCTTCGTCACACCTGGTCCAACCTCTTCAACGATGCCCATCGGTTCATGACCAATGACATAATCTTTGTGAGCCGGCATATTTCCTTGATAGATGTGTAAATCTGATCCACAAATTGCAGTCGATGTGATTTTGACGATGATATCATCGTTTTTATCAATCGATGGATCCTGGACTTGTTTGACTTGAACATCTTTTGCTCCTTGGTACGTTACGGCGCGCATGTGGCATCCCCCTTAGTGGAATAAAATGACGTACCTTTGTCCTTACCCTAATACAATCATCTTTTCTACATGTTTATTAAAATTGGAACTTTTCGCCTATGTGTATCGTATGTTGTGAAAAACACACTTTACACAATAAACCTATGAATGAAAGGAGGCACTCACGTGGCACGATGCACCGTTTGTCGTCAATCCTGGTCTGCTCGAACAATCTATCGTTTAATCTGGTCTGCTCACGGACTGCCCTGTCCACATTGTCAAAACTCACAACACCTACATATGGAACACCAAGGTTACTTCCTTCGAATCGGATACTTGATTCCTTGGCTGACATTTCTTCTTATACTGGTCTGCCCTTGGTATGCCAAGTTATCGCACTATGCTTCTCCCCATCGATTATGACGAGATGAAAAAAGACGAGCTTGTCGAAAGTGACAAGTTCGTCTTTTTTTAGAATCAAGATTTTAATAAGTCGAGTACAGAGCGGACTGTAGAGGCAGAGCGATTCAAAGCCTCTTGCTCCTCAGTCGTCAGTTCGAGTTCATAGACATGCTCGACGCCGTTTCCGCCAAGAATGACCGGTACACCGAAATACATATCGTCATATCCATATTCGCCTTCGAGATAAGCAATGGCAGGTAGAATACGTCGCTGGTCCTTCAAGATCGCCTCGACCATCTCAGCAATTGCTGCTGCCGGTGCGTAGTAAGCGGAACCGTTTCCGAGTAACTGAACGATTTCACCGCCGCCTTTACGTGTTCGGTCAACGATCGCATCTAACCGCTCCTTGGATATCAGTTTCTCGATTGGAATGCCTCCCGCCTGAGAATAGCGCAGTAGTGGCACCATGTCATCCCCGTGTCCGCCGAGTACGAATCCCGATACATCCTTTACAGAAACGTTCAGTTCCTCTGCTAAGAATGTCCGGAAGCGTGCTGTGTCGAGGACACCGGATTGACCGATGACACGCTCTTTCGGAAAACCAGATGCTTGATAGACCGTATACGTCATCGCATCGACAGGATTCGTCAAAACGATGATGATCGATTCCGGTGCATGCGCAACAATTTCCTTCGTCACAGCTGTCATGACGGCAGCATTCGTACTCACGAGGTCCTCGCGGCTCATACCCGGCTTCCGAGCGATACCGGCAGTGATGACGACGATATCCGCACCGTTGATGTCGGCATAGTTCGATGTCCCTTTTACTGAAGTATCAAACCCGAGGATCGGCGCTGCCTCTTGCATATCGAGCGCCTTTCCTTTCGTCGGATTCTCTTGCTCGGGTCGGTCGACGAGGACGACATCTCCTAGCTCTCGCTGAGCAAGATAGAGTGCTGTCGTTGCGCCCGTAAAGCCACTTCCTATGACTGCGATCTTCTTCCGTCTGTTCATCGACTCATTCCTCCTGATCGGATTACATGTTTTTGATGAGTTCGTCCGCGAATTCAGAACACTTCACTTCAGTCGCACCATCCATGAGACGTGCGAAGTCGTATGTGACGACTTTCGATTCAATCGATGTTTCCATCGATTTGATGATGAGATCTGCCGCTTCGTTCCAGCCGAGGTGACGGAACATCATTTCGCCTGACAAGATGACAGACGATGGGTTGACTTTATCAAGTCCAGCGTATTTCGGTGCTGTACCGTGAGTGGCTTCAAAGATCGCATGACCTGTCATGTAGTTGATGTTTGCTCCAGGTGCGATTCCGATACCACCGACTTGTGCAGCAAGTGCATCCGAGATGTAGTCACCGTTCAAGTTCATTGTCGCAACGACATCGAACTCTTTTGGACGAGTCAAGATTTGTTGTAAGAAGATATCAGCGATTGAGTCTTTCACGATCAACTTACCAGCAGCTTCTGCGTCTGCTTGTGCTTTATTCGCAGCATCTGTTCCTTCTTCTTCCTTGATGCGATCATACTGGTTCCAAGTGAAGACGTGCTCTGCGTATTCACGCTCAGCAAGCTCATAACCCCAGTTTTTGAAAGCACCCTCAGTGAACTTCATGATGTTTCCTTTATGAACGAGCGTCAACGAAGCGCGTTTGTTCTCGAGTGCATATTCGATTGCTGCACGAACGAGGCGTTCTGTTCCCTCTTTTGAAATCGGTTTGATTCCAAGACCAGATGTCTCAGGGAAGCGGATTTTATTGACACCCATTTCGTTTTGAAGGAACTGAAGCAGTTTTGCAGCGCCTTCGCTGCCTTCTGCGTATTCGATTCCTGCGTAGATGTCTTCAGTATTTTCACGGAAGATGACCATGTCTGTATCTTCTGGGCGTTTAACCGGTGAAGGAACACCTGTGAAGTAACGAACTGGACGAAGACATGTGTACAAATCAAGCTCTTGACGTAGAGCAACGTTCAACGAACGGATTCCGCCGCCGACTGGTGTCGTAAGTGGTCCCTTGATTGCGATGATGTGCTCACGAATGAGATCGAGTGTCTCTTCTGGTAACCAGTTGCCTGTTTTGTTGAATGCTTTTTCACCAGCGTAGACTTCTTTCCATTCGATTTTCTTCTCACCGTTGTATGCTTTTTCAACTGCCGCATCAAACACACGTACAGCTGCGTTCCAGATGTCAGGTCCTGTTCCGTCACCAATGATGAACGGAATGATTGGAGCGTTTGGAACTTGAAGTGTACCGTTAGTTACTGTGATGTTTTCGCCTTGAAGTGTAGCCATGTCTAAAAATCCCCCTTAAGTAATTGTAATCTACATCAAAAATCAGGAGAGGATTGCTCCTCCCCGTCCTTTTAACGTTCTTCGATGGACACGTATGTCCGGTGCGTTTCACCCGTGTAGTCTGCACGCGGGCGAATCAGACGGTTATCGCTATACTGCTCTAAAATGTGCGCCAACCAACCTGACATCCGACTTACTGCAAAGATTGGAGTGAATAGTTCTGTATCAAGTCCAAGTGCATGGTACGTAGAAGCAGAATAGAAATCAACATTTGGTTTCAATCCTTTTTCCGATTGGACGATTTCGTCGATCTTAACTGACATCTCATACCATTTCGGCTCCCCGATTTGAGCAGTCAGCTGACGACTCATTTCTTGAAGGTGCTTCGCACGTGGGTCGCCGTCCTTGTAGACACGGTGACCGAAGCCCATGATTTTTTGCTTGTTCTCAAGTTTATTATGAACATACTCGTCAACCTTTTCAACCGAATCAATTTCTAACAACATCTTCATGACGGCTTCGTTCGCGCCACCGTGAAGTGGTCCTTTTAATGCGCCCATCGCTGCCGTCACACCTGAGTAGACGTCAGAGAGTGTCGCGACACACACGCGTGCTGTGAACGTCGAAGCGTTCAACTCGTGGTCAGCGTGAAGAACGAGCGCTTGGTTAAAGGCTTTTTCTGCAACTTCCGTTGGCTCTTCACCAGTCAACATGAACAAGAAATTTCCTGCGTATGAAAGACCTGTTTTAGGTGCGATCGGCTCTTGTCCTTTTTTGATACGAGCGTAAGCTGTGACGAGTGTTGCGATTTGTGCCTGTAATTTGATGGCTTTAGCGTAATTCGCCTCAGTCGACATATCTTCCGATGTCTCATCGTAAAGCGCGAGTTGAGAGAGCGCTGTTCGAATCGTCGCCATCGCATTCGCGGACTTCGGTGCTGCCTTCATCGTTTCAAGAACGGCAGTCGCAACCGTTGCTTCGGAAATAAGTGCTTCCGATAGTTGCTTCAATTCCTCTTCTTTTGGTAGACGGTCGTTCCACAACAAGAAGACGACTTCCTCAAATGAGGCGTGCTCCGCCAAATCATCAATCGTATAACCGCCATACGTCAATTGACCATCGATGATCGAACTGATTTTCGATGAAGTCGCGACGATTCCTTCTAAACCTTTAGTTTGCGTCATGACAATAATCCCCCTTTTTTTCCCCAGAAATTTAAAACGCTTTCATTTCCGTATTGAAAAAAAGACGTCCACTCAAGAGTCGTTCCCCATGCTTGTAGCGCTGTACTCTTGAATAGACCATCTTGTTTCTGTTCTTAGTATAAACAAAAATACCCAAAAAGTGAATGAACTTGCATACTATTATCAAAAAATTAATTCAGTTACTTTGCTGATTCGGCTCATCCTGTGAACGCTTTTGCGATGACATCCCACATTCCAATGACGAGCGCCGCGATTCCAGCACCAATCAATGGTCCGACCGGTACCCCACGGAAAAGTCCTACTGCAAGAATCGTTCCAGCTAGCAAGGCTGTCGTCACGAGTGGATCTTCTTTCATCAGTCCAACACCGTGTGCCGCGACGATTGCAACAAAAATTCCTGATAAAAATGAGATGATGCCGATATGTCCCCGAATACTTTGGAGCAACTCCTTAAATCCGATATCCCCTGCTGCAATCGGTACGAGGATCGCTGCCGTGATCAATGTGACGCCCCACGTGATTCCTTTTGCCTGCAAGGACGGAAACAGTCTACCATCCAGCCCGATTGCCTTGATGATCAGCAGGAAGGCTGCAGCAATGATTAATGATTTATTTTGTGCGATGACCCCGATGAAGACGAGGGCAATCAAAAAAAGATAAGCTTCCATACGTCCTCCTCATACAAAAAAAGACGGACATGACCTAAGTCACGTCCGTCATGAATGGATTATGCGTTATATAGTTTACCTGTCAATGGATCGATTGAGATCATTTGACCGTCTTTGAAGACTGTCAATGCATCTTCGACACCAACGATGACTGGTTTACCGAGTGATGGTCCAACGATTCCAGCATGGCTTGTCAATCCGCCATCAACTGTGATCATCGCTGCAGCCATCTCGATTGCAGGCATCATGTCACGATCAGTTGAGTTCGTAACGAGGATCATGCCTGGCTTCGCTTTAGAGTTTGCTTCTTCAGCATTGTTTGCGATGACGACTTCGCCAACGACTCCACGCTCACCGATCCCACGACCGTTTGCGATCTCTTTACCGACGATGTGGATTTTCAACATGTTCGTTGTACCAGCAGTCAAAGCAGGGATACCAGCTGAGATGACGACGAGATCACCGTCTGTGACGAAACCAGCGTCTTTTGCTGTGTCCGCAGCAAGTGTCAACATGTCATCCGTGTTGTCTGAAAGATGATCAACGACGATTGGGTACACGCCCCATACGATGTTCAACTGACGTGCGACACGTGCGCTTGGTGTAACAGCGACGATGTTTGGCTCTGGACGGTATTTCGAGATACGTGCAGCCGTGTAACCCGATTGTGTCGGTGTCAAGATTGCTTTTGCGTCCAAGTTGATCGCAGTGTGCGTAACCGCTTGAGCGATTGCATCCGTCACTGTGTGCTCACTACGTGTCTGACGATCTTTCAACAAGAGCTTGTAGTCGAGCATTTTTTCTGTACGTTTTGCGATCGAATGCATCATTTGGACAGATTCGATTGGGTAGTCCCCTGCTGCTGTCTCACCTGAAAGCATGATTGCATCCGTACCATCAAGAATCGCGTTCGCGACGTCTGATGCTTCAGCACGTGTTGGACGTGGGAAACGTTGCATCGAGTCAAGCATTTGTGTTGCTGTAATGACTGGTTTACCGAAGTCGTTACAAAGCTTGATCAAGTCTTTTTGAGTTGGCGTGACTTCTTCCGTTGGAATCTCGATACCGAGGTCACCACGCGCTACCATCAAACCGTCCGAAATCGCAAGGATTTCTTCGATGTTATCGACACCTTCTTGGTTCTCGATTTTCGGGAAGATTTTGATGTGGCTCGCGTTGTTTTTCTCAAGCAATTGACGAATCGCAACGACGTCTGACGCACGGCGCACGAAAGATGCCGCGATCAAATCGATATCGCTCTTGATACCGAACTCGATATCCGCAATATCTTTTTCTGTCAAAGCAGGAAGGTTAACCTTCACGTTTGGCAAGTTAACGCCTTTTTTCGTCTTGATGACGCCTTCGTTTTCGATTGAACAACGAAGCTCACGGTTCGGAAGTTTTTCAGTGACACGAAGACCGATGAGACCGTCATCAAGCATGATCATCGAACCAACTTCGACGTCATCATAGAGTCCTTCATACGTGACAGAGAATTTATCTTTCGTTCCGACGATTTCGTTTGCGTCTCCGCTAACGATGATGACTTCTTGACCACGTTCGAGAAGCGCTTTTCCTTCTTCAAACGAATGTGTACGGATTTCTGGTCCTTTCGTATCAAGAAGAATCGTAACGATTTTGTTTGCTTCTTTCGCTGCACGACGGATATCCGTGATACGTGCACCGTGTTCTTCATAATCGCCGTGTGAGAAGTTCAAACGAGCGACGTTCATACCTGCTTCAATCATTTCTGGAAGACGTTTTTCTGACGCCGGTCCAATCGTACATACAATTTTAGTTCTACGCATATTCCATAAACCTCCTACGGTGTTTGGCCAAGTTCTCTTGTCCATTCCAATCCTATCGACGTTCGTTAAATCGAAAGCTGTTTTGAAAGCTCGAGAATATCAAGATCCAGCTCATGTTTATTTTCGTCGAGTGCCTCATCGATATCGAGATCGATCATCTTACCACCACGTACACCTACGACACGTCCTTGTTTTCCTTGAAGTAGGATTTCGATGGCATGCGCCCCCATCCGACTTGCAAGTACACGGTCCGCTGCCGTTGGTGCTCCACCACGTTGAACGTGACCAAGAACCGTGACGCGTGTATCGAGACCTGTTTCTTTTGCGATAGCGTCTCCAACGTCCTGAGCACGACCTGCACCTTCAGCGACGATGACGATTGAGTGTTTCTTACCGCGATTGACACCACTTTGAATGCGATCGAGGACTTCTTTTAAATCTTCAGGACGCTCAGGAACAAGAATCGATTCTGCTCCACCAGCAAGTCCTGCATATAATGCGATATCACCCGCATCGCGTCCCATGACTTCAATGACATACGTCCGCTCATGCGACGATGCCGTATCACGGATTTTATCGATCGCTTCAAGCGCCGTGTTGAGCGCTGTATCAAAACCGATCGTATAGTCCGTTCCAGGAATATCGTTATCGATCGTACCTGGAAGTCCAATTGTCGGGAAGCCAAGTCCCGTCAATTTTTGGGCACCACGATACGACCCGTCTCCGCCTACGACGACGAGTGCATCAATTTCAAATTTCTTAAGATTGACGACCGCTTTTGCTCGTCCTTCTTCTGTACGGAACTCAGGGCAACGTGCTGAACGTAGGAACGTTCCGCCTCGTTGAATGATGTCACCGACTGACCCAAGGTTCAACTGGACGATGTCCCCGTTGATTAATCCTTGATAGCCGTTATAAACACCAAATACTTCTAAGCCATGAAAAATCGCTTTACGCGTGACAGCACGCACCGCGGCATTCATACCTGGTGCATCGCCGCCACTCGTTAAGACAGCAATCCGTTTTAAACTCACGTTAATCACCTCTCCATTAATCTGAATCTAAAATAGCACGTTGTTTTCTTGTTTTACAACAGGGCAGATTGCATAAACTTTCACTTGTTTTTTCATTACCGATTCCGGAAATGAGGAATATCAATCATGATAGCGATTACATGGTGCTTATGTGCCAATTTGGTGATATTTTTCGGTCCGCTGATCAATGAGCTCTTCCTTGGTCAGGTGAACCAATGATTCGAGCTTCTGTACCAATACAGTTTTTAATTTATCCGCCTGTAATGACACATCGAGATGTGCGCCTCCGACGACTTCTGGAATGATGGCATCAGCGATCCCGAGTCGTAATAAATCAGGTGCTGTGATCTTCATCGATTCTGCCGCTTTCTCCGCAAGACTTGCATCTTTCCACAACAATGCTGCAGCACCTTCAGGAGAGATGACCGAATACGTTGAATTCTCGAGCATCAAGAGTTGGTCACACACTCCGATTCCTAAAGCACCACCTGATCCACCTTCACCGATGACGATTGAGATGATTGGAACCGTCATACCAGCCATCTCAAACAGGTTTTTCGCGATGGCCTCACTCTGACCACGTTCTTCTGCTGCACGTCCTGGGTAAGCCCCTTTCGTGTCGATGAACGTAATGATCGGTCGATTGAATTTCTCCGCTTGTTGCATGAGACGTAGTGCTTTTCGATACCCTTCCGGATGTGGCATCCCGAAATTACGACGAATGTTTTCTTTTGTATCTTTTCCGCGTTGATGACCGATGATCGTCACCGGACGACCATTCAGTATTCCGATTCCACCGACGATTGCCGCATCATCATATCCATGACGATCGCCGTGCAGTTCGATGAAATCTTCACAAATGGATTCAATGTAATCGAGTGTCGTTGGACGTTCTGGATGACGTGCCAATTGAACGCGATTCCACGCTTTCATATTCCCGTAAATATCGAGTTCTAACCGATGAAGGCGTTCTTCAAGAAGTTGAAGTTCTTCCTTGAAGTCTAGTCCTTGTGTTTCCGCCATATCATGGAGCTCAAGAATTTTTTCGCGTAACGCGATGACTGGTTGGTCAAATGGTTGCATGGTTCGTTCCCTCCGCATGTAGCTTTAAGATTCGCGTATAGTACGTTTTCAGATCATGTCGTGATACGACATCGTCCAGTTGACCTGCTTGTAATAAGAATTCTGCTGTTTGGAAATCTTCCGGTAGTTTTTCACGTATCGTCTGTTCGATGATCCGTCGACCTGCAAATCCGATCAACGCCCCCGGTTCAGCGATGTTAAAGTCACCGAGCATCGCAAAACTTGCTGATACCCCGCCGGTCGTCGGATGAGTCATACAAGAAATATAAAGTAGTCCAGCATCTGAATGCTGTTTTAAGAAGAGACTCGATTTCGCCATCTGCATGAGACTAACCATTCCCTCTTGCATCCGTGCTCCACCTGAAGCGGAGAAAATCGTGACAGGTAGACGATGTTTCGTTGCGTAACGAACCGCTTCAGAAATCGCAGCACCAACCGCTGCACCCATCGAACCCATCCGGAATCGTGCATCCATGACACAAGCGACGAGTGGGTGACCATTCACATTCCCGACGCCACAGACGATCGCTTCCTCAAGACCCGTTCTGACTTGGTCGCCCTTTAATTTTTCCGGGTAATCCTGGAATCCAAGCGGATCCGCTTGAACTGCCGGTAAGTCGAAATACGTCACCGAACCTTCATCGAATAATTGCGTAAAACGTTCTTGCGCGGTCAACGGGTGATGATACCCACATGAACAGACACGTAAGTTCGCCTCCAGTTGTTTCGTATATTGGATTAATTTACATTTCGGACACTTCGTCATTAGGCCAACTGGCACATCGACACGCTGCTCCTTCGAAGTCAGCGTGACGAACTTTTTAGGTTTTCGAAAAAATGCTTGCACGTTCAGTTCCCCCTTGTCATCCTATGGGCGGTTCAAGAGTTGTTCCCGTTCCGCCTGCGTATAGAGTTCCCCTTGACCGAAGCTTTTATGGAAGGCATTGACTTGTCGCCAGATTCGTTCAAACAAATCGTTATCGACCGTCTGAATCAACGTCTCACGAAACGCTGCATCGGATGATACGACTGGTGCAAGCACCGAAAGGTCATCCAGCTGCGCGAGCGCTGCTTGCTCAAGCAAGCGGAGCGTTCCTGCCAAGTCTTCGAACTTCGAATCGCCAGTCACTAAGAATTGAGCGATGATTTGAATATAGGTATGATCGTCACGGTTCAATAGAAAGCTTCCGCCTCCATGTCGTGTCTCGACGATCCCTAAATAAGCGAGCGTCCGTAATGCTTCTCGTACGGACGGTCGACTGATGGATAGTCGTTCTGCCAGTTCCCGTTCCGATGGAATACGGTCTCCTGGAACTAATCCATCTTGTTCGATCATCAATTTAATCGCCGCGATATTGGCTTCAAACGCATTTCGTTTCTTCTCCATATCGATACGGCACCACCTTTCTGACCCTTCAGTCGGTTGCTTCAATCGGTGGCATTGGTCAGACCAATTACCCCTTATTATAACAAATCTTATTACCTAGTACTAGTTTGAGCGGGGGACATTTTTCAGGACGACATGATCCTCGCCAAACCGAATACGTAGCCGAGCTAGTAATTCCTCATCATGCTGAACTGCATAAAGCGGCGGTAATGATTTCGTCTCACGTGAATCCGCGTAGCGGACGACGACTGGAATATCGCCTGGTGCCGCTTCAAGCAACTGTTCAAGTGCGGCCAGCTCATTTTTCGATGTTAACTTGACGAATAGCACATCTTGTCCAAGCGGCCGAAGACGTTCCAAAATGAACTGACGCTCCCCTTCGCGATCCTGCACCTTTAATTCAATCAATAAGACGTTCCCTAAATAAAGTGATCGACGGAATCGTTCATATTGATTCGGGAAGACGACGACCTCTTCATTCGAATACCCATCGACTGCCTGAATGACCGCCATCGTTTGACCGCGTTTCGTCTTGAACTCTCGGATCTGATCAATATAACAGACTAAATAGTGTGTTTCCGAACCGACGCCAAGGTCATGGAAATAAGCAGATTCAACCGGAGCTTTCATTGCTGTCGTCAACGGAGAATACGTCAACCAGAATCCAAGCGCTTCCCGTTCTAATCGTGCCCAGTCGGAATCACTTCGTTTCGATGACTTCTGTGTCCGGCGTTTCCCGAGGGTTGCCAGTTCGTCCGGAAGTAATGTATTCGATGACTCGGTGAAATACTCGAGTACCTCTTGTTCGGCGAGTCCGCGATCGCCGTGCGTCGCTCGGTCTAGCGCACCACTGTAGAGTAACAATTCAATTTTCGCGCGCTCCTTCTTGCCCCATCCGATGTGGGTTAACAGATCAGCAATCGTCGCCGTGTGCTTCGATGCTTCCTTTACACGCTCGAACTCTCGCTCGGAAATACCTTTAATCACATGGATACCGAGTCGAATCCCTTTGCCTTCTAGTGAAGAACGGTAATCGGAAATCCAGACATCCGGCGAGTGGACAGGGAGACGTCGTTCGCGCATCAATCGGACGAGACGCTCCGGCTGTTCGACCGAGACGAGCAAGAAAATGTGCGGGAAATGCGCTTTGATGTACCCGAGGGCATAACTAATCTTTGAATAGGCGACCGCATGGCTTCGGTTGAATCCATACCCAGCGAATCGCTCAATTTGTTCATAGAGTGATTGTGCGATCGCATCATCGAATCCATTCGACTTTGCTCCTTTAAGAAAACGAACCCGTTCCTGTTCGAGCGAATCCGTACTTTTTTTAGAAATCGCACGTCGTAATAAATCTGCTTGTGCGAGTGTAAATCCAGCTACTCGACGGGTGATTTCCATGACTTGTTCCTGATAGACGATGATGCCATACGTTGGTGCAAGTACGTCTTCTAATACGGGATGCAACATCTGATAAGGTTGACCAGCTTTTCGTTTCGCGTACAGATCAATGAATTTCATTGGTCCCGGACGATAGAGTGACATCGTTGCCACCAAATCTTCGAACCGATTCGGTTTGACTTCGCGCAACGTCTGTTTCATACCTGTCGACTCGAATTGGAAAATATCATCCGTCTCGGCGCGGGCAAAGACTTGGAATGTCGCGCGGTCTTCTTCTGGAATTTGCGTGAGCGTAAAGGATGGCTGTTCTCGTCGAATCAATTCTTCCATCCGACGCAAACGACTGAGATTTCGTAATCCTAACAAGTCAATTTTCAACAATCCTTGACGTTCCAATGCCTGCATCAAAAACTGCGTCACATAGCGTTCATTTGGTCCCGTTTCAACGGGTGTCGTCTCGACGAGCTGTTCAGATCCAATGACGACACCGGCCGCGTGAACCGAACGTTGTCGCGGGAGACCCTCGACCGCTTGCGCTAGTTGCAACAGTTGCCGGCGCTTTTCGCTTCCAGAGAACCAGCGATATGTCTGTTTGTTTTGTTCAATCCCTTGTAACATCGTTGATTTTCCAAGCTGTTTGACCGCAGCATCTAACTCATCCTTCGAAAACTCTAGCGTCCGTCCGACGTCTCGCAAAGCGGCTTTGGCACCGAGCGTCGACAATGTACCGATTTGAGCAACGTGATCTTTTCCGTAACGCATCACGAGATCCTCTAATACTTCTTCGCGTCGTTCATCTTCGATATCGATATCGATATCCGGCATGGAAATCCGCTCAGGGTTCAAGAATCGTTCGAATAGTAATCCATATTTCAATGGATCCACCGTCGTGATCCCAAGCGCATAGCTGACAAGTGATCCAGCTGCTGAGCCTCGACCAGGTCCAACGAAAATGCCTTTCGCTTTTGCACTACGTACGAGTTCTTCAACGATTAAGAAGTAATCAGCAAATCCCGTCTTATCGATGACTGATAGTTCATAAGCGAGACGTTCCCGCGCTTCGTTACTTTCATGACCATGTGCCAGTAACCCTTCCTCAGCACGTTTTCGTAATAACGCATTCGAGTCTTCCGTGATACGTGGCAGTGGACGTTGTTGAAACGGTAATTCCAAGCGTTCAGATGTCGTAGCAAACTGCTCCGCCATCGTAATTTCTCGCTCGGTAAAGTCTTCGAGTAACTCTTCCCGGGTCTTTAAATGCATCAGACGATCTGTCTTTTGGTCTTGGAACGTCGTCGCCTCACCAATCGCACGTATTGCTTGATACGCTGACGCTTCATCTCGACGAATGTAACGAACAGGATCGACTGGGATGGTCTCAACACCAAGCGCTGCTGCTACTTCGCGGTAACGCGCACGACTCTCTCGTTCGACCGTTGAGCGACTAGAGGTCACGCCCATATATGTACGCGCTCCTTGAACGTGTCCCATCCATTGAACGAAGGAACGACGTAGACGCGTCGCATCTTCAGAGGCTTGACGCAGTGGCACGAGCACCGCGATCAGTGATGAAACTTCAGTCTCCTCTTGTTGACTGGCTAGTCGATACAGTTGACGCAGTCCATCAGAAGAAAAAGCAAACCATAAGATACAAAATTCTTCTTCTTCGATTCGCTGCTCCCATCCGACGATCGGTTGCATATTTCGACGCTGACATGCATCGATGAATGCGGGAACTCCTGTCAATGTCGTTTCACAGATGACCGCTCGTCCGATGTGTCGACGGACTAGTTCATCGAGATAGGGCTCGATTCGAACTAAACTCTGCAATGGACTAAACTGCGTTCGAACATTTATATGCATCTTCCATTCTCCTTTCTCTTCTGATGGATGTTTTTAAAAGTTTTCAGAACATTCATATCTAACTGACTCAAGTACTCGCCATCTGATTTATTATTCGATACAATAAGTATAGAAATATCATGACGGGTACGGAAGGAGCGTTTCTCATGATTTTGAATCGCAGTCAAATCGCACGTGAAAAAGTCGAACAATTAAAGCTCGGTGTTACCGCTTTTACTGAAACGGAAGAAATCGCTGAGAAGATTCGCAAATCTGTCGCTGAACTTCAACTGAATGTCATTGAAGATCACACAGATCGTGGCGTTTGGTTCATTCCGCAAGACGAAACAAAAACGCAATAAGCGTAAAAAGGCTGTTCGCTTCGCTTCCTCAATGAGAGGAGTGAGACCGAGCAGCCTTTTTCCATTTAAAACTGGAAGTTAGCAGCGACCTCGTCCAGACGACGGATGACACGTTCGACCTCACTCAACTGTCCAATCGTTGCACCAGACGCCATCGGATGTCCACCACCATTGAATTCTTTTGCTACTTCATTGATGACGGGACCCTTCGAACGAATCCGGACGCGAACCTCCGTGTCCGTTTCAAGGAACAATGCCCAACACTTCATGCCTTTTAAACCGGCAAAACTATTGACGAGCAACGATGCTTGCTCAACCGTCGCCCCGAACTGCTTCAACGTATCTTGTGTCAATACGACATAACCGACACCTTGATCCGTCAATTGAATATGTTGAAGGACATATCCTTGTAAATGAAGCGCTGCAAGTTCTGTTTCGTACATATTGCGATACAACCAGTCCGTATCGATTCCTGCATCAATCAATTGCGCAGCGACTTCAAATGTTCGTTTCGTCGTACCACGGAATTGGAAACGTCCTGTGTCACCGACGATCCCAGCGTAGAATTGAATGGCAGCTGATGTTGGAATCTCGTATCCCCATTCGTTCAATAAATGAACGAGCAATTCCGATGTCGAACTCATCGTCGTATCGACGAGTTGCACTGGTGCGTATGGATCTTCATCCGGATGATGGTCGATTTTAATGACGTCTTTTCCTGTCATCGCAACCTTCCCGTCAATCCGCGCTTGATTCGCTGTATCCAGAATCACGACTAACGCCTCTTTGTATAATTCATCGTCTACTTGATCGAGCTCTCCCATGAATGACAATGATGTCGCCATCTCTCCGGCCGTTAATACCGTTTTGCTAGGGAATTGATATTGTAACGTCAATTGCAAACCGAATTGACTACCGAGTGCATCGGGATCTGGACGTTCATGACGATGAATGATGATCGTATCTGCCGCTTCAATCATTTGTTTGATTTGCTCTTTCACTGTGCACAGCTCCTCTAATCTTGATATGATATGAGATGAAGACAAAAAGGAGGTCCTTTTAACATGCAATTCATCCTCATCGCCCTCATCGTTTTCTCGCTTGGTGGGTATTTGTTAGCAAAACGCCGCGCGTTCCATACGAAAAGCACGAACCGAAAATACTTGTTCAATACGCAAGCGAGCATTTGGTTGAGCTTGTTCGTCATCCTATTCGCCGTCAACCAGTTCGTTTCCGGAAACGGATTAACGACACTCGTTGGGAAAATCGTTTGTTCCATTTTAATCATCGTCGGTGTTGCTTCATTCATCGCCGGATTCATCCGTTACAAAAAGATTTATCCGTATGTCGTCCGCGAGATGGAGCAATCCTGAGCTAGATTCAGAGGAACCGAAGTCCATTGACTTCGGTTCTTTTTGATTCATTTAACGATCGATGAGTTGGGATGTCACGAGTGCCTTCGCAACGATTTGTGTGCCTTGATACATCTCGACATCGACTTTCCCGAATTTTCGACCGACGTCAAAGACATTCGCCCGGATCGTTACCGTGCTCTCGATTTGAACAGGTTTAATGAAATAGATGCTGACGTTCTCGATGACAAGGTCACCTTTTTTCATATGGCGCAACATTCGCGTCGCTCCTTCGACTAGAAGCGTCGTCAACACCCCACTCGAAGCAGTCCCCATGAAGTTCGTCATTTGCGGCGAGACCTCAAGCGATAAGTACGGTCCCCGTTCGTCCTCTGCCGCCTTGATCTGTCCTGTAATTAGATCGTCGAACGTCTCTCCGACTTGTGGCTGACGATTCGCGAGTTGCAGTGCCTTGAGGACGTCTTGACGGCTAATGATCCCGAGCAATCGACCGTACTGGTCGATGACCGGTAACATCTCGATTCCTTCCCAGACCATCTGATGCGCAGAATTCGTGACACTCGTTCGAATACCCACCGTGATCGGATGACGGGTCATGACTTTTTCAACAGCCCAATCATGCGGACGGTCAATGATGTCCTTCGCTGTCACGACACCGACGACCTTCATTTGTTCATCGATGACGGGATAACGGTTGTGTTTCGTCTGCTCATTCAACTCGTGCCAGCGTGAAATCGGATCCGTCGTCTGTAAATAGAACGTATCATGCAACGGAATTAAAATATCCGAAACGAGTAAAATCTCCTTTTTGATCAATCGATCATAAATCGCACGGTTGATCATCGTCGCAACCGTGAACGTATCGTAGGACGTCGAAATGATCGGCAACTCCATCTCATCCGCTAATCGTTTTGCATCCTCCGTCGTATCAAAGCCACCGGTAATCAATACAGCAGCTCCTGCTTCAAGCACGAGTTCATGTGCTTTTTCGCGGTTTCCGATGATGACGAGACTATCGACATCGATATAGCGCATCATGGCTTCGAGCTTCATTGCGCCAATGACGAATTTCGTCAGCGTCTTGTGTAATCCATTTCGACCACCGAGCACCTGACCGTCAACGATGTTCACGACTTCCGCGAATGTCAGCTTCTCGATATTTTCTTTTTGTTTCTTTTTAATCCGTATCGTTCCGACTCGCTCAATCGTCGAGACGAACCCTAAATTTTCTGCTTCCTTGATGGCGCGATAAGCCGTCCCCTCGGATACGGTCAAATCCTTCGCGATTTGTCGGACGGAAATCTTTGTTCCGACATCAAGATCTTCGATATGTCGAATGATCTGTTCGTGTTTCGTAGGCATACTGTATCCCTTCTTTTCCTTTTTTCTACTCTCCTGTCATTATACTGTACTACTCTAAAGATGAAAACGTGTACTAGTCTGATTTACGATAAATGTTTTTCGAACCGGACGATGATATACTTATGTAGAAAATGAGTAGAGAGGTGGAATCATATATGAGCGAACGTACGAACCAAATCAGTGAATTCCTGAAAGAACAAGGAATTGACTTAGCCGTCGTCACTTCGAAGGCAAATGTCTTTTATTTCTCAGGAGTCTACGCTGAACCCCACGAACGTGTCATGGCGGTCCTCGTCGATGTAACCGGCAAACATGTATTATTCTGTCCGGCACTCGAAGCAAGTATCGTTGCAGCGAGTCCTTGGGAAGGAGACGTCGTGACGTATGAGGATCACGAAAACCCGTTTGATCGATTAGCAGAATTATTCGCGACATTCGAGCACTCGAATAACCGAATCGGTATCGAAGGGGAACACATGACGTTCAGTCGCTATCAGGAACTAAGCTCACGTCTCGAGAACGCAGCCATTCTTGATATCGGTGAGTCTTTACAAGCGCTTCGTCTGAAGAAAACACCGGAAGAAATCGCTATTCTTCAAGAAGCAGCCGCACTTGCGGACGAAGCAATCGAAATCGGTAAACAAGCGATCCGCCCAGGGATCACGGAAATCGAAGTCATTGCAGAAATCGAATATGAAATGAAGAAAAAAGGTGTCCGCGAGATGTCATTTGATACGCTTGTTTTATTTGGTGCAAACAGTGCTGATCCGCACGGTGTACCCGGCGACCGTGTCATCCAAGAAGGCGACTTCGTCTTATTCGACCTCGGCGTCGTTTGGAAAGGCTACTGTTCCGATATTACACGGACCTTCATTTATGGCGAAGCGAACGAAGAACAGAAAAAGATCTATGAAACGGTTCGCCAAGCACTTGAAGCCGCGACAGAAGCGAGTCAGATCGGCACGACACTCGGTTCATTAGATAAGGCAGCCCGTGACGTTATTACAAACGCTGGCTACGGACAGTACTTCACGCACCGTGTCGGGCACGGACTCGGAATCGAGGTTCATGAATTCCCGTCTCTCGCGTCAAACAATCTACTGACGGCTGAAGCTGGTATCGTCTACACACTCGAACCAGGCATTTATGTTCCAGGTGTCGGTGGCGTCCGTATCGAGGATGATATTCATCTCACTGCGGAAGGTCCAGTTGCGTTAACTCGCACACCAAAACATCTTCAATCCATTCCGTCATCTTAACTCAAGACAAACACCTAATCCATCTCTTGGATTAGGTGTTTCTGATTATAGACAAAATGGCTGACTAAAAAAATGTCTCGTCTTTTCACGCCCTTTCCTCAAGCGAGACACAAGCCAGTTTTCCCGCTTCATTCAAGCAGGAAAACGGGTCTTGTTTGTCTCTGACAGCGCAAAATTGCGCTTTTTCCTGTAGGAGTGGCGTGTGACGCGTCATTCTTTTTATACCGAAGGATTTGAGGAGCGTTTTGTTCACTCGACATCGCTTCCTAGGGAAAAACAAGCAAGAGCGACCCTGCAGCGGAGCGATGCTTGTCCCAGGAAAACGATTCGAGACGAACAAAAAAAGCGCAATCCTTCTCGTTAGAGAAAAATTGCACCTTATCTTCAGTCTCAAACATCTAATCCATTGCTTGGATTAGATGTTTTTGCTTATTTACGGGATTGATGGACGACATTGACGCCACCTGTCACATCGAGGATTGCTCCCGTAATCATACTTGATTCTTCTGCCAACAAGAAGGAGATCGCGCGAGCGATATCTTCTCCGACACCCGTTCTTCCGACCGGCGTCGCCTCATCTTGCTCCGCTTCAGAAATTTGCTTCGTCTTATTGTCACCGACGATGTTTCCCGGGTTGACCATGTTGACCGTGATGCCGTGTTCCGCTTCTTCAAGCGCTACACTCTTCGTCAAACTCACCATCCCGCTTTTAGCAGCAGCGAACGCCGCCCGGCATACCCATCCCGGCGCTGTTGCACTCTCCGGGAAACCGTACGTAATGATTCGACCATAGGCTTGCTTACGCATGACGGGTAATACTTGACGTAACAGCCAAAAACTAGCTGTCAGATTTCCGGTGATCACTTCATTCCATTCCTGATCGGTGTACTCCACTAACGCTTTTCGTTCGAATATATAAGGTCCTGCATTAAGTATCAACGCATCAATCCG
This sequence comes from Exiguobacterium sp. s46, assembly GCF_018618875.1. NCBI lineage: Bacteria > Bacillati > Bacillota > Bacilli > Caryophanales > Exiguobacterium > Exiguobacterium sp. s46. The sequence goes on from NZ_JACSMY010000001.1 coordinate 1,654,694, forward strand.
ACCATGATCGTTGATTGCTTGTTGGGTTGCGCGTTCCAATTCTTCTTGATTCGTCACATCCGCTTGAATCGTCATGAGATTCGGATGTGTAAATTCGGGTTCGGAACGATGAAACGCCGTCACTTTCCAACCTTCTTCCAGTAACTGGCGCGTCACTCGTTCTCCCAGTCCTTTTGTACCTGCTGTAATTAACGCGTGCCTCATCTTGGCATCGCCCCCTTTCACTGACTCCATCTTACGACGGAACGGAAAGGAAGGACAATTTTTAGAACTCACTGAATGTTTCATCCGCTCCTAGTAAGAGAATGGTATAATTAGGGTGTACTCATCATATCGATTACGAAGGGATGGATTCATCATGGCAATCGTCTATCATAATGTACTCGTAGCAGTAGATGGCTCAAAAGAGGCAGAACGTGCCTTCGAGACGGCAATCGATGTTTCATTGCGAAATGATGCAAAATTGATCATCGCACACGTCATTGATACACGGACATTCGCAACAGTAGAAGCCTATGACCGCACCATCACGGAACGTGCCGAATCTTACGCGAAGGAATTGCTAGACGAATACGTCAAGACCGCTCAAGATCGCGGTGTACAGGAAGTCGAAGTAGCGATTGAATACGGCTCACCGAAAGTAACGATCGCTAAAAAGCTTGCCCCTAATCACGATGCCGATTTAATCATCTGTGGCGCAACTGGTTTAAACGCTGTCGAGCGTTTCTTCATCGGTAGTGTCTCTGAAAGCATTACGCGTTACGCAAAATGCGACGTCTTGATCGTCCGTTTATGAATCACTCTTCTACAAAAAGCCTTTCTTCCTTCATTTCAAAGGAAGAAAGGCTTTTTGACGACCTATTTAAATAAAAAAACCATCGAACCAATGTCCGATGGTTTAAAATCATTTGTATTTTACTGTAACCGTACGACGACCCCAGTTGAATGCTTCTGAACGAGAGTAGTAAAGGATATCCATCTTCTTCCCTTTGATGGCACCGCCAGTATCAGCAGCTGTATACGTCCCTTTTAATTTCCCCTTGTAATACACTTTCACTGTCGAACGAAGTGGAATGACACGTGGATCAACCGCTACGACTTTCTTTTTCGAGCTTTTAATGTTCCAACCGATTGCTGTCAGATTACCACTACCTGGATCATACGGTGTGTAAGCTGTTGCGCTTACGTTCGTGATTGTTTTCCAACCACCTGTCGATTGTTTTTTCGAGCTGCTTGACGTCACGACTTTCGAGTAGCTTGCGCTAAGGTAAGCTGTTTTGCCTTTGTAACTTACTTTATACCAGTTACCTGTTTTTGCTTTGTACGATAACGTTTGGTTCTTATATAGAAGACCGAGCTTTTTCGAAGAAGTAGTAGCTTTCTGACGAATGACTAGGCTATCGACTGTTGACTTGACGCTTTTCTTAGTTGCAGCCTCTGCTTGAAGACCTGCGAACGAACTGAGTGCTAACACGACCGTTAAAACACTTGCGAGCATCCGTTTCATCATGTATTTTCTCCTCCATCATTGTTTCGTGTTTGTTAACTGAGATTAATATACATGACAAAACGAAGGAGTGCCGTTACATATAGACCACAAAAATATGTCTGTACTATTACTTTTATGTTACAAACGAATCATTTTTTTAAGAAATCGACCTTTTTCGGGTTTATTTTTACAAAGATGACGATTCATTTTTCGTTATATGACAAACAACGTAACAATAGATCGTACGTTCGTATATTTTCTTTCGTAGATTTCATCAAAAAAAGGACTGAATCGTTGGAATAACGACTCAGTCCTTTTGAAATGATTATGCGTTTTGAGCAACTAATCCACCAACACGAACCGTGTCGCGTGCAATCATCAATTCCTCATTCGTTGGAATGATGATGACTTTAACTGGTGAGTGTGGGTAGTTAATAAAGAGTTCTTCTCCACGAGCTCCGTTGTTGAGTGATGGATCCCAGTAAACGCCCATGAATTCAAGACCACGTAAAACACGCTCACGGATTGAATCTGAGTTTTCTCCGACGCCGGCTGTGAAGATGATCGCATCGACACCATTCATCTCAGCAGCGTATTGCCCGATGTAACCGTGGATACGGTTCGCAAAGATACGGAGTGCCATCTCTGAACGATGGTTCCCTTCTTTAGCAGCTGTCTGGACATCACGCAAGTCACTTGAAAGACCTGAAAGACCGTAGATTCCAGACTCTTTGTTCATGACGTTCAAGACGTCTTCTGCTGTTTTCCCTGTTTTCTCCATCAAGAATGGAATCAACGCTGGGTCAAGTGAACCAGAACGTGTTCCCATCGTGATCCCTTCAAGCGGTGTGAAGCCCATCGTCGTATCGATTGATTCGCCACCCGAAACTGCTGCGATCGATGCTCCGCTACCTAAGTGACACGAGATCAAACGGAGGTCTTTTAACGGACGACCGAGTAATTCAGATGCACGTTCCGTAACGTATTTGTGGCTCGTACCGTGGAAACCATATTTACGGATACCGTATTCTGTATAGTAATCATACGGCAAGCTGTAAAGGAAGTTTTCTTCTGGCATAGTTTGGTGGAACGCCGTATCGAAGACTGCCACTTGTGGTACTTCCGGAAGCAATGCTTGGAATGCCCGGATTCCGATCAAGTTTGGTGGAATGTGAAGTGGTCCGAGCTCTGTGTAAGACTCGATATCGTGCATAACTTCATCTGTAATCAATACAGAGTCTGCATATTTTTCTTTACCATGAAGCACACGGTGTCCAACACCTTTAATCTCATCGTAAGACGAGATGATTCCGAACTCCATTAATTTTTCGAGTGACAACTCGACTGCTTCTTTATGTGTTGCAAGTGGGAGGACATCTGTATACTTTTGTCCTTCACCATATTTAATCGTAAAGATTGCATCGTCTTTACCGACGCGTTCAACGAGTCCGACTGCGATCATCGTTTCGTTCGGCATTTCGAGCAATTGGAACTTCAAAGACGAACTACCTGCGTTTACCGCCATAATTTTTGCCATGATTTTTCCCCTTTTCCATTTGAATCCAATGAACATTCACATCTGTTTAGGTTTTCTTCTATTTCTGTTCTACAACTAGAATAGTCAAATTAACGACAGATTTCAATCACTTTGCGTAATTCATTTTAATTCTGTGTTAATCCATTCATCAATCTGTTTCACCATACCACCAAACGCGCGGGCATCTGTGAACGATGGCAACTCAGCAAGCAATGCTTGTTTCGGCATCTTCATACCGGCTAAATGATTACGGACGATCAAATAACTTTTTGCTGCCTGTTCTTGTTTGAACATCGTGAGCGGCAACTGCAAAATACCGATGACATGCGCTTTGGATTCGAAGTACTGTTTCAACTTCCCTTCCGTATCATGCTGGAAAAGACCGTTCGGGATGACGAAGACACCGAATCCACCTGGTTTGACATATTGCATCGCTTGTTCAATCAACAAGAAATGACTGTAGCTCATGCCTTCGTCTCGTTTCAAGATGTAAGAAGCGGCAGCCTCTTCATCCGGATAATAACCGACAGGAAGATCAGCCATCGCAAGATCAACTGGATCCAACAATAATGGTCGTAACGCATCTTGATGGGTATACGTGACTGGATAGTCGAGTAATTCCGTTACCGCTGCCGATAAACGAATCAATGTCTCATCCACCTCGACCGCCTCAGCAGATGTACCTGTAGAAAGTTGGCTTAAGACAGCATGTAACATGCCACCTGTCCCACTCCCCAACTCAAGTAGTCGGATGTCCTCCTTACCTACCAATTTCCCGATTAGATAACCAGCAAACAAAGCGACGCTATCTGGCGTCGGCAAATGGTTCGGTTGCGCTTGTTTCATCCCTTCTAGAATAGCAAGCGATACTGCCTTACGAATGACTTCTTTGTCTACATTTTCAGTATGTCGATCGTTCAATCGATCAATCACCGTCGTCAATGCTTCTAAATAGGGCATATCAAGATCACGTTCGATTTGTTTTGTTTGACGTGTTAATTCCTTATATAACTTTTCTAACGGCTCCATGTACGTCATCCTCTCCAAAACGAAACGGCCCCCCGTAGAGCGGGAGCCGTTTCTATCATTAGTTCCATTGTAACGCTTCAGCGGCGTTTGTAAACCATTCTTACTTCGCTTCACGTGCTGCAGCGAGTGCTGCTTCGAAATTGACTTCGTCTGTTGATTCTTCAAGATATTCAACGTACGTAATCTCGTTGTTTGAATCAAGAACGAAAACAGAACGGGCAAGTAGGCGTAATTCTTCGATGGCTACGCCATACTGTGTACCGAATGAAAGATCACGGTGATCAGACAACGTCACGACTTGATCGAGACCGCTTGATGCGCACCAGCGACGTTGTGCGAATGGAAGGTCGTTTGAGACCGTCATGACCGTCACACCTTCAATTGTTGCTGCTTCTTCATTGAATTTACGTGTTTGCGCATCACAAACGCCTGTATCGATCGATGGGACGACGCTGATGATCCGGACACCTTGATATGTATCACGTGTTACCGGTGATAAGTCGTTAGCTAACACTTGAAAGTCAGGTGCTGTTTGTCCGACTTGAACCGCTGTACCTTGAAGTGTGATTGGATTTCCTTTAAACGTTGCCATTATGAATTCCCCTTTTCCCCTGATTGGATATACTGTATTTTCTATTTAACTATAGGAATGATCCGCGAAGATGGCAAGCATTCTGCCATAATTGATGGACTTCAGTACCCGTCTTTCTAAAAAACAGGTATAATGAAAGAGTTCATGAAACGCTTTCAAGGGGGAATTGACCATGGCTCGAAATAATGTCTACCTGTACTATCGAAATACACAAAGACACGAGACGCAGGTGCGAAAGTTGATTGATGTCGGTACACGATACGGACTGAACGTCGTCCAAGATCACCGACAAGCAAACATCATCGTCTCGATTGGTGGAGATGGGGCTTTCTTGCAAGCGGCACGCTTCACAGGTTTCCGTGATGATGCGATCTATGTTGGATTCGCTGAAGGACCCAACTCGTTCTACTGTGATTTTGATATCAATGATCTTTCGGCGGTCGAAGCGATTTTTAAAGAGACAGGCAACCGTGTCTCCGATGGTGAAATCGAAGTACGTCGTTATCCACTGCTCGAAGCATCCATCAACGGTGGACCACCGATGCTCTGTCTGAACGAATGTTCCGTGAAGTCGAGCATCATCAAATCACTCGCAATCGAAGTCTATATCGACGACTTCCTGTTTGAGACATTCCGCGGGGATGGAATGGTCATCTCAACACCGACGGGTTCTACGGCTTATAATAAGTCACTCTCTGGTGCGATCGTCGATCCATTGATCCATTGTCTTCAAGTCAGCGAAATTGCTTCCGTCAACAACAACCGGTACCGGACACTCGGTTCTGCTTTCCTACTGAACCGTGGACGGAAACTTTCGTTACGCATCATCGAGGACGGAAACGACTATCCGATCATCGGGATGGATAACGAAGCACTCAGTCTGACACGAACGGATTCAGTCGATATCCAGCTTTCTGAAAAAGAACTGAAAACCGTCAAATTGACGAATAATACATTTTGGCATAAGATTCAACGCTCGTTCTTATGACAATAAAAAAATCTGCCTCCTCAGGGCAGATTTTTTTATTGCGTCTTCCGTTACGTCACCCTTTATACTCCAATCAAAGGAGGTACACAAATGATGTATTCCACTCAGGAAATCGCCAAACTGACCGGCGTCACCAAACGAACACTCTATCATTATGAGACGATCGGTCTCCTCGTGCCAAAGCGTACCAATGCTGGTCACCGAAGTTACAGCAGGGAGGATCTTTTACGTTTGCAACAAATCCTGCTCTACCGCTCTCTTGATTTCCCACTGTCAGAAATCCAAAGATTACTCACGCAATCTGATTCCAATCATCATACGACACTGAAAAAGCAGATTGCACTCCTTCAAGAAAAAGCTTTGCATTATCAAATGCTTGCTCGACTCGCTGAACAGACATTACTCACCTTAAAAGGAGGAATTCCGATGAAAGACGAACAATTATTCCGCGGTTTGCGTCACGAAGAGATCGTTACGCATGAAAAGCAACATGCAGATGAAGTCCAGCAACACTACGGTGACACTGACGCCTATCGAATCAGTGCAAAAAGACAACAACAACGAACACCGAAAGAGAAAGAACAACTGAGCAGCATGCATAAGCAACTCGATCAGCGCTTGACGACCCTTTACCGCGACGGGCACGCGACGACGGATCCGGACGTTCAACAAGTCGTCAAAGAACAACATGATTTCATCGATACGTACTATTACCCGTGCGCATTATCTCTCTTTGCCTCACTCGGTCAGATGTATGTGTCTGACGAACGATTTCGTGCCTATTACGATGCGTATGCACCCGGACTTTCGACGTTCTATTCGGAAGCTATTTCACACTATGCGCAAACATCACACTAACGCGGCTTCCGCCTGATAAACGGTTTTTCCAGCTTGGACCGTCTCGACCAAACGGTTATTCAAGATGGCTTCCCCACGCAAGCGATAGAAGTCTTCTTCAAAGATGACGAAGTCGGCATCATAGCCTGGTAAGAGCAATCCTTTTCGACCGTGTGTTTCTGTCGCGAGATGTGGATTTTTCGTAAAGAGCAACAAGGCTTCAAACATCGATAACGTCTCGTTCGTCTTATTGACACGCCCTGCCGTTCCTTCCGTCGCTGCATAAAGCGACCGTCGGACATCGGGGTCAGAGATCGGCGCATCTGCTCCGCCGCACAACAGTGCGCCGGTCTCAGCTAACGAACGTAAACGATAACTCCAGTCTAAGCGGTTCAAGCCGAGTCGATCGACGATGAAGTCGGCGTCATCTAGTAAAAAGACTGGTTGAACGTCAATCAAGACCGGTAACTTCCGAATTCGCGCAAGCGTTTCTGGTCGGACGACCGTCGCATGAATGATGCGATCTCGTTTCCCTTTTGGTGCCGGATACTTCTCGAGCACCTGTACGAACCGCTCGATCGCTAAATCACCGATGACATGTGCCGCGACTGTGAACCCGTAACTACGTGCGCGTTTGACGAGTTGTTCGAGTTGTTCTGGCGTATGCACTTCGATACCACGTGTCGTCGGATCATCGGAATAACCACGACCGAGAAGAGCTGTTCGTCCTCCGAGCGCGCCGTCGACGAACAGTTTCATCGCACCGATTGACATCGTTGACGGTAAAGTAGGTTGTTGTTGCACGAACTCATCGATGACAAGATGATGCACGAGCAGATGCGTATGGAAGCCTGTCTCTTGCGTCACTTCCTTATAAGCTTGCAAGATGTCCGCGACATCCCCGTGATACGACAAGTCTTCTGTGTGTGCCGCAATGATGCCATATTGGTATAAGTTCTTAATCGCTGATCGAAGGGACGCTTTATTCCGCTCCAAGTTTCCAGCTTGTAACGCATATAAAGGTTCAAGCGCCGCATCGTACAAGAATCCGTCAGCTTCTCCATTATCCGATAAACCGACCTTTCCACCTTCGATGACAGTCGACGCTTTATATCCGAGCTGTTGGAATAAGACATCGTTGACAAGTGCTGTATGCCGGTCTGTTCGTTTCAACAAGGCAGGTGCGTCAGGGAACAACTGATTGAGCCACGCCTTCGTCGGTGCACGATCAAGCTTCGTTTCGTCATAGCCTTCTGCCACATGGATTCCATTGACTGGTTCCGCCTTGAGAAAAGCTTGTCCTAACGCTTCAAGCGTCGTATAACGCGAGGCATCGACACGATTGATCGCTTCCCCGTAACCGATCAGATGAATATGCGCATCTGTAAAGGCTGGATATACAGCTTTTCCGTTCAAATCGTAAATCTGATCAATACGTCTACCGAAACGGCGGCGTAGCTTTCCTTCCTCCCCCATCGCGATGATCCGCGTTTTCTCGACGAACATCGCTGAATGGACATCCTCTTCGTGTGCCATCGTTCGAATCAATCCGTTTACGTATAGTGTTCCCATTCCACTCACTCCTCTTTTTACAAAAATAGGGTGACCATGACGGTCACCCTGAATTGTCGATCCTGATTTAAACGTGCAATGTTTCTTCTGGTGCACACGACCGTTTAATACGTTCGATCGCGGCCGGATCGTATTCATTTAGGACACGTTCCGCTAAGACAATCGTTCGTTCATAGTCTCCCGCTAAGAACTTCGTTTCCGCGATCGTCAGCGACATATGTATCTCGTTGTCGTGGCGACGGTACCGGTTCGCATACTGGACGAGCCGTTCGGCATACGTGACTTCGAACACTAATGTATCTAACCGTTCTTGCACATGTTTAAACGTTTCTTGGACGTCTTGACTTTGTGCGACGATTGATCGAACGTTAAACGGTAACTCTTCGAGCCGTGTTTCAAGTGTCTGCAGTGAACGATTCGCATTTCGAAGCGCTTCTTCCACCTCAGCCGGTAAGTTCGGTAATCCGAGTCGTTTCAGACGGAGGCGTGTCTGCGACAGCTGATGACGCCATTCGACGATTCGTTCGCGAACTTCCGTCTCTTCTTTTCGAAGTGCCTGGAGTTCGACCGTAAAGCGTTCGTACTGAATCATCAACTGTTCTTCGAGGCGAATCGCATCGCGCATCTGATCTTCGAGCATACTGAACGGGATGATTTTTCCGGCAATCGACTCATCAAGATCTTTTGCTGCTTCAAAGAGCAGCTCTTCGTCACGCTGAATCGTTTCATAGTGAATCCCTAAATCTGCTGAGATTTCATATTTTTCACGTAAGATACTGAACTCTTGTGCCAATTGATGAATCCGTTCACGCATCCGTAGCGCTTTTTGTTTCAAGAATTGGTTTTCTTTTTTCACTTGATGACGCGCATCGACCTCACGACGGAACGTATCATACATTTGATCCACATCGGCTGATAACTGTTGAATCGCCTCTTCCAAACCATCGACTTCTAGCATTTCGATTTTTTCAGAAAGGCTTAGACGTTGTTCCTCGAACCGTTTGATCTCGGATTGGAGACCGAGTGGTTCAAGTGGATACCCATCTAACGACATTTCCTTATAGCCTGCTCCGAGCTGATCAATCCGTTGACGTAATTCATGAGCAAGAATCTTCCATTGTTTCGGTACAAGTTCGACGAGTTGACGCGTCGTTGCTACTTCTTGCTCGAGTAGCAAGCTTGTTTCATACGCCTTCGTCACTTCACCTGAAGCTTCGTACTGACACATCTCATTCCAGTGCGCATCGATTTGTTCACTCCGTTCTTCGAGACGCGCAAGCGCCGGACCGAATGAGTTCGCTTGAATCAATAATGATTTCCGAACTTGCCCTGAATCGGCTTCCCCTTGCGCTTTCAGTTCGGCTAGAACTGATTGATTCGTTTTGAACGTCGACATCTCGACGAGCATCTCATCGATCAACCCTTCGAGTTCCGCAATCAATTGTTCCGTTACTTCGAGGTCATTCTTGACGGCGATGAAACGATATTTATCGAGCGCTTCCTCCGCCCGGTAAAGGGTCTCATCGATTTGGGCGACGTGGACCGTTAATAACTCTTCCCACGCTTGATGCCAGGAGCTGAACTTCGTCTCCGTCTCACCCGCCATCGGTAGTTGCTTTAAGTCCTGCAACTCCTTTGGAATCGATGCACTGACGATGCCTTGTTTGCGCATATCAAGTTCATCGATTTTCGTGTAGTATTTTTTTCGACTGATCATGCTAAATAGCATGACGAGTAATACGATGACGATGACTCCGATCACCCATGCCCACATTTGTCACGACCTCCACTCTGTCCTACGACTTTAGATTTTCTCTAAATCGCAATAATCTTATCCTTATAATAGTATAGCGCAACCGTTTTGCATAGATTTACAAGGGCTTTTCCTGATTTCTTCCGCTGTTTTGAATCCTTTTTCCAAAAATCAATTGTTTGTCAGCCACGCGAAAACTCGTTAAACTAAAAAAAATACGCTTTTTACGGGAGGAATTTTTATTATGTTCGAAACAAAGACATATGAAGGTGACCGGACGAAACAATACGACATGCTCTCAAAACAACTGGATGCGCTATTAATGGGAGAAGACAATCAAGTTGCAAACTTATCGAATGCGAGCGCGTTGCTCAACCAGTTCCTCGACCGTATCAACTGGGTCGGCTTCTATTTGACGGATACGGAGCAAAACCAACTCGTCCTCGGACCATTCCAAGGACTTCCAGCATGCGTCCGTATTCCATTTGGTCGTGGTGTCTGCGGAACGTCCGCAGCAGAACAGACGACACAACGAATCGAAGATGTGCATCAGTTCCCAGGTCACATCGCATGTGACGCGGCTTCGAATTCAGAAATCGTCATTCCACTCGTCAAAGACGGACAAACGATCGGTGTCCTCGATATCGACAGCCCAGAATTCAACCGTTTCGACGAAGTCGATCAAGCTGGTCTAGAAGCATTCTGTACGACACTGCTTCGCCATCTGTAATTCTGATTGACAGTCGATTGTCCACACCGTATACTTGTAAAAGTGCAGAAATGATAACGATAGCGGTCAAATCGCTTACGTATCACATTTCATGACTCGGTGAATAACCGGAGGGGCATCGTGTAACTTTGCTATCAAGCGAGGGTGCCACATCATGAAATGGGCGTAATGTGGGTTTGATGGCGTTATTATTTTTATGCAAATAATAACGAACAATAAGGAGGAGTCTTATTATGGCTCGCTATACAGGTCCAGCTTGGAAACTCTCACGTCGTCTCGGTATCTCACTTACTGAAACAGGAAAAGAAATCGCAAAACGCCCTTACGCACCAGGTCAACACGGTAACAGCCGTCGTAAAGTATCTGAGTACGGTCTTCAACTTCAAGCGAAGCAAACACTTCGTCACATGTACGGAGTAAACGAACGCCAATTCAACCGTATCTTCAACGATGCTGGCAAAATGCCTGGTATCCACGGTGAGAACTTCATGTTCTTACTCGAAGCACGTCTTGATAACGTCGTTTACCGTATGGGTATGGCTCGTACACGTCGTGCTGCTCGTCAGCTCGTCAACCACGGTCACATCCAAGTTGATGGACAACGCGTTGATATCCCATCATTCCGCGTGAAACCAGGTCAAACGATCTCAGTTCGCGAAAAATCGAAGAACTTTGTCGTTATCAAAGAAGCACTCGAAGTTGCTCCAGCAACTAAAGACTTCGTTACTTTCGATGCTGAGAAGCTCGAAGGAACGTTCGTCCGTCTTCCTGAGCGTTCTGAATTGAACGATCAAATCCAAGAACAACTCGTCGTCGAGTACTACTCACGTTAATCGATTGTTCCAGCACTCACTTCGGTGGGTGCTTTTTTTATGCCTATGACTAAAATGTATACCTGGTCTTAAAAAAAGAGTGACGTCATTCATTCGTTTGTGTTAACCTTTAAATATACATAGTTAACACAAACAGAAAAGAGGACTTCATTCATGAAAACAAGAGATTTAACATTCATCGCCCTTGGTGCTACCATCATCGCAGCCGTCAGTTCTTTGCCACAAATTCAACTTGTCGGCGCTGTTCCGATCACGCTCCAGATGCTCGCGATCATGACGGTCAGCGCGATTCTCGGCGGAAAACGTGGTGGACTCGCTGTCTTAATCTTCTTATTACTCGCAGCAGCTGGTCTACCGGTGCTTGGCGGAAAAGGCGGACTAGCCCCATTCGTCGGACCAACCGTTGGTTATTTGATTGCCTTTCCGATTGCTGGATTCTTCATCGGTCTTGTTGCTGAAAAAACGCGTCGCTTTGTACCCCTCTTCATCGGGATGATCGTCTTTGGTCTTGGTTTAGTCTACTTGCTTGGAACATTTGGTCTAATGGCTGTACTCGATCTATCGTTCAAAGATGCTTTTGCGATTAACTATCCTTTCGTCTTATGGGATACGATCAAAGCTGTCATTGCCACGACGATTGCCGTTCGCTTGTTGCCACTCCGTTTATTCCGAACAGCTTAAAAAAACGCTCTCTGCATCTAAGTGCAGGGAGCGTTTCGTATATCATCAAGCATGCTCGACGACGAAGTATTTTTTCTTTCCGCGACGTACGATCGTAAAGCGACCGATTGCATCAGCTTCCGTAATTTCTTTCGTTAAATCTTGCTCGCGTTCTCCGTTTAGGTAGATTGCACCGTTCGTGACGTCTTCACGTGCTTGACGTTTTGACGGACTAATCTTCGCCTCAACGAGAACGTCGACAAGGTTTGTCGCTTCGCCGAGTGTAAAGCGTGGCATTCCTTTGAACGCATCTTCGATATCTTCGACTTGCAACGATTTAATATCTCCACTAAAGAGTGCTGTCGTAATACGTTGTGCTTGTGTCAGACCTTCTTCACCATGGACGAGAACGGTCATCTCTTCTGCAAGACGACGTTGCGCGACACGCTTCTCTGGTGCTACCTTGACTTCTTCTGCGAGCGCGTCGAGTTCTTCGTGCGTTAAGAACGTGAAGTATTTCAAGAACTTGATGACGTCAAGATCGTCAACGTTGAACCAGAATTGGTAGAACTCGTACGGTGACGTTTTGTCAGCGTCTAACCAAACCGCACCACCTGCTGTCTTACCGAATTTTTGACCGTCTGCTTTTGTAACAAGCGGTACCGTCAAACCGAATGCTTTTTCTTCATGACCCGCACGACGAATCAATTCCATCCCTGCTGTGATGTTCCCCCATTGGTCACTTCCTCCGACTTGAAGGCGGCATCCTTTGTCTTCGTAGAGTTTCAAGAAGTCAAACGATTGAAGTAACATGTATGAGAACTCTGTGAACGAGATTCCGTTTTGAAGTCGTGAGTCAACAGAGTCTTTCGCCAGCATGTAACTGACCGGGAAGTGTTTTCCGATATCGCGTAAGAAATCGATGATCGTCAAATCTTTCGTCCAGTCCAAGTTATTGGCGATCGTGACCGGGTTTTCTCCTTCAAGTGGTAAGAAACGTGACAACTGGTCCTTAATCCGATTCGCGAACTCTTCGACGATATCCGATGTATTCAACGAACGTTCTGTTGCGCGACCACTCGGGTCTCCGATCATTCCCGTTGCTCCACCAACGAGACCTACGACATGGTGACCTGCTTGTTGGAATCGTTTTAAGACTAAGATCGGCAACAAGTGTCCGATATGCAATGAATCAGCTGTTGGATCAAAGCCTGTGTAAAGCGTCGTTGGTGTCTCGAGTAATGTCTTCAATCCTTCTTCATCCGTCATTTGGTTAATTAAACCGCGAAATTCTAAATCCTCTAATAACGTCATTGTGTCTCCTCCTAAAGTTCACTTTTAACAATAAAAAACCGCCCCTTCGTCTAAGACGAAGGGACGGAAGATTCCGTGGTACCACCCTGATTGCCCTTTACATAAAAGGACCACTTGGTTCGTCGATAACGGGACGGACCGCTTGATTTCTCAAGAAACTCCTGGAAGCGTAATTCGTAAGTTCACTGTGTCCTAGTTCGCAGCACCACTAGGTCTCTGTCACAGGGAGTGACTTACTACTGTATTCCGATCACTGTTTAACGTAATATATGAAAATAAGATGGTTTCATGATACGTCGAAGACGAATCCGCTGTCAAGTCCGATTTCACTGGTGGATTTATGGTATAATACGTCTATCTGTGATTTAATATTAATTTACACCTAAGTTTAAGATGCAAAGGAGATCATTTATGCGCGAGAACTGGTTCAAGTTTTGGAATCACCCCCGGACGAAAGCCGTTCGGCACTGGTCGAATATCACATACGATGTTTCGTGGAACATCATTTTATTCCTCATCATAGCAGTCCTTCTCATCGGCAGCTTCTCTGTCGGAGCGGCTGGAGGATATTTCGCTTCCCTCGTCAAAGATACGAAAGCCCCACCTTTGACTGAGATGAAACAAGAAGTGAACAGTTATGCGGTGACAAGTCAAATTTATTGGGGAAGTGGCGAAAAGCTGACGAACATCTCAACGGATGAAGAACGTCAGCCGGTCGATATCAAGAACATCTCCCCTTATTTAATTGATGCGCTTCTATCAACGGAAGACGTAGATTTTTATCAACATGATGGAGTCGTTCCAAAAGCGACTTTACGAGCAGTCTTACAAGAATTGACGAATTCAGCGTCACGCACCGGCGGAAGTACGCTGACACAACAATTAATTAAAAACCAAATCCTGACGAACGAAGTTTCATTCGAACGGAAAGCAAAAGAGATCATCTTAGCGCTCCGCCTTGAAAATGCGATGTCAAAAGATGAAATTTTACAGGCATACTTGAATGTCGTCTCATTCGGACGAAATTCACTCGGGCGTAACATCGCTGGTATCGAAGCTGCTTCCCAAGGGGTCTTCAACAAATCAGCGAAAAAACTGACGTTACCACAAGCAGCTTTCCTCGCTGGTATTCCGAAAAACCCTTACTACTACACACCTTATCTACAAGGCGGTGTCGTCAAAAAAGACTTGACGCCAAGTGTCAATCGGATGAAGACCGTGTTGAAGCGGATGTATGTCGCAAAAAACATTTCGAAAGAACAATATGAAAAAGCAATCAAACACGACATCACGAAAGACTTCGCGAAACAGTCGAAACGTTCGCGTGACACGTATCCGTATGTCTATGATTTAGCAGAACGTGAAGCGACGAAGATCATGACGAAGTACTTGATGAAACAAGATGGTGTGAAAGAAGACGAAGTCAAACCGTCTGAACTGGCAGAAGTCCGGGCAAACTATCAAGATCAAGCACTGGTTGCACTCCGTCAAGGTGGATACAAAGTTCACATGACGCTAGATAAAAAAATTCATGAATCGATGCAACAACCTGCGAAGAACAACGGGAACTTCCCTGGTGGCATGCAGTACAAACAAGTCGTCGATCCAAAAACGAAAAAAACCGTTTCGAAACAAGATCCAGAAGAAACAGCAGCAGTCATGGTTCAGAATGAGACGGGGCGTATCCTCGGATTCGTTGGTGGACGTTACCTTGATGGAAAAGCCGATGATTTTAACCGAGCATTCCAAGCGAAACGTCAAATCGGGTCAACGGCAAAACCAATTCTCGTCTACTCGAACGGGATTGAAAATCGTTTGATCACTCCGGCATCTACTGTCAATGATGAAGAGTACTACTACCAGACCGTACCACGTCAACCAGGTGATCGTCCGATCAAGAACGAAGGTGGACGTTATCGTGGAAACGTGACGGTTCGTACAGCACTTGAACTCTCATTAAACGTACCTGCCGTTAAGATTTACGAGAAGATGAACATGTCGAACTCGATTCAAAAACTCGTCGATATGGGTGTTGAAGTACCGGATGCGATTCGTTATGCTCCTTCGGCGGCACTCGGAACGATGGAGATTACACCGGTCGAACTTGCTGGTGCTTACGCGACACTCGCCAACTATGGTGAATTCGTGCAACCATACGTCATTTCGAAAATTACGAAAGACGGAAAAGATATCTATAAAGCAAAACCGAAGAAAAAACGAATTTATGAACCACGAACAGCTTACCTGACACTTGATATGATGCGTGGCGTCTTCTCAAAAGGTACAGCAACGTTTGCAAAAGATCGATTGAACGTTCCTGGAGATTGGGCTGGTAAGACAGGTACGACGAACGATGTCAAAGACTCTTACCTTGTCGGTTCCACTCCTGGTGTGACGCTTGCCGTTTGGACAGGACACGATCAGAACAACTCGCTCATCGGTCCAACGACGTATTACCAACGAACACAAACGCTGTGGTCACAAATGGCGAATGCGACGTATGCCGCGAACAGTAGTTACTTCAAATCCGGTGCCCGCTTCACACAACCATCTTCTGTAACAGCAAACGACTTTAAGAACAGTGGTCGCTTCAAAGAAGAAGATAAGAAGAAAAAAGCGGAAGAGGCAAAGAAAAAAGCCGAAGCGAAGAAAAAGAAAGAAGCAGAAGAAAAGAAAAAAGAAGCAGACGCACAGAAAAAAGAAGAGCAACAGAAAGAACAAGATCAGGCGAAAGAAAAAGCGGAAGCTGATGCTAAGAAAAAAGCAGCCGACGACGCCAAGCGTGCTGCCGATGCAAAAGCAAAAGCCGAAGCAGAGGCAAAAAAGAAAGCGGAAGAGGACGCTAAGAAAAAAGAAGCTGATGCTAAGAAAAAAGAAGCGGACGCTAAGAAACAGCAAGAACAACAGAAGAAACAAGATGAAAAGAAAAACGATGCTGCTTCTGAAAACTAACAAAAAGGATGAATCACCTGTTGCGGTGATTCATCCTTTTTTACGTTCAATCTTCCATCGTCGACAGATCACCTGTTTCAAGATTCAACTCCCATGCTTTTAGAACACGGCGCATAATTTTACCACTTCGTGTCTTCGGCAATTTATCCCGGAAATCGATTTCTCTCGGTGCCGCGTGAGCAGCAAGCCCCTCTTTGACGAATGCTTGGATTTCTTGTTTTAGCTCATCCGTTGGCTCGTAACCATCACGCAAGGCAATGAATGCCTTGATGATTTCACCGCGGACTGGATCTGGCTTCCCGATGACTCCAGCTTCTGCGACAGCTGGGTGCTCGACGAGACGACTTTCGACCTCGAACGGACCAACCCGTTCTCCAGCCGTCATGATGACGTCATCGACACGTCCTTGGAACCAGAAGTAACCTTCGTCATCCATATAGGCAGAATCCCCTGAGACATACCATCCTTTAAAGAAATACGATTCATATTTCTGCGGATTGTTCCAAATTTGACGCATCATCGATGGCCATGGTGTTTTTAAGGCAAGGTTCCCCATCCGAAATGGCGGTAACTCATTTCCTTGATCATCAATGATCGCAGCCTGAGTTCCTGGAATCGGTTTCCCCATCGATCCCGGTTTGATGTCCATCGACTTGTAGTTACAAATCATCATCGCGCCTGTCTCCGTCATCCACCATGTATCATGAATCCGTTGATCAAAGGCTTCTTTCCCCCAACGAATGACTTCCGGGTTCAACGGTTCGCCGACAGACAATACATGACGGAGACTTGAGAGATCATGATGATTTGCAACATCCGCTCCTGCTCCCATCAACATCCGGAAAGCCGTTGGTGCGCTATACCAGACCGTTACCTTGTACTTCTCGATGACACTGTACCAGAAATCCGGATTGAAGCGTCCACCGACGACGATGTTCGTCGCGCCATTCAAGAATGGTGCGAAGATACCGTAACTTGTTCCTGTGACCCACCCCGGGTCAGCCGTACACCAGTAGACATCATCTTCTTGGAGATCAAGTACCCAGCGACCTGTCATTAAGTGCTGAATCATCGCATTTTGAACGTGGAGCACACCTTTCGGCTTCCCTGTCGATCCTGAAGTGTAGTGCAGGATCAATCCGTCTTCACGATCTAACCAGACCGGTTCGAATACATCGGATGCTTGCTCGAACGCTTTGCGGAAATCGAGTAATGTGTCCGATTCTTCGACATCTTCGTCGACAAGTACTACCTTTTCAAGTGATTCCAGTTCCCCAACTGGAACACGTGGGAGCAATGCCTTCGTCGTCACGAGTAACTTCGCTTCAGAATCAAGCAAGCGATCACGGACCGCTTGTTCCATGAATGCTTCAAATAACGGACCGACGATTGCGCCTACCTTCAGTGCGCCAAGCAAGGCAAAATACAATTCCGGTGAACGTGGCATGAAGATGAAAATACGGTCACCCGTTTTGACCCCTGCATCGACTAATACGTTTGCCGCTTTATTCGTCAATCGTTTCATATCTGCATATGTGAATCGTTGTTCCGTCGTTCCATCGAAATAGATCAGCGCATCCTTATTCGCCCGCTCGCCTTCTGCGTGGCGGTCGATTGCTTCATGAGCCATGTTGACTTTCCCCGTTGTCGCCCATGAAAAGTACTGCTCAGCATCTTTCCAGTCGTACGTGTTCGTTTCATCATACTCTGCTAACCAATGCTTCCCCGGAAGCGCTTTCAAAACTTTCATGTCTCGTTCCTCCCCTTCTATGTTTTCCTCTTTATTATAAGCTAGTTATCCGTCAGTTCAATCCATTTGCCGTCAATTTGTTAAAAAATCCCTCTCTTTGCTCAAGCGCTTTCGTCTATAATGAATAGGAAGGTGGTGACGCTTACATGTTTGAAAAACAATTCAATCATCGGACGCATGAAACATCACTCGGTCCTGTTGACATCGAAGGTCCCGTACCGAGTCAAACACTAGCAATGTATACACTCGATTCAGGGTTGACGGCTTTTCGTCCACCCGCTGAACAACATCAAGCGCTCGTTGAGATTGCAGACCTTGAGGAAGGACGGATCATCGTCGCCCGTCAAGGAACGGAAATCATCGGTTATGTGACTTACTTATACCCTGATCCATACGAAACGTGGAGCGAAGGAAACAATCCGTACATCTTGGAACTCGGAGCGATCGAAGTCTCCTCTCGGTTTCGCGGACAACAGATCGGTAAAAAATTGCTTGAAATCTCTATGCTCGATCCAGCTATGGAACACTATTTGATTTTAACGACTGAATATTATTGGCATTGGGACTTAAAAGGGAGCGGACTATCGGTCTGGGATTACCGAAAAATCATGGAGAAGATGATGAACCATGGTGGTCTTGTCTTCTTCCCGACCGACGATCCGGAAATCGCCTCCCATCCTGCCAACTGCCTGATGGCGCGTATCGGAAAACACGTCTCACCTGAAGTCGTCGCTCATTTTGATGCGCTACGCTTGAGAAGACGTTTCATGTATGACTGAGCTCGAGGAGGAATCGTCATGTTAATCGAACAAATCATGAATACGACGTGCATCACGATGCAACCGACGAATTCCATCGCGCATGCGGTCGAACTCATGCAACGTCATCAGATTCGTCATGTTCTTGTCGTCAATGCCCGCCATGAACTCGTCGGTCTTGTCGGACTAAAGGAAATTCAAAGCGCAAGTAGTATCTTTCATCCGGATACGGCAAAACAAGACCTACAGTATCCGGTCTCAAGCATCATGATTGAAAGTCCTGTCACGGCTCACCCGCTCGATTTTCTCGAAGATGCGGCTGTGCTGTTTTATGAATATCGATTGACGTGTCTGCCAATCGTCCGCGGTCGACGCCTTGTCGGTGTCGTCACGGAAACGGATTTGTTGCGGACATTCGTTCAATTGACGGGTGCACTCGAACCAAGTTCTCAAATCGAAATCCGTGTTGAGAACACTGCTGGAACATTAGCAAAGATTGCCGCACTGCTTGCCAAAACGAATATCAATATCTTAAATGTACTCGTATATCCAACAGACGATCCGTATGTCCGGATCGTTGCGTTTCGCGTCCAGACGATGAATCCGATTCGGATCATCGAAAAGTTGCGCAAAGAAGGATTCGATGTACTTGGACCGGATGTGAGCAGATGAAGGATTTTGCCTATCTGTACAGTCCTGAAGAGGCGACTTATCGGTTTTCGGAGACACATCCATTCAATCCGATTCGCCTCGAATTAACGGTTTCTTTGCTTGAAGCGATGCATCAATTAGATGACATTCCTTGTATCGCGCCACGTCATGCGACTGATGAAGAATTGTCACTCGTTCATGATCAGGATTATATTGCTGCCGTCAAAGCCGCCGGGACCGGAGCATTAACGCCTCTGAAGGCACAGATGTATGGTCTTGGGACAGAAGACACCCCTTTGTTCCAGGGGATGCATTCGGGCGCTTCTCTCCTTGTCGGCGGCACGATCGAAGCATGTGACCTCGTCTTATCTGGTCAATATAAACGGACCTTTCATATCGGTGGCGGATTGCATCACGGATTCCGTGGGCGTGCCTCTGGTTTTTGTGTCTATAACGATACCGCTGTCGCCATGGCAGCCATGATTGAAAAATATCACTGTAAAATTCTTTATGTCGATACGGACGCTCATCATGGCGATGGAGTACAATGGGCCTTTTATAATCGAAAGGACGTCATGACATTGTCTCTCCATGAGACGGGTCGCTACTTGTTTCCAGGAACGGGAATGGTGACGGAACGAGGGTCTGAAGAAGGATATGGATTTAGCTGGAACGTGCCACTGGACGCCTTTACGGAAGATGATTCGTTTTTACTCGCTTATGAGACGGCACTCTTTGAAGCCTGTGAATTGTTCCAACCGGATCTCATCATTACGCAAAATGGTGCCGATGCACACGCGCTTGATCCATTGACTCATTTATCCTTAACGATGAAAAGTTATGAGCAGATCCCTCAAATCGCCCTCGCTGCAGCAAATAAATATACGAATGGAAAAATCGTTGCTTTAGGAGGCGGTGGCTATGACTGGTATCGTGTCGTCCCCCGCGCGTGGAGTCAAGTTTTTGCTGCCATGACCGGACAAGCTCCGTTTCGTGGAGAGATTCCTACTTCATGGCAAGAACGTTGGAGTGGACAAGAAACACCCCCACCAACACACTGGCATGATCCATCCCCACTCTATCCCGCCATTCCGCGACGACCTGAAATCGAAGAAAAAAATTGGGAAACCGTCAAACGACTGATTTGGCCGTTTGTGAGCGATGAGCGTAAGAAGCAATTGACTGCGACTTCCCCCTACTCCGTTGATTAATCGACTTTATATCTTCACATTTATTTCGTTCGGAGTTCACAACTTGTTGCTATACTAAATATGGAATTTTTACTTAGTAAATGAATAATAGTTGGGGGAATCATCATGAAAAAGGCATGGCTTTATTCCGGTCTTATTCTGTCGACGGGGATCGTACTCGCAGGGTGTGGCAATGAAAAACAGGCAATGGATCACGATAACATGCAAGGGTCAGGAAAACCGACGGTCGAGGTCAACGTCAATGTTCCGGCCAAGACAATGGAAGAAGATAAAGTTGTTTTTAAAGCGTCAGCTGTCGAACAAAAGAAACCAGTCAATCTTGAGGACGTGACATTTGAAGTTTGGGAAGCCGGAAAACAAGACGGTGCCCATCAAAAGTTCAAGGCAACCTTGAAAAAGACGGGTTCTTATCAAGCAGAAGCTAAGCTTGCTGAAGGTGAGTATGAAGGACTGTATCATATCAATGATAAAAAAGGACTCCATCATATGGATAAGATCTCATTCGTCGTCATGGATCATTCACATGAAAAAGAGGAAGCATCGCACGAGCATGGACATGATCACGAAGCCGTCGACGGTCTGTCTGTCCATTACATGGGCGCAACAAAAGCGAAAGCTGGTGCTGAACTTCCCGTCTCCTTTCATGTTTTCCTCGATGGGAAACCGCTAAAAGCGAACGTACAAGTGGAAGTCATTGAAACGGGCATTGAAAAGCATAACTACGTTCCTCTAGAAAAAAAGGGCGATGCCTACAGCGGGAAAGTGACATTGACTGCACCTGGTCAGACGACGGTTCGACTCCATGTCGAAAATGACCAACTCCACCATCACCAAGATGAACTTATTACCGTCGCGAAATAAAAAACGTCTCTTTTTTCAAGCAGCTTGCTTGAGAGAAGAGACGTTTTTTCGATTAAGGACGTGTCGAATCCCGTTGTTCGATCCGGTGTGGTAACGTGACATCGTTCGTTTCAATTTCTTCTTTGTTCAAGATTTTCGTCAATAGACGCATCGAGACTGCTCCGATATCATACATCGGTTGAACGACAGTCGTCAGTTTCGGACGAATCATCGTCGCAAGACGTGTGTTATCGTGTCCGATGACTTCGAAGTCTTCCGGTACACGGTGTCCAGCATCCTGTAAGGCATGGATGACACCAAGAGCCATCTCATCCGTTCCAGCAAAAATCGCGCGTGGGCAATCTTCTCCAAGTTCAAGCAATTGATTCATCGCCTTCATTCCTGAATCATACGTATAGTTTCCAAGGACGACATTTTGCTCGTTAAACGGAAGATTTGCTTCTTCGAGTGCTCGGCGATAACCCGCAAATTTCTTTTCACCATTGATTTGCTGTTCGAGTGGTCCAGTGATGAATCCAATCCGTTCATGTCCACGGTCGATCAAAGACTTAACAGCATCGTGCGCAGCACTCTCATAATCGATGTTGACGGCAGGAAGATCATAATCTTGATTCAACGTCGCAGCAAGAACGATCGGAACTGGTGATGTTTTGAACTCACGAACGAGATCCTCATGCAAACGTCCGCCCATGAAGATGATTCCATCCACCTGTTTTCCGAGTAATGTATTGAGCAAATGAATCTCTTTTTCCCGATTTTGGTCGGAGTTACATAAAATGATGTTATATTTATACATTGTCGCGACGTCCTCAATCCCGCGTGCTAAATCCGCAAAGAAGATGTTCGAGATATCGGGCACGATGACACCGACCGTCGTTGTTTTTTTACTTGCCAGTCCACGGGCAACAGCGTTCGGACGATAACCAAGCTGTTCGATTGCGTCTTGGACCTTCTTTCGTGTAGATGGTTTGACATTCGGGTTTCCGTTGACGACACGCGATACAGTCGCCATCGAAACAGCAGCCTCTCGCGCGACATCGTAAATCGTAATATTACTATTCAAAACAAATTCCTCCTTTAGTATGATCCATCTCAAGTGTTTTCATTTCGTTTTCATTTTTAGGCAACACGAAAGGAAGACAGGAAAAGATAGTTTTCTTTTCCCATTCTTCCTTCATTGTAAAACGTTTTCATTCGCTTTAGGTTACCCTTTTTCGGAAATCATTGAACGTTTAGTGCCGGAAAGGTAGTCGTCAAGTTTTCGATGAACGTATCGAATTCTTGGAAATCGAGTTGTTGGTTCGCATCAGACAACGCAAGTGCTGGGAACGGATGGACTTCGACCATGACAGCGTCTGCTCCAATCGCGTATGCCGCTTTTGCTGTTGGCAAGAGTAAATCCTTACGTCCTGTCGAGTGCGTGACATCGACCATGACAGGGAGATGCGTCTCTTGCTTCAGAATCGGAACTGCTGAGATATCAAGCGTGTTCCGTGTTGCACGTTCATACGTCCGAATACCACGCTCACATAAGATGACTTGATCGTTACCACTCGCCATGATGTACTCAGCCGCGTACATGAATTCCTCGAGTGTTGCAGAAAGACCTCGTTTTAAAAGAACCGGTTTATTCGTACGACCGACTTCCTTGAGTAAATCGAAGTTTTGCATATTGCGTGCGCCGACCTGGATGATGTCGACATATGGTAAAGCAGATTCAACGGCGCTCGGTGTCATGATTTCAGTGATGACATGCAAACCGTGCGCGTCCGCTGCTTTTTTCAACATCTTTAGACCTTCGAGTCCTAGACCTTGGAAGTCGTAAGGCGATGTACGTGGTTTGTACGCTCCGCCTCGCATGAACTTCACGCCATGTTTCGCGAGCTGTTCCGCGACCTCAAATACTTGTTCTTCGCTCTCGACCGCACACGGTCCAGCGATCAATTGTTGTGAACCGTCTCCGATGACGGCATCTCCGATCCGGATGATCGTATTCGTCGGTTTTTGTTTCCTTGATACGAGTAATTTCCGAGTCCGATCTTCTCCTTGTAATTCGAGAGAAGCTTTGAAAATTTCTTTAAATACATGCTGAAGGCGTCCTGTTTCAAAAGGTCCATGGTTATTAGCGGCAATTGATTCGAGCATTTGACGTTCTCGAACAGGGTCGTATCGATCAAGCCCTTGTGCTCGTTTGACTTTTCCGATTTCAACGGCAATTTGACCTCGTCTGTTCATCAATTCCAATAATTCTGCATTCACTAAATCGAGTTCATCACGTAATCTTTTTAATTCTGCATGTTGATCCATGTCCTACCACTCCCTAATCAGCATATAGCTCGTAATAGCAACTAATTATAGCGAACTCTTTCCCTGTTGTACATAAAGAAGCTGCATGATTTCTTAAAATATGAAAATAAATTACGTTTTTTCATATAATTTTTTTGTGTTTTCTCTATAAGGAAACACAGAAAAAGAGCCCTCGTGATGAGAGCTCCTCATGTATTGATTATTTCTTATGGTTCACATCAGACTGCGGATCATTGTCTTCCTCTTGTTCGTCCGCTAACTGTTCACGTAACTCCGAAAGTTCAACGACCGTCTCCGTGTCGATCTCTTCTGCAACAGACGCCCCATCCACTTCGTCGCCGATTTCACGTTCGATGTCACGTACGAGTTGCTCCGCTTCTGCGAGAGCAGCATCAATGCTTGCTTGATCCTTCTCAAAGCCCGCATATTGTGCCGCTTCTTGAACCGTTGAATTATTCTTCGCTTTTTCAATGACAGGTGCTGCCTTATCTTTCGCTAGTTGAATCCACTCACCTACGAGTGGCTCCGCTTTTTCACGGACAACTTGTGTCTGTTCCGTCAAACGTTGACGTGCAGGCGCCGTACGCTCGTCAATCAGATTGCGTACTTCACGACCTGATTTTGGGCTAGAAAGGAGAGCTGCCGCAGCACCAATCAATCCACCAACGATGACTCCGGCAAGGAAGCCTCCTCCTTTAGAAGAATCTTGTGCTTGATATGGGTGTTGTTTCGTCATGATTTACGATCTCCCTTCAACTCATCTGGAATGCTTTCAACGTCCGGTACTGACACGACTTCCGGTGTGACCGGCGCCTCTGCCTTTTTCCGGAATCGACGACGTGGCTTTTTCTCAACCGTCGTCGTTGCCGTCGAATGATTTTGAACCGTAGTCTCTGCCGGTTTATTTTTCTTAAATAACTCTACAGCGACTGAGCCCCAACGGACTGCTTGCGCAATCTGTTCTTTATTCGTATCCGCTGCACCAGCAACCGTATCGGATACTGTCCGGACAGAATCTGTCACTTTGTTTAAAGACGTACCGAGTTCTTCGATCGAGTTTGCGACAGGTGCAAGCAATTCTGTTTTTTCTTCAATCGTATCGACCAGACGATTCGTCTTATGTAACAACGCTGTCGTCTCCATCATGATACCGTCTAATTGACGTTCAAGTCCTGCTGTCGTGTTGGCTACATTGTTGAGCGTCTTACTCGCAGCACCTAATACACGGGCAAGGAAAATGACGAGCACTACGAATGCGATCGCAGCGACTAATCCGGCGATTCCGCCTAATGTGATTTCCATGGTTCTTGCCTCCAATTTTTTTGCATAGTCTTTTGTTGTTAGTTCGACATGTAGCAAGTCGTTCCTGCTACTCCAAATGGTTTATTTCCGTTACAATGATAAATGAAACCTACATAATCCATTTCGAGGGGGAAATTTCATGCGTGACCCACGTCTTACTCAACTGGCAACGAATCTCATTAACTATTCGGTTGCCCTTGAACCTGGTGAAAAAGTATTGATTGAAAACTTCGGCATCGAACGCGAACTGGTCGAGGCACTCGTTGAAGCTGCCTACGCGGCTGGCGGACATCCGTTCGTTTTACTTAAGGATAATCGTATCCTACGAAAATTATACCGAAATGCTTCAGAAGAGCAACTCCAATTGATGGCAGACATCGAACGCAAGCAAATGCAAGCGATGGACGCATACATCGGACTACGTGCTGGTGATAACATCAATGAATTGTCAGATGTGCCGGCTGAACAGATGAAACTTTACGGTCAAACGATCGGTAAGATGCACACACAAGATCGTGTCAAAGGAACGAAATGGGTCGTACTTCGTTTCCCAACTGCATCGATGGCGCAACTTGCGAATCAATCGACAGAAGCATTCGAAGACTTCTACTTCGATGTCTGCACGCTTGATTATGAAAAAATGGGACAAGCGATGGAACCACTCGTCGACTTGATGAACCGGACGGATCGTGTTCGTCTCGTCGGACCAGGAACGGATCTAACGTTTTCAATCAAAGACATCCCAGCCATCAAATGCGCCGGAAATGCTAACATTCCAGACGGTGAAGTTTTTACGGCACCCGTCAAGGATTCGGTCAACGGTGTCATCTCATATAACACACCATCTCCGTATCAAGGGTTCACGTTTGAAAACGTCAAACTGACGTTCAAAGATGGTAAAATCGTCGAAGCGACGGCGAACGATACGGATCGGATCAACCAAGTCTTCGATACAGATGCTGGTTCTCGTTTTGTCGGCGAATTCGCGATCGGCGTCAATCCCTTCATCCAGCATCCAATGAAGGATATTCTATTCGATGAAAAAATCGATGGCAGCTTCCACTTCACACCAGGTCAAGCTTACGAAGAAGCCTACAACGGTAATGACTCATCCGTTCACTGGGATCTCGTCAACATCCAACGTCCTGATTACGGTGGTGGAGAAATCTGGTTCGACGACGTATTGATCCGTAAAGACGGTCGTTTCGTTCTTCCAGAACTTGAAGTCCTCAATCCTGAAAACCTGAAATAAGAAAAAGCGGATGGCTCGTCCTTCATTAGGACGGGGTCATCCGTTTCTTTATCTTATTTTTTCAATGTCGCACGAAGCATCCAAATTTGTTTTTCGATTTCCTTCGCTTGACCAAGTAGATCATCTTCAACCGTCACGTCTTGTGCCTCAAGATGTTCAATCGCATCGAGCATCTCTTTTCGGACTTGTTGGAAGTCTTTGATGACAGAATCAATCATCTCATCTGCCGATAATCCCGATTTCGCTTCTTCAAGCGTTGTTTGCTCTAAATACTCTTTTAGTGTCGCAGAAGGTGTTCCGTTATTCATCAGGAGACGTTCTGCAACGACATCATATTGTTCAGACACCCATGTATAAAGTTCTTCAAGCTTCTCGTGAAGCGTTAAGAAGTCTGGTCCTTTAATGTACCAATGATAATTGTGGAGTTTGACGAACAGTACCCCATAGTTTGCTACCTGTTGATTCAAAGCTGATTTTGCATGATTACTAATCATCTGATATTCCCCTTTCCTGATTTCAAATGACGTTCTATTTCATCTTTATCCTTAAATAACAAAGAATAAACATCATTCTCAGGAAAAGTGCTCTATCGAGGACGCTTTAATCCTTTCAACATATATCCACCTTTGAAGTCGACGGAATCAAATGCGACGAGGAATGCTTTCGGTTCGTATTCTTCAACGAGATTACGAAGCACTTTCATACGTGTTCGAGCCGCGAGCACATCTAACCGGTAACGGACACCGTCTCGTCCTTGACCTTGATAATGTGTTACGCCAAAACCATTATCGCGAATGACTTGAATCAGTTCCGCTGGAAATTCTTGCGTATGCACTTGAATCATATTGTAACCGATGGCGAGTTTTCGCTCGACATATCCACCGACGAGTATTCCTAGACCAAATCCAAGCGCATAAACGACCATACCGAGTGTCGTTAAGTCTTGGAACACGATTCCTAATGCAAAAATGTAAATCAATGTTTCAACCGTTCCAAATAATCCGGCAATGACGGTCCGCCCTTTGACGAGCATAATCGTCCGTAATGTCAAAACAGGAACGTAAATCAACTGGAGCAATAAGATGAGTAAAATCTGTCCCATGGTGTCTTTCCTTTCTGTTAATAACTTCAACACATACACACTATTTCAAACTTTTTTTCAAGATGCAATCCTATTTTAGATTTTCCTCATCGGTTTTTTGAAATTACTATCATAATTCAAAAATACGACAAAAAAACGCCACTCCGGTCGAGTGACGCTTTTTGATCTGTTGCTTATTTTACGCTTTGATACTGATGCTGATACGTCTGGATATCGCCTGCTCCCATGAACAGAAGCACAGCATTTTCATGCTGACGTAGAACAGACACGTTATCGCGCGTCAGAATAGAAGCTTGCGGGATTTTCTCCTGCAGATCTTCGACGCGAACTTGCCCTTCCTGCTCACGTGCCGATCCAAAGATTTCGCATAGATATGTCGCATCTGCTTCACGTAAAGAAGTCGCGAAATCATCCATGAATGATTTCAAGCGTGTGTACGTATGCGGTTGGAAAATCGCAATGACTTCGCGGTCCGGATATTTCTTCCGTGCCGACTCAATCGTCGCGCTGATTTCCTTCGGATGGTGCGCGTAGTCATCTACTAGGATTTGTGTGCCGAATTCCGACTCACTGAAGCGACGTTTTACACCACCAAATGTGGCTAAACGTTCAGCAACGTCGTCTTTGCTCAATCCTTCGTACTGACAGATCGCAATGACAGAGAGTGCATTCAAGACATGATGACGACCGAATCCTGGAATGAGGAACGTGCCGTAGAAATCATCACGTAAATAAACATCAAATGATGTACCATCTGGCGTTGACGTCGCGTTTTCCGCGCGGAAATCATTGTTTTCTCCAAATCCATAATAGAGAACAGGTACATTCGCTTGAATGTTTTGAAGATGCTCATCATCTCCACAAGCAACGATCGCTTGCTTAACCTGCATCGCCATTTCTTGGAATGCCGAAACGACGTCATCGATTCCTGTGAAATAATCCGAATGATCGAAGTCGATATTCGTCATGATAGCGTAGTCCGGCTTGTAATATAAGAAGTGACGTTTGTATTCACATGCCTCGAAGACGAATGCTTTCGCATCCTCTACTCCTGCCCCTGTCCCGTCTCCGATCAAGAAAGCTGTCGGCGTGATACCGCTCAAGACGTGTGAAAGCAAACCTGTCGTCGACGTTTTTCCGTGTGAGCCTGTAATGGCGACCGAACGATATTCATTTGCTAGGTGTCCTAAGAAATCGTAATAATGATGGATGGTTAAACCAAGTTCATTTGCCCGTGCGATTTCTGGATGATCATCTCCAAAAGCATTCCCTTGGATGATGACATAATCTTCTTTGATGTTATCCGCATTGAACGGGAAAAATGGAATTCCCTTAGCCCGTAACGCGTCTTCAGTAAAAATGTGCTTTTCGATGTCTGAACCTTGCACCTCATGATTCATCTCATGTAGTACTTGGGCGAGCGCACTCATCCCTGTTCCTTTGATTCCAACAAAATGATACTTTGTCATATAAAAGCCCTCCAATTCACGTTCCGGTCCGTACCATCGGGCTCGGGTACAAAACCTGTACCATTATAGCAAACCGATTTATTTTTTACCATGTAAATTATTTTGTTCTCGACGTGCGCGATACATCGCCATCAAGTCTTTCGTCGTCATGACGACGTTAACAGGCGGTCCGACCGGTTTTTTCACTTCCGACTGAACAGGCTTATCCACCTCAGTAACAGATGGATCTTGATCTACTTCAATAGCAGATGGATCAAAAGTCGGTGCGAAGCTCTCCGCTTGTTGCTCAGCTTCTTTTTCATCAGCAGACTCTTCACTTGATGTCTCTGTCGGAACAACTAATTGTTCCGCCGTCTCACTGTTGGAAGATGTTTCAGTTCCGTCCGTTTCTTCTACTTCGGTTACGGTCGGCACTTCTTCTCTTACGAGCTCTTCACTTGTGTGAGGTTCCGGTACAAGTAATTCGACGTCCGTCACCGGTACAAGACCAGCATTCGCTTCGTCTGATACGACTTCTGTCGGATCAGCTGATTGTTCCATCGTCTCACTGTTGGAAGATGTTTCAGTTACGTCCGTTTCTTCTACTTCGGTTACAGTCGGTACTTCTTCTCTCACGAGTTCTTCACTTGTGTGAGGTTCCGGTACGAGTAATTCGACGTCCGTCACCGGTACAAGACCAGCATCTGCTTCCGCTTCTTCTAATACGACTTCTGGCGCGATCAGTTCTTGATCCGTCAAAGCAACCTCATCAGTATTTCCCTCTTCGACTGTTTCCGAAACCTGCTCACTCATTTCCGTTTCTTCCGCAGCTTTTACGGTTTCCGATGCAGATTGCTTCGGACGTTGGAATCCATAAATCGGTGAAGGCACATCCGTTAAAACGAAGCGATCTTCACGCTCCTCTTTTTTCGGACGTTCTACCGGCTTTGTCTCACGTTCCCCTGCAAGCTCTCGACGAATCCGGGCAGCCTGCTCTTTTAGTGACTGTTCATAACGATTACTCATACGTTCACCCCTCCATCTTGTTAAAAAATCGGTCGAATCATCGACCGATTGAGAATGCTTCCCCTACTGCTTTTGTATCATCGAGTACAAGAATCCCTTTTTCTTGTGGTGCATCGACAAGTCCGAGCTCACGCGCTGAACAGAGCATACCGCTTGATGGTACGCCGCGTAACGCTGAAGGACGGATGATTAACCCAGACGGCATGACCGCTCCCGGTTTAGCAACGACTACTTTTTGACCCGCCGCTACATTCGGTGCTCCACAAACGATTTGTAAAGTTCCGTTATCTACTTCTACCTGACAGACCGATAATTTATCAGCATCCGGATGCTTCTCGCAAGAAGCAACGAACCCAACAACGAATTTCGGAGAATAATCCACTTGTTCGAGTGACAATTCGATATCTCGACTCGCCAGTTCCTTTTGGATGCGTGTTGCCAATTCTTCCGTCAATTCAACCGGTCCTTGTGTCTCGATCGTAAACGTAGTCGAAGCATCAAACAGGTTGTAACCGACGACACGATCACCATGCTTGATAGTTGCTACATCTCCTTCACGAGTCGCTGTCACTTCCGCACGTGGTGCGTCTTCCAAAATGATCATTAAGACGTCGCCGACGCCCTCTTTATTATAAAACACATTCATTCAATCCATGACTCCCTTCCGTCTTTCTCACAATGCCTATTGTATCAGATTCTTCACTCTTTCGGCTGCTTGTTTTTCGCAAGGACGAAGACCGGCTCCAGATTGCCATTTTCATATAAGAATGGCAGTGCCGTGACCGGTACACGACCGTTCGAGAAGAAGTCAAACATCAATTGCTGTAAGACATCATATCCGGCGTCATTCCGAATATCAGCGAAAATCAGGACATCCTGATGCGGAATTCCGACTGCGAATTCTCCTTCGATTTGCGCCGCATAATCGGCTAATAAAGTCTTGTTCAAAACACGACTCGCCTCATATCCGTCGCCGAGACTCAAGAAATAAAAGATATTCCCTGCGACTTCGTCTTGTTTAAATGGCGCTTCAAGCGATTTCACATTAAAACGCGCTGCTTCTGATAACTGTTCAGCTGTCCATTCAGCAGACGCCAG
Source organism: Exiguobacterium sp. s46 (assembly GCF_018618875.1). Taxonomy (NCBI): domain Bacteria; kingdom Bacillati; phylum Bacillota; class Bacilli; order Caryophanales; genus Exiguobacterium; species Exiguobacterium sp. s46. The sequence goes on from NZ_JACSMY010000001.1 coordinate 1,685,746, forward strand.
TAACTCCTCATCAATCAAACGATACGTCGCCCCTAAATCAAGTGCGTACATGATTTTCGTCTCACCCGTATGTGGTGTACTGACGAGCGTCTTCCCTTCTTTTGTCGTATCGGCAAACGATTTAGCGCGAATGACAGGAAAGATTTTTTGTTCTTGTCCAACGAGTGAGATTTGATCCGTTTGTCCGAGTACAGCACGGATATATTCGATCGTCTCTTCGACTGCGATGACACCTCTTCGTTTTGCTTTTGCGACAAGCGGATTCAATCCGACATCAACGCCTGATTTATCGTGCTTTCGCTCAATTCGTAATACAGACTTTTCACGATCGAAATATGTCGTGTACCCTTCTTCTTCAAATGTTTGTGTCATCATTCTTCGGATTTGTTGTAGTTCCATTCGAATTCATCCTTTCTATCATGAAAAAAAGCGAGTCAGCGCTCGCTTTTTTCTTAAACCGTCTCTAAAAATGCTGTCACCTGTTCTGGTGTCTTCCGCTCTTTCCCGACATAACGCCCTGTCTCTTCACCATCGCGGAATGCAACAAAACTCGGAATTCCGAAGATGTCCATTTCCTGGGCAATTTCAATATGATCGTCGCGATCGACGTAGTAAAACTCGAAGCCGTTAAATGTTTGCTCGATTTCCGGCATGAACGGATCTAAGAAGCGGCAATCCGGGCACCAGTTTGCTGAGAATAAAAAGACGGCATTTCCTTGTTTTGCTGTATCGAATTCTTGTTTGGATTGTAATGTTTTCATGATGATTTCCTCCTTTGATTTCCATAGAAGTCATTGCCCTCATCATAGCATATTCAATTGTGGCTGTGCGTTTTCGTGCTTGGTTTGCTATACTGCAACTAGAAAACACCTGGAAAGGACTTCACTATGGCAGATCAACCAATCAAACATCCGTTCGAACGCTTCGTCGGCTTCGTTGGCATGACGAGTTGTTTACGTTACGGCTATTCCTTCATTGATTCCGAACGAAGCTTACCCGAAATCTTTTTGTATTTGGTCGTCGGTTTTGCGATCATCATTTTACTCGAAGCACTCGGAAAACGACTCGCTCGAAAATTGCCTGTCGTACGCATGCGGTATTTGACTCCACTTTACCTCATTTACCTCTACGTTTTCTTTACGAGTTTTTATTCAAGTTCATTCGGATTCTCTTTATGAAAAAAGCTGATTCAAAAAGTCATATGCTTGTTCGTCCACCATCCGGTCAAACAGGCGTATCCTTTAGAATCAGCTTTTTGTATTTAATATTCGATTTTTAAATCGCCATCTTGAATCCGACCGAGACGTCGTAATATGCGATAAATGAAATAACTGATGATGCCGGGCGCAAGGAAACAGAGGACAGCGACTGCTAGGTAATACTCCATTTCGAACCCCATCGTTTTTAATAACATCAATGGACCAACGAATCCGCTCGTACCCATACCAGAACCTTCCGGATTGCTCTCAAGCATTAATAGAACAGTCGCAAATGGCGCTAGGATTGCACCGGCTACAGTTGGTGGTAGAAGAATCCAAGGATTTCGAATGATATTCCCTACTTGTAACATCGATGTTCCAATCCCTTGAGCAACCACACCACCGATTCCGTTATCACGGTAACTGATGACGCCAAACCCAATCATCTGTGCCGCACAACCGATCGTCGCTGCCCCTGCAGCAAGTCCATCCAAACCAAGCATGATTCCAAGCGCAGCACTCGAAATCGGCGCTGTCAATGCAAGACCCATGACGGTAGCAACGAAAATTCCCATGAATAATGGTTCGCGTTCCGTTCCCCAACGAATCAACTCACCAAGATCCGTCATCCCTTTTCCAATCCACTTTCCTGCGTAACGTCCGGCAACGAATCCGGCTAGTAACGTAACGAACGGCGTCAATAAAATATCGAGTCGCGTCGTCTTTGAAACGAGTTTTCCAACCTCTGTCGCAAGAAGTGTTGCAATGTAGCTACCTGCTGGTCCTCCTGCTTCATATCCGAACGCACCAACGGCAACTGCTGCGAACAAGATCAGCGGTGGTGCCTCAAGTGCAAACGCTACAGCCACACCGATTGCTGGCCCAGTCAGTGCGATCGCCTGCTCTCCTAACTGAATGAGGAACTTCGCCTCTACACCACGATCGACCAGTCCCTCACCAATCGTTCGGATGACGAGACCCATGATCAACGAACTAAACAAACCAAGTGCCATATAACTTAATACGGTGATGAAATATACTTTAGGGCTAAGTGAGATCCCTTTTTGTTTGAACATCTTGTCACGTCCTTTTCTTAACATCGCGTATCATTATATCAAATCTCCTTTCTATCCGACTACATTGTTTTTCCAACTGACAAGACAGTTCATGCTTACGTCGTTCTTATTAAACAAAAACAGACAGCGGATTCACATCCACTGTCTGTCATGTCATTCACTTGACTTGTAGCGTCGCGAGTGTCGTCGTATCGAGGTTCGTGACGAGTTTCCGAAGCAATTCCTTCGCCGCATCATAATCATCTGTATGCATGATCGATGCATGCGTATGGATGTAGCGTGCTGGTAAACCAACGACTGTCGTTGGAATCCCATTATTCGAACGATGGATGACACCACCATCGGTTCCACCTGCACCGACATAATATTGGTACGGAATCTTGTTCGATTCTGCCGTATCGAGGACGTAATCCGTCATCTCTTTTGAGAGGATCATGACACTGTCTTTAATTCGAAGCAATGGTCCTTGTCCGAGTTGACCAAATTCCGTTTTGTCTCCTGATGCATCATTGGCAGGAGAAGCGTCGACGACGAACGCGACGTCGGGATCGATGAGTGCCGTCGCTGTTTGCGCACCGCGCAATCCAACTTCTTCTTGAACCGTTGCACCCGAGAACAAAATGTTCGGATGATCCGCCGCTGTCGTCTCTTCCAACAATTCAATCGCCATTCCGACACCATAGCGGTTATCCCATGCTTTCGCCATGATCTTCTTCGGATTCGCCATCGGTGTGAACGGGAAGAATGGTACGGCAGGAATACCTGGACGTACTCCAAACGATTCTGCCTCTTCTTTTGAGTCTGCACCGATATCGATGAACATGTCTTTGATCGCCATTGGCTTATTGCGCACTTCTTCTGTCAATAAGTGTGGTGGAATCGATGCGATGACACCAGGGATGACACCGTTGTCCGTACAGATCGAGAAGCGTTGCGCAAGCAACACTTGGCTCCACCAGCCACCGAGCGGTTGAATCCGCAACATTCCGTTCTTCGTGATTTGCGTCACCATGAATGCCACTTCGTCCATGTGCCCGGCAACCATGACTTTCGGCCCTGTCGCATCGCCTGTTCGTTTTCCAAAAATCGAACCAAGCCCATCCGTAACGATCTCATCCGTGACAGGTGTGATGCGCTCGCGAACGAACTGACGAACGTCGTGCTCAAACCCCGGTGCCCCGTTCAATTCCGTCAGTGTTCGAAATAACTCTCTCGTTTTTTCATTCATATGTATCGCCTCCTGCTTCTCATTATACAAAAAATTGCTTCTATCACTTAACCTTTTGTTTCTCTCTGAACGAATTATTTGGTACAGTAGGAATAGAACCTGTAAGGAGGGGAATTTTAATGAAAAAACGCTATTGGATTATCGGATTGGCAGCAGCTGTCGTCGCCGCTTTCACAGTGAAGAAAGCCGTTGATAACAAACAACTTTCTGCCGAGGAAGCGCTCGAAATCACGAAACGCACATTTTCAGCAAAAGGACGTGTCCAAGGTGCATGGATCTCTGCAACACCAGAGGCTTACGCATATGAGTCACGTGACTACCAAAGCTACAAAGGTGGCATCTCGGTCCTTGAAGGTGATGACGAAAAAACGTATCAATTCACAGTTGATGCCGAAACTGGCGCTTTACTCGAATACGCTTAATCAAAAGACCGTGCTTCGATCGACGAAGTACGGTCTTTTTTCCACGTTCATCTGAAGGAGGTATGATTCATGTCGATTCTTGCTACGCTGTTCGTTATCCTCGTTGCTTTGGAACACTTTTATATTTTAGCACTTGAAATGTTCTTTCTTTCTTCCAAAGCGGCTCGTCGAACGTTCGGTTTAACGGACGAAGCTGTTGCATCACAACAAATTCGGACACTTTTTGCGAATCAAGGCTTATATAATGGATTTTTAGCAGCCGGACTAGTATTTGGTCTGATTCGTCAGGATGTGGCTGTTCAATTGTTCTTTTTAGCATGTGTCATTATCGCTGCGCTTTATGGCGCCGTGACTGCCAATCGCTCCATTTTACTCAAACAAGGCTTGCCTGCCATACTTGCTTTCATCTTCGTGTTGCTTGCATGAGAAAAGCCTCTATCCGATCGGATAGAGGCTTTTTTTCTTAATTAACGCGGGTTGTCGTTGCGTTCGTAGATCGGGTTCATGTATTCCGTCGTCGAGTATAGACGTGGAACAACGATGTATAAGATGACCGCTGGTACAGCGATGATCAACAACATCAAGAGCATCGGTAACCAGTAGACGACTTTTTGTTGAAGATTATCCGAGTTACCGTCGATGTATTCTTTTACGCCATCAACTTTTGCAGCATCGGCACTCGTCAACAATTTACCGCTATCGGCATTGAAGAAGTGGATTTCACGTTTGATCGTGATGAAGATGCCGTCACGGACTGTCTCGATGACAGCGATTCCGCCAATGACTTCTTCTCCTTTTTCATTCGTGAACGTCTTCGGATCCTCGATTTCGACCGAACCTTTTTTATAATCGTAATGCGTCGTTGGTAATTCCTCATTTAATGCTTTCGTCATTTCTGAGGTATCAACCGCAGCAAGTACCGATTGACCGATACTTAATGCGAGAAAGAGCGCCGTTACGAAGGCTAAGCTTTTCTGCCACATCCCCAAATTCCCCCTTTACCTATAAGTACAAGTTCTTCAGTCAACAACATTGTACCAATTAATAAGAAAAAAGTGTGAAAGAAATACCAGGAAAATAAGAAAACTTTTTGTCTAAATTAATTTTGGTACGTTGCTTCCATCCGGTAAATCGGTTGACCCATTGATGAAAAACGCTCTTCGTACTCTGTTCGGACGTTATCTTCCGGTTCATTCGCATGTAAATCAAGTGACATCCAGTCGAAGCGCATGCCGTATGCTGACATCGTCATCAAACTCGATTCGAACAACTTCCGATTATCTGTCTTGAAGTGGATTTGACCTTTCGCCGGTAAAATATCTTCATATGTCGAGAGGAATGTTTTATACGTCAAGCGGCGTTTCGCATGACGTGTCTTTGGCCATGGATCAGAGAAGTTCAAGTACACGCGGGATACTTCACCTTTTTCAAAGTAATCACGTAGGTCTTTTGCATCGACCGTCAAGACGCGAACGTTCGATTGTGGTGTTTCGACCAATTTTTGAACGATCGTCACGGCAACGCTTTCGAATAGTTCGATCGCGATGAAGTTGATATCCGGGTGTTGGTGCGCCATTCCGGTAATGAAAGCTCCTTTCCCTGATCCCACTTCGATGTAGATCGGGTTATCATTCTTGAACTCGCTAGCCCATGCTCCTTTAAGAGATGCTGGTTCTGCTATATAGATCGAGGATTGTTCCTTCATATAATCCTGCGCCCATGGTTTATGTCGTAAACGCACTATCGTTCATCCTTTCCAAACTTAAATTATCCGCAGATAAGTTTATCATGATTCGGGTAATTATATAAGAACTTCTTCGTTTCCTATCGAAGAATGTTCAGCAGTTCGTCACTTGAGAAATAGTGAGCATTCTAATACACTTAAGGTACGTAAGAACCGAAAAGGAGGGCTATACTGTGGATGATTTCTTGATTAGTTGGGCATCTCCCATCGTTCTCGTCTTGGGAATCACTGCTTTGTTCGTCTGGGCGACTTTCGGAAAAGTCGACGTCGAATAAGGGCAATCTCTGTACCTTGTGTAATCATACACAAGGTACTTTTTTTTATTTTCTAAATGATTTTAGGTTGGTTTTACCATGAAACAGATGTATACTTTTTTTGAAACAGATACTTTATTACAGCTATCGAACACCAAAAACGTTGGTAAAAAGGAGAATTGTAATGAACGAAAATAAAAACAGTGATTCAAAAGAACTAGTACAGAAGAAAACAGGTGCGGATCTCGTCGTCGATTCACTCATCGAGCAGGGTGTCGATTACATCTTCGGTATTCCCGGCGCCAAAATCGATTCCGTCTTCAATGTGTTACAGGACCGGGGACCTGAACTGATTGTTGCACGGCACGAACAAAATGCTGCATTCATGGCTCAAGCCATCGGACGCTTAACGGACAAACCGGGTGTCGTCCTTGTGACATCTGGTCCTGGGGCATCAAATTTAGCGACTGGTCTTGTGACAGCGAACTCTGAAGGTGACCCTGTTGTCGCAATTGCCGGAGCTGTCACGCGAGCCGATCGTTTAAAACGAACACATCAGTCGATGGACAATCAGGCACTCTTTACACCGATTACGAATTTTAGTGCTGAAGTGCAAGATGCCGACAACATTCCAGAAGTATTATCGAATGCTTTCCGAACAGCTGAAACGACAGCTGGAGCTGCTTTCGTCAGTATCCCACAAGACGTCGGGCTAAGCGAAGCGAACGTCACGGCGTTCCGTGCAGTTGAAGCACCAAAGCTTGGTGTTGCACCAGAAGCATGGGTCGATGAAACAGCCCGTCTGATTCAAGAGGCAAAACTCCCTGTCTTGTTACTCGGTATGCGTGCGAGTCAACCAGACGTCGTACACGCGATTCGTTCGTTACTCAAAAACGTCTCGATTCCTGTCGTTCAGACATTCCAAGCAGCCGGCACGTTATCACGTGAGCTTGAATCGAATTTCTACGGACGTGTTGGATTGTTCCGCAATCAGCCGGGAGATGCGTTACTTGCAGAAGCGGATCTTGTCCTCTCGATCGGATATGACCCAATCGGTTATGACCCGAAATTCTGGAACCAACCAACGCACGACCGGACGCTTGTGCACATCGATCAAATGCGTGCCGAAATCGATCATTTCTATCGTCCAGATCATGAGCTTGTCGGTGATATGGCGAAAACCGTCGACGCGATCGCTGAACGCCTGCAACCACTCACATTACCTGAAAGCTCTGTTCAGTTCCTTGAAGGATTACATCAACGTCTTGTCGATCGTGATGTTCCTCCTGTCGCGGATTCTCCGTTGACGCATCCACTTTATTTCATGAAGACGTTGCGTGAAAAAATTGCGGACGATGTCACCGTCACGGTCGATGTCGGCTCACATTATATTTGGATGGCACGTCACTTCCGTTCGTACGAACCGCGCCATCTCCTCTTTAGTAACGGAATGCAAACGCTCGGCGTCGCACTTCCGTGGGCAATCGCAGCTACACTCGTTCGTCCCGGAAAGAAAGCTGTCTCGATTTCAGGTGACGGCGGATTCCTCTTCTCTGCAATGGAACTTGAGACAGCTGTCCGTTTGAACTCACCACTTGTCCACTTCGTCTGGCGCGACAGCGGATTCGATATGGTCGCGTTCCAACAAGAGATGAAATACAAACGGAAATCCGGTACGTCATTTGGTGACGTCGATCTCGTCAAATATGCGGAAAGCTTTGGAGCAAAAGGACTCCGCGTCAATCATCCTTCGGAACTCGCAGCAATCATGGATGAAGCACTCGCGACAGACGGTCCCGTCATCGTCGATGTACCGATCGATTACCGTGACAACATCGCGCTCGGAGAACAAGTTCATCTCGATCAATTGAACTAAGGAGGATTCACATGGCACACGATAAAACACTCGTCCAGATTTCAACGATGATGGCACTACTTGACGGCGTATTTGAGAGTGAAGTCACGTACGCTTCCGTCCTTGATCAACGTGATTTCGGTATCGGAACGTTTGACCACTTAGACGGTGAGATGATTGGATTCGATGGTCAATTCTATCAACTCCGCTCAGATGGTAGTGCTCGACCGCTCCAACCTGAGACGACGACACCTTTCGCGACATTAACCCGTTTCGAGCCGGAACAAACCCTGACCGTGACGGAAGAGATGTCAAAAGCGACGTTTGAGCACTGGCTGAACGAACAACTCCCAACGATCAATAGCTTTTATGCTATCCGGATTGACGGAACATTCACGGAGGTTCAGACACGCACCGTCGCACGCCAGGAAAAACCGTTCGTTCCAATCACGGAAGCTGTCGCTTCTCAAAGCGCTCGTACGTTCAAGCACACGGAAGGAACGCTTGCCGGATACTATACACCACGATTTGGTCACGGTATCGCCGTCGCCGGATATCACCTTCATTTCATCGATGCTGCTCGCGCAGGTGGTGGTCACGTCTTTGACTACACAGTTAAGAACGTCACCGTCACATTCGAAGAAAAGCCGCAACTTGATTTACGTCTACCGACGACAGCGGCTTATCGATCGGCAGATCTCGAAAGTCACGATATTGAAAAAGAGATTAAAATCGCAGAAGGTTAAGCAAAAAAGCGTGTCGTTCCCTTTCGGAATGACACGCTTTTTAGTCGTTTGAGTATTCAAGTAGCTGTTCAAGAAAATGATAACTGTCGTCGACATCCGGATGACGCGTATCTTCATACCAGTAGAGTGACAATACTGCTTGCGCTACGACATACCAGTGCATGCGTCGCTTCAAATCACTCGTCAAAGGATGTCCATAATGTTCGAACCATTCTGGCCAAGCCGCTTCGTCGACATAACTATATAACATCATTCCAAGATCGTACGCACGGTCAGCAATGATCGCATCATCCCAATCGTTCAGATAGAGTTGACCGTCTGCTCCCGTCAACCAGTTATTATGGTTCAAATCTGAATGACAAACGACCTGCTCATCCGTTCTGACCTGCTCCAGATTTTGTTCGAGGTAAACCATCGCATGTTCCACGAGCTCCGGATCCTCTAAATCATCCGGTTGAAAGTACAAACGACATTGTCGCAATAACTCATCAGGTTCGATCGGGCGCTGGTCAAGCTGTTGTAGCATGAACAGTAATTCCTTCGAATCATGGATTTTCCCAAGCAAACGTGCTACTTCAGGACGTTCCATCATTTCAGGCTCCAACTCGTCGCCTTCAATGAACTGTTGGGCGCTGATGACGTCCCCACTATAAATCCGTTTCGTCCATAATAACTTCGGAACGATTCCGTCTGCGGATAAAATCGCCAAAAACGGCGATGAATTTCGTTTTAAGAACAACTTCGATTGTCCGGTTGAAGCGATGTACGCTTCTCCTGTGATTCCACCTGCTGGCGTAAGGGTCCAGCCTTCGCCAAGCGCATCTAAAATATCTAATTCCATTATAATCCGCTCAACTTTTTTAGTAGATTTGCCTAAGGCACAATGCTTATCTTAACACGTTGCGATCGTCGTTGACAACGGAAGGACCTGAATCCTGTCGACACCTTTTAGAAGCGGGTCGACCGAGGCCTCATCCCCTTGTACATGCACATTCCAGCGCGAATGATCAAGTGAGACTTCAACGATTTCGCGCGTCGTATTGTAAACGATGAGCGTGCGTTGCCATGCGTCATACGAGTGGACCGCTCCAAGTTCATAAGCAATGACACCCGGACGTAAGTCGATGAAATGAAGCAACTCGCGAATCTGATTCGCTCGGTGCAACCGGAATCCGCCATGCATTCTACGAATCTGCAAAATCGTCCTGATGTATGTGACAAGGGACAGATGATCATCCCGCCGTTCCCAGTCCATTCGATTGATCTCGTCTGGTGCGTTATAGCTGTTTTCAACACCTTGTTTCGTGCGCAAGAACTCTTGACCTGCGTGAAGAAACGGAATCCCTTGCGCAAACAAGGCAATCGTCTGAGCTAGGCGACTCATCCGCAATAATTGCTGTTCATCTGCCTCTGGACAAGATAACTTTAATTTATCGTATAACGTATGATTGTCATGCGCCTCGACGTAATTGATGGAATAGGTAGGTTCCGGAAAACGTCCGTACGTTTGATTGTCGATATGGACACTTCCGGCAATCCCGTTTCGGACCTCCCCTTCCTTCCAGCCATCTCCCGCAACGAATCCTCGGTCGAATTCACTGAACGTCGATCCTTTTAACGCGTCACGGAACACATCATTAAAATGGGCGATCCGCGGCATTTGCGCAGCGGAGGCACTCATCGCCTTTAATCGTTCCGGCAACGCTGTCGCAAGATCCCACCCTTCTCCATACACCAGAATCGTTGGATCAATCGCATCGAGCGCCGCACGAACATCGTTCATCGTCTCAATGTCATGAATCCCCATCAAATCAAATCGAAAGGCATCAATCTGGTAGACTCGAGCAAAGTACGTCAAACAGTCAACGATCAGGCGGCGCATCATGAATCGCTCGGATGCGGTATCATTTCCGACACCTGTTCCGTTCGATAGTGTCCCGTCTACTTCGTAGCGGAAATAATAACCAGGGACAAGTTGTTCGAGAGAAGAGCGTTCTCGAATGAAGACGTGATTCATGACGACATCGAATGTGACACGAATGCCTGCTTCATGGAGTCGCTCTACCATTTCCGCGTATTCTCTGACGCGAACGAGTGGTTCAACCGAACTCGCATAACTCCCAGCTAGCCCGAACCAAAGCATTGGGTCGTATCCCCAGTTATATGGAGACCGCGTTCGTTCATCGGTCGTCTCAAAAAAGTGGACTGGTAGCAATTGCAGATGGGTGATCCCGAGATCTAGGAGATAATCAAGTCCCGTCGCATGACCTCGAGGAGAGCGCGTTCCTCGTTCCGTCATCCCTGCGTATTGACCCGGATGACTTGAACCAGCTGAGTGATCGATCGTGAAATCACGGATATTCGCTTCGTAGATGACAGCGTCTGACGGTTTGACGAACAGAGGACGCGCGACGCGCTTCGGGAACCACTTGGTCATCGTCCGTTCGACGTCAACAATGACGCCGTATCGACCATTCTCCGATATCGCACTAGCGTACGGATCAACGACCTCTTGTGTGCCAAGGTATGTCGTCACTTCATACCGATACCAGCACTCTGCGATATCTTGTTCCAGTTGAAGATGATAGGCACCTTGCTCTTGTCGCTCCATCTCATGCTTTCCGAGCAACCGTTCATCTTGATCGTACACGACACACATGATCCGTTCTGCGACCGGTGACCAAACAGCAAAGTGAAATGCACCCTCTTCTTCCCAGACACCGAGCTTCCCTTCGTAACGGTACTTGCGCTCAAATGCTTCCGTCCGGACTAACCGGTCGGGAACGACGCGGATCGACCTCCCTGCTCCGAATACCTCATATCGGCATTCTAGCTCGACCGATTCCAGAACCGTCAATTCATAAACCACCAGTTGTTCCTCACGGTGTGTCTCGACTTGCTGGATCGCAAGTGATTGTCCATCACATTCAAGCGACCAGTGGATTGACGGATTGCCTTCGACCTCGACCCGGATGCTCTGGAACGATAAGAACTCCGCCCGGATCACTGGTATCGCTACTTCTTGATTCGTCATCTCTTTCGCAACGACAATGCCGTCGCTCCCTCCCTTACTCTTGAATTCGAGACTGTCCCTCACTTTGAATCGCCATGTGAAACGGAATCGATACCGTCTCTTTTAGAATTTTTTCACACACCCGCATCTGAAATGCCTTTGTATGTGTCGCATTCGCATTCATCCGTTGCACCCAGTTCGGAAAATCGACTTTATTGACATACGTCGTCGTCGTTTCTTTTGGAATTTGATCAAAATAACCTGAAGGGGCGAGGATGACTCGTTCGATCGGCAAGACGTAATCTCGTCCGAGTACGACCCGTAAAATATCTTCTGTCCGCTTTAAACCGATGTTCGGATTCAAGATTTGTTTCGCAGAAGCCTTAAACGGCTGCTCCCGCCATAACTTATCTCGTCGGATATGATAGATACTTTCGTCGCCATCAAGCCATTCCATGATATAGATTGCGGACGGACCGACGACGAACGGACTCAACTCGACTTCTCCGACCTGATATTGGATGACCGCTCGATAAAACATCGCATACTGTTCATTTAGTAGATGCAGCATCTGGTAGAAGTCTAAATGACGTTTCAATGGAATCCGCCAAATGTCCTCCTCTCCTGCTCCGCCAGTGACGTTCAAGAGTTTTTGTAACTCGAGACGTTTTTTGTACCATTTATCAAACGCTCTTCGAGATAATTGTTTACCCGGAAGTTGAATGACTTCACTTTTTTTCATCACTTGCCACCACTTCTTCGGACGGATGAGCGTCTCCCCTGGAAACAACTCTCCTGCCTCCCATCTGCGGTAGACATGGGCATAATCAAGTGCCTGGTGTTCACCGAATCGTTTCGTCATCTCTAGCGGATTTTTTTCAAATCGACTATCTAAATCATATAGTTTCATCAAAATTGCGATGGGGATCACCTCACTCCTCTTCACCTAGATGAATCCGGTAAACCGGCTCATACCGCGGTGAAACCTCTGGTCGTACTTCAAATAGAACGAGCTCACGAACAGTCCACTCTACCGATTGCATCGGACTCGTCTCCCATTCAGCTGCCTCAGTACGCCATTTTTTCGCGATCGTGACATGCGGTACGAATGGTCTGGTCGAATTCGGATCAATCTGTTTCACTAATTGAAACAATTCCTCCGATTCCGTTCCGAACCCTACGACGCGTGGTCGTTCATCCCGACCAAACGTGATCAAACGATCGAATCGTAGCACGAAGGGTTCCATCGTACGCGCGATCTGCTGTAACTGCTGTTTCCACGACTGCTGTTCTTTTTCCTCCAATGGACCGAAAAAACGAAGTGTTAGATGATACTCTTCTAATGTATAAACGTTACGAAAGTGCTCAGGTAGCGATAACCGTTCAGCAAGATTCGCTAAATCTTTAGAAGGGATCGGTAAGGCAATGAAAAAGTGTCGTTCTTGTCTCATCGTCGCGTTCACTCCTTCATACGACCACTGATACCATACAGAATCGCGCCTAGGATACTACTACTTGTATATACCCAAAAGACGATATAGATTGTACTCTTCTCGAGTACAAAACCACTCATCAGATTAAACAACGCGGTCGCGAGTCCCGTCGTCGTTGCCATATATGTACTGACGGCTGTTGCGACCATCGTCTCTGGAACGAGCGATCGGACATAATCTAAGGCGACAGGGATCAATAGACCAACGATCATACCTTGCATCGCAGATAATACCCACAGCATGACGATTGGAAGTTCTAAAGCAATCATCGCTGTCCGCGCAGCCGACAACAAGGAGACGAATACAAGAACCGGAATCGCTCCGAATCGTAATAACAGACGCGTGGCGATGCGCATGAACGGAATTTCGCACAGAACGGCGACAAAGAATAATGTTCCGACGAGTGCCGTCGTCTCGCCACGAATCGTGACGTAGCTGCCAAAGTAATAATTGTTGGCGAAGATGGGTCCGAAGATCAAACTCCCCCCTGCTAGGAACAACAGGAAGCGTCGATTCGAAAAGAGCTGTTTTAACGGTACGGGTTGCTGATGTGAAACATGGACGCTGCCCGTCTCTTCAATACCGATCAGCACAAGGAAACCGAGAACCCATGCTGCACCGGTTGCATAAAAAATCAGATTTAGTCCGCCACCCTCAGTGATTTGCCCAAGAATGAAAACAGCTAAAGCGAACCCTGCTGAGCCGAAAAGACGTAAAGCGCCGTAATCCACTTTACGCTTTCGCGTGTACTCAATCGCTAATGTATCGACGAGCGGAATATGCGCACACTGGAACAACGCCCAGACACAAGAAATCAACAATAAAAGCAGATAAGCAGACGTCAGTAAGTAACTGAGTGTAAAAATACCGGCAGCAAGCATCGCGACGAGTAAGAGTCGTTTCGGTTTCCCGAGTCGATCCGCCGCGATTCCCCAGACAGGTTGTAGGAAAATGGAGAGAATCGGTCCAATCGCAACGATTGTTCCAATCTCTGAAGCCGACAGTCCGAACGCGTCGTTTGAGAAATAAAGTGCGAGATACGGAATGAGTGCTCCTTGCCCAAAGAAAATAAAGAAATATAAGGCTTGGAAATGATAGGTTTGACGATTTTTCACACGGAACTTCCTTTCAAGAAGCAATCCCCCATCTTTACGATGCGGGGATCATCAATCATTATTTTGCGAGTTCATAAATCGCTTCTGCATAGATTGCGACAGCAAGCAATAGTTCATCAAAATCAACATATTCATCGACTTGGTGGGCAACTTCAGGACCACCAGGGAAGACTGGACCAAAAGCAACTCCCGCCGTCAATGAACGCGCATATGTGCCGCCACCAATTGCTATCAAATCAGCTGATTGGTTCGTGTGGCGCTCATAGACGGCACTTAGCGTCTTGATCAATTCATGGTTTGGATCAACATGGTGCGGTGTCATATGCGTCCGCGTCTGCAATTCAAAACCATATCCTGCCGCGGCTTCCTTGATGATTTGCAGACGTTCCGTGAAGTCTGCTGTATACGGGTAACGGATATTGATCGATGCCGTTCCTTGCTCTTCGGCGTAACGGAATACACCGCCATTGATCGTTAAGTCACCTGTCTCGTCTGAAGCAGCGACACCGATCGCTACACCGCGAGAATCCCGGAACATATGCGTCACGAGTTGAATGTAACGACGACCGTTATAATCCAAGTGAAGCGTATTGAGGAAACGCGACAAATGTAAAGCGGCATTTTTACCATTGTCCGGCTCCATCGCATGGGCTGCGACACCATTGACATCAAGTACGAGACCTTCCGTTTCTTGCTTGACTGTCCCCGTCAAACCTTGTTCTTCAAGATAAGCATGGAAATCCGTCTCAAGCGTTCCTACTTCGACGACACGAAGAAGCGCTTGGGCATGACCTGGAACCATGTTCGGACGTTCGCCGCCTTCAAAACGAACGAGATGGTAGCCTGTATCAGATGCTTGCGCTGGTTTTCCTTGAATCAATAACCCGTCATAGAGTCCTTTTTCCGCATTGATGATCGGGAAGTCGGCATCTGGTGCAAAACCGAGTGTTGGCATCTCTTCATGTTTGAAGTAATGATTGACACAACGCCATTCACTCTCCTCATCCCCTCCTGCAATCAGACGGATGCGCTTCGAGAGTGGTAAGCCAAGTTCTTTGACGATTTTCAGAGCGTAATAAGCTGCCATCGTCGGTCCTTTATCATCAATTGCTCCACGTGCATACAGTTTTCCATCTACAAGCGTCGGGTTGAATGGACCGTATGTCCAGTGATCGCCACCAGCTGGTACGACGTCTAAGTGACAAAGAATACCGAGTAACTCTTCCCCTTGACCATACTCCAAATGTCCTGCATACCCATCGACATTTTTTGACGTGAACCCATCGCGTTCCCCTGTCGCGAGCATCCAATCGAGGGCACGTTTGACTTCATGACCAAACGGCGCGCCCTCTTCGATCGTGGATTCGTCGAGTACACTCGGAATCCGTAATAGTTCTTTTAAATCTTCTAATAAGTCCTCGCGACGTGCGAGTACTTCCTCTTTCCAATTCACCATCTGATTTCGCTCCTTCATTACGGGTTTTGGATTCGTTTCCTATACACCTTCCTAGTATAGCGAATATTCGTTCAGATACGAACATCCAAATTCTGTTTTCTTTTTTATTTATTGAAATGACGAACATTCAAACGAAATAAAACCCTAATCATCGACTTTACAAACCATTTGAATATATTTTTTATGCTAACGTTCGGTTAAATTACTTGCATTTTAATATCAAAACGTTATACTAAAGGCGAAACAACTGGATATTGCATTGTCTTTTGTCACCCGAAGCTTTAGAACACTATTCTATCCATTGGGGGAGTGGTTATACCAATGAAAGATTCTACAGACCGTATGTTGACCCGGATTAAATCGATTTATCTCTACATCCAAGAGAACGGAGCTACTACGACAGCAGAGTTGGTTGAAGAGTTTGGCATCACTTCAAGGACCGTCCAGCGGGATTTGAACGTGCTCGAATACAACAATCTCATTGTGAGCCCTCGACGCGGTACATGGACGTCGAGTAAGAAACAAAAGCAAGCGGGTTGATCCACTGTTTCACTATGTATATCTTTCGATGACGCGATTCTTCGCGTCTTTTTTTGTTATCTTTTTTAAAACGTGGGGTATAGCTATTGGGAGAAGGAGATGATAAGCATGAATATTTTAATCATTGGAGCAAACGGAACAACGGGACGCAAAATGGTCGAATTGATCGCTAAACAAGGAGATCACCAAGCGATCGCTGTCGTACGGGAAGAAAATCAAATCAACGATTTGATCGCACTCGGTGCATCTGAAGTCAGACTTGGGGATTTGACGAAGGATGTCAGTGGCGTCGTCAGTAACGCGGACGTCGTCATCTTTGCAGCGGGTGCTGGTGGCGCATCGGACGAATTGACACGCGCCGTCGATCAGGAAGGTGCAATCAAAGTCATCGATGCAGCAAAAGCGAACGGGATCGATCGTTTTCTGATGCTCAGTTCAGTCGGTACGGAAGAACCGAAAGGCGAACTAAAAGTATATCTCGAATCGAAAGCAGCAGCAGACGCTCACCTAAAAGAAAGCGGACTCGACTATACGATCGTCCGTCCCGGTCCACTCAGCTACGATGACCCAGCAGGTACTGTTGAAACGAAAGAGCATTTTGATTCATACGAAGATCGTAAGGTGTCTCGTGACGATGTGGCTGCGCTGTTCGTTCACTTGATTGATCATCCGACACAATCTCGTGTATTCGAAGTACTCAGCGGTCCTTATCCGATCGCAGAAGCACTACGTAATCAATAATTGAATCCCACAATAAAAGGCGATGGAATGCACATTCATTCCATCGCCTTTTCGTTTTGCTTATTCAGGTTGCCAATCAAATAACGACAATTCCTCTTGTGTCAGTTCACGGTAGTCCCCGAGTTCAAGTGCCGGATCAAGCTCCAAGCGACCAATCGAGCGTCGTTTCAAGAACGTGACCTCTTTACCGAGGGCAAGCATCATCCGTTTGACTTGATGGAATTTCCCTTCCGTGATCGTCAATTCAAGCGTTGAATCTGTTTCTGTCGTCGATAAGATGACGAGTTTTCCTGGCTTTGCTTGATAACCGTCTTCTAAGGTGACGCCTGCCGCAATTGCCTCGACGTCTTCTTGCGTCAATACACCTGTCACTTCCGCGTAATACGTTTTTTCGACGTGTTTCTTCGGAGACATCAAGGCATGATTGAACGCTCCATCGTTTGTCAGCAACAATAAGCCTTCTGTATCCTTATCAAGTCGTCCGACCGGAAACGGTTTGAAATACGTCACGTCTTCAAACAACAGATCGATGACGGTCTCATCTCGTTTATCCTCCGTCGCACTAATGACTCCCGGTGGTTTATTCATCATCAAGTAGATGTATTTTTGATACGTGACCGGTTCGCCATACATCAGAACCTGTTGCGTCTCGACATCGACATGTTGTTTCGGATCACGAATGATCTCACCATCGACTTGAATTGCCCCTGCTTTGAGCAAAAGTTTTACTTCTTTTCGGGAGCCTGCCCCCATGTTGGATAATAATTTATCTAGACGCATGACCTCGTCCTCGTTTCAATGAAATTTTACGTCCTAATACGACTTCTGCTAAACCACTCCAAATCGAGAGTCCAGCGAAAATCACGATTCCAACTGCCGCACCAATGATCAGGATCAACAGAGATGCCCATGTCGTCTCTGGTAAGAAGGACACCATTCCCCATTTCACGAGTGCAACACCCGCCCCCATCAAAGCACTGATGATTAGAATCAATGATGTCCGGCGCAAGACCGTACTAAATGGGAATTTCACTGTTTGTGTGATCCGGAAGAACATCAATCCCGTCGCAACGAGATAACCGATGATCGTCGCATAACCAGCACCCGTTCCATCACCCGTCAAATGAATCAACGGCGCATTCAAGAGATACTTCGCAAGTAGTCCAGCAAGTGTTGCGATGATCGTGAAGTACTGACGGTTAATCCCTTGAAGGACTGCTGCCGTAACAGAATACAAGGCAAGGAACAATGCACTCGGCGCATAACTTAATAAATAGACCCAGGCCGCTTGATCTTTCGGGAACAGCACATGGAACGTTTCTTCACTGAGGAGAATCATCCCGACGACTGCCGGAATCGTCACGAAGAAAACGAGTTGATAAATCTGTGAGATTTGAGCCCGTACTTTCCGCATATCTCCTTGCGTGAAGGAAGCTGTCAACAGTGGAGTCGCAGATAACGACAATCCTGTTGCGACCGACACCGGAATCAAGACGATCTTATGACTATCCGCAATCAGATAGGCAGTCGCGTTTCCGGCCGCTTCGAGCGTGTAACCGATACTTTGTAATGCGGCATTCATCGTATTTTGGTCGATGACTTGGTAAAGGGGTGTCGAAAGACCGACCATGACGATTGGAATCGCATACGTCAATAATTCCTTATACAAATCCGTTAACGGGCGATCCGGCGAACGGACGGTTTGAGTAGCACGTAGTTCCTGCAAGCCGCTGGCACGTTTGCGGAAATAATAGATCAGAACCGCAACACTACCGATTGCACCAATGAAAGCGCTGAACGTTGCAATCGTTGCGGCAAATGCTGCACCTGAATCAAATAAATAAATCGCGATGCTGACTCCTGCAAGCAAAAAGATGATCCGGACGATTTGTTCCAAGATTTGCGAAATCGCTGTTGGTCCCATCGATTGATACCCTTGGAAGTAACCTCGGGTCATACTCATCGGGGGAATCAAGAGTAAAGCGAAACTCACGCCACGAATCGTCATCGTGACGGCATCAACGTAGGCTGCTGAATCAACGTCACCACCTGGAATCGCCCGATGTGCTAAATACGGTGCGAGAAAGAATAAAGCGAGGAAGGAAACAATCCCGGTCAAGGACATGATTTTCAGACCAGACCGATACAACCGTTCACTCGTATCATATTCTCCTAATGCATTGTATTTGGCGACGAATTTCGAGACGGCGACAGGAATCCCCGCTGTCGCGAGTCCGATCATGATCGCATAATAGTTATAGGCATAGGTATAGAACATGATGCCTGTCGCGCCGACCATGAACTGAAACGGAAAGAGATAAATCAAACCCAGTGCGCGGGAAATCAGTGACGCACCGGACAGGAGCATCGTTCCACGAACGAATCCTGAATTGCCGGAAGAAGTAGACTGCTTATTACTGACTGTGGACATGGTAACATCCCTCACGCTTTCTAATTTTTAAACTCGACACTCTGATCGTGACTGTCTCATTATACAAGTTCTCTCGTACACAATTGCAAATCATTATACCGCTGTCTATCTTGAATTGAAAGAGACGGTTTGTTTACAGTCGCAACTTCTGCTAAAGTGAAACAAGCAGAATTCTATGAATGAGGTGACCTTATGTACGATGTAATCGTAATCGGAGGCGGACCGAGCGGCTTGATGGCGACGCTCGCCTCTTTACAGGCTGGAGCCCGAACACTCCTGCTTGATAAAGGAAATAAATTAGGTCGGAAGCTTGCGATCTCCGGCGGCGGACGTTGCAACGTCACGAACCGAAAACCACTCGACGAACTCGTCCAGTCGATTCCAGGAAACGGACGTTTCCTTTATAGTGCCTTTTCTCAATTCAATAATGAATCGATCATCGAACTCTTCGAAGGGTTTGGTGTCGCCCTCAAAGAAGAGGACAATGGACGGATGTTTCCTGTCTCGGATAAAGCAGCAGATGTCGTCCGTGTATTGATCGATCAAATCCGCGCGCATGGTGCCGAGATTCAAACAGACGCGCAGGTCGCTACGCTCGACTTCCATCCAGACGGTTCTTTTGCAGCTGTCATCTTAGAGAACGGCATGCGTCTTGAAGCAAAAAGTTGCATCGTTGCAGTCGGCGGACAATCCGTTCCACATACCGGTTCGACAGGTGACGGCTACCCGTGGGCTGAAAAAGCGGGTCATACGATCACGGAACTCTTCCCAACTGAAGTTCCAATTTTGTTAGGTGATACGTTCATTCATGAAAAAACATTACAAGGGCTGTCGCTACGTGACGTCGCCTTAACGGTCCACGGCAAAAAAGATAAAGCAATCAAAACACACACGGGGGACTTACTCTTTACCCACTTCGGTTTAAGCGGTCCGATTGCTTTACGCTGTAGCCAGTACACGATCAAGGAACGCAAACGTTCGAAGGAGACGATCGTCCATTTATCAATCGATCTCTTCCCGGACGAATCACTCGGTGCGTTAACCGAACGCTTCCAAGCCGCGCTTGCAGCAAATCCCAAGAAAACGGTACGCAACGCCCTCCGCGGCTTCGTGCCGGAACGTCTGCTTGAACTTCTCTTTGCTCAAATCGGCTTTGGCGATGAAGTCTGCACACAAGTCAAGAAACAGGACTGGACGGACTTCTTGCAAAAATTAAAGCGATTCCCACTTAAAGCAACGGGAACGCTCGACTTTGATAAAGCTTTCGTCACGGGTGGTGGCGTCTCGATCAAAGAGATTGATCCAAAGACGATGATGTCGAAAAAAGCCGAGCGATTATTCTTTGCCGGGGAGATTCTTGATATCCATGGATATACAGGTGGTTACAACATCACAGCTGCATTCGTGACGGGTCATTGCGCCGGTAGTCACGCCGCAGAGATGGCACGTGATACTGTCTTTTAATATGAACAAGACCCGATTCTTCTGCTTAACAGAGGAATCGGGTCTTGTTGTGTCAGGATTTAATCAATCGGTGTAAACGATCGGCTTGAGAATTTATCCGTGACGACTAACGCGAACAACTCGTTATCCTGCACGAAAATCCCCTTCGAACCATATACTTTCGGACTGGCTGTCTCACCCGTGATCGTTTTGTCCTTTCGATCGATCGAATAGAGATAGAGCGCTTCTGAATCGAGTGTGTAGATCCGACCTTGCCGTTCAGCAAGACCAATCGGACGGAACTCGGACTCGAACGATTTCTTCGCATCACTTCGCATCCCACTCGCCGCTTCAATCTTCTCACGTTTGATGACTGACAGATAAGGCGGTTTCTGTTTTTTCTTCAATGCACGTTTTTTCTTTTCCGAGGCGTCAGGATCAATCTTGATCTTATCCTCTTTCATCGCGAAATAAGTCACCTCGACTCGTCCCAGTGCTCGAATATGATTAATCGTATAGAATTCTTTTTTCTTCGCATCATATCCAAGACCATGGAAACTATCCCGTATCGTCGTTCCTTGTACTTTTTCACGTTTTTCTTCGCTCCAGACACCGTCTTTTCGCGTAATCGTGACTAGAATCTGATTCGACGTCAATAGCGCGACGGTCTCCCCGTCAACGAGCGTCATACCGTCTAAACCAGCGAGCAACAACTTTCCTTCTTCTAACTGGAAAGATGCGTTGATGCGTTCTCCGGTTCCACTGATTTCAAAGAAACGATAATCGTCTGTGACGACGAGGTACGAACCAATGGAATCATCATATAACATGTGTTGGACATTTTTGATTAATGGCTCTTCCGGGTTCGGAATAGCTGAAGGCGTTTTCGGTGGCACCTGTTTAACGGCTGCCTGATGCTTTGATTGCGTCTCGATTTTCGCGAACGTTTCTTGAATACGTGACAACGTCTCTGGCTTCGAGAAGACGAGCAGTACGCAAAGGATCAACCCCGAAACGACAGCAAAAATCGTTGTATAGACTATATAAGATCGTTTCATTGATGGTACTCGCCTTTCTTTCTCGGTTTCTGATTCAGTGTAGCAGAAGGTCGTTGAAAAAAAAAGCGGACTTGCGACGGAAATGAAGAAACCCCCTCCATTCGCATCAAACGAATGAAAGGGGCTATGGCTTAGTTTGCCACGATATTGATTAATTTTTTCGGTACGACGATGACTTTACGAACTGTTTTGTCGCCGATCCATTCTTGTGTCTTTTCATCAGCAAAGGCAAGTGCTTCGATTTCTTCTTTTGTCGCATCGATGTTGATTTCGATTTTCGAGCGAACCTTTCCGTTCACTTGAATGACGAATTCCATCGTATCGCTGACGAGTTTCGATTCATCGAATGTTGGCCATGCTGCATACGTCAATGTCTCTTCAAATCCAAGTTGTTCCCAGAGTTCTTCACCAAGGTGTGGTGCGACTGGCGTTAACAATTGGATGAATCCACGAAGGAAGTGACGCGGAAGAACCGGCTGTTTGTTTGCTTCGTTGACGAAGACCATGAGTTGCGAAATTCCGGTGTTGAACTGGATGTTCGCGAAGTCTTCCGTGACCTTCTTGACCGTCTGGTGGTACGTCCGCTCGAAGTCAGCATCGACTTCTGTAACGTCCTGAATGTCTGCTGTCCGTTCGAACAAGCGCCAGACACGATCGAGGAAACGACGCGCCCCGTCAAGACCGTTCTCCGACCAGGCAACTGATGCATCGAGTGGTCCCATGAACATTTCGTACAAGCGTAATGTATCCGCACCATGCGATTTGACGATTTCATCCGGATTGATGACGTTACCGCGTGATTTCGACATCTTCTCATTGTTCTCTCCAAGAATCATCCCTTGGTTGTACAACTTCTGGAATGGTTCTTTTGTTGGTACGACGCCTGCATCATACAAGACTTTATGCCAGAAGCGCGCATACAACAAGTGGAGAACGGCGTGTTCCGCACCACCGATGTAAATATCGACTGGAAGCCAGTATTTTAATTTTTCTGGATCCGCGATCGCCTCTTCATTGTGCGGATCGATGAAACGGAGATAATACCAGCAGCTTCCGCCCCATTGTGGCATCGTATTCGTCTCGCGACGCCCTTTCATTCCTGTTTCAGGATCCGTATAATCCAACCAGTCTTCCGCAAGCGCAAGTGGTGATTCGCCTGTACCAGACGGTTTGATTTCCGGAATGATTGGAAGTTCAAGCGGTAATTCCTCTTGACTGAGCGTCTTCATCGAACCATCTTCCATATGAACGACTGGAATCGGCTCGCCCCAATACCGTTGACGACTGAACAACCAGTCGCGGAGACGATACGTGATTTTCTTACGTCCGACTTGATTCGTTTCGAGTTCAGCAATCATCGTCTCGATTGCTTCTTGTTTTCCAAGACCATCAAGCATATGCGAGTTGACGTGTTCGCCCTCTCCTGTATAGGCTGCTTCATCGACGTTTCCACCCGCGACGACTTCAACGATTGGCAAGTCGAATTGTTTCGCGAATTCATGATCGCGCTCATCGTGTCCTGGGACCGCCATGATTGCACCCGTTCCGTACGAAGCAAGGACATAATCAGCGATCCAGATTGGAAGACGATCACCTGAGATTGGATTGACGGCGAAAGCACCCGTGAAGACGCCTGTTTTTTCCTTCGCTAAATCCGTCCGCTCGAGGTCCGACTTCGTTTGGACTTGCGAAATGTACGTATCGACGGCTTCCTTGTGATCCGCTGTCGTGATGTCAGCTACGAATGGATGCTCCGGCGCAAGCACGAGGTACGTCGCACCGAAGATTGTGTCCGGGCGTGTCGTAAAGACCGTGACTTGTTTTTTGTGTCCATCAATCGTGAAATCGATCTCAGCACCTTCTGATTTCCCGATCCAGTTCCGTTGCATCTCTTTGACAGAATCCGGCCAATCGAGGTCATCGAGATCTTCAAGAAGACGATCCGCATATTCCGTGATTTTCAAGACCCATTGACGCATCGGGACACGCACGACCGGATGATTTCCGCGTTCAGATAATCCGTCGATGACTTCTTCATTCGCAAGAACGGTTCCGAGTGCTGGGCACCAGTTGACCGCGACTTCGTCCACGAACGCAAGTCCTTTTTCATACAACTTCGTAAAGATCCACTGTGTCCATTTGTAGTACTTCGGATCTGTCGTGTTGATTTCACGATCCCAGTCATAGGAGAATCCAAGTTCTTTCAACTGACGCTTGAACGTCTCGATGTTTTTCGCTGTGAATTCACGTGGGTCATTCCCTGTATCGAGGGCGTATTGTTCTGCTGGTAATCCGAACGCATCCCATCCCATCGGGTGCAAGACGTTGTATCCTTGCATCCGTTTCATCCGTGCGAGGATATCCGTTGCTGTGTAGCCTTCCGGGTGACCGACGTGGAGACCGGCACCTGACGGATACGGGAACATATCAAGGGCATAAAACCCTTCTTTTTCTGGATCTTCTGTCGTGACGAAGGCGTTGTCTTGATCCCAACGCGCCTGCCATTTTGGTTCGATTTCGCGATGATTGTACGGCATGTCTTTTCCTCCTCTAATCTAAAAAAACCGGTCCTCCGCCCCTAGGAATAGGGACGAAAGACCGGTTTGGCTTCCGCGGTACCACCCACGTTGTCTGTCTATGACAGACCGCTTGATTCACGGATAACGGTGTGAAAGACCGGATTCGCTACTACGACTTCACGAATCGTGCTCCCTGACGAGTTCACGGTTGTTACCGACTGGTTCGCACCTTCCACCAGCTCTCTTGACGGCACCTTTCCCCTACTACTTCAGTTCCATGCAATTGACTATCTTTTCCTAGTGTAATCTGTTTCTTCCTCAAGCGTCAACGCTTCCGTAAAATTTCCTCGATTTCTGCATGCGATCGTGCTACATGATCCGCTTGTTCTAGACGTTGCATCGGCATCCGATCATCGAGAAGCGCAATCACTTCCATGCCTGCTGCTTTTGCGCCGATCATCCCGTTTGCAGCGTCTTCAATGACGAGACAATCTTCAGGCGCGTGCCCGATTCGTGATGCTGCAAGATGAAAAATCGCAGGATCAGGCTTTGAACGCACGACTTCTTCTCCACTGACGTAATGCGTGATTGGAAGCTCATAATGACGGATGACGCGTTCGATTTTTTGAAGCGAACTCGAGGAGGCAATCCCGATATCGTAACCAAGAGACGCCGCTTGCTCGATGACTTGTTTGACTCCCTCTTTTAAACCACATTCCTCCGGTTTTGCATGAATTTGAAACAACCGATGTTCTTCTTCTAGTAACGCACTAGCTGTTTCTTTTAGCTGATGCTGGGCGACAAGCTCTTCCCACATCTCATCACCTGTTTTTCCCATGAACGTCGCATACTGAACCGGGTCGAGCGGAATCGATAACGTTTTGAACATCTGCTGATGGACCTCAAAGTAGCGAATTTCACTATCTAAAATGACCCCATCCATATCAAAAATAAGACCTCGTTTTTTCAAGACACATCCCCCTCAATTGATCTATCATGATTTCAGCATATCAAAAAAACGACTACACAATGTAGTCGTTTATCCTTCTTCATTTAGTTACTGTTTAACTTGTCGCCATTTGGACACTGGTTTGTCGGTAAGCCGGAAAATAATCCGAATCAGCATCTGACCCGTATCGTACACATAACTGATCGTATATGGCTGGTTGAAGAATGGATTTTCCTTGATGATACTCAAATAAACGATACCCGGTGTAACGGCATTTACTCTCAAAGAGACTATCCCGTTCTTGATATCCACCCCCGAGATGTTGTTCGACGAGACCGCGTGCTTTCGCCTGAAGAATCGCTTCGTACTCGAGTCGCTGATTCGGGAACATCTTCGCTTCGTCCCGCTTACAACCAATCAAATGACCGTGGGCATATTCTTTTCCGAGCAATACGAAGTATCCACCAACAGGTTCTCCGTCGATTTCCGCAATCAGTAACAATGGCTCACAGAGTGGATTTGCTTCAAATAATTGTTCAAAATAACTGTCCGTAAAATAGTAATGAGCCGAAGCATTCTTTCGGTCCATTGTTTCATGATACAACGCTACAAAAACAGGTAGGTCGTCTCGTGTTCCTGTTCTAACGGTTAAAGGAGAGGCAAGCGATTTGCGAATCATACTTCTCGTCTTCTTATGAAATGTCTGCATGATGTCCTCTAGTGAAGGGCGTAAATCGATACTCGTCGTATGACGGATGAAGGAGACTTTCGTCCAATCCCGCATGAAGCGTTCATTTCCCGTCAATGGATTAAAGCGAATCATTTCCGAGACAATCGCTTCTCGCTTTGCCCACCTTTCAAACAATAGACGTGCATGCTGCATTTCAGTCGCAGTCAGTTGACCGATGATTTCCGGTCCACCATAGCCATACGGCGTGATGAGATCTGAATAAGGCGTATCAAAAATTCGGCGCTTCAAAAAGGGATAGAACAGTGTTCCTGCATCACCTTCATAACGGAATAGCACCGCTTGCTCAGACGGTCTAGCGTTGAGCGTGACATATTGGTGACTGTAGAAGATATCAAGAGGCTGTTGCTGTACGTGTGTCGTCCAAGTTGCGGCATCTGTGATGAATTGACACCTTTCCATTCGTGCACCTCCAGTCAAAAAGAAGCAACGTTCATATGACCTTTCTTTTTCAAGTTCTTGATTAGAAAGTACCCGTTTCTTTGCCGAAATATTCCATATTATTAAATGTTTATTTTATGATTTTGGAACGAATGACGTAACAAAAGACAGCGGTCATAATGTCCGCTGTCTTACAGATGATGCTCATGATGTGATTTTTGGAATAGCACGAAGGAAGACGACGCCCGCTAACAGAATCAATCCAATTAATGTCAAGAAGACCGCTGACATACCTGATACATCGTAAATCAACCCTCCAACGGTCGGACTGATCATCCGCCCCGCTGAAGCAGCAATATTGACGTACCCTTGGAATTCTCCTTCTTTTCCGATCGGCGCGAGTCTCGCTGCCATAGCAGGAACTGCTGGCCAGATGAACATCTCACCAATCGTCAGGATGATCATCGCGACGAGGAACATCTTGAAGCCGCCTGCGAACGGAACGATCAGATAAGACAAGAGGAAGATTCCTGTACCGGTCATCAATTGTCGCTTTAAGTCATCTCCAAACCAACGAAGAATTGGTGTTAGTAAAGGTTGTGCGAACACGATGAGTGCTCCGTTGATCGTCCAAAGAATCGAGTACTCGGAAATCGTGACACCGAGCGATTTCGTGTGTACGGCAAAGGTTCCTTGCCATTGCACATAAACGAACCAAAGTAAGGCATAACCAATCGAGACGAGCAACATCGTCCGTGCCGCACCGCGTGCAAGGGGTGTGCGTGTCGTTTCGATCTCGTCATGCGCCGCATGCATCCGCGTCGGTGCCTGAATCCAGGACAAACCAACGAACAAAATGATGGCAAAGGCGATGTAGAGGACAAGATTGGCGATGAAGATGTACTGAATCGAAAAGGCAGCGATTTGACCACTGACTGCTGTCCCGAGCGCTACACCGACGTTTTGTGCGACATAGATCGCATTAAAGGCACGGCGCCCGCCTTCCGGCCAGATGACACCCGTCATCGCGTAGATCGTCGGAAAAACCATCCCACCGACGAATCCAATCAATCCAAGCATCGCGACGTATCCGAGGTACGTCTGATGAAACAGCAACAAGCCGACGGAAGACAGGACAAGTCCGATGACACTAATGACAAGCGTCTTCTTGCCACCGAGACGGTCAAACGCTTTTCCACCTAAGTAGTTTCCGACGATTGCTAAGGCCGAGTTGACGAACAATGCCATCCCTGCTTTTGTCATCGACTCTCCTAAATATTCATGAATATATAATGTATTAAACGGCCATAAAAAAGAGGATCCCGTCGTATTGATGGCCATCGCAAGGACGAGGATCCAGACCGCTTTTGGTAATTTTGGCATACCTGTGGTCCTCCTATTTCATTCTCAACCTTGCCACTTTACGCAATCCGTCCCCTAACTGTCAAGCCACTTCGCTTTTCGTCAACGAATCAAAAAATGATATAATGCAGAAAGAATCTTGCACATACTGAACCATTACTAGAAAAACAGACCATAGGAACAGGAGTCTATGCCATGTCACTTGCCCGTGTACTACCTTATACGAAACAATTACTCGAGTCCGTTATCGAACCCGGAGACTGCGTCGTCGATATGACTGCCGGAAATGGACATGATACACAGTTTTTAGCAGAACGCGTCGGTCCAGAAGGAAGGGTTCTTGCGTTCGACGTCCAGGCACAAGCCATCGAGGAATCGACGCGACGTCTCGACGAAGCCGGAATGTTAGCACGCGTCGACCTTTATCATGAAAGCCACATCCATGTCGGTGCCCGTCTTTCGGACGAACAACGTCCTGTCCGCGCCGGTGTCTTCAATCTCGGATACCTGCCTGGAAGCGACAAATCAATCACGACGACAGGAGAAGAGACGCTCGAAGCACTCGATGCCCTCCTCCCAGTCCTCGCTCCCGGCGGTCTTGTCGTCCTCGTCGTCTATCACGGTCACCTGGAAGGAAAACGTGAACGCGACGCTGTCCTCGATTACGTCACAGCCCTTGATCAGCAAAATTATGCCGTTCTCCAGTACCGTTTCTTGAATCAACAAAATCATCCCCCGTTCATCATCGCGATCGAGAAAAAAGTACGCGGATGATGGGACACAAAAAAGTGATGCCCTTTTTTAGAGGCATCACTTTTATTATTTCATTCTTCAACAAGCTTAAAGAACAACATTAATTTTTCTGCAAACCGAGTGTTCAACCGTTCGAAACTAAAATGCGGAAAACCGTGTAGACGTTGTAAGTAAATCTGATCGCCACCCATTTTCCGGCATACTTCAAGCGTCAACTTGACGTCTGCGAACTGATCGTCTGGTGCATAAAAACAAGCCAAGTTCACACGCGGCAGTTTTTTTCGTTCCTCGTCATGTACGACGATCTCTTCTTCGATTTCCCGGTACTGCGCATAGGTCAACTCACCGATGCGAACGGTATCTTCCGTACTTTGACCAAACGGCAACGTACCGAGTGGCGCATCGGGCCGGAAACGATCAAATGCACTCGCGAAGACTTGTTTGACGCCTCCGAGTTGTTTCGAAGGATGCCAATCAAATAACGGTGAAATGAACGCAAGGCTTGCGACCGGTAATTCATATTCTTGCAACAGACGATTGACGACGAGTGCGCCCATGCTACAGGCGACGATATGAATCGGTAGCTTGCGTTTCCCGGCTTCACGTAATGCTTCTTTTAACAGTTGACCATGTTCTTCAAACGAGATGCGACGTGGTGCGTCGACAAGTAATACTTCATACTCTCGTTCGAGTACCCGAATCAAAGCTTCACTCGGACGGGCACGCAGTTGTAACGGATAGACTAATACGATGATTCCTGTTGGTTGTTCAACCACAAACTCAC
The DNA here is from genome assembly GCF_018618875.1 of Exiguobacterium sp. s46. Taxonomy (NCBI): domain Bacteria; kingdom Bacillati; phylum Bacillota; class Bacilli; order Caryophanales; genus Exiguobacterium; species Exiguobacterium sp. s46. The sequence continues at coordinate 1,715,056 of NZ_JACSMY010000001.1, forward strand.
CTCTTCACTTCATACTTCCTTTTTACGATACCTTATTTCAAACGCACACGAAACCGTCCCAAGACGGATTTCATGAGGCGACATGGCGAAGACGAATGACAGATTCTACTTGCCCAAAGACTTCTTCCGTCATCTCACTGAGTTCTTCAAAACCGAATGAGGTCAAGAACTGACGTGCTTTATAGTTACGTGCCTCCACGTATACTTCGAGTGGGACGGCTCCTTGTCGTTCGAGTTCACGGATCAGCCGTCGCCCGATTCCGTTTTGCTGATATTTCGGCAAGACGTACAGACGAATGATTTCCCACGTTCCCTCAACATCAACAGCATGAATGAAACCGACGATTTCCTCATCGATGATTCCGACATAAAAATACTCTCCCCGTGCTTCTTCCGCCGTCCGGATCGCACGAACGACTTCTTCTTGCGGATACGCCTCCTGCACGAAATGCGCTTTCGAACGTTCGGAATAGATTTCTGCATACGTATCCAACCAAGATGTGACGGCAATGTCATGAATACGTCCTGCATCAGCTGGAATAGCTTCGCGTATTTCCATAATCGGAACCCCCCTTTGTATTCATACGAATCGACTCATGTACTTTTACCCTCTTCTAGAAAAAACATTCGTTTCCTGCAAAGTTCCACGGAAACAAAAAAGTCCGAAAACCTGCGTAGGGTTTTCGGACTTTTTGATTATGCGAAACGTTTTGCTTGTTCTTCAAGAACTGCTGCTTTATCTGTTTGCTCCCATGGAAGCTCAACATCTGTACGACCGAAGTGACCGTATGCAGCTGTTTGACGATAGATCGGACGACGGAGATCAAGCATGTTGATGATTCCAGCCGGACGAAGATCGAAGTTTTCAGCAACCAATTCGACGAGTTGCGCTTCAGGAAGTTTTCCTGTACCGAATGTGTCAACCGCGATTGATACTGGGTGCGCGACACCGATTGCGTACGCGAGTTGAACTTCTGCTTTGTCTGCAAGACCTGCAGCAACGAGGTTCTTCGCGACGTAACGTGCTGCGTATGCAGCTGAACGGTCGACTTTTGTTGGATCTTTACCTGAGAATGCTCCACCGCCGTGGCGTGCGTATCCACCATACGTATCAACGATGATCTTACGACCAGTTAATCCAGCATCTCCTTGTGGTCCGCCGATGACGAAACGACCAGTTGGGTTGATGAAGAATTTCGTTGCTGCGTCGATGTATTCAGCCGGGATAACCGGTGTGATGACGTGTTCTTTCAAGTCAGCTTGGATTTGCTCAAGCGTGACTTCTTCTGCATGTTGTGTCGAGATGACGATCGTATCGACACGAACCGGCTCGTTGTTCTCGTTGTATTCGACCGTGACTTGTGTTTTTCCGTCTGGACGAAGGTAGTCGAGTTGACCGTTTTTACGCACTTCTGCCAAACGGCGTGCGAGACGGTGTGAGAGCGAGATTGGAAGTGGCATGAGTTCTGGTGTTTCTTTCGTTGCGTAACCGAACATGAGACCTTGGTCTCCTGCACCGATTGCATCGATTTCTGCATCAGACATGCTACCTTCACGTGCTTCAAGCGCTTGGTCGACACCAAGAGCGATGTCTGCTGATTGCTCATCGATTGATGTCAATACAGCACACGTGTCAGCGTCGAAACCGTATTTCGCGCGTGTATAACCGATTTCACGAATCGTTTCACGGACGACTTTTGGAATGTCGACGTAAGTCGATGTCGTGATCTCACCTGCAACGAGAACGAGACCTGTTGTAACAGAAGTTTCTGCCGCAACACGCGCGTTTGGATCCGCTGCGAGGATTGCATCAAGAATTGAATCCGAAATTTGGTCACAGATTTTATCTGGATGACCTTCAGTGACTGACTCCGACGTGAATAGTCGGCGATTAAGGTTTGTCATGTATGACCCTCCCAAAAAAGAATTTGACGGTGTACTCATTTCCCCTAGTTGAGTGGGACGGTAAAATGAAAAAAACCTTTCCAAGTCCAAAAAATGGTCAGGGAAAGGTTGTGCGTTCTTCCTTTACCCTCTTATCGTTCGAAGTGTTTACTTCGCTTCAGGAGAGCACCTTTTCCCTCATTAATATGTGAATTAATGTAGGACGGTTGCCGGGTTTCTTCGGGCCTTGTTCCCTCCACCTGCTCAGAATAAGAGTATCCGTTACGAATTACATGATATAAAGTTGTACCTACTCTGTCAAGCAAGGTTTCAAATTCTAGTCGAAACTTTTTGAAAGAGATGTTAAACTGTTAATGCTGAAAGCGTTTCCAGATAAATAGAAATCAGCATCAGAAAATGATTGCTCTCTCTTTAGTATGTCATATATAATAAATGTGTCATACTAAATACAGTGAGCCAAAACCAACGTAGGGGAAAGGTGGGGTCAGGATGCCGATGACGGTCCTGAATATCGAAGAACTACTCAAGAAAGAGCATGTGTTCAAACAACTATCTGTTGCTGAACTTGTCGAACATGCGATTCGAAACGAAGAAGGTGTCCTTGCTGAGAACGGCGCATTATCTGTAGAAACGGGGAAATTTACAGGTCGTTCACCAAAAGATAAGTTCATCGTCCGTGATTCTTCCTGCGAGTCTCACATTGATTGGGGGCATGTCAACCAACCAATGGATGGAGACAAATTTGAACAATTGTTGCAAAAGGTTCTTCGTTACATGAACGAAGCCGACCAGCTCTACTACACAGAAGCTGCTGCTGGAGCAGATACGCACTTCACCCTTCCGGTCCGTGTGCTCACACAATACGCTTGGCATAACCTGTTTGCCAAACAACTCTTTTTACGCGAGTATCCTGAAGTGGCTGCCTTCGAACCGTTCACGGTCGTCTATGCGCCACATTTCAAAGCAGATCCTGCCGTTGACGGAACGAACTCCGAAACGTTCATCGCGATGTCGTTCGAACATCGGATCGTCCTGATCGGTGGAACGGAATACGCGGGAGAAATCAAAAAATCGATCTTCTCCGTCATGAACTATCTCTTGCCACAAGAAAATGTTCTTTCGATGCACTGCTCGGCAAACGTCGGACACGAAGGCGACGTCGCTTTGTTCTTCGGTCTATCCGGTACTGGTAAGACCACCCTCTCAGCAGACGACAGCCGTCAATTGATCGGCGACGATGAGCATGGTTGGTCGCACGACGGTGTCTTCAACATCGAAGGCGGATGTTATGCAAAGACCGTTAACTTATCACGCGAAAAAGAACCGCAAATCTTTGACGCGATCCGTTTCGGAACCGTCCTTGAAAACGTCGTGCTCGACGAAGCCCGTCACCCTGATTACGATGACACATCGTTGACGGAAAATACGCGTGCTGCTTATCCGATCACTGCAATCGATAATATCGCTGTTCCGTCACGTGCTGGTCACCCGAAGACGATCGTCTTCTTGACGGCTGATGCGTACGGTGTCTTGCCTCCGATCAGTAAATTGACGAAAGAACAAGCGATGTATCACTTCCTATCAGGATATACATCAAAACTCGCTGGAACAGAACGTGGGGTCACGGAACCGGAAGCAACGTTCTCAACATGCTTCGGTTCACCATTCCTTCCACTGATGCCTGAAAAATATGCGACGATGCTGGGCGAATTGATTGATCGTCATGGTGTCACTGTTTATCTCGTCAACACAGGCTGGACAGGTGGTGCTTACGGAACAGGTAGCCGCATGAAGCTATCCTATACACGGACGATGGTCAACGCTGCCGTCAACGGTACACTCGCAACGATTCCAACAGAAGAGCACCCGATTTTCGGACTTCATATGCCACTGGAAGTTCCAGGTGTTCCAAGCGAGTTACTCAATCCAGTACGCGTCTGGTCGAATCCGGACGAATACGACACACAAGCGCGGTCGCTTGCTGAGAAATTCCAACATAATTTCCTTCGCTTCGAAAGTGCGACGGATGCGATCAAGTCAGCTGGTCCACGCCTATAAAAAAAGAGCCTTCGGGCTCTTTTTTTATAGGATAGAATCCGTTCTTTCTTGAAGATGTGTTTCTTTTTGTTTAAGCCATTCCTGACTTTCTGCTAGTAGCGCATAGGCTCGTGGAAGTGAGACACCTAAACGTTGACTGAGTAGTTCGAACTGATCAAAATCACCGCGATCTGCACTGATCACAAGCACTAAACAATCCCGGAATGGATGATCTTTTCCTTGTAGGACAACCTTCAAGGAATCTTCGATTGGTAATTGACCAATGATGTCGTCGATATCCACAGACAATAACGCATCAATATGTGACAGCAATCCGATCATGTAGGCACTCTCTGACTTCAACGTGCGTGTTTCTTTTGCAAATAGCTCGCAAAGCTTAGCACAATGTAAAGAAGACCGGAGTAACTCATTTGACCATTCGTAAGGACTAGCAAGCTTCATCTCACGCAAGACGATTAACGAAATCCAGCTTTTGAGTTGCGAGAAGCCAAGTAGTGAAATGGCTTGACGAACAGAGCTGACTGTATTTCGTAATCCCATTCCTGGAGAATTGATCAGTTGCAGTACTTGAATGCTGATATACGGATTTGCTTCAATCTCATCAATGACTTCATCGTATTTTTCATCCGTATCGAGCCATTTTAGCATCTTCAGCAATACCGGCAATTGAGGAGGGACAGCTTTTCCCTTCATCAACATAGGCTTAGCATAAAAATAGCCTTGGAACCAGTCATATCCCATTTCAAGACAACGTGTGTGATCTTCATGTGTCTCGACTCGTTCGGCAAGCATCTTGATATGGGGATAATTACGCCGGACGATATGCAGGATCGCACTTTGCTCGCGAGGAGAAATCGCCTCGATGTCGATTTTAATTAAATCAATTAGCGCGAATAATTCTGTTCCATGTTGACGAAGTAAATCGGTCACAAAATCATCGAGTGCTAGTGTAAAACCTGCTTCTTTCCAACTGTGCAACACAGATAACATCTCTGTATCGATATCAACAGTTTCTAAAATTTCGATAACGAACCGTTTTGGATCTAAATAGTGAATCAGATCACTTTTCAAGAGATCCGCTGTAAAGTTGACGAAAAGTTTTTTACCTTCAGCGACATGCTCTACACCCATATGAACGAGTGTATTCGTTAAAACATCCATTGTCGCTAGATCACCGTCGAATACATTCATTTGTTTGACGGAACGATACAGCAACTCGAATGCATCAACTGCTCCGATTCGGTCAACGATGGGTTGACGTGCTAGTAAGATATCCATCGTCCTCCATCCCCCTCTACATTACTCATATGGTTCTAATTATATCAAAATTTATTTTTCAGGAAGTTTATTGTTTTTTACAACGAATCAATATTCTTTTTTTCCCATTATGTATGTAAGTTCAATTCTTCAGATGACAAAAAAACCGATACGACATTCATCGTACCGGCTAAATCATCGATTATAGATACCAGTCTCAAACCAATTCAACACATTCCGCGTCACACGCAACTTGTCATGAATCGGAAATTGATGGGCATAGGCATAAGTCTGAAGCGTCGTATGCTCAGGATGACGTGCAGCATAAGCGGTTGCGTGTCGTAAACGAACGTTCTCATCGTATGCACCGTGAATCAATAATACTTCACCTTGAGGTTCGACATGGAGCGGCGAGCGAACCGCGTATTCATCAGGAACCGTGTCTGGTGTACCTCCCGTGTATCGCCGCAGCATCTTTTGCATCGTCTTCTGCTCTTCATACGTCCACGTCAACTCCGTCACCCCTGCCCAGGACACCGTTCGGGCGACTGGACGGTGATGCGCAAGGAGCAACGCCATCTGTCCACCACGTGAAAATCCAAATGCGTGAACATGTGAGACACGTTGCTGCAACCAGTCAAAGGCACTGCAGGCGTCTTCGATATCGTGATGTCCAAAGTCTTCTTTTCCCGTACCGCCTAGATTCCCTCGATAGAAAGGTGCCATGACAAAAAAGCCTGCCTGTGCGAACGCGAGCAGTCGAGTCGGTCGGACCATTCCGATCGAACGCGTTCCACCACGCAAGTAGAGAATCCCCTGACCGTTCGCAACTTGCGGGAGTACGATATAGGCACCGACCCGTTCTCCGTCCGCTGTGGTATAAAACATCCGAAACGTCCGAAACGGACCTTGGCGCGGAAGTTCAAACCAATCGGCGTTCGCTAAGTACACGGAGTGTCTCCGGAAGGACACGGTCCTTCATCATAAAGCTGTATTGTCGATTCGTATCGAGACGATCAGGGAGTTCCTCGAATAGAAAAGCACCATCTGTTTCATCCACGGCAAGATGAGACGACAATGATCCGATTTGCGCGAAATAGATGTTTTTGATGATCGTATCACCTTTTCCAGCAACACGATACTGTCCGACATATGAGAGAGAATCGATTTCCCCACCCGTCTCTTCCATCACTTCGCGACGTGCGGCTTCTTCTGCTGTTTCACCCGGTTCAACCTTTCCACCAGGAAATTCATACCCCCGCTGCTTATGATGGGTCAGCAACCATTTTCCTTCGTACACGGCAATGACCCACACGTGCAAGGGACGATCCGAGAACGGATGGTCATCAAAACTTAACTCCACTTGATTTTGATAATAATCCAAGAATGTAATCACGTACGTGCACCTCATTTCTTCTTCTAACTTCACTTTACCTGTTTCACGGGTATTCTAAAAGTGAAAACGCTAGGATTACCTGTAAATCTGGAAAATGATAGCCTACTATCATCCGGTAAAAGCAAAAAAACAGCCGATGTTCCACTAGGGAACGATCGACTGTCATTTTACATTACTTCAAACGTGCTTCGAGTTCTGCTTTTTCTGCTTCGAATCCTGGTTTACCAAGAAGAGCGAACATGTTTTTCTTGTACGCTTCAACGCCTGGCTGATCAAATGGATTCACTCCGAGGAGGTAACCACTCATCGCACAAGCTTTTTCGAAGAAGTAGAACAGGAATCCGAGGTGATACGGTGTCATCTCTGGAAGTTCGACTGTCAAGTTCGGTACTTGTCCGTCCGTGTGCGCAAGCAACGTACCTTCTGCTGCTTTATCGTTGACGAATTGAATCGACTTCCCTGCAAGGAAGTTCAATCCATCGAGATCCTGAGCGTCTTCTTCAACAGTCAACGCATGACGCGCTTGACCGACTTTGATGACTGTCTCGAACAGGTCACGACGACCTTCTTGGACGTATTGTCCCATCGAGTGGAGATCCGTCGAGAAGTCGACTGCTGCTGGGAAGATTCCTTTGAAGTCTTTTCCTTCTGACTCGCCGTATAATTGTTTCCACCACTCCGATACATAATGAAGTGCTGGTTCGTAGTTGACGAGAAGCTCGATCGTCTTCCCTTTCGCATAGAGCGCATTTCGTACGACCGCGTATTGATACGCTTCGTTGTCAGCTAGGTTTTCGCTCGCATAGCGCTCTTGCGCGTCACGGGCACCTTGCATCAACTCTTCAATTGAAATACCAGCTGCTGCGATTGGTAATAGACCAACCGGTGTCAAAACAGAGAAACGACCGCCGACATCGTCCGGAATGACGAATGTTTCATATCCTTCAGAGTCTGCGAGTGTTTTTAATGCACCACGCGCTTTATCCGTCGTTGCATAAATCCGGTGTTTTGCTTCTGCTTTACCGTATTTCTCTTCCATGAACGATTTCAAGAGACGGAACGAAATTGCTGGTTCTGTCGTCGTACCCGATTTCGAGATGATGTTGACCGATACATCTTTTCCTTCGAGGACTTCGAATAAATCGTGCAGATACGTCGATGAGATATTATGTCCTGCATAGATGATTTGTGGTGCTTTGCGATCTTCTTTTGATAACAAGTTATGGAATGAGTGTCCGAGCATCTCGATCGCAGCACGCGCTCCGAGATATGAACCGCCGATTCCGACGACTAACAACACATCAGAATCCGACTTGATTTTTTCTGCAGACGCTTGAATGCGTGCAAATTCCGCTTGATCGTAATTCGTCGGAAGATCCACCCATCCTAAGAAATCACTTCCTGCGCCTGTTCCTGCATGAATCGCATGGTGAAGCGTCTTTACCGTTTCCGCCATATGATCTACTTCATGTTGACCTACGAATTGTAGGGCTTTCGAATAATCAAAACGTACTGTTGACATGCCATCGTCCTCCTTATTCATTCGCAACGAAATGCGACCTTCCTTTTCATTAAAACGCAAGAAGGAAGGTCGTTCAAGTCTTTTGTGAAATGAGTAGCAAATGTTACAGATTGTTATAGGGCAGCTGTCACGATTTGACGAACGTCTTCGTTTCCAAGTGATTTGAAGTTTCCGAAGTCGCCGCGTGTCATTGCTGACTTGACGATTGCGTCAACTGTATCTTCTTTGATGTCGTAATCAGCGAGACGATTCGGTGCACCGAGTGATGTCCAGAAAGCACTGATTGCGTCGATTGTCGCGTGTGCTGCTTCCATCTCTGATTTACCTTCCGTATCAACGTTAAAGACGTTCTCACCGAGTGTGACGAAACGATGTGCGTTTGATTCGTCGAGTACGTGGCGCATCCAGTTCGGGAAGAGGATTGCGAGTCCACCTGCGTGCGGGATATCATGAACAGCTGAGACGGCGTGTTCGATGTTGTGTGATGCCCAGTCGCCGCGTGCGCCCATTTGAAGGACACCGTTGAGCGCCATCGTACCAGCGAAGAGAATCGTGCCACGAAGTTCAACGTTCTCGAGATCGTTGACGAGTTTTGGTGCTGCTTCGACGACTGCTTTCATGACACCTTCTGTCATCCGTTCTTGGACCGGTGCATGCGCAGGGTGGAAGTATTGCTCGAGGCAGTGGCTCATCATATCGACGATACCGTAGATTGTTTGATCTTTTGGCACACTGACTGTGTACTTCGGATCAAGGATTGAGAATGTTGGGAACGTAAGCGGGCTACCCCAACCGTACTTCTCTTGTGTCTTCCAGTTCGTGATGACGGATCCTGAGTTCATCTCAGAACCTGTTGCTGCAAGCGTCAAGACTGTTCCGAATGGGATGACTGTTTCTGGTGTTGCTTTGCCGATGACGAGATCCCATGCTTCGCCTTCATAAGGAATACCAGCAGCAATCAATTTCGTGCAGTCGATGACAGAACCGCCACCGAGTGCAAGCAATGCGTCAACGCCTGCTTCACGTGCGATTTTGATACCGCGCTCTGCTGTCTCGATACGCGGGTTCGGTTCGACACCGTCGCATTCGACGTACTCGATTCCTGCCGCGTTGAGTTCACGTGTGACATCATCATAGACGCCATTACGTTTAATACTGCCGCCACCGAAGACGAGCATGACTTTCTTTGCACCGAGTGCTTCGAGTTGTGGTTTCAGTTGGCTGACTTGACCGTCACCAAAAATAAGTCTTGTTGGATTGCGATATTCAAAGTTTTCCATCTGTGTTGCCTCCTCAATAAGTAATGAACACCTTACATTATCCACACATTCCCCTTTCGCATCTAATTTAATGCTTATTCTGTGTAAAAATCGCATAAAAAAAAGAGAACCGACCGATGTCGATTCTCTCATGTGGCTTATTTTTGGAAGTTTGATTTTTCAATCCATTCTTCCAATTTACCTTTAAGAACGTTGAATCCAGGTGCTTCTTCTTGTTTGAAAGCAGGACCTGCATCGCGACGTCCAGCGTTTTTGCGTGGACCTTTCGCGCGTGCTTCACGTTTTGGAGCTTCCTGAGTTGCTTTGATCGAAAGCTTCATTTTTTTGTTAGCTTCGTCGATGTCGAGAACTTTAACAGTTACTTCATCGCCAACTTTTACGTAATCGTTGATGTCTTTTACGTAATCGTGTGAGATTTCTGAGATGTGGACGAGACCTTGTGTTTGCTCGTCAAGTGCTACGAAAGCACCGAAGTTTTGAATACCAGTTACTTTACCAGTAACGACTTGGTCTTTTTCAAAGTTTGCCATAATGTATACACTCCCTAACTAAATTCATCAACTTATAATAACACACTTTTCTTGTATCGTAAAAAATATTTTTGGAATTTGTTTATTTTTTATTTCACAAGGGAACATTTTAATAGCAAGACTTCAAGTATTCCCCCTGATTCTGCCGAACTTTCCGAGTTCGGCCCTTTTTTTGTTCTTTTGCTCAATTGACCTAAGTGACAAAGAAAAGTATTGCTTGAAACGAGAAAGACGAAAGACAGATAAGACTATCAAAAAAACGGACAGTCTCGGTCTGCTCACTTTCCGCGGACAAGCCCTCATGCCGCTTCAGATGCGTCGCATCTTCCAGGGTCATGATGACTTGTTTTTCCGCAGGAGTCGAGCAGAACCTCACCTGTCCTAGCGTAAAGGAAATATAGAGTAGAAGCAATCATCAATTGATTTATTTATTACTTACAGATCGTCAAATCCATTTGCATCGGTTACTTTCGCATACGAACGTGATTTTTGTTCGAAGAAGTCCGATTTCGTCGCGTTCATCGAATCATCTGAATACGCACGAATCCATGGCATGACGTCTTCGTCGTGCCCTTCATAGAGATCCGACAAACCGATGACGCGAAGGCGTTTGTTCGCGAGATATTTAACATAGTCACGCATCTCACTGACGTCAAGTCCGTCTAGATCACGTAAGACGTATTCGCTCCACTCGATTTCAAGATCAACGGCACGCTTGAACGTGTCATAGACGAATTGTGTGAATGAGCCATCGGCATCAATTTCCGGATGCTCCGACAAGACAGCACGTAACAATTGGCTGATGAAGTACGAATGTTGCAGTTCATCACGTTGAATATAACTGATCATCGTCGATGTTCCGACCATCTTTTGGTGACGCGCTAAGTTATAGAAGAAGGCAAAGCCTGAATAGAAGTTGATTCCTTCAAGAACGATCGAAGCAACGAGCGATTTCGCGAAGTTCTCTGGAGTCCGGTCATTTTGGAAATCTTCGTATAAATCAAGAATGAATGCATTACGCTTCATGACCATGTCATCGTCTTTCGCGATATCAAAAATCCGGTTTTGTTCAGCCAATGGAACTAAGCTGGATAAGACGTAGCTGTACGATTGATTATGCACGACTTCCTGTTGCGCGATGATTGCGAGAATCGCATGAACGGACGAATCCGACGTGAACATTGCCGATTCCAAGATATAACGTGTCTGAACCGAGTCAAGGATCGAGAGTAGCCCGATGATTCGTTTGAATGCATCCTGTTCCCGTTCACTTAATTGATTCCACTGTTGCATGTCCTTCGACATCGAGATCTCATCTGGGATCCAGAAGTTCGATAACAGTTGTTTGTAAATCGAATAAAACTGTGGATACGCAATGTCGTTCCAGTTGACGATGGCACTCGTTTCGCCACCGATGATCGCTGTCGCGCGATTTGGATGACGTGCATCAAGCAGTTTGATTTTTTGTAGCTGTTCCATGTGCTTCGACTCCTTCTTGCTGTAATTGAAGAATGGTCCGTTTCGTCCATTCCTTGACGAGATGTGGGCGATTGCGTGGTGACTGTTCGATTTTCAACAGTTCTCCAGCAAGCGGTACACCGAATTTCGAGAGATGATAGGCCATCTCATCAACGGCGCGACAATATTTGACGAACATCTTGTCCCCTGTTCCAAAAACAGCTGCCTGCGGAATCGCATGCGAACTCTCCTTTAGAACGGTTCTGAGACAATCGCGCATATCGTCGGGTAGTTGTCCATCTCCCCACGTATACGAACCAAAATAGACGATATCATAAGGCATTAACTGATACGTCGTCACTTCATCCGCAAACAACATCGTCGGCTCGATTCCCATCTCAGAACACGTCTTCGCGACGAGTTCTGCCACCTCCTCCGTGTTTCCACTCAATGACGCATATACGATTGCTGCCTTCATGATATCGTCCTCCTTATCTTATGATGAACACGATTCACATTCGTCGATTTCAACCGTCGTCGAACGCGTGTAGTAGATCGTCTTCATCCCGAGTTGCCACGCTTCCATGTGCATCTCGAGTAATTCTTTCGCCTTGACGTTATTTTTCACGTACAGATTGAAACTGATCGCTTGGTCGATGTGACGCTGACGCGAAGCATTTTGACGGATGCTCCATAACTGGTCGATTTCAAACGCTGATTTATAGAACCAGTTCGTTTCCGGCGTTAAATCTGGAACGGTGACTGGAATCTTATAGTTCTTCTTCTCTTCCGAGTAGACTTTTTTGTAGATTGGATCAATCGATGCCGTACTACCCGCAATGATTGCCGTCGATGAGTTCGGTGCGACTGCCATCAAGTATGCGTTACGCATTCCGTACGCCGTGATGTCGGCTTGGAGACGATCCCAATCGAGTTCATCCGTCGTTTTGTAGTGGCGACGTTTGATGTACTCTCCTGTTTGCCATTCTGAACCTTCGAAGAGACGGTACGCGCCTTTCTCTTTCGCAAGTTGCATCGACGCATCGATCGTCAAGTAAGCAATCTTCTCGTAGAGACGGTCTGCGTATTGTACCGCTTCGACCGATTCCCAACGGATGCCTTCGAGCGCGAGCAGATGGTGCCAACCGAACGTCCCAAGACCAACGGCACGGTATTTTTGATTCGTCAATTGTGCTTGCGGGACATCGATCGTATTCAAGTCGATGACGTTATCAAGCATCCGCATTTGAATCGGAATCAATCGCTCTAGGACGTCAGAACGAACTGCACGTGCAAGTGCGATCGATGACAAGTTACAGACGACGAAATCCCCTGGTGTCTTCGTGACGATGATCTTACCGTCTTCCGTGTATTCTTCCGTCACGGTCGTCGGGCTCATGTTCTGCATGATTTCTGAGCACAGGTTTGACGAGTAGATCATGCCTGCATGTTTATTCGGGTTCGCACGGTTAACCGCGTCACGGAAGAACATGTATGGCGTCCCTGTCTCAAGTTGCGAACGCATGTAGCGTTTGACGAGATCGATTGCTGGAACTGTTTTTTTGCTGAGGCGTGGCTCGTTGACACATGCTTCGTATCGTTCCGTGAAGCTGCCACCTTGTTCCGTCTCATCGAAGTAATCCTCGAGGCTAAAGCCCATGACTGTCCGAATTTCGTGTGGGTCAAATAAATGCCAGTCTTCTCGTGCTTCGACGGCACGCATGAAACGGTCCGGTAAGTTGACGCCTGTGAACAAGTCGTGTGTCCGAAGTCGCTCATCCCCGTTGTTGAGCTTCGCGTCCAGGAATTCGAGGATATCTTTATGCCAGATGTCGAGATACACCGCGATCGATCCTTGGCGCATACCGAGCTGGTCGACGCTGACTGCCGTGTTGTTCAATTGTTTCATCCACGGGATGACACCACTTGAGACGCCTTTGAAGCCTTTGATGTCTGATCCGCGTGAGCGAATTTTACCCATGTAGACGCCGATTCCGCCGCCACCTTTAGAGAGTGTCGCCACGTCCGTGTTCGAGTCGTAGATGCCACGTAGCGAATCATCGACTGTATCGATGAAACATGAAGAAAGTTGACCGTAAGACTTACCAGCGTTCGAAAGCGTCGGAGTCGCAACTGTCATGTAGAGATTCGACAATGCCCAGTAAGACTCTTTGACGAGTTCTAAACGACGTTCTTTCGGTTCGTTCTGCATCAGTGTCATCGCGATGACCATGAATCGTTCTTGTGGTAGCTCGTACAAGTTTTTGACGTGATCACGTGCGAGGTACCGGTCTGCCAGTGTTCGAAGACCAATGTATGTGAACAAGTGGTCGCGGGATGGATCGATCGTTGCCGACAGTTCGTTGATGTCTTCCTTCGAATACGCATCTAGTAAATGTTTCGTGAAGATGCCGATTTCTGTCAGTTTTTCAATCAGCGTATACAGCGAACCATACCGTTCTTCTGCTGCATATCCGCGATTTTCACCTGCTTCAAGGTATAACCGATTTAAGTAAGTCGCTGTCGCTACGAATGTCCAGTTCGGCTCTTCTGCCTTCAACATATCGAGTGCGTGCATCGTTAACAGTTCATAGACTTGATCGGCTTGTAGGGATTTTCCCTCAAGCGCTCGGATGGCACGTTCAGTATAGCGGTCGATATCAAGTTCCGGATACGTTTCCGTCGCCTGTCGAATCACGACATATACGTCTTCTATTGTCATTGCACCCTTAAAGATGCGTGCTGTATTCAGTGGAGATGCCACTATGAACCACTCCCATTCTCTATCGTTAAACAGGTTCGCATTACACAATGAAATACGCTAAACTAAAAAAAGACGTCCTACATATAGAAAGGACTCTACAAGTATCACTCTATATATAGACGTTTTAGCCGTTTTTAAACCTGTTAATGTACAAGATATAGGTTATCACTGAAATTCAAAAAAATAACCCCTTGCTTTGAAATTCAGGTCAAACAATTTGAAAAAGGCATCATGACGCCTTTTGAGATATATTGAGATAGCGAGTAAAATGTATTATAAGGTCAAGTGAACCGTTAAAATAAAGATGGTCCATTTCTCCTACTAGAAGAAAAATATTCTCTTCGAATTTTCTGATATACTGAACGTATCGATCTTCCGTCTATCAGGAAGAAGGATTCAATCCATCTATCACGAAAAGACGGCATATACGTATGTACGTTGAAAGGAGCTTACCTCATGCAAGTCGATTACACACCAAATCCGAATTCCGTCAAAATCACGCTCGAAGAACAGCGCTTCGGTGCTAAAAGTACGAGTGTCAAAAAAGAAGATACACCTGAAGATGCGTTGCTCGCATCATTGATCGCCCTCGATGGCATCGACAATCTGTTCGCTTACGGCGACTTCGTGACGGTTACGAAAGAACCAGAAGCAGAATGGAACGAACTGCTACCACGCATTGAAGCAAACATGTAAAAAACAAGAAGACACCTGTTCCTGGACAGGTGTCTTTGTTCAAGGAGCGATCACTGATGCCAACCGTATCCATCATCATTCCGACGTACAATCGTCCTCGTGAATTAGCAGAAGCGCTAGAAGCGTTGACGCGTCAACACTATCAAGACTTCGAAGTCATCGTCTTAAACAATAATGGAGACGATGTCTCAGCAGTGACGACTGCGTATCAGGACCGTCTTCAACTGACCTATGTCGAGTTACCTGAAAACCACCATGTTCGTGCTCGAAATCATGGTGTCACGCTCGCTTCCGGTCGGTATATCTTACTTCATGACGATGACGACCTCTTATTACCGAGTCACCTCGAAGAAGCGGTCGGCGATCTCGAAGCTGGTGCCGACCTCACCTATACGGACGCGGAACTCTTTACGTACCGCTGGGAAGAGGATCACCGGATTGCAATCGATTCTGAGCCATTCGCGTATCCGTACGATCCGGAGACGATTCGAGAAGACTCGACGTACATTCCGTCCGGGTCACTCTATCGTAAATCGCTCCACGATCAACTCGGTCCATTTGATGAGGACGTCTTCAACTACTGGGACTGGGATTGGATCTTACGCGTCGGCAAGGATCATTTAATACTGCATCCGGCGCGCGCGACCGTCTTATATGCTTTCAATCCGTCGGGTAATCATGAATCCGCGCGTCAGGATGCAGCGCGACGCGTCTTTTTTGAACGCCTCGTTGAAAAACACCAACTTCCGACAAATGAAATGAAGAACTTCCATATCGTCCAGGCTGAGCGACGCGCACGATTGCGCCAGACCCGCCGTACCTTCAATGGTCAATTGACAGAAAGTGAGTGATCCCATGTACACCGAAAAACAACTCGAATTATTAGCATTATTAACACAAAATGGTCCGATGGACGTGGACTTGCTTGCGCAAATGCTCGACTGGGAAGCGTCAGAAGTAGCAGCTTCCATCGAGACATTCAAACGCGACGGTGTCCTACTCGGTTACACCGCTGTCATCGACTGGCAAAAGATTCATGCCCATCATGGCGTGACAGCTTTCATCGATGTCAAAGTCACACCGAAACGCGGACGCGGGTTTGACGAGGTAGCGGAGCGCATCCATCGTTTCCCGGAAGTGACGTCCCTTTATCTGATGTCGGGCGCATACGACTTACAAGTCGTACTTGATGGCAAATCGCTACAAGAAGTCTCTCAATTCGTCTCGGAAAAATTATCGACGCTCGACTCCGTCATCTCGACGACGACCCATTTCCGCTTGAAGACCTACAAGCACGATGGTGTTCTCTTCAGTCAGGATGATGATGACAAACGATTGAAGGTGTCTCCATGAAGTCTCTATCTGAACGTGTCGAACAGTTAGCCCCATCCGGCATCCGTCGTTTCTTTGATTTAGCAGGATCGATGGAAGACGTCATCTCCCTTGGTGTCGGCGAACCTGATTTCGTCACGCCATGGAATGTTCGCGAAGCGAGCTTCGCAGCACTCGAGCAAGGTTATACAGCGTATAGTGCCAACGCCGGTTTACTCGAGTTACGTCAGGAAATCGCGCTCTACATGCAAGAAAAATTCACCATCTCCTATTCGACGACGGAAGAAATCATCGTCACGACTGGAGCATCAGAGGGACTCGACCTTGCCTTTCGTAGTTTGATCAATCCAGGAGATGAAGTCATCGTCGTCGAACCGGCATTCGTTTCGTATGCTCCCTTGATCGAACTCGCTGGAGGCATTCCTGTCGCCGCTGCGTGTCATGCAGAAGACGGTTTTGCGATTCAACCGGAAACGATCGAACAATTGCTGACAGATAAGACGAAAGCGATCATTTTCTGTTTCCCATCGAATCCGACAGGCTCGACGATGTCGCGCGATCAATTAGCGGACCTAGCCTTACTCGTCCAAAAGCATGATCTATATGTCATCAGTGACGAAATCTATGCGGAACTGTCCTACGAAACGGAAGCGATCTGCTTTGCGACCCTTCCCGGTATGCGAGAGCGGACGATCATCATCAACGGTTTCTCGAAAGCCTTCGCGATGACAGGATGGCGGCTCGGTTTCACTTGTGCGCCACCTGCAATCACACAATCGATGCTGAAGGTCCATCAATACGGGATGATGTGTGCCCCGACACTCGTTCAATTCGCGGGCATTGAAGCACTGCGTTCTCGTCATAAAACGGTCCCTGACATGGTGACGAGTTATCGTCAACGCCGGAACTACTTCGTTAAGGCATTAAACGATGCGGGTCTCCCGACACACTTACCGGGTGGCGCCTTCTATGCCTTTCCGTACATCGGTCATACCGGACTAACGAGCGAGCAGTTCGCTGAGCAATTGTTACTCGCTGAGCGCGTCGCCGTCGTTCCAGGATCCGTCTTCGGAGCAAGCGGTGAAGGTTATGTCCGGGCGAGTTATGCGAGTTCGATTGAACAACTGCAAGAAGCGATCGCTCGGATTCATCGCTTCATGAAAAAATGGCAGGCTCAAGATGAGGCAGCATCGTCTCATTCACATTAAAAATAAATGGTTGACTTAAAAGTCAATCTCCACAAGATAAGGGTGGCAGAATGATAATCTGCCACCCTTATCTCGTAACAAAAAGAATAACCCGTCACACGCCACTCCTACAGGAAAAAGCGCATTTGCGCTGTCAGAGACAAACAAGACCCGCTTTCCTGCTCGAATGGAGCGGAAAACTGGCTTGTGTCTCGCCTGAGGAAAGGGCGTGAAAAGACGTGTCATTCTTTTTTGAGTCAGTCCCTTATTTATTTAATCGATATAGAGAACGAGAAACATCCGATGGTCGTCTTCCGCATGATACGGCGAGATCGGACCGAGTTGTGGCGCAAAGACTTCTAAGCGATACGGTGAATTCTTGAAGTCAAGCGGTGTTCGCTCTTTGATCAAGCGTCCCATTTCGTCCGCTAGTTCTTTCACTTCAACCAAACTACGCGAGCGTTCCATCGGTGCTTCGAAGACGAATGCCTCGATCCCCTCAATCGTCGCACATCGGAGAAAACGCCGGAGTGACGGTAATGCTGCTTCCATGTTATCCTCTATCGTTTGGTTCTCCTCGTACACAGGAGCTCCCCAGAGGCGTGCCTCGCTTCCTGTCGCACTTCGGAAATGATCAATCGTCTCTTCCGTGATGGGATCACGCGTCAACGCGAAGCGTGTTTTATCCCGCTTCAGATTCTTTTCATTCGTCCGGTCGATTTCTGTCAGTAAATCAAGTTGAAGTGGTCGTGCTAACCGAAACAGTTCGCGTTGCAGACGTGCTAAGGAATGACCAATCGGAACAATTGTGTCTTTCGCTTTCGGAGGTTTATCCCCTTCATAACCGTTCATGACACGTGCGATTTGTCCGGCCTCATGCACGAGTCGATAAAACGAACCGTCCTGATCATCATTTACTGTACCGAGCGTCTCATGCTGTGCTGCAAGATCCGTCACGTATTGGTTCGCAAGACAGGTCGAGATCATCAAGACGTCGACAAGTTCAAAGCGAAGGGCTTCTAAATCATTTTGTTCTAGTGCTTCTCCGACTTCACCGACTTCTTCCGTCAGGCGCGCGAGACCAGATAGCGGTCGAAAATAACCACCGAGTGAGCGAATCGTCGCATCAACCTTTTGTTGCAGTGTCTTCATCTGTTCCATCGGTCTGACCCTCCACGATTGCCTGGCGTACGTGCATTTCTGTCTCCTGTTTAACGTGTTGCGCAAACGCCTGATTTTTCTTCCATTCTCGGATTCCGACAGATGTCGCAGCAATCAACGCAGCAATTAGTCCGATTTCTCTTTTACGCATCGAGATCTCCTCCTTTTGAATGACTCGTAATCTACCTAAACATGATATGATGATATCAATAAATTCTACATACTCCAGTAAGAGGTGTTGCTTGTGTCGACTGAACGTCTTTGGCAAATGGCCCGGTTCCTGACGGTGATCTTCGCCTTCTTAGTTGGTGGATGGTTACTCATCCGCCTCTCGTCCATCTTATATCCATTCGTCTTTGCGTTTCTGCTTGCCCTTTTCAGCCGACCGCTCGTCGATTTCTTCCAAAAGCGGTTACGGATCAATCGTGGATGGGGTGCGTTGTTATCGATCATTTTGATCAGTGGCCTATTAGTTGGTTCGCTCGCCTTGATCATCATGCAGTTGATTCGCGGTCTTGTATTTGTCGCCAACCAATTACCGGCGCAAATCCAAGAGTTGAGCCTGTATTTTCAAAAGCTGTACAATGAAAAACTGGCACCCATCTGGAACGATGCTTCCGAAGCCTTACGCTCACTGGAGCCATCGCAACAAAATACGGTTCAAAACAGTATCCAATCTCTCGGTAGTTCACTTGCGAGTGCGATTGGCGAAGGCTCAAAAAGTATCGCCATGATGCTACAGACGGTCCTTGCGACATTGCCATCGATTGCATTGATTTTCGTCATCGTCTTACTTGCTTGGTTTTTCATCGCAAAAGATTGGCACCAGTACGAGATGCGATTGAAGCGCTATGAGATGCTTCCTTGGTTCGCTCGTTTCGAGTCGGTCTTCCTGAGCTTACGATCTGCCTTATTCGGCTATCTCAAAGCGCAGCTCACGTTGATCACGATCACGTTCTTCATCGTCTTGATTGGTTTGTTCATCATTGGTGTCGAGCATCCGTTCGCAGTTGCTTTTATCGCTGCCTTTTTTGATATCTTGCCGTATCTTGGCACCGGTTCCGTCTTCCTGCCTTGGATTGCCTATTCGATCATCACGGGTAATACAACACTTGCGATTGGACTCGGGATTCTATACGCTCTCGTCATTCTGC
The DNA here is from genome assembly GCF_018618875.1 of Exiguobacterium sp. s46. Taxonomy (NCBI): domain Bacteria; kingdom Bacillati; phylum Bacillota; class Bacilli; order Caryophanales; genus Exiguobacterium; species Exiguobacterium sp. s46. Next base: position 1,734,756 of record NZ_JACSMY010000001.1, read on the forward strand.
AGCGTAACATCATGGAACCGAAAATCGTCGGCGATAATATCGGGATTCAACCAATCACGGCGTTGATTGCGCTGTTCGTCGGGATCAAATTCTTTGGTGTCTTCGGACTGATTCTCGGACCATTGATCGCTGTCATCTTAAAAGCACTCTACAACGCCCAGATTTTTCATTATATCTGGGACTTCGTCAAAGGATCACCCACACTATTTCGGTGAGGGTGATTTTTTTGGTACAGCTGCATATAACGGATATCCTTCCGGATCCACCGGTCGACTCGCCGGCAAATAATCACACGGAAAACGGGCGCCCGTCGCAAGCAGACAAGCGTCGAGCCAATCATCGACCGCAACATGCGACTGACGCTGTTCCCATAACGGCGGACAATCAAAACGCTCGAGCAATTCAATCCGTTCCGCAATGCCTTCGGTCGTTTTCTTTGAAAAGCGTGCCGGATGACCGGCGAGTCGCGCGAAACAGACTTCCGGATGGGCTTCAATCATCTCCGTTCGATATACGCTGCGAACTTCTCTGATTTTCGGTAATAGATACCACGCTTGTTTTGAAAGCCCGATCCCCGCATGTTGTTTGGCTAAATCATTTGCTTCCATATAGCTAGAAGCTGTCAGTGCACTGAGGAACGGGGCATTGAAGACACTGCTCGTTCGCCCAGGGCGTAATTCCTGTCGCAACAGTTGATCTGTTTCGCGTCGTCCTTCCATTAAACCAATCGGCATATCGATCCAAATCCGGTCAGCTCTAGGAATATTTGCAAGCGTCGGTTCGACGAATCCCGTATAACAACCGTTTTCGCACATAACGACGACCCAGCCCGCCTTTGCCGCATCAATTCCGATGACGTGCATTCGTCTTCTCCCGGAAAGAACGCAGTAGTGATAAGACGGTGAAGATACCGATGAACGTCGCGAGACCGAGCGATAGACGGTCGCGCGCATCCATATACCAGACGACGGCAAGAATCGTCAACAAGACGCCGAGTAGATTCCAACGTCTCATTTTTCTTGCTCGACGAACCGGTACAGACTACGGACCATGACGCCCGTTGCTCCTTTTGGACCAATCTCAGACGCTTGATTCTGTTCCGATGTTCCCGCGATATCGAGGTGTAGCCAAGGTGTGTCACCAACGAATTCGCCGACGAACGCACCACCGAAGATCATGTGTCCCATGCGTCCCGGTGAGTTGTTCAAGTCTGCGACTTCCGAACGGCGGACTTGTTTGATGAAGGCATCAACATACGGCATCTGCCAAACCATCTCATTCGTCTCTTTCGTCACCTGTTCAAAGCGTTCGTAAAGTGACGTATCGTTCGTCAACGCACCTGTGATTTCTGTTCCAAGCGCGACAAGGACACCACCTGTCAACGTTGCGAGATCGATGATCGCTTTAGGTTGATACTCTTTCACGTACGTGACTGCGTCAGCAAGAACAAGTCGTCCTTCCGCATCCGTGTTCAAGACTTCAATCGTTTTTCCCGCCATCGATGTGATGACGTCGTCTGGCTTGAAGGCATCCCCGGAAATCATGTTGTCGGTTGCTGGAATGACACCGATGACGTGAACATCTGGCTTCAGTTGACCGAGTGCTTCGAATAGCCCGAGAACCGCTGCTGCTCCACCCATGTCGCCTTTCATTCCGACGATACCGTCTTTTGGTTTGATGGAATAACCACCTGTATCGAATGTGACGCCCTTCCCGACGACCGCGATTGGTGCTTCTGCTGAACCTTTATATTCAAGGACAATCAATTTCGGTGGAATGACGGATCCTTGGTTGACGGCAAGCAAGGCGCCCATCCCGAGTGCTTCCATCTCTTCCTTATCGATGATCCGGAGATCATGCCCATGACGCTCCGCGATGAAGCGTGCTTCATCCGCAAGCGCTGGCGCCGTCAAAAGATTCCCAGGCATCGTTACGAGACGACGCGCTAAGTTCGTCGCTTCAGCCAAGACCGTTCCGCGGCGTACGGCTTCTTCCTCTACAGGTAAGACCGTCAGTTGTAACGTATATGCTTTCGAAGGCGACGTCTTATAATGTTTGACCTCATATGTAGCGAGGGTGAATGTCTCGGCAATCAGTTCGACCGGTTGCCCTGGGAATGTTGTTGCATCAACTGTGACATGTTCTAAGCGACGTGCTTTGACATGCTGTGCCGCTTTTCCGAGCAAGCGACGTAAATCGTCTTGCGAGAGCTGATCAACTTTCCCGAGTCCAACGAACAGTACACGTGCGACGTCGCCCGCTAACGTTGGCAATAGACGCAGTTCTCCGCGTTTCGTTGAGATATCGCCTTGACGAACCCACTCTTCTAGTTTGTCACCATACAGTGCTTGTAACCGTTCATCGAGCGGTTGATTTCCAGAAATCCCGACAACGAGTACATCTACGGATTGATTCGTTTGCATATAAAACTCCCCCTTTGACTAGTATCTATTAGTATGAAGTGTTTTCAGTCATTTTCCAACTGATAGCCTCTCGACTGACCGCAAACGCTTTCATTACTTCTGTTCGACAATTTGTCGAAATGCTTGGTTTCAAACAATTGTTGCCCGTTTCACAATATGATAGGATTAAACGGGTGAAATGTTGAGACACTTCAAGAAACGATGCGTTTGCTGTTCCGGGAAATGTCTACGTTTTCATTCAAGGGAGAGTGCGCAGAAGGCTCGTTAAGAGAGAGGCGTTTATGGGTATCTATAGATAGCTAAGAAACGAAGTCGTCGCGTTAAAAAAACTTACTGAAAAGAGGGTAATGCACATGGCACAACATATCAAGGGAATTGGCGCTTCTGCAGGGATCGCGATTGCAAAAGCATTCGTGATGGAAACACCGGTCTTTGAGATTCCATCGCACAAAATCGAGGATGCAGCTGCGGAAAAAGAACGTTTCCAAGCAGCGATCGCAAAATCGAAGACGGAACTCGAAGTCATTCGTGAAAATACCTTACAAGAATTAGGTCCAGATAAAGCGGAGATCTTCTCGGCTCACCTTCTCATCTTAGAAGATCCGGAAATCGTCAGTCAGGTGAACGCAAAAATCGAGGACGAGCAAGCAAATGCTGCAAAAGCACTCGATGAAGTCGCAAACATGATGGTCATGATTTTCGAATCAATGGATAACGAATACATGCGCGAACGTGCAGCAGACGTTCGTGACGTCACGAAACGGACGATGGCTCACCTTCTCGGTATCACGTTCGTCACTCCAGCTCAAATCAATGAAGAAGTCATCATCATCGCGGAAGACTTGACTCCTTCAGATACAGCTCAATTGAACCGTAAATATGCTAAAGGTTTCGCAACGAACATTGGTGGCCGGACATCGCACTCTGCCATCATGTCACGTTCACTCGAAATCCCAGCAGTCGTCGGAACAAAAGTCGTCTTGACGGACGTGAAACATGGCGATCTTCTCATCCTTGATGGTGCTGAAGGTGACGTCATCGTCAACCCAAGCGAAGAGCAAGTGGCTGAGTATGAAGCAAAACGTGCAGCATACATCGCACAAAAAGAAGAGTGGAAAAAACTCAAGAACGAAAAAACAATGACGGCTGACGGTCATCACGTCGAGCTCGCTGCAAACATCGGTACACCAAACGATGTCAAAGGCGTTTTGGATAACGGTGCAGAAGCAGTTGGTCTCTACCGTACGGAATTCCTCTACATGGATGCAGAGACATTCCCAACGGAAGACGAGCAGTTCACAGCTTACAAAACGGTTCTCGAGTCAATGGGCGATAAAAAAGTCGTCATCCGGACTCTTGATATCGGTGGCGATAAAGAATTGTCGTACCTTGATCTCCCACACGAGATGAACCCGTTCCTCGGTTACCGTGCGATTCGTCTCTGCCTTGACCAAACAGACTTGTTCCGTACACAATTGCGCGCACTTCTTCGTGCAAGTGCATACGGTAAACTCGCTGTCATGTTCCCGATGATCGCAACGATCGAAGAGTTCCGTGCTGCAAAAGCACTTCTCCTTGAAGAGAAAGCAAACCTTCAAGCTGAAGGCGTCACGGTATCAGAAGACATCGAAGTCGGTATGATGGTCGAGATTCCAGCAACAGCGGTCATGGCTCGTCAGTTTGCAAAAGAAGTCGACTTCTTCTCTGTCGGAACGAACGATTTGATTCAATACACGATGGCAGCAGACCGGATGAACGAAAAAGTATCATACCTGTACCAACCGTTCAACCCAGCAATCTTGAACCTCTTGAACAACGTCATCACAGAAGCACACAAAGCAGGCAAATGGGTCGGCATGTGTGGTGAGATGGCAGGAGAAGAATTGGCACTTCCGATCCTTCTTGGTCTTGGTCTTGATGAGTTCTCGATGTCAGCATCATCTGTCCTTCGCGCACGTAGCTTGATGACACGCCTCAACAAATCAGAGTGTGAAGCAATCGTTGAGCAAGTACTCGATATGGATACGGCAGAAGAAGTCGTCGACTTCCTCAGCACGACTTTCGACATCAAAAAATAAATTCTGTCAGACGAACCTGGAGCAATCCAGGTTCGTCTTTTTTTGTCTTGTTAAACAAAAAAAAACAACGCCTCTTTCTTATAAGAAAGAAGACGTTGTTGAAACGATGATTATTGCGCTTGTTTCTTCTTCGCTGGAGTAGCTTGTTCCGATAAAATCGGACGCTCGTTTCCCATCAAGAAGATAAAGATGACACCGAGTACTGCTGGAATCAACGCCCAGAAATAGACGGTTGAGATCGATTCTGCAAGCGACGTCTTGATTGCTGTCGCAACTTCTGGTGGCATCTTCGCAAACGCATCAGCCGTTGGGAACTGTCCACCGGACGGCGCTCCACCTTGCGGCAACCGATCCGTTACAGCTGACGCGAATGTCCGTGATTGAATGATTCCGAGGACTGTGACACCAAGCGTCATCCCGATTGTCCGGAATGTTGAGCCCATCGAGGTCGCTGCGCCCCGACGTTGCATCTCGATGCCGTTGATACTCGCTAGATTCAATAGAGAGAAACTGAAGCCAACACCAAATCCGAGAATGATCATATAAATCGTTACCGCTGTCCGCGATGTCTCAAGCGTCATCGTACTAAGGAGATAGACACCGAGCAGGAAGAAGACCGCTGAGACGATCATGACGTTCCGGAATCCAAACTTGTTCGGCAACTGTCCACCAAGTTGCGCCGAGATGACCGAGGCAATCAACATCGGCATCAGGATCAGACCGGAGTTCGTCGCACTGCCACCAAAGACACCTTGCACGAAGATTGGAATGAATACACTCGCCGAGATGAAGACGAATCCATAAAAGAACGCCACGCCCTGTGTTGCCGCAAATAAGCGACGGCGGAACAGACTGAACGTAATGACGGGATCCGCGGCACGTCGTTCAGCAAATGCAAAGGCAACGAACGCGACGAACGCTGCTCCGAACAGACCAAGAATTTGTGGCGAAGACCATGCATACTCTTTCCCACCCATTTCAAGTGCGAGTAGGAATAACACCAATCCGGCAACAAGCGTAAAGGCACCGACGTAGTCGATTTTCTGTGTCCGGTGCACCGGTGATTCCTGATAGAAGACCGTCACGAGACCAAGGGCAATCAAACCAAGCGGAATATTGATATAGAACACCCAGCGCCAGTCGAGGGAATCCGTCAATACGGCACCAAGCAACGGTCCGAAGATACTCGAGATACCGAAGACTGCTCCGAACAGACCACTGACTTTCCCCCGTTTTTCCGGTGGGAAGATATCAAAGATGATTGTAAAGGCGATCGGCATCAACGCCCCACCACCAAGCCCTTGCAACGCACGATAGGCAGACAATTCAATGATCGAGTCTGCCATTCCACACAAGATACTCCCTACCATGAAGAGGAGCACCCCAAAGAGGAAGAAGCGTTTTCTTCCATACATGTCACTCAGTTTACCGAAGATCGGCATTCCAGCAACGGTTGCAATCATGTAAGCCGACGTGACCCATGCATACTGATCAAACCCATTCAGTTCACTGACGATCGTCGGCATCGCTGTCGCAACGATCGTGTTATCCATTGCTGCGACTAAAATTCCAATCAATAATCCGATGACGACAGGTGTCGTATTCGTTTTTGTTGTAGTCGAAGACATCGACGCACCTCATTTCTCAAAAAATTAGCTAACTCTTATAATAGCTAACTTATTGTATCATCATATGTGCAAAATCTCATTATAAAATGTGCTCTACGATCATTTCACACAAAAAAGACGGATCGCTCAGGACGATCCGTCGCTTTTCTTCTTTACTCTACACGATACGAAATCGCTTCTCCGGCTTCGACCGTCCGTCCGACATCAACGTCGACTTTTCGATCGCCGCTGTTCGTGACGATGATTGGTGTCAGTAATGATGGTACGAGCGGTCGTACTTGTTCAAGATCGACATTGAGGAGTGGTGTCCCCGGTTCAACACGATCGCCGGCTTTCGCCAACGCCTCGAATCCTTTTCCTTCGAGTGATACCGTATCAATACCGATGTGAATCAAGATTTCATCTCCATTATCCGCAAGAATACCGATCGCGTGTTTCGTCGGGAAGAACGTCGTAATCTCACCAGAGACTGGAGAGACGACATATCCTTCCGTTGGTTCGATTGCATATCCGTCACCCATCATGCGACCGGAGAACACTTGGTCCGGCACATCATCGAGAGAACGAATGATACCGCTCAGCGGTGCGACATATCCATCTTGCGGCACGTAAGCCCCACCACGATCCCCAGCGAGTGGACCGGCATCTGCTGTACCAGTTCCAGAAGTCCGTGCTTCGTCTCCCGTTGGTACTTGTGGAATTGGATCTGCTTCTGGTGTTTCTTTCGGTTTATAATTTGGATCTTTCATGATATCTGCCATTTCTGTCTTGATTCCATCGGATTTCGGTCCAAAGATGGCCTGGACGTTATCTCCGACTTCAAGAACACCAGCAGCACCAAGTTCTTTCAAGCGATCCTTGTTGACGCCTGATTTATCATTGACCGTAATCCGAAGTCGTGTGATACAAGCATCTAAATGTTTAATGTTTGATGGACCACCGAATGCTTGTAGAATTTCATACGGTAGATCGCCTGCTTGTGCCGTTGAGGTAGCGGCACCTTCTTTAATCGCTTCGCGTCCCGGAATCTTCAGATCAAACTTCGTGATGACGAAACGGAATCCGAAGTAGTAGATGACGGCGAAGACAAGACCGACTGGAATGACGAGCCACCACGAGGTTCGGTTCGGTAGAATCCCGAATAACGTGTAGTCAATCAATCCACCGGAGAACGTCATCCCGATCTTGACGTTCAGTAAATCCATGATCATGAATGAAAGACCTGCAAAGACAGCGTGAACGGCAAACAAGAGTGGTGCAACGAATACGAAGGAGAACTCGACTGGCTCCGTGATACCAGTCAGGAAAGAAGTCAACGCAGCTGAGAAATAAAGACCTTCGACGGCTTTACGACGATCTTTTGCGACCGTATGGTACATCGCAAGACAGGCTGCTGGCAGACCGAACATCATGAATGGATATTTTCCGGTCATATACGTCCCTGCTGTAAATGGTACACCGTCCTTCAACTGTGCGAAGAAGATCCGCTGATCCCCGTTGATGATCGTTCCGGCTTTATCCGTATATTCTCCGAACTGGAACCAGAAGCTTGAGTACCAGATATGGTGAAGACCAAACGGAATCAACGAACGTTCGACGAGTCCAAAGATAAAGGCAGACAACGGTTCGTTCGCTTCGATGATTGTTTTTGAGAATGTGTTGATTCCACTACCGATCGGTGGCCAAATATACGACAAGGCAAACCCTGCGACAAGACTGAATAAGGCGGTTGCGATCGGAACAAAACGCTTCCCTGCGAAGAATCCGAGGAAATCAGGCAGTTTGATTTTAAAGAATTTATTATAACTGTACGCTGCTATCAAACCGGCAATGATCCCTCCGAATACCCCCATTTGCAAGGTCGGTATCCCGAGGACCGTCGCATACGACAAGTCACTTGCTTTCTGTGCTTCCGTGATTTTTTCTGGTGTGATCTGTAAAAACGAACTGATGACCTTGTTCATGATCAAGAAACCGACGATCGCTGCTAGACCGGCAACCCCTTCCCCATTCGCAAGACCAATCGCGACCCCGACGGCAAACAGTAACCCGAGATTCGCAAAGATGATATCACCCGCATCCTGCATGACTCGCCAAATGACGACTAGCGAATCGTTCTCGAGGAACGGTAAATATTGCGTCAAGTTCGGGTTTTGAAACGCTGTCCCGAACGCGAGCAATAGCCCCGCTGCCGGTAAAATCGCTACCGGTAACATCAGGGCCTTACCGATCCGCTGTAAGACACCAAACACGTTTTTCCACATGCGTATATTCCCTCCTTTTTTAAACAAACTACTTAATTCATACCCTAAAATATTCTAGTGCAAAACGATTCCAAAAGATTTTTCCAAAAAAAAATGAGCCCTTCCGCAGAAGGACTCATTTCTTAAAACATTAGACTGTTTTTTCTTGTTTACGTGATGCGATGACGGCTTGAATTTCAGACTTGATGTTGTCTGATTTCGGTCCATAGATCGCTTGAACGTTGTTACCAACTTCAAGGACACCAGCAGCACCTAATTTTTTCAACTCATCTTTGTTGACTTTTGATTTGTCGAGAACTTCGACACGAAGGCGTGTGATACATGCATCCAAGTGTTTGATGTTCGACTCTGAACCGAGTGCATCAAGGATACCTTCAGCGAGTTCAGAACCTTGAGCAGATGAAGTCTCTTGCGCTGCATCTTCACGACCTGGAGTTTTCAGGTTGAACTTGCGGATTGCGAAACGGAATCCAACATAGTAGATGACAGAGAGTGCAAGACCGACGACGATGACGAGCCACCACTGCGTGCGTCCTGGAAGAACACCGAAGAGAAGGAAGTCAATCAAACCACCAGAGAATGTCATACCGATCTTAACGTTCAACAATTGCATCGTCATGAACGAGAGACCTGCGAAGACTGCGTGAACTGCGAACAAGATTGGAGCAACGAACAAGAATGCGAATTCGATTGGCTCTGTGATACCTGTCAAGAATGCTGTAAGTGCTGCTGATCCAAGAAGACCACCAACGACTGCACGGCGCTCAGGACGAGCTTCGTGGTACATAGCAAGAGCTGCTGCTGGAAGACCGAACATCATGAACGGGAATTTACCAGTCATGAACGTACCAGCAGTCAATTCAACATTATCTTTCAATTGAGCGAAGAAGATCGCTTGGTCACCACGAACGACATCACCTGCTGCATTCGTGTACGAACCGAATTCGAACCAGAATGGTGCATAGAAGATGTGGTGAAGACCGAATGGAATCAACGAGCGTTCGATGAGACCGAAGACGAATGCTGCAAGTGTTGGGTTCTTCTCCATCATGAAGTGGGAGAATGTGTTTAATCCGTCCTGAGCGAACGGCCAAACGAATACAAGTACAAGACCTGCGAACAATGAAACGACAGCAGTAACGATTGGAACGAAACGTTTACCAGCAAAGAATCCGAGGAACTGCGGCAATTCGAGATTATGGTACTTCCCGTACGCCCAAGCTGCAATCAGACCGATGATGATACCACCGAATACCCCAGTTTGAAGTGTTGGGATACCGAGTACGTTTGCATACCCTTGACCGTTAGCAACCATTTCTGGTGTAACGCCGAGCCAAACGCTCATTGTTTTGTTCATGATCAAGAATCCGACGATTGCCGCAAGTCCGGCTGCGCCGTCCCCTGCAAGACCAATCGCAACACCGACCGCGAATAAGAGTGCTAAGTTACCGAAGATGATATCCCCAGCTGCTTCCATCAATTTTGCAACCTTGATGATTGCATCATTTTTCAAGAACTCGAGTTTTGACGTCAAGTTCGGATTTTGCATCGCGTTACCGAATCCGAGTAGGATACCGGCAGCTGGCAAAATCGCTACAGGAAGCATCAACGCTTTACCGACACGTTGAAGAACAGCAAAAATCTGTTTGAACATGTGTGTTTCCTCCTTTTCCTGTTAAGAGCGAAGTATGATGAATAATGCCAATGATTGAGACGAAAAAAGTCAGACATCTGACCGATTTTTTACAGAAAAAAATCAGGCACGAGCGGATTGTAGACAATAGACTTATCCCGTTGAATAACGGAAATAAAGCTTCTTGCCCGACATCCCACTCATGCCTGATCGTATCAGTAACACGTAGTCCGTGCGGTCATTTACCTGAATCGTACTGCACTAAGCGTTGCAGATGCATCGTAAGATACGTCGCCTCACCGCGCGGTACCGCTTTCTTCAACTGACGTTCCATGATGGACATCAGCTCCCAAGCAGTATCATAGCATAGCGGATATTCTTCACGCAATAGCTTTTCTACTTTTTCTGGAGCCTCTAGATACTCCCCATTGGAAACCCTTTCAATCGCTGAACGAAGATGCCGAATCAGACGCTTGTAATCAAGCGATTTTCGATCGATTTTAATCTCCAGTCGCTGTTCGATATGACTAGCAATTAAACCGACGAGTTGATGATGGCGGTTGACTTCGAGTACGTCTTTGAAGTTCGTCGCTGAATGAATATGAAGTGCGATGAATCCTGTCTCAGCTGGAGGCAGGTAAAAATTCATCTCGGCACTGATGAACTCGACGATTTCTTCTGCAAGAGCGTACTCTTCCGGATACAAGGCTTCCGTTTCAGCAAGAAACGGATTCGTGACTTCCATTCCTTGTTCCAGTCGCTTGAACGTAAACGTCAAATGATCCGTCAATCCGATATGGATATGTTCGTCGACCTTTTTTCCGAAGCGTGTCTCGATCATCGAGACGATTTCGTTCATCAACGCGATGAAATTCTCATCAAGATGACCGACGAGCGCCTTATATTGATCCTGTTCTTCTTTATCCTTCAACGTGTAGACTTTTTCCAACTTGTCGAGATCTGTCAGTTGATCGCCTGGCTTCCGACCGAAGCCAATCCCTTTCGCGAGGATAATGACTTCCTGATTCGCACCAGTCGAACAAATGACGACATTATTATTCAATACCTTGATAACGTGGTACATTTGTTTATCCATTCGCTCTCAACCCAATCTGCTCTTACACATTTATTTAAAGACATTGTTTTTATTATAACGGTTTTTCAGACACGAAAAAAGCCTACTTACTCAAGTAGACTTTAAAACATTTGGTAACCGCTCTTACGCAAGAAGCGAATCGATAGACCGGCGATGATGATTCCGGCAAGACCAGCCGCGAACATCGTGATATCCGCTGTCTGTAGACCAGCAATCCGGTCCCCAAGATTCGGAATCGCTTCACGAGCATTCGTGAAGTATTCGAGCGTCGATTGGTTGTCGATCATCATGATGATAATGACCGGATAGAGTACGAGCATCACCCATGTACTCCGCAACAACATGTTTAAGATGAATCCGATACTAAAGAACATGACGAGATAAAGCACACTCCCGATCACGGCTTGAATGATATGCATACTGTTCCCCCTTTGAATCTCTTCTAGTATAACCGACAAAAAAGGCAAATGCACGAGTGTACATTTGCCTAAAACGTGAACTTAGAACTTCCCTTTTTTGATCGCAAGACCAAGCTTTTTCAGTTCGAAGAAGTGTTTGTTGTCGATGACTTTTTTCATGAACGATGCATTACGACCGTAAATCTTCTTACCAAAGACCATGCCGATGCCGTCTTTGTGACCAAGCGAAGCGACCGTTCCTTTGTTCTCGTACGTGAACGTCGATGTTTGACGGCCCGCGATGAGTGCTGCGATGTTCTCAGCGACTTTGTGTGCTTGTTGTGTCGCGATTTGTGCAGTCGGTGGGTACGGACGGTTCGAACTTGGGTCCATGACTGCTGAACAGTCACCGATCATGAAGACATTGTCGTGTCCTGGAACACGGAGATCTTCTTCAACGACGACACGGTTACGCATCGCTTCGAAACCAGATGCTGCAACGACAGGGTTACCGCTGACGCCACCAGTCCAGATGATCGTGTTCGCTTCGATCGTCTCAGTCGTGTCGCCTTGAAGCGGACCGAATGTGACGCTTCCTGGTCCACATTCCTTGATGCCGTTACCGAGTTTGAACTCGATGCCTTGGCGCTCAAGCCATTTGTGTGCATAGTTGACGAGATCTGCATCGAATCCTGGAAGGACTGTCGGTGCTGCCTCGATGTTGACGACACGAACGAGTTCGCGTGGAATGTCATATTGTTTGCACAGTTCTGGAATACGGTTGACGAGCTCACCCATGAACTCGATTCCTGTGAATCCAGCACCACCAACAACGATCGTCAAGAGTGAACGATCTTGTGATCCTGTTGTTTTGTACTGTGCGAATGAGTAATCGATATGTTCCTTGATTTTACGGACGCTGTTCAACGAGCTGATCGTCAGCGCGTGTTCCTTCAATCCTTTGATACCGAATGTTTCAGGAACACCACCGAGAGCAACGACGACGTAATCGTAAGGAACTGTTCCGCCATCTTGTAAGAGAACCGTTTTAGCAGCCGTGTCGACTTTCTCAACGATACCTTTGACAAGTTTGACGCGTGACGGGTTGATGACATCATTGATGTAGATGCGCGCTTGCTCCGCAGACATCGTACCTGCAGCTGGTTCATGCAACCAAGTTGTTTGGTAATGATAGTCGTGTTTGTTAATCAACGTGATGTTCGCTTGATCGACGCCGAGTTTCTTTTGAAGGTTGACTGCTGTGATCAATCCACCGTAGCCCGCTCCAAGAATAACAATGTTAGGTGTGTTCATGTTCTGATACTCCTTACGAATCGTAGTTTTGTTGTGATTTTCTTCACATTCAATTACAGACGAATGCTCAAAAATTTTGTTCAAATAATGTTCACATGTCTATAAGCCTATTGAAACACTTTTCAGGAATGATTGCAAAAGAAAAATGTAATTTCCCTTAAAAAAAAATGTGAGATGTTCCGTACTTGCACCTTCACCCCCTACTTCCTATATAATGGACCTATCCAACGCTAGGAGGGAATCAGATGCACCAACCATATGATGTCACGATCATCGGCGGCGGTCCAGTCGGACTGTTCACCGCGTTTTATTCAGGAATGCGCCAGATGAAGACGAAGGTCATCGAGAGTCTACCTCAATTAGGTGGTCAACTCGCTACGCTTTATCCTGAAAAATATATATACGATATTGCCGGTTTTCCGAAAGTAAAAGCACAGGAACTGGTCGATCGGTTGCTTGAACAAGCAAATGAATTCGATCCGACATACGTGCTCGGTGAGACCGTCATCGCTTACGAACGGATGGATGATGGAATCATCCGCCTCGTCACGAATAAAGGCGAGCATTATACGAAGACCGTCATCTTGACGGCAGGAAACGGCTCGTTCGCCGCGCGTCCACTCGGAGTGGCAGATGCAGAACGCTTCGAAGAAACAAACTTACACTATTTCGTCAACGACATGGAACGCTTCAAGGATCGCCAAGTCGTCTTACTTGGTGGCGGTGACTCTGCAGTTGACTGGTCATTGATGCTTGAGCCGATTGCAAAATCCGTCACGCTCGTCCACCGTCGTGATAAGTTCCGTGCCCATGAACATTCGGTCGAACTGTTACACGATTCGTCCGTCAACGTCATGACGCCGTATACACTTGAATCGGTCACAGGTGAGACGCACATCGAGACGCTGACGTTCAAACATGCTGAAAGTGGTGAAGTCGTCGTCGTCGCTGCGGACGATGTCGTCTGTAACTTCGGCTTCGTCTCGTCACTCGGACCGCTCAAAGAATGGGAAGTCGAATTCGAACGCAATTCGATTCGTGTCAATTCGAAGATGGAGACTGCGATTCCAGGCGTCTTCGCTTGTGGTGATATCGCGACTTACGAAGGACGCGTCAAACTGATCGCAACGGGCTTCGGTGAAGCACCGATCGCCGTTAACCAAGCGAAGCTTCTCGTTGATCCATCTGCTCGTCACCCGCAACACTCGACGAGTCTGTTCGAAAAAGTAACGAATCATTCTTGAGATAACTGAATGGCTGAAAACAAATAAGAGGTCGAATTCCGGATGACATATCGGAGTCCGACCTCTTATTTTGATGGAATCACATATAGGACGTGAACAAACATCTTCGACTCCTACAGGAAAAGGAAGCACGATGTGTGCTTCCGTCAGGGATAGGTAAGACCCGACAGATCACATGGAATGGGAACTGGCGCGGCTTACCTCCCGCCTGAGGAAAGCAAAGATGTTGAAAACGTCCGATTTCATACGGATGATCTTTTAACAGGTATCCGGTAAACCCGTTGCACGAGTTCCACCCCACCTCGCTCAATCATCGATTCTTCGAAGACCTGACCACCGAATCGCTCGTAAAACTGGCACGCTGGATTATCCCGCAAGACAGAAACCTGCATCATCTCATATTCCGCTAAGTCCTCAGCGATGCGTTGAAACAAAGCTTTTCCGAGTCCTTGTCCTTGCGACGCTTGCAAGACATAAATCGCATACAACTCACCTTCACGCGCATCACTTCGATTCGCTCCACCTTGCGCAAAACCAACGACTTCTTCTCCTGACACGGCAACATACACGCGCTGATTGACTAATGTCTGTTCCCATTGTTTCGTCCGTTTTTCGTGCGATAACTGCACTAAATAAGTGTCCGGAATAATACCTTGATACGTCTCCCGCCAGGCATCAATATGAACGCGGGCGATAGCTGACGCATCTTCAAGACGTGCTTCACGAATCCTCATAACGGGATGATGAAGCGACGTGTCTCGCGTCCATTACGAACAGTCGGCTCGATTTCTTGTCCACCGTTCGCCAAGATGACACGGCGAGATGCTAGATTATCAACGCCACACGTCAACAGCACTTGATCGAGTCCACGTTGCCGTGCTTCTTCTAGCGCTAAACGGAGTCCGGTCGTCGCATATCCTTTCTGACGCTCGGATGGTCGGATGCCGTATCCGATGTGTCCGCCGTACAACTTCAAGTTCTCCGTCAAGTCATGCCGGAAGTTCAGCGCACCGACGATTCGTTGCCCGTCGACCATCCAGTACGTCGAATGGGTGACAAGACCCGGTCTGACTGTTGTCTCCATTTCCTTCAGTTCCGCAAAATAAGCGCCCAGTGGTTCATATGTGTCTCCGACTGCTTCCGGCACGATCGTTTCGCCCGACTCTCGCCAGTCTTCTAAAAAGGCACGATACTCTGTCTCCCACGCAAGAGCTGGTTTCATCAACTGCATCATTGGTGATTGCGCACCTCCTCTTCAATCAAACGATCGAGCCAGTCATCGACATGTTGGAACAGATAGCCCGCTTGTTTCGCAGCTTTCGTATCCATATAGAAATCGCGTTCTGGCGCAAGCGGCGATTCATCCTCTCCTTTTGCAACGAGTTGACTCGTCGTTCCCGCAACGCGGTCGATCTTATCCACTAGGTCTTGAATTGATAAGACACCGTCACTTGCAGCGTTGATTGGTCCGGTCAGTTCCGAACGACCACACCACTCAAGAAAGGCAGCAGCTTCGTAACTTGAGATATACCCCATCTTCGCGTATGTGTTTTCGGCAACGATCGGACGACCGTCTAGCGCCCGCTTGATATGAAAAACGAGTCGCTCCGTATAGTCATCTGGTCCGAGGACGACCGGAAAACGGACCGCAACGACTGGGAACGTCGCCCGTTGGAAGAAATAACTCTCCGCTTGGCGTTTCCCTTCGCCATATCCATGTTCCTTCTCAAGCTCATATTTCCCGGGAAACGGATTGTAGGCACGCTCCGTGATATTCGCACCACCGTCTTCATAGACAGACATCGTCGACGTCAACACGTAGCGTCCGACTTTTCCTTCAAACGCGTCGACCGCGAGCTTCGCTTGATACGGTGTGAAACAGATATTGTCATAGATGACATCCCAGTGCTGTTGGCTCAAGTCCTTCATCGTACTGCTTGATGTCCGATCCCCTTTAAAGAATGTCAAGCCCTTCGCGACCGGTGGAGTATGCTCGCCGCGTGTGACGATCGTCACATCATCCCCTGAATCGGCTAACCGAATCGCTAAGCGTCGTCCGAAATAGCGTGTTCCCCCGAAGATCAATACTTTTCTCATCTTGAAGCCCTCCCTGTTCGTAGTAGCATTCACTCTCTTAATATTTCGAGTCAACGGAACAGGTCTCCTGTAGAAGGCAATAAAAAAAATCGTGGACGATGTCCACGATTGGATTCATTAACAGCCACCCGGTGTCCCGGCATTTGTTGCTGTTCGGAACGATGTCCCGCAACCGCATGTTGCGATAGCATTCGGATTCGTAATCGTAAATCCGCCGCCGAGCATCGACTGCTTATAATCGATTTCCAGTCCTTTGACGACCGGATAATCTTTTTCGTCCACGATGACGGTCACGCCGTGCTGTTCAAAAACGAGATCCGTTTCTTTTTGTTGATCGAATCCCATTCCGTACGACAGACCACTACATCCACCACCTTGGACGAGCATCCGAAGATTTCGTTCATCTGCTGGTGCCTGCGCCATCATGTCCTGGACTTGTAGCGCTGCTGCCTCCGTTAAATGGATCATGTCATCACCTTCCTTTTCTTTAGTATACGCAACTTCTGAGCGAATCGAAACCTAGTTGCTTGAAACTATCTTGAATTCGTTGTATAAATGGTATGTACAATAAAATAATCGTTCCATCTTCAGGGCAGGGTGAAATTCCCGACCGGCGGTAAACAACTCTTTTTAAGTTGAAGCCCGCGAGCGAATAGGGCGCTATTTGCTGATTCTGTGTAATTCAGGAGCCGACAGTACAGTCTGGATGGGAGAAGATGGCGGCATGAGTTTGAATTTGATCGATTTTGCAATAATCGATTAGGTTTATTTAATGCGGACTTCTCCCCTGTTGATCTGATCAATAGGGGTTTCTTTATGGTCGCAGTCATGCCAATACTTCATCGAGAGGAACGAGCAAAAGGAGACAATACTCGTATGAAACGCACACAAAAAATGGTCACTCTGTCAATGTTAGGTTCAATCTCATTTGTTCTTATGCTTATCAATTTTCCACTACCGTTCTTACCAAACTATCTGAAGATCGACTTCAGTGATGTTCCTGCTCTTGTCGCAGCGATCATGTTCTCACCGGTCGCAGGTGTCATCGTCGAAGCATTGAAGAACGTGTTATACTACATCTTCCGCGGAAGTGGTGTTCCGGTCGGAGAATTCGCGAACTTCGCTGCAGGCGTCGCATTCGTACTACCTGTCAGCTGGTTCTACCACAAAAAGAAATCAACACAAGGTCTCGCAACTGGTCTCGTCGCTGGTACGATCACGATGGCACTCGGTCTTGCGATCCTCAACTATATCTTGATCCTTCCAGCGTATGCATGGTTCCTCGGTATGGATTACATGGCGGATCCAGCTGTCAAATGGACAGCGATCACTGCCGGTATCTTACCGTTTAACGTCATCAAGGCTTTGTTCATCTCGGCACTCTTCATTCCATTGTTCTTGAAACTACGCCCATGGATGATGCGCCGCCAACAATCTGCCTGATCCGAAAAGCTGCGCCCGCTGACGGACACGAATCCCCTCGTTCAGACGAACGAGGGGATTTTTTGGCCGTCCATGCTCACAGCTCATTCTCTTCGATTTTCAGATAAATCTTTTCAAGCAACTCTTCCGGCGTTTCACCTACGACGGTCTCACCATCTACGAGACAAAAATGGTCAAGCGAACAAATCCCGCAATAACCGAGGCAACCGTATTCGACGACGTCAACATTCGGGTCACGTTCAAGTTGCTCCATGACGACCTGTGTACCAGCCGCTAAGTTACTAATACAAAATTCAATAATCGGATTCACTTTTTTTCCTCCTTCAAGCAGGAAACGACCTGCCTCATGTCGTATTATACAAGGTCAGACTGATTTAGGGGAACTAAGGGGGATTTTACGTTATGAAGCAATTGGTCGTACTCGGCGGAGGTTATGGTGGAATGCGGATTTGTGAGCGATTCAAGGACGAGGAAGTTGCCGTCACGCTCGTCGACCGTCTACCGTACCACGCACTCAAAACGGAATACTACGCACTCGCAGCAGGTACATTATCAGATCGGGATGTCCGGATTGAATTTCCGGAGGGGAAACATCTTACTTATAAATATGGACATGTCATTAAAATCTCACCAGAGACGAATACGGTCCACCTGCAAGACGGATCAGAATTATTCTATGATGACTTGATCATCGCCCTCGGTTGCGAGGATAAATACCACAACATTCCGGGTGCTCAAGAGTTTACATACAGCATCCAGACACTTGAAGAATCGCGCAAGACACAGCAAGCGATCTGTGGTCTGTCACCGGGGTCCGTCGTCTCGATCGTCGGTGCTGGTCTATCTGGTGTCGAACTTGCCAGTGAACTGCATGAGAGCCGGAAGGATTTAACGATTCGTCTGTTCGACCGCGGTCCATCCGTCTTGTCATTCTTATCCGATAAAGTCTCGTCTTACGTCCAGGAATGGTTCGAGGAGCATGACGTGGAAGTCATCAACAATTCGAACGTCACGCTCGTCACGGCGGACGACGTGCGAAACGGCGACGATACGTACCCGTCGGACTTGACGATTTGGACGGCAGGTACGCAGCCGGTCAAGGTCGTTCGCGATCTCGGCTTTGCTGCAGACAGTGGCGGTCGGATCAAATTGACGGCACATCATCACGTGCCGGAATACGATAACGTCTTCGTCATCGGCGATTGTGCCAGCTTGCCGTATGCGCCAAGCGGTCAACTCGCAGAACATCAGGCAGAACAAGTCGTCGACGTCTTGCAAGCGAAGTGGCAAGGGAAGAAATTGCCTAAACTGCCAGAAATCAAACTGCGCGGGATGCTCGGATCGCTCGGGAAATCAGACGGTTTTGGGATCGTCATGGGCAAGCAAGCGCTGACGGGGAAAGTCCCACGTCTCTTGAAGTCCGGCGTCTTATGGAAACACAAAAAGATTAAATGAACAAAAGAGGTGTCCCAAGCTTTGGGATACCTCTTCTTCATTACCCCGTCTGACTTAACTTCGCATCGATCGCTGCCGTGATCGTCTTCAGCTTGACGTACCCCTCGTCAATCATCTCATCATCAAGCACGATCAGTGGATAAAAATAGACTTCCTCTTTCAAGGCTTCCGTCCATTGATCCGATGTTGCTGTCTCGAAATCGACATAGCGTAGCGTCATTTCTTGCTCATATTTCCGTCCGAGGACAGCTTTTAGCCAACTGAACGTCTCTTCCGAGCTGGGTGCCCCGACACAACTCGGACAAGTGACCGCTGTCCCGTAAACCGTGATTTCCATCTTGAAGTCCCCCTTTTCAATTCTCTCCTCTTTAGTATACAAGTTTTCCAGATTGAGAACATTTTTCAACCCTGTTACAATGAAACTATACGAAAGGATGTGTTTACGCATGGAAATGTTTGATCAAGTGAATGAAGTTCTTGAAAAATTGCGTCCGTTCCTTCTTCGTGATGGAGGAGACGTTGAACTCGTAGATGTAGAAGACGGAATCGTAAAACTCCGTTTGATGGGAGCTTGTGGTAGCTGCCCAAGTTCAACGATCACATTGAAGGCCGGTATCGAACGTGCCCTTCTTGAAGAAGTCGCTGGCGTCGTTGAAGTCGAACAAGTCTTCTAATACATGAAATCCCGAACGAATTCTCGTTCGGGATTTTTTGATTCATAGAATCCATTCGGCTAACGTATCGACCATGTATGTCGGTTGACGATCCTGACCTTGAATGAAGACGGGTGTGTGGACGCCAGAATTGACGTGCATCGTCCGGATGCCTCCATTGATTCCGAATAGGATATCCGTATGGTAGTTATCCCCGACCATGATGACGTCTTCTTTTGACAGACCAATCATCTCCGTCGCGATATCGACCATGACCGGTTCCGGTTTGCCGATGAAGAACGGTTCCTTCTCCGTCGTCACGCGCAGTACGGACGTCAAGGCACCGTTTCCTGGTAAGAATCCACGTTCTGTCGGAATGGCGATGTCTCCGTTCGTTGAGATGAAACGAGCACCGGCACGAATCGCGAGGGCCCCGACAGCGAGTTTTTCATATGTGATCTGACGGTCGAGACCGATGACGACGTAATCTGCCGCTTCGGTTGCGACGACGTCTAACCCTTCCCGTTCAAGCGCATCAATCAGTCCTGTCTCACCGATGGCATAGACGCGCGCTTTCGGTGATAGATCAGCGATATAACGACCAGTCGCCATCGCACTCGTCAAGACGTGTTTCGCATCGGAATGAACACCCATCCCGCGTAATTTCTCCGCCACGGCTTCTGCCGTCATCGACGCATTATTCGTCACGAACAAATACGGAACCCCTTCTGCTTGCAGACGATTGACGAAATCGACCGCTTCTTTTACCGGTTCCGTTCCGTTATACATCGTTCCATCTAAATCAAATAAATAGCCTTTTGCCTTCATCCTGACTCACTCCTCGTTTGGTAAAAATGCAGACACCGGTCCGAGTTCTGTCTCGATATACCGGCGAATCGCTTCCGGGAAACGACGTAGTTCTGCTTCCTCTGTCTCAAGTACCGCCCGAATCTCCGCCATACTCGACTGTGTGAATGACCGGACGATCAACGTACGTAACGCAACGAGCTTCTTCAGACTCGTCGCGAGCGGTCCATCGATGACCTTCTCATCTTCTAAAATGAGAATGATATCTTCATAACTTCCCGGATCCCGCATGATGAATCCATCAATCATACTGTTTCCGATGTCGATGACACTTTCAATGACTAAAAAACCGATCCGTTCCATAGCCAGTGCCGTCGTCACCGGATCCCCCGTAACTTCCTTACTTTGTCGAAGTGCCGTCTCATAACAGACGACCGTCTCTTCGATTTTTTGACGATTGACGAAATACATCTTCATTCCCCCTCACATCCTCCATTTTATCGTTATCCGGCAATCCTGAAAAGCAGAAAGGTCATTTGCATCACATTCCCCAATGTGTTATCCTCAATTTAGATTTTTGCTGAAAATAGTATGTCACATTGGTGACGTGGAGGTTATATACATGGAACGGGAACTCGCACTGGAAATCGTACGCGCTACGGAAGCAGCAGCATTAGCTTCTGCTCAATGGATTGGTCGCGGTAAGAAAAATGAAGCGGATGATGCAGCAACGACTGCGATGCGCGAAGTCTTGAACACGGTCAACATGAACGGAACGGTCGTCATCGGTGAAGGAGAACTCGACGAAGCACCGATGCTCTTCATCGGCGAACGTGTCGGAACAGCAAACGGTCCAATCGTTGACATCGCCGTCGACCCGCTCGAAGGTACGAATATCGTCGCCAAAGGTCTCGGTAATGCGATGGTCGTCATCGCCGTCGCCGATCAAGGTGCCCTGCTCCACGCACCGGATATGTATATGGATAAATTAACAGTTGGACCGAACTTGAAGGGGCACGTCTCGCTCGACGATCCACTTGAAGTCATCATTGAAAAAGCAGCTCAATACAACAATAAACGGATTGAGGATGTCACGGTCATCATGCAAGACCGCCCACGTCACGATCACTTCCGCGAAGCCGCGATGCGGATGGGCGCACGGGTTCGTCTGTTTGAAGACGGCGACGTCTCGGCTGGAATCGCACCACTCTCTCCTGCGACAGGAATCGATATCTTCATCGGTACAGGCGGTGCTCCTGAAGGTGTCATCACGGCTGCTGCGGTCAAAGCAATGGGCGGCGACATGCAGGCACGCTTACATCCGATGAACGAGGAAGAAACCGCTCGTGTCATCCGGATGGGGCTTGAAGATCCGCTTCAACTCTTGACGCTTGATGATCTCATCAAAAGCGACGACTGTATCTTTGCCGCGACCGGCGTCACGACAGGCGAAATGCTCGATGGCGTCAAGTTCTTGACGGATGATATCGTTGAGACGACATCCCTCGTCATGCGTTCAAAGACACGGACGATTCGAAAAGTCATCGCCGAGCATAGCTTATCGCGTAAACCATACTTGCAAAAAGTCCCCCAAACCCTTTAATCTGAAACAGATGTTAGGGAAATGAGGGAAGCTGAATGATGGAAGAACGTGATTTTTTATATGATGATGTCGAACAAACGAAGACACGCTTCGTCAGTTGGATTGGAGAAGCCAGTCGGTTTGATCTCGCCATCACTCACTCGGAGCATTTTTACGGTAAGATTCTCGTCTTGAATCTCTTATCGAATCGCTATGCGATCATCGGTGCGGACGATTTTGATGAACCTGGCTACATCGCGACGGCGTTTGACGTCGAAGACGATGCGGCAACGGAACTTGAGATGTACCTGCGTGCTTATATCGGTCTATGAAAAAAGCCTTCGTCCGTGGACGAAGGCTTTTTCTTATAAGAGACGATCGTTTCGTTCATTTAGTGTGTTCGGTCCGCTGAAGACGTTCGTATTGTCTGACTCGTCATGGGCACGACGCTCTGAATGCTGGTCTGCTTCATCACCGACGAGTAATACGAATTGACCGCTTTCGACCGCATGATTTGCACGATCGACGTCTTCCTTCGTCAAGCCACTTCCATGAATCGCGTCGCCATGAGAAGCCGTATCATCCTTTTTGAAGATACTCTTGATTTCCTGCCAGAGATTACGATGATCTTCCTGTGACAGACGCGTAGATGTCTGTTGGTTGTTCAAATCCGCCAATTCCTCGATTTGTTCGAGATCGTATTTGTCGTGCGCTAAAACTTTTAAATCAGTCGAGACGACACCGGCAACACGGAGATCGTGCACGGCACTGACGACTTCTGGTACGGATGAGTAAATTCCAACGATTCGCATGGATAGTTCCCCCTATAGGTACATGATACTTATAGTAATAGCCGAATTCCGTCCACTAGAAACGCTTTTCTGTATGACAGTTTGATTACTCGCTTTCCGTCTTCTCTGGTGCAGGTGCGAACTTCCGTTTCAACTTCAACGTATTGGATGAAGAACCGTCGAAGCGAGGTGGTGCTTCTTCTCCTTCTACCAATCCGATCTTCTTGACGATGAAGTAGGCACATCCGAAGTTACAGTATTCGTAGAGATAATCCGCCACATGCGAAATCTTCGTATCGAATGTCGCTTTCTCGTGTTGATCCTCATAGAAGCCACGTAGCCGTAATTGACCGTGCCCCCAGTCCCCCACGATATAATCATATTTCTCAAGGACGTCGCTAAAACGACCGATGAAGGCTTCCTCATTAAAACCTTCGCGCTTCTCTTCGACGACCTCATAACGTTCCCGATTGACTTGTATCATTATTCCCACCTCCTGCTGTTCTTATCATAGCATATTCCATTTCGCCTGGCAGACAAAAAACCGTCCGAGCAACTGCTCGAACGGTTTTTGATCATTAGTCGATCGGAAGTGCTGTTTTATTCTTTTTCGCTGCGTTGACTTGCTCATCCGCGTGATACGACGAACGAACGAGTGGACCTGCCTCACAGTGCGAGAACCCTTTGCTGAGGGCGATCTGCTTCAGTTCAGCGAACTCTTGTGGTGTATAGTATTTGATGACGTCGAGGTGTTTTTTCGTCGGTTGGAGATACTGACCGATCGTCATGATGTCGACGTTATTTGCGCGAAGATCATCCATCGTTTCAAGAATCTCTTCCCATGTCTCACCAAGACCAAGCATCAAGCTCGACTTCGTTGGAATTTCAGGTGCGAGTTCCTTCGAACGACGAAGGAATTCAAGCGTCCGATCGTAAGTTGCTTTCGCACGAACGGTCGGTGTCAGACGGCGGACCGTCTCGATATTGTGGTTCATGATGTCTGGCTGTGCATCAATCAGCGTTTTCAACGCTTCAAAGTTCCCACCCATATCTGAAGGCAGGACTTCGATTGATGTCTCTGGGTTCATCCGACGCACTTCACGGACAGTTTCAGCGTAAACGCCTGCTCCGAAATCATTCAGATCGTCACGAGCAACCGCTGTGATGACCGCGTGCTTCAGGTTCATCAAACGAACGGATTCCGCGACACGTTTTGGTTCTTCGAGATCGAGTTCGTTTGGACGTCCTGTCGTCACGGCGCAAAAACGGCACGCACGTGTACAGATACTTCCGAGAATCATGAACGTCGCCGTCCGGCGTACCGCCCAACACTCGTGGATATTCGGACACTTTGCTTCCTCACAGACAGTATGTAGCTTTTTCTCGCGCATCATACTTTTTAATTCTGTGTAGATTTCATTCGTATTCAGCTTGATTTTCAACCATTCCGGTTTACGTTGGATTTCTCCGCGTCCCATGGTTTCGCTTCCCCCTTCATCCCCAAAAAGTCAATTAATGTCTGCTTTAGTATAACAAACAATCAGGGTTTGCGAACAGGCAATTCATTATATTCCGACTTCTCCGATAAGCGTTTGAACAACAAATCCCGTAACAATTCCGGCATGAAATATTCTTTTGGCATTTCTTTGATCGCTGGGAAGAGTGGACCGAATGTGAACATATCCGGCAAGACGACCGTATAGTTTCGCGTTGGCTCAAGCGGTTGATGTTCCGCCAAACCAGCATAATGCATCCGCCCCATCAACTTACCACGGAAACCGAGACCACGAACCTTTAGTTGTTCGAACTGATCTGTTTTGACTTCGTCGAGGAAAGTTTGGACTTCCACTCCGGTCATCGTCACTTTACAGGGATTGATCGGGTGCGGGCAGAGTCGATGTAAATCAAAGGCAGAGACAGGACCTGGTGGAAGTGACCCAAGCAGAATGCCTGCCGGGACACAAGCGATATCCGCATCACACCAGTCGCGCATCGTCTCGACAAGCAATTGTGAGAATGGCGACTCGCTGAACCAGTCATTGGCTAGACCCGATGTCTCGCCAATCGGCTCCTTCATCTGTTGTTCCGCCAGATATTGTTCCCGGTCGAGTAAATTCGCCGTCGCTTCGTCCTCGGCGTAATCGTGCAAGGAGTGAAGGACCGCTTCCTTCTCACCCGTATCCGTATTCATGTAGATCTCACCTGCATATTGTCCATGTTTTCCCGCTTGCGTGATCAAGACACCATTCTTGACGACACCGTCATCAAGGACATGATGTGTATGCGCACCGATGATCAAATCAAGTTCCGGAAAACGCATCGCCAGTTCTTCGTCTTGATAGAAACCGAGATGACTTAAACAAATCAAGACGTCGACTTCTTGCCGCAAACGCTCGATTTCACGCGCTGCGACGTCAAACGGTTCTTCGATCGTCCAACCAAGTAAACCGTATAGTTCAATATACGGTGCCGTCAGACCAAAGACGCCGACTTTGCCGGTCGGTAATTCGTGAATGACACCTTGCTTCGCAAACGGTGCTTCTAAATTCGAGACGAGGACCGGAAAATCCGCTTCCGTGTAGAGATTCGCTAACCAGTCATGTGGAAACGTGATGCCTTCATTGTTCCCGATCGTCACTGCGGTCGGCATCAACGCATTCAGTAGATGCGTATTGATCTTTCCTTTTGTTGCTTCCGTCGCTGGATCCACACGGTCAGCATGATCGCCGAGATCAAAAACGAGCGAATCGTACGTCCGGTGTTCCTTGACGAAGGACATGTAGCGAGGCCACATATCGAAGTGTGAGTGCAAATCATTATAGTGAATGATGTGTAACTTCATGCAGAAGCCCCCCTTGATGATTTAGAACAAAGAGATTTGTCGCGGCGCGAGTTCATAGTCGAGATCGAGAATCTCGATTAATCGTTTCGCATTCGGGGCAGCATCTCCTGCTGAGTTGTTATTAAAAAAGACATAGACATCCTTTGCTTCCGCTGAAACGTCGCGGACGTGACTTGCGAGTTCTTGTAGCTCGTCTTCCGAATATCGATAGAGACAGCGGACTTTTCGCCAATCTTCGCTGCTTTGACCGGGTTTCTTTAACCAACCGGCTTTATTTCGTCCGTGGAGGCGGATGAATGCCGTCTCCTGCGTCACGACCGGTACGAATGGTACGGAACCATCTTCCGTCTGCGGTTCGTCACAAATCGTATGAATGAACTGATGTTCCTTCAGAAAACGGAGCGTTCGCTCACGATAAGCTTCCGAATACCACGATGGATTTCGGAACTCGATCGCGACCGGCAGTCCGGCAAGTGATTTTCGAATCGTTTGCAAATATTCCAAGTGCATTTTGCTGACATCGAACCAGGGCGGCAACTGCACGAGGATCGCCGCAATCTTTCCACTCTTTCGCATCGGTTCGATCGACGCGATATATTGTTCAAAAATTGGTCCGAGCGGATCTTTATTATCCCGGTCGTGCCCACTCATCGCCCGGTGAACCTTGACGATGAAGCGAAACCCATCCGGCGTCTCGGATACCCATTTCTCATAGTTTCGTTCCGGTTGAATCGCATAGAATGTCGAGTCGACCTCGACCGCTGGAAAATGACCGGCATAGGCAGCCAGTTTCTCTTTACGATCTTGCGGGGTCAAGTAGAGACTATCATGATCTCCCCAGCCCGTGACACCGATATATATCATGCTCTCTTCCCCCTCGTATGTTCTATTCTACCTATTCATCATAGCATAGCAGAATCCGGGATTTCTTCTTCGATGCTTCCTAAGCAAACACTCTTTTTTCAGAAAAAAGACATCCCTCTCCTCCCTACTCATGCAGGAAGGAAAAGGATGCCTAGTCAACTGTTTTCATCATGAAGCAGTAGACTGTGCCTCAACGATTTTTGGAGCAGGAGCTCTTCGTTTTGGAACCGGAACGATATAGTTCCCGTACGGCAATAGACTAATGACATACGACACAGAAATCGAAGCCGCAAGCGTGACGATCATCGCAAAAATGAACATACTCGCAGAATCGAAGTAAGCGAAGAGATCCGTTCGACCGATTCCGCGGATGACGAGCGGATGAATCAGGTAAATCCCCATCGAGTGCGTTCCGATCGTCTGGAAGATGCGCATCGCTGTCGCATCCGTCTGGACACGGCGGAAGACGTAGTTCAAGACGACGAGGACGAACGGGATGTACACAAGGTTCGAAATGTTCGTCGACGTGTACGTCCGCTCTAGGTCGATACTGACCCAAATATCAAGGATGATCAATCCACTGATCAGCAATAAGATTGTCCGATGACGCTTTAGAATCTGTTGAATCTCTTCATAATAGACGGCATATGTAATCCCCATCATAAAATAGGCAATCCAATTGAGTAAGAAAGAACGGCTATTGACGAGTCGATCCAGAAACTCGATGTCTGTCGTTAAACTTCCTGAAGTCAGCCAGAAGTAGTTGACACCCATCGACACCACTGTCGCGACAAGTAGCAATGTTCCTTTCTTAAGTCGTGCAAGTACCGGAAATACGACATAAAACTGAAGCACCGTCAAAATGAAGTACAGATGGAAGTTTGCCGTTCCATAAAGGAAGTAATCCGATAGTGGCATACCCGGCTTTAGACTATCTTCTACATGATAACGATACACGAGGTAAATCGTGCTCCAAATCAAATAAGGAATGAAAATTTTAGAGAAACGGGACTTGACGAATGTTCCAAAATCAAATCCTTTGCGCTGGACCATCGACATCAACAGAAACGCACTGATGATGGCAAAGATCGGCGTACCAATCCGGGAAAATTGATCGATGTAACCAATCGCTTCATTTTCGAATTCCCCTTTCGAATGGTAAAGACCGGCGATGACATGGACAGCGACGACCATGATTGCCGCAATTGATCGAATGACAGGAATTTCTTGATAAAATTTCATTTTTTCACACCTTAATCATGTTTATAGATTTTTTCACAAAAGTTATTATAATCTATTTTCGTCCAAATTAAATGATAATATCCAAATTTTATCGGATGTAACGAAAAAGAATCTATTTTGAAATGAGGATTCGTCTTATACACATCTGCTAAAATGTCATACTGCTTTTTCTGTTCTTAATAGCTTGAAGAAAAAAGAGAGAAGTGTTTTTGTTCGCTCGAAATCGCTTCTTAGGGAAAAAACAAGCAAGAGCGACCCTGCAGCGAAGCGAAGCGACGTGATGCTTTGTCCCAGGAAAACGATTCGAGATGAACAAAAAAAGCGCGATCCTTCTCTTTAGAGAAAAATTGCACTTTGTCTTTAATCTGAAAGAATCCCTTTTGAAATAAGAGACTCTTTTTTGTGAAGACTAGATTTTTTCGTAAGATAACGCGATACATCCGGAAGCAAAGACGCGTGTTTCGACTAACCGTAGCGTCTGTGGTTGATCAAATACCGGAAACATCCGTTTTCCACTACCGAGCAGAACGGGGTAGATCACGACATGATAACGATCGACGAGTCCAAGCTCAATTGCTTCAGAAGCAAGCGTCGCCCCACCGATCGCAATCTGTTTTCCAGGCAATGCTTTTAGTGCTTGAAGTTCCTCGGCAAGCGACTGATTCGCTAGACGTGCCTTTCCTTCGACAGCGTCGAGCGTCCGCGAGAAGACGACCTTCTCAAGCGATTGCCAGGTTTTCGCATACTCGACGACAATCGGCTCGTCTTCCTGATCCGCTGTCTCCCAGTACTGCATCATCTCGTACAAACGACGTCCATAGACATGGGTATCGAACGCTTTCTCGTAGTCATTGAAATACTGATGTAATTCTGCGTCTGGTGAAGCGAAATCGATCCTACCTGACGCATCTTCGATATAACCGTCGAGCGAGACTTGAAAGGAATAGACGATGTCACGTATAGTAATCCCTCCTTTTTCACTCTTTACCCGAATAACCATTTCATGAAAAAAACTCCCTCATCCGTAGATGAGAGAGTAAGACGAATTATCCGATTGAACCTTCCATCTCGAACTTGATGAGACGGTTCATTTCGACCGCATATTCCATTGGAAGTTCTTTCGTGAACGGCTCGATGAAGCCCATGACGATCATTTCCGTTGCTTCCTCTTGTGAAATCCCGCGGCTCATGAGGTAGAACAATTGCTCTTCCGAGACCTTCGAGACTTTCGCTTCGTGCTCGAGCGAAATGTTATCGTTGAGGATTTCGTTGTACGGAATCGTATCCGACGTCGATTGGTTATCCATGATGAGCGTATCACATTCGATGTTCGAACGTGCACCTGTCGCTTTACGTCCAAAGTGAACGATACCGCGGTACGTGACTTTACCACCGTGTTTTGAGATCGACTTCGAGACGATCGTCGACGATGTGTTCGGTGCTAAGTGAATCATCTTCGCACCCGCATCTTGGTGTTGACCTTTACCAGCGATTGCGATTGACAATGTCATACCACGTGAACCTTCACCTTTGAGGATGACGGCTGGGTATTTCATCGTCAGTTTCGAACCGATGTTACCATCGACCCATTCCATCGTTGCGCCAGCTTCACAGATCGCACGCTTCGTAACGAGGTTGTAGACGTTGTTCGCCCAGTTTTGGATCGTCGTGTAACGGCAGTAAGCGTTTTTGTTGATGAAGATCTCAACGACCGCTGAGTGAAGCGAGTTCGTTGTGTAGACCGGTGCTGTACATCCTTCGACGTAGTGAACCGATGCTTCGTCATCAACGATGATCAACGTCCGCTCGAATTGACCCATGTTTTCCGAGTTGATGCGGAAGTAGGCTTGAAGCGGCGTGTCGACTTTAACCCCTTTTGGTACGTAGATGAACGATCCACCTGACCAGACAGCTGTGTTCAATGCTGCGAACTTGTTGTCTGTTGGCGGGATCAATTTTCCGAAGTACTCACGGAAGATATCTTCGTTCTCTTTTAAGGCTGTATCTGTATCTTTGAAGACGACACCGATTTCTTCGAGGTCTTCTTTCATGTTGTGGTAGACGACCTCTGACTCGTACTGAGCCGAGACACCTGCCAAGTATTTTTGCTCTGCTTCTGGGATACCGAGCTTGTCAAACGTACGTTTGATTTCTTCTGGTACTTCATCCCACGATTTCTCTGCCCGTTCAGACGGCTTGACGTAATACGTGATGTCGTCGAAGTTCAATTCTGAGAGATCGCCACCCCACGCTGGCATCGCTTGTTCGTTGAAGATCTTGAGTGATTTCAAACGGAAATCAAGCATCCATTGTGGTTCTTCCTTCATTTTCGAGATCGTTTCGACGACTTCAGTCGTCAAGCCGCGTCCAGAACGGAAGATCGAGATATCGCGATCGTGGAAACCATATTTATAATCGCCAATTTCCGGCATGTTCTTTGCCATGTTCATTTCCTCCTCTTACTTGCTTGTGACCGAAGTTTACTTCCCTTCTTCTACGCCGCGCTCGAGCGCCTTCCAGGCAAGTGTCGCACATTTGATCCGTGCCGGGAATTTCGTGACACCCGAGAGTGCCTCGACGTCCCCGAGGTCGAACGATTCGTCGTCATAGTCTTTTCCTTGGACCATGTCCGAAAAGATATCCGCGAGTCGTAAGGCTTCTTCGATAGTCTTACCTTTGACGAGTTGCGTCATCATTGAAGCAGACGCCATGCTGATCGAACAGCCCTCCCCGTCAAATTTCGCATCACGGACGACATCGTCTTCAATCGCGAGCTGGAGACGAATCGTATCGCCGCACGTCGGATTGTTCATGTCGATCGTGACGCCCCCCTCGATCGCACCGCGATTTCGGGGAGTTTTATAGTGATCCATGATCACTTGACGATACAAGTGATCGAGATTGTTAAAATCCATGACTGAAATACTCCTTCGTTTGGCGAAGTCCTGTCACGAGTGCGTCAACCTCTTCTTTCGTGTTGTAGAGATAGAAGCTAGCGCGAGCCGTCGAGCTCGCTCCGAGCCAACGCATCAGGGGCTGTGCACAGTGATGACCGGCGCGAACCGCGATTCCCTGCATATCCAGGACGGTTGCGACGTCATGTGCATGGACATCACCGAGATTGAACGTGACGAGCCCAACGCGTTCTTCCGGACCGTAAATCGTTAGTCCGTCGATGTCACGCATTTGTGCCATCGCGTACTGCGCGAGTTCACGTTCGTGTGCTTCGACGTTCTCTAAACCAATCTCTTCTAAGAAATCAATCGCTGCTGATAAACCAACGGCACCAGCGATGATTGGTGTACCCGCTTCGAAACGGTATGGCGATGGTTTGAACGTCGACTCTTCAAGACCAACGTAATCAATCATCTCGCCACCGAACTCGACCGGTTCCATCGCATTGAGTAATGCCTTTTTCCCGTAGAGGACACCAACGCCTGTTGGACCACACATCTTATGTGCAGAGAAGGCGAGGAAGTCACAGTCGAGATCCGTGACATTAATCCGTTGGTGCGG
Organism: Exiguobacterium sp. s46; assembly: GCF_018618875.1. Classification (NCBI taxonomy): domain Bacteria; kingdom Bacillati; phylum Bacillota; class Bacilli; order Caryophanales; genus Exiguobacterium; species Exiguobacterium sp. s46. The sequence goes on from NZ_JACSMY010000001.1 coordinate 1,766,126, forward strand.
TGCACTTTGCGCAGCATCGACGACCATGACGGCACCACGAGCGTGCGCAAGACGAGCGACTTCTTTGATCGGATTGATTGTACCGAGAACGTTCGAGACGTGTGCCATCGCGACGATCTTCGTCCGGTCAGACAGTTGTGCTTCGACCGCTTCGACCGTCACGCGACCATCCGCTGTCAAATCAACGTATTTTAACTTCGCTTTTTTGCGTTTAGCGACTTGTTGCCACGGAATGAGATTCGCATGGTGTTCGAGGTACGTGACGACGATCTCGTCGCCTTCTTCGACATGCTCCATGCCGTAGCTAGACGCGACGATGTTGATCGCCGTCGTCGTGCCGCGGGTAAAGATAATTTCTTCATGGTGTTGCGCCTGGATGAAACGACGAACGTTCTCACGCGCACCTTCGTACGCATCCGTCGCTCGTGTTCCGAGCGTATGGACGCCACGGTGCACATTCGAATGAATCGTCTTATAGTAGTCGTCAATCGCATTGATGACGACGAGCGGCTTCTGCGAAGAGGCCGCACTATCGAGATAGACGAGTTTCCGGTCGTTGACCTGTTGGTCGAGGATCGGAAACTGATTGCGGATGGATGCATCGATTCCCATATTAGTTTACTTTCCCTTCGATGACTTGAACGAGACGTTCTTTCACCGAGTCAATCGCAAGTTCCGAGACGACTGGCTGGAGGAATCCGTGAACGACGAGGCGTTCTGCTTCCTTCCGTGAAAGGCCACGGCTCATCAAGTAGTAGAGTTGTAGTTCATCGACACGACCGACAGATGCCGCGTGTCCTGCCATGACGTCATCCTCATCGATCAAGAGGATTGGGTTCGCATCACCACGTGCCTTTTCAGACAACATGAGGACACGTTCCGTTTGAACGCCGTTTGATTTTGAAGCGCCGTGATGGATCATCGACGTTCCGTTGAAGATTGATGTTGCTGAATCTTTTTGGACACCGTGGATCAAGATGAAACCTTCTGATCCTTTACCGAAGTGGTCCGTCCGGACGTTGAAGTTTTGTTTTTGCTCCCCACGACCGACCGTAACGGCTTTCGTATCTGAGAACGAATCGTTTCCGACGAGGTGTGTTTTTGTTTCTGTAACCGTGTGACCGTCATTCATGTGACCGAGTGCCCATTCGAGCTTCGCGCCTTGTTTAACGACACCACGACGGTTCATATACGTGATGGCACCTTTCGATAACGTATCGACACCACCGAAGAGGACTTTTGCGTTGTCTTCAACGAAGACTTCTGTGACGACGTTGACGTTATGCGCTTCGTCACCGTAAGAGACGAAGTTTTCGATATACGTTAATTCGCTGTCGGCGTCTGCGACGATGATTGCGTGATGGTAAAGCGCTGCGCCTGATTGCTCAAGCGTGTAGATCGCTTGCATCGGTACAGAAAGCTTAACGCCTTTTGGTACATAAAGGAACGTACCGCCGTTACGAAGTGCTGCGTTTAATGCCGCAAGACGATCTTCGTTAACTTGAACACCTTCCGTCATGAAGTACTTCTCGACGAGTTCTGGGTGTTGTTTTAATGCGTCTTCGAGCGTCGTGAAGATGACGCCGTTCGCCGCTTCACTGTTTTGCGCGTGGACGAGTTGTCCGTTACGCGTGACGAGCATGTGATCACGGTTTTCGCCGATCAATGCTTCGATATCTGAAGAAAGACCAGTGACGGTTTCGAGTTCCGTCGTACCTTCTGTGAAGTTCCAGCCTTCGATCTTGATTTTTTCTACTTTTGGCAATGCGAGCGTTGGGGCAAGATCAAGCGCGTCTTGACGCTTTGCGACCATCCAAGATGGTTCCCCTAAGCGAGTCGCACGTTCTGCCACTGCCTCGCGATTTACTGCAAGATTCAGTTCTACAGTCATCATGCTTCCTCCCTCGTCTTACGCTTTTGTTTCGATTTCGACGTCTTCGATGCCGAGTTCTTTTTTAACCCAGTCATAACCTTCTGCTTCGAGACGGTGTGCGAGTTCTTTGCCACCAGACATGACGATTTTTCCGCCCATCATGATGTGGATGAAGTCTGGCTCGATATAGTTCAAGAGACGTTGGTAGTGCGTGATGATCAAGCAGCCGAATTCAGGTGAACGCATTTCGTTGACACCTTTTGCGACGACTTTCAATGCATCGATATCAAGACCTGAATCGATTTCATCAAGAATCGCGATCGCTGGTTTAAGCATCATCATCTGAAGAATTTCGTTACGTTTCTTTTCTCCACCTGAGAAACCTTCGTTGAGGTAACGGTGTGCCATTTCTGAAGGCATCTCGAGAAGACCCATTTGTGAATCAAGCTCACGGATGAACTTCATGAGTGAGATTTCATCGCCTTCTTCACGACGCGAGTTGATCGCTGAACGAAGGAAGTCTGAGTTCGTGACACCACTGATTTCGCTTGGGTACTGCATTGCGAGGAACATACCCGCTTGTGCGCGCTCATCGACTTCCATGTCGAGGACGTCTTCGCCGTCGAGTGTGACTGAACCAGATGTCACTTCGTACGATGGGTGACCCATCAATGCTGATGCGAGTGTTGATTTACCTGTCCCGTTTGGTCCCATGACCGCGTGGATTTCCCCGCCTTTGATTTCCAAGTTGACGCCTTTCAAGATTTCCTTGCCGTCGATCGCGACGTGTAGATCTTCAATCTTCAAGTGTGAAGCCTTCATGTTAGAATCCCTCCATCTATTCATTTCGTGACTGACGATTCAGAACACGAGCGTTACTAATTTAGTATCATTCTAATCTTAAAGAAACATCGCGTATTATTCAAGCGTCATCGCTCGTTGATTTTTCTCAAAATCATGCGTTTTGTTGAGAATCATTCGAAAGTTTCACCGGTTCCTCGAGTTCCTCGATCGTCGAAGCCCGATGAATCCGTTGTGACAGTAAGAGCAGTGGTATTCCGAATAATGTCAAGCCCGCTAATATCCCGAAAATCGGTAACGGACGGTCCGCTCCATATAAACTTAACAAATGCCCTCCGGCGATCGGACCGATTGATTGTCCGATCGACGTCAAGCCCATCGCCCCGAAATAACTGCCCCGTAATTCTGGTTTGGCAAACCGATCGGTCAAGATGTCGGTCATCGTGAACATCATGACTTCCCCGCACGTGAAGATGAACATCGCGACGATCATCAACCAGATCGCGTTCGCATTTCCCATGACGAACAATCCGATCGCAACAGTCGCAATCCCGGTCGTGATCGAGACGAGTGGTGACGTCTTGACACCAAACTTCATGATCGGATATTGAACGATCAAGACGGTGATCGCATTGATCGTGATTAAGATCGCATAGAGTGTCTTCCCGCCTTCAAGGAGTGACGTCTCCGTCAAGAACTGTGGCAAGGTCGAGTTGAACTGGCTGTAGCCGAAGACCCCGAAGATGATACCGGCGAGTGCCAGCGTAAAGGCGATATCCGTCCGCAACAGACGAACCGTTGCTCCGAACGAGACCTTTTTCCCACCATGCGTCTCGGTGATCGGATGGCGTTTGAATAAGATACCGATCATCACCCCGTACACGATATAGACGAACGCCGTGATGTAAAACGTCGCGGACGTGTTCCCCGCACTCAGCAGTAAAGCGATTCCCGGTCCGATCGCTGCTGCGATGTTGATCATCGCGTAACGGATATTGAAGACGAACAATCGGTTCGCTTCGTCCGTCGTATCACTGATCAAGGCACGGGCGGATGGTTCAAAAATCGAGCGACAGACACCGTTCAAGGCACTAAGCGTAAAGAACGCCCAGAACGTCTCGACTTGTGCTAGCGCGATGAAGACGATCGCGAATCCGATCGTTCCGGCAAGCATCATCGCCCGGCGACCATACCGATCCGACAAGGTACCACCGATGAAGCTCATGACGAGACTGGCGATCGCTGAGATACTGAGGACCCAGCCGACATCGACCGGATCAAACTTCAGGACGGTCGTCATGTAGATGGCGAAGAACGGCATCGTGATGAACGTTCCGAGACGCGAGAAAAACGTCCCGAACAAGACCCCGAGTGTCAACGGATGCAGTTGACGAATGCGTTGCATATGATTCCCCCTAACCCCTGTTTCAGACATATGAAAAGCATCCTTCCATTATATAGGAAGGATGCCGGCTTCGGTGAACTTATTTGCTGACTGGAACGACAGCACCTTTGTACTTGTCGAGGATCCAATCTTGATTTTTCTTTTCGTGCAGAACGTCAAGAAGTGCTGTAACACGCTTGTCTTTTTCATCGCCATCACGTGTAACGATGATGTTGACGTATGGTGAAGACTCATCTTCTGAAGCGATCGCGTCTTTCAATGGGTTCAGACCGTTATCGATCGCATAGTTCGTGTTGATGAGGACGGCGTCGCCTTCATTGTTTTTGTAAGCTTGCGGAAGAAGTGATGCTTCGATGTTCGTTTTGAACTTGAGTTTCTTCGGGTTCTCCGCGATATCACCGAGTTGTGCATCTGTCGTTTTACCGTCTTTGAGTTTGATCAATCCTTCGTTTTGAAGGAACGTCAAGACACGACCGCGTTCCGCGACGTTTGAGCTCGTCAGGATCGTTGCACCGTTTGGTAACTTATCGAGTGACTTGTATTTCTTCGAGTAGATACCGAGTGGTTCAACGTGAACGCCACCTGCGTTCGCGAACTTATATGATTTGTTTTCTTTCTCTTGTTGCTCAAGATACGGTACGTGCTGGAAGTAGTTCGCATCGATTTCTTTCGCTGCGAGTGCTTTATTCGGAAGTACGTAATCTTGGAACTTCTGGATTTCAAGCTTGTAACCTTTTGCTTCGTATTCTTTTTTAACGTGCTCAAGAATCTCAGCGTGCGGTACGTTTGATGCACCAACGACGAGTGTTTTGTCGTCGCTACCTGATCCTGATGATTTTTCGCCACATGCAGCAAGGCTGATTGCTAAAACGGATACAGCGGCAGTACCTACGAATTTTTTCCAAACTTTCATGAATGATTCCTCCAATATGATTAAGTTTTGAATTAACGTTTATCGATTGCTCGGATCAGCAAGTCACCAATGATTTGGATGACGAAGACGATCGCTAAGATTAAGAGTGTCGCAATGACGATGACATCGTTTTGAGAACGCTGGAATCCTTCGATGAAGGCCATGTCCCCAAGTCCACCTCCGCCGACTACTCCGGCCATTGCCGTATAACCGACAAGTGAGACGAGTGTGACCGTGATACCAGAAACGATGGCAGGCAACGCTTCCGGGATTAAGACTTTATAGATGATTTGAAACTTCGTCGCCCCCATCGATTCAGCTGCCTCGATGACACCTTTATCGACTTCGCGTAACGCGAGTTCAACCATCCGACCGTAAAATGGTGCAGCACCGAAAATCAGTGCCGGTAATGCTGCCGTTGGTCCGAGGAACGAACCGACGATCGCTGTCGTAAATGGAATCAATAAGATCAGTAAGATGATGAACGGAATCGAACGGAAGACGTTGACGATCAAGCTCAACACTGAATAGAACGCCCGATTCTTGAACAATAACTCTTCGTTTGTCGCATACAATAGTAAACCAATGATCAAACCGAGAACGAATGTCGAAACCCCAGCGATTGCCGTCATATAGACGGTACTGCCTGTCGCTTCCCACACCATGTCCCAATCTAGGTTGTCAAAGAATGAAATCATCGGTGATCCACCTCCACTTCAACATCACTGGCTTGAAGCTTCGTGATGACCGCTTGTGTTGCTTCTGTTTCCCCGATCAACTGAATGAACAGTGTACCGAGTGCCCATTCCTGTGATTGACCGACGTTTCCGCCGATGATGTTGAACAGGACCGGTGAATCCTTCATGACTTCCGCGAGGATCGGGCTTTCCGCTGTCGATCCGACGAACGTCAACTGAACGATTTTTCCGGTTGGGTACCGTTCGCGTAGTTTCGCGAACGTCAACTCGTTTTCCGAAGGCGACGTCAATTGTTTGACGAACTCCTTCGTCATCGCTTGCTTCGGATGACGGAAGACTTCTGCGACCGGTCCTTGCTCGACGATTTTACCGGCTTCCATGACGGCGACCCGGTGACAGATTTTTTGAATGACGTGCATCTCGTGTGTGATCAAGACGATCGTCAGTTTCAGTTTTTCATTGATGTCGACGAGTAACTCAAGGATTGAATCCGTCGTCTTCGGATCGAGTGCACTTGTTGCCTCGTCACATAAGAGAACGTCCGGGTTCGATGCCAGTGCCCGAGCGATACCGACACGTTGTTTTTGACCACCCGATAATTGTGACGGATAGGCTTTTTCGCGTCCGTCCAAACCAACGAGTTGGATCAGTTCCGCGACCCGTTCCTTGCGGTGTGCTTTCGGGAAGCCACCGAGCTCGAGTGGGAACATGATGTTCTCTTCAACCGTCCGTGACCATAGTAAGTTGAAGTGCTGAAAGACCATCGAGACATTCTTACGGACGCCTCGTAATTCTTTTGGTTTCAGTGATGTCATCTCAACACCATCGATTTGGATCGAACCACTCGTTGGTGCTTCGAGCATATTCAGTAATCGGATCAGGGTCGATTTCCCTGCTCCGGAATAACCGATTATTCCAAAAATTTCACCGCGCTCGATTGTCAGATCGACATTCGCGACGGCTTCGACCGCTCCGCGCTTTGAGCGATAAATCTTTCCTACGTCTTGTAAACGAATCACAACTGTCCCTCCTAAAATAAAAAAAGTGCGCGCGTTTTAGAGCAAACGCGCGCACTTTTCAGTACACAAAACCATTTGCTCTCATCTCCCAGACTTTTGTCTGCTGGAATTAGCACCACTTCGGATTAGATCCGCGGTTGCCGGGTTTCATCGGGCCAGTCCCTCCACCACTCTCGATAAGAGTTTCGGTATTAAGTTTGTAGAATATATTCTGAATATTAGCAGGGGTTATTTTTGTTGTCAAACAGTTTTTTCAGAAACTTTTTCGAGGAACGTGAAAGCACGTGTTAAGTCTTCTTTCAAATCTTCTGCGTCTTCAAGTCCAACTGAAATCCGAACGAGACCGTCCGTGATGCCGAGTTCTGCCCGACGTTCTGCTGGGATCGACGCGTGCGTCATCCGTGCCGGAACGGAAATCAGACTCTCGACGGCACCAAGACTTTCAGCAAGTGTGAAGAAGTGTGTCGCCTCGACGAGTTTTTCTGCGTTCGCTGCTGAACCGACATCAAAGCTGATCATCCCACCAAATCCAGTCGCTTGTTTCGCTTGGATGTCGTGACCAGGATGCGATGCAAGTCCCGGGTAGAAGATGTTTGAGACGATGTCTTGCGCTTGTAGGAACGCAACGAGATCATGTGCTGTCTCTTCGATCGCATCCATCCGGATACCGAGTGTACGAAGACCACGGACGAGCAAGAAGCTGTCTTGCGGTCCAAGTACGCCGCCTGTCGAGTTTTGGATGAAGTGCAGCTCTTCGCCGAGCGCATCATCTTTGACGACGACAAGTCCAGCGACGACGTCCGAGTGTCCGCCGATGTATTTTGTTGCACTGTGCAAGACGATGTCTGCACCGAGTGCGAGTGGTTGTTGATGATACGGTGTCGCGAACGTGTTGTCGACGACGAGTTTAAGATCGTGACGCTTGGCGATCGTTGCGATTGCTGCGATGTCCGTAACTTTCAACAAAGGGTTCGTCGGTGTTTCGACGTAGACGATCTTCGTGTTGTCTTGGATCGCTGCTTCCGTCGCCGCAAGGTCCGTCGTATCGACGAATGTCACTTCGATGTTGAACTTCGGTAAGACGCGTTGCATCAAGCGGAACGTACCACCGTAGACGTCATCCGTCATGACGATGTGGTCGCCAGACTCAAGCAAGTGGAAGACGGCATGGATCGCTGCCATCCCAGAACCGAACGCAAAACCACGTGCGCCACCTTCGAGATCCGCAATCAATCGTTCGATGCTCGTCCGTGTTGGGTTCGCTGTCCGTGAATATTCATATCCGTCCTTGAGTTGACCGATTTTATCCTGCTTGTATGTGCTTGTTTGATAGATCGGAGGTGTGACGGCTCCTGTTGCCCGGTCGACACCTGTTCCTCCATGAATCAATGCTGTCTTCTTACGCATGAGTTTCGTCCACCTTTTCAAAGATTTGTTGGCTCAAGTAGCGTTCGGCACTGTCTGCGAAGACGGTGACGATCGTACTGCCGGGGTGACGCTTTGCGATATCAAGCGCAGCAACGAGCGCTGCACCTGCTGAACTACCAACGAGTAATCCTTCGCGAGCAGCGAGTGTATGAACCGCGTCAAATGCATCGCGGTCAGAAATCGTATGAATCTCGTCGACGAGTTCACGCGGAACGAGACTTGGCCATTTTGCTGTTCCAATGCCTTCTGTCTTATGCGGACCGGCTGGACCACCATTTAAGACGGAGCCTTCCGGTTCGACGATTGCTGCTTTTGTACCGAGACGTTGTTTTAAGAAGTCCGCTGTTCCGGCGAACGTACCACCTGAACCACAACCGGCAACGAACCAGTCGATGTGCGGCAAGTCCGCAATCAGCTCAGGACCGAGTGTCCGCTGATACGTGACTGGGTTCTCTTCGTTTTCAAATTGTAACGGAACGTAACTGTTCGGAATTTCCTGACCGAGTTCTTTTGCCCGGTCGATAGCCCCTTGCATATCGAGTTCAGTCGGCGTGTTGACGACGGTTGCGCCGAGTGCCCGCATCAACGTCTGCTTTTCCTGACTGAATTTTTCCGGAACGACACAGATGACTTTGAGATCGTATTTTTTAGCGGCGAGCGCCAAGCCGATGCCGGTATTCCCGGCTGTCGGCTCGATGATCGTACCGCCTGGTGTCACATGTCCGTTTTCGATTGCTGCATCAACGAGTTGAATGCCAAGGCGGTCTTTGACGCTGCCCCCAGGGTTCATCCATTCGAGCTTCGCCAAAATGCGCGTACCAGCAGGCAAATCGAATGAAGTGATCTCGTAGAGTGGTGTGTTTCCGACGAGGTCGCGGACGTTGTTCGCGATCATCCGAAGACGATGTCCCATTCATCACGACCGGCAAGCATTTTCTCGGCATAGTGCTTCGCTCCTTTGAGGTCATGTGCGCTCGCAAATCCACATTGGACTTCGTTTTGCGCTGGAATCTCTTCTGCTGCGAGGACGTCTTTCAACGTCTTCTCAACGAGTTCGCTCATTTTTTCGACCGAGTCGAAGTTCATCATCGCCATGTAAAAACCTGTTTGGCATCCCATCGGCGAGACATCGATGACATCATCCGAGTAGTTGCGGATGTTTTCAGCAAGTAAGTGCTCGAGTGTATGCATCGCACGCATCGGCATTTGCTCAACGTTTGGTTGCGTGAAACGGATATCGTATTTGACGACTTGGTCGACTTTACCTTCTTTATAACCTGCGACGCGGATATAAGGTGCTTTGACTTTCGTATGATCCAGGTTAAAGCTTTCGACGTTCATTTTTTGAAGTGCCATGATTTATTCCCCCATTTTCTCGGCTTCTACGAGCCAGACGAAGTGATTGTATTGTATAAATTTAACAGTGAATCCCCGTGATGTAAACAATTCTTCCATGACTGGAATCAACGGGTAAAACTCGCGTTCGAGATCTTCCGCTAACGCATCAAACCCTTGAGCACGTGCTTCACGAATCGTTTGCAGGCGTGCCTCTTCTGAAACGAACATCGTATCCGCGTAGACGATTTTTCCGTCTGCCGGTAAATGTGATGCCATCAGTTCGATTGCTTCTCCCTTTTCCTCATCTGTTAAATGATGAAACGCATACGTCGAAACAAAACTGCTTACTTCCTTCGCTTCGAACGAGAGGAAGTGACCGTCCTGTACAGCAAGCGACGGAATCTTTTCCGTCAGGATTGCCCGCATCTCCGGACTTGGTTCGACGGCGAGTACGGCGTCGTGACGTGCCAGAAGACGTTGTGTCAGGTTCCCTGTGCCTGCTCCGAATTCAATGACCGGCGACTGCGCTTTATCCGCTACTGTATCCAAAATCTCATCGTATCGACGAAAAACCTCTTTATACTCCGGATCATGTCCGGTTACTGTCTCGTCATACGTTGATGCCCATTCTGTGAAAACATCCATAAAACGTACTGTCATGCCTTGTCGTCCTCCATCTCACCAGTTAATTCCGAGTAATCGGATATGAATTAAAGTAATTTTCCTTATTCGCATTGTAGCAAGGAGATTCTATCCTGGCAAGCGACCGGCTCGAAAAACTTCCAGAAAACAAAAAAAAGGCGTTGCCGGCGAACCGACAACACGAATAATGTGGTTAGAAATGCTACGAAGGAAAACCCAGCTCCATTCGGAATTGTTCGCTCTTCCGCGTGGAGGACGGCGCCTGTTCGACATGATCGCCAGCTTACGTTCACTTCCTGATCGGTCCTTTCGATCCACCACCCGTTCATTGCACCGCTTCGTCTTTGGGGGACGACTTAAGGGGAAACAATACACCGGCTTAGGATGGGAGAAAGGGTTCAGGACTTGAATCGTATTGAACGATCATCTCTGCTAGACTTCCTATAATGCATTTCTAGAAGTTGTTATGAATATACCATTCATATTTCTGCGTTGTCAACGGATTATTGTAAATATTCCGACAATTTAACAAAAAGAAAAATCCAGTCGGACTTTTCTTACCGTTCTTGACAGAAAGCAAAGACGTTTTGAACGGACTGGAAAGCATAAAGTCGCTCTACGACTTGATTTTCTTCAATTCGCAACAACGCAGGAACACTCATGACACGGGCTTCTTCTAAGAAATCTGGAATGAAATTCCCGTTCGCCTTCTGAATCGATTGACCTGATTCCGTCGCTTCAACGATATCGAGCATACGTTCCGCAATGGCGCATGTCCCGCACATCGGTGCATAGACATACAATAGCCCGTTTTCTGGGACGGTCGTGACCTCTTGCATGACGGTCGCTCCTTTCTTCGTGGTATCTGTCGTCAGTATACAAAAAAAAGTGAGCGGACGAAACGCAAGCGCCTCGTTCACTCTCTTTTCGTTAAGTATTACTCGTTGATCATCGATTTGTACGCCGCAGCGTCCATCAATGCCTCGACTTGTGAAGCATCTTCGATTTCGATGTCAACCATCCAAGCGCCTTCGAATGGTGACTCGTTGACGAGTTCTGGGGAATCCGAAAGGTTTTCGTTGATGGCAACGACTTTACCAGAGATCGGTGCGTATAACTCCGAGACTGTCTTGACCGACTCGACTGAACCGAATGGCTCGTTTGCTGAGATCGTATCTCCGACTTCAGGCAATTCGACGAAGACGATATCCCCGAGTTCGTGTTGCGCGAAATCCGTGATTCCGATGCGCGCCTTGTTTCCTGATACTTCGACCCATTCATGTTCTTCCGAATAGCGTAAGTTGTCTTTTACTTGACTCATTTCCGATTCCCCCTGTGGACTAATTTGGACTAACGTGTTCAGTATACCAAAATCGACTCTGAACTTAATACCATTTTCCTTGATACATTTCTTCCTTGAAGCCGATCGTGACGTCTTTCCCGTCTGTGACGATCGGACGCTTCAACAACATGCCGTCACTTGCGAGCAACTTGTATTGCTCGTCTTCCGATAGCTCTGGAAGTTTGTCCTTGATCCCTTGCGAACGGTATGATTGACCGCTCGTGTTGAAGAATTTCTTCAACGGCTCTCCACTCTTTTGATGAAGTTCCTGGATCGTCGTTGCAGATGGTGTCTCCTCGACGATGTGTTTGTAATCCACTTCGACACCGTGCTGTTCGAGTGCTTTTTTTGCTTTGACGCACGTACTACATTTCGGATAGCCGTACATCGTGACTGTTTTTGTCATGTTCCTCACCTCACCTTCAAGAGTAGCAGATGGATCACTTCTGCTTCAAGCGTGCGAGCGCCCCGTCGATCTGATCTTGATGATGGGCGTCATGGGCAACGAACGACTCGACGAATGTAAGTGGTCGGAAATCCTCATAGGTTGCTTCAAACTGCTCGTCAGACAAACGATCGAGGTGATTGACGATGTCACGCCGGACGCTGATCGCTTTTTTCAACAAAGCAAGCGGATCGATATGATGCGCATATTCGACCGCCAGTCGATTGAACTGATCAAAATCCGTCTCGACGAGCGTCAACGGTTCATCCGGTAACTTCGAGATGGCATGATCGTAATAAAACCGGTCCCATAAATACAGATGACTGACGCACTCAAGGACGGTCCACTTATTAAGTGCAAGCGGCAGATCCCATTCTTCCGGCGACAAACGTTCAAGGGATTGATAGTAGGCAATCGCAAATTGCAGTTCAACCAATTCTTGGCGCATCTCGTTTTCCTCCTCCAACCAAAAACTTCGCCTTTACAGAGATTTTCCCTGCAAAGGCGAAGCGGTAAACCTGACTTAGACCGTATATTTGTTTGACTCGATGAGACGTTTTGCGATGTCGCGTTTCGTACCGATGACGTTGATTGGCTGGTAACGGCTGAATTTTTTCAGCGCTGAGAGCAACATCCGGAGTTCGTCGCCGCTTGCTGCCGCGTAGAGTGTCTCTTTCGCGTCACGCTCGACAGCTTCGAACGCTTGTTGTGCGAAGACTTCCGTGTAACGGACTTTCAGTTCGCTCTTCTCGATGCCTTTGTCGGCAATCGCTTTGTCCGTCCGGACGATCGCTGACTCCAGCGCATAGATCGCACTCATGATGTCGGCTGTATTCGCTAAAATCTCTTGCTCGCCTTGGAGTTTGTCCTGGTATTTCTGGACCGCTGTTCCGGCAGTCAACAAGAAGATCTTCTTCATCATCGCGAGTAAGTGGCGTTCGCGATCAAGTGGTGCTGTTCCGATTTCTGTCGGCATGAAGCTCATCACTTCTTGTTGCAGACGCTGTGCTTCCGCAAGCAACGGCAACTCGCCTTTCATCGCTTTCTTCAGCAACGTTCCTGGAACGAGAAGACGGTTGATCTCGTTCGTTCCTTCGAAGATCCGGTTGATCCGTGAATCACGGTACATGTTCTCGACTTCATATTCTGCCATGAAGCCGTAACCACCGTGAATTTGAACCGCTTCATCGATGACGTAATCAAATGTTTCCGAAGCGAAGACTTTGTTCATCGAGCACTCGATCGCGTACTCCGCGATTGCATCGGCGATTTTCTTACCGTCCTTGCTTTCTTCTTCTGACAACTGATCGAGGCTGTCTTGGAACAGACCACCCGTCCGGTAGACCGAACTTTCCATCGCATACGTCTGTGCTGCCATCGTCGCGAGTTTTTCTTGAATCAATGGGAACGAGCTGATCGGTGTCTTGAACTGCTTACGTTCATTCGAGTACTGGACTGCGAGATCAATCGCCCGTTTCGATGAACCGACAGCACCAACAGCTAATTTATAACGACCGACGTTCAAGATATTGAAGGCGATGACGTGACCGCGTCCGATCTCACCAAGGACGTTATCGACTGGTACTTCTGCATCTTGTAAGATCAACGTCCGTGTCGATGATCCTTTGATTCCCATCTTCTGTTCTTCGACGCCTGTCGAGACGCCTGGATACGATCCTTCGACGAGGAAGGCTGTGAACTTGTCACCGTCGATTTTTGCGTAGACGACGAACAAGCTTGCAAAACCAGCGTTCGTGATCCATTGCTTTTCACCGTTCAAGATGTAGTGCGTACCAGCTTCGTTCAAGACAGCCGTCGTTTTGGCACCAAGAGCATCCGAACCAGAGCCTGGTTCCGTCAACGCGTACGAAGCGATCCACTCCCCTGAAGCGAGTTTCGGCAAGTATTTCTGCTTTTGCTCTTCGTTACCGAAGAAGACGATCGGCAACGAACCGATTCCGACGTGTGCACCGTAGCTGAGGGCGAATGAACGGCCACGTGCGAATTTTTCCGTAATGATTGAAGACGAAATCTTATCCATCTGATACCCGCCGTATGCTTCCGGAACGTCTGCGCCGAGTAGACCAAGCTCGCCTGCTTCGCGGAGTAGACCGACTGATAATTCGAACTCGTGTTTTTCGATCCGGTCAAGGACAGGAACGACACGATCTTCGACGAACTTCGCTGTCATGTCACCGACCATTTTGTGTTCTTCCGAGAAATCCTCTGGTGTGAAGAGACGTTCTGGTGCTAACTCATCTAATACGAAACTGCCACCTTTGATTAATTCGTTTGTCGTTTGGCTCATTGTCCTGTTCCTCCTTCAACTAGTTCGAATACGCCTGCTGCGCCCATTCCGCCACCGATACACATCGAGACGACACCATACTGGACATTCCGGCGTTTCATTTCATGCAAGAGCGTCAATGTGAGTTTCGTTCCTGTACAACCGAGTGGATGACCGAGGGCAATCGCTCCACCGTTGACGTTAACGATGTCTTCGTTTAATCCAAGTTCGCGGATGACACCGAGCGACTGCGAAGCGAACGCTTCGTTCAACTCGATCAATCCAACGTCCTCAAGCGTGATGCCTGCGAGTTCAAGTGCTTTCGGAATCGCGACGACCGGTCCGATGCCCATGACTTCCGGACGGACACCACCGACAGCAAACGACTTGAACTTGCCGAGAATCGGTAAGCCTTGGCGTTCTGCTTCTTCCCGTTCCATGACGAGGACAGCAGCGGCACCGTCTGACGTCTGCGAAGAGTTCCCTGCTGTGACGCTACCGCCGAGGCGGAACGCTGGGCGAAGTTTCGCAAGACCTTCAGGTGACGAATCCGGACGAACGCCTTCATCGTGCTCGACGACGAATGTCTTCTCTTCGATTTTCAGTTCATCATTGACGAATTGTTCCGTCACCGTTACCGGGACGATTTCGTCAGCAAACTTACCAGCTGCGATGGCTGCCGCTGCTTTTTGGTGACTCTTCAACGCAAACGCATCTTGATCTTCCCGTGAGACATTGTAGGTCGCAGCGACTTGCTCCGCTGTATGCCCCATGCTCATGTAGTATTCCGGTGCCGTGTCGACGATCGACGGATTAGGTCGGACGACGTGACCCGGCATCGGGACTTGGCTCATCGATTCAAGTCCACCAGCGACGACCGCAGTTGCTTGCCCCGTCATGATCTTCATTGCCGCGTCAGCGATCGATTGTAATCCACTTGAGCAATACCGGTTGATCGTGATCGCCGGTACTTCATGGGATAATCCACCGAGGACTGAAGCATAGCGAGCGATGTTCATCCCCTGCTCTGCTTCCGGTAAGGCACATCCGAGAATGACGTCATCGACCGCTCCCGTGTAGCCGGACCGTTTCAACGTTTCCTGGATGGCGATGCCTGCTAATTCATCCGAGCGCATCGATTTGAATGCGCCCTTTTTTGCTTTTCCGACCGGTGTCCGTGCACCGGCGACGATTACTGCTTCCTTCATCCGAATCCCCCCAGTCCTCAGTTACGAAGCGGCTTGCCTTTGACGAGCATGTGCTGCATCCGTTGTTGTGTCTTCATCTCACCGATCAGGCTCAAGAATGCTTCCCGTTCGATGTCGAGCATATATTGTTCATCGACGTGGCTACCGAAGGCGACGTTTCCACCGGCGATGACGTGTGCGAGTTTACTAGCGATTTTCAAATCGTGTTCCGAGATATAGCCGCCGTAGAACATTTCGCGTGTCGCGAGTTCAAGCGTCGCTTTCCCAGCACGACCGACGACTGGAATCTTCGCTTTTGCTGGTGCCGTGTAGCCGGTCCGGTCCAGTTCAAGGACGAGTTGTTTCGCATCATACGTCAAGTGATCCCGGTTCATCGAGACCTGATCAACGGAGCGGACATATCCGAGTTCGCGTGCTTCAAAGGCTGATTTTGAGACTTTAGCCATCGCTACGTTCTCGAACGTTTTTTGTGCTGCTTTCTCGATATTAACGAGTCCGTCTAGTGTGTTTTCTAACAGTCGACGGTACGTATTGACGTTTCCGCCGCCTCCTGGAATCAGACCGACACCGACTTCGACGAGACCCATGTACGTTTCAAGACCAACTTGCAGGCGAGCTGCCGGAAGCGAGATCTCTGTACCGCCACCAAGCGTCATCCCTTGTGGAGCAGCGACGATCGGACGTGATGCGTAACGAATCTTTTGAATCGATTGTTGGAACTTGTTGATGATCCAGTCGAGTTCGAACCAGTTCTCATCTTCCGCTTCCATCAGCATCATCGCTAGGTTTGCACCGACACAGAAGTTCTTGCCATCGTTCGCGATGACGAGACCACGGTGGTTTTTCTCAACTAAATCGACCGACTGTTCGATCATCTGCATGATGTCGACACCAATCGCATTGCTCTTCGAAGTGAACTCGAGGACTGCGACATCGTCGCCGATATCAAGCAAGCGTGCCCCGTTGTTCTCAAGGAGAACACCGTTTGACTTCCGGACGTCGCGGAGGCGGATTTCCTTCGGATTGACCGTTGCTCCGACGTAGTCTTGTGTCGTTGCGTCATAATGACGACCGGACGCATCATAGAAACTCGTCTTCCCTGCCGCGAGCATCTCATCGACCCATGCCGGTACTGCGTAACCGTCTTGTTTCATCTTCGCGACCGTTTTCTCGACGCCAAGTGCGTCCCATGTCTCGAACGGTCCCATCTTCCAGCCGAAGCCCCATTTCATTGCTTCGTCGATTGCTTTGATGTCGTCTGCGATCTCACCAGTCAGCTGAGCCGAGTAGAGCAATGTTTTCGCGTGGATTGGCCAGAGTAGCGCGCCGACACGATCTTGTGCGAAGACGACGGCTTTCAGTTTGTTTTTTGCGCCCGGAAGTGCTTTAGCTTGTCCAATCGACGGTTCAGTAAGCGCTTTCTTTTCAACGTACTCGAATGTTTCGAGATCGAGTTCAAGGATCTGTTTTCCGACTTTCTTGTAGAACCCTTGACCCGTCTTCGCACCAAGCGCTCCTTGTTCGACAAGGCGACGCATCTCAGCCGGAACCGCAAACGTCTCTTTCTCTTCGCCTTCTGGCAACAAGTCATAGACGTTGTTTGCGACATGGACGAACGTGTCGATGCCGACGACGTCGAGTGTCCGGAACGTCGCTGACCCTGGGCGACCAAGCAGTGGACCTGTGACGGAATCGACCTCCCCGATCGAATAGCCACCTTTTTTCATCTCATCCATCGTCACGAGGAGACCGTATGTCCCGATCCGGTTGCCGATGAAGTTCGGTGTGTCCTTCGCAATGACGACACCTTTCCCGAGTCGCTCTTCTGCGAATTGTTTCATGAAGTCGACGACACGTGGATCCGTGTCTGACGTCGGAATCAACTCGAGTAACTTCAGATAACGTGGTGGGTTAAAGAAGTGTGTCCCGAGGAAACGACGATTGAACGATTCCGAGCGTCCCTCGCGCATCGCTTCGATCGAGATGCCTGATGTGTTTGAGCTGACGATCGCGTCTTCCCGAATGAACGGTTCGATTGTTTTAAACAATTGCTGTTTGACGTCGAGTCGTTCGACGACGACTTCAACGATCCAGTCTGCTTCTTTCAGACGCTCTAAGTCGTCTTCTAAGTTTCCGACCTCGATGAAGTCGATCAATTTCTTAGACGCGAGTGGTGCTGGGTTTTGTTTCAAGAGCTTTTCGCGGTTATCGCGCGCGATGCGGGAGCGGACGCGCGGATCACTCAGCGTCAAACCCTGCTTCTCTTCTTGTGCCGTAAGTTCTTTTGGTACGATATCAAGCATCAATGTCCGTATGCCAGCATTCGCAAGATGTGCCGCGATGCCTGCACCCATCACCCCTGAACCGATGATGACGGCGAATTGGATGTGTTTCGTCAACTGGATTGTGGTCGGCTGACCGATTTGACTCGCCATGATATACCCCCTGAGTTTAAATTGAATGAACAACCATTCATTATACTGACAAAAAAAGAAGCCAATCGGTTTTCGTTTGCTTCTTCTACATCTTCATCATAAATGAATAATGATTCAGTAGCAATAAAAAATCAGTCAATGGACAAATTTTCCTGTTAGACTGATAAAAAGGAGTGGTTGAAAATGAGTCAAACCGAGCATGTATGGAATCAAAAAGCCGCTGACTGGGCGGATCGTGCTGACGATATGTGGACGAACGGCAGCCGAAAAACGATTTTACCCTTCTTACGAAAAACGATCACCGGTGGTCGTTTGCTTGATCTCGGTTGCGGTGACGGGGCAGCCTGTCGCTTACTGACACCGGACTTTCAGACAGTCGGACTTGATGTCTCAGACGAGATGATCCGAATCGCCCGTGAGAAGTCACCCGAGCAGACGTTCATCGTCGGTACGGGGGAAGCATTGCCGTTCGCTGATCATGCGTTTGATGTCGTCCTCGCTGTCAACTCACTCGAATGGTCGACACGTCCCGTTCAAGTGCTGCAAGAAATCGAACGCGTCGCCCCGCTTGTCGTCATCAGTCTACTCGGTCCGACAGCCGCACCACGGCAACTTGCTTACCGTCGTCTCTACGGTGAGGAAGTTGCGATGGGGAATACGATGATGCCGTGGGAACTGCTGCAACTAGCGAAAGAACGGGGCTGGACGTTACTCGATGAAGCGGTCATCCAAAAAGAAGGAGCCGTCATGACGGGGCACCGGTTACTTGATCAAGCCCATGCTTTCTCGTGTTTGTTTGCTTTTCAGACGACGACTGTGAGGGAAAGATAAATATGTCACACAGTACCTTTTATACGTCTATATTAATAGCTTTATGTATTGTTTTATTATTTTACATTGATGCTCTCGATGTTCTAGAAAGATGGCAATTCTTCCTACTCTTTATTGGTCTCTTATTCTGTATACAGGCATTGGGGGACCGTTTATTTCGACGTTATCGGGAGAAACGTTTCCAACCACAAACTACTGTCTTCTTAATGATTGGTTTATTTGCTGGGATGGTGTTTCTAGGTAATATCATTTGGCCATGATGCGAAATGATCGATGTAACGCACTATTCACCTCACTGTCTTCTCACCCGCTTTCCCCAGGCGAGACACAAGCCAGTCTTCCTCATCCCTCGGATGACTAATCCGGGTCTTGTTTGTCTCTGACAGCGCGATAAAACGTCGCGCTTTTTCCTGTAGGAGTCGGGTGAAGACATGTGAGGTAGCTTAGATATAGTAAACGGTCTCTCACTAGAAGTTAAGAGACCGTTTTTAGTTGATTTCATTCAATTTGAGACTGCAAATCACATTGTCTTCATCACACCGGTAACGGTAATGATAAGTGTGAATCAAGATCGTCTACTTACTAAAATTCGTTTAGTATTTTAAGAAGTACTTTTTACAGATTCAATCTTCTAAATCATATTTCAAACTAGAAAATGAACGACTTACCTCAAAATTGAAATCAATAAGAGTATTTAAATCGTATTTCTTTTGCTGATACATCTCTTTCATGAATTGCAAGAAAATGTAGCGACACGTATATAAATCGTCTCCAGTGTCTTCTCTCATCGAAGCATAATCAATTTCTTCACCTAGCGAATCATACACAATCGTTTCAAACTCTAAATTCGTATGCCACATAAAATCTAAAAATCCTTGTAGGACTGCCTTTTTATAAATATCTAGTGGAAAAGTAGCCAAGATTTGATTTTTATAATAAAACTCTACTACTTTTTTTTGATAGAAAAATCGAATGATAAAGTTAGAAGAAATTTCCTCGCTCTCATATTGTAAAGACCAGTTTGATTTTTCAATGTCATATAGTTCACTTGTCGATACACTTTTTATTAAAGAGTGCCAAAACATGTATAGCTCACTTACATGTGCATTAAAAGGGAGCTGTTCATCATTTATATAAAAAACAACTTTTCCAGAAGGATACCCGTCAGCTCGACCAAATGCATAATTAAATACATCGTTATCTTTTAAATCGGTCATCTTTATGAACCCTGGGTATTCTTGATTAATATCTAGTTCTTTTTTTTCAGGAGGAATTTTAATGAAACTCTTAACTTCCAAATGCATAATAAAATCGTCCTTTCATTTATGAGCATACTTCCTACCTGAGGACAGCGAAGAATTCGAAGACGTCCAATATACTCTATGTCTTTATCATCCATGCGTTCGCTGATGTATCTGTCGCAAACACTCTTCAATCAAGACAAGACTCGATTGTCCTTCCCATTTCAATCGGAAATAGAGTGTCTGCAACATCTGTTTGACGTTACGATACGTCGTCCACTCCGCATCCCCCCATGTCACGTCACTCTCAAGCCACTCCTTAATATTACGTTCGATTCGTTGCAATAGGAGGCCTTCCGACAGTCCATGGTGACAAGCTTGCAACCATGCCGTCACCATCCGGTCCGCTTCTTCATCGATATAGAGATAATCGGACCGTGTCAACTGACGAATCATCGCATCAATCGCTCCGAGTTCCTCCTGCGGACGACTCGCTGTATGCGTAAACCAAACCGCATAGACATCGGCGATATGTGCCATGCTGTGTGCCCACCCCAATCCGTCAATGAATCCACGGACATCCTTTTCTTGCTCCAAATAGGTTTGTAAGTAAGTGGACAGCCGATCCAACTGACTTTGCGTCAATAAGTGTCGGGTTTTGTCCATCACTAACAATTCAGCGAGTACTAATGCTGAAAATGATCGCGTCAGGACAGCTGTTGTGTCCGCTGTTCCCATTCTATACATCAATCCATGCCCGCTTAAAATAAAATCGAAAATTCGATTGGTGTCTTCTATCGTAAATGACTCTGATGCGATGTAGGTCGCTAACTGCGGATAGATCAATCCATCTCGTAACTCAGAATCTGTCGAACCGATATGTAGAAGTAACTCATCGAGTAATGCAGGCATTACACGCGCGTCTTGTTGTAGCAGTTCCTTTAACTCTTGTTCTGTTCGCACTATTCTGTCCTCTCCTCTCTGAATCAAAAAAAGACGATGCAACGTTGCATCGCCTTCTCTTCTTATCCTTTGACCATTCCTTTGAGAACGAAGGCAACGTTTGCCGGTCGTTCTGCTAAGCGGCGCATGAAGTAACCGTACCAGTCACGGCCATAAGGAACGTAGACACGGACTTTATAGCCTTGTTTGACGAGTTCGAGTTGACGCTCGACCCGGATGCCGAATAACATCTGGAATTCGAACTGGTCTTTTTCGATTCCGTTTTCTTTAGCGTGACGGATGACTTGCTCGATCATCGCATCGTCATGCGTTGCGACGGCAGCATAGTTTCCGAGTGATAATTGTAACTTCACGAGCTTGATGTAGTTATGATCAACGTCTTCTTTCTCTGGGAACGCCACCGTTGCCGGCTCTTTGTAAGCCCCTTTGACAATCCGGAGATTCGTCTCGAAGCGTCCGACACGTTTGATGTCATCTTCCGACCGGTAGAGGTATGACTGGATGACTGTTCCGATGTTATCGAAAGATTGGCGCAATTCTTCAAACAATTGAATCGTCTTTTCACAACGTGGCTCATCTTCCATGTCGATCGTGACGAAGACACCGAGTTCTTTCGCCCGTGTTAAGATCCGTTCCATGTTCGAGCGAATCAAGTCGTCCGAGATATCGAGTCCGAGTGATGTCAGTTTCAACGAGAGTTGCGAGTCTAATTTTTCTTCCGCAATCATCTCAACCGCACGAATACATTCTTGTGTCATCATCTCTGCTTCCGCTACCGTCGAGATGAACTCCCCTAAATGGTCCATCGTGACGCATAATCCTTTTGCGTTCAATTCCTGGATCGCCCGTTTTGATGCTTCCAATGAATCCCCTGCCACGAAGCGACTTGCTCCGAATTTAAGCCCGTATCGCTTGGCGAGACCGTTCAATGTCTTGTTTTGCGATAAGAAGATAAAACCATCCCGTAGTACTTTTTCCATCACTCATGATTCCCCCTAAATAAATGCTAGGCTGTTTTACCGTATCGGTTCACATCTCTGCCTTTATATTATGACATAAAGCGCTTACATACGCTCTTTCTTTTGTTTATTTTTGAGAATCTGTTGTGCGACAAGTCCCACGGCAAAGAATAAGACATACAGACCGATCGCGAGGAAGAACTGCCACGAGAACGGATCACGAAGGCTTGAGCCGATATTGTTGTAAACGAACGCACCGGGAATGATCCCGATATAGTTCGCGATGGCGAACTGTTTAAAGCGGATTTTTGATAATCCGGACGCGTAGCTGATCGCGTCAAACGGAAATAGCGGAATCAACCGGACGATCAAGACGACGAGAAAGCCGTTCGTTGCAATCCGTTCGTCGAGTACGTTCAGCTTCCCTTTCCCGATCAACTTCTCAACTCCACGGCGACCGAGCAACCGGGCGATCCAAAAGCTGAGTAATCCACCCGTACCGGCACCAATAACATCAAGTAATGTCCCGAGCCACGGACCGTACGTATAGCCGCCAAAGACGGTCAAAAGACTCGCCGGAAAAAAGACGAGTGGTCGAATCGTGTAAGCGAGTACGTAAAGCAACATCCCGGTGAGACCTTGATCCCGTACCCAATCCGATAATGCTTGAATGTCGAATTGCTCCAACATTCCCGACATCCGGAAATACAGGAGCAATCCAAGTCCAAACATAAAATACAGCGTGATCGGGAGCCAGTCCCGGAGCCGTAGTTTCTTCATGACATCGTCGCTGGAGCAACGTAATAGAAAATCGACAGGAAGATCAACACACTACCAGCAAGGACGAACAGATGCCAAATCGCGTGGTTATACGGCAAGCGTGCCCAGACGTAAAAGATGACGCCGAGGGAGTACGCAAGTCCACCACCGAGGAGCAGTAAGAATCCTTGTAATCCAAGTGCTTCATAGATCGGCTTGATCGCAAACAGACAACACCAGCCGAGAATCAGATAAGATGCATTTGAAATCCAAACATACTTACCTGTCGAATAGAGCTTCCAGATGATGCCGAGCGTTCCGACACCCCAGACGATTCCAAGCAACGTCCAGCCGAGCGGACCACGGAGCGTGATCAAGGCGAACGGTGTATAACTACCAGCAATCAAGAGATAGATGCCAGCATGATCTAAAATTTGTAGAACCTTGTTTGCTTTCGTATGCATCAGCGAATGCATCAAGGTCGAGAACAGATAAAGGAGAATCATCGTTGCCCCGAAGATACTGACAGCAGTGACGTTCCAAGCGCTACCGGACTTCGTCGCCTGCAGGATCAACATCACGAGCGCGACGATACTGAAAATGACACCCAATCCGTGTGTAATGGCACTGGCGATCTCCTCTTTTAAGGAGTCACCTTTTGCGAGTAGCTCTTCGATCGTTTCTTTCGATTGTTGCTTGATCGTTTGCTTAAGTTCTTTTTTGGTAACCAACCGAACACCTACTTTCTAATGACACAAGACTAACACTTTGATTATACGCTCTGAAGCGACAGCGTGCCTATCGAAAGATTCTGTCGATTTGATGACAACCGTCATCTGTTTGTCTTTTCCCGCTTATACAAAAATCCACACCGCCTTTGCGATGTGGATGTCGTTTACCATTGTTCAATATCCGGGCGATCCTTGAACGTCGATTTTGTACCGTGACGTTCGTTAAGGACGGCTTCGACTTCTTTGAATGAGACACCGCGCTCAGCGAGCAAGACCGTTAAGTGATACAACAAGTCTGCTGTCTCTTCAGCTAACGTATCGTTACCGGCGAGGACGACTTCAAATGCCTCTTCGCCGAACTTCTTCGCGATCTTCTCATATCCAGAAGCAATCAAATAGTTCGTATAGGATTCTGCTTCTTTCGCGTCAATCTTCGCTTTGACCGTCTGTTCCAGTTCGTATAACATCGGGCACCTCCACTTCCGTATAGAAACAACTACGATTTCCTGTATGGCATGTCGGACCATTCGCTTTGACCGTGATCAAGAGACTATCTTGATCACAGTCAATCCACATCCGTTTGAGTTCAAGCGTGTTCCCGCTCGTCTCCCCTTTCGTCCAGAGACGATTCTTCGTCCGCGAGAAGAAGGTGACAAGACCGGTCGCAAGCGTCTTATCATAAGCGGCTTGGTCCATGAAGCCGACCATCAAGACATCGTTCGTCTGCTCGTCGACGACGACGGCAGCGACGAGTCCTTTTGAAAAATTCAATGTCGTCATCGGACTTCGACTCCCCGTTCTTTGAGGTAGGCTTTCGTTTCCGGCATCGTGTATGTCGCTTCATGGAAGATTGAAGCAGCAAGGGCTGCGTCAGCGCCCGCTTCCAAACCTTCCGCCAAGTGATCGAGTGTTCCGACCCCACCAGAAGCGATGATCGGCACGTTGACGACTTCACGCAGACGACGAATCAAGGCGAGATCATAGCCGTCTTTTGTTCCGTCAGCGTCCATTGAAGTGACGAGTAATTCACCGGCACCCAGGGCAACGGCTTCCTGCGCCCACTCGATCGCGTCACGTCCGACGGGTTGTGTTCCCCCGTGTGAGAAGACACCCCATGAGTCGCCGGTCTGTTTCGCATCGATTGCGACGACTGTCGCTTGGACACCGAACAGGCGGCTGACTTCTTGAATCAGTTGTGGATTTTGAAGCGCCGACGAGTTGAGTGAGACTTTGTCAGCACCGGCACGAATCAAGCGTTTCGCGTCTTCAATCGTCTTGATTCCGCCACCGACCGTAAACGGCATGTAGATGACTTCTGCGACGCGTTCGACGATATCAAGCATCGTCTCGCGCCCTTCTTGCGTTGCTGAGATATCGAGCAGGACGAGTTCGTCCGCCCCTTGCTCGTAATAGTATTTCGCGACGGCGACCGGGTCACCAAGATCACGTAAGTTTTGGAATTTGACCCCTTTGACGACACGTCCTTCCTTGACGTCAAGACAGGGAATGATTCGTTTCATCAACATACGCGTAACACCTCTTTTAAGGCGAGTGATCCGTCGAGCAATGCCCGACCGACGACCGCTCCGTCCATCCCGATCTCTTTGAGGCGCGCGACGTCATCAACGGTCGTCACACCACCAGAAGCGATCAATTCGACCCCTTCCCGCTTCAAACGATCGAGTCCATCAACGTCCGGTCCCATCATCATTCCGTCACGCGAAATGTCTGTATAAAGGAACGTCTTGATGCCTTTACCGATCAAGTGTGTCATTGCCTCTTCAAGCGTCCAACCGCTCGCTTCGAGCCAGCCGCGTGTCTGGACGATGCCTTCTTTTGCATCTAACGCAACAGCCAGTTTATCACCAGCGAGGGCAATCATCTGCTCGAGTAACGCTTCATCCTCGAGAGCGACCGTGCCGACCAGAATCCGATCGATTCCGGCACCGACGTATGCTTCGACGGTTTCGATGTTACGGACACCACCACCCGCTTCGACGAACAAACCGGTCTCCTTTTTGATGTCGGCAATCAAGCTCAAGTGCAACGGTTCGCCGGCTTTCGCGCCATCAAGATCGATCAAGTGGATCGCTGTCGCCCCATCTTCCTTGAAGCGCTTCGCAATCGTCAACGCATCACCGAAAAATGTCTGTTGGTCAAAATCTCCTTGCTTCAGGCGTACGGCCTGTCCGCTCATTAAATCGATTGCTGGGTAGAGTTGCATGTCGTCTCTCTCCATTCCTTCAGTAGTTTCAGTCCGACTTCGCCACTCTTCTCTGGGTGGAACTGCATCCCGGTGACTTGTCCTTTTTGAACGATCGCTGGAATAAGACGTCCGTATTCAACCGCGTCGACGATCCATTCTGGGTCACAAACAGCGCCGTACGAGTGGACGAAATAGACCGCTTCGCCGTGGTTCGTCAGCTGGTGCCAACCCATGTGCGGCAAGCGGACGTCACTCGGTAGTTTTTCAATCGTTCCCGGTAAAATTCCGAGTCCTTCTGTCAGTCCATCTTCGTCACTCGATTCAAAGAGCAGTTGCATCCCGAGGCAAATCCCGAGGAACGGTTTCTTTTTCGCTTGTTCTTTTAAGAAGTCGACGAGTCCCGTTTCCTTCAGGCGCTCCATTGCCGGTGCATAGGCACCGACACCCGGTAAGACGAGTGCTTCTGCTTGGTCAAGCAACTCCGTGTCACTCGTGACGATGACTGCTTCTCCGAGCTCCTTTAACGCCCGCTCGACGTTCGCGATATTCCCGACGCCATAATCGACGATTGCTATCATTGATCAATCAACCCTTTCGTAGACGGTACGCCTTCGCTCGTCACGGCGACTGCCTGACGGACGGCCCGACCGAGTGCTTTGAACAACCCTTCGATCATGTGATGCGTGTTCGAGCCATATAAGACTTCAGCATGAATCGTCATCCGAGCACTCCGTGATAAGCCTTGGAAGAACTCTTCTGCGAGTTCCGTGTCAAAGTCACCGAGCTTCGGATTTTTGAAACTAGCACGGAAGACCGTGAACGGACGACCGCTGAAATCAAGGACGACCGACGCGAGTGTCTCGTCCATCGGCACACGCGATTCGCCGTAGCGTTCAATCCCGGCTTTATCGCCGAGCGCTTCCGTCAACGCTGCCCCGAGGACGATCGCGGTATCTTCGACCGTGTGGTGCGCATCGATCCACGTATCACCTTTTGCTGTTACCTTCAGACCGATCCGGGCCTGGAAGGCAAACAACGTCAACATATGATCAAAGAACCCGACACCGGTCTTGATTTCAACCGGACCTCCTGCGAGATCGACTTCAACCTTGATATCTGATTCTGCACTTACTCGTTCGCTTGCGCCACGCCGCATCGTAATTCCTCCTCTACACACGTTTCTAATACTTGCATCGCTTCTGGTGATCCACAACTGACACGGAAAGCTTGGTTAAACAAACGAATCCGTAATCCGGCGTCAGCACAACGTTGCGTAAAGCGTTCGGCTTCCGGATACTCGACGTAGACGAAGTTCGCTGCACTCGGATATGTCTTGCCGATTGGGTCGAGAATCCGTTCGATCGCCTCGCGGCTCGCATAGGTCTCGTCTAAGACCCGATCGAGTTCCGGTTCTGCCATGATGGCGATGCCAACAGCTGCTGATAGACCAGAGACATTATATGGTGATTTAATCTGTTCGATTTCTTCGATGATTTGTTCGCTCGCGATGACAAAACCAAGTCGGAGCGATGCGAGTCCGAACGCTTTTGAGAGCGTCCGTAAGATGATTGCTTTCGGATATTCTTCGAGTAAGTGAAGCATCGATTGTTCGAGCGCGAAGTCGATGTACGCCTCATCGATGACGACGTATTTGCCACTGTCGAGCAAGCGACGGACATCCGCTTCCTTGCGGAGGACACCGGACGGATTGTGCGGGTGACTCAAGAAGATGATCTCACCAGGAGCTGCGATCAATCCCTCAACGTCAAGCGCCATCTCGTCCAGTAACGGCACGCGTTCAAACGGTGCCCGTGCCCGGTCAGCGTAGAACTGATACATGACAAAGTCCGGTTCCGAGGCGATGACCGGCACCCCGGGTCCACCGTAGCGGGCACATAAGTAGCCGATCAACTCATCCGAGCCGTTTCCGGCGACGAGTTGCGTCGGACGGACACCGGCGTACGTCGCGTACGATGCCTTGACTTGATCGATGATCTCGACTGGATATTCGTTTAATGGGAACGTTGCGATCAATTCCTGGATCGCTTCGATCCCGACTGGACTGTGGGTCGTGAATCGTTCGTTTTGGTGTAATCGCATTAGTCTTCCCTCACTTCGATGGCTTGTGCGTGTGCTTCGAGTCCTTCGACCCGGGCAACGGTCTTCGCTGCGTTCGCGAGACGTTGTACGCCTGCGCGTGTGGCTTCGAGCATCGTCTGGTGACGCAGGAACGTCCGCGCTGATAATCCAGACGCAAAACGAGCTGTCCCGGATGTTGGTAAGACGTGGTTCGTTCCGGCGACGTAATCACCGAGTGTTTCCGGTGTCTCGTGACCGAGGAAGATCATCCCGGCGTGACGGATCGATTTGACGACCTCTTGCGGATTGGCAACGGCAAGTTCCAAGTGTTCCGCTGCCAGACGGTTCGCTTCTTCGATCGCTGTCTCGAGTGGAGCAACGAAGACGCCACCGTTTTCCATTGCACGGCGGGCAATCTCTTGACGCGGCAATTGTTGTAAGCGTCGTTCGATTTCCGTATCTACCGCTTGTTTCATCTCTTCCGTTGGCACGAAGGCGATTGCGACAGCATCACGGTCGTGTTCAGCTTGGGCAAGAAGATCAGCTGCGATCCGGTCCGGATGCGCTGTTTCGTCAGCGATGACGACGACTTCCGATGGACCGGCGACCGAGTCGATGCCAACGATGCCGTAGACTTGGCGTTTGGCTTCAGCGACGAAGCGGTTCCCAGGTCCGACGATCAAGTCAACAGCTTGGATGCTTTCTGTTCCGAATGTCAGCGCGGCGACCGCTTGTGCTCCACCAATCGTATAGATTTCTGTCACACCAGCGATTCGTGCCGCAACGAGGACCTCGTCACTTAAGTTCGTCATCGGCGTCACCATGACGACCCGTTCGACGCCAGCAACTTTGGCTGGAATCGCGTTCATCAAGACGGTCGACGGATAACTTGCCGCACCACCCGGTACATAAATCCCGACCGAATCAACGGGAACGAACCGTTGACGTCGTGTCACGTCTGCTTCGACGAGTTCGATGTCGGACGGCAGTTCTTGTTCGTGCCATTCGACGAGTCGTGTCGCCATCAACTTCAACGAGTCGATCAAGTTGGCATCTGCCTGTTCGAAGGCTTGTGTGATTCGTATTTCACTGAGACGGAAATCTTCAAGGTCGACCTGATCGAACTGGTTCGTATAATCGCGGACAGCAGCGTCACCGTCTGTTGCGACGCGTTCGAGAATCGCGCGGACCGCGAGCTCCGTGTCTCGATCGATGCTGAAAGGTTTTGTCGGTGTCATGATCGTGTCACTCCTTCTGTCAATTGCTCGAGCAAGCGGATGACTTCAACCCGCTTCCGTTTTAACGTCCATTCGCTCGTAAAGAACCGAGCGCTAATATCGATGATTTTTTCGTATTCGTTTAGTCCGTTCGCCCGTAACGTCTCACCCGTCTCGACGATATCGACGATTGCGTCAGCAAGTCCGAGTAACGGTGCCAACTCGACCGAACCGTTCAACGGTACGATGTCGACGTCGACACCGAGTTCGCTGAAGTAGCGTTTTGCGATGACCGGATACTTCGTCGCAATCCGGACGCGGCGTCCGCCTTCGAATTGCAAAGGCTCCTTCGCACAGACGGACATCCGGCAGACACCGAACGGTAATTCCGCCAGTTCCGATAGTTCTTGATCTGATTCCAGTAGGATATCACTGCCGGTGATCGCGACATCGAGAACGCCTTGGGCAACATACGGGATCAAATCCGATCCTTTCATGAAGACGAATTCGTGCTCGCCCCGTTTGACGATTAGTTCGCGTTCAATGGCTCCCCATGTCTCGACGCCAGCTTCTTTCAGATAACGTTCTGTCGCTTTCGACAGCCGTCCTTTCGTAATTCCGATTCGCATTTAGAGCACCTCCGCCAACCGTTCGACCGAGAATCCGATGCCGAACGCCTGTTGTTCTTGTCCGAATTGTTCATAGAGCCGGTCGTAGCGTCCACCGACGAGGACGGGTTCCGTCACGCCTTCGATGAAACCGTGGACCGTGATCCCGTCGTAGTACGTCTGTAAGCCCATTTGACCGAAGTCGAGATCGGCATTGACGGCTTCCGCGAGATCAAGCACGGCATTGAGTCGTGTTTCGTCAACGTACGGTAAGATCGTCTCTGCTCCTTCGCGTCCGAATAATAAAGGAAGTTTCGCGAGTAAAGCATCATCCAGTTGACCCGCGATCCGCTTCAGTTCGATGACGTTACGTAAACGGAGCATCTGCGTCACTTGGTCGCGTAAGTGGTGATCACCGACACGTGTCTCGATCAAATGCTCGATTAGACCAGCATCACCAATTGAGAGGGTGACTTCTTTTCCTGTCAGTTCCTCGACGAGTCGGACCGCGAGTTGGATTGCTTCGACTTCTGCGATTTGTCCCCGTTCCTCGAATCCGACCTGGAACTTCTCTTCCGGTTGAAAGACGGAGCCACTGTAGAAGACACGTTTATATTGTTCGCGACCGCGTTCGCTGAGTGCACGTGCGACACTAGTCGTAAAATCCATCCGAATCTGTTCCCGTCCACCGATTTCCTCAATTAAGGGGGTGATTAATCGGGTATAGTTAGATTGTTCGAGTCCATCTTCGAGCTGACGGATGACCTGCTGGAGCCGCGTTGCCGAGGCACCGACATAGTCCGTCGCTCCATCCTTGAGTCGAATCGTAGAAAATGATTGCATACTCCCACTCCTTTATCTTATTATCACTGTACCACGCTAAATTATTTAACGATAAGATACCGCGTTTGGGGCACATTGTCAATCGCTTTGCTTGCCAATTCTAAAAAATCGGAGGGTTACTCATGCAATTATTGAAATGGGACGGTCACGTCCACAGTCCATATTGTCCACACGGTACGAAGGATCCACTTGAAGCCTACATCGAGCGTGCCTTAGAGCAAGGCTTAGAACGGATCAGCTTCACGGAACATGCCCCTTTACCTGAAGGTGTGACGGATCCTGCGCCAGATAACGATTCCGGAATGTCGTTCGCGACAGCCGATGCCTACCTGAAGGAATTGACGCAACTCCGCGAGACATACAAGAATCAGATTGATATCCGGATCGGGATGGAGTTCGACTACTGGGAAGGGCATGTCGACGGTACGCGTGACATCATTGCCCGCTACGCTGACGTCTTAACCGACGGCATTCTCTCACTGCATTACTTATACATCGATGAGCAATATTACGGCGTCGACTTCAGCAAGGAAAGCTTCGGTGAGATCGTCACGAAACTCGGAAGCGTCACGGCGGTACACGAACGCTATTATGAAGGCATCCAAGCCCTCGTCATGACGGACCTCGGTGCACACCAGCCGAAGCGCCTCGGTCACTTAACGTTACCGACGAAATTCATCCAAGCCTATCCGCTTGAGTCGAACCCAACGAACCTCGACGACACGTTACGGAAGATCCGTCAGGCGAACTTCACACTCGACGTCAACACAGCAGGACTCCGGAAACCATTATGTGGTCTTTCCTATCCTTACCCGGAACTCCTGCAAGTCACGCAGTCGTTATCGATTCCGCTCGTCTATGGATCAGATGCCCATCTCGCAAAAGATGTCGGTGCTGATTTCGATTTCAAATGGTAAAACAAAAATCCGGATGCCGCAGCGTCCGGATTTTTTTGTTTAGGAATATGGAAAATCAGCAGCTTCGACAGGAGCAATCGATCGTGCTAATTTTTTTAATTGTGCTAGCGACACGTTACCAGACAGGAGGACGATTTGGTTGTCCTCGACGTAATAGAGGTTCGCTCTCCCTTGTTTCTGCTCGAAATAAGCCGTCTGTCCGTTTACAAGCATCGTTTCCTTCCAGTCCTCGCCTTGAACGTCTTGCTTCGGAACGACGGTTAGCAGAATCGTTTGTGACTTCGTGTGGAAGAACCAGACGCTATCGTCCCCATTAAGAGTTGAACTACTCATAATCGCTTGAAATGGTAAATTCAAACCGCGAGTTGAACCATCATCTTTTTTAATATTTTGAACGTCGTCATGTAAACCGCCTTTTAAAATCCAGTTCTTCTCTTGCTTGGTATACTCTAATACAGCAAGACGATCTGCTCCTTTTGGGTAATGCAGCGTCACGTAAGCATGATTCCCGAGGGCGACACTACTCCAGATATCGCCTTCAGTCGGATGCGCTTTTGTTCCATCTTTAAAGTAAAACGTCACGTGACGACGGAAATCCGCTTCAAACGAATCCTTTTCTGAAAAGTCTTCTGCTTTAATACGTTGTACGATGGCATCCGGCTCAGCACCATCCTCAGCAGTGTTATCATCAATCCATCGCGTGTGAAGCTGATTCAAAGGCGGAACTTGGTCTGGTTCTGCACAACCGGTCAAAATACTTGCAGCGAATAATGCACTGATTACACCAATCCGTTGAAATCGCATGACAATCTCCTTTTCCTCTTTTTTCCTTTCTTTGAGTATCTCATGTTGCGGGACTACGTCTTTAAGAAAATTACGAAAAGAAGGAAAGGAGAATTTCTGATTAATACACATTCATACATGAAAAGATCTACAGACAAAAACAGACTAGCCCTCTTCGATTGAAGAGAACTAATCTGTTTCGTATGTTTCATTCTAAGTTGGCATGTTTCCCGTACATCGTTTGTGAATCAAGCCGCTTATCTTCCATGATCTGCAGAATCAAAGCATCATAGAACAATAACATCGTCTGTTCGAACAACGAGCCCATTGGTTGAACCGTCTCGTCCGCTGATGCCGTTTGTTCTTTTGGAACTCCAGGCAATTGGACGACCAAGTCGGCTAATCGCGCTAACGTCGATGTCGGATTGATCGTGACGACGGCAACCGTCCCACCAAGTTGCTGTGCTTTCTCGACGATTGGAATCAATGTTTTCGTCTCACCCGATCCGGAACCGACGATTAACAAGTCACCCTCACGTAAATTCGCCGTGACTGTCTCGCCAACGACATAAGCATCGAGTCCCATGTGCATCAACCGCATGACGAACGCTTTCCCCATCAAGCCGGAGCGACCGGCTCCTGCGAGAAAGATCCGGTTCGCTTGCAGCACAGCGTCTGCCAGTTCTTTCGTCTCGGTCGCATCGATTGCTTCAACCGTCGAAGTCAGTTCTTCGATAATCGTTTGAATGTGTGTCATTTACGCCTCTTGTAGCATCCGGTGCATCGTTGACGCTGTCTCTTGTTTATCATCTTGTCCTGTGATCCCGCCACCGACGATGATCAGATCAGGACGTGCAGCGATGACTTCCGGTAACGTCTCCATCTTGATGCCACCCGCAACAGCTGTTTTTGCATTTGTCACAACTGACTTGATTGTCGCAAGATCCTCAAATGAGTTTTGACCGACTGCTTGGAGATCGTAACCTGTGTGGACACAGATGTAGTCGACGCCTAACGCATCGAGTTCTTTCGCACGTGTCGCAATATCTTTCACGGCAATCATGTCGACGAGAATCTGTTTGCCTGATTTTTTCGCTTCTTCGACTGCCCCTTTGATTGACATGTCTTCCGCTGCCCCAAGGATCGTCACGATGTCGGCACCGTGTGCGACAGCTTGGCTGACTTCGTAACCGGCAGCGTCCATGATTTTTAAATCAGCGAGGACCGTTAAGTTCGGGAACGCGGCTTTCATTTCTTTGACGGCGCGGAGCCCTTCGTTGATGACGACCGGTGTCCCGATCTCGACGATATCTAAATTGTTTTCCCCGATTTCTTTGACTAAAGCAATCGCACCTGCTGTATCGACTAAATCAATCGCGAGTTGTAATTTCATTTTGTATCTCTCCCATTCTTCTCTGTATTGTCGTACCTGACACTTCCTTCAAACGTTCACGAAAGAACAGGACTAAATATAATCCGCAGGAGCATTCTTGAGAAGTACGCACTTTTAATTTACATAGTGCGGTTTTTCATACATAGTGCAGAAAAGTATACTGTCGTTCGGAAGAAAGACTATACTGGAGCAGGAGGTGGAACGATGCCACATTTTGAAGACCGTCAGTTTAACTGTGAGAAGGAATTGACACTCTCGATCATCGGGGGAAAATGGAAGATGCTCATTCTTTGGCACTTAGGTAAGGAAGGAACAAAACGCTTCGGGGAACTAAAAAGTCTGATGCCCGGGATCACGCAACGGATGCTCGTCAATCAACTTCGAGAACTTGAAGACCACCACATCATTCACCGGGAAGTCTACCCGGTCGTACCACCGAAGGTCGAATACTCGTTGACGCCGCATGGACATAGCTTAATGCCGATTTTAGATGCGATGTATGACTGGGGTAAGGATTATGCGAAAAATGTTCTGGAGATCGACTTCGAACAACAAAAGATATCACCATAAAAAAGATGCTCACGGTCTCGTCTCTTTTCAGAGATAAGTCCACGGAGCATCTTTTTTTAGGATTCTTCTGTCGTATAGATTTTCGACATCGCCAGTTCATCAACGTATTCCCCATCGATGAAGAGTGATGCGATGCGTGTTCCTTCGATGTTAAAGCCAAACTTATGATAGAGCTCGATTGCCCGCAAGTTATCCTTGCGAACCGTCAACTCGAGTCGGATGAGCCCTGCTTCAATGGCAAACGCATCGACTGCCTCAAGTAGACCCGCACCAAGACCACGACCCGTGTAGGCATCGAGCAAACCGATGACAAGATTCGCCCGGTGACGGATCCGACTTGGCTCACCACCGACAACGAGCACGTATCCGACGAGTTGTTCATCGACGTCCACGACAAAGATATCCGAGTTAGCAGCCTGACCGAACTTCTCGATAAACGCCTCGGCCTGTTCCGTCGACAGGACGCGTTCCTCCGGCTCATACAACATGTATTTCGTTTCCCGATCAATGCGTCGCATTAAGTCCGATAAGGCTTTTCCGTCCATCAACGTGGCACGTCGTATCATAGGTTTCAGCTCCGTTCAAAGGAATCACATAAAAAAATATTCTGTAATTCCCCCAAAAAATTAGTAGTTAAGATTAGGTACTTGATTGAGCTTTTACGTTTGAAAGAACTAAATCATAAATTAACTTCCCTAAAATTTCATTTTTTTGATTTTCTTCATCAATTAGTATTAAACTTGATAAATTATCTATAGAGTACTCATCAAATAGATTAGGAAATTGTTTTTTTAATTGACTCTTATATAATGCATTCAAAACATAGCTTTGTTCTATTTTTTTATTTACATAGCCTCTATATTCATTATAAACACTCTCTAATTGAAAAAGTGCAACGTTGTTGTAAATCATATACTTTTCAGTATCGGATTCGCAATTCGCATGAATTCCAATTTTATAATCCTCACTTTTCCCTAAGGCGATATCCACAAAATTAACTTTTTTAATCGTTTTAATTTCATCCAAAATGAATATTTTATTAAAATTATAGGTTTTTTGTACCTTATTAAAATTTTTCTCAATGGTATTTTTTACAGCAGTAATACATTTTCTTTGAATTGAGTTCTTTTTCTTTTGTAATTCGTATTTTTTTCTTTCAGTAAGAATTTTTCCATATTCTATACTTAATTCAGAAATTAATTTTTCATTTAATTCTATGGCTTCCAGTTTACCTAAACTCATTAATTGTCGTAATTTCATAATATATATATGGAGACTTTGGGAAATTTTCAAGATGCATTTGTACATAGCTTCGTTTTCACTATTAAACTCTTTTATCTCTAAAAGCAATTCATATATTTTATTTAAATCTTCTTCATCTTTGTTGAACTTCTCAATTTTTTCGAAATCGAATAAATCATTTTTGGAAGCTAATTCTAAATAATATCTTTCCTCTTTGGAAAAACCTGCACCTTCGACTTCCCCTAATTTCTCAAAAGCACTTTTAAAGTCGTCTTTAGAGTAAATAAATTTAAACTTAAATTTATTTATTAAGTTTTTATCATAAGGAGAGAAATTCCTTGTAAAACTTGTATAATAAGTACTCTTGAAACGCTGATTACAATATATACAACTCGGAACTAAATTAGATAATGTAATCGCAAAAATCGGAAAAATACTTTTTGGTAAAAAGTGATCTAAATCGGCCATTCCTCTTGATGAGGCTCCTGATAGAAATTGATTAGATTGAACCGTATGAATAAAGTTCGCATTGCAATATGGACAAACAACTTGATTTAATTTTTTTAAAAAAATATAGCTATTCCACGAAACATTACTTCTTTTAGTAAAATTATCATAAGCTTTAAGAAAAGCGTTTGAAATATTGGAAAGTAAAATTAAAAAATCATTTTTGAGTTTTTTATTTATTAATAATAAATCTTTTAAATCATAAACTAATGTTAGATATTCCATTTGAATCTTTTTTAAATCTTCAAAGCTGCAACTTACAATTTTTTCTAAATTAGAAATCAAATAATTAATAATCCCTAGAAAAGGTTTATTATTTTGTCGTTCGCTTAATGAAGAGAGATCTTTTTTTAACTTACTACTATCATTAGCTAAGATTTTATGCTGCATAAGTAAAGAATTAGGAATCTGAATGTGAATCATAATTTACTCATTTCTTTCCTCTAGCTTCTTTAATTGTATTTTTAAACTCTCAATATCTTGAATTATACCATCCATTTCTTTTGGTTTATTTAAGATACTTCTTTGATTGTATAGTTCAATTAGTTTCGCTTTAATTATAGGTTCTCCTATCTGATTGATAAATTTTTCAATATAATCTTGATCTAAAGACGCATTCACATTATTTTTTAATAAATTATTGGCTACTTCATTAATCTTCTCTTTTGCGTATTCACCGATAAGACCATCAGATAGGAAAAATGAATGCGAAAATAAGTCATGAATATTAGCACCTAAAGTTGCTGGTATATTTTCAAGTTCATTTTGTACAACTACGTTTCCTAAATCATCTTTTTTTAATAAAATCAAACAGTTAAAAGGAAGCTCAGACAAAATAAATGGAGAGTGTGTACTTAAAACGACTTGAATATTTTTTTCTTGTAATTCTAAACTATCTAACATGCCTGAAAGTACACTTATTATTTTTTTTTGAAGCATAGGGTGTAATGATATTTCAGCTTCGTCTAACAAAATAAGCACATCTCTATGTTTTGAATCTTTAATTGCTAAATATAAACTTGTACATAGATTAAGTAATTGAATTTCACCTGAGCTTAAATTTCTCCATGAAAAATGAAGTGATTTATTTTTTCCAGATAAATCATTGTACTTGTTTACAAAATTATAAATGCTTTTATTATTAGATTTGGTTATCTTAATACGAGGAATTTTAATATTAATTATTTTATCAATACCGACACTATTTTTATCTACTTCGAACATCTTAATTCTATGAGTATCCAAAATCATATGTTCTCGATTGACTAAAAAATCTGTTAAAAGATATCGAATGAAGTTTGTGTAATCACTAAACAATTTCTCAACACGTTGCTTTAATTTTTTTCTTCTTTCAATTTTAAGTTTTTCAGTATAATTTAAATTAGCGATTTCTTCTAAAACTACCGCAGAAAATGATTCTATTAAGGGTATGATATCTTCTATTCTCGTTAGATTATATTCTTTTCTTTTTTCTTTTTCTTTGATAATTTCCTTTATTTTTTCAAACAATATATAATCTAAATTTGAAAATAAATTTTCTACTATTATTAATAACATCATTTCTTTTGATCCGATATCTTTTTTTGAATTCAAAATATAGTTATAAAAAACTTGTTCTCCGAAAAAGTTATTTACTTTTTTCTCAAAACGTAAATATATATTTAGTTCATCATTTAGTAATAATAAATCATTTCTTTCTCTTAAACTCATAAAATCATATTTAATGACTATTTCTTCTGGAATTATTAAATGATCATTTATTTTATTATTTAAAGAACTTTCGTTCAAATATCTTAGTGCGTTTTTAATTTCTTCTGATTTTAATTCATACAAATAATCTGTATTAAATCGATTCTCGCTAGATACTCCATTAATGATTCTCATGTCTTCCGAAAAAAGCTCTTC
Source organism: Exiguobacterium sp. s46 (assembly GCF_018618875.1). Taxonomy (NCBI): domain Bacteria; kingdom Bacillati; phylum Bacillota; class Bacilli; order Caryophanales; genus Exiguobacterium; species Exiguobacterium sp. s46. Next base: position 1,803,714 of record NZ_JACSMY010000001.1, read on the forward strand.
GTAATCTCCAACTTTATTAATTAATGAATCTATTTTATTACCAATAGATAAATCTGTATAATCGAATTCTCTGTTTTTATTACTTTTATAGCTTCTATTGTAGGTTTCATAGTTCCACTGATTTGTATAAAATACTAAGCTTCTTTCGTTACCTATTCTAGTTTGATTTTGTACTTCTGTGGAATTTCTTTCGATGTCTTCAATAGTTACTTTTTTAAATTGAAATTCTATATTTTCATTTCCTATATTAATATCAAGTATTATTGATTTTATTTTTGGATTTACTTGAAAATCAGATAGTACGTATTTATTATCATTAATAACAATAGCTGAGTTCTCTTCCAATAGTTTTTCACTGTAATATATACAATAGCATTTGTCTTTTTTTTCAACTAAAACTGTTTCGAGTGGTAAAAAATTAAATCCATAAAAAAAACGACCTTTTATAGAATCTAATATTGTAGATTTTCCAACCCCATTATTTCCGGCAATTGTTGTAATACTATTTATATTTCTCCCCCAGTAGTTATCTAAAAAATTTTTATTTTGCATAAAACTCAATGACTTATTCTTTTTATTATAATTTACAATTAATTCATTACTGAAATTTAAATCACAATTTTTAAAATTTCTAAATCCATCAAAATAGTAGTAGACCAACAAAAAAATTCACACCCTTAATTAAAGTAATTGTTAGTATAAACAAAGAAAGTGCTTAATTCTTAAGTTGAACTGAACCCCGAATGATAGACACTTGAAAAAAAAAGTTATCATTCGGGGTTCAGTTCACAGTATGCCAGATACAATTATTTATACTATATTTTTAATCAAATCCTATATATTTTTCGTCTACTACACCGGATTCTTTTAACATCTGATATAGGATTGAAATTTTAGAATTAGTACGGTTAATTCCGAATCGATTTTCAGAAAACGTAAAAAATAGGTATCTTTTCGATCGAGAAAGCCCTACAAAAAACGTACATGTATCCTCATCTTTTTGACTAGAAAAACTCCAAAAAGAATTATCATCAAATCCCACAAAAAATACCACCTCAAATTCCAACCCCTTACTTTTATGAATTGTCATTATAGGAATTGAATCGTGACCTTCAAATGAATTAATTGCCTCTAGCCAATTATTTGTTGATAAATAATACTGATATAAATAATTTGATAAATCCTCTTGTAATTTATTAATGTATTGACCTTGTGAATACTGTACATAGTGTTTTTTAATTTTATTTAGATCATAAAAATTTATTATTTCGCTTAATAGTTTTGTTAGTTCCTGATGATCATTTAAGTCATTTAATCTTATTTTTATATCTTTCAACATTAATTTAAGTTGTTTTCTCAATTTATCAATAATAATAGGATTGAATGTGCTTGATTTACCTTCAAAGAAAATTTTTGCGTCCCATATAAATATCCATGCATCACTATCTTTAACATTGAGAGCAGCCTTTAGTGTATTAATAATCAATAAAACTATATCTTCTTTTAACAATTCTTGGAAATTAACTTCATTTCGAGCTTGAATATTTACATTATCTAATACCCTAACTATATCATCACAAAATTGTTGAACATTTTGTTTAACTATAATACAAATATCTCTATATTCAATTTTCATCTCATCTACTACTTGCCTTATTTTTTCAGCAATATGTTCTGCTTCAGTAATAGAATCTTTGAAGTACCACGTTTCAGCAACTCCTTCATTTTCAGACCATTTAGAATTTGAAATAGGAGCAAATGGTTCATCTTGAAGATAATTATTAACTATTTTCTGTATCTCTAATAACCTTGGAGCTGATCTATGATTCATTAACAGCGTATATTCTCGTGAATTAAAGTCTCTCTTATACGCATCGAATACATCTACTTTAGCCCCAGCCCACATCATTATTCGTTGTCTGTTATCACCAACAGCAGTAATTGAAGTTAATGAATTATGAAAACAAACTTTAATTAAGGCATACTGCACCTTCGTTGTATCTTGAAACTCATCTAAAAACACGTGAGAATAGGTCTTCCTTAATGATTTAAGAATCAACGGATTAGTTTCTAAAATACGAATTGCTAAAATAGATATCATCTGAAAACTTAAAGTTGGTTTTATATCTTCATCACCTTTAAGTAATTTACTCCAAACGTCTTTATAAACCCCTGACATGTTCTCTACTCTTGTGCTAGTTAAATTATCAATATACTGTTTCTTTATTTTATTGTTAAATAAATTTACTTTACACTTTGAAAAGGCTTGAATAATTTCATTCTGATTTGTAGCTATCTGATAATTTGGATCTGGTCTGAATTCATCAGATAATGCATATAGAAATCTATCTAATATGCTTTTAGCAAAAGAATCAAAAGTTTGTGATATAAATCTCGATTCAAATTTTTTAGATAATCTAAGTTTTATTCTTTCCTTTAAATTTACTGCTGCATCCTTTTTAAAGCTTATCGCTAAAATTTTATGTGGATTTACACAGCTTTTCGTTTCTAATAAAAAACAAGCTTTTTGAGCTAATAGTTCTGTTTTACCTGCTCCTGGTCCTGCAACAACTAAAGAGTTATTTAACTCCTTCAAGGCATCCAAAGCTGCTGGTTCTAGTACTAATCCACCACTTGGTTTCCATTCACTAGTTAGTTCCACTATGTTACTCATTCCTTAATATTTAGGAGTAATTTTACTTTTCCAGCTAGATTTTTAAAAACATAAGGAGTATTCGCTTTTAATATATCTTCGGTTATATTATTTAATGCTTGTAAATGTGTTACTGGTTTTCCTCTAGTTAAAAAGAAATAACTATACCAGATCATCAGTTCTTTCTGTTCTTGAGTATAAGAATATCCATCACTACCATTTTTCTTTAAAGTTCTTTTTACATCACTATCAATACGATCTTGATATTCTGTAGATTTCTTTTCTTGTTCACTTAATTCATAAATTCTTTTTTGTTTCTTTTCTCCATCTAACTTAATTAAAGGACCTTCATTTTTATCTAGAATTTCTAAATATGCATCCTTATATTTTTCAAGCATTAAAAAATCAATATCTATCGGATTAGAAAAGTATACATTATACTCTTCTAAAAATTGTATCCATTCATCGATATGTTCATACTCAGTCAACAAATGCATATCATCTAATTCTTCTTCTGTTAGTATTCTATCGTCCGAAGTATTAAGTAATTTATCTCTGTCCGCTCCATTTTCCAATAGTTGTTTTATTACATACTTTATTCTTCCCCAACCGCCGCCTTCTCTTTCTCTATCTAAATCTAATAATGTAATATGAGGGATACTCAATTGATTCAATAACTTCCAAAAATGATTAACATGTCGTCCACCTAAAGGAACTACTGATGTAGCAACTGTATCAAGGTGATCCATATATAATTCTAGAAATTTTGGTATTAATATTTCCTCACTATCGCCTTCTCCTAATATAACTAATGATGAAAAATACAATTCTGGGTAAGCTTTAATTGCTTCTTTTACATATTTATATGATTCATCTTGCTTTTCAGGCAGTACAATCTCTTTAGCAATAGTTTTTCCATTCTCAATTCTTAAATAGCGTATTTCTGTAGGATCTATACGTTTAATAATTGATGGACTGTGAGAAGTTAACATTACTTGAGAATTACTTCTACTGCGTATATTATTTAAATTCTTTATAACCTTACCTAATAAATGGGGACTAACATGATTTTCTGGCTCCTCAACTAAAATAAGTGTCAACGCTGGCGGATCAATATTTAATATTCGTTCTTCTTCAGAAATTTTGTTTTTAATTTCTCTTATTGCTGCATTTTCTATTTCTAATAGTGAATCTATTAATGTTAAGTAAAATAAAGACTTTAAACCATCTCCTAATTCATCCACTCTAAATGCTTTTTCGGTATGTGCAGGTGTAAACTCCACTTCTAGCTTTTTTAATATATTTTCTAAATCGCTACTGCCAAACTTTATATTAGCTTCATTGTATCTAGAATCATTATGGTAGTTTTTCCATTGTTTAGAAATCACATCTTTTACTTTCGATATTCCAGATTGCTTAGCTACCTCATTATCTAATTCATCGATTTTATTATTTATCTTTACTTTGTCAGACTCTTTCCAATTTATTTGATTTAGAATTCTCCATAATATAGTTCCATTAGCATTTTTCAATTGTTCCGAGGGGTTTCTAACTGCTGGAATATAAATAACTTGTATCTTATCTCTATCATGGGCTGAAATCGGTTTAAGTCCATTTTCCCCTCTATTAACAACATAATGGTACTTATAATCTATTATTCCTTCAGGAGAGCTCCCTTTCTCATAACTCGCATCTAAGCGTATAACAATATATGGATCACCGTTAGGTTGTTCTACTCTAAAGCTTTCAAAATACTGCGCTATTCCGTAATCATCTTCATCTAATCCTTCATTATCCTCATCAAAAAATTCAAAATAAGCTTCTATATAAAATTCACTTCTTGTTATTTCGTCTGCAGTTTTTTCTAAAGGAATATGAAAATCTGATTTAGTTACTTTAGAGTTTCCAAACATTTTTTGAAGTGAACTCAATACAGTAGTTTTACCTGAACTATTATGACCTATAAAGGCCGTTAAATCTGAAATATGAATTACTGTATCAGTTGGTCCAAAACTGCGGTAATTGTTAAAAATTATTTTAGTTAATTTCATATAAATCCCTTTCTATTTATAAATATTTAGATTTAAAAGATGGTACTCAGAAATGATTTTTTATAAACTCAATGAAATTAATTTCTTTGATTATTTTTTGGATAGTTTTTTTGTATTCTATTACTATAAATTGATAATCAAATTTTAATAAATTTTATAAAAACTATTTTGAAATTTTCAGGTATCTCTTCTTTTGAATTTCTATATAAATTTATTTTAGTCTTTTTTATCTAACACTAAAATTATCATATTAAACAAAGCAAATGTAAATAAACATACAGAAATCCTAAATATGTATATATTCAAATTATGAAAGTTGAAAAATATTACTAGAAATTAAAATAAAAAAGTGCCATAAATGTTGATATGTCAACATTTATAGCACTTTTTGAAATCCTAAGATTTCAGGGTATGGAGACGGTGGGAGTCGAACCCACGTCCGAAGGCATCGTATACTTAAGCTTCTACGTGTGTAGTCAATTTATTGGGATCTCGTCGTCAGGCTGCCAATTGACAGGCGTCCGTCCGACCAGTCTGATTCCATCTCTTCTCTTTCCCTCCAGACGGAAGGGTCCAAGCGTAGCCTGTTTAAAGTGAGACCCTAGAAATCAGCCGACCAGGCGACAGCTGCTAGGATCCGCAGTTGCTATTACGCTGCTGCGAGTTGTGTGTTAGTTTTGCCAGTTATGGCTGGTGCGTTTTAACGAGGCCGACCCCTCGACACGCCACAGAAGACCGAACTACCCCCGTCGAATCCGTAACGTCCCCAAGATATAAAATTGGGGCTTTCCGAATACTAATATTCTAGCAGAAAAGTGTTACGGGTTCAATACTTTTGCTTATCGCGCAGTGCTCGTTCGATATCACGCTTCGCATCCTTCTTCTTCAGGTCGTCGCGTTTATCGAATTTCTTCTTCCCGCGTCCGAGTCCAATTAAGCATTTCGCATATCCGTTCTTGATGTAGACCTTCAGCGGCACGATCGTATAGCCGTCCCGTGAGACCGCACCGATCAAGTTTGCGATCTGTTTCTTGTGCAATAACAGCTTCCGCGGGCGGAGCTGCTCATGGTTGTACCGGTTTCCTTGTTCGAAGTGGGCGATGTTCGAGTTCCAGAGAATCGCTTCTCCCCCGTCAAACCGGACGAACGCGTCTCCAATACTGATCTTTCCTTTACGGACCGATTTGATTTCCGTTCCCGTCAAGACGAGACCGGCTTCAATCGTATCCTCGATCGCATAATCGAACGAGGCCCGTTTGTTGTTCGCTAAGACTTTCGAATCTGTTCCCTTTGGCATGTTCGTTCACCACATTTCCGATGCGGAAGCGCTTATTTGCGCTTCCGTTTCTTATTCGAGACCGCCTTATGGAACGGCGGTTTATCTTTCTTATTCTTTAACGAGAATCCTTTTCCTTTACCTTGTTCGCTCTTACCCGACCGTTTCTTGCCACGACGATCGTCTTTCTTCTTATCGTCGCGTTTTTGTCCCGGACGTCCACCGCTTGAGCGGATCGTCTTCGACTCGAACCGTTTCTTCGGTTGCCGCTCTGGCATCCCGACGACGCTGAAGTCGATCGTCCGTTCATCGATGTTGACGTTCGTGACTTTAATCTCGACGACATCGCCGATCCGGAACTGTTGCTTCGTCCGCTCGCCGATCAGCTGATAGTTCGCTTCATCGTAGCGGTAGAAGTCATCCGTCATCGCTTGGATGTGGACGAGTCCTTCGATCGTGTTCGGCAATTCGACGAACATCCCGAAGTTCGTCACACCACTGACGACACCTTCAAACGTCTCACCGATGTGTTGCTCCATATACTCGGCTTTCTTCAAGGCGTTCGTTTCCCGCTCTGCATCAACAGCGCGACGCTCGCGCTTTGACGAATGATCGGCGATTTCCGGTAAAATCTCCGAATAACGGTCTTGCGTCTTTTGTGATTTGTCGTTATATATGACATATTCACGCAACAGACGGTGAACCATTAAGTCCGGATACCGGCGGATTGGTGACGTGAAGTGCGTATAGTAGTCCGTCGACAGACCGAAGTGACCGATCGGTTCGATGTCGTATTTCGCTTGTTGGAGCGAACGAAGCATGACCGTACTGACGACGGCTTCTTCCGGCTCACCTTCAACAGCGTTGAGGATCGATTGCAACGTTTTCGGTGCGACTGACTCACCTTTGCGTTCGACGTTGATGCCGAAGTTACCGATGAACTTGAAGAACGTATCGAGACGTTCTGCTTTTGGCTCATCGTGGATCCGGTACATGAACGGCAGTTTTTGACGCTGGATGTGCTCCGCGACCGTTTCGTTTGCTGCGAGCATGAACTCTTCGATCAGCTTCTCGGCGACCGACCGTTCCCGGAGGATGATCTCACTCGTCTTGCCTTCTTCGTTGACGAGGACCTTCGCTTCTGGGAAGTCAAAGTTGATCGCCCCACGACGGGAGCGGCGTTCACGGAGGATTGCTGCGAGTTCCGCCATCTTGTCGAAGTACTCGACGAGATCTTGGTACTTCGCGATCACTTCCTCGTCTTCGCGTTCGATGATTTTCCGGACGTCCGTGTACGTCATCCGTTCCGTCGTCTTGATGACACTCTGGAAGATCTCGTGGTTGACGACAGCACCGTTCGCATCGATTTCCATGATACAGCTGAGCGTCAGGCGATCAACGTGCGGATTGAGCGAACAGATCCCGTTCGATAGACGGTGCGGAATCATCGGAATGACGCGGTCAACGAGATAAACACTCGTTCCGCGCTCACGCGCTTCTTCGTCGAGTGCTGAATCTTCTTTGACGTAATGCGAGACGTCGGCGATGTGGACACCAAGCTCGAAGTTGCCGTTCGCTAATTTCTTAACGTGAACCGCATCATCTAAGTCTTTTGCGTCAGCGCCGTCAATCGTCACCGTCAATTCGTTTCGTAGATCGACGCGTCCGACTAAGTCTTTCTCATCGATCTGATCCGGAACGGCATTCGCCTCAGCGATCGCTTCCGGTGAGAAATCGACATTGATGCCGTGCTTATGGACGATCGACAAGATGTCGACGCCTGGATCATTTTTGTGACCGATGATTTTTAAGACTTTCGCTGTTCCGGCGTAGCGACCGTCTGGATACTTCGTGATCCGAGCGAGGACTTTATGACCATCGACGGCACCGAGTGTATCGTCGTTCGCGACGACCGGTAAGAACGTCAGCTTCGTATCATCCGGTTCAATGTAAGCAATCGATTCAATTCGCCCTTTTGGACTGACGAACGTTCCGACGAAATCGGCTGGTCCGCGTGAGAGAATCTTGAGCAGTTTCCCTTCGCGACGATCGCCGCCGTTTGACTCGGCAAACACTTTGACCAGGACACGGTCGCCGTTATAGACGTTCTTCAGTTCCGGTGCCGGCAAGAAGATGTCGCCTTCTGAACCGTCTTCCGGTGAGACGAAACCGAATCCGCGTTGGTGGACGGAAATCTTCCCTGCGACTTGACCGATCTGCGCAAGCGTTCCGTACTTGTTCGAGCGTGTCCGGGCAATCAACGCTTCGTCTTCCATCGCGTTTAGCGTCCGAATCAATTCCTTGAATGCTTCCGTATCCGCTAGTTCTAGTTTTTTCGTTAATTGATCAATCGACAACGGACGTTCTTCCGTCGTGATGACCGTTAGTATTCGTTCACGTAATTCCAACGTGACACCTCCAGTTACTTGCTCCAGTTCAATGACTCCAGGAAGTCCAAGATGTCAGAGTGGAGCTGGTCTTTTTCTTTGTCGAGCGTAATGACGTGACCTGAGTTCTCATACCAGATCAGCTCTTTTTGGAAGGCACTGACTCCATCATGGATGATGTTCGCGGAGTCGGTGTTGATCATGTGATCATTGCGCGCTTGGACGACGAGCGTCGGTGCGTAGACGTCCTCGAGCGAATCGCGTGTCTCGCGCAGCAGTTCCTGTAAGTCCTTCAAGGTCGGCATCGGTTCGAAGGACGCCATCTCGTGGTCGATCTCTTCTTGTGATTTGCCTTCTCGCTTCTTGAATTCTCGTGCGTACTCGGTGACTCCTGCATACATGACTTCTTCACTTTTGATGTAGGCGGGTGCACACATCGGGATGACCGCTTTGACCGGACGGTTCATCGATAACTTCAGCGACATGACGCCACCGAGCGACAGTCCGCAAACAGCGATTTCGTCATAGCCTTTATCGACGAGTTCCTGATATCCGGCAAGGACATCCTGCCACCAGTCGGCTGGCCCGGTCTTCGTCAGCTCTTCGGGTGGGGCAGCGTGCCCTTTATATTGTGGTGCGAGGGACGTATAGCCCTGCTTCTGTAAATAGCGACCGAGGATGCGGACATCCGCGCTCGATCCCGTGAATCCGTGTAATAGTAAAACGGCACGTGGGCCGGCTTCGAAAAAGAATGGTTTTGGTAAAGTGATTTTCATAAAATGATTCCCCCTCTAACTCTATACCCCATATCCGGAAAAAATGAATATCGAGAAATACAAAAAACGACAGCGCGATCATACGGCTGTCGTTTCAATGCTCACTTATAAAAAGCGACGAGTAACGCCAAAATGAAGAGTAATGCTCCTAAGATAGACGCCACACGATTTAGGACCGCATCCAAGCCACGAGCTTTTTGGCGACCAAATAATTGTTCTGCTCCACCCGTCAATGCTCCGAGTCCGGTCGTACGACCCGACATCAATAGAACGACGATGATGAGAAGAACGGAAACGACGATGAGGCCGACAAGAGCCACGTTATGAATGATCATCGATGATCCTCCTTCAGTAATATACGCTTCTTTCATTATAGAGAAAAACAAGTACGGGAACAAGGAATAGATTTAGGAACTTTTTCCTGCCTGACGAAAAGAGACACCTGAATCGTCGACTCAGGTGTCTCATCTCCTTATTGTTTGATCAATTCGAGATCGACTGGGATGTTCTTCTCGACTTTGTCGCCTTTTAAGTGCTTAATGGCTGTCTCGACACCCATCTTTCCGATCTCAGTCGGTTTTTGAGCGATCGTTCCTGCCATTTTTCCATCTTTGACGGCTTTGACGGCATCATCCGTCGCATCGAAGCCGATGACTTTGACATCATTGAGACCAGCTGCTTTTAATGCTTCGACCGCACCAAGTGCCATCTCATCATTGTGCGCGAAGACGGCTTTGATGTCTTTGTTGTTTTGGAGGATGTTCTCCATGACCGACAATCCTTTTGCCCGGTCGAAGTTTGCTGCTTGTTTTGCGACGACGTCGAGTTTACCGTCGACTGCTTCATGGAACCCTTTACCACGGTCGCGAGTTGCGGATGCTCCTGGAATCCCTTCGAGCTCCACGACTTTTGCTTTGTCGCCGACGAGTTCGATCATGAACTCACCTGCTTGTTTCCCACCCGCGACGTTATCCGACGCGATGTGTGCGACGACGTCGCCTGCTTCTGCGTTCCGGTCAACTGTGATGACAGGGATGTTCGCATCGTTTGCTGTTTGGACGGCTGCACCAACTGCTGCTGAATCCGTTGGGTTGATCAAAATGAGATCGACTTTCTTTTGAACCATGTCTTCGATGTCGCTTGCCTGTTTTGCCGCATCATCTTGTGCATCGGCGACTTGAAGTGTTGCGCCTTGTGCTTTTGCTTCTTGTTCTGCCCCTTCTTTTAACGAGACGAAGAATGGGTTATTGAGGGTTGAAATCGAAAGACCAATCTTAAAGTCCTTCGTCTTTTTCTTCGTATCACCGTTGCTGCTGCCCGGTTGTTCCGTCGAACAGGCGGCTGCGAAGACCATTAATGCCATCATGACGACTGCAAGTAGTTTTTTCATCTGTAAATCCTCCTTTTTGAGTGTGGGTTACGCTGCTTGTTTCCGGTCCGCGAGTACCGCGAACAAAATGACTAAACCTTTGACGACGAGTTGGAAGAACGAGGAGACACCAAGCAAGTTAAGTCCGTTGTTCAGTGTTCCGATGATCAAGGCACCGATCAAGGTACCGACAATCCAGCCACGACCACCTGAGAGGCTCGTCCCACCAAGGACGACCGCTGCGATGGCGTCGAGTTCGTACGATGTCCCCGCCGTCGGCTGTGCCGAGTTCAGACGAGACGTCAGGATGATGCCGGCAAGTGCCGCCATCAACCCAGAGAGTGAGTAAATCATGATTTTGACTTTATTGACTTGAATCCCCATCAACTTTGCTGCTTCTTCGTTACCACCAATCGCATACGTATAGCGACCGAACGTCGTCTTCTTCAAGATGAAGTAGAGGACCGCGAAGGCAAGCAACATTGTTAAAACCGGTACTGGGAAGATCCAGAAGTAGCCGCGTCCGAACAGTTCGAACCAGCCACCTTGGCTAAGTCCAGTGATTGGTTTCCCATCCGTATAGACGAGCGTCAAACCTCGGAAGATTGTCATCGTCGCAAGTGTTGCGATGAATGGTGCGACTTTCCCGAGCGAGATGACCATCCCGTTTAACGCACCCATGACAGCTCCGACGATTAGACCAGCCAGAACAGCGATCAACGCTGACGTTCCGTCCGTCATCAGACCCGCGACGAAGGCGGACGAGAGGGCGAGAATCGAGCCGACCGATAAATCAATCCCACCTGTCAGAATGACGAACGTCATCCCGAAGGCAATCAAGGCATTGATCGAGACTTGCCGTAAGATGTTAAATAGATTATTCAGTGTTAAAAAGTCCGGTTCCATGATCGAGACGACGAGGACGATCGCGAACAATCCTGCGAGTGGTCCAAGCTTTTGTCCGATCCCAAGACGTCTCGGTTTTGCTTCCGTTACCTTGCCTTGCATCAATTCCATATCATTGTCCTCCTGTCGCAAGTGTCATGATGCTTTCTTGCGTCGCTTCCTGTCGTGTCAACATGCCGCTCATCTTGCCTTCGCGCATGACGTAGACCCGGTCGCTCATCCCGAGAATCTCCGGGAGGTCCGAGCTGACCATGATGATCGCGACACCCGCCGCAGCGAGTTCGTTCATGATGAGGTAAATCTCTTTCTTTGCCCCGACGTCGACACCACGTGTCGGTTCGTCGAGGATCAAGACTTTTGGTTGTGTCCCGAGCCACTTCGCGAGGACGACCTTCTGTTGGTTCCCACCAGACAGTGATTTCGCCGGCTGGTCCATCGAGCTGTGCCGGACCGAGAGCGACTTCAAATATCCTTCTGCGAAATCGCGTTCTGCCTGATCCTTGATGACACCGGATCTTGATAACGAACGAATCGTCGGCAGCGAGATGTTCTCACGCAGTGAAAAGTCGAGGAACAATCCTTCACCTTTGCGGTCCTCGGTCAAAAAGCCGATGCCCTGGCGGATCGCATCATACGGTGTCTTAATCTTCAGCGACTGTCCGTTCAGTTCGATTGTTCCCTCTTTCAGGCGATCGACCCCGAACAGCCCGCGCATGACTTCCGTCCGCCCGGCCCCCATCAAACCTGAAAAGCCGATGATTTCACCAGCCTTGACGGAGAACGAGACATCGTCGAACCGTTTCCCGCTCGCCTGTTTGACTTCGAGAACAGTCGCACCGATCGACACGTCACGGTCCGGATACCGTTCACCCATCTCACGACCGACCATCTCCCGGACGATCTGTTCGAACGATGTCTCGGGAATCGCGTGTGTCGAGACGGAGATCCCGTCCCGTAAGACCGTGATCCGGTCGCAGAGCTCGAAGATTTCCTCCATCCGGTGTGAGATATAGACGATCGAGACACCTTGGTTGCGCAGTGCCGTTGCGACGCTGAATAAGGCGCGAATTTCCCGCTCCGTCAGTGCGGCTGTCGGTTCATCCATGATGATGACCTTCGCGTCCGTCATCAAAGCTTTTGCGATCTCGATCATCTGTTGTTGACCGACCGATAACGTCCGGGCAAGTTGATCGACATCCATGAAGACGTTCAATTCGGCGAGTTCACGTTCTGCCTGCCGCTTCATCTCCCCTTGCTTGAGAATCCCGAAGCGTGACTTCAACTCTCGTCCGAGGAACAGGTTCTCCGTCACCGTTAAATCCGGGAGGATGTTCAGCTCCTGGTGGATGAAGGCAATCCCCGCCTCTTCGGCAAGTTTCGGATTCTTATATTCGACGTCCTGTCCATCGACGCGGATCGTGCCTGCATCCGCTTTATGGACACCGGTCAAAATCTTCATCAGCGTCGATTTCCCGGCACCGTTCTCTCCCATCAAGGCGTGGATCTCACCCGCAGCGAGTTCGAAGTCGACACCTTTCAGGACGGGAACAGGACCGAATGCTTTTTTGATACCTGTCATCTCGATACGCATTACTCGACCCCCTTAAAAGATTACGCCGGAATGGAAGATGACATTTGCGTACGGTGTCGCTTCCCCGGTCCGGATGATGACCTTCGCCTGCTGCGTCAATTTCTTGAACTCTTCATGCGAGACGAACGCCGTCTCGATCTGCATGGCTTCGAGTTGCTCGAGGACATCCGGATTCGCTTCTTTGATTTCTGTCGCCAGTGTCAGTTGTTCGATCGCCATGTCACCGGCGACGACACGGACGACGTCGAGGAATGACGGTGTGCCGAGTTCCAGTGCTAAATCGATTCGGGCGACCCCGTCTGGAATCGGTAAGCCGCAATCGGCGATAACGATCGTATCGGTATGACCGAGATCGGTCAGGACCTTGCTGATATGACTGTTTAAGATACCGTGTTTCTTCATGCGTCTCCCTCCATCTGTTCCCGTGTTGGCATGCCGCCTTGAGCGCCAAGAGCGCGAATCGATAAGCCGGCTGCCCGGTTCGCGAAACGAATCGCTTCGACGAGCGATTGTCCTTCCGTTAAGGCAACGGCTAAGGCGCCGTTGAACGTATCCCCTGCTCCTGTCGTATCAACGACGGTCGTCTCGATCGCTGGAATCGTCACGATCGACTCACCGTCGTAGAAGCGTGCCCCGCGACTGCCTTCGGTCACGATCAATTTATTCGGATATTCCATCAACCAATGTTCGATTGGCTGGTCTTGTCCGAAGATCAAGCCACATTCATGTTCGTTTGGCGTTAAGTATGTGACGTGTTCAATCAATTCCGGACTGAGTGACATCGCCGGTGCTGGATTCAAGACGACTGGAATGCCGGCTGCATGTGCTTCGCGAGCAACGGTCTCGACCGTTTCGATTGGAATCTCGAGCTGTAGTAAGATGATTTCACTGTCTGCGAGAATCGGCGCGAGTGTATCATCCGCAAATTTCACATGTTGATTAGCAGACTGAACGACGACGATCGAGTTATCGCCTTCAGCGAGCGTGATATGTGCCGTTCCCGTCCGTTCGCCTTCAATCGTTTGCAAGTGTGTCGTCTGTACTCCTTGCGTTTTGAAGTTTTCGCGAATCGCTTCACCGTTTGCGTCACTGCCGACGCAACCGATCATTTCGACGGTACTGCCGAGACGCGCGACCGCCACTGCTTGGTTCGCCCCTTTTCCGCCCGGTACGGTATGAAAGGCATCCCCGATGACCGTTTCGCCTGCGCCTGGGCGGCGTTTACTTTCGACGACGAGATCCATCGAGATACTGCCGATGACACTGATTTGTTTCATGCTTCCTCATCCTTCCGTTTCGTCGTTTCCCGTTCGATGATCTCAACTGTCAACTCATGATGAACGGCGGCAATCGGTGTGCCTTCAATCCGCTGAATCAAAAGTTTCGCCGCCAGTTCTCCCATTTGATAGATCGGCTGCGCAATCGTCGTCAACGGTGGTGAAATCATTTGTCCGAGTTCGATGCCGTCATAGCCGATCACTTGTAGCTCGTCCGGAATCGTGATCCCGCGTTCCGCAGCGACTTGCACCGTTGCTGCAGCGATGACATCGCTCGCGGCAAAAATGCCGTTGCAGTGATAGTGATCAAAGAGATAGTTCGCGGCATCGAGCGCTCCTTGAAAGTGGAACGGTGACTCGATGCTTGCGACGAGATGGGTTCCGGCGACTTCCTCAAAGCCGTCCCGGCGTTTCTTGATCGTCGGGAGTTTCGAGGGACCGCTGATAACTGCTAGCTCCGTCGCACCAGAAGCAAGTAAGAATGATGCTGCCTTCTTCCCGCCTTCGTATCCGTTTGAGGTCACCGTCGGAATCGCTCCTTGTAACACACGGTCTAACGCTACGACCGGCACTTCGAGTTCTTCATAGTTCGGATTATTCGAGTAGTTCGTCGTGATGATCAATCCGTCGACATGCATCGCCTCGAGTGACTTGATATATTCGCGTTCTTTCTGAAACTGTTCGTCTGTGTTACACAAAATGACCTGAAAACCATGTTGATGTGCCATATCTTCCACAGCCCGTGCGAGTTGTGGGAAGAACGGATTCGTGATGTCGGGAACGATCAAACCGATCAGTCCGGACCGCTTTTGGAACAACGATCTCGCGACCCGGTTTGGTCGATAATCCAATTGTTTGATTGCCTGAAGCACCGCCTTACGCGATTTCTCACTGACATAACCCTTTTCGTTCATGACGCGTGAGACCGTCGCGACGGAGACATGTGCCGCTTTCGCTACTTCCCGGATGGTCGACATGTTTCGCCACCTCTTTCTTTTGATAACGCTTACAAGAATCATCATATTGTGTAACCGGTTACACATCAATCTTTTTTCTTTAAAATATATTTTATTTTTTTCGAGTCCTTGGATTGGACCATAAAAAAAGAAGCCTGACACCGCATCAGACTTACGATCATTCCATATGATCATGCACGAATCATATCTTAAATAAAGACGATCAATGAGAGACCAATCAAAATATTAATGAATCCTAATCCGTCGGTCGCTTTCGTGTACAGTGACGGTTTATCTTTTTTGACGCTGTCATTCAGGAACATCAATGTCACGGCAATGACGGTCGTGATGCCGAGTGGCGCATTTAAAAAACTATCGGAATACGTAAATAAGTTATTCGTAATATAGAGACTATTTAAGACAGATAAACCAAACAACACTTTATGCACGAAACTCACTCCTATAATCATCAGGATCTTACGAAACCAACTAAGATCTGATTTCGCTCTCCCTCTATTATAGAATATTCTTCCAGTTACTCTCCCTTACACTATTGAAAGAAAGTATTTGGATGCATACGCAAATACACCGCAAGACAGCGTCACGCCATCTTACGGTGTATTTCTTGTCCTCTCAGTAGCACGTTAGGTTAGATTGTTGATTTCCGAAAAAGACGGAAACTCCTGCGGGAAGAGCGGAATAGGTAAGACCCCGCAGGAGCACACGCGACAAGGAGACTTGCCTTCCGTCCGCGGAAAGCGACGTCTTGGACGGAAATTCATGAACAATCGGAGTCTAACTGACAAGACTTTCATCTCTTTGCTTTCCCGGCTCTTTTTCGCTCCACGAACAAACGTCGAATCAAAGCAACAATGAACGCAACAATTGCTAGCGGCTCAAATAAATAAATCAATAGGAACGTGACATCGATGACGGCATCCTCCGGATTATAACGGATGATATAGAGCGCACCGGGTAAGATGGCAATCAGTCCGCCAATTCCGAGTGCCGTTCCCAAAATCAGACTCTGACGTGAAAATCGGCTCGTGATTTGATACAAACCGATGAATAGTATGAGTTCCGTAAAATAGATGAGGCGCAACGGGATGTCACCAATCGACGTATCAAGCCCTAAAAACAAAAACCGAAATAGCATGTCGATTCCCCCTTCCCTCTAGTTCTACCCCGAACAGCGTCCTCGTAATGCTTCATTTCCAGTTTCCCTGCATATCCTCGCTTCAATTAGGGAATAGCTAGAGAGTTACAGTCACATACAGAGAGTTGGGATCGGATGAAAGAAGAACACTCGATGAGGGTCGTCAGTTGTCTGAATGATTATTTCGAACGTCATCAGCAGCCTCTTCAAGTCGACCTATTGCGGGGGCTACCGCCGATCGTATTATTATTACGCGACGATGCGAAGCGCGCCTTTCCAAAGGAAGCGAACCTGCATGATGAATTATTACAGGATATTAAGCGTCTCGTTCAAGAATGTCTGGAGCCGGATACACTACGTGAACTTGGAATCGATGTAGATCTCCCAGATTTTTTCGTGACCCGTGCACCCCTTCATTCCCCTCATCATTATCTCGTTACGTTTATTGAAGATTGATTTCATATTAAAAAGTAGCTATTTCTTCCATCACGTGCACGTGTTTGCGTGAAAGAAGAAATAGCTGCTTTTTTATAGACGTAAAAAACCGGTAGAGCCGAAGCACTACCGGTTATACTTCTATGAAGAAGATTCCTTAATTCTCGACCTCAAGAATCGCTTCGATTTCGGCTTCTACTTCTTTGTTGACCATTTGTGAACGTTTTTTTCGTAACTCCAGATCCATTTCCTGATCGATGAAATGGTTCGTATGTTTATCAAAACAATCAAAACAAATCGGATAAAAGTCTTTTGCTTCTTTGTTCAATGAGTTGAATTCCCACGTATCGAGTTCCAAGTAACTGACTTGGTTGTTCGTTTCAGTTCCACAGATTTCACACTTCATGTTCATTGCCTCCTTAGACGTCGAGATTCGCTTTTTCGAGTTGGCGTTCCTGACGTTCCTTGATGCGCTTCAAACGTCCGTGATACTTCATGATGTTCGCTTGAGATTGTTTCGCTTCGTCAGTTGTCGGTTCTAAATCAGCGATGCCCCAGAATTTGACGACGACGTCTAATACTTGGTCGAAGTATTGGAGTGGTCCATAGTTCGTATCAACAGCAATCGTCTTCATGCGTTCCGTAAAATCAGGCATGACAGCACCTGGCATCGAGAAGTTGATGATGACGTCTTCGAAGAAGACGATGAAGTTCGGGTCAAGCTCTAGGTGTGCTTTGACCGTGTCACGATAGAACGCATAATGCAGTGCTTCGTCCTTCGCTAGACGACGGAGTAGCGTTGCCAAATCCTTGTCATGCGCCCCTGCGATTTTCGCCACGTTGTTATAAAAGACAAGTGTCGCTAACTCTTGCAGTGACGTATATGCCATCGTCGCTAGCGGGTTCGTGAAGTCCGGGAACCAGCCGTTCTCAACGACGCGTCTTCTTAACTGATGGAGTCGCGTTGGATTGACGTTTCGCGTGACGAGTAAATACGTCTCGAGTAAGTTCGAGTGCTGGTCTTCTTCTGCTGTCCATGTCCGGACGAAGTCATTGATGACTTCCATCGAGTTCTTGAATGTATAGTCTAAGTGTGACGTATACCATGGTAAGTTGACTTCTGTCAGTAATGCCGTCTCAATTGCTACGATAACACCTTCTGGAAGCGTGACTTGGCTCTCATCCCAAGGAACGCGTTTAAACGACATCGCCTTATCCCATGGAATGAACTCGTGGTAGCTCCAGTCAATATTAGCTGAACGTTCCTTATGCAGTCGATATAACTCTTGAATACGTGGTTCTAAACGGATATCTAAATCTGAATTTAACATGATCGTATCTCCTTTAAACGTATTTTTCACCTTCATTGATTAAGGTGTAATTAATCGCTATAACTATTTAATTTGCACTTATTTATGAGTATAACATTTTAGCCGTCTAATGAGATAAATCAATTTTTTGACAGTTCATTTTAGTTTTGATGACAAAAGGGATTTTCGCGTTTGACATCGCTTGATATGTAAAAAAAACCTCCTATCCGTGTGTACGTATCACACGAATAGGAGGTTTTCCTTATAGCTTGTTCAAACAATCAACCTGAAATTACTTCTTGAGGTTGTAGAATGATTTGATTCCGTCGTAGACAGCAACGTCTGAAAGCATGTCTTCGATGCGGAGAAGTTGGTTGTATTTCGCGATACGGTCTGTACGTGAAAGTGAACCCGTTTTGATTTGACCAGCGTTTGTCGCAACAGCGATGTCAGCGATCGTTGAATCTTCAGTTTCACCAGAACGGTGAGAAACGACAGCTGTGTAACCAGCTTTTTTAGCCATTTCGATTGCGTCGAATGTTTCAGTCAACGTACCGATTTGGTTAACTTTGATGAGGATCGAGTTCGCGATGCCTTTTTCGATACCTTCAGCAAGTTTCTCAGTGTTCGTTACGAACAAGTCATCCCCAACGAGTTGGACTTTGTGTCCGATACGATCTGTAAGAAGTTTGTGACCATCCCAGTCGTTTTCGTCACAGCCATCTTCGATTGAGATGATTGGGTATTTGTCAACGAGTTGTGCGTAGAATTCAACAAGCTCTTCTGTTGAGAGGACTTTGCCTTCGCCAGCGAGGTTGTATGTTCCAGCTGCTTTATCGTAGAACTCAGAAGAAGCGACGTCCATTGCCAGGTAAACATCTTCGCCTGCTTTGTAGCCAGCTTTTTCGATTGCTTCAAGGATAACTGTGATTGCTTCTTCGT
Organism: Exiguobacterium sp. s46; assembly: GCF_018618875.1. Taxonomy (NCBI): domain Bacteria; kingdom Bacillati; phylum Bacillota; class Bacilli; order Caryophanales; genus Exiguobacterium; species Exiguobacterium sp. s46. The sequence goes on from NZ_JACSMY010000001.1 coordinate 1,822,799, forward strand.
TTGATTTCAAGTTTGGAGCGAATCCACCCTCGTCACCAACTGCTGTGTTAAGACCCATTCCGCTAAGAACTGATTTCAACGCGTGGAAGATTTCAGCACCCATACGAAGTGCTTCTTTGAATGTTGGAGCACCGACAGGCATGATCATGAACTCTTGGAAGTCCACGTTGTTGTCTGCGTGTGATCCACCGTTGATGATGTTCATCATTGGAGTTGGTAATGTTTTCGCGTTAAATCCACCGAGGTATGTGTAGAGTGGAAGACCAAGCTCATCTGCAGCAGCACGTGCAGCAGCCATAGAAACACCAAGGATTGCGTTAGCACCGAAGTTACCTTTGTTTTTCGTACCGTCGAGATCGATCATCTTTTTGTCGATTCCAGCTTGGTCGAAGACATCGTAACCGATGATTTCTGGTGCGATTTTTTCGTTGACGTTGTCAACAGCTTTCAAAACACCTTTTCCGAGGTAACGTGCTTTGTCGCCATCACGGAGTTCGACTGCTTCGTGCTCACCAGTTGATGCACCTGATGGTACGAGTGCGCGACCGAAACCGCCATCTTCTGTATAAACTTCTACTTCTACTGTTGGGTTACCGCGTGAATCAAGAATCTCGCGTGCGTAAATCTCTGTAATCATTGACATTTAAATTCGCTCCTTTTGTGTGTAAGAAATATGTGGTGTAGCTACTTCGATCGACGGGATTATTTCTTCAAAACGATCGATTTACCAGTCATCTCTGCTGGTTGGTCTGCTCCGAGGAGATCAAGGACCGTTGGTGCGAGATCAGCGAGTGCACCTGTGAGTGGTTCAAGGAGTTCAACGTCCTCGACCGTCACGATACATGGAACGGGTTCTGTCGTATGCGCCGTCATCTTACTGCCGTCCGCATTGAGGACTTTATCCGCGTTCCCGTGGTCAGCCGTGATGACTGCCGCGCCGCCTTTGCTGAGAATCAAGTCAACGACTTTCCCAAGACACTCATCGACAGCTTCGATCGCCTTTTTCGTCGGCTCGAGCATACCCGAGTGACCGACCATATCCGGGTTAGCGAAGTTGAGGATGATCGCGTCGTGTTTGTCCGAGTTGATTGCGTCGACGAGGGCATCTGTGACTTCATAGACGCTCATCTCCGGTTTCAAGTCGTATGTCGCGACTTTTGGTGAAGGGATCAAGATCCGATCTTCCCCTTCGTATGGTTCTTCACGTTGTCCGTTGAAGAAGAACGTGACGTGCGGATACTTTTCCGTTTCCGCGATGCGTAGCTGTTTGAGACCTTGTTTTGACAATGTCTCACCAAGCGTGTTCTTGATGTCTTCAGGCGGGAAGACGATGTCCGTATCAATCGCATCCGAGTACTTCGTCATTGAGACGAGTAGCAGGTTCTTCGGTGCGTTGTCTGGAATTTCGAAGCCGTTGAAGCCACCTTTTTCTTTGTAGACTTTCGAAAGCTGAATCGCACGGTCAGGACGATAGTTGAAGAACACGATCGCATCGTTATCGTGGATCGGTGCGACTGGCGTACCGTCTTCCTGCACGACAACAGTTGGTTCGATGAACTCATCCGTTACGTCTTGTTTGTACGAAGCTTCAACCATGCCGATTGGATCCTTCGTCGTCGGACCTTCACCGAACGTGATGGCGTCATAGACTTTCTTGACGCGTTCCCAACGGTTATCGCGATCCATCGCATAGTAGCGACCAGAGATACTCGCGAATTGTCCAACATTCAATTCATCCATCTTCGCTTGCGCGTCACGGAGGAAACCAGCGCCCGATTGTGGGTCGCAGTCACGACCGTCCGTGAAAGCATGGAGGTAGACTTTTTCGATTTCGTGAAGTTTCGCGAATTCGAGCACCGCATATAAGTGGTTGATGTGACTGTGGATTCCACCGTCAGAGACCAAACCGAAGATATGAAGCGCTGAACCATATTTCTTCACGTGACCTGCCGCATCGTTCATCGCTTGACGCGAGAAGAACGAGCGATCCTTGACCGCGTTGTTGATTCGGGATAGCGATTGATAGACGACGCGACCTGCACCGATGTTCAGGTGACCCACTTCTGAGTTCCCCATTTGACCTTCAGGCAAACCGACGTATTCGCCTTTCGCATTCAACAACGTATGCGGGTATTGACCCCAGTAACGGTCGAAGTTCGGTTTGTTTGCCGCCGTAACGGCATTTCCGAACTCCTCGTCACGCATACCAAAACCATCAAGGATGATCAGTGCGACTGGACGTTTTTTCATTTAAATCGCCTCCAACAGTTTGAGGAACGATCCTGTCTCAAGACTTGCACCGCCGACGAGCGCGCCGTCGATGTCTGGTTGAGCCATATATTCTTTGATGTTTTCCGGTTTGACGCTACCACCGTATTGGATGCGGACAGCTTCTGCTGCTTCAGCACCGAATTCAGCTGCAACGACGTCACGGACGAATTTACAAGAATCTTGTGCATCTTGTTCTGTCGCTGATTTACCTGTTCCGATTGCCCAGACAGGCTCGTAAGCGACGACGAGATTTTTCACTTGGTCGACAGTAAGACCTTTAAGGCTGTTTGCTGTCTGTTCGCGGATGACGTCTTCGAACTTGCCGCCTTCACGCTCTTCCAGTGTTTCACCTACACAAACGATTGGAACGAGGCCGTGCTCGAACGCTTTTTTCGCTTTGCTGTTGATGAACGCATCTGTTTCGCCGAAGTACTCACGACGCTCAGAGTGACCGAGGATGACGTATGTCACGTCGAGTTCTTTGAGCATGAGCGGGCTGATTTCACCAGTGAACGCACCGCTCTCTTTGTCGTACATGTTTTGAGCACCGATCTTAAGATCCGTACCAGCTGCTGCTTCTGTCAAGTGTGCCAAGAATACTGCTGGCGCACAGACGGCTGCGTCGACTGTCGTCGAAGCAGGTACAGCTCCTTTGACTTCCTCAACGAATGCGACTGCATCCTTGAGCGTCAGATTCATCTTCCAGTTACCTGCGATAATTGGTTTACGCATTGAGAAACACTCCCTTGTGAACTTAGATTACTTGTCGTTTAGCGCTTCGACACCAGGAAGAGCTTTCCCTTCCATGAATTCGAGACTTGCTCCACCACCTGTAGAGATGTGGCTCATTTTGTCAGCAAGACCGAATTTCTCTGCCGCAGCAGCTGAGTCGCCACCGCCGATGATTGAGTACGCATCGCTGTCCGCAAGAGCTTGCGCGACACCTTTTGTACCGTTTGCGTATTTATCGAGTTCGAATACGCCCATCGGTCCGTTCCAGACGACGAGTTTCGAGTTCTTGATTGCCTCTGCATAGAGTTCAACCGTTTTTGGACCGATATCAAGTGACATGTGATCTGCTGGGATCTCTGTGATGTCACGTGGTCCGACATATGTTTCTTCTCCGAATTCCTTCGTGATGACGCAGTCGATTGGCATAAGGAACTTAACGCCTTTTTCTTCTGCCTTCTTCATGAATTCCTTCGCTTGGTCGATTTTGTCGACCTCAAGAAGTGAAGTACCGACTTCGATACCACGAGCTGTGAGGAACGTGTACGATAAGCCGCCACCGATGATCAACGTATCGACGATGTCGAGTAAGTGATCGATGACACCGATTTTGTCCGCTACTTTCGAACCACCGATGATTGCCGTGAACGGGCGATCTGGGTTAGAAAGAGCTTTACCGAGAACTTGAAGTTCTTTTTCGATGAGAAGACCGGCAACTGCTGTGTCGACATGGTGTGCGATACCTTCTGTCGATGCGTGTGCACGGTGTGCTGCACCGAACGCGTCGTTGACGAAGACGTCAGCGAGTTTCGCGAATCCTTTAGCGAGCTCTTCGTCATTTTTCGTTTCACCAGGGTAGAAGCGAACATTCTCTAAGACGACGACATCGCCGTTTTCGAGTTTGCTGACTGCTTCTTCTGCAACTGGACCGTATGCTTCTTCAACGAGCTTGATGTCTTTACCAAGCAATTCGCTGAGGCGTGCTACGACTGGTGCAAGTGAGAACTCAGGGTTCTTTTCGCCTTTTGGACGACCCATGTGGCTAGCGAGAATGACTTTTGCTCCGCCGTCGATCAAGTGTTTGATCGTTGGGAGTGCAGCACGGATCCGTGTGTCATCCGTGATTTTACCGTCTTCCAACGGTACGTTGAAATCCACGCGTGTAAATACGCGTTTTCCTTGTACATCGATGTCGCGAATCGATTTCTTATTCATACATTCGTCCTCCGTCTCTTACGTATAGTGAGGGGCGAATGCCCCTCCCGCTTTTTTCCGCAATAAGAGCGGAGACTGATATCGTTTCCGCTCTTATTCAATTGCTATTTAATTGCTCGAATTACTTAGCGATTTCTGCGAAGTGTTTGAGTGTACGAACGAGTTGGCTAGTGTAAGACATTTCGTTGTCATACCAAGCAACTGTTTTAACGAGTTGTTTGTCGCCGACTGTCATGACTTTCGTTTGTGTTGCATCGAAGAGTGATCCGTAAGAGATACCAACAATGTCAGAAGAAACGATTTCGTCTTCAGTGTAACCGTAAGACTCGTTAGCAGCTGCTTTCATTGCTGCGTTGACTTCTTCTACAGAAACTTTTTTGTCGAGTACAGTTACGAGCTCAGTGAGTGAACCTGTAGCAACTGGTACACGTTGTGCAGATCCATCAAGTTTACCTTGAAGTTCTGGAAGAACGAGACCGATTGCTTTTGCAGCACCAGTTGAGTTTGGAACGATGTTTGCTGCTGCCGCACGTGCACGACGGAAGTCACCTTTAGGGTGTGGAGCGTCGAGTGTGTTTTGGTCACCAGTGTAAGCGTGGATCGTAGTCATGAGACCTTCAACGATTCCGAACTGATCTTGGAGAACTTTAGCCATTGGCGCGAGACAGTTTGTAGTACAAGAAGCACCAGAGATAACTGTTTCAGTTCCGTCAAGGATTTCGTGGTTCGTGTTGAAGACGACTGTTTTCATGTCGCCAGTTGCAGGTGCAGAGATAACGACTTTTTTAGCGCCAGCTTTTAAGTGAAGCTCAGCTTTTTCTTTGTCTGTGAAGAAACCAGTACATTCGAGAACGATGTCAACACCGAGCTCGCCCCATGGGAGTTCTTCTGGGTTGCGGTTAGCAAGTGTTTTGATTTCTTTACCGTTGACGAGGAAGTAACCGTCGTGTACTTCAACTTCGCCGTCGAAACGACCTTGAGTCGTATCATATTTGAGAAGGTGTGCAAGCATTTTAGTGTCTGTAAGGTCGTTGATCGCGACTACTTCGATTCCATCGAATTGAAGAATTTGACGAAGTGCCAAACGTCCGATACGTCCAAATCCGTTAATACCAACTTTTACTGCCATGATAATTTTCCTCCTTTTAATGTAAAGCGAGTTATCTATTATTCAAAAGGGGGTTACCCTTTCAAAATCGAAGCTGCTGCGCCTTCATCCGTGATCAGGATGATGTCTGGCGACTGTTTGACATAGGCGTTGATCGCTTCTGCCTTCGAATGACCACCTGCGACGACGATGACGTGTTCGACTTGCTTCAAGTCATCCAGTTGGAGACCAACCGTCTTGACCCGGTGCACGATGTTCCCGTCTCGGTCGAAGTAATATCCGAATGCTTCTGCTACTGCCTGTTCATGTTCCAGTCGGGTCAGGAGATCCTCAGACGCGCGACGACGTTTTGCCATCGTTTTCGCCTCACCAATTCCATGTACCACGATTGAAGCACCTTTAATCATTTGAAGCACATTTTTTATGCTCGGCTCTTCGATCATCTTGACGAACGTCTCTGTACTGACCATGTCCGGGATGTGAAGCAGATGATAATCACTTTGAGCGCGTGACGCCATCCGTGAGCATACTGTGTTCGCTTGTAGCTCGAGCGTTTCTCCCAGTCCTCCGCGTGCCGGAACGAACGTCATCGGACGGTGTTCCTTGTCTGGCGACATCATCGCCGCGACCGAAGCCATCGTCGTACCGCCTGTGACAGCGATCGTATTGTGATGGTTTGAAGAAAGCTCTCGCTTGAGTCGTGCGACGGTCGCCCGTCCCATGTCTCGTTGTACCCAGAAGGTCTCATCGGAATCACCCGGTACGATGACGACGTCCCGTACCCCGAGTCTCTCTTTCAAGGCTTTCGCCATGTCTGAGATCCCTGCGAGTTCTCCCATGATGCTGTGCATGCTGCGAAGAACGTTTCGTCCTTCATCCGTTAAGGACATCCCTTGCGTTGCGACCTCTAGGAGGTCTTGCTGCTTCAAGAAGTCGACTTCCCGCCGTAAGACGCGTTCCGTCAAGCCAAGGCTTGTCGCAAGCGTACGTCGTCCGATCGGTTGCATTAGTCGCACATAATGAAGGATGTCGTAGCGTGTCTGCATTTCTTCGATCAGATCAGGCACGATTCGTTTTTGGATCTGGACTAACTGCCGAATCATGTATTTCCCTCTCCTCTCAAGTAGCTGGACGCTTTCTGTCCCGCATGTCATAACGTGTCCCACTTGGTACACCGTTATCATAACAGTCCGTTTCTCGCCTTGCAAGTCTCGTTTCTCAAGTTTTTTGAAGTAAGCGTTTTCTTACTGTTTCTGTCTCGATTTTGCCATAACTCCAGATTTCGCCGTCATGCATGACAACGGGAATCTCGTATAAGAACCGTAGACTGAGCGCTTCATCCTGATCAATGTTGACTTCCTCGAACGTCCATTCCGGAAACTCATCGAGTACGAAGTCGAGTAAGATGGCGGCCTCTTCACATAGCGTACATCCCGGACGTGAATAGAGTGTTAAGTGTCTGTGTCGTTTTAATCCCATTCTGATTGCGCCTTCCTTTGCTGCATCGTTTTTTTTGTTAAACCAAGCGCTGCCCGATATTTCGCAACCGTCCGTCGCGCGACTGTCAGACCGTCTGCTTGCAGGCGATCCGTTAATTGCTGATCACTTAACGGACAATCACTGTGCTGAATGTATTCGGCGATCCGCCGTTTAATCAAAAAACTCGAATCTCCGCTTGTCGTTCGTGAGACGAACAAGTCTTCTAAAGCAACGAGACCATGGACCGTCTCGACATACTTCGCAGCAATCGCTCGACCAATCGTTGACGGATGATGTCCCGTTGCTTCTGCGACTTGTTTTTTCGTCAATGGCTCAAGATGCAGTTCTCCCTTGAACCAGCGTTCTTGTCGCTCAAGCAAGACCGAGAGGATGGCATGCATCGTAACGCGACGTCGTTCGTACGCGCGCAAAAAAGGCGTTGCCTCTTTTAATTCGAGCCACGTCTGATCCGTGTCGAGTGTCATCCAGTCGATCTGAAGTTTTCCAACTAACAGGTGAATCCGCGCTTCTGCCATGACCGATCGTTCCTCTTTAGGAAGATCCGGTGTCCGGCTCAGCCGCGTCAATCGTTTTCGCAATCGTGTCCGGTCCTGTTCACTGTACTGAGCGAATACCTGACTCGCCGGAGCATGCCGCAACCGATCCGTCAGTTCGATCAATTCCGTGTCGTCTAGCTCGATCGCCTGTAACCATTGGCACTCGCGTTCCGAGCGGGCAGCGATGCCGACTGGTTCACATTGTTGTAAGAGTGTCCGTGCTTCTTTAATCGTTGCGACATTGGTCGAGAAGGATGCAGCGAGTTGCTCGTCCGATGTCCGCAATAAACCGTCCGCTTCTAAATACACGATGAGTTGTTCCGCCATATATCCTATTTCCTGTCTGACTGATTCTAAACGTATTTGTGCAAGAAGCTCGTCTTCATAGGACGCCAAATGTCCTGCCATCTGCTCGACCTCTAACGAAACCTGATTCGGGTAATGGCGGTGCAACCGTCGTTTCAACCGTCGCCATTCCTCCTCGAGCTCTGCCGCTGGTTGTTCAAGCACATGTAACTGATACTGTTGTGACGCCGATAACGTCATCTGTTGCGTCTGTTCCTGGCGTTGATCCATCGATTCCCCTCCCCCACTTCTTATTATAGAAGAAACGTTTTAAAAAACGTGCTCTGAACCCCTTTTGAGTCGCTAGAGAAAAGAAAAGTCATGCTTCCCTATTGCTTTTCTGAAAAAATGTCGCTATACTATTAATTGTTCAGTACATCAGATGCACCCGTAGCTCAGGGGATAGAGCACTGGTTTCCGGTACCAGGTGTCGGGAGTTCGAATCTCTCCGGGTGTACCATTTATTCAACCACAAGGCAATGCCAGCAATGGCGTTGCCTTTTTTCTATATTGATATGTTTCATTTGCCCTTGTAATGGAAAAATACCTAAAAGTCGCATCGTATCTTTTGACCAATATTGACCAAAGGATTATGATAAGGATAAGTCGAATAGGAAGCTACATACCAACTATAAGGAGGCAAAGACTATGTTAATTCCAACAGTCATCGAACAAACAAACCGCGGGGAACGTGCTTACGATATCTACTCACGTTTGCTAAAAGACCGCATCATTCTTCTCGGGAGCGCGATTGACGACAACGTCGCCAACTCAGTCGTTGCCCAACTTCTGTTCTTAGCAGCAGAAGATCCAGATAAAGAAATCTCGCTTTACATCAACAGCCCAGGTGGTTCGATCACTGCCGGTATGGCGATTTACGATACAATGAACTTCATCAAGCCACAAGTCTCAACGATTTGTATCGGTATGGCTGCATCGATGGGTGCGTTCTTGCTCCAAGCAGGCGCAAAAGGAAAACGTTTCGCGTTACCAAACGCTGAAATCATGATCCACCAACCACTCGGTGGTACACAAGGTCAAGCATCGGATATCAAAATCCATGCGGAGCGTATCATCAAAATGCGTGAGCACCTCAACAAAATCATGGCTGAAAACACAGGACAACCACTTGAAGTCATCGAACGCGATACAGAGCGTGACAACTTCATGTCAGCACAAGCTGCTGCTGATTACGGTCTCATCGACCGCGTCATGGAACGTGCATAAGTCATCCAGAGTGTCTCCTTCGGGAGACACTTTTTTTGTATCCATAAAGTCTTGTCGTTTATCGTTGCATACAAAAAAACCTCCCGTTCCTTATAGAACGAGAGGTCGATGATCAGTCGATCAAGTCTGTGATGTCTGAAACGATATCGTGGTTTTCACGAATCAGCGAGTAGATCGCGTTCGCATGTGGCGAAAGCTCTTCTTCTGCTTGTAATTGTTTCAGGAATAAAGATGTTGCGAACGCAACGAGTGTGCTTTTCGGTACACCGATTGATTTCGCTTTTTTTGTTAACACTTCATCAAACTTCGCATCGACTGTCAGCGAAATACGTTTCTTTTCGTTAGCCATTTCAAAAACTCCTTAATTCGAACATTTAGTTGCATCGACTATATATTATAGTAGACTATGGTTCATCCCGCAAGCGACCCTCTTATAAGGCCCCTGTCATCGACTCTCCATTCCGTACTTTTTCAGCGATTTGATCAATCTTCCGCAACCGGTGATTGATCCCTGATTTTGAGATGGAGCCGCTTTCGACCATCTCCCCGAGCTCTTGTAACGTGACGTCTTGATGTGTCACGCGCAAGATCGCGATCTCCTTCAACTTATCCGGTAAGACATCGAGCCCGACCGTCCGCTCAAGGAACTTGATGTTCTCGACTTGGCGTAATGCCGCACCGACCGTTTTGTTGAGGTTTGCCGTCTCACAGTTGACGAGACGATTGACCGAGTTACGCATGTCTTTTAAGATCCGCACATCCTCGAACCGTAGCATCGATTGTGTCGCATCAACGAGCTTGAGGAAATCGGAAATCTTCTCGCTCTCCTTGATGTAGAGGATGTGTCCCTTTTTCCGTTCGATTGCCTTCGCGTTCAAATCAAAGACGTTCGATAGACCACGGAGCGCTGCATTATGTTCTTCATATAAGCTGAAGATCTCCAAGTGATACGACGACGTCGCCGGATTGTTGAGCGAACCTCCGGCGAGGAACGCCCCTCGTAAATAAGCGCGTGCTTTTCGTTCATCGTTGAGAATCGTGTCACTGATCGAACGAATCATCGTGAATCCTTCTCCGAGGATTCCGAGGTCTTGCAAAATCTTATCCGCCTGTTGTTTGACGCGGACGATGTAGACGTTATTCTTTTTCAGACGCATTTTCTTCCGCACGAGCAGATCGAGATGGACTCCGTATGCTTTTTTCAAAAGCGAGTAGATCCGACGAGCAATCGACGCATTCTCGGTCGAGATATCGAGTGTCAGACCACGTCCGAGACCGAACGAGATCGCACCGTTCATCCGCGCGAGCGCTGCAAGTTCCGCCTTCATCTCGTGATCGGTGATCGGAATCTGCGTTAATTCTTTTTTGACTTCTGAGGCAAAGCTCATGTCAGCTCCTCCTTCCCTTCGAGTTGACGCATCCGTCGAATCGACAACACTTTTCGCATGACGAGGCTTGCGACGGCATCTGAGTCATGACGGATGAAGTGATGATTGTAATCGACGATATCGTCTGCCAGCACTTCAACGCCAGCGAGCTCGAATTGTTTTTCATTATAGGTGACGATGTCAGCGTGATCCTTTTGATATTTCTTCAGGTAACTCGCATCGATCGATTCATTATTGACGATGATCGTATCAACGACGCCTTGTCCGAGGAAGCGTTCGAGTGCCGCTAAATGTTCATTGGCAGTGAACGCCGTCGTCTCACCGGGTTGCGTCATGACGTTACAAATATAGACGACCGGAGCCAGTGATTGTTGGATCGCTTCCCGGATCTCATCGATCAGGACGTTCGGGATGATACTCGTATAGAGACTACCTGGACCAAGGACGATGACGTCGGCGTCAAGAATCGCCTGAATCGCTTCCGGTACCGGACGGACGTCTTGTTCCTCAAGGAAGATCCGTTCAATCTTCTTACCGACCTTCGGGATCAACGACTCGCCTTTGACGATCGTCCCGTCCTCGAACTCAGCACATAACGTGATCGTTCGTTCCGTCGCCGGATAGACCTTTCCTTCTGCGTTCAACAATTGTCCCATGACGCCGATTGCTTCGACGAACGAACCGTTACAGAGCTGGGTTGCTGCCGTCAACATCAAGTTTCCGAGCGAATGCCCGTGTAGTCCTTCCCCGGTCTCGAACCGGTACTGCATGATTCGGTCCATCAACGTCTCCGACTTCGATAAGGAAACGATGACGTTTCGGATATCGCCCGGCGGCAACATGTTGAATTCCGTCCGCAGACGACCAGAACTGCCGCCGTCATCAGCGACCGTGACGATGGCTGTGATGTCGAGCGGATAATGCTTGAGTCCACGAAGAAGCGTCGAGAGTCCTGTCCCGCCACCGACAGCGACGACTTTACGTTCCCATTTCATCACTTCTCCTCCTTCGCATGCACATAATCCCGGTGATTCGTCTCGATGTGATACTGCGTCGCAAATTCTTTACTGATCGCTTCGGCGAACGTAATCGAGCGGTGTTTCCCGCCTGTACAACCGAGGGCGATGACGAGTTGCGACTTCCCTTCCCGCTCGTATTGTGGAATCAGGAACTCGAGCAAATCGACAAGTTTTTTATAGAACAGCTTCGCTTCCGGCCACTGCATGACGTATGACGCGACTTCCTCGTCGAGTCCCGTTTTTGGACGCAGCTCTGGAATGTAGAAAGGATTCGGTAAGAAGCGCAGGTCAAAGACGAGATCGGCATCAAGCGGTAAGCCATGTTTAAAGCCGAACGACATGACGTTGACCGTGAACGGAATCCGCGTGCCTTCCGTGAATTCCTTCAAGAGACGTTCTTTCAGTGCAAGCGGCTTGATGTCACTCGTATCAATCAGCATCTGTGCCTTATCACGGAATCCTTCGAGCAACGTCCGCTCGCGTTCGATTCCGATCAACGGTGAATCCGTCGGTGCGAGCGGATGCGAACGACGCGATTCCTTGTAGCGGCGTACGAGGACATCGTTTCGTGCATCGAGGTACAACATCCGGATTTGTAAGTCGGTTTTCTTTAAATCCTCATAGACGACAAAAAAGCTGTCGATGAAATCACGCGCGCGGGTATCGATGGCAACGGCGATTTTAGGACGCACTTGTCCAATGACTTCGATGAGATGCGGCAGTAACGTCGGGGGTAAATTGTCGACACAAAAATAGCCTAAGTCCTCAAAGCTGTTCATTGCGACAGTCTTCCCAGCCCCACTCATACCCGTGATGATGACAAGTTGCGGTTGATTCTGTTCCATCTTTTCGCCCTCCAGACAACAGTTCCGTGTGTATTTTTCACTTCTTTCTCAGTATATCATAAAAAAAGAGCCAGCTTCACTGAAGTCTCCTTCAATGAAACTGGTTCGATATTATGCGTGTGAGGATTCTTGTAATTCTTCAAGCAACGCTTCGATGAAATGCTGTGCATTTTGCGCTGCAATCGAACCATCATTTGTTGCTGTAACAACTTGACGAAGTGTTTTCTCACGAACATCACCGGCAGCAAAGATGCCTTTGATGTTCGTTTCCATCGCTTCGTTCGTTACGACGTAGCCTTGGTCGTTTAAGATGCCGAGATCTTGGACGTAACCAGTGATTGGGTTCATCCCAATGTAGATGAAGACACCATCGATCGGATGCGTCGTCACGTCAGCTGTTTTTGTGTTGATTAACTCGATGCCGCCGACTTTCCCGTCTTGTTCGTTGATCTGTTTGACCGTATGGTTCCAGATGAAGTCAATTTTCGGGTTGTCGAACGCGCGTTTTTGAAGAATCTTTTGAGCGCGGAGCTCATCACGACGGTGAACGATCGTGACTTTTTTCGCGAAGCGTGTCAAGTAGACGCCTTCTTCAACGGCTGAGTCGCCTCCACCGATGACGAAGAGTTCTTTTTCTTTAAAGAACGCACCATCACAAACGGCACAGTATGAGACACCGCGACCGCCGAGCTCTTCTTCACCCGGTACGCCAATCTTTTTATATTGTGCACCAGACGCGATGATGATCGCCCGCGCGTAGTAATCTTTGTTGTGTGCATGAATCGTTTTATACGCTTTACCGTCTTCGATGCTTCGAACGTCTCCGTACGCATATTCTGCGCCGAATGCTTTCGAGTGGTCGAACATTTTTTGCGAGAGATCAGGTCCGAGGATGCTATCGTATCCTGGATAGTTCTCGATATCTTCAGTGTTCGCCATCTGACCGCCCGGAATCCCGCGTTCGATCATCAATGTCGAAAGATTCGCACGTGATGCATAAAGTGCGGCTGTCATCCCAGCAGGTCCTGCCCCGATGATGATGACGTCATAAATTTTTTGTTCTGTTTCCGCCATGATTCCACCCCATTTATCGTAATCGTTGTAATTTGAGTATAGGTGAGAATCCCCTAAACGTCTAACACTTTGCTTGTAGCGGTGCCAGCATCCGTTCATGTGTCCGGATCATCGATGCGACGTGATCGAACGAACAATCGACGAGCGATGCACATTCCTCGATCAACATCCCGTCCCGTAAATCATGGAACAGATAAAGCAGTGATGCCGCAGATGCTTCGATCGAATCGAACGACTCACCGCTTAAGACGAGCTGTGCGAAGCGTTCATAAAAATCACCTTCGAGACTCATCCGTTCTTCGTCTGAAACGAACCGTTCCGCAAGACGGATCGTCTGCAATGCCCGGTGAATGCGTTCATCCACGACATCAGTCCGTCCTTCCATCTCGATGACAATCTGTTCCGTCAATAACAGGACGTCTTCTTGGTCTGTCACTTCTGGCATCATCGACAATGCAAGCCGTGCTTCAGCATCGTTCAGTTTACCAAGGAGAAGTGCCGTAAAGATCCGCGAGACATCATCTTCCGTCTTCAGCGCTTGGATGAGTGCCGAGCGAAACTGCAGGTTGTGGCGAATGTCATACGTATCCGTCTCTTCCTTTAACGCTTGTGCTTCGTCCGACTTCAAGAAAGCGGCTGCTTCTTCGACGTGTCCCGTCTTATAGGCAGAGATTGATAACCAGTGCCCAAAGAGTGGGTCTCCCCGGTAACCGCGACGCTCGAGCAACTTCAACTCTTCATAGGCGATATCATAACGTCCGATGATCGCTAAAGTTGACGCGACCTTATAACGTGTCTCAAGGTGCACGGAACGGACGTGTTCGAGCTGACGAGAGAGACGATGTGCCTCTTCGTCCTGTCCCATCTCGTGTAACAAGACGAGCGTGTTACAGAGGGCATGCAAATTCCCCGGATTCCCTTCAAGGACCCGTTCGAGGGAAGCGAATGCCTGGTCGTTCTCTCCTAAATAGAACTCGACGATCGCGAGGTTGTTGTAGGCAGGCCAGAACGTCGGGTACTGAGCAATCAGTCCCGTCAACGTCTCCTGTGCCGCGAACAGCATCCCTTTATCGATCTGGCGTTGTGCCTGACCGTGCAGACGAATCAATTCGTCCTCTTCGTCGTCTTCCATCTCTTGTTCGAGATCAATCAGTTCCACGAGTGCGGCCGATGCCTCCGCGTGTTTGCCGTTTGGTGCTTGCTCTAAATATTCCATCGCATGTTGTCGCGCTTCTTCATAAAGTGAGACGTGTGCGTAGTTATTCGCTAAATAAAAGAGTGCTTCCGTATTTGATGCGTCGAGTGCGCGTACTTGTTTCAAGACATCATTCGCATGATTGATTTCTCCTGTCTCGAATAAGACACGGGCATAACGGAGCAAATAACGGATGTCCGCTGGCTGAAGTGTCGTCGCCTCATCTAAGTGGTAGACGGCTTCGTCCAGTCGCCCTTCCCGGTGCGCCTTCCGTCCGCGGAAATAAAAAAGTTCCGCTTGGCGCGCTGTTATCGCAAAGGGGTCTGCTTTGTATTTGGTTAATTCCATCATGATTCAAGCCCCCATAAATAGTAAACTGGTTTCGTAGTTGCAGACACAAGAATACCCTATCTCTAGGAGGCATGCAACAGAAAAAAACGCCGGAGTTCATCCCCAGCGTTTCGCATAAATCGATTCCAGTTCTTTGTAATTCTCTAAGCATTTTCGTACAAAAGCATCCGTCTCCGGATTCAGTCCTTCAAGACGTGCCACGTCCTTGTCATATGCCTGCCGTAAGCTCGTCGCATAATCCGGAATCTCTCCGTCATACGCATAAACGACTGCGGGCGAAACCGTGATCTTTTCGTGCTTATGCAAGGCAGTCCGGATATGAAAGAGTGGAACATCGACTTGGTTCGGTTGGTGAAGATCTCCTTGAACGGGATGCTTCTCAACAGCCAACACCTCAACGACGAGACCTTGTGGACGTTCGGCGAATAATCTTCCGAAATACTTTCCTGTCTTATACGTAAAGCGGATGTGCGTCATCTTTTTTCCTTCTTCCTTCTCACAGTTTTGTCACATTTCGTGCCGGCGAAGCGGCTGACTCGAGACCCGTTCGTTCGGAGCAATGTCCCGGTGAACGACTGATCCGGCACCGACGACGGCACCATCTCCAATCGTCACGCCCGGTAGAATCGTCACGTTCGCCCCAATCAAGACGTTGCTTCCAATGACGACGTCACCTAAACGGTACTCCGTCGTCAAATATTCATGACAGAGGATCGTCGTATTGAAACCGATGATCGTATTGTCACCAATCGTAATCCGCTCCGGGAACATCGTGTCTGGCATCACCATCAAGGCAAGCGCCGTCTTCTCCCCGATCTTCATCCGAAGACATGTCCGGTAGAGCGCGTTCTTGAAACGTAGCGACGGAGCAAACCGACCGATCGTGATGATCGTAAAGCACCACATCACTTTAAAAAACGACACCGTCCGGTACATGTGCCAGAGTGGATTCGTCGTTCCGACCTGAAACCGATCAGTTCGCCGTGCCATTTTGTTCCTCCAGCCAAGTAGCGAGATGATCCATTGAATCAATGATGACGTCCGGCTCGAGGGCTTCTAAGTACGCGCGTCCTTTGATCGCCCAACCGACCGCGACTGTCTTCAGTCCCGCGTTCTTACCACCGAGAATGTCCGTATCGTTGTCACCGACCATGATCGTTTCGTCTGCTGTTGATCCAAGCAACTGCATCGCTTTTTCGAACGGCTCGACGGCTGGTTTTTCTTCCGTTACGTCGTCGGCTGCGATGACCGCGTCAAAGAGTGACGTCAATCCGAACAACTCGATACCGCGAAGAGCGACACGACGACTTTTCGACGTCACGACCGCCATCTTGTATCCTGCTTCATGCAGACGACGTAATCCGTCAAGCACACCTGGATACTCGAGCACGAGCGCGTCATGCATCGCGATGTTGTAGCTACGGTAAAAAGCGACCATCTCTTTCCACTGTTCTGCATTCATCGCCGAGAACGATTTTTCTAGCGTCGGACCGATGAACGGAAGCAGTTCCGCTTCCGTGAACGTCCGGTCCGGATAATAGTAACTGAGCGTATGCTCGAAGCTTTTTAAGATCAATGGATTCGTATCGATCAACGTTCCATCTAAATCAAACAGTAGCGTGCGAATCATCGATTACTTCGCCTCCTTTTTCGAACCATCCAAGTAACGAACGGCGTTGCGGCGAACGACCATCATGATCACACCGAAGATGATCAAACAGATTGAGACGATTTGCGCCGTCCGGAGTCCATCTCCCATCAACAGACTGTCCGTCCGGAGTCCTTCGATATAGTAGCGTCCGATTGAATACCACACGAGATAACCGAGGAAGATATACCCACGACGTGGATTGAACTTCATCCGCCAGACGATTAACAGAATGACACCGATGATGTTCCAGATGCTTTCATAGAGGAACGTCGGTAAGTAGTATGTTCCGTCAATGTACATCTGATTGACGATCCAGTTCGGTAAGTGGAGCGTATCTTGTAAGTACGACCATGTCGTCTCACCACCGTGTGCTTCTTGGTTGAAGAAGTTACCCCAGCGTCCGACAGCTTGTCCGAACAAGAGCGATGGTGCCAAGATATCAGCGATTTGCCAGAACGAGATTTTTTTCTTACGCGTATAGATGATGACCGTCAAAATCGCCCCGATGATTGCACCGTGGATCGCGATCCCACCTTGGCGGATGTTGATGATTTGGTCAAGATGTTGACTATAGTAGTTCCACTCGAACGCGACGTAGTAAATCCGGGCACAGATGATACTGATCGGAATCGACCAGATGACGACATCGACCGCGTACTCTTCGTTGAAGCCGATCCGCTTCGACTCGAAGATCGCAATCAGGAGACCGACGACCGCACCGAGTGCGATGACGATGCCGTACCAGTAAATCGGTACAGGACCGAGTTCAATCGCCACGCGGTCAAACGTTGGTTGTACAGAGGCTAAAGTTCCCATCAAAGACCACCATTCCCATCTTCAATTGCTTGCGCGAGACGTCCCGCGAATTCTTCTGCTGTGTTGATGCCCATGTTCTTCAGACGATAGTTCATCGCAGCGACTTCGATGATGACAGCAAGGTTTCGTCCGGGACGAACCGGAATCGTCAGGAACGGAATTTCCGTATCGATGATTTGGAGTGTCTCTTGGTCCAGACCGACGCGGTCATAGACTTTCGATTGATCCCAAATCTCGAGGTTACAGACGAGGCTGATCTTCTTATGCGAGCGAACCGCACCTGCACCGAACAACGTCATCACATCGATGATCCCGATTCCACGAATCTCAAGCAGATGTTGAATCAACTTCGGTGCTGTCCCAACGAGAATCCCGTCACCCGTTTGACGAATCTCAACTGAGTCATCTGCCACTAGGCGGTGACCTCGCTTAACGAGTTCGAGTGCCGTTTCCGATTTACCGACACCACTTGCCCCTTTGATGAAGACACCGACACCATAGATATCGACGAGGACACCATGCATCGCTGTCGTTGGCGCAAGTTCCGCTTCGAGGAAGTTCGTGATCTGTGACTCGACCGATGTCGTATGCCCTTTTGTCGTCAACAGTGGCACGTTCGTCTCGTCCGCGGCTTGGATGATCGCTTCCGGTACTTCGAATCCACGTGTGATCAAGATACCAGGTGTTTCATCCGTACAGAGGACATTCGCTCGTTCGCGTTGTTCCTCGTACGTTAAATTATTGAAGAACGTCAATTCTGTTTTTCCGAGAATCTGGAGACGTTCTGCCGGGTAATAGGCATAATAACCGGCAAGCACAAGGCCAGGTCGGCACAAATCAGCCGTCAGAATCGGACGATGTAAGCCCTCTTCTCCCGTGACGATGTGGAGATTGAATTGTTTTACGATTTCAGCTGTTCGCACTTTTGGTTGCACGCTTCGTCAGCCCCTTTCACTTGAAGTATTGTACCATATTTTTATTCGATTCATGGAATTGGATTAGAAGCATGATTTCTTGGGAATGGAATAAAGAGTTAATATTTTGAAGGAGGTTTTGCCGTGATGTCAGGCGGTGGTATCGGATTGATTTTAGTCATTATCTTATTTGCGGTTCTAGCGATTGCTGGTTTCGTCTATCTCATCATCTCACTGATTGATATGTGGAAAGCGTATTCGCGTAATCAAGATCAAACTGCCCTCTTATTCTTCATCATCTCGATCATCGGAATCTTCATCAGTGGTTCATTCATTTCCTACGTTCTCGCGATCATCTTCTATTGGAATCGTGCACGCGGAAAGAGTTGGCTCGGAATCGGTCTGATTCTCGTTTCGATCGTTCTTGCAATCATCGGTGTCATTGCCTTACTCTCGTTTGGTTACGATATGAATAATATCGAGAACATGAACTTCGACGAGCCGATGATGGATCAGGATTACGATTATTGATGTAGGCTACACCCATCCTTTTCAGTGAGGATGGGTGGTTTTTTTTATGTAGCTGACGAAGCCCCGCTCGCGTGACTCCTACAGGAAAAAGCGCGGACATCCGCGCTGTCAGAGACAAACGAGACCCGGCTACTCGTTCCTAGAACGACGTAGCCGCGGCTTGTGTCTCGCCTGAGGAAAGCATGCAAAGCGGATGCGACGTCATAAGAAAAGCGCAACCTCTTTTTCAAGAAGTTGCGCTCGTATGCTTATAACGCTTGTGGGCTGAGGTGAACACCATGCGTGACCGAAATCGTACCTGTCTTCGTATCCGCTTCAACCTCGATTTTTGGTGAGCGACCGCGACCTGATACGAAATGGAGCTTCCGGTTGACGATCTCTTTTTGATCTCGGATTAATTCCATGTCATCGAGGTTGCAGTTGAGACCACCGAAGTTTGTCTCAAGCTCCCCATACACTTCAGCGCCGTGCGGCAACATCAGGGCGATGCTTCCGGCAAGCGATGACGCTTTGACCTTCGCGTTTTGTACGGTCTTCAGCTCGCAACGGACGTTTCCGTTCGCCGTTTTCAGTTCTGAACGTTCGAAGACACCTGTCGTGATGATTTGTCCGTTGGCTGTCTTCGCTTTCAAGACTTTCAACTCCGACTCTTCGATTTCAATCGAACCGTTCGCTGTCGATACTTTGACATCCTCACTGAACAGATCACGGACGTTGACTCGACCGTTTGCTGTCATCAGTTGAGCGGATGTCGTATCGAGTGACGTCAACGAAATTTCCCCGTTCAGCGTCTGTAAGACAAATGATTCGTAATGACGGCGTGGTACTTTCAGATGGACTGTCGCACGGACACTCTTATCCTTCAAGCGGATTGAGAGTGTGTTCGCTGAGACCGCATGTTGGACGGCAGCTTGAAGTTGCTCAAGCGCCTGTTCTTCCGTCACCTGTTGGCGGCGGAGTGGACGTCCTGTCACCGTCAATTCGCATTCTTCAAGATCACTCGGTTCAACGACCAAGTTCGCATTGAACAGATCGACGTGAACCGTCTCACCGCTGAACGGGAATTGTTTGACGTAGGTGACGTTCGGACCGGACGCCTGATTAAGCGAAAGATCACTGTCCTTGATCCGGCTGACGAGATTATCGAACGCTGACATGACTTTCGTTGTCAGTGAATCGACGGAATACTGGTCGACCCGATCATATTGTTCTGGTTCATCGACGTACTTATGTTCACTTGCAGAAGTAGCACGTTCGTCGATTGATTCGAGTCGCTCGAGTTTATCGAGTGCCTCATCAATCGTTAACTTTCCTTCTTTGACTTGCTCCAATATCAATTGACGCATATCTTGCTTCATGAACCGTTCCCTCCTATTCTTGAACCTCAAACGTGTGTTACATGATACTTTCGTTTAAGTTCCCTTAGTTCCTTCCTACGAATCCTCATCCACAAAAGTTTCACGATTCAATTCGTGCCGCATCACGTTCAAGGACAGGTGCGAGGTATCGTCCTGTGTAGGATGCTTCAACTTCAGCGATCTGTTCCGGTGTCCCGGCAGCAACGATCGTTCCGCCACCGTCGCCCCCTTCAGGTCCAAGATCAATCAAGTAGTCTGCCGTCTTGATGACATCTAAGTTGTGTTCGATGACGAGCACCGTATCACCATTGTCGACAAGACGTTGCAAGACTTTCAGGAGACGCGCGATATCATGGACGTGGAGTCCTGTCGTCGGCTCATCGAGAATGTAGATCGTCTTCCCAGTCGAGCGCTTATGCAACTCGGACGCCAATTTAACACGTTGCGCTTCCCCGCCGGACAGTTCCGTCGCGGGTTGACCGAGACGCATGTACGTCAGACCGACGTCAGCAATCGTCTGTAATTTCCGCGTGATTTTCGGAATGTTCTCGAAGAAGGCGAGGGCATCTTCAACCGTCATCTCAAGCACGTCGGCAATCGTTTTGCCTTTATATTTCACTTCGAGTGTTTCGCGGTTGTAGCGTTTCCCGTGACAGACTTCACATGGAACATAGACGTCCGGTAAGAAGTGCATCTCGATTTTGATGATCCCGTCACCGCGACACGCTTCACAACGTCCACCCTTGATGTTGAAACTGAAACGTCCTTTTTTGTAACCACGGAGTTTCGCTTCGTTCGTCGAAGCAAAGACGTCCCGAATGTCATCGAAGACACCGGTATACGTTGCTGGGTTCGAGCGTGGTGTCCGACCGATTGGTGACTGGTCGATGTCGATGACCTTATCGATTTGATCCAGACCGGTAATTCCTTTATGAGCACCCGGTTTTTCTTTCGCCCGGTTCATCTCGTGCGCGATCGTCTTATAAAGAATTTCATTGATCAACGTCGATTTCCCGGATCCCGAGACACCAGTGACGGCGACAAACAGACCCAGCGGAATGTCGACATCGACGTTCTTCAGGTTGTTTTCCGATGCTTTGTGGATATGAAGCATCCGACCATCTGGCTCTTTGCGTGTCGACGGAACAGGAATGAACTTCTTCCCGGACAAGTATTGACCAGTCAACGAGTTCGCATCCTGCATCAACTCTTCCGGTTTCCCGGCTGCCGTGACGAATCCACCGTGATCGCCGGCACCAGGTCCGATATCGATCAAGTAGTCAGCTGCCATCATCGTGTCTTCATCGTGCTCGACGACGATCAATGTATTCCCGAGATCACGCATCGCCTTCAGCGTATTGATCAGACGATCATTATCGCGTTGGTGTAACCCGATTGATGGTTCATCGAGAACGTAGAGGACGCCCGTTAGACGCGAACCGATTTGTGTCGCAAGACGAATCCGTTGCGCTTCCCCACCGGACAACGTACCCGCTGCGCGTGAGATCGTCAGGTAATCGAGACCGACGTTCTCAAGGAACGACGCCCGTTCGTGAATCTCACGAACAATCATCCGCGAAATCGTCTGATCCTTCTCACTTAATTTCTCCGGTAGTTCGTCGAAGAACATGACCGCTTGTTTGACCGACATCTTCGTCACTTCACCGATATGGTGATCGGATACTTTGACGGCGAGCGATTCCCGTTTCAAGCGGTGTCCTTTACACGTCGGACATGCCTTCTTCGCCATATAGCCTTCCATCTGTTCCCGAATATAATCAGACGACGTCTCCTTGAAGCGACGCTGTAAGTTGTTGAGGACCCCTTCGAAGTAGAGATTCGTATTTCGGACCATCCCGAAGTCATTCTCATAACGGAAGTGAATCTCTTCCTTCGTGTTTCCGTTCAAGATCGTTTCGCGATGTTCTTCTGACAACTGTTCGAACGGTGTATCCATATCGATCTTGAAGTGATCACAGACCGCTTTGAGTAATTGTGGATAATACTGCGAACTTGTCGGTTCCCACGCCACGATTGCCCCTTCGTTCAATGACTTATCAGGATGCGGCACGACGAGATCAACATCGACCTCAAGCTTCGTTCCGAGACCATCACATGACGTACAAGCACCAAACGGTGAGTTGAACGAGAACATCCGTGGTTCGAGTTCGCCGATTGAGAAGCCACAGATCGGACAAGCATGATGTTCACTGAACAACAATTCGTTGCCGTCCATCGTATCGACGATGACCCGACCGTCCGCGAGGCGAAGTGCAGTCTCCAGTGAATCCGCAAGACGGGCTTCGACATCTGGCCGCACGACGACACGGTCGACGACGACTTCGATCGAGTGCTTCTTGTTTTTCTCAAGCGTGATCTCTTCGGCGAGATCCATCGTCTCTCCGTTGACACGGACGCGGACGAAACCTTCCTTCTTCAAATCGTCGAGCACCTTGACGTGCGTTCCTTTTCGTCCGGAAACGATTGGCGCGAGAATTTGCAGACGCGTCCGCTCCGGTAACTCCATCACTTGGTCGACCATCTGACTGATCGTCTGGCTCGAAATCTCGATTCCGTGATTTGGACAAATCGGTTTACCAATTCGTGCGTACAATAGACGCAAATAATCATAAATTTCTGTGACCGTTCCGACCGTCGAACGTGGATTTTTACTCGTCGTCTTCTGGTCGATTGAAATTGCTGGACTCAGTCCTTCGATCGTGTCGACATCCGGTTTATCCATCTGTCCGAGGAACTGACGGGCATAGGCAGATAAACTTTCGACATAACGCCGTTGTCCTTCCGCGTAAATCGTATCGAAGGCAAGCGACGATTTTCCTGACCCGGACAAGCCCGTCAAGACGACGAGCTGATCGCGGGGGATTTCGACATCGATGTTTTGTAGATTATTGACGCGAGCGCCTTTGATGATAATCTGATTCTTCTTTTCTCCCAACTTAGGCACCTGCTTTCAATTCTAATATGAGGTCGCGGAGCTCAGCAGCTCTTTCGAACTGCATGTCTTTCGCCGCTTGACGCATCTCTTGGTCGAGCTGCTCAAGCAACGTTTCGCGCTCCGGTTTTTTGAGTTTGTTGAACTTCTCGAGTTTTTCGACGGTGTCGTCGCTCTCGATCGTCGTACTGATGACACCACGTACATCCTTTTTGATTGTCTGCGGCGTGATGCCATGTTCTTCGTTGAACGCCATCTGGATCGCGCGACGGCGTTCCGTCTCATCGATCGCGCGTTGCATCGAATCAGTGACTTTATCAGCAAACAAGATGACGTGTCCTTCCGAGTTCCGCGCCGCCCGACCAATTGTTTGAATCAGCGAACGATCCGACCGGAGGAACCCTTCCTTATCGGCATCGAGAATCGTCACGAGTGAGACTTCTGGAATATCGAGTCCTTCTCGTAACAAGTTGATCCCGACAAGGACATCGTATTTCCCGAGTCGTAAGTCACGGATGATTTCAATCCGTTCCAGCGTCTTGATCTCCGAGTGCATATAGTTGACCTTGACACCATTCTCTTTCAAGTAGTCGGTCAAGTCTTCTGCCATCTTCTTCGTCAGTGTCGTCACGAGAACACGTTCGTTCTTCGCGACCCGGTCACGGATGTTATCCATCAAGTAATCGATTTGTCCCGTGATCGGATGAATCTCGATCGTTGGATCAACGAGACCGGTCGGACGGATGATTTGCTCGACCATCTCTTTCGAATGTTCGAGTTCATACGGTCCTGGTGTCGCTGAGATATAGATCGCCTGACTGACTTTCTCCTCGAATTCCTCGAACCGTAACGGACGGTTGTCTTTTGCCGACGGAAGACGGAAACCGTGATCGACGAGGACTTGTTTCCGTGCCTGGTCCCCGTTATACATCCCGCGAATTTGCGGCAGCGTGACGTGCGACTCATCGGCAACGAGTAAGAAGTCTTTCGGGAAGTAGTCGAGCAACGTATACGGTGTTGCCCCTTCCGGCATCAAGTTCAAGTGACGCGAGTAATTCTCGATTCCGGAGCAATAGCCCATCTCACGCATCATCTCAAGATCATAGTTCGTCCGTTGTTCGAGCCGTTGCGCTTCAAGCAACTGATTGTCTTCACGTAACTTCGCAAGTTGGACTTCAAGTTCCTTCTCGATGTTCGCGATCGCCTTCTGCAGACGAGTATCCCCCGTCACGAAGTGGGACGCCGGGAAGATCGAGATGTGCTCGCGATCCGCGACGATCTCACCTGTCAGCGGATCCATGTCACGAATCCGTTCGATCTCGTCACCGAAGAACTCGACCCGGACACACTGTTCGTCGCGGGACGCCGGGAAGATTTCGACGACGTCTCCGCGGACGCGGAACCGTCCGCGCTGGAAGTCGATGTCGTTACGCTCATACTGGATGTCGATTAGACGACGGAGCATCTCGTTTCGCCCCATCTCATTGCCGACACGCAGTGACAAGACGTGGTTGTTGTACTCTTCCGGGTTACCGAGACCATAGATACACGAGACAGAAGCAACGATCAAGACGTCCTCCCGTTCGAACAGGGCGGACGTCGCCGAGTGACGTAGTTTATCAATCTCATCGTTGATCGAAGAGTCCTTCTCAATGAACGTATCCGTCGATGGAACATACGCTTCCGGTTGATAATAATCATAAAAACTAACGAAGTACTCGACCGCATTGTTCGGGAAGAATTCCTTGAACTCCGAGTAAAGTTGTCCCGCTAGTGTTTTGTTGTGGGCAAGGACGAGCGTCGGTTTCTTGATTTCCTTGATGACGTTCGAGACCGTAAACGTCTTCCCGGTACCGGTCGCCCCAAGCAACGTCTGATGTCGTTCGCCTTGTTTTAGCCCAGTCACCAATTTTTCGATTGCCGTCGGCTGATCACCGCCTGGCTCAAATGGTGAAACGAGTTCAAAATCCATCGTTTGCTTCCCCCTCATCACGTAAAAAATCTATTTTTATTGTACCACTTTACGAACAAACATTCGATTATGAAGTGCTCCTTTTAGGAAGTTACCCTTTTTTTCGAAAATGCAAAAGTTTCTTTTTGCTTCGAGTGTTGATCCTCGATATTTCTGCCGACAAAAAAATCCCCGTCACGGCTGTTCCGTGACAGGGATGTACTAATTTAATGCAAAGACCGCACTTTAGTGCGACCATGGACCGGCTCGTTGACGAACAGAATACCAAGTTCATGATGATCTTGTTCGTAGAAGGCACGTTGCGCAAACCGGATGTCGCCGTTATGGTTCATGACTTCAAGACGTAGATACGGTTTGTGTTTTTGGATGGCTTCGTAGAACGATGTTTCCGAATCGACCTTCTCACCATTGACTTTATAAATCGCTTCGCCCGGAATCAAGCCCATCTCGGCAGCTGGTTTATCAGGTAGCGTTCCGAGAATGACGGCACCACGCGTTCCATTGAGGAACAATGGGGTCTGTGCCCGGTTCAAGCGTTTGACCCGCTGATGCAATAGGATATGCAGAACGAGCAACAAAACGATCCCGTACAGCCATTCAGCTTGTCCGGTGACGTATGCAAGAACCGTCAATAGAATCGCAACGAGACTCGTAATTAAACGTCCTTGAACGAGCGGACGCATCAATTCTTTCGGCAACTTACCCGTAAAGAGGAAGCTGAAGCCGATCGGTAACCAGAGCACGATCGGAACGAGCTCTGGGAAGCTGTAACGTGGCCACCAGGCTTCAAGCACGTCGCCCGGAACAAAGACGAGCAAAGGCAATAGCCAAAGTTTATTCGCTGACAGTCCACCGATGAAGCGACCACGCTTCGAAACGACGAGTGACGGTGACAGGCGTCGCTGCCCGCGCCACCAGACGAGGAGACATTCCGCGACGAGTGTTAACGTCGCAAGCAATAAAATCATTTTCGGCTCAACCGCTCGAACCGGATCAAGACGTGAATCCATTAGGAACCAGCCGGCAAGTCCAAGCAAGACAATCGGCCAAAGCGGTACGTTCAAGCGAACGATCCCGACCAACAGCAAGACGCTCGAGAGTCCAAGTAACAACAGAGCGTATTGCGGCGTCAGCGTCAATCCGAGCCAGCCACTGGCGACGGATAAGACGAGACCAATTAGTAACCCGGGTAAAAGTGTTTCGAGGACATCGCTTCGTTTACCGTGTGTCCGGGAGCGGAACAATCCGCGTTCCCGTTTGACACGCCGGATGCCGATGACCCAACTGACAAGGAGTGCTAACCACAAGGTCGGACTGGCGATGAGACTAATCGCGGTCCAACCAATTTCATCGAGTAATTCCACGCGCATTCAGACCTCTTTCCATTCCTTATTATTGAGCAGCGACCTCGAGTGCTTTTTTCCGCTGGACGTCATTCTTGTCGTCCTCGAGTTTCTTCAGGAGACGCGTCTCCATCTCACCCGCTGTCTGCTGATCGATTTTTCCAGTGACGTCGAGTTTCGCATCCTTTTGTAAGGCTTCGACAGCTTGCTTCATCGTGTCACCGAAATACCCATCCTGTCCTTTTGGCTCGTAACCGATCGCTTCGAGGACTAAGTGAGCGTTTTCGACCGATTTACCGTAGTCACCAACTGCAAGTGACTTCTGATCAGTCAGGATCTTCGTGACGTTGAAGTATGCTGGTTGCTTGACTTCGATTGTCGGTTCGACCCCTTTTTTGTGAATCCAGTTGCCGTCCGGCGTCAGCCATTTGTTCGTCGTCAACTTCAAATCACTACCGTCCTTTAAATCGTACGCACTTTGGACGATGCCTTTACCGAACGATTTCGTACCAACGACCTCAGCCCCGGCACCTTCCTTCAGACCGGCTGCCAGAATCTCAGATGCTGACGCTGATCCGCCGTCTTCGAGCACGACGATGTTATAAGGTTTCTTCTCGTCTGCCTTCCCGAATTCCTGCTGCCGCTCCCCTTTATTGTTCTCGACTTGATAAATCGGAACGTCTTTCGGAATGAACGGTGCAATCATGCTTGAGACAGCCGTCAAAAGACCACCCGGATTCCCACGGACGTCGATGACGAGTCCATCGATGTTCTGACTCTCGAGTTTCGCAAGCCCCTTCTCGAACTCTTTAGCCGTCGGTTCTGAGAACTGTGTCACTTGCAAGATACCAATTTTCTTCCCGTTGACGTCTTCGGTCGACGTATAGACCGTCTCGATCGGAATCGTATCCCGTTTGATCGTGATGTCCATCGCGTCTTGTCCACTGCGCTGAATCGTCAGGACGACGTTCGTTCCTTTTTCACCACGGATTTTCTTGACCGCTTGATCCGTCTTTTGCCCTTTCGTCGACTTGCCGTCGATTTCTAAGATGACGTCACCCGGTTTGATCCCGGCTTTTTCAGCGGGTGATCCCTTAATCGGTGAGACGATGACGATCGACTCGCCCTTTTGTTCAAGCGTCGCACCGATCCCTTCAAACGAAGACGATAGATTCGTATTGAACGATGCTGTCTCCGACTCATCCATATAGACGGAATACGGATCGTCAAGCACTTCCGCCATACCGGACAACGCACCGTCCAGCAGTTCTTTATCCGTTACGTCCTCTAGATAGTTCTGTTCGATCATTTGACGGACCTGATCAACTTTTTTCCAATCACCCGTCGCATTCGCCGACGACGATGACGTCGAGACAGAATCCGTTCCGCCAGCCGCTAGCATCCCGACGGCGCCTGCCCCTAAACCAAGCCCGAAGGTACTGACCGCGATGACTGCTGTTGTAGATTTTTTCACGCTTGATTCCCCACTTCCGTTAAAAAACGCAGTATTTTTTTCAGTATAGCAAAAAAAGATAGGTTACCCTATCTTTTCGGTATTCTATGGGATGTCAAAAGATGTACGGTGCCGGGTCGACTGCATTCGGTTGTCCGACCGCCCACTCTCCCTTATGCAATTCGAAATGCAGATGCGGTCCTGTCGACCAGCCGGTTGAGCCAAGCGTCCCGACCGTTTGACCAGGCATGACCGTTTGTCCCGCCGACACACTGATTGAGTCAAGATGCGCATAGACGGTCGTATAGACCTGTCTGTCAATCAAATGCGTCACCATGACGACATTCCCGTAACCGGTCGCACTACCAGCACGAAGGACGATCCCACCAGCTGCCGCATGAATCGGCGTCCCTTTCGCGTTGACGAGATCGATGCCCGTATGCAACTCCGGTTTCCCTGTCAATGGATTATTCCGCGGACCAAATGGTGACGACACATAACCTTTGACTGGTAAGTGGAATGGTCGACTGACGTCGACATCTACACTAGTATCCGGTGTTGCACTTGGCGTCTCGGTCTCAGGAACCGACGTCTCTGTTTTTGGTGTCTCTGCTTTCGGTGCTTCTCCTTGTTTCTGTTCCTGCGCCGCTGCCTCTCGTGCAGCTTCAGCAGCTTCTGCGGCTTCCGCTTGACGCTTGGCTTCTGCTGCCCGTGCGGCTTCTTCGGCTTTACGTTTCGCTTCTTCTTTTGCTTTCCGTTCGGCTTCTTGCAGAGCGATCAATTCGTTTTGAATCAGACGACGCTGATCCGCGAGGATTTCCGCCTCTTCGGCTTTCGAGAACTGCTCTTGTTGCAGTTCCTTGACCTTCGTGTTCAACTGGACGACGAGCTTTCGTTTCAAATCAGACTCCGCGATGATCCGTGTCTGAAGCACGAGCAACTTCCGTTGTTCCTGTTTCATGCTCTCCAGTAATAACGCTTGTTCCGAGCGCTGTTCGTTCAGCTGCTTGACGTTCGCCTTATAGGCTTGCAAGACATTATCATCTTGCTTGATGATCTCGCTGACCGTACTGAAACGCGAAATCAAATCACCAAAATCCTTTGCGTCGAGCAGGACTTCGATGTATTTGACGTCTCCTTTTTGCTGGACGGCACGCAATCGGCTTCCGAGCAAATCTTCTTGCTGATGCAGTTCCTTCAACGTCTCGGAAATCGCTTCTTCCGTCAGACGCAATTGTTCCTTAGATGCAGCAACAGCCGCTTGTTGATCGGCTATTTTAAGCGCTAAATCATCCAAACGGCTGTTGACTTCATTCAGTTGCGCACGGGCTTCCTTGCGCTCCTGTTTCGTCAAGATTAACTTCTCTGATGTCTGATTCTGTGATCGTTCCGTCTCTTTCAGACGACTTTCGACCTCCTGTTGTTCCTTCAGCAAATCTTCTTTCGACGTGGCATCAACGGACACACTAGTTCCAATCAAAGCTAAGCTCAGGACGGCAGAATAGAATCGGACTTTCATGAGAAGCATCTCTCCTCTATTTTATTTTTGAGTGAATCACTTAAATCTTCAAGAAACGACCGAGTGATGTCGTTGATCCCCATACACCAATAAATGCACCGAGTCCGAGTAGAATCAAGACGACTTGTGCCGACAGTTCACCTGGCGGAATCAGCGAGAAGATTCCCGCATTCACGGTAGCAAGTTGCGGTTGGATCGCGTTGTATGAGACTTCGTAACCGAAGTAGACGACAACGATCGGGATGATGGCACCTAATATGCCCATCAATAATCCTTCGACGAAGAACGGTGCACGGATGAATCCGTTTTTCGCTCCGACGAGGCGCATGATCTCGATTTCCCGGCGACGGGAGAAGATCGTGACTTTGATCGTGTTCGAAATGAGGAACATTGCCATGAATGTCAAGCCGACGATCAGGATGATTCCACCGATCCGAACTCCTTCAAGGAAGTTAAACATCTTTTTAACATAGTCCTTACCATATTCGACACTATCTACATTTTCCATTTTTTTGATGGAATTTGCAAGTGTTTCTGTCTCTTTTGGTGAGGTAGCTTTGACGATATATCGGTCGTGAAGTGGATTATCCTTTTCAACCGACTGATAAGCTTGTGAGCCTTCGCCAAGTTGCTCCTTGAAGCGGTCCAGTTCTTCTTCTTTCGAACTATAACGAACAGAGTTGACACCCGGCATCTGCTTGAGGGAGTCACCCACTGCATCAATCTTCGACTGGTCTGCTTCTCGTTCGACGAACACTTGGATTTCAACGTCTTTTTCAACGTTATCGGAAATCTTGTTGACGTTGAACATGAGCATTGCGAATATTCCTACGAGAAGTAAAGTAACGGTAACAGCACTGACAGAAGCGAATGTCATCCAGCCGTTCCGGACGAGACCTTTTGCCCCTTCCCGTAAATGACGGAATCCATTAAACTTCATAGCCGTACATTCCTTTCTCTTCGTCTCGGACGATTTTTCCTCCGTCGATCGCTAAGACACGATGACGCATCTTGTTAACGATGTCTCGGTTGTGTGTCGCCATTACGACCGTTGTCCCACGGCGATAAATTTCTTCGAATACTTCCATGATCTCCCATGCTGTATCCGGGTCCAGGTTCCCAGTCGGCTCATCGGCGATGACGAGTGACGGACGATTGACGATGGCTCTCGCGATCGAGATCCGTTGTTGTTCGCCCCCAGATAATTCGTCCGGATAGTTGCGCTCTTTATGCTTGAGCTTCACGAGATCGAGGACCTCGAGAACTTTCTTCCGGATTTGCGATTTGTCTTCTCCTACGACTTCTAGCGCGAAGGCGACATTTTCATAAACCGTCAATGACGGGAGTAGTTTAAAATCTTGGAAGATGACGCCGATTTGGCGACGAAGTTCGGGGATTTGACGGTTCTTCAGCTTACCGACTTCGATTCCTTTAAATAAAAATGAACCGCTCGTTGGTTTCTCTTCGCGGTACATCATTTTCATGAATGTTGATTTACCCGCACCCGACGGACCGACGATATAGACGAATTCGCCTTGATTGATCGTCAAATCGACCTCACGGAGTGCCGTGACGCCGTTCGGATAAATCTTACTGATTCGTTGCATCTTGATCACGTACTTCACATCCTTACTTATTTACTGATGCTGAATGGATAGGTCCAAAAACCTACCGACCACCATTATAACAGGGACAAAATTGAACGCACATTACAATCAAATGTCATTTCAGGCGATTATACCACAAAAAAGAGGCACGAATGACGAACACATGTCGTGTGTGTCATCTCGTACCCCATCATATCCCATAATTACTTTTTCTCAGCGAGCCAGTCAGCAACGGCAACGATTTCTTCATCCTCTTTGAGGATTCCAGCAGGCATTTGCCCTTTCCCGTTTTTGATGATCTCTTGAATCTCTTCTGAAGAGTACTTCGAGCCGACCTTCGTCAGGTTCGGTCCGACATTTCCTTCAAGGTTGTTCCCGTGACACGATGCACAGTTGTTCGCGAAGATTTTTTCCGCATCGACGGCTGTTTCCGTCTTTGACGAATCATCGTTCATCGTCGACTCTTCCTTCGTGCTTGACGAATCGCTAGAGCTTGAGTCGTCACTACCACCACATGCTGCGAGCGCAAGTGTCGTCCCTAATCCTAACGCGAGTAACAAGTTTTTCAGCTTCATCCGGATATCCCCCTCTATAAGTATCTAAGTAAACGCTTCTGACCTAGTTAGAGTATAACCGTTATCCGGAAGAGTTAAGCGTGATTTCACAAAAACTTCACGAGTTCGGAACAATTACGGCACATTCCGGTAGCGTTTGTCGTCCGTAAAACCAAGTCCCAGTACTTCATGGGCTTCACTGACGACGAGGAATGCCGATGGATCAATGTGTTTGACGATCTCTTTAAGCGTCGTGATCTCCCCTTGACGGACTACGACCATCAACATCGGTTTCCGTGTCCGTGTGAACGCACCTGCCGCCTCGATCTCCGTCGCCCCACGATCGAGCGTCTCGAAGATTTCCTTCACTAACGCTTCCCGTTGATCGGAGATGATATAAGCGAGCTTGTCGTTCGTGATCCCAAGCTGAACGACGTCGATCATCTTGATCGTGATGAATAATGCAACGAGCGCATACAATCCAATCTCGAGCGAAAAGATCGTCGCCGCACTGATGACGATCGTTCCGTCGAGCAAGGCGATACAGAGATGAAGCGGCAATTTCGTGAAGCGATGCAAAATTTGCGCGATCAAATCCATTCCCCCAGTCGACGCTCGTCCCCGGAAAATCAGACCGAGTCCGATCCCGACACCGGCGCCGCCGAAGATCGCGGCAAGCATCGGATTCATCGTCGCAGCCGGAACATCGAACCGTTCGTAGACGAGGATGACGACCGGTAAAAAGATTGAACCGACGAGTGATTTGACACCAAAGCCCATCCCGAGGATCATCCACCCGATCGCCAGCAAGACGACGTTCGCGACGAGCTGGAACAAGCCTGGTGAGATACCGAACAAATCGTTCAAGACGATTGATAAGCCACTGACGCCTCCTGAGGCGAGTTGATTTGGTGCTAAAAATAAACTAAAGGCACTTGCGACGAACAAGGACCCGATTAACAAATACGCATAATCGCGCACGACTTCCTGACGCGTCGATGTCATGACATTCCATTTCCCCTTATCGATTGATTCTCGTGTTTCATTTTAGCGGAAAAGTCAGACAACGACTAGATAGGCGGAACAACTCACAGTGTTCCCTTTATACCGCACTAAAGGGCGGACTGTAGCGGACGATGCCGCTAACACCACGCAACCCATTTCGTTCAAGCGCAAGAACGAGAAAGACCTCTGGCGGAACGGGGAACGGCGGCTGAATATCATAGTCGATCGCCCGTTCGAAACCGAACTGTGGATAATAGCTGTCGTGACCAAGCACGACAATGTGTGATTCGCCAGCATCCCGCGCATCCTCAATCACTTGACGGATCAATTCAGAGCCGATGCCCTTTCGTTGCCACGCAGGAAATACGCCGACCGGTGCCAAGGCAAGCGACGGGATGTCATCGATATGGATCCGGCTCAAGAGAACATGACCGACGATTTCCCCTTTGTCGGTCACGGCGACGCGACCGAAGACCGGTTGCGCCGCTTCGTCCTCGCGTAACGCATCAACGAGGTTCGCTTCGTTTGGTTGCTCGAACGCTGCTTCATGGACAAGCCGGATTCCCGCTGCATCCTTAAAGCCTTCTTTACGAATAATCATCAGCTATTGCTCCCTTCGAGTGGTTTCGTTGCGAAAAGCGTGAACTCGGACGGGATATTCTCACCGTTCCAGCCACGATGCTCGTCGAACCGTTCTAATGTGAAACGTGTCGCGATGACGCCGTTTAAGATCTCGCTCAGCGTAAAATAACGGACGGAGACGTCCGGAAAATCGGTTTGTTCCGCGTCCGTAAAGTGCGTCTTGTACGCCAAGTCACCCGCTTGTACCGCTTGATCAAAATAACGCGGTGTATATGTTAAGTCCGCATCAATCCAGCGTCCGACCGGATGGAAGTCACTAAGGATCAACTGTCCACCGGGCTTCAACATTGTAAACAGAATCTGCAGAAAACGCTCGAGATCCGCAAAATAATGCAAAATGCCACCTTCTAAGTAGAGGAGATCAAACGTATCGCGATATCGTTCAAGATCGATCGCATAGAGATCGCCGACGACATAGTGGATTGATGTCTCAGCATGGTGCGCCAGTTCAAGCGCATACTTGGCATTCTCCTCCGAGATATCAAACACCGTGACGTCCGCCCCGAGTAACGCTAACGGCACCGCCTTGCGTCCGTTCGAACCACAGATGTTCGCGATCGTCTTCCCGGCGACGTCTTCGAAATGACGACGATGTTTCTTCAAACATGCGGCGGGATCTTGTTTGATGATTGCAGCATATTCCGCCGGTGTTCCGTCGCGTTTCTCCCAAAAATCATACGCCCGGTACTCCCACGCTTGTTTGTTGATCCGACTTTGCTCCTGCATCACTGTTCCCCCTTTGACGGTCAAAAAACCAGTCGAACATCGTCCGACTGGTTGATTGTCTTACATATTCATCAGACGGAGGTACGCATCGATGAAGCCCATGATGTCACCATCCATTGCTCCTTGCGTGTTCCCGACTTCATAGTTCGTCCGGTGATCCTTGACCATGCTGTATGGGTGGAAGACGTACGAACGGATTTGGCTACCCCATGCGATATCCGATTTTTCACCGCGGATCTCGTCGAGTTTCTTTTGTTGCTCTTCGATTTCGCGTTGGTAGAGTTTCGCTTTCAACATTTTCATTGCTGCTTCACGGTTTTTGATCTGCGACCGTTCTTGTTGACAGGAGACGACGACGCCTGTCGGAACGTGTGTGATCCGGACAGCCGAGTCCGTCGTATTGATGTGCTGACCACCGGCACCAGAGGCACGGTACGTATCGATCCGCAAATCTTCCGTACGGACTTCGATGTCGATGTCATCGTTGAATTCCGGCATGACGTCACACGAAACGAACGATGTATGACGGCGACCTGACGAGTCAAACGGTGAGATCCGGACTAAACGATGGATCCCTTTTTCGGCTTTTAAGTATCCATAGGCATTGTGCCCTTGAATACGGAGCGTGACTGATTTGACACCCGCTTCATCACCTGGTTGGTAGTCCATCGTTTCGACTTTCCAGCCTTGCTTGTCGCAGAAACGTTGGTACATCCGAAGTAGCATCGATGCCCAGTCTTGCGACTCGGTCCCACCCGCACCTGGGTGTAACTCGAGGATCGCGTTGTTTGCGTCATACTCGCCGTTCAAGAGAATTTGAAGTTCGAAGTCTTCGAACTTCTTCTTGAGATCGCCAAGTTCTGACTCGAGCTCTTCTTGAAGATCCGCATCCGGCTCTTCCTTGATCAATTCGTACGTCAAAGCAACGTTTTCGTGACCTGCTTCGAGTTCTTTGTATTTGTCGACCATCGCTTTTAAACCGTTCGACTCATCGATGACTTTTTGTGCCGATTCCTGGTTGTTCCAGAAGTCTGGGTACGTCATCTCGTTTTCAAGTTCTTCGATCCGGGCGATCTTCGACTCGAGGTCGAGTGATGCCTTATATTCGTCGAGTTTCTTTTCCATCCACTCGGCGGTGTTGCGAATTTCTGCTAATTCCATGTGTTCCACCTTCTCTTTCCGTGAAAAGAGGCAGGAATCTCCTGCCTCTCTTTCAGTCGATTCATCACTTATGCCTGACGGCCGTGACAGTTCTTATATTTCTTACCGGATCCACACCAGCACGGATCGTTGCGTCCGATTTGGTCGTTTGGATTTTTCCGGACCGGCTTTTTCTTGACCGCTTTGTCTTCCTTACCCGAAACGGCGACTTCGTCTTGGACGACTTTTTCGCGTTTGAGGTTTGGATCGAGATCTGCACGAAGGACGAATTGTGTCACTTCTTCAGCAATCGCAGCGTTCATCGCATCAAACATCATCGAACCTTCCGATTGGTATTCACGGAGCGGGTCGTTTTGACCGTATGCCCGGAGGTGAATCCCTTCACGGAGTTGATCCATTTGATCGATATGGTTCATCCAGTGTTGGTCAACGGCACGAAGAACGATGACTTTTTCGAACTCATCGAATGCTTCGGCTGGTACTTCTGACCGTTTGTGCTCGTAGTGTGCGAATGTCCGCTCTTTGAGCAACTCGATGATTTCTTCGCGTTCTTTTCCGAAGAGGTCGCTTTCCGTGACCTTCTCTTCGATCGCGAGCGTCTGGTTTGCCCACTCCGCAAGCGCACCGATGCTCCACTCTTCCGGAACGAACTCGACCGGCGTGTACTGATGGACGCCTGCTTCGATCGTCTGCTCGATCATCGGACGGACGATATCTGACACGGAGCCCGCATCAAGGATCGCTGCCCGGTCCGCGTACATGACTTTCCGTTGGTCCGCCATGACGTTATCGTAGCCGAGGACTTGTTTCCGCGCATCAAAGTTGTTGCCTTCGACGCGTTTTTGAGCCGATTCAACGGCACGAGACACCATCCGGCTCTCGATTGGTTGTGAATCATCCATTCCGAGACGATCCATCATCGATTGCAACGAATCAGAACCGAAACGGCGCATCAATTCATCTTCAAGTGACAGATAGAATTGTGATGCCCCTGGATCTCCTTGACGACCAGCACGACCACGAAGCTGGTTATCAATACGGCGTGATTCGTGACGTTCTGTTCCGAGGATGAAGAGACCGCCTTTATCTAAGACACCTTCACCAAGCTTGATGTCGGTACCACGACCGGCCATGTTCGTTGCGATCGTGACTGAGTTCGCTTGACCCGCGTTCTCGATGATTTCTGCTTCACGCGCGTGGTTCTTCGCGTTCAAGACTTCGTGACGGATGCCACGTTTCTTGAGGATATTGCTGAGTAACTCCGACGTCTCAACGGCAACCGTACCGACGAGGACAGGCTGCCCTTCGCGGTGGGCACGTTCGATTTCGTCTGCGACGGCAGCGAACTTCCCGTTCATCGTCTTGAAGATTAAGTCCGGCATATCGTTTCGGACGACTGGTTTGTTCGTCGGAACCGGTACGACGTGCATGTTGTAGATGTTACGGAACTCTTCTTCCTCCGTCTTCGCTGTACCCGTCATCCCGGCAAGCTTCGTATACATCCGGAAGAAGTTTTGGTACGTGATCGTCGCAAGCGTCATCGATTCGCGTTGAATCTCGACGCCTTCCTTCGCTTCGATTGCTTGGTGCAGACCTTCCGAGTAACGACGCCCTTCCATGACACGACCTGTGAACTGGTCGATGATCATGACTTCGTCTTCACGAACCATATAGTCGACGTCACGATGCATGACGGCATTTGCTCGCAGCGCGAGGCTCAAATGATGGTTGAGTGAGACGTGCTCAAGACCGAACAGGTTATCGATGCCGAAGTATTTCTCGGCCCGGTCGATCCCTTGCTCCGTCAACAGAACACTCTTTGTTTTGATGTCGACTGTGTAGTCTTCATCTGCTTTCATGATTTTCGCGAATGCATCCGCTTGCGAATAGAGCGCTGTCGATTTCTCGGCAGACCCTGAGATGATGAGTGGTGTCCGTGCTTCATCGACGAGAATTGAGTCGACTTCATCGACGACAGCGTAATGGAGCGGTCGTTGAACACGGTCTTCTTTATAAAGGACCATGTTGTCACGCAAGTAGTCGAAACCGAACTCGTTGTTCGTTCCGTACGTGATGTCACAGCTGTAGGCTGCTTGTTTTTCCTGACGTGACATGCTTGAGAGATTCAAGCCGACCGATAGACCAAGTGCCGCATAAAGAGGCTCCATGATGTCACGGTCACGTTTTGCGAGATATTCGTTGACGGTAACGACGTGAACGCCGTTGCCAGCGAGGGCATTCAAATACACAGGGAGTGTTGCAACGAGCGTTTTACCTTCCCCGGTCTTCATTTCAGCGATGTCCCCGTTGTGCAGGACATATCCACCGATCAACTGAACGCGGTAGTGGCGCATGCCGAGAACGCGTGTCGAAACTTCGCGACAGACGGCGAAAGCTTCCGGTAAAATATCATCTAAGTCTTCTCCGTCAGCGAGACGCTCACGGAATTCAACGACTTTTCCTTCGAGTTCTTGATCCGATAACGCACCGATTTGTGCCTCGAATGCTTCCACAGCGTCTGCTGCTTTTTCGGCTTTCTTCAGGACACGTTTTGTTGGTGCAAATAATTCTTTTAGAAAATTAGCCATGCCTTACAGTCCCCTTACTTCGAACGATTCTTTGAACGAACAGAATTCCGAGATTTTTCCTTTATTCAGTGTACCGAATACGACGTCAAATTTCAACAAGCGGACCGAGTAGCGGTCTCGGTCTTTCGTCATAGAGCAAACGTACCTTGTTTAAAAATAGTTTTCCATCATATCAAAAAGGGACTCGCCCGTAAGAGCGAGTCCCTGTTGCATTCATTATTCTGGTTCAATCAAACCGTAACGACCATCCTTACGACGGTAGACGACGTTCGTGTTGCCCGTTTCTGCGTCTGAGAAGACGAAGAATGCGTGTCCGAGCATGTCCATCTGAAGAATCGCTTCTTCCGTGTCCATTGGTTTGAGTGTGAAACGCTTCGTCCGAACGAGTTCGAGTTCTGCCTCGTCCTCTTCATAGACTGGCGCTTCCGCTTCCGGTCCTTCGAGCGTTTTGAAGTACTCTCCGATGCCGCCTTCTTTAGCGCGTCCTCTCCGGTTCAACTTCGTTTTGTGTTTCCGGATTTGACGTTCGAGCTTATCGACGACGAGGTCGATTGCTGCATACATATCGCCATTGATATCCTCTGCACGGAGCAAGAGGTTTGGCATTGGAATCGTCACTTCGACTTTTTGCTTCTCATTGTTGACTTTGAGATTGACATAAGCCGTTTGCGCTTCCGTAGGAGTTGTAAAATAACGAGTTAACTTTTCAAGCTTTTTCTCGACGTAATCCTTGAGAGCATCTGTGACGTCCAAGTTTTCACCGCGAATGTTGTAGATCATGTAAACTCCTCCTTAAGTAACCGGTTGAACCTATGAATTCGAGATGCTTCAGTCGTTTCCTTCTGAATATTCGAAATTCTTTGGTTCGTTTTTATTATAGCACGATAAGTGAAGGAAGACCATGAAAACGATGACATTGTCATGAACGTTCACTTCGGTTCTTAGCGTACGATAATATTGAAGCATGTTGATGTTAACGTATATACCCGTTTTATTCGAACTCAAAACAAAAACCGCTTTTAGGCGAATAGCCTAAAAACGGTGGCGGCTGCTATTGGATTAGATCTTTGAAACGTTCGCAGCTTGTGGACCACGATCGCCTTCAACGATTTCAAATTCCACTTCTTCGCCTTCTTCAAGCGATTTGTAACCATCGACTTGAATCGCTGAGAAGTGTACGAATACGTCTTTCGCGTCAGACGTCTCGATGAAACCATAACCCTTTTCAGCATTAAACCATTTTACTTTACCTTGTTCCATTCGAATTCACGTTCCCTTCGCAAACCAGAGTTCGAGAGCAAGCTCTCTACGGCTTAGTCTATCAAAAGAAGGAATTATTGACAATTAAAAATTCTGATTAATTTGAATTCAATCTTAAAAATGAATAATATTCCCTACATATTGGTCTATATTTTAAAAAATTACGTTGTCATTACAGTTGTATTATTGTATTATATCGTTAGTAATTACCTATTTTATCCATTGTCCTATCTTAAGGAGGATGTAGTCGAATGCGACCATTCCATAATGACGAAAAGTATCGAATCACGAAACGGACGGTGGCGATTCTCCCGTGCTACGACATGATGAAGCAATCCATCATCGTACTCGAGGATGGCTCGACCATCATGACACCGCTTCGACCGTATCAACTACTGCAGCTTTCCTGCAGGCAATACAACAGTTCTATCGAAGAACGCATCGTGACAGCAAAACGTGTCGCATCTGTAAAAGGAAAAGTACCAGTCGTCATTGAACCGACACTTGGCCTCGTGTTTTTCCCAACGAAATCACCGAAACGTGATGATTGCGAGTGGTACGCTTGGAGCCACATGTCCGAAGTCATCGAGGAAGACGGACAGACGAAGCTCAAGACTCGTAATGGCATGATCCTTCCCGTAAACGCCTCTCCTTACATCGTCCGCAACCAAATGAAAGCAACTGGCGAGCTGATGGCTCGTTATCAACAATTGAACGCGATGACATTAGAGGAACGCTTTAATGCAATCAAATCTTAAGCAGTGACCGTAAAAAAATCAGGGTTGGGCGATGAATTCGCTCAATCCTTTTTGGTTTCTGCCGATATATAATGAGATGACAGTTTTAAAAAACAAGGAGGCTTCTCGATGAACATCCAATTGAACCCGGCACGTCCGGCGCAATCCCCTGGTCAGACGCCGCTTTCGGAGACGAAGACCTATAAAGGTACGGTCCTTGAGCAGACCGGTCCACATACGGCTCTCGTCCAGGTCGGTCGGGATAAGATCGAGATGACCTTCACGGGCGACGTCCCGACAGGTGATTTCCAGTTCAAGGTCAAAGGACAGACCGCAGAAGGTTACTTGATCGAACAGCTGACACCCGCGACACCGGATGCGGAAACCCCACCTGTCCTGTCCGTTCCGTCAAATGTTGATCCTGCTTTGCTAGAAGGCGTGCCGGCTGAACTAAAGCAAGCCGTTGCGAAGTTACTCGCAAGCGGTCAACTGCCGCAGACACCGGAAATCGTCGCTCAGCTCGTGACGGCATTGCAAGGCACGTACAAGAACTTAGCACTCGAACTCGTGTCGCGACCGGACACGACACTGCCCGTTGACGCCGACGTCTTGATCGCGAGTCTCCTCGCGACGACGGAAGATTATCCGGACGTCCTGCCGGAACGAGACGCCTTAAAGGAGCAGCCGACGTTCGAAAAAGCCGTCGCGCTTGACGTCGCTCGCGTCACACTACCGACGCAACACGAGATCGAGACAGCGTCGCCCTTGCATATCCGGCAATACATCGAACACCTACCAGCGGAAAAACGCCCGGCACTCGTCGCTACGCTCGAACGAGGCGATGTCGAAACAGTCCGCAAACAGCTGACGCCTTATTTTCCGCAAGCGCCGCTTGAGCCGAAGACGAGCGTCCGCGAGCAATTAATTGGTCTGACAGCACGTGCGGGGCAAACGACACCGGTCCGTTCCGCCTTGACGCTTGTCCGCGAAGTGACGCCACGGCTCGCTGAGATCACGAACGATTTCAAGAGCCAACAGCGAACAATCGTCTCGCAACTCCGGCAAATCGAACCGCTCGTCGAGACACGTCCGGTCCAGATGGTCGCCGTCATCGAGAGCACGGCGCAACGCTTAAAACAAGTCTTCCAGCAAACAGATGCCTTACTGCATACCTCGATGAAGGATGAAAAACAGTTGATTCATTTCTTATCGAAACTTGAACGGGGCGCGGAACTGGCGCTACTCGGACGTGGAACAGAGGCAAAAGCCGTCTTACAGGAAGTCCGGGTCGCTTTTGAAGCCTTCCGCTATGCGCCAGCGAACGTCCGTCCGACTTACTTACCGGAGATGCAAGGACTGCCGCCACAAGCACCGTCTTTACAAGCGCAGACTGCAACAAAAGCTGTTCCATATGAGCCGCAACAGAACAGTCCCCGCCTCTTGCAAGAGACCGTCCAAAAGACGCTCCAGCTCCAGACGGCGGAACTGAAACTGAGTACACCGGCAGCGAATCCGGAAGCCGCCAAATTGCAGACATTCCTTGCAGCGCAACAGCAAGTCAATAAACCGGACAGCCAGCAACAGTTGAACCAGATTCTGCTCGCCTTACCGGTCCAACTCGTCGAAGCGACGGCGGGACTCCACGTTCACTTGCAAAATAAACGCCCGGACGAAGTGATCGACTGGGAAAACAATACGTTATATGTCCAGCTTAATACGCCGCGCCTCGGTGAGATTGGTGTCCGCGTTGAGACCGTCAACCGAAAGATGCAGATCACGATTGAAAATGATTTCCCGGTTCTTGAACAACTGGCGACCCCGTTCCTCGAGCGGACGACGGATGCCTTGCAAGCAACTGGTTACCAGGACGTCCGGATCCAGTTCCGTCCATTCACGCGTGAGCAAGTGACGGAGACCGTCAAGCAAGACGAGACGCCACGTGGCTACGACTACCGTATCTAAAAAGGAGAGACCGTTATGTATCAGAAAATCGATTTAACCGGACGTAAGACGGCTGCCGTCCTCCGCTACGATGAAGCATCCGGTCAAGCACCGGTCGTCGTCGCTCGGGCAAGCGGTCAAGCTGCCGATCGCATCCTCCAAGAAGCACGGGCAAACGGCGTCGTGATTGAACACGATACGTCTCTGCTTGGTCACTTACTTGATCTCGACCTCGGGACGGCGATTCCGCCGCAATTATACGACGTGATGGCAGAACTGCTCTTATTAATCGAAGAACTCGACAACGCGAAAGGACGGCAAACATGACAGAACAAGAACTCTACGCGATGACCCCGCAACAGCTGACGGAAGTCATGCTGACGGGGCTCGTCCTCCAATATGATCGCGCCACGATTGCGCGTGACGCGAACCGCTTTGACGAAGTCAACGAACGTTTACAAAAAGCCTATCAGTTACTCGACAAACTGCAGGCGGGACTGCATGACGACGGTGGCATCATCACCGCACAACTCGACGCGCTCTATCACTATCTTGCCGAGCAGACGTTACAGGTCTATAAGACACCAAGTATCTTAGACGAATTGCTCGAACTGGCAGAAGACTTACGCGTCACATGGCAAGCGGCGCAGACCGTCGATCGACCGCTCGTGCGCGCCGCACATCATCAACGATATGAAGGGATGGAATACGAATGAGAATCACGAATAACGTCCAAGCCTTGAAGGCTTATCGCAACCTCAGCATCAACCAGACGAACGTCAAGACGACGATGGATAAACTATCGAGCGGTCAGAAGATCAACCGAGGTGCGGATGATGCAGCTGGTCTCGCGATCTCAGAGAAGATGCGTAATCGCTTGAAGGCACTTGATAAAGCGGAACAGAATGTCCTCGATGGTGTCTCGATGATTCAGACGGCTGAAGGCGGCTTGAGTGAAACGCATAATCTGTTGCAACGGATGCGGGAACTGTCCGTCCAAGCTGGTAACAGCACGTTAGCAACCGAAGACCGGACAGCAATTCAAGAAGAGCTCAACCAGCTGACGAATGAAGTCTCGCGGATCGCGAAGACGACGCAGTTCAACGGCAAAGAACTGTTGAGTGGTAAGTTCAACGATGCCGACAGTGCCCTGTTCATCCAAACGAATGCGGGAGCCAACGAAGGCATCTCGATCACGATTGACGACATGCAAGCCCTCGCGATCGGCGTCAGTTCAACGACACAAGCTGATCCGTCAATCCGTCCGCTTGATTTCCCTAGCGGTAGTGCACCTGAGTATGCCCTTAGCGTCATGACGGCAACGGACGCGAATGACGCGATCAGCCGGTATACGAAAGCAATCGATACAATCTCCCAGCAACGGGCACAACTCGGAGCGATCCAGAACCGCTTCGAAGCGACGTCATCCGTCCTCAGTGTCAGCGTCGAGAACTTGACGGCGTCGGAATCACGGATTCGCGACACCGATATGGCACGTGAAATGATGGAATATGCGAAGTACAACATCCTCAATCAATCGGGGATGGCAATGATCGCTCAAGCGAACGCCCTACCGCAAGGCGTCTTACAATTACTCAACTAAGGAGGCAGACCCGATGGATATCCGCCGCATCCAAGAAACGCAACGACTCCAGTCCTTAAAAGGTGGTCCGCGTGAAGTCGAGGCGTCGACGACCTTCTCTGCCTTGATGCAGGAGAAGCGCGACCACAGAGGTTACGAGCGCTTGCAACAAAAGCTCGCCCTCGTCGAAGAACACGGACAACTGCTCGCTGAGAGCCAGACGATTGAGCACCTTGAAAGCTATAAAGAAAAAATCAAGGACTTCTTAAAAGATGCCCTCGACCAATCGCAACAACTCGAAGAGAAGCGCGGCTTTAATCGCCGTGGTCGGACGAAGATCTATAAAGTCGTCGAACAAGTCGATGCGAAGCTCCTGCAGTTGACGGATACGGTCATCTCTGGTGAGTCACGTCGTCTCGATATCCTCGACCAAGTCGGCGAGATCAAAGGCATGCTCGTCAACGTCTTCGTGTAATCTAGAATTAGAGGAGTTCCCCTACATGCCAGACTTATATCTTAAAAAGTGCACCTGCCCATACTGCTTGAAAACGACGGAGACGAAACGTGTCCTGTCGCGACATATCCGTGTCGCTTCGACCGACTTTGATGGTTTCATCCGTCATCAAGGCGTCAATGTCTATCTCTATGAACCGGTCCAGTGTAGCCATTGTCGGTTTTTCTTCCACGAGTCGTTCGGAAAGTTATCGCCGGACGTTCGAGCGACCTTACAAGATCATATCCTGCCGACGCTTCCTGTCTTACCGTTTGCTGGTACGGAGCGGACGATCGAGCAGGCGATCCAGCTCTATAAGCTTTGTCTCTACACGGCTCAAGTGACGGAGCAAAAGCCAGCGATCCAAGCAATGCTCGGCGTTCGTCTGTCCTGGTTGCATCGCTTAACCTGTCAACAGAACGAAGAACAACTTTGGGCGAGTCGAGCGATTGAGAAATATGTCTCTCTTTACGATAACTACACGTCCGTCAAGGAGAGCGGGATTCCAGAAGACGTCCTCCTGCTTCGGATCGCGGACCTATATGCTGTGACGAAAGACAAAGACACGGCCCGTCTTTGGTACAGTCGGTTGTTCCAAAGTAAGACAGCGACCGACAAAATCAAAAAAGACACACGCATCCACTGGGAATGGGTGCAAGAGCAGGACTGATCCTTGTTCGTCATCAGACGGGACAAGGATTTTTTTCACCGCTCGTCGAAAAGAGCCAACACACTGTTTCAGGAAAGGAGGTCCGCGATGCGAACAACGTTACCGATTCTTTATTTACTGATCACCTACGGGCTGATGCTACTTGTCAGCGGAACACCGTTCGTTCCGCTGGTCGCTGTTCTTGCGACGCTACTTGCTGTGACGTTCGTCGCGATTCAAGCCAGGCGTTGGTTCTTCCCGAAGCACTCAGA
The DNA here is from genome assembly GCF_018618875.1 of Exiguobacterium sp. s46. Taxonomy (NCBI): domain Bacteria; kingdom Bacillati; phylum Bacillota; class Bacilli; order Caryophanales; genus Exiguobacterium; species Exiguobacterium sp. s46. The sequence continues at coordinate 1,867,329 of NZ_JACSMY010000001.1, forward strand.
ACGCTCGGTCGGCATCGCGATTCTCTTATTCGCAAGTGGTCTCTGGATCAACTTTATCCTGACCTTCTTCCCGCATCCGCCGGAAGTCGACTCTGTTGCCAACTTGACGTTGACTGCCTTTTTGATATTGACCGCTATCGCCTTTGCCCGATTGATCGACTGGTCTTCGATTCGTCAGGCACGGTTACTCTATATTGACGGTGTGCTCTTATTCGGGATGGTCTTTGTCTTTGGTTATACGGTCATCTTGCGTCACTTACCAACGTTCGCCCGCTCCGATATCGAATTCGTCGCCATGCTCGGCTACGCGATCAGTTTCATTGCGCAGTTGTTCTTCTTTTTGATTTTGTATGCGACAGGACTCCGTGGACCGATCCACAGACGACTGATTCAGGCGATGATGGTATTCATCTTGGCGAACTTAGGTTATTACACATTCTTCATTCGTGATGAGTTGACGTTCGCTGCTTGCTTCTTCCCGCTCTATGCGGTCAGTTTGTTTGAGCTAGCTGTCTACTTTAAGGACGTGCCACCGAAGCAACCGGCACGCGACCGACTCGGACGACCGTATTTGCCGTATATCAGTCTGCTCGTTCTGTTGACGGGCATCACGTTCCTTCCGATGGCGCAGGATGTCTACTTCCCGACGCTAATCATCTTGTTCTCATTGTTTATGTTCCGGCAATTTTTCTCCGAACGTCTCAATCGTCAGTTACTAACGGAACTCGAGACGTTCGAAGTCGATTTGACACACCGAATTGACCGCCATACAACGCAACTCGAACTCCGGAAGGAAGAGTATCGCCGCCTGTTCCTAGCCCACCCACAACCGATCATTCGTTTCGACGGCAATGGGCATGAGAAAGCGATGAACCCAGCAGCAGAACGTTACTTCCCGCACGGTTACGTTCCTGATGCCTTGGTCGATCAATTGATTGCGGCATTTCTGAAACTCGAGACCGGTGAAAAACAATTGCTAATGCGCCCCGTCGACGGACGGACGTTCGAAGTGACGTTGATTCCAATTCCCGGTGAGCCTGATTTGTACGTCATTCTGTCCGACCTAACAGAAGCCTTATCGCAAGAAAAATGGCTGCAGGAACTCGGCTATCACGATGCCTTGACAGCACTTCCGAATCGCCGTTACTTCGAGGATCACCTTGGAGCGCAGCTCGCAACCTTAACCGAAGGATCGCTTCTATTCATTGATCTCGACGGCTTTAAGCAAATTAATGACCGTTACGGTCACGACGCCGGTGACTACGTCTTGCAGGAGACAGCACGGCGCTTACAGCTCGATTTAACGCAGGATGATGTAGCAGCTCGACTCGGTGGAGATGAATTCATCGTTTTCCTCGCCCGCAGTCGTGCGGAGACGATCACCTACGCTGAGAACGTCCTCCTTCGCTTGAATGATCCCTTCTTCTTTGACGCGACCGCGATGCAGGTCACGCCGTCAATTGGTATCGCTCGTTATCCCGAGGATGGGCGGACGACGAGTCTCTTATTGATTCGCGCCGACGAAGCGATGTACACCGTCAAACAGGAAGAGAAGAACGCCTACCGCTTTAAATGAACGGCAAAATGCCCTGTCCAAGTAAATGGACAGGGCATTTTTTGTCATGAGCTTACGACTCACGACGATATTTTTCTTCTTCATAGGCATCCGGTGCATCGGAGACAGGGCGTTCGAACTCTTCCCATGATTCCGATTCGACGTCCGGTTCAATGAACTGATCGTACGAGCCGTCCGATTGGAAATACGGCTGCGGTACGGGGCGTTTCTTGTCTTCCCGCTTGGTCACGAAAGATCCCTCCCTCACACAAGAAAGTTACTGACGAGAATCAAAATACGGTGAAAAACTATGATCGACTTCTTCGTACGGATCAACGTACGATTTACGACTCGTTTGCGTCTGACGCAACTGACTGATTTGTACCCCTAATTTAGCCGTTTCTGCTGATAATTTCAAGTCGATTTTCCGACTATCAGTGACGAGTTCCTGAATGACGGCTTGATTGGCACCGGCTAGTAGATTCGAGTGTGCCGCAATGAAGGCTTCTCGTTCGTTCAGCAAACCCTGAATCTTCTCGATCCATTCGTCATATGTCTCTTCACTCGGGGTTTGATCAAGCAGTTCAATCAATCGTTTCGTCTTTAGGCGAAGCGGATCGAGCGGACTCATCGTTGCCGCGCGAGTTTCATCGCTTCTTTCCACGTCTCGCGGAATTCTTCCGCAAAGCCAATCACTTCGTCGATTGCCACCAAATCGTTTTTGACGTTGGCATCGATTAAGCGTGTTTGCATATAGTCATACAAACTGTTCAAGTCTTTTGATAAGGCAATTGATTGATTGAGCGTCAATTGCAACTCGCTGATGATGGCTTGTGCCTTTTGGATATTCGTATTTTTTTGTTCGATCATCTTCTGTTCGATGGCACGTTTTGCAAGCATCGAGAATTTGATCAGTCCTTCATATAACATCAATGTTAAGTCTTGAGGTAACGCTGTCGTTACCGAGTTCGTCTGATACGTAGCATAAGGGTTCATTCGCGTTTCCTCCTTTTTATTGTCCTTGTCCGAGATAACCAGCAAGCGTCGCCGACTGACTATTCGCCTGGTTCATTGCTTGTTCCATTGCCGCAAATCGGCGATAGTAACTATCTTCTTTTCGTTTTAGCTTGTCTTCCCACGACAGCATGCTTTTATCGAGATCAGCGAGAGACTTGCCAAGTCGATAAGTTGTCGCAACCGCTCCGTCACGCCCAGCGACTCCAGAAATCTTATCGCGGAGTGTTGTTGCGAATCCTTGAATCTGACGAACGAATCCATCGAGTCCATTCGGATTCGGAATCGTATTCCCTTGCGCGTCCTTCGTGGGCTCCGGCGCATCAGCGGTGAATAGCTTATAGACACCTTCTGGCTGTTCTTCGAGCATCTTTTTCAATTTCGTTTCGTCGATTTTTAGTTTCCCACCATCTCGGAAATCACTCGTTGAAGTGATTCCGATTTGCGACATATACTGAAGCTGAATTGTATCCGTTCCTGACGTATATGAATAACCGGTATCAATTTTTGATGAGATCGCACTGCGGAACTGATTCATGCCGTCTTGTAAGTAGCTATCGTTTTTGAGGACACCACTCATTGCCTTTTCTTCCCACTTCTTGACTTCGTCCTCGCTGAGTTCCTTGCGCTGAGCATCCGTCAATGGTTGATAATCACGATACTTTTCTTCACGAACTTTCTTGTTCATCTTATCAATGACGTCGTTATACTTATCAACGAAGTTCTTAATCGAATCAAAGTTTTTCTGTGTGTCGAGTGTCGTATTGATCGTCGTTGCCGTCGTCGCGACGTTGTTTAACGTGATCGTCAGACCGTTCTGCGTGAACGTATTCGTTGTCTGCTCAAGTTGTTGTCCACCTATCGTATATTTGGCATTCTGTCCTTCACGACCGAATGTACCGTCTTGTGAATTCACCTTCGCAGTATTATCTGATGCATCGACGATCGAAATGTCGGCACCGTTTGGATTCAAGTTACCGGTACTTGTTTTCGTTAAAACGAGTTTCCCTGTTAAATCATTGAAAACAGCGTTCATCCCGAGACTTGTTTTACCGTTGATTGCCGCTGTTAAGTCAGAGATTTTTTGTGTTGCGTCAAGCTGCAATGTCTCAGTTACCGCTTTACCTGTCGCATCGAAGGTATTGATTTGGACGTTGATTTTGCCATTCGCATCTTTCGTGAATAATCCACTCTCTTCAAGTGTTGCATCACTTTTCTTTCCGCTTGCTGCGACCATAGTTACCGAAGCCGCACTAGCCAGTTGATCAATACTGTCAATTGTCACACTACCAGATGATGCTGCTGGACTTGCTGTTACCGTCAATGCCGTCGGATTTGAACTCGTAACCGTCTTCGATTGATAGTTCTTCGACAACAGCATATCGCTTGCAGCTGTTCGGAAATCAAGTAATGCCCGGTTCATCTCTCGGTACGCATCGCGTTGCCATGTCAATGTCTGTTTCTTTTGCGATAATCGATCGACCGGTGCTCGCTCCGCCTGCATTAATTGTTTAATCATCGTTTCGGTATCAATTCCACTCGCAAGACCACTCAGTCGAATGCCTGCCATCCAATCAGCCCTTTCCGTTAAATCCGTTTATCGATCAATTGATTAAATTCCATGAAGGCCGCGAAAAAATCAAGTTCCTTTTTACTCGGAATCTCTTGCACGACGTTATTATTCGTATCGACAACTTGAATATAAAATTCGTTTAGTTTTTCATGTTTGACAAACTTCAAACCCGTTCGTTGAAGCTCAAGTTTGATGTTTGCTTGTTCCATTGCTGTTTCAAGTTTTGTAATATGCTGTGGTGTCGGTAGGACAACGACTCCTTCTTCTGCTAGCGCTTCCTGATTCGCTTCCACAAACACATTCCGTGTCGCTTCGTACGGTAGGACGTTCGAAGGTAGATGAAGGCGAATTTCCGTATTAATGGAATTCATAGTCGGTCACTCCTTTTTCTTCTCTATGTAGTATATCGGCTAAATCGGATATTTTATAAGTATTAATTTAAGGAACTTGATTTCCGGGTAAAAGGAACATATGTTTCTATAAAAAGGAGGGACATTAATGCTATTGCTAAACAAGCTATCAGCTTCACAACAAGCTATTTTATTAGCTAGTATTCTCGGAGATGGAGAAATCACAAAGTGTTATCCCGGTTCTAGACGAAAGAACAATAGTTATCGTGAACACTTCGGAGAGTCACAGCGATTTTATCGAGAATGGAAGCAACAGCAACTTCCTGATTTGCTTTATATCCGCCAAAACAACTTAGTTTCGCGCTCACTTCCTTTACTTACGGAACTTTATCCTTACTTTTATCCTTCTGATCAAAAAGATATTCCCTTCGACTTACTTCCTTTATGTAACCATCCACTTTTCTTATTGACCCTTTATCTTGACGACGGTTCATTGATTGTCTCAAAGCGCCTTACATCTAAACAACAACTGATTGTTTCTCCTACAATCGCGCTTTATCTTCAGTCTTTCCCCAAACACTCATTAACACTCTTTTGTGAATGGTTAAATCATAATTTTCGACTTCATTTTAGAGTAGCCAAAACGTCAAATGGTTCCGGATATTTCCTGCGAACAACTCGTTTTGAAGATACGATGCAATTTCTTGATTATTTGACACCTTATGTAAATGAGTTACCTGATTTTTCGTATAAACTCGATTGGCAAATTCGAATGAAGCAAATACAACAGGATTATCCCCATGTAAAAATCGTAAGTACAAAACCCAATCAGTACTTTAGTGCATCAGAAATCGAACAACTAATGACTGACACGGCAAATCAAGTTCCTGTATCAGAAATCGCTCAACGCTTAAATCGGTCAACATGGTCAGTCTACGCTAAACTCAATGCCATAAAAAAAGGTCACGGAACGAGTCCGTGACCTGAACAATCGATATGTGCCAATTACGATTAACGGAGTAATTGGAGAACGCCTTGCGGCTGTTGGTTCGCTTGCTACGCGCATTAGCTTTCGCTAATGATAAGACTATATCTTCATCCTAGATTTACTAGGAGCTGGGCACTTCCCCCGCCGTTTACGGAGTACGGATTTCATAACCATCGGATAAATCCATTAGGTCGTCTATCCTAGTCGTTGAACCTTCACCAAGGTTTCCCTACAGGTGCTTGGCTGCTGATTGTCCAATCCTTAATGTTTTTCAAAACGGTCACGCTCGCCGTTTCCAGCCACGTTGTCGTACATCAAGGCTCTCAGGAGTTCCAGCAATTCACCCAGTCATGATCTAATCCGTTACCAGATTAGACGCCCGGTAGAATCAATCATCGAAGGAGTTGAAGAACACCCTGCGGAGTTTGATTCGATTGAGCCAACATTGCTTGTGCAGCTTGTGCAAGAATCGAGTTCTTTGTTTGGTTCATCATTTCTTTTGCCATGTCAACGTCACGAACGCGTGATTCAGCCGCTGTTAGGTTTTCAGAAGATGTTTTGAGGTTGTTGATTGTATGCTCGAGACGGTTTTGGTTTGCACCGAGTTTCGAACGTTCAGCAGAAACACTGTCAATCGCAGTCTGAATTTTAGTAACAGCTGCTCCCGCATTAACTGCACTTGATACATCAAGTGCATTTTCTGCTGGAGTGTTATTTGTACCGTCCGTAACAGTATTAGCAGTAGTGTAACCAGTACCTGATCCAGTGATACCTAAAGCAGCAGCACGCATATCAGTGAACTCAAGTGTCATTGTTTGATTTTCGTTTGCACCAACCTGAGTAGAGAACGTTGATTTAGCTCCACTTGCTGGAGTTGTTGTTGCCGTATTCAATGCTTGTGTCCATGAATCTCCAGTTGCTACACCAGTTGCTGTTGAAGTTTCGATTTGCATTCCTTTATAAGTGAATGTAGTACCAGTAAGCGTTACATCACTTGCTCCACCATCCACAGACCAACCAGTTGCTGTTTTTTCGATAGTAAGAGTTTCGTTGGCAGTTCCTGTAAACGTTCCTGAAATTTGAGCTTCAGCTGTAGCTGTATTTCCTGCTGTTGCAGTCATGTTAGCTGCTGTAGCAATTGTTGTTGCAGGTGTTGTTGTAGCAGCCGAACCAGCAACAACATTACCAGAAGTAGCATTTAGTAATTTTTGACCGTTGAATTCAGTAGTATTACCAATCCGGTTAATTTCACTAGTCAATTGGTTAACTTCTTTTTGAATTTCACCACGATCTGAAGTTGTGTTTGTATCGTTACCAGCTTGAACAGCAAGTTCACGCATCCGCTGAAGGATATCGTGCGTTTCGTTCAATGCACCCTCAGCTGTCTGAATCATTGAGATTGAGTCCTGTGCGTTACGTCCAGCTTGATCAAGTCCACGAACCTGAGCACGCATTTTTTCAGAGATTGCAAGACCAGCTGCATCGTCTCCTGCTTTGTTGATACGAAGACCTGAAGCCAATTTCTCCATTGATTTGCTTTGTGCTGCAGTAGCTGCAGACAATTTGTTGTGCGTGTTAAGCGCAGTTACGTTGTGATTGATAATCATTGTAATTTCCCTCCATAGGATTAATTTTTCGTCTCTTTGAAGATCCGTCTTCTCCGAGATGTGCCCCCTGGCCGGCCCAAGGGTGACACGATGGATTGAGTCGATGACTGCTTCCACCTTATATATCGTCGTACGCTCGAAATGTTTAACAACTTTCTTCAAAATAAATATAAAAAAATTGTACATCCAATTTGGACGTACAATTTTTTTGTTTAAAGACGCGTCGCACCCGTCTCTTCTTGTAATTGTTCCGCTACTGCAACAAGCTCTTCCATCGCCCCGTTGACTTCCCCGAGCGATGCCGCTTGATGACTTGACGCTTGCAAGACTTGTTCTGCGTGTTTCGATGCTTCCTCGACCATTGCAAGGATATTCGCTGTCGTTAAGCCGACTTGGTCAATCTCTTGATCCGATTTGACGACAAGCTGGTCAACCGATTTCACACGTGAGTAGACATTTTCTGTCGAATGATGAATCTCTTCAAATGACGCTCCCGCTTGTTCAACAAGTCCGACACCTGTTGCGACTTCACTTTGAACATCGGTCATTGCGTTCGCTGTATCATTAACAAGACGCTTGACGCCAGAAATTAAATCGGTGATTTCTTTTGCGGATGTCGCTGTCTGTTCCGCCAGTTTTTTGACTTCTGCTGCGACGACGGCAAACCCACGTCCTGCTTCGCCCGCTCGTGCCGCTTCAATCGATGCATTCAAGCTGAGTAAATTCGTCTGTGCCGAGATGTCACTAATGACATCCGTGATCCGTGAGATCTCACCTGTCATATCCGTCAAACGACCATTGAGTGTCGCTGACTGTTCCATCTTTTTCGAAATCATGTGCATTGCTTCAACGGAATCGGTCGCGAGTGTCTTCCCGTTCTGCGCTTCCGTCTGCATGACCGTCGCCGATTTCAACGCTTCATTCATTTCTTTCGCGACTTCATCCATCGTCCGTTTGACGGCACCGAGGGCATCCATCGATAGGTACGCTTGATCAACGTTCTCGTTCATCTTCGCTGACAACTCTGCCATTGCTGAACGAATGCTTTCACCCGATGCATTGCCTTCCTGGACTGCTGCTGCAATCTCTTGAGCGGATGCTGTCAGCTTATCGCTTGAGCTTCCCATCTGTGTCGCCTGTTTGCGGATATGTAAGACCATCACTTCGAGTTCGTGCATCAGTTGGTCAACTTCATCCCCACGCTTCGCTTCTTCGAAATCGACGTTGAAGTTACCATTTGCGACTTCGCGTGCCGTTTCTGTTGCCTTTTCGATTGCTTTGATCGGTTGGCGCAAGATCAACTGAATCAATGACGTCCCAATCAACGATAACAATAAGCCAATCCCTGCTCCGAACCAAATCGCGTTCGTATCCGCGACGTCAAGTCCACGGTGGAGATAGAGCACGAGCTGGGCTGAGATGCCGCTCGTGATGACTGAGATGGCCAAGACCCAAAAGAATAACCGTACCTTCAAGTTGCTTCGTAATTTACGCATAACCGAAACTCCCTTTCCTGTATCTTCTTTCACCGTCCTCTCTATCGGTTTCTTTTGTAACCGTTTTAAGTCAGTTGACCCGATTTTCAAAAACGATTCCCGGTGAGATGACAAAAGCACACCAAAAAGAGTGATGGATCAAATCATCCATCACCCTCTCTTTCTTATTTCCGATCAATCTCAACATATTTATATGAGATATCCGTTCCGACATTGTGTCGGGCAAGATTTTTGACTTCCGTGTTTTGCAAGAAGGCATTCTTCCGTTGGTAGACAGGCGAGATTGCTTGATCGTCGAGCAACAAGCTTTCCGCTTTACTGAGTAAGGCGAGACGTTTGTCTTGATCGAGCTCACTTTCAGCCTGTTTCAAGAGACGGTCATACTGTTTGTTCGAGTAGTCCATCATGTTGAACGGGTTACCGGTCGTGAACAAGTTCAAGTATGTCGTTGCATCCTGATAGTCTGGTGCCCAGCTCGCGAGTGACAGATCGTAATCCCCTCGTCCTTCACGGGCGAGACGCTCTTTCTTCGGTAGTGATAACAATTTAACGTCGACATTCTGCTTCTTCAACGCGCCTTGGATGTACTCACCGATTTTTTTCGAGACGTCATCGTCTTCGATCAACATCGTCAATTCAAGATTTTGCTTTGCCAGCACTTTGTTTGCCGCTGTTACATCATATGACGATTCGATTTGACGCGCACCATCGTATTTCGGATCAAGTTCTTTCGGCACGATGTAGTCAGCAGGAAGTGATCCGTTCCCGAGCAACGTTTCCGTCATCGCTTTTTTATCATATGCCGCGTCGATTGCTTGACGTGTTTTCTTATCCTTTAAAGCATCCGTCTTTTCATTCATCCGAATGAAGAACATCCGCGAATCGCTGAACGTGTTGTACTCTTTTTGATCCTTGTACGTCACGACGTTCTCCGAGTTAAGTGGCGCGACATCGAGTTCACCGGACTCAAACAAGTTGATCGCAAGCATCGGATCTTTGATGATTTTAACGTCGACTTCGTCGATCTTGACGTTCTTCCGGTCTGCGTACTCAGCGTTTTTCGCGAGCGTATAGCCTTGTTCGGCTTGATATTTCTTGAACGTGAACGGTCCGTTGTAGACGTTCGTTTTTGGATCCGTTCCGAACTGGTCGCCTTCAGTTTTGACGATGTCTTCCCGGACTGGCATATATGTGCCGAACGTCGTCATGCTGAGGAAGTACGGTGTCGGGCGTTTCAGTTCGATCCGGAGTGTCTCGTCGTCGACCGCTGTCGTTTTTTCGACTGGCTCGAGCAAGTAAGCGAACGGTGAGTTCGTTTTGATGACACGCTCGAACGCATAACGGAAGTTCTCTGCTGTGACGGGCTTTCCGTCCGACCATTTGGCATTCGGGTCGAGCTTGAACGTATAGACTTTTCCGTCTTCAGAGACGCTATGTGATTTTGCTGCTGCCGGAACAAGTTCGTTGTTCGCGTCGAAGCGATAGAGTCCTTCGTAGATTTGGTTGAAGATGTTTGATGTGATGGCGTCTGCCGGGTCAACCGACAGGAGATCGTAACTTTCCATCGTATGCAGGACCTTTTTGTCCGCTTGTTTGTCTTCTGCTGGTTCTGTCGTTGCACATCCTGCTAATAGGACTGCCGTGCTCGCCGCTGCGATCAATGTCTTTTTCATGTGTAGTGCCTCCTGAGAAATATGATGAGCGTTGGATGATTCGGCATACCTTGACGTACAACAAAAGGCGCCCTCTACGCATAGCTAACAGCTAATGCATAGAGGACGCCTGTATCCGCGCGGTGCCACCTCTGATTGAGACGAAGAATCGTCTCCACTTGTCGCTGGTCCAACAACCAGCTAGCCCGGTAACGGGGGCAACCGTCCTGTCTACTCGAAGGTTCAACAGGCTCTCAGCGGTCCATTCTCGTTCAGCTTACCGTGTCAGGCTCTCACCATTCCTGACTCGCTTGGTCGGCAGTGTTGACGATACTTACTCCGCGTCGTCGATGTAATTGATATGGCTTAACTTGTTGTTTACTTTACACGGCTTGTTTTTCACTGTCAACGAAAAAAACTCAGAACGGATGATCTTCTTGTTTTTCTTGCTCCCGACGGACCGGACGTGGTCGAATCGGTTCGACGTGTTTGACATGTGTTCGTGTAACGATTCGGTTACTGAGTGCTGCATCGACGAGAATCGTGATTGCTGCTGCCATGTGTAAGAACATCCCAACGACCGGAATGACACCAACCGTTGATGCGACGATCCCGACGATGTTCCCTTTTGAGACGTTCCCGGCACGTGCCGTCAATACGACGACGACGATGTGAAACGCGAGCATCAACCACAGGGCATTGTAACCTGAGAAAATGACGATTGAACCACCTAAGAGCGGAATCCCGAGCACCGCTTCCATTCCACCTGATACCCACTTCAACGTCCGCAATGAATCCTGTCGACTCTCCATGACGTCGCCTCCTCTTTTTTTCCATATGTCTAGTATACGACGGATTACAGAAAAGGTTCCAACGTTTTTGTTTAGTTTCTGTATTAATCATTATAAAAAAGAACGATCCGCAGACCGTTCTTCGATGATGCATCACACGTCCACTCGACTCCTACAGGAAAAAGCGCGTTCGCGCTGTCAGAGACGAACAAGACCCGGCTCTGCGTCGAAGACGACAGAGTCGCGGCTTGTGTCTCGCCTGAGGAAAGCGAGTGGAAAAGTCGTGATGTTTGCTTCAGTTAGACCGCCAACACGTGGAACTGATAGCCACGATGGACAACGAATCCTGCCTCTTTGTAGAGATCGAGTGCCCGGTCATTGTCCGTCTCGACGTCGAGTTCGAGCTGCGTCCGACCTGTCCGGAACAATGCTTGAACCATCAGTTTCAGCATCTTTTTGCCGTAACCATTGCCTTGTGCTTCTGGACGAACCGCAAACGCATGAATGCTCGCTTGTGTATCGGAGGCAAGATAGGCACGGATGACGCCGACCGGTTTGCCGCTTGCGACACCAATAAACGTAATCCGGTCGTCGGATTCAATCGCTTGATAGATCGATTCTGCTTCCTCGTCCGTGTTCCCGAACGATTTACCGAGCGTCTCGACGATGAACGGACGGTCGTCTGCTGTCGCTTCCCGTAATTCGAAATCCGGATCGGCTTTTAAGAACAACTGCGCCTTTTTCAAAATCATGTTGTACTCGGTCATCCGGTACTCAGCACCTAACCCTTCGAGGACAGCCTGACCTGACTCACTTGCGTCGTCAATAACGAACGTGAATGCTTCGACGCCTGCTTCTGTTGCGCGCGCTCGTGCTGCTTCAACAAGTGCCGTGAAGACACCTTGTTTCCGGTAATCCGGATCAACGAAGACATTCAATTCCCACTCCGTCGGTAAGTACGCGAATGCTTGTAAATATCCAATCAATTGCTCGCCATCATAGATTGCGAAATCGTTCTCGCCGACCCAATCGGCTGCGACCTTTAATTCAATGCCATCGTGATCGTTGACACATTTTTCGAGTTGTAATACATCTGTTGTTTGTTTGACGTCTGTGACGTTCCATTCCATATTCATTCACCTCATTTTCAACTATACCGAACGAACAAAAGAAGCACTAGCAAAAGCTAGTGCTCATTGCAGTTTAAATGTCTTCATCATCTGCGGGACGTCCTTGACGATCAAGTTCTCGATCGCTTTTTTACCGACAGCACCTTTGACGGCTTCCGTCGGTAAGACGTAGTAGTACGTTTTGCTACCTTTCGTCCCGAGATATGTACCATATCCGATTTCACGGTCGAACTGTTTTTTCGAGAGCTTCTTCGGCTCGTAGTTCAAATTGACGAGCAACTGATCCGCGCCTTTGACTTTATAATAAAAGGCGAACGTACCACTTCGCGTGACAACACCGTATTTCGATTTGACCGTCTTGTTTTTGACAAGTTCGACTTTATCTTGTTGGATCGCCTTTTTTAACGCGTCCGTCGTCTTGACTGTATAGCCGAACGATTCGTTCGCGACGACCCCTTTACTATATGTCACGTTGCTTGCAGCAAAACCCGTCACCGGAGTCAGACATGCTCCGAGTAAGACTCCTGTCATTGCGATTCGTTTCATGCTGACTCCCCCTTAAAATGATCGATAGTAATGGATTCCCTTTTGTGAAATAGGTAAACTCTATTCTCGAAAAAGATTTGACGGAATTGTCTAAATTTCTTACGATAGGGATAACGAAACGAAATGGGGTTAAAGCGATGACTGAACAAGAACAATTAACGCAAGAACAGCTCGATAACTTGCTCAAGAATGCGTTTGCAATGCAGGTTCCGATCCTCGAGAAGTTCATGAAGGATACACACGATCGTTATGCACTCGCAACGACGTCGTTCAAGCGTGACATGGAAGCGATGAAAGAGACGGAATGGCATCAGTTCTTCGCTAGTAAACTGTTACCGCACTTCTTCCTCGAGCACCTCGGATTCGGTGCATCGTTCCGCTTCAACGGACACGACAAGGAAGTCGATCTTCCGGAAAACGTCGTGCCGGTCCGCAATGATGCCGATGAGCAAATCGATAAAGTCGTCCTTGGGGTCAAAAAGGCGATGCAAGACGAGCACATCAAGAACCACGATCTCGTCGCGAACTTCTATAAAGAAACACTCGAACTCGCTTGCCAGATGGGCAGCCGTGTCGGGATGAGCGATGAGTTCTATACACTCGTCAAACCAAGTCTCGTTCATGCGAACGATGGTCAATAATCGTTGAAATTCAAGAGAGGTCAGTTCCGGAAAGCTTTCCGAGAACTGACCTCTCTTTTTGTGTACCTGATAGAATCCGCTTAAAACCGAACGTAGAAGACTGCTCCTCCACCACTTCGGTCACGGACACCATACGCGAACTGATGACTATCAAGAATCATCCGACTGATCGCAAGACCGAGTCCATGCCCGGCACTGCCTTCTTGTTTGACGTAGACGTTCCAGATCGTTGCCCGATCTTCTGCCTGAACTCCCGCTCCTTCATCCTCGACCGTCAACTCGTCATGCGTTAAGCGAACGGTGACCGTTCCGCCGACGGGTGAAGCAAAACGAGCGTTCATCAAGAAGTTGATCAAGACACGTTCGAACATGCGTGGATCAAGTGACTGCCTAACCGGTTGTAGCTCCGTCGCCAGTGTCAGTCCTGCCTGCGTGAACGTTCCGCGCAGGCGTTCGACTGTCGCAAGCACGAGTTCATCGAGTGCCACATCCGTTCTTTCAAGCGGCATTCGTCCACCGGCAAGCTTCGAATAAAGCAACGTCTCATCAATCAGATGACCGAGTCGATCCGTCTCCTCGATAATGCTCGTCGTCACGTCGGGCAGTTCAGCAACGGGAATGACACCTGCCGCGAGTGCCTCGGTCTCGTTTCGAATGATCGCGAGCGGCGTCCGCAAGTCATGGGTGATGCCGGCGATGAACGTTTTCTGTAGATGATCCTTCTGTTTGAGTTGCGTCTGCATCTCATCGACCGCGTCAATCAACTCCCCGACTTCATCCTTCGGTCGCGCCGGCAAGACGACGTCCGTCTCACCAGCACCAATCTTTTGGGCAACGGAACGGAGCGTGACGATCGGTCGTGTCAGATGCCGTCCCATATAGTAAGCGAGCAATGATGCGAGCAACAGTGTCACGAGTAACGCGAGTCCAATCGCGAGATAAACACCACTCAGTGCACTACTCGCAAGTGGTGCTTGTCGAACCGTCGTGATGCGTGTTCCGTCAACGGTCAACTGATACGTCAGCAACCGTTCATCTTGCACTTCGATGACGTCTTCTTTCTTAAGATTATCAAGAAGTGGTAATCTCCCCGCTGGTCCGCGCGCGCCAATCCGTTGCGTCAACCCGTCGGTCGTCAAAAATCCTTGGATATCACGCGGAATTGGCGTGTCAGCTTCAATCGCTTGTTTGATGATGTTCGCTTCCCGAGCGAGTTGATCGTACCGTTCGCCTTCTGCGAATCGATTGACGAGGAACGCCGTCAAGACGAAACTGAGGATCCCCATTACGAGCAAGGGACCGACGACAGCGTATAAGAACTTACGCATCAAAGGACGTCGTTTCATTCAATCGCCTCCAATCGATAGCCGACCCGGTGGACCGTCTTCAATTGTTGTTTAATGACGGGCAACTTATCCCGCAATTGTTTAACGTGCGTGTCGACGGTCCGGGTATCGCCTCCGAATGCGTACCCCCAGACGTCATCAAGAATCTGATCCCGGCTCAGTGCCTCACCAAGATGTTCGATGAAATAAAGCAACAGTTCGAACTCCATCTTTGCGAGACTGATCGCCCGTTCCCCCGCTTTGACTTGGCGTCCCTTCTCATCAATCGTCAAGTCACCAAACGCATGGCGAGCAACCGGACGGACTTTTAATGCCCGTTCAAGCCGGATCGTCAACTCCTTCAGGACGACTGGTTTGACGAGATAGTCATCGGCACCGAGTTCGAGTCCGAAGACACGGTCATCGGCTTCCCCACGCGACGTCATCATGAAGACGACCGGCGGCTGGACTTGTGATTTGATGCTTGGCACGAGCGACCAACCGTCACCGTCCGGTAAGCGGACGTCGATCAAAACGACATCAAACGCCCTCGTCAGGCACTGCTTCGCCTCTGCTAACGAACCGGCAATCGTCACCTCATACGCATGGTGCCGAAGGAAACGTGCCGTCACCTGCGCTAATTTTTGTTCATCTTCAATCAATAGTACGTTCATGGTCATCCCTCCACTCTTAGTGTAGCGCCTTTTTGCCTTCATTTGCCTTTCTTCGCAGTTTCTTTGCAACTTCCTCACAACTTCTCTTTCGTGACCCTCTACCATAAAAGGTGAAAGGAGTGATCATCCCATGACATTCAAAAAACAATGGATCACTGCATTGACAATTAGCGCATTAACAGTCGGAGGCGCATCAGCATACGCTGCGACGAACGACGACTCGAACACGACAAAACAAGCGAAACACGGGCACCACTTCGAAGGTATGAAAAAGCACGACATGACGCTACTCTTGAAAAAATTGAACCTGACACAAGCCGAGGCAGATGCTGCCCGGGAGAAAGGGCAATCAATCGCCGATCTCGCAAAAGCAAAAGGGATCTCGTTCGCTGATTACAAAAAAGCGGAACTCGCAGCAGCGAAGGAACAACTGGCAAGTCTCGTCAAATCAGGCGACTTAACACAATCACAAGCAGACGACATGTTGAAGCGTCAAACGGAACGATTCAGTGGCGTCAAGAGCTATGATGAACTCAAAGACAAGATGCCGATGGGTCGCCACGGTGGACCAGGTTTCTTCAATGAATCATTGATTGCTGACGTCCTGAAGGCACTCGGACTGAGCCAGTCGAAGTTCGACGCAGCGAATCAATCGCTCGCTGCTTATGCGAAGGCACAGTCGATCAAGTTCGCCGACTATAAAAAAGCATTGCTTGCGGCGCAAACGAGCGAACTCAATCAACTCGTCAAAGACGGGAAGATGACGAAAAAACAAGCAACGGAAATCAAGTCTCGTCTGACAGAGGAATATAAGGACGCGAAGAGCTACGACGATCTTCCGGATCGCGGCGAACACGGTAAGCGTGGTGACCATGGACCGGGTAGTGTCTTCGGTGACTCAACATCCGCAATTTTAAAAGCACTTGGACTCGATGAAGCGAAATTCGAAGCTGCTGAGCAATCCTTGCCTGAGTTTGCGGAAGCGAACAAGATCGCTTATGCCGATTTTGAGAAAGCCGTCCTGACAGCACAAACTGCTGCGATTGATCAACAAGTCAAAGATGGCAAGCTGACAGACAAACAAGCGAAACAGATCAAGGAACACATCGAGTCCCGCGCGGATGAAGCTTCAAGCTACGCTGATCTCAAGAAAGGTCCAGCACGCGATGGTGGTCATGGTCGCGGACACGGACCTGGACCGGACGGTGACATGCCGGGAGCACCCGATCAAGGCACGGATGCCGATCCAAATGCCAGTGATACATCCGTCGATTTAGCGATTTAAGGATAAGACCGAAGCTCTTTCATGAGAGTTTCGGTCTTTTTGTGTTCGATTTAGGACAGATGTCTTTTAATCATGATTTTCATATACTGGTTCACTTTTTTGAAAAATAAGTCTATTCCTTGAACGAAGGTTGCAATTTCCATTTCCTACACCCGATACTAGTAAAGAAAACGCTAGTATTGTAAGGAGGTGACGTAGATGGCTTTTCATGAAGCGATGAATCGGATTCGTCAATCCGACACAGCCCCACTCTATATCGGTGGACTTGAAGTGTCCCGTCCGGAAACGGCGGAAGCCTTCTTTCAGCAACAGACAGATGCAATCTTTTTATTCGATGCTTCTGGAACGATCATCTATTTCAATGAACAATTACCAGACATGCTCGGTTATTCCGCTGAGACGCTCTATGAGCATTTCGCCGTGTTCAATCCGCCAGATCAGATTGAAGCGGTGACTGCCTTTTTCACGCGTGCCTTAAGCGGTGAGACCGTTCATTATACGGCGCAAGGACTTCATGCTGACCAACACCGGGTCACATTGAAGATCACGAACATGCCAGTCGAACAAGACGGACAAGTCATCGGTGTCTACGGAGTCGCACGCGATATCACACGTGAGAAACAACTCGAAGAAGATGTCTCGTCGATTCGTTCTCAACTCGAACTGACGGAACAGATTCCGGAACTCGTCGTCTTTCACTTCGACGTCAACACACAAACAATCGAGTTTTCTCCCGCTTTATTGCATTTTTTAGGTCTTTCAGAAGTCGACGCGACGACGCTTGACCAAGAACAGTTATTTAGTCGGATTCATCCACGTGACTTCGATCCGCTCCGGTTCGAGATGGAACGTTTGATTGCGGGTGAAAAGGAACGTTTTGAAATGGAAGTCTCCCTGTTGACCGCTGACGATACCTATCAGCTGTTGCGCTTGAAAGCCTTCCATCGTCCACATCATCCAAATCATCTATCGGTCGTCCTCTATGATTTATCGGAAGTCGACGAAGCACGACGTCAACTCATCACCGAACGGGCACAGGCACGTGAAATCTATGAAGCCGTTAATGCCGCAATCTCACAAATCGACTTGTTCTCGGGACGAATCCTGTTTCACTCACAAGGGTTCCTGCACATCTTTGAAGAATTACCGCAGGATTTAATTCTCAGTCGTGAGTGGTTGTTCGAGCGGTTAGACGTCCGCGATCACGCGGCGATGAAACAGTTTATTAGACGGTTGGTCGACGGTCAGGCTGGCACAATCCAGTACCGCCTTCACTTCCCGGATGGTCGCGTCAAATGGATCGAGGACCAACAGATCCCGGTCTTCCAACTAGACGGCACGATTGCTTACACGAATAGCATCATGCATGACATCACGCTTCAAAAAGCGTACGAGGAACAACTGCGACAACTTGCTTTGCGCGACGCCGTGACACATCTGCCGAACCGGCAAGCGCTCATCGAGACGATCGACGCGTGGCAAGAAAAGAATCAATCGTTCTTCGTCCTCACTGTCTCCTTCAACCGGATCGCTGAGATCAACAACGCCTTCGGACACGGTTCCGGTGATCAGTGGCTACAAGGAACGGCAGCTTTATTACAACAAACAAAACCGGACGAGACGTTTCTCGGGCACCTTGGTGGGGATGAGTACGCCTTGCTCGTACCGACGAGCTATAAACAAGACGTGACGACATGTGCTGAGGCGTTGCTCGACTTATCGGAAACACCGATCTCGATCGAACCATATGCCTTGTTCGCGCGAATCTCGGTCGGGGTCAGCCGGTATCCGGAAGACAGTACGGACGCTGTCGAATTATTGAAGCATTCCTACACCGCCTTACGTCGCTCACGTCGTGAAAACCACAGCACGATGCACCACTACGCATCGAATCTTGATATCGATTACTACCGACGCTATCGTCTTGAGCAGGACTTGCATTATGCAATCGAGCGCGATCAACTGTTCCTCGAATATCAGCCGAAAGTCGATAGCTGGACCGGAAAAATCGTCGGTCTCGAGGCATTGATTCGCTGGCAACACCCGGAATGGGGACGCATTCCACCGAACGATTTCATTCCGCTTGCTGAAGAAAGTGCCTTACATGTCGCAATCGGGGACTGGGTCGTCGAGACGGCGTGTCGTTCGATGCAACACTGGAAAGCGACAGGCGCAGAGCTCGTTCCGATTTCCGTCAACGTCTCACCAAAACGATTCTTGATTCCTGGTTTTGAACATCATATCGAGCGGATGCTATCGACTTATCAGCTCGCACCTGAATTACTCGAACTCGAAATCACGGAAGCGGCCTTGATCATGGATGACCCGATGACGAGTCGGACGCTTGAATACGTCAGTCGGATCGGTGTTCGAATCGCACTTGACGACTTCGGGAAAGGCTATTCCTCGATGGTCTATCTGCAACGGTATCCGATCAACGTCATCAAGATTGATCGACAGTTCGCGACCCACATCACCGATGACGCCAAAGCCCAAGCGATCGTCAAAAGTATTCTCTACATGGCAGGTGAGTTCAATCTAACGGTCGTCGCAGAAGGCATCGAGACACTTCGTCAGCTCGATACGTTCCGGACGCTCAATTGTCCGAGTATCCAAGGCTACCTGTTTAGTCGCCCGGTGCCAGCGGACGTCATGGAATCGTTCCTCTTGCGCGAGATCTTGTATCCGATCGAAGCCTGTTCCTTGTCGAGCGATACGGTTCCTCGCTTCTCTGTCTCAGGAAAGGTTCGCATGTTAACGCATCATGAACGACCATTCGAACTGCCTTTTTCGGACATCGAAGCCCATCAGACGAGCACACGTGCACTCTATTTTTCGACGAAGACACCGTTACCGTTGTCAGATGCGACGTTTGAGATTCGCTTAAGTGAAGGATTACAACTCGTCACGTGTACGGTGACAATCACCGGACAGGAAGATGAACAATATATCGGCGAATACACGAATCCGACAGAAGCGGAACAGATCATGCGCTTCTTCCAGTCGTTACGTTATCGCCCTTGACCTCTCCACGAAGACGTTCACACACGTCTTCGTGCTTTTTTGTTATAGTAATCGTAAAGCGTTTTACTTCAGAAGGGAGGAATGGCATGCAGTCACCACTACCTACGAAACATCATCGCCGTTCTACGAAAGGTCAGCTTTTTCGAAGATTCCTGATGCTGACGATCGGTGCCATCATCTTCGCGCTTGGACTGAAAGGATTCCTTGTTCCAAATAACATCATTGATGGCGGCATCGTCGGAATCTCGATCATCGGTTCAAAAGTGACCGATACGACGCTCGCCTTATGGTTGTTCTTCTTGAACATTCCATTCATCTTTTTTGGCTACAAACAAATCGGAAAGACGTTCGCCCTGTCGACGTTATACGCCATCTTCGTCATGGCGATCGCAACGAAACTCCTCGAACACATCGGTCCGCTGACGAGCGTGGATTTGCTCGCGACCGTCTTCGGTGGCTTGATTCTTGGAATCGGCGTTGGCATCGTCATTCGCTCGAGTGGATCCCTCGACGGAACCGAGATTCTTGCTGTCTCCTTCAGCCGCTCGACGCCGTTTTCAGTCGGTGAGATCGTCATGTTCTTCAACGTCTTCATCCTCGGCGCCGCTGGCTTCGTCTTCGGTTGGGACCGGGCGATGTACTCGTTGATCACCTATTTCGTTGCCTTCAAGACGATTGACGTCGTCATCGATGGACTCGATCAGTCGAAGAGTGTCTGGATCATTTCGGAGAATTACGAAGAGATCGGTCTTGCAATCATGGATCGACTCGGTCGAAGCATGACGTACTTAAACGGAGAAGGTGCCTTCACCGGCGACGGTAAAAAAGTCATCTTTTGCGTCATCAGTCGCCTTGAGGAATCAAAACTCAAAGACATCGTCCGTGACTTCGATGAGCAAGCCTTCATTGCGATCGGCAACATCCATGATGTCCATGGTGGTCGCTTCAAGAAAAAAGATATCCATTAACCGAACGAAAGGAAGGAACACGGGTGTGGAAAAAACATCGTAAGAAAATCATCGGTGGCGTGATCGTCATCGTGACGCTTGCTGTCATCGTCGTCATCGGAATTTCCGGTTATGTCGGCTTCTCGTTGACGCAACCGGAACGTGAAGCCTTGACGACGACACCAAAGAAAGCGGAAGGACTCGACTATGAAGACGTCACCTTCCGCTCCTATAAAGACCGGACACGTTTGTCCGGCTGGTGGATGCCAAGTGAGGATGCAAAACTGACGGTCGTCTTCGCCCACGGTTACGGCAAGAACCGGGAGCAAGAAGATGTTCCGGTCTTCCCGTTATTCAAGAAGTTCCACGACGCGGGCTATAACGTCCTGACGTTTGATTTCCGCGGGTCCGGTGAATCGGACGGAAAACGTGTCACAGTCGGTGCAAAGGAACAAGATGATTTGCTGACGGCCGTTCGCTACGCGAAGTCACGGTCTTCAAAACCAGTCGTCCTCTACGGTATCTCGATGGGCGCTGCAACGTCACTTGTAACCGCTCCAAAGGCGGACGTCGTCGGTGTCATCGCCGACAGCCCGTTTAGCGATCTCGAGAACTATCTCGCAACGAACCTGCCCGTCTGGAGCGGGTTACCGAACTTCCCGTTCACCCCGATCATTCTGGAGATCACGCCACCTCTGACGGGTCTCAATCCAGAACGGGTGAAACCGATTGAAGCGGTTCGACGGATTGAGTATCCAATCCTGTTGATCCACGGGAAGGACGACGATGCGATTCCAGTCACGGAAAGCATGAAGATTCAAAAGGCGGCGCCGCGCTCCGAGCTCTACGTGACGGAAAACGGTGGACACGTCCAGTCGTATGCGCACGACCGAAAAGCGTATGAAGAGAAAGTCATGACGTACTTGTCAGATCTGCATTGATGAAAGGAGATTGACATGCAACAGTTATCGTTGTTCCTGACCTTTTTCGTCGCACTGACAGTCATGACGATCGGACTGCTCGTCTCCCGCCGTGCCGGCTATCGTTTACCGTACGGACGAACGATCGCCTTGATTTGGACGGGTTCCGCCCTGATCGGACTGGCCCTTTACTTATTACGTTAAACGAACAGCCGCCCGCTTCCTTGACGGAAACGAGCGGCTGTTGTTTGTGCTTATCGTTTTAGTACGGCAGCGCCGACGATCTTCAAGACTTCCGGACGACTAAGTTTCTCTTTCCCTTTTGCAAGGGCATCCAGCGTCCCATGTGCGAGTGCAAGTGGAATGTGACAGAATTCATAAATCGTCGTCTCCTTCGGAATGGACGCAAGGTAGGCATCGGCTTCTGCGAGATTCTCACGCGCATAAGCAAACATCGTATCCGTCGTCCAACCAGGTGGGAAGTAACCGACACCACGCTCCGCATCCTCCTGTTGGTTACGCAGGATGTTGACGGCTTGTAAACCACGACCAAATCCGATCGCTTGCTGTTTATCAGTGACGATACCAGCCTTCCAGTACCAAATGTCGGATAACATGACACCGACGAGTCCGGCGACATAATACGTATACTCGTCAAGATCCGCTTCCGTCTCGACCGTCCAGTCACGCTCTGCCCAGACCGCCATCCCTTCTGCCATCTCCGCCGTCGAATCGAGGACCTTCGGACGAATCGCGGCCGGACAATAGGCGATCCACTCCGGTAGACGGAGTGTTACTTCCGGTAGATGCGCTGTGTAGGGCGCAATCAACTCGAGATAGGTCGTAGCGGAGAACGTGCCCCGCATCAATAACGCCGTCTCGCGAAGTAACATCGTCTTGACGTCCGTCGCCAAGTCCTCATGGTCTTCAATCTCATCGATGGCACGCATGCATAGATAAGCAGCACCGACCGCTTCCTGTAAGTCTTGCGATAGTCGACTAATCGGGATATAGAAGGTGCGACTCGTCGCTTTTAATACACGGTTCGCGTCTTTTTTCAGCTGCTTCGTCTCATTCATTCCTGACAACTCCCTCTTTGGCTCAAAAGGTTTCTTTTCTCTTCATTACTATACACGATTCAACGCGTTTCAGCATTTGTTTCATGATAAGAAAGACTCCCTTTGCAGCACATTCGGGCAAAGGGAGTCTTTTCGTCCTCGTTTGAAGTGCCTCGTTCGTTAAAAAGATACGTTCCGATGACATTCAAATGGAATCATTTTTCCTGTTGTTTCAAGAGTTGTCCAATCAATCCAGTACTACGGGACGCTTCCGTGTTCTCTTCTTGGATCGACAAGTAGACTTCCTTCCGGTGGATATCGACTTGCCGTGGCGCCTTGATACCAATCTTGATTTGATCGCCTTCGATTGCAAGAATCGTCAGTTCGATGTCGTCACCGATTTGAATCGCTTCTCCCGTCTTTCGTTTCAGTACGAGCATCAGCGACCACCTACTTCCGTCAGACTACCGATCAGATGACGATTCGCGTATGTATCGTCTAGGATGATTTGTTTCGCGAGCCGTTGTTTCGTCTCCATGACGAAAGGTGCTCGTAAGTTCGTCGTCGACGTCGTGAACGGATCCCGTAATGTGACCGTCGTATAGACAGCGACTTGCGCCGTATCCTCGATTCCGAGTTGCTCTTTTGCTGCCTCTGGTAATTCGAAGACATATTCCGGATCAATCCAGAACGGGTTTGTCACGACGAAGGCACACTCCGGCTGATCAATCGATTGAAACGACCAGAACGGGACGCCTTCTCCGAACGGGAGCAAGATGAAGCGTTTTGCTTCCGGAAAACCTGGTAATTCAGACGCGAAGGTGATGATTTCCGTCTCGTCAATCGTGATGGTTCCAAAAAAATCCGTTTCGATCTGCATGTCGTTATCCTTCCCCATCGAATATGCCGCCAACCGGCCACATATTCAGTTGATTTTGTTCTTGTAGATAAATCTCGACCTGACCTTCTTTTACGGTCAGTTCCGGTCGATGCGTTTCGACATCGATCTTCGGACGATTCGCGGTATAACTTAATCGTACCTCAGCCGGTGTATAGGTCGTCTTGACTCGATCGAGGCTCCGCGGAATGAATCCGAGAGTCGTTACTTCAGCAGGCGGTGTATCATTGGATTTCGCAATTCGCGCGACAGTTCCCCCGCCCTGCTCGATCCGCATCAGTTGATCGCCTTCGGAAGCTCCCTTTGCGACAGCTTCCTGTCCTTTTTGTCGTCCATAAGTAGCATACTGTCGAACAGACTCAAGCGCAGGAACGCGCCCCATCTCGATCCAAGCTTGTGTCGAATCGATCTCAAGACGCGCTGCGACCGTTTCAATCGATAGTTCCCCACGTGGTTGTTCGATCGACAGGGAGGCAGGTGTCTGCTTCTGCTCGATTTGCGGACGCGTGATGTTCATTCCGATTCGTGCCGCCGTCTGACGCATTTCAAGATGCGGAAGATTCATCTGCCTTCACCCCTTATCGTAGGAAATCGAGTAATGTTGGCTGAATGATTCGTGCCCCGGCGCTGAGCGCTGCGCGGTGTAACGTCTCGTATGACTTCAGCTCCATGATGACTTTTTCTGCCTCGATGTCTTCGTTATCCGACATGACCGTCTTCGCGATGATTTCTTGGTCCTCGAGCCGTGATGTGTTCAAATCCATCCGGTTGACGCGTGCCCCGAGATCAGCACGTGTCTCGACCGTTCCATTGACCATCTCATCGATATCTTTCAACATACCAGATAAGGTAGCCCCGTTGTTATCAGCGTTCGTACCGAGTGCATCGTAGACTTTTTTCAACGTTTGGAACGTTTCCGGTCCGAAGACGTTGAGTGGTGAAATGTTAACTTGGACTTCGATGCCGGAAGAGACTTCATACTGAATCGCTTCCGTATCTTTGCCTGTCGGATCGCCATCCGTGAAGACGCCTTCGATCGGTCCCGCTGTACTTGCTAAATAATCACGCAATCCGTCCATCGAGACGAATGGCGTATCCGTCTTCGTTCCGTTGAAAATCCCTTTTTCATTGTATTTCGTGTTCGCAAGCGTTCCAATGTGTTCGATCAATTGACCGACCTCACTCTGGATCGCTTTACGTTGTGTCGCATCATACGTATCCGTCGCCGCTTGTGTCGTCAACTCACGAATCCGACTCATCGCTGACGTGACTTCGTTAAGGGCCGAATCCGTCAAGTCCATCCAGCCTGTTGCTTCACTGGCATTTTTCTTGAACTGTTCGACTTCTCGTACTTCCGTCCGGTAACGCACGCCTTGCATCGCAACGACTGGGTCTTCGGACGGACGTTGAATTTTCTTGCCGCTGATCAATTGTTCCTGAAGCGTGCTCAAGCGCTGATAGCTTGAGGATAAGTGCCCGATATTCGTTTTCGTCAACATCGTTTGTGTTACTCTCATCTATTCATCACCGTCCTACGAGTCCCATACCGTTGATGATTTTATCAAGCATCTCATCAACGGTCGTAATATTTCGTGCTGCTGCATTATAAGCGTGTTGATACTGAATCATCATCGTCATCTCTTCATCGATTGAAACGGCAGACATCGACATCCGGCGCTGATCTGCACTTTCCATCAAGACAGCAGCACTCTTACCCAGGCGTCCGACCTGATCGGTCGAGACTGCCATGTCGCCGATGACGTTTTGATAAAACGAACCGATTGTCGTCGTCGTGTTCGACTTCACGAACGTGATGCTCGCTGTCTTCATCTTCGCTAGATTCAACGCCCCTTGGCTATCTCCGATGTTGCCGTCCGTTGACGTCGCGATGTTATCAAGACTCGCCTTGATCTCCGAACCGACGGAAATCGTCGCTGCCGTGATCTCTACACTTGTTGACGTAAAGAAAGCATTCGTACCAAGCGTACCGTCTTTTTTCGAGTTCTTTGCGTGGGCAGCATTAAACGCATCAGCGAATGTCTTTGCCATCTCATTGAGTTGGCTTTCCATCTTGACGTATTCCCCGACGGCTTTTCCGTCTCGCTCTTGTCCGTACATCTCAATTAGTCCTGATAAACGTCCTGTCGAGAAGCCACCGAGCTGATCAAACGTATAGGTTTGTGTCTCAGACTTAAAGCCGGTGTACAGTCCTTGGTCGTTCGTCGTGAACGTCAGCGTGCCCGCTTTCGGTAAATCGGAGTCGACAGCAAGCAGCTTATCCCCGTTCGGAAACTTGATGTTGACGTCGATGCGCCCTTCCGCATTGCGCAACGCATTCCCCATCTGTCCTATTTCGATCGCCTGAGCATCTACTGTCACTTTTTCGAAATCGACATATTGAGCAAGCTCATCGAAGTAACGATCTCGTTCATCGTAAAGCGCGTTTGGTAAAGCACCAAGTGGTTCGACAATGTGGATTTCCGTATTGATGTTATGGATTTTTTGTAACAGGTCGTTGACTTTTTTCGTCGAGACCTCGACTTCACTCTTTAAGTCCGCTTTGACTTGATTGATTGCTTTCGCCATGTAATTGAAGGTCTGCGTGAGAGTCTCCGCTTTTTGACGAACGACACTGCGTGCACCTGAATCTTGCGGATTCGTCGATAAAGTCTGCAAGGATTCCCAGAACCCGTCGAACGCTTTCGAAAGACCCGTTTCCGACGGTTCGTTGATGATATCTTCCATCCGTCCGAATGCCGCTTGTTTCGTACCGTAGTAGGACACCTTCGTCACTTCATCCCGGTACTGCTTATCGAGCATAACGTCCCGAATTCGCTCGAGCATTTCTCCGCGCACTCCGGTTCCGACTTGTCCATTTCGTCCAGATCCAAGTGAAATCGAAAGTTGTTCCGTTGTTCCCATGACGAGACGCTGACGAGAGAATCCTTCCGTGCCGGCGTTCGCAATGTTATTTCCAGTCGATTGCAGAGCCCACTGGTTCGTCGTTAATGCCCGACGTCCTGTCTCAAGCCCCATGAAAGTCGATCCCATCCGTATTCCTCCTTACGCGTTTCGATTGAAGTGTGTCTGGTTCAGTGCGGACTGTCCATATGTGAAGTCGTCCGCTTCTGGAATTAAGAGTTGGAGATGCCAATCCAAATAATGCAGGGATTGCTCTAGCAACTCCGCGTTTAGTGTGTTGAGCTGTCGCAATTGACCGATCGTCTGCAACAACGTTCGGAGTGAGTCGACATCTTCCGGATGCGTCGCGATCCATTCCGTCATCGTCACGCTCCCCATCAGTGCGAGCCGCTCTTGTTCTAGTCCTTCGATTCGTTTGATATGTACGGGTTCTTCTTTGACGATTTCAGACAAACGACGCATGTCATTTGCAATCAAGACTTGCTTCTTTTCTTCTGCGAGCGCAAGTAAATGAGCATGCGCCTCGTTGAGTTGCTTGATGAGTTGCATTCGGTTTCTCCTTCCGAATTGAAAAGGTTCCATTCATATAAAAAACGACCCGCGCATCCGTGCCCCGAGTCGCCTCCATTGTCTACGATGTCCAACTTACAGGTTCAAGAAACGTTCCGCGATTTTTTTCGCATCCGGTTTATAGGTTCCATCCTGGATCGCCTGTTTGAGGGATTCAATCTTTTCAGTCCGTGACGACTGTGTCTCGTTGAAACGCGCACGCGCTTCTGTAGAGATACTGACTTCGTCCGGACGATTCGTACGTTGGTTTTTTGTTCCTTCTACTGATTGAGTTCTTTCGTACGTTTTGGGCATGTTCACCCATTTCGTAGAATCAATTCGCATGTGAACACCTGCTTTCTAGACTACAAGATTCTTAGTTCAAGTCCGATACGTCCTTGGTTTCAAAGAGTCAGAAGAGTCAAGCATCGCCTGGGCGAGGTCACGTCGTAAACGATCACGACATGCGGCACAAATCGTGCCTTCACGGGAGGGCTTCCCGCAACTCTCACACATGATTTCCATTTGGGAAATCTCGGAGATCAATAAGCGCCCTTCCTTGATGTAACGGAAGACGGTATCTCGACTAACACCCGTTCCGATCTCGACATCTTTAGGTGAAGTCCGGATTTTTCGTCGTTCTCGCAGAAATTCGCGTACCTTCTCAAAATCCGTATGATCCTTTCGTATGCAATCAATACACAGTTCTGAAGATTGACGCACGACTAACTTCCCGCAAGATTTACAATTGATGACATCCATTTCCTTCACCTCACATAGAGTATCGGCAGGAATGTTGCTTTCTTAAACACTTCGAAATAAAGTTACAGCAGAAATTTCTTTCGCTCCCGCTTCCTTGAGTCGAAACATCGCTTGGCGAAGCGTCGCACCTGTCGTATAGACATCATCGACAAGTACGATGTTCTTTCCTTTGACGTCACTCGTTACGCAAAAAGGATTACTACGCGCAAGTCGCGCTTGTCGTCCTGCTTTACTTTGTTCTGGACCATCGAAACGACTTAAACACGGAGCGATCTTTCCACGCATCCGACGTGCGATCAGCTCCGCTTGATTGAAACGGCGATCTGAGAGACGTTCCGCGCTTAACGGAATCGGCACAAGAACTGCTTGCTTGATTTTTACCTTCTTCAAGTCATCGGTAAACATCTCAAGCAACGCAGTATCACCGAGAAACTTGAAGCGATGCATGAACTCCTTCGCTGCATCATTGTATAGATAAAGAGGTACTGTTTGGAGCGTCAGCCCTTGCCTTCGCCATTCTGTGCAGTCTGAACAGCACACTGGACCCGGCTTTCCACAATCGACGCATTCCCCTCTTTTTACAAACTTTATTTTACAGGTCGGACAGGTCGCTTGCCTAGTCCAGAGATTTCCGAGTTCCCAACTAGGTAAATAGACCTCTTGACAGAATAGACATCGATTCATGGTCGTACAGCGTTCGCTTTCTTGATGTGATGGATCGCTTCGTACATCGCATCACTCCGGTCATTGGCGCAAAATAAAATGTCACCATCCGGGTATGCCGCCGATCGTCCGACTCGTCCGCTGATTTGAATCAGGGCTGCCGTGCTGAAACCTTGATCAGCATCCAGAATCGCGACTTGAACGTTTTCGATCGTCACACCCCGCTCAAGAATCGTTGTCGTCAGTAAGATTCCTGTCGACTGTCGAAAACGCTGGACCTTCTCGACTCGTTCCGAGTCTGCAGCATGGACGGTCTCGACGTCATAGCCCGCTGTCGCGAATCGGTTTTGCCATCGCTCGAGCTCCGCGATCCGTGAGACGAAGACGAGCCGGGGTACAGTGCTATGACGCGCCAACCAATCGAACACGATCTGTTCGCTATACGGTACGACGAGCTTTGGGACCGGTAACGGATAGCCATGATAGCGTCGCATCAGCCGAACCGTGGGAAACCGTCGATGCCAAAACGAAGGCGTGGCACTCAATAAAATCAGCGCAGCATCTTTCGTCATCGCGCGCTTGACGTATCGATGTAACGTCCGATCGAGTCGATACGGAAACGCATCGACCTCATCCAAAATGACGACGTCGAAACAATTCCGGTAATGAATCAATTGATGTGTCGTACTGACCGTGATGTCCCCCAGCTCAAGACGGTCCGATGAACCACCGTACAAGGAGACGACGGAAGCGTTGGCGAATGCCCGCTTCAAATGTCCCGTCAATTCCCGGACGACGTCTGCCCGTGGTGCTGCGACAAGCACACGGCGTCCGCTAGCGAGAGCGTCTGCGATTCCCGGGAAAAGCATCGGTGTCTTCCCGGCACCACACACGGCATGAACGAGAAGCCGTTTGTTAGTTAGAACCGTTCGTTGGATCGCTTGAGCAACATGTAGTTGTGCCGGCGTCAACGTCAATGGTCCATGTTGTGCCGGTGTCACCGGATCAAGTGCCCGCTGATCCGTCACGAGTCGTCCACAGCTTCGTAGTTTGCCGTAAGCGAGACATTTCCGACAATAATAACAGGCTTTACCACATGTACAGTCTCCTCGCACTGGAAGCGCGCCACATCGTTGGCAACGCCATGTCACGGCTGGTCTGAATCGGTATGTCACTTGTGGTGTGTCAATCCATTCAACAGGTACGAGTCGTCCTCGAAGATCCATCGTCATCTCTCCTTTTCTGTTTCGTCTCTTTCTCGCGGACATACGCTACCTCCTTGTGAGCGTTCCACTACTCAACTCGAGCTTTTGACTCGCAGAATTCGAGATAACGTCATACGTTACGGCTTCAACAGGCGTTTCCATATAGTCATCCATGATTTTTGAGGATTTTGACAAAACAAAAGCAGCAGGTATCCTCATGAAGAGAATCCCTACTGCTTCCGCTCTTATCTTATTCTGCTGCGTGATACCATGTGACACCGATTGCCCCTGGTCCGAGGTGTGTACCGATGACGGGTCCAAAAACACTCATCTCGATGCGTGCCTGCGGGAAAAGTGCCTTCAGTTCAGCAATCTCTGCCTCTGCTTTCGCAGAATCCTCGGCATGGATGACACCGATGACATAACCGGTACCGTCACCGCGAATATCTTCCTTCATCATTTCCTCAATCCGATTGACTGCCCGCTTAAACGTTCGAATCTTTTCAAACGGAACGATTTTTCCATCAACGAAATGAAGGACCGGCTTGATTTTCAGGAACGAGCCGACGAATGCTTGCGCGACACTTAAACGTCCTCCACGCTGGAGGTGTTCGAGATCGTCGACGACGAAATAAGCACGAATCTTTTCCTTTAACGTCTCAAGACGCTGGACGATCGTCTCTGCCGTCGCTCCTGCATCTCGCAAACGAACGGCTTCTTGGACGAGAAACGCTTGCGGCATACAGGAAATACGTGAATCGACTGGATGGACGTTGACATGATCCACCATCATGTTGATCGTATGTAACGCTTGGTACGTTCCGCTGATCCCACTTGATAGTGTAATACCAATGATATCCGTTCCTTCTGGCAACTGCTCGAACGACGACACGAGATCACCGATGTTCGGTTGTGAGGTCGTTGGGAGACTACCCGTCTGGATGCGTTCATAAAATTCCGCTACCGAGATATCGAACCCTTCCCGGTAGGCGTCACCGTCGAAGATGACACTAAGTGGTGCGACGTGCACTTGATGTTCTTCACAATAGGTAGTTGGCAGATAGGCTGTGCTATCCGTTAAGATCACAATCTGGCTCATCCGTGAATTTCCTCGCTTTTATAGTTCCGTCGTGACGCTGCCAAATGTGACACGCCACAATCGCTTTTAAGTGTAGCATTTTTTACTGGATAAAAAAAGAAAGACGGAAGCGGGAGCTCCTGTCTTTCGAGATATTAAACGACGACCCATCCACGACGGATGGATTCGACGACAGCACCGGTCCGGTCCGGCACATTCATCTTCCGGAGGATCGATGAAACGTGGTTCTTGACCGTCTTTTCACTGATGTATAACGTATCACTAATCGCACGGTTCGAGAAACCGTCCGCTAACAATTGCAAGACTTCACATTCGCGACGCGTCAAGACGTGGAGTGGTGCTTCCGCGACTCGTTTTTCAACAGGTTGTGACGCCATCGTTTGTTTCATCTTCATCAAACGACGGTATTCCTGCAATAAGTTCGGTGTGACTTTCGGGTGGACATATCCACCTTCGCGGTACACGGAACGAATCGCATTGACGAGTTCGTCCGTTGCCATTTCCTTTAAGAGGTAACCGACTGCACCGGCACCTAGGGCGTGCATGACATACGTCTCATCATCATGAATCGATAAGATAATGACACGTACGTCCGGATAGACTTCCATCAGACGTTTTGTTGCTTCAACACCGTTGACTTGCGGCATGTTGATATCCATTAAGACGATATCCGGTTGATGGGTTTCGACGAGCGAGATGACTTCTGCTCCGCTTTCCCCTTCCGCTACGACGACGAATTCTTCTTCGAAATCAAGAATTCGTTTAACGCCTTCGCGGAATAACTGATGATCGTCGACGATGACTACTTTCACTTGCTCGTTGTTCACAGTGTTTCCCCTCTCGCTTCGGATTCCTCGATTGGAATCTTGACCTTGATGACCGTACCTTTTCCGGGCTGCGTCTCGATATCGAATTCACCATCGATCAATTCGATCCGTTCACGCATACCAACGAGTCCGAATGACTCGTCGCATGATGCGACGATGGAATCGAAATCAAATCCAACGCCATTATCCTTCACGTGGATTCGTACGGAATGTTGATATTGTTCTATGATAATACGAATGTCACTCGCTTTGGAATGCTTAACTGCATTTTGGACGGCTTCTTGGACGATTCGGAAGACAGCAAC
Source organism: Exiguobacterium sp. s46 (assembly GCF_018618875.1). NCBI lineage: Bacteria > Bacillati > Bacillota > Bacilli > Caryophanales > Exiguobacterium > Exiguobacterium sp. s46. The sequence continues at coordinate 1,899,135 of NZ_JACSMY010000001.1, forward strand.
TTCATACGTCGAATCGATCCGTTCACCGCCTCCTAGATAATTGAAGTGAACCGGAATATTCGAAATTTCTTGAATATGGCGAAGATAGCGTTCGAGCGTCGGAACGAATCCGAGATCGTCAAGCGTCATCGGACGTAAATCGTATATGATACGGCGGATATCGGCAAGTCCATCCCGAATCAACGTCCGTAAACGGTGAATCTCTTCAAAAGCTGCCTCTGCCCCATTATGCTGGTGAATCTTTTCAATCAAATCAGCCCGGATCAAAACGTGGGCAAGCGTCTGCGCCGGACCATCGTGCATGTCGCGCGACAAGCGGCGGCGTTCATTTTCGGCGGACTGGAAGACTTTTAGACCCATCTCCTGTTTTTGCATCGCCTTTTCATATTTTTCATTCATCATCTGCATATCGTCCGTCAAGAAGTTGAGGACGACCGAGACACGTCCAATCAATTGATCTGCCCGTTCAATCGTCTCATCGAGCTGAATCAGTCGGCGTTCGAGCTCATCGCGGCGCTTTCGGCAATTCATCTCATCTCGTTGATTGATGAACGATTCGAGTTGTAACGCGTTCGCTGTCTCGTAGGCCGACCGGACATCCTGTTCCGAGTAGCTGTCGAAGTTCTTACTGACGACGACGAGTCGCGCCTTTGCATCCTTGATATGGCGTTCGAGTCGTTCTGCTTCTTTTATATAGTCGTGCACCCGAATTTTCAGGTCGCGCAGTTCTTGCTGGATTTCGGCATATTGTTCGCGAGAACTTTCCGTGATCCGGACGATTTCTTCCCGACTCTCTTCTACGACGCCGATGATGTTCTGTACGATATCATTCAAGGATAGCCGCTCCCTCATCTCATTCGTCATGGTATTCCCTCCATTCCTTGCCAGTCGTCTACGGTTGTCTCTCTCTTGGAACGTCGTTATGCTAGAAAGAACTAGTTAACGAGGAGGACATTTTTGATTATGACATTATCTAATTATTATACAGTAAAAGAAAACGGTTTCCACGAAATCATTATCCAAAAGTCTCGATTCATCACTTATTTAGCTCGCGCAACGACGGAAGAACAAGCCCAGGCGTTCATTTCCGAGCTGAAAAAAAAACATCACGATGCGAACCATAACTGCTCCGCCTACGTCATCGGTGAGCGTAATGAGATTCAAAAAGCGAATGATGACGGTGAACCAAGCGGAACAGCTGGTGTTCCGATGCTCGAAGTCTTGAAGAAGCGTGACTTACGCGATACGGTCGTCGTCGTGACACGGTATTTCGGCGGCATCAAGCTCGGTGGTGGTGGATTGATTCGCGCATATGGTTCGAGTGTCTCTGAAGCATTGAACGCAGTCGGTGTCGTCGAACGAATCGAGCATACCGTCGTTTCCGTCAATGTCGACTACACATGGCTCGGAAAGCTTGAGAACGAATTACGAGCGAGTGTTCATCCGATTGATCAGATCCATTACCTCGATCAAGTCCAGATCGACGTCCTCGTCAAGACAGCCGATGTCCCCGATTTTCTCGACTGGATGACGAACATGACGAACGGTCAAGCCAATTTGTCAAGCGGCTCTACTCGTTACCTCGAACGTGACATTATTTCCTGACCTGCTATACTGATTGTAAAGAATTTTAAAGTTTTTTAAAAATTCAGTTAAAGTTAGGAGTTAATAAAGGTGGAAGAGCGAACCCGCAGTAATAAAAAAAAGATAAAGAAAAAACGTTCGTGGTTCAAGGTGTTCGTGATCAGTTTTCTGGTCGTGCTCGTCGGTGGAGGTGCGACCTTCGCTTACGTCGCGTATAAGACGTTCCAGACTGCAAACGATGCGAATGTCGATTTAGCACGCGGTGACAAGTCCGAGAAACGAGAAGCAGCCATTGATTTGACGAAAGATCACTTTTCCGTTCTGCTCGTCGGGACGGATGAACGACCTGGCGACACCTCATCCCGTGCTGATACAATGATTGTCGCGACATTCAACAAGGACGATCAAACCGTTGATATGGTCAGCATTCCCCGTGATTCACTCGTCGAGATCCCTTCTGTCGGTTACGAGGATAAAATCAATCACTCTTATGCCTTTGGTGGCATCGATTCAACGATTGAAACGGTCGAGACGTTGCTCGATATCCCAATCGATTATTATGCATCGATCAACTTCAATGGTGTCGTCGCGATCGTTGACGCATTAGGCGGCATCGATGTCGATGTCAAGTTACCAATCGATACACTCGACTCATCCGATAAGCGCAACGGCGTTAAATTGGAACCGGGTCAACAGACGTTGAACGGAGAGGAAGCGCTCGCCTATGCCCGAATGCGTTATCAAGATCCTGAAGGAGATATTGGTCGGACAAAACGGCAACAACAGATCGTCGAAGCCATTATCGATCAGTCGACATCGTTCGGTTCAATCACCAAACTAAACACACTGATGGATGCGACGGGAGACAACTTCAAAACGAATATGTCGTTGACGGAAGCGTTCCAACTGCAACCGTTCATCAAAAAAATCGGTTCCATCAACCGGATTGATCTTAAGGGAACGGACACGAAAATTAACGGTGTCTATTACTACCAGATTGATCAAACTTCATTGGCTGACGCGAAGACGACATTGAAGGAACAACTCAATTTGCCAATCGATGAGACGACAGACAGCATCACGTCGGAGGCTGCAGATGATTCGTTCACTCCAAGCAACTGATCATGCGTCACTACTGGAAGTACAACGTCGCGCTTATCAGATAGAAGCCGCATTACTCAATGCGACTGATTTCCCGCCCTTACACGAAACGATTGATGAGATCGACGTTGAAGCGCCAATTGGTTTCGTTTACGTCATTGATGACGACATTGTTGGTGCTGTCACGATTAATGACGGGACGATCACCCGACTCGTCGTGGATCCGTCATACTTCCGTCAAGGAATTGCACAGTCCTTGCTGCATCACGTGATGGAGCGATATCAGACAAGACACGTCATGACCGGTGCACGTAATCTGCCAGCGCTTTCGCTCTACACTCGTTTCGGCTTCACGGAAGTCCGGCGCGAGTGGCGTAGTGGGATCGAACTTGTCTTTTTGATGCGCACCTGACTTTTAAGAACAACAAATAAGCAGTAGACACTGGGTCTACTGCTTCTTTGTCGTTTAGAAGAGAAGGAATCCGAGAGCGGCCCCGATTAACACGATTCGTAACGGCGACTGTTTATAAAAACGAAGTAAACAGAACAAACCGAAGGCAATCAAGAAATCAAGACCACTCTTGATGCTTGACGTAAAGATTGGATCATACAGAGCGGCAAGTAGGATACCAACGACGGCAGCATTGACGCCGATCAGCATGCGTCCGACTGCTCGATTCTTTCGAATACGATCCCAGTACGGTAAAACACCGATGACGAGTAGGAATCCTGGTAGGAAGATCGCAAGCGTCGCGAGGATTCCTCCAGAAATACCAGAGACGATCGTACCGAGATACGTCGCGAACGTAAAGAGTGGACCCGGTACCGCCTGTGCAGCAGCGTAACCAGCAAGGAACGTATCCGTGTTCATCAGCCCAGGTACGAGTGTCTGCTCAAGGAATGGCAAGACGACATGTCCGCCACCAAAGACAAGGGCACCAGCACTGTACATGATACTCGTCAGTTGGACGGTTCCCGTCGCAGATTGCGCGAGAAACGGTGTGACGGCAAGTAAGACGAAGAATAAGACGAGTGCCGTGATGCTAAGTAGGCGTGGTACGCGAATCGACAAGGATCCACCCGTCTCCGTCTCTTCTTTGAACCAGAAGAACGCAAGAAGACCTGCGAGCAACAAGACACCGACTTGCGCCAATGGATGTGCGATCAAGAGTACGCCTGCTAGCGCTAGGAGCATCAACGTCATCCGTTTGACGCCTGTCGCAAGTTTCATTCCCATGCCAAGGACGGCGTCAGCAACGATTGCGACAGCGACGAGTTTCAAGCCATGAATGAATCCGGCTTCCGCGACATCGAATTGTGCCGCAAGAATCGCGAATAGAATCAAAGCGATACTCGATGGCAACGTAAAGCCGACGAAGGAAATGATCGCCCCTGCTACACCTCCACGGATCAGACCGATTCCCATTCCGACCTGACTCGAAGCGGGACCCGGTAGGAATTGACAGAGTGCAACTAAGTCAGCATAGGCTTTCTCATCAATCCATTTTTTCCGTTTGACATATTCCTCATAAAAATATCCGAGATGGGCGACCGGACCACCGAATGATGTCAATCCGAGCTTAAATGATACAAGAAAGATTTCAATTAAACGATGCATGTTTCACCTCCATCCTTCATTCTACACAAAATATGTTAAGTTCCTGTGAACTTCAACGGTTTTTCTTTCCATAAGTCCCTTTTCGCCACAATTTCTCCATGGGACCTTGTGGATGAGACTGGAGATATCTGTTTGAAGCAACACCTTGTGCGATCAAAATTAGGAAAACGAGTAACAGTCCTTGCCATAACGGTGTCGTTCCATGTTGTCCACTGAAGAAAACGAACACGGTAAAGACGACTGTATGCATCAAATAATTCGTCAATGCCATCCGTCCCAGTCCAGCAAACCATTGCATGCGCCCAGCACGAACGAGTAGCGCGACGGCACAAGCATACGTGATCGCAAGCGTGCGTCCTGAGAGCCAGACATAAAATAGATTGATGGATCCGTCTGGTACGACAGCATGCGCCTGTATGATTCCAGCAAATGATGGAAGTGTCAGGAGTAAACTAATTCCAATCGTCCACCACAGGAAACGATTCGTCGGGGGCGCTGCGCTGAAGCGTTCCATCAAATAGGCTCCAATCAAGAACAGGGATAAAATTTCTGGCCAAATGACACCAGAATTCATGAGGGCTTCCGGTAATTGAACTGTCGCGTGATGTGATAAAAATCCGAGGAGATCGCGCGATGCGACGAACGACTGAAGTGTCTTATCCAGCTCGACGACGGGAGCGTCGCCAAATTGACGAGCCCCAAAGAAAATAAGTAGATAGAGCAGAATGGCATAGATTTGAAATGCTATCGCAAACAAGAGTTTCGTGACAGGCTTTGTTTTGGCGAACAATAACAAAATGAAGCCCGTCAACGCATACGTATGTAAAATATCTCCCTGCCAGACGAGCAGATGCAAAAGACCAATGATGAGCAGAATTCCGAGACGCCTTGCGAAGATCGTCATCGGTAGACCACGTTGTCGCAACCGATTGATGAACAGATAAAAACCGGCTCCAAAAAGAACACTAAACAGGGTATAGAATTTCGTCTGGATGAAGAGATCGAAAATGAGACGAATCGATTGATCCATCTCCCCCATCATCGCATTCGGTCGATCACCGAGAAAACTCGGCATGTTGACGAATAAAATCCCGCATAATGCAAAACCACGCAACACATCCAAATAGACGATGCGTTGATTCAATGATTGATTCATTCCAACACTCCCTTTCTGAAAAAAGACCGCTCACACGGATGAGCGGTCTTTTTTGATATACGTTATTTCGATGTAAAACGTTCCAACAAATTCAACAATGGTCGATAACGTTCGCCAAGCAAACCGAGCGACTCGACGAGAATGTCAAGAACGAGCAATAACATGACGAGTGAGACGAGGGCACCGATCGAATTCGTCTGCGAGAATAAAATCGCCGTCATCCCGAAGATGGCGCAGAGTCCATAGATGACGAGCACGGCTTGGCGCATCGTAAAGCCGAGATCAAGCAATCGGTGATGCAGATGGGCCTTATCCGGCGCAAATGGTGGTTTTCCTTGCAATACCCGTCGAACGATCGCAAACAACGTGTCGGAAATCGGGATCCCAAGCAAAATAACTGGAACGGCAAGCGAGAACAACGTCACGTTCTTGAATCCAAGGAGTGATAACACACCAAGCATATAGCCGAGGAACAAGGCACCAGTATCACCCATGAAAATCTTCGCTGGGTAGAAGTTATGAAACAGAAAACCGAACGTACTCATCAATAAGAGAATCGCGACGATCGTCACGTAGACGTTTCCTTGAATGACGGCAAGACTGATCAATGTCAACAAGACGATACTCGAGACACCCGCTGCTAATCCGTCTAATCCATCAATCAAGTTGACGGCATTTGTGATCCCGATGACCCAAAGGAACGTCAGCGGAACACTCCACCATCCGAGATATAACTGCTGGTCGAACGGTAGATTGATGAACTCGATCCGGATCCCACCGTTTAGGACGATGACGGCAGCAACGATTTGCCCCATCAACTTCAAACGGGCATTGAGTTGGAATCGATCATCCAGTGCACCGGTCAAAATAATAACGAATCCACCGACTAAAATGTGCGTCGCATACGGACTCGAAGGTTGTAAGATGAAATAACCGATCATGAAGGCGATATAGATCGCTAATCCGCCAAGTCGCGGCATGATTCGGACGTGTACTTTTCGCGCGTCCGGACTGTCAACGGCACCGACTGCAATCGCAAAGCGTTTCACGACGGGTGTGATCAGTAAGGCGGCGATAAAACAGACGATGGACGCAGTCCATAACATAGTAACATCACGCTCCTGCGCGAATTATATCATAAAAAAAAAGAGCCGACGAGCGGCTCTTACATGAAGATTGGTACTTCAGCAGCTGGATCATATGTATAGATACCGCGCCCGACTTTTTTGATGGCAGGGTTTGCCTGTTCGACTTTCGCCATCAATTGGTAGATGTTACTAATTTGGTGACGGTAACGCAATTCAAGCTCCATTTGGATGTCACGTGCTGTCATCGATTCACGCTCGCGCATCAAATCGCTGATTTGGTGCACGTAGACTTCTAGCGGGTACCGTTGGTTGACACGACGTTGTTTTAACGGACGCTCATGCGTGACGGCGACTTCTTGCGAATGTTCTCCCGTTCCACGGCTTAATTCCGAGATCAGATACTCGGCACGCCGCTGTAAGCGACGGTATTCCTCTTCGATTTCCATTAGTTCGCGGTAGATATGTTCACTGTTACCCATTCCTTGCCCCTCTTTCCTTTTTTATACATTAATGTTTCAATCATGTTTCAATTGTATGTATTTTGAAATATTTTAAACTATAATTTGTCTTGATAATATATAATTTCTTTAATTATTTAATTATCCTGTAATATTTTCATATCCTTACCGATAAATTGGCTACACCTCATATTAACAGAAAGGAGTGAAAACGGAACATATAATTTCGATATTTAACTATTTTAATAATACTTAAGTTCTACTAATTCAATATATATCTTTCTTATTTTACCGAAAAGGAGACTGGAAATTTAATGGGCAAATTACCTAAAACACTTCGGACCGCGCTAGTACTTTCGTTGGTATCCGGTTGCTTCGCCTCTGCTTCTACTGTATCGGCTGCTTCTGGTATAACCTTTACGAAAACTTCGTATCAGACGACGGATGCCTTGAATCTACGCAGTTCGAACTCGACGTCTTCTAAAAAGTTACTGACGATCCCGAAGACGACGAAAGTCACGTCGAGCTATCGAAAAGGCTCTTGGTATAAGTTGTCATATAAAGGAAAGACGGGATATGTGACCGGATCTTATCTGAAAAAAATCGAGAGTGGCACTTCTTTTTCGAAGACGTCTTATAAGACGACGGATGCGCTATCCTTACGTAGTGCCGCAACGACATCTTCTACTCGATTACTGACGATTCCTAAGGGAGCCGGTGTACAATCAAGTTTCAAAAGCGGGAATTGGTACAAAGTGACCTATGCAAATAAGACCGGTTATGTTTCTGGTTCATATTTAAAGAAAGTGACTACACCAGCCAAAACGACGGTCTATACGACGACGGATCGCTTGAATTTCCGTTCGTCTCCTTCGACATCCGGAAAAGTCCTGACGACGATTCCAAGTGGAACTGCCGTCAATTCCCTCGCCGTTAAATCGAATTGGCACACGGTCCAGTACCAAGGGAAAACGGGGTATGTCATGGGAACGTACCTGAAAAAAGGGACTTCCGTTCCTGCCTCGACGACTGGAAACGTCGATTATAGTGGTTCAAAGATGTATGTGTTGATCCCGTCAGGCAATAGTGTCGCGCTTCGTGCGAGTGCGTCGACGCTCAGTGGTCAAATCGCTCGTCTTGGACGTGGTACTCCTGTCGTCGTCACGAATGCGCGTCATCAAACGAAAGGGTTCGTTGCTGTCCGGACGGCAAGTGGTCAAAGCGGTTATGTCGATGCGACGTATCTGACGTTGTTCCAACCAGCACCATCGAATCGTCCACTTCTCGTCCTTGATCCGGGTCACGGCGGACACGACGCAGGTGCAGTTCGTTACGGCGTTGCTGAACGCGACATCGTCCTTGCTGTCACGAAACAAGTCGCCGAGCGTCTTGCCGGAAAAGTCGATGTAACGATGTCACGCTATACGAACGACTACTACCCGTCACTTGGAGAGCGGAGTGCCCTTGCGAACAGTCATGCGACGACTGCTTTCGTCAGTGTCCATATCAATGCTTCAACGAGTACGCAAGCATACGGAGCAGAGACCTTCTACTATAAAGGCGCCTCTTCGATCAACCTCGCTCGTAACGTCCAACAACGCCTCGTCTCATACGCTGGCATGCGCGATCGAAGCGTTCACTATGCGAACTATGCCGTCATTCGTGGTACGAAAGCACCGTCGATTCTAGCGGAACTCGGTTTCCTCTCGAACAGTGCGGATCGGGCGAAACTGACGAACGCGACGTATCAGTCACGTTACGCGCAAGCGATCGCGGACGGTATTCTCGCTTCACTTTAAGTCAACGCCATATCAAAAAGGATCGCTCAGGGAAGCGATCCTTTTTGCATACACATAACTTTCAAGGAATGTCCTTCACCATCAGGGAATGGTTCAGACAAGGGAGCGACTAGCGAGGATTTGCTCAAGGGATAGCAAATCTGTCGAATCGACACGATAGTCTGCCTCATGGAGTGCCGACTCCGGTCCAACTCCGACGGCATACATGCCGGCAGCGTGGATGGCAGTGATGCCAGCTGTCGCATCTTCTACACCGATGCAACGGCTCGGTTCGACGTCGAGTGCTTCTGCAGCACGGAGAAACACTTCAGGGTGTGGTTTCGATTGTGCAACGGTCGCAGCGTCTACGATGTCATCGAAATAGTGTCGGACTTTTAGTGCCTCGACGACCATCAGCGCATTTTTAGAGGCGGACGCCATTCCGATCTTCAGCCCAGCGTTTCGGATTTCATCAAGGAATGCAGTGATTCCAGGAAGAAGATCCTGTTCAGAAATATGTTGGATCAATGTGACGTAGTGTTCGTTTTTCTTCGCAGCAAGTGCTAGCTTCTCTTCCTCCGAAAAAGCGTTCTGTTTCCCACCAAGCGCAAGGATACGCTCGAGTGAATCCATCCGGCTGACACCTTTTAATGTCTCATTGAATTCCCGGTCGAACGGGATATCCAAATCCTCTCCAAGTTGTTTCCACGCTAAGTAATGATGCTCTGCTGTATCGGTAATTACGCCGTCTAAATCAAAAATGACCGCTTCGATCGTTGGTGCCATCCGACATCCATCCTTTCTTCCATCGTCCATGAAAGGCAAGAAATCGAATGACTTTGCGCAAACGATTGCACTTGCCTTATGAATAATTTTACTGGTTCTTCCGAATCTTTGCAAGCGTTATCAAATATTTCTGATTTTCTATTTTTAAGCGCGAAACACGTTAATTTTGATAACGCTTTCAATTTTAAGGGAATGTTTTACTTATTTCGTTCTTTACTATTCGTTTTACATTTTTTAACTGCTATAATGAATCTCATAGCATATGAGGGAGTGACGAAGATGTTTCAACGTGTTAAACAGTTGTTGAATGATCAAAGTCGAAGAATTCATCGTTATGAAAAAATCGTAACGACGATCAATAGCCTAGAACGAGAAATGGAACAAACATCCGATCAAGCGTTACGTGAATTGACCGCCTCATTACGTGAGCGGCTACAAGCCGGGGAACGAATCGATGCAATCACACCAATGGCATTCGCCCTTGTCCGAGAAGCGAGTAAACGAACGCTCGGCTTACGGCATTACGATGTGCAGCTCATGGGCGGTCTGGCGTTACTTGAAGGACAAATCGCCCAGATGGCGACCGGTGAAGGAAAGACGCTCGTTGCTTCACTCGCGAGCTTCACTCAGGCGCTTCACGGAAAAGGTGTCCACGTCATTACCGTCAATGAGTATCTGGCACAACGCGATGCGGAGCAAATCGGTCAGATTCACCGATTTTTAGGGTTGCAGGTCGGAATCAATTCCGCTGAAGCTACGTTTGAGGAAAAACGGATCGCCTACGCAGCAGACATTACATACGGTGTCGGAACTGAATTCGGGTTCGATTACCTGCGCGATCATCTGATCATGGAGCCGACGGAACGTCTGCAACGTCCGCTTCATTTCGCCTTGATCGACGAAGTCGATAGCATTTTAATCGATGAAGCGAAAACGCCACTCATCATGGCGGAACGAGACAGTGTCCACGAAGGGTTACAGCAACTCGTCCGTCATGTCGTCCAAACATTCGAAGACGAGCGGGATTATACGTTCGACGAAGAGATTAAAGCAGTCGCCTTGACTGACCATGGGATCGAGACGATCGAGGAGGCGTTTGCGATTGATCATCTGTTCGCTGCTGAGCACTCCGTCCTTTTCCATTACGTCATTCAAGCCTTACGTGCCCATGTCGTCCTCAAGCGAGATGTCGACTATATCGTCAAAGATCAAAAAATCGCGCTCGTCGACCTCTTCACGGGTCGTCTGATGGAAGGGCGCAGTCTATCTGACGGGTTACATCAGGCACTTGAAGCAAAAGAAGGTGTTCCCGTCACGGAAGAGAACCGGACGACGGCACAAATCACGATTCAGCATTATTTCCGTCTTTATCATCAGGTGGCAGGAATGACGGGTACAGCGGCGACGTCACGGGAGGAGTTTCAAAAGACGTACGGCATGGATGTCGTGACGATTCCATCGAACCGTCCGAAAATCCGGATCGATGCGGAGGACGTCATCTTTGCGACGCGTGACAAAAAATTAGAAGCGATCGCGCTGGCGACGAAATCGGCACACGTCACGGGACGACCAGTTCTGATCGGTACTTCATCGATTGAACAATCCTTACGCGTCGCGAAGACACTTGATACACATGAACTCACCTACGAGATCCTGAACGCAAAAACCGTCGATCAGGAAGTCCGGATCATCGCTTCAGCCGGACAAGCCGGTCGAATCACGATCGCCACGAACATGGCAGGTCGCGGAACGGATATCTTACTTGATGAAACGGCACAACAACAAGGCGGTTTGTTCGTCATCGGAACCGAACGCCATGAATCGATCCGGATCGATAACCAACTCCGTGGTCGGGCAGGTCGCCAAGGCGATCCCGGATTGACGCAATTTTATCTCTCGCTCGAAGATGAACTGCCTCGTCGTTTCGCGCGCGACCGTCTCGCACGCGTGCAACAAAAAGTACGGGATGCTTCCGGTCCACTGGCTTCACGTGACGTTCGGGATTTATTGCAGTTCGCTCAGTCGACGTGTGAATCCGTCAATCGGAGTGTTCGGGATGAACTCGTCCAGCTCGAAGAAGTCATCAGCGAACAACGGCAAGCAATCTATCATCTCCGCAACAGAATCGTTGATGCAACGTCACTCGAAGACATCGTCCAACCGTTTGCCGGACGTGTCTTGCCGTCGATCATCGACCAAACGCTTTCTGACGATCTCGTCCCGGAAGAATGGCCGCTGGCTCTCGTCACGACGGAACTCGAGCAACTGTTGCATCAACCGGTCACGTTAGAACGATTGGAAACGATCGACGAGATGAAACGCCAACTTGAACCGCTGATTGCTGACACTGAAGCCTTGCTCGTTGCCCATGTTGCGGCTGAAAAAGAGACCGTCAAACGCTTCATCCTCCTTGCACTCGATGAGCAATGGACGCGCCACTTAACAGCCATGAACAGCTTAAAAGAAGGAATCCACCTCCGGAGTTACGGACAAGAGCAACCAGTCCGCATCTTTGAGCGGGAAGGCATGGATTACTTCGAATATGCCATTGCGAGTTTCGAAAAGCAGGTCCTTTCTGGCATCTGCCGCGCCGAACAGACATACGATAGCGAAGGAGAACTGCATCATGCACACGTCGAATGAAGTGTTCCGTCCCCCGCTCTATTTCACGGAGGACATGCCGATCGTCAAGGAAGATGAATACGTCTTTCGTCACGTCGCGAAACAACTACCTGAGTTACAGATCAATCAGATGGCGATCCATCTGTTTCAAGTCTTATCGCGTCGTCCGCTTCATGTCATCGCCTTGTTCCAAAATACGTTGTCTCGGTCGTTCCATCTGAATGATCTCGTCGTCCTTGCGCTCTCCGGTGACGAACTCGTCGCTCGGAAAGTCCTCAGTATCGAAGAAGTTCCTGTCATACTTCCGATGGCGACGTTGCCGCTCTGGTTGACGTTTGAAGAAGACGAATGTTTCGTCGACCTCGAGCAGTTGACGGAGCCATTGCAGCTCGTCTTCTCAAATGAGACGCTGACCGAGCTGTTCATCGACGATGACTTCACGGAATCGGAACGACGCATCATCCGTCAAGTCGCTTATTCGCACCCGGCACCCCCAGCAGATGGCTGGTCTCTCTTACCGGTCTCGATCATGCGCGAGCCGGATACTGTGACCGCGACCGTCCTCGTCCGTAATGCCAGCGATCAGACACTGATGCTCGAGGCGCTGGCGTTCGAATTGATGAATGACGAGACGCCACTCGCAGACGTCATCCATCCTGGATTGTCTTTACCCGCTCATAGCCAACATGCGATTCGTCTCCGTTTCGCCTGCACCACAACAGATGTTCCTGCATTCGGTCTCCGTTATCTTCCTCCCTCTTCCTAAAAAAACGTCTCGGCACAAGATGCCGAGACGTTTTACTTATCCTTTTAAGAGTCCGATGACGCGGACGTTGATCGCTTTTGGTTGGAACGCGAGCATGTTTTCCATGTCTTGCGCAATCCGTTCTTGGACTTTTCCAGCTGTCTTGATGATCGACATGCCGTATTTGATATGCACGGACAGACTGACCGTGATGTCGCCACCGACATCTTCGACTTTTACGAGTTTGACCATCTGTTTTTCCTGCAGTTTCGAATCATCTGCTGTAAAGGCGATGCCTTCCGTTTCTTGAACAGCTACCCCTGCGATGACCTCGATGACTTGTTGCGAGACGTTCACGACACCGTCCGCATTATTTAAATTATATGACATACCTTCCACGCCCTTCGTCTAGTAATCCATCTATCTTAAAGTGTAATGCATTCCGCCTTATTTTGAAAGGTCTTCCCGTTTCTCGACGATCGGGCGAATGTCAATCTCAATCAAAGGACGGAGGACACGGACGACGAGTGGGTGTATGATGATACCAACGATCAACAAGGCGACGCCAATCATGATCAGTAAAGCGAGCCACGGTTGCGGTACGAATGCATCCGTCACATATTGACGCCACGCCATGACGAAGAAGACATGGAGTAGATAGACGTAGAGGCTGAGTTCCCCAGCTCGTGTGATGAGCGGAAGACGACGCATCGGGATCAACATCATGAAACCGAGCGAGGCCGCGATCGACAAGACATAGATGACGCTATGCTTGAGTACACCAATCCACGTGTCACTGTCATACTGTTCAGCGTACGGGAAACGATGCTTGAAGGCATTCGCAAAATCGACGATCTCTTGCGGTGTGTCACGCCACGCCTCGAACAATAAGAAGCCCATGACGGCTGCGAACGTCACACCACCAATCAAGCGGACGTTCATCCGTCGCTTGAAGTTCTTCGGCATCTCGAAGATGCGGATGAATTCGTGTTCCGATAGATAGTTCCCGAGCAAGAAATACGGATAGAACATGATCAGCTTCCGAAGTGCCAAGAATCCCGTGTTCTCGAGTTCGAATCCATACAGCAAGGCGAAGGCAAGACCGAACCAGACATATCCACGCAAGTGAACGACATACGGCGTCACGATATACCAGACGACCATGACGAACAGATACCAAAGTGCCCAGTAGGGACGTAGGAGATGCGTACCGATGTTTTCACCAGAAAAGAGCGGCAATCCTTCTCCAAGCGTCGCCCAAGATCCAATTAAGATTTGCCAGACACAGTAGACGGCAAATAGTTGGATGACACGTAAATACTTGTTTTCGCGGAAGAAATAACCGCTTAAAATAATGAATAATGGCATATGAAACGAGTAAATCAACAGATAAACCGTCTCAAGCAACTTTCCGTCATAATCAAACCGTAAATCCGTCAGCATGTGACCAATGACGACGAAAATGACAAGAAAACCTTTGATATTATCAAACCACGGATTCCGATTCATGTTACACTACCCCTTATACTCCCTCGAAAGGAACGAATGTTTATGAAAAAGACACTCCTGATTCTATCTGTCGTCTTGAACGTCGTTCTCCTTGCATTGTTACTGGGACGTAAACCGCTCGAACTATTCGAAAGCGTCTTACCTGCAACGAGTACGACTCCAGTCACGACCTTCCAATACGATAAGAACCCGAACTATGTCCGTCTGAATAGTCTATTCCATACTTATCAATACCCAAAATCAGCGAACGCTGTCATGTTGGGCGACTCGATGACGAATTTTGCCGATTGGCGTATCTTGATGAAGGACCCGACGATCGTGAATTTCGGGATTCCTGGTGATACGACAGAAGGCTTTTTGACCCGACTCGACTTAATCATCGAGATGAAACCAAAACGCGTCTTCCTTATGGGTGGTATCAATGATATTCGTCACTATACACCGATTCCGCAAATCACTGAGAACATGACGACGATTGTGACGACACTTCGAAAAAATAACATCGACGTCGTCATTCAGTCAACCGTTCCTGTCGCACCGAAATATTCGGATTCCGTCCGAATCAATCGGGACGTCGAAGCGTTGAACCGGAATTTACAAAACCTTGCTCAATCGGTGGATGTTCCATTCGTTGATCTACGACCCGTCTTGACGAATAAACAGGGATACCTGCAAAATCGGATGACGTACGATGGACTCCATCTCGTCGGTGGCGGTTACCTGCGCTGGAGTGATGCGCTGAAACCCTATGCGCTCAAAACCGATTTGACAGCAAATAACTAAACGAAAAAGCGGCTCATCCCGATTTCCGGGATGAGCCGCTTTCGATTATTAGTCTTCTTGGTTTTTGACACCCATGTACGCTGCGACGCTCGATGCTGAGAAAACTGCAACGGCAACGATACCGACAGCAATCCAAATCACTTGATCCATCATTTCTTTATATCCCCCTTTATGTAACCGCTCACTTCTACATTTAGCGTACACGAATTTCGTCAAGAAAGAAACACATTTTCCATGTCTAATGACTAGACGATTCGGGAAAAAGTAACTATAGTAGAAGGACAACTACAAATTGTCAGAAAATTCGATTATTTAACAAGGAGGTGTTTCTGATGGCCACTTCATTGCTTACGCCGAAAGTGACGTTACGACATCGAAGTACTCTCAACTTTGGATATTGGCTTGTCATCGGATGCATAGGATGGGTGATGCTTGCCCTCGTCACGAATGTTGGTACCGTTCTTGGTCGTCTTCCTTTATATGAAAGCATTCCCCTCGCCATCCTTGTACTTGGCCTCACAGGTGTCGTACTAAAAATGGCGCGTGACGAGTGGTGGATTCGTTATCTCGAACGTCAGACCCAGTATTACATTGGACACGAGACCGTTACCGGTTGGTGTACGACGATTGATAGCATGTGGCTAATCCGTAAGACGATGCGCCGTGAACTTCGCCTGCTCTACCGGCAACTTGCCAAGACGAAAGCATCGGAAGAAGTGAAACAGACGCTCGCCCTCCAGCTCGTCGAGCGTGGTGTGCTCATCGTCTATTCTCGACCAAAAAGTGATCATCCTGCTTGAAACGAAAAGAGGACTGCCCCATCATCTTCTATGAAAGAAGTAGATGGGACAGCCCTTTTTTTACTGTTTCAGCCAATCCGTTGCTGCTTCAATCGTTGGCATGACAAGTTGGTGACCATAATTCGACCACGTGACGTCGACTGATGCACCAGCTTGTTTCAAGAGTGCTGATAACTCTTCCGTTTCCTGAGCCGGACAAATCGGATCATTGCTTCCGGCACCGATGAAGACGCGCACGTCCGATAAATCAGGTAACGTCACACCACGACGCGGTACCATCGGGTGCAACAGAATCGCTTGTTTGAACAAAGCTTCTTCGAACAACATATTCGCCGCGATGTTCGCCCCGTTCGAGTATCCGACTGGAATCAGACGATCGAGCGCGAAGTCACGCTCCGCTGCCTGATCACGTAAAAACTGAATTAAACGTGCGGTCCGTAAAGCGAGGTCTTCTTCATCGAAGACGCCTTCCGCGAGTCGTTTGAAGAAGCGTGGCATCCCGTTTTCCGAGACTTCCCCGCGGACGGACAAGTAGCCTGCTTCCGAATCGAGCAACGAGACGAGTCCGACGAGGTCTTGTTCCGTTCCGCCTGTGCCATGTAAGAATAAAAAGATCGGTGCGTCTGCTGTTTTTGGTGCTTGGTATAAATGAATCATACGAGTCTCCCCTTCGGTACAGTAATAGGTGTTACATGATTTGTGATCGCCGTACGATGTGCTTCGAATTGTTCCGGTAACTTCAAGTCTTCTCCGAGCATCTCGAACGCTTCATCGATCGCGAATCCTGGATTGTCGGTCGCAATTTCATGGAGGATCCGACCGCGATCATGGAAGTAGATCGATGTAAAGTAATTGCGGTCCTTCACTTCAGTCGTAAGCAAACCGAACGCGTTGATGGCGTTCATCCAGTCGAGTTGTTCCTTTTGATCCGTCGCCCGCCACGCGATATGGTGAACCGTTCCCGTTCCCGGACGACCAACTGGCATTTGACCATGAACGACATCAACGACATTCCCGAACTCGCCTTCTGCGATGTACCGGTCAACGGTTTCCGTCCGTTTGCTGAGTGTCAGGCCGAATGTGTCTGTCAGTAATTTTGCTGTGTCTGATGGATCCCTTGATAGTAACGTCGCTCCCGCGAATCCTTTGATCGCGACCTCACGTGTGATGCCGTCGATTTCATAGCGACTGTTCGGTCCCTTGCGTTCGACGAGTTCAATCTGGAGACCATGTGGATCTTCGAAGGCGATCTGTTGCTCTCCGAACCGAACCGTCTCTTCAAACGAGACGTTTTTTTCTGTCAGCCGCGCTTTCCAAAAATCTGCTGCCCCGACCGGAATCGCGTAAGCTGTTGTTCCGACTTGTCCGGCACCGACTTGTCCTTTTGCCATGCCTTTAAACGGAAAGAACGTGATGATCGTTCCCGGTGCTCCGGATTCATTTCCAAAATAGAAGTGGTATGTTCCTGGATCATCGAAATTGACCGTTTTTTTGACGAATCGTAGTCCGAGAATGGTTCCGTAAAAATCGAGATTTTCTTGTGGATCGCCGACCATTGCTGAGATATGATGAATGCCTTGCGTTTTCATATGATGCGTTCCTCCTTCAGTCGTATCTATTAACACAATAATAGTAACTAAAGAACAAAAAGTAAACTAATAAGCCTTTTCTCGTTTTTTCTGGAACCTTTATCCAATTTAGACCGTAGGACACTAGGTAACAATGGTACACTTGTCGTGCAACAGACGTCTTTAAAGGAGGTTCATATGTTAGAAATCAAACACATCACGAAGCGTTTCGGCGATTTTACGGCCGTAGATGCTCTGACGATTGAGGTGCCGCGCGGGCAAATCTTTGGTTTGCTTGGTGCGAACGGTGCCGGGAAGACGACGACGTTCCGAATGCTGCTCGGTCTACTGCAACCGACTGAAGGATCGATCACTTGGAACGGAGAGCGCATCCCGACTTCAAAAATCGGATACCTTCCGGAAGAACGGGGGCTGTATCCAAAAGTCCGCGTCGATGAACAACTTTTGTTCCTCGCAGAACTCCGCGATATGAAACGGAAGGATGCGAAACGAGCGTTGACGGAATGGCTCGAATATTTC
Source organism: Exiguobacterium sp. s46 (assembly GCF_018618875.1). Lineage (NCBI taxonomy): Bacteria > Bacillati > Bacillota > Bacilli > Caryophanales > Exiguobacterium > Exiguobacterium sp. s46. Next base: position 1,917,271 of record NZ_JACSMY010000001.1, read on the forward strand.
CAAATTCCACAGTATGAAAAAATGCGCGTCGAACAACTCTCAAAAGGAAATCAACAAAAGATTCAGTTGATCTCTGCCGTCCTACATAAACCTGAACTGCTGATTTTAGATGAACCATTCAGCGGACTCGATCCAGTCAACGCTGAACAATTAAAACGTGCCGTCAAAAAGTTAACCGTCGACGGAACGACGATTGTCTTCTCAAGTCACCGGATGGATCACGTCGAAGAACTCTGCGAACACGTCGCGATCCTCGATCACGGAAAACCCGTCGTTGCTGGCTATCTCCCTGACATCAAGGCGGGATACGGAAAAACACGTGTCCTCTTGACGACAGATGCCCCGCCACTCCTGTGGGATAGCTTGCCAGGTGTTCTACAAGTCGAGTCAGACAATAATGGGCATATCGTCCAAGTCTCTTCAAAAGAAACGGCTGATCAACTTCTCCAACATATCGTCAGCCATGGACACCATGTCGATCGTTTCGTCTGGGATCAGTTATCCCTGCAGGATATCTTCATCGAGGAGGTCGGCAAACGTTATGAACCGTAAATTCCTGACTTTATATCGCTTCAATCTACTACAAAAATTACGTGCTAAAAGCTTTTTGATTTCGACGGTCCTGATGGTCCTGTTCCTTGTTGGCTTTGGCAATATCGAACGGATTCTCGACTGGTTTTCTGGTGACGATCCAAAAGTTGCTCTCGTCAGTGAATTGTCGACAGATCTTCGTCCGGCCTTGAAGAAGGCTGGTGTCACTTCAGACATCACGACGAAGGAATATACAGTCGCACAAGCACGAAAGGCAGTCGACCGCGGTACATTCGATGCCGTGGCAATCGTTCAGGATTCGTATGACGTGACACTCGTCAGTGCTAGTCCTGAGTCTGAATTACAGACACAGGTCGCAACGGTCGTCAAACAAGTCCGTGACCAGGCCGTCATCACGGATGCTGAAATCGATCCGAACGTCCTTGCCTCGCTCGCTGAACCTGTTCCTGTCAAACAGGAGTTGACATCGACGGGTGGGAAAAGTGAGGATGAACTCTTTGCTGCCTCGGCGCTCGTCTATGTCTTGTTGTTCTTGATGTACTTCACGATTGCAATTTACGGTGGGATGATCGTCACGGAAATCGCGAACGAAAAGTCATCACGCGTCATGGAGTTGCTGATTTCAGCAGCGAGTCCGATTCAACATATGCTGGCGAAGATCCTCTCGATCGCGACGGTCAGTCTCGTACAATTATCGATCCTCGTTGGTGTCGGCTACTACAGTGCTCAAAACAGCAGTTTATTCGATCAGTTATCACTTGATTCCTTGAGTGCCCGGACGATCATTTATCTGTTCGTCTTCTTCCTGCTCGGATACTTCCTGTACGCAACGTTACTCGCGGCACTCGGTTCACTCGTCAGCCGGGTCGAGGATGCGCAGCAAGTGACGTTACCGGTCATCTTGTTGATCGTCGCTGCTTTCATGATTTCGATGTTTAGTCTGAATGCACCGACGAACCAAGCCGTCGTCGTCCTGTCATTTGTTCCGTTCTTTACACCGATGGTCATGTTCCTGCGCGTCATGTTGACCGATGTACCGCTATGGCAAGTGTCGATTTCGCTCATCTTAATGCTGATCAGTATCTCGCTTGCCTTATTCGTCGGAACCAAATTCTACCGGGGTGGTGTTCTGTTCTATGGATCGAATCCACTCAAACAGTTGCGCCGGATCTTAAGTGGTCGCCGGTAACAGTTTACAAGACGAATCGTTTCCGCTATCGTTAGGTGAGAAAAAGCCTTTAGGAGGAACTACGTTATGCGGTCTCGTTTTTGGGCAGCGATCCTTTTCACAGCTGCTGCCATGGTCTCGTCACTTGTCATGTTCACGAAATTCCCGCAAGCGAGTGCGACATGGGAACTCGTCCTTGCCTATGGAGGCATGGCGTTCATCTCTAGCCTCTTTTGCTGGTCCTTCGTTGCGGTGCGCCGCCACTCTTCTCGTTTATACGGAAGCTGGGTCGGTGTCTTCATCGCCGGACTGACTGTCTTACTCGTCTGTATCGCGCGATTCGTCTTGCGTGGTGATGTGATGATGATTTTCAAATGGCAAGCGATGCTCGGTAGCTTAACTCTCAATTTCGGCTATGTCGGTTGGGTACTCGTCATTGCAAATGCGATCATTGGTTTCATCATCGGTCGAATCCGTCAAAAGACGCGTCGTCCACGCCCGATGCCACAACGTTAATAAAAAGTCGCTGTCTTCTGAACGTCAATCAGAAGACAGCGACTTTTTTTATTTGCGATGGTAGCGAGAACGACTTTTCCGGTCGCTGTAATCCGCATAATAGGTCGAACTGGATAAAGAAATACCGTCCGTCATGCGGTCGAGGTATTCATCGAGTTGCATCATCGATGGAAGTTTATCCTCGAACAACTCATACGTCTCTTCCGCTTGATCGCGTTGCAATTCCCCTGCTTCCATCACGGCTTCGACGAGCTCATGGAAGATCCGTTGCTCGGTCGCACTCATCGTCTGCTCAATCCGTTTGACGTCCTCGTCATACATTAAATCAAACAGACGCATCCGTTCTTCGAGCTGTTCTTCGACCCACGTCCCGTCTTGTCCGAGTGTCTGTTCATAAGCAAGCTTCATCTCTTCGAGCGGTGTGTTTTGCTGCATGATGAACTTCAATGACTCCCCCGTCCAGATATGCCGTGCCAAATAACTAGCGTCGATGTTCAAGACGTCCGCCAATGCTTCGATGTAGGGTTTGGTTGGATAGACTTCGCTGAGCTCCGTCCGGCGGATGAAGTATGGTGCGACGCCGAGTCGTTCAGCCAACTGTTCGATCGTAATCCCTGCACGCTCCCGTAAAATACGAATCCGGTCACCGTAACCCCGATATGGTGAATGGTCTAGCATACGATTCCCTCCCTTATTCCTATGGTATCATCATACCCTTGAATCCGGTGTCGGATACATCGAACTTTCGGATGAATTCCGGAACAGATGCCGTGGGTAACGCAACCAAATCGGTAGGACACTCAAGAAGTACCCGACCGTGACGATACTGATCCAAAAGACAGCTAAGTTAAGAAAAGATCCCGGCTGTAGTCCGGCTTGTGTGACGACGACTTGGAACAATAAAAAGGCATGAAAGACAGAAATCAGGTACGGAATGAGCAGAACAGCGCCATACTTCATTAATAAGTAGCAGCGGATGTTTCCGGAACCGAACCCTAGCGCAAACAACGTCTTCATCCGCTTTTGTTCCTGTTCCGCCGTCATCTGCATCCACACATGCAAAAAACTGGCATTGATGACGAATAACCAGATCGTCAGGAGAACGACGACGAACGTGACGAGTCGCACGATTCGGATCCCGTCAATCTCATCTTCCGTCTCATTGATCAGTTGATAGGGCACCGGTTGCTTCTCATCTAGCTTTGCTGCCGACTGGATGTTGCGGACGATTTTCATCCACTGTTTCCAGTCCTTCGTTCCGTAATCATGGTAGGCTGGCGTATCGAAGACGACGATTTGCCGGACGGGTTGCTTGAGTGTCTGAAAGACGGCATCACTGACGACGAAGATCGTCTCGATTTGATAATTGTAACCAAATATTAAATCGTGAGAAGCAGCGGGAAGTAATTCAAAGTCTTCTTTCTCCATCGCCTGTTTCTCTTTTTTCATCGTCGGTGTATTCTCTTCGAGTTGTACCGGACGTGCTGGTACAAAGAAACTTTGACGTCCCGTCGCTGTCCGCTCCTTAAGATCCAGTTGCCGCATCATCTTGTTGTACGACGAGATCGGTAGGAGGATGCGTGTTCCTTCTGCCTTCACTTGGATATCCTGCTGGTAGCGATCCGGGAATGCCTCGGTCATCGTCTGCTTGATATCCTTCAATCGTTTCGTCGGTTGAGCGGATTCTTCGTAATAGACGAGCCCGAATTGGTTCTGTGATGATAAGTCGAGTCCAATCAATTGAAACAAGAAGACGAGTCCGACTGCTGTTAGCGCACACGATGTTAGAATCGTTCCGAGGGCAATGAGCGTACTATTCGTTCGCAATTGATTGGCTATTTCCGAGACAATCAGTTTCCGCAGCGACAAACGACGTGGTCGATATAACTTGGTCAACCACGGTAAGACATATCGACAAATAAAGAAGGACCCGATGAAGATGACAAGTGGGAAAAATATATAAAATCCTTCCGTCCGAACAAAGGCTAAGGCATAACCATAGATCAACAGGAGTAACGCTCCGATTTGCGTCAGAATCCAGGCTCGTTTTCGAAATAGCGAACGGGAACGTGTCGGTCGATCGGGACGAAAGCGGTAGATCGCAAGGACCGTTGCCGTCAGCAACACAAGGAAGGCACCACCAATCAAAGCAAGAATCGCATAAAAGGATAATTCGAATTCGATTGCTGGTAAGAACATGACTTTGACAACGGACAGCAACAGCATCTTCGTCAAGACATTACCTAGAATCATTCCTGCAGTGATCGCTAGACCACCAACAATCAAGACTTCAATTAAAAAATACTTTAAGAAGTGTGACAGTCCACTGCCAAGCGTCCGCATCGTCCGTAAATCGTTCTTACGGTGCTCAAGCATCGTATAGGTCGTCGAATAAATGAACAAGACACTAAAGAAAAGGATGATCAGCTCCGCGATGAAGACGAAGAAGATCGTCATCTCGATGACTTGGTTCAATTGACTGAGGATTTTAGCGACGTTTTGGAATGATCCATTCGTCAACAAGTTCCAATAACTCGTCACGATCGTCATTGCGATGATGATCGTCAAGGCATAGCCGTAATACAAGCGCTGATAGCGCCGAATGTTACGTAGGGCGTATTGCAGATAATTGATGCTCATCCCCTCCTAACAACGATAGCGATTCGATGACCCGTTGGAAAAAGACACGGCGTGGTTCATCGCGGAACAACTCCGTTTGAATACTACCGTCTTTTAGGAATAAGACATGATTACAATACGACGCGACTTGCGGATCGTGTGTCACGATGACCATCGTCATGCCCGTCGCATTCAACTCGGCTAGGACATCCATGACGTGTTTCGTCGCTTGGAAGTCGAGTGCCCCCGTCGGTTCGTCCGCAAGCATCAGACGTGGTGTATGGATCAGGGCGCGACCGATCGCTGTTCGTTGTCGTTGTCCACCACTGACCTCATCGACCTGTTTGTCGAGCAGATCATCAATCTGTAGACGGCGTGCCAACTCCTCCATCTCTTCCCGCGCGAGCTTTGCTTTTTTCCCTGACAGCATCAACGGCACGAGCATGTTCTCACCGAGTGTCAACGAATCGAGTAAATTGAATTCCTGAAAGATGATACCGAGCGTCTCTCGCCGGAAACGTGTCATCTCTTTTCGTTTGAACGTCGCTGTGTCGACGCCGTCAATCAGAATCGATCCCCAACTTGGTTCGTCGAGTGTCGCAAGCAAGTTGATCAGTGTCGATTTCCCACTACCGGATGGTCCCATGACCGCGACCATCTCACCTTCTTCGACTCGGAAATTCACATCCGTCAGCGGTTGCTCCGTCACCTTTCCAGGATAGACTTTCCCTAATTGTTTGACCTCAATCATGTGCGCGACCTCCTACTAATCGAATCCGGCATGTCGTGCCGACCCCTTCCTCACTCTCGAGTTCAATCTCATGCCCGAGCTTCAAGCAGACCTGCTGGACGAAATACAATCCCATTCCGGTCGATTCCCCGTAACGTCGTCCGTTTTCACCAGTGAAGAACGCATTAAAGACACGTGGGACGTCTCGTCTTGGGATTCCGACACCGTCGTCTTGAACCGAAAGGACGACTTGCCCCTTTGTCACTTCTGCCGTCAGAACGACTTCACGACCATGTCCCGTCGTGTACTTGATGGCGTTCGTCACGAGCTGTAAGACGAGGAAACGAAACCACTTCGCATCCGTGTAGACATACACGTCTTCAGCGATATCGAGTTTCGGAAAAACCTGATTTTTGACGAATAATCGTTTTTCTTGATTGATGATGCTCGTGACGAGCGGCTTCAGTGCCAATCGTTCTGCCTTCAAATCTGTCTCGATTGCTTCTAAACGTGACGAATAGAGCATCTGGTCGAGTCCACTACGCAATCGATCGACCTCTTGCCGTAAATCAGCCTGATACTGTTCTCCTGGATGTTCGAGGATCAACTCGATGACGGACAACGGTGTCTTCATCTGATGAATCCATTGGTCGACATACCGATGGCGTTCCTTTTCCTTTCGTCGCTCAGCAAACAGACTGTTTCGAAATAAGGTCTGTTGTCGTTCTAAAAATTGTTCGACGGCAACGGAAATCGGTTCTTCACTATCACTGCGAATCGGTTCTGCGACCGACTGGACCGGCTGTTGCATCCGTCGTAGCAACGGAAGCATGCTGAAGAAACGATAACTGAGATAAATCAAGAGACCGATACTGTTCAAGAGCACGATATAAAAGAAGGCTGCTGGGCGATAAAGATCATAGAGCCATAAGACGGCATATAAAATGAGCATTTGTCCGGTAAAGAAGATGATGCCTGGTATCGCGTGCCGTAAAAAGAGCTTCATGGTTCAAGGACCAGTTTATAACCGACGCCTCGCACCGTCTCAAGTCCAGCGACACCGATCTCGGCAAGCCGTTTGCGGACACGCGTGATATTGACGTTCAATGTATTCTCATCGACGAATGCTTCGTCATCCCAAATCCGTTCGAGTAAATCGCCCCGACTGACGATTCGTGGACTTGCCGTCAGCAACATCTCAAGGATCAGTCCCTCTTTTTTTGACAGCTCGATCGACTGTTCCCCGTACTCGACGATATAACGGTCCAAGTACAGCGTGACACCTTCTTTCGTCACTGTCCGCTCATCCGTCTCGTTCGAGAGCGTGCCATAGGCCCGGCGAATCTGACTTTTAATCTTCGCGATGACGACCGCTCCTTGGAACGGCTTGACGATGTAATCATCCGCTCCGTATTCAAGCGCCATGACTTGATCCATCTCCCCGACCCGTGCTGAGATGAACAGGATCGGTGCCCGTGTCTTCATCCGCAATTGTCGACACCAATAGAAACCGTCAAACTTCGGTAAATTGACATCTAATAGAATGACGTCCGGATTCGTCTCTTCATAGACCGCGACGACATCCCCTCGCCCATCTTCAACGACGACTCTAAAATCATAGCGTTCAAGTAGTTCTTTCAATAATGTAGCAATCTTCATGTCATCTTCGACTAATAAAATCGTATGCATCGTTCCTATCAACTCCTTCTCCCTTTATCATAACGAACTCAAAAAGGACTGGAAACGATTATTCCGTTTCCAGTTCTGTGTACCCCTATTTAGTTCATCACGTGACGATGCGGCGGTAAGCACGGACCGTGACGATATAGTAGATCAAATAGACGATCGTATAACAAACAATCGCAAGTAATGTCGGACGAACGATGTTGTAGTTCAACAGTTTCTGCAAGACTTGCATCGCAACTAAACTATGAACGAGTCCGAGCACGTACGGTAAGGAGAAGACGAATCCGACAAGGCGCCGAATGATGCCTGTCTGTTCCTTCTCATCCACACCGATCTTCTGGATGATGGCAAACCGTTGTTTCGATTCTTCTGCTTCCGCGAGCATCTTGAAGTAGATGATCGAACCCGTCGCAAGCAAGAAGACGAGACCGAGGAAGCCGGCAGCAAACGCGAGTAAGCCGGTCGTTGCCGTCGTCATCGCGTAGACAGGATAGTACGCCGCCATCTCCGTATCCGCTTGTTTTCCATATAGTTGCGTCAACTGTTTCATCAATCCATCATCATGACGTTCATCCGAGAACTGATAATTCGTCAGCGTGAAACCTTTTTCCGGCATCTTCGCGAACGCATCATCGTTTACGACGAAGGCGAGCCGCTGTTTCTCATAAAGTTGAGCGATTGGTAGATTCGTCGCAGCGGTGATGCGAAAGGACTCATGAACATCCTTGATTTCAACACCGACCGGCGATTTGACTTTCATCTTCAACAAATCGTTTCCTTTGAATGTCTCAAGGACGATCGCTTCACCTTGTTTCGGTTCTTTGATGACCGTTTTCCCGTTCGCTTTCGCGAGCTTGACGTAGTCCGAATAGTTGACGTAACTGAATTGTCCCGGCTGGTCTTCATACGCATACGTCGCGTAGTAACGTGTAAACGTCAGAGGGTTCGGCAGATCGGTCATCTTATGGTCAACGTTCTTGACGTTGACCATCGTCCGGCTGTCGATTTTCTGGTCGGACTTGGCAATTAGCTGTTCCGCTTCTGCTTGTTTACTCGCAATCGATAGACTGTACGGAACTTGCTCCTCGACGGTCTGATCGATGAAATAATAGATCGATGTCGCTGTACCGACCGTCGTCAATGTCACGGCAGTGATGACCGTAATCGTCGACAGCATGACGGCATTCGATTTGATTCGTGACAACAATTGTCCGTGCAGAATTAAATTCGTTCCTTTGAAATGCCGCGCTTGATTACTTAAGACGCGCAATAGGAAGATCGTGAAGTAACTCATCGTTCCGAACGTCCCGAGAATGACGCAGAGCATCAAGAGCGGGGCGACGATCGTAAAGTGATCCATCAACGGTTGTCCTGTCAAATAATAACCGACACCGATCAAGACGACGGAAAGGACGGCTAAGATCGGATGGACTTTCGGAAGGGATTCCGCTTGTTGTTCTGCCTTGAACAATTCGATCAATGTAAAACGATAAATCGTCCGAGCAGAGCGTAAGGCGATGATCAGGAAAATCAGCAGGAAGACACCGATCGTCTGCATGACGGAAGCTCCGCTGATCGTAAAGGTCGCATCGACTTGCATCGCCATGACAGAAGCCAGCAACTGCACGAAGTACTTCGAAGCGACGGTACCGATCGCAATTCCGAGGATCAGGCCAATCACTCCGTACCCCATCGTCTCAAGGAAGATCAGTCGGGCGATTTGCCCACGCTCTAGACCAAGCAATGCATAAAGTCCGATTTCCTTCTTACGGCGGCGTAAGAAGAAGTCACTTGAATACCAGATGAAGATGGCAGAGAAAAGCGCTAGAATGACACTTGCTCCCGTAAAGACCGTTCCCAGTTTCCCGTACAATTCGTTCGCCTGAAGCATCGCTTCATTCGATCGAATCGCGAGGAACGTGTAGTAAATAAGAATCGCAAACGTGACGGCACCGAGGTACATCACGTTTTGACGGATGTTCTTCAAATTTTGAAACGCCAGTTTAGACAAGCTCACGGACGGCACCTCCGAGTTCGCGTTGGACTTCCATGATCTGCTCGAAGAATTCCTTCTGCGAACCGAAGCGATGGACTTCCTTGAACAGCTCTCCATCCTTGACGAACAGAATCCGTTCCGCATAAGACGCTGTCATCGGGTCATGCGTTACCATTAAAATCGTCGCGCCTTCGTCGTTGAGCGCTTGCATCGCTTCGAGCAATCCTGTTGCCGACTTCGAGTCAAGCGCACCGGTCGGCTCGTCGGCTAAAATGAGCGACGGATCATGAATGATGGCGCGAGCGGCAGCCGTCCGTTGTTTTTGTCCGCCCGATAGTTCAACGGGACGTTTATCGAGTAAGTCGTGGATACCAAGTTGATGCGCCACACGATCAACACGTTCTAAAATCATCTTTTTATCGACATTCGCGAGTGATAGCGGTAAGGCGATATTTTCGCGAACCGTCATCGTATCGAGGAGATTGAAATCCTGGAAGATGAAGCCGAGTTGTTCCCGGCGGAAACGTGCTAATTGTTTTTCCTTCATCGCTGTCACGTCTGATCCGTTGATTAAAATCGAGCCGTCCGTAGGCTGATCGATCGTCGATAATAAATTGAGTAACGTCGATTTCCCGGCACCGGATGGACCCATGATACTGACAAATTCTCCTTCGTGAACACGGAGCGTCGTCGGACGCAGTGCTTCGTGGCGCGCTGTTTTCGTTTGATACGTTTTTGAAATCTGTTCTGCTTGTAAGATTGCTTTCATCTGTAATGCCTCCTGTGTTTGATTCGTTACACTCAGTCTAGTCCTTCCATACTTTTCTCAAAATGGACTTTGCTTTCACTTCTCTTACAAAACGGTAAGACACGGGATGAGACGACAAAAAAGCCCCCATCCGCAAGGAATGGAGGCATATCGTATCTTATTTGTGTGTTGCTTTGAAGAGCTCTGTGTCGCCTGCGACAACAGAAGTTCCTTCAGCTGGTACAGCTGAAAGCGTGAATTGATCGTGGTTCGTCACGATGATCGGTGTGATCGTCGATGGTGCGTTCGCACGGATGTAGTCAAGGTCGAACTCGACGAGGACGTCTCCTGCTTTGACTTTGTCACCTGACTGGACGTGAGCCGTGAAGCCTTCACCTTTAAGGTTAACTGTATCAAGACCAACGTGGATCAACAGTTCAAGACCATCTTCACCTTTTAGACCGATTGCGTGTTTTGTTGGGAAGATCGTTTCAACCGTTGCGTTGATCGGCGAGACGACTTTACCTTCAGTTGGTTCGATCGCGACACCGTCGCCCATCATTTTTTGAGAGAAAACTTGATCGGGTACGTTCTCGATGTTGACGATTTTACCTGTAAGTGCAGAAGCGATTTTTGCGTTTCCTGCGTCGTTACCACCAAACAATTTTTTTAAGAATCCCATGATACTATCCCTCTACTTTCTCGATCGTTTTTCTTCCGAATGGAAGTTTCGATTTTTTATAGGAGTAAGCTGTCAGACAGCTCGCTCACGTTCTCACAAAAAGCATACGTTTGTCCCTCTGGTTTTGCAAGTATTTTTGTGTGATAATAGTTAGAAATCATAAGGAGGCGCTTACATGTTACCATTTTCAGAAATTACATATGTCCGTCCTGACCTTGCCTTGCTTGAAACATCCATGAATCAAGCGATTGCTCGACTGACTGAAGCCACACAGGTAGATGAAGCAAACGCAGCCATCACTGAGATTAATACCCTCAGAAATCAATTTGAAACGGCAAGCCAGCTCGTCGAGATCCGTCACACGATCGATACACGCGATACGTTCTATGAGACGGAACAAGGATTCTTTGATGAAGCGAGTGCGATCTATCAAGGATATGTCTCAAGCTATTATCAAGCGTTGACGACGCATCCACTCCGCAGTGAACTCGAACAGACGCACGGCAAACAGTTATTCCTGATTGCGGAAGCGAGCCTGAAGACGTTCTCGGAAGAGATCATTCCGAAACTCCAAGAAGAGAATCGTCTCTCGAGTGAATATACGAAACTGATGTCTTCTGCTCAAATCGAGTTCGATGGCAAGACGCTTAACTTATCGCAGTTCGGTCCATATCTTCAATCACCTGATCGTGATGTCCGTAAAGCAGCTTCTGAAGCACGCTATGGCTACTTAAACGAGCATGGTGAAGCAATCGATACGATCTACGACAAACTCGTTCGCATCCGGACAGACATCGCGAAGACACTTGGTTTCCCATCGTTCGTCGAGCTCGGATACGCACGTATGCTCCGCGTCGATTATAACCAATCGATGGTCGAACAGTACCGCGAACAAATCCGTGAGACGATCGTTCCGCTCGCGACACAACTTAAAGAACGCCAGCAACGACGCATCGGTGTCGATCACTTGTACTACTACGATGAAGGATTTGCCTTCAAGTCTGGTAACGCGACACCTAAAGGCGAAGAGTCGTTCATCATTGAAGGTGGCAAAAAGATGTACGCAGAGATGTCACCGGAGACGAACGAGTTCTTCAACTACATGCTCGACCGGGAAGCACTCGATTTAACAGCGAAGCCTGGGAAAGCCGGCGGTGGGTATTGTACCTACATCGCAGACGAAAAACTCCCGTTCATCTTCTCGAACTTCAATGGAACGGCAGGCGACATCGATGTCCTGACTCACGAAGTCGGTCATGCATTCCAAGTCTATGAGAGCCGTCACCTGACAGCTCCAGAGAGTGCTTTCCCGACGTATGAAGCGTGTGAGATTCACTCGATGTCGATGGAATTCTTCGCTTATCCGTGGATGGAAGAGTTCTTCGGTGAAGAGACAGCGAAATACAAGTTCAATCACCTCGCAGGAAGCGTTACATTCCTTCCGTACGGCGTTGCGATTGACGAGTTCCAACACGTCATCTACAACCAACCGGAATTGACACCAGCAGAACGTCGTGAAGCATGGCGGACGATCGAGAAGAAATACCTGCCGCATCGTGATTACGAAGCGAACGATTATCTCGATTCAGGTGCATGGTGGCATCAACAAGGACACGTCTTCGGTAGTCCGTTCTACTATATCGATTACACGCTCGCTCAAGTCTGTGCCTTCCAGTTCTATGCTTGGATGGAACAAGACCGGGAAGCGGCTTGGAAGTCGTATCTCGATCTCTGTCGTGCCGGCGGATCGGAAAGCTTCCTCACGCTCGTCGAACGTGCTGGATTGAAGTCTCCGTTCGCACCAGGTACGGTCGAGGCAGCGGTCGCACCGGTCAAAGCCTATCTTGAACAAGCAGACGACCTCGTGCTCGATCGCGTTTAATTCTTTGCGTGCAAGGTCGTACTGACTAAAAGTCAGAACATCTCGAGCAACATCAATAAAAGAAGAGGCGTTTTCCAGAATATCATCTGGAAAACGCCTCTTCTTTTTTGCTACATGATTATAGAACGTATATGTTCATCCTTGACTCCTACAGGAAAAGAAAGCATGACTTCCGCTTTCGTCAGGGTTAGGTAAGACCTGGCACACCGCATGGAGTGCGTGGTGCCGCGGCTTACCCCCGCCTGTGGAAAGCAAGGATGACAAAAACGTTTGTAAAACGACCACAGGGCTCATTTCATTCAGATAGAAGCTTTTCATGGTACCTCCCGTACCAGACCCGAAACTCGTCAGCTGGAATCGGTCTTGAATAATAGAATCCTTGCGCATACTCACAGTCAAGCACTCGTAAATGATCCGCTTGTTCAAGTTCCTCGATTCCTTCAGCGACGACGTCATACTTCAACGTATGAGCAAGCTTGATGATCGTCTCGATGAGCGGTGCGTTCGAACACGCATCCGGACCGCTGATGAACGAACGATCAATTTTCAGTCGCTGGATCGGTAATCGACTTAAGTACGACAAAGAAGAATACCCCGTACCAAAGTCATCGATCGCAAGACGATATCCCATCTGGTGCAACGTCTGTAAGGCGTCAAATACGCGTGTGTCTGAAAAGACACCAAACGATTCCGTAATTTCAAGTTCCATCCGTTGTTCAATCCCTGGATGAATTTCTCGAACATCGGTCAGGTAATCGACGATCCGACCGGAGACGAGCTCTTTGACGGATAAGTTCGCCGAGACACGCAGTACCCCAAGTTCCGTGTCCTTCCACTCCTCGACTTGCCGAACCGTCTCGGCAACGACCCACATCCCGATCTCTTCAATCAACATCGATCGTTCGGCAATCGGAATGAAAATTGCTGGACTGATCATCCCACGTTCAGGATGGAACCAGCGCAGGAGAGCTTCACAGCCATCGACTTGACCTGTCGCAAGATTGATTTGTGGTTGATAGAACAGTTGTAACTCGTTCTTTTCAATCGCTTCTCGTAATTCACCTTCGAGGACGACCGATTCAAGATACTCGGCACTCATCCAGGACTCGAACCAGACTGGTCCACCCTCTGTCTGTTGTTTCGCATGCTGCATCGCGATATCGACCGAGGACAACAAGGAAGTAACGGCTACTGCATCATCGGGATAACGGACCATACTCATACTTATGCTGACATTGACGTATTCTCCGTTGATCTCATAGACATGTTCGATGACTTGCTTTAATTTTTGGTAATCGACGATATCCTGTTGTGCGACTAATACGGCGAATTCGTCTCCACCGATTCGCGCCGCTTGTCCTGTTCCGATGAAATGATGCTTGAGGCGATTCGCGAGATCTTTTAGAATCTGATCCCCTGCACCATGTCCATAGATGTCATTGATACGCCGGAATTGCCGGACGCTGATGGTGACGAGCTCTCCCGGTTGAGGTGCTTTTAATGCGTCTGCCATCTTTTGCTCGAAACCATTCCGGTTCAGCAAACCCGTCAACATATCGAAGAGTGCGAGTTGTGTAATCCGTTCTTCCCGCCGGAACTGATCCGTTTCATCATGACAAGATAAGTAGAGCGCAACACCTGTATCGTCCTCTTTATTAGTAACGTGGATGATGTTGACGAACATATTCAAAATTTCTTCATTGAAGAGCATCTTACAGCGAATCGTTTGACTATGTCCTTCAAGCGATCGTCTCAATGCTCGCCGCATCCGATTCAAATCAGCCGGATGGATCAATTCTTCAATCGTCCATCCTGCCGTTGCCTCCGTCAATTGTCGAAAGCGTTCGTTTCCGTTTAATATCGTATAGTCGGATGATAAGGCAAGAATCGGGTCGGTATTCTGCGAAAAGAGTGACTCGATTTCTGCTTTCTTTTGTTTGATTTCTTTTGTCTTCGCATCGCTATGGTCTAATAAACCAGCAATGATAGCTGTCATCGTTCGAAACGCTTGAACGACGGGTTGAAAATCATTTCGCTCCGGTACGTCATAACCAGATTGCCGACGGTCTTCAGCAAAGGTATTCGCTTCTCCCTTCAATAAAGAAAGATCTTGGCGGAACGCACGTAATAACGATAAGGTCAACATCAGTAATCCAAGAATCAAGATGCTGGTTGCGCCAAAGAGGAGCCAGGCATTACGAATGATTTGATTTCCCCGATCCTGCATTTCTTGTGCGACTTGGTTGAGTTCTTGATCATACAGACGATACATGCTGGATTCATACTGTTCAGCTTGGTTTGCTAACGCAGCATACGTCAAGCTTTCTGGAGCGCGCAATAGGTCATCGAGCGTTTGTGTATAAGCATCCATCTGTTCCCGCATGATTGCGATATCCTGACGTCCTGAATCGTTGTGAAGCGGAATCACATCATACAGGGATTTAATGAGCGATTCCTGTCGCAGTGGCAAATCAATCCGCATCTGTTGGATGCGTAACCGATCAATTGAGCTAGGTTCTTCTTTTTGTCGAGCATCCTTCAAGATTTCAGCGGACTTTCCAAGCTGTTCTTCCATCAGAATCAGATTGGAGAACACATTATAATAAGACCCTGTCTCTTTACTCAATACGAGCTGATTAAAGATGATTTCACTTTTGAAGTTCATCATCGTCGTGAAAAAGCGATGATTCGATTCGTATCCTTGTCGTTGTAGTTTCTTAATCTCTGTTAGGACTTCTTCGCGTGTCGACTCGGTCGCTTTCATATTCGGAAGTCGATCCGTTAGTTGTTCTAGTGCTTGGTCGGCCCGCTTTGAAGCTTGCGTCAAATCGGCGTCGTCATTCAAAGATGAAAAATAATAGCGCGTCACTTCTTGTTCGGCATGATTAAAAGGTGTCACTTCAGCAATTGTTTTGCCCGATGCCTTGAAGCGATACCCTTCATCCAATGTTTTCGTCAAATGCTGACACGCGACGATCAATGCTAACAGACCGATGATCGCAATCATCCATGAGAACGTTTTATAGTAGGAGCGTCTTCGAAAAGCTTCTACGATGAAGACTGGTGATAAACGTCGCAACACATCGTCCTCCCTAAATTGTCATTATGCTTCTATATCGTCGCCTCCTCCCATTTCCTGAAGTCGTTTTGGGTCAATAAAAAGCACTTCTTTCCACATTTCTGTGAAAATCAGTGCTTTTTTTACTAGTTTTATTTTTTTTTAATAACTGACGTTCTCACGCGCTACTTTTTTAGCAAAATAATCGATAATATCACGTCGACGGATGATCCCGATAAAATGTCTACCATCATCAATGACGGGCACGAAATTTTGATCCGTGATGACTTCAATCATCTCTTCCATTTGTGCTGTAATCGAAACTGGTTTATAACGGACACGTTGTTTAATATCAGTTAATCGTGTCTGCAAGACGTGGTCGTAATCGGCATGCTCGAGATTTGCTTCGAGCGCCCACAAGATATCACCTTCTGTCAGCGTTCCTGCGTATTTCCCTTTATTGTCAACGAGTGGGACCGACGTAAAACGATGATGTTTCATCTTTTCTAGTGCTTGTCTGACCGTTGACTCAGGATCTAAATATTTCACCTCATCTTTAGGTAATAAGAAAAAAGCAATATTCATTTCTGTTCCTCCCTAGCCACTCTGTGACACCCTTTTCATTTTATCATGAACCTTGCGTTGATTCATTTCTCAAATGATGAAAATCTCCACATAATTCTTTCATATTTAGTTATACTATATCCCAATATTCCAAGTAGACAGGAAAAACTGACCAGTGACGTTTAGGCACTGATCCAACGCATGAAAGAAACCTCTGACACCGTAAACACGATTTTCGCTTTGACGAATGAACTCATTGCAGAAATCATCTGTCCAAAACAATCATTTTTGCCTAAAGAAGCAACTAACACGTTACTGGATGTTGAACGACACGATTCAGATTCAAAAGACTCCTTAGTTCCATCTGGTTGATTTGTAGCGAAGCCTTTTTCCGGAAGACTTCGGTTTTTCTTGGTTCGTTCTCGACTATCCGCGAAAGAGGACATACACTAGAAGCAATCCACTTTATTTCGAAAGGAGTCGTGTCATGAATCGCTTGTCGACATCCGACTTGACGCAAGTCGCAGAGCACCTTTACGGGATGACCGGTTTTTTTGTCACGTATCGAGATCGTCATGGTACTCCGCTTGCTCTACGTCCAGAAGCTCCACCTCATCCGGGAACCCTGCCGATTGAGAATGAATGGCCCGTTCTTAAAAAGACTCCTTTACTCTATACCCTGAAAGATGGTACAGCCTACCTCTTTTTGGACGTTCCGGAACAAGGTATGTATCGAATTGGTCCTGTTTTATTACAATCCGCTCTCTTTAGGGCGCATATCCAAGATGAAGCCTATCACCAGTTTTATAAGGTCTTGCCGCGTACGACGGAGAACCGATTGATTGACTGTGCTCACCTGATGTATCGCTTGTTGCACGGGGAACCATTGCCGAAGCGCGAAATCGAACAACTGTCTGATATTCAGGAAGCTGAAATCCCACTCGTTGCGGATGCACCGTCCCATACAGGGGTGACCGCGTACCGAAAAGCATGGCAACGGGAGCAACAAATCATCGACTGGATCGCGACGGGTCAAAGCGAGCGACTCGCAACGACTTATTCGTTACCTGCTTATGGTGAATTCGGCACACTCGCACGGCATCAACCGTTACGCGCAGAAAAGAACCTGTTGCTCGGAACCGTCCTATTGAGCGCACGCGCTGCGATTCGCGGTGGACTAGAACCGGACGAAGCGTTCTCCCTAAGCGACCGGATGATTGAGACAATCGAAGCCGCGACGAGCATTGCCGAACTCCGGAATCGTCATGTCCGGATTACAGTTTCGTTCGCAGAAGCCGTCAAGGAACTCCAAGCGCTGCGGCACTCGCCTCATGTACTCGCTGCGATTCGCTATATTCAGCAACACCTGTATGAACCGTTGTCCGTCTCATCAATCAGCCAAGCCATTCATGTCTCGTCCAATTACTTGTCCGTTCTGTTTAAGGATGAGACCGGTCTGCCACTCGCCCGGTATGTCATCCGGGAACGCATTCGGGAAGCGAAGCGTCTCCTGCGCTCGTCCGACGACTCGTTGCTGACGATCTCAAATAAGTTGCACTTCTCAAGCCAAAGTCATTTCAGTCAAGCCTTCAAACAGACGACTGGCGAGACACCGACACATTACCGGCAACGAAGTGAATTTTAAGAGAGTCGTGCCTTTTTTTCGTTTTGTGATATCCTATTCAACAGGAACTATTTTCGTGAATCCGTTTTTGACGGATTCTTTCATCAAAAAGGAGAATCAACATGAACTCAATTAGTGTCATCATTCCTGTCTATCAAACTGAATCACAAACGAAGGCAGCCATTCAATCCGTTCTCGACCAGAAGGTGTCGATCCCGGTGGAAATCGTCGTCGTCTTTGACGGACCAAGCACATACATCGATGAGCTCCGTTCTCTCTATCCGACATGTACGATCGTGGAACAGGCGCATCAAGGAACTTACGCAGCACGTCGACGTGGTCTTGAAGTCGCAACAGGTGACTACGTTACCTTCCTCGATAGTGATGATATCCTCGCACCACGTGCACTCTATACGTATATCAAAGCCTATGAAAAATCACGCGGTGAAGTCATCATCGGTAAGGTCTCACCCGTCTACAACAAGAAAAAATGGCTCATGCCAATCGATGATGATCGTTATTTCTTTTATACCCGTACGAAGTTCAATTCGCGTCATTTGACGACGATTCACGGCTGGATGATTAAAAAGGAATTGCTCAATGATCTACCTGTTCTTGAGACACGATGGTTCGCCGATACGATCATCGCCCATACAATCATTTCGAAATTGACGAACCTGACATCGGTCAGTTATGTCGTTTATGGTCGAAACTCACGTAGTACGCCACTTGAAGGACAATCGCTCTACCAAGCGCGTGATATCACGACATTGTCCGATATCTCACGGATTTACGGTATGTTATCCGCCCATACGAAGGATAACGACGTTCAAAAGTTCTTAAATACATGGTACAAACGTTTCATCTCAAAACGTGGTCGAGCATTGCTTGAGCGCAGCACGTCAAAAAGTCAGCAGACCGACGTCTTCCGTCATGTCGCTTACGACTTGAGACGGGCGAAGACACAAAGCAAGTATCTGCAGGCATGGTCGACGGGTTCGTATATCATGTTCCGTTCATATATCACTGCTGTTAAGACAAAGCAGACGTTACGGACGGCACGACGTAAAAAAATCAAGAACGGTCTCATGCTCTATCGTTTGTTCCAAAAGATGCCGGTCAAAGAGAACCTCGTCTTATTCGAGAGTTTCCTCGGACGAAGCTATTCCGATAATCCGAAGGCCCTTTATCTGAAATTAAAAGAACAACGCCCGGAACTTGAGCTCGTCTGGATTTTCGCGAATGAGCCTTCAGATGACGTCAAGGAAGCTTGCCCAAACTGGGTGCTCAAAAACAGCTTCGCGTATTACCAAGCGATGGCACGTGCGAAGTACTGGATTTTCAATACACGTCAACCGCTCAGCTTAACGAAACGCGAAGAAACGATCTACCTTCAAACATGGCACGGCACACCATTAAAACGACTAGGTCTCGATATGGAAGAAGTCCACATGGCAGGAACGAACGCGACGCGCTACAAACGGAACTTCTACAATCAAGCGCAGGAATGGAATTACTTGATTTCTCCGAATGCCTATTCGAGCGAAATCTTCAAGAGTGCGTTCGGGTTCCAAAACACGATGCTTGAGACGGGTTATCCGCGAAACGATCTCTTGTATGCGGACGATCAAGCTGGTCTCATCAGCGAAATCAAAGCACGTCTTGATATCCCAGCTGACAAGAAAGTCGTCTTGTACGCACCGACATGGCGAGATGATGAGTTCATCGCGCGCGGAAAATACCGCTTCGATCTCCAACTCGACTTGAACGAGATGCAGGCCCGACTCGGTGACGATTATGTCGTCTTGCTCCGGATGCATTACTTGATTGCGCAAAACATGGATATCAGTGGACACGAAGGCTTCGCCTACGACGTCTCTTCGTACGGCGATATCGCAGAGTTGTATTTGATCAGTGATGTCTTGATCACTGACTACTCGTCTGTCTTCTTCGATTACGCCCACTTACAACGCCCGATGATCTTCTTTACGTACGACTTGGAGAAATATGCGTCGACGTTACGTGGATTCTATTTCGATTTCGAAGAAGTCGTTCCAGGACCACTCTTGAAGGAAACGGATCAAGTCATCGATTATATCGAACAAATCGATACGAAATCCGTTGCTTACCAAGAAAAGTATGATCGCTTCCTCGAGCGGTTCTGCAGTCTTGACGATGGTACGGCAAGTGAACGTGTTCTTGCTGAGTTGTTCCCGAACGCAAGCTCAGCAGATGCTGAAGATGCTGAATAAGGAGACACAATGAAAAGGAGAAAGATGCGCTTTTGCGCTCTTTCTCCTTTTTCGTATCATCGTCTACGATACGGTGCAATCCGCTCTTCAAATTCAGGGTGAACGAAACTAGGACGTAACGATAAGACGACCTCACCGAGGAGATGTTCTACCACGTCGTCCCATCGTTCGACGATCTCAGAAGAAGTCTTCGCAGATACATCCCCCTCTTCGAGCAATGCTGTCTCATCCGTCGTTCTCATGAAGACCCACGTATCATCAGATCGTTTGCGCCCCATCAAGGTGATACGTCCACCTTCCATCCGGTATAGAAGGATTCGCTCCCATTGACGCTTCCGACTCGGTATCATGACTTCACGATGTCGCGCGATGATTTGCTCTTTGATCATTTTCTGACTAGCATCGAGATTTGGACACAGATGATAGAAATCATCTGTTCGTGGATGCTTGATACCAAAGTGCGGAATACCTGATGCTTCAAGACGCTTCATCCATTCATCTTTTGCTTGTCGCAAATGTTCCCAGCGCACAAGATGCCTCCGAACGCCCCACCCTGTAATCACGAATGGGTGCCGTCGTAGTTCTTCGACTGACGCAAACAACGTCTGCTTTTCAAAAGAGGTTTCCTGACAGAGTTCTTCAAAACGATTGATCGATGTGACATCATTGCCATGTTGCATCGGGAATAAATTGTATAGATGAAAGCGTCCCGATAAGGCTTGTCCTTCGTAGATGCCTTCTACGATCCGGATAATTTGTCTCATCGTCTTATCCAATCGACCAATTTGACCCGTCGCTTGCCCTGCCGTATCAAGTTGCTGACGTAATGTAGGATCCACCGTCGCAGAACCTGGATTCAACATCAGGCACGCACCGAGAGACGTCTCACTCTCACCCCACTGGATATATGTATGATAGCGATACAATACGTCTTGCTCTAGCCGGAATGTCGCATACACTTGAACATCGTTAGTCGTCATCATGAACCCTCCTATACTTTTATATACAACTTGATTATTTTACCATATGGAGGTTCTTATTTACTTTCATTTATACATCAGGTCAATCAGAAAATGGATCTGACTCAAAAGTCAATCTCTACAAAGGTAAGGGTGGCAGAATGATGATCTGCCACCCTTATCTCATAACAAAAAGAATGACGCGTCACACGCCACTCCTACAGGAGAAGCGCATTTATGCGCTGTCAGAGACGAACAAGACCCGCTTTCCTGCTCAAATGAAGCAGGAAAACTGGCTTGTGTCTCGCCTGAGGAAAGGGCGTGAAAAGACGCGTCATTCTTTTTTAAGTCAGTCATATGAACGTTTTAGTTACGGACGAACAAGGCAACGCTCTCGACGTGTGTCGTATGTGGGAACATATCGACCGGCGTCACTTCGACGAGTGTATAACCGAGCTCTGTCAACAACTTCGCGTCACGCGCTTGAGTCGACGCGTTACATGAGACGTAGACGATCCGCTTCGGTGCAACATCCGTAGCAGCACGCAAGAATTCTTCGTCACAGCCTTTACGTGGTGGGTCGACGACGATGACGTCCGGTTGAATACCGGCTTTAACGAGATCCGGCATGACCTTCTCAGCTGCACCGTACTCGAATGTCACGTTCTCGATCCCGTTCGCTTGTGCGTTCCGGCGTGCATCATCGATTGCTTGCGGTACGATTTCGATACCGTAGACGTGCTTCGCTTGTTTAGCGAGTGACAAGGAAATCGAACCGATACCACAGTAAGCATCGACGACTGTCTCATCGCCTGTCAACTGAGCGTACTCGAGCGCTTTCGCGTAGAGTTTCTCTGTTTGCAACGGGTTGACTTGGAAGAACGAATGCGGTGAGATCTCATACGTCAATCCAGCGATTTGATCGCGGATGACGGACGGTCCGTACAAGACGACGTTCTTTTTCCCGAGAATGACGTTCGTATCATCCGGGTTGATGTTGTGCTGGATCGATGTAACGTTTGGTAACGCCTTTAAGATTCCTTCAACGATTTTATCGATGCCGCGTAATTGTTTGACCTTCGTGACGAGCACGACCATCAACTCGTTCGTGTGATACCCATGACGTGCCATGATATGACGGATGACACCTGCTTTTTTCTTCTCGTCGTACGCTGGTACTTTTAAGTCAGCGAGGACTTTACGAACCGCTTGGACGGCTTCGTCGTTTTCTTTGTTTTGAATTAAGCAGTAGTCCATATCGATGATCCGGTGACTCCGTTTTTGGTAGAAGCCAGCCATCAATTTGTTTGATTGGAATGCGACCGGAACTTGTGCTTTGTTACGGTAACCCCATGGATCTTCCATCCCGATCGTCTCGTGGACCGGAATTTCAAGACCTGCTAGGCGCGCGAAAGCGTCACGGACACGGTTGTGCTTGAACTTGAGTTCTGCATCGTATGACAAGTGTTGCAATTGGCAACCGCCACACTGGTTGTAAACCGGACAAGGCGGCTCGACACGATCGACACTCTTCGTCTTTTGACGGATGATACGACCGAATCCGTAAGACTTCGTCGTTTTCGTGATTTTGATCTTGACCTGCTCCGTCGGCAATGCGCCCGGGATGAAGACCGTATATCCATCGATGCGCGCGACCCCTGATCCTTCATGCGTCAGGTCGACGATCTCGACGACGTGTTCATCGTTCTTTTGTACTGGAATCATGAATATCCTCCTTAAAAACCTCGCTTCACGCGAGGTTCGTTTCTGCTTCTTGTAGTTGTGTATTGATTTGTTCCATCTCTTCGATCCGGAACTTTGGTGTCATGACTTCGAAATGAGAGCGAAGATTCGTCATCTCGCCTTCGCAAATGCCGCCAAACTCACCATCGATGTTCAAGCTCATCTCTGATGTATTCTTCATGCGGACGAATGAGGTCGTGACATGCTCGATGCAAGGGTCCGAGAAATGATCCCCTTTTAAGGCAAGACGCATGACACGAATCAGTTCGACGAGGTTACATTTCTTGAGAATGAAGAGATCGAACCGACCGTCATTGAGTGACGCGTTCGGTGACAATTTCTCGAATCCGCCGACAGAGTTCGTATTGGATGTCAAGAACAGCATGACTTCTCCTTTGAATATACCCTTTTCATGCTCCAGTTCGACATATGTCGGTCGGATTTGCGGAAGTTTCTCCATCCCTTTGACGTAGTACGCGAGCTGTCCGAGTGCCGTCTTCAGCTTCGAAGGCACTTCGTACGACAGTTCTGTCATGATGCCACCACCAGCGATATTGATGAAGTAATGGACGCCTGCCGATCCTTCGATCTTACCGATATCGACCGGCATCGTATGTCCTGTGCAAATGACATCCATCGCTCCTTCGATCGTCAATGGAATACGCATCGCCCGACCAAAGTCATTCGTCGTTCCAACAGGTAGTACACCAAGCTTCGGACGTTTGTTGTAGGCAGCCATTCCGCTGATCACTTCGTTCAACGTACCATCGCCGCCTGCTGCGACGACGAGATCAAAGTCTGCTTCGCATGCTCGTGCTGCTTCATACGTCGCATCGCCGACCGCTTTCGTCGAGTAGACAGATGTCTCATAACCCGCTGCTTCGAGTCGGTCGAGGATATACGGTAAATTTCGTTTAACCATCTCTTTCCCGGAAGTCGGGTTATAAATCACGCGCGCTCTAGGTCTCATAAGATTTTCTCCTTTTTGACTCAACCGTTCATTTGATACATAACTGTTTTATTTTACATGAACTCTCGAGACATTACAAAGCCAAAAAAGACAGCGTCCGTTTCCTCGCAGAAGTAAAGGAGGAACGAACGCTGTTTGATCAGGTACTTATTTTAATTTTTCAAGCTCTTCATAGAAGAGTTGATCAAGGAGGGCAGGGTTCGCCATTCCTTTTGTTTTCTTCATGATTTGACCGATGACGAAGCCTTTCTTCCGGTCACGTCCACCGAGTAATTCCTCGACGACGGCTGGATTCGCTTCGAACATCTCGACGATGAGACCACGTAGCAATCCTTCGTCTGAAATTTGTGCAAGACCGTTTGCTTCGACGTATGCACGTGGCTCGACACCTTCTTCGATGACGGCTGTGAAGACTTGTTTGGCGATTTTCGAAGAAATCGTACCGCTTGCGATCAAATCGATCATCTCTGCCAGACGAGCTGGTGTCATCTTGACTGTTTCGAACGTTTCCGTCGATTTATTCAAGTGACCTTGGATCTCACCGATCGTCCAGTTGGCTGCTGCTTTTGGCTCTGCGCCTGCTGCCAGTGTCGCTTCGAAGTACTCTGCCATCTCACGTGTAACCGTCAATTGCTTCGCATCATACGCCGAAAGACCGAGTTCTTCTTGGTAACGAACGCGACGTGCATCTGGAAGTTCCGGGATACCGGCACGAATCGCTTCTTTCCAATCGTGATCAAGTACGAGCTTGACGAGGTCAGGCTCTGGGAAGTAACGGTAATCCGACGCCCCTTCTTTGACACGCATGAGGACGGTTTGTTTTTTCGTCTCATCGAAGCGAAGTGTTTCTTGACGCATCACACCACCTGCAAGCAACAACTTACGGTGACGATCTTCTTCGAACTCAAGACCTTTTAAGACGTTTCCGAATGAGTTCAAGTTTTTAAGTTCTGTTTTTGTACCGAACTTCTCTTGTCCGTATGGGCGAACGGAGATGTTACAGTCACAACGAAGTGATCCTTCTTCCATCTTGACGTCCGAGACGCCTGCATATTGCAAGACTTCCTTGAGACGTTCGAGGTAGGCGACTGCATCTTTCGGTGAACGCATGTCCGCTTCACTGACAATCTCGATGAGCGGCGCACCTGTCCGGTTGAAGTCGACGACTGAGTGATTAGCACCCGTGTGGTTCATCTTACCAGCATCTTCTTCCAGATGGACACGTTCGATTCGGAAGCGTTTCGTTTCGCCATCGACTTCCGCATCAATGTAGCCATCGAAGCCAATCGGTTGATCGAACTGTGAAATTTGATACGCTTTTGGCGTATCTGGGTAGAAATAGTTCTTCCGGTCGAATTTCGTTTGATCGGCAACTTGGCAGTTAAGTGCCATTGCTGCACGAACAGCGAGTTCAACGGCTTTTTCGTTGATTTTCGGCAAGACGCCCGGATGTCCAAGACAAATCGGACACGTTTTCGTGTTCGTCTCCGCGCCGTATTCCCGAGCACAACCACAGAACATCTTCGTGTTCGTGCTCAGTTCGGCGTGGACCTCGATCCCGATGATTGTTTCAAAGTTCATGATACATTCGCTCCTTATAACTTCGGAAGCGCGAATCCACCTGTCGCAAGCTCAAACGCATGCGCAGCGCGATAGATCGTCGCCTCATCGAAATGTTTTCCAATGATTTGTAAGCCGACCGGAAGACCGTCGACGAATCCAGCTGGAACCGAAATTGCTGGGACACCCGCTAAGTTGATTGGAATCGTCAAGATGTCATTCGCATACATCGTGACGGGATCATCCAGTTGTGCACCGAGCTCGAATGCTGGTGTCGGTGCTGTTGGTCCGATGATGACGTCATAATTCGCAAGGACATCGTCGAAGTCTTTTTTGATCAACGTCCGAGCTTGTTGTGCTTTTTTATAGTAGGCATCGTAGTAACCTGAGCTGAGCGCGTACGTTCCGAGCATGATCCGGCGCTTGACTTCGTCTCCGAATCCTTGTGAACGGGAATACTTGAAGACATCTTCAAGTGCATCCGCTTCCGCACGGACTCCGTAACGAATGCCGTCAAAGCGCGCGAGGTTCGATGATGCTTCCGATGAAGCGAGTAAGTAGTACGTCGCAAGCGCATATTTCGAGTTCGGAAGTGACACCTCATCGACCGTCGCACCGAGTGCTTCTAGTTTTTGGATCGCTTCACGGATGTTGGCTTTGACGCCTTCACTGACACCCTCACCGAAATATTCTTTCGGAACAGCGATCTTCAACCCTTTGATATCACCTGTCAACGCTTGTGTGTAATCCGTTGTTGCGACGTTCGCAGACGTCGAATCCATCTCACAGTGTCCTGCGATCGCGCTCAAGAGATACGCATTGTCTTCGACTGTTCGTGTCAACGGACCGATTTGGTCAAGAGACGACGCGAACGCAACGAGACCGAAGCGTGAGACGAGACCGTATGTCGGTTTCAACCCGACGACACCACAATAGGCAGCCGGTTGACGAATCGAACCACCTGTATCCGAACCAAGGCTGAACAAGACTTCGCCTGCTGCGACAGCTGCTGCTGAACCACCCGAAGAACCACCTGGAACGTGTTTCGTATTCCATGGGTTGCGGACCGGTTTGTAGGCTGAGTTCTCGTTTGAAGAACCCATCGCGAACTCATCCATGTTCAATTTCCCGATCGTGATCGCTCCTGCTTCATGCAGACGCTCGACGACCGTCGCATCATGAGCCGGTACGAAGTTCTCGAGGAATTTCGAACCACATGTCGTCGTCATCCCTTTCGTGACGATGTTATCCTTGACGCCGATTGGAAGACCAAACAATGGATTCGCTTCGTGTTTCGCGACATCATCCATTCGTTTTGCTTGCTCGAATGCTTCTTCGTTCAATGAAAGAAACGCACCGATTTTTCCATCGACGCGGTCGATTTGATCAAAGGATTCTTGGACGAGTTCAGAAACTTTGACTTCGCCATCCTGAATGAGTGTGTGTAGTGTTTTGACACCATGTTCAAAAAGTGACATCGGGTCATTTCCTCCTTATTCGAACACCGCTGGGACGCGGACTTGTCCGTCTTCCCAATCGGGTGCGAGTCGTTCTACTTCCGTACGAGGAAGTGATGGACGTACTTCGTCCTTACGTAGGACGTTCTTTAAGTCGAGGACATGAGTCGTCGGTTCGACGCCTGTCGTATCGAGTTCATTTAATTGTTCAGCGAACCCAAGAATCTTCTCGAGTTGTCCTGTGAATTGTGCTACTTCTTCATCTGTCACGGCAAGGCGTGCCAAATGCGCCACGTGGCGGACTTGCTCCTCATTAATCTTTGCCATGTCATTCCACCTCCGGAACTTTTGCGATATATTTTACACTATTTCTAATCATAGCACTTTTCGTCCAGACAAAAAAGACGATGGTGCATCGGGGGGAGGTCCGCACCATCGTCCTATAGGGGTAGCAAAGCTTCCGGGCGGAAAGCTTCTAGTTATGAAATACCCGCTTTAAATCAGACGAAACAAAAATACTGAATATTCATACTAAGACATCGATGAGCAGATAGACATTGAAGACGATGACGATCGAGACGATCACCCATGCCAACGCGTTCATGAACCGACTGTTCCGATGTTCTCCCATGTACCGCTCACTCGCAGTCGCCCGAATCAAGGGAATCAAGGCGAACGGAATCCCGAACGATAAGGCGACCTGACTAAGGACAAGTGCCCGTGTCGGATCAAAACCGGAGAACAGCAACACAATCGCCGGCAACATCGTCACGGTCCGTCGAACGAACAATGGCAGTTGAAGATGAAGAAAGCCGCGCATGATCGCGTCACCTGACATCGTCCCGACGCTTGAAGAAGCGAGACCCGAGACGAGTAAAGCAATCGCAAACAGATACGGTGCGCTACCACCGAGCGTGACATGAAGCCCCTCGTAAATTGCTTCAAGCGAACCCGCTTGGTATGACGTGCCATAAAAAACACTTGCTGCGATGACGAGCATCGCTCCATTGACCGCTCCGGCAATCAACATCGCTCCCCAAATATCGAAACGCTGAATCCGTAACATCGACAATTTATTTGCAACGTGCCCCATCCGTCGTTTCGTTAAATCGGAATGGAGATAGATCGCATGCGGCATGACGGTCGCTCCGAGCATCCCGGCAGCAAGGACGATGCTCGACGTACCTTCAAATCCCGGTAACAATCCTGCCGATAGATCACGAAAGACCGGATGAACTTCAAATACTTCAATCGCAAAAGCAGCGGCGATGATTAAAACAAGAACGGCGATGACAGCTTCAAAATGCCGGAGTCCTTTTTGCTCAAAGCCAAGGATGACGAACGACAAGACCGCCGTCAATAATGCCGCCATCCGTAAATCGATTGCAAACAATAAATGAAATCCGAGTGCGGCTCCGACGAACTCTGCGAGATCGGTCGCCATCGCGACAAGTTCCGCTTGTATCCAGTAGAAGAAGCGCGTGACCGGCGATAACTCTTCCCGGATCACTTCCGCTAAACTGAGATTGCTGACGATTCCGAGCTTAGCTGATAGGAACTGAATGACGACGGCCATCAAGTTCGAGGCGACGATGACCCAGAGCAGTAAGTAGCCATACTGGGCACCTGCCGTCATGTTCGTCGCGAAGTTTCCCGGATCGAGATACGCGACGGCAGCGACGAACGCTGGTCCAAGATATGTCCGTTTTCTTGGTAAATCTTGTGTAAGTGGCTGTGTCGCCATCTCGTTCACCTCACTTTTGGTTTTTATTATACGCTTATATTGCCCAAGTGCAACAAATATGTTTATGGTAAATAACAACGTATGAAGTGAATTAAAAAGGGATGTTTCCTGTAATCAGGAAACATCCCTTTTGTTAGTTAGACGATCTTCCGCTCTGGTTCTGCACCTTTTAGCTGTGCTTGCACTTGATCGAATTCATCATAGATCGCTTGACTCGGTTCCTTCGTCACGAGACTACCGACGACGAGCGCAACAGTCGAAGCGAAGAAGGCTGGAATCATCTCGTACATCTCAGAAATGTAGAATGGCAACCCTTCGACATTTTGTTTGATGAGAATCCAGGCGATGACGACGACAGATCCCGTAATCATCGAAGCAAGTGCTCCTGTCTTGTTCATCCGGCGCCAAAGCAAGCTGAACAGAACGACTGGTCCGAACGCGGCACCGAAACCAGCCCACGCATAACCAACGAGAGTCAAGATCGACTTCTGTGCACCGAACGATAAGAGAATCGCTAGAGCAGCGACGACAAGGACCATCACGCGCCCCATGACCATCAATTCACGATCCGAAGCATTACGCTTGAAGAAACGTTGATAGAAATCATTCGTTGCCGCACTCGAAGAGACGAGTAGCTGTGTCGAGATCGTCGACATGATGGCAGCAAGTAAGGCTGCAAGCAACAGTCCCGTAATGAAACCAGGGAAGAGATCGCGTGATAATTGAATGAAGACATTCTCTGGTTCTCCTAAAGGACTATTTTGTTGCGTGAAGTAGGCATATCCGATCAAACCTGTCACCATCGCTCCAACGATTGAGAACGTCATCCAGATCATCCCAACGCGACGTGCTGACTTCATCTCGTGTAAGTTCCGAATCGCCATGAAACGAACGATGATATGCGGCTGACCAAAGTAGCCGAGTCCCCATGCGAGTAGCGAGACGATCCCAATGACCGTCGTACCTTTGAATAACTCGAGCTTTGAACCGTCCGTCGACCGGATCGTTTCGAGCGTCTCGTTGATCCCACCGCTTAAAGCGAGGGCAACGCCTGGTACGATCAGCAACGCGATGACCATGATCATCCCTTGGACGACGTCCGTCCAACTGACAGCAAGGAAACCACCGAGGAAGACGTATGCGATGACGACGCCCGCTAAAATCCAAAGACCTGTCGTATAATCCAGTCCGAAAACCGCTTCGAACAAACGACCACCAGCAACAAAACCACTTGATGCGTACATTATAAAGAATATTAAGATAACTCCAGCTGAAACGGTACGCAAGACACCACTTTTATCGTGGAATCGTTTTTCAAAGTAATCGGGAATCGTGATCGCATCCCCTGCATGTGCCGTATAAGCACGCAGACGCGGCGCGACGAGTAACCAGTTGGCGTAAGCACCAAGCAATAAACCAACGACGATCCATCCACTGGACAGACCAGTTGCATACATCGCACCCGGTAATCCCATCAACAACCAGCCACTCATGTCACTTGCTCCAGCAGAGAGCGCCGTGACGACGGGACCAATCGTACGTCCCCCAAGCATGTAGTCATTCATGTTCTTCGTCCGATAATACGCAATGACGCCTAGTGCGACCATCAGTCCGAGATACAGCAAAATCGCAAACCACATTCCGTTCATCCTTGCTCCCCCTTTTTTTCGTGATATAAGAAAAACGGGCATGCAGGTCGCACACCCGTTTCATCTATTAAACACCATTTCAGAACATTTCTGAAGTTGTTTTTGCTTGAAGATGTAAAGTCAAGTAATCCGGTCCGCCTGCTTTCGAATCCGTTCCAGACATGTTGAATCCACCGAATGGTTGGTAGCCAACGATTGCGCCTGTGCACCCACGGTTGAAGTAGAGGTTACCGACGTGGAAGTTCGCACGCGCGTACTCTTGGTTCGTCCGGTCTTGCGTGATGACAGCACCTGTCAATCCGTATTCCGTGTTGTTCGCGATGTCG
Organism: Exiguobacterium sp. s46; assembly: GCF_018618875.1. Classification (NCBI taxonomy): domain Bacteria; kingdom Bacillati; phylum Bacillota; class Bacilli; order Caryophanales; genus Exiguobacterium; species Exiguobacterium sp. s46. Next base: position 1,947,756 of record NZ_JACSMY010000001.1, read on the forward strand.
ATTGCTTCTTTGAAATCTTTCGCTTTCGTGAACGCGACGACTGGTCCGAAGATCTCTTCTTGCATCAAACGATCCGTTGGTTGAACGTCCGCGACGACTGTCGGTGAGACGAAGAATCCTGTTGAATCATCTGCCGTACCACCTGCGACGATACGTCCTTCTTCTTTTGCGACGTCGAAGTACGACGTGATTTTCTTGAATGCTGCTGCGTCGATGACTGGTCCGACGTTGTTTGAGACATCCGTCGGGTTACCGATGCTGAGTTTGTTCGTGTTCGCGACGACTTTTTCGAGCAACTCGTCATAGACAGAGTCGAGTGCGACGACACGTGAACAAGCTGAACATTTTTGACCCGAGAATCCGAATGCCGCTTTCGTGATCATGTCCGCTGCGTAATCGAGGTCGGCCGACTCATCGATGACCATCGTATCTTTTCCGCCCATTTCCGCGATGACGCGTTTGAGCCAGATTTGACCTTCGTTTAGTTTCGATGCCCGCTCGTTGATGCGAAGACCGACATCACGTGATCCCGTGAAGCTGATGAAACGTGTTTTCGGGTGATCGACGAGGTAGTCACCGACTTCTGCCCCTGAACCTGGTACGAAGTTCAAGACGCCTGCCGGAAGACCAGCCTGCTCCATCACTTCGACGAATTTCGCTGCGACGACCGGTGTCGTTGATGCGGGTTTCAAGAGGATCGGGTTCCCTGCCACGATTGCTGCAACAGCTGTTCCAGCCATGATCGCGAGTGGGAAGTTCCATGGTGAGATGATGACACCAACACCGAGTGGAATGTAATCGTAACGGTTGTATTCGCCTGGACGACTCTCGACTTTTTTGCCGTCTTTTAAGACGAGCATCTGACGTGCGTAGTACTCGAGGAAGTCGATCGCTTCTGCTGTATCGGCATCTGCTTCGTTCCAAGGCTTCCCTGCTTCTTTGACGAGGTAGGCAGAGAACTCATGCTTCCGCTTACGGATGATGTTCGCTGCTTTGAATAGGACGTCCGCACGTACAGACGGATTGACGAATTTCCATGTTTCGAAGGCTGTGACCGCTGCTTGCATCGCTTCTTCTGCATGTTCCTGTGTCGCTTTCGAGACACGTCCGACGATCTCTTCTTTGTTAGCCGGATTGACGGAGACGATTTTATCTTCCGTCGTCACATGTTTTCCACCGATGACGAGCGGATAATCTTTGCCGAGTTCTTGCGTGACGAGTGCAAGTGCCTCTTCGAACGCTTTCTTGTTTGCTTCTTGTGAGAAGTCCGTGAATGGTTCGTGTTTGTACGGAATCATCTCTATTCCCCCTTTAATCTCTACTTTAAATCGCTTACATTCTCCATTGTACAGAAGCATGAGTCCGCTTACAATTATTCTAGTCAAAAAAATAGAGGAGCGACCGATTTGGTCGCTCCTCCGTTCTCAATTATTCCTTCGCTTGTGAAAAGACGATCTCTTCGTGTTCAATTGAAACTTTGACGTCTTGCCCTTGGAATAACCAATCATCTTGATCCGAGACGACGAAGTGAATGCCATCGACGACTTCTTCGACTGCTGCCCGTTCGACTTCTTCCATATGAACACCAACCGAGAAACCTTGTGTTAAATCCGTTGAGCCACCATATTTTGCGAAGAAGCGAATCGTATCGCCTGATTTTGCTTCCATCTCATCTTTAAAGTATTGCAATGCCTCATCTGTAATATGAATTTTCATATCTATCACTCCCCTTTCGTTTAGTGTACCGATATCCTACTCAAAAAAGCGAATTTCCTGTATGGTAGAGACAAGATTAGCTATGGAAGCACCATGAAACATTCATCTTAGGAGGAATTCGAATGAAACGATCGCTCGTAGTGCTGCTTGCGACCAGTCTCGTACTCGTCGGTTGCGGAAACGATTCCCCGTCTTCTACAGATACCAAATCCCCGAAGACGACGGAAACGAAACAACAGAAGGCTGAACAAGCCGTTCTTGACGTCTATCAAACATACGAAAAAACACTCGGTCAATCCGGACGAGCAGATGCAAAAGACCTTGCATCGATTGAATATACGGGTGACGAAAAACAACTTGAACCGCTTGCCGTTGGTGCGAAAAACTTGAATGTCGTTCCCGGTAAGGTCGTCAAGTCGTTCCAAAAGGGCGACGTCGCCTATATCATCCACGAATTCAAGGATGCGAAAGGATCGATTCTCCCGAACCGAGGATCGAAGCTGTTATTGAAGAAAGACGACGAGTGGAAAATCGTCCTGACGCCTACGACATTCGATCCGTCCGTCTTCTCGACACTTGGTGACATGTTCACTGGATTTAACGCTGATGAGTATGGTGTCAATGCGAAGGCGGCTGATGAGATCGGAAAAACCGATGAAAAAGAGCAAGATGCCGTCTTTTCTCGCGTCAATGCGCAAACCGATTATATGGCGCTCGAGATGAACAGTAACATTCTGATGATTTATGGTGAGGCGCTCAAGAACGAAGGAAACCCTGAGACGCTCGTTGATTACTATCAAGACTACGCAGACTGGTATGAAGAAGAACAGCCACTCCTCATGAAGACGGCGAAAGCCGGAACGGATTATGAGAAGTACTTGATCGCACTCGATCCATTAAAAGAGAGTCTTCAAAAGAAGCTTGAGAAATATGCGGATCAATTAAACATGGAATTAGGATAAGGAGGAATTTTTCATGCAAGCACCTACATTCACCCTTCCGAATGCACAAGGAGAACCGATTTCCCTCGAGGATTATCGTGGAAAAAAAGTCGTACTCTATTTCTATCCGAAGGATTCAACGCCTGGCTGTACGACCGAGGCATGTGATTTCCGCGATGCGACGCAAGCGTTCGAAGAGAACAACACCGTCATTCTCGGTGTTTCTGCCGATAGTCAGAAACGGCATCAAAACTTTATCGCAAAATATGAATTACCGTTCCAATTGTTATCAGATGTCGATCACGAAGTGTGTGAGCAATATGGTGTCTGGCAACTGAAAAAGAACTACGGAAAGGAATATTTTGGAATTGTTCGTTCAACGTTTTTAATTGATGAATCTGGTGAAATCGTCAAAGAATGGCGCAGTGTGAAAGTAAAAGATCACGTCGCAGAAGCACTTCAGCACGTCCAAAAGCAGAAATGAGATTATGAACCAGTTGTTTCATACAACTGGTTCTTTTTGTATTCAATAATTTTAAAAACTCCTAATTTTATCCTTACATAAAAATAATTTTTCGTAAAAAAACGTTGGTATTACACATAAATTTAATAATTTTGAAATAATCTGAAAATATTCTATTGATTTTTCTGAATATTGTATTTATTATTGATAACAAGTTGATCCGGTGCTTTCCACAGCTTAAGAATAAAAGGCGATGACCCCTCTTATTTTTAGTCGGACACCGGATCGCTATCTTATCGGTTCTTATCGTTTCACCAGATATATCTATTTCTTTTGGGAGGGATTTACTTTATGGAAAAGAAAAAGGCACTTGCACTCGTTGGAGCACTGACAATCGCTGGCTCAAGTCTTGCAGCATGCTCGACGACAGATGAAGGTTCAAAAGAAGGCGGTTCGACATCTGGAGAAAAATCTTCAGACAAACAAGTCTTGAATATCATCAGCGGTTCGGATATTCCAGCACTTAGCCCAACCGTCGCAACAGACTCTGTATCCTTCACAGTCTTGAACAACGTTCAAGAAGGTCTGTTCCGTCTAGACGAGAATCAAGAAGCAACACCGGGTGTCGCAGAAAGTGTTGATGTTTCTGAAGATGGACTTACATACACGTTCAAACTTCGTGATTCGAAATGGTCGGATGGCAGCGATGTCACAGCAAAAGACTTCGAATACGCATGGAAACGCGTCCTTGATCCGAAGAGCGGTTCACAGTATGCGTATATCATGTATATCATTGATGGCGCTGAAGCATACAACACAAGTAAAGGAAAAGCAGACGATGTCGCAGTCAAAGCGGTCGATGACAAAACGCTTGAAGTCAAGTTGACTCAACCGGCTGAATACTTCAAATCGTTGACTGGTTTCGGTTCATTCATGCCACTGAAACAAGAATTCGTTGAGAAACAAGGTAAAAACTTTGCTTCGAAGCCGGACACATTCCTTTACAACGGACCATTCGTCCTCTCGGATTGGAAGACGGATGTTGGCTGGAGCTATAAGAAAAACGATCAGTACTGGGATAAAGATAATGTCAAACTTGAAGAAATCAACACGAAAATCGTTAAGGAAGTCTCGACAGGCGTCAACTTGTACGAAAAAGGTGACATCGATCTAGCTGGTTTAACAAGTGAGTTTGTTGATCAATACAAAGACAAAGAAGACTTTGATACACGTCTTGATGCAGCAATGTACTATATCCAAATGAACTTCAAGAATGACCTCTTGAAGAACAAGGATATCCGTAAAGCGATCGATTCAGGATACGACAAGAAGCAGATGGCTGATGTTCTCTTGAACAACGGTTCAATCCCTGCTTACTACTACGTACCAAAAGACTTCGCGAAAGGTCCAGACGGTAAAGATTTCCGTGATGGCAACGAAGGTTTCGGTTCATACGACGCATCATCTGCAAAAGCATCATTCGAAAAAGGACTGAAAGCCGTCGGCAAGAAGTCTCTCAAACTCGAACTTCTTTCATACGATGATGACAACTCGAAAAAAATCTCGGAGTACCTCAAAGGCGAGTGGGAGAAAAACCTTCCAGGTCTTGAAGTTACAATCAAACAACAACCATTCAAGAACAAGTTGGATCTCGAGTCTAAAGGTGAGTTCGAGCTATCGTTCGCAGGATGGGGACCTGACTACCAGGATCCGATGACATTCCTCGATATGTGGGTAACTGGTGGACCATACAACCGTGGTAAGTACACGAGCGATAAGTATGATTCACTCATCAAGTCAGCTCAAAAAGAAGTAGATGCTGAGAAACGTTGGCAGGCCCTCAAAGATGCTGAGAAAACACTCCTTGAAGAGGATCAAGCGATCTCAGTTATGTACCAAAAAGGTGTTTCGCTTCTTCGTAAACCGTACGTCAAAGGAATCGTCAACCACAAAGTCGGTGCCGATACTTCGTACAAATGGGCTTACATCGAAGGAAAATAAGTCATACCCCAAGACCAGATTCGCTGACGAGCGTGTCTGGTCTTTTTTTCCATATGAGCCGTTTGTCCTATTTTTCTGAATAGAATTAAAATTTCGTGTCATTCTGTTTTCATTTCCATGACTTCCATTTATACTAAGCAAAGAATCCGATTCACTTTATTTACAATATTTTGCGGGAATTATTCATAATTAATGGAAATGTACCGATATATCTAATACAGAGGACTTTTGCCTCAATACTACATCGAACTAGGAAGGAGGACTCACTCATGAAGCAACGTGTACTTACGAGTCAACAGAGTTATACAGAAGAGCAGCTTGAGATGATTGAAGCCATCCGTGCGGTCGGTGAACTCATCCAGGACCGTCCACGCCGTACTGTCTATCGCCGTTATGCTTTAGTTAATGACTGGCCTCAGCCAGAAAACATCATCCGTCAATTTGGTTCGTGGCCAGAAGCCTTGTCTGCTGCTGGATACGAGTGGAATGTCGATCAACAGCCGGAGGAGCTTGAGCGGGCACCGAAATACACGAAAGACGAAATCTTAAAGTCGTTCGAACGGTACGCACAAGACGTCGGCTCTACGATCACACTCAAGAAGTACCAGATGTGGCGTAAATCCGTCCATCATGCACCGAGTCACTATCACATCGTTAAGATGTTCGGTTCGTGGCACGATGCTTGTACCGCTGCAGGACTCGAAGCGAGCGTCACCTATTCAAAAGCTGAACTTGCTGCTTCTCTGCGTCAAGCAATCGAGGAAGTCGGCTTTGCCCTCTCTTTTGAAGCATACCGGGAATGGGCAAAACGAAACAACAAACCATCGACGAAAGCCTTACTTCATCGTTACGGCTCTTGGTCAGCCGCGATTCATGCGATTGAAAACGAGATTCGCCTCAGCAAACAACAAGCTCAATGAACTTATTCTTTTTTGATCCTTCTCGTTCATCCGAACTGGGAGGATTTTTTACATCAAAAAAGAAGATAGCGTCTCTGCTACCTTCTTCTACTTGATTTAAATGACCTTCTCTTTCCACTCTTGATACGATGCGACACGGTCGCGTCCTTGGAACTTCGCTCCGACGTACATCGCACGGTCGGCATTTCGAATCAAACTCGCGAGATCACCAAGTTCTTTTAATGTATCGATGCCGATACTGGCCGTGATTCGGAGCGTATGCCCTTCGACTAAGATTGGATTTGCATGCAACGTCTCGCGGATTCGCTCTGCGACGATTTGGGCAGAATCAAGATCCGTATTCGGTAGTAAGATGACAAACTCCTCTCCCCCGTAACGCGCGACAAGATCTGTGATACGTGTTGCCTGCATCAATAACTTCGCAACTTCAAATAGGACGACGTCTCCGACTTCATGACCATACGTATCATTGATTTGTTTGAAGTGATCTAAATCGATCATTAAGGCCGAGAACGGATAAAGGTCGCGTTGTTTAATACGACGATCGCCCCACTCTTGCAAGGCACGATAGTTCGGTAATTTCGTCATCGCATCTGTCCGGCTGTCAGTCAACAAGCGTTCTCGCTCGTGTGCCCGTTCCACTGCCCATGACAGGACACGTAGGGCACGATATAGCTCATATCCAAAATCCTGCGTGAATTCACCACTTGCGTTCGAGGCAAGGAGCAACGAGCAGTTGATCGTCTCCGTCGCTTCCGGTTGAATGAAGAGGACCGACTGTGTCTCTTCCGGCAAGCTATCGTAAAGGCGAATATCCCACTCCTGTTGCATCCCGTAAAGAAGGACTTCTTCTTTTTCGATGATATCTTCAATGATTCGCCCTTCGACGTGATCAGCCTTCAACTTTCGGCCGTCCTTCAACGAATAGTACACGCTTTGCTTTCCTTCTTTGAAATCAAACTTAATCCAAGCGATATCCGGTTTGACGAATTGATTAAGCTGTCGTAAATACCGCTCGATGATGAACTGGGCATCACCGTCTTTCCAAGCCGCCTCTTTCAATCGCTCGATCTGCTCCCAATGTTCGATCCGGTCTGTCGCTTCAACCGAACTTCCCAGTGCGCGCTTGATGATGAATAAGGCAAACGCCGCCATGACGAGTCCGCTATTTCCGTTCCCTTGAACGACAAGTGTACTGAAGATTCCGTATAACAATTCTGCTGTGATGACGACCGCTTCGAAACGTAGCAGCTGGAACATGACATCATTTGGAATGTTTTCTCCAAGAAGAAATCGGGATAACTGATATTGCAATAAGAGGACAATCCAGAGGATCGCGACCATCGCCAGTAACGGTACGATGTTTTCTGTCAGCACGAATGCTTCGCCATGTGTCCCGCCGAGTGCATTATAGGCAAGACCTGCTGGAACGATTAAAAACAATTCGAGTGCGACGTTGAAGGGATAGTTATGTAACATCCGCCGACGTCCGATTGGTGTATGAATCGTTCGCAACTGATAGATGAGCATCGTCAATTGCCCAACACAAATCGCTGATAATAATCCATACGTCAAGAATGTAAAGAGGACGAATCCAAAATGGAAAGTAAAACTCATATGACGACGACGGACAGGATCGACGACGAAAATCGTCGATAAGGCGGCAATCAATAAGAACGTAAACAAATCGACGCTGAGACTATAATCTCTCGACTTCGCAAAAAGATCGATGCCTATGACGATTACGAAAAAAACGACCCAGCTTCGAAGGAGATATTGTTGAAAACGACGCACAAAACATTCCCCTTCCTTTAAGTTATGTAGTTGTATATTACTGGAAATCGATATGTCCATTATTCTACTTTTCGAGCAAAAAGTCGAACTTCGATGGTCTCCTTTGATACAATTGACGCGAGGTGATTTTTTTATGACAAATACATTCACGCAACACGCATTTGATACATTTCAGATCGATGGACTAGAACCACGGATGGAAGCGATTCGCGAACGCATCCAGCCGGTCTTTCGAGACATCGGTCAGGAAGTCGCACCTGACTTAACGGTCGCAACAGCAGAAGATGTCCATGTTCACATCGCGCAACATGCACGTCGGAAGGTCAACCCTCCGAAGGATACATGGATGGCATTCTCACCCGATAAACGTGGATACAAAAAACATCCGCATTTCCAAGTCGGTCTGTTTGATGATCATCTGTTCATTTGGCTTGCCTATATCTACGAGTTACCGAATAAACAACAATACGCATCGAAACTGTTACAGCATACAGAACTGCTGACATCCCTTCCGGATGATTTCGTCGTCTCATACGATCATATGAAAAAAGACGCCGTCTCCGTTCATGAGACGGATATCGAAAAAGGATTACAACGTTTCCACGACGTCAAAAAGGCAGAATTCCTTGTTGGTCGTCATATTCCGGCAGAACAAGTGCATCACCTGTCACGCGAAGAATTACTCGATATGATTCGAAATACCTATTCGCATCTCGTACCACTCTATAAAACGATTAAATAAAAAGGATGGCCGAATCGGTCATCCTTTTTCATTAGTTATATTTTACTAGAATTGACATGACTTGTGTACGGTCGGAATTCAAATTTAGATAAATGTTGACCTGTTTTGAGGAAACGGTCATGACGTTGAATGTTTTATCGAGTTTCGCTGTCGGATACGCTTTTTTGACTTCCTTGACCGTCACAGTTCGCTTGACCTGCTTCGGATCATAGACGATTGCACTAACTTTTGCTTTTGTGTCCTTCACCCCATACGTGGAGCAGTAATGAAGAGCGCGATCCGCTGAGGCAAGACCATTTCCGCTTTGACACCAATTCGAGTTCTTTTCCCCCTTATAGGATTTATGTACTTGGGCGAGTGTTGTTTTTTCAAGAACGACTTTTCCATCGAGTGAACGTGCTTGTTTCGCTTGTGTTTGAATTTCTTGCAGCCATTTGACGTCTGTCTGTTTTGTTGCTTCGACCGGTTGGTTATATGAAGTGCCTGACACGATGCTGACAGTGAGTGCGGCAGTTAAGATGATTCCTAAGACTTGTTTCATGATGATGTCCTCCTCTGCGCCTATGAAAGGCGTTGATAATAAACTGATTCCCCTATTTCAAAAAATTATTCAGTTTTTATAGTTTTTTTCTGGGAACTTATATTTATTTTTTTGATGAGAAATAAAAAAAGAACCTAGTGTCGCATGACACTAGGTTCTACCTCATTTCTTATGCATCTTAAACTCTAGGAACAACTCATTGTAATGCGCGAGCATTTTCTTTCCGAGGTTCTCATAGACTTCAAGCGTATCGGTAACTTGTTTATCAGGATAGAATCGCTCATCGGTCCGAACCGACTCGTCGAGCAGTTTCAAACCTTCTTTGTTTGGTGTCGAATAGCCGACGTAGTCCGCATTTTTCGCTGAAATATCAGGACGCAACATGAAGTTGATGAACTCGTGTGCCCCCTCGACGTTTTTAGCCGTCTTTGGAATGACGATATTATCGAACCAGACGTTTGATCCTTCTTTTGGAATGACGTAGTCGAGATTTTCGTTTTCACTCATGATCTCGTTTGCATCACCCGACCAGACGACACCGAGCCCTGCTTCTTCGTTCGCGAGCAATAACTTGATCTCGTCCCCGACGATTGCCTTGACGTTTGGTGTCAGGCGCATCAAGTTCGCTTTTGCTTCCTGTAGTTTCGACTCATCCGTTTCGTTCAGCGAATAACCGAGACTATTCAAGCTCATCCCCATGACTTCACGGGCACCGTCAGCGAGTAGAATCTGATTCTTTAGCTTCGGATCCCAAAGATCCTTCCAGCTCGTCGGTTTCTTCCCATCAATCAAGTCTTTATTGTAGACGATACCGACCGTTCCCCAGAAATATGGAATCGAGTACTTGTTGTTCGGATCGAATGATAAATCTAAAAAGCGTGAATCGATGTTTTTGAGATTCGGAATTTTTTGATGATCAATCGGAACGACGAGCTTCTCATCGATCATCTTCGCAATCGCATAGTCGGACGGAACAGCGATATCGTATGTCGTTCCTCCCTGTTCGATTTTCGTCAGCATCGCTTCGTTTGAATCGAACGTTTGATAGACGACCTTGATGCCGCTCTCTTTTTCAAACTGTTTGATCAGTGCTGGGTCGATGTAATCGCCCCAGTTGTAGATGTTCAGGACATTTTTCCCTGAATACCCTTGTGTCTCATTCAACTGATTCAAGGTGAATAGGATGACACCTGAAATCAAGAAAATCGCGGCGAACAATTGAATCAATTTTTTCAACGGTCATTTCACCTCCGGTCGCGAAAGCTTCGTAGCAGCTCGTTGGTTCAAGAAGTAGTAGCCGATGACGAGCAGGAACGTAAACAAGAAGATGACAGTCGACAGGGCGTTGATCTTCATCGAAATCCCTTGACGGGCGAGTGAGTAGATCTCAACGGACAACGTTGTGAAGCCATTTCCTGTCACGAAGAACGTCACCGCAAAATCATCCAATGAGTACGTCAATGCCGTGAAGAATCCAGCAAAGATACCTGGTGTAATGTACGGTAAGATGACTTTCGTCAAAACATCCCAACGGCTTGCGCCTAAGTCACGCGCTGCATCAACGAGCGTCGGACTCATCTCCTGCAACTTCGGTAAGACGAGAATGACGACGATCGGTACCGAAAATGCGATGTGGGACAGTAAGACCGACGTAAAGCCGAGCTGGATGCCGAGTAGCGTAAAGAAGATCAAGAACGATGCCCCGATGATGACATCCGGACTGACGATCAAGATGCTATTTAGCGTCAACAACGACGTCTCGACCCGTTTCTTGCGGACGGCTTGAATCCCGATCGCTCCGAATACGCCAAGGATCGTCGAGATCGCAGCTGACAACAATGCGATGACGAGTGTGTTTAAGACGATGATCAACAAGCGTGAATCTTGGAAGACTTCCTTGTACCAATCCCACGTGAACGAATCGAAGTTCGTCATATTGTCAGCGCTGTTAAACGAATAGAATGCCAAGTAGAATATCGGAGCATACAAAATGATGAAGACTCCGATCAGATAAAGATTTGCTAGTTTCAGACGTTTCATCAAGTCGTCGCTCCTTTCTTCCGTTTCGTACTCGTCAAGGCAAGGATGATCGCCATCGCGATGATGAGGAAGACGGCAATCGTCGCTCCCATGCCCCAGTTTTGTGTCACGAGGAACTGCTGTTCAATCGCTGTACCGAGCGTGATGACGCGGTTTCCGGCAATCAGACGCGTAATCATGAACAGCGATAATGCCGGAATGAAGACGAGCTGACAGCCTGACTTCACACCATCGAGCGTCAACGGGAAGACGACACGCCGGAACGTCGTGAAGTTCGACGCCCCAAGATCACGTGCAGCGAAGACGAGTGACGGGCTCAGTTTTTCAATCGCGTTGAAGATCGGCAGGATCATGAACGGAATGAAGATGTACACCGAGACGAAGACAAAACTGAAATCGGTAAAGAGAATCTGTTGTCGTCCAATCCCAATCGCTTCAAGCGTTTGGTTCGCAAGACCATACGTACTGAACAACCCGATGAAGGCATAAGCTTTCAACAATAAGTTGATCCATGTCGGTAAGATGATCAAAAGTAGCCACAGCTGTTTATGCTTCGTTTTCGTCAACAAATAAGCGGTCGGATAACCGATCAAGAGCGAAAACACCGTAATCAAAAACGCATACCAGAACGAGCTGAGTGTCATCGTCAAATACGTCGACGTAAAGAAGTTCTGGTAGTTCTCAAATGAGAAGTTACCGTCCAAATCAAGGAATGAATAGTAGACGACGAGTACGATCGGTGCGATGACGAACAAGGCAATCCAGAATAGATACGGGATGAGATACCAGTTACGTGATTTTTGCATCATAACACCCCGTCGTAGGATTCCAGACGCTTATCGAATTCTTCTTCCGTCTCGTTCAGTCGCATGACGTGAATCGCTTCCGGATCAAATGTCAGTCCGATCTGCTCACCAACCGTCGCCTTTTTCGTACTGTGGACGAGCCATTCGTTACCGACTTCATCCATACAAGCGATCTCGTAGTGCACGCCACGGAAGAGTTGCGAATCGACGGTGACTTGTAGTTTCCCCTGTGTCACGTTCGTGATTTCAAGATCCTCCGGACGGATGACGATCTCGACCGGTTCGTTCAATTCAAGACCACGGTCGACACATTCGAATTCCTTTTCTGCGAACCAGACCCGGTAGTCTTCCACCATGCGCCCTGGAATGATGTTCGACTCACCGATGAAGTCAGCGACGAAGCGGTTGATCGGTTCATCATAGATATCCGTCGGTGTGCCCGATTGTTGAATGACACCGTGATTGAGGACGAAGATTTCATCTGACATCGCCAGTGCTTCTTCTTGGTCGTGCGTGACGAAGATGAACGTGATGCCAAGACGACGTTGCAAGTCGCGGAGCTCATACTGCATCTCTGTCCGTAATTTCAAGTCGAGCGCTGATAATGGCTCATCGAGCAAGATGACTTCCGGCTCATTGACGATTGCCCGGGCAATCGCGACACGTTGCCGTTGTCCACCTGACATCTCGGTGATTTCTCGTTTCTCATAACCGGACAAGTTGACGAACTTCAATGCGTCCGTTACACGTTTTGCGATTTCTGCTTCTTTCACCTTCTTGATGCGAAGACCGAAGGCGATGTTTTCGAAAACGTTCAAGTGCGGGAAGAGTGCATAGTCTTGGAAAACAGTATTGACTTGACGTTTGTTCGCCGGTACATCGTTGATTCGTTTTCCGTTGAAGATGATGTCTCCTTCTGTTGCTTCCGAAAAGCCAGCAATCAGTCGTAAGATCGTCGTTTTCCCACAACCCGATGGTCCGAGTAACGTATAGAACTTCCCGCGTTCGATTTCAAAGCTGACTTGGTCGAGGACGGTCTGATCGTCGTATCGTTTCGTAACGTCCTTGAATTGAATGATCGTAGTATCTGCCAATCTAGTTCCTCCTTTATAAGTATGAGTCGGTCGCGGTCACGAGGACCTTCGTCTCTTGTGTTGACTCATTGCGTAGTTGATGGATTTCTGAAGCCTTATAGTAAAGTGTCTCTCCTTGTTTCGCTACAAAAGACTGACGTCCGAGCGTCAGTGTGACGTTTCCTGTGAGCACATAGACGAACGTCTCGGCACCTGATGGCTCATACGTCTTGAATGCTCCCCCTGGCGCGAGTGTCAATAGGACCGGCTCCATCTCTTTCTCGTTCGATTCCGGAATGAGCCACGTGACATGATATCCTTGTTCCTCATCGGCATACGTCGTGACATCCTCTTCCCCGTAGATGACTTTTTGATTGAGTGTATCCTCATCAAAGAAATCCTTCGGTGAGATGCCAAGAACTTCGAGGAGATGAAACAGCGTCTCGATCGACGGTGAACTGAGTTCCCGTTCGAGTTGCGAGATGTACCCTTTACTCAGGTCTGTTCTTTCCCCTAGTTCCTCTTGCGTCAATCCCTTTTGAAGACGGAGGTTCTTGATTTTTTGTCCGATTGAGTACAATCGACGTCCTCCTCTCAGCGGCTTAGTTTAGTATAAGATGACTAAAAGTTTACTAATCACGTACCGATTATAGCGTATTTCATTATTTAATCAACTAAAACGTTCAATATTTTTTAATGTTCATTTGACAGCGAGAACGCTTACACCTACAATTAATATCAGGTACTAATTTAAGGAGGAACTTGTTATGCGGATCGCTTGGATCACTGATAGTACAACGATTTTACCGGATACGATCGCTCAGCGCGATGATCTTTCGGTCGTCCCTTTACTTGTCATGAAGGATGGCGAAAGTTTCGTCGATGGTGTCGACGTTGATGCGGAGACCGTTTATAGCTGGATTGACTCAAAACACAAGGTAACGACGAGCCAACCTTCGATCGGGAGCTTCACCGAGCATTATGAACGGTTGAAAGAGGATTACGACGTCGGCTTCGCTGTTCACTTATCGAGTGAACTGAGCGGAACGTACAACGCTTCCGTTCAAGGGGCAGAGATTGCTGGCTTTCGTCTGATTGCGATTGATTCCCGTTGTGGGATTTATCCGGCTGGTCAACTTCTAGCAGAAGCGATTGAACTCGTCGAAGCCGGGCACTCGATCGAATCCGTCGAACAGATCATTCTCGAGCGTCGTTTCTACCATCACATTGAATTCACGGTCGCGAACCTCGATCAATTACAAGCAGGTGGACGGATTTCTTCGACAAAGGCATTCGTCGGTAACTTGTTGCAACTTCGCCCGTTGTTCCACTTCGAAGAAGGAAAAATCGTGCCTTACCAAACCGTCCGGACGTTTAAAAAAGCGCATTCAAAGATTTTTGATCATCTTGTCGCAATCATTGAACGGGGGCAGGTCACGGATATTTCACTATTCCACGCGACAGCGTATGACCTTGCACTCGAGTGGAAACAACGACTGGAATCGCAATACGATGTGCGTGTCCGCATCGATGACTTAACACCGGTTCTCGGTTCGCATACAGGGAATCCAGCAATCGGTATGTCCTTTTTGAACCCGACGCGCCGACCGTGATGACTAATGAAAATGATTTTTGGGTAAACCTTCTTTAGAGAATAAAGGAGGTTTTTTGTTTGAAAACTAATAAATGGATTTGGCTCAACTGGGTCGGCTTCATCTTCACGATTGCCGTGAACGCTCTCGATGGTGGAAAGACAGGACGAATTTCCGATTCGATCATCACATTGTTCAAACCGGCTGGGTATGCGTTTTCGATTTGGGGATTGATTTATACAATTTTACTCATCTGGTTGATTTTGCAATCGATTCCGAAATTCAAGGAACACGAACTGGCGAAGAAAATCGGACCGTGGTTCTTGATCAGCTGTCTGTTCAACGCTGGCTGGATCGTCTCCTTCACGTTTGAACTGTTCGTTGTCTCGGTCGTCGTCATCGTCGGTCTTTTGCTGTCATTGATCGTCATCTACTCAAAAATTGATCGTGAGACGAAAGGATTACGCTTCAAGCTACCGTTCTCGCTTTATCTCGGCTGGGTATCGGTCGCGACGATCGCTGACATCTTCCTGACGATCAACGCAGAAGGTGTGACATCTTGGCTTGGAATTGGAGATGCAGGCTGGACGATGATCATGCTCGTCGTCGGAGTCGTCGTCGCTCTTCTCTTCATGTTTGCGAACCGTGATCCGATTTATCCGCTCGTCTTCGTCTGGGCGTATATCGCGATCAATTTCGAGTCCGATAACGGTCTCGTCGATACGACGGTTCTTGGTAGCGTCGTCTTATTGTTAGCCGGTTATATCTTCCTTCTCGTCCGGATGCGCCGCCAAGTCAGCGTGAGCAAGTGACGTTCCTTTCTTGTTCAAACGGCGTATACTAAAGGAAAGGAGTGAATGACCATGAATATCACATTTACACCGTCTGCTCAGGAGCGGATCCGCCAATTACGCGGTGAAGTATCCGGTCAACTGCACCTCTATTACGATACAGAGGGTTGTGGTTGCGGAAACTCTGGTATTTTCAGTATTCGTATCGTCGATGAAGCGACACCGGAAGACATGACGATTGATTCAAACGTCGGTCCCGTTCTCGTCAAGCGGTGGTCGAGTCATTTCCTCGATCAAGAAATGACACTCGATTACAACGCGGAGAAAAAAGCGCTCATCCTAAAAAGTGATGGACAATACTTTAATACGAATGTGCTCGTGACGGATCAAACAGGCTGCGTCCTAACGGTTCGTTCATAAGCGAAAATGAAAAAGGCAACTTCCACCGTGGAAGTTGCCTTTGTTTGTGTTCGAACAGACAGGTGCTGCGTCGAAAGCTGAGTTGATCGAGTATAGTCGAATGTACTGGATGTCTGTCTGCATCGTGCACGAGCTGGTGAAAACCTCCAGCGCTTTGCGTCCCCCCAGACGTCGCATGCACAATCCTCGCATGCTTATCTAGTATACGAACGGAAGTCACGTTTGGATTGCCTTATCCGACATTTAGAACCGTTTCTTCGATCGTCCGCTGGTTTAGATCCTTTACGTGCATCGGCTTACTGTAATAGTAACCTTGACCATAATCGCAACCGAGACGCTTTAAGAAAAGATGCTGTTCGAGTGTCTCGACACCTTCCGCGACGACTTCGATTCCAAGACTCTTCGCAAGCTGAATGATCATTTCTGTGATCGCTGTTCCCCGTTCGTCATGTGGGACTTCATCGATGAACGACTTGTCGATCTTCAGGATATCAATCGGAAGATGCTTTAAGTGTGTCAGTGAAGATAGACCCGTTCCGAAGTCATCGAGTGCAATCGTCAGACTGAGTTGCTTCAGTTCACCGAGCATCATCATCGCTCGGTCGAGATTCTCCATGACGGATGTTTCTGTGATTTCGAGCTGTAGTTGTAACTCGCTTCCACTCTTTAAGGAATGGTGAACGATCTCTTTAATCATCACGTTATGTGACTCGGATCGGAAGTGCATCGCGGATAAATTGACAGAGACTTGGCGAATGAAATAATCTTCCTTCTTCCAAATCTCCATCTGTGCGACGGTCTCCTTCAACACCCACTCGGTTAAACGATGAATCAGACTGTATTTTTCAGCAAGCGGGATGAACTCCGCCGGTGAGATGAAACCGAACTTCGGATGATTCCAGCGAATCAGAACTTCCGCCTGATCCACCTTTCCTGTCGCGAGTGCGATCTTCGGTTGATAGACGAGAGCGAACTCCTTGAAATCCGTCATCGCCCGGCGTAAGGAGCCGACGATCAATTGCTCTCTGCGATCAGAGTGTAGCGCATCATCATATACGATGAAACGATCGCGTCCCTCGTTCTTACCAGCACGCAGCGCACTCTCCATCTGACCGATTCGCATTTCAAGCGATTCCTTCGTATCCGGTAAGATGACGCCCATCGTCGCTGTCAGATGGACTGCCTGATCTTCGAGGTCGATCGGTTGACGCACGTCCTCTAAAATCTGTTCGAAGACCTCCGTCATATCTTCCTGCGAGACACGTTTGATCAGGAAGAACTGCGTACCATTGTAACGGATACATGCTTCATCTTCCTTTAGCGTCCGTAGCATCCGTTCTGCGAACTGCCGAATGACCGCATCGCCCTTATCAAAACCGAATGTGTCATTGACCCACTTGTATCCATCCAGATCAAGCAAGGCCATCGCCATCTCCTGTTTCGCTCGACCGTAATGGGCATCGACCTTCGTCATATGATGGTCAAGCCATCTCCGATTATGCAGTCCGGTCAAATGATCCGTATACGCCATCATTTGTAGAGCACGTCGCTCCAAATGAATATAGAGTCCAGCAATCAAGATGACAATCAAGAAGACGGGAATTGCGACTTCGTTTAAGATGTTCGACGTGATGGGAGCGTCACCGATGATTCCGGCATTGGAAGCTGGGATACAAAACGATGTACCGAGCATTCCGACATAATGCATCGACGAGATGGCAAACCCCATCACGACCGCGATGGGAATCAAGATCCGTTTCTGATTGACATGTCTTAAGCGATGGAGCAGTAGCAAAGCGATATACGCGACGGTAACGGCAATCAGAACCGATAAGAGGAATAATCCTGTCTCATACCGGACGGTTCCACCGAACTGCATCGCCATCATCCCGAGATAGTGCATCGTGGCGATTCCGCCTCCCATCAGTGCCCCCGCTAAAATCACCTTATTTCTCGTAATCGTCGACGAGTATAAGAGATGAAAGGCAATGAAGGCAGCCAAAATGGCAGGAATGACGGATAAGAACATTAAAAACCAATCATAGCGAACCGTAACCGACAGGGCGAATGCCCCCATCCCGACGAAATGCATTCCCCAGATTGATAATCCCATCGTCAATGATGAGAGGAACAAGGCACGCTTCTTCAAGGAAGTCGCCTTCGCGAGACGCCGATTTAACTCTAATGAACCATATGATCCGATGATGGCAACGAGCACTGACACTACGACGAGTGTCACTTCATAATGTTTCGTTAATATAATCCATTCATTCATTGTATGAGGCCTCTCCTTAATAGACTGTCATTCTCCTAACTATCGTCTGCTCGGTCTCATTTCTTCAGTAAAAATTAGAAATTCATTCGATTTCTTATCATTTCAACGCGCATTTACTTATTCCATTGAGCACCTTGCACAAAAAAAGCGAATCCGTACGAGACGGATCCGCTAAACTTCGTTCTTATAATGCGACCGATGCGACGATTTCGCCCGTCGGTTTTTCTAAATCTGGTTCTGGTTCGACCGTGATGGCGACCGCGTCCACCTTGCCGTCTCCTTTAAGTGGGAAGACAGCTGCTGCCTCTCCATCTTTTTCGATGACACCGTTCGCAGTAGGTGTTTCGCCTTCGATCGTCCATAATTGATAAAGCTGCCCTTCTTGAAGCGGCGGTAAATCTTTCAACTGGACAAGCATGTACGATTTATCGTTTTGCGTGAAAATCATGCTTGATCCTTTAATGGACTCGGTGCTTTCGAAGTTCCCCATCCCTTTGATCTCATCCATCGCTAACGTCTCTGGTGTATCCGTATTTTCTTCCTGCGAGAGGAAGTAGGCATTCGCACCAAGTGAGAGAATCAAGGCGGCGGCGATACTCATCAACCAGCCGAGTGGGACACTCTTTTTCTTCGTTTGTTGCTGACGTGCTTGTTTGATGTCTACCGGAGTAGTCATCGGTGCTTCCTTCGGAGACGCCGTCTCTGCTGAACCAAGGACTTCTCCAAGAATTCGTGCTTTCATACCTGCAGGAACGGGTCGCTCCGGAAGCGATTCAGCGATGGGAAGCATGAGTTCTTCCATTTCTAAAAGCGCTTCGCGACATTCTTCACACGTCGCAAGATGCGCTTCGAACGCGTCGCGATCTGCTGCGGATAATGTTCCATTGAAATAATCGATTAAGTCATGACAACGTTCTTCCATCTCGTTCCCTCCCATCCATTCGTTTTCGTAATGCTTGAATCGCGCTCCTGATTCGCGTCTTGACCGTTCCAAGAGGTAAATCGAGTCGCTCTGAAATCTGTTGCTGCGTCATACCCTGGAAGTAAACGAGTTCAATCAGCTCTTGCTGTTCGGGTTTCAATTCACTAACCGCCCCGCGCACTTCAGCAGCTGTTTCCCGCTGCATGACCGTCCGCTCGACCGGCTCGTCGTATCCACCATCTCGTTCTTCGACCTCGATTGTCGGCTGTCGTTTTTCACGACGGAGACAATCAAGTGCCGCGTTACGTGTAATCGTTAAAATCCACGATGAAAACTTTCCTTTTTGTGTATCAAAATCAACACGACCATTCCAAATCTTCATCCACACTTCTTGTATGACTTCTTCGGACAACCGGTCATTATTCGTAAAGCGATGGGCGAATGAGAACAACAGCCGCTCGTACTTATCGTACAACGTCTCGAGGGCTTGCTCATCACCGCTACGCATCAGGTGATAAAGCGATTCATCGGATTGAGTGTGCATCCTTCTCCTCCTTCTGATGTCAGCCTTATCATATAGTATACGCAAGCTGACACCAAATCGTTTTCTATTTTATTCATTTTCTAAGTAAAAACTTCACCACATCCATATTCCCTAATTCTAATAAAAGTATAGCTTAAAATTCTGTTGAATTGACAGTTATACCGTAATGGGCATAGCATAAAGATACTACATGACGTCAGGTCAACGGGAATCGGAGGAATACAAATGGATTATGATCGGAAGATGAAGAACCGTGTTAGTCGGATCGAAGGACAGCTACGAGGCATTTTACGGATGATGGAAGAAGGGCAAGATTGCCGCGATGTCATCACCCAGCTCTCCGCTGCCCGTTCTGCGATTGACCGGACGATCGGCGTCGTCGTCAGTTCGAATCTAATTGAGTGCGTCAAGGACGCAGAACAAAACGGCGACGGACAAACTGAAGAACTCGTCAAGGAAGCGGTCAACTTGCTCGTTAAGAGCCGCTGATATAACGCTCGTACGGATAGCCTGCTTGGATAGCAGGCTATTTTTTTAGACGTTTATTTAGTATACCAGCCGTTTGATCCAGGTTTGAGTGCACGTCAAAACAGGTATACTAAATTGTTATTATCTGGACTGCTCGTAAAAGGTGTCCACTTAGGAGGAAGAGTACTTATGACCGTTTCCCTATTCATTGATGTCGCATGTAAGACAGGCGAATCTCCTGTTTACGACGCAAAAACAAAGCGCTTTTATTTCGTTGATATTCCGAATCAACTTCTCTTTTCATATGACCTCGTCACAGAAGCACTTAAACCGTACACGTTACCAAGCGCCATCACATCGATTGCCTTGACCGATGCACCGGATTTATTACGTGTCACGGCTGAACACGGATTCGGGACGTTTGATCTCAAAGAAGGACACCTGTCTCTTGAGCATCAACTGTCGCTACCCGATTCCGACCGAATGAATGACGGAAAGCTTGATCCAACCGGTCAATATGTCGCCGGTAGCATTAATGAAGAAGACGGTAAGACCGCTGGATTGTTCCGTCTGCGTCACGATGGCTCCATTGATGTCTTACATGAAGACTTGACGAACTCCAATGGACTCGTCTGGTCAGAAGATGGCAAGACGCTTTATCACATCGATACACCGACGAAAAAAGTCTATGCCTTTGACTACGCTTCGGACGCACCACTTTCGAATAAGCGTGTCGCCGTTGATCTCGAAGAAGAAGAAGGGTTCCCGGATGGTATGACGAAGGACGCGGAAGGTCACGCTTGGATCGCGCATTATGCTGGATCATGCATCACCCGTTGGAATCTTACGACTGGTGAAAAACTCGCTCATGTCGACTTCCCGGTCGCAAATCCGACGTGCCCGATTTTCTACGAAGATCGATTGCTCGTCACGACGGCTGCAAACGGAGATGATGCGCCACACGCCGGTGCCGTCTTCGCTGTAACATTTGAATGATTCGTAGAGGAGGGATCATCTTTTTAGAGGTGATGCCTCTTTTTCCACACAATTCGTCTAGACGCCTATTCAAAAACAGACGATACTAAAGAAGAAGACTATTCATTTTTTGAAGGAGTGAAGCCGATGCGTGTCACGACAATCGAACGTTTACACCAATTGCAGACGACCCCATCCTTTTTCCCGGTCAACTGCTACCTGTTTGAAGAAGCAGACAGTTTAACATTGATTGATGCTGGACTCGGAATCAACGCAAAGGCGCTCTATCACTATATTCGAAAGCAAGAGAAACCACTCGGTGCGATCATTCTGACTCATGCGCACGCCGATCATGTCGGCTCACTGGACTTCCTTGCGAACGCCTTCCCTCTCGCTCAAGTCTGTATCAGTTACCGAGATGCTGCATTGCTCAGCGGGGATGAGACGCTACGAGAAGGCGAAACGACACCCTTAAAAGGGGGTATTCCGAAAAACATCAAAACACGACCAGATCGATTGCTCGAGAGTGGTCAACAAGTCGGAAGTCTCAGTGTCATCGCCTCACCCGGTCATACACCTGGTTCGATCTCGCTTTGGCATGAAGGAAGCCGGACGTTGATCGCCGGGGATGCTTTTCAGACACAAGGGGGACTTGCCGTCTCCGGTGATGTCCGTTGGCAATTCCCGTTCCCCGCACTCGCAACATGGGATCCGGACGTCGCCCTTCGTTCGGCTGATCAACTGACGGAACTATCTCCAGATATTCTTGCCGTCGGACACGGTCCCCTCATTCTCGGACCGAGTTACGAAATGCGCCAAGCTGTCGATCGATTCTCTCAGGTCTTACAGACGAAAAAATCATCTCCATTCAAATCACACACTTAAAATGGGACTGTATCATAAGTCAGTCTTTCCAAAGATAAGGGTGGCAGATTTTCATTCTGCCACCCTTATCTCATAACAAAAAGAATGACGCGTCGCACGCCATTCCTACAGGAATAAGCGCATTTATGCGCTTCAGAGACAAACAAGCCCCGTTTTCCTGCTTGAATGAAGCAGGAAAACGGGGCTTGTGTCTCGCCTGAGGAAAGGGCGTGAAAAGACGCGTCATTCTTTTTTTGAGTTAACCCCATTTTTTCGTCCAGTGGTTCAATTCTGTTCTGCAACAGAATAACGATAGACGCGTGCTTCGTAGGGACGCAAGATATCCGGGCTATCCGGATAGTTTGATACGAACAATTTTTCATGCGGTAAAATGAGGGCGGTCTGCATCGGTTCATCATGTACGTTGAGGACGATCCGCCAGACCTCTCCCTCTAGTTCCCGTTCATAAATATAGAGATACGGATCATGGAGTGCCAAGTCTCGGTACGTGCCGTAAACCATGATCGGATGTTGCTTTCGCATCTGAATCAGCGACTTGTAAAAAGCAAGCACGGACGATGGATCGGCTTCTGCCTGCGCGACATTGATGTCCGTATAATTCGGGTTGACGGCTAACCATGGTTTCCCACTCGTAAAGCCAGCTGCATGTGTACCGTCCCACTGCATCGGTGTGCGGGAGTTATCACGGGCAAGTAACTGCATCGACGAGAGTACGACCTCTGGATCCTCTCCACCAGCGACGCGCTCCGCGTATCGATTTCGAAAGGCGACGTCTTGATAGAGCGACGGATCCGAGAAGCGAATCCCCGTCATCCCGATCTCTTCTCCTTGATACACGTATGGAATGCCCGGTAACGTATGCAACATCAAACCGAGTAGTTTCGCGCTCTCGACGCGGTACCGTTCACTGCCGAAGCGGGTCACTTGTCGTGTGTGATCATGATTGTTCAAGAACTGTGAATTGACGCCTAGTGGGTATAAGACATCGTACCAGCGTTTCTGAATTTCCTTGAACCGTAAAAGATCCATCGCCTCCATGTCGTCCGCGATCTCGAAGTGAAACAGCGTCCGGAGTTCTTCTCGGTCTTCACTGACATATAACAGCCCGT
Source organism: Exiguobacterium sp. s46 (assembly GCF_018618875.1). NCBI lineage: Bacteria > Bacillati > Bacillota > Bacilli > Caryophanales > Exiguobacterium > Exiguobacterium sp. s46. The sequence continues at coordinate 1,970,774 of NZ_JACSMY010000001.1, forward strand.
CTTCTGGACCGACGAACGGAATCTCACCGACTGTAAACAAGTCTTTACCAGCAAGAACATTCGCATGCATCTCCTGCAAAAAGTCATGCACGCCGGGCTGATTTCCAAGGTACGAGAGATCAAACGGATTGGCGACATCTTCAAACGACCGTTTTTTGATCAAGTTGATGACATCCATCCGGAAGCCGTCGATCCCTTGAGCGATCCACCAGTTCATCATATCGTAGATCGCTTGCCTCACAGCTGGGTGCTCCCAGTTTAAGTCGGGCTGTTCTTTGGCGAAGGAATGAAAATAATACTGCCCGCGTTCTTCACTCCACGTCCACGGGCTTGGCGCAAAGTACGAGCGCCAGTTGTTCGGAGGCGTCTCTTTCGTACCATCCTGCCAGATGTACCAGTCATCCTTATCGTTAATCCGCTCTCGCGACTGACGGAACCAGTCATGCTGGTCACTCGTATGGTTCACAACTAAATCGAGAATGACCTTTAATCCTCGGGCATGAGCGGCCGTGATCAACTCCTGGAGATCTCCCATCGTTCCCGCTTTTTCCATGATCTCGTAATAATCGGCAATATCATAGCCGTTATCGACGTCCGGGGAACGATAACACGGATTCAACCACACGACATCGACACCCAGTGAAGCGATGTAATCAAGCTTATCGATGACACCTCGCAAATCACCGATCCCATCCCCGTTCGAATCTTTAAAGCTACGCCAGTAGACTTGATAGACGACTGCCTCTTTCCAGTTAGCTCGCTTCATCTTCCCACTCCTCTCCCTACTCTTTATTCCCGCTCCACTTATCTGTACCTGTTTATCCGACAATTTTTTTGAATTTCGAAAAAGTTCTTTTCTTTTGACTGAATATTCGTTATCCTTGACGACAATACCACGAAGGAGGCATTCATCCATGAAACATTTCGCTCCATCCATCGCCATTGATCGGCTTCCTGCTCCTGTCTTCGCTGAACTCGCGAACCGAATCGGTGCTGTGAAAGCTGCCGGACACGATGTCATCACACTTGGTCAAGGAACACCCGACCAGACGACGCCTGTACATATTCTCGATGCCTTAAAACAAGCCATCGACGAGCCAACGAACCTTCAATATCCACCGTTTCGTGGACATGATTTTCTAAAGCAAGCCGTCGCGCGCTTTTATGCGACTGAATTCGGTGTCACAATCGATCCGGCAACGGAAGTCGCAATTCTCCTCGGCAGTAAAGCCGGCATCGTCGCCTTACCGCAGACGATCGTCAACCCTGGAGAAGGTGTCATCGTTCCGGATCCAGGATACCCGGATTACCTGTCTGGCGCAGCACTTGCTGGCGCATTCCCGATCACGCTTCCGTTACTTGAGAAAAATAACTTCTTACCGGATTACGACTTACTTGATACGACGGACGTCGAGCGTGCCCGGATGTTGTTCCTCAACTACCCGAGTAATCCGACGGGTGCGACCGCGACGGCAGAAGCCTTCGAACAGACAGTCGCTTTCGCCGATGCCCATGATATCTGTGTCGTCCATGACTTAGCATACGGCGGCATCAGTTTCGATGGTCCGACGCGAAGCTTCCTGCAGACGGAAGGGGCAAAAGACGTCGGGATCGAGCTATTCTCACTCTCAAAACGCTTCAACATGTCCGGCTTCCGGATTGCCTTCGCGATCGGAAATCCGTCCGTCATCTCAAGCATCGAAACATACCAAGAACATCTCTACGTCAGTGCCTTCACACCGATTCAGCATGCGGCGACCGTTGCCCTCACGAGTGACCAAACGTGCGTCCGTGAGTTAAGTAGCTTGTATGAAACACGACGCGATGCGTTGTTCGCAAAACTCGATGCGATTGGTTGGAGTGGTCCACGCCCAGGCGGTTCCTTCTTCGTCTGGCTTCCTGTTCCAGAAGGTTACACGTCCCAAAGCTTCACCGATCATCTACTTGACGAAGCACACGTCGCCGTGACCCCGGGATCATTCTTCGGCGAATACGGTGAAGGCTACGTCCGGATTAGCTTGATTGCTGACGTCGAACGTCTAGAAGAAGCCGTCGATCGAATCGGAACGCTCAACCTGTTCCGGACACCTGTTGCGGAATAATTCTGAAAAAACATTTGACAGATGGGAATCATTTCCGTTAAAGTAAATCCCAACAGCATAACTACTTATCGAGAGCGACCGAGGGATTAGGCCCAACGACGTCCGGCAACCACCTGTAAGGAACGGTGCCACATCCTACAGAATGATTTTCATTCTGAGAGATAAGTTACGAAATCTTACACTTTCGTCGCTTTTTTCTGGTTGCTCTGCTACTAGGAAAAAGCGACTTTTTTTGTATGAGGAGATGAGCGGATGATTGAATTCAAACACATTACAAAACGGTTCGTTCGAGACCGGACCCCGATTTTTGCATTACGGGATGTCGATTTGACGATCCAAAAAGGAGAAATCTTCGGAATCATCGGTGAGTCTGGTGCCGGTAAAAGTACGTTGCTTCGCCTGATCAACGGGCTCGAGCATCCAACACAAGGAACCGTCAAGGTCGACGGTGTCTCGCTCGGCGGGATGTCAAAAGCAGATTTACGTCAACTTCGCTTGCGGACAGGAATGATCTTTCAGCATTTCCAATTGATCCAGTCACGCAACGTCGCGGATAACATCGCTTTTGCACTCAAGGCCGCTGGCGTCAAACGTGCAGATTTCCCGGAGCGAATTCGCGAACTCGTCTCGCTCGTCGGACTTGAAGGATTTGAGACGAACTTCCCGAGTCAATTAAGCGGTGGGCAGAAACAGCGCGTCGGGATTGCCCGGGCACTCGCAAACAATCCGACCGTCTTGTTATGTGATGAAGCGACATCCGCTCTTGATCCCGTTACGACACTACAGATTCTTGAACTGCTGAAGGATTTGAATGAACGACTCGGATTGACGATCGTCCTCATCACGCATGAGATTGATGTCGTCAAACAGATTTGCCATCGCGTCGCGGTCATGTCGCAAGGTGAAGTCGTCGAAGTCGCCTCAACCTATGACTTGTTCAGTCAAGCTAAGCATCCGGTGACGCAACATTATGTCGATACGGCATTACAAATCGAATTGCCGGAACGCATCTTACAGGCAACCCCAGGTAAGATCATCCGCTTGCAGTTCACAGGCGAGAAGACCGGTGAAAGTACGTTATCAGAAGCGATCCGCCGTTACGATATCTCAGTCAGCATCTTGCACGGCAAGGTCGACTACATTCAAGACGTCGCCTTCGGTGTCCTGATTGTCAGCTTGACGGGATCATCCGATCAAATCGCTCCTGCCCTTGACTGGCTCGCGACGGAACTTCACGCACTCGAGGTGATTCAGGATGTGGCTTGATCGTATTCAAACGATGTTACCGGAGCTCTTGAAGGCACTCGGCGAGACAGCATGGATGGTTGGTATTTCACTTGCTTTCGCATTGGTCGTCGGGATTCCGCTCGGAATTCTCTTGTTCGTCACCGACCGGGGATTATTTTTTCAAAACCTTGCCGTCCGCCGTGTTCTTGACTTCGTCGTCAACATCGTCCGGTCGCTACCGTTCATCATCTTGCTGGTTGCCCTCATTCCATTAACGAAGTTCTTACTCGACAATACGATCGGTCCGACGGCAGCGTCCGTCAGCCTTAGTGTCGCAGCGATTCCGTTTCTCGCGCGCCTTGTCGAAACATCACTCCGCGAGATTCCGCCTGGTTTGATTGAAGCAGCAGAAGCATGTGGGGCGAAACCCTTGCGGATCATCGTCAGTGTCCTCTTACCGGAAGCACTCCCTGGCATCATTCAGGGCATCACATTAACGACGATCAGCTTAATCGGCTTCTCAGCGATGGCTGGTATCGTCGGCGGCGGTGGTGTCGGTGACCTCGCGATCCGTTTCGGTTACTATCGCTACGATAATCTCATCATGATCGTGACGATCGTCGTGCTCATCGTCATCGTTCAAAGTATTCAAGCACTTGGCAATCAACTGGCGCGAAAAACAGATAAACGCTAATCATACATACAAAGGGAGAGTGGAATCATGAAAAAACGATATGCCTTTTTAGCAACAGCCTTACTTGGTGCAGGAGTCCTCGCGGGATGTGGAGACAGCAGTGCTGATGAAAAAGACAAGACGATCAAGATTGGTGCGACGAGTGGTCCGTATAGCGACATGGTCAAACAAGCGATCCAGCCACAACTCGAAAAGAAAGGCTATAAAGTCGAAATCGTCGAGTTCAGCGATTACATCCAACCGAATATCGCCCTCGGTAGCGGGAACATCGACGCCAACTTGTTCCAACACTCGATCTATCTCAAGACGTTTTCTAAAGAAAAGAACCTCGATTTAAAAGGACTCATCACGGTTCCAACAGCACCGATGGGACTATACAGCAAGACAGCGAAGACACTTGACGACGTCAAGACAGGTGCTGAAGTCGCGACGCCGAATGATCCGACGAACCAAGCACGAGCACTGAACTTACTTGCGGAACAAGGCTGGATTGAACTGAAGCCGGATGTCGATCCACTAACCGTTTCAGAGAAAGATATCGTCAAGAATCCGAAGAAACTCGTCATTAAACCACTCGAGGCGGCTCAATTGCCACGCGCCGTCGAAAGTGTCGACATTTCAGCCGTTCCAGGGAACTTCGCACTTGCTGCGAAATTCGACTTACTTGATGCGTTAGCGCTTGAGACGATGGACGAACAATACCGTAACCTCGTCGCTGTCCAAACGAAAGATGCGGACAAACAAGTCGCAAAAGACTTAAAAGCAGCCGTCGAATCGGACGCTTTCAATACAGTCATCGAAAAATCATTCAAGGGCTTCAGTAAACCTGAATGGGCAAACTGATGTAAAAAACGACCGGAATTCAACGAGATCACCTCTCTTTGAATTCCGGTCGTTTTGTGTTAGAACCGATACCACATCAGTTCTTCATCATGATAGGTATCATCGATTTTCAGCGCCCGCGGTTCAATCGCGTATGATTCAAAACCAAGTGATCGATACAACGCTTTAGCAGCTTCATTCGTCCGGACGACCGAGAGATGGACTTGCTCAATCACAGGATGCTGCTTTAATGTACGTAATGCCTCTTGTACGAGTTGTCGTCCGACCTGTTGCTTTCGGGCGCTTGGCGCGACGTACATCGCAAATAGATTCGCTCGATGTCGCATCTTGAACGGCTCTAAGTTGACGATCGTGACGACACCGACGAGTTCATTTTCATGAAACGCACCGAACGTCATCGACTGTTCGCTTTCAAGACGAGTTGCGTACCGTTCGATGGGTCGATCTTTTTCTGCTTCGTAATCAGAACCGAATGCTTCCGGATGGTTTCGTAAGGCTTCTAACCGCAGTGCTTTGTAAAGAGTTGCATCTTCAACCGTCAATCGACGTATTTTCAACTGCTCCACCTCCTACCTGTAGTATAGAACGAACTAACTCGTAAAAAAGAGGACGACATCGAGCGATATCGTCCTCCATTCTTCTATTTAAGGTGTTCGGAAATTAATCGTGAAGTACGGTGAATTATCTCGGAATGCTACACCGACATCCGCCTGCTTGAAGCTCTTTTGAAGGATGTTATCGCGGTGTCCTTTTGAGTTCATCAAACCCCAATGCGCCGCAAAGACGTTCGGATAGCCCATTGAGAGATTCTCACCGGCTCCCATGAACTTGATACCACCTTGTTCCATTCGATCGAACGGGTCACGCCCTTGTGGATCCGTATGCGAGAAGAAATTATTCTTCGCCATGTTTTCGCTGTGACCACGTGTAACCGGCTTCAGTGCCGTGTACGGTGCTAATGGATTTAATTTATAGTCGGCTCGTTCCCAGTTCATCAACCGAAGCATCAGTTTCTCATCTGTCGTTCGTAACGCATTCGACGCCGTACCGTAGAAGCCTTTTTTCTTCGCTTCGACGTCTTTTGGAATCGCAAGCGTCGCTTTGACTTTATTGCCGTCATGTTGATCGAAGAAATATGTCACGTAATTGCCTTTCTTCTCATAGACGGCGGCATGATCCAGATTCAACATGTAGTTCGTGTTGCCTTTACGGTAGGACTTCACTGCGGTCCACCCTTTTTTCTTCAAGGAAGATTCCGTATCCTTATTCAAGACCGCGCCTTGCGTCGTCACCCCGTTCTTGAAACGATACTTCCCGTAGTCCTTACCATCCTTCGTCAAGGCGACGAATTCCTCCGTTGATGTCCGTCTGACTTCCCAGTCGTATCCCGGATACTCACTGCTATATCGATCAATCAGCTTGCCGCCGCTTTTCGGGTAATCGGCTTCTGCTTGTTCCATTGGAATGTTTTCGTAGCCGAAAAAGGCTACTGCTGCTACTCCGATGATTAGCCATTTTTTCATGCCCTCGTTTCGCCTCCTTCTATTTCATTACCTTTATTTTAAAAGAAAATCATTCCTTCGAACAGTCATCGGCTCTCATTTGTCTAAATCACATCTTTCGTCCACAAATCCGACATATTTCATGAGAGCGCTCCCATTTCAAAAAAGCTTTTGTTTAAACGATTCTTGAAAGTATTTAATACACATACTAAATGATTTTCCCCTTTTATTAAAATGTGTGAACATTCTTTTATTTCATTCTAAACGATTTTTGATTGCTCTCCGATTCTCGACTCGGTATCATTAGAATTCGTAAGCCAAACTTTCAATGCTTTTCCAAATAACATAATGATATGAAGGAGTTGACCTATGGTTTTACTGTATTTCATTTATGAATCCATTGCTTTTTTGCCGATTCAACAATACTTATTTTCCGGCTGGATGATTCTTGTCGCGTTGACCGTATCGTTTAGCTTGGCTAATGCACATGAAGATGTCCGACTCAATCAACGGCTCGGTTTCGAGTTACTTGTTCCTGGATCGGGTATGCTGCTCTCTAAGAAATTCATTCCTGGTCTTGCTATCATCCTTTTTTTAATCTTGATCCACTTCACGTATATGTTCCGCGCCATCCCTCTATCTATCGCTTTAATTTCGACACTCTCGATCAGTACACTCTCACTTCTTTCGCTTTTTATTCCAGCACGCAAAAAAGCGGACCGCTAAGTCCGCTTTTTGATTTATTGATATTTTGTTGTTTCTTTCAACTTATACGTGTTCGATAATTCAAGCCAGATTGTTTTGCCTTTTTTGACTTTCACTTGAATGTACGGACGTCCTTGCGAAACACGAAGTGCGAGCAATTCGCCTTGTTGATCACCATGCGTTTCACTTGCTTTTAACCAATGACGACCTAATTTACGCTCAATGAAGATATGCTTCCCTTTTTGGACAGCACGCCAGATGCCGATTTCTGCTTTTCCTTTGACCGGTACGGCCGTCTCTGCACCTTGAATCGAGATGATCGCTGGATCGTGGTCACTCGCGCTACCGTCTGCTTCCATATACTCTGAGTTGATGTTGACGATATCTGAAGACGTATAACGTTTTAAGTTGTTCGAGATTAAGATATGGTCGAGCACTTGAGCGTTTCCGTTGTAGACGTACGAGTACCGCTCTGATTCCGGCAGATCGTCAACTGTGTTCCACAAGTTATCACCTTTTAAGATATCAAGCGTCTTCGAGAATTGGAAGTCGTTTAAGTCACCGAGAACGACAACGTTTGAGCCTTTGACTTCCGTTTTCAATTCAGAGACGAAATCTTGGACGATGTTCGCAATCGCATGACGCTGGACTTCACTCTTACGTACGACCGGTTGGTTCTTACCGAAGTCAGCTCCGTCGCCACCTTTTGAGTTGAAGTGGTTGACGATAACATGGTACGAATCACCATTGAAGAGGAATTCAGCGACGAGCGGTTTCCGTGAACTCGCGAAGTTCGGATCCGTCGGTTGGATACGACCCGGGTTTTTCGTTAACTTACCATTTTCCACCGTAACGGCTTCCGTCGCGCCACCTTTTTCACCTGGTGCGAGCGATACACGTGCTGGATTGTAGAGGAATCCGACACGGATGTTTCCGCCTGGCTGTCCACCATCCTTCTTGTCTTCTGGTGCGATGTCCGTATAGGCATAGCGGACACCCGTTTTCGCTTCGATCGCCGCGATCAATGTCTCGAATGATTTCGAAGCATCGACTGTGCCGCTATCTGTTGCGCCATCGTTATCCTGCATCTCTGTCAAACCAACGATGTCCGGTGTCTTCAAGAACGTTGCAATTCCTTCTGAGACGCGATCGACTTTTCCTTCGTCTGCTGTTGAAGCAAAGTTCTCGACGTTGTACGAAGCAACAGTCAAACGTGATTTACCCGTTTCGATGTTCGTCGGTTGACGATCTGCTTCGCGCGTGACGAGTGGCGGAAGATCAGCTGCTTTTGAAAGGACTTTATACGCCGAATAGTTATAGCTCATGACACCTTCAATCGTTCCGTTGAACGTATCACCAGCTTTTGCACGGTACGACGAGCTTCCCATCTCGACGAAGAGACGCTCCGGGTTGACGTTGTCTTTCGTCAGGATCGGCGTTCCACGTTTCGTATAGACCTTATCCGCTGTCTGCGTCCGAACTGGAATCGTCCGGTTCGCTTGTGGTCCTGTGACGATCGCGTTTGGTAAAGCGACACGCATACCTTCTAAGCTTTCGTATAAGTCGATTGCATCTTCTTCTGGATCAAACTGAGCGAACGAATCGTTGTCGACGACTTGCGTTGGAATCAAGACCCCTTCATCGCCAAGAACGATGCTTGCTGGTAATCCTTCGTTGAGCGCACCCTTTACGAGATTGACCGTACTGATTTCCGTGACCGCTAAGTCTGTATCGAACTTATCACTGTAGCCGCCAAGTAACCATTCTTTGACATATCCTGTCGTCGCGACTTTTTGTCCAACGGCAGCACCATGGTTTTTCGCATAGACGAGAATCCCTTCCGATGTCCGGCTGTCGTTATCCGGATTCGGATCCTGCATATAGAAGTTGTTCGCATCGACGACGTACGTGACGACACCTGTCGTCCGGACGAGTTGATCTGCGTAAGGCGACGTATGCGCAACGCCTTGGATGTTGCTGATTTTCGTGATCGGTGGTGCGATGTAATACTTGAATGTCGAAACAGCTGACGTTTTACCGTCCTTGACGGCAACTGCTTGAATCGTCACTTCATCGTTGATCGTGATCGGTGACGTATACACCGGACTGTCGACAGTTGGTGTCGTGCCATCAACCGTGTAATGAATCGTTCCTTCACCTGACAATGTCACTTGATCTCCACGTTCAACTTCACCGACTGGAGAAGCTGTAGGTGCTGCAAGAACGTCGCCCGCTTCTGTCTGATGACTACCGAGATTCGTCAGTGTATCGACCGGGAAGCTCGTCCACTGTGATGGTTCGTATGTTTTAGCACCAGACGTGACGCCCGCATTCCGCACGAGTGTCGTATCTTTTGCGAAATCCGTTGATGAACCGAGTGGTCCGATGATATCAAGAACGACGTCGCCTTTTTTAAGTGCAATTGGATCATTCCCGTTGAAGTTTAATGATCCCGTCGTCAATTGTGCTTTTGCTTTGATGTCCGCATTCGCACTCGAGTTCGCGATGACGAACGTCTTTCCTGGATCCACTTTCCCCGATAATGTGATTTTCGCTTCTGATGGTCCACCGTTCGTATATTGAACGAGGGTATAGTCCGCTAAATCAATGATTTGCCCCGACCCATTGTATAGCTCGATTGCCTTGTTGTTACTTGTTCCTTCTATGTATTCAGACAAGATGACGCCTTCGCCTTCTGCCCCGACAAGACCCGCTTGTGGAAGGATTCCTGCTGTTAACACTCCGGCCAATGCCCACTTTCCAAACGTACTGCCGTATTTCATGATGAGACCCCCTATTGAATTTTCTGACACTTCTTAATAATATCAGATTATATTCTCAATAGTGTATATTTTTCGTAAAAAAAGATACCATCCTTCGTAAATGAAAGAGATGGTATCGCTTACAACTTTTTATTGTTCGTCTTTGTGACTTTCGTACCATTTTTCAGCTTGCGATGTCGCGATCGGAATGGCGCGTCCCTCTTCATACCCGTCTTTTAATAACGCGTTCGCGATCTCGATTGCTTTCTTTCGAAGTGGCGGATCAAAGTTCTTGAATGACTCCGGATAGTCGTTCTCATTCCATGGCATGTCGTCACCCCCTTCTTTCAGCATTACCCGAAAAAAGGCACAAAAAAAACGCCTCATCAGCGTGTCGTTGTTTTGGTTGTCATGAGAATCGAGGATTACAGGTGATCAAAACACCTGAAACGACGAAAGCCCTACCTCTCTTTCGTTGTTACGGCTCCTTGGCCGCGCCAGCTGAATCAAGCATTTTAGCAAGAATCGTGATGCGTCTGCAACGGACGCATGATACTGGGATTTTTAGAAATAGCTCGGGAATGAGCGGAAAAGTATCGATTGGAAGGTTTATCTTGCTGGGTCAACTTCTCCTCGTAGTATGAAGAAGGACAAAATAAAAGCGATGACTTATGTCTGACTCATTTGTCAGTAGCGGTCTAAAAATCCTGACCTGTCGATTTAATTGTATGATATGGATTGAAGATTCTCACATGAGTGATCATCCCCGATTCATGACTTATATTAATCTATCACACTTTCTTTTGTAAAGTCAATCTTTCTTTTGAAAAATCGTTTTCTCCTGTCTCAGAATTGTAGTTGCACCTGCCGTAAAAGCCGAGTATCGTGAAGAGGACTCATTACTATAGAAGAAACGAGGGAAATCCATCATGTCGAATCGACTTATCCATGAAACGAGTCCCTACCTATTGCAACACGCTCATCAGCCTGTCGATTGGTACCCGTGGGGCAAAGACGCCTTCACTGCCGCTCGGGAAAGCGGCAAGCCGATCTTTTTATCGATTGGTTACTCGACGTGCCATTGGTGCCATGTGCTGTCTCACGAAAGCTTCGAGGATGAAGAAACGGCACGCCTCTTGAACGAACGCTACATCGCAATCAAGGTCGACCGGGAAGAACGTCCTGACATTGACCATGTCTACATGACGGCGGCTCAAGTCATGAACGGACAAGGCGGCTGGCCACTGAGCGTCTTCATGACAGCGGACCAGCAACCGTTTTATATCGGTACGTATTTTCCGAAGACGCCTCAGTTCAACCGCCCGAGTTTTCGTCAGGTGACGCTTCAGCTAAGCGAGCAATTCCGCCGTTCACCAGAAAAAATCGCACAAGTCGGTCAGAACATGTCGCAAACGCTTCGCGACGTATTGCAGCCTACGACGTCTACCCATACTTGGAATGAATCCATCATTCACGAGACGTTTGATCAAGCGATGCGCCAATTTGACCGTCAACACGGTGGATTCGGGGGGGCACCGAAGTTTCCGTCGCCAGCCCTGCTTCGTTTCTTGCTTGATTATTATCAATACGCGGAAGACGAAACAGCGCTCCATATGGTCATGCGTTCATTAATCGCGATGCGTGACGGTGGGATGACCGATCAAGTCGGCTACGGTCTATTCCGCTATACGGTCGATGCCAAGTGGGAAATTCCTCATTTCGAGAAGATGCTGTACGACAATGCTTGGTTTGCGACCTTATGCATCGAGACGTACCAAGTGACCGGACAGATCCGTTTTCGACGTTACGCGGAAGAAGTCCTCTCGTTCACAGAGCATGAGATGACTGCACCGGACGGCACCTTCTACGCCGCACTGGATGCAGATAGTGAAGGCGGCGAAGGACACTATTATACCTTCACGGCAACTGAACTGACGGACTTACTCGGACCAGACGCACTGTTCCCGCGCTTCTATCATGCTTCACCATCAGGAAATTTCGAAGGACGAAACGTCTTTTACCGGACGGGACGATCACTCGAGGCATTCGCACGTTCTGTTCACTTGTCGCCTGCTGAGACAGCGGCGCAACTCGAACGCGAGCGCCAGCTTCTTCTTCGTGCGCGAAATGAACGTCCGCGTCCATTTCGTGACGATAAGCGCTTGACATCGTGGAACGCGATGATGATCTCGACGTTCGCTAAAGCCGGTCGCATCTTTAATAAACCGCATTATACACGTGTCGCAACGCGTGCGGTGACATCACTTGAACGATTCGTTCGTACCGAACAGCAACTTGCCGTTCATTACCGCGAAGGACAAGCGACCGGACACGGATTCCTCGATGACTATGCTTATTTGATTGACGCACATCTTGAACTGTTTCAATCGACACGACGAGCGCTTCATCTAGAGGAAGCTTTAGTACTTGCAGATGTGCTACAAGATCAGTTCCAGACAGTAGATGGCTATTTTTATCTGACATCTTCACGCTCCGACGAGCTACTCGTTCGTCCACTTGATCTGTATGATGGGGTCACACCGGCTGGAAACAGCGTTGCCTTGCATGCCTTCTTCACGCTCAGTCGCCTCACCGGGCGTCTCGTCTATCAGGAAAGTGCCGAACGGGCTCTTACGGCATTAGTAGAAGAAGTCGAGCAACAACCAACGGGCTTCGCCTCACTTGTCAGTACGTTCACCTATCGGCAGATGGAACCGAAGGAATTGATCATCTTGATTCCTGAAGAGTCGGAAATCCCAATCGAAATCAATCAACTGCAACAGATGCGCTTACCGGAAGTCGCCTTATTGATTGGGACGAAGCGTGACCTTCTACCGCTTGTACCATTGATCGCAGATTATCCTGAACCAAACGTACCTACCGCTTATCTCTGTCATGATTTTTCGTGTGAACGACCAACGACGAATCTGACAGAACTCCTCGCTCGTCTCAACATCTGATCATTTCCCCTCTTGTTTAAACAAACAGGAGGGTTTTTCAAAAAACCAGACCCCTTTTTTCAAAATAATTCAATATCTTATTCATAAAAATCCGATATTGTCGATAGTAAGGATAGGCAATAGATTCCACAACTTAGACTTAGACATCCTAGAAGCCGATTCCGTCCATCCGGACGAATATCTACTAGGAGGAAAGATACTTTGAACACGACATCATTCTCGAAGACCTTGAAGGTGTTCGCGAGCTTTCTCATCGTTTTCAGCATCGTTTTAACATCTTTACCCGTAGCTGAAGCAGCGACGACGAAAGCGACGACCTACCGTCTGTCTACCGATAGTTATCTGTACGACAAGACGGCATCTTCTCGGAAACGCTTGTTGACGATCAAGACCGGAACTGTCGTTTCATCCACGTATGCTTCTGGCGCATTCAGAAGAGTGACATACGCTGGAAAAACGGGATATGTCGCGTCGAAATACCTCACGCTGTACGAAAAGAAACAAACCGTTTCTGGACAGCGCTACCTCGTCCTCAAAAAAACACCGATCAAAAAGACGGCAGTGGATACTGCAGTGACGATCGGTACGTTGAACGAAGAGGATGTGTACTACACGTCACAACGTGTGACAAATCCATATGGCGAAACATGGTACCGCGTCAAATATGACGGGAAGACGGGCTATGTCGCTGCTGGTGCAAAAGCAGTTGCCTATAAAAAGGTGACGAACACGACGTCAAGAACGGTCGACGCTTATATCTTGCGCCAATACGCTGGAACCGGTTATCCAAAAGTTCAGACCATTCCATCTGGAAAAGACGTCAAAATCGTCGGTCGGATCGAGGACTGGGTCAGCGTCCAGTACGATGGGAAAAAAGGTTACATGCATCAAGATGCGTTCGCCTCTTCTGAAAAGCAAAGTGTGACCCTGATCCCACAAACACGGTATCAGACGAAAAGTGCGACACCCCTTTACAATCAAGCGGAACCGAAGAACAGCTTAGCCAGTCTTCCGAAGGGCACGATTGTCACATCAAGCGCTAAGACGGCAACGTATCATCAAGTCACATACGCTGGTAAGACGGGTTATGTCTTATCCGCTACATTGGCAGAGTACACAGAAAAGACGAAGCTTCCGTCTTCACGCTTCCTGTTGACAGCATCACTCGCCATCAAGACGACACCTGCAACAAACGGAAAAACACTTGCGACACTAAGTGCCGGAAACGTCTACTACACGAAGACACGTGTGACGAATCCACTCGGTGAAACATGGTATCAAGTATCGAAGGAAGGTAAAACCGGCTTCGTATTAGCGAATCAGGCAACACCTATCGCTTACGAGTCACAATCAAACCTTTCATTGAAAACGACAGCCGCAACAACGATCCGCTCGTATGCAGGTCCATCATATGCAACAGTACAAACGATCCCGAGCAATACGGTCATCAAGATTTCTGGACGGATCGGCAATTGGTACCGGGTCAGTTATAACGGTAAAACGGGATATGCTGCTTCTAGCACCTTTACGACGCTTGCAACGAAGCAGAAAATTGCAGGTGCACGCTTTGAACTTGAAAAAGCGGTTTCGATCAAATCTTCACCAGATGCAAAAGCATCCACGCTTGCAACACTTCAGAGCGGTGACATCTACTACACGACACAACTCGTCACATCAAACGGTCAGCAATGGCATCGTGTGAGCAAGGATGGAAAGACAGGCTACATTCCTGTCGGTCAAGGCAAGAGTGTTCGTTATCAATCGGACCGGATCGTCATGCAGACGACGACTTCGACTCCCCTCCGTTCATATGCTGGAAACACTTACGCGACCGTCAAAACGATTCCTTCTAGTACGAGCATCACGGTCACTGGAATGATCGATGATTGGTACCGTGTGACGTACAACGGGAAAACAGGTTATATCGCTTCACGTTACGCTAAGGAAAAAGTCATGACGCAATCGATTCCATCTTCTTCTTATCGCCTTGGGCGTACCGTCGAAGTAAAAACATCACACCAAGCGACAGCTGACACTCTCGTTCGCCTCTCTTCTGGAGACGTCTACACGACGAATCAAGTCGTCACGACTGGTCGTTCAGAGCAATGGCATCGCCTGACGGTTGACGGAAAAACCGGTTACATTCAAATCAATCAAGGCTCACCTGTCACATATGGAAGCGTCAATAACCACCGCTATCAAGCAACGACGGATACGACACTCCAGTCGGATGCCGGTTCAGCTTATGCGACGGTGACGAAGCTGCCAAAAGCAGCCGTCGTTCAAGTAACAGGTAGTCTCGATCAGTGGTTAAAAATCAGCTACGCTGGTAAAAACGGTTACGTCTTAAAATCAACACTGACACCGTACACGGAAACGAAAAAGATTACGGGTGCACGTTTCTTGGCGAATCAATCACTTGTCGTCAAACAAGCACCGGACGATCAAGCAGCAACTATAACGACACTCTCGTTCGGAAATGTCTATTACACTTCTTCATTGATCACATCGTACACGAACACCTCGTGGCATAAAGTGACGATTGATGGCAAAACGGGTTATATCCGGACTGGTCAAAATACGTCATCGATCAAATACGAAGCAAAACAAAAATTGTACGTACGGGCTACATCAAACGTGGCTTTACGCTCTTACGTCGGTAGCTCATACAATGTCATTAAGACGATTCCTCAAAATCTCGTCGTCACCGTCTCTGGTCAAATCGGTGATTGGTATAAGATTTCCTACGATGGCAAAAGTGGATATGCATATAAGGGGGCGTTCGTGACGACTTCTTCTAAATTAAACGTCTATAACTCCGTCGCGACACCGTATACGTTCGATAGCTTCATCAGCGCACAGATGAAACTAAATCCACCACCGCAAACGGATATCTACAAAAACAAATTGATGTACGTCAGCACGGGTTACGTCCGCCTCGGTGGTGCACTTGATCCCGTCAACGGAACGATTGCGACTGTCACAGCGACGACACCGCTCAACATTCGTTCAGGCGCTTCGACTGCCAGTCACGTCTATGGTCAATTCCAGCCTGGTCGGATGATTCGCGTCTATCAATCCGTCAGTGGCTTCTATACGACGTACCCACGTGTCTATTCGAACGCAACGAATTATTCGACGATCCAATGGTTGAATGCACTCGAAACAGATGTCCGTAACGCTGCTGATCCACTCAAGGTCGACCGAAATTCTTCAGACTTCTATCAGTTCCTTGATCTATCGAAAACAACAGGTGCGACACCTGCGACACTCGATAAGATGTTAGCGAACGTGACGAAAGGCGAAGGAATCTTCAACAAATGTAGCAATGGTAGTTGTGGTCAAGCGTTCATCGATGCTGGTCAAAAATACAGCGTCAACGAAGCTTACTTGATCTCCCACGCTTTGCTTGAGACAGGTAATGGAAAATCGACACTCGCAATGGGTGTGACATGGAATGGACGCAAAGTCTACAACATGTACGGCATTGGTGCGTATGATTACGATGCAATCAACACCGGCGCTGCTTATGCGTACAGCCAAGGTTGGTTCACTCCGGAAGCCGCGATTGTCGGTGGTGCTGAATTCATCAGCACGAAGTACATCCACAATGCCTATGGACAAAATACGCTTTACAAAATGCGTTGGAGTCCGATGCGCCCTGGTAGCCATCAGTACGCAACAGACATGGGATGGGCGGTCAAACAGACGTCACGGATCTATTCACTCTATCAACAGATGGATAGCTATACGGCAACCTTCGATATTCCGGTCTTCGCTCGCTAAGAGATAGTTAAAAGCATACACATAAAGGAGTAGTTCTTCTCTTGATAGAGAAAGACTACTCCTTTTTCGTAATGTTTATTCATTGAAAAGTAAATGACGTCACTCTCGTTTTTATGACAGACGTTCCCGACATCCTCGCTTTCCACAGGCGGGAGGTAAGCCGCGACATCTCGCACTCCATGCGATTTGTCGGGTCTCACCCATCCCTGACGGAAGCGCTAACCGCACTTCCTTTTCCTGTAGGAGTCAAGGATGTACGGTTGCGTCCTACTAAAACATAACGAAATGAAATCGATAAGCGCATCATTTTTACGGCTAAAGTGGTCCTACAAAACAAGGTGTGCTGATGTGATGATGATCTCTCTTATCTATCAAAAGAAGTCCTTCTCCTTCTTCGTTTCTACTTTCTATACCCTGACGCAAATTGTTCACTCGACATCGCTTCCTAGGGAAAAACAAGCAGGAGCGACCCTGCAACGAAGTGAAGCGGCGCGACGCTTGTCCCAGGAAAAAGATGCGAGGTAAACAAAAAAGTGCAATCTTTCTCACTAAGAGAAAAACTGCACTCTGCCTTCATATGAACGGTACTCCATAATACTACGAAGTACTGTTATTCTTGAATGATACGAAGAGAACCCCTGCATTTACGCGGAAGGGCTCCCCTAGCGTTCCATGTCATCGGCAACGATTTGAATATCGATCCCGCGGACATGACGCATGATTTCATTGATGATCGATCCACGCCGGACTTCCTGCCAACGGGTCCGTGCAGATTGACCGAGGACGATTTGGGTGATGCGATGATGCTTGGCAGCTGCCGTGATCGCTTGGGCGATCGAGCGCTCGCCTTGGATTCGGATCAGCACCTCTGCTCCGAACAAGGAACCACTCTCGCGTACCATCGCTAAGACTTCTTTTTGTTTCGCATTCAGCTGATTCTCTGCCGTCGGTAAAATCGTCAGCACATAAAGATCCGCTTTCAGACGACTCGCCATGCGAAAGCCGCGATAGATCAACTTCCGCGCGTTGTCATTGAGCTGGATACAGACGAGAATTCGTTCCTGTAGCGACGCTGGATCCTTTTCAATCAACAAGCGTGATTGATAGACTTGATCGTCGACTTCGTCCGCGACCTGACGTAGCGATAGCTCACGTAAACTCGCAAGATTCTGAAGCGAAAAGAACGAATTCAAGCTCTGTTCAATCTTTTCCTTCTTATAGATCTTTCCTTGCTCGAGTCGTTCCCGTAACGTCTGTGGCGTGACGTCGACGAGTAGAATCTCATCGGCTTCACCGAGAAACGGATCCGGGATGCGTTCCCGAACCTCGACGCCCGTCACTTCTTTGACCTTAAAGAGCAAGCTTTCGAAATGCTGGATGTTGACGGCCGAATAGACATTAATTCCTGCTTCAAGCAGTGCTGCGACATCTTGATAGCGTTTCTTTCGTACCGATCCTGGCGCATTCGTATGCGCCAGTTCATCGATCAGTACGATATCCGGGCGACGGGCAATGATCGCGTCCACGTTCACCTCAGGGAATGTCTTGTCCTTATAGACGACTTCAAGTAGCGGAACTTGTTCGAGTTGCCCGACCATCTCTGCCGTCTCTTTTCGACCATGTGTCTCAATTAGACCGATGACGACATCCTTGCCTTCAAGCGTCAACGTTCGTGCATCGGCAAGCATCTTATACGTCTTTCCGACACCAGGAGCTGAGCCGATATACAGCTTCAGCTTTCCTCGTGTCATGACTTACTCCGATCAAGGGCTAAGTTCAAGCGCAGGACGTTGACGTAATCATGTGTTCCTGCTTCCTTCGTGATCAACTTCCGCACTTCTTCACGCGACAGGTCGCGCGCGGTTGCGATACGCTTCGCCTGAACCAAAGCATAGTCGACTGAGATGTGCGGATCGAAGCCAGAACCGGATGTCACGAGGGCATCGTCCGGAAGCGAAGCGCCGTCCACTTGGTTCTGTTTCTGTAATTCCGCCATCTTCGTGCCAAGCTCCGGGTTCGATGCTGCTAGGTTATCCCCAGCAGACGCTCCCGCTAATTGATCGACCGCTGATGGACGTCCATGAAAATACTGTTTCGACGTGAACGGCTGGGCAATCAATTCCGATCCGATGAATTTTCCGTTTTCTTGTACTAAAGAACCTTCAGCTTTATCCGGTACGAGTAGTTGACCGAACAGGGTCAATAAAGCGGGAAAGACGATCCCGCATAACGCCGTGACGAAGACCGTCACACGAATGGCTTGTTTCATGATTCGTTTTCTCCTTAGAGGATGCTTGCAAGCAAGACATCGATGATTTTAATCCCAATGAATGGAACGACGACACCGCCAAGACCATAGATCAGTAAGTTACGACCGAGTAATTGATCCGCCGTCATCGGTTTATAGGTAACTCCTCGCATCGCAAGCGGAATCAACATCGGAATGATGATCGCATTGAAGATCAAGGCAGACAAGATCGCGCTCGTCGGGGAATCAAGACGCATGATATTGAGTACTTCCATCTGCGGGATTGCGACCATGAACATTGCCGGGATGATCGCAAAATATTTCGCGACATCGTTTGCGATCGAGAACGTCGTCAAGGCACCCCGTGTCATCAAGAGCTGTTTCCCGATTTCGACGACTTCGATGATTTTCGTCGGGTTCGAATCAAGATCGATCATGTTCGCCGCTTCTTTTGCGGCTTGCGTTCCGCTGTTCATCGCGAGTCCGACATCGGCTTGAGCGAGTGCTGGTGCATCATTCGTTCCGTCTCCTGTCATGGCGACGAGGTGACCGGCTGCTTGTTCCTGCTGGATGACACGAATCTTGTCTTCCGGTTTACATTCCGCGACGAAATCATCGACGCCTGCTTCGCGGGCAATCGTTGCTGCCGTCAACGGGTTGTCACCCGTACACATGACCGTCTTGATCCCCATCTCACGCAAACGATCAAATCGTTCGCGCATGCCCGGTTTCACCGTATCTTTCAAATAGATGACGCCAAGGATCGTTGCGTCGATCGCAACGACGAGTGGTGTGCCGCCAAGACGAGAGACCGCATCTACTTTCTCTTGCAAATCATTCGGAATAGCGCCGCCTTGTTCCTTGACCCATTCTTGAATCGCTTGCCCCGCCCCTTTACGTACGCGGCGACCATCTCTTAAGTCGATTCCGGACATCCGTGTCTCTGCGCGGAACGGTACGATCTCTGCGCCATCTAACCAGTGTTGTTCCACCGGCATCGCACGAAGTTCAGCGAGTTCAAGAACAGAACGTCCTTCTGGTGTCTCGTCAGCAAGTGAGGCGAGGATCGCCCCCTCGAACGCCTGCTCAGCAGTACGTCCACCGACTGGCGTGATCTCCGACGCCATCCGGTTACCGAACGTGATCGTTCCTGTTTTGTCCAGGATGATCGTCTGGATATCGCCTGCTGCTTCGACCGCTTTCCCGCTCATCGCGATGACGTTGAAGCGGGTGACTCGGTCCATCCCGGCGATTCCGATTGCTGACAGTAAGCCACCGATCGTCGTCGGGATCAAACAGACGAGTAAGGCGATCAAGATTGGACCTGACAGATCAAATCCAAGGTAGTTCGTAAAGACAGGTAGTGTCATGACGACAAGTAAGAAAATCAATGTCAAGCTCGTCAAGAGCGTTGATAACGCGAGTTCGTTCGGTGTCTTCTGACGACTTGCGCCTTCGACGAGGGCAATCATCTGATCGAGGAATGACTCACCTGGATTGCTCGTGATCCGGACTTCGATCTCGTCACTGACGACGAGTGTTCCACCGATGACCGAGGAGAAATCACCGCCCGCTTCCTTGATGACGGGTGCGGATTCCCCCGTGATCGCTGATTCATCAATCGAAGCAAGTCCTTTGATGATTTCACCGTCACCGGGTACATACTCCCCTGCTCGGACGAAGACGATATCGCCCTTCCGGAGTGTCGCCGACGAGACGCTTTGAATCAGTTGTCCGACACGTTTACGTGCCATGACATCTGCCTTTGAAGCTTTCAGTGAGTCCGCTTGGGCTTTCCCGCGTCCTTCCGCGATCGATTCCGCGAAGTTCGCGAATAAGACCGTCAGGAAGAGGATAATACTGACCGTTAAGTTAAAGCCACGCATCTCGTCAATGAAGATCGTATAGCCGATCGCGAGCAAGCAGCCGATCCAGACGACGAACATGATCGGTTGTTTGACCATGTTGACGGGATTTAATTTTTTAAAGGCATCGATCGTCGCTTGACGCGCGATCGAGCCACTGATTGCTGATTTGGATTGGTGTTCCGGCTCCCCGTTCGGTTGGTGTTCCTCGGGCGTCGGATGCATGATTCGTTCCATCATATGATTTTATCTCCTGTTCACATCGTCAGCCAATCCGCGACTGGTCCAAGTACGAGCACTGGCAAGAATGTCAATGCACCGACGAGTACGACCGTACCGAGGAAGACTGTTCCGAAGAGTGGTGTGTCTGTCTTAAACGAAAATTCATCTTGCGGAACCGATTGCTTCGCTTTAAGCGAACCTACGATCGCAAGCATCAAGATCAATGGGATGTAGCGTCCGAAGAACAACGCGAATGACGTCGAGACGTTCCAGTAGACGTTTGCGTCGCCGAGTCCTTCAAAACCGGATCCGTTGTTCGCCGTCGCGGATGTGAACTCATACAAGACTTGCGACAGTCCGTGATAACCTGGGTTCGAGATGCCGGCGACGCCTGGTGCAGCGTACATCGAGATTGCCGTTCCGACGAGAATCAGGAATGGCGGCACGAGTAGCGCGATCGCGATCATCTTCACTTCGAACGTCTCGATTTTCTTCCCGAGGAACGTCGGTGTCCGACCGATCAAGAGACCTGTCAGG
This sequence comes from Exiguobacterium sp. s46, assembly GCF_018618875.1. NCBI lineage: Bacteria > Bacillati > Bacillota > Bacilli > Caryophanales > Exiguobacterium > Exiguobacterium sp. s46. The sequence goes on from NZ_JACSMY010000001.1 coordinate 1,992,227, forward strand.
AAGACTGCGACGAAGGCGTAAAGTAAGACGTTCAGGAATCCTGCACCTGCTCCACCGTAAACGACGTTGAGCATCATATTGCCGAGTTGGATCAATCCAGCAAGTGGATGCAGTGAGTCATGCATCGCGTTGACCGCACCGGTTTCAGCTGCCGTCGTAATCGAACTGTAGAGCGCCGTTCCGATTTGACCAAATCGTAATTCCTGACCATGTGCCGTTGGATTCGCAAGTAAGCTCCCTGCCATCCCGACCGTCATCATGATGAAGAGAAGCGTCATGACTCCAAGGAATAGTCGACCTTGTTTCGCGGAACCGATGATTTTGCCGTAAGCGATTGGAAGTGACATCGGAATCAGTAGCATCAAGAACATCTGGATGAAGTTGACGAATTGGTTCGGGTTCTCGAATGGATGAGCACCATTGACACCAAAGAAACCACCACCGTTGTTCCCGAGCTGTTTGATGACTTCAAACGCAGCAACCGGTCCACGGTAAATCAACTGCTTTGCTCCTTCGAGCGTCGTGACGCTGACCGCCCCTCCGAACGTCTGTGGTACACCGAAGACGATCATGACCATCCCGAACACGAGTGAAATCGGAATCAAGATTCGCAAGATGAAGCGAACGAAGTCGGCATAGAAGTTACCGAGTGGTTTGTTCGCAAGACCACGAATGACAGCGATACAGACCGTGAACGCCATCGTTGGAGCGACGAACAACATCGTTCCAAGGACGAACGTTTGCGAGAGATATGAGAGTGCCTCGCCTGAATAGTGTTGTTGATCGGTGTTCGTCATGAAACTGATTGTCGTATGCAACGCTGTCGACCAATCGAGATTCACAGCACCGTTCGGATTCAAGGGTAGACTGCCTTGGAAACGAAGTAGCAAATAACCACCGATGAAGAAGAAAATATTTACAAGCAACAAACTTTTCGAGTAACCGACCCACGATTGATCGTGTTTCTTTTCATCGACGCCGAGTAACAAAAGAAGTCGTCGTTCGACCTTACCGATTTTATCGACCCGACGCTCTGCGACAGGTGCGAAGTATATCCCGATGTAGCGACCAAGCAAGACCGCCGCGCAAAGTGCGATGACGAGTAGGATCCAAAATTGGATCATGAATTGAGTCCACATGTTTTTCTTTTCTCCCTATGCGATTAGAATTTTTCTGGATACATCAGACAATAACCGAGATACAAGAAGACGAGGCAGCCCGTCGCTAGTAAAAACCATGTCATTTACGGTCACCTGCTCTCCACTGGACACGTTCGATCAGATGAATCATCCCGAACGTCGTACCGAAGAAGAAGGCAAGCAATACGATACTCCACAGCTCTCCCATTATGAAATTACCCCCATATTATTCAATATTTTTACAATTAGACACGACAAAAAGACGATGTGAGGCAATAAACGGCCCCAGCATCGCCTTTATACTTTGGCATACTGAAAAAGAGTCGTTCCCTCCTAAAAACGCCTGCGAGGTTAGCTGTCGGATTCGGGCATACCTAGGAATTCGCCCTACCTTTCCCGTTCGGAAAGGATTCACCCCGTGTCACGTGTCGTGACGGTTGGGTCCCCCGCTTCAATCATGAATTCGGCGTACTTTGAGATCGAAGCATTAACATGTTAGTGTTCGTTGATGAGATGGATATTACTCCGATTTTTTCGGGTTGTAAATAGAAAAGTTGAAAAAAAAATAGTCTGATTTTTTAATGACTTACTTTCGAAAAATAGCGTTTTTCACCTCTATGCTATAGAAGAAAAAAAACCGCAGAAATCGATTCCTTCATCTAAAATGGAGGAGCTCCATTTTAGCGAGAATCGTTCCGCGGTTTCATGAACGAACAATGATTATGATTGCTGATTCATTTTGGCATGAACCGTCAAAGGAGCTAGCATCGTCACCCATAGGGCAACCACTCCAGAAACAAGAATCACAATATCGCGTTCGAACCCAAGCGTCAGTAAGGTAATACAACTACTGACCAGGACGAGACAAAGCGTCGCGATCATAACGAACCGCGATTGTTTCAACATTTTTCTCATGTGGCATCTCTCCTTTCCTTCCATATTCCTTTTCATCGTAACAAAGATTCATCGAAAAAGCGTCGCTGACACCCGATTGTGATGTTTCTGTCATCTCGCAAGTAACGATAGAAGACGACGAGAAAACGGATTTGTTACACTGGAGAAGTACTTAAAAAGGGGGAATCGATATGTTACAAGATCATTCATTTCAACGCGTCGACGGAACGTCGGTATCCTTAAGTGACTACCCAGCTCAAGCATGGCTGATCGTCAATACAGCCAGCAAATGTGGCTTGACGCCACAGTTCGAAGGACTCGAGCAATTGCATCAAGACTATCGTTCGCAAGGGTTGACCGTACTTGGTTTCCCATGTAATCAGTTCGCGAATCAAGATCCGGGAACGGACGAGGAGATCCAGTCGTTCTGCCAAGTCAACTACGGCGTGACATTCCCCGTCTTCTCAAAAATTGATGTCAACGGTGAGCAAGCACATCCGTTATTCGAGGAACTGAAAGCACAAGCACCAACGACGGACGGTGCAACAGACGTCGAGTGGAATTTCACAAAATTCCTCGTGACCCGTAATGGAGAAGTGACGCGGTTCTCACCAAAAACGAATCCAACTGATTTGACGGCAGCAATTGAACGATTGCTCGTTCAAGTCTAAAAAAATAAGCTTCCCTCCTTCTCTCTTGAAGGAACGGAAGCTTATTTTCATGTTGTCCCCGGCTCAAGATGACGGCTGATCATCTCTTCCGCCAATCGTTTGACGTCATCGATGTCGCGCATTTCCGTGAACGGATGCCCCCAGACGATCAGCTCTTCGATTTCTTCAATCGGTTGCGTCGTATAGCGTGTACCGTCGGCAACGAACTCTTGCGCAATCGTAGATTCAAAAGCTGCGTATTTCAGGAGCCACGGCTTTTCACTTAAGATTTTTTGCGCATGTTTTGCTTGCTTGAACGCAACATCGCCGACGAGGACGACCGGATCGAATCGTTCATGGAGCGGATGCGTATATTGAACAGAGATCAGCAATCCATGTTGGTTCGTTTTTTCTTGTTGCCGGACATACGTCCGTGTTAAAAAGTGCGGCACGAGTGACTCCGCACTCTCCTTCGTCTGATGGATGCTCAGACCATGTTCCGTTTGGACGACTTCCGGGAGAACCGGTTCGTATCCACGGTTTGCTAATTGTTGATCGAGCTCTTTGAATAATAGCAGGGTATGTTCGACCAGTGCTCGGACTTGGCGAAACGATAATTGAATCGATTGATTGATCATACGATGACCTACCTTCTCTAAAAGTATGGCAATATACAGTTATTTACCCAAACTTTTCCGACTTCATCCCTGTTTCAGTGAAAGTTCCTCGAGCCACTTACGTGCTTGCTCGCTCATACGAGCCATCGTCTGTTCTCGATCGAGCGTGATTGCTTGTCCGGCATGGATCGAGCGACAATCGAGTGCGTGCGGCATGTTTTCTTCGACGATTCCGGCAAGGATCAGACAAGGAACGTCAGCTGCTTTCGCCATCCGCGTGACCTCACCTGGTAACTTACCGATTTGACTTTGACGGTCAACGCGTCCTTCTCCTGTCCAGACATAATCGGCTTGCTCCATCCGCTCTGCTACGCGAAGATGTTGCAGGATCGTCTTGGCTCCCGGAACGATCGTGCCGCCCAGCGCATAGACCGCTCCCCCGAGTCCACCGGCTGCTCCAGCTCCTTTAACATTTTCTAGTCCAAGTAACCGCCCGATCCGTTCAAGTTGCTGATCGAGCTTTACGATGTCTTCTCGAAGCAGTCCTTTTTGTGGACCGAACAGATAAGCTGGACCATCTGGACCATGATAAAGAGCTGTCACATCGACGAGCGCTTCCAGTTGAACAGGATACGCTGGGCATTGAATAGTATGCGTCTCAAGTAACGGATTCGTTTGAAACGAAATTAAATCACCAGACGCATCTTCAAGTCGACAACCGACTTCTGCGAGTAAACCGAGTCCGCCGTCCGTCGTACCAGTCCCGCCTAAGGACAGTCGGATATGCGTGATTCCCTGATCGCGTAACTGAGCAATCAAACGACCGACACCACGCGTATTCATTCGGACGGGATCATCCTCGCTTCGCCGCATCGGCAATCCACAAATACGCGCGACTTCGATGACGGCGTCTGTACCCTTGACAGCGTACTCTACTTCACACGGACGACCTGCCAAATCCATCGTCATCGCCGTCTTCACGTCATATCCGAGTGCGAGATAGACATCGAGCGTTCCCTCCCCGCCGTCCGCAACAGGCGAAAAATCGATGATCGCTGTCGGATCATACGCTCGGATCCCGGAGGCGACCGCTTCTGCCGCCTCTTTCGAAGAAATACTCCCTTTGAATGCATCCATCAAAATCAAGTGACGTCCCATCTGTACATTCCCCCTAAAAAACTCATATCAAGTTTTGATTGCGTTTCCAATTAATGTTACGATGATACTAATTTCAAATTACCATTACCTTATCTGACATTTCATTTTACATACACAGGAGGTCTTATTTCATGGAACGCTGTTCGTTATGTGGTACACCACTTCGTCAACACGATACGACTTGTTCTCATTGCCAACATCCTGTCATCAAGAAAGAACGACCAGCTGAACCACCTGCTCCGTCCTCTTCACGGACTTGGCTCATCAGCACCTGTCTTTTGCTCTTTCTCGTCGGAGGAGCCGGTTTCCTGTGGTATTCGTTACAAGATCCCGTTTCGCCGGAAGCCGGTCAGACGCCTAGCGTCGAAGCACTCGCTCTTTCTGAATGGTCCGATGAACAAACGGCTTACAATCAAACGTATTCGAAAGATCGGCCTCCGACGTCCTATGATGTCCTTCGTTTCGTCCGCCAATACACACGAACGATTCCAGAGCTTGCGACGTATTCAAAGAAATACGATTCCATCGAGACATTTTCCGCCATCCAGTTTACGACCTTGAAGGTGTTCGAATCCGAGTTCGACCATCTCGAGCGATTGACGAATGCCGCTGATGCCCCTGTCGCTCCAAGTGTTCTTGCCGTGACATTCCAAAAATTTACGTCAAAAGGTACCACGTATCACTTGCGTACACAGGAAACGTACCAAATCGCGACAGCAACGGGTTCAAAGCCTGTGACCTACCGCGTTCATTATCGTTTGAAAGTGCATACGGATCATCTACAAATCATTGATGTCAATCGAACGGAGGTGACCTCATGAAACGAGTGCTCCTCTGTCTGCCCCTTTGTCTTTTGATGGCGTGTTCGCCCGAAACATCCAAGATTCAAGAACAGCTCGAACAGCAAACTTATACCCGCGCCGTCGAACAATCAAAACAAGACATCGATGAACCGGCTGCTCGGCTAATGGTTCAGCTTGAGCGACAGCTTGCCGGTTATCAACTGCGTGATGTCTTAAAAACCGCGGAGGCGATCGAACGTCTTCAACTCGCAACGGATCACCCTGTCCGAAAACGAGCAGAAGCCATTGCCCTCAGTGCAAGAGAGACGTTGCAACAAGTCAAACAGTTCGAAGGAACATATGAAGTTGAACGAAGCACGCTCGAAGACGAGCCGTTCGACGGAACCGGGCGCATCCATGTCTCTTTTGATGAGCAAGATACGTTCAGCGCGACGCTTCGCTTTGATCAGTTCGGTCTCCCGGACGCACTCCGAAACGATGAAGAGACCATCCGTTTCGAACCCGATCTCTCCGCTCGTGTCAACTTATCTGGAGGACAAGTCAGCTATCGCTTCGTCCGTTCGACGCTCCGCGTGACGTTTGAAGGTCCGGGCGGCAAACGGATCTATCAACTCAAACAACTGTCAGACAAATAATCAGTAAAACGCCGCTTCACTTGAGACTGTCCTCGAGTGAAGCGGCGTTTTTTACGATTTCTACTCAGCGAGCAGCTTGAACTTGCTCATACACCTGTTGGCATAATTCATGTGTCGCGAGGCTATCAGAAGCTACGACCGATTCGGACGATTCCCCCTTGATCGTCCGAAGGAACGCCTCTAGCATATCGACGAATCCACGCCGCTTTAGCGTCGCTTCCCAGTTATCGAGCGGATACCGAAGCGTGCCTTGTTTCGTCAACTGATCAAGTGTCGTCACGTCCGTTGCGATTCGTTTTTCTTCCGGTCCCATCACTTCGACGCGTTCTTCCGTGATGCCGTTATTGCGGTTCATGACACCAATCGCCGTGATTCCGTTCGAGACGAATTGAATCGTTACGTGATGCAGACCGCTTGCGTCTTGCTTACTCTTGACGTGTAAGTCTTCGATTTCACCGCATCCTGTCAAGAAACGAAGCGTATCCGCGACATGAATGAAGTCGTCGAATAGAAACGGCTTAGCGTCTTCGATGAACGACGTCCGATTCTTTTGCATGAGGACGAGATTCGGATCGTTGACCTCAAGTAAGCGCTGATGCGCTGAAGCGAAGCGTCGATTGAATCCCGTGATGAACGGTAACTGTTTCTCCTCTGACAGACGTGTTAGTTCACGAATCTCTTCGATTTCCATCGAGACCGGCTTATCCACGTAGACGGCGATTCCTGCTTCAAGCGCTTGCCGTGCTTGCTCCGCATGGACGACAGTCGCTGAATGGATCATGACCGCATCGATTCCCTCCTGTACGGCGTCAGCAAATGTCGCGTATGTTCCTGCAAAGCGATACGCCGCTTGCAATCGTTTTGCTTTCTCTTCATCTCGCGAGATCAGATACACCTCGATATCGGATCGTTCGGCATAGACGGGTAAGTAGGCTTTTTGTGCGATGTCCCCTAGACCAATGACTGCTAATTTCATGTGAACTCCTCCTTTTCCTCTGTTGCTTACATTCCCTATGATACGTCAATTGACACGAAAAGATGGAAATCGGCTCGTTACAGGATTCGAATTCCTTTTTTTGAAAAGAAGTGAATTTCCTTTTTTTGTTTTATGATAAAACCATATTTGAACAAGGAGGGAATGAGTTTTTATGAAGCGCTTGCTCCGTACTAGTCTTACGCTCTTATTATTGTTCGCTTTATGTCTTCCTGCCATACCTGCAAAGGCAGCCAGTTACCAAGTCGTCGTCACTTCGACGATTGGGGCGAACATCCGCTCAAAGCCGAGTACAGCCTCGTCTGCGACGATCGTCCGACGTGCCGCGTACAAGGCAAAATTCACAGCCGTCTCGTATACGAATGGCTGGTATAAGATCAAGGACGGAGGTACATATCGTTATCTATCGAACCAAGTCGCTAAAAAAGTGTCGAGTAGTTCCGTGAAGACGTACAAAATCGTCGTCTACTCGAAGGCTGGAGCGAACGTCCGGACATCACCAAGCACAGCATCATCAAAGAATATCAAACGACTCGCACCGTACAACTCGAAGTTCAATGCAGTCTCGTACTCGAACGGTTGGTATAAGGTCAAAGGCACGACCAACTATTACTATGTATCGAGCCAAGTTGCTCGAAAAGTGACGACGAGCAGTCCTAAACCATCGAGTAGCAGTTATCCGGTTGCATCGATGCGGTATTTCAAGCTTGGATCGTCAAGTTATCAATTGACGAAAGAAAGCTTCGTCCGCCGTTATCCAGCGAGTACGACGAAACTGTTGACGGGAATCGTCGCGTACGACGAAGCGGCACGAAAAGGCACGCTCGATCAAACGTTCACCCTGACGTCTTCAATGTTATCCGTTCCTGCAGGTAGCAGTGTCGCTGGTTTCCGTGCTGGCGATAAAGTCACGATGCGTCAACTCTTGAACGGGATGCTGATCCGTTCTGGTAATGATGCAGCAAAAGCGATCGCTGTCCGGACAGCAGGTTCTGAATCGAAGTTCGTCTCGTACATGAACAGTCGCGCCCGTTCGATCGGGATGAGTGCGAGCCATTTCATGAACCCACATGGCTTCTATCATCCAAGTCATTACACGACGGCTGCTGATATGCAAAAACTCGCGAATACATATGCGAAGTACAGCGCGCTCATGACGATCAGTGGACGAAAATCATACCAGACGACCGTCAAAGGACCGTATGCACGGACGTTGACGTGGTATCACACGAACACCTCACTTCCAGGTGATACACGTGTTTATGCGAGCAAGACCGGTTACACTCCGGAATCTGGCTACACACGTGTCTTCTTCATCAAAAAAGGCTCGACGCGATATGGTCTTGTCACACTGAAAGGATCGTTGTCTCAAACCGAGACGACACTCCGTTCTGTCTTGAACCAATGATCTTTTAATCAACAACCTGATTCCCTTTCCGGGAGTCAGGTTGTTTTTCGTTTTGTCTCTAAAATTATGCTTGCGCTGAAAACGAATTCATCTTAGAGTTAAGTTTAGAATCAGACGTCTGACGTCTTAATGAAGGAGAGTTTTACGTGGGAAATGTCAGTTTGTTATTTGGGGGCGTCGCGCTCTTTTTAAATAGTTTGACCTTGTTCGGAAAAGTCGATCTCCGTAGCGCGGGTGTCTTCAGTCTCATCACCGGTTTATTGCAGACGTTCATCGCAACGTATCTCGTCATCGGTGCAGCTGGTGATCCAGCGTTGACGTTCGGATACGCGAGCATCTATCTGTTTGCCTTTACGTACGTTTACGTCGGAATCACGTTCTTGTTCAATCTCGACGGGAGCGGAGTCGGTTGGTTTTCTTTGTTCGTCGCGATTGCCGCATTGTTTTATGCGTTCGTCAGCTTCACGACGAATGACATCATCGGCGGAGTGACCTGGTTGTTCTGGGCATTGCTCTGGAGCCTGTTCTTCCTCGGAATGGGGATGAATCGCCCGATTGATGCGATCACTGCCCGCGTTGCCCTCGTCTTGAGCTGGTTGACGTTGATCGTACCAGCACTGATCGGGCTTCGATTCGGCTACTTTAGTTCGGCATACCAGTGGTTATGGAGCGGCGCTGCTGTTCTGACTGCTGTCTATTTCCTCTATACGATGATGAAATTCTCGATGCTTCGGACGATTCGCTCGTCGTGATAGATACATGACACTAAGCTGCTAATATGAAAAAGAGGTTCGTTTCCCGATCATGTTCTGGGAACGGACCTTTTTTCATTCGATGAATACAGAACGCTAAAATCATCCGCGCCTCCTACAGGAAAAGAAAGTGCATCAGCACTTTCGTCAGGGATGGGTCAGACCCGGCAAATCGCATGTAGTGCGAGCTGCCGCTGCTGATTTCCCGCCTGAGGAAAGCGAGGATGATTTTAGCGTTCGTTTCGTCATCAATCAGAACTGATGTCGTTTTTTCGCGTTATTCTCATCATTTCAATGCTTCCTGCAGTTGAGCTTGAACTTCTTTCAACGACTTGTCGGTCGGATGCCAGTAGTAGATTCCGTCCGATTCGATACCACCTTTCCCGTCGAGTGATAAGGTCTCGACATTTCGTAAAGCATCCCGGTAATCTGTCGCAACGGTCCGGGCAACGGAAAACGGTACGTTCGTCTTGACGTTTTTCCCGAGTGCTTCCAGGACGGCATTGAAGCGACGAATCGAAAAGTCCTCCGTCATCTTATCAGCGACCGCCTGAACGACTTGCCGTTGACGGATCTGTCGTCCGAAATCTCCGCGTGGATCATCATAGCGCATCCGCGCGTAGGCGAGTGCTTCCTTCCCGTTCAACGACAGTTCCCCTTTTGGAAATTGCATCTCATAGTACGAGAAATTGATATCGTTCTCGACGGTGACACCATCGACGGCATTAACGAGATCCGTGAAACCATCTAGATTGATTTCTGCGAAATAGTCGAGTCGGATATCAAGTAGATGACTGACCGTATCGAGTGCCATCTGTGGACCACCGAAGGCATAGGCATGATTGATTTTATCGTTCGAACCATTGCCGATGATTTCTGTCTTTAAATCACGTGGGATACTGATCATCTGGCTCTTATTCGTCTTCGGATCAATCGTCACGACGATGATCGTATCACTGCGTCCCGTCTCGTTTTTTCGTTGATCCACCCCGAGTAAGAGAAACGAGAGTCCTTTTTTCTGTTCGACGGCCTTCTCTGTCTCGACGCTTGCCTTGACGGGCACCTGTACTTGGACTTCTTGCATCGTCCGACTCGCTTTTTGATAAACGTATCCGCCTGAACCGAAGAGAAGGAGCAGGCATATCCCCGTCAGTGTCAACACGATCCATTTCCACTTCTTCATCATCCATTCTCCTTTTCTTCGATCTGAATTCAGGACGGTCTCTGCGCTTCAAGTACGAGCAAAGCATTGCGCCAGCTACCGAACAAGGCGGTGATGACACCGATGCTGGGTGCATCACGACCGATGCTGAACCGTTGGTAACTTGCGATCGTCAGATTTTCCGTTTCTTGCGCGGCTGTAGCAAGTACGTCGAGTACTTCCTCTTCTCGCCAGCGTTTCCGCGGGAATTCGATGCCGATGATTTCAAGGGCGTTTGACCAAGAGCCGTACCGGCGGGCAATCGTTGCGACGGTCGGACGATTTTGACCAGCCGCCCACTTCGTGTAGGTCTGGCTCGTCAAGACCGGCAAGGCACCTTGCGCTTCAAGTAATGACTCGATGATCCGTTGTTCCATTTCCTGGACGCGTTCCTTCAAGATATCTGCTTCTGACAATGCCTGCTGCCACGAGTTGAATTGATGGACGATATCCGTCAGGCTTGGTGCTTGCTTTTGTTGCGCCCATTCGCGGTACGTCGCGCTCGTGAAAGGATCGAGTTCCTCCCGTGCCTGACGCAAGGCGTCAATGATTTCCGACTTCGTGAACGTCAAGCGGGCATGTCCGATGCCAGCTCGTTCCAAGGCGATCTGCCACGACCCAAACAGCATCAGGATTTCCGCGACGCTTGGATGAGTGGTGTTTAGTTGCCAGCGGAAATAGGTATTGGCCGTCAATTCATTTTTCCCGTTCGCAGCGAGACGGAGTGCGTGGATCGCTTCCTCCATATCGCGCATGACGATGTCCCCTTCCCATATATTCATGACTGGACGTTCCGGCGTACGGTCGTCTGCAAGGCGTGACGAACGTTTCGGATGACGACGGCTTGTTCGGTGAACGTCATTTGTGAAGCAGACGGAAGGCAGATTCCGTCTTCAAATAGGCGACGACTGATATCATCTCCTTCTGCTGTGACGAATGGTACGTCGCGATAGACGGGCTGTAAGTGCATCGGCTTCCAGACCGGACGGGATTCGGCATTCGCTTGTTGGAGCGTCCGGATCATTTCGTCGCGTTGCACTTGACCGCCTGGTAAGAGAAAAGCACTGAGCCAACGGTTGGCGAATGTTCCGGTCTGCTCGACTTGCGACGTGACGCCGTCCGGTGCAAAGGCACGATCGTAACGATCAAAGATTTTTCGCCGTGCGTCGACGCGTTGATCGATCACTTCGAGCTGTCCGCGTCCGATCCCAGCAGCGACGTTGCTCATCCGGTAGTTATAGCCGACTTCCGTATGCTCGTAATGGATGACCGGTTGCCGTGCCTGTGTTCCGAGATAGAAGGCACGTTCGATCAAGGCTGGATCATTTGCGACGAGCATCCCGCCGCCTGACGTCGTGATGATCTTGTTGCCATTGAAGGAATAGATCCCGAACGTCCCGAACGTTCCCGTCATCCGTCCGTTGACGCGTGTTCCGAGTGACTCTGCCGCATCTTCGATCAACGGAACATCGTATTCTTCACAGAGCGCAGCGATCTCCTCAATCTGCGCTGCAACGCCGTACAGATGAACGACGATGACGGCTTTCGGAAGTTTTCCTCGTGTTGCCGCCTGGATCAACGCGCGTCGGAGTGCGACGGGTGACATATTCCACGTCTCTTCTTCCGAATCGATCAGGACAGGACGGGCACCAACGTAGCGAATCGGATTCGTCGAAGCGATGAACGTCAAGGACTGACAGAAGACATCATCCCCCGTCGTGACACCAAGCGTCGCGAGTGCCAAGTGAATGGCTGCAGTACCACTGCTCGTCGCAAGCGCTGCGCGAGCTCCCGTGTAGGCGCGCATCTCTCGTTCGAAGGCGTCGACGTTCGGTCCAAGCGGTGCGACCCAGTTCGTCTCGAGTGCTTCCGTGACGTAACGTGCTTCTTGACCACTTAAGTGCGGGATGGAGAGCGGGATGTGTTTCATGATGTTTCCTCCCTTCGAGGTGACAGCTGACGGAGCGGCGTCCGGTAGATCGGGAACCACTGTCCTGTCTCGACTTCCGGATGTTGTCGTTTGATTTGTCGTGCGAGCCGGTCATAAATCGTCGGATCAAGAATCGATGTCCCGAGTCCGAAAAACGTTCGATTCGCTTCACCAAAAGATCGTTTGTAGGCGAGTAAGCTATCCTCATCGGATCGTGTCGTTCCGCCACCGAGATGCAGCGCTTGAAGACCAGCTTGTTTTGCCCAACGAATCATCTCCGCAAATAAGAGGTGATTCGGGCGAAGCGACAAGTAGGCAGGATCTGAAGCACCGAGATGATAATGTGCAAACTGGCGACCCGTCAAGACGATGCATCCAGCGATGATCCGTCCCTCTTGTTCGGCAAGCAACAGGACATTTTTGATCCGTCCTTCGGCGAAGTGATCGAAGTAGGTCTGATTAAAGTAATACCGCGCATCGGCTTGGTGTTTATCCATCGTCATCTGGTAAAGACGGGCGAAGTCCGAGTACTCTTCCGGACGTCCGAGGCGAATCGTGACCCCTTCGCGGCGCGCCTTCCGGATGTTACGGCGTGTCATTTGCGAGAATCCACCTTCGATCGTCTCGAACGGATCCGTCAGCTCAAGGGTCACGGTCGGCTGCAGGATATCCGTTTGATGACACCAGTGTTGACCAAGTTCCTGGTTGTGTAGCAAGGGGTGGAAACGAACCGTCTCGGTGACGATTCCAGTTTCACTACAGTATTGTTCGAATCGCTCACGGGCTTCGCGAATCTGATCGAGTGACCAGATACCCGTGAAATAAGGACCACCGTAGCCGTACGGTGTCGTGATGTCTTCAAAGCGTGTGCCTGGAATCGGTCGCCGCAAGTACGGATAGATCAACGTTCCGAACTCCGTCGGATAATAAAATAATTCAGGAATCTCACCTTGCTCTTTTGCGAGTTCGAAGTAAGCATGTTCGTAGTAACAATCGAGTTGATAGGTTGCGACGAGCGCGTCCCATTCGCGCGGATCCCGAATCAATCGTTCATCGCTTAGCGACATCATGGGGAACACCTCCGTCGAGACCCTTGAACTCACCCATGCCGGTCTGGTGAGCTGTTGAGTTCCCTTCTGACGAGATGACCATCTTAAACGTCTTAAACAGGATGTAGAGATCGAGTCGGAACGTATGATTCGCCGCATACCATTGATCTTGCTCGAGACGTTGTTGCCACGTCGTTGCGTTGCGGCCGTGAATCTGCGCCCAGCCTGTCAGACCAGGCAGGACATCATGCCGTGTCATCTGCTCCTTCGTATAGTGATTAAGATAACTGACGAGCAACGGACGCGGTCCGACGAAACTCATCTGTCCGCGGAGGATATTAACGAACTGCGGAATCTCATCAAGGCTTAAGCGACGGATCCACTCGAGCGATGCTGGAATCCGGTCCGCATCCGGAAGGAGATTCCCCTCGGCATCTGTTTCGTTCGTCATCGTACGGAACTTGTAGATTTTAAATAACTCGCCTTTATAGCCAGGGCGGACTTGATTGAAGAAGATCGGTCGTCCGAGTTTCGTATAGATGACTAAGGCGACGACGGCATACACAGGAAGTAGAATGAGGATGGCGATAAGACTAACCGTGAAGTCGAATAGGCGTTTCATGATGACGTCCTCCTTTTACATAGCTGAAAAGAGATCAAGTTGTCGTTTGATGACGTCGGCTTCGTTGAAATGTTTCATGGCACGGTCAAATCCATTCCGCCCCATCTCATTGGCACGGTCCGGATGTTCGACAAGCGTGTTCATTCGTTTGGCGAGCTTCGCGATGTCGCGGACTTCGACGAGATAACCTGTTTTCCCCTCGACGACCTCTTCGCGGCAGCCACGAATATTTGTCGCAATGACGGGCTTTGCACTCGCCATCGCTTCAATGATCGATCGTGGGACACCTTCGCGATGCGACGGTAAGACGAAGGCATCGACTTGTTGGAACAAGCTCGGTACATCTTCGACGAATCCGAGGTAATCGATATTCGGAATCTCACGGATCCGCCGTAAGAAGAGATGTTTCGTCGTCTGATCGCGCTCGCTTGCCATCATCTCACCGGCAATGACGAGACGGGCTTCCGGATGACGATAGACGACATCCTCGAACGCATCGAGCAGTTCGAGAATCCCCTTCTCTTCGACGATCCGACCGATGAAGAGGAACGTAAACGGTGCGCCTGCTTCACGCGGGCGTGGATAGAAGCGCGTTAAGTCGATGCCATTTCCAAGGTGCATCAGACGCGTATTTGCTTTGAAGCGTTTGCGCTGGGCGAGTTGATAATCTTCCTCGCTTTGAAGGAGCAGATAATCGGTTGCGAAACGCGCCAGCCACTTCTCGACGGAGTATGTCAGCTGATACGTCATCCGCCCCATCTTCTCGTGAAAGTAAAAGCCGTGTGCCGTATAGACGATATGCTTCGTTCCGGCCCGTTTCGCGGCAACGCGTCCGAGGGCGGCTGCGACCGGTGTGTGGACATGGACGGCGTCGTAGCCGTCCTCCTTCAAGATTCGCGTGATTTCACGGATCGTCCGCCAATTACTCGTCCAGTCGATCCGGCGCTCGATCGGAATGTCATGCATCCGGAATCCATTCGCTGCGAGTTTTGCTGAGGCACCGGTGTCGGCACAGGCGATACCGACGTCGTGCCCGGCGTTTTGTAAAGCGAGTAAGAGCGGCTGCAACATCGTCTCTGCCGTCGTATCAAGAGCACAGACTTGAAGGATTTTTAGAGGCGCCATACGTGGACCCCCTCTGGCTGTTCTGACCGTGGCAACATCCCTTTGATGTCGACGACGATGCCGCGTCCGACTTTGAGTAGATGTTGTGCAAGATTCCAACCGCCTTCGACGTATTCTTCGTGTGAGACAGCGAAGATGACGACGTCGGCTGGTTTGAGTTCGCTCATCTCGAGTAGATCAATCCCGTACTCACGTTTCGCTTCACTCTTTTCGACGAGTCGATCCGTCACCTGGACGTCGATGCCGAACTCTTCGATTTCGCGGACGAGGTTCGCGACTTTCGAGTTCCGGATATCGCTGACGTTCTCCTTGAACGATAAGCCGAGGATCGTGACACGGGCGCCGAGGACCGGCATGTTTTGTTTAATCAAGTTCTTGACGAGCGCTGTTGCGATGAAGCGTCCCATCGTATCGTTGATCCGGCGTCCGGCAAGGATGACTTCCGGATGATAGCCGAGTGACTCGGCTTTCATCGTCAGATAGAATGGATCGACGCCGATACAGTGACCACCGACGAGACCTGGACGGAACGGAAGGAAGTTCCATTTCGTTCCGGCTGCTTCGAGAACTTCGAGTGTATCGATGTCCATCCGGTCAAAGATGATTGCTAGTTCGTTCATCAAGGCGATGTTGAGATCGCGTTGTGTGTTTTCGATGATTTTTGCCGCTTCCGCGACCTTGATCGACGACGCACGGTGGACTCCGGCTTCAACGACCGCTTCGTAGACTTCTGCGACGATGTCGAGTGTCTGTTCATCCTGGGCAGATACGATTTTTTTGATCGTCTTGAACGTGTGCTCATGGTCGCCCGGGTTGATCCGTTCCGGTGAGTAGCCGACGAAGAAGTCAACGCCAGCGCGTAAGCCGGATGCTTCTTCAAGAACGGGGATGCAATCTTCTTCCGTCGCTCCCGGGTAGACCGTCGACTCGTAGACGACGATGTCGCCTTTATTGAGCTGGCGACCAACAAGATGTGAGGCCCGCAAGAGTGGCGTTAAGTCCGGCTGGTTCTGCGCATTGATCGGTGTTGGAACGGCGATGATGATGAAGTCGCTTGCTTGAAGAGCAGAAGGATCCGAGACGTAATCGACGGTTGCGTTCTTCAACGTAAACGGACTCAGTTCGAGTGTTGCGTCGATGCCTTCTTGCAGTTCTTGGATTCGTTGTTCCTTGATGTCAAAGCCGACGACGCCTGTTTTTTCACCGAACGCGACGGCGACGGGAAGTCCGACATACCCGAGTCCGACGACGGCAATCGAACGGTTGGCAATGGGAAGTGAACCAGTTTGGGCTGCTGTCGTATCTACGATGTGTTTGACTGCCTTGTTCATGGTGGATTCCTCCTATTTCATCGACTGTTTGACGATCAACGTTTTTCCGTTTGGCTCTTGTTTCACTTGTTCGACCGGCTCAAGGACGATTTTCATCTCGGAGCCGAGTAGCTTGCGCATCTCGTTTAAAAGAATCTGTTCGTGTTTCGGATGGAAACGTTTGGCGTCTGGAATATACCGGAGTGTCACGTGATTCAACGCGTGCTGCTCGACTTGAAGTCGCAAGACCGAGTTCGGTAATTCGCGGGCAATCGTCGTGATGTCCCCTTCGAACACTTTGCCCCGCTTTTCGCTGACGATGTAACTCGTTCCCCGTCCATCGATCGAAGCGATGACCGGTCCGTTTAGTCCACAACTACATGTCTCGTCACTCAGTGTCATCCGGTCACCGATCCGGTAACGAATCAGTGGCGTGCCGCGTGTCGTAAAACACGTGACGACGACTTCGCCGTCCTCTCCATACGGTTCGATGATGCCCGTCTCATGATGCAGATGAAGTTTTCGATGACTGCATTCTGAAATGATCGGTGCGCCTTCCGATGAACCGTATTGATCAAAGACCGGTGCGTTGAAGGCTTCCTCGAGAACCGAGCGCATCTCCTCCGTCACCGTTTCCGAAGTCGGGAAGATGGCAATCAGCGGGCTCTCCAGTCGAATGTGATGCTTTAGCATATAGCGTGCGATTTCGACCATCGCCGTCGGTGTGCCGTCGAGCGCTCGTGGCTGAAAGCGATTCAGCTCCTCGATATAAGCTGGGAAGTTTTCTTCCTTCATGTGAAAGATGGAGACGAGCAACTGATTGAGTGGTCGGTTCATCCGCCAGAAGATTGGTTTCTTTTGATCGACGGCCGTCAGCGTCCGACCGGTGAAGCTCGCTCTGCGCATCCCGGCATGGAAGCCATGACGTTCCTTGAAGTAGTCGAGATGCGCCATCCGTTCCTGGACGTCCTCGCGCATGAACGCGACTTGGAGCGACTTTCCGCTCGTTCCGCCCGTCCGTCCTCGAACTGGTGCATCGACGCGGGACATGAACGCATCGTTGTTTTGGCGAAGCGTCTCTTTTTCAAGGATCGGAATCGTCTTCAGCTGCTCGAGTGACGTCAACGGTAACTGGATGTCATGTTCGTAAAAGAGTTGTGTGTAGTACGGTGTATGCGTCACGACGAAAGCGAGGAAGGCATTCAGGCGATCGAGTTGTTCCGCTTTATAATCCTGCGTCCGATCCTTCATTCGAAGTTCCTTCATCTTCTGTTCATAGAAGGGACCGTATCGTTCTTGCATCAACTTGCGACCGTATAACGATGTCAGCCAATTTTGGATGAAGATCGGAGAGCGGTAGTAGAATTCCTCCTTAAGCGCCATCTTGGATTTCCCCCTTCAGCAAGTAGTGACTCTCGTACCAGTCGATGAATGCGTTGACGCCGGCTTCGACCGTCGTCTGTGGTCGGTACCCAATCGTCTCGAACAGTGAGGAGACGTCAGCGAAACTTTCCGGAACATCACCCGGTTGGAGCGGCATCCCGTTCTTGATCGCGGTCTTACCGAGGCGTCGTTCAATCAAGGCGACGAATTCATTTAAGCGAATCGGGCTATGGCTGCCGATGTTGTAGACGCGATACGGGACGTTGCTGCGATCCGGTAAGGGATTCGAGGCATCGAACGCTTCGTCGACTTCCGGTTCAGTCTGGAACAGGCGATAGATGCTTTCGATGATGTCGTCGACGTAAGTGAAGTCCCGTCCCATCTCACCGTAGTTGTAGAGATCAATCGGTTCGCCCTTCGCAATTGCCTCTGTGAACTTGAACAATGCCATATCCGGGCGTCCCCACGGACCGTAGACGCTGAAGAAGCGAAGTCCTGTCGTCTTGATCCCGTAGAGACTACTGTAGGTGTGAGCCATCAGTTCATTCGCTTTCTTTGAGGCGGCGTAAAGACTTAGCGGATGATCGACGGCATCCGTCGTCGCAAACGGCATCTTCGTATTCGATCCGTAGACGGAACTTGAGGAAGCGTAAATCAGTTGTTCGACTGGGTAATGCCGACACGCTTCTAGAATCGAGAGAAAGCCGACGATGTTTGACGTCATGTAGACGTCCGGTCGATCGATGCTGTACCGTACCCCTGCTTGTGCTGCCAGGTGGAGAACGAGATCGATCGATTCCTGTTCGAAAATCTGCGCGACGGCTGCCGTCTCTTCGAGTGAGACCCGGTAAAACGTGTAGTTCGTTCCGAGTTCAGCGAGCCGTGCTTCTTTTAACGTCGGGTCGTAATAGTCGTTCACTTCATCGAGTCCGATAACCCGGTAACCCTCCCGGATGAAACGACGTGCGGCGTGAAATCCAATGAAGCCTGCGATACCTGTAATTAAGATCGTTTTATTCGGCACGGTGTTCGACCTCCTCGAAGTAGTGGCGCGCTTGCCAGCGCATGTAGTGAACGGATGTGTAGACGATGAGTAACATCGGGAACAACTTATACCGGTGTCGGATGGCCGTTCCGACATTGCCGGTTCCAAGACCGAAGATGACGGCGTTAAGGGCGAAGAGAAGGAAAAAGAAGAAGAGGACGCTGCCGAACGGATGCTGACGGATCAGTTTAAAGGACCGGACGATCGCAAAACAGGCGATGAAGTAGAAGATGGCGTCAAGGAAGAAAATCAGAATGTTCATGACGCTCGACCATTGCCACGGGAACGGTGAGAACAAGAAGTAAATCGTCCGAATCGGCGAGTAGAGAATCATGTCAGCTGGACCTGTCACCATCAATCCGTTCAGATAAGCGGAGCCGCCACGGTCGTAACTCATCCCGCTGAATAACTGTCCGTTTTCTGAGACGTGAGTGAACTTCGCGAACAAGACGTCCTGGAAGCTGTAGACGATGAAGCCGACGATCAGTACTTGAAAGATCAGTCGCTGTACCTTAGTCGGTTCAAAGTCCATTCGTCGTGTCTCATGGCTATAAAATGAGAAATAGACGAGTAAGACGATAATCCCGACAGCAAGACCGGAGTGGAACATCGTACTGACGAAGTAGCCGAGATACGCGAGCGCCATATACCATCCGGACTTCTCTTCCGTCCAGCGCACCATGTAGTAAAGTGTGTAGACGATACCAAGGGCGACGATCTGGTCACGCAAGAGAATCGGTGAGAGCAACAATCCTTGTGGGAAGAACGCGAAGATCAGTGTTGCTGCAAACACGTAGCGTTCCGGTAAGCGTAACCGTTGCAGCGTCTTCGCTAGGATGACGACAGCGACGACACCGAGGATGACGTTCAAGAACTGAGCGAGAATCCGTTCCGGACCGAACATCAAGTAGAAGATTCCGAGAAACTTGGAATAGGTGCCGCGAACGACATCATTGAAGGTCGACGGATCGGTGAAGATTTGGACACCTTCGAGATGAAAGGCTTCCGTGTCGTCACCACTGTGTGGCGGTAAGCGGAACAGCTCGAGATCGATGAACATCAGGACCAATCGGACGAAGAAAGCTGTGATGAAAACGAGAAAGAGTGGCGTCGTCTCTGCCTGACGGAGCAGATAATACAGAAACAACACCGCGTTGATGAGCAGCAAGGCGGTCACGTAGGTGTCCGGGAAGAGCGACCGGGCAAATTGGCAAGCAAGCGCTTCGAGAACGATGAGTAGTAGGATTGGTCGCATCTTCTTCCCTCCTTAACTGCTTTGTTCGACGACGAGCGTAACGTCCCGTGGATATAAAGACCGATACAGTGCTGGTAATAGCAGGACGATCTGAGTGACGGCGCAGAGGGTGTAAGCGATCGTCGCACCGTATAGACCATACAGCGGAATCAACAGGCTACAGGCGATGAGATTGACGACGACACTGCCGAAGATCGAGATCGTCTGGATCCGGAACTGCTGGAAGCCGGTCAAGAGTGCCTGAATGACGGTCGAGTTGTAGAAAAAGAGTGAGGCGACCATCATCAAGACGAAAATCAGATGATATTGAACGAACGACGCGTTATAGAAAATCGTCAAGCCCCACTTACCAAAGAAGATTGCTCCGATGATCAACAGGATCCCGACGACGTTCGTCATCAGTAACATCGAACGAGTCAGCTTGCGCAGTTCCGGTAAACTTTGGCGTTCACCCGTCTCAGACGAGAAGTTCGGTAGCAAGACGGCAATCAAGGAGTGGATGAACAGACTACCAAGTACGAGTAGATAGGCGATGCTGGCGTAATAACCGAGCTCTTCCGTTCCGATTGCGTGACCGACGAACAATCGTGGGATGTTTGCGTTCAAGGCGATCAGGAGAGCGACGAATCCGAGTGGCATCGCCTTAAGGAACAGCTCCTTACCTGATCGGTACCGTAAGTCGAGTGCTTGATTGTCAAAGCCGCGACCGACGCGGCGAATCGTCGGTAAGTCGTATGCGAGTAGCATGATCAAGTTTCCGGCGATCAAGGCGAGTACGAATCCATGAATCGAATGGGTCGTAAAGAGGACGAGTGCTGCGCCCGAGACGTTCAAGAGACTCCGGAAGATTTTCGAGACGGCGACTTCCTTGAAGGCAGTGTGTCCTTGCAGGAAACCATAAGCGAGATCAGCGAATGACTCCATGTATTTATTGAGGTAGACGAGCAGTGTCAGGAGTAAGATGTCCGCTTCACCGAAGAAATAATAGACACCAAGGAGGACGAACACACCTGCCGAGAGGAGTGAAAAACGAGTCTTGATGAAGAGCCAGAAGTTCGTCAGACCAGCCCGTTCTGCCGTCAGGATCGTACTGGCGTTCAGCCAACAGAACATGACGATCGGTGCGGTGATGGCAAGGGCGTAGTTGAAATAACCGATGTTGAGCGGTGTACTCCATTTGATCAGGAGCGTCAAAATCATCCATTGATGAAGCGAATACGCCGTATCGGCAATGAAGATGAGATTGAAGCGGGACAGCCGGGCCGTTTTCATCGTTCTCCCTCCTCTCTATTTGCGAGCGATCCGCATCGTCGGTGCGACCGGGTCGGCATCGGTTTCGTTCGTGACGTCTAACAAATACTGGCGAAGTACCTCGTCCTGTCCGAGCGCTTGGGCGATCTCACGCAAGTACGGGTCGACGGATCCGAAGGGACGTGTCTTACCGACAAGAATCTTGTCGAAGACGAGTTCGTCATGCACTTCATCGCGAGCGAGCAGTTCCTCGTATAGTTTCTCGCCTTTTCGAATGCCGCTGTAGACGATTGGGATCTGCTCTTCCGTGAATCCACTCAAGTGAATCAAGTTCTTCGCTAGTGTCGTGATGTGGACCGGTTCACCCATATCGAGGACGAACACTTCGCCACCTTTCGCGAGGACACTCGCTTGAATGACGAGACGACTCGCTTCCGGGATCGTCATGAAGTAACGTGTCATCCGGGGATCGGTGATCGTAATCGGTCCGCCTTTCGCGATTTGTTCTTTGAAGAGTGGAATAACGGAACCGCGGCTCCCGAGGACGTTGCCGAATCGGACGACAGCGAACGTCGTCTCGCTGTTACGCGCCATCTGCTGGATGACCATCTCGGCGATTCGTTTCGTCGCCCCCATCACACTCGTCGGATTGACGGCCTTATCGGTCGAAATCATGACGAAGCGTTTGACACCGGCTACTTCCGCCGCTCGAGCGACGTTGCGTGTTCCATAGATGTTGTTCTTGACGGCTTCGCTTGGGTTATCCTCCATCAGCGGTACGTGCTTGTGGGCTGCCGCGTGATAGACGAGATCTGGTTCGAACCGTCGCATGACTTCAAGCATCCGGTCACTGTCCTGAACATCGGCGATGACGGATTCGAACTGGATGTCTCGACTGAGACACTCGAGCTCCCGGCGGATCAGGTAGATGCTGTTTTCGCCGTGTCCGAGAAGGATGAGCCGTTCAGGACGGAAGCGAATCAGTTGCCTGCAAATCTCGGAACCAATCGAACCACCAGCACCGGTGACGAGGACGGTCGCGCTATGAACGCTTCGTTCGATTTCCGTAATATCGAGTTCGACCGGTTCTCGACCGAGTAAATCGGCGATTGAGACTTCACGGATTTGTTTGATCGAGACCTTTCCGGACGCCAGTTCGACGAGCATCGGTAACGTATGCGCTTCGACTTGGGTTTGTTTGATCCGGTTCAGCAATTCAACCCGCTGCGGATAAGGTAACGATGGGATTGCCAGGACGACCGCTTCAATTTTTTGTTCCTCGATGATGCATTCGAGTTGGTCGATTGCTCCGATGACGGGAACACCGTGAATCCGCATCCCGCGTAGTTCAAGCGAATCATCAAGTAAGCCGACGACGTTTAAGATGTGCGACTTCTTTTGCTTCAGTTCTTTTGTGATCATCTGACCGGAAGCACCGGCACCGATAATGAGTGTTCGTTTGCCGAGCGTCTTATTGTCAGGAACGAGCCTTAAGCTACGTCCACGAATCAACAGACGGACGAATAAGATACCGTTCAAGACGAGTCCGGTCTGCAAGAAGATCGCTCGTTCGACCGCGAAGTCGAACAACGCGTATTCAAGACCAAGTAAGACGAAACTGCTGGCGAGAACGACGACGAGGAGAACGGCGAGATCACGAAGACTCGCGTAACGCCAGATGATTTGATAGAAGCGCATCCAGTGTGCAACGAACGTAAGGGCGACCCACTGGATGAGAGCGATTTCGAGTGCGTCCTGCAACTCGAAGTTGACGGTGAGATGGAGCGGATTAAAGAAGTAGAACGTAACGACAGTCGCGAGTGCGATGATTCCGGCGTCGATCAGGCGAAGGAGTCCGATCTTCAACTGCCGACGGTACGGGGTGAGCGGGGAATGCTGCATGACGGTGTCTCCTCTCCTCTCTCATGAATGACTGCGGGGAATCGCTTTCGGATAACTATCAGTGGATTCGCGTGTCGCTTCCTTTTTGCTTAACGAGCGAGAATAAACGATCAAGAGTCCGAGCATCAGACCAAGGACGCCACCGATGCCTGTATTCATCAGAATGTTCGGTGACACGGGTTTCGTTGGAATCCGTGCGCTCGAGAACACTTCCGTCTTACTCGTGTTGATCAGTTGCGGGAGGTAATCCTGGAAGACTTCCGTCATCGTATTCGCCTGGATAGCTGCCTGCTCCGCTGAACGATCCTTGACGGATAAGGCGATGACTTGCGAATCGAGATTGCTCGAGACCGTCAGACGATCCGTCAAATCGAATAACCGCTTGTCGGTGACGTTCATCTTTTGGGCGACCTGATCGACGACCTCTGGGCTTCGTAGGATATCTTGATAGGTACTGACGAGTGTCGGCGTCGATGTCGCCTCTGCGTTCGCTTGAGGAACGACGAGGATATAGGCTGTCGCCTCGTATGTCTTCGGGATGACATACGTGCTAAGCGCATATCCGGCTCCCGCAAAGAGAATCATGAAGAGTGCGAGTAACCACCAGCCGCGTCGGAGCGTCGTCAAATGATCTCCGAAGGTTTTTCTTTGATGCATCGAGCTCACTGTTGTTCACCTCTTTCTGACTTGACCGAATGGATGGACATTGGTTATGTCTACACCTTATTTCCAATCGGTTCCTAAAACAATTAGAGCTTGGTGGAAATGATTATATTTTTTTCGGTAGCTATCTCGCTTGCGTGACACTAGTTCACAGCATGAATTCATATCACGAAAAAAACGCGATTCACGAAAAAATGATCACGGTTTCCTTAATATTTTTTTATTTATCTGCATGATGTTTTGAAAGATAAGGGTAAATACCAATTTGATGATTAAAAAGTGCTTAAATCGGTAATAAGTCCTATATGAAGGGTGGATAGTCTTTAGAAATCATGTTAAAATCAGCCAATATACCCACATCGTTTGCCTTATCCATCCTAGTCGTTTGGATCATGCTCGATGCTTGGATTCGTCCCTTATCGTTTACGGACGAAGTGTTGCCGAAACAGTGGTCTCTTTGGTTGCTTCCCATCTATATCGTTCTGTTCAGCGTCTGTTGGTTCATCTTACGACCGTTCTATCGTGCCAATCGAGCGACTGGGCATCAAATTGTAATCATTTTTCTGATTTATCTGACATTTCATATCATTTTTTTCTTTTTTAACGCGAATACGGATCGTGTTCTCGCTTCGCTTTACCTCATCTCGACTTGGCTATTCGTTGGCATCGTCTCTTCGCTCTCGCGTACATCGATTGAACAATGGCAACGGCTTTTGTGTCACTTTCTTTATGGACAGGCCGTCTTTCTCGCTTCCTATGCCCTCATCGTCTCATTTGGTTCAGAGTATATCCCGGTCGAAAACCTGCAATGGCTTCGGATCGGTCCCTTATCGTTTCCACAATTGTACGTCGGGGAACAAGGCTCATTCCTTCGCCTCGCTGGTCTGATGAACAATCCGAATACGTTTGCAGCGTGGCTTGTTCCAGGCGGACTGTTTGCTTGGTTCTATCTACTCAAACAGTTCCCACGTCGGCAAAGCTTTCTACATGCTGTTCTCCTCCTTCTCATCACCATCGCCCTACTTCGAAGTGGTTCGCAGACAGGAATCTATTCTTTTCTCCTCCTTGCTCTCTTGACGAGTATTCGAATGGTTGAAGGAACGAGACGCAGGATGCAGGTGACAGCATGTTACGTAACGGGAAGCTTGATTCTCCTAGCTGTCTTTGCGTTTCAAGGACTGCTTCCCCGTTTGCTCAGTCTCAACGGACGATTTACGCTTTGGCAAGCAGGATGGCGCGCTTCCACTGATTCGCTTTGGTTCGGACACGGGATTGGAAGTGCCCCACGCGGTCTGCAGGAACAACTGAACGAACAAGTTCTCTATACGTTCCACAGCACACCGATCACCCATCTTTATGAATTCGGACTCATCGGTTGTTTGCTGTACGGTGCAGTCTTTCTGTATCTGTTCTATCGACTGTTTCGGATTCAGACGACGGATCTCACTTTTCTCGCCCTGTTGCTTACTGGCTGGCTCGGACTACTTCAATTCACGGAAAGCATTCTCGTAAGACCGAGTGGATTTTATTTCATTTGGCTCAGTCTTCTCGCTTATACGTCGCTTCGTCGACTTCCACCTCACGACAGTACCCACACCTAGAGCACCTACACGAAAGGGGTATGACATCATGAAGAAATGGACAGAACAACAAGTCATCGATAGCCTAATCGAAGCTAGTATCGAATATCCCGCTCTCGACGCAAAGACGTATGCACGTTGGTCGATTGGAAAAGATATTCCGTCGATCACGACGATCATCAATGTATTCGGCTCTTGGCGTGAAGCACTCCAAGCGGCCGGTCTCTCATCGATTCGTCCGTACTTTTCAGATGAAGAGATCCTTGCTTTCATCAAGGAAGCATCGACACGCTTACACCCTTTCCATAGCAACAGCTACCGGGAATGGGCAAAGGCGAAACATGGACCATCCTTGACATTGATCAACTTACGTTTCGGTTCTTGGTCACGTGCGCTCGAAGAAGCACAGATCGAGATGACACGTTCCATCTCGATGACGGAAGAACGCATCATCACAGCCTTACTCGAAGCTTCCGATGTCCTCCCCCGTCTGACGACACAGACGTATGCAATTTGGGCACAGGAAAATGGACATCCGACAGTCGCGACGATTGCCCGTAAATACGGTTCATGGGCAGATGCCCTCGCTTGCCTCGACATCGCACCGCCTCGCCGGAAATGGGTCGAAGAAGATGTCCTTGAAGCACTGCGGCAGGCGCAAGAAGAATTACCTTCCCTCAGTATCATTCATTACCGGAAATGGGCAGAAGGTCGCTCGGTTCCGAGTACCTCGACGATCAACGCCCTCTTCGGTAGCTGGACCTCCGCCGTGCAATGCCTCAAGCGTGCACGCGTCTCTCTTTCTTGATTCTGCTCTTCTACCTAAAAGGAGTGACCCGGTATCACTACCGGGTCACTCCTTTTTCGCGCGCTTATGGTTTTTTAATTTGCTCAAGCAGAGACGCAGGCAACAGCGTCACCGTGTCGTGTTTCAATAAATAGATGTCTTCCGCATAAGCTCCGATGCGTCGGGAATTACGTTGTCCCTGCAGATTGTTTCGGATCGCTTTCGGAAAATTGACGCCGCATTCATAAGCATGTGGATATCCCCCACCGAATCGCGGATTGATCTCTGATAAGTAGAGCGTTCCGTCAACATCAAACAGGTCGAAATCAAGCGGACCGACAAGACCGGTTCCATGTAAAACGTGTTCGACCAGTTCAAAGACATCGTCGCGTTTGATGGAGCGACTCTTATCCGTTTCCCCTGCACGCATGACGAGTTTCTCCTTAATGAAGATATCCGTCACTTCATGCGTCAACCAGTCGACATAGACGTCAACACCGAGCTCCTGTCCTCTTAAGTATTCTTGAATCAATAAATCCGGATGAACAGCAAACAGTCCTTCAACGACTTCAAGGGAGGAGACCGCCTGGACATGGAGACTGGCACTCCCATTGCGTGGTTTGACGAAGACCGGGAACTGGACCTCCCCTTGCGCAAGCGCGCTCCGGAATGCTTCGAGCGTCACATATGTCCGCGCATGCGCAATCCCTTCCGCGACACAATACGTATACATCGCGTACTTGTCGAAACAGAGACGACAGGCATCCATCGGTGAGACGAGGACCGTGACACCGATGGCTTCAAACCGTTCCGTCGCCGCTGCGAGCAATTCCAGTTCAGGATCAATCAATGACAATAGCGCCGTCACCTGTTCGCGCTGACACAACTCTAGCAAATGATCGATATAATCCGGTGCATCAATGCAGGGAACGAGATGATGGCGTTCTGTCATATAGAGACCCGGTGCGAGTGAACTACAATCCGCAGTACTGACGTGACCGTCCGGCATCTCACGGACGAAATACTCGACTAGCTTCGTCCGGCGACCGACGCTCGTCATCAACAAATGGGAAGTCTTCATAGGGCAGTCTCCTTCGTTAAAAGTGATGCCTGTTCTTTTCGTGCTGGAAGGAAACACTTCCTGCTTAGCGTCGTACTTTTTTCCTATAGATGAGTAAATAACATCCGATTCCAATCAAGGCGCCAGTTCCATCGAGTAAGACGTCTTGGATGAGTCCCGTCCGGTCCCCTGTCAAGATTTGATGAAATTCATCAAAGACAGCGACCATGATCGCTAACGAATAGGCGAACAAGACGGCAAGTCCTGGTGTCAGACGACGACGTGTCAAATCAATCAATCCGATCCCTAATACGAGAAATGTCGAGAAATGGGCAGCTTTTCGGATGAAAAACTCAATGAAGCCACTTCGTCCAAGGGCAGCGACACTAACTTCTCCATGATAGGAAAAGGAGATGAAACGCAGATGATCGACGAATCCTAACGGAATGAATCGCGATAACCCTGGTTTGATAGATTGCGCTTGATACGGCATCGAACTTGAGATGAAGAGGATCAATAGAACGGCAAGGACGACGTAGCCGGACCACGTGATTTTTTTCATGAAGACACTCCTTTTTTAATATCATTTTACAATAGCATAGACCCCAGAAAATTGGCGGATTCTTTCTAAAATTCAATTTCTAGTTTAACCCATTTCATTTTTTTAGTTTCCTTGAAAAACGATATTTTACATTTCACAGGTTTCTTTTATAATGAAAGTGGTTAATTAGTACTATACACGATGACCTGAAGAATAGGAGTGGAGTGCCATGAATCGTGCACTAGGTAAAAAAATCATGCAATTGCGCAAAAAACACAAGTATACTCAAAAGTTTTTAGCTGAACGGTGTGGGGAAACAGCAACGGACATCTCCGCTTACGAACGTGGTCAGCGCATGCCCTCTCCTCAAGTCCTAGAACGATTAGCTCTTGCTTTAGACACGACGGTCATTGATCTCATCGATCCGAAGTATGTACAGCATCCTTCGTTGAATGAATTCATGCAACAAGCGCTTGAACCCTCGCAACCGCTTGATCTGAAGCTCATTCTCGAGGACTTACTCGTTCACCTGAGTTTATCGAAGGAAATCTATTTTGATGGTCGCCTCGTCTCAGCGGACGTCCGAGTTGAGATGGCGACGTCCATTGATCAGGCATTAAAACGAGGGCTTTCCTCCATCGAGGCGTAAAAAAGGAATCAAAATCAGCAGATTTTGATTCCTTTTTCTTATTCCGTTTGAACGATATGGTCAATGTACAATTGTCCGTCTTCATATGTCGCTTCTAGTAATTGACGAAAAAACGTATTCTCACTTGTTTTCTCGGATACGAATACGCGTGCGTAGCGCTGATGCGCCTGCGCGAGTACGCTGAATTTTAGGGTACGGACCGGTGAAGAGAAGAACAATTGTCGACCGGGATGCCCAAAGGCGTCCGTTGCTTTCGATTCTTCTAAGAAGTAAAAAGATTCGTCTGGAAACAAGGTCTCAATGAACGATAAACAGCTTTGCTGAAAGGTACTTCCGCTCTGATTTTCCATGATGTGTCCGGCTCCTCTTTCTCATGATGTACTTCGAATCGTGAAAAGGAAACTACTCTATCACATTACCCAGTCTTTAGACCTATCCAAACCAATATATTACATATGTTTTTAATTATATCGTTACATTATATTATTCGACTACTGTTTTTCGAATTCCAGTACTAGCATCGTTTTTCCTTCATAAAGAAATTGTCCTTGATAGCGTGATAACGTCGCAAATTCAAACAGTGTGTTCGGCTCATACAAGTACTCGACCGCATAACTGACCTTTTCCTCTTTCCCCGATTTGAGGTAAGCGTTGAACAATAAACGTTCGCCGTCGACTTGATAGCCATAAAACAGCAACGTCTTTTGAAAACGTCGCGTCGCAATCGGATGCGCCATCGATTTTAGATGATCGACATGATACAGGGACACAAGCAGTCGTCCACTTGGTCGTAGCAATTGACGGATGTTCCGGAAGAACAACAGCAGCTCCCCACGCGTATAACGTAAAATCGTCGTTCCCGGTAAGATGATCCGGTCAAAGTACTCAGGACCGACGACGTCCGTCACATCATGACTCCAGCCGTAAATCTTATGTTGATACTTCTCCGCAATCTGTTTCGTCCGTGCAGCTTCCGGTTCAATCAGATAAAGATCATACCCTTCATCCGACAAGAGATTAAAGAGCGCCGGATCAAACGTTCCATGAAACAGGATCCGCTCCCCTTTTTGTAAATAACGCCGATACAGCATCAGCTCATCGACCTCAGTTAACTGTTGCGCTTCCTGATACAGTTGACCGAATCGTTCATCCGCCTGAACATGATTCAGCACCTCGACGCGCGAGTAGCTCCCTTTACGCAAGAATGGACCAAATAAGACATCACCCATGATACATCAACTCCTTGTAGTGCTGAATCGCTTCTGCATAATCTGCGCCGAGTCGTTCCGGTAATACGTCGAACTGCTCCTTTTGATCCGCTTCGAGAATCCAAAGGAACGCTTCGTTCGTCTCAAATAAGCGTAACGTCGTCCGGTCGAACGCAAAACAGCCTTCCTCGTTTTGAATGCCGATTAACGTCAACGGTCCGATTCGCCCGGACGTCCGAGGCAATTCGAGATCAGAGTACGGTGTGATGAAACGGCTCGTTCCCTGAAACGTTCCTGCTAGTTGATACAGTAGAGGAAACAGCTCCAGTTCAGTTTGTGATGCAAGCGCGTCAGGTTGAGGTTGCTGTTCTCGGAATGACTCGATATTAACGGAGATATCTGCACTCAACTGAATCGTCTTCTGTCGATCGGCGTAAATTCCGTCCGCAAAGAAGAACAGTCGATGCGAGACACGTAATCCACTTAACGTCGCATAATCGAGGATCCCCATCGATTGATCGTTTTGAATCCGTCCCGTTTGTTGCCAGTCCACTAATCGCTCTGCTAGCGCGTCACGCGATAAGACTGTTAGTTGCGAATCAAGCGCGGGAGAAAGACGATCGGAAAACGTCAACAGAATCGGTGTCCGGCTCATCAGTTCGATGATTGGTAGATCGTGACGCATCGGATGATCAAAATAGATGACACTATTGATCGTCATCGCCTGGAAATTGCTTGCCGGAATCTTCTCCAGTAATGAGCTGTCCTCGATGTAGACATGACGTAACGGTTGCGGATGATGTGGTACCGACGCTGGGTACACACCCGTCATCAACGAGAGGAGCGCATGATGGACAGCTGGAACGGATGCAGAAGCCGGCATGTCTTCCTGCGGTAAGAAGAGACCATTCAGGAAATCCGGTTGTCCGAACAGGACTTCTCCATTTGGACGAATCAAGTGGAACTGGACATGCAACATTTCGTGTTGCAAATACGCGACGAGTCGTAACGTCCGTTCGCCGTCCCCTTGGAGGACGAAGACGTAATGCTCATACTCCTGAAAATCCATATAATCGAGTAAATCATGGAACGTATGTGTGTCGTAATCAAACGCGTCGAGCGAAATACGGTGCGTCTCACAAAACGTTTGCAGATCAAGCGATGGTAGAGAACGTTGCAGCCAGCCGTCTTGTTCCGATAAAAGCGATAATCCGATCATGTCCTCTCTCCTTTCTCATCAAATGATTGAAAAAAGGGCTTCATTCTAATAGCCGAATGAAGTCCTTTTGTGTGGATTAAGCCGATTTAACGTTTGCCTTAGGTTTCGTAGCAGTCCGGTCCATTTCCCGATGAGCGAGGGGGGCGACGGAGACGGTAGCAGGATTGAGAC
Organism: Exiguobacterium sp. s46; assembly: GCF_018618875.1. Taxonomy (NCBI): domain Bacteria; kingdom Bacillati; phylum Bacillota; class Bacilli; order Caryophanales; genus Exiguobacterium; species Exiguobacterium sp. s46. The sequence goes on from NZ_JACSMY010000001.1 coordinate 2,023,228, forward strand.
ACCAAGCGCATGAAGTCATGTTACGTCGCGTTTCTTTTAAGATGAGTGTCATGGGTGTACCCCTTTCTGAATCAAGTGAGATGGTCGTTGAAACATTGATACGAAATCAAGTAAATCAGTAGTATCTAGTTTGGTTCGCTTCTATAATAGAAGTTGGTACCCTATACCAGTTCAATCTCCACGAAAGGACGAGGAGCCGATGGATCAATTCATGTCACCGCAAATCGGCTTAGCATTACGCCGCTTGCGGAAGAAACACAATCTGACCCAAAAAGATTTAGCAAACGGAATTTGCAGTCAGGCAGAGATCAGTAAGATCGAGAGTGGTACGCATTCACCGACAGTCGAATTGCTGTATGCGTTATCGCGTCGATTACAGGTGCCAATGACGATTTTTCTAAGTGAACCAAGTTCTCTAGAATCTCTACGTATCATTGATGATGAACTCCTGACAAAGTTTCAAAATAATGAATACGAAGAAATTTACACATTGTCTAAAAAGCAAACGGAACTAATCGACTCTAATAGTGAACTAGCCTCTCTTTATTCCTACTACATGCACTTAAGTGCTTACAGAGTAGGAAGAATAGATTTTAGAACATGTATTGTTGAACTTCAGCGACTATCTGAAAAATGTATTAAGTTTTTTTATTCACCAAAGATGATTTTCCGTATCAAATCAGCGGTTGCTACTATTTATTATGAAAAAAATCATTTTAAATACGGATTAAAAACTTACGAAGAGTTGCTTGAATTTAGTTATGACAATGATGAATTATTGGTTGAAAAAATCCGTCTTTTATACAACTTGTCAAAAGTATTAGTTGCTCTTGATCAAAATGAAAAAGCTTTGAAGTATATTGAAGATGGCATCTACCTAAGCATAAGATTTAAAGATATGTCTTTACTTGGTCAACTCTACTATCAAAAAGCATGTGCTCTTGAAAAAATTTCACCAGTATCAAAAGATGTTACTGTTGCGTTCTCTAAAGCGTATACATTATTCGATATTTTAGGGATGACAGAGTACAAAAATTTACTAATTAAATTCCATAAAAAACATGTTATTGAATCTAAATTGATTCAATAATTTATTAATAGACTTAAGCTTTGTTTTTCACTGAAAACTCACCTGGAAGATGGTCAGCCGCTACGTTCTTCACTGAAAATTCACCCGGAAGATGGTCAGCCGCTACGTTCTTCACTGAAAATTCACCCGGGAGATGGTCAGCCGCTACGTTCTTCACTGAAAACTCACCCGGGAGATGGTCAGCCGCTACGTTCTTCACTGAAAACTCACCCGGGAGATGGTCTTTTGCTACGTTCTTCACTGAGAACTCACCCGGTAAGTGGTCTTTTGCTACGTTCTTCACTGAGAACTCACCCGGTAAGTGGTCTTTTGCTACGTTCTTCATTGAGAACTCACCCGGTAAGTGGTCTTTTGCAATTTGTACAGTACTATTTGACACTGACACACCAAGTCCTAGTACTAATAAAGCACTTGTGCTAGCTACGACTAATTTATTTTTCAAGTTCATTTAAATTACCTCCTATTATTTTTCGTATGGCTTCGTAACAACATCATATAACCTTAGACCCCCTCTGAATATTCGAATACGAATAATTATGGTATTTTACACATTATTTTCACTTTATATGACTTTCGACTCGAGTCATATGTCCTGATTACTGTGTGTTTTTTACAAATCATCCATCAATGTGTCGAACTTGTGTATGAAAATAGATTTTTTTGAATATTCCATCATGATGAAATTCCATAACAGATAAAAAGAGAGCTCATCCAACTCCTACGAGTCGAACGAGCTCTCTTTATTTTGAGGATTGTCGTAACGCAATGACGTAAAAGATACCGAGGATGACAATCACACCTAGTAGTATTGAACTAATCGTCGTTCGTGTCGACGTATCCGGCATCCATATCCCAAGTCCTAAATTGATTGCTGCGATAATTAGGACGAGCCAAACAATCGTACGTGGTCGCATATCGATCTCCTTTCTGGTCTACTCTGCCGTCCGATCACCGAATATGCTATGGTGAAGATAACGAAGGAGGTTCTGTTTCATGAATAGACTTGCTGTATTTTGTGGTTCCAAAGATGGTGCTCACCCAGTCTTTCGCGAGGAAGCGGGTACGCTTGGTCAAGCGCTCGCCGCGCGCGGCATCGGACTCGTATACGGCGGTTCCCGCGTTGGGACGATGGGCGCTGTTGCGGACGCTACGCTCGCTGCTCAAGGTCAGGCCATCGGTGTCTTACCTCATTTTCTACAAGAAAAGGAACTTGCCCACCCTGGACTGACTGAACTGCATCTCGTTCACTCGATGCACGAGCGAAAAGCGAAGATGTCAGAACTCGCTGACGGCTTCATCATTCTTCCGGGTGGTCCCGGTACGATGGAGGAATTTTTTGAAGTCTTTACGTGGGCGCAACTCGGTCTACACGAAAAGCCGTGTGGTGTACTCAACATCGAAGGATACTATGATCCCTTAATCACCCTATTTGACACGATGGAACGTCAAGGATTCCTGATTCCGGAACACCGTGCGATGCTGATCGTCGAGTCAGATCCTGATTGTCTCCTTGAACGCTTCGCGACGTATGAAGCTCCCCATGTCAAAACCTATATGGATCGCTCACAAACCTGATGCAAACGGAGTCTTTGACTCCGTTTTTTGTATGGATGCTTAGCTCTTCCGATTCTACTTCTCTCTCGTTACTCATTTTCTCTACACTGACGTAAGAATCCTACTTTACCGCACAAAAAAACCAGATGCGCATGCACCTGGCTTAACATTAAAAGAACTTCAAGATTGCATCACTGAGATTCGTCAAAGACGGTGTCTCATCAATGACCATCAAACTCCCGGCTGCAAGGACGAGTAACCCAAGACCTGATAAAATCCACCCTGGATGTTTGACTGTATCCTCTGAGTCCGTGTTTTCTTTACCCGATCGCGCATTCGCTGCTTGTTCTTTCAAGCGATCGCGACGGTATTGATGTTGTTCCTCTTTCGACCACTTCTTATATTCAGCGAGGAACTTCTTATACTCCGGCAAGACATCCTTCGTCGTTCCGTCGAGGCGGACTTGACCGTATTCGAGCCAGACGACCCTCTCACAGAAGCTCTTGATTTGCGAGAGCGAGTGACTGACGAAGATGATTGTCTTCCCTTCCTCCTTGAATTCATTCATCTTATCGATACAACGGTTGTAGAAAGTTTGGTCCCCGACTGATAACGCTTCATCGACGATCAGGATGTCGGCGTCGACATTAACCGCGATCGCGAAGCCGAGGCGCGACTTCATCCCACTCGAGTACTTCTTGATCGGCTGATCGATGAAGTCACCAATATCCGCGAAATCGATGATGCCGGGCATCCGACGCTCGATTTCTGCGTCGTCCATCCCAAGCATGAGACACTTCAAGCGAATGTTCTCCCGCCCCGTCAGGACGTTCTTCAACCCTTGTGAGACGGCGATGATCGCAACTTCACCATTGATCGCGACGTCTCCTTCGTTTGCATAGATGATACCTGAAATCAAGTTCGATAACGTCGATTTACCGGATCCATTGATACCAACGAGTCCGACGACTTCTCCCGATCCAATCTCGAGCGAGACATCGCGTAGTGCAGTGAATGTTTTAACGCTCTTGCTTTGATTCTTGAACAAGAGCTTGAATTTTTCTTTCGTAGTCGTGACCATGTCGAAGCGTTTCGTGACATGGTCGAGTTTAATCATAGACATGGCGATTTCCTTCCCTTAGACGAGCTCAGTGAATGATTTACGGAACTTGATGTGCAAGAATGTTCCCGCTGTGAACAACAGGAGTGTCACACTCCAGAAATACAGACCGGTCGGCCACTCCTGCCAGACCCAATGCCCTCCGAGCAAGCTTGCGCGGTATCCCTCAACGAGATAAAAGACCGGGTTCAAACGAAGGACGCCGTGTAAGAAGTCCGGGAACCGTTCAATGTTCCAGAGGATCGGTGTCATATAAAAGAGCATCCGCATCATCGATTGCAAGAAGAGCTGGATGTCCTTGACGAGTGTGATGAGTGTTGAAAAACAAAGTGAGAACGCATAGACGAAAATGTACGTCGCGATCATATAATACGGCAACTGGAGTAACTTCCACGTGATCGGGATACCGTTTGCGATAATGACGATGAAGACGATCAAGAGCATCGCAAAATGTTGATACATCCGCGATAAGATGACATACGATGGAATCGCACTCATTGGGAAACGCATCTTCGTCACCATTGCGAGACGACTGTTGATCGAGTTCGATCCACGAAGTAACGCGTCATTGATGAAGAACCAGACGACGATCCCGCAAAGGAGCCAAACGATGAATGGAATATCGCCATCTACGTTCTTATTTCCTTTAAGACCGACCCCGAAGACGAACCAATAGATGAAGATTTGGAGACCCGGATTGAGGAGCTCCCATAAAAGGCCAAGGCGTTGCTCTGCATGCGCTGATTTGATTTCATATCGCGCCAACCGGCGAATCAAGGGGAAATTCTCCACCTGTTCCCGGATGATACTTCTCATTTCTTTCAGCATAAGTGTAAGTTCCTTCCGATTCATGATACATGTATTTTATTTTCATATTCGTTGATTCCACTCAAAAAAGACAGATGCCGTCCGCGATTGCTCAAACGAACGCTCTCTCCGCATGAACGGGTCCTTGCCCGGTCGATTCCGACTCGCCTCCTTTGTCCACTCATTCGTGCATGGCAGAAGCAATACTTCCTATATACACTTAATCAATTCTAGCTATCGTGAAAAAGCGTGTCAATGTATTGGACGAACCGACACCAAACTGTAGTTTTTCAGGCACGACAAAAACCGGTGGGTACACCACCGGTCATCTCCTAGTTTGTTTCCTTACGCATGATTAAAATGTGGAAACTCAATCGTCGTCGGTGGTGATGCGAGCCCCCATACGAGGAGGAGCGTGATCACACAAATAATGCCGACGAGGACACCGCCTCGAATCGTATCATTCATCTATCGTTGCCTCTTTTCATCCGAACTGTCTATATACTGATATCATACAATATTTAGCAATTCAGAACCACTAAAAAATCGACATTTAATGGTAATGTTTAACGATTGGTAATATTCTTTCGTTTCATTTTTATTTAAGACAAGATATAATGAAAGCGTTATCATTTATCTATGAAGACGAACGTTCGGATTCTAAAGCTTACGAGCAAACGACTTCCGTGGGTTGTCTTGTCGTCGGACCTAAGAATTTACGTTATTTACAAAAGGTTCATCCCACGAAGCTTTCCGAACCCTTTATAGTAGAAGAAGAGGTCAACGATCGCATCGCGACCTTGCATTCATACCCCACTCTTGAAGGAGGATTTTTACGTATGTACAAATCAAAACCGCTTTACGCGGCAGCTGTTGCTGTCGCCCTGACGACATCGGCAATCGTGCCCGTTGCTCAAACGACAGTTTCGGCTGCAACACATGTCAAAGTCAAAACGGTCAAACTCAAGTCACTCGTCTTCACGAAAGGTGCTCCGGTCAAACTCCCTGCTACATATAAAGGTGAGAAGATCACGTGGAAATCTTACGATCGCCATGCGTTCAACCGTTATCAAACGGTCAAAGGCACATACGGCAAGAAAAAGAATCCAATCGAAATCAAAATCTACATTCAGAACTACGCAGTGAAGTTCGTCGAGAAGGTCGCAGATCAGACAATCTATGTCGATCAAAAACCAGAATTGCCGAAAACACTAGCTGTTCTTTATGCAACAGGTCGCATCTATGATAAGCCAGTCCGCTGGTCGAAAGTTGATACGAGCGAAGCGGGTGTGAAATATGCGGTCGCAAGTTATACGCGTCTTGGCAAGACGATTACATTAAAAGCAAAAATCACGGTGCTCGACGTCAACACGGATGACTTCTCGATCGGTTTAATGCATACGAACGATACGCATGCAAACCTCGATAAAGCACCAAAACGGGCCACTGTCATTAAAGAACTTCGCTCTGCTTACCGCGCAGAAGGTAAACCATCACTTCTCTTAGATGCTGGTGACGTCTTCTCTGGATCACTCTACTTCAACAAGTTCCTTGGCCAAGCGGATCTTGAACTGATGAACTACATGAAGTACGACATGATGACATTCGGTAACCACGAGTTCGATCTCGGCGATACAGACAACAACATCGCTTTGAAAAACTTCGTCACGAAAGCGAAATTCCCATTCATCACGGCGAACGTCGATTTCAGTAAAAACGAACTCTTCAACGGTCTACAAAAGAAAACGATCACAGCCGGACCAGAGCGTGGCAAAATCTATCAAGGGATCATCAAGGAATACAAAGGACAAAAAATCGGCTTCTTCGGTTTGACGACTGAAGAAACTGCTGATATCGCAAGCCCAGGTACGGTGGCGTTCGCGAACTACATCACGAGTGCGAAAGCGGCCGTGAAGAAACTCGAAGATCGTGGCGTCAATAAAATCGTCGCCTTGACACATATCGGATTCGATGACAACGAAGCAATCGATAACGATCAACTGCTCGCACGTAACGTCGACGGGATCGATGTCATCGTCGGTGGTCACTCGCATACGAAACTTGAAAAACCAGTCGTCGTCGACGAAACGGTCGTACCAGGCAAAACAGAACCAACGATCATCGCTCAAGCATACCAATACGGTGATTTCCTCGGAAATCTTGATTTGACGTTCGACTACAAAGGGAAGTTGACGGAGTACAACGGATCACTGATCGACGTTTCAAAAGCAGTTGAAGACGTTCGTGCAGCTGAAATCCTCAAACCATATGCAGATCAAATCGCTGAATTGAAAAACGAAGAAGTCGGTGCGAATATCGTTAATGCTCTTCCAAACCCACGTGGTGAAGTCAGTGTCCGTAACAGCGAAACAGCTCTCGGAAACTTGATCACGGACGGCATGCTCAAAAAAGCAAAAGAATACAATACAGATACAGTCATCGCGATGCAAAACGGTGGTGGTATCCGTGCTGCTATCGATGCCGGACCACTCACAGTCGGTGAAGTCTTAACGACGCTTCCATTCGGTAACACGCTTGCGACAGCTAAAATGACAGGAGAAGAAATCAAAAACCTTCTTGAAATCAGTGTCGGGATTGCACCAAAAGAAAATGGTGGTTTCCTCCATGTCTCTGGTATGAAATTCGAATACGATAGCACAAAAGCGGCCGGTGCACGCGTCACGAAGATGGAAGTGAACAATAACGGCACATTCGAAGTCATCGATCCAGCGAAGACATATGTCATCGCAACGAATGCCTTCACAGCTAAAGGTGGCGATGGTCTCACACCATTCGAGACGGCTTACAAAGCTGGTCGCGTCACGGACCTCGGTCTCTCTGACTGGGAAAACCTACGTGATTTCACGAAATCACTCGGTCAAGTCGACTACAAGATTGAAGGTCGCATCGTCGATACATCAAAACTTCCAAACTAATTAGACACAACAAACAACCGCAGGTCTTCTCGATTCGTTCGAGAACGCCTGCGGTTGTTATGTTATAGTGTCTGCGCTGAGTTTTGCTTCAACAGCTCAATGATTTCATCGAGTTCATACTCTTGTGCCAACATAAGTGGCGTGAAGCCATCTGCGTTTTTAATCGTCGGATCAGCGCCATGCTCGAGTAAGAGCTTGACGGTTTCTTTCCCTTCCCCTTCAACAGCATGATGAAGAGGCGTGAACTTGTCGGCATCTTGTTGATTGACCTTTTCGCCTCGCTTCAAGTACAGGTCGACGAGTTCATCGTTGTTACTGAAGACTGCCGTAATGAACGGTCGCTCGCCGAACTCATTGACAGCATCGACATCACTGCCTGCTGCAAGCAATTCCTTAAAGACCGATTCGAGTCCCGTGCTGGATTTACGATATCCGAGGTAATGCAACGCCGTATCGCCATCGGCATCGACTGCCTTCATATCACTTTCCGGAATCAGTCGATGTATGTCTTCGAGCTTCCCTTTTTGAATCGCTGCCATCAACTCTGTCTCGTTGAGATCCTGACCATTCGTCTTCGTCGTGACGTTCTCGTCACTCGTTTCTTTTTTTGCCTCAATCGCCCCTTCGTCTAACAGCATACCTGCAGTCGTGCTGACAAGGAATATTGCCATTAGAATGCTACCTGCGACGACGAAGCCTTGACCATATCGAAAGAGTGGGCGCGGACGTTCGATTGGCTCACCCGTTAAGTGCAACCGTTCGAGTAAAGAAAGTTCGGTTCGTAACGCTTCATACAATAAGATGGAAAACGTCCGTCGCTGCCGTTTCTCCTCAATATAGACCTCTGTATCTGTCGTTGCTAGAAGTGTTGGTCCGAGCACATCCTCAAACATGGCTTGTCGCGCGTATATAGGCGAAATAAGTGGTAGGACCATCTGATGACGGGTTCGAGCACATGCCCGCATGTAAACCGGACGTAAAAACGGAATCCAGCTGCCAATCCATAGTAAGATTTGCTTTTCCTGATGGTTCCGTTTGATCCGTGCCAGTTCAAGCAGTAACCGAAAACGACGTGTTTCTGTCAACTCCAGATACGACGTCGGTAGGACGATCAAATACTTTTGGAATAGTCCAATGACGTGCGGTCGTTTCACGTCATCTTGGAAATAGATTTCTGGCATCCGCCATAGTTGCAACTGTTCTGTATGTATACGGACTTGCTCGAACAACTCTGGGAACTGCTCGGCACTCAAGCGAACCCCTTCACTTCGAATCCGTGACACCCGTTGCCACTGGCGTAACCAAAGTAGTAACAATAGGATCACTAGCGCAAACATGGCATAAATACCGCTCTCGCCGGTTTCAAACACTAACCCAATGATGCCACCCACTGTCAAAATGGCGATGCCTAACAACAAACTAAAGTAGACGGTTTCTTTGCGGGTAACCGCTTGCCTGATCCGGTGCGCGGGATCGATTCGTTCATGCATCTCCTGCTCCATGTGTCATCTCCCTCATCTGTCACGTAATTCATCGTTTTCTCTTCCTTCTTATCTTAACGGTTATTCCATTGAAGTTCCAAGGGAATCCTTTCCTGACATACCAAAAGACTATTCAGATAACTTATATTTTCGTCAATCTGTTGATAACGCAATATTTTTTCCTGAATATTCATTATATATGTAATAAAATTTCATATATTCTATTTTAGAGCGGTTTTTATTGATTTTTCAGCATTTATACGCAATTCACACAATAAAGCAACCTGTCATTCGAACCACTAACATTTTATTGATGGGTAGGACAATAGTCACTTTTTTAGATTGCAGAAAAATTTGGAATACCATATAATAACTAACAGGAAGAAGAATATGGGAGTGAATTTCTTGGGTTTATTTAATTTAATGAAAAAGGACTATACCGTCCAGTATCAAGTATTACGCGGAGATGAGATCGTTGATACGGATCGACTCAACATCCGGGCAGGCGATCACACGACAGCACGAAAGAAAGCCGACAACATGTTAAGAAAAGAATTCGGACGTACTCAGTATAAGATTGAATGGGTACAACGGTTCTAATCGCTAAAATAACCCATCGCCTCAGTCATGATGATTGAGACGATGGGTTATTTTCATGCACGCTGTTGTTCTTGCTCTCGCACAATCTGGTCAGCTTTCAAATAAAGACGAATCGCTGTATACAATACGATACCAATCAATGCACCACTGCCATCGATCAACACATCGCCGACGAGTGGGGTTCGTCCACCCGTCAATTGCTGATGGAACTCATCCATGACACCAATCGTCATTGCCGTCGTAAAGGCAAAGAAGGCAGCTGATAATGCCGCATAGCCTCGTCCACGCAAAAAATGAACGATACTAATACCAAGAATGAGGAACAAACCAGCGTGCATTCCCTTTCGAATGAAAAACTCAAGGAACGCCGCAGGTCCAAGCGATGCAACGCTAATCGGAACTTCATAATGAAACGACACGAAGGAAAATGCATACACCCAGTCGAGTGGGATACGCTGTGTCAAAAACGAAATCAAGGATTGTTGCTGGTACGTCATCGAACTGAAGACGAATAAGGAAAGTAAGATGGCTACTCCTACATAAGCAGCAATGGGTATCCGGCGCATCAGGCACTCTCCTTTCTATTGTACATCCTACCATGGATGCTCATCGTGAACATACGCCAAAAGACGGACTTACCTTACTCTCATTACCTGTTGATTCCCTCTTTTGCTTCCAACACAACAAAAAACACCCCGTCCAAGTGGACGAGGTGCAGTTCCTCACAACGATGACGTCTTTGGTTCGCGTAAGAGGTGTTTGATGTCATGGAACGTTACGAACGTTTTGTTTTTCGCATCGTATAGTTTATAGCGAAGCGACTTCAGACTTGAGAATAAACCAATCGTCGTCGCCTTCTGTAGCGGTGGCGTCGAGATATGGGCTTTTTCGAGATGATAGTTCGGAACACGTGGGCTGAGATGGTGGACATGGTGGAAACCGATGTTTCCTGTCACCCATTGTAAGACCTTCGGTAATTCGTAATACGAACTCCCTTCGATCGCCGCCTTGACGTAATCCCATTCGCTCTCATCCTCAAAGTACGAGTCTTCGAACGTATGCTGGACGTAGAATAACCAGATCCCAAGTACGCCTGCTGTGAACATCGTTGTTCCTTGGATGATCAAGAAAGCTTGCCAGCCGATGAAGTAAATCAGGACACCGTACAGGACGATAAGCGACGCATTGATGACATGCGTATTGATGCGTTCTTTTTTGCGAGCATCCTTCCGGTTGAAGCGGCTCGAGACGAGAATCAACAAGAGCGGTCCAAGACCGAACATGACGAGTGGGTTCCGGTACAGACGATACTTGAGACGTGTGAAGCGTGACGCTTCAATGTATTCCTCGATCGTCATGACCCAAATGTCACCGACACCGCGCTTATCAAGATTTCCACTTGATGCGTGATGGATCGAGTGCTCTCGCTTCCATTTCTCATACGGGAATAACGTTAAAATCCCGGTAATCGTTCCGACGATGGCATTCGCTTTCTTATTCTTGAAGAATGAACCGTGCGTACAATCATGGAAGATGATGAACATCCGGACGACGAATCCAGCGGCGAGGATCGCCAAAGGAATCGCGAGAAACACAGATAGCTTCAGGGCCTGATATGCCAGAAACCATAGGACGAGAAACGGCAGGATCGTGTTGATCATCTGCCGGACGCTGGCTTTGATGTCTGCCTTTTCAAACGGCGACACATGTTTGCGCAGCTGGGCAATCTTTTCTTTACTCATAGCGGTGCTTCCTCCTCGGGTTGTTTCAGCGTTCACGACGCTAAGTAAAATGGTGAAACTAAAATATGAAACCAGTGAGCGATGGTCGTGACGGTGCCTCTACAACACGATTCAAAAGCGGCACTCTAATTGTTTAGCGCTAAAATATTTTTAATACCAGGTAATTATATCACATATCATAAATTATCTACGGGATATTTTTTTAAATTTAAAAAGCAGAGACAAGTGCCTCTGCTTAATCGATTGATTTGAGTGGATTGACGGCTGGTCCTTCCAGCACCTCTCCTGTCGGACCAAATCGTGAACCATGACACGGACAATCCCATGACCGTTCCGCCTCATTCCATTTCGTATCACATCCCATATGGGTACAAGTCGTCGAGACGAGATGAAGGTTCCCTTCCGGATCCCGGTATCCACCGACCGTCTTCCCGTGATGGGTGACAAGTCCCCCTTCGTCCGGCTGTAACTCGTCAGCACGACGACGTGCTTTCGTCAGCTTCCCTTTAACGAGCTCGATGGCGACGTCTGCGTTGTTCTTGACGAACTGCGTCGCATCCTTCGTTTTTAGCTTCGAACGGTTCGGATCAAACAGATGACGAAAACGATTTGGGGTTCCCGTCAATAAATCGCTCAACAATAGCCCGGCTGCGATACCGTTCGTCATCCCCCACTTCGCAAAGCCGGTCGCGACGAATACGTTCGGATCACCCGCTGTCATCTGTCCGATATAGGGAATCTTATCGAGCGTGATCAAGTCTTGCGCTGACCAAAACTGCTCGAACGACTCGACATGAAACTCACTTCTCGCAAAGTCAGCAAGATGCTCATACCGTTGCATCGTTTCTGTCTCGTGACCGGATAAATGATTCTCACCACCGAACAGACCAAGCAGACGACCATCGTCTGTTCGCGTGTGACGTAAAGAACGACTCGGTTGATCGGCACTCATGAACATCCCGTCCGGAAACGCCTCGTCGACCTGACCCGACACGATATACGAGCGATGGACTTCGAGTTTTGAAAAGTATAAGCCCTTGAAGTCATGAAACGGAAAATGGGTCGCGATGACGACCTTCTTCGCCTCGATCCGGTGACCGTTTTCCAGGATGACAGTTGGGGTGCGATTCGACTCGAGTGATATAGCACGTGTCTGTTCATACAATTTTCCACCTTGATGGACGATTTGTTGCGCAAGTCCTTGAAGATATTTGACGGGATGGAACTGCGCTTGATCGCGAAGGACGACAGCTCGTTTGACATCGTATGGCAACTTACTTCGGACTTCTTCCGTTGCTTCGCCACCGTTTAATCTCAACCGTTCATAGGCACGGACTTCCCGTTCCATCGCTTGCTCTTTTGATGTTGCCGCGTAGAGATAAGCGTCTTGCGTTTCAAGTTCGCAGGCAATGTCGAGTCGTTCCACCTGATGACGTAAAAACGAGATCGCTTCCTCGTTCGCTTCATAATATAGTCGCGCTGACTCCTCGCCGACGGTGCGTATCAGCGTGTCATAGATCAAACCGTGCTGTGAGGAAACTTTAGCCGTCGTATAACCCGTCGTACCGGCAGCCACGTCACCTGCTTCGATCACCGCGACGTCATATCCTCGTTCCGTCAATTGCATGGCCGTGACGAGTCCAGCAATCCCAGCCCCAATGACGACAACATCATGCTTAGCATCTTGATTGAGAGCGGGATATGAAGTAGCAGGTGCGCTTTGTTTCCAATAAGACGACGGAAATCCGGATAAGTAAGGCATCAAAAAACTCCCTTCAAAAAAAAACAACAGATCGACATGGTTAATCGTTCCCTGAACGACACAAAAACATGCAGAAATCGTATTGTTTTTAAACAATAACTCTAATAAAGAGGAATTAATTTACTTTAATAAAATATAACATGGGATAATTAGGTTAATTTTTAGTTATACTAATGTTAAGAATCACAAGAAAGGAGTTTACTTCATGAAACTGGGGCGCCATATAATTGAGACCTTTCGTCGTTTTACGCTTGCAACAAGTATTGACGAATACGATCTTGCAAGTGTGCTGACAAAAGAAATTCCAGAACTGACAGATATCTGCGTCACGATTCGACCGACGAATCTTCACCTTCAAGCCGCTGTACCGTTGACACGTTATGGTCTAGAGCGTGACTTACCGGTCGAATTGACGCTCCAATTGCGGACAGTCGATAAGCGTACCGTCACATTCGAAGTCTTTAATGTATGTCCTCATGATACCGAATTCTTTAATGAAACCTATCTTATTCGTCCACCCTATCTGCGTTATGCAAATCGACTTCTGACCGTCGATCTTTCCTTCTATTTTCCTTTCCGTCATGCCCGTTACCGTTCGATTCGTCACGTTAAACTTGAAGAAGGTTTTCTGCTTGCCTATTTGTCTCATTAAAAGAGCACCCTCTCCTACATTAGGTGAAGGGTGCTCGTGTCTGTTACGAACTCAACTTATCCGCTTGACGCTCCAGCAATCCGAGGCGACGAATCTTTTTCTCTTCGACGACGGCGACGATCGCGAGGGCGATCAAACCAAATAGTAACGCCGCATTGAAGATGACAAACGTGTCGCTCCAGCCGTGTAACGTAACCGAACCAATCGTTAGACCGTTCGTTTCCGGATCAGCGATTTTCGCTAGACCGACTTTTGCGATTGAATCACCGAACAAGTAACCGAACGTACCGACCATCCCGTTCGTGACCGTCGTCGCTTGTTTTGGTGCGAAGCTGATGACCGAGACACCGATCAAGAGCTGTGGTCCGTAGATAAGCGCACCGAGTGCAAATAGTGACGCGTAAATCATAAGTTCACTCGTACCGTAACGATAACCGAGGACCGCGACAGCCGTCAGTAAGAGACAAATCGCTGCGACGAGCGCCCGGCGTCCCTTGAGTAAATCGGACACGTAACCCCAAATCATACTGCCGCATAATGCGCCGATCTCAAAGAAGAAGATCGTATTGACGGCACTCTCCGTGCTGAAGTGCAAGTGTTCCGTGACATAGAGTGGTGCCCAGTTATCAATCCCGATCCGGACGATGTAGACGAAGACGTTCGCGATACAGAGCGTCCAAATCCATGGGTTCGAGATGACGTACGTTTTGAAGATTTGCCATTTCGTCATACTTTCAGCAGCGATGTTTTCCGGTTCAATCGGTTCCTCGAAGATTTCTTCACTCCGATTCCACCCGAGTTCCTCCGGATCATCCTTCCCGATGAACAGACCGACGATTCCGATGACGAGCGCGATCGCAGCTGGAAAGATGAACATCCCGACGACACTTCCGTTGAAGAAGACGTTCGCTCCCCACAGTGCGAGACCACCGGCAATCGCTCCACCGATGTTGTGCGAGACATTCCAGAAGCCGAGGTAGCGCCCACGTTTTTCAAACGGTGTCCAGCGAGCGATCGTCGAATACGACGATGGTCCCCCGACCGATTGGAAGAACCCACTGAGTCCCCATAAAACCATCAATAAACCGACCGGACTTCCGCCGGCACTCATCAAGAGTCCCATCGCGGTGACAATTAGAGAAGATAAGATCAATAAGAACGAGATGACACGTTTCGTGTTTTTCCCGTCAACGAAGTAGCCGAGCAATGTTTTCCCGATTCCGTATGTAATCGAGAAGGCGAAGCCGATATAACCGAGTTCCGTCGTCGTAAAACCTAGTTCTTCCTTCAAGAGCGGTTGCGCTGCCTTGAAGTTGTTTCGGATGAGATACATCGCCATATATGAGAAGAAGACGACTAAGAACGCCTTTAAGAATTGTTGTAACCATTGTTTCCGTTGTACTTCGATTGGTATGCCGGCATTCGGCAATTTTTTGATGCTGAAGAAGCCCATCTTCCATTTCCCCTATCTGAATCAGAGTCTTCGCATCATTTGTCCTGGAGCTGATTGAATCGACGGAAATAGTCCCGGTAATCGGCGACGATGTCCTGCCCGACGTTCTGCTGAATCGGTTGTGTCTTCGCGATCGCATAGGTCGGCGTACCGAATGAGACCTTCCTCAGAATCGCCTGACCGTCCGCCGAGAGTACGAAACGCATGAAGGCATTCGCCTGCTTTTGTTGCGTCCGTCCTTTCAGCTTTGAGATCGCGTTGATCGAGTACGTATCGAGTGGGATGCTTTTGACCGGATAATACTTTTCGCGTAGCGATTGTTGATCCCCGATGAAATTGACCCCAAGCATCGCTTCCCCACTGGCGACGTACGACGTCGGTGCAAAGCCGTTCGCCGTGAAGAGTCGCGTTCGCTCGATGAGCTCGCGTAAGACATCTTCCGCCTTCGTTCCGTATCCGTCAAAGACCGCTTGCAGGATCGTCGCACCGGTACCGGAATGGTTCGGATCCGGCAAAATTAACTCGTCCTGATACCGTTTCGCTGTCAAGTCAGCGAGCGTCTTCGGATACGGTGCCGCCCCGAATCGGTTGTTCCAGACGTCCGTATTGATGACGATTGCGAGGCGTTCGACTTCGTAGCCGATCCAGTAGCGATCCGGATCCTGTAGTTCCGCTTGATCCATGTCGCTCGGGAACGGTGTCGACAACCCGCGTTGCTTGAGCGTCTGGTGGGCATCCCACGTTCCACCGATGATGACGTCGGCGCGCGGATGATCCGCTTCCTTCGTCACACGCCGGACGAGTTCTTCCGTCGACAGGCGCACGAACTCATACGTACAACCCGCCTGCTCACAATATGACGACAGCAAGGCGCGACCGATATCCTCTTTCGCAGAGACATACGCCGTCAAATGCGGAACGGTTTCCCGCGCAGCTGTTCCCTGCTTCGTCTGTTCATTGTTGCGGACGATCCAAATGCTCATGAGACAAATGATACTCAGCAAGAAGAGCATTCCTTTTCTCATCGATCTGCCTCCTTCCCGGTCGGCAGGAGTTGTCCTTTTAAATAGAAGGTGTTTCCATTGTCATCATCCATGTACTGGACGCTGAACAATGTCTCATATACAGTAATATTCATTAAGTTGGCACGCGTATTCTGCTCATTCTTGAACCGCTGAAGCTTGAGAATGCGCGGCTGTCCCTGACTCGCATCAAGTGCCTGACCGACTTCTTCATAGTCCGTCATAGGCTCCGCTTGCGTCAGGCGACGCTTAACGTCTTCTCGCTCACGTGCAGTCAAAGAACGAGATCGTCCTGCTGCATACACGGTTACGACTTCCCCCTCAGCGAACTGACGCGCGAGCTGTTCTGGTTCGTGATAGGCGTTTAAGAAGCGTGCTTTTAATGTCGTCGTCTGGGTGCTAGGACGTTGCGCGACACATTTTCCATTCAGCGTCATACTTTCCCCAAGCGAGAACGTCCATGTCGTTCCGTTCAAGAAACGGAGCGTTCCGGTAAACGTCGCCGTACCCGCCGGACAAGTCTCGTTTGTCACCGTCTTCATTTGCTTCAATAGCGTCGTGATGCGCTGGACTTCCGTTCCGTCTTCTACCGTCTGCTCCCCCCATGCCCGGTGACGTAACGTCAACTCGGTCGGGAGCGAGTCATCGAAAGCATTCAGTCGTTTCGGTCCATCGAGGACGTGTAAGCGTCCGAAGACCGTCTGCTGAAGCAAAAGAAGACCGAGGGCAAACAAGATGCCCATTAGGAAGAGATAAGCGATGGTCGATGCTTTCATGATTCCTCTCCTTGCTTGATTCTTAGATTACGGGGCAATTGTTTCGTAAATCCGGTCGAATTGTTTCGTAAATGTATCATTTGTAAGCGATTACATTAAGTCTGATTCGCTAATCGAAAAGTTAATGTGATACGTGTGCCACTTGCATCACTTTCCAGTACAAAATCGCCACCTTGTTCCTGCATCAGACGTCGGCAGAGCGGTAGACCGAGCCCATTCCCACTCGCCGTCGTCAGACTATGTTGCTCCTTCTCCCATTCGGCAAGCACTGCTGGATCAACACCAATTCCGTCATCTGTCATGAGGAGTTGTAGGGTCGTATCTGTACTGACGGTCGAAAACGTCACCTTCATCGCGTCACTATATTTGACGGCATTCTCGAAAAGATTCAATAAGACTTGTTTCGTCTGATCCGGTTGCCCGAGCACGTAGATTGACGGAACATCCTGTTCAACTTCAATTCCTTGTCCATCAAGACGCAATTGCATGATGAATAAGGCGTCGGCAAGCAAGGCGTCGAGCGCGAACATCGTCGACGTCACGTGACGTTCGTTACGCTGTTGTTTCGCCTGTTCGAGATTATGCGAGACGAGTCGTAACAAGCGCTGGCTCTCGACCTCGATGTAGTGATAACAATGTGCCGCTTCGTCCGGCGGCAGCTTGGGGATCAACTCGACATAGCCCATGATCGCCGTCATCGGCGTCCGGAGTTCATGGGTGATGTGATCGATGAACGTCTGCTGGTCGCTTCGTTGTTGTTCGAGCTGTCCGATGTTGTGCTGGATCGCGTCTGCAAGCGTCGAAAAGTCCGCTGCCAGTCGGTTCAATTCCTCATATGGATACGCCGGTAGCGCATGCGCATAGTGTCCTTTCGTCAAGGCGTGCGAAACGCTTCGTAAATCGTCGATCGGTCCGATCAACGTCTTTGCCATCCGCCGTGCTGTCCAAACGGCAATTACGATCAAGATCAGAAAGACGCCCGTGAAAACATAGGTGAATTGCCGTAGCAGTTCGGCTTCCGTCCGCAGATCAACAAGAAAACGGACCGAGCCGATGACGTCCGTCTTACCGTACAGTGGGCTTGAGAAGAACAGTACGGGAACATCGGTTTCTTTCAGAAAGAGATAACTCGAATTTCCTTTTAACGCTTGATCGATGTCTCCTGCGAGAAGCGGCAATTGATCGCGTTCCGAATCAGCAAGTAGTTCTGCGTTTGGTCCAAACAGCTGGACGCGCGCGTCGAAGCGGTCTGCAAGATAGGAAGCGATCGGAACTGCCGTATCGGCGAGCGAGTCCGTCTCTTCACTTGCGAGGTAGTTCATCGTGTAGAGCTCCGCTTCCCGACTCAGTTTTTGGACGGACTCGACGGCGTTCTCATATAGATTCGATTGGATGAAGGCATAGAGAATCAAGAAGAGTACTAGCAGTGCCGGAACGAGGAGCAAGACGAAGTTTTCCGTGATGACCTGGCGTAACTTCATGCGTCGACCCACTTGTAGCCGACACCGTAAATCGTCTTGATCCGTTCGCCTTGCACTCCGAGTTTCTTCCGCAAGCGCTGGACCATGATATCGACGGCACGGGTCTGACCGGAGAAGTCAAAACCCCAGACTTGTTCGAGCAGTTCATCTCGCTCGAAGACCCGTTTCGGATGCGCTAAGAAGAGCGCAAGTAAGGCGTACTCCCGGTACGTCAGTGGTAACGGTTGTCCATCGAGTCGAATGACGCGTTCTTCGGGATCAACCGATAAGAAGGGATCAGTCACGACAGGCACGGGTGGTACGACCGCCTTCGTGCGTTTCAACAGATTTTTGACACGCAAGACGAGTTCCGTTCCGTTGAACGGTTTGGTCATATAGTCATCCGCTCCGAGCTGCAGCCCGATGATTTTATCGTTCATCTGATCACGCGCCGTCAGCATCAAGATCGGTAAGTCAGGTGTCGTCTGTCGAAGCTTAGGAATCAAGTCGAAACCGGTCGTATCCGGTAGCATCAAATCGAGGACGATCAAATCAAAGGGTTGTGTTGCCTGCAAGGCGAGTGCTGCTGCTCCGTCGGCTGCCGTCTCGACCGTCTGACCATCGAGCTCGAGTTGCAGTTTGACGAGATGCCGGATGCTCGCCTCATCATCGATGACAAGAATATGCATAGGAATTCCTTCTTTCTGGACAGGTTTTTCTGTCCCCTAGCGTATCATGAAATCGTTTGCAATCACACCAGCAGGACAAATGAAAAAACCAGATCCCGAAGTAATCAGGAACTGGCTTTTACTTATTTCACCGTAAATTTCACTGTGACAGAATTACCGTATGCTTCTGGTTCGAAATGCCATTTCTCGACACCCGTCTTGATTGCTTTGAAGCCATAGCCATCAAGTTTCAGTTTACTTTCTCCTGATGAGAGTGCCCGGTAGACATATGGATTCGTATCCTTCGTCGACTTACGGACGATTCCGAAACGTTGTCCTTTTTTGAGCGTCATCGACTTACTACTCGTAAGATGTGTAGTTCCGCCATATTCATCGAGCGTCATGTATTTCGAGACTTTTCCAACAGCATCTCGATCATCCGCCCCCGTACCGATGCGATGTTTTAATGTCTTTCCTTTATAGGAATAGACATCATGAACGATCGTCATCGAACCAAGATAGAGTTTTTTATCTTTAATCAACGCGCGACCGAATGGGTACGCTTCTTTTGCTTCAAACACCTTCTTGATTGCCTTACCATCCGTTGATCCAATTAAAATTGGTGTTAGAAAGCTACCACTTCCCTCGACTGGTCCGATGACGAGTTGTTCTTTTTTCGCATCGACCAATTTTCCTTTAGCCCACACATCATAATAAGCTGTATCTCGATCCGTATACGTATAGATCGTCGTCCATTTTTTCTTCTTCGCATCATACTTCTGCGCTTTACCGATGACATCATTCATATACGTCTTCGTATTGAATCGTTCATACAGCGTAAACGTTTCAGGATACTTGCCACCAAGTAGATAGACGGACCGGACATCGATTGGTTTATAACCACCAGATAGTTTACTTTTCTTTAACGCAGCAATTTGACGATCAACGATTGATTTCTCTGTTTTACTGAGTGCTGCCGCCGAATCATTCACTACTGGTAATGTGCTGATGATGAGACCAAGTGCTGTTGCTGCCACTATTTTTTTCATTGGAATTCCTCCTTATGATTAGTACGTCGTCGTATCGTTATGACTAAAGGTTTTTAGTGCTTGTGAGTCAGTGATGTACCAGCGTTCGTCATCTAAGTTGTACTTCAGGTAATATTTGAAAGGTACGTCTTTTCCAGGATTGCGTTCATCGAGTGAATCATCATCCTCTTTATAATAGCTACCTTCGTAATAGCAAATCGCTTCGACGGTCGCAGTCAAATCAGTCGCGACTTCGCTGACGGTGATGGATGCTGGGGAATATTCGATTTCATTCAAATATCCATCCCAGTAAACGCCATTCTTGTCCATGCTTGCATAATAACTTTGTTGTTTATTCAAATACGCAGACGACGTGAACAATGTGAAGGCTGACGTGTCTTTATCCATGTACGCCTGTTCCCACTCCTTCGCATGCTGGTGCACGGTATCGATGATGTCGCCTTTGACCGATTCTCGAACCTCCATGCCTCTACCTGTCGCTGAATCCGAGAGCGACTTTCGTTGATCAACGAGCCAGTCTTGTCCCGATTTCACAAGATTTAGTTCCCAGACGATCGTGCTGCCATCCGGACGTTCGTGTAGATACGGCTGATAAGACCGTGAGGAATAGTCGACCTTTACTTCGACCGTCGCCTTATCTCCTTTAATCGTAATATCGTTTTGAGGAATATCGTTGACCGTCAGCTCACCATCAAAGATGTAACCTCCTGTAACGAGATCATTCAAACTACTTTGGAAGTTCTGATTGTAAGTGTTCGTACTGACAGACAATCCTTTGACGCTCCGCTCTGTAAGAGCGTCTTCGAGTTCTCGGAAAAAGAGCGTTGAAATATCTTGGATATTCTTATAATCCTGATCGGACACTTCCTTCGAATCTGACTTTTTCGCCGCTTCCGTCGGTTTCGATTCCGATTTGTCCTGACTCGTCTTCTCTTCTTCACCAATGACGAATGAAGCATCCTGCTTCTTTTGTTCGACTGCTTGAGGCGTCTCTTCCTGGTTCAAAAAGAAATACGTCCCACCGCCCGCGGCGAGTAAGAGGAGCAGTGCGCTAATCCCGATCGTTCGCTTATTGCGTTTGTTCTTTTGTTTCTTTTCGTACTTGATGACGACGTATGCTCGTTCGATTTCTGTCCGTTCCTCGGATTCCTCCGGATGTGCTTCAAGCTTCTCAGCATACGCTCGCTCGAGCTCTTTCATCGATGAAGTACGCGATATCCCCAATCGTTCATATGGATCCATGATTCCCTCTCCTTTTGTTCAAAAATTTGTTATTTTTATCTTTATTTTACATTATAATGACGAAGTTAAGAAAGGAGTGCTTTTTAATGTCACATTGTTCGAATTGTCGAACCCCGATGAATGATCAGATGATCTATTGTCCGGTCTGTGGTCAAAAAAATCGTCCATCGCGATCCCGTTCCGCCAAAACATCATGGCTCATCGGATTGGTGATCGTAGTGCTTTGCATCGGTGGAGGTACGTTCGGTTATCTCAAATATCAAGCGGCACAACCGTTATTCAAGACGAGTCAACTGACACATGCAGCGGCTGATATCGATCAAGTTTTGCCGGAAGGTGCCTCAGCGATACAACGTAATCAACTGGCTGATGAAGACCTTAAGGATTACCTCATTTTTGATGCTGCCTCACCCGATTCCTTGTACGAGTTCCTCAATAGTTATGCCCAGCGCCTCCCCTTGCTCAACAACGGAGAAGATGGTGGTTGGGATTATTACGATCCTACCATCGAGGACTACAGCTCTTATGCTGATCTATTCTACGGTGAAGACGATTTATCTGAAGATGAGCGAGACCGTTTCGGTGATCGACTGAAGGTGTCTGAAGAAGACCCCTATAGTTACCTCACATTAAAGGACATGACCTTTGATCAGATAGAAGCCATCAGCAAAAATGAATTCAGAGTCGAAACGACCGAGACATACGCTCGTGTTCATTTCAGTAATGATGAAGACGAGAAACGATTCCATCGCGCCATCGTCGAATATGAGGTGACGTTCGATGACGACCGATACAGCATCACCTCTGTGAAACGAACCTTCAAGAAGGAGACGACATCATGATGCCACGCATACTTCCTTTTCTTTTAACAGCTAGCATACTAGGTGGTTGTAGTAACGACTCAGCGGATCTCTACTTGAAGCAAAGTGCTCAAAGCACGCTTGCTGGAGACCTTTTCGAAGAACAACAATGGCGCGAAAAAGCTCGGACGGAAGGTGCGACAGATAAGCGTCTGATCGCGCTGTCACAGCAGCAAGAGGCGTTTCACGATTTGAAAGCCGCCTTGTTCATGAATCAGACGACGGACGCCCTTCGTTACGCGGAACGAGTCATGAATCAGACGTTCGGTGACAAAGCACTCGCGGATGAAGCAGCTAGTTATCACCGCACTCTTGGTAAGGTCGAAAAAGCATTTCGTGACGTGGCAGGTACCTACACGTACTCGACGAGTGATCAGGGCGAAAACGAACAAGATTATAGCGATGCGACGATTGATGTCGTGACGCATCCGAATCGTGAGGCGACACTGACAATCCATGATGCTCGAGATTATGAAGGACAACCACTTGATGACTTTACGTATAGCGGACGTTTTAATTCCGATAATAGTCTGATGCTATATTTCTATGAGTCTTCTTTAGAAATCGAGTTTGATGACGACGGCGGTCTGACCTTCCGCGATTCCGGGATTGAAAAAGACTCGACGATTGATTTTGAACAGACGACCAAACAATCCTTATGATAAAACGCTTGTCTTCGAAAACGGAGACAAGCGTTTTTGTTTGGAATCATCCTTTTGTATCTTTAAAGCGATTCAATCCATATCCCACTAATCCACCGAGGAATGGGAAAAAGAAAAGCATGAACGCATTCCACCATGTCAAAGTGGAAACAACGACACCGGCTAGGATATCGTTATCCCATTGCAGTTCAAACCGCGTTTGTGTGAAGTACGCTAAAATGAGTCCACCGACCATAAAGACCCCGGCATAAATCGCAACATTCGGTAACGTCCGAATCCAGCGGAATCCGATTCCGATATGGATGACGAACATCAGAACAAGCACAATCAAGCCATACGGAGCAACACTTGAATTGAGCAGTTGTTCTTCTTCAAACGGAGTGGACGCATTCGCGATTTGTGCGAAGCGTGTCAGAAGTCCCACATCCACCGTCTCATCAAAGCGTGTCACTTTCGGATCAAGCGTTGGATCTTCTCCATTTTGAATCTGATTCCCGATGATTCCTTGGATTCGATCCAGATTTGAAGCATCATCCGCTTCATCGATTCCTTGCTTTAAGTCATTCAAACGATCTTCACCATATAAGGCCGCACCTAGATGGAAGTCTTCTGTTAAAACCGTCATCTTGAAATCGACTTGCCCAGCTTGAGACATTGCGTAAAGCGGAGATGCACCGCTCAAGAGAACGAGACTGGCCGATTCACCAAATTCGACTTCGTCCAGTTCATCGAGCTCGTTTAGGTAATATAGTTGTCCGAATGATGTCAGCAGGACACCGAACAAGTAGACACTCATCAATGTCGTCGCGGCGATCCGTCCGACCTGCCAAGAACCGCGCAGATCCGTTTGACCGATGAATTGGAACAAAAGAACACCAGCGAGCGCCAAAAGGAAAATCCGAATCATTCCTGTGATCAGATGTAGATCGAAAACGCCGAAATCCGTCGCAAACAATCCGACGACCAATGTGATCACCGATAATGTCAGGGCAAAGACGACCGCACGTTCAATCCGTTCATTCCACGATGTCGCCTTGATTCCGATGACACCACCTCGTTCGAGCAACCATGCGCTCCCGATTAATAGGATCAATCCCGGCAAGGATAGTAAGAAATGCCCTGAAAAAATATGAAAATCAAGTTGATTGATTGCTTTTTGAATATCAGAGAACTGATCCGCATCGTTACCTATCACTTCGGTCAGGAAGCGTGATTTCAAGTCTTCACTTGATGTGAGATTTAGACCAGCAAGGGCGACGAAAGCAAGGAAGAAGAACATTCCGAACGTACTAAAGTCATTCCCTACGTTTTGTTGAACAGTCTTGATTCCATCTAATGCCGGGTTATCGCTGAGCAGACCGAGCATGATGAACAAGATGACGACGATCGCAGCAAAACAGATGACGGCGGCGATACTACCGATCGCAAGACTCGGATTCCCAAGCGAGAAATCGAATCGCGAGAAGAATGCGCGTCCGCGCTCTTTCCATGGAAGGTTCACTTTCCAATCCTGCGATTTCCACTTCTTACGAATGTCGTCCATACCCGGAAGACGGTCCACAAGTGAGCCTTCCGACGTCGCAGCGACGAGGCGCGAATGTCCACAATTCGGACAGTACGACGCACGACCATCCATCTGTGTACCACACCCGACACAAAAATGCGCAGCTTGTTCGAAGCGGATCGGACGGGCTTGCTTATCGAGTGACGTCCCGTCTACTTCGCAATACTGGGCGTGCGGAGCATGTGCTTGACCACAGGTCGAACAATACTTCATACGCGTTGCCCCATTTCTGATCCACAGCATGTACAAAAATGCTGATCATTACGTTGTGGCGTATGGCATGTCGTACAGGCGACTTTTGCTTGTTCGTTCTCGCGTGGAACGGACGTGCCACATTTCCCACAGAACTTCGCGCCTGGCTCAAGTGGCGTCCGGCATGACTTACATTGCTTTTGCGCAGCTTCGACTTCCATCTCATCAATCCGTAACAAGGCACCGAATACGAGTACTTCTTGTGCAAGAATGTCCTCGATTTCTTGACGACGCCCTTCGCTCCGCAGCTTCATGTAATGACGCTCTCCGATTTCGTACAGCAAGCGTCCTTTTTCACGTCGCGCTTGCTCCGCCTGCTCCTGTAATTCTTTTGCTGTCATCCCTTGAAAACGTGATTTGACTGATTGCCAATCCATCATCCGTGTAGCCTCCCTTATTCTTATTTAATATTCGTCGCCTGTTGAATCCGGAACCCTTCCTCATAGCTATCTTCTGAACTGCCATATGTGAAGAGGTAGCGGAAGAGTGATTTCGATGTAGACTTTCCTGGTGATTCACTCGCATACGTGTACAGCTCGCCTCGGATATATGTCGTCGCCATGACTTCAATACCGACCGTATCCCCGTACTCGACGAACTTCGCTGACGAACGATCAATCGAGGCATTCATGAACTCTCCGTCCCACTCCAAGTCCTTTCGACTCCAATCGTCATAGTTCTTTTGTTGTTTCGCAAGATAGGACGCATCATCAACGAGCGAGAAATAACTCGTATCCTGATAGGTTGCCGCATCGACCCAGTCAGACGCATGGTCCTCGACGACTCCTTGAAGTTGGTTCAAAACGGCTTCTGACGGTGCGAACGTGAACGTCGCTTTTTTCGTATCCGGTTTGACGAGAATCTCATCCGAAGTTTCCTCTCCCCATGGGAACGAATTCTCGATTGAGAGTTTGATCCCGTTCTTCGGGATTGGTCCATAGTTCTTCAAATCTGATACTTGTTTCGATGTCGATTTTCCGTCAACGATCAAAAAGGCATCGGGGTACGTCTGATCGATCTCGATCGCATTTCCTTTTAACGTGATTTCGAATTTTCGATCCGCGGCGTCAAGCGTCAATGGATTGATTGTGACGTCGCTTGATTCTTTACCGTATTCGCCATCATATGCGATTTTGGCATCCGTTAATCCCGGATAGACACCATCCATCATGATCCCTTCCGCTGACGCTTTACTACTTTCCGTTCCGACAGGATTCACGAGTGTGACTTTCGTTCCTTTAAAGTTACTGATGACTTCCGTTTTGACACTATCGAGGCGCAAACGATAATCCTTGAAGATTCCGAGTTGACGACCACTGGCGACGATTTGACCCGGAACATTACTATCGTTTTCTGCTTGAATCGACGCACCCGCCATCAATAAATAATCCATGAATGATTTCTTTTGCTCCGGCGTCTCTTTCAAAGCATCTAAAAAACGTTGTGCCATTTTTCGGTCAATCGGCTTTCCATTGAACTCTGTATGCTCAGCGAGTAATGTAGCGTCACCGGAGCGAATCGCATCGCGGACTTCATTCGTCGTCGCTTCGACCGTGAACCATTGTGTGGCGAGGCCATAGTAGGCACCACCAGCTACGACCAATAATCCGACGGTCAACAGAATCGCTTTTGCAGACTTACTCGTTTTTTTAGAGTGCACGGGTCTACTATTGTGTTCTTTTTCTACAGGTTCCCGGTGTTCAATATCCTGCTTTAAAGCATCACCGCAACTCGGACAAAATTTTAATCCACGCTTCGCAGCATCCGAACAATTCACACATGCCATATATCCTAATCCCCTTCTGTTTTTTAATTTCATTTGAGGTAAAAATAGCCATAAGAAATAATAACACAATAACCTATTATTTACTTTTTTTGTAAAAATAATTATGTTTTCTGAATGTTTATTGACCAAAAATTATTCTATGAAATTTATTTTATCTATAAAGATGGTGATTCATGCTGTCACATTGGCTCTTTTACGTCTGAATCAAAAAGAAATCAGATGTGATTAATATCTTATGATAATAATTAATTACCTATTTTATAAAATCAAAATTCCATTTTATAGTTATATATGATATTTTTTATCTATAAGAAAGTGTAAGGGGATAAAAGAATGCACGTATCTACTAAACCAAAACGTAAATTCTACAAGAAGTGGTGGTTTTGGGTAATCATACTTCTTATTTTTGCAGTAGCAGGAAATAATTCAGAAGATCAGGCGACTCCAACTAAAAAGGCAGAATCAACAAAATCAACTACAATAAAAGAGGACACGGAAATGACTGAGTCATCGGATGCAGAAGAGACAGAAGTTGCCCTAAAAGAAGATGATGCTGTAGAAGAAGACGCTATAGAAGAAGACACCGCAGAAGAAGATACAGTTGCGGTAGAAGATACTTCTACAGAAGAGACTGGAGCGGAAGAACCATCGACACCTGATGTTCCGACAGAATATCTGTCAGCACTCGACAAGGCAGAATCATACGCGGAAACGATGAACATGTCGAAAGCAGCTGTTTCAAATCAGTTGACGTCTGATTATGGAGAGCAGTTTTCGAACGAAGCAGCAGCGTATGCGATGGAAAACATGAGTTTTGATAATTGGAAATCAAACGCACTCAAATCAGCTGAATCGTATTCTGAGACGATGAGCATGTCGAAAAAAGGCATTTATGATCAACTGACATCAGACAGCGGTGAAAAATTCACAAGTGAAGAAGCCCAGTATGCAATCGATACACTTGATGTCGATTACAACCAAAACGCTCTTCAAAAAGCGAAGGAATACCAAGAAACGATGAGCATGTCACCTGAAGCGATTCGAGATCAACTCTCATCGGATTATGGAGAAAAATTCACACCAGAAGAAGCAAATTTTGCAGTTAGTCAACTAAAATAAGAGTTATCACCCTATTTGAATTTTGAATAGGGTGTTTTGTATTTTCGAAGTTTAGAATCTTAGATGTCTCCTCTCCTGCTAATTCTCTATATCAGAATCTATCCCGAACACCCCAGCGGATAAGTAGAGTTATCCGCCGGGCGCAACGTTTCATTTCTTCAATCATGCCAACGGTTTCTTTAACTTTTAAGTAGCGTAAGTGATGCGATTCCTCGTCAATCTACCAGTTCTCTTCAGTTAACCCCGCATTCTAAAGCGACTGTCTTCAGGATAACTCTACTTATACTAAAATTACCGCGGAATACATACCAGCTATGCATATCTGAAGAAACGGATACCCATGAACGACTTACTACGCAACTGGATTCCCCTCGTCAATTCCCTCCTGTCCCGCCTCTCGATCCATCCGAACGAACATGATGAATGCCGACAAGCTGCTCTACTCCGACTTTGGAAATCAATTGAAGAAGGAAAGGTCATGACCGTCACCTTCGCCCGGATTCGAGCAAAAGGGGCGATGCTCGACTACTTAGCGACCCGTAACCGGACGCTTGCGACTGAAGTCGCAGTCGAGACGATGCCGGAGCTTCCTCGGACACCGAACGTCTCCTTTCATTATCTCCTCAGCGAACTTAAACGGGATCTGTCGAATAAAGAGTACACGTTTCTCGAAGCCTTGATGCACGGTACGGAAGAGACACTCGGTTACTCCCCGGCGCGACTCCGTTCATTGAAGTCGGAACTCCGGCAGAAAGTCCAGTTCCTCCTCGGATGATGACTTACTATCAAGAACGCCTACTTGCGATCATCGAACAGGCGGACTATCGCCCCTTGACGAAAAAAGCCTATCGCTCCGACGTTCGGCATCTCTGTCACCACGTCGAACGAATCGATTTTCCGTCTCTGCAACGCTACGGTAAGTTCCTACGCGATACTTACGCCCCAGCAACTGCGGCTCGGCGACTACATGCTCTCTCCATTTTATTCGATCAACTCGTCGCCGAGCGTTCGCTCCAGACGAATCCGTTGGCACGCGTCAAAAAACCGGTTCCCGCACCCTACCGACGACTTGCCTTCACGTACGACGACGTCCATCGTGTCCTTGAGACGATTTGCGACGAGACTGTCTATGCCTTTAGCTTCCTTCTCTTGCACACGGGACTGCGGTTTTCAGAAGCCCGTGACTTACGGCTCGTAGACGTCGACTTTACGCGCGATCAAGTGCTCGTCCGAAGCGGTAAAGGTGATCAATCACGTCAGGTTCCACTGCATCATGCGTTGCGCGATGTCCTGACGCGCTATATCGAGACGATTCGTCCTAATGCACTTCCATTATTTTGCGAAGACAGCGGACGTCCGGTCAATCCAGCAAAGTTTCGCCGTGTCCTAAAAGAAGCAAGTCAAGTATGTCTCGGACGGATCCTGCGTCCGCACGATATCCGGGTGACGTTCGCAACGACGCTCTATCACGTCCATCAGACGGACATTCTGACGATTATGCGCTTGCTTGGTCACAGCGATGTCCGGACGACCCAACACTACGTCCTACCATCGCACGACATTGCCCATACGTCAGTCAATCGACTCAAGCGGACAGACGATTGAGGACGTCCCGGACGTGATTCGTCTGGCTGCGGATGTATCCTTCCGTCGTCGAGATGCTGGCGTGACCAAGCAGACGCTTTATATCGAGCAACTTCAATCCTGCCTGCTGATAAAGATAGGTCGCATAGGCGATCCGGAGCATATGCGGACGGACGTGACGCTTCAAGGACGTAAATCCAACCTCGCGAAGTGCCTTCCTTGCCGCATGTTCATTGATCATCCGTCCCGTGACGGACTGAAACAAGTAACCGGTCGTGCGACCTGTAAGAAATAGACTAATCTTATCGCAGAGGGTCTCTCCGATCGGAATTGTCCGTGTTCGACCGCCTTTCCCGTGACGAACGTACAGTTCCTTCTTCGCTAGATCAAAATCCTGCACCGTCAACAAACGGGCCTCCATGAAGCGGAGGCCTGTTTGGCTAATCACCTCAAAAAAGAGGCGATAGGTTGGATCTTGAATCTGTCGAATCACGGGGATCAGCTCTTCACTATCATGATACGTCTCATCTTGGAGACGTTGATGAACGATTGGACGGATCTCGACCATCGGATTCTTTTTGATCCGCCGTCGCTCGACGAGGACATTTCCGAGCCGGTGTAAGACATGATAGCGTCGCAAGATCGTCGACGGCTTATAATGTGCCTTCATCAAGTGAAAATAACGCTGTAAGGACGCAACTGACCAATCGACGTGATGACTTCTCATTTGTCGAAGGTCGCTCCGATACGCCTTAATCGTGTGCGTTGCATATTTCGAATGCGTCAATAGATACTGATCGAGATAGTCATAGTGTGTCATGAATGGCTCCTCCTTTAGATGGCGACTGACGCGATGAACAATAAAACCGTACGACCAATTTCCAATGGATTATCAAGAATCGCTTTCCCTAAACACTTAATAAGCGAACAAAAAAATAAGGAAAAAAGTTACAATCTTATTGAATCTCTTTCCATTTCGGATAGGAGAAACCATGTATATGTACTTACCCCGATTCATCCATCATTGATTCCACCCAAAGGAGCCTACTTATGAATACGGATAACGATTATCTCGGTAACCCATCGGATATTCTTGTCACCACTCATGTCTTGGAAGAAGACTTACGTGACGTCATTGCGATTGAATTTAAAGACTTTTGGCATCCGAAATTACGGATTACCCCTAACGAGCTCGTCATCACCGGTTCGACTGTTTCAACGGAACATCGATTCGCCCATCATAAGCCGTTCACCCTCACGATCGCCCCGTTTCGTATCTGTCATAACATCATCTCTTTCCATATCTACGACATCAGCCCGGCATCGCAAGAGCAGACAATCCTGAACATAATAAAAGCACACCCGAATGTATCTTACAGCTACCACATGATCCATATTCAACTCTTACCATGTGACTTCGGCAATGAATTCTTCCATACGCTCCAGTATACGAAACTACTCGATCATAAAATTCTCGTCGGTCTCCATCTGTAACTCACTCCCAACACATTTTTATTTGAAATAAAAGTACGATTAGGTGTTTGCCCCCTCAAAAAAATCAACTTAAAATAAAGGCGACACACCGATTACTCGCTAGTGTGTCGCCTTTCAAGCATTATTCTTCTTTTTCATCTAAAACTGATTTACTTGACTAACACATGTATCGTTTCCGTATAGGCTGGACCTTGGATGTCATCATGGAAAACCGATTCCGAGCGAACATGATAAAAATAAGTCCCAGGAGAGCTGGTCTTCGTTCTGATGAGGAATGCTTCTGGTTTATCACCGTCCACTCGGAATAGGTACTTGCGAACTTGCTTTTGAACTCCTTTTGAATCAATTTTGAACATGAGAACACTCGTAAATTGACGTTGATCATCCTGATAAGGAGATTTAAAAAATATAGTATGATAAGTTGTCTTTCCTACACGTTCTTGACTCCACGTATAGCTATGTCTTCTCATTCCTTCATTCCCTTCTAACCCTGGAAAAGTAAGCTGTGTGTATCCCATCGCAACGATTTTTGCATCTGCTTTAGGGGCATGGAAGAATACACTTGTGACACATACACTGATCAGCAGGATTACTTGAATAATTTTTTTCATGATTCATCCTCGATTCTATTCATTAGCAATATGTTTACATTTTAATTTTACAATAATTAGTAATTTAAAAATAATTCTTTCGTGATAATAGGTCAATTTTTAATCATTACATAACTTCAGTCTTTACGTTGGATACAGTTAAAAATCAGTATGCGTTATTTTCCAAGTTCAATTTCCATGATACTTACGGAGACTCACATTCATCGACACAACAAAATAGCGGAACTCCTGTTGGGGAGAACCGCTATTTGCGTTTAATACTATGCATCGAACAATTAGAGAGTAACTACTATTCGTCATCGTACGTTTAATATCCGCAATTTCATTTGATTTCATCAATCACATTCGTGTAAACATCGCTCTCGTTACCATGTGACATCTACTTTATTTCAAAACGAAAAATGAATCTCTTTTAGTTGACGAATCCGTTCTGTATCTTCAGCATACTCGCCAGCCTCATGCCAAGATCCTGACTCTCCAAACTTTCCTTGATTCGACAAGAAATTATAGCTACCGATGACTAAATAAGTCTCATCACACATCAAGAGTTTGAAATGGGTATTCGAAACATGTAACTTTACTTTCCCTGGGTAGCCTTTTTTCAGCCACCTATTCTTCAAGTCTTTCGCGACCTTTTCAGACGTGACTGCTCGATCGTCCCGCATTCCTTTATCCATTCCGATACCATAGACGATTTTGATATCCACGCCACGTTTGAGTGCCGCCTCTATTTTATTCTTCAGGTTTTTGTCTCTCAGTAGCCAATTCCCTAACCACGGACTGACAATACAGATGTCAGAGTGTGCTTCATCAAAAGCGCGATAGAATAAATCCTTCATCTGTTGGTTTTCAACGTAGTGCCGATTCATGGGTTTCACATCTTTCAGTTGTAAATCCTGAATGATTTGCCGCATCGTCTCGACGTCTAATCCGTCAGAAGACTTTTCTTTCAACAGTTCCATGACTTCTTGTAACGTCTCATCTTTGCTTTCATGAAGACGAAGAGCCATCTGTAAATCAGCCATCATGGCTTCCGACTGTTCAGCTGTCACGTCTGCAGTTCGATCAATCTTCCCATGCAATCCTTCAAGATCTTTCCTCATGTGCAGCGAATGATTTTCCATCATGGCGTGCAGTTCAGCCATTTTTTGATTGGATGACGATTCCGTTCTTTGCATGACGTTCTCCATCGTTCGCAACACCTGCTCCATGTAATGATCCATCTGCATCATCAGTGCTCGTGTCAATTCGTGTTCTTGACGTGCCACGTCCATGGTAGGTGTTGATTTATAAGCAACTATTTCTGTAGCCTCAGGAGCAACCTGTATTTGCTTTGACAAAAGATTGATTACGATAAAGCTCATACATAAAAGGACGACATAGAGTGCCGACATCAATTGATCAAATAAAAAGAAATGGAACGTAGTCAAGAGTGTCATCCCGACAAGTGTCATATAGGCGGTTCGTTGATCATAGTCGCGCTGTATGTACCAGGCGTAGACACTGATTAGACCGAGGATCAGTAACATCACTAAACTGATTCCCGCGGGAAATACCCATGGTAAAAAAGATACCAATACATTGACGATGAGTAATTGTCGTTGTGTCATGAGCGTCTCCTTCAATCCACTAAAACTTTATCAATGATGAGTTCGAGTTCATCTTGATAGACATCGACGGTCGCTACGACACGAATCGGAAAACGAGAAGTCATCGCATTTTCAATGCGCTCTTTTCTTCCCTTGATCTCATCATTGTCGGCTTTGAATAAGACCGCTTTAATCTGTGAATCGTCTTGCGTCAACTGCAAGAAGAGATGTCCTTTCTTCTCTGTTACTTGCTCGACCATTCCTTCGACGACGACTTGTGATCCACGGTCTGACGATTTAATGGATGAAATCTGACGTGTTTGCACCGTCTCTGCTTTTTTATTTGTGACCTCCACATCACCTAACGTCTCCGGTACGAGCTCTAACTCACCTTTGTATTCGGTTACTTTTCCTGTGATTATAGCTGTAGCATGAACGGGGTACGACGTAGCATCTGGTTGTAATGTCGAAAATAACGGAACTTTCAGTGACTGTCCATTTTCACTCTCGACCGTCAAGAAAATATGCCCCTTCGGATGAACATATTTCGAAACAATTTCGGCAGAGATCGTCTTCGTTTGTCCGATGTCGTCATTTGTGAGACGCTCGCTTTCTTTTGTCTCCATCACGACGAGATCCTTTGGGGCTTGAGGAATGATTTCAATCTTTCCTTGGTATTCATTCACTTCCCCTGTAACAGCAATCTTCTGACCGACACTCATTTCTGTCGCATCAATCGCTTTGTCTTTAAAAATGGGCACACTGATCGTTCCAGTCGTATCTTTGACTTTTAGAAAGACATGCCCTTTACTCATGGACCGATCTAGAATCGTTCCCGTAATGGTTTGTTGTTGCCCTTTCATCGAGGAATCAATCGTCGCAATCGTCGTCGTTTGATTCTCTTCCTTCGTTTCATCCGCTTTTACAGACGGGACGGGCTTTGTTGCGTTGTTTGAACTCGAATCAAACAGATTTAACTTATAGATCGCTCCCCCGACGAGTAATATCAGTATGCATGCAGTCACTACGATGAACGTTCCTTTTGATTGTTTCACCTAAATTCACTCCTTAAGAAATCTCTAGCTAATATTTATTTTTGTATTATATTTCTAATTTTACACAACCATCCAAATCCTCATATTTATTTTCTGTACAAGTGGTCAATGTCTATTTTTTCAATACAGTAACTTTCAAAAGTTCATTCTGCAGATGTTTTTTAGTCTAATACCTGTCCACATCTTTTATTATTAAGTAAGTCTATCTAGCGGAAGGTATCTTCGGTATCACTAGTATTATTTCCTTGGCAATGATTTCAGTAAAAGAAGACGAGTGATCGCTGCATACGAATGAACCTTACTCGACACACAGCACTTCACTTTTGGATGAACAATAAAAAGACATCAAAACAAGCCTGAAGCGGCTCGTTTTGATGTCTACAGCATCCGTGGGTATGCTTCTTATCTTTTCTTTAATGAAATCATTACTGGAATGGTTAGAAAAAGAGCGCCTAACGCTACGTATATAATAGTCAAAGCTTGCATCGCCTCAACGACAATACTTCCTGAAATACCATAAGCTAGCTGCAATTGATCTAATTCTCGATACATATTGAAAAAGACGAGTGCAGATAGCAATGTAATACTACACGGGATGATCCATACTTTTTTCTGATTCGTTTTAATCGATGTCGAGAGGAAAACAAACTGTATCACCACAATAAGAAGAATCGGCACGAATACCGACATCACGTTCTCTTCACTTTGGAAGAAAAATCCTCGATTGTGTTGCTCTTTAAAGTATGCAGAATAGATCCACAAGCTGATCAAGTAAACAATCAGACTTCCCCACATCATAAGTCTAATCAACGGACCATCTGATGTTCTGGTCACGATGTTTTGCTGCTCATAAAAATTAACCGGCTTTTCTTCGTTCAATTTTTTGAGTTCTTCATATTGAACCTTGTTTCCGCACTTCGGACAATACTCATACTGTTTTTGAATACTCGTTTGGCAACTCGAACATGTCGTCATCTTCCTGTCCTCCTCATCCTTATTAAAGATACGATTCATTATTCAGGAGTTGACTCAAACAGATGCAAATATCGGACATATCCTTTTTCATCGTAGACTACTTCTAAAGCATTCTTCTTTTTGACAGTATAGAGACTTATTTTTTTGATTTGATGTTGATCAAGCGCGCTGTTCCCTCGCATCAATTTCGAAGACAACGCCGGGTCGAATCGGTAAGACTTCTTCGGTTTTCCGAAAACATCCATTATTTGTTTTTCACTAATATCGTTCCGTTTTTCCGTACTCATCGGTAAAAGTATTTCGTCCACAGTTTTCTTATTGCGATATGTTCCGTACAACGCATTCCCTTTAAAAATACCACTCGTATAGACTTTTCCTTGGTAATAGAACTTTCCATTCGTTCCTTTTACTTTAGAGTAAGAATCATACAACTTATGCGAAGCCTTCACGAACGTTCCGGTTTGATTCAACATATTCTTCTGAGACGTTAACCATTTCACGTTCGTTATGTTTGATGCTTTTTTGACGGTTAATGAAAGTGTGGCCGTGTACCCTTCATATGTCCCTTTGATTGTTACTTTACCAGGCGATTTTCCGATTAACTTCCCATTTGAGAAGTAAGCGATTTGTGAATTATCCGAGCGCCACGCGACTTGATTCGTCAATTTCGTTTTCGTACCGTCTTTCGCTATTGCGACAAACGTCGGCGTCATATCATTTCGAACAATCAATGAATTAAAGTCTGTACTAATCTGTGCGTTCACAGTTCGCTTTTTTAAGTTTTTCGTATCGTAGACACGAACCGGGTCACCTGTCGTAATGATTCTAGACGAGTTTTCGTTAAAGGCAATCCGTGACTCGTCTAGATTTGTATAAATTCGCTTCGCTGTTTGCATATCATATAAGATTCCTTTAGAAGTACCAAGGAACATGCCACTCTCGTCTAAATCAATATCATCGTAGGTTTTCAGTGTCGAGAGGACCGACTTATTGTATGGACTCTTAGACTGATAGATACGGGAGCTATACGTATTAAAAACAAGCGTATTCGATCGTGTCAGATCGTATGAGATGATATTTTCTGATGGTAACACTTCCGTTATCAAATCTAAGTTATGGTTCATGACACGAATCGAGGTGTTATCACCAATCATGATGTAATCATTCGATACTTTTAGCGCACCATATGTGTCAATCCCGCGAGCAGCTAATACCTTTTCACTATTCAGGTCATATAAGAAAATATGGTCGTCTGATGCGATGACGAGTTTCGAGGAGTTCGGCAAAAAGTTCACTTTGATCCCGCTATTGAATCGATACGTCTCTCCATTGTATTCAAGACTGTCAATCGTACGAATTTCGTCTCCGAACGCATCATAAATCGTAAAGTACGTGTGCCAAAATTCTTTGGCGATGAATTTCGACTCGTCCTTACTAACATCTAGCAATGTATCCCCCGTAGGATTTTTCCGTAACAATATACCTGTTTTTAAATCAAAGAGCTTCGTTCCTTCGTAATCGGAGTGATACATCGTATTGCCTCGAATGATCATGTTATTTCCAGTCACATCGTTTTCTTTAATTTGAGCGACAGTTGGCAGACTGACACTTGCTGATGCTGGTATTCCAGGGTACAACAGCGAAATCACTACAGCTCCTGCTATCATTTTTTTCATTTTTTCATCTCCTTATTCTTCAACGGCTATCCTACATATTATAGAAAAGCTAATAAAAATGAAGGACTAATTTGAAATATAAGGAAATATCATTTTAAATACAATCGTTACCTATATCAGTGAATTCTAAGCAAGACTAATTTGATTTTATTATTCATCTTAATGGAATCCTAAAAATCACTCTTTTAAACAATTAGTAAAAATACATCTTTAATAAAAGTTATTTTTTAGGTATATACATAAATTAACATGTTATTATCTGTATATTAAACATTTATTTCAGAGGTGATCATGTGATCGACATTAATACTTACGGACTTATTCCTGACTTGAAGGCTAATCACCTTGAAAATCCTGAATCCAGTTCTCATATTAAAGATCTTTTAAAACAATATGAAGGAGTACTGATAAAAAGTTTAATTACTTCATTTGGCTTAGATCTATTGTTTATACAAGATCGTCACGGCGGTGATGTAGACACCATTCACAATGTACGCGCTGCCTACAACGGTGATACACGATTCGATGGATATGCAAATCAACAAAATCAAATTAACTATGATTTAAACGGAAACTACGATAAAAAGAAGTCTTCTAAATATCACAGCGATCCGAACTATATCTCTCAAAACCGCACAGGATCCATTCAAAAAAAACAAGGAACTTTAGTTGATGCGTATACTGGAAAAACCGTCGCTAGAAATGCCGATATCGATCTAGATCATGTAATATCAGCAAAAGAAATTCAAAATGATCCAGGTCGAGTTTTGGCTGGTTTAGATGGTGTCACTTTAGCTAATCAATCAACGAACTTAAAACACACTAACCGTTCCATCAATCGTTCAAAGGGAGCTAAAACGACTCAAGAATTTACTTCATTGTTAAATGAGAAAAGAGCAGAACGCCAAGGTCGAATTATTGAACTCAAAAGTCAGTCTCAACTTAATGATCGAGATAGAAAAGAATTAAATAAACTGACACAGCTCGAATCGGTCGATGCGAAGAAAATGGAGAATGCAGAGAAAATAGCTCGAGAACATTATGATCAACAAATTTCTAAAGAGTATTATTCAAGCTCTAAATTCTTAAATGACACAATCCAAGCAAGCTACAAGTTAGGATTTAATATGGGTCTAAAGCAAGCATTAGGAATCATCTTAGCTGAAGTAATTATCTTAATAAAAAAAGAAATTCCACAACTAGTAAAAACGATGAAAAATGAATTCAAGTTAGGTCTATTTTTCCAAAAAATTTCAGAAATCATAAAACAAGCTTTTATTAATGTACAAGCAAAATATAAAGAAATCATTCAAGGATTCGCAAATGGCGTATTATCAGGAATTCTTGCTTCATTGGTAACGACTCTAATTAATATATTTGTTACTTCTGCAAAACATGTAGTAAAAATTATCCGAGAGAGCCTTTCAACAATTGTAGAAGCATTGAATATCCTCATTATCAACCCTGATAATCTTCCTTATGGAGAAGTTTTAAAGGCCGTTGCCATTCTACTCTCTACTGGTATGTCAGTCATATTAGGAACAATCGTCACGGAAGCCATGAGTAAAATTCCTGCTTTGAACATTCCGATTATTGGTGAAGTATTAACGACCTTTATCGGGGCCAGTGTGACAGGATTAATGAGCGTAAGTCTGCTTTACTACATTGAGAACTCAAAACAAATAAAGAAAATTGTCGACTGGTTGAATCAGTTTAAATCATCGTTCGATCACAAACTCGATTATTTTAAAAAGGTTCATGCGTCACTAATTGCTTATGTGGCTGAACTTGAAAATATCGATTTAGATTATTTTAAATTACAAGTAGAGATGACGAATGAAATTGCTAACCAAATAGAACACACCACATCTGATCAAGAAATAAACTTAACTCTTTCAAACATCGTCGAAAAATATAATGTCTATTTAGCTTACGATGGAACGATTGGTGGTTTGGATGATTTTATGGATGATTCTAATACAATTTTAGAGTTTAAATTATGAGTTTCCCATGTAGCCAATGCGGACTCTGTTGCAAATCTCTAGATAATTCTTCGATTTACGATGATTTAAACCGTGGTGATGGCATCTGTGTTCACTTTGATGAACAATCCAATATGTGTTCAATTTACGAAGAAAGACCTCTGAAATGTAAAATTGATGCGATGTATCAGCATCATTTTTATAAATTTTATTCTTTAAAAGAGTACTAT
This sequence comes from Exiguobacterium sp. s46, assembly GCF_018618875.1. Lineage (NCBI taxonomy): Bacteria > Bacillati > Bacillota > Bacilli > Caryophanales > Exiguobacterium > Exiguobacterium sp. s46. Next base: position 2,062,081 of record NZ_JACSMY010000001.1, read on the forward strand.
GCGTTAAATGAAGCAGCTTGTAATGAATTGAAAAAAAAGGAGACTTGATGAAAATGCCACTTCCATTTATTATTGGCGGAATCGCAATCGCAGCAGGAATTACAGGTGTTACAGCGGGTACAAAAGGTGTAAAAAAAATTGCTGATGCAAAGGCTATCGTCGAAGAAGCTGAAACTAAGTACAATAAATCAAAACGTGAACTTACTAAAGTTGAAAGTGAAACGGGAGCACAATTAGAATCTTTAGGGAAACTAAAAGTTGAAATCTGGAAAGATTTCGATCGCTTTTCAAGCGCTTTCGAAAAGATTAAAAACCGTCCGGAATTTGAGAACAAAACAACAGGTGAGTTCAAGATGCCTGAACATTCTCTTCATAAAATCGAAGAAATTCAAGTACAAGCCATTGAAGTTTTAGGTACGACAGCCGCTTCCGCTGGAGCAGGCGTAGCTACAGGTTTTGCTGCATATAGTGGTGTCATGGCTCTGGGGACAGCTTCAACTGGAACTGCAATCAGTTCTTTATCTGGAGTCGCAGCAACAAACGCAGCTTTAGCTGCTCTAGGTGGCGGTAGTCTAGCTGCAGGTGGTGGTGGAATCGCTTTAGGTTCCCAAGTATTAATGGGAGCAGTGACAGGTCCTGTTGTTGCCGTCGGAGGACTACTTGTAAACGCTAAGGGGAATTCAAGCTTAGAAAAAGCATATGAAGTAGAAAATGAAGTAGACAGTGTCATTAAGGTCATTAAGCGTTCTTTAGATTTTTTACGTCGTGTAGCTGTATTAGCTTCTAAAATGGAAGCTGATTTAATCCTTATTCAAGATACCTACCTTAAACAGGTTAGTCGTTTAGAAAACTTAGTTTCTCGTAAAAATGACTATAACTTCTTTACTCATGAAGAAAAAGTATTAGTTGATACGAATATCAAAATCGTTGCGATTTTGTATAAGTTATCGAATCAAGATCTAGTAGAGCATAATTCGGAATCAAAAGCTCTTCCAACATTACTTGATAATCAAGTTGATGAATTGATTCTAGAATCACAAAAAGCAATGGTAGCATTAAATATTAAAAATTAATTCAAGAATTAAGAGTTTATTATGCAAAATAGGAGTGCAGAATTGTACGTCAAAAGCGTACTTAATTCTGCACTCCTATTTTTGAACCCATACATGTCAAAGCTAATTAATCTCTACTATACAAATCTCGCGTATAAACCTTCTCTTCCACATCACTCAACTCTGGATGCATCCGATTTGAAATAATGATATCCGATTCTTGCTTAAACGCTTCAATGTCACGAATGACACGTGAGTTGTAGAACGTATCTTCAGTTAAGACTGGCTCAAAGACAGTCACTTCAATTCCTTTTGCCTTGATTCGCTTCATGATACCTTGGATCGATGACGCACGGAAGTTGTCCGAATCTGTCTTCATCGTCAAACGATAGACGCCAACGACTTTTGGATTTTGTTTGATGATCGTATCTGCAATATAGTCTTTACGCGTCCGGTTTGCTTCGACGATTGCACCGATGATGTTGTTCGGAACATCCTCATAGTTCGCAAGTAGCTGCTTCGTATCTTTCGGTAAGCAGTACCCACCATAGCCGAATGACGGATTGTTATAGTGATTCCCAATCCGGCTATCGAGACCAACACCTTCGATGATTTGCTTCGTATCTAAATTACGCACTTCCGCATACGTATCAAGTTCATTAAAGAACGCGACACGCATAGCAAGATAGGTGTTCGAGAAGAGCTTGATCGCTTCTGCTTCCGTCGAGTCTGTCAATAAGACAGGAACGTCTTTCTTCACTGCCCCTTGCAATAATAAATCAGCAAACTGTTGTGCGCGCTCTGAACGTTCGCCCACGACGATACGAGATGGGTACAGGTTGTCATGTAACGCCTGTCCTTCACGCAAGAATTCTGGCGAGAAGACGATATTCGGTGTATCGAATTTTTCTTTTAATTCTTCTGTATAACCTACTGGTACGGTCGACTTGATGACCATTGTGGCATCCGGATTAATCGCAAGTACCGTTGCGACGACGCTTTCGACTGTCCGTGTGTTGAAGTAATTGCGTACTGGATCATAGTCTGTAGGAGTTGCGATGACGACGAACTCTGCTTCTTTGTAGGCTTCGAAGTTATCTGTTGTAGCGTGTAAGTTCAATTCCTTATGTTGAAGGAAGTTTTCGATTTCTGCATCAACAATAGGCGATTTACGGTTGTTAACCATTTCTACCCGTTCTTTAATGATATCAATCGATGTGACTTCATTATGCTGGGCGAGTAATACGGCCATCGATAGACCTACGTATCCTGTTCCTGCTACTGTGATTTTCATGTGACTATCACTCAATTTCTTGTTTGATTTTTTGTTTCTGCTTAAAACGATTTAAAGCATCCTGCCAAGTCGGAATTTCATAACCCAAACTCTCGATTGAAGATAAAGATAATATACTTCTCATTGGTCTTTTAGCTTTTTGTGGAAACGCATCAGAGTTACAAGCTAATACTTTAACTGCTTTCTCTTTAAGAATCTCTTGGGCAAAATCGTGCCATGAACAAACGCCTTCATTTGAAAAGTGATATAGTCCTCCTGCTACTTTTTGGTTTACGATAAACCACATAAAACGTGCTAAATCTTCTGAAAAAGTAGGTCTTCCCAATTGATCAGACACCACATTTAATTCACTTCTTGTTTCCGATAGCTTTAACATTGTATACACAAAATTGTGACCATGAACCCCAAACACCCACGATGTTCGAATAATAAATCCGTCTTCCTTTAAAATCTCTTGAACAGCTTTTTCTCCAGCCAATTTTGCTTTACCGTACTCGTTCAAAGGATTAACAGCGTCTGTAGTTTCATAAGGCGTTTCTTTTGTACCATCAAAAACATAGTCCGTACTCACGTAAATCATTTTAGCATTGACTGTCTTAGCAGCTTTTGCAATAATTTCAGTCCCTGTAGCGTTCACTAGCCAGTTCTGTTCCTTCCCTTCGTCTTCTGCTGCTTCGACATTCGTATATGCAGCAGCGTGAAGAATCCAGTCTGGTTGAATCGAGTTCACGATGGTTTGAACTGCACTCTCATTCGTGATATCAAGTTCTGATTTTGTAAAAGCAACAACTTCAAATGCTGAAGCGTCAATTAACTCAACGAGATCTTTTCCTAATTGACCATTGGCACCTGTTATAATGACTTTCTTCATTTAACTAGTGTCGCTTTCTCTTTGAGTGGACGCCACCAAGCTTCGTTCGCTAGATACCAGTCGATAGTTTCGATAATTCCTGTATCAAATGTATATTTTGGTTTCCAACCGAGTTCTGTTTCTAATTTAGCTGGATCAATCGCATAACGACGATCATGTCCTAAACGATCTTCTACATACTTCACTAGGTCAGAAGAAACATTCAAACGTTCCACAATCAAGTCTACGATTTGGTTGTTTGTTCGTTCGTTATGTCCACCCACATTATAGACTTCACCCGATTTTCCATTATGGAAAACTAAATCGATTGCCGCACAATGATCGGTTACATGCAACCAATCTCGAATATTTTCACCATCACCGTAAATCGGTAATTCTTTTTGATCCATCGCATTGGTAATCATCAATGGGATGAGTTTTTCAGGGAAATGGAATGGACCATAGTTATTTGAACAGCGTGTAATGTTGACATCCATGCCGTATGTTTCAAAATAAGACCGTACTAACATATCTGCTCCAGCTTTAGAGGCAGAGTAAGGACTATTTGGTGCCAGCGGCGTATCTTCAGTAAAGTATCCTTCTGCGCCTAGAGAACCGTATACTTCGTCGGTCGATACTTGTACATATTTTTTAAGATTATGTTTCCGTGCAGCGTCCAGTAATGCAAGTGTTCCTTGAATGTTTGTTTCCACAAACACTTCAGGATTCAATATGCTTCGGTCTACGTGCGACTCTGCTGCAAAGTTGATGATACCTTCTACATTATGTTCTTGAATTAATCGATCTAACAATTGGCGATCAGTAATGTTTCCTTCTACAAATATATGATTTGGGTTGTCCATGACATCAGCTAAGCTGTCTTTATTGCCTGCGTACGTAAGTAAATCTAAGTTAATGATTTTATAGGTAGGATATGTATGTAACATATGGCGAACAAAGTTACTTCCAATGAATCCAGCTCCACCTGTAACGATAATATTCATTATTATTTCCCACTCCATTCAAAGTTGTTTTCTGCTTGTTCAAATGTCGGATGTTTTGTATCTTTATCTGAAAGAATCGGATTAGAAATTGGCCAGTTAATATTTAGTGCTGGATCATCCCACTGAATTCCTCGATCGTGTTCAGCTGAGTATAATTCGTCAACTTTATAAAAAACATTTACATCCTCAGTCAGGGTACAAAAACCATGTGCAAAACCCTTAGGAACCAATAATTGTCGTTTATTATGTTCACTTAAAATAAAGCCTTCCCACTCTCCATAAGTAGGAGAATTTTTGCGCATATCTACAACGACATCATAGATTGCACCAGTACCTACACGAACTAATTTTGTTTGCGCTTTTGGATTTAATTGATAGTGCATACCTCGCAAAACACCAGCTTCTTTAGATAACGAATGGTTATCTTGAATGAAGTCATGTTTAATACCTGCCGCATGAAATGTTTCTTCGTTGTAACTTTCCATGAAAAAACCACGATGATCGCCGAATACTTTCGGTTCAAGCAATACTACACCGTCTAATTTACTTTTAATTACTTTCATGATTGAACACCCTCCTCCTGAAGAAATCGATCTTTCACGGTGTTAGCGACATGCAAAAGATATTGACCATAAGCATTTTTCTTCAACGGTTGTGCTAAATCAATCAATTGTTTTTTTGAAATGTAGCCCATGCGATATGAGATTTCTTCTAAACAGGCAATCTTCAATTTTTGTCTACGCTCAATGGTCTCAATAAAAGTAGAAGCTTCGAGAAGTGATTCATGAGTTCCTGTATCAAGCCATGCAAAACCGCGTCCGAGGAGTTCAACACGTAATGAATTATCTTCTAAATAACATTTATTCAAATCAGTAATTTCAAGTTCTCCTCGAGGAGAAGGTTTCAAGGATTTTGCAAATTCAACTACACGATTATCATAGAAATACAAACCAGTAATCGCATAATTACTTTTAGCGACTTCTGGCTTCTCTTCAATTGAAATAACATTTTGCTGCTGATCAAATTCGACAACACCAAAGCGTTCTGGATCATGTACGTGATAGCCAAACACCGTAGATCCTGATTGTAAGGAAGAAGCTTTTTGTAGAAGCTCTGTGAAGCCATGACCATAATAAATATTATCGCCTAATACAAGAGCAACTGAATCATCACCAATAAAGTCTTCACCAATAATGAAAGCTTGAGCTAAACCATCTGGAGATTCTTGAACTTTATAAGAGATCTTTAGACCCAATTCTTTACCATCTCCTAAAAGTTGCTCGAAGCGAGGAGTATCTTCAGGAGTAGAAATAATTAGGATTTCCTTAATTCCAGCTAACATCAGAGTTGACATAGGATAATAAATCATAGGTTTATCGTATACGGGTAACAATTGCTTTGAAATTGACTTAGTTAATGGATATAAACGTGTACCACTGCCGCCAGCTAAAATTATACCTTTCATTTTTAAAGCCCCTCTCTTTTTCCTAGTTCATTCTTTTTATAAGCTTTATAACCTAAATAACTGCTCTTTATTTTATTGACCTTATCTTTTTCGCTAAAAATTATTTTATATATATATTTACTTAGTAAATAGTAGGACATTTTAACTATTTCTTTATTATCTTTATATTTTTTTCTAAAATAAAAATTATTTCTAACCATATAGTAATATCTTGAATTATTATGTTGAGTTTTTCTCAATAATATATTGATTAAAGAACCTTTTATAGGATCACCTAATTGTTGATATTGCGTTGATTGACCTACTAATATAATTTTATAGTTATTTATTCTCAAGAAAGTTCCTAAGTCAATATCTACGTAGGATAAGAAGAAGTTTTCATCAATCATTCCAATATTTTGTATCGCTTCTAGATTTACAAAACTTCCAGATGTCATAGTCCAATTTTTTTCTATAACTTCATTAGTTTTTATAGCAGGTTTACTATTTTTATTAGTATATATTTTCACATAATTAGGAGAAAAAATCCCGACTCTAGAAATATCTTTTCTTGATTGATTAGATATATATTCTTTCATTTTATTTATTTCATTCTCTGTATATTCTGTGTCTTGATCCATAGTTAAAATAAAATCAGCACTGATCTTAATAGCTTCTTGAAATGACCAATTTAAAGCTTTAGAAATTCCATTATTCTCAAAATTAGAGTAGTACACAATTTTTTTACTACTTTCAACATATTCTTTAATTTCTTTGTTTAATTTACTGGAATTATCATATATAAAAACTTTTTCAGAAACTTTTTCTAAAACTTTAATTCTATTTACCACTTCAGATGAAGCATTATATAAAATCATCATCGAACAATATCTCATTATTTTCTCCCTCCACTATTTGTATTTATTTTTATTATTTTAAAAAATATTAATAATAATATTATTACCGTATACAGTCCTGTCCCCATTAAAATATTGATTATGAATTTAGCACTAATAAAAATATGTATAAAATCAAAAGTGATTTTTTTAGTTATCCATATTGATAAATATGATGTAACTATTATTATAAAAATTTCGAGTAACATTTTTTTGTCTATTATTTTTAACACTTTTTTATTTATATAGATATACATAACTAAGCAAGAAATCGCTGTAGATACACTCGTGCTAAATGCTAAACCACTTAATCCATAATTTCTATAAAGATTTAAACTTAAAAAAATATTTAGACACAAAGAAAATATGGATAATATTGTAACTTCTTTAACTTTTTTATAGGAAAAGAAAATTCTTAATAGAAATTCTCTAACACCTAAAAATACTAGTGATACTGAATAGAGTTTAAATACAGATATTGTTATATATAATGACTTATCAGTCATTCCTCCTCTTCCTAAAAGAACATTTACTATTTCTTCAGCATAAAAAAGCATAATTATATTAATAGGAAATAAAATCAAAATTAAATTTTTTATATTTTCAGTACAAAATTTTGAGATTATTTTTTTACCCTCATTATCTGAAATCTTTTTTGAGATTATAGGATATAATATTGAAACCAAAGTAACAGAAATAAGTCCATGTGAAAATAAAAGAAGCTTATTTGAATAGTTTAATATTGAAACTCCACCTTCAATAATTCTAGAAGCAAGATTTCGATCAATTATAGTATTCAATTGATTTATAGCAACTCCGATAAAAGCTGGTAAAGCAATACTTAACATACCTTTAATTTCATAACTTACTTTAGGCTTTTTACTAAGTTTAAATTCAATATTGAAAACAGTTTTTTTAAACAGGAAATATACTGTTACAAATTGAACAAAAACTGTAATTAAACTAGAATACCCTAAAAATAACGAATTTGTTTTGTAGCTTATAAATATTATAAAAATAGAAAATAAAGACGCAGGAATACCTGCAAATATAGCTAAATAGTATCTTTTGTTAATTTGAAGTAATGTATTAATTATAAAGATACTCCCAGAAAACGCTAAACTAAGTGAACCAATTCTTGTAAACAAAACAGTCGTTTCAATAGCTTCTTTATCAAAACCTGTAGCAATTATTTTTGTTAGAGGAAAAGCAGTAATCCAGATTATAATTGTCAATACTAGAGAGAATAGAATTACTATTGCTGCTAAGTTATTTAAAAACTCTTGAGTGTATTTTAAGTCTTTATTTTTTTTTACTTCAAAATAAATTGGTATTAAGCTAGTAGTTATAGCAATACCGACATATTCATAAATAGTTCCTGGGATTGTCAAAGAAATTAAATAAGCATCTGTAATCGAATTTGCACCATAAAAATAAGCTAAGCTTATATCCCTAACAAACCCTAAACCTTTGCTAATAAATGTAAATATAAATACTAGTATGAAATCTCTTTTCATTGATTTCCCTCTTTTTATGTCTCTTTATAAATTTTTATTTTATTACGTATTAAAATCAAATATACACAAAAGAATACAAATGATGCTATAAAACTCATATATGACCATGCGCTAGTCACAAAATAAGTTAAAAAGAAGAGTATAGCTGTTAACAAAACACTGCTTAATTTATCTTCATTATTATTTTGTATTTTAAATGTGTATTTCGCGATTAAAATACCAATTCCGATAAAGATTAGTAGAGAGAAGAATATTCCAAAGTCCTCAATTAATGGTCTCATCCAAGTGTAAACATTAGTAGAAAATATGGGACCTGTAAAAACAACTTCTTTATATAAACCTGGTTGACGTTCTACAATACCTAAGAAATCAAAAATACCATAAAAAGTTTTAACACCGATCGAACTAATATCAGTAAATTTGTAATGACTTATCCATTCATCGAATGCAGGAATATGACCAAAAGCATATGTTAAAAATTTATTTGATAAAAGTTTGATTGTAAATATATCGAATTTCCCAACTCTTAATAACATTGCAGTAAACAATAAGCTTATAATTATACATAGACTTATGATTATACCAAAGAAATTCTTTAGGGTTTTCTTCCACGAAAAACCCGATTTTTTTTTAACTAAATTCCCGACTAAATATGCAGAAATAAACAAAAATGTACTAGAAATTACTCCTGCTTTGGCATTTTGAGTAAGCATTATAGATATACTAGGCAAAAATGTAAGTATACAAAAAATTATTTGTGACTTTTTAATTGTAAAATTCAAATTGTATCCACCAATTAAAGGTGCTAAATATACGCTTATCAATAAAATACTATTTAAAAGTGATCCATTATTACTTTGTCCAGCGTATCGTTCTGTAGCCATTAAGTTGTTTATCTCTAATAAATTATTAAAATTAAATAATGAGGATAAACTGATATTTTGTTCGTATATATTTTTTATTGGAAATATCATAGAAAGAATAATAACTATTAACATTAATTTGAACGCTAAGTTTTCATTAAAATAAGTTCTTTTCTCCTGATAACTATTATTTTTTACAGTTGCAAAAAATAATAGTTCTCCAACAAATAAGAATATAATCATAAACTCTATATACAATATTCCTAAATAACTAAAATTGAAATTGTAAAAAATTATTAATGAAATCGAAACCATTATAGTCCACAGACTACAAATTAAATTAAAAGGTGTATTTAATCGATCATAGTTTTTGGATGACATAGAAATAAATAGTAAATTTAATATCAAAATTGAAATAGAAACTAGTACATTCATATTATTTAATACCTTCTCTTGATATATTCATCATAAAAAATAGTAAATGAATTCTTCCAATAATTAAACTTTTTGGTGTCGTTAATGCCAGACATTGATCCATCTTCTTTGTGAATAACTTCTAATTCATTAATATATTTAAATTTATACATATTGTTTCTCGCAAATAAAACTAACCATAACTCCTCAGCTAAAAGAAACATTTCATTGTTAAATATTTTAAATGAACTGTCATAACTTTTTTTAGCTACCTCATATGGAATAATTATAAATGCTCCGTGTAAAGCATCTACTATATTACTGTTATTAGATATAATCTTCGAAAAATTGTTAATAAATTTAGAATAAACAATAGAGATATACATAAAAATTTTAAAATTTGTTACGGCACTCAATTTTAATAATTTCATGCTTAAATCTGTTAGCTTATGGTAAAAAGGATTTTGATTATTACCACTTAATGTTGATATTTTAGGTCCTATAATTGTTTTTCCATCATCATATCTAGATATTTTATTATAAGGTAGGGTTTTTAAGAGAATGTCTGGATTTGATATAATAAGATGCTTAAAATTATAATTTTCTATAGCTTTATCAATACCAAAGTTATTACCGTAACTAAATCCTTTATTATCGATGGAATAAAAATCACAATTATATATAGCAGATACTTTCTTTAATTCATCATTTGTTAGATTGTCATAAAAGCTATTTACAATAATTACTTTATAAGAAAAGTTATTAGTTGCCTTTTCTCTTATACTTTTTACTAAATCAACTATATCTTCTGTATTTTTATATGTTAGTACAACAAATATCATATCCACATTTTTTTTTGTCATCTTTCTAAACCGTCCGTTTCTTATTTTTAAGACCTTTAATAATCCAGTAATGAATCAAACCAATTGTTTTAAATATCGATAATTTTTCATAAGTTCTATATACAATCCAGTGATATTTTATTAGTGAAAGTTTGTTTTGAGATATAGAACCACTTCTAATTCTATGACTGGCTAAAACTTCATTTAATCCATAAATTTTTTTTGTTTTTTTAATTATAGTTAACCACATTAAATAGTCGTTTCTTTTTCTTATATTTGGAATAAAAAACTTACCTATATTTTTAGCATTGTACATTACTGTAGAATTTCCACAGTTGTACTTTAGTAGGTTTTTGTAATCCATTTCATTTTGTACACTTATTTTATCTAGAATTATTTCATTATTCTCATTTATTTTATTGTATGCAGTACTAGAAAAATCATATTTATTTTTTATCATGAAATTAAGTTGCTTTTCTAATTTATATGGATCCCAGACATCATCACTATCTAAAAATGCTATGAAATCACCTCTTGCAACTTCAATTCCTTTATTTCTAGACAAAGCTGCACCGCTATTTTGCTGATTTTTTATGTATTTAATCCTTTCATCAAAGATTTCAAATTTCCTTATGATTTCTTTAGATGTGTCTGTCGAACAATCATCAATTAATATCATTTCCCAATTTTCATAAGTCTGTTTTTGAACGGACTCAATTGTCCTAGTTAAATATTTTTCACAATTATATACAGGAGTTATTATTGATACTTTATTCATAGTTTTTACTTAGACCTACTTCCGTAATACGAATACTTTCTTTAAAATCATACATTTTATTTTTTATATTTAATTGATCAGTATCTTCTTTGTAATACAAATCTCCAAACAACTTGTTTAATGAACTATTTTTTTTAGAAAAAAACATTATTAAAGGATTAAGCAACTTAAAAGAAATTGTATGTTTTCTTTGATTATTCCGAATTTCTTTTACTAAATTTATAGTAGAAACATATTCGTTGTTTTGTGGGAGATAGATTCCACTGGCTCTTCTTAAAACAATCTCTTTTACATAAATTTCTAAGTTTTTCACAAAAATCATGCTTCTTTTATTGTTAATATTAGGGAAAAATATTATTTTCTTACTTAAGTAAGAAAGTTTTCTGTAATTACCAGGGGAACTATTACCATAAATCATTGGTGGTCTTAAAACAGAAACTGTAAAATCTTTTGATGCTAATTCTAATAATAAATTTTCAGCTTTTAATTTTGATTGTCCATAAAAAGTTTTTGGATTTGTTTGTGTGTCTATACTTATTGGCCCTTCCTCAACACCATATACACTCATAGTACTAAAAAAAATAAAGTGCTTAACACCTTCTCTTTTACTTTTTTTAGCTAATTCCAATGTTAAATCGCTGTTTACTTTCATATAATCTTCTAATTTATATTTCTGCTCGTTTTTATGAACTAATGCTGCGCAATGAATTACAACATCAGTATTACTAAAATCGATTTTTTCCCATTCATTATTTCTCAGTGAAATTGTCTTAGCATAAAATTGATTGACTTGTTTATTAAAGAATTCTTTTAGTGATGTACTTAGATATCCCTTAGAACCAGTTAAAATTATATTTTTCATTTTTTATTCCTTTGTAGATGCAATTTCATCTATTTTTTTTTGAGCAATATTACCTTCAACAATCCCATCACTTTTTAGTACACTAATAATCGTCAAAGCAAAGCAACGAACGTCCATAAAAAATCCTATTTGTTTTATATATTCTCCATCAAACCGAGCCTTAATTTCAATCGGTAATTCATCACGACCGTTGATTTGCGCCCATCCTGTCAGGCCTGGTAATGTATCATTGGCTCTATATTTATCACGTTCGTCTATCAAGTCATATTGATTCCATAATGCAGGACGCGGTCCAACAAAACTCATCTCACCTTTTAAGATGTTAAACAGTTGTGGTAGCTCATCTAAGCTTGTCTTCCGTAAAAACTTCCCGACGCGCGTAATATAAACATCCGGATCAGCAAGCAAATGAGTCGGTGTATCTTGTGGTGTTTCAATATACATGGTCCGGAACTTCAAAATGTTGAAATGACTTTTCTTCAACCCAACTCGTTTTTGTTTGAAAAAGACAGGTCCTCTTGATTCAATCTTTATCGCTCCCATGATGCATAAAAATACTGGTATCAATACGATACACGCCACAAGTGCTAGGGTGAATCCTAACAACCGTTTCACTGTCATATAACTCATTTGCTTTAGCTCCTTATGTTTATACTAATTTTTGTTGTTTCATCGCGACGTCATTGGCGATATCAAGTAGCGTATTGCGTAGTTGCAATGGATTCAGTTGATGATTTTCTACCATCCGTAATATTTCTTCGATTGGTTCAGCTTGTTTCGTTCGACCAACGAAAATCTTTGGATAGATCGCTTCTGGATCAACTTCTCCGTCTTTAAGTAATTCTTCATACATCTTTTCTCCCGGTCGGATTCCTGAGAATACGATTGGCATCTCGTCTTCCGTGAAACCACTCAACTCAATCATGTTTTTCGCAAGATCAACGATTTTAACTGGTTCACCCATATCAAGGACGAAGACTTCTCCACCGTCTGCTAGAATCCCCGCTTGAATGACCAATCGACTCGCTTCTGGAATCGTCATAAAGAATCGTGTCATCTCAGGATGCGTCACCGTGACAGGTCCACCAGCTTCAATTTGCGATTTAAAGAGTGGAATGACTGACCCACGACTACCAAGAACGTTACCGAAACGAACGACGGCAAATTTCGTCTGACTTCGTTTCCCTAAATCCTGAATGATCATCTCGGCAATCCGTTTCGTCGAGCCCATGACGTTCGTCGGGTTGACTGCTTTGTCCGTTGAGATCATGACGAACCTTTCGACCTGGTGACGATCCGCTACTTCTGCGACGTTCTTTGTACCATATACATTATTTTTAACAGACTCATATGGATTTGCTTCCATTAAAGGCACATGTTTATGAGCTGCCGCATGGAAGACGACATCCGGTCGGTGTTGTGCAAACACTTCGTCGAGACGCATTTGGTCTTGTACATCGGCAATAATTGGCACTAGGTTGATTGCAGTCTGTAAACCACGCAGTTCTCGTTCAATCAAATAGATACTGTTTTCACCGTGACCGAGTAATACTAACGTCGTGGGATTAAATTGAATGATTTGGCGGCAAATTTCTGATCCAATCGATCCACCCGCTCCTGTGACAAGGACCGTCCGTCTCTCAATTTCACTCCGAATCCCTGAGATGTTCAGTTCAACCGGTTCGCGTCCGAGTAAGTCTTCAATCGATACATCGCGTATCGCGTTGATCGATACTTTCCCCGTCACAAGTTCTTCAATCATTGGCAAGGTTTGAACGTTCTTACAGAGTGTCTTTGCCTCGGTGATGAGTTCAATCCGGCGTTGCTGTGACAATGATGGAATCGCTAAGACGATGGCTTCAATTTTATGTCGTTCGATGACTGCCTTTAAATCCTCAGTCGTTCCTGCAACTTCGATTCCTTGAATCACGAAATGCATGTGTTTCGGATCGTCATCAACGAATGCCACTGGCTTCAATTCGTGAAATGGTGATGCATAGAGTTGACGAACCAGTGCTCGTCCGGCACGCCCTGCTCCGATGACCAATGTTCGCTTACGTGATTTGATCATACGCCGCGGTAGAGCATATTTCCGCCAGTGCTGACCGATCCCAAGCAGACGTAATGCTACGCGGATCGCTCCAAGTAACAGTAAAGAAATACAAAAACTTAATAGTGTGATACGTTCTAAGACTTGTCCGAAGAATAGAACTTGATACACTATTAAGCCGATTGAGCTGAGTCCCAGGGACAATGATAATGTCATTGCTTCCTGTACACTCGCATATTTCCAGTTAACACGGTACAGTTTCATCAGAAACGCGACTGTGATGAAGAGTAAAGCAAATACCGTCGCTGACTGAACTAAATCACGACTGTCGATCAATAAAAATAATTCCTTTGGATATAAGAAAAAATATGTAAAGCTCATTGCAACCATTAATGCACAGGCATCCATACATGCTAATAAAATCGTTCGGTAATAGTAATACTTCTTCACGAACATTCACTCCTTTCAACTAATATTTGAAATGCTGTTTTTCAGACAAGCGATTGTGTTTTGTGTGCTTGCAACAATTCTTCCATCATTTCTGCCACGTCTGCTCCTAGGTCTTCACGGTTCAAAGCAAACTCGAGAGTCGTCCGAATGAATCCTAATTTTTCACCGACATCATAGCGTTTGCCATCAAATTCGTACGCAAAGACCCGCTGCATTTCGTTGAGTCGCGTAATCGCGTCCGTCAATTGAATTTCGCCACCAGATCCGACTTGTTGTGTTTCAAGATATTTAAAGATTTCTGGAGTCAACAAGTAGCGTCCTAGAATTGCTAAGCTCGATGGGGCTGTTCCTGGTGCTGGCTTCTCGACGAATGATTTCACCTTATGTAATTGCTCTGAGATGCTAGAGCTTGGATCAACGATGCCGTAACGATGTGTATCCTTTTCAGGAACTGGCTGCACACCAATGATTGAACTATTCGTGATTTCATACTGTTCGATTAACTGTCGCGTACAAGGTACTTCAGCCTGAACGATATCATCACCAAGCATGACGACGAATGGTTCATTACCCACGAATGCTTTCGCTTGAAGAATCGCATCCCCAAGACCTTTTGGTTTCGATTGACGAATGAAATGAATGTTAATCTTCGTTGTCTCTTCGACTAAGTATAGTAATTCTGATTTATTCTTCGAAATCAGGTTCGCTTCCAGTTCCGGTACGGAATCAAAGTGATCTTCGATCGCGCGTTTCCCTTTACCAGTGATAATCAAGATATCTTCGATTCCTGATTCAATGGCTTCTTCAATGATGTATTGAATCGTTGGTTTATCAACGATCGGTAACATTTCCTTCGGCATCGCTTTTGTCGCTGGCAAGAAACGTGTTCCGAGTCCCGCTGCTGGAATAACTGCTTTTTTTACTTTAATCACATAATCATCTCCTATATATAATTTCGGTTTCCCAAATTATATCTAACATTCCATTCTTTATGTAAAATACAATAACATAGGACAAGCGTCACTTTCCATAAAGATTTCCATAATTTCATAATGTAAGCGTTAACATAGAAAAAAGAGAGTGCCATTTCACTCTCTTTCCCTCACCTTGACAAAAAATGTTATACCCACTGTCCTTTCCAATTCTTCTCGACAGGACTCGGGGGATTGATTGTCACGAGTTGGTTCAAGAGAACGGCTTCATTGTTTTCATAAATCTCATCGATCAACCAATCTTCGAATGTTTTCTCAAGCATCCGTTCGCATTGCTTCCAGTAGAACGGACGTTTCTCTAGTTGATGTGCATCACTTGCCACAAGATGGGCTAACCCATTCTCAAGCAAGGCAATCGCAAACCGCTGGACATCCTTTCCGTATTTGCCGATCAAACTAGCACACGTCACCTGACTGATGGCACCGTTTGATATCAATTCAAACAGTAATGACGGATTCTGAATAATCGTCTTGTTCTTTTCCGGATGGGCAACAACGGGAATATAACCATCAGAAATCAATTCTGCAAAGACTTGGCGCGCATACGATGGAATCCCACTTGACGGAAACTCGATCAAAATATAGCGTGAATCGTTGAGTGTCAGCGCTTGCCCTGCTTCTAACGCTTCCATCAACTCACCGATCAACCGGATCTCATGACCTGGATAGACGGTTAGTGGAATATCACGTTGTTTCAACAAGACATTGAATTCATCGACGGTGAGCTTCACATCGACATCTTCTGTTTCGAATTGTGGATGATAGAGGTGTGGTGTCGCGATGATCCGCGACACCCCCTCTGCGACGGCTTGTTCAGCTAACTGTAAGGCATGTTCGACACTAGCCGGACCGTCATCGACGAGCGGCAAGATATGACAGTGGATATCAACCATATAGATGTCCCTCACTCATAGGAATAGTAGTATTGGTATGCTGAATCATCCGTCAGTTCACGACGGTTCAAGACGACACCGAGAATTTTCGCTTCGGCCAGTTCAAGCTGTTCTTTCGCTTTTAACACTCGTTGACGATCAGATGTCGTACAACCGACGACAAGGACAACACCATCCGTTAGTTTCGAAGTAATCCGACTATCGGCGACTTGTAGTAATGGCGGTGCGTCAAAGATGATGATGTCGAATTCTTCACGTAGTTGTTCCGTTAGATGCTCCATCGCACGTGACGACAAGAGCTCCGCTGGATTCGGCGGAATCGGACCGGCTGTCAAAATTGATAGGTTATCGACTTTCGTTGGTAAGATTGCCTTTTCTTTTTCCGCTTGGCGAGTTAAAAGACTCGAAAGTCCAAGACCATTCGCAACACGGAACGTATAATGAACCGTTGGGCGACGCATATCCGTATCGATAATCAATACTTTTTTCCCTTGCTGTGCGTAAGCGACAGCTAAGTTCGAAGATGTCGTTGATTTTCCTTCGCCTTGCGTTGCAGAGGTGACAAGAATCGCTTGAATCTCACGATCGACGGCCATGAATTCAATGTTCGTCCGGATCGTCCGGTACTGTTCGGCGACAGGTGACTTTGGTTGCGTGACTGTAATCAGTTTCCGCGCGTCTTTATTCATTTTGCTCTTCTTAGCCATATTGTTTGACCGCCTCTCGTTTTGCTGCTTTTGACGATGACTTGAATACTTTACTATCAATATCCGGGATACTACCGAGCACCGGCAGATCAAGAATTTGTTGGACCTGATCTTCTGTTCGGATGCGACGATCGAGTACTTCACGTAAGAACGCAAGACCGACACCGAGTAAGAATCCGACGACTGCTGCGATCGCTGTGTTCAAAATGATGTTCGGACTGACAGGTGACGTTGGGATACCTGATGTCGACAAGACAGTAACGTTATCAACACTCATTAATTCTTGAACGTCTGAACTAAAGACTTCAGCAATCGAGTTCGCCAAGTTGGATGCTAATGCTGCATCGGTACTTTGGACCGAAACGTTAATGACCTGAGAGTTTTGCTCACTTTCGACCGTGACCATGTTGTTCAAAGCATTCATATTCGTTGGTGCGTTCGGAACTTCCTTTTGAACCTGTTCTAAAATCGCCGGGCTCTTGATGATGACCCGATATGTATTAACCAATGTGACAGACGACTGGACAGACTGTGCATCAATGACTTCATTGTCTTGTTTCTTCGGTGTGACGAGAATTTGCGTCCCTGCTTGATACGTCGGTTTAATCAAAAAGCTACTGACGGCAAATGAGATGAGGGCGGCGACAATCGTCAACGCCAAGATGCGCCAGAACGATTTACGTAAAATCGAAAATAATTCCTGCAAGCTAATCGTTTCATTCATGGTCTAATTATTCTCCTTTATTTGTCTAATTCAGTGACTTTCCTACATCAACTAGGACTCAGTATAACAAATATTTGGGAAATGGTTGATGTTTTTTTAGGAAATGACATACGTTTATTGAAAAACATTGCGTATAATAAAAGATGAATTGTTACTTTTTACATTCATTTCCGTATCTCGACATAGGAGGAATTTCTTTATGCATCGCTCGTTACAAGCGCTACAATTCTATACATCTCACTCGAAGGAAGATATCGCACGACTTCATGAACGGATTCGTTCGAGTCTTGCTTCGACGGAATCCTTGACGGATACGATGATCCGAATTACCGGTCAACCGCCACTGATTCCTTATGACGAAGATACCGTTACGGTCGACGAATGGAATGCATTTCTCGCCGGAAAACATCATGCGACATTAGCTGACTTTTACGGTACATTAGTCGCTCGTCCAATCTTGGACGAAGATGGTCCACTCCCGGACGAGGCAGAAGAACCACTTCCGACTCTTTCACGGAGTCAACGCGAACCGGAACCAAAACGACGTAAAAAAGAGAAAGAAATCAAGCATGCTGGAGCAAAACGACCGTTACCTTGGGGCTGGATCGCGCTGTTGATTCTTTGTTTCTTACTTGGAGCCGGTGGAACTTACGTCTACTCGACATACTTCGTAGGATCTGCAGATACGACACCAAAGGCTACTGTCGAAAAACCGGTCACAGTTGAAAAAACGAAGGAAAAGAAACCAACAGCACCAGAAGAGACTGCCGCTGTTGATGATGTCCTATACGTCAAAACACGTTCGAGCAACATCTATCGGGAAGAGTCGATGACGACATTGCTGTACGAAGCCGATTTCGGTGACGGATATCGCATCGTCAAGAAAAATGACGGCGTGACTGAAATCGAATTGTCGGATGATTTAACGGGGTATATTAAAACGTCCGATACGACAAAACAGCTTGAAGGTGAACCACTTGCTGATGAAACGCTTTTGACGTGGGTCAACGATCAGCTCGATACGAGTTTTGTTACCGGGACCCTCATTGACCTTATCGGCAAAAGTAGTGAAGAACTGAATAGTCTTTATGGACCAGCCGATCGGACTTTCAATGATGAATTGCATGACTACCTGTTTTACGGAAATCACTTTTTTGTCTTGAAGGACAACAAAGTGATCGCCATTGACTGGACGGAGACGACTATTACGAATGAGCAATTAGCCTCACTCGCCCCCCTTCAACTCGAAACTGAATCGACAGGACTCGTCACGAGTAACTCGTATCGTCTCCAACGTTTTGCAAAAGACGGAACGATCAGTCGGATTCGTCTAGCGGAACAATCGTTTTAAACAAAAGCACCGACTCATAGTGGAGTCGGTGCTTTTTATCATTCCATATCAAGTGAATAGCGTAATGCCGTTTGTGTCTCTTTTAATGAATCTTCTGTCGGGTGCCAGTAATAGATTCCGTCGCCTTCTTTTCCACCCGTTCCTTCGAGTTTCAAGTTCTTTTGGTTACGGAAGGCATCCATGTAATCAAAGGCAAGTGTCCGCATCGGTTTGAACGAGACGTTCGTCTGCGCGTTTTTCCCGACGACATCCATGATGGCGTTGAAGTTACTAACCGACACGTCGGATGACAATTTGTTTGCGACTTGGGCGATGACTTCCCGCTGACGCATCTGACGACCGAAGTCACCTCGTGGATCTTCGTAACGCATCCGTGTGAACTTCAAAGCCGATTTTCCATCTAAGTTGACTTTACCAACCGGAAAATGTGTTCCACTGACAGTAAAGTCGATATCATTATTGACCGTCACACCACCAACTGCATCAACTAGGGACGTGAATCCCTCCATGTTGATTTCCGCATAGTAGTTGATTGGGATGTTGAGGAATTTCTCGACCGTCTTGATTGCCATCTCTGGTCCACCGAATGAATACGCGTGGTTGATCTTATCGTTCGTTCCTTTTCCGACGATATCGACCTTCGTATCCCGTGGAATACTGATCAATCGACTTTCGTTCCGTGTCGGGTTCAATGTCATGACCATGATCGAGTCACTGCGTCCCCGTTCCCCTGGCCGTTGGTCGACACCGAGCAATAGAACGGAGACCGGCTTTTGCTCTTCGACGACCTTGTCTCCCGTATTCTTGACCGGTGACTGAATTTTTTTGACCGTCTGGTCGACTTGATAATATGTATAGCCGATGAATCCGCCGACACCGACGACGAGGACAAGTGCAATCAACAACATGATTTTAAGTGGCGTCCAACGTTTTTTCACCTTACGTCTTTTTTTTACTCGTTCCAACTGCGTCCATTCCCTTCTGTGTTTTGCTTCTCGTTAATATCGGTTGTGTATGAAAAGACTTACAGTCCGAGTATAGCGAAATTCGAGGATGATTTGTCAAAAACGGGAAAAGATGAAAAAAAGAGCCTATCGTTAAGATAAGCTCCTTTGTTGATTAAAGCGTTGTTTGACTAGCCACTTTGTAGGTCTTTTTCTTGAAATCATAGTCCATGATGATATATTTGCGTTGGCTTGTCGACGTCGGGAAGACATACCATTTCGTGTATCCTTTGACGCCTGCTCCGATTTCAAGCTCTTGTTTCGATTGCACAGATGTCCAATCAATGGTCGTCAAACTCGTCCATTCCCCTAGACCCTTTCCAGACAAAACACCGTCCAATTGCTTTTCAGTCATGCCATTTTTAATCTTTTTCCCTTTCATGAGCTTCATCTTACTTTCGCGGAATCCCGTAACTGAATCTAAACGTAAAAGACTGACCGTTTTGCTTGTCAAACGATAGACGGAACTCTTTTTCTTCGTCATGAACATCAAGCCTGTCGAATCCAAATATGTTTTTTCGTTGATGAACGTATAAAATGTCGCCTTCTGTCCATTCGTAGTACTTGTAGAATCTGCTTTTTTCTTCAAGACTGTCGATCCACTTTTTTTCGTCAGTTGTTTCTTATAGTCTTTTCCATAGATGACTTTTGCTGCTTGTTCGATTGTCATCCCAGCTTTTAACGCTGTATAGCGATTCGTCACTTTCGTTTCATCTTTCGTCGCAGCAGATGCTGCACCTCCGAATAAAGTCGTTCCTGCGAGTACTGTTGCTACTGCAACTTTCGTAAATGTCATTTTCATGTTCCTATCTCCTTTTTAGAATGTCTCGTGATTTTCAATAACGTAGGCTTTCTTTTTCGTGTCATAACTCATCTCAACGTAAACACGTGATTTCGTCGATTTTTGGAAGACATACAATTTTCCTTTAAACGCTTCAATCTCATAGTCTTTGATTTCTTTCGCACTGAAGACGCTTCGTGCATCTTCCTCAAGCAATCCAGCCCATTCACCAAGACCAGACCCCGAAAGCACACCATCGAGTTGTTTCTCCGTCATTCCCGTCTTGATTTTAGCGCCCGCGTTTAACTTCCGTGCACTCTCTCGGTATTCGGAATATGTATTCCGTCCCATTTCGACTTGTTTCGAAATAAGACGATACACGGAATCGTTCTTTTTCGTCATGAAACCGAGCGACATCAAAGTCGGAGGAATCTTTGCCTTCCGATCATAGATTTCGTAATAAATTTCTTTACGCTTATCTTCAACGTCCTTAAACTCTTCTTTCGTCTTCAATACTTGTGAACCGCTTTTCGTCGTTAATTGTTTTTTGTAGTCTTTGCCGTATAAGACTTTTGCGACCTGCTCCATCGTCATACCCGCTTTGAGTGCTGTGTATTGATTTGTCGCTGTTGTTTCGACTTTCGTCGCCGCCGATGCCGTTCCACTAAAGAGTGTTGATCCCGCGATGATTGTTGCCACTGTGATTTTCATGAAGGTCGTGTTCATACTCTACTCTCCTTTTTAGTACTGACTATGATCTTCGACACGATACGCTTTCTTTTTCGTGTCATAGATGAAAAAGATGTATTGCCATTTATGTGTTGCTGTCGGAAAAACGTATGATTTCGTATGAATGATCGTTGCTTTCCTTGCTTTGACTTCTTTTTTTCGAAGAACGGATGTCGTATCGACGTGACCGAGTGTCCCGAATGCTCCGAGCCCTTTCCCCGTCAGTAATCGATCAACTTGTTGCTCCGTCATCCCGTTCTTGATTTTCGCACCTTTGATCAGTTTACGATCGCTCGTCCGGAATCCGGCTGCCGTGTCACGTTTGAACTCCATTTGTTTCATCGTCAGCCGATACTTCGTTCCGCCCGTCTCCGTCATGAACATCAGGACACCGATCGCTGACGGGAATTCCACTTTTCGATTCACAAGATCATAGAGAAGGACGTTCCGATCCCATTCCTCCATCTCAATTTCTGTGTTCAATCGTAAGACTTGTGAACCGTTTTTCATCTTCAGTTGTTTTTTATACGTCTTGCCATAGAGGACTTTGGCGACTTGTTCCACCGTCATCCCGGGCTTTAAAGCACGATATTGTTTCGTGGCGATCGTCTCAGCCTTCGTTGCAGCACCCGCCGTTACTGGATGTAAAGAAACTATTGCGACAAGTACCATGAGAAGCCATCGTTTTACGTTCCACTTATGCATCAGAATCCACCGTCTTCGTTTGCGCCGGAAACTGTCATTACATCCGCAACGACATAGCCTTTACCCGTATCATGCATCCTGACGCGCTTCTGCTTCTCCTTATTATCCGTCTGGAAGATATAGATTTTCACTTTTGCATTTCCGAATCCAATGTTTTTCAGCTCTTGTTTCGAGAAGACCGAGCGATAGTCCATCACAGCCCACGTCATCCAGTCGCCGAGCCCTTTCCCTGTCAGGACAGCATCTACTTGTTTCGTGGTCATGTCGAATCGAATCTGTTTCCCTGTCATGAGCTGTTTCGTACTTTGCCTTACGGTCATCGGGTGATCTCGTTTCATGTCCACGCCTTTAAATACAAGGCGATAGAGCTTATCCTTCGGTTTTTTCATGAACATGATTTGCATGACATGCATCGGCTCTTGTTTCGTTTGATCATAGAAGAAATACTGGAGGCTATCGACAGATTCTTCTGAAATGACTTTCTTTACATCGTGTTTGAGAACAGTCGATCCATTTTTCTTCGTTAAGTATTTTTGATACGACTTGCCGTACATCTGCTTAGCAAACTCTGTCACCGTCATCCCGAACGAATAGTTTTTCAAAGAATCGGTAAATTGTTGTTCGTTTTTCGTTGCCGCCGAGACCGTTCCACTGCTAAGTAATACGATGACCATCAGACAGACGAAACTCGACTTGATCCACTTCTGCATCCCGTTCACTCACTTTCTATTGCACGTGCTTTAGTTTTTTTCCTGAATCGTCCGAACATCACTGATCTCATAAGTTCTTTTTTGTTCGCTATACGTCAGTTCGACATGTTTCCACTTGTTCGTCGTCGATTTAAAGACATATTCTTTGATCCGAGACACTTCAGCAAACCCACGTTTTTGTTCGTCCAGCGTATAAGCAGACGCTGTATCCATATGACCGAGCATCGTCCAGTTGCCAAGACCCTTCCCCGTCAATTTCGCATCGAGCTCTTTTTCCGTCATCCCGTTCTGAAGCGCGGCACCTTTGACGAGCGATCGTGTACTTTCGCGATACCCTGTCTTCGTCTTCCGTTCGATGAACAAGCCTTTCGTCACCAAGCGATACTTCGTACCCTTCTGTTTCGTCATGAATTGTAAGACTAGTTCAGTCGGGGGATGTGTTGTTGTCGAATCGGAGAGGACGTGGATTAATTGCTTATGTCCTTCTTCATCCCCTTCGAAGTTGATTGGAAGTTTAAGAACAGTCGATCCGTTTCTTTTCTTCAGGTGTTTCTGATACGACTTGCCATACAGGACTTGCGCGACTTGTTGCATCGTCATTCCATTTTTCAAGCCTTTGTACTGTGACGTCGCAAGCGTTTCTGCTTTTGTTGCTGCGGATACTGTTCCTGGAACAAACAGACCAAGCAACAGTACTAAACAGAGTGACCCTATCATGATGCGTTTCATATCTGTTTCCTACTCTCCTCGATGACTCCACGAATCATCCTTATTCATTTTTCGTATTTCAATGAAATCCCGATTTCTGTATCAACCTCATATCGCTTTTTCTGCTTGTTATAGGACAAGGTGACGACCTGCATCTTTTTCGAATGTGGTCGATGGAATTGATAGATTTTGTAGCGCCCCGTTTTCATCGGACTTTCTTTGAAAACGGACGAAACGTTCCAACTAAAATACATTGACACCTGTCCGAGCTTTTTGCCGGACACCAGTTGGTCGAGTTGTTTCTCCGTCATCCCGTGGCGTAATGACGCCGGCTTCATGAGTGTCCGGCTATTTTCATACAACCCATTTTCCGTATCGGCTTGATAGTACAGCGCTTTTTGTGTCAGATAATATGTCTTCTGGTGCTGTTTCGTACTAAATTCAAGAAGCGTTGTCGTTGGAAGGTTTTTGGAGGGGCGATCAAGTACGTATCCGAGGGACCGATACCCTTGTTCGTTATCGGTCGTTCCCGGTTTTTTCGTAAAGATGACACTACCATTTTGCTTCTTGATGTATTTCCGGTACTCTTTTCCGTATATTGTCTTCGCGACTTCCCTCAGCGTCATACCGAACTTGAGTGCTTTGTACTCTTGTTTAATCTGCAGTGCTTCCTTTGACGCTGCTTGTCCTTCGAGTGTCCCACTGAAACAGAGGACACCGATGAGGAAGACACATAGAATACGTTTCATCGTTTAACCTACTTTCCTTATTTCACGAGCTGAACGGCGCGATCGGCATTCAAGCGACCGTATCCGTACGTCGTGTCACGACCTTTTTTGCCGAGGTCCTTTGCTGACTTCCGAAGAATCGATTCGACGTCCGTCACTTTGATACTTGGCTTTAAGCTATAGAGGACACTCGCGACCCCTGCGACATGCGGTGTTGCCATCGATGTGCCGCTCCAGAAGATCGATTCGCCGTCTTGCAAATAACTCGCGATATCCTGCCCCGGTGCGACGAGATCGAGTCCTTCGCCATAGTTCGAGAACGACGCTCGTTTATCGAATCGGTTCGTCGCCCCGACCGAAAAGGCATATTTCGAGCGTGCCGGATAGGACAGTTTCGATGCGCCTTCGTTACCGGTTGCTGCTGCGACAAAAATTCCTTTCTTACGCGCTTCCGCTAAGGCATCTTCAATCGCTAAGGAAACACCGCCACCACCAAGACTCAAGTTGATGACTTTTGCCTTTTGTTTCACAGCGAACAGAATGCCTTTGGCGATATTCGAGTTCGACGCATAGTTATTGCGCGAGATGACCTTGATCGGAATGATGCTTGCTCGATCGTTGATCCCCGTCATCCCATACCCATTGTTTGATGTTGCAGCAATGACACCGGCAACATGTGTGCCGTGTCCGTGATCGTCATAAGCGAGTTGATGTTTATGAACAAAATCGTATCCGAGATCCATCCGGACGCGTCCAGCGAAATCCGCATAGGTCGGATTAATCCCCGTATCGACAACTGCCACGCGAACGGTCGAACGTGACTTGTTGGCAATCCGTTTGACCATCGCGTGATAACCGATATCCGCTCCCTTGACGCCTCCGCGTTGTCCAGTGTTTTTTAATGCCCACTGGACGGACTGGAATGGATCGGTGCTGAGTAACTTCATCGGTTGATCGAGTTCGACGTACCGGACACCTTTTGTTTTTTCAAGTTGGCGTTTGGCTGCCATCGCTTGGATGAAGCTGTTGTAGGAGAACTTCTCGAGCCGTAGCGTACTGTCGATCGTTTCGTGATCAGTAGCCCGTGACGTCTGTGACAACGTACTCGCTTTCGTCGCTCCGTTCAGACGAACGACAAGACTCGTTGCCTGTCCGGTTGTCGTTGATTTTGTCGCGTATTCTCGAATTGGTTCGAGTCGTTCGAGTTTATAGGGAATCGTAAAAGCTTTATTCTTCGTTCCCGTTACTTCAATGTATTGTCGTCCACTCCATGTCAGTGGGAAAAAGAGTGTCTTTTTACTATTCGCATACCGCGCATACGGATCTTTTTGTTTGTATTCCGTCTGCGACGTATAAACGGTCGCTTTTTTGGAAGTGTCAAAGGCGAACTTCAAGTGTGTTCCACCTGACAGATACGTCTTCGTATCAAAATAGAACAAGGCTTTCCCGCTCGCATCGAACGTTCCTTTGATGTAGCCTTTTTTCGTTTTGCCTTCAATGGCCGGCACTTTTTTCGCCGTTGTCGCAGCTTCTGTCGTATCCCATGTATATGTACCAAATGCACTCACGAGGAGAGCACTGACGATGACCTTTTTCATTTGGGTTTCACTCCTTATCGTTGTATCCTTTTTCATTATAATGGAAAAAATTGATTTTCCTAGTTCTTTTTACCTCTATCAATCAATGAATTGACTGAAAAAAAGAAGCCCTGTTCGCACAGGACTTCTTGACTGCATTACGGAATCATTTTGACTGCGTTATCAGCATTCAAACGACCGGCACCATAACTCGTATCATAGCCTTTTTTACCGAGATCCTTCGCTGATTTCTTGAGGATACTTTCCACACTACTTGCTTTCAAGGACGGCTTCAGACTGATCAAGAGACTCGCGACACCCGCGACGTGTGGCGTCGCCATCGAAGTACCACTTCCATATAACAACTCTCCATCTGCGAGGTAGCTTGGAATCGAGACGCCAGGGGCAACGAGGTCCAGTCCCGTTCCGTAATTCGAGAACGACGCTTTTGTATCCTTTCGTCCGGTTGCACCGACCGACAAGACATATTTCGAACGGGCCGGATATGCGACCGTTCCGCGTCCTTCGTTCCCGGAAGCAGCGACGATCAGGATGTTCTTCTTGACCGCTGCGGCTAATGCCGACTCGATCGATTTTGAAGAAGAACTACCGCCGAGACTCATGTTGATGACCCGGGCACCTTGTTTTGTCGCATGCTGGATGCCTTTGACGAGTCCCGAGACCGAACCAGCCCCTGACTCATCGAGGACCTTGATCGGAATCAACGTCGTCATCGGATTGATACCGGTCATCCCGTACGTGTTATTTCCACCTGCAGCAATGATCCCGGCGACGTGTGAACCGTGTCCGTTGTCATCCCAGGCTGTCTTATCGCCATTGATGAAATCATAGCCGAGATCCATCCGGACTTTACCTGCGAAGTCGGCATACGTCGGATTGATGCCGGAGTCGAGGACTGCGACTTTCGTTGCAGACAGCTTCTTGCCTTTGATCCGTTTTTGCATGGCGACGAAGCCGATGTCTGCTCCTTTCAGTCCCTTCTTTTGTCCCGTGTTCTGCAGCGACCATTGATGTTTTTGATAGGCGTCGACACCGAAGGCTTGAATCGGTGCGTCGAACTCTGCGAACGCCACGCTGTTTGAT
This sequence comes from Exiguobacterium sp. s46, assembly GCF_018618875.1. NCBI lineage: Bacteria > Bacillati > Bacillota > Bacilli > Caryophanales > Exiguobacterium > Exiguobacterium sp. s46. The sequence goes on from NZ_JACSMY010000001.1 coordinate 2,089,110, forward strand.
CGCTCGAACTTTTTCTTCGCCGCTTCAGCGTCAGCATAGGAATCATAGACGAGTCGTTCGATGCGGAGCTCAGACGCTAGTGATTCGACTTTTGAGGCCCCGAACGATTGCGCCCGCATTGCACCAGGACGTGTCTGCACGAGTAACGCCGGTTTGACTGCTTTGACGGCAGCTGTCATTGATTCCTCAATCGGTTCATAACGCGAGATGTAGGCGGGAACAGAATAACGATCGCCCGGATAGCCTTCGAGAACTAAGTACTGCCGTCCGCTCCAACTGAGTGGGAAGTAGAGTGTATCATCCGTGACTTGGTAATACCGATTGTAGACACGACCTGCTTCCGCGTCAGCTTTACTGGCGAACATCGTTCCGTACGTGTCGTAGTCGAGTTCGAACTCAAAGTGCGTTCCTTTTGCGACAAAATCCTTCGCATCAAAATACCATACCGCAAATCCATCCGAGTCGAAGCGACCTGTCAAGGCACTGCCGGCTTGTTTTGAGAAGGTCGGGACTTCCTTCGCCTTCGTTAATGTCGCCGGACGAATCGTTTCCTGCTTTTCAAGCGCCTTGACTGGTACTGTACTGCAGATCAAACCAAGTGCTAAGCTCCCTGCTAACCATGTTCGCATCATTGTTCCTCCCTCTAGGTCTTTCTTACTAATACCCGGATTAGATGGGATTATGTGGAATATAGTAAAACATTGACGCAAATCGAAAAAACATCACTCTCGCAGGGAGAGTGATGTCTAATATTACTTGACTGTGACTGTGAATGTTTTGACGACTTTGTAGTTTCCTACTGTCGTGTATGTGACACGGATCGTCGTCTTACCTGCTTTGATTCCTTTTACGTTACCACGTGACGAGACTTGTGCAACTTTTTTGTTTGCTGATGTATACTGAACAGATTTGATCTTATCCGTTGCTGACGTATACGCGATACGTGTCGTCTGGTTCTTCTTGAGTGTTGCTTTTGTTGCTTTCAGCGTGACGCTGTTTGCTTTTGTTTCGATCGGTAAAACTGTTTTCAAGACAAAACCGTCTTTTAACGTGACCGTTGCTTCAACCGTCGTCTTACCTGTTGCTTTGCCTGTCAGGCGACCTTTTGAATCAACTGTCGCTTTTTTCGTATCAAGGACACGGTAGCGTGTTGACGCAACTGCTGATGTCGTGTTCGCGACTGTCGTTTTCAAGTCGAGTGCTTTTCCTTGGTAGACAGCACCTGCTTTGATTGCTGCAACTGGCGCTTTTGTTGCTTGTGGAACGAAGACGCCGACGTAACCGTTGACTTCAGCTGTCTTGATACCTTTGACTGGAACCGTCAAGATACCGTTCTTATCTGTAACGAGTTTCGTGTTCGTGACGCCACTAGCATCGACGAAGACTTGGTTCGCGTGTGTTTTACCCATGTTGACTTGAACCGTCGTATCAAGCGCTGCGTTTTTCCCGATGACTGTCGCGACACCTGTGTTGCGGTCTTTTCCGAAACGGACGCTTGAGATCAAGTCTTTACCCGCTTCTTTTGACGTGTTCGACGTATGGTACGCAACGTGTTGTTTACCATACGCATACTGTTTACGGACTTTTAGGAGATTCGTGATTTCATCATAGTACGGTGTCGTTTTCGACATATACGATGCATCCGTCTGGTAGAGATCACCGTAGTAGACTGTTGGTACCGTGTTTTTGTTCGAAAGAAGGAACGCGTATTGCGCGACGACGTTTTCCGTCGAGTATTTCTTCGTTGGACTTGCGAGTTCTTTGTTATAGATCGCAAGTGCCTTCGCTTCATCTTCTTTATTGTAGAGCTTCTCGAACGATTTCGGCTCGCTGTCTTTTCCGTACTGCGTATTCGTTTTGATGCCGTACGTATCAAGCATGATTTGGTTGACGCGGTTTTTCTCTTGGTCATGGTTGTTGACGAATGACCAGTTCGCTTGAACGTTCGTCGCGCCGTCACCTTCACGGTTAACGACTGAGACTTTCGCTAAGTCACGGAGTGCACGTTTGTTCGATGGCGTAAGTGCTGAACGGAGCGTGAAGTAAAGCTCTCCGTCCATGACGAGTTGTTCATTATTGTTAGCTTTCATGTAAGCATTCTGTTCTGTTTTATAGCTCTCGATGTAGCTGAGGTAATCTTTTTTACCGAAGTGCGCTTTTGACACTTCTGCTTCTGCATTCAAGATTCTCGTATCATAGTGTGATGCTGCATCGATCCGGAAACCGTCGAACTTGTATGTCTCAAGCATCCACTTCATCCAGTTCTTTTGCTCCTTGATGACTTCTGGGTTCGAGTTCGCCAGGTCGACACCGATCAAGAACTCATCGTTGTTCGTCATCGTTTTGTTGTATGCCTGCGTTGGGAAGCCAGTCTCATCGACGAAGAGGAATTGATCTTCGATGTCGATCCCTGAGTTATCGTTTTGGTATGAACGTTCTTCTGATCCATAACCGTACGCAGCCTGCGTTTTCATGTATTCTTCCGTCAACGAAGCGATTTTTCCGTTTTCCGTTGAAGTGAGCAATGCTTCTTTTGTTGCGAAGCCGTTTTGTTTCATGTACTCGAGGTATCCTTCATCCTTCGCGTATTGCGAAAGCATCGGCTTCCAGTTCTCTGGTGAGACTTCATACCAGCCGTCTGCTGCGAGATACGTATCGATGACATTCAAGTTCTGTGTCTTCGCTGCGTCAAGCAACCATTCTGGTAAGTAGTTCTTCGCATCGTCTTTGCCGAAGTAACGGTATGGTTTACCGTCTTTGTCCGTCATGACGCGGCCCATCCCCTGCCCTTGCAGTGATGTTCCATTGATGAACGATTTGTTCCATTCTTTGAGGTAACCATATTTTGCTTGTCCCATACCGCCACCTTTTGTATAAGCGAGATAAGGTGTTGCGAGCGTCTTCGTTTTTTCTCCGCCTGTGAACGGGTTCGTAAACGGCTCACCTGAGCTTGTCGCACGACGAACGAAAACAGCTTCACGTTGATTGAGACCGAGCATTTGGTTCGGAACGAGGTCCATCTGGACTTTGATGTTGTCGTCATGCAACATGTCGACCATCATCTCGAGTTGTGTGGCTTTTCCGTATTTCGTCGCAACTGTTTTATTTGGTCCTTGTGGGAATTCACCGAGGTCATAACGGTCAGCGATTGCATATCCTTCCATGTAACGTGCCATATCGAATGAACGATATGCAGGCGGCAACCACACATCTGTTACGCCCCATGAATTGAGCAATTCACCTTTTTTAGCAAGCGTCCGGTACATGTTGCTTTCGTACGGTTGATACAGGCTGAAGCTTTGGAAAATAACGCGATTGTCGAGCTTTTCACTTGGTGCGAAAGCCTTTGCGCTTTCTGGTGCATACGTCAGTCCGCTTGTCGCGACCAATGCCGCAAGCAAACCTGTCGAGACTTTTTTCGTCTTGTTCATGAGTCTAATCTCCCTTTTAAAGATGTATATTTTTGATTATTTCTACCTAAAATTCCAAATAACATCACATAATTTAACATCTTTTTAAAGTAAAGACAGATGTAAATTTATAAAATAGGTAAATAGATTTACCAAAATGCAATCGATTGCGCTATTTTGTCACAAAAAAACCTCTCCCTACCGTAGTAGGAAGAGATTTTACGTTTCTTATAGTCCGAGAAGAACTGCTTTCTCGTAACCACCAGTCAAGACAGAGTTGTCATACGACTGAAGCTCTTTGTTGACCGTGATGACGTTCGACAATGTTTTAAGTGTCCCTTCTGGAACTTTGATCTTAACGATGTCGAGACCGTTCGTGATATCATCATCCGAATCTGCAAGCGAGATGCTTGTGCCGACTGGGAGATTTTTTCCGTTCAACGTGTACTGTGCAGTGTTCGTTGCATCGTACATTCCAGTGTATTGAACACCTTCTGTGAACTTGATACGGATGACGTCTTTTTCATCTTTTGCGTTAGCTGTGACTTTAGCGATTTCGAATGGCGAAGCCACTGGTGTGACTGGCGTTTTCGAAACTTTGAAGTCGTGTGTCGCTGTAGCGACAGTGTTTCCGACATCGTCAGAGAGTGACTTGACGACGACTTTCCACTCTTCGCCGTATCCTTCTTTGTCGACGAGATACTGAAGGTTATCATTCGCAGCGACGCGGAAGTTCATATCTGAGCTATCCGTGTAACCAACGACTGATCCATCGATCGTAACGGTTTTACCGTTTTTATCTTTACCGATGAACTCAACTGTTGTTTTCGGCGGAAGTACTGTACCTTCTGCGTTGATGAGTGGTGTATCCGACTGATCAAGACCACGAAGTTTAACCGGCTCGCTCATCATGACTGTGAAGTCATTCGTCAAGAGGTAACGGTCAATCGTCGTGATTTCCGCACTCTTCAGATCTGGAGAGTTGAGCGGTGAACCAGCATAGTTGAGATCAAGCGACAACGCGTCGTTTTTCTCGCCGTTTGCTTCTGCTTTGACAGAATCTTTTGCGAGCGAAAGTTTGAACTTATCGTTGTAGTAGTTCTCTTTCGTGTTGACTGTATCGTAGATTTCCGTCCAGTCCTTATTGAGTTCGAGGAGAACTTCGCCTGTCTCTTCATCGTAGTACGTGACATCAGCATACTGGCTGAAGTCTTCGTACAACTTCGTGTTCGAGTTGTAACGCTCGAGTTTCAACTTCTTCGAAGCAAGCAATGCTTTGACTGCGTCGAGGTCGAGACCTTTAAGCTGTTTGCTGAACATGATACGGAATTGTTCTGGTGACTCAACAACGACGCCTGCAGTTGGCTTGACTGTATCAGCAGCAACTGTGAAGTCGAGGTTTTGTGTCGTTCCGATGTTCGACTCATCCGAAAGGGCTGCGAAGTCCATCGTGTTCCAAATTTGGAGTGAGTGTTTACCAGGTGCGAAGTAGCCTTCTTTTGCTCCTGGATACGCTTCTTCTGGAGCAACACCCATCATTTTCGCATCGTTCAACGTGATGATGACTGTATCACGGCGATCGACACCTGTTTTGTTATCAAATCCGAGGTATTCGACTTTGAAGTACTTCTCGCCGTATTGACCATCGATTTTGAACTTCGCATCTGCGATTGCTTCAGAGAATTTCACTTCAAGTTGGTTCAGACCGACTGGTTTGACCGAAGTGACTTCCGGCTGACGTGCATCCGTCAACTTGAAGCTTGCTTTTGACTTCACTTCTGTATCCGTGCTGCTCGTGATTTTCGCAAGCACTTTAACAGTTGCGTTGTCTTGGAGTGGTGTTTCTTTATCAAGGATCAATTCGAATGCCTTTGGATTCGAAGGAATCGATTTGATACCGATGACGCGTTTCGAACCATCGAATTGCTCGATTTGGATGTTGTCGTTTGCGAGGTATTCGCTCTCGTCAACCGTCGGTAATTTCTTATCGAGACCGAACGATTTCAAGAGAAGATCACGTGAAACGGCTTTATCGAGGAAAATCGTCACACGATCCGCTTGGTTCGATTCCGCTGCAAGGACGTTGATCAATTCAACTGGTGCTGGCGTAACCATGACCGTGCTGAATTTGACTTTCGCTTGTCCATCGATTTTACCGATCAAGTCTTTGTACTCACCGTTGACTGTCTCGATGATTTGCGCGTCGATTGTTGCTTCGATGTCTGTGTTGCTGAACTCAGACGTCAAGAGAACCGTCGCTTTACCATCTTGAATCGTAACGCGTTCTTTCGCGAGTGAACCGAATGATGTCGATAATTTCAAGACGATATCGTCTGCTTTCGTATCGACTTCACCTGTTGCTTTGTTTTTCAACTGGAATGTGACTTCCGTGTTGTCTGATCCGTTTGCAAGGATCGAAGACGCTTTTGGTGTCACTTCAAGCATCCAGATGTTTTCGACGCTTTGCGTCATGAAGCTGAGTGAACCGAGGTCTTTTGCAACGCCACCAATCAAGATGCCTTTTGCGTCAACTGAGTAGTCCATGCCGTACTCGAGTCCTTCGACTTCAAGAACTGCTGACTTCTTGTCTGCGCTAAGTGTCGCTGACTTGACTGTCGCACCTGCGATTTTGAAGTTGTCTGCTGAGACAGAGTCAACGGCACGCGAGAATGAGACTTCGACTTTCTCTTTGCCGATTGCTTTCGCTGAAGCGAGGACCGTGTTTGCGATCGTGAAGTCCATCGGAGCTGATTTGACATCGCCGACTTTGACGACGTAGCTGTGCGTTCCTTCTGGAATGCCACCTTGCGACGCCATGAACTTCCCTTTCGAGAGCGTTCCTTTTGCAACGATTGGCGTCGTTGATAAGTCTTTACCTGGGTAGATCAAGAGTTCTGCCATTGCGCCCACTGCTGGGTACATGACATCTGCTTTGACTGAAAGCATCTGATCATCGACGCTTCCCATGACGTTCGAGATGCTTGCTGCCTTGACTTCGTAGTTGATGTAACCTGTTACGACAGAATTAGCACCTTTGTACGAGTAAGCCAGTTTATATTTGCCTGCTTTTGAAGTCGATGGAGTTTTGAGATTGAACTTGCTGATTGGGCGTTTCACGATGATACCTGATTTGTACTGGATGCTGATCGTGCTTGGCAATTGAACTTTTCCGCCAACAGCGACCGGCTCGAGGACTGGTTCGAGAACATCAACTGGGTAGTTTTGAAGTTCGACTTTGAGGATCGCTTTTTTCGTCGTACCCGCTACCTTACCGTAAAGGACTTGGTATTTGTTGATGTATTTCTTTTCGAATTTGACAGAACCGCTCCATTTGACTGAGCGCATTTCGTACTTGCCGTTTGAAAGTTTGACTTTGACTTTCGTCGGAAGCGTCAATTTCTTTACTGCATATTTCGAACCACCAGCGTGCTTCATCAAGATTGGAGAGATGTATTTAACCGAGACCTTCGATGCTGCATCAGCAGCAACCGGTGCTACGACAGACGCCGTGACTGCAAGCGCAGCTGCAGCAGCGTACAATTTGTTCGTTTTCTTCGAATAACCCATGTTTACTATTCCTCCTCTTTTCTAACAAATCAAAAGCGCAAATCCCAATTTATAATCTACAATATAAGTAAAATATAGAAATATTTTACTTTAAAGCAGTTAAAAAATTCTTTAGTCGTCTTAGGAGGAGTACGTTCTGTTTCACGTGCGACTTTTCGTCTATCATCAAGACGATCCATTCGTGAGCCATTATGTATCCGATTGGGATGAACTAAAGAAACTGCCGAAATCGCTCCAAGAAGCCATTTCTGATTGTAGATTCGTGCGTTCCACCGTTTCGTTTTTGAGAATCGGTAGAAACGCTACAGGTCAAATATACAAAACTAGGAAAGACGCCACAATAGATTTTTTGTAAAAAATAGGTGAATAGTAGTAAGATAAAATATATTTACATGGGCTGTGCATGGAAATTAATTTTTGGATTCACCCCTTTAAAGAAAACGCTTACATTTTATTAAGTTTTCCCTTTATTTTCGTTTTATTAAAATAAAGTTTTGATTTCACGAGATAAAATGATCTGCTTTTTCGATTGCTCGTAGGAACGATTCCCGATGCAAGCGATGGATATCATCAGCCCACATTTCAATCTTCGTTCCGCGTCGCTTTAATTCAATCGGTAATCCGCGACCAATCCAATCGAGCTGTCGTTGCAAGACATGACGTTTTCGTCCATCTTGTCGCTCCGCCTCCGTGAACTGGCGCAGATACTGTAAGACATAACCGAATCCGAACTCGATCGGAATCCGCAGTTCCGCTCCTTTGTCGCGTATCCGGATGATCCCGGCTCCATAATGGATGGCTCGAAACAATTCCTCATTGATGCGCTGATACCACGTTCCTTGTGTCAGACAGTGCGGCTCTAGTGCGCCTTTTTTCCCACTCGGTAAGACTGCAAAATAATCAATGACCATGCGTCTGCTCCTTTTCATCAAAAATAGGTGAGTCCGCGAGGGGCTCACTTATCATGACAGGTCAAACGGTTCGATTGTTCGAAACGGATTTGAATCTTTTCCCATCATTCAACATCGAAAAAGCTTTCCGAATACGCTATACTGGATTACGGGAATGGGAGGAATGCTCGTGGCTATCATTATCTTTTGCCTCGTCTGTCTCATTGCGTATCGGATCCGCAAGCTTCCCGAAGCACTACGGACGATTTTACTCATCCTCGGTTTAATCAGTGGATGGTTCGCGCTCTTTGAGATGATCAGCTTCATCGAAGCTAACCCGTACTTGGCTGCAATCCCGATTGGACTGGGACTTGCTTACTGGTACTGGTACCGTAAAAAGAAACAAGCAAGCGACAAAACCCCTTCCGACTCGTGAAGTGGGTTTTTCTTATGGTCGAACGAAAAAAAGCGATGTCTCCTCAATTGGGGACATCGCTTTTCGTGTTCAGGACTGAACTTTCCGTTCGATTGCTGCGATTTTCTCTTCGATCTCAAGCAACTTCAGTTCGTGCTCGAGTTCGAGACGACGTTTTTTGCGTTTGAGACGATCAAGTTCTTCTGCGAGTGACTCGTTTGATGCTTCCGGCTTCGGTGGGGCTTGCTCCATCGATTGACGGAGTGGGTCAAACAAGTTTGATTTCGCGAACTGAGCCGCTTCCGGTCCGAACATATCTTGGATGAGTGGGAGAATCTTGTTCATCGCGGTTCCTGGAATCTGCGACTTCTCATCGACGAGACGTTTCAGCGCCAACTCATCGACGAGATACCCTTTTCCGTCCTGTTCGGCATGCAATTCGCCCGTCCGAATCCAGCGACGGACCGTTTCTTCTGAGACACGTAACAATTCACTGATCTGTTTTGTCGTTAACATCGTCATCCCTCTTTCCCTCTAGTAGTACCTTTACTATACACACATGTGTGCGTGTGTGTCAAAGTATACACACATCAAAAAAGAGACCCTCGTATAGAAGGTCTCTAATCGTTATGCTCCCCGACGAACGAGTAACCAAAGGCCGACGATAGCAAGTCCTACTCCCGTTGCTGCATATGGGAACGGCTTGTCTTCACCTGCTTGTGGTAATGTGCCCGTTGCTGTCGTTGTCGTAGGTTTCGATTGTTTTTCAGCCGAATCGACTGTCTGAACAGATGTTTCTGTTGACGTTGGTGTTGGCGTCGGTTTTGCGACCGGTTCTGCTTTCGCGATTTCCGCGAGCAAAATCGTACCGAGGCTGCCGTCTTCGATCGTCACACCCGCTTCCGGTGATTTTCGCTCGAAGTACTTCAACAATTCATCAATCATCTCTTGTTCTTCCGGCGAGATTGCTTCTTCATCGCTCGCCATCAGTTTCATCGCTTTCGCTTGCTGAGCGAATGACTCATAGTCTTCATACATCTCTTCGTCCATATCCATCATCAAGTCATCCATGTCAAGGTGATGCATCGCTTTGACCGTGTAACCCGCTGCGACTTCCGTCTTGATCGTGTACGTTCCCGGATCAAGTTGGAGCATCATTAAATCATCTTTTGCGATCTTTTCCTGATAGACGTCCTTTCCTGTGATCGCATCCGTCACCGTATACGTCGCAGGAAGTGTTCCTTCATCAAAATCTGGCTGTTGGTTTCCGTTTGCATCAAAGAAATTGACAACGGCTAACCAATGCTCGAACGCACCGTCGAGCTCTTCGTCGCCGTAAATCCCAGCGTCGATCACTTCCGTCTGACCTGCGACGAGACGGACTTTCTTCATCCCAAAGTCTTCATCGACATCGGAGTCGATCGTCCGGTCGTCACCAACGTTTTGCTCGGAATAGAAATAGTACCCCATGTCATATCCGTCGACTTCGACTTCATATGTTCCTGGTTTTAAATCCTTGAAGCTGTATAGACCATTCTTCGTGTATACTTCATCGATGACATCTTCATTCCGGTCCATCAAATAGACGACGACATCATCGAGACGTGTTTCCTTCTCTTGGCGAATGCCGTCTTCGTTCTCATCGAACCAGATCGTTCCTTCGATCGTTGCCGTCGTCGGTACCTCGACTGGTGTCGGTGTCGCGTCATCACCTGTCTCTGGCTCGTCTGTCGTCGGCTCTTCCTTGACCGGTTCTTCCGTCACAGGCTCTTCCGGTGTCGGTTCGTCTGTCGTCGGTTCATCCGTTGCCGGATCTTCTTTAACCGGTTCTTCTGTTACTGGTGTCTCTGGAGTTGGTTCTTCTGTCTTCGGCTCTTCTGGCGTGACGACTTTACCGAACTGGACAAGAATCGTCCGTTGTCCATCTGCTGAGACGACCTTGACGACAGGTGCCGTCTCTGCCGTGAACGTCACGACCGGTGTCTCTTCGATGTTGACGTCTTCACCTGTCACGCCATCTTCAAAGACGAGTGCCGTCTCCGACGTGATATCAACGATGCCTGTGCCTTCAAACGTCAACGTATATGGACCCGTGCCCGTCCCGGTGACGTCCCACTCGACAGTTTCTGCGTAGACCGGTAACTTCAGTCCGAACGCGACGACGAGTGCCATCAAAAGTAAGCTAAGTTTTCTCATGAGTGTATGTATGCTCCTATCGTGATTTAATATTACCTCCCTAAATAGTAAACAAATCCGCCAAAAATAACCAGAAAAAATCTTGAATTCCTGCTATTTTTTTATAATAAAAAAGCCTTGTCGAGAGACAAGGTCTTAGACGAGCTGACTACACGCTTGCGCACATGCCGTACACGCCTTCGCACACGCTTGGCAATGGTCATGATCGTGTTTACTACACTCAGCGGCACAGGCTTCACATATCTCCTGGCATGCCTTTGCAAGAACCGCGACATTCGAGCTGTTTCGAGCGATTGCTTGTAGCAAGAGGCTACAGATATCCGCACAATCCCGGTCGAGTCGAATACAATTCGCCATATGTCCGACATGTTCTTCCTTCAGACAGGCATCAAAACAATGATTACAAGCAAGAATACAATCTGTCAGTCGTTGCTGTACCGTGTGATTCATAATGATTCCTCCTTTGTATATGTTTTTTGTACCCTGACGAGCCGAAATCAAACAAAAATAAGACAGCACATGGAGCTAGAAGCTCGCTATGCTGTCTTATTTGACGATCTCAAGCGGAATCTCGATCCCACGCCCTGCTCCTGCATCAATGATGAGGACCGGAAGACGTTGGTCATCGAAGACTTCTTTTTCAATCGTCGTATTGGACGTATAGGTCCGGATTTCCCCCATCTTCTTCGCTTCGAAGGAGACGAACGGAAACGGAATCGATTGATTGGCGACTTCGAGCCGAATATCGACCTGTTGGTCATCGAGTCGAATGTCATTCGCTGTCCGGATAACAAGACGCATCCGGTCATTTTCCGTCAGAGTGACCTGAGCGGAAATGTTCTCGGTCTGTCCTGCACGCTTAACGGGATCTACGATGACCGTCGGGGAAGCGGTCTTCGCTTGTTCTGCGCGCTGACAACCAGGAACGACGAGTAAGGAAATCGCGAGGGGGAGAAGCCAGCGTTTCATGTTCGCTTCACTTCATAGCAAACGTCAGTTCAGCGACACAGGCGACTTCCCCATCGACTGTGGCTGTGGCACGACCTTTACCGATTGGTCCGCGGACCTTCGTCAATTCGACTTCGAGGCGGAGCTGATCCCCGGGCACGACTTGACGTTTGAAGCGGCATCCTTCAATTCCTGCGAAGAAAGCGAGCTTCCCTTGATTCTCTTCCATCTTCAATACGGCAAAGGCACCGACTTGCGCGAGTGCTTCGACGATCAAGACGCCGGGCATGACATTGTATTCTGGGAAATGGCCATTGAAGAATTCTTCGTTCGCCGTGACGTTCTTGATTCCAACGGCACGTTTTCCCTCTTCGACTTCCAAAATGCGGTCAACGAGTAAAAATGGATACCGGTGCGGAATGACTTCCTTGATTTGTTCGATCGTATACATATTCGACAGCTCCCATCACTGATTAAATTAAGATTTCATCCAAAAATCGGTGATGCGGGTCCATGTGTCGAGCTTTAACACATCCATTGCCTCGCCACCACCAAACGTCGCATAACCCACCATTGCGCCGACGATCAGTGCTACGACGATGAGAACGAGAACGATCAGTACACGTACGATGATCGGAACTCGGCGTGTCGAATATGCACGAAGACGTCGCTCTGATTTGTGCTCCGGATTGCCGGTTTCCTGGTTTGAAGCCTGTTGCTTCTTCTTCAGGCGTTCACGCGTTGGCTGATCCGTGCCTGTTTGGTTTTGTACCATCTTGATCACCTTTCATTGATTCAGTCTGAGAACAGTATAGCATATTAGTACCTGGTATTAAATAGTTCCAAATTCGCTACAAAACGTGTTCCGCAACTAGTGTAACACGACCAGACAGGCAATTCCTCTAAAAAATTTTAGTTTGTGTATATAAGGAAGGCGAAAAACAGTTTCCCACGTTCTGCGGTTTTTTTACACTTTTTTAAATCCAAACTGAACTGTCCGGCGTAAGCTTTCCAGAACGACGCAACAACGGTCCTTGGATGGCACGAAATATCACTTCAACAACTCATTAAAAAAATTAAAACTTTATGCAATCCAAATCACCCGACGTTGCGTAAGCTATTCAGAACAGGCAAGAAACACCTACCAAATAAACCAAAAACTGAGAGGAATGATTTAAGATGAAACACACGAAAAAATTCGCAGCATCAGCAATGGCAGCAGCACTCGTACTACCAGGAACGGCAGCATTCGCTTCCGGTGGCGGAGAAGACATGAAACAAGATGCACCGAAAAACGTCACGGTCAAAACAAAAGCCGCTGACCTTCGTGCAACACTCGATCAATTACTCTCTGAGCACTTCGTCCTCGCAGTCATGGACATGAAGAAACAATATGACGGTTCAAAAGATGCACAGTACTACGAAGCAGCACTCAAACAAAACGCACTCGACATGACTCCAGCAATCGCTTCAGTCTACGGCGAAGAAGGCGCAAAACAGTTCGAGAAAATCTTCGTTGATCACAACAAATATACGACAGACCTCGTCAAAGCTGTAAAAGCAGACGACCAAGACGGTATCAACGCTTCGAAGAAAGAAACAGAAGAGTTCGTTCAAGATCTCTCAAGCTTCCTCGATACAGCTACGGAAGGTAAACTCCCGAAAGCAGCAGCTGAAGAAGTCCTCCGTGCTCACGAAGCAGACGTCTACAAAACATTCCAGCAATATGCAGCTGGTGACTACGAAGGATCGTACAACACGTTCCGTGAAGGTTACAGCCGCATGTACGATATCTCAAAAGCACTCTCTGTTGCGATCACAACACAGATGCCTGAGAAATTCGACAATACGAAAGCTGACTCAAAAGCAGCAGACCTTCGTTCAACACTCAACAGCCTTGCAGCTGAACACGTCGCTCTTGCAAACCTCAGCTTAACAGCTGGTGTCGATCAAGCGAAAGACTACGATGCAGCAAACTGGGCTGAAGATATGCACACAGCTGACTTCAAAGCAGCAATCAAATCAATCTACGGTCAAGCCGGTGCAGATCAGTTCGAGCAAGTTTGGACGAAAAACCACATCGAAGCACAAGCGAACCTCGTCACAGCAGCAATCAATGACGACAAGAAATTGATGGGTGACGCACAAGACATGCTCAAAATGTTCTCGAACGACTTCGGTGCATTCCTTGGTGCCGCTACAGAAGAAAACCTTCCAACAAAAGCAGCACAAGAAGCCGTATCAGGTCACGAGACTTACGTCCAAGATACGTTCATGCAGTATGTTGAAGGCGACTACAAAGGTTCTGTCGACACATTCCGTGAGTCTTACGCTTACATGTACGGCGTAGGAGCTAACCTCGGTGATGCAATCGTTAAACAATCACCAGAGAAGTTCATGGATGGTACTCCAGGATCAATGCCTAACACAGGTAACGGTGGAATGAGCGACAACAACTCAGCTGCAACAACTGGTGCGATCGCAGTATTCGGTCTTGCACTCGGAGCAGTCGGTCTTGTCCTCGCACGTAAACGTCAAAACGCCTAAGAAATTGGGTATAATCAATAACAGGATAGCGACATGCTATCCTGTTATTTTTGTACATAGAGGGAATCTCTTCTCTCGGAAAGGAGATACGCGTTTATGAAACGTTGGTTATTACCGGCGAGCATCCTCTTGATGGTCGCATCGGTCGGAACGTTATTGTTCCTCTTATTCGGTCAAACAAAACCGGATACATCAAACATCACGCAAGGTGACCCCAAAACAGAATCCGCGGCCTCTTCCGAGACGAAGGAAGAAGATCCGCTCAAGCCGTCTGAAATCTTCAAGAAGGAGTTCAAGGACCTCTCGGCAACAGAGGTCGAGCTTCCAAAACAACTCGTCATCCCGAAGCACGACATCAAGACGAAGGTCGAACAGGTCGGGCTCGATAAAGATGGTGCGATGGCGACACCTAAAAATGAACAACAAGCCGGCTGGTATAAGTTCGGTCCGCGTCCCGGTGACGTCGGTAATGCCGTCATCGACGGTCACACTGATACGAAGACTGGGCCAGCAATCTTCTATAAACTGCATGAGCTGAAGAAAGGGGATCCCGTCGAAATCACCGATGCGTCTGGACGTAAGCTCGTCTTCCGCGTCAAAGAAATCGTTCAGTACGATCACTTGAAAGCACCACTGAAAAAAATCTTCGGTCCAGCCGATACCCGGAACCTCAACTTGATTACCTGTATCGGAACGTATGATGAGAACCAAGGCACGTATGATGATCGTCTCGTTGTCTTCACGGAACTGGACGAGAAAGCATCGGATCCGGTCAAAACACCACCGAAGCCGGCGACGAACATTCGGATCAGTGGTGGATTCGTCAACTGGTATGCGTCAACCGATGAAGACGTCGTCAAATACAACGTCTATCAAGAGAAGGATGGAAAACGCAAAAAACTCGGTACGACAGAATCGATCGAGCGTAAAGCGTTCCCACTCCCAGAAGATGCAACAGGTCGTTTCGTCGTCACAGCGGTCAATAAAGCAGGAATCGAATCAGAAGACGCGTTCAGCGCCGTCCAGAAATGACAAAACGGGATGTCTCCAACTTGGAGGCATCCCGTTCTTTATTTTGCTGCTGGTAATGCAATCCGGAGTTGCTTCTTACCGGACATCGTCTCATAGAACAGACTGAGTCGCCCTTCCGTCACACGGAGTTGCTCCGACGGAATAAAGACGATCCCGATCCGACTCTCATCCGGTTTGTATTTACCGTTCAAGGCATTAAATTGATCCGCAATCGTCACAATCTCGTCCGCTGTCTCATACTCCCCGATCTTTGGTAAGATTTCAATCTCGTCCGCTGACTGATTCGTCACTTTGACCGTGATCGCAAGCAACCGCCCCGGCTCCCCCATCACTTGGAGGAGCTTTTGTTTTTCGACCTTCATCTGAACGAGCGGTGTTTGTCGCGTTTTTTCCGTCGTATCGACGTCCAGCGTCTTCAGCTTCAATCCTGCCATCTCATAGACGACACCGAGTCGATCTTCGCGATCGAACTGCTTCAGCTGTGCTTCATCCAGTCGAATTGACGTCCGTGGTTTCGTTTCTTTTACCGGCTCCTCTGCCTGAAACCAACCGAAGAGTGGGACCATGAATTTCGTTACGATGATGAGGACGAGCAAGCCCGACATCACATAAAACAATACTGTCTTCACACGTCGCCTCTTTTCTAAGCCTCGATCCGTTCCTTCATCCATCCCCGGTCGAGTCCATGTATACCGGGACGCCCATGTGTCGCAAGGTACTGGCAATACTGGACCGCGAGATACTCTGCCTGAAACTCGACATAGCGCGTACCAGGCAAGCTGTTGACCTCATAGAGATAGATACGTCCATCCGCACCAATCCCGACATCGATCCCGAGCGCATCGAGCGGGTAGGCATAAAACGATTCGAAATAAGCCGGGAACCGTCGCGCAAAATCGACGATTCGTCGCGAAATCGCTTCATGTTGATCCGGATAGTTCTGCTTCATGAAGATGTCCATCCGCGTCGTCGAGAACGCTCCGTGACTGAGATGGCTGACCGATTCTTGGTGATTGTTGCTGACGAACGGAAAATATTTGACGAGTTTCCATTGCCCGTTCGCTCCCTTCGCGACATGGATTCGCATGCAATACGAATGCCCATGAATCGTTTGCGAGGTGATGAACGGCTGGACGATCATCGGATTCCGTTTCGTCTCTTCTTCGATGCGGTTGATCAATTCCCCTGTCGAACAGACGGTCGACTCGAGTAGATGGCTGAATCGATACTGATCTCCCTCCTGCTCGATCGTATAAATCCGTTGCCCTTGTTTCCCGTTCGCCGGCTTGAAGACGATTTTTCCGTACTTCTCAATCAGCGGGAAAATCGTCTTTCCTTTCTTTACCCGGTGCATCGGAATCAAGACGTCCTGAAACGATCCTTCTTGCGCCAGTTGACGTAAGACGACATTTTTATTCCCAATCCGGTGTGTTGTAAACGGAATCTCGGCTGCGAGACGATTGAACAATTCCTTGTCTGCATCACTGAGCGGCAAATGATTGTAGATGACGTCCGGAAACTCATACATACTTGGATGCCACGCATCTTCGTCGAAGAAGAGTCCGCGGATCGTCCGATTTTCGAAGTCGACATCGCGCGGACGGAAAAAGAAGATGTCAACACCCATCGAAGCACCGATGACGCAGGCAATCTTATCGCGAAACTGTGGATTCTCGTTTAGGCGTAAAATTCCGATTCGTGTCATGACGCATCCTCCTCGACCGGTTCAAAATAGATCAAATAACGTTTCGTACTGTCCGTGACGTTATAAAACGGATAACAGGTCGAAACGACGAGTGACTCCTGCTTCGTTGACTCAAGGACCCGCGTGTCTTTGTAATCGACAATCTCGCTCGATTGCATGACGTAGCGATAAGACCCGTTCGCGAGATAGAGGACGACCTCGTCGCCCTTCTTCAACTGACTGATTTTCGAGAACGTCGTATCGTTATGCCCGGCGAGGAAAATCCGGTCGCCTTGCCCTGGAAAGGCCGTCTCCGGATGATGGCCGACACCTTTTGCGAGTGTCGCATCATCGACGCCTTCAAGCACCGGTAACTCCATCTCAAGTGATGGCACCCTTAAATATCCGACCGTCTCACCGGTTTGGAATAGGACATCCTCTGTCTTCTCCTCCGCTTGTTTGCTCGTTGCTTCTGATTTTGATGTGGTCGATGACGTTTCTTCCGCCCGAACGACATCTTTTGCTTTTGCGAGTTCCGTCGTCAAGGTTTGCTGGACCGTCAGTTTTTGATATCCGACGTATCCAAGTAAGGCAAGTCCGATGACGAGTAACAGCGTTGATACGCGTCGCATCATGACGGCACCTCCTTCAGCATTCGTGTCCATGCCCGGCAATACCCAGATAAATTATGCTCGACGTCATCGATTCGAACCCGCATCGAGTGGTGCCGGATATAAAAACTTCCGAGAATCCGACCGGGTTTCTTCATATACATCGCGACTTCTGGATAGAAGAAGCCGTTTCGCTGATAAATCATCCGTCGTTCAATCGTCTGGTCGAGCCAGTCCAGCGGAAAATCTGCTAACAAGTCGGCTCGTCCGAGCACTTCGATTCGGTCAATCATCTCGCGTGCCGCAAGCATCAGTTCAAGGAACGTCGGGTACGTCGTCTCCCGGTGATGAATGAAGTCGAGTTTCGGGGAGACGTTCTGGAGACCGAACTGGAAATACCGCGCTTCCGGTAACCATTTCGTCAACTCATTCGCACTGTAGCTCAACCAGTGATCGTGGAACTTCCAGTACGATTTAGCGATGAAATGATCAAACGATTGGACGACACTGTCGAGCCAACGTGAATTGGAATCGAGTGCGTACAACCGCATCAAGGCATACGTTGCTTCTCCTTCGTAATAGATGATTCGGAAGGCATCCTTCAACGCAAACGACGGGTACTCGAGTACATGCAGGTATTGACCTGATGGTTGTTGCAGTGAAAGAATGCCGGCTGCGAGTCGTTGACTGAGTCGTAGATCCTCCGTCGTCTGAAACGTCTGCATATATTCCGTCAATGCTAAGATCGCTGCAGCATTCGCGCCGAGCTTGATTTCGTTCGATTCACGATCAAGCAAGAAGGAACGCTCCCCTTCATGTACGATCAATTCCTCGATCAAATAGCGTTTTGCTCGATCGATTGCTTGGCGTAATCGTTCGCTTGATGTCAGTCGATAGGCTTCAATCATTGAATAGAGTGTACTTGCATGACGTAAGCTGTTGTAGAACTTGATCGGTTTATCAAAGCATGGGAAGTAACCATATTGGAAGCGACCATTCGTCCGGACTTGGCGAGCAAGATACTCACTCGACTGGGCGACGATCGTCTTGATTTCAGAAGGAAGTGGGCTTGTCGTCTCACGGATTTTTTCGACATCACGTATGACTTCAAGTACATATGGTGTTTCGTCTGCGAAGACACCGAGTGTATCAAAGAGGAGGCATGGACTTGTCGGATGAAAGTCCATCCGCTCCGTCCGCCCTTGTTGGTGCGCATAATTGCTCAAGTTCGTTAGATTGATGTGTAGTTCTTGATGCGTCGGATCTTTTGTCAAAACGGCATTACCATTCAATTCTTCTTCTAGATAGGCACAATGCATCTTCCGATCGAATGCGATTCCGTGTCGGAAGTAATTTTTCCGAGTGTCTTTCACACGCTCGTTTAAAGTCTCAAATGAGAGTGCCTCAAAGTTTCGAGCGATATCGAGTTTTAACCACTCCATCTCCGGTTGTTTACGGAGCCAATTGCGTGCTTGATCTTTTACGGATTGTAGCCCTTTGCCTTGAAATCGAACGACACGAGCCCGCTCTGATGCTTGTCCGAGTGAGACGAATAACATCATCTGACGATTCCAGTAATAGATATCATCGGTTTTCATGTGTTGTTCCAGTACATCGATGGCAGTGGTGAATCGGTTGAGCAGATCCATGTTCAGCTTCACTCCTATTCTAAAAGGATGAATCGCAGTGAGGCACAGATGGCCCCACTACGATTAACTACAGCATGACTTACTCTTGTGGACGGCGGCGGAACAGTTTCGTGAACAATCCGGCAGCTGTCGCAAGCATTCCCATGAGGGTGATCAAGAACAGATTTTCCGAAGTGTTCGGTAACGTACCACCAACGATTCGTTTAACTGGTTGAGTGATCGGTTTTGAAACGAGTGGTGATTTCGCGGTTGATGCTTTAACCGAAGTGTTTGGTAACGTCGGTTTAACGCTCGAACTACTTAGAGAGCCTGATGAAGGTGTAGGCTTGATGTTTGATCCTGAACTCACTATTGGAGATGGGGTGATGACTGGTCCATTACTAGGCGGTGTCATAGGTGGTGTCACGGCTGGAATCGTTATGACGATATTATCATTGTCAGTATTAGTGTTTTGATTCGAAACATTGTTGGAATCGTCTCCACTATTTTCGTTGTTACCATTATCTCCACCATTAGTATTGTCAGTATTGTCGTCATTTCCACCATTAGCATTATCCTTGTCTCCATTGTTATCGTTATCCGCATCAGCATCCGCATCGGCGTCGGCATCCGCATCCGCATCAGCGTCAGCATCGGCATCGGCGTCGGCGTCGGCATCGGCATCCGCATCGGCGTCAGCATCGGCATCTGCATCGGCGTCAGCGTCGGCATCCGCATCCGCATCGGCATCAGCATCGGCATCCGCATCAGCGTCGGCATCCGCATCAGCGTCGGCGTCGGCATCAGCGTCCGCATCGGCGTCGGCATCGGCGTCAGCGTCGGCATCCGCATCGGCGTCAGCATCCGCATCGGCGTCAGCGTCGGCATCTGCATCAGCATCGGCATCAGCGTCGGCATCGGCGTCAGCGTCGGCATCCGCATCGGCGTCAGCATCAGCATCGGCATCCGCGTCGGCATCCGCATCGGCGTCAGCATCAGCATCCGCATCGGCATCCGCGTCAGCATCAGCATCAGCGTCAGCATCAGCATCGGCATCCGCATCAGCGTCCGCGTCGGCATCGGCATCCGCGTCGGCATCCGCATCCGCATCGGCGTCAGCATCAGCATCAGCGTCGGCATCGGCATCCGCATCGGCGTCAGCGTCGGCATCCGCATCGGCATCTGCGTCAGCATCCGCGTCGGCATCGGCATCAGCGTCCGCATCGGCGTCAGCGTCGGCATCCGCATCAGCATCGGCATCAGCATCGGCGTCAGCATCAGCATCGGCGTCAGCATCAGCATCCGCGTCAGCATCCGCATCAGCGTCTGCGTCAGCATCGGCATCCGCATCAGCGTCGGCGTCGGCATCAGCGTCCGCATCGGCGTCGGCATCGGCGTCAGCGTCGGCATCCGCATCAGCGTCGGCGTCGGCATCAGCGTCCGCATCGGCGTCGGCATCGGCGTCGGCATCGGCGTCAGCGTCGGCGTCAGCGTCGGCATCGGCATCCGCGTCGGCGTCGGCGTCAGCATCAGCATCCGCATCGGCATCCGCGTCAGCATCAGCATCCGCGTCGGCATCCGCATCCGCATCGGCGTCAGCATCGGCGTCAGCATCGGCATCCGCATCAGCGTCCGCGTCGGCATCGGCATCAGCGTCGGCATCCGCATCCGCATCGGCGTCAGCATCAGCATCAGCGTCGGCATCGGCATCCGCATCGGCGTCAGCATCAGCATCGGCATCCGCGTCAGCATCGGCGTCAGCATCGGCGTCAGCATCGGCGTCAGCATCAGCATCAGCATCGGCATCCGCGTCAGCATCGGCGTCAGCATCGGCGTCAGCATCAGCATCAGCATCAGCATCGGCATCGGCATCCGCGTCAGCATCAGCATCCGCGTCAGCATCGGCGTCAGCATCAGCATCCGCGTCAGCATCGGCGTCAGCATCTCCATCTGCCTCTTCATCAAAGACGATCGTATCTTGACCATCTAGATCGGCGAGCAGTTGTACATCGATTGCAGACGTATTGACGACAGATCCTGTAACAACAACTTCGTCTTGAGCAACTCCAGCCGGTTTATCAACGATGACATTGGCACTAACAGAAGTTGGTCCAAGTACTTGTACACCTGCGAGTTCATTCGACAAGTTCACTGTATCGTTCGTTACTGCCGTTAAAAGACTGTTCACACCTGGCAGTAAATTTTTGACTGGGTTTAAAACAGGATCAATTAAGTTTCCTGCTATTCCGGATAGTTTTAAATTCGTGATGGCGTTGACTAAATCGGTTAAGGCGTCTTGGACAACTTGTTTCGTTACCGTATCAAGATGCTGTCCTAAACCATCACTAAAATCGATGATGATTGAACCATCCGGATTAATCGTGACTGGAGCGGAGCCCTCATAATCTAGAAGGTCTGACAGTGCGGTATCTAAATTCTGTAGATTGTCCAGAGCATCCGTTAATTCTGTGAGCCCCTCCACTCTCAACAAACTACCTACGACTGGAGTACGTTGTAATCGATCGATACCCGCTAATAGGTCAGTCACAGTATCTGCTACTGTTCCCGTCAACGGATCTAGCTGTCCTTTAAGCGTCGGTAAATCTTCAAGTGTGATGGGTAATAATTCAACACTGACCGACGCACTACCGTTCGCCTGCATTTTTCCCGCTAAATCTGGAATGTTGAAGACAGCCACCCGGTCCGGGTTCAATACTTCCGCATCGGCTAATCCGATTCCGGTTAAATTAAGGGCTAAATCATAGTTATTCGGTTGTTCCGTCAGATTTGCATTGACCGCGACATCCGTCAATAGTTGAACTTCAGCTAAGCTGACTCGATTCGGTCCTTGGACAAGCGAGTTTCGAACTGAGTTCGCGAATTGGCTTTGTTGCGTCTGAAACTTCTTTTCAGAATTCTCAGCTGCTTCGGTTTTCGTATAGGTGAATGAGATCGGAGAGAGGGCGAGAGAGGACGCTGCCAGCAGTTTTACTAGTCTTCGTGTGTGGTTTCTATGGTGTCGATTCATCTTCTTTCGAAAATCAGGTGCTTTTTTCTTCATTTCAACACTCCTTTTCTACGGAAAAAATAATCGTACACCTATTATTATGCATGCAATTACCATAAAAATATACAATTTTTTACAAAAGTAATGGTTGAATAGTTATTATTAACCAGTATTTTAGATATTAATTTACCATAAAAATATAAATAATATATATTATTAATAATAAACCACTAAAATATATTGTAATTTTATTTCATACTAGTTCTATCCATTTTGTGTAAAAACGACTTAATTTAATTTTATATGACCATAGTTTTAAAAAACGTAAAAAGACCTACGAGCATCTGCTCGTAGGTCTAGAACCCTGTTTTTTTAGTATCGAATGTGCTGTTTACTCCACCGAATCGATTCCTTGAACTGTCGGACGAGATCTTCAGCGGGTGCCGTTAAATAATAGGCAAGTCCGTGTACTTTCTCAGACATCTGTTGGACTACGAGTCCATCTTCGATCAATTCCTGTAACTGTTCGAGGATTTGACCGTGCGACTGATCGATCCGTTGCTCGAGTTCCCCGATCGTCAACGCACCATCACGCAAGAGATAAATGATGCTCGACTTCAAGCTGTTCTCGAAGTTGTGTTGGAATTTCTGCAATGCCAGTAAATCGGCTTGTTCTTCGGTATGACGTGAATCCATCTGATTCCTGCCCCCTTTTTCTTAGCTACCTCTTCAGTATGACGTACTTTTACGTGAATTTCAAAACTCAATCGCGCTCCGTGATGATCGTATCAAACGTCTTCTCTTCCTCTGTGATGACCATCTTCTTCTGCGACCGGAGATGATAGAGACGACGAATGTTCAGGATGACGACCTTCATGACAGCGTAGAACGGAACACCAAGCAAGACGCCGAAGAAACCGGCGATGTTACCAGCGACGAGCAAGACGATGATGATTGTCAACGGATGAACGTCAAGCGTCTTCCCTTGCACGAGTGGTGACATGATGTGCGAATCGATTTGCTGCGCGACCGTCATGACGATGATCGCATAAATCGCAAGAATCGGATCCTGGATGAACCCGACGATCAAGGCCGGAATGACACCGAGAACCGGACCGAGGAACGGAATGATGTTCGTTAGTGTCGCAAACAAAGCGAGCAATAACGCATAATCGATCCCGATGATCAGGTATCCGATGTAAGCTATAATCCCGACACCGATGCTGACGATGACTTGCCCGCGGATGTAGCTCATGATCGTCAAGTGGACGTCCCCGAGGATTTTCTTCGTTTCCTTATGGTACTCATACGGCATCAGCTTGACGAGATTGCCTTTGAGCTTATCGCCGTCAAGCAACATGTAGATCAACATGATCGGAATGATGACGATCGTCACGACCGTCGTCGTCAGGACACTGACGAATCCACCGACACCTGTGCCGATATTCTTCAGGAACGTCGAAGCGTATTCCGAGATGTTTCCCGAGAACTTATTGAATAAGTTGTCTTGCCCCGTCATGAATCGTGAAAAGAACGCACTGTTCTCCAGTTGTTCCCGAACGTCGACCAATTGCCGCTGGAACTGTGTCGCAAGCGTCGGAATCGAATTGACGAACTGTGTGATCTGCTCTGACAACATCGGACCAAAGATGAATCCGAGTGTCGTCAGTATACCAATCAAACCGACCAGCACGATCAAAACAGCCGGGCGCCGCTTCATCTTTTTCTCGAGCAACTCGACGATCGGTAGCAGGACATAATACAGAATTCCGGCAATCGCGAGTGGCGGTGCGACCATCTGAAGCAGAATCGCGATTGGTCGGAATAGGAACGTAACGTGATTACCAATCCAGACGATGATCAGTAACGTCATGACCCACCAAGCGAATCGGTACCATTTGTTTTCGAACATTTTTTGCATCTAACCACTTCCCTACATAAAATGATGAAGTTCAATATCCTCTTTAGTTTTCCTTAAAACGATACTTCTTAATCCTTATTCTTAGAAAATATATAGTTCGTTATCGTTTAACACATATATGATATATTTGTTTTAGTCAATTTTGCAGATTCAGATTTGCCGAGACCTTCAAATCTACGTAAGATAAGTGTATTCGGCATTTAAGAAATCTTTTTGATACATGTAAAAATAGAATACGGAGGATACCCCAGTGAAATGGATCAATCATACCATCGGTCGCCAATTGATGTTCGCCTTCTATATGGTGTTCGTCGCCCTCAGCATCACGTCTGCGATCGTTTATTTCTACACGGAACAGAAGATCGATCAGGCGAATGCGACGTTCGATGATTTGCGTGAACGACGGACGAATGCAAACGCACTCGCTAGCGAATGGACTGCTGCCCAAAGCAACGTCAAATCCTACTTATTGACCGGCTCACAAGAAACGCTTGATGCCGTCAAGACAAACCAACAGGAGATCAATCGCTTGACGACATGGTTTGAGAAGTATGCCGTATACGAGCAAGGTCAAGAATATGCAACCGCGACACGTCAAATGTATGACGATTATTTCGGAACGTCGCTTCCGCTCCTCAACGAATACGTCGAAGGAAAAAAAGATGGAAAGATCAACGAAGATTTTGTTGATCCGAATACACTCGCAGCCCTATCGAACGGAAAAGATTTGTTCACTGAAAACGGTACGTTACGCGGATCGGTTAGTTTATCCGACGCTGATGTCGACATGACACGGATTGATACGTTACTTGCTGATTATCTGACGCTGATCCAAGGGAAAGAAGTCGATGCGAAGAACGATCTCCTTGGCGAAATGCGTGTTGCTCAGTTCATCTGGCTCTCAAATCTCGTCGTCTTGATTCTCGTCCTCTTCTCGCTCGTACGCCCGTTCATCAGCCGCGTCACGAAGCAGGTCAATACACTGTCTCGCGACAGCGCCTTACTTGCGACGGGAGAAGACATTCAAGCGATTCCATTGCCGAAACGCAAGGATGAACTGCATACGCTGACGGCATCGTTCAATCAGATGGCGGCTTCGATTGCCGATAACAAGGTCCATATGCTGGCGAAGAACGAGGAACTCCAAGCGCAACAAGAGGAACTCGTCGCCCAACAAGAAGAATTGCAAGCGCAGCAGGAGGAACTCGAAGAAGCACTCGATATCACGCTTCGCAGTGAACAACACCTGAAGTATCGCAATGAATTGACGGAGACGCTCGCTTCTCGTGAGACGTTGACGGCTTATCCGGAAATCATCGAAAAGCTCGTCTCCATCACGCATTCTGAAATCGGTGCCCTGTTGTTCCTCGATCAACAAGAAGTCCGCTCGACGATCGATTACGGGATGACGGAAGAGATGGTCGGTCGTCTTGTCTCTGACGATCAGTCACTCTTGCACCGAGCGAGTCTCTTGAAGCGTCCTGTTCATTCATCAAAACAGGTCGCGCACGAGAGTCCGCTTCCGTATCCGTACTATATGTATGAGGTCGCGGTTCCTGTCATGGATCCGTCAAAAGAGCATATGATCGCCTGCATCTATCTCGTTCGTTATCGTGATGCCTTCACGACGGAGCAAATGAGCGACATCCTGTCGTTCTCGCATCAATTGTCACTCTCACTCCTACGGATGGGCATCTATGAGGAAATGATCCGTGAGAAAAACAAGACGACACAACTATTGAACTCGATTCGGGAAGCCGTCGTCTACATCGAACATGAGACAGATGAGTTACTCGTCAACGAACCGCTGATGACGTTATTCCCGGAAGTCCCGACTCAGTTCGAGGATGAAGAACGCTCCGCCTTCGAGCAAGCGATGCAGGCATTAGCTGACATCATTGATGAACCGGCAGCGTTCGAACGCTACATCGAACAAATCGTCGAACTCGATTTACCGAAAGATAGCTTGATTGTCTCGATTCGAAAGTATAGTACCTATATCCAGATTTACGCTGAGAAGATTGAAGTCGACGGCACATGGGTCGGTACGATGCTCGTTCTTCGCGACGTGACGAAAGAAACGGA
This sequence comes from Exiguobacterium sp. s46, assembly GCF_018618875.1. NCBI lineage: Bacteria > Bacillati > Bacillota > Bacilli > Caryophanales > Exiguobacterium > Exiguobacterium sp. s46. The sequence goes on from NZ_JACSMY010000001.1 coordinate 2,115,051, forward strand.
AGCCGAGCGGATGAAGGAAGAGTTCGTCTCGACCGTCTCGCATGAGTTACGGACCCCACTCTCTTCGATTTATGGCTTCACGGAGCTGATGCTCAACAAACGGTTCGAGGAAGAACGGCAACGGAAATATCTGCAGACGATTCACTCCGAGACTGGTCGCCTGACGACGCTCGTCAATGACTTCCTCGACGTTCAGCGCATGGAGTCGAGTGAACATCGCTATGAGATGATGACGTTCGATGTCGTCGAACTCGCCCAGGACTTGATCGAGTTCTATGATGTCTCGCACGAGACGCATCAAATTGATTTCGAAGCCCGTGGACCAATCATGATTGACGGCGATGCAGAAAAGATGAAGCAGTTGCTGAACAACCTACTCAGTAATGCCGTCAAGTACTCCCCGAGCGGTGGTACGGTCTTGATACGGATTACAAATGAACTCGGTTTCGCTCAAATCCGGATCCAAGATGAAGGTATCGGGATTCCGCAAGACGCGCTTCCGAAATTGTTCGATAAGTTCTATCGTGTCGATAACTCCGAGACGCGAAAAATCGGCGGGACCGGTCTTGGTCTCTCGATCTGTAAGGAAATCGTCAAACACCACAACGGAACGATCGATGTCGAATCCGTCGTCGGTGTCGGATCAACCTTTACGATTCGCTTCCCGATCGCTGTCATCTCGACGATTCTCACATATGAAGATTAATCACCTGACCGTTCACATCACATGGACGGTCTTTTTTGTCGTTAGATTCAATCAGGCGCGGGGTATAGTCAAAAGCGCATTATTTTAAGGAGGAATCGACATGCAACTTGGATGGATTGGGTTAGGACATATGGGGGTACCGATGGCAACACGTCTACTTGACGGTGGGCATGGCTTGACCGTCTACAACCGGACGTATGAAAAGACAGCTCCACTGACTGAACGAGGAGCGACAGCTGTCAAAGAAGCACAGGACGTCGTGCGTCAAAGCGATATCGTCTTCGTCATGCTCGCGGACGGACCAGCTGTCGCATCCGTCATCGAAGACATCACACCCGCTCTTAGCGGTAAAATGATCGTTAATTTAAGTACGATCTCACCGGAAGAAACGAAGGAGATGGCTCGTCTCGTCGAAAAAAGCGGTGGCACGTACTTGGAATCGCCGGTCTCGGGCTCCGTTCCGGTCGCAGAAAACGGTCAGCTCGTCTTACTTGCCGGTGGTGACTCAGAAGTCGTCGCGACCTGTCAGCCATATCTTGACCTACTCGGCAAGGAAACGATTCATTTCGGACCACACGGAACAGGCAGTGCGGCGAAACTTGCCATTAATTTATTGCTTGCTGTCGTCGGACAAGGGGTCGCGGAGACGTTGTTGCTTGGAGAAGGTGCGGGGCTCGAGAAGGAGAAGCTGATTCAGATGATCAGTGCTTCCGGGATGAACACCCCGCTCTTCACCGGGAAACGCGACATGTACCGGAAGAACGACTTCCCGTCCGCCTTCCCGCTCCGTCTGATGGCAAAGGATCTCGGACTCATCACGGCGGAAGCAAAACGTCAACAGCTCGAACTACCACTTGCAGAAGCGACGGACGCTAGCTACGCTGAAGCAAAACCGACTTATGGTGATGCGGACATGGCAGCGATCTATCTCGCGTTACAAGAAAAATAATGAAAAGGGTGATACCTCTCGATATGAGAAGCATCACCCTTTTGCTGTGAGATTATTTAAGAGACGTGACGATTCCCATCATCTGATCACTCGTCATCAACGCTTTCGAGTTGAACTGATACGCCCGCTGCAGCTGTGTCAAGTTCGTCATCTCAAGTGCCATATCGACGTTTGATGTCTCGAGTCGACCGACCGTCAACGGATTGCCCGCTGCATTCTGGTATTGTCCGGTCGCCGTGAACAAACCACCACCGACTTCCGTCAACTCACCGTAGTTCGGGATGTCCGCGACACCCACTCGAGCGAGGACACGACGATCCCCGTTTAGGATCCCCGTGATGTTGCCGTCCTTATTCAGCTCAATCTCTGTCGCGTTCGCCGGCAAGACGATCGGATCATTCGCTTGGTTGATGACTGAGCGTCCGGCATCGTCCGTCAGCAAAACTTGTCCGTTCGCTTGCGGTGACAACTGAAAGTTCCCGTCTCGCGTGAACTTCGTTACGCCATCCGTATCGATGACACCGAAGAAATGGTGTGGATTCCCAAGTGCTGCGTCGAGTTTTCGGTCCGTCGTCCGGAACGTTCCGACGCCAAACCGTGTCGCTTCGTTTGCGACGTAGCCTCCAACACCGAGTCGAAGCCCTTCTGGTGTCGTCAATGGACCTGGTGTGAAGCCCGCCGCTTGGTTATTGATGTTACGGACGAGCAATTCATTGAACTGGGCATCCCGACGCTTATAGCCGTTCGTATCGACGTTAGCCAGGTTTTGACCGGTCGTGTCGAGCTGTTTTTGCAACTGTCCCATCGTACTTGCGGATGTATAGATTGATTGCATCGTATCCTCCTATTAGCGAACGCGTCCGATTTCGGAAACAGCCTTCTCCGCTGTCCGGTCGTACGCTTGAATGACTTTTTGATTGGCTTCGAACTGACGCAGACCAGCATTCATCTCTGCCATCGTCTGTTCAATCTCGACGTTCCCGAGTTCGAGTACACCTTGATCAACTCGGACGTTTCCGGCGTTCAATGGATTAGCGGAACGGAACAAGCCGTTTCCTGTCCGCTCAAGCGTCTCCGGTTGATCAGTTACGACAAGACCGAGGTTACCGATCGCCTGACCGTTTCCGTCTGTGACGGCACCATTCGCGTCAACGAGGAAATCTTCATTGACGACGTTGAGTGGTTGTCCGTTCGTATCTAGGACGAGATCATTCTCCGTTGTCCGGAGTAATCCATCCTGTCCGACGGCGAACTGTCCGTTCGTCGTATAAAGTGTCTCTTCCTCTCCCGTCAACGGATCCTGATGGCGAATCGTAAAGAGCGGTGCCCCGTCAAGCGAACTGATTTGCAAGTCCGTCGCATTGCCCGTCTCCGTGATTGAACCTTGCGTGAAGTTTGGCGTCGCTGCCTGCATGAAGACACCGGTCGCGAGTTTTCCGACCGTCGCGACTCCCCGCACACCTGTCCGTTCATTGTTTGCTGTCTGCTGGATCAGCATCTCCGGAAATGTCCGGAGTGACGCTTGATCGGCTCGGAAGCCCGGCGTCCGCGCATTGGCCAAGTTGTTACTGAGCATTTCCTGTTGGCGTTGTAATGCCTGCATCGCATTCGACGCCGTATACATTCCTCGTAGCATGCGTTCATCTCCTCATTGACTTCATGTTCAATTCTTTCCTCTCAGTATATCGGTCGCTTCTTCATCAATTATGAGCTTTTTTGAACAAAAAGGTAATGTTCGGAAGAGATGAATCAAAAGACCTATCAGAATCCCGTTCGCCTTTTTTTTAATAGATTACATATTAAAAATTGACAAATATTGTTATGCTATAAACAACAAAAACATGATTCTCGAGGTGAAACCTATGAGCTTCTTTAAAAAACGTGCCACTGAACGAACTGTGCCTGGGTCTTTGGATTTATACACACTGTCCGACGTCACTTATTTTTTGGAAAATCATCCGGATGCCGTCTATACGATGGATACAAAAGGTCACTTCATTTCCTTCAACAATAAATTTCCGCTTATGCTCGGTTACGACCGGGATAGTCTTAAGCAACTCCATTTCGAAACGTTTTTAAAGCCCAATGATGTAGAGGAAGTCAACCAGTTCAAGAAACGGGTCTATTCGGGCGAAACCGTCCACTTCACGACGACGGTTCGTCATAAAGATGGGCATTGGTTGACGTTGAACGTCACGAACATCCCGATTTACGATCAACGTGTCATCATCGGTCTTTATGGGATTGCCCGTGATGTATCACAGCAACAAGAACTCCGAACCGATTACCAGCGCTTATTGATGAAAGATCGATTGACGAACGCAATCGAAGGAGTCAGTTTCGTTGAATACTTTCCAACGTCAAAAGAAATCGTTGCATCACCCTCTCTCGCTACACTATTACAACTTTCTAAGAAACACTTAGCGAAGATGGACACCTATGACTTTCTTGAAGAACTCCACCCAGAGGATCGAACGATTTTTCGCGAACAAAGTCTCGCGCTGCATATGGGACAAATTCCAACCTTCTCGATGCAGTTACGAATGGGGCGCAGAGGTCAATTCCAAAAGATCGTCCACTGTGAAGGGGTCGTTCAGACGGATACGATCCCGAGTTCACTTCTCTTCATACTCAAAGATGCGACACCCCTCATCCATCTCGAGCAAGAACGGGATCTTGCGATTGCCTCTCTTAAAAAGTTCTTCACGTCGCTGCATACTACTGCTTATGAGCATCGTTATAAAGATAATACCGTGACGTTTCATGCTGCCGGGTTCCTCGAACCGTACACCGATTATCTCCGACGAATCGAACAGGATCATCAATTGTGGACGAAACTCGTCTCATCCGAAGATCTCGTCCTCATGAAAGAGGCATATCCGAAAATTCGTCAAGGGGAAGTCGTTCGACTCGTCTATCGTTTAAACTATCCCGACCGCCAATTCTGGGTCGAAGAGACGTGTATCCCGATCATCGATGCACATGGTGAAGTTCTCGGTCACTATGGAGTCTCGACCGATATCACGCGTCTAAAGGAACAACAGCATGAGATTTGGCACTTGTCGATGCATGACCCGATCACTGATCTACCCAATCATGCCTTTACGTTAGAACAGGTTCGGGAATTATTGAAGCATCGTTCCCCCTTCACTTTATTAACGGTCACGTTTAATCAACACAGCCGTCTCGCTGAGCGATTCGGTCACGAAATCGGGGAAGAATGGATCCGCCAGACAAGTGCAACTGTGAAAAAGATTATCAAAAAAGAAGTATTCATCGGTCATCTATTTGGTGATAAATTCCTTATCATCCTAAAAGGTAAAATCGACGAAACACGGGCAATCGGACTTGCTAATCAATTGCTCGAGCTGACTCATCACCGGTTCGACGTCTTGTCCTATGAACTGTTTTCGAAGGTCTTCATCGGCATCACCTATTCCGTCCATCACGATCATACGGCAGAAGAGTTGATTAAACAGTCATATACAGCACTCCGTCGTGCCAAGTCGATCTCTAAGAGTAATTTCCAATTCTATTCGTCGAAACTCGACATCACGACATACCGTCGCTATCAACTCGAACGCGATTTGCGCCATGTCATCAAGAAGAATCAACTCTTCCTTGAGTATCAACCGAAAGTCGATAGCTGGAGTGGACGTATCGTTGGTGCGGAAGCGTTGATTCGTTGGGAACATCCAGAGTGGGGGCGACTGGCGCCAAAGGATTTCTTATCTCTGTCAGAAGAAAGTGATCTCTACATCCACATCGGTGACTGGGTACTCGATCAAGCCTGTCGATTGATTCGTGATCTACTCGATGAGCAACCGGAGCATGTTGTTCCGTTATCGATCAACTTATCACCGAAACGGCTGTTCTACGGTGATTTTGCGAGTATCGTCGAACGATATTTAAAAAAACACGGTGTTCCTGGACATCTGTTGGAGATTGAACTACTTGAGTCCGACGTGCTACTTGAAGGCGGACAAGTCCTCGAGACACTCGACCGTCTTGTTGATCTCGGTGTCAAACTATCACTCGATGATTTCGGAACAGCTTATTCATCGATTTCTTATGTCCAGCGTTATCCGGTGCATTGCCTGAAGATTGATCGATCGTTCGCAATCCATGCCGAACACGATCCAAAGAGTCTCTCCGTCATCAAAAGCGTCATCTATATGGCGAAGGAGTTCGGTTTGACCGTCGTTGCAGAAGGCATCGAGAACATGCAACAGCTGAATCTGTATCGAGACTTGGAATGTGAGATGATCCAAGGCTATCTCTTCAGTAAACCCGTCGATATCGAGACTTTTAAGCAACTGCTTGCAAACGGCACTCTCTATCCGAAAGATACGGGCACCGCTCCACCGAAGGAGCCGATTCTTAGTCTGCATGCGAAGGTGACGATTTCGAAGCTGAATGGACAGTCGATCCAAGTCGGATCGTCTCCGATCTTGATTAATCGTTGTACGAATCGGACGATTTCTTTCTATTCCTCGATTCGTCTACCGGTGAATCATAAACTGGAGCTCTCCCTGCAACTGCATCACCTGACACACCCTTACATCTTCCTTGAACCGACGTCGATTTCTGAACTCGATAACGGTCTCTTCTACTATATGGCTGACTTCCAAGTCCGCGCGCTATCCCTCATCGTCCAAGAACAGTTAAATCATTCCCATCATTCCCGCGTCGACGACTTCTTCGAACAATCGACTGTATGAAAAAAGCTTCCATCCCCTTAATCAAACGGGAATGGAAGCTTTCCTTAGTTATTCGGATTTTTGTTCAAGACAGCGGTCTGTGTCCGCTCAAGCACGGCATTCGTGATGACGATCAAGCCGGTGAAGAGGAACAACGCTTCAAAGCCGAAGTGACCAGCAATCTGTCCACCAGCCAGTGGTCCGAGGAAATTCCCCATGAACTGCGCGGACTGATTATATCCAAAGATACGTCCTGATGCATTGGCTGGCGTATTCTTCCGGAGCAGTGCCTGTACCGACGGCATCAGTGCTGCTGTCGCAAAACCGATTCCCATCCGTAAGACAATCAACTGACTTGTATCCGTGACGAATGCTTGCGGAATCAAGAAAGCAGCAAAGACGAGTAATGCAAAGAATAAGACACGCTCTGCGCCAATCTTATCGGAGAGACGACCGAGTCGTTGCGCTGCAATCAAGGCCGCGATACCAGGTGCCGAAGCGACGATCCCGGATAGTAACGCCAGACGTTCTGTCCCCGGACTGAGTTCGCGGACGTAGAGCGACAGGATTGGACTGATCGATTGTGCCGCGAACTGAATCAAGAACGTCGTCAAAAAGAGGCTTAAGATGAGTTCCGGATGACGCAGCGACTGGATGATTTCCTTTGCGGACGCCATCTTTTTAACTTCCATTGGGACGAAATCTTCTTTGACTAAGAAGTAGGTCACGAGGAAGGTAATGAAGAGCGGTACGCTCGTAAAGAGAAAAACGGGTCGAAGCCCAACAACGTCGGCGAGGAATCCTCCAATGAGGGGTCCTAGCAATCCACCAGCAATCCCACCGGTCGACAGGGTGCCGAGCGCCCAGCCACTTTTCTCTTTTGGGGTTTGGGAAGCAACGAGTGTGATGCCGGCTGAGATGAATCCGGATACGGCTCCCATGACAAGACGTAAAAAGACGAGTTGATAGACGTCTTGGACGAAACTGATCAAGAACATGACGATCGACATACCGAGACTTGCGCGAAGCAACATCAGCTTACGACCTTTTCGATCGGCAAGACGTCCCCAGATTGGTGAGACGATCGCAGCGACGAGGAATGTAGCACCAAAGGCGATCCCAGACCAGGTCGTAATATCTTGTCGGCTGTCGACACCGAGTTCTTCAATGAATAAAGGCAAAAACGGCAATACGAGACTGAGGGCGGCGGCGGTCAAAAAACTACCAAACCAGACGACGACTAAATTTCTTTTCCACAATGGCATTGTGGCATCACTTCCTTTTAATTGACAATTCGTTTCAATGCAACAACTTTTAATATACACTTCACATTATGAAATGTCTAGGATTTGAACTGTCAAAGTGTAGAACGGGACCTTTGATGCATATAAACTAGCTGACTACGACCGATAGTAAGGTAATCCACACGAAGGAGTGAAAATGAAATGAAACGCTTTTTGATTAGCGTAGTCTGTCTATCGTTACTTCAATTCGGACTACCACTCAAGAGTTCAGCTGCCGTTTCCGTCACTCGTCACACGGTCATCTGGTCCATCCCAGAGGCCAAATCCATTTCAACGAAGATCAATCAGCTGGCAAACAGACAGATGAAACGTGTCTATCTGCATGTCGCTGTCGAGGGTGACCGTACTCTCTACCGAACATTCGTTGAAAAAGCGCACGCTGTCGGCATTGAAGTGTACTTTCTATTCGGACAGCCGCGCTGGATCACAAACGAAGGAACGACAGCTCGACCAAACGTCGAGGATCCGTTAGCCTGGATTTCGACTTATCAGCAAGAAACGATCAGTCATCCGGACGGCATCAGCGTTGATCTCGAACCGTATGCCTTACCGGAATGGGAGACGGACCAACCACGTGTCATCGCCTCCTATGAACGGATCTTACTTGCCTTTCGCGAGAAAGCGTCTGTTGAAGGATTACCGCTGCAACTGTTCCTTCCGTTCTGGTTCCATACCGTACAGGATGAAAGCGGTCGCCCTCTCAGTGAATGGGCAATGGAGCTCGCTGATGAAGTCACGTTGATGAGTTACCGAACTGTCTATGGTGGTGGGAATGGACTTGGTGCCATTACAATGACGGACGCGCTCTATGCCGCAAGCAACAATCACACTTTATCGTATGCGATCGAGTTCACTGAACTTCCTGAGACACCGGACATCACGTTCTATGGCAAGACGCGGACGCAGCTGAATCAGCTCGTCAATCAAACGATGGCCAGTTCACTGCCGCCAAGTGCGATCGTCTATCATGATTTTGAAGCGTACCAAGCGTTCATGCGTAGTACGCAGTGAGCTATCTTCATCTGTCTGCCCCCTTTGCTTTTCATCCGCTTTCCTCAGGCGAGACACAAGCCAGTCTTCACTGTTCGTATAACAGTGAAGCCGGGTCTTGTTTGTCTCTGACAGCGCAAAATCGCGCTTTTCCCTGTAGGAGTCGGATGAAGCACAAGGAGGCACATGATCATTTAGTACCATGGCATTGCATTATGTTTAAAACAAAGGGAGTCCAGTTTCCGATACGTACTTCGGAAACTGGACTCCCTATTGGTTTGATTCATATCGAACGAACTTGTCCATTCTCGACTCCTGCAGGAAAAGAAAGTGCAAGCAGCACTTTCGTCAGGGATAGGTAAGACCCGACAACTCGCATGAAATGCACGCTGTCGCGGCTTACCTCCCGCCTGTGGAAAGCGAGAAGGACAAGACGGTCGTTATAGGAATGAACTTTTACGAGAGATCATATCCTTTACGCTTACACGCTCTTACTTCCCAAGATTGTCGAGCATGATTCCTGTACCGCGCGCGACACATAACATCGGATCTTCTGCGATCAGAACCGGTAGACCGAGTTCTTTTGCAAGCAGTTGATCAATTCCGTCCAGCAACGCGCCCCCACCTGTTAAGATGATGCCACGATCGATGATGTCTGCTGCAAGCTCCGGTGGTGTCTTCTCGAGCACACGCTTCGTTGCTTCGACGATCTCCATCGCTGCTTCCGCTAGCGCATCGTGCATCTCTTCCGATGTCACCGTGATGTTGTGTGGTAAACCCGTCACGAGATTTCGTCCACGAATATCCATCTGCTCACGACGTCCGTCTTCTGATACAGTGGCAACCGTCGTCTTGACTGCTTGTGCCGTCCGTTCTCCGATGATGAGCTTATGTGTCTCCTTGATCGAACGAATGATGTCGTGGTCGAAACGATCTCCTGCGACCTTGATCGTCTCCCCGCATACGATATCACCCATCGAAAGTACGGCAACATCCGTCGTTCCGCCACCGATATCAATGACCATGTGCCCTGCTGGCATCCAAATGTCCATACCGGCACCAACTGCTGCGACCTTCGGCTCGACTTCAAGGAAGACCGTTTTTGCGCCTGACTTTTCACCGGCTTGACGAATTGCTTTCGCTTCAACTGTCGTAATGCTTGCTGGTGTACAGATCAACATCCGGACTCCACCGAACATCTTACGAACTTCAATCTTATCGATGAAATGGCGAAGCATCGCTTCCGTCATTTCGAAATCGGCAATGACACCGTCTTGAAGTGGTCGAATGGCTACGATGTTCCCCGGTGTCCGCCCTACCATCAAATGTGCTTCCGTACCTACCGCATGAATCTTACCTGTTGCCTTATCGATCGCGACGACCGATGGCTCATCGAGGACGATGCCTCTCCCTTTGACATGAATGACGACGTTCGCCGTCCCTAAGTCGATTCCGATATCTCTTGAAAACATCTCGTGTGCTCTCCTTTACCCACTGGCTATTCTTCCAAAATATAGAACGTCGTTTGGACGTCTAACCCATTTATGTATACATACCTTTCAATTCTAGCATATGCCCCCTCATGAAACGACTTTCTTTTTCCCCTTTTCGGATTTCATTGTCGTCATTTTCAAAAGACGACAAAAAAGAGCATTATCCCGCAAAATGGGATGATGCTCTCATATAAGTGCTTAAAGTTTTGTAGCAGCTGTTTCTTCAACGACTGTCGCTTCTTCTGTCACACGTTCTACGTCTGCACCAAGTGCTTGTAACTTCAAGTGGAAGTCAACGTATCCACGGTCGATGTGGTGAAGCGCACCAACGCGTGTTTCGCCTTCAGCGATCAATCCTGCTGTGACGAGTGCCGCACCTGAACGAAGATCCGTTGAAAGAACTTCTGCACCTTGCAACTGGACGCCACCGTTGATGATCGATGAACGACCTTCAATCTTGATGTCAGCGTTCATACGACGGAATTCTTCAACGTGCATGAAGCGGTTTTCGAAGACCGTTTCCGTGATGACTGATGTGCCGCCTGCTTTGAGGACGAGTGCCATCATTTGTGCTTGAACATCTGTCGGGAAGCCTGGGTGTGGCATCGTCTTGACGTCGACTGCTTCGAGTTTCGCTGGACCGACGACACGGAGACCTTCTTCTGTATCCGTGATCTTAACGCCCATCTCTTCCATCTTCGAGATGAGTGGACGAAGGTGTTCGCGCTCTGCGCCAATGACTTCGACGTCACCTTCTGTGATCGCTGCTGCGATCATGAACGTACCTGCTTCGATCCGGTCAGGAATGACATAGTGTGTTGCACCGTGTAATTTCTCGACGCCTTCGATGCGGATCGTTTCTGTACCTGCACCGCGGACTTTTGCGCCCATTGCGTTCAAGAAGTTAGCAAGGTCTACGATTTCTGGTTCTTTTGCGACGTTTTCGATGATTGTCGTTCCTTCTGCGAGTGTCGCGGCCATCATGATGTTTTCTGTTGCACCGACTGATGGGAAGTCGAGGTAGATTTTTGCACCTTGGAGGCGACCGTCGACATGTGCTTCAACGAATCCGTTTCCGATGATCGTTTTTGCGCCCATCGCTTCGAATCCTTTCAAGTGAAGATCGATCGGACGTGATCCAATTGCACATCCACCTGGCATTGCGACACGTGCGCGCCCGAGGCGTGCAAGTAATGGACCCATGACGAGAATCGAAGCTCGCATCTTACGCACGTACTCGAGTGGTGCCTCGTCTTTGAGATTCGGCTCTGCATTGACCGTCACCGTGTTCGCTTCTGCGTCGAATTCGACTTCCGCGTTCAAGTTGCGTAAGACGTTATTGATTGTATAGACGTCTGCTAGACGTGGTACGTTTTGAAGAACTGATTGTCCCTCTGATGCAAGCAATGTCGCGACGAGTGTTTTTAAGACCGCGTTCTTTGCACCTTCTACTTTGACTGTTCCAGCTAATTTACGTCCGCCACGGACAACGATTTTTTCCATTCTCCCTACTCCTCTGCTTCGTTTCTGTTCTAGTATGTTCAATTCGTGATTGGTGAGGATCATAGTTGGAATTCAACGAATGTTAGAAAAGAAACTTCCCTATAGTTGATCTCTTACTACAAAGCCAATACGACGTTTCGATTGTAATGTTAGATGATTGCTAAATGACTGTGTTCCTTCATTGAAAGAGCAGTGTCCTGTTCCATGGTAAAACAAATTACCATTTCAGGGTTTACAATGCAGTTACAAGTTCACCCGATTAAAAACTGAAGACGTTGTGCAAAACCGGCATAATCCAGTAAAAAGCGCGCTACGATGGATCCGAGTGCAATCGCAAGAATCGTTCGTAAGGCTACCGCATGCGGTCCTTTAGGATGTTGCAGGATTTTCTCCCATTTGACTGGTAACAAGGACCACCAAGCGAGCAAAATCGCCACGATATAGACCAGCATACTAACTAACGCACTCACACCAATAGATGTCACTTTCGTTGCACCTCTTCTTCATAGTTTCTTCAACTCTACTATGATTTCATAAAATGAATGATTGCGCAAACAAAAAAGAACACGCTGAATTAATTTTAGCGTATAAAATATATTTATTGAAGATAAATTTGGTCTTCTACTGAAAAAAGGTTGAAGAATTCGTGAAGACGAGGCATATAGTGTACTTTTACATTTTTGCAGTATTTTAAACCTGTATCCTTCATCGTGTTGCGAAAACGGTTGCCATACGGAAAATCATTGATGGTTTGTACAAAAAAACCCCTGTTCCGCGAACGGAACCGGGGTTTCATCAAATCAATCGCGACCGTAGTCTTTCAAGCTGAGACGGTTAACTGCTCGTTTCAGTGAAAGTTCAGCACGCTTGAATTCGAGTTCTGATAATTTCGTGTCCTGGAGACGACGTTCTGCACGAACCTTCGCAGCTGCAGCACGGTCATAGTCGACCTTGTCTGCTTGCTCCGCAGTTTCCGCAAGAACTGTTACAGTATCCTGGCGCACTTCCATAAAGCCACCGCTGATAGCGATCAACGTGCGTCCGCCATCTTCGTGGCGCAACTTCAAGATGCTGATATCGAGTGGTGTTACGAGTGGGACGTGGTGTGGGAGAACCCCGATCTCACCAGAAATCGTCTTCGCAACGACCATACGGATATCGCCATCATACACTTCGCCATCCGGGGTGACGATATTGACATGAAGTGTGTTCATCTCAAGTCCCCCTTATGCTTTGTCACTTAGACAAGCGCCTTCGCTTTTTCAATCGCATCTTCGATCGGACCGACGAGACGGAATGCTTCTTCCGTTAAGTCATCGTGTTTACCTTCGAGGATTTCTTTGAAGCCGCGGATCGTGTCCTTAACTGGGACGTACGATCCTTTTTGTCCTGTGAACTGCTCAGCTACGTGGAAGTTCTGCGACAAGAAGAACTGGATACGACGCGCACGGTGTACAGTCAATTTGTCGTCTTCTGACAACTCGTCCATACCGAGGATTGCGATGATATCTTGAAGTTCTTTATAACGCTGAAGTGTTTCCTGAACTTGACGTGCAACACCGTAGTGCTCTTCGCCGACGATTTCCGGTGAAAGGGCACGTGATGTCGAAGCAAGTGGATCCACGGCAGGATAGATCCCCATCTCAGAGAGACGGCGCTCAAGGTTCGTCGTTGCATCTAAGTGAGCAAACGTCGTCGCAGGAGCCGGGTCAGTATAGTCATCGGCTGGTACATAAACCGCTTGGATCGATGTAACCGAACCTTTGTTTGTTGATGTGATTCGCTCTTGGAGCATACCCATCTCTGTTGCGAGTGTCGGCTGGTAACCAACGGCAGATGGCATACGACCGAGAAGGGCCGATACCTCAGAACCCGCTTGTGTGTAACGGAAGATGTTATCAACGAAGAGAAGAACGTCTTGTCCTTGCTCATCACGGAAGTACTCTGCCATCGTCAAACCAGTCAAGGCAACACGAAGACGTGCACCCGGTGGTTCGTTCATCTGACCGAAGACCATCGCTGTTTGTTTAATAACGCCTGAATCCGTCATCTCGTGGAACAAGTCATTTCCTTCACGCGTCCGCTCACCAACACCTGCGAATACCGAGATACCGCTGTGCTCTTGGGCGATGTTGTTGATCAATTCCTGGATGAGGACGGTCTTACCTACACCGGCACCACCGAAGAGACCGATCTTACCACCCTTGATGTAAGGAGCGAGCAAGTCGACGACTTTAATTCCAGTCTCGAGAATTTCAACTTTCGTTGAAAGGTTATCGAAAGTCGGTGCTTTTTTGTGGATCGGAAGACGTTCCACGTCAGCAGCGATTTCTTTTTCATCAATTGGGTTACCGAGTACGTTGAAGACGCGACCAAGTGTCGCTTCTCCGACGGGTACCGAGATTGGAGCATTCGTATCGATTACTTCAATTCCACGGCGTACTCCATCCGTTGAGTCCATCGCAATGGTACGGACGACGTCGTCACCAAGGTGCAGGGCGACCTCAAGCGTCAAGTCGATAGCCACTTCTTCTACAGTTTGCGGCGTATATTGAATACGAAGCGCGTTGTAGATGTTCGGTAAGTGTCCTTCGAACTTAACGTCGATGACAGGTCCCATGACCGCGACGACGCGGCCTTTTAAACCGAGTTCGTTCATCGTGTTTCCTCCTACCTATCGTTACGTCAGTCGGGATTACTGCTGTGCAGCAGCCCCACTGACGATCTCTGTGATTTCTTGCGTGATTGCAGCTTGTCGAGCTCGGTTGTAGACGAGAGTCAATCGACCGATCAAGTCATCTGCGTTATCTGTCGCACTTTGCATTGCTGTCATACGTGACGCATGTTCTGCTACTTTCGCGTCAAGAAGCGCACCGAAGATCAAGCTCTCCGCATAACGCGGGAGGAGTTCAGCAAGGATTTGTTCCTCGCTTGGCTCGTACTCATAAGTCGTCGAAGACGAAGCTTCGATTTCTCCGAGTGGGAGAAGAGTTTCGACTTTCACTTCTTGGCTGATGACAGATAAGAAGTGGTTGTAGCACAGCTTGAGCTCGTCGATTTCGCCAAGCGTGAACGCACTCACTGTGCGCTTCACGATCTCAGCGACGTCGACATACGAAGGAGAATCGTTCAAGCCTGTGATCGCATCCGTGACCGTGATTCCGCGTGAACGGAAGAACTGGACACCGACTTTACCGACCACGAAGAGAACGTAACTGTCCGCAGTATGCTTTTCTTTGATTTCCCGGTAGACTTCACGCAGCACGTTGGCGTTATATGCACCAGCTAAGCCGCGATCCGATGTGATGACGATGTAGCCCGTCTTTTGGACGGGACGTTTCTCGAGCATCGGATGGCTCGCACCTGTCGTGCCATTCGCAATGGTTCCGAGTACCTCTTGCATTTTCAGCATGTAAGGTTGGAACTTCGCGCTATGTGCTTGAGCGCGGTTCAGTTTCGACGCCGAAACCATGTTCATCGCTTTCGTGATCTGTTTCGTACTTTTCGTCGAGTTGATCCGCGTTTGTATCTCGCGCAACGATGCCATTTCGATTCACCACCTTGTTAGTATCAAGAGCGTTCCGCCGGATTAAACCGTCGCTTGGAACGTTTTCTTAAATTCTGAGATTGCTGCTACGATCTCTTCGTCTGCTGGAAGGTTACCTGTCTTACGGATCTCATCGCAAAGTTGTTTGCGGTTTTGATCGAGCCAGAGGTTGAGTTCCTTTTCAAAACGACGAATATCCGTTACAGCAACATCATCAAGGTGACCACGAGTCAAGGCATAGATGATGATGACTTGCTTATCGACAGTAAGTGGTTGGTTCAAGTCTTGTTTCAAGACTTCAACTGTCCGCTCACCACGGTTAAGCTTCGATTGAGTCGCTTTATCAAGGTCAGATCCGAACTGAGCGAATGCTTCAAGCTCACGGTAAGATGCGAGGTCAAGACGGAGCGTACCCGCTACCTTCTTCATCGCTTTTACTTGAGCCGAACCACCTACACGCGATACCGAGAGACCCGGGTTGATCGCGGGACGGACACCTGAGAAGAAGAGATCCGATTGAAGGAAGATTTGACCATCCGTGATCGAGATAACGTTCGTCGGGATATAAGCTGAGATATCCGACGCTTGCGTCTCGATGAACGGAAGAGCAGTCAAGCTACCTGCACCAAGCTCGTCGTTCAACTTCGCCGCACGCTCAAGAAGGCGTGAGTGGAGGTAGAAGACATCCCCTGGGTAAGCTTCGCGGCCTGGTGGGCGTTTCAAGAGAAGTGAAAGCTCACGGTAAGCAGCTGCTTGTTTTGAAAGATCATCATAGATGACAAGAACGTGTTTGCCTTGGTCCATGAAGTGTTCACCCATCGCGACACCTGCGAATGGTGCGAGGTAAAGAAGTGGAGCTGGCTGTGAAGCCGCTGCCGAAACGACGATCGTGTAATCGAGGGCACCGTTTTTACGGAGCGTTTCGACGACGCCACGGACTGTTGATTCTTTTTGTCCGATTGCGACGTAGATACAGATCATGTTTTCTTCTTTTTGGTTGATGATCGTATCGATTGCGATCGACGTTTTACCCGTCTGACGGTCACCGATGATCAACTCACGCTGTCCACGACCGATTGGAACGAGGGCATCGATCGCCTTGATTCCTGTCTGAAGTGGTTCGTGTACCGATTTACGCGCCATGACGCCAGACGCCTTACGCTCGATCGGGTTGTAGTGTTCTGTTTCGATTGGACCAAGACCATCGATTGGCATACCGAGTGGGTTGACGACACGTCCGAGGAGTGCGTCTCCTGTTGGTACTTCCATGATGCGGCCCGTACGGCGAACAGAGTCGCCTTCTTTGATTTCAAGGTAGTCACCGAGGATGATGATACCGACGTTGCCTTCTTCTAAGTTTTGCGCCAAGCCCATTGTGCCGTTAGCGAATTCTACGAGCTCTCCCGACATGACGTTGTCGAGTCCGTGTGCACGAGCGATACCATCACCGATTTGGATGACCGTACCTGTCTCGTTCACTTCCATCGTAGAACCGTACTGCGCGATACGCGCTTTAAGCAGGGCGCTGATTTCTTCAGCTCTAATGCTCATGCGTTTCACCCCTATTTTCTTACGCTTTTAACAGCTCACGCTCAAGGCGCGTTAGTTTAGTTTCGATCGTACCGTCATATGTCGTGTAACCGATTTGGACGCGAAGTCCTCCGATGACGCGCGTGTCGACGACGTTCTCGACTTCAAGCGTTTTACCTGATTTTTGGCCAAACGTCTCTTTCACTTTCGTGAGTTCCTCGTCTGACAATTTGTATGCACTCGTGACGATTGCCGTCGCGACATTGCGGTGTTCATTCAATAATGCAATGAAGTGTTCCGGTAATGTAACGATCTCTGCTGCCCGGTCGTTTTCGACCATGACAAGCAATGTGTTTAAGACGATCGAGTTGAAGCCAGTGAAGCTTGTTTGAAGAACTTGCTTGAGCTCTTCAGCAGAAATCGATGGGTTATCTAAAACCGAAGCGAGCTCTGGTGTTGCGTGGAGCACTTCGCCGAGCGTCCGCACATCAGCTTCTGCTTGCTCGAGCACATGGTGCTCAAGCGCAAGATCGAAGAGCGCTTTTGCGTAGCGTCCCGCTACGTGATCACGCATTAGTTCGTGCCCTTAGTATCAGCAAGGAATTGATCGACGAGTGCTTTTTGAGCGGCTTCGTCTGTCGCAAGCTGTGTTTTCATGACGTGGCGTGCTGCAGCGATTGCTTGAAGAGCGACATCGTTCTTCAAAGCAGCTTGTGCTTCAGCGCGTTCACGTTCGATCGCACGGCGAGCTTCTTCCTTACTCATTTCGGATTCAAGACGTGCCTGCTCCATCGCACGTGCTTGCTCTGCTTCTGCCTGACGGCGTGATGCTTCTAAAAGATCGCGTGCTTCCGTACGCGCCTTGTTTAATTCTTCGCGTTGTTGTTCTACGTAGACTTCAGCGTCTTTACGGCTCTTTTCAGCCGAGTTGATCTCGCTAGCCACATGCTCTTCCCGCGCTTTCATCATGTTGACGAGCGGGCCCCATGCGAATTTCTTCAAGAGGATGAGGAGCAAGAGGAAAACGACGATCGTGACGATCATGTTGGCTAATAAGAGATGGCTTTCGCCACCAGTTTCTGCCGCAAGATACGTTAGATTCATTCGATTACACTCCCCTCGTGGTTGGTTCAACTTCAATATCTACATAAGGGAGCCTAAGCTCCCGTGACGGTTCACTCAAACGTTGAACGAATAGCGCCCTATGTAGTCCGTTCTCGTTAATCGTGGATTAAGAGTTGAGAAGAAGGAAACCGACCGCTACACCGATGATTGGAAGTGCCTCAACGAGACCGATACCGATGAACATTGTTTGACGAAGTTCGTTTTTGAGTTCTGGCTGACGTGCTTGACCTAATACTGTACCGTTTACGATAAGACCGTTACCGATACCTGCGCCGAGTGCGCCGAGTCCGATGATGATCGCTGTTGCAATAAGATTCATGATAAATTGCCTCCCTAGAGTATGTTCATTGATTTGTCGTGCTGTTATCGGAAAAGCGGATGCTTTACCTTCGAATTAATGGTCGTGCGCTGCCTTATGTCCGATGTAAACCATCGTCAAGATAAGGAAGATATACGCTTGGATACCACCGATGAAGAGTGAGAATCCTTGCCAGATCAACATCGGGATACCCGAGATGATCGCGCCGACTGGTCCGAGGAATTGGAAATCGTTCGTACCAGAGACGATACCGATCGAAAGAATGATTCCGATCATGATTTCACCAGCGAAGATGTTTCCGTAAAGACGAAGACCGAGCGTCAACGTGTTTGCAAACTCCTCGATGATGGTAATGATAAACATCGGCGTCATGAATGTTTTCGCATAAGCGCCGAAGCCTCGCATCTTCACACCGTAGTAATGACTTAAGACTACTACGAGAGATGAAAGTGCCAGTGTCACGTAAGGATCTGCAGTTGGTGAGTTGAACCAAATGTAGTGTCCCGTCACGACGTTGAATGGGAGACCCATGATGTTGGACACAAGGATGAACAGGAATAATGTCATTCCGAACGTAAGGAAGCGACCCCCTGTTTTCCAGTCCATCGTGCTGCTGATAATTCCGCGAACGAATTCAAGGAACATCTCCATCACGTTTTGAGCACCGGTTGGCTTCATCACAAGACGTCGCGTACCGGCCACGGCAATCAAGAAGACGAGAGCAGCAGCAATCAATACTGTGATCAAGTTCGTCCAGCTACCGTACAGAACGAAGTCACCCCAGAGTGGGATTTCGTAAAGTGGCATTTCGTGGTTCATTTGACTATTCACCTCTTTTCCCGCTTGAGTTCGTGAGTCAAGAACTCACAAAATTGTATGACGTGGCCGGCGAGAAGGCCTATTACCACCGCAGTTAATGACAATTCAGTTTGATACTTCAAACCGATCATCACACAAAGTACCGCGACCGCCATGCGTGAAACGGTCCCTCGAGACACTGGCTTGCGCCCCGTCTCGATTACACGATACATCCGATCGACGCTGAGTCGTTGAAGCGTCAAGATCAGAAAGCTGCCAGTTCCACCAAGTGCTAGTCCATAGATGACTAGGTCACTCGGGCGTCCGATGAGCAGCAGGACAGCCAGGATTCCGTAAAAGAGTCCAAACCATCGTAAGTACGCACGATACAACGCATCTTGAAGGATGATGTTCATGTCTTCTCCCCTAACAAGTGCCTGATCATGGCGATCATGCAAAGAATGCCGATGAAAATCCCGATGAACACGGCGAACGTCGCACCCATTTTTTCCCACCATTGTTGTTGTTCCCCATAGTTCCCAACCAAAAAGCCAATGACGATCGGTGCAGCCAGTGCCGTCGAAATTTGCGAGGCCATGACCATACTCTTCGCGAGCCCACTTTGGCGCACTAGAGACGACCCCCTTTTTTCCCAATTGTGAGTTCTTTTTCTTTCCCACAATTTGCGGATTTTCATACTAGTCAAGAATACAATGAAGCAGCTTTCATAGTCAAATGAATTCACAATAAAAACAGAGCCGAAAAACCTATACATATCAACGATTGATAAGGTTTTCACAGATGTCTTCCATGCAAGTCATTTCACGAAGATGTGAAGAAAATATGTAGTACTATCAACGGTTAAAGAGATTGTTCATATGGTGAACAAAACCGTTGAATAGTAACGTTATATCGTGCCCGTTAAAGCGAAACAAGACCTCTAAAATTGATTTGTGTCGATTTTGTGAAAAAACATTTTTTGTTCACAATTGAAAACGCTTCCGAATCGGGACATAAAAACAGCTCTGACATCTGTTTGTAACAATACATTTCAGCGATTTCCATTTTTTCAATCGTGCGGTACGTCACAGCTTGAATCGTCATCGTTTCCTTTCCAGTTTCAAGGTCATCTGGTTTTACATTTTCTAAACAAATGGGCTGAATTTAGTGGAAATGGTAAGATTTAAAGATATTATTCCTGTAAACTAAAATCTTTTGCCGTCATAGATGTACTAAAACAAAAAAGAATCGCTTATTTCACGCGACTCCTACAGGAAAAAGCACAAGTCTTTGTGCTGTCAGAGACAAGTGAGACCCGACTCCTCGTCTAAGGACGATGAGACGCGGCTCACGTCTCGCCTGAGGAAAGCAAGTGAATGTAAGCGATTCGGAGGGTGATCGTCGTTTTTTATTGTGTGAGTAACGGTGCCGGAGCTTCCCCTTGACCGAAGTGATGCAGGATTGCTTGGACGATGCGTTCGGACGCATGACCATCGCCATACGGATTCGAGGCATGCGCCATCTCTTGATAAAGTGTTTCGTTCGTCAAAAGTTCCGTTGCCATCTGATAAATCGTCTCTTCTTCCGTACCGGCAAGCTTCAACGTTCCGGCAGCAATCCCTTCTGGACGCTCCGTCGTGTCGCGTAAGACAAGCACAGGTACACCAAGCGACGGTGCTTCTTCCTGTACGCCACCTGAATCAGTCAGGATTAAATGCGCACGGCTCGCGAAGTTATGGAAATCAAACACATCGAGTGGGGCGATCAGAGAAATTCGATCATGCCCTTCAAAGACCGTCTTCGCAGCTTCTTGAACGACCGGATTGAGGTGAACCGGATAGACGACATGCGTATCCGGGAACGCATCGACGAGGCGACGAATCGCCCGGAACATCTGATGCATCTTCTCGCCTTGGTTCTCACGACGATGTGCCGTCATCAGGATCAGCTTCCGGTCCCCGACCGTCTCAAGCATCGGATGGACATAATCGGTTTGAACGGTCGTCTGCAGAGCATCGATTGCCGTATTCCCCGTGATGTAGACACCAGCGTGACGGTTCTCGGATGCGAGATTCGCTGCTGCTTGTGCTGTCGGAGCAAAATGTAAGTCCGCGAGCGTCGACGTCAACTGACGATTGACCTCTTCCGGGAACGGCGAGTATTTATTATACGTGCGCAGTCCCGCCTCGACGTGACCGACTGCGATCTGATTGTAATAGGCAGCCAGGCTTCCGACGAACGTCGTCGTCGTATCCCCATGAACGAGGACAAGATCTGGCTTGATCTCCTTCATAATCGCATCGAGTCCCTCGAGACCACGCGTCGTAATATCAACAAGTGTCTGACGTTGCTTCATGATATTTAAATCATGATCCGGTTGGATTTCGAATAAATCGAGCACTTGATCGAGCATCTCGCGGTGCTGGGCAGTGATCGTAACATGAACATCAAAAGCAGGGTGTTGCTTCAGGGCATTGACGAGCGGTGCCATCTTGATGGCTTCCGGTCGTGTCCCGAAAATCGGCATGACTGTAATCGGCATGGTGACTTCCTCCTTTTTTCCTTTTTTCATTAAAGCATACTTCAGCAGTCTTGCGCAGTTTACGAAATAGCAACGAAAAGACCGCAGATCATCGTCTGCGGTCTTTTTGTGTAGCTTGCTGTTTTTTACTTCGTTCCGAAGAGACGGTCTCCTGCATCACCGAGTCCTGGGACGATATATCCGTGGTCGTCCAACTTCTCGTCGAGTGCCGCGAGATAGATGTCGACATCCGGGTGTTCTTCTTGAACGCGTTTGACGCCTTCAGGTGCTGCACAGAGACATGCGAGCTTGATGCTCTTTGCCCCTTGTTTCTTTAAGGAGGAGATGGCGTCTGCCGCCGAACCACCTGTCGCAAGCATCGGGTCAACGACGACGAAATCACGTTCTGCGACGTCTGTTGGGAGCTTGAGGTAGTATTCCGTTGGCTCGAGTGTCTCTGGGTCACGGTACAAACCGATGTGACCGACTTTGACGTTCGGCATCATGCGGAGCATGCCGTCGACCATACCGAGACCGGCGCGGAGAATCGGGACGATCCCGAGTTTCTTGCCTTCGATCATCTTTTGCGTCGTCTTCGTGACCGGTGTCTCGATCGCGACATCTGTGAGTGGAAGGTCACGTGTGATTTCATATGCCATCAATGAAGCCACCTCGTCGACAAGTTCCCGGAATTGTTTCGTTCCTGTTTCGACTTTACGCATGATCGTCATCTTGTGTTGAATCAATGGGTGATCAAATACATGTACTTTACTCATTGTTTGCATCTCCTCTCCATTCTCTTTTCGCATTGTACTCTAAAAACGTACTGCTTGGGAACTGTTTTTTCGTCAGTTTCCGAGCGTACTCTTCCCTGATAGAATTGCTTTTGCGGCGTAAGACCATTCATTGTCCGGTTGTTTCGCGAGTTCTTGCAAGGTCGCACGATAATCACCTTTTTTATATTTTTGTTCATAGACCGCTTGCATCCAGAGGACGTCACTCATGTATCCGGACTTCGGGAAATCTTTCCGATAGGCAATATAATCCGCCTGTGTCGTCTGCTTGAGCTTTCCGACAGCGATCAACTTATAGAAGCGTGCCATACCTGCTGTCTCTTTGTTCGTCAAGACGGATCCGGTCAAGACACTGTCTGCTCGTTTGTAGTCTTTCGCCTGAACAGC
Source organism: Exiguobacterium sp. s46 (assembly GCF_018618875.1). Taxonomy (NCBI): domain Bacteria; kingdom Bacillati; phylum Bacillota; class Bacilli; order Caryophanales; genus Exiguobacterium; species Exiguobacterium sp. s46. The sequence continues at coordinate 2,137,717 of NZ_JACSMY010000001.1, forward strand.
AGCAACCCCTTGCTCGAGTGCTTCTTTCGGAGGTAGTTGCGTCTGCTTTGTTTCGGAAGAAGTCTCCTTCTTCTCTGGCTTAATCGCTTTCGCTTTTTCTTGCTCACTTGCCAGCTGCTCGTTTTTTTCTTTTAACTGTTCGACTTCCGTTTGCAGCGCTGCGAGTTGTTGCTCGACCTCTGTTTGTTTCGTTGCGACTGGTGTTGCGGGTTCGCTATCCAACTGTGTCCAGACGAGAACGAGAGAGACGACAGCAACGGCTCCACCAATCCACCATGGATTCAGTTTTCCGAGTCGCTTCCAGTCTTTCAATTGCGGATGATTCTGAACCGTCATGGGAAAGGATGCCAATCGCTTCTGGGCAAGACGCTTCCCACCTGCTTTTCCTGCGATCGCCAGGCGATAACGATAGACTTCTGCTGGCATCGGTAAGATCTTCCACTGTTCAAAACGAGCATCTGCCTGTTCATAAAATCCTGCCTGTTGCATGATGACGATTGCTTTGAAATCTTCGAGCATCCGGTAATATTCCCGGCGCTCGTGGCTTTTATGGGTGAACCATTCTGTCAGGCGTTCCGTTTGAATGGCTTGAAGTTCTGATTGGATCAAGGTTGATAAGTTCACATTTATTTCCACCTTTATCTTTTTTTACTACGGTTAAGTATAGCAAAGATAACGCTTCCGCAAATGGTTCGTTTCCCCTATCTTCTTGACGAAGCATTGAAAAAAACCTCTTGTTTTCGTACGTCGATGTACGAAAACAAGAGGATGAATCGTTTAACGATGAGAATAGGATCGGGATGCTGTTGCTTCCGTGATCCGCCCATCTTCAATCCGCCAAATCCGGTCACAGACGTCAAGCATCCGTTCGTCATGCGTGATGACGATGACGGTCTTGTTCGACTCATGCGCTTGTTGTTGCAACAGCTCCATCACCCGGCGACCATTCGGATAATCGAGACTTGCCGTCGGTTCATCCGCGAGTACAAGTCGTGGTTCATTGACGAAGGCCCGGGCAATCGCGACACGTTGTCGTTCGCCACCTGATAAGGCGTGCGGCAAATGGTCTTTCCGGTGCTCGAGTCCGAACACGGCGAGCGCCGCCGTCGCGTCAACCGTCCGTCCAGCCTCCTTTGCGACCAATTCGAGTTGCTCTCCTGCTGTCAAAAATGGTACGAGATGCGATTCTTGAAAGATGAACCCGACTTCCTCGAGACGCAAACGACGACGTTCTTCGTCCGCTGCTTCACTGACGCACGTATCATCAAAGTAGACGGCACCGTTCGTTGGTGTCTGTAACAATCCAAGCAACTGGAGCAATGTACTTTTCCCGCTACCACTTGGTCCGACGAGGGCAATCAACTCACCCGCTTCTGCTTGTAAGTTGATGTCATGTAGAACCGTCATCTCACCATAACTTTGCTCAATCTGATTTAATCGAATCATCCGTTCATTCCTCCCATCGCATCTGCCGCTTCGAGTTTCTTGACCATCCGTAACGGAACGAGCGCACCGAGGATTGCCGTTACGAGTAAAATGCCGCCGTACATCAGACTAGTCGACCATTCAAAACGGAATGGAAGATCCGCCGGTAAGAAACGACTTGTTAAATAGGTGATGGCGACGCTGACAGCAAAGGCGAGGCTCGTCAAGAGGATGACTTGTACGAGTAGACTCGCACCCATCGTCCGGGTCCGGATGCCGATTGCCTTCAAGACACCGAGCTGTTTCATCTTTTGCATCGTCAAAATATAGAAGAAGGCAGTCAGAATCAATGCCCCGATGACGACGAGTGCGACCCGCATCATCTGGAAGGAGTTTTGCTCCGCTGCATAGCCTGGTACGTTCTCAACGACTGCTTGTTTTGAGAAGACGGCTTGATCCGTTTGCAACGACTGACCGATATACGCTGAGACGTATGATGCCCCCATCTTCGATTGCCATGCTTGCCACGATTCATCCGTCATCCAAAGGACCGGTGCGTGACTATAACGTCCGTCCGTTACTGTACCGGCAATTCGGAACGTCTCTTTCGTCCGAAAATCCGTAATCGTATCGCCAACACGGGTTCCGCGTTGCTCCGCGTACGCAGCATCAACGAGAACTTCACCTTTTTGCAATGATTGCAACTGTTTTGGACCATAATTCGTCGTCTCTGGTAACGCAAAGACCGTCACATCATCCTTCGTTCCATTCTTCTTCTCAAGCACCATGTTCTGGACACCGAGTGCTTCCGCGCCCTTTGGTGTCTCGTCCGCCTGTAAGAACGAACGCGTCAGCTGTCCTTCTGCATCTTTGCTCAGCGCAAACTGCTCGACCGGTAGATTCCGGACGGCAGCCCCATTGTCGTAGGCCAGCCCGTCCGCAAGACCGGTGATCATCAAAATCAATAAGACGATCAACATCGTCACGATCGTCATCCAACTGAATCGTCCTTTCATTCGGACGAGTTCTTTCCATCCTAACTTCATCGCGTGATCCCTCCTGTATGTTCGCTACAGGATTGATGATACGACTGCAATATGAACGGAACATGAACGCACGCGTCAAATGCGTAAAAAAGTCAATGTCACAGTCAGACTGGATGAATCAGACGACAAATTCGCGTCCCCACCAAGTTGGCGCATCGTCTCTTTAACGATCGCAAGCCCGAGTCCCGTCCCGCGCGACGTTCGGGATGCATCGCCTTGATAAAAGCGTTCAAAGGCATGTTCCATCTGTTGTTCGGTCATACCTGGTCCTTCGTCCTTGATTCGGACGATGACCTGATTCACTTGTTCTTCCGCTTGAATATGAATCGTCGCTCCTTCGGCTGAGACTGAGACGGCGTTTCGAATGACATTTTGGAAGACATGTTCGAGCGCACTGGCATCTGCTTGAATCTGTAGTGCTGGCGATACATCGAGTGCGACAGCGATGCCTTGCTCATCCAGCTGAAAGGCAAGTGTTGTGAGTGTCGTCTCTAGACTCGTTCGTAGATCGAGTGCTTGTCGTTTGAAGCGCCGTCCTTCATCGAGCTTTGCTAAGATCAATAATTGACGCGTCAGCTCCGACATTCGCGCTGCCTCTTGTTGAATGATTGCCCGTCTCCTGACGTCTTCTCCCGTCACGTCGAGTTGTCCAGCGTACCCCGAGATCGTCGTCAACGGCGACTGGAATTCATGCGAGACGTTTGCAACGAACCGGCGTCGTTCCGTATCGGACGCTTCAATCGCCATCGCCATCTCGTCAAAGCGTCGGGACAGTTCACCAATCTCATCGCGCGCCTTCGTTCCGACACGAATTCCATAGTCGCCGTCTGCCATCTGTTCCGTTGCTTTTGTCAGGCGCCGGATCGGACGCACGAGATACCGGATCGAGAAGACGAGCAAGAGAAAGCTGATCACGACAAGCAGTCCGAGGAACAGACCAACGAACAGGTGTAACTCGCGAATCTGCCGACTCAAGTCCGGACGGACGAAGATTGCATCCGTTCCTTGTGCCGTCTTGACCGACGTCCCGTACGTGTTGATGACTTCGTTATCGAATAGTCCAAGCAGGAAGAGATGAAACGGATACTCACGCATCCCGTAGTACGGTTGACCATTTTTCACTTGCTCGATGACTTGACTCGAGAGCGTTTCATTGCGAAATGTGTTTCCGTAACGCTCCGTTCCGTCATCTGTTCGAACATACAGTTGAAAGCCAGTTGCTTGTAACATCCGGTAAAACGATTCCGTCTTTCCGTCACCGTGCGTCTCGTAATAATCGATCGCTGTCTCGACCGCTTCCTCGACTTTTTGGCTATAGCTGTCCTGCCAAAACGAATAGTAGGCGATGTTACTGATTAAAAGAGCAAGCAGGGCGGACACGAGTAAGACGACACAGACGAGTCCGACGATTTTCGTATAGAGGCTCCTCATGCGTCGACCTCCAACCGGTACCCGAGTCCGCGAACGGTCTCAATCTTCACCTGATTCGTCTCCTTCAGACGTCCACGAAGTCGTTTGATGTGGACGTCAATCGTCCGATCGTCTCCCATGAAATCAAGTCCCCAGACGTGTTCGATCAATTCCTCGCGGCTAAAGACCCGTCCCGGAAAACTCGCCAACTGATGTAATAATTCGAACTCGCGCCGCGGGAGTGTCCACTCGGTCGACTGGATCGTCACGAGCTGACTGCGTTTATCAATCGTGACATCCCCGAGATGTAAGACGGGTTGCGCCGCTTTTTGATAGCGCCGCGCCACGGCGTGAAGCCGAAACACTAATTCTTCCGGATCGAACGGTTTCGTGATGTAATCATCAGCACCTGCTGCAAAGCCGTCCCGCTTATCTGTCAGTTCACCGAGCGCCGTCAGCATCAAGATTGGGATGTCCCCGTTTTGCCGTAACCGCTCACATAGGACGAGACCGGTCTGCCCGGGAAGTAGGACATCGAGCACGGCTGCCTCGAACGTCATCGTTTCAATCCAAGCGAGCGCTTCGTTTCCGTCTGCTGTCGCTCGGACGGAGTGTCCGTCGGCCTGTAACGTCGATACGACAAGTGATTGGATATGTGGGTCATCTTCAACGACTAAAATATACAATCGTACGCCTCCTTTTTTAGACAAACAAAAATCCCCTCCCCCTTCTCATAATGAAAAGGACGAAGGGGATGACAATCATCCGCGCTCTGGGTAGAGTGGGAAACGACCTGTCAAAGCAACGACACGCTCACGTGCTTGTGCGAGAACGTCTGCTTCTTCTGGGTGGTTCAAGACGAGTTCGATCAACTCGGCGATTTCTTTCATCTCGGCTTCCTTGAAGCCACGTGATGTCATCGCTGCCGTTCCGATCCGGATACCACTCGTGACGAACGGGCTCGCTGGGTCGAACGGAATCGTGTTCTTGTTGACCGTGATGCCGGCTTCGTCAAGCGCGTGCTCAGCAAGTTTCCCTGTGATCCCGAGCGGTTGTAAGTCGACGAGGAGCAAGTGATTGTCCGTTCCGCCTGAGACGATTCGGAGTCCACGCTTCGTCAATTCCTCACCGAGGACTTTTGCGTTCGTGACGACTTGACCGATGTAGTCCTTGAACTCTGGTGCAAGAGCTTCACCGAACGCGACAGCTTTCGCGGCGATGACGTGCATGAGTGGACCACCTTGGATACCTGGGAAAATGGCTTTATCGATTGCTTTCGCATGCTCTTCTTTACAGAGGATCATCCCACCACGTGGACCACGCAACGTCTTATGCGTCGTCGTCGTGACGAAGTGCGCATGCTCGACTGGGTTCGGGTGCTGACCTGCTGCGACAAGTCCAGCGATGTGTGCCATGTCGACCATCAAGTAAGCACCGACGCTGTCTGCGATTTCACGGAAACGTTTGAAGTCGATGACACGCGGATACGCCGATGCGCCCGCGACGATTAATTTTGGTTTATGCTCTTCTGCTAATTTCGCAACGACATCGTAATCAATCATCTCTGTCTCTTGATCGACACCGTATTCCACAAAGTTGTACTGGACACCGGAGAAATTGACGGGGCTACCGTGCGTCAGATGGCCACCGTGCGAGAGGTTCATCCCGAGGACCGTATCTCCCTGCTCGAGAATCGTGAAGTAAACCGCCATGTTCGCTTGTGCACCCGAGTGTGGTTGCACGTTCGCGTGCTCCGCACCGAAGATTTCCTTCGCGCGGTCGCGTGCTAAATTCTCAGCGAGATCGACATACTCACAGCCACCATAATAACGACGACCTGGGTAACCTTCTGCGTACTTGTTCGTCAAGACGCTGCCTTGTGCTTCCATGACAGCTTGCGAGACGAAGTTCTCGGATGCGATCAATTCGATGTTATCCCGTTGACGACCTAGTTCCTGGCGCATTGCCGAAAAGAGTGCCTCATCTTGTTGTTTCAGATACGTAAGCGGTGTTTGTTCCATCTGAATTCCCCCATTTCATTTCGATAGACCTATCTTAACACGAATGTTTCGTTCCCGGCATCCCTAAAAACAACATCAAAAAAGCAAGGGGTGCGCAACCCCTTGCATCAATCATTCGTATTTAGCACGTGCTCCACCGATTAATTTCGGTCGTGTCACGGCTGCCGTCACGTGTGCCTCACCGATTTCCTTGTGCGGCAAGCGCACGGGAATCGCAACAGCTTTCAAGTGCATCCCGATGAACGTGTCACCGATATCAATCCCGGCGTCTGCCTGAATCGCTTCGACGACGACCGGTGCCGAGAAGCGCTGATAGGCAGCACTCGCCATCGATCCACCGGCTTCCGGAACAGGAACGACCGTCACTGGATCGAGTCCGAGTCGTTCTGCCGTTTGCCGCTCAAGCGTCAGCGCCCGGTTGATATGCTCACAGCCTTGGAAGGCAAGATCGACTTGGTGCGACCGACGAAAGGCATCGAAAACATCGAACAACGCGTCTGCGACTTCCGGTGAACCGGCCTTGCCGATTTGTTTGCCGATGACTTCACTCGTCGAACAGCCGATCACGAGCAATTTTCCTTTTAAGGAAAATCGTTCATCCAGAGCGTTCAGTGCTTCTTCTAAATCGTGCTGGATGCGTGTCAAGTCCATTACTTCACCTCATAATCTGAGATTTTGCAAACGCGGTTCTCATGACGTCCGCCTTCGAATTCCGTTTCAAGCCAAAGCTGTGCGATCTCACGAGCCAGTCCTGGACCGATGACGCGTTCGCCCATCGTTAAGATGTTCGAATCGTTGTGCTGACGCGTCGCTTTCGCGCTGAACGTATCATGGACGAGTGCTGCTCGGATGCCCTTGACTTTGTTCGCTGCGATTCCGATCCCGATCCCTGTTCCACAAATCAAGATGCCACGATCAAACTCTCCGCTTGCGACTGCCTCAGCGACTGGAATCGCGACATCCGGATAATCGATCGAGTCGGCTGAATGCGTACCGAAGTCCGTATAGTCGATGCCGAGCTCTTGTAAGAGGTCGTTGATTTCTGCCTTTAACTTAAAACCGCCATGATCCGCGCCGATTGCTACTTTCATCTTTACTATTCCCCCGTTTGTTTAGGTTGTTTTTTCGGAAGTTTCCGTGTATCCGGAGCTTTTCTTCCGTTTCCGTTCTGCGTCAATTTTAACACAAGACGGTTGACGAGGGGTTCGAGTTCATTACGTACTTGCCGGTAGACGTTCATTGATCCGCCGTACGGATCGTTGATGTCCCGTTCAAGCCCTGTCACATATTCATATAAGGTGAACGTCCGTTCCTTCAGTTCCGGATAGCGTTCACCGACTTCCTGCTTGTGCTGACGCGTCATCGTCAAGATGATGTCAGACCAACGCCCGAGTACATCATCAAAGACTTGCGTATAGTGTTCGAGTTCGATCCCGCGCTCACGTAACACTTGTAAGGCGTTCTCGGACGCATCAAATCCTTGCATCGAACGTAGTCCTGCTGAACGGACGTCGAATTCCTGATCGGCGACTTTCGAGCGTAGTAACGCCATCGCCATCGGGCTACGGCATGTATTTCCTGTACAGATGAATAAAACGCGACGTGTGCTCATCTCCGTATCCTCCTTCTTCAAGGGCGAATGACCCGACCACCTGCTGCTTTATGGAGGCGGTTGCGGACCGCAAGCCCCACCCCTTCTTCTGATAGGTCTCGTACAAAAATCTGATCCACCGTCGTCTGATCAAATCGCCGTAAACAATCGTAAAGACGTTGTGCCGCCGTCTCCATCGAATTACCAAGGGAGCAGCGAACATCTGCGTCGACTTCCTCCCCGTCAAACAGGAGGACGCCCGTCTTGTGTCCGGTTTGTCGTGCATCATCGATGAGTTGCTGTAAGAATGAAAGATCTCCCTCCACTACGGAAAGTGTTGCTTCCGGTGCGTAGTGGGTATATTTCATCCCGGGTGCCTTCGGTGTAACATCTTTCATCGATAAGGCAGGATCGAGTGTGACAGGACCGATGACCGACTCGATTTGTTCGCGTGTCACGCCGCCCGGTCGTAAAATCGCCGGTGGCGTCATCGTACAATCGATGACAGTCGATTCGACCCCGATGCCCGTTTCCCCTCCATCGACGATCGCAGCGATGCGTCCCGATAGGTCATGTGCGACGTGCGCAGATGACGTCGGTGAAGGTTTTCCGGAACGGTTGGCACTCGGTGCTGCGAGACCCAACCCTGTCGCCTCGATCAATCGAAGCGCGAGCGGATGGTCTGGCATCCGTAATCCGATCGTATCTAGTCCTGCTGTGACGAGTGTGGATGCGGTGCCGTTCGATTCGAGGATGATCGTCAAGGCTCCTGGCCAGAACGCCTCCATCAAACGAGCCGCGACATCTGGGATGTGCGTGACGAACTGATGTGCCTGTTCTACGGATGCGACATGGACAATCAGCGGATTGTCAGAAGGTCGACCCTTCGCGGCGAAGATTCGCCGAACAGCCGCTTCGTTCGTTGCGTCCCCTGCGAGACCATAGACGGTCTCGGTCGGCATCGCCACGACCTCTCCTTCCTGCAATAACCGAACTGCTTCATCCATCGTCTGTAAGTCAATCATTTCCGTCTTCACGCTGTACAATCCTTTCGTTCCGCATACACGATACGGTCTTTACCGTTTATATCTTTTAAAATACCCGTTTCCGCATTTGGATAACGTTCTTTTAACATCATTTGCACTTCTGGTCCTTGATTGTGTCCAATTTCAAACGCAATCAGTCGGAAATCGTCTCGTAGGACCCGTCCACTCTCCTCGACGAGACGTCGGTAAAAGACGAGACCGTCTTTTCCGCCAAACAGGGCGAGATGCGGTTCGTGGTCGAACACGACTTCACTGAGTAATTCCTCTTCCTCGATATAAGGAGGATTCGAAACAAGCACCCGCACGGAATCATCCGCAAGTGGCGCTAGTAAATCTCCTTCAAGGAACGTCACGTCTCCACCAAGCTTCGCTTGATTTTGCTTCGCGACTGCAATCGCGGCCGGTGAAATATCGACGGTCGTGACCGGTTGCTCGAGTTCGAGGGCGAGCGTGATTCCAATCGCTCCGCTACCGGTTCCGATGTCGACGATCTGTCCCGCGGTGAACGACTCACGTTTGAGACGCTCCGTGACGAAGACGATCAACTCTTCCGTTTCCGGTCGTGGAATCAAGACATCCGGTGTGACACGGAAATCCCGTCCATAAAACGGCTGATAGCCGATTAAATGCTGAACGGGTACGCCGTGAACATGAGCAAGCAAGTATTCACTGAATCGTAAATCTTGCTCCGGCGTCAATTCATCGGACAAGCGGACAAGGAGTCCGGTCCGGTCGACATCCAAGACGTGCATGAGTAACCATTCGGCACTTGAACCCTCGCGTCCTGCTTGTTCCATCATCGTTTTTGCATCATTTAAACGTTTCGCGATCCGCATCAGTTCGCCGCCTCCGATGCCCGCGCCTGATGTTCCATGACAAGCGTATCGATGACTTCATCCATCTCGCCTTGCAAGATTCGATCAAGCTTCTGGATCGTCAATCCGATCCGGTGATCCGTCACCCGGTTTTGAGCGAAATTATACGTCCGAATCCGCTCTGAACGGTCACCCGTACCGACAGCTGACTTCCGTTTTTCATCATATTCCGCTTGCTGTTCGCGTTGAATCTTATCGTAGACACGCGCGCGCAAGACCTTCATCGCTTTTTCCTTGTTCTTGATTTGCGACTTCTCATCCTGACAGCTGGCAACGATTCCCGTCGGCACGTGCGTGACACGGACAGCGGACTGTGTCGTATTGACGGACTGGCCACCCGGTCCACTCGACGTGAACGTATCGACTCGGACATCCTTGTCATGGATCTCGACTTCGACGTCTTCTGCTTCTGGTAACACGGCGACCGTTGCGGTCGATGTATGAATCCGCCCGCCGGATTCCGTTGACGGAACGCGTTGGACGCGGTGTGCCCCGTTCTCGTACTTCAACTTCGAATAAGCACCCGTTCCTTTGACGATAAAGATGATCTCTTTGTAGCCACCAAGCTCCGTGTAGCTCGCATCGATGATCTCAATCTTCCAGCTCTGTTTCTCAGCAAACTTCGAGTACATCTTAAATAGGTCACCCGCAAATAAGGCTGCCTCGTCTCCCCCTGCTGCACCACGAATCTCGACGATGACGTTCTTATCGTCATTCGGATCCTTTGGTAATAATAAAGCCTTCAGCTTCGCTTCAAGCTCTTTGATCTCCGGTTCAAGCATCGCGACTTCTTCCTTTGCAAGGTCGCGCATCTCGGGATCTGTCAACATTTGACGTGCCTCTTGATAAGCTTCCATCTTCTCGCGATAGACACGGTACGTCTCGACGGTCGGCGCAAGCTGTGACTGCTCCTTTGAGACCTCACGCAATTGATTCGTATCATTGATGATGGCTGGATCAGCCAACATATCATTTAGTTTTTCATAACGGTCCTCTAACGCACTCAATCGATCCAACATCTCGGTCATCCTTCCTGGCGATTCTTCTGTCGTCAGTATAGCAAATATTGCGATCGATGGCGTCATCGTCTTCTTGAAAAGAAACGTTGACAGACAGGTTGTAAATTCCTATAATTGGTGTATTAATTGAATTAGTACACTTAAGGAGGTGAAGAAATGTTCACCGTTGATCCGAAAAGTCCGTTACCGATCTATGAACAGTTGGTCGCTCAAATCATCCGCTCGATTGCTCGTGGTCTACTCCGCTCCGGCGAACAGATGCCATCCGTCCGTGAACTTGCCGGTACACTCCTTGTCAATCCGAACACTGTCTCCCGCGCCTATCAGGAACTCGAGAGCCGCAACTTCATCGTCACGATGCGCGGTAAAGGCTCCTTCATCTCAGACATCCCACTTCACGAAGTCAAACAAGCTGCCATCCAAGATCCACTCATCCGCCTTTGTGCCATCGCCGACGAATTATCCATCTCAAACGAAGAACTCTATCAACATATCTTACACATAAGGGAGGATTCCTCATGTTGACCGTTTCTCATCTGACGAAACAAATTGACCGTACCATGATTTATGAAAATGCATCCTTCACCCTGCCGGCAGGAACGATTACTGCCTTGATTGGTCGTAATGGTGCCGGAAAAACGACATTACTGAAAACACTCGTCGGAGCGCTCGAGCCGACTCGTGGAAAGGTCGAATGGAACGGCGAGTCGATCCACCACGTCCCGAAGACGCGGAAGCACCTTTTCCTCGTTCCGGATTCTGTTTCCGTCTACCGCCAGATGACGCTCGGTGAACTGATCAACTTCTATCACGTCTTTTATCCAAACTTCGAGAAGACGTATATCGAAAACTACTGCCGCTCGTCGAATCTCGATCGCGGACGTCGCGTCACTTCTTTATCGAAGGGACAAGCGCAATTGTTCCTTCTCCAACTCGCGTTCGCAACGAATGCCCCGGTTCTGTTACTCGATGAACCAACCGATGGACTTGACCGAATCAACAAACGTGATTATCTGAAACAACTCGTCTCATTACTTGCGGAGCGCCAGACAGCCGTTCTGATTGCTTCGCATCAACTCGAAGAACTCGATTCCCTTGCCGACCGTGTCATGACGATCGAAAAACACCTCGTCCGCGAACCGAAGGCACTCGATGATGCCAAAGCTAGCATGCAGAAATGGCAAGTCGTCTATGAAGATGTTCCAGAGCTCAGTCATGCCGATCTCCACGTCTTATCCCAAACGGGTCGGGTCGTGACGTTACTCGTCTTATCCGATGCAGGCGCGCAGTATCTTGAAACGACGAGTCCTCTATTAAAGGATGCTTTGCCGGTGCAGATGGAAGATTACTTCTTAGGGACATTTGGAGGGAAACGACATGGTTAAGCAATTGATCCGCTATCACATCAAGCAAGGCATTTGGCCACTCGCTTGTTTTATTCTACTGGCGATCTTCAGTTATGGTTTTGGTAGCTATACCATCATCAACGACTTTGAAACATATGAAGTATCTTATCAAACCGAAACGATTCAAGCTGTCCTCGTCAGTCCGTTCTTCACTGGATTCGCTGCCATTCTGATCGCCGTCTTTGCGATTTTGATGCTCGGTTCCGAGCGCGGAAGTGGTCGCAGTCTGATCTTACACGCGTTGCCGTTTCCGAAGGTCTGGCTGTTTTGGATTAAATGGGCGATCGGCACTGTGACGTTGATCGTCTTCCCGATCATCGGTTTTTTCGCCAGTTGGTCATTACTGCAAGCATTCGGTATCAATCCGTTTGATTACGTCACGTGGTCGTCACTCCTTCAAGATTTTGGTCTATTCCTTCTATTTGATGTGACAATTTTGACGATCTTCTTATTCGCCGGAACGATTGCTGGTGATATCATCGGACAACTGTTACTCGGAACGTTCTTCTTGTTCTTGAATTACTTCACGTATTTCAGTATCTATGCTATCGGTCAACTGGGTTTTGGCGTGGGCTACGAAGAGTTAGACAAACCAACAAGCTTTTTGATGACAATCACGACGCCCTTTGCACTCTTCTTCGAGTACAATACCGATTTCAACATCGCTTATGCTGTATTGTTCAGTTTAGCCTTGACGGTCGTCTTACTGATTTTCGGTAGTCGTCTCTATGTCAAAGGTGCGAACGAACGTCTCGGGCGTTTCACGATTTTCCCGAAATTACATCCAGCACTCATCATCACCTTCTCGATCTATACGACAATCCTACTCGCGGGAATCATCGGTCTGATTTCGTCCGAGAATCAATTCCTGTACTGGCTCGCAATCGCGATTCTCGCGTGGCCGACGTTCAGCTCTTATCGCAGAATGATTGGGTGGAGTCGCTAATGCAACGAATGGATCTTCTGAAATGACTTTTCAGAAGGTCCATTTTTTTTGTCATCGATTCTTCACAAAGCTTTACAAACGATAAACATGGATTTCACATTCTATCCGTAAGGTGGAGTTTGTAGGTCGTATCGATCATCAAACCCCAGCACCTTTCGAGGAGGAACTCTTATGAAATTAAAACGTATCATTCCGATTTTTGCCTTATCAACCCTTTCCCTTAGTACGATGCTCTCGATGCCTGAAGCAGAAGCAAAGACGAAACCGGTCAAATCACCGGAAATCCGGAACGTCATCTTCTTGATCGGCGACGGGATGGGTGTCTCCTATACATCAGCACATCGTTACTTAAAGAACGATCCATCGACACCGGTTGCTGAAAAAACAGCGTTTGACCAATACCTCGTTGGTCAACAGATGACTTATCCGGAAGATCCGAAGGAAAACGTCACCGATTCCGCTTCCGCAGCAACAGCGATGTCATCCGGCGTCAAGACGTATAATGCAGCGATTGCTGTCGATAACGATAAATCGGAAGTCAAGACCGTCCTTGAAGCAGCGAAAGAACGTGGTAAGTCAACAGGACTCGTTGCAACATCGGAAATCACGCATGCGACACCTGCTTCGTTCGGTGCTCATGATGAGAGCCGAAAGAACATGAACGCGATCGCAGACGATTACTTCAAGGAACGCGTCAATGGGAAGCATAAAATTGACGTCATGCTCGGTGGCGGTAAGTCGAACTTCGTCCGTCCGGATGTTGATTTGACGAAAGCATTCAAAAAAGACGGTTACAGTTACGTCACGGATCTGGATCAATTGCAAGGTGATAAAAACAAACAAGTCCTCGGTCTGTTCGCAGATGGTGGATTACCAAAACGGATTGACCGCGAAAACTCGGTCCCATCGCTTGAACAAATGACGAACTCTGCCATTAAGCGACTCGACTCGAATAAAAAAGGATTCTTCCTGATGGTCGAAGGTAGCCAAGTCGACTGGGCCGGTCATGACAATGATATCGTCGGTGCCATGAGTGAGATGGAAGACTTCGAGCGGGCATTCAAAGCCGCGATCGCATTTGCAAAGAAGGATAAACATACACTCGTCGTCGCGACAGCTGACCACTCAACGGGTGGATATTCAATCGGTGCAGATGGCATCTATAACTGGTTCGCTGAACCGATCAAAGCGGCAAAGAAAACACCTGACTTCATGGCGCAAAAAATCGTCGATGGTGCGGACGTCCGCAAGACGTTGACGACGTATATCGATCAGGACAAACTCGCCTTGACGGACAAAGAAATCGATAGCGTCTCCCGCGCTGCTGAATCGAAGAAATTACTCGAGATCGATAATGCGATTGAAGAAATCTTCAACGAACGCTCGCATACAGGCTGGACGACAGGTGGACATACAGGTGAAGACGTACCGGTCTATGCGTTCGGTCCTGCTAAAGAACGTTTCGCGGGACAAGTCGACAACACGGATCACGCGAAAATCATCTTCGATCTCTTGAAATCGAAGAAATAAGGAGAATGTTCATGAGACAGATACTTGCTACTTTGATGCTCGGGACGGTGCTCGCTGGTTGTGGCACTTCAGCATCACAAGACACACCAAAAGAACCAGCGTCTGCGAAACAGGAGCAGCCGGTATCGCTTGAAAAAACAAGCGCCTACGTTCCAAACCCACAAATTCCAGACGATCGCGATTTGACAAAAATCGATCAGACCGTCACGGATGATAAGGGCGACCTGACGCTTAAACAATTCAAACGAGTGAACGAAACACGGAAGATTGGTCCGATCGAGATGACGATCGAAGAGATCAAAGTATTCCATGCTCGTCCAAGCTATGGCATGATTGATTTCTTCCATGGCTTTACGCACGATGAATCCTTTGATTTGATCAAGACACGGGTCACGATCAAGAACACAAGTAATGAACCGGTCACGTTCAATCCTGTCGCCCACTTCAAACTCGATGCTGCGACAGAAAAGACGCTCGAGGACGACGTCTATTTGGAGTCGCTTGCGAAAACTTACGCCCCGTCCGAGTCACGGAGTGGTAACTTCGGCTTCATCTTGGAACAGCCGGTTGACTCGATTGAACTCTTGACGAGTGATGTTCTCGATGAAAAACAAGATGTCCTCAAAAAAGGAACGACGTTTTCGACGTCTCTTCGTTGACTGACATTCACACTTCTACGCTCTATCTATTTTCCGGTCATGTCCGGATCATAGGTGGAGCTATTTTGATGCCTGTAATCGTTCCGTGCTACACTAAAGGCATTATTTGAGTGTAAAGGACGGATCATATGCCGAAGTATTTAAACATCTATCACGAGCTCGCACAGCGGATTCAGGAAGGAACGCTCCCGGCTGAAACGAAATTACCTTCTGAGACGGAATTGATGCACGAATTCGAGGCGAGCCGCGGAACGGTCCGAAAAGCGATCGATGCCCTGCAAGAAAAAGGCTTCGTCCGTAAACACCAGGGGAAAGGTGTCTTCGTCCTGTCGCAAGAAGCGATCGAATTCCAATTCAATGGGATCGTCAGCTTCTCGGAAGCACATCGCCGGATGGGGCGACATGCCGTCGAGACGGATGTAGTGTCTTGCGAAGTCCTCTCCGCCTCTGCTGAGCTCGCTTCGTTATTACATGTGGCACAAGGAACGAACGTGACGCGCATCGAGCGCATTCGCCAAATCGATGGTGAACGTGTCATCCGTGACATCAATCATTTCGTGACAGCACTCGTACCCGGACTCACTACTGACATCGCTCAAGGTTCGATCTATCAGTACATCGAAGAGACACTTGGTCGGCAGATCAGCTACGCAAAACGAAAAATCGAAGCTCGCCCTGCGACAATGGAAGACCAAGAACGACTCGACCTTCACGATATGACGCATGTCATCGTTGTCACGAACGATACGTATTTCTATGAAGGACAACATTTCGAACGGACGGAATCGCGTCACCGGCTCGATAAGTTTCAGTTCACTGATATTGCCCGTCGTTGAATATACGCTACGTTGAATATACGCTACCTAGATGAGGGAATCCGTAGCTGACGGATTCTCTCTTTTTTATTCTTCTTAACTTATCTATATAAGTTCTTGACCAACTTATATAGATAAGTTAAGATAAGTGTGCGCAGATAAGAAAACGTTTTCATTTCAAAAGTGGTCAAGTATGTCACTTCCAAAAAGGAGCATCGAGATGAAACCAAACTATCGTCAGATTGCAGAGCAAATCATTGAGAACATCGGAGGTAAGGAGAACGTTGAGCAGGCAGCTCACTGTGTCACCCGCCTTCGTTTAACGCTTAAGAACCAAGAGCTTGTCGATCAAGAAGCCTTACTTGAAGTTCCGCTCGTCAAAGGCGCGTTCTTGAACGCGGGTGTCTATCAAATCGTCATTGGTGCCGGAGACGTCGACCGGGTCTATGCAGAATTCATTCAATTAACCGGTTTACAGGCAACGACGATCGCAGATGTTAAATCGTCTGGCGCTGCCAAGATGAATCCGTTCCAAAAGTTGATCAAAGTCTTTTCTGATGTCTTCATGCCTATCATCCCGGCGATCATCGTTGCTGGTCTCTTAATGGGAATCAATAATCTATTCGGTATCGAGTTCGGTGGCAAGACGATGATCGATCGTTATCCGAACTTACAAGGACTTTGGGATCTTATCAATATGATGGCAAACACGGCCTTCGTCTTCCTCCCGGCACTCGTCGGTTGGTCAGCGACGAAACGCTTCGGTGGAAGTGAGATTCTCGGGATCGTCATGGGTCTGATGCTTGTTCACCCAGATCTCTTAAACGCTTGGAACTACGGACAAAGTGCTCTAAAAGGTGAAATCCCGACATTCAACATTCTCGGTCTCTTTGAAATTGAAAAAGTCGGTTATCAGGGACAAATCCTCCCTGTACTCGCCGCTGCTTATGTTCTCAGTACGATTGAACGTTGGCTCAAAAAACGGGTACCGAATGCGATTCAATTACTCGTCGTACCGATTACGACGATCACATTGACGGGCTTCCTCGCCCTTGCCGTCATCGGACCGGTCACGCGTCAAGTCGGTGACTGGATTACAATCGGTGTCGTCAATACGTTCGAAGCTGTTCCGTTACTTGGTGCCTTACTCTTCGGCGCACTCTATGCGCCGCTCGTTATTACCGGCATGCACCACATGTTCATCGCCGTTGATCTACAGTTGATCGGACAAAGCGGAACGACGTTCATCTGGCCGATGATCGCGATTTCGAACATCGCCCAAGGTTCAGCAACACTCGCGATGCTTTTCCTCGCGAAAAACGTTAACGATAAAAACATGGCATCAACGTCCGCTTTATCCGCCTACTTCGGGATCACGGAACCAGCGATGTTCGGGGTCAATCTCCGATTCAAATATCCGTTTTACGCGGCACTCGTCGGTTCAGCGATCGCGTCAGCTTTCATCGCCGTCAGTGGCGTTCTTGCTCCTGCGATCGGTGTTGGCGGATTACCTGCTTTCATTTCGATCGTACCAGGCTCGATTCTGTCATTCATCGTCGGCATGGTGATCGCGATCATCGTTCCTGTCGCCTGTACGTTCCTGTTCCACTATGTCTCGACGAAACGCGCAAAAAAAGCTGCCCTGAAAAAAGCAGCGTAATTTTAGAAAGGTGTGTATCTCATGATCACGACAACCGATTGGCGCAAATCCGCCGTTTATCAAATCTATCCGAAGAGTTTTTATAGTCCGGAGGGCAAAGCGACCGGTACGTTACGAGGCGTCACTGCCAAACTCGATTATCTGGCGGATCTTGGTGTCGATTATCTCTGGTTGACGCCGGTCTATGCCTCACCGCAAAACGACAATGGTTATGATGTCAGTGATTATTACGCGATTGATCCATCCTACGGAACAATGGACGATTTCGAGACGTTACTTGCAGAAGCAAAACAACGCGGTCTGTCTGTCATGATGGATATCGTCGTCAACCATTGCTCGACGTCGCACTCTTGGTTCGAAGAAGGACGTCACCCGGACAGCCCGTATCACGACTATTTTATCTGGCGCGATACACCGAACGACTGGGTATCGAAATTCGGTGGTCCCGCTTGGTCATTTGATGAGGTAGCTGGCAAGTATTACTTGCACCTGTTCGACAAGACGCAAGCGGATCTGAACTGGGAAAATCCACGCTTACGAGAAGATGTTTACAACATGATGCGCTTTTGGCGGGATAAAGGGGTCAGCGGCTTCCGACTTGATGTCATCAATTTGATCTCAAAGACGCCAGGTCTTCCGAACGATCCAGCAGGGGACGGACGTGCGTATTATACGGACGGACCGAACGTCCATGACTACTTGCAAGAGATGAACGCAGAAGTCTTTGCTGGACACGATCTCATGACGGTCGGCGAGATGTCGTCGACGTCACTTGAACACTGCCTCCGTTATTCATCGCTTAATGAACAAGAACTGAAGATGACGTTCAATTTTCATCACTTGAAGGTCGATTATCCGAACGGTGAAAAATGGACGGCAGCACCGTTTGATTTCAAGCAACTGAAACAGATTTTCTCCGACTGGCAATCCGGCATGAACGGACAAGCCTGGAACGCTATCTTTTGGTGCAACCATGACCAGCCACGCGTCGTCAGCCGGTTTGGTGACGACGTCACGTATCGCGTCGAAAGTGCGAAGATGCTCGCGACGACGCTTCACGGTTTACAAGGTACACCGTATATCTATCAAGGAGAAGAGATCGGCATGCCGAATCCGGACTTCACGGATCTGTCCGACTACCGCGATGTCGAGACGTTGAACGCCTATCAGGAAGCTCGGGACAACGGCGTAACGGAAGAAGCGATTCTCGCTGCGATTCGTCAAAAGTCGCGTGACAATGCGCGGACGCCGATGCCGTGGTCGGATGCTGTCAACGGTGGCTTTAGTTCAAGCGAGCCGTGGATACCGGTCTCACCAACGTATGATCACATCAATGTCGAGTCGGCTGTCGCAGACACAAACTCGGTCTATCATCATTACAAACAGTTGATTCAACTCCGCAAACAGTATGACGTGCTGACGGACGGTTCGTACCGTCTGTTGACACCAGACGATCCGTTACTCTGGGCGTACGAACGTGCCACAAGCGAGGAAGAGTTGCTTGTCGTTTCGAACTTCTACGGAACAGAGACGACGTTCACGTTACCTCGTGACGGATCGGATTATACGGTGTTGCTTCACAACTATCAGAAGATGCAGACAGAGGGTCAGACTTTGACGTTACGTCCTTATGAATCCCTGATGCTTTATCGTCAAAAGTGATGTATCTCTCGTTTTTCTCTTGATTACCATCTCTAACAACGAATGTTTCATCCTCGCTTTCCACAGGCGGGAGGTAAGCCGCGGCCACCCGCATTCACTGCGGTCTGCCGGGTCTTACCTATCCCTGCCGAAAGCACTGTCTGTGCTTTCTTCTCCTGTAGGAGTCGAGGATGCGCATTCTTAATTTCTTTCGATCAAATAAAAAGGGAGATCACCATCCGAGTTCATGACCCGGAACGTGATCTCCTTTTTTCATACTTCATCATACACGAACTCGTTATTAGAGCATGTATCCTACGAAACCTTCCGATTCGCTTCTTCTCGTTTCAACTGTTCGCGGAACAGTCGTGTCTCGGCAATGACGACGCCGGACAGTCCAATCAAACCGATTAAGTTCGGAATCGCCATCAATCCGTTGAAGACATCAGAAATCGCCCACACCATGTTCAAGTTCGTCGTCATTGCACCTGCTCCAGCGACTAAGACGAACAGGATGCGGTACGGTAGGATTGATTTTTGACCAAACAGATAATAGATCGATTTTTCACCGTAGTACGACCAGCCAAGAACGGTCGAGTACGCGAACATGACGAGACCGATCGTAACGATGTATTTCCCGGCAGGACCGAGGAAGACTTCGAAGCTCGCCGTCGTCAATTCAACACCCTCCAACTTCGTATCGAGTTGTCCCCCCATGACGAGCGTCAGACCCGTGATCGAACAGACGACCAATGTATCGAGGAAGACTTGCGTCATCGAGACGAGCGCTTGACGCCCCGGGAAGTCCGTCTTCGCAGCAGCAGCTGCGATCGGTGCTGAACCGAGTCCTGCTTCATTTGAGAACACACCACGCGCGACACCATAACGAATCGCCGCTCCGATTGCCCCACCCGTGATGGCCTCGTTTGAGAATGTACTACTGAAGATCGTTGAAATCGCACCTGGAATCAGATCATAGTTCATGATGAGAATTAGTAAACCACTTCCGACATAGAAGAAAATCATGAACGGAACGAACAGACTGACGACTTTCCCGATTGACTTGACCCCACCAAGAATGACGACACCCGTCAATACCATCAACGCGATCCCCGTCACGTAAAGTGGCACATCGAACGTCGATTTCATCGCGAGGGCGACCGAGTTCGTCTGGACCCCGTTTCCGATCCCAAACGCAGCGATCGAAGCGAATGCAGCAAACAAGACACCGAGCCATTTTTGCTTCAGTCCCCGCTCAAGGTAATACATCGGTCCTCCTGCCATCTGTCCTTTCTCATCGACGACACGATATTTGACGGCAAGGATCGCTTCCGCGTATTTCGTCGCCATCCCGAACAGACCGGACAGCCACATCCAGACGATCGCGCCTGGTCCCCCGAGGACGACGGCGGTTGCGACACCGACGATATTCCCCGTACCGACGGTCGCAGCCAGTGCCGTCATCAACGCTTGAAAGTGACTGATGTCACCTTCAGACTTATCGTCCTGATGCTTTGAAAACGCAAGCTTCAGCGCATACGGCAGTTTGGTAATTTGAATGAATCCTAAGCGAATCGTCAAGTAAATCCCCGTACCGACCAACAGAATGAGTAACGGTGGTCCCCATACGATATCGGACACCGCACTAATCCACTCACTAAATGAATTTCCCATTCGTCTTACCTCCCTTTATGAGATATGTAGTTCCTTACCATTTTTTCAGAATTTACTGATAATTGTCAAACTATTTTTTCATGAAACTATTTTACGTTTTAATTTTTTTGATAATAAGTAAATTTTTTACTTGTGAAGGTATAATCAAGAAAATAAATAGTTCATCTTGCAAAAAAGGAGCGAATCATATGAAGATTAAAACAAAGCTTATCTTATTGTCCTCCATACTTTTGCTCAGCTTGATCGGTGTCGGTTTATACGGCGCATCTTCTCTCAGTCGCGTTGACCAAGAGAGTCAAACGATCACCTCGTCTTGGATTCCTGGTCTGAACTTATCCCATGAAACGAACACGGCACTGTCTGATTTACGACGTGTTGAATTATTACACATTCAAGAAAATGATCCAGAAATTAAAGCCGGTTATGATAAGCGTGTCAAAGACGGTTTAGCGACCGTTGACGCGAATCTCGCGAAATACGAGAAAACGATTTATTTAGAAAGCGATCGCGCACTGTTCAATGATCTCACGAAAAAATGGCAAACTTTCAATGAGACGACTGATCGCCTTCTCGCCCTTAGTACGCCGGAAACCCAAAAAGAAGCGGTCACCTATTATGAAGGTGAGAGTCGTGATTCATACTTCGCCGTTTCTGATCAATTAACGAAAATCGTGAAATACAATAATCAACAAGCGAAAATAAATGGTGATGCCATCACAAGTTCTGCCAATACAGCTCACATCCTTTTCTTCACGATCATCGGTGTCGTCGGATTACTCGGTGTCATCTTCACCGTCTTGATTTTACGCTCGATCTTCGGTCCACTCCGCCAACTACAGGCGAAAACGTATGAACTAGCAACACAAGGTGGCGACTTGACGGCACAACTCGACGTCGTACGTGATGACGAGATTGGACAAATCGCCCAGTCGATGAATCAATTCATCGCCCACTTACGGACAATCATCATCCAGGTTGATGATACAGCAACCCATGTCGTGTCGACTTCACGTCACGTCTCCGGTCGAATCAGCGAACTCGATCAGGATATGGCGTCGACTTCCCATACGATTGAAAACTTATCAGCCGGGATGCAGGAGACAGCTGCTTCTGCCGAAGAGATGAACTCGTCTGCTGTCGATATGGAAGCGACGATTCATGATATCGTCGCTGGTGCAGAAGCGAACGGAAAACGGGCACAAGAAGTGGGTGGACGTGCTGAATCGCTTCAAGTCGTCGCAACCGAAGCGAAACAGACCGCGAATCACATTCTCGCTGAAACGAAAAGTAAACTCGAGGACGCAATGGCTCGCGCAAAGGCTGTCAAGGAAATTTCCGTCTTATCGGACGCGATCCTCTCGATCGCGGCGCAAACGAATCTATTGTCCCTTAACGCTTCAATTGAAGCAGCACGCGCTGGTGAAGTCGGTCGCGGCTTTGCCGTCGTCGCCGATGAAATTCGCAAACTTGCCGAAAGTAGTCGGGATACCGTCGAACAAATCCAAGATGTCTCGATTTCTGTCATCGAGTCCGTTGAACACTTGAACGCCGCGTCCGGCGAGATGCTCTCTTTCATTGATACAAAGGTCGCCAAAGACTACGATTTGTTTGAGGATGCCTCCGTCCAGTATCGGAACGACGCACATTTATTCGGTGATGCAGCGGAACACTTCGCTGCCCAAGCCGGTCAACTTCAGGAACTGACAGCGAACATGCTTGGTGTCATCAACGATGTTGCCGTCACCGTCAATGATGGTGCGCAGGGAACACAATCGATGTCGGAGCAAATCAATCATTCCGTCCAAGCGTTCCGAGATGTCCATGAACAGACTTCCGTCAGTCAACAACAGGCGGAAGCACTAAAGGATGTTCTCCGCCAGTTCCAAGTCTAAACGACAAGCCCCTCGTCTTCACATCAGAAGAGAGGGGCTTGTTTTTTCATTTTTTACTGTCCAGCACCTGTGAGCGGTTGTGCGTCTTTTGCTTCCGCCGGTAATGTGATCTCGTCGATCTCATTGAATTTCGAGAACGTCGACTCATTCTTCATGTTGAACTCGGTCTCTTTTTCAATCGCAAACACCATATCCATGTCGAGTGACTTCGGATAGAACGTCTTCGCGTCGTACGTCATTTTGTAGTTCATCTTTTTATAATCGATGCTATCCATCGCATCTTTCATCTGCGCCATCTGTCCTGTCTGTTCGAGTGAATCCTTCATGAAGGCTTTCAGGTCATCACCACTCAGCTTAACGTCGATCTGATAGACATCGCCCTCTTTTTTCGCTGTCCAATTATCTTTGTATTTCTTTAGGAGCTGCAAGTTTTGTTCCGTCGATGCCGATGATTCCATCGCTTCGACCATCTCGCCTAGTTCTGAAACGTCTTGAACGATCCATTGTCCGTTTTGCGAGAGGTACATTTTATCGTCAACGATGTAACTTTCAATCGTCACGTCTTTCCCGTCTTCAGGATTTTTCATCGTCATCGTCTGTTTCATCGCGAGCGGCTTTTGAATGATATCAGCGGAAACCTTCTGATCCATCGCCATCTCACCTGCTTTAGAGCTGACCGTTCCTTCCATGTGGAACGATTTGATGTCCTCTTGAGCGGCTGTCGCTTTCTTTAATAGCTCTGTGTTCGAGAGTTCCCCCGACTTCGTCGAACCAGATCCGCTGCCACTACCTGAATCCGTCTGTCCATCTTGGCATCCGGCTAGTCCAATCGATGCTGCGACAATCCCGGCTGCTACCCACCTTGTTTTCTTCATATTCATTTCCTCCTTTATACGCGTTACCCTGATTTACGAAAAACATTGGAAAATGTTTCAAACTTTCTTTAGTAGACCATTACCGTTCTACTTAAAATTGAATCCTCAAATTTCAAATCTACAATTCTTTTTTTGAAATTTGGTTCAGTGTTCGTGAGATTCCCGCAAAAAAACAGGCTGATGGAAGCTTCCATCAGCCTGTTTCTGGTTCGTTAGATCGTCCGTAAAAGATTCGCCATCTCAATCGCAGAAACCGCAGCTTCATAGCCTTTGTTCCCAGCTTTCGTACCGGCACGTTCGACTGCTTGCTCGATTGAATCCGTCGTCAGGACACCGAAGATGATCGGTACGCCTGTGTCGCGCGACGCACTCGCGACACCTTTCGCGACTTCGTTACAGACATAGTCATAGTGCGACGTTGCCCCGCGGATGACAGCGCCAAGCGTGATGACTGCGTCATACTTGCCGCTTTTCGCTAATTTTTCCGCGACAAGTGGAATTTCGAATGCTCCCGGAACCCACGCCGTATCGACAGCATCCGCTGCAACACCGTGACGACGGAAAGCGTCGTTTGCTCCTCCGACGAGTTTTGAAGTGATCAATTCGTTAAAACGTGCAGCGACGATTGCGACGCGTAGTCCTTCTCCTGTTAAGAAACCTTCGTAGATCATAATGTGTGTCCTCCTTGGATGTCGAGCCAGTGCCCGAGTTTCGTTTGTTTTGTTTTCAGATAACGCTGATTTTCAGGTTCAACCGGTACTTGATGTGGTACACGTTCGATGACTTCGATGCCTTCTTGTTCGAGCACCTGTTGTTTGTCCGGGTTATTCGTCATCAAGCGGATCTTTGTCACGCCTAGATCACGCAACATGTTCGCTGCGACCGTATAATCACGCATGTCCGTCGGATAACCGAGTGCATGGTTCGCTTCGACCGTATCGAGTCCTTGTTCCTGCAACTCGTACGCTTTTAACTTCGCCATCAGACCGATGCCGCGACCTTCCTGACGTAAATACAAGACGGCTCCACCTTCTCGTTCGATCCGCTCGAGTGCCGCATCGAGTTGCGGTCCACAATCGCACCGCTTCGAACCGAAGACGTCCCCTGTCAGGCATTCCGAGTGTAGACGGACGAGCATCCCGTCGTGTGCTTCGCCGGATAAGACAGCGACATGTTCTTTCTTATCTTGTGTCGTATAGCCAATCATCCGAAAGGCTCCGAACGTCGTCGGAAGCAACACTTCCGCCTCCCGCTTCAACGGTCGCTCAAGATACGCGACGAGTGCTTCGATCGTAATCAGTTTTAAATCATGTTCTTCCTTATAGAGAAGTAGATCATCGACCCGTGCCATCGTGCCGTCTTCCTTAATGATTTCACAGATGACGGCGATCTCATCGCTACCGGCAAGACGGGCAAGATCGACACCCGCTTCCGTATGTCCACGTCGCTCCCGGACACCGCCCTCTTTTGCGATCAATGGGAAGATGTGACCCGGTCGTTTGAAACGTTCCGGTCCATCCGTCAGCATCCGCTGAATCGTTAGCGACCGTTCCTCAGCACTGATGCCGGTCTTTGCCTCTTCATGATCGATGCTGAGCGTAAATGCCGTTCCATGTGGATCTGTATTATTCGCTGTCATCGGAGCAAGTTCGAGTCGCTGTGCGATCCGCGGACTGACTGGTACACAGACGAGTCCTTTTCCGTATGTGATCATGAAGTTGATGTTTTCCGGTGTCGCATGTTCTGCGAGCATGACGAGATCGCCCTCATTCTCACGATCCTCGTCATCGCAGACGATGATCGGTCGTCCGTTCTTCAAATCTTCTATCGCGTCTTCAATCAAGTCGAATCCGTTCATTACATGTCGCCTCCTAAGAATGCTGCCCAGTCCGTCTGCTTCTCATGCTGCGTGAAATGATAGAGATGTTTCGCCATCATGTCACACTCGATATTGACGACTGCGCCGCTTGCCAATCGATCAAACGTCGTCACTTGACGTGAGTGCGGAATCAATGAAATCGAGATCGTTTCCGGCGTGACGCGTTGCAACGTCAGGCTCGTGCCGTTGATTGCAATCGAGCCTTTCGGAATACAATACTTTTGCCACGATCCGACATCAAACGTATAGACCATCGCTTCTCCATCCGGTCGCCGACTGATCAGCCGCGCTGTTCCGTCGATATGTCCACTGACGAAATGACCGCCGAAACGACCGTCTGCCGGCATCGCCCGTTCGAGTTGCAATGGGCTTCCGACGCGGTACGTGCCGAGGGCTGTAGAACGGATCGTATCATGGACCGCATCCGCCGTGAAACCGGTCGGACTCATCGACGTGACGGTCAAACAAATCCCGTCGACGGCGATGCTATCACCGATCTTCGTTCCTTCGAGTACCCAGTGCGCCTCAATTTCAAGCGCTAACCCGTTCGGTCGCGGTATCTTTCGTTTTAAGGTTCCGACTTCTTCAATCAATCCGGTGAACATGTCGTCTCCTCCTTTCGGATGTACGTCAGATGGAGATCCGGTCCGACCGTCTCAACCTGATCGATTTGAAAACGATCTTCGATATCGTGTTGACTATTCCACGCATCGCCTTCAAAAATCGATGGGGCTTGGTAGACTTCGATTCGGTCAACGAGATCTGCTTCAAGGAAAGCGGCTTGAATCGTCGGTCCACCTTCGATCAAAACACTGCGGATGTCTTGTTCGTATAAGCGTTTCAAAATCGCTTCCGGCGTCTCATACTCACCAACGAGAACCGTCACCTGATCGTGACTAATCCGAGGAACACTCGTCAGCCAGTAGGTTGGATTTTTACCATCACGAAAAACTTGCGCCGTCTCCGGTACTCGACCACGACGATCGACGATTACCCGAATCGGTTCGATGCCTGACGCCGCGCGTAAGGTCAGTGCCGGATCATCGACGAGGACCGTCTCACTGCCGACGAGGATCGCATCATGGCGACCTCGCAGAGCACGACCGTTCGCGCGTGCTTCTTCTGACGTGATCCAGCGCTGTTCACCTGTCGCCGCGATCCCGTTCATCGTCTGAGCGATCTTGACGGTCACGGTCGGACGTTTTCGTTCGATCGTCTTCCAGAATTCCGTGTAGAGGGCTTCTGCCTCATGCCGTAACAAGCCGACCTCGACTTCGACTCCCGCGTCCTGTAGACGTTTGATTCCTGAACCAGCGACAATCGCATGTTTGTCTTCCGTTGCGACGAAGACTCGTTTGATCCCTGCTTGTAGAATCGCTTCCGTGCATGGTGGCGTCTTACCGTGATGGTTGCATGGCTCGAGCGTCACGTAAAGATCAGCACCACGGGCGGCCTCTCCTGCCATCCGTAAGGCCTCGACTTCCGCATGCGGCCCACCGGCAAATCGGTGCGCACCAAAGCCGATGATGCGTCCTTGTTTGACGATGACACAGCCGACACTTGGATTCGGACTTGTTTGTCCGTGTAACATATGTGCTAATTGCATGGCATAACTCATCATCTGTGACATCGCGTTCACTCCTTTCAAATGAAAAAAGACGCCCCTTGAAAAAGGGGCGTCTGTATAGAAGGGTTCACGAAATACACGGTTCGCCCACTGCATTTTTTCATGCAGAAAGAGACCACCTCCTGAAAACATTTTTTCAGAAAATAGCTTGAATCGTGTCGTTTCGTTCTTCTCCCATCCGGACTTTACCGTCGGCCCTGGAATCTCACCAAGTCAGCCATGATGCGTACATCATGGGTCGCGGGCTCGTCGATCAATCGATCGCATCACCGCCGGTTGGGATTTTCACCCTACCCCGAAGAACTGGATTATTGAGTTATACAACTTTAGCCTAGCATATCTTTTTCAAGAAAACAAAGCGCAAATGCTTCTGTCTTATCTCTTTTTTGATTTCGTTCCACTTCTGTCATCCATCACCAATTCGCGATCAACTGGATCTCAAAAACGACTGGAGCACCTGATAGCAGTGCGTCCAGTCGTTGTGTTCTGCTTACAAATACCCGTTCTTCCGGTCGTGGAATTCTTGAGCGATTGCCCCGCGCGTCCGTTCATCCGCGAGGACGCGAAGCGCTGTCCGCGCGAGGATTTTCGCCCCCGTGATCAATGCTTCATCTCCAGCTGCTGAACGGGCCGCTTCTTTGAATGCTTCCGTATGGGCGACCAGATCGTCCGGACCAATCTTGATATACGGATGGATTGTCGGGATGACTTGACTGATGTTACCGGCATCCGTCGAGCCAAGCCCCGGTCGTTCGTCTAAATGGACCGTTTCGCCGAGCGCCTCTGCTTCTTCTTGGAACAGACGGTCGAACGTCCGATTGAAGACAAGGTTATCGACTTCATTTTGGAACGCGATGACGTCAAGCGTCGCCCCGGTCGCGAGTGCCGCGCCTTGGGCAACGGCTTTGACTTTTTCCGTGACGGCATTGAGGCGTTCCCGTGTCGTTGCCCGGATGAAGAAACGTGCTTTTGCGTATTCCGGAATGATGTTCGGCGCATCGCCACCATGCGTGATGATCCCGTGGATCCGGACATCGTCTGGTAACTGCTGACGTAAAGCATTGATTCCGTTGAAGAGTTGAATGACAGCGTCGAGGGCGTTGATGCCTTCTTCCGGTGACGCCGCTGCGTGCGCCGGACGACCCGTAAAGGCAAAGTCGAGCGGATCGACCGCAAGGGAAGAACCCGTGATCCGTGTTTGACCTGAAGGATGGACCATTAAGGCTGCATCGATCCCTTCCAGCAACTGATGTTTGACGAAACTGCCTTTCGCACTACCGTTCGGTCCACCTTCCTCGGCCGGTGTTCCGAGCACGATGACACTCCCGCCGACTTCATCGAGTACTTTACTGAGCGCGATTGCTGCCGCAACACTCGTCGTGCCGATGATGTTATGTCCGCACGCGTGACCAATGCCTGGCAACGCATCATACTCAGCAAGAAAGGCAATCGTCGCGCCTGGTCGATCGCTCGACTTCTTCGCGAAGAACGCGGTATCGTGTCCCGCGACGCCGAGTTCTACCGTAAAACCTTCAGCCGTTAGACGCTCCGCATGTAGCCGCGAAGCAAAGAATTCCTCGTTGCCGATTTCCGGCGTCGCATGAATTCGGTGACTCGTCTCAAGGTACGATTCCCGTTTTTGTTCGATGTCTTGTTCAATCGTCTCTACCCATGTCGTGCGTACTGGTGTCGTCATGCTATCCACTCTCCTTTTGAAATTATTCGCCGATGTCGCTTAGTGGAACGAACGTCGGGATCGTACTGCCTTTGTATTCTTTTTTGATGAAGGCCGCGACATCTTTTTGTTGATACAGCGATGCGATTTTTTTCAGTTCTTTTTTGTTCTTGTCTTCCGTCCGTGTCGCGATGATGTTGATGTATGGTTTTGCTGTCTCGTTCTCATGGACGATCGAGTCCTTGATCGGGTTGAAGCCAGCGTCAACGGCAATGCCATTGTTGATGATCGACGCCGCGACGTCCGGTAAGACGCGTGGCGTTTGCCCGGCGACGATCGGAACGATTTTCAGCTTTTTCGGATTCTCGACGATCTTATCGACCGAACCGTTACCATCGAAGTCGTCCGGTAGCTTGATCAGACCTGCTTCTTGCAGTAACAAGAGGGCGCGTCCCATGTTCGTCGCTTCGTTCGGAACAGCGATTTTTCCGCCATTTGGAATGTCTTTGACATCCTTGTATTTATCCGAGTAGATCCCCATCGGTGCGATGACAGTCGTCGCAATCGGCGATAGCTTCAAGTTATGTTCTTTCTTGAAAGCGTTGAAGTAGGAAATCGTCTGGAAGGCATTGGCGTCGATCTCACCCTCAGCCAGTGCCATGTTCGGCTGGACATAATCGGAGAACTTGACGAGTTCGATTTTGATGCCTTCCTTCTCTGCTTTTTTCGCGACATAATCCCAAACTTGTGTGTCTGAACCGCTGACACCGAGCTTGATCGTCTTTTCGTCTTCTCCTGATGCTGCGCACCCGGCAAATAAAATCGTCGTGAGTGTTGCTCCAATTGCTACTGCTTTTTTCATGGCTGAATCGCTCCCTTGATTAATGTCTTCTAATTTTTCGTGCGACGATGTTGCCTGTCGTCTGTAAGCCTTGGACTAAGATGACGAGAATCCCGACCGTGATGATCATGACTTTCGTGTCGAATCGTTGATAACCATAGGTGATCGCTAAGTCACCGAGACCACCGCCTCCAATCGCACCTGCCATCGCTGACGCCCCGATCAAGCCAACCGTCGCGATCGTTAAGTTCAGGATGAGTGAACCGAGTGCTTCCGGCAGGAGGAAGCGGAAAATCGTTTGAAACGGTGTCGCGCCCATCGCTTCTGCTGCTTCAAGAACGCCTTTATCGACTTCGAGTAAAGAACTCTCGATCAGACGCGCCATGTACGGTGCAGCGTAAAAGACGAGCGGGACGATGGCGGCTTCTGTTCCGATCGATGTCTGAACGATCAAGCGCGTCAACGGGATGATCGCGACGAGTAAGATGATGAACGGAATCGAGCGGAAAATATTGACGATACTGTTGAAGAACGTGAACAGCGGGACATTTTCAAGCAATGCTCCTTTTCGCGTGACGACAAGCAGGATCCCGAGTGGTAAGCCGATCAATGTCGAGAATAAGAGCGAAACGGATACCATCGTCATCGTCTGTAAAAATGCTGTCCAGATATCACTGTAATTAACTAGCATGGGCAAGTACCTCCTCGACCGTCACCTGTGCCTGATCGATGTAGTGTAACGCTCGTTTTACTTCAGCCGGCTCACCGATCAGTTCAACGAGCAGAGTGCCAAACGGTGTCTCCTGCAACTCCGTGATGCTACCGTGCAAGATGTTGACATCGACGTCAAAGCGTTTCGCAACTTGCGATAAGAGCGGCTGCCCGGTGTGATGTCCGAGGAAATGAATCTTATAGATCGGATGTGCATTCCGGGACTCGATCAACTGGCGAATCGATGCTGGAATCTCGTCGTGCATGACGGAGCGAACGAAGTTTTTCGCTGTCTCGGTCTTTGGATTCGAAAAGACATCGAAGACCGTTCCTGACTCGATCAACTTTCCAGCTTCGATGACGGCGACCCGGTCACAAATTTCACGAATGACGCCCATCTCGTGGGTGATCAAGAGAATCGTGATCCCGTACTCGGCATTGATCCGTTTTAATAACTGGAGAATATGATGTGTCGTTTGGGGATCGAGTGCTGACGTCGCTTCGTCACATAAGAGGACGGAAGGTTGCGTCGCGAGTGCCCGGGCGATACCAACGCGCTGTTTCTGCCCACCCGACAATTGATCCGGATAATGATCCGCCTTGTCCGCGAGATCGACGAATTCGAGTAACTCCGTCACCCGGCGGCGAATTTCGTCTTTCTTGACGCCTGCGAGAACGAGTGGTTTCGCGACATTCGTAAAGACCGTGTTCGCATTCAATAGATTGAAGTGCTGAAAGATCATCCCGATCCGTTGTTTTGCTTGGCGCAATTTTTTCGGAGACAGTTGCGTTAAATCTTCTCCATCGACCGTCACCGTTCCTGACGTCGGTCGTTCTAATAGATTGACACAGCGGAGCAGTGAACTTTTTCCGGCACCGCTAAAGCCGATGACACCAAAGATTTCGCCTTTTTCGATCGTCAGGTCGACACCGTCGAGCGCTGCGATCGTCTGATCTTTCGTGACGTACGTTTTCTTGACTTGATGAAATGCGATCATTCCGTTTTCCCCCTTCATTCAACAAAAAAGGTCCCTTCTTGAGAAACAAGAAGAGACCTGGATCCGCACAGTGGCAGAATCCACTCTACTCATCTCTCAGACATCTGTCTGATGGAATTGGCACAGTGCTCATAATGAGTCTGTTGCCGAGGTTTCGTAGGGCCAGTCCCTCCACCTCTCTGGATAAGTATTGCGGTATGAAATTCGTATGTGTGTTGTTGCGTTGTTGCTTATGTCGTAAAACTAATTTTTACATTACGGGTCGAAACTTTAAAAGTCAACCAACTTTGCAAAAATAATCCATTTGGCGCATATCGATGGATGAACAAGTTATGAGTTAGCTTACTCAACGGATCATGATTCGTCAAGAAAGATTTGACAAGTCATTTTTGGTCGTGCTACCATCGCTTCAATGATTATTCCGACAATTCCAATATGATATTTATCAAGAGTGAACGAGAGACCTGGCTCTATGACTTCACGGCAACCTGCAATCTGTAAGGTGCTCCGACCAGCAAAGCGCGGCTTTGGATGATACGGTGAAAAACTCGTGGGCGTCCAAGCAGTGACGTCGACGAGTTTTTTTCATGAATGGAGGAAAAATAGTAATGATGAACTATCCTGTATTGACTGGTGCTGAAGCGTTTTATTTTCAAGGTGGATCGATCGGCATTCTAATCTGTCATGGTTTTAACGCCACTCCGCAAAGTGTCCGGGACGTCGGTGAGGCATTCGCTGTTGAAGGTTTTACCGTCTATGCCCCGCGCTTACGTGGACATGGAACGAACGTCCGCGAGTTTGAACAATCGACTGCTCGATGTTGGAAGCAAAGCCTGCAAGACGGCTATGAACGTTTACAAGAAACATGCGATCAAGTCTTCGTCATCGGTCAATCGATGGGTGCGACGCTTGCACTGTCGCTCGCCGCTGACGGCATTCCGTTTGCCGGCATCATTACGATCAATGCTGCTCTTTCCGTTCCTTCTTACGAAGCACTTTCGTTCGAGGACGGTCCAGAGTATTTACCAGAAGGGGCACCGGACATCAAACGGTCTGCTTTCGAAATCATCTATGACCTCGTTCCAAGTCGTTGTGCGTTCGAACTCGTCCGTCTGATGGATGAGACGAAAGGACGCCTCGGATCGATCCTTCTGCCGACATTAATTCTCTACTCGGCGACCGATCACGTCGTCCCGCCGTCGAGCTCGGATTATCTGCATCAGCACATCGGAACGAATGATAAACGAAGCTACTGTTTACTGAACTCGTACCACGTCGCGACCCTCGATCATGATCAGGATTTGATCGTTCGTGAGACGATCCGTTTTATCGAACGCTCAAGCCGGTTCTCACAGGAAACGGGATAATAAAAAAACAGCTATTCACTTAGAAGCGAATAGCTGTTACATCAAAGGACGACCGCGACCGGTTCGTCTTTTTTAATTTTCTTGGTGCTGCACCGATTGGAGCGGCTTCGGTTTTCCAGGCACCTCATGGCAATGGCGGCACCGTGGCTCATATGATTCTGAAGCGCCAACTAGGATGATCGGATCATCGTAGTTCGCTGGTTTTCCATCAATCAACCGTTGTGTCCGGGAAGCCGGATCACCACATGAAAGACAGATGGCTTGCAGCTTCGTTACGAATTCTGCGCGCGCCAGTAATTCCGGCATCTTGCCGAATGGCTCTGCCCGGAAATCTTGATCAAGGCCTGCACAAATGACGCGTTTTCCGTCTTGTGCAAGTGCTTCGATGACTTGTACGATCTCATCATCAAAGAATTGAACTTCATCGATTCCGACGATTTGTGTTTCCTCTGCTACTGCTGCGTAGAGATCACGACTCGTCGCCATCGGAATCGCCACGACGGAGTTGCCGATATGAGAGACGACATGCTCTTCATGGTACCGGTCGTCGATTGCCGGCTTGAATACTTGAACGGGCAGTTTGCCGTACTGCGCCCGTCTGACACGACGAATCAACTCTTCCGATTTCCCGGAAAACATACTGCCACAAATTACTTCGATCCAGCCGTACTGATTTATTACATGCATCATCGTCCGACACCGTCCTCTAAAAATAGTCACTTTAACGAGTATAGCCCGAAACGGTATCGAGAAAAAGGGTTGACTTCCGGAAATCAAAATTCATTTTTTCTTTACCTAGAATTTTTGTCCTTTCATTCCAACCGTCCCCTATTTCCTGTACACTGAAGAAGAAGACTCTCACGAAAGAAGGTGTCCCCGATTCATCATCTCTTACATGACATCCTGCACCAATATGGTGCCCTTGGTCTCTCCGTCCTTCTCGCAGGTGGTATCGTGGGATTGCCGGTTCCTGATGAGACCCTGCTCGTCCTGTCCGGTTTTTGGATGCATCAAGGCAATCTACCACTCGTCGGTACGATTCTCGCCGCTTACGCCGGCAGTTGTATCGGGATGACGATCAGCTATTTACTCGGATTAAAACTCGGTATGCCACTACTACACCGCGTCGGACCGAAAATGCGTATCTCAGAAAAACATATTCTTTCCGCTGAAGCCGGATTTCGTCGTTACGGAAAATCGGTCTTGATCATCGGTTACTACATACCTGGTCTCCGCCAGCTCTCTGCCTTTTTTGCAGGTGTCTCGAAAATGCCGTTTCGCGTGTTTGCGAGTTATGCGTATACAGGTGCGTTGATTTGGATCAGCGTGTTCTTAGGCGCCGGCTACTTCGTCGGTCGTCACCTCTCGTTCCACAAAGTCATGGACTATATCTTGGCACATCCGGAAGTCATGCCGTATTTAATCGGGATTGCCGGTGGAATCGCCTTCTCCTTCGTCTTGAAGACGTATCTCGCGTATCGTTCACAATTCAGTCTATACAAAAACAGCCTGCTTCCATAATGGAGGCAGGCTGTTTTTTTAAGAACCGACAAGTGATTACTTGCGGCCGTATTTTTTGTTGAAGCGATCGACACGACCATCTGCCGCGTTGAACTTTTGACGACCTGTGTAGAATGGGTGCGAGTCTGAAGACACATCCACACGGATGAGTGGGTACTCGTTACCATCTTCCCAAGTGATCGTTTCGTTCGAAGAACGAGTAGAACCGCTTAAGAATTTGTACTCAGTCGTTGAATCCATAAATACTACTTTGTTGTAGTTAGGGTGAATTCCTTGTTTCATGGTTGATTTCTCTCCTTCCGCCCTGGTTCATTTGCTGAGCCAGAGTAAGTTACCTTCCTATACTAAACGATTTTTTTGCGCGTCGCAATAGTTATTTTTCAGTCGTCGTTTCCTTCTTGACGGTACGCGGTTTTGCCGGTGCGCGTCGGACCGCCTTCTTCTTTTCCTTCTCAAGTTCGACGAAAAATTCCTCATTATTTTTCGTATCGCGAATCTTCCGTAGGAACGTATCAACGAATTCGTTCGACTCGTTCATCGTCCGACGAATCGTCCAAAGCGCATCGAGTTGCTCTTTCGGAAGCAACAGTTCTTCCTTCCGTGTACCGGACTTCCGAATGTCGATCGCTGGGAAAATCCGACGCTCTGACAACTTACGATCAAGATGCAACTCCATGTTACCAGTCCCTTTGAATTCCTCATAGATGACGTCATCCATGCGCGATCCTGTCTCAACGAGAGCTGTCGCAAGAATCGTTAAACTACCACCGTGTTCGATGTTTCGAGCTGCCCCAAAGAACCGTTTTGGCTTATGGAACGCAGCCGGGTCAATTCCCCCTGAGAGCGTCCGACCGCTTTGCGGTACCGTTAAGTTATAGGCCCGTGTTAGACGTGTGATCGAATCCATCAAGATGACGACATCCTTCTTGTGTTCGACGAGTCGCATCGCCCGCTCGAGGACAAGCTCAGAAATCCGGACGTGGTTGTCTGGTGTTTCGTCAAACGTCGAGCTGACAACGTCTGCTCCCGGAACCGAGCGCTCAATATCTGTTACTTCCTCAGGTCGCTCATCAATCAAGAGAATGATCAGTTCGACATCAGGATGATTCTCCTGAATCGAATTTGCGATTTCTTTGAGGAGTGATGTCTTCCCTGCTTTTGGTGGTGCGACGATCAAACCACGTTGACCAAACCCAACCGGTGCGATCATATCCATGACACGAACGGATAGATGGCGTGGTTCTGTCTCAAGTCGCATTAGACGATCCGGATAGATCGGTGTCAGTGCCGGGAAGAATAGACGGTTACGGGCTGTATCCGGTGCTTCACCGTTGACGGCTTCCACGCTAAGTAATCCTTGGAACCGTTCGTTTTCCTTCGGCGGACGGACTTTACCTGTGACGACATCACCATTACGTAGATTAAAGCGTCGGATTTGAGATGCTGCGATATAAATATCTTCAGAGGATTGGGAATAATTGATAGGACGAAGGAAGCCAAAGCCACCATCGTTTTGCATTTGTGGATTGCCAGGGATGACTTCGAGTACCCCTTCGAGGAAATAAAGACCAGTCGATTCAGCCTGTGCTTTTAAAATCTTGAACATCAACTCGCGTTTACGGGCTTCCCGGTATTGTGGGACATTCTTCGTCTTTGCGATTTCATAGAGTTCTTTTAATGTCAGTTGGCTCAATTGAGCCAGTGTATAGGAGCGTTCTGGTTTATCTTTTTTATCAGTTGTTGGCATGTTCTTCACCTATTCTTTATAAATTCAACTGCATTCAGCATACTTCCATACATACATCAGGAGGTATGTAATTTTATTCGTGAACTAAAGGTATCATATTTTTTTTAATTCGTCGTCAACAATCCTCTGCGTTTCTTACTTTGTAATATTCAAGGATATTATTTCAGTTATGTTACAAAAGCATCTGTTTTGTCTTCTAACTGAAAAAACGTTTTCAAGTGTGCTCGTGCTAAGATATTCCTGCAGACAAAATTCTTACACAGTTGTAAGGTAGACTGCTTAATCACACACTTAATGATTTCATCATATAACTTACGGACGCAACACACTACATTTAAACGGAGGAATTCTTAACATGAAACGTTTTCTAGCATCGATCGCGACGGCAGCCTTAGTGGTTTCAGGTTTTACATCAGTGGGTACAGGTAAAGTTGAAGCAGCGACAGTCACGAAAGTCAAGATCACGGACAACGGTCTTCGTGTTCGGACAGCACCTTCTACGAAAGCAAGCATCGTCGGGAAAGTCAACGCTGGTCAAGTCTTTACATACAAAGGCAAATCAGGCAGCTGGACAAAAATCTCATACGGCGGTAAAACACGCTATGTCTACTCACAGTACACAAAGACATACAAATCATCTTCTAGCGCTAAAAAATCAACGAGCTCTTCTTCTAAACGGACGAAAATCCTGAGCGAAGCAGCAAAACATAAAGGTACACCTTATGTATGGGGCGGAACGACGACTCGTGGATTCGACTGCTCTGGTTTCACAAGCTACGTGTACAAGAAAGCGGCTGGTAAAACATTGCCACGTACGTCTTCTTCACAATATTCTTCTTCTAAGAAAGTCAGTGTTTCAAAAGTACAACCAGGAGATCTTGTCTTCTTCTCACACGGTAGCGGCATTCAGCACGTTGGGATCGCAACAAGCAAGTCAAGCATGGTCAACTCAGAAACAGGTGGCGTTAAATACTCAAGCTTCAAATCAGGGTACTGGGGTTCACGCCTTGTCGGCGCAGGATCTTACCTATAATTCATCATCTCAAAGCGGTTGAGCATTGGCTCGATCGCTTTTTTTCATCTCATTCATAAGGAGGAAATAGGATGCATGTCTTAATCACAGGTGCTTCAAGAGGTCTTGGTCGTGAATTCGCTTATCTGCATGCACGACAAGGGGATCACGTCCTGCTCGTCGGACGCGATGCGACAGCGCTCTTCGAAACGAAGTTCCATGTCGAGCGACTCGGGGGAACGGCAACCGTCTTTCCGTATGACTTAACGAAGCGGACGCATCGTCTGGCACTGTTTCGGGCAACGGAACACATTCCGGTCGACTGCGTCATCAACAATGCTGGAATCGGCGTTTTCGGTTCCTTCCTTGAGACCTCGTTTGAAGACGAGTCTCGAATGATTGCTTTAAACATCGAGGCATTGACGCATGTGACGAAGGTCTATGCCTCACGTATGAAGGCACGCGGAATCAAAGGACGTATCGTCCATCTCGCGTCAACGGCTGCATTTGAAGGCGGACCATGGCTGAGTGTCTATTACGCGACGAAAGCCTATGTCCTTCATTTCTCGGAAGGCTTGACAGAAGAGCTCGCAGAAGACGGGATTCAAGTCAGCGTTGTCTGTCCGGGTGCGACCCATACCGGTTTCGAATCGGCAGCAAATCTTGAACAGTCACGCTTGTTCTTGCGACCTGGTGTCATGGATGCTCCGACGGTTGCGCGCATCGCCTACCGCGGCTATATGAAGGGGAAAACGTTCATCGTTCCTGGCTTCGGGAATGCCTGGTATATCTTTTCGACGCGTTTTCTACCGCGTCGGTACGTCACCCGACAAGCAGGAGAAGTCCAGCGTCCGCGGTGATCGTCAAATAACGATTCATTTATCACTCAACGTTCATATCCTCACTTTCCTCAGGCGGGAGGTAAGCCGCGACATCTCGCAGCTTATGCGAAATGCCGGGTCTTCCCTTACCCTGACGGAAACGTTAGCACGTTTCCTTTTCCTGTAGGAGTTGAGGACGAACGTCTTGATTCCTAGAAACACATCAAAAAAGAGTTGGCATTCCGGAGATCATCCGCAACGCCAACTCTTTTTGTGTGGATTCAGACGTCCTGTTTGAGGAGTCGTCCTGTTTTACTTAATGACAAGCTTCGGTTTCTTCTTGAACGAGTGAATCCCCTCGACAAAACGAACCGTTCCTGATTTCGCACGCATGACGACAGAGTGTGTCTGACCGCCCTGCGCCGTGAACTGGACACCTTTCATCAATTCGCTGTCCGTGACGCCTGTCGCAGCAAAGATACAGTCGTCTCCTGCTACGAGATCGTCCATCATGAGGATCTTCGACGGATCTTCGATACCCATCTTCTTACAACGCTCGATCTCAGCATCGTCTGCCGGTAACAAGCGTCCTTGGAGTTCACCACCGAGACATTTCAAAGCAACGGCAGCAAGAACGCCTTCCGGTGCACCACCTGAACCGAGCAAGATATCAATCCCTGTATGCGGGAACGCCGTATTAATCGCACCAGCAACGTCACCGTCACCAATCAAGCGAATCCGTGCCCCTGTTGCCCGAATCCGTTGAATGATTTCTTCGTGACGTTCACGATCCAGGATCGAGACGACGACGTCTTCGATTTCTTTGTTCTTCGCCTTCGCGACTGCTGCGATGTTTTCTTCGATCGTCGCATCCAGACTGATGTGTCCTGCCGCTTCCGGACCAACCGCGATCTTATCCATGTACATGTCCGGTGCATGGAGTAAATCTCCTGCATCCGCGACCGCGAGGACAGCAAGTGCGCCCCATGTTCCTTTTGCGACGATGTTCGTTCCTTCAAGCGGATCGACGGCGACGTCGAGTCGTGGTCCATACCCATTTCCTAGCTTTTCTCCAATGTAAAGCATCGGTGCTTCATCCATCTCGCCTTCCCCGATGACGACGGTTCCTTTCATCGGAATCGTATCGAAGACGTCACGCATAGCGCTTGTTGCCGCATCATCCGCTTCGTTCTTCAATCCTTTTCCCATCCAACGCGCAGAGGCAAGCGCTGCTGCCTCCGTGACGCGTACAAGTTCCATTGATAGACTTCTCTCCATGTGTATGTCCCCTCTCCCTTGTTACAAATCGGTCAAATCGTTTCACGCCATACGAGGGCGCCTAGTTCCTTCAACTTCTGATCAAATCGTTCGTAACTCTGGTCAAGCACTTCTGCGTGGTGCAATGTCGTCTCCCCTGAAGCGAGAAGTCCCGCCAAGACAAGTGCTGCGCCACCGCGTGGGTCCGGTGCCTCGATTTCCGTACCAAGTAAGGTTTCTCCACCACGAATGATGATTGAGGCGTCTTCATGCGTGATTCGAGCATTCAAGCGTCGTAACTCCTGCACATGCCGGAAACGTTGCGGGTACAACTTATCGACGACGATACTCGCTCCCTTCGCTTGTAACAACGCTGCCGAGATGACAGGTTGTAGGTCGCTCGGGAATCCACCGTAGTGGAAGACACGAATATCGACCGGCTTCGCCTCCTGAAACGTCGCCGTGACGGAATCATCCGTTGCTTCGATCAACGCACCGTACCGTTCGAGTTTTTGGATGACGCTCTCGAGATGAAGCGGAATGACGTTATCGACGGTGACGCGTCCAAGTGCCGCCCCCATCGTCAAGAACGTTCCTGCCTCCATTCGGTCCGGAATCAAGGTATGCCGGCAACCACTTAGTTGCGATACGCCCTTGATTCGAATCTCGTCCGTTCCTGCCCCTTTGACGCTTGCCCCCATGTTCGTCAACATCGTACTGACGTCGATGACTTCTGGATCATAGGCAGCGTTTTCGATGACAGTCGTTCCTTCAGCGAAGACAGCGACGAGTAACGCACTGATCGTCGCTCCGAAAGACGGGAGATCGAGGTAAATCCGGTTGCCGACGAGACGATCGACGCGCATGTAATGGACGCCTTGCTCGTTACGTACAGAAACACCGAGACGCTCTAGTGCTTTGATGTGTAAATCGATCGGTCGTGGTCCGATGGCATAACCTCCAGGCAGACCGACGACTCCTTGTTTGAATCTGGCTGCCAGAACGCTCATGAGGTAGATCGATCCGCGTAACTTGCGCGTCTCCGCACCAGTCAACGGCATCGATTCGACCCGACTTGGATCAATCGTCACCATATCGCCTTGACGTGTCACGACCGCGCCGAGCGTCTCCAAAATCTCGATCATCGTCGCGACGTCGCCAATCTCCGGCACGCCTTCAAGAACGACCGTCTGATCCGTCAGGAGGGCTGCAGCAAGACACGGGATGGCGCTTTGCTTCGAACCACTGATTGATACGGTTCCTTCTAGGCGTTGTTGCCCTACGATATGCAAAATGTCCACGTTCCATCAACCTTTCTCTTCGCTACGATTATTGCTGCGTTTTTTCCCAGTCGGCGAGGAACTTTTCAATTCCTTGCGTCGTGAGTGGGTGGTGTGTGAGTGACTCGATGACCGAGAATGGAATCGTCGCGATGTCTGCGCCCGCAAGAGCAGCGTTCGTCACGTGAACTGGATTCCGGACCGACGCCGCGATGATTTGTGTTGGAATATCATGTACGACGAAAATTTGAGCAATCGTCTCGACGAGCCCCATTCCATCTTGTCCGATATCATCTAGACGACCGAGGAATGGTGATACGTATGTCGCACCAGCACGGGCTGCGAGTAATGCTTGGTTCGGGTTGAAGATCAATGTGACGTTCGTCGTGATCTTCTCTTTTGAAAGTGCTGCGACCGCCTCGAGTCCGGCCGGAGTCATTGGAACCTTAACCGTAATGTTCGGTGCGATCTGGGCAAGTTCCTTCCCTTCGCGAATCATTCCTTCTGCATCAAGCGCGATGACTTCAGCGCTGACAGAGACGTCCCCGACGATTTCACAGATTTCACGAAGTCGTGTATGGAAATCGACGCCTTCCTTAGCGACGAGCGACGGATTCGTCGTGACACCATCTAAAATCCCCATTTTATGTGCTTTCTTGATGTCCTCTACGTTTGCTGTGTCAATGAAAAATCTCATCTTTCTCGTTCCCCTTTCATCCCTTGAAATCGCTTACGACTC
Organism: Exiguobacterium sp. s46; assembly: GCF_018618875.1. NCBI lineage: Bacteria > Bacillati > Bacillota > Bacilli > Caryophanales > Exiguobacterium > Exiguobacterium sp. s46. The sequence goes on from NZ_JACSMY010000001.1 coordinate 2,178,723, forward strand.
TATTATAGGTTTTTTTCACGAGAAGTCCTACTGTTTTCCATTGAAGAGACTTTGACATGATATGAAAAAAGCACGGTAGACCGAAGTCTACCGCACTTTAAAGAGGAGTCGATTAAGCTTTGTTGCTTGAACCGAACTCACGCATCTTACCGATGACAGTTTGTTTGATTGCTTCACGACCTGGTGCGATGAATACGCGTGGGTCATATGCTTCTGGTTTCTCAGCCAACACTTCACGAACGACTTTCGCGAATGAGATTTGGTTCTCTGTGTTAACGTTGATTTTTGAAGTTCCGAGTGAGATCGCTTTTTCGATGTCGTGTGTCGGAATTCCAGTTCCACCGTGAAGAACGAGTGGGAGGTTTGTAGCGTCACGGATTTCTTCCATCTCTTTGAATCCGAGGTTTGGTTCACCTTTGTATGGTCCGTGAACAGAACCGAGTGCAGGAGCAAGCGTGTCGATTCCAGTTTCTTTGACGATGCGTACACACTCGTCAAGTTTCGCGTACATGACATCACCGATGACGTCGTCTTCTTGTCCGCCAACTGTACCAACTTCCGCTTCTACTGAAACGCCTTTAGCGTGAGCGTATTCAACAACTGCTTTTGTTGTTTCGATGTTTGTGTCGATCGGGCTGTGTGAATCATCGATCATGACAGATGTAAATCCAGCGTCGATCGCTTCTTTACATTTTTCAACGCTCGAACCGTGGTCGAGGTGGATTGCAACTGGAACTGTGATTTTCATGTCGTGTACGAGACCTTCAACCATTTTCACGACAGTGTAGAATCCGCCCATGTGGCGTGCTGCACCTTCAGATACTCCAAGGATGACTGGTGACTGCTCTTCTTGAGCCGCACCGAGAATCGCTTGTGTCCACTCGAGGTTGTTGATGTTGAATTGACCTACTGCATACTTACCTTCGAGAGCTTTGTTTAACATGTCTGTCATAGATACTAATGGCATAATGACATCCTCCTCTGTTTTGATCGCTGCTTACACGAACTCGTGCAATTTCAGACTGATTATAACATACTGATTCATCGGAACGTACAGCATTTCGCTCGGTTTTTTGGTTTGTGACGGCGACGTGAAGGATTAACCGCTTACATCGTGAGAAATTTGCACAGTCACTTCTTTTTTTAATTCAAAGATGTCAAATGGCTTCCCGAAGAAGGCGACGACCCCTAATCGTTTCGCTTCTTCCATCGCTTCTTTTTCACCGAGTGCCGTCATTAAGATCGTCCGGACACGTCGTCCGATCCGGTCCTGATGACGCAATACCTCGATCCCGGTCCGCCCCGGCATGTTGACATCCATCAACAATAGATCGTATGCCGTTTCCTGTAAGTAGACGATCGCTTCCTCTCCATCGACGGCGACGTCCGTTTCATACCCTTCTGCCCGGAACAATTGTGCAAGCAAGTTCCGGATTCCCGGCTCATCCTCGACGATCAACAATCTGCCTTTCATCTTTGCCACTCCCCCTCTAGTTATTTCCATTCTACACTAAAGCAAAACTTGCTTTATACTGTCCTTGAGAGAAACATAGAAAGGATGAAGAAAAATGATGAAAATCTTAGCTACACAGTTCAACGGAAAATTGCAAACGCTCGCAAAACAGGAAGACGAACTATTCGATGTCGTCCGTCTACTCGCACAGGCGCTCGTCGGAGAAGGTACGGTCTATGTCGACGCTTATGGTGAATGTGAAGGACTCTATCCGATGCTCTCAGAAGGACCGGACCAGATGAAACGCGTTACGAAGATCAAGGATCGAAAGACCTTGCACGCTGTCGATCGCGTCTTGATCTTCACGCCGGATACGGAACGCTCGGATCTCCTGGCTTCTCTTGCCCGTTACGACGCATGGCATACACCTTATGCGATCGTCACACTCAGTGACGTGACGGAAACGCTCGAACGTTCGATTGCTCCGCTCGCATTGAAATTCAATAAAGGACTGCTTCCGGCAGAGGACGGTTCACGCCACGGACTGCCGAGTCTTGCCCTTTGCGCGTTTCTCCTGACACATATCTTGACGCAACTACAAGAGATGACGGAAGAGTGGGATTGACGTTTTTCTTCTATAATATAAATATAAAGTTCACTGGATACGTGTCCGTGTCTGACTAAGCTTACGATCTTCATTGAATCAAAGCGAAACCGTCAATGACCGTTATACAAAAAGGAAGCGCTGTTTGCGCTTCCTTTCAGATTGTAGACAAATGAGCTGACTCAAAAAAGAATGACTTGTCTTTTCACGCCCTTTCCTCAGGCGAGACACAAGCCCGTTTCCCCGCCCCATTCGAGCAGGAAAACGGGTCTTGTTTGTCTCTGACAGCGCAAAATTGCGCTTTTTCCTGTAGGAGTTGCGTGTAACGCGTCATTCTTTTTATACCGAAGGATCACAGAAGCGTTTTGTTCACTCGACATCGCTTCCTAGGGAAAAACAAGCAAGAGCGACCCTGCAGCGAAGCGAAGCAGCGCGATACTTGTCCCAGGAAAACGATTCGAAACGAACAAAAAAGCGCAATCCTTCTCGTTAGAGAAAAATTGCACTTTGTCTTCAGTCTCAAAGGAAGCGCCATTCGCGCTTCCTTTTTTTGATCATGCCGAAGCATGTTCTTCTTGTGCTTTTAGTTCTTCACCGTAAGACAGCTGATCCTGCATGCGGACGAACGGTAGATAGATTGCGACCGACATCGCAATCGTCGCCAGCTGGAGCAAGGCACCCTGCCAGCCGCTGATCAAGAAGCCAGAGATGACGGGTGGTGTCGTCCATGGTACTTGAAGCGCATTAAATGGCTCGACCCAACCCCAGAGGATCGAGAAGTAGACCATGAAGGATGCAATCGCTGGTACGATGACGAACGGAACGAACATGATCGGGTTGAAGACGATTGGCATCCCGAAGATGACCGGTTCGTTGATGTTGAACAAACTTGGCGCAAGTGACAGCTTCCCGAGCTGCTTTAAGTGAGCCGAGCGGGCGACGATCAACGTCGCGATGATGAAGCCGACCGTAATTCCTGTTCCGCCGAGTTTCGTAAAGACATCGAGGAACTGAATCGTAACGATCTTCGCGTTGTCACCGACGACAAGTTCTTTCCCGGAGTCGATGATCGCTTGGTTTTGTAAAGCGTTCGCTGTCAGCAACGGTCCCATGATTCCCATGATGATCGCTGCGCCGTGAATCCCGCACCACCACATGACAGACATCAAGATCATGATCAAGACTGCTCCTGCGAGCGTATCCGTCAAGTTTTGAATCGGTGCTTGCAAGACGTCGTAGACGACTTCCGTGAACGTCCGGTCAGCGAATGCTTGGAAGACAGCAAACGTGACGACAGACAACGTGATGATTGCAAGTCCCGGAATAAGTGCCGAGAACGAGTTCGAAACGCCCGGTGGTACACCGTCTGGCATCTTGATCCGGATGCCTCGCTTGATGAATTGCGAGTAGATGAAACCGACGACGAGTCCGACGACGATCGAGGCAAGGACCCCTTGTCCGCCCGTCCATACTTTCGGTACGACACCCGTGACGACTTCCCCTGACTTCGACAGAACAGATGATTGTGTGATGATTAAGAAGGCGATGATTCCGAGAATCCCGGCTGGAACCCCTTCGATCTTCTCGTTTTTAACGTACGAGTAGGCAATACCGAAGACACCAATCAATGCGAGAATATCAAACGTCGCACCGACGACCTGAGTCAGCGGTAATGTCCAGTCGGCACCGAATAGGCCCGTCATGAACTTCTCCCAGCCTGGGATTGGTAACGCGAGAATCAGTAGGAATAACGAGCCGATGATCGTCATCGGCATCGTTAAGATGAAGCCGTCCTTGATCGCAAGGACAGGCTTGGCGTTCGCGAATCGTGCGAAGGCAGGAGTGACTTTTTCAAATACGGTTTCTAATCGGTTCATTCCGACTCCTCCTTATAGTTCAGCAGCACGTGTCGCGATGATTTCCTGGTACCAATGGAACGACTGTTTCTTCTTCCGTGCCAAACCATTCGTATGATCGACATAGATGAATCCGTACTGCTTTTTATATCCGTTCAACCAGCTGAGTAGGTCGATGACGGACCATGCATAATAACCAGAGACATTGATGCCCTCTTCGACAGCACGCTTGACGGCGCGAAGATGACTTTCGATGTACTCGATTCGTGGTGTATCCATGATTTCTTCGCCGACGATCGGATCCTCGTCACCGAGACCGTTCTCTGTGATGTAGATTTTGATATCGCCGTATCGTGCTTGGAGCATCCGCATTCCTTCAAGGAAGGCATCCGGTGCGATTTCCCAGCCCCACTTCGTGTAGACTTTATCGTCCATCAAGACTGTCTTATAGACGCCATCGAACGATGGGTTCCCAGGACGTCCGGTTGAGTTTTCGCGGCCACCTGCCATGACGAGCGCCGAATCATTCTTCATGACACGTTGTGGACAATAGTAGTTCAGTCCGATGAAGTCGTTCAGCGGTGCTGTCCGTTTCAAGAGATTGAGCTCTTCTTCTGTCCATTCCGGTAACAAGCCCTGCTTTTCTAAATCCTTCACGACATACGCTGGGTACTCACCTTTTAGAATCGGATCATAGAACCAGTGTGTCGCGTATTCATTCGCATGTACTTCGGCTTGTTTGTTCTCTGGCGCTTCATCGATGCTGAACGCTGGGTTGAAGACGTGCGTGATGCCGATTTCTCCTTTATATCCCGCTTCCTTGAACGCTTCGACTGCGCGAGCGTGAGCGACGAAAACGTTGTGCGTCGTTTGGAAGTACGCTTTTGCATCGCCTGTGATGCCGGGTGGGTGTGCGCCCGTCAAGTAGCCGAGCGAACAGAAGATGACCGTCTCGTTGAAGGTGATCCAGTTGCGGACACGATCGCCGAACGCTTCGAAACAGGTCTTCGCAAAACGCACGAAGGCATCTGCTGTTTCAGGACTACGCCAGCCACCCTGTTCTTCAAGGACTTGTGGTAAATCCCAGTGATAGAGTGTCACGAACGGGACGATCCCGTGCTTAAGGCACTCATCGATCACGTTGTTATAGAACTCAAGTCCTTTTTCATTCACTTCACCTGTGCCGTTCGGGAAGATGCGTGGCCATGAGATCGAGAAGCGATACGATTCAAGACCCATCTCTGCCATCAGACCGATATCTTCTTTGTAACGGTGGTAATGATCGATTGCGACATCCCCGTTCGTCGCTTCAAACGTTTTTCCAGGAATCTTCGAGAAGACATCCCAGTTCGAGACGCCTTTTCCGTCTACGTTCCAAGCACCCTCTACTTGATAAGAAGCAGAAGCAGCGCCGAATAGAAAATCTTTTGGCATTTTCATCATCTTCACCTCTTATTTGTTTGCGAGTTTGATTGCTTGGTCGAGTACTTTCGTTCCGTTCATCATGCCGTAATCGATCGTGTTGATGACATCGATTGGCACACCTTTTGGTTCACAGATCTGTTTTCCTTTCGAAAGAAGGTACTTCACCTGTGGTCCGAGGAGAGCGACATCGAGTTCGTTGACGTACGTTTCCATCTCTGATTCCGGATATGCTGCGATGTCTGCTTCTAAGCCACGCTCCGAGGCAACCGCTTTCATTTTTTCTACTAACATACTCGTCGACATACCTGCCGCACAAAAGAGTCCGATTTTCATCATTATTGATCCATTCCCTTCAATTGGTTGATTTCGTTTTGCATGTTCATCATATATCCGAGCATTTCCTTGACGAGGATCGTGTTCATGAGGTGATCCTGCGCGTGTACCATCAGGACGCCAACCGTCGCTGTCTTGCCTTGTGCTTCGAGTGTGACGAATTTCGTCTGAATGCTATGGGCATCCTTGAGTGTCGCGTCACCTTCTGTAACGGCAACTTGTGCCTCTTCAACTTTGCCTTCTTGCATCAGTAACATTGCTTGGTGGTAGCTTGCTTTGGCGTCGCCCGACAAGGCAATCAATCCAAAAATATCTTCCGGGGTAATTTCAATTGTTTCAGAAGTCATGCTGTCTCTCCTTCGTTGTATGGATAACTTAAATTCATAGGTACAAATTCTACAGTTCGATAATAGCATGCGCTTTCATAACGTGTAAACCCTTTCTTTTTAAAAAATTTAAATAAAAAAACACACGAAATTTGCTTCGTGTGTTTCCTTCTTATTTAATATTCGAGACCTTCAGCATCTTCACGTGGCGGAAATGATGCGTCGCCCGCGAGACGTCGAAGATTTTCCCATTCGTCAAATAGACTGTATTGTCGACGAGTAAGGATGGATCGTTCTCTTTTAATCCAAGCAACTCGGCGTCACTGCTATTCAAGTAATCGGCATAGATGACGCGATCTGCAAATCCGATCGACAGATTTTGATCATTGCGTAAATACGTGTAGATCGATTTTTGAACGATATTCTCATCGAGATACATGACGAGATTTTTCCGGAAATAGGACGCTTCGATCGAAAACGGGTGATCATCGACGAGACGCAGTCGTTTGACGTAATAGACCGGTGTACCGACCGGACATTTCATGCGTTCCGCGACTTCTTCGTCTGCCTTCGTCTGTTCGAAAGCGAGAACGCGCGTCTCGACCTTCCGTCCGCTGAAGTCGCTCGTCAATCCTTGTAGCTTTTCGAGATTGACGTAATCACTCTTATAATGATCGCGGACGAAGACACCGCTCCCTTGTACTTGGTAAACGTATCCTTTATTGACGAGAATCTCGATCGCCTTCCGGATCGTGTTCCGGCTGACATCGAATTTTTGGGCGTATTCGTCTTCCGTCAACAGTTTGTTCGTATGTTGATAGACGTGCTCATTGATCTCGATCTCGATTTGTTCAGCGACATGTTTATACTTCGGAATCAATGATATTCCCCCCTCTATCTAAAATTTGTAGGAATGAATCCGCTACCATTATAGCAGATATGTATTTTGACGATAGGAATAAATGAAAATAAACCCGTCTTCTTGAAGAAGACAGGTTTATTTGGATACGACTTACTCACCGAGTGATGCTTGGATGAAGTCATGGAAGAGCGCTTGTGGACGTTCTGGACGTGAGATCAATTCTGGGTGGAACTGACACGCGACGAACCATTTGTGTTCTGGAATCTCAATGATCTCAACGAGACGACCGTCTGGGCTCGTTCCTGAGAAGACCATGCCGTTTGCTTCGAACTGCTCACGGAATTCGTTACCGAACTCATAACGGTGACGGTGACGTTCGTAGACGAGCTCGCTTGAATACGCAGCACGCGCTTTCGTTCCGTCTTCGAGTTTACATGGGTAGAGTCCGAGACGGAGCGTACCACCGAGATCCTCGATATCTTTTTGTTCTGGCAACAAGTCGATGATCGGGTATGGTGTCGCTGGGTCGATCTCCGCTGAGTGTGCGCCTTCAAGGTTGAGGACGTTACGTGCGAATTCGACTGTCGCGAGTTGCATCCCGAGACAGATACCGAAGAACGGTACGTTGTTTTCACGGGCGAAACGTGTCGCTTCGATTTTTCCTTCGATGCCGCGTTCTCCGAATCCACCAGGAACGAGGATGCCGTCTGCCGAACCAAGCAATTCGTTGACGTTTTCACGCGTCACGTCTTCTGCGTTGATCCAGTCGATTTCGATGTCGCTGTTGAAGGCAAACCCAGCATGTTTCAATGCTTCTGCGACCGAGATGTACGCATCACGCAATTCGACGTATTTCCCGACGAGTGCGATCTTCGTCGTCTTCTCGAGGTGTGTCACTGTGTGGACGAGTTGTTTCCAAGCCGTCATGTCGGCAGCTGGTGTATCGAACTTGAAGTAGTCACAGACGAGTTGGTCCATGCCTTGGCGTTGTAAGTTGAGTGGTACTTCATAGAGTGTCGATGCATCTTGTGCTTCGATGACTGCTTCTGGACGTGTGTCACAGAAGAGAGCGATTTTATCTTTCATCTCTTGTGGGACTGGGTGCTCCGCACGTAAGACGATGATGTCTGGTTGAATACCGTAGCTACGGAGTTCTTTGACACTGTGTTGTGTCGGTTTCGTCTTGAGCTCACCTGCCGCTGCAAGATACGGAACGAGCGTACAGTGAACGTACATGACGTTTTCTTTCCCGATATCGTTTTTCACCTGACGAATGGCTTCGATGAACGGAAGCGATTCGATATCCCCTACTGTTCCACCAATCTCTGTGATGACGACGTCAGCGCCCGTTTCTTTTCCAGCACGGAAGACGCGATCCTTGATTTCGTTCGTGATGTGCGGAATGACTTGGACCGTTCCACCGTTGTAGTCGCCACGGCGTTCCTTCTTGAGGATCGTCGAGTAGATACGTCCAGACGTGACGTTCGCGTTCTGGCTCAAGTTGATGTCGATGAAACGCTCGTAGTGACCAAGGTCAAGGTCTGTCTCTGCGCCATCATCCGTGACGAACACTTCCCCGTGTTGATACGGGCTCATCGTACCTGGGTCGATGTTGATGTACGGATCGAATTTTTGGATCGTGACATTGAGGCCACGGTTTTTCAAGAGACGAGCGAGCGATGCAGCGGTGATCCCTTTACCGAGTGACGATACGACGCCACCTGTTACGAAAATATACTTTGTCATGTTAAATATTGCTCCCTTCCCTAATTCACATCTCAACAATACAGAGGTGGTAAAAACAAAAAAGCAAAAGTGCCCCCATTGGAATAGGAGACACTTTTGCTGAAATAAGCACGTTGCTTAAAGAAGCCCATGACTAACTTACGTCATTCGGAAAACTTCGTCAAGCCTAATTTTTCAAAGAAAAATTTCCGTGCTCGTTCGTCAGCCGTCAACGAAAAAACTGCCATTTCTATAGGGAAATAGCAGCTGTACAGTTGTGGTTGATCGTGCTTAGACTTCCTCTTCTTCTTCGAAGTCTTCTAAGTCTTCTTCGTCGAGATCGTCATCGAGATCATCGATGGCTGCGACTTTTTTGAACGTATCATCGTCTTCGCTGTCGTCAGCTGAATCATAGTCCGCTGTTTTCGCGAATGTATCGAGATCGTCTTCAATCGTTTCGAACTCATCTTCTTCTGCATCATAGTTGAACTCTTCTTCAAACTCATCGAGTTCTCCACGTTGACGCGCTTCGATGACGAGATCCTCATCCGACTTATCGAACGGATACCAAGCGCGGAGTGACCAACGGTTCGCTCCGACGTTGACGAAGTTTCCGTCGATGTTCATGTCTGTATAGAGTTGAGCAAGTTTCTCGAACTTGTCTTCTTCATCTGTAAACGTATGGTACTTTTCGATTTCTGACGTGATGTCATCGAACGTGATTGGCTGTTCGCCAGCTTCTTGCAACATTTCGTTGACGAATTCGATCAGCGAAAGATCAGTAATCTCTTCTTTACTTAAACGGCTGAGGCTCATTGTGACGGCCACTTCCTTTCATTTGCGTTCAATCCATTACTTCTCATTATACGCAAAACGGCTTTTAAAAATCCAGTCTCTATTTAAAAAAAGCTCGAATTGATTCTCAATTCGTGTTTTTCCCACTCTCGAAAAAGGAATATCCAAGGGAGAAGAAGGAGGAATGACAGATGGAGATGACAATCGAACGGGTCAACGATTTTGATGACTTCAACTGGTTACCAATCTTATCAAAGAGTACACAGGAAGGCTATCCCTTCATCGAACGGATGCTACGTGAACGCCGAAATGAAACGTATCGAGAAGACGGAGAAGCAATGTTCGTCGTTTTGTCGCTTTCCGGTCACGTCATTGCGTGCGGAGGTTATATGAAACAAACCGACGCGATCGACGTCGGTCGGATTCGTCATGTCTATGTCTTGCCAGAAATGCGACATCACGGTGTCGGTACGCAACTGCTTGAGAAAATCATACCGGAAGCGCTGTTGACGTATTCCGAGCTCTGGCTCTATACGAATGATGCCAGTACGTTTTATGAACGATTCGGTTTTGAGCCGTATACGGCAACCAAAGTGACACATCGACTTTTAAAGCATGCATTCGTCCAACCTTAAGTGTCTTGGATTGACATATCGAGAATCATCGATTAGTTTAAGCGTATGACAAATCAAGTGGATCTATTCAAGGCATTATCGAACGAGGTACGTCTTGATATCTTACGCTGGCTCAAGGATCCCGAGACTCATTTCAATAAGCCGACGGCCCATCTCGCGACGAATCTGTCGGACAAGGGAGGCATTTGCGTCGGAGATATCCAAGAGAAGGCGAACTTATCTCAATCGACCGTCTCCCAATATCTTGCGATGTTGCAAAAAGTCGGATTGCTCGAATCCGAACGTCACGGCAAATGGACGTATTACCGGCGAAATGAAGAAAAAATCCAGGAGCTCGCAGCGTACCTCAAAGGAGAACTTTGATCCGTTCTCCTCGCCTTACATATCGACATTTCTCGATATTTAGATTCGTGAAAGGATGAATTCTGTTGAAAATCGTGTATTACGTACTCGCGTTACTTGCGGGTATCGCACTCAGTGTCGAAGGGGCTATCTATGGTGAGCTCGGGAACTTCGTCGGAAAACTCGAAAGTAGCTTTTATAATTTCTTCGCCGGTACGATCATCATCGGACTGATCGTCCTCTTCTTCGGAAAAGGTTCACTCGGCTATACATTCCGCGCACCGAAATGGACCTTGCTCGGTGGTCTACTCGGTAGTATCTACTTGACGATCTTGATCATCAGCATCCCGCTCGTCGGTGTCGGTCTCGCCATGATTAGTGTCATCATCGGACAGATGATTGCCAGCATGGTCATTGAACATTACGGCTGGCTCGGTAGTCCGAAACGTCCAATCAATCGTGACAAGCTGACAGCTTCTGCTTTGATGCTCGTCGCTCTATTTCTTATCTTTTAAGGAGGTTCGCTCGTGAATATTCTATTACTCGGTTTTACATTACTCGGCGGCGTGATGCTGAGTGCGCAGTCATCGATCAACGGTGCCTTCAGTCAAAAGGCAGGGGCTCTAGAAAGCACGTTCCTGACATTCTTCACCGGGATGCTGATTCTCGCACTCGCCATCCTGTTCTTTGGTCAAGGAAATGTCTTGCTCTTGTTCGAAGCACCACGTTGGCAACTCAGTGCCGTCCTGTTTGGGGTCAGTTATCTATTCCTGACGATTCTTGCTGTTCCGCAAATCGGTGTCACGGCAGCTAGTATCGCGACTGTCATCGGTCAACTCGCAGCAGGGATGGTCATCGACCACATCGGTGCATTCGGTGGCGTCGTCGTGCCGCTCGACGGAAAACGTCTGCTCGGTCTGCTTGCGATGCTTGCTGCGCTTTACTTCGTCTATCGCGGGAACACACGCAAAGACGTGTCGGCTTCATCTGATTCGATGGCATCGTAACGATTGTCCTCACGATTCGTTCACGCGCTTTCCTCAGTCGAGACACAAGCCAGTCTCGACTGTCACAGACAGCCGACCCGGGTCTTGTTTATCTCTGACAGCGCAAAATCTTGCGCTTTTTCCTGTAGGAGTCGCGTGAACAACGTGAGTCCTGCTGTTTCTCATGATCTATCAAAATAGAACATAAAAAACCGAAATGCTGAAGTATATTCACTTCAGCATTTCGGTTTTTTCGTGTCGAACGATCCGTTGATGAACGTGCAAGACGAAGACTCCTGCGGGAAAAGCGGAATGGGTGAGACCCCGTAGGCGCGAAGGCGGCGAGGAGGCTCGCCTTCCGCCCGCGGAAAGCGAAGTCTTGCACGAGAATCAACACTTGTGTTTTATAAATACCTTATTGCCCCAGCTGTTGTCTCTTAAGTAAGCGCAACGCTTCCGTCGCAAGACGATGATCTGCTTCCTGCGATAGACCGGAAACGGTAATCGTACCAACGACACCGACTCCTTCGATCCGGATCGGGAACGATCCGCCGGCATCGGCATAATCAGATGGCGAGACCGCATACATCGAGTGGTACGAGCGATGTTTACTCTCATTATACCGACGCATGTAGAGCGAGCTATAGCCATGCCGTAAGACGACGTTCGATTTCCGGCGGATCCACTCTTCCTGATCCGGTGCCGTACCGTCGAGCGCCGCGTAATATAAACGCTGTCCATTCCGTTTGATTTCAACGGCGATCGATAAGTTCTCCTTCATCGCCCGTCCAATCAATTCATGTCCCATCCCGATCGCTTCCGTATTCGTCAGGGACGTCAAGACGAGTTCGTCCTCTTCCGCTAGCAACACCTTCAATTCTTCCATGCATCCCATTCCTTTCGTAAGAGGCGTCGTCCTTCATCACTGCTGATGCGCACTGCTTCAATCAAACGCATCGTTTTTTCAGCGTCGCGTAAATCGACAGGTACTCGTCCCCCGCGAAGTCCTTCCGCCAACTGTTCATAAAACGTCGCATAACTGCCTGGAAGTGTCGCGAGACGCTCGACTGGCTGATCAGCGATTTGAAGGTAGCCGTAGGAATCTACTTCATCTTCACCGAGCTGTTCGTCCACCGGATGACCTTTCGCAAGCCGTCCTTCTTGCGGATCCATTCCATATTTGACGTAACTACCTCGTGTCGCATGAAACTCGAAACGCGGTGTTGGTCCTTGGATGAAGGACGTTGAGCGGAGAATGACACGACGCGTACCGTAATGCAGCGTGACATGGAAACCATCATCGACGACAGCACCGTCACGTTGCAGGTAGACGTCGCCCGTGAGTGCATCCGGTTCTCCGAATAAGGCAAGTGCTTGATCGAGTAAGTGTGAGCCGAGATCAAACAGGATGCCGGCGCCACTTCCCGCTTGTTCCCGCCAGCGTTCCCGAACGACCGGACGATAGCGATCAAAGCGTGATTCGATGACTTGCCAGTCGCCGATCTCGTTCATTTCCATCAATTGTTCAAGTGTCAGGAAGTCCCCGTCGAAGCGACGGTTTTGATAGATGGCGACCTGCACCCCGTGTTGTTTCGCTAACGTTTGCAGCGTCAGTGCTTCTTCGATCGTCACGACGGCCGGCTTTTCGAGTAGGACGTGCTTCTTTGCTTCAATCGCTTGTTTTGCCATTTCGAAATGGAGTGCCGTTGGTGTCGTGATGATGACGAGTTCCGTGTTCTCATCCTGCAAGGCTTCAGCAAGTGTCGCGACGACCGTCGCCTTACTGAAATGTTGTGCTACCTGTTCCGGTCGACTGGAGACGACTTGCGTCACTTCAAATGCCGGTAATGTCTGTAAGAACGGAACGTGGAACGTCACCGCTGAAAAGCCGAATCCGACGAGCGTCGTTTGAATCGGGTTCATGTTGTTTCCTCCTCTGTCACGTCGAGATCGACATGATAATGATCTAGTCGTTCTTGCCACGTTGCGTCTGGTACTTGATCCGTAACGAGTACATCGATTTGCTCCCAGTCACAGACCTTATGCAAAAACCGCTTATTGAATTTCGTATGGTCTGCGAGGACGATGACACGGGTCGCACTTCGAATCATCGCTTTCTTTACGACCGCTTCTTCGAGTTGTTCCGCAAAAAGTCCTTCTTCCGTCAATCCACATGCTCCAAGAAAAACACAATCAACTTGATAATTCAGGATGTCGTCTGCCGTCTTGATCCCACTTAAGCTACGCGCATGCCGGTCGAAACGTCCTCCCGTGACATACAGCTCAATATCCGTGCGAGCTCCGACATAGTCTGCGATATCGAGGGAGTTCGTGATGACTTGTAGTGGATATGGCGGAAGTGCTCGTGCCATCTCAGATACCGTCGTTGCAGCATCGAGCAATAAGCGATCGTTCGCTTGGACGTGACGCGCTGCACGCTGCCCGATCCGCCGTTTTTCCGGTTTCTCTGTCCGCTGTTCATACGCAAGCGTTCCGCCAGCACGAACTAATCCATTCTTAACGCGAATGATCTCCCCTTCTTGTTCGAGGACGATGACGTCACGACGTGCGGTATCTCGTGAAATCTGATACTCCTGCATCAGTTGATCCAGCGAAATTTCAGGACTCGTCTTGATCCATTCCCGCATCTGTTGCAGCCGTTCAATTTGCCCCATCGATTCCCGCCTCCTTTTTCTTTATATTAAGTTTTTTCATTACAATATGCAATTTTAATGCAAATAGTTCAACGGTAATTCGGGTAAATAATAGAAGACAACTACTTTCAGAACGGAGGAATTGATATGCAAACGATCTTGATCACGGGTGCTTCTTCCGGTATCGGTCTTGCGACGGCGCGGCGATTCGCAGACGCCGGATGGTTCGTCTACGCTGGTGTCCGGAGTCCAGACGAAATGACCGTGTCATTACCGACGCTTACCTTCTTGCCGCTCGATGTGACGGATGAAACAAGCGTGAAAGCAGCCGTTCGTCAAATTGAACAAGAAGTCGATCATCTCGACGTCGTGTTCTGTAATGCCGGTCATGGTTTGCTGCGCGCACTCGGTCAAGCGACGAGTTATGAAATCAAGCAACTCTTCGAAACGAACGTCTTCGGTGTCATCCGAACGATCGAAGCTTGTCTCCCCTTACTCAAACAAGCACCGGACGGTAGTCACTTACTTGCGACTTCAAGCGTCAGTGGTCTCGTCGGTCAACCGATGAATGAACTGTATTGTGCCAGTAAGTTTGCGATCGAAGGGCTGTTCGAAAGTCTTGCGACCTACTATAAACCGTACTTCAACATCGACGTCACCCTGATTGAACCAGCCGCCGTCGAGACGAACTTTACCGCAACTGTTCTCGATCAACTTGAACGGACGGGTGGCTTACACGAAGACGACTTCAAACCGATCATCACAGCTTATTTGCAGACGTATCGGACGCGACATGCCGATCGCCAATCGGCAGAAGCTCTGGCTGAGGTGATCTTCGAGGTCGTCCATCGTGACGAACGTCCGTTACGAATCCGGACGACGGAAGCCGATGAACATTTCGTCGCCCATAAGACGCATCATGATCCGTCAGGTCTCGAAGGGATCGCCAAAATACGACGACTAACATTAAATCTCGACTGATTTCCCTTTTTTTGAAATTTCAATCCGCCTAAGCAATCTTCGCCCACTATACTGAGACTATCTACCTAAAAATTATCTAGAAGGGCGGAACGCCATGCCATCCTTGTTTCTTTTTACGATTGTCTATCTGATTCCGACCTTCATCATGTTCTACATGTCGATTGATATATTTTTACGCAACCCATCACGTCCGCAACACCGACTGCTTAGCTTATTCACGTTCGCTTACGGGATGTTGTTCCTTGGTGAATTTTTCCGGAATGCCTCCCCGATCGAGTTTAGTCCGGCATTCGTGACCTACTGGTTCGGAAATGCTGGTCTGATCGTCTTCAGTACATCGCTTCACTTCATCTTTCGCGTCTCGAATTTGTGGAAACGAATGCCACGCTTACTGTACCCATGGATCTTCTATCTTCCGATGGGCGTCGTGCTGACGACATACGTCTTCCAGACGAACGTCATCAACAGTCAGCAATTCACACAGGTCGGACAGTTCATCTACCCTGAATTCAACACACAATATCTAGTGACGATGACGGTCGGGAACATCTTCCATCTCCTTGTCATCGGTCTGCTCGTGTACGCACGGACACACTTGAAAGATGCACGTCGTGGCATCATCAGTGTCTTATTGAGTGTCGCGATTCTCGTTCTCGTATGGGATATCGTCTTCGGCTACTGGTCGTTCTACGGCATCATGCCACCGTATGCCTATATGTATGGCGGTTTGTTCTGGGCAGGAGCACTGGCGATCGCAATGCGCCGATTCGATTATCTCGCGTCCTATCAAAAGCGTTTCGCGACGCTCTACAATTTGAATCCTTCGGCAATCCTGCTGCTCGACCGGGACGGACGAATTGAGAGTGCCAACCCAGCTGCTCATCGTCTGTTCGAGACCGGTGACTTAACGGCATGTACGTTTTCGACCTACTTACCGGATAAAAAACAAGCCGATTGGTCGCTGCATTATATGACACACTTTTTATCGCAACGTAAGTTCAACGAATTCGAAACGAAGATTTTGACAGCGCGACAGCAAGAACGTTACGTCGTCATGGGTGCCGATTTCGTCTTCATCGAACAAGAGCTGCACGGGATGTTGTTGATTCGTGATATCCAGTCCTTCAAGGAAGCGGAGCAGACGATTCGTTTCTTCGCCTACCACGATCCGTTGACGAAGATTGCGAATCGCCGAAGCTTTTACGAACGTGCGGCACAAGAGTTACTCGAGCTTGATCATATCGCGATCATCGTCGTCGATCTCGACGGTTTCAAAGCCATCAACGATACGTATGGACATCAAATCGGTGACGCCTTCTTGATTCATATCGCTCGCCTTCTAGAACACCATGCGGAACAGAATGGGTTCGCTGCCCGTGTCGGTGGCGACGAATTTTTCTTACTCTATCGTCATCCGTCTGTCGCTACGCTCCATGCCTATGCTGCGAATCTGTTGACGTACTTGCAAGACAACCCTTACCGGTTCGCTGAAGAAACCATTGAAATCCGAACGAGCATCGGACTTAGTTACTCACCCAATCATGGCGTCGATCTCGACACGCTGATTCAGCATGCTGACCAAGCGATGTACCGCGTCAAACATGCCGGAAAGAACGATTATTTCATTCATGATACGATGGACTCGACGCAACGATCCTAAAGGAGAGATTCCATGATTTCTGTACTGACGATTTTTTCACGTTTATTCAAGGGATTGCGCCGCGCCTTTCACTTATCTTACTTTCGTGGTCTATTGATTCTCTGCCTGTTGACGCTCGTCTCCGGGACGATTTTCTATAGCACGGAAGAAAATCTATCGCTGGTGGATGCACTTTACTTTTGTATCACGACACTAAGTACGGTTGGGCATCCAACATTCGTTCCGACGACGACGCTCGGTAAGGTCTTTACGATGGCATACATCACGATTGGCTGCGGGTTGTTCTTAACACTGATTGCCACGTTATCGTATGTCCTGATTAAACAACCGGAGGATGAATAAGGGGGAATGATCCATGCGCCAAGCTGCCATCCAAAATAATTTCGATTGGTGTCGCCTCGTCTGTGAGTCAGCCGGTTGCCGGGTGACGGAAACTGATTCGACCTGGCACGCTCAAGGAAGCGTACCGAGCTATTATCCGGAACTGATGGTCCGGCTTCCCCATCAGCGAATTGGTGTCACGGATGTCTATAGCATCAAGGACTGCACGGCAAGCTATGATTTCTCGAGTGCCGGTCTCAGTCATTTATTTACAGCAGAATGGATGACCCGCCCTGCCATACTCGATCGCCGTGCCCTTCCCGTCGATTGGTCCGTCGTGACGGATCTCGATCAGTTCGCTCGCTTCCAGGCTATCCAGGCAACACCGGAGTTGCCCACAACGTTATGGCAACATCCCGCTGTCCGCTTCTTCTATTCGGAGGCGCAACAAGCAAGTTGCATCGCCTACTCGAATCAAGTGACGACCGGACTGACGTACGTCAATTCCGATTACCTCGACGAACGCTTATGGGATGATATCGCACGTTTGAGTTCAGCACATTTTCCCGGTCAATCGCTCGTCGGTTACGAGTATGGCGATCACCTGATCACAGCGCTTGAAGCCGGCTTTGACGACGTTGGTCCACTCGCGATCTGGATTCGCACGACGAATGATCACACATGAAAAAACCGAACCGATTCCCTTCCTCTTGACGAAGATGAATCGGTTCGGTTTTTTTACATCAAGCGGCTAATGAATGCCGTTGCAATCCCGAAGTAGACGAGGAGCGATAAGATATCGTTCAACGTCGTGATCAATGGTCCGGATGCGATTGCTGGGTCAATCTTTAGGCGATGTAAGATGAGCGGAATGATCGTTCCAGCAAGTGTCCCGAAGATCAACGTGATGACGAGCGAACTGCCGACGACAAGACCCAAGACGGCACTCCCTTGCCAGACGTAGGCAATGATGGCGATCAAGATACCACAAATGACACCAATGATTAAACCAACCCAGAGCTCCCGTAGGATCAACCGAGTCGCGACCCGCTTATCGACTTCACGCGTGATCAATCCGCGGACGACGACCGCGAGCGATTGGGTACCGGTATTTCCGGTCATACCAGCAATCATCGGCATGAAGAAGGCGAGCGCGACGACTTTTGAGAGCGTCTCTTCGAACTGACTGATGATTGATCCAGAGACGAGCCCGATGAACAGTAGCAAGACGAGCCACGGTAAACGACGGGTCGCAGCAATCCACGGCTTCGTCTCAAAATCAATTGATTTACCGGACGCCGAGAGTTTCTCGATGTCTTCGTTCGCTTCTTCCCGTAAGACGTCAAGCGCATCATCAACCGTGATCAGTCCGACAAGAATGTCGCCCTCGACGACGGGTAACGAGACGAGATCATAGCGTTCGAACAGTTGCGCGACTTCTTCCTGATCGGTCTCTGCCGCGACCCGGATCACCTTCGTCTCCATGACGTCACTGATCCGTTCCGTATTTTCAGCTAAGATGACATCCCGGTATGAGATGACCCCAACGAGTTCACTGAGTTGATTGACGACGTAGACATAGTTGATCGTCTCCGAGTATTCGATGTAGTCGCGCATCTTCTCGACCGTCTCACCGACCGTGAAATCCTCGCCGACCCAGATGAACCGGTTTGTCATCAAGCGCCCAGCCGTTTCCGGTGGATACGTCAAGAGATTGCGGACGATCAGTGCCTCGTCCGTCCGCATGCTACCAAGCAAACGGTCAGTCTCTTCCGGTCCCAGTTCCTCAAGTAAATCCGCGACATCATCGTTCTCCATTAAATCGAGGACGTGCCCGGCACGCTCGACGTCTAAACGACGTAAGACGGCGAGACGTTGCTCCCCTTCGAGCTCCTCGAGGACATCTGCCAATCGCTCGTGATCGAGATAGTCGAGGAGTCGTGCCTGATCGTCTTCGCCCAACTCTTCATACACTTGCGCGATATCATACGGATAGACCTCTTCGATGACTTGCTGTGCTTGCTCTCGTTTTTCTTTCGCGAGCGCATCGAGCAATAGCCACTTCCATTGTTGTTCTGCTGTCTGACGCAATCTCCTCACCCCCTGTATTCTGCCTTTTCATCTTAGCACGAGTTGATTCGCAATCGATATCGAAAAACAGTTGACATCTGTTTCCTATGGCTTTAAAGTTTGCCTTAAGGAAACATTATTTGTAGACCGAATCTTTTTCCAGTGATTGGAGTTAAAATTTTTATCCTATTTTTTGCCCTAAGGAAACTTTCCTTCTATATACCACAAAACCAAAGGAGTGATCATTCATGTACGCCCTTGACGTTGATCGTCTCACTGTCTCTTATTTTGATACCCATGCACTCGACGGAGTGTCCGTTCGTCTCCCGGTCGCTTCGTTGATTGGCATCATCGGACCGAACGGCGCTGGTAAATCCACATTCTTAAAAGCCGTCCTCGGTTTGATCCCGGCTCGCATCGAGCAGTTACGCGTGCTCGACCAATCACTCGAAGACGTCCGGTCACGCGTCGCATACGTCCCGCAACGAAGTGCAATTGATTGGGACTTTCCGGTTCGTGTGCAGGACGTCGTGTTGATGGGCTGTTATCCGAAGCTCGGCTTATTCAAACGACCATCGAAAGCACAAAAAGCGTTCGCCATGGAATGTCTCGAACGGGTCGGTATGTCTGATCACGCCGAACGCCAAATCGGTGAGCTGTCAGGTGGACAGCAACAACGGGTCTTTCTGGCGCGTGCCCTTGCCCAAGAAGCAGAGCTACTATTGCTGGACGAACCGTTCGTCGGCATCGATGTTGCGAGTGAGCAGATGATCATCGAACTTTTACGGACCCTCCGAGCCGAAGGACGGACGATCGTCGTCGTCCACCATGATTTGCATAAAGCAGAGGACTACTTCGACACATTGATGCTGTTGAACAAACAATTGATCGCTGTCGGTCCACCGTCTGATATCTTGACGCCGGAATGGCTCGAACCAGCGTATGGCTTACCCCTATTCGAACGACGCAAGGAGGGACAAGGATGACGTTCATCGAGGCATTACTTCAATATGAGTTCTTACAAAAAGCGATGATCACCGCCATCATGGTCGGCATCATCTGTGGTGTGATCGGCTGTTTCATCATCCTTCGCGGGATGTCGTTGATGGGGGATGCAATCTCGCACGCCGTTTTACCCGGTGTTGCGATTTCCTACCTACTCGGGATCAACTTCCTGATCGGTGCTGTCGCGACGGGTCTCGTGACAGCGCTCGGAATCGGTTTCGTTAGCCAGAACAGTCGCATCAAGAACGATACGGCAATCGGAATCATGTTCACATCCGCCTTCGCCCTTGGGATCATCCTGATTTCGTTCTTACGTAGCAGTAGCGATCTCTATCACATTCTGTTCGGCAACGTCCTCGCGGTCCGTCCGAGCGACATGTGGATGACCGTCATCATCGGATTGATTGTCCTCGGCGGGATTTTCTTGTTCTACAAAGAGTTGCTGATCAGCTCGTTTGACCCAACGATGGCGCAAGCCTATGGACTATCGACGCGCTGGATTCATTACGGACTGATGACGTTACTGACACTCGTCACGGTCGCTTCACTCCAGACCGTCGGCATCATTCTCGTCGTCGCGATGTTGATCACACCGGCAGCGACCGCGTATTTACTGACGAACCGCCTCTCACGGATGCTGTTCCTAGCGGGAGGCTTCGGTACGTTGTCCGCCATCGTCGGACTGTATTTCAGCTTCACCTATAATCTATCTTCCGGTGCATCGATCGTCCTCGTCGCGACGACGCTGTTCGCCCTCGTCTTCGTCTTCTCACCACGTCACGGTCTGATGCGTCACCGGAAACGAAAGGAGTCTACTGTATGAAATTAAAACTCATTCTGTTCGTCCTCCTCAGCATGGTCTTACTTGCTGCTTGTTCGACACCAGCAGAAGATAACGGGAAGCTGAAGGTCGTCGCGACATATTCGATTCTCGCTGACCTCGCACGTGAGGTCAGTGGTGAACATGTCGATGTCCACAGCATGGTCAAGATCGGGGCAAACCCGCACGAGTATGATCCACTTCCGGCAGACGTACAGGCGATGGCAGATGCTGACGTCGTCTTCTACAACGGGTTGAACCTGGAAGCCGGCGGTGCGTGGTTCGATAAACTCCGGGCAACGACTGGCAAAGACGCGTCTGACGCACCAGTCTATCGTTTAAGCAAAGGCGTCGAACCGAAATACCTGACGACGAAGGGCAAAGAATCGGAGACTGATCCACATGCGTGGCTCGACGTAAGCAATGGCATCCGCTACGTCGAAAACGTCAAGCAGGCATTAATCAAGGAAGATCCGAAGCACAAAGCCGACTACGAAAAAAATGCCGATGCCTATATCAAAAAATTGCAGACGCTTGATCAGGAAGCGAAAAAGCAGTTTGCCGCTATTCCGAAAGCAGAACGTCATCTCGTCACGAGCGAAGGAGCCTTCAAATACTTCGGAACTGCCTATGACGTCAAAGCGGATTATATTTGGGAGATCAACTCAGATAATCAAGGAACTCCGGCTCAAGTCCGCCGGATCGTCGATACGATCAAGGAGCAAGATATCCCTGTCCTGTTCGTCGAAACGAGCGTCGATCGGCGGAGCATGGAAACCGTCTCAAGGGAGACTAGTGTTCCGATCGGTGGTACTCTCTTCACCGACTCACTCGGTGCACCGGGTAAAGATGGCGACACTTACTACAGCATGATGCAAGCAAACATCGAGACGATCACGGAAGCACTCGCCAAGTAAGCGTCAACAAATCGTCACGCCTTCTCGATACGTCTTTCCTTATAATGAAGGCAAGACGATGAAAGAGAGGCACATTATGCAAACACGACTATATCGTTACGCCTTTCCCCTCAGTATCAGCCTGTTGCTCGCTGCATGCGGAACAGCTGATCAAACGGGTGCTCCAAAAACAGAACAGACGAATCACGGAGATCATGCTGATCATGCCAGCCACGGTGCTGGTGATCAACTCGAGAAGACCGCGGGACCAGACACGTTACCCGCTTTTCTGAACGAACAGGATGAGTCGATCCAGACGATTTACCGCTCCGTCGCTAAACATCCTGATCTCTTGAAGAAGATGCCTTGTTATTGCGGTTGCGGTGAGTCTGCTGGTCATACAAGCAACTATGACTGCTTCATCGAAGAGCAGACTGCTAGTTCCACGACCTGGACGACGCACGGCATCACGTGCGGCACGTGTCTCGATATCGCAGCACAGTCGATCGTTGCTTATCAAAAAGGTAGCTCCGTCAAGGAAATCCGGACTGCCATCGATCAAGCTTATAAAAAGACCGGTGTCACACCGACGCCAACGCCAGCACTTTAATAAACAGTCCGCCCTCCTCGCGATGAACGTAAGGAAAGGCGGACTGCTTTTTCATGTTCCGTTTTTCTGTCTCATGTGGAGCGCTCTTGACTTCTAGCTCGCAAGACAAGCGGTCGACCCGACAACAGCTCATCCAGTTGATAGTACGTATGCGCCCGAATCGGTCGATCCGTTCGTGGCAGATGACGGAGCTCGTATGCCACTTCGAGTAAGTAAAATTTGTATTCCTCCCCTTCATCAAAACCGAAGCTCGCACGACGTTCTTCGATATACGCAAGGATACGCTCCTGTTGCGAGAACGAGAGCCGCTGGACTTGTGGGGCGAGTGCCTCGTGCGGAGAGAGCACGATTTCCCGCTCCGTGCGATACAGTCGATGCATGACGCCACCACTTTGACGTAAGGCAATCAAACGCGCGGGTCGATACGGACGGGGGTGCGGGTGGGCATGGACGAGGTAACGTTCAATCGTGACTTGAGTCGGTCCTGCCGGTAGAGAGATGACGTCATACATACAAAATCGCTCCTTCTCGAAATTGATAGCTACTCTCATATGCTACCATATCTATCCAGCATTCTTTCGTTGACGACAGAAGGGGAATCCGTTTTCAAAGTTTCGCAACTGGTTTTAAGACTGAATAGGCGTGGAACAGATGGAGAGAAACGATTCCTATCTGGAAAGGATGATTGTCGATGTCGAATATGTCCGCCGTCGGTTTCCACCGACACTTACCACTGACGGAACACGAAAGTCTGATTGACCTGGAACTACCACGCCCGGAAGCAACGGGACACGATCTCTTAGTTGAGATTAAAGCCGTCTCCGTCAACCCGGTCGATACGAAAGTCCGTGCTCACGGGAAAGATGAAGACGCGCCGAAGGTCATCGGTTACGATGCAGCCGGAGTCGTCGTTGAAGTCGGCGATGATGCCTCCCTCTTCCAAGTCGGTGATGAAGTCTATTACGCCGGTGCGATTCAGCGCCCAGGGTCAAACAGTGACTTCCAACTCGTCGATGAACGGATCGTCGCCAAAAAGCCGGAACGGTTGACCTTTAGCGAAGCCGCTGCTCTCCCGTTGACGACGCTGACAGCTTACGAAGCATTGACCGATCGTCTCGGATTGACGTTTGACGCTAAGTCGAATCTCGAGAAGACGATTCTCATCATCGGAGCCGCTGGTGGTGTCGGTTCAATCGCGACGCAACTCGCGAATCACGCTGGACTGACCGTCATCGGAACGGCGTCACGCGACGAGACGATTGAGTGGGCGAAGGAACACGGCGCACATCATACGATCAATCACCACGAGGCATTCCGTCCTCAGCTGGAAGCCCTCGGCTACAAATACGTCGACTATATCTTCTGTCTCAATGCGACGGACCAACATTTTGAGACGATGGTCGATGTAATTGCACCACAAGGGAAAATCTGTAGCATCGTCGAGACGGATCAAAAACTCGATTTAAGTGCGCTCCAACAAAAGAGTGCGACGTTCGTCTGGGAGTTCATGTTCACGCGTCCGCTGTTCGAGACAGAGGACATGATCCGCCAACATGAGATTCTGACGCAAGTCGCAGCATGGATCGAAGAACATACACTTGAGACGACGGTGACACAGACGTTAATCGGCATGAACGCTGACAATCTGAAAGAAGCACACCGTCTCGTCGAGAGCGGAAAAACGATTGGGAAGATTGTCGTCGAACATCATTAATGGGCATCGGAGCAGGTTGGGAGTAAAATCCCGTCCTGCTTTTTTGTCGTTCTAAGTTTTCTTTGTGAACCTGTATCTCTTACTTTGAAGATATTTTAAGCATTATGACTATATTTATTCGTCTAAAAAATGTACGATTACGGTAACAAATATTCCAACGTAATACATCTAATCGACGCTTGACTCACATAGACAAAGGAGCATCCATAATCCATATGCGAAAATGGTTCAATCAAAAGATCAGCCGACAGATCATGTCGTCGTTTTATCTCATTCTTATTACACTATCGATCTCTTCCCTGGCTGCTTATTTTTATACGAACCACCAAGTCACGGATGCGAAACAAGAGCTCGATGCGATCAGCTTGCGCGAAGATCGAGCGACAAAACTCTGGGACGATTGGCAGTCCCTTCAATACGAGATGCGCGGCTATATCGTCTTCGGTGACGATGCCGTGCTCGACGTGATTGATGAAAAGAAGGCATCACTCGAACAACAGACGGCTTGGTTTGAAAAGAATCGCTTATATAAAGCGGATCAAATCTATGCGTCTGATATCCGGTCGCTCTATAATTCTTATACCAATTTCGTCATGCCCAGCTTGATTAAATACGTCCAAGCAAAGCAATCGGGCACGATTGACGAGCGTTTCCTGCAGATGCCGAGTCTAAAAGCGATGATGCCACAAGTACCACGGGACCCGAATCGGAAATTCAAGATGAATGCCTCGAACAGTGAGACGATGCGTAAAAGTGTCAACACGATGGAGAGTACGTTCACGAACTATCGGAGTAGTCTTCGTGCGAAAGAACTCGGTGCAAAAGAACAACTTGTCACTCAGACGAAGTATGCCGAGTGGATCTGGCTCGTCAATCTGCTCGTCCTATTCCTCGTCATCTTGCTCATCGTCCGCCCGTTCATCGAACGGACGACGCGACAAATCCATCTTCTTAGCAAGGAGAGTAAACTTCTTGCAAGCGGTGAGCATACGTTACCACTCATTCCACTCAACCGTGCTGACGAGATTGGTGAATTGAGTAAATCGTTCCATCAGATGGCGACAGCTTTGATTGAAAACAAACATCAATTGATGTCAACGAACGTCAATCTCGAAGATGCCTTAAAACTGACGCAACGGAACGAGTCCCACTTGCGCCTGCGAAACCAATTGACGGAGACACTGGCATCGCGCGATAGCATCAGTGCTTATCCTTCTGTCATCCAAAAGATGGTTGAGATCACGCAGTCTGATCAAGGCGCACTGATCTTTAAAGAAGGAACAAAAGTCATCGATATCGTCTTTTATCCACAGACACCGCTCACAGTCGAGGATTGGATGCCAACGATTGAGCCGTTATTGCGTGAGTCGCGACAAGATCGACGACCGCATACACAGTTCGAGGACGAAGTCGCACGCGCTGTCACACCGGTTCTTGATCCGAGTCAAAATGAGATCATCGCCTATATCTTCTTGTCCCGCGATCAGGATCGGTTTGATCGTTACGAACAGGAAGAACTAGCCGCCTTCGCGCGCCAGCTGGCATTGTCACTCTTGCGGATGCGGACGTTCGACGAGATTGAACGTGAGCGGGAAAAAACGGCGCGACTATTGAACTCTATTCGTGAATCGATCGTCTATATCGAACCCGAAGGCGATATTCAATTGATCAACCGACCGTTGCTCGATCTGTTTGACCATCCGGTTGATGACAGTCTCGATGAGAACGGACTGATGAACATCACTCCGTCTGTCGTTCAACTCAAGCATCGCGTCGACCAACTACCGGAATTCGAACGTTACTTGAAAAAGACGTTCGTTCAGCGTGAAATCGGTGAAGGAATCACCTTCTCGATTGATCACGAGCGACGCTTCATCAAGACGTACTCCGAGAGCATTCATTATGGTGGACAGTTCCGCGGGATTCTACTCGTCTTACGTGACGTGACGAATGAAGTCGAGATTGACCGGATCAAAAACGAACTCGTCTCGACAATCTCGCACGAACTGCGGACACCACTCTCGTCGATCTATGGCTTCACTGAGCTGATGATTCAGCGCGACCTGCCACCGAAGCGACAGAAGAAGTATCTCGAAGCGGTCCATTCGGAAACAGAACGCCTCTCGCTGTTGATCAATGACTTCCTTGACCTGCAACGGATGGAAGCAAACCGTCAGGAATACGAAATGGCACCGTTTGATATCGTCGCGATGATTCGTGATTTGAAACAGTTGCATAGCCTGTCGTCGTCTTCCCACGCGATTGAAATATTCCGAAACGTCGAACCGCTGATCGTCGAGGGGGATGCGAAGAAGATTCGCCAATTGTTCAGTAACCTGATCAACAATGCGATCAAATACTCACCAGCGGGTGGAACGATCGATATCCAACTAACGCGACACGCGTCACGTGTCACCGTCGCGATTCAAGATGAGGGTATCGGGATTCCTGCTTCTGCGATGAGTAACTTGTTCCAAAAATTCTATCGTGTCGACAATTCGGACACCCGTCAAATCGGCGGTACTGGTCTTGGGCTCTCAATCTGTCGCGAAATTGCGCGTGGGCATGATGGAGAAATCCATGTCGAGTCGATCGAAGGACAAGGTTCGACGTTCACAGTCGAACTTCCGTTGACACAAAACACATGATGCATATGAAAAAGCGCCAGAATGCGAATCAGCATTCCGGCGCTTTTTGAATTAGGTAATGTTATGAGTTGAGACGGCTTGCCACTTCAACCGTCCGTTTCGCTTGATGGCGCACGGCTGGTTCGACGGATTCGACCATGTTGCCGTCTTGGTCGACAGTGACCGATGTACCATATGGATTTCCACCCGCTGCGAACAAGACCGGATCCGAATAACCCGGTGCCGCAACGATTGCACCCCAGTGGAACATCGTCGTATAGACCGCGAGAACAGTCGCTTCCTGACCGCCATGCGGATTCTGTGCCGACGACATCGCACTGACGACTTTATTGACGAGTTTGCCTTGTGCCCACAGTCCGCCTGTCGTGTCGAGGAACTGTTGGAATTGTCCTGGGACATGACCGTAACGTGTCGGGACGCTAAAGATAATCGCATCTGCCCAGTCGAGTAGATCCGGTGTCGCTTCTTCGATATCACGTGTGGCTTCCGCATGCTTTTGCCACAATGGGTTCGAAGCAATCGCTTCTGCTGGGGCTGTCTCCTTGATTTTCGCAAGGCGGACTTCCGCCCCCGCTGCTTCTCCCGCTTCTTTTGCCCATGAGGCAAGTTGATGGTTCGTTCCGGTTGCGCTGTAATAGATGACCGCTAGTTTCACGTTTGACATGACTTCGCTCCTTTTTTAAAAGACAGTGACGGACGATGGACGTACACGCTTTCTATTCCCGCTTTCTGCGCAAATTAACGTCAATTGTTTGAATTCAAGAGGAAATATAGACCAATTCTTCAACCAAACGTTTGAGCCAAAGACCATTTTAAAACAAAACAGGAATTCTATAAGACATCGTCTGCCTCGAAGGATTCCTGTCCGCTCACTTATTTAACCGTTAAACTAAAGGTCTTACTCTTACGCAGCTTGATCGACTCCGCGTGTACCGTGACCCGAGTGCCTCGTTTTTGTTTCGGGAACGTCATCGTTTGTGTCTTACCGGTTGCGAGTTTCGTGTACCGCTTCTTATTGATTGTGACGACGATTGTCTTTCCTTTCGTCGCTTTGACTTTCCATGATGTACTCGTCGGACTGAGTGACGTCGTATACGACTTGAGTGTTGGATTGGCTGCTGCCACGACTTTCTGCCCGGAGACTTGAAGTTGTGTTCCTTTACGGGCAACGAACGTCACGACTTGTCCAACCTTCAATGGTTTTGTCTTAATCGCAAAACTCTGCGTTTTCTTACGATCGATATATGCCGTATATTTCCCATCAATATACAGCTTTCCGTAATCGGCATCTCCATCAAGAATCCCTTCGATCGTCGTGTGTTCATCCGTTAGGGGTGCGGATAGATTACTGTAAATCATCACGCTATCTTTCAAAGAGAGTGATTTCGTAGGATACTCACCACTTCGTGTAATACGATATGACGCAAAGTCATTCGTATACGGAATCGTAATCTCTGTCTTTTTCGTTGCTGGAACAGATTGAATTTGTCGTTTTCCTGCATAGATTTTATAGATACCGCCTTCTTTGGCACTTTCTAAGCGGTATGTAATGAATTTAAAATTATCGTTTTTCGACTGGGTAATGCGTGGCACTTCATAACCTGCGACGGTCCGGTTCACGGATGCTTCTTGATTGAAGTCTCGTGTATTTCCGAACGTCCAACGCGTCACCTGACCGACAAGATTTTTCGTCGACACGTTGATTTGGACACGTCCTGT
Organism: Exiguobacterium sp. s46; assembly: GCF_018618875.1. Taxonomy (NCBI): domain Bacteria; kingdom Bacillati; phylum Bacillota; class Bacilli; order Caryophanales; genus Exiguobacterium; species Exiguobacterium sp. s46. The sequence goes on from NZ_JACSMY010000001.1 coordinate 2,207,163, forward strand.
CTCATCGGAGGCAGCTCTTCCGATGAGGACGCCATCTTTTCCATAGACCGTCACCGGAACATCGCTTTGATTGATGTTAAAGCTATAGGATGTTGTACCTTCCTTAATGGTTGGAATCGCTGAACCCTGAGCTGTTAAATAACGCTGGTATTGATAACGTGTCAGGTCCTCCAAGACCTTACCGGTTTCAGTCGTGTATATCGTCCGATACTCACTATACGGTAAACGTTTCGGAATCGTCGTGATCGTGAACAGCTCGTTTTTCAGTTCGACATTCCCAGTGAACGATAATTTACTGGGCTCAACGATACCTGTCGTTCCATCTATACGCGTCAGCTCAACGCTAGGAGCTAGAACCGTTCCTTCGAGCAACGTCGTATCATCCTTCGTCAAGTCATTGATTGCGATCGGTTGGCGCAAATAAGACGCAAACGATAACATCGTCGCTTGATCCTTGCTCCGGTAGATGGCTTTTCCATCCGCTAACAGTTCATTCGCTAATTGCTCTGAGTGGTCAACGAGTGTCGTCAGTTGCCCACTCGCCGTATCTAAGTAGAATAACGATGACTCGTTTGACGAACTAGCATCGACCAGTTGAACGTACAATCCGTCTTTCGTTTCGTATGCTCCCTCAACGTAATATCCTCGTGAGACTTTCGGTAAGGTGATTTGTTGATTGGTGACGACGTGACGCAACGTATCTTGCTCACCATCTAAGATCCAGTCATTCGTTAAAGGCGAGAACCGCTTCACGTCAACGGAACGGACTTTTGAGAATGTACCGTCCGGATTCACATCATACCAATCAGCACTATCTTCTCGTTGGATCGAGAAGCGATTCGCACTAATCCACTGCACCCGGTTTTGAGAAGTCACTTCTAACGTATCACGCGTAACGAATTGATCCCCTTCGCGAATAAAGACTGATAACTTATCAAATGAGGTATACCCTATCACCATATCGTGATTCAAGACACGCAGGTACTCCTTGCCTTCTGGAAGCGTCAGCAGTTCCGAAGTTCCCGTCTTCGCATCAATCAAATAATAAGGATGCTCGGTTTCGTCTCCATAATAATCTTCATACAAGAATAACGTTTTATCGGCTGACGTCGCCCGCATCACCATATACGGTGAGACGTCTTTCGGATAAGGTGTCGTCTCTTTTGTCTCTAAATCGTAAAATCCAACGATTGCTTGATCTTTCGTTTTAACATCATACGGTGCAGCATCTGCACTTACAGTGAGCGTCATCCATGTACCGTAAATCAGCGCGGCACTTCCCATCCAATGTTTCCAGTTCATCTATGTAGAACATCCTTTCAAAAATAAGTGATTACTTCTATTTTATTCCATATTCAGTAATTCTTCTAATGTTTTTTGCAGAAAACACTCAAGCGTTCGACACGTTTCGATTCAGGGTAAAGACTGTGTGACGACACACGTAAGGAGTACTGACCATGGCGATTCGCTACACCCTTTATCTATTACTCGGCATGCTGAAGTTCATGCTGTTTAGTTACTTTACAAAGACCGACCTTTCGCTCTATTTAACACTGATGAACCTGGCCGGTATGCTGATCCTGTCGAGCTGGACGTTACTGATTCCGTGGAATAAACGCCGCTGGGTCTGGCTCGGTCTATTGCTGGCACACAGTTTTCTACTTGCTTCCGACATGTGGTACTATCGTTACTTCGAGGACTTCCTCTCCATCTCGCTCCTCTCACAGATGACGCAGATGAGTGACGTCAGTAGCGGCTTCACCGCCTTGATCGTACCGCAAGACTTCCTCTTGTTCGCCGATAGTTTGATTTTCGTACTGCTGCTCTTCGTTTTCCGCAAACGACCGGAAGTGACGACGGCGCAAACACGACGCCGGACAGCCGGACTACTCGCAATCAGTGGCATCGTCTTGTCTGCCTCACTGCTGACGTACCGGACGCTAACGGAAGATCGTCAACCGACGGCAACGATCTCCGATATGCGTGACTACTACCTGTTCGGCTTTTGGGGCTATCACGGGTGGGATGTGTTCAAAGGCGTGACCGGACGACCGAGCGACGGACTAACGGCACAGGAACAACAGCGCATCAATCAAAAGGAACAGACGAATCCGACCGGTCCGAAGCAGACGCCGAATATCATTTTGGTACAGCTCGAATCGTTCCAGGCTTCAGTCATCGACCAAACCATTAATGGTGAGGAAGTGACACCGAACCTGAATCAATTGAAGAAGGAATCGCTCTACTTCTCGTCGCTCTACCACCAGACGCATGAAGGACGAACTTCGGACGCCGAGTTCATCACGAACACGTCACTTTATCCATTAAAATCAGGCTCTGTTTATACACAATACCCGACGAATGAATTCGAGCCGCTCCCTGCATTACTTGAGAAGAACGGATACGATACGGCAGCAATGCATGCTTACGAAAAAGGCTTCTGGAACCGTGACGATGTCTACCAGAACATCGGTTTTAAGCACTTCTTCAGCCAAAAGGATTATTCAAAAGAGAAGAAAATCGGCATGGCACTGAACGATCAACAGTTCTTCCTCGAATCGATTGATCACATGGAGACACTGCAAGAACCGTTCTTCTCGTTTTTAGTCGCGCTGACGAGTCATACGCCGTATGAGATCGACAAGGAAGATCAGACGCTTGATCTGTCCGGATATAAGGATCCGATGTTGAAACGGTATTACGAGACCGTGCATTACGTCGATACCGGTGTCGGAAAGATGATCGACGAGTTGAAACAACGGGATCTTTGGGATCAGTCCCTCGTCATCTTTTATGGCGATCACGATAGTGGACTCGTCAATGAAGGAAGCGAGATGCGTAAAAAGGCGGATGTCTCGTCTCCGGTTGCTGCGTTCGAGCTCGAGCGCCGCATCCCGCTCTTCATCAAAAAACCCGACCAGCAAACCGGTCGGGTCATGAAAGAGAATGGCGGACAGATTGATATCGCACCAACGATCATTGATCTATTGAATCTCAAAACGTCCTATATGATGGGACAATCCCTCGTCGACGACAAACCAAATCTGACGGGCTTCCGCGATGGTTCGTTCCGCTACAAGGACTATTATTATGAAGCGGATTTGACGAAAGTATCAGGCGAAGGCACCTGTTATGACGTATCGACCGAGAAAAAAGTTGAGATGAAGTTCTGTCGCGATCAGGTGAAGGATGTGAGTGAGCAGTTAAAGCTGTCGGATAAGATTATTGAGGAGAATGAACTGGAGTAATCAAAAAGCAGCTAATTTTATTGAAATAAACAAGCCTGACTTCTCACTAGACGTGAAGAAGGTCAGGCTTGTTTATTGATTGTTATCTCCACCTATCCTCGAGCCCATCAATAGCAAGTAAAATGGTCTTCGATCCATTGCCATTCTTCGTCAAACAAGACTTTTCTTTTTGTTTGAATGATCCAATGAAATAGTTTAGGAATCGCTTGATAGGAATGCTGGTATCGATGTAAAAATCGAAAAGCGATTAGGACTTCATCTGTTTGTATTTGTCGCGTTCGCTTCACTAATGTTTGTAAACGTTTAATCACCGGCTCAATCGCTACTTCATCACCATGTCGCTCAATTTCGACTAACGCACACTCTCTCACATTGCTAGATCGATCTTTTAATCCGTGCAAAAATATTGAAAGATCTAATCCATTTCCAAGTTCACTCAGTGCAGCTAAAGCCGAATGCCTCACGTCTCCTCGAGAATGATCCAACAAAGGAGTCAAATAAGGAACGGCTCGCTCTGTTCCAATCTTGGCTAAAACAAAATTAGCACTCATGATATCAAAAGAGTTATTTGATGTCGTAATCAAACGAATTAATGCATCTTCTGCTGCCTCATCTCGACAGGCTCGCAATGTTTGAATCGCAGCTTCTCGAACAGACGACCGAGAATCGTCTATGTATTTTACAATTCGTTCTGTATCAGGAATGCATTGTTGTTTTGCTAGTTCTTCCAGAATACTTTCAAGAAGACTCGGCTTTGTCTCTTGCTCCAGTTTTTCAAGCAATAACATTCCTGCACGAACATCTCCTGAATTCACACCAATCGTTCCAATCATAAAATAAAGATGTTGTTTTTGTTCTGCTTGTTTCACTTTATCGAGTAAAGTGTTTAATATCAGAAGCATATTCACGTCCCTAAATTGACGGACTTTTACATAAGCTAAGTCGGATGGTGATCCTTCGTTCGTATAGCACTTCATTTCTTCATGATAGAGGTATTCTTCATCAGACATCTGTTCAACTAAATATAAAATCTCATCGTCCTTCATATTTGGTAGTTGCTCCTTAACCCTTTAAATATCTATTTAACTTTGTTCTAAAGCAAACTGAATCAATTGATACGATAGCCAGAACATTAAGCATCCGATTCCAAAATCTAATACTTTCCACGCTTTTGGTTGTTTAAATACAGGAATGAGCCATCTCGATCCATATCCTAATCCAAAAAACCAGACAAATGAGGCAATCAAAGCTCCGATTAAAAAATTGATTTTTTGATCAAATGTCAAAGTTCCAGCAATACCACCGATGACGACGACCGTATCTAGGTATACATGTGGATTTAAAAGTGTAATTGCTAATGTAAGTAAGATCGTTTTGTGAATGGGCATGATTTTAGAATCTGTTGAAACATCCATTGTATGTGATGAAGAAAATGCACTACGAAAAGATTTAAATCCATACAAGAGAAGGAATAGTCCTCCAACAATCGCAAGACCAACATTTGCAAACGTATTATTCTTGATGACGGTACCAACTCCCATTACGCCCGTACACATCAACAACACATCGCACAAGAAACATACTAGCGCCACCCAGAAAATATTGTTTTTCATTAAACCTTGTTTAAGGACGAACGCATTTTGAGCGCCGATTGCGACGATGAGTGTACCCGAGGTTACTATGCCTTTTAAAATTTCATTCATTTAATTAATGACCCCTATCTCTCTTTGATCTCTGAACGTAAGTCGACGATTAAATATTAAATCTCCTTTCATTCCAAGTTAATTCTATATATGTATACCGTTTAAACATTAAGTATAATATTACAAATAAAAGAATAATTATGCAACTTATTCCGAAATTTGAAGTATAAAAAAGTACCGAACCCTATTTACTAGGATTCAGTACTTTTAGATGAAATGTCTTACATCATTCCGCCCATTCCACCCATGCCGCCCATATCAGGCATTGCAGGAGCAGATCCGGCTGGTTCTGGTTTATCGGCGATGACGGCTTCTGTTGTTAAGAACATCGCTGAAACCGACGCTGCGTTTTGAAGTGCTGAACGCGTTACTTTCGCTGGATCGACGATTCCTGTCTCGATCATGTCGACATACTCATCTGTTGCCGCATTGTAGCCCATTCCTGGCGCTTCATGCTTGAGACGTTCGACGATGACTGAACCTTCTTGACCCGCGTTTTCCGCGATTTGACGAAGTGGTGCTTCGAGTGCGCGAAGAACGATGTTGACACCTGTTGCTTCGTCGCCTGTTGAGACCGACAAAATCGATTCGACGGCTTTCGTGACGTGAATGAGGGCTGTTCCCCCTCCTGCTACGATTCCTTCTTCGACCGCTGCGCGTGTCGCGTTGAGTGCATCTTCAATCCGGAGCTTGCGTTCTTTCAGTTCTGTCTCAGTTGCTGCCCCGACTTTGACGACTGCTACGCCACCTGCGAGTTTCGCCAGACGCTCTTGTAATTTTTCACGATCGAAGTCGCTTGTCGTTTCTTCGATTTGCGCACGGATCGTACCGACACGTGCTTCGATCGAATCCCCGTGTCCGTGGCCTTCGACGATTGTCGTGTTGTCTTTTGAGACGACGACTTTCGACGCGCGACCGAGTTGCGTGATTTGTGTTTCCTTCAGATCAAGACCGAGGTCTTCTGTGATCAATTCTGCACCTGTAACGATCGAGATATCCTCAAGCATCGCTTTCCGGCGGTCACCGAAGCCTGGTGCTTTGACCGCTACCGCGTTGAATGTACCACGGAGTTTGTTGACGACGAGTGTCGCAAGTGCTTCGCCTTCGACGTCTTCTGCGATGATGAGAAGTGGTTTGTTTTGTTGGACGACTTGCTCGAGGACTGGAAGAATCTCTTGGATGTTCGAGATCTTTTTGTCCGTGACGAGGATATACGGGTTCTCAAGAACCGCTTCCATCTTGTCTGAATCCGTGATCATGTATGGTGACGCGTAACCACGGTCGAACTGCATCCCTTCGACGACGTCGAGTTCTGTCGTGAAGCCACGTGATTCTTCGATCGTGATGACACCATCTTGACCAACACGTTCCATCGCTTCCGCGATCAATTGACCGACTTCTTCGTCTGCTGCTGAGATCGCTGCGACTTGGGCGATTGCTTCTTTACCTTCGATTGGTTTAGCGATCGTGTGCAATTCTTCGACGGCACGACGGACCGCTTTTTCGATTCCTTTACGGATGACCATCGGGTTTGCGCCCGCTGTGACGTTTTTGAGACCTTCGCGAATCATCGCTTGTGCGAGGACTGTCGCTGTTGTCGTACCATCCCCTGCGATCTCATTCGTTTTTGAGGCAACTTCTGCGACGAGTTTTGCACCCATGTTCTCGAAGTGATCTTCGAGTTCGATTTCTTTTGCGATCGTTACACCATCATTCGTGATGAGTGGTGAACCGAACTTCCGCTCGAGAACGACGTTGCGTCCTTTTGGTCCGATCGTGACTTTGACTGCATCCGCTAATGCATCGACCCCGCGGAGCATTGCTCGACGTGCTTCTTCACTGAATAAAATGTCTTTTGCCATGACTGAAATCCCCCTTATAAATGATTGAACAGATTACTCGGCTACTGCCAAAATATCGCTTTCGCGTAAAATTAAGTATTCATTGCCGTCGACTTTGACTTCCGAACCGGCATATTGTGCATAGATGACGTGATCTCCGACACTCACTTCAAGTGGTACACGTACGCCTTGCTCTGTCACACGGCCTGTACCGACAGCGACGACTTTACCCTCTTGTGGTTTTTCTTTCGCTGACCCAGGAAGAACGATTCCTCCGAGTGTTGTTTCTTCTTTTTTAACGACTTCGATCACGATGCGATCACCAAGTGGTTTTAACATGCGAAACATCCTCCTTGAAAATGACTGTTTTTTAGCACTCACTTTAGTTGAGTGCTAACATATTTTTATCTTATACGCTTTCTCTTCTGAATTCAAGCCTGAACCTTTATCCGTTTTCCCGAAATCGACACCTTTGAATCATCGTCAATCGTGCGCCAAGACCGTTTGTTTGTTACAATCGGGACAGTACCTTCATTACAAAGGAGTTGTGTCCTGTACGATGAAAAATCCAATCAGTCTGCCTTTTCTGATGGCGGAGAAGTGGCAAAAGCGTCACGTCATCCCAATCATCATCTATCTGATCGTCCAATTGGTTCCGGGTTCGTTCCAATATTTCTTTCCGAAAAACGTCATTGCTGACGTCGCCGGTTGGTGGCTTGCGATCGGCTTCACGGTCGCCGTCATCGTCTCCTACTACTGCTTGCGCCCCGATTGGCAGAAGTGGAAGGCAGAGGGACGTCAAACCGATCCGATGGATACGTTGAAATGGATCGGAATCGGGATCGTGCTCCTGTATGCGCTCTTGATCAGCGTCAACTTGATCGATGCCTGGATGGCAGGCGGGATCGAGAATGTCGCGAAATCGCAAAATACGGATCAGATCATCCAAGCGATCCAAGTCATCCCACTCCTGCAAGTCATGGTCGTCCTGCTTGGACCGATCATGGAAGAGTTCTTGTTCCGGCATATCATGTTCGGGAATCTCTCCTCGAAGCTCGGTTTCTTCTTCAGCTTCATCTTGACGGGTGCCTTGTTCGGACTGATTCACCAGGACAACAAATTTTTAATCTATGTCGCGATGAGTTTCGTCTTCTCGCTCGTCTTCGTCAAGACGCGCCGGATCATTGCTCCGATCGCCATCCATGTCTTTAACAACGGAATCGTCGTACTCGCCATCTACGCGATGTCTTAATTTACGAAAGGTCGTGTTTTCATGCGTCAAAGCTCGAACTTCATGGCAGTGTTCTATGCCATCTTCGGTATTCTCTTCATGTTCCTTGCTTACAACAACTCGGTCGAAGCAGGAACGGTCTTCAACTTCTGGACGATCCTGTTGACGTTGTTCGCTGCGATCGACTTCTACCGTCTCTACTTGATCTTCCGCTTCCGCGCAGCAGCAAAGAAGATGATCAAGAAGGAACAGGACAAAAAGAACGATAAGCAATAAAAAAAACGAGATTTCCGTCATACGGGAATCTCGTTTTTTGGTTTATTCTTTCGCTTGACCCTTGCGGTAGGAATCGATGATCGTCTTCGCCACATCGAGACTCAACCGTTCATCTAAGACTAAGTTCTTGATCATGTTGACGAATTCGACATCTTCCTGCTGCACCGAATCAATCCGCTCGATCAACTGGTTCAACTTCGCCCGGACGGTCGGGTAGGATACTTGATAAGCCGTTGCCATATCCTTCAATGAACCGGAGCTCAAGACGAACTTCCGGATGAACTCGAGATGTTCCTGTTCGAGTGCCAGTACCCAAGCGGGCACGTCTTGTCGTTCCATCGTGTTCCCTCACTTCTCTTACAAATCTTGAATCTCCATTCGTTCTTTTTCACGCTTCAGTTGCTTACGGCGCGTATCGACACCCATCTCAGCCATTGAGATCATCAAACATATACCGGCAAACGTTCCCATCCGAATCACCGATTTTCGATCCGCTGAGTGTGGTCCTGTTCCGAAATACCAGTAAATTCCGAGCCCAATGATGATGGCTGGAATGATGAGACTCCAGACTCTCCCGCGCCTTGCTAAGTAAAATTGTACGATACAGACTGTGACAATACCAATGACGATTCCTACCGTTTCCATCCTATCGCCTCTTCCTTATGATTATATCAACAATATTAACTTTATAATCAATAATATTCAATAAAATTTTAATTATAATCAAAAATAAGGGATTTTCTTTAATAACAATCGACTTTAATCTATTTTCAAGGACGAAAAAAAGAAGGACTGACGATTCAGTCCTTCCTTATATTTACGACAATCACGCACTGCGGACGTCGTCTTTTTTACCTTCTGTCGACATGAACGTCTCGAGTTGGTCTTCGTCAAGGACACCTTCCCACTTCGCGATGACGAGTGAAGCGAGCGTGTTTCCTGTGACGTTGACGACCGAGCGCATCATATCCATGATTCGGTCAATCCCCGCGATGAAGGCAAGTCCTTCTGCCGGGATACCAACCGTACCGAGTGTTGCGAGTAAAACGACGAATGAGACGCCAGGAACGGCAGCCATCCCTTTTGATGTCAGCATTAAGACGAAGACAAGCGTCAGCTGTGTTCCGATCGAGAGATCAATCCCGTACATCTGTGCGATGAACAAGGCTGCGAGCGCTTGATAAAGCGCAGATCCATCAAGGTTAAACGAATAACCCGTCGGTACGACGAAGCTAACGATTGATTTCGGAACACCCATCTTCTCGAGTTTTTCCATGATCCGTGGCAGTACCGTCTCAGACGACGCCGTCGAATACGTCAGCAATAACTCGTCCTTGAAGATGCGCGTGAAATCAGAAACGCGAATCCCGACCCATTTCATGATGGCACCGAAGACGATGACCATGAAAAGAAGCGCTGTGACGTATAATGTCGCAATCAGTTTAAACAATGAACCGAGCGATTCAATCCCGAACGTCGAGACCGTGACACCGATTAAAGCGAAGACACCAATCGGCGCGAATTTCATGACGATATTGACGAGATTGAACATCGCTGCTGCGACGCCTTCAAAGAAACGAACGACCGGTTGGCCCTTCTCTCCTGCAAAACCGACACCGAGTCCGAATAAGACCGAGAAGAAAATGATTGCAAGCATGTCACCGCGGACCATCGCGTCCAAGATATTCGTCGGGACGATGTTGACGATCTTGTCGACGAGTCCTGCGTCTTGTGTCGTCTCTTCCGTTTCGACATATGTCGAAATGTCCGTTTTATCGAGTGTCGACATGTTAATACCAGCACCCGGTTCAATGAGATTGGCTGCGAACAGCCCCGTGAAGATGGCGATCATCGTCACGATCGTGAAGTAACCGAGCGTTTTGACACCAAGACGTCCGAGACTTTTCGGACTACCGACTGATGAGACACCGAGGACGATCGTCGTGAAGACGATCGGAACGACGATCATTTTCATCATCCGGATAAAGATGTCACCGATTGGCTTAAGCCACTCCGCGACATGGGGATTCCCATAAAATACACCACCGACTGTGATCCCGAGAATCAAGCCGATTAAAATTTGCCAGGCAAGGCCAATTGGCTTACGTTTCGTAGTTGTCATACCCTTCCTCCTTATACATCCGTCTTACTTGTATCCTACATGTAGTGGAACATAAGTAGAATTTTGTCCTAAATACAGTACGTTGTCAAATCGTTCTGTTATAGTACAAAAATGAAATTCATACAAAAAAACGTCCAAAATCCGCTTGTTTCCAAGCATTTTGGACGTTTAAACATTATTCAAGATTGTTGATTAACGCGTTCCTCAATCAACGCCCGATTGCGTTTTTTGAAAACTTCGTTGTGTGACGAGACCATCGCCACTTTTGGCGCTTCCGGCTCGATGAAGCGTTTCGCCCGGTTGACGGCGTTCGCCGCATCTTGGAAGGCACCTGAGATCAAGTGGACCTTCCCGTCGTGCGAAAGAATATCTCCGGCAGCATATAGACCCGGTACACTCGACTCGCTCGCCGCGTTCCCTGCGATATAGAAGTCATCGACCCGTGCGATATCGAGATCACACGCGTCAAGCAGTGCTGCATCCTGTTCATACCCATGATTGATGATGACTTCATCAATTGGAATCTCGACGATTTCGTCTGTTTGACAGTCGATCAATTCGACTGATGCGATCCGTTGATGATCAGGACTTGCGATCAGCTTGTGAATCGTCGTGTTGAGGAGACAGACAGCCGAACTTTTGACGAGCTGGTCGACTTGCGCCTCGTGCCCCGAGAAACAATCCCGGCGATACGTGACGTAGACTTTTTTTGCGACCGGTTCGAGCTCGTTCGCCCAGTCGATCGCAGAGTTCCCACCACCTGAGACGATGACGGTCTTTCCTTTAAAGCGTTCAATCGATTTGACCGTATAGTTCAAGTTCGACACTTCAAAGCGTTCCGCACCTTCGACTTTTAATTTTTGTGGATTGAGGATGCCGCCGCCTACCGCGACGATGACCGTCTTCGAATAATGGATCCGACCCGATTCTGCTTCTAAGACGAAGTTGCCGAAGACGTCTTTTGCGATCGAGATGATCTTTTCATTCAATTGAACAGTCGGTTGGAACGTCAGTCCTTGTTCGACGAGTTGAGCCATGAGTTTTTCACCAGTGATCGGTGGCTGTCCGCCGACGTCCCAGATCATCTTTTCCGGATAAACGTGCAATTTTCCTCCGAGTTCTGCTTGATACTCGATCAATTTCGTCTTCATGCCCCGAAGACCACTATAGAACGTCGAATATAACCCTGCAGGTCCTCCGCCGATGATCGTTACGTCGAACAACTCCTGTTCCCTCATCTCACTCACTCCTCGTCTTTGATTACGATTGATTATCATTCTCACTCCCTCATGATAACGTGAACATCTCTTGAACACAAGAAAAAATGTTGACAGCGTTTTTATAGGACTGGTATGGTTAATGAGACGATAGTGATAATCATTATCATTGAAAACGGAGAGAACAACGAAGGAGTCGTCGCGTATGGTACGTCTAGCAACAGAAGAAATCAATATCGGCTACGGTGATCGTCCCATCGTCAAAGACTTGTCCGTCCAAATTCCCGATCGACAAATCACGACAATCATTGGGGCGAACGGATGTGGCAAATCGACTTTATTGAAAGCGATGACACGAATCATTCCTCATCAATCAGGACGTGCATTGCTCGATGGTCTCGATATCGCCAAGGAAAGCACGAAGCTACTTGCCCGGAAAATGGCTATTCTGCCACAAACTCCAGAGAGCGCAAGTGGTCTGACGGTCGCAGAGCTCGTCTCATACGGTCGTTTCCCGTACCAAAAAGGATTCGGACGCTTGACGAAACACGATTACGAGATCATCGATTGGGCACTCGAAGCAACGGATACGATGGCATTCAAACATCGTCCCGTCGATGCGCTGTCGGGTGGTCAACGTCAACGGGTCTGGATTGCGATGGCACTCGCCCAAGAGACGGACATCATCTTCCTCGATGAACCGACGACTTATCTTGATCTCGCCCACCAACTCGAGGTGCTCGAACTGCTTGAGCATCTCAACCGGACCGAAGGACGGACGATCGTCATGGTCCTGCATGATTTGAATCAAGCGGCACGGTTCGCCGACTATATCATCGCCATGAAAAACGGCGAAGTCGTCAAAGCCGGGACGTGTGAGGAAGTCATCGCAAAAGACGTCTTACAAGAAGTATTCCATATCGATGCTGAAATCGGACGCGATCCGCGGACGAACAAGCCGATGTGTATCACCTACAACTTAATCAAGGGAGATTGAATCATGAAGAAACTACTTTTACCGGTTCTACTCATTCTCACGCTCGTCATCGCAGCGTGTGGCAATACGGAGAAAAAAGACGACGCAGCGTCTGGGTCGAAAAACGAGACGATTACGTACAAATCGGAGAACGGTGACATTAAAGTTCCGGCTAATCCAAAACGTGTCGTTGTCCTCGCTGGTTTTGCCGGCAATGTCATGGCACTCGACGTACCTGTCGTTGGTGTCGATTCGTGGTCAAAAGCGAATCCGAAGTTCGACAAACTCAAAGATGTCACGGAAGTATCGGAAGAGAACGTTGAAAAAATCATCGAACTCGAACCCGATTTGATCATCGGCTACTCAACAACGAAAAACCTCGATAAAATTAAAAAGATTGCTCCGACAGTTACGTACACATACGGAAAAGTCGACTACTTGACGCAACACATCGAAATCGGTAAATTGCTCAACAAAGAGCAAGAAGCACGCGACTGGGTCAAAGACTTCAAAACACGCGCTGCTGCTGCAGGTAAAGACATCAAAGCAAAAATCGGTGAAGATGCTACTGTGTCTGTCATCGAAAGCTTCGATAAACAACTCTACGTCTTCGGCGATAACTGGGGTCGTGGAACAGAGATTCTCTATCAGGAAATGAAATTGAAAATGCCGGATAAAGTCACGAAGATGGCATTAAAAGATGGATACTACGCGTTGTCACCAGAAGTCCTTCCTGAATACGCAGGCGACTACCTCGTCTTCAGTAAGAGTGCGGAAGCGGACAACTCATTCACGAAAACGGATACGTTCAAGAACATTCCAGCCGTCAAAAACGATCGTGTCTTCGAAGTCGATTCGAAGGAGTTCTACTTCAACGATCCGCTCACACTCGAACGTCAACTCGAGTTCTTCAAGAAAAGTTTCCTTGGCGCATAATGAATAAGGGAGGGAACCTGCGGGATCCCTCCCTTTTTTTGTGGCTCACTCACTAAATCAGAAATGGAGGCGACATTCATGTCAGCTGGTCGAATTCCGTTCGGCATTAAAATCACACTCGGTCTCGTCCTCTTTTTCGGGATGTTCTGGATCGCGATGACGTTCGGTGCCGCCGATACGACAACGCGCGAAGTCTGGAACGCTTTGACGTTCGGACCGTTGAATGAAAAAGCAAAAATCGTCCAGGAAATCCGCTTGCCACGGGAACTGGCAGCAATCCTTGTTGGAGCGGCACTCGGTGTCTCAGGTGCCATCATGCAAGCGATGACACGCAATCCCCTCGCCGATCCTGGTCTACTCGGTCTGACAGCGGGTGCAAATGCGGCACTCGCGCTCGTCATCGTCCTGTTCCCGAAAATTGACTACTTCGGCATCATGATCGCGTGTTTCGTCGGAGCAGCACTCGGGGCAGCACTTGTCTTTGGAATCGGCGCTTCGAAAAAAGGCGGCTTTTCCCCGCTCCGGATCGTCCTTGCCGGTTCCGCGATCTCAGCGTTTCTGTATGCGATTGCGGAAGGCATCGGGATTTACTTCAAGATTGCTCAAGATGTTTCACAATGGACGTCCGGGGGACTCGTCGGGTCGACATGGGGACAACTGCAAGTCATCGCGCCAGTCATCGCCATTGGAATCGTGATTGCGTTCATTTTCTCACGACAATTGACGATTCTCAGTCTATCGGAAGAAGTCGCACTCGGTCTCGGACAGAACATCCAGCGGATCAAAGCGGTCCTCTACGTCGTCGTCATCCTGCTTGCTGGCGCTGCCGTAGCCCTCGTCGGTAATATGGCATTCATCGGGCTGATGATTCCGCATATCGTCCGTGCGATCGTCGGGACGGACTATCGATTCATCCTGCCGATGACTGCGATCTTTGGTGCGACGTTCATGTTGCTTGCCGATACGATCGGACGGACACTGTACGCGCCCTATGAAACGCCAGTCATCGCAATCGTCTCGATGCTCGGGCTACCATTCTTCCTCTTAATCGTTCGGAAAGGAGGGCGTGCTTTCTCATGATGGAATCTCGTTTACGCCGTCGCCAGCAACTGACGTTTTGGACGTTACTGGCACTATTGATCGCAACACTCGTCGTCAGCATCGGTCTTGGACCTGCTTCTCTCTCGTACGATCGTTTACTGCCGACGTTACTTGGAAACGGATCGTTCAAAGAGGAGTTCGTCCTCTATTCGCTCCGCTTACCCCGACTGCTCATCACCGTCATGGCAGGAATGGCGCTCGCCTTATCGGGTGCAATCCTTCAAGGGATCACCCGCAATGAACTCGCTGATCCTGGTATCATCGGCATCAATACGGGAGCTGGCGTCGCCGTCGCCTTTTTCTTCCTGTACTTCCCGACCGATGTCGGGTCGTTCATCTATCTGTTACCGATTGCTGCCTTCTTCGGTGCACTCGTCACCGCGACAGCGATCTACCTGTTCTCGTACGACCGCGTCCAAGGACTCCAGCCGATCCGCTTGATTTTGACCGGTGTCGGCTTCTCGATGGCACTGTCTGGAATCATGGTCATCCTGATTTCATCGACGCGTCGTGAAAAGGTCGACTTCATCGCCAAATGGCTCGCCGGTAACATTTGGGGAACAGACTGGATCTTCGTCTACTCGCTGTTACCGTGGTTACTCGTCTTGATTCCGCTCACGTTCTATAAAGCGAATAAGCTCAATCTGCTTGCCTTGAATGAACCGGTCGCGATCGGTGTCGGTGTCGCGATTGAAAAAGAACGGATCCAACTCTTGTTGACAGCCGTCGCGCTTGCCGCTGCTGCCGTCTCTGTCACCGGTGGGATTTCCTTCATCGGTCTGATGGCGCCGCATATCGCCCGCGCGCTCGTTGGACCACGGCATCAATTCTTCCTGCCAATTGCCCTCTTGCTCGGCGGCTGGTTGCTTGCGTTCGCTGATACGATCGGGCGCAACATCGCGGGACCAGACGGTGTACCGGCTGGGATCGTCGTCGCCTTGATTGGAGCACCATACTTCATCTATCTCCTGTTGAAGAAATAATCAAAAATCCGCATCAATCAGCGTCTTTTGCTGAATGGATGCGGATTTTTTGCTTTACCGTTTCCACCACGCACGTTCGATTTCTCCCATCGAGACGTACGCGGGATCGATTTGTTTGGCTAACCGGTTTAGTCGAGTGACACCTAGACTGACTCCACCAACCCAAAAGAGGAAGATGACAAATAAATAACCAGAGGCACTTGGAGTCGACTGCATAACAAAGTAAATCAGCCCCGCTACGACATAACCAATGATTGTCAGACGAGCGACCTTTTGAACCGTTTGTTGATAGATAGTCGGTGTTAAATACGACTTCATGAGCCGTAGCCGAACAATTTCTCGAGCGACTGCCGTCGCGCAAAAACAAGAGAGCATGATTGGGAGAAAGACAGATGCAATTGACGTCATAAACCAAGCAAATACTGCACAAATTAATCCAGGAATCAAAAAGAAATAGGCGACGACACGCACCGGACGTTTCATTACATTCAGACGTGCTTGTCGCTCGAATAGGTGTTCCATTTCGATGTTCCTTTCTGTCTGACGAAGCGGGCTACTTCTCCGTCACTGATATAATCGGGATCACGCGCTCCGTCGCGTCGGATGATCCATTCGCTGATGAAATAGAGCGGTGTTAAAATCGTAAAAATTGCCACAAGCATCTGCCAGAACGGTCCCTCGATCGTCTGGGTGATGACGATCGTTAAGATCGCATACAGCAGGACGTGACTACCAATGCGTAGTAAAAATTGGCGACGGACCTGCGCTTTTGAGATATATCCGTCTAAAATTTTTCGTTTTTTTAGTTGGTAGCGAAAATCAGAGCCGAGAAAAAGGGCTGGAATCGTCAAAATCAACAAGGGGATATCGGTCCACTCGATCAGGATACCAACTGTTATGAATAAGAGCACGTTCCAGTACCAGCGTGTGCCGAGCCACTCGACATCCCGGTACGCGAGCGCAAGTTTTTGTAGACGTTCTTCACGAGCCGTTTGCATAGTACCTTCTCCTTTAGCGCGCTTTGTGAATTTCTTTTTCCGTGATATACGTTGGATCAATCTTTCGTGAGATGAACTCTAACGTTTTTCGACAGATCCAGTAGAACGGAATGACGATGATGATCAGACCGAGCAAAAAAGACGTGTTCGGTCGATCGGCTGCCCAGACAATTAGACCGGCAAGCGCTCCGTATTGTAAGATACCGATCAACACATGCACGTGATAAAGCCGTCTTGCAGAAGTCTCTGATGTATATTCCGCAACAAGCGCGAACCGCTTGCGTTGTACGAACATATCGTAGCCAAAATACAATAACGGGACGATCATCGCGTAGATCGGTTTCTCGAGTGTGTTACTGAGCGCTAAGAATGCCGCAAGCATGACCCACATGCCGGTCTGTGTCTTTTGGTGCATCTCTTTGTATAGCGCCGCTAAGGCATCCGTTTGTGTATGTACGTGTTCCATGATCATCCACCTCTCTATACTGTTATATACTTACATTTTACTGGATCGGTTTCATCTGTAGTACGAATTTCAAAAAAAAAGATGTCCTACCGCTTAGGGTAAGACATCTTCCATGAAGACTACGCACTGACCTGGATGATCAGATAGATGACGCTATAGGCAACGATCGCGAGCGGTATCATCGCGACACCGATCAGCCAGCCGTTTTTGTCGCGGATACCGAGATATAAGACGAGACACCCTACAATGAAGGCGATTAAGGTCGTGAACGGATTCATGGTTGTTCCCCCTCTGACTTGTTTCTGTTCTTAAAATTCCCCCTCTTCTCGTCTCATAAACCCTTCAAGGCGCTTCGGCACGCAAGAAAAGCCAGACGGATTTCCGCCTGGCTTCATCTTTTGTTTCTTATTTTTTCGTGATGACGACTGTTTTCGTAACAACGTGTCCACCGAGGTCCTTCAGTTTCAAGTTGTACGTGTTTTTCCCCTTCTTGAGCGTCACTTTTTTCGTGATTGTCTTTTTGAAGGCTTTCATCTCGTACGGCTCTTTGAACGTCCGGCGGTATTCCGCGCTACCGTTGAAGTCAAAGCGTAATTCGCTGTAGTTATCGCGAAGAACGATCTTCATCTCAGCTGTTTTTGTTTTGCTTGAAACGGTTTTTGGTGCTGTGACGCGAATCGTCGGTAATTCTGTGTCGATGATGACTTGACGACTGAACGCCACACGGTTTCCTTTACCATCGTACGCTTCGACCTTGAATGACTTGACGCCATCCGTCGTATACGTCACGTCGTGGCTGAACGCATAGTTTTGTTGGGCCGCATCGAAGCGAAGTTTGACAGATTTACCATTGATTTTGAACGATTTGATGCCTGATTCATCAGAGACGTGACCTGCGATGTTGATGACTTTTGATGTCGCAAGACCAAGTGCGACTGGTGTATCGATTTGAACGTTCGGTACCGCTTTATCGACACCTGTCGTGTTGACGTCTTTTTTCACACTGTTTCCTGCATAATCCTTCACGACGAAGGCAATCTTCGCGCGCTCTGGAAGATCCGTCAACGTGTACGCTTTTTCTGTTGCAGCAAGCGGTTGTTTCAAGACACTCTTACCATTGACGAGAATATCGTATGACGCGACACCTGTTCCTTGGTCACCTGCTGTCCACGAGAGCGTTGATTTCGACGCATCCCACTTCACAGTTGCAGCTGGTTTTTTCGTATCGATATAGACTGGGAAGAGATTCGACTGCCATTTTGCATTTGGATAATCGATCACGGATTTGACTTTGTAGTAGTAAAGACCATCCTTGACCGGTTTCCCGTTGATCGTTCCGTCCCAAGCAGCGCTTGTGACTGGTGTGTATCCGTCCTCTGAACCGCTATCGTAGTAGTTCTTGACGACGTCCGTTTGCGTATCGAGCTTCTGAAGCGTTGCTTTATTCCGGTCAAGAATCGAGTACTCGACTTTTTTCGCATTACGGAGGAACGAGATGATCGGGAAGGCTTCATCTGCGCTACCATCGTTGTTTGGTGAGAACGAAACTTTGTTCGCGACGACATCTCCAGCAGCGTTTGCGCCAAGGAATTCGAAGTTATCCTTCACTTCTGTCGCTAGACCTGTCAAACCATAGAACGTGTTGTCTTCATCGTACAATGGTGCGTCTAGAATCGGAGCTTGATCCCATTTTCCTTTAAAGCCAACGTAAGGAACCGTCAATTCTGGATTCTTACTCTTCGTATCGATCAGACGGACGAATCCTTCGACGAAGTAGCCGTTCTCAAAGACTTGTTCGAGCGGAAGTTCGTTTGCCCAGTCCGTTGTATCCTTCAGATCGACCGATACACTGACTTTCGTTGAGCTCTTCGGATTAATCGAGACCGAACTTGCTTTCTTCGAGCCAACTGCGAATGAGATCGGATATGTGCCTTTGTTTGCATCCACTGTACCGATCGTTCCCTTTTTAAAGATGCCGTTTGCTTCGAGGAAGTTCGATCCTTCTGCACCGAGATCCGATTGAACCGTTCCGGCTAACTTATATGTCACTTTTTCACTGCTGTAGTTTTTCAAATCAAGCGTGAACGTGAACTTCTCGCCGACTTCCTTCAAGGATGCCTTACCTTCACCCGACTTCGTCTCTGTGACGACGACTGGTGTCTTCATGGCAGCACGAAGATCCATCAATCCAGCTCCCTCACGACGTGGGGAGTAGAAGTTGCCTGTTTTTAGCTGCGCATTGTATTTTCCTTGATCGAGTTGCGGACGCGACGTGTTCATCAAGATGTTCTTCGCGAGCTTAACGCGTGTCGCACCATCGACTTTAAAGTCCTTCGCGATCCGTTGCATGACGAGTGCCGTTCCACCAGCAACGTGTGGTGCCGCCATCGATGTTCCACTCATGACACCATACTCATTATCGTTGAGCGTTGAGTAGATTTTTCCACCTGGTGCCGTGATTTCTGGCTTGAAGTCAAGGCTTGGTGTGACACCCCAAGACGTGAAGTCAGACATTTGTCCTGCGACCGGGTTATCGGCTGAGACTGCTTTTCCGTCGAACGTGACAGCGATTGCCTTGCCCTCTTTTGCTTTTGCTTCAAGATCGTTTCCGTCTGCGATGCTAAGCGTGACGAGTGGAATCGTCGGATTGTTGAGCGCCATGCTGACGTAATCCCCATGATCGACTCGACCGCGGACGATGACACCTGCTGCCCCTTGCTTCTCAGCTTCTGCTTGGATCATACCGTAGTTGAAACCACCGTTACGCACGACGAAGACGACTTTCCCTTTGACGTCTTTGCCTTCGTAGTTCGAAGCTTGACCGTCACCGACATAGACGACATCTTTCTTCTCTTTATCGAAGACAGCAATCGGATTCGGTGAATCTTGTTTTTGGTATGCCAAATAACCAGCATCCTGACCGTCAATCGTCAGCGCCATGCCTTCGAGTGTCAATTTCGTATTTTCGAGTGATGCGACTTGGAGTGCTTGGCTCGTTAAACCTGGGGCACCGACGACACCGATATCCGGGTTCGCTGTGTACGGGTTACCTGCACCATGACCTGCGAATGCCGAGTTACCAGCAGAAATCGCACACAAGATACCGTTGTTCATCGCGTTGACGATTGCACGTTGTTCTGGATCATCTGCATTGACGAACGATGCCGTCGATCCGAGACTCATGTTGATGACATCGGCTCCGAGTGCAATCGCATCATCGATCGCTTTAATGTAGATATCGCTGAATGTCGATGGCATTCCTGGATCGTTTCCGAAGACTTTCATCGCGAGGAGTTGTGTTTCCGGAGCGACCCCTTTGATGCCGCCGTTTGCTTCATCGCCGTTTGCTCCGATCGTACCCGCGACGTGCATCCCGTGCATCGATGCGCCCGCACCTAAATCACGGATTTCGCTATCGTGATCGGCATAGTTATAGCCGTACGGTACTTTTTCCGTGAAGTATTTTCCTTTTAAACCTTTTGTTTCTTTCGCACTATCGACTTTCGAAGAAGTCAAATCGATCTTCGTCTCAGGGCTCAAGACCATGTCCTTATGCGATGGATCGATTCCCGTATCGATGACGGCAACGATTGTTCCTTCCCCTTTAAAACCATAGTCCTGCCATGTTTCCTTCGCATTGACCATGTCCTTGCTGTACAGCATGTCTGGCTTTGCACCTTTAGCAACTTCCGGACGCGCGTATTCATGGGCGATATGTACGCTCTTGACTCCGTTGAGTTTTTTAATGTCTTCGATGTCGCCGAACTTAACTTCACCACTGAATCCGTTGATGACGGTCGTGAAGCTCTCCTTATATGTAACGGGAATTGATTTTTTAGCGATGGCTGACTTGACCGATTTTTGGACGCTGACGAGGCGATCTTTGATCGACTCTTTTTCGGCATTGCTCAATGTGCTATACCGCTTGTTTTGAGCCTGGGCGATTTGAATCGCCGGCTTCTCTTCCATCTCGATGACGACACGGACTTTATCCGATTGTTTGTAGTTCTTCTCTTGCCCCGATTTCTTCAGCGAGAGCGCTTGCGGTTTTTGACCCGTTGCTTTGTCTTGCGACGACAGTGCACCTTGCGCACTGACTAGATTGGAAGACGTCATTAAGACGGCTGCCATAAGTGCAATCTTCTTCTTCATGCGTTCGTTTTCCCCTTTTCTGTAAAACCATAGTAGTACTACTGATAAAACAGTTAAACGAAAATTCTGTATATTTAGTTTAATGAATTTAATGGAAATAAACAATTTATATTTGTCTATTTTTTTAATTTATTTGTTTTACATGACATTTTATATTTGTAAGGAATTTAACTGGGAGTAAAATAAAAACTCCTCGACGCTTCGAGGAGTTAGATATTTGGTATTGGTGGAGACTATCGGGATCGAACCGACGACCTTTTGGCTGCCAGCCAAACGCTCTCCCAGCTGAGCTAAGCCCCCATGAATTATCTTTAGTATACGCATCACTAACTGCTTTATCAATATAAAAAGAACGCTTTCATAAAAAAGAATCCCTTCCAAAATCGTCGGAAGGAATTCACGATTCATTTATTCAATTCACGCATCAAGTCCGCCTGTCGTTCAAGCTCTGCCTGTTGCTCGAGGATCAAGACCTTTTTGTACGTCCGCGCAGAAATCAAGATGCTGATCTCATAGAGAACGAACAATGGCACCGAGATCATCAAGTGTGACGTCACATCCGGCGGTGCGATCAATGCCGCAACGACGAACAGCACAAAGTACGCATATTTCCGATTCTTTCGCATGAAATATGGCGTCACGAGACCAAGACGCGTCAGGAACATCGTCACGACCGGCAATTGGAACAGAAGACCGAACGGCATCGTCAATCGGATTAAGAAACTGAAGTAGTTCTCGACTCCAATGACTTGTTCGATTCCGAGCTCTTTCCCGAGATCTGTTGAGACTTCAAGCAAGAAGGGAAGCAACCAGAAATACGAGAAGGCTACGCCAGCCAAAAATAGAAAGAAGATGACCGGAATATACGTCAATGTCGCTTTTTGCTCCTTGTCATAAAGTCCTGGTCGGACGAATGCCCAGAGTTGATACATCCAGAACGGTGACGCTAAAATCAGCGCAATGATGAACGCAAGATTCAAATACAACATTAAAGGATCGGCGACGTTGAAGGCATTCAAACCGATGCCGAGCTCTTTTAAGTCCGCTTGCAAGAAGCGAACGAGCGGTCGGACGAGCGGAAATGCGACAGCGAACAGGACGACGACGATGATAAGCGACCAGACGATCCGCTTGCGCAGTTCGTCAAGGTGCGACGTCATGCTTTGCTCTTGATCAACCGTCATGATTCAATCACTTCTCTTTCGGTTCGTCCTTTTTATCGTCGTCCATGATGCCGTTCGTGGCATTCTTGAACTCTTTCAATGTCTGACCCGCAGCGCGTCCGAATTCTGGTAACTTCTTCGGTCCGAAGATGATCAACGCGACGACCGCGATTAATCCGATGCTCGCTGGTCCGATACCTAGTGTGAGCGGGATAAGGTTTTCCATTATGATTTCACTCCTTCAGCTGATTGCGAATAATGCTTCATGAAATAAACTAACGACTGCAACTCGATCGATAAATCGATGTGATGGACCCGGACGCTCGCTGGCACGTTCAACCGCGCTGGCGTAAAGT
This sequence comes from Exiguobacterium sp. s46, assembly GCF_018618875.1. Classification (NCBI taxonomy): domain Bacteria; kingdom Bacillati; phylum Bacillota; class Bacilli; order Caryophanales; genus Exiguobacterium; species Exiguobacterium sp. s46. The sequence goes on from NZ_JACSMY010000001.1 coordinate 2,229,932, forward strand.
TCAGGATGCCTGTCACACCATACTCGACTAACTCATCCGCTACTGACTGTGCGAACTGCGATGGAACCGTCAAGATGGCAACATCGACCTGATTCGCTTCGATTTGTTCTTTCATGTCCGAAACATGATAGATTGGAACGTCATGCGTCGTTGTTCCGACCTTCTCTTCGTCCGCATCAAACGCAACGACTATCCGAGTACTATTATTCTTTAAAAAGTTATAATTTGCAAACGCTGTTCCGAGATGACCGACCCCGATTAAGGCAACATTCGTCACCTCATCTTGATTCAAGGTTTTGCGGAAAAACGTTAAGAGATGTTGAACGTTATACCCATACCCCTTCTTCCCTAATGCCCCAAAGTAGGAAAAATCGCGACGAATCGTTGCTGAATCAACCTTCACCGCCTCGCTTAACTCAGCAGAAGAGACGCGGAGCTTGCCTGAATTGTATAAACTTTGGATGAAGCGATAATATAGCGGCAACCGTTTTGCTGTCGCTTGTGGAATTTTTGTGTCTGGTCCATTCATCCTGCAGTTCCCCCTTCGGCCACATCCATCGTGGCACCCAAATCTTTGCAAAAAGCTTTCTACTCTCCTTGATTGTAAACCACTTCACATAGAGTCACAAATAATATATTCCGCAGGACCTTGCGCTTTTGTTCGTGATAGACTAAAGGGTGGAAGGATGGATGGAAATGATACTCTTACAAGTCAATCAACTCTCGAAATCATTCGGCGTCGAGCCGATTTTAGAAAATATCAAACTGGAAGTACAAGAGCGAGATCGGATTGCGCTCGTCGGACGAAACGGTGCCGGTAAATCGACCTTGCTCAAAATCATCGCTGGTGAACTCAGTCATGACTCGGGCGACATCATGAAAGGCAAGGATGTCAAAATCGGTTATCTCGCGCAAGACAGTGGTCTCGAATCGAATGAGACGATCTGGAACGAGATGCTGACCGTCTTCGAACATCTCCAGGAACAAGAACGAACACTGCGCCGGATGGAAATCGAAATGGGCATGGAGCATATCTTGAACGACCCGGTCGCTTACGATCGTCTCTTGAAGACGTACGATCAAGCGCAACACGACTTCTCAGAAGCCGGTGGTTATCAGTTCGAAGCGAATATCCGCTCCGTTTTGCACGGCATGCGCTTTTATCCGGATGATTACTCGCGCCGGATTCAGACATTATCCGGTGGTCAACGGACACGGCTTGCCTTAGCAAAGATGCTCCTGCAAGCACCAGAGCTCCTCATTCTCGATGAGCCGACCAACCACCTCGATATCGATACGCTTGCTTGGCTTGAAAGCTACCTCGGTGGTTATCGTGGTGCCGTCCTGATCGTCTCGCACGACCGGTACTTCCTCGACCAAGTCGTCAATGTCGTCTACGAACTGTCGCGCAATGTCTGTCGTAAGTTCACGGGGAACTATACGAAGTACTTGGAGCAAAAAGCGGCCTTATACGATCAGGAAATGAAGCAGTTTGAACAGCAGCAAGAAGAGATCGCGAAGATGCAGGACTTCATTCAACGGAACATCGCCCGGGCGACGACGACAAAACGTGCCCAAAGTGTCCGGAAGCGGCTCGAGAAGGTCGACCGGCTCGACCGACCAGATGGGGATGAGCGTAGCACGGTCCTGTCCTTCCCGATTGAAAAACAGAGCGGGAACGACGTTCTTCAAGTCAATCAACTGGCGATCGGTTACGAAGAAGCTGTCTCAAAAGACATCACGTTCCGCTTGCAACGCGGTGAATCGCTGGCACTCGTCGGACCGAATGGAATCGGAAAGTCGACGCTCCTGAAAGTCCTCGTCGGCCGCTTACGCCCCCTCTTCGGTGATTTCCGTTTCGGAACCGGCGTCTCGATCGGATATTACGATCAAGAGCAGGCGGAACTCAATGATCGGAACCGTGTCATCGATGAGATTTGGAACGAATGGCCACTGATGCGTGAACAAGAAGTCCGGTCCGTACTCGGGCAATTCCTATTTAGCGGTGACGATGTCTTCAAGATTGTTCATGAGTTATCCGGTGGCGAACGCGGACGTCTCGCGCTCGCGAAACTGAAACTCCGGAAGACGAACGTCCTCGTCCTCGATGAGCCGACGAACCACTTGGATCTGGATTCGAAGATGGTCCTTGAAAACGCGCTCGTCGACTACGAAGGTACGCTGCTATTCGTCTCCCACGACCGTTACTTCATTGACCGGATCGCGACCCGCGTCATCGAGATGAGTGAAGCCGGCGTGACGGAATACCTCGGTGATTATTCGTACTACACGGAGAAGAAGGCGGAGCAAGAAGAGATTGCGCGTCTTGAAGCCGAGGAAGCAAAAGCCGCAAAGGTCACGGCGTCGAAGACGATCGACAAGGAAGCACAGAAAGAAGAACGCAAGCGCCGTCAGCAGATCGAGCAACTCGAACAAGACATCGAGCGGCTCGAACAGCGTTCGGCAGAAATTGAACAATTGCTCTGTGAACCGGAAGTCTTCAACGATATTCCGAAAGCGACAGCTCTTTCAGCAGAACGTGACCAAATTGATGTCGATCTACTCGAATTGATGGAACGATGGGAGAACCAACACTGATGCGGACGAAAAGCTTTTTCATTAACTTGATTCAAGGACTGCTATCCGGCATCCTTTATTTCGTACCGATGTATGCAGACTACGTGTCCACCTTCATCCGGCCGGATGCTTTTAATGCCGCGCTTCCTTTGTTCCTCCTGATTTCTTGTATGATCGGTCTCGTCATCCAGACATGGAGCGGTCTTTTCGTCAGTTTACTCTCGGGATTATGCTGTACGCTCCTGACGACACAGCTATTCGTCGAACTCAATGACCCGTTGATCCTATCGTATTACGGTAGTGTCTCACCGCTCACCGCTTTCTTGATAAGCTGTGTCGGCATTTGGGCACTCGCAATCGTCTTTTATTTGCTCGATGGCTATCAGTACAGTAAACGTCATGGTCTTGAAGCCTCTTCAAACGAAATCGATCCGCAACCTTGAAGTCCGATCGATGAATCAGATGAACGACATGAGAAAAAGGAGTGGAGATTCCGGTAGCTAGACCGGTCTCTCCACTCCTTTTCGTTTGAATCAAAACGAATCGTACGATGAATCAAGCATTCACGCTTCTATCATTTTGTCGGTCGGGCAATCGTAAACGTCTTCCCGATCGTCGCATAATCATTCCCTGCTAAACGAGCGACAGCCTTCAAGCCTGCTGCGTCAATCCGGAACGAATCGACGAGTTCATCCGCGACGTGATAACGCAGTACTTCCCCAATCAGAAGATCGGCACCTTCTAGCTCGACGTATTGCGTCAAGCGCATCTCGAAGCGGATTTTCGCTTCGGCGATTCCGGGTACTTCGATCGCGTCACTATCGACGAGCGTCAAATCCGTCCGCTCAAGCTCACTTTCACCGTAAGCAAGTGGCGCTGCTGTCTCATTGACTGCGTCGACGATCTCTTCGCTGACGATATGGATGACATAACTTTGTTTCGCCAAGATGTTACGTGCCGTATCCTTCTGACCCTGATCCGTCCGTTGTACGGCAATCACCAGTTGTGGTGGACTGCTTGAAGCGACCGTAAAGAAGGAAAACGGTGCGGCGTTGACCGTCCCGTCTTCTCCTTGCGTTGTCACGAAAGCAATCGGACGCGGAATGATGCTTCCGATCAGTAATTTATAATTGTCTTTTGCGCTAAGCGTTGATGCCTCGAACTTCATGAATGACCCACCTTTTTCTTCACCCGATGAGTGCAGCGAGTGAATAGTCTCCAGCACCGATCATAGCTACACCAAGCGCGATGACGATCAATGCCATGTTGTATTCGTACCCGTTCTGCGTCACCCAGTAACCATTCGCACCGTGTACTTTAACGATCGCGACAAGCATCGATCCAATGATGAGGAGTGCTGCGATCCAGAGGAATACGCCTCCTGCAAACAACAAGCCGCCGATCAATTCAGCAAGACCTGCTGTAATCGCGAGTGTCTTCCCTGGCTTCATGCCGATTGATTCGAACCAACCGCCTGTTCCAGCGATTCCGTGTCCGCCGAACCAACCAAATAATTTTTGTGTCCCGTGTGCAGCGAACGTTAAGCCGATGATTAAACGAATAATTAAAAGTCCTGTATCCATCATTGCTCTCTTCTCCTTTTACCTAATGTATTTTAGTTACTTTAAGTAACTCAATAAACAGACTATATCTTATCACTTACTAAAAGTAAATAGATTTGTTTTAGTTCAAGACGTTACATTAAGTAAAATGATTCGATTTTTTTAGCAGAAGCGGGTATACTACAACTATAGAAAGGATGAGTGCTGATGGAAGAAGTCGCAATCCAACCGGCTCTTTGTCCCAAAGTCGAACATGCCTTTGAAATCTTAGGTAAGAAATGGACGGGTCTGATCTTACGTCACTTGTTGACGAAGACATGTCGTTTCAATGAGATTCAAGATGCCATTCCCGAATTATCAGGTCGTATGCTCACGGAACGTATGAAGGAGCTCGAAGCGGAAGGCATCGTCATCCGGACTGTCATTCCCGATCGTCCGATTAAGATTCAATACAGTTTGACCGACAAAGGGCGCCAACTCGAACCGGTCATTCGTTCCATTGAGGAATGGGCCGAACTACAAGACTAATGTATAGAAAAGCATCTTCTTTGGAAGGTGCTTTTTTATATGTCCTTTGACATTGATAATCATTATCAATTAAAGTAGAGAAGTACAGTGAAAGGAGGAAGATGCATGCATATCGCGATTGGATTCGTCAGCATGTCCGGTAATACGGAAGATATCGTCTCGCTCATTCAACATGAACTCGAGCAACACGATGTCGACGTGACGATCACGGAACTAGATCAATTCGTCGGGGAGGACTTATCACGTTTTGATGGTCTATTACTCGGCTCATATACATGGGGAGACGGTGATTTACCGTATGAAGCAGAAGACTTCGTCGAGGAGCTACGGGAACAATCCTTAGACGGGATACCGGCTGCTGCTTTTGGTTCGGGGGATCTTGATTATCCGAAGTACTGCGCAGCGGTTGATTTGATTGAAGACGCGTTAAAAGAAGCTGGGGCGACCCTCGTCACGGATGGCTTGAAGATTGAGTTTGATCCGAATACCCCGGAGAAACAGGCCGCTTGCCGCGCATTCGCACAGACGTTTCATCGCTTTTTACGACAGGTTCATTCTTGAGTGTCGTTTGAATCCGTACTGTAAGGGAATCGTTAAAACAGACTCTATGAAAGTGAGATGAATGTTTTATGACGATTCAAGCACTTGTCTTTGACGTCTACGGTACATTATTCGATGTCCATTCCGTCAAAGAAAAAGCCGAAGAACTTTACCCGGGTCACGGAGAAGCGATCAGCAAACGCTGGCGGGAGAAACAACTGGAGTACTCTTTCCTCCGACAATTGAACGGACAGTATGTGCCGTTCAGCCAAGTGACACAAGATGCTCTCCGCTATACGTTACTCGAACTGAAGCTCCATGTGACCGAGGAACAAATCACGACCTTAATGGAGACGTACCTGACGCTTAATGTATATCCCGAAGTTAGCTCCGTTCTCGAGACGATGGCGGACAAGCGCCTAGTCGTCTTCTCGAATGGTTCCCATGATATGCTCGATCCGCTGATTGAGCAGTCAGGCTTAGCCGATCGGTTCGAACATCTCGTCAGTGTCGATGATATCAAACAGTATAAGCCAGCACCTGCATCCTATATGCATGCCTTAAACACGCTCGGTCTAAAACGCGAGGAAATCCTCTTCATGTCCTCGAACGGTTGGGACATCACCGGGGCGAAGAGTTTCGGCTTCAAAACGGCATGGATCAATCGAAATGGACTTCCGGTCGAGGAATTGAATCTCGATCCCGATCGTATCTATGATGACTTGACGGGTATCACTGAATGGCAATGAACGAACAACAGCGGACTCCTATTTAGGAATCCGCTGTTTTCATGGATTTAGTAATTAGACAAACGTGAGTAACCCTTCTTGAATAGATCGAGTTTCAGACCGCCTTCTTTTTCGATGAAGAAGAGGTATTCGTTTTGATCCGTATCCTTATAGAAGACCTTAAATAACGTCAACGTCCGTTTTTTATTGTTCTCGACAGCCGTCACCTCATGCTTTGAGATGACCTCGGCTTGGACTTGTTCTGCATCCATCTTTTGAATCATTGGTTCGAATGACTTCTTTTCTTGATCCGTCACTGGTGTTCCGGAAGCAATCATGAAATAATCATCACTCGCCTTGTTCGTTAAACCATACTTCCGATCGACGATGACGACGTTACTGAGCTTACCATTGACTGTCTGATCAAAAGCATATAACTTTTGAATCCGGGTCTTTTCCCCTTCTGCTCGTCCGATTTCGTAAAGTGGACGTTGTTTCGTATTCGTCTCGACCGCTTTTTTATCGGGTACGAGTTCTTCCTTATAGGCGACTTGGTATGCGTTGACGATTTCTCGGATCTGAAGTCCGATCGCGACGATGACCAGTACCGCTAACAATGCGATGATGACTTTTTTCATTCCATTTCCCCCAAGTTGTTCGGATTCCTTACTTTAAATCTAGCCCAGGTTCTGCGTTCATGGCAAGTGTCGAATAGCGTAACGCGCGATACGGATGAATCGCAGCCGCTCCGATCATCGCTGCATTGTCTCCACACAGGTGCATCGGCGGAATGACGAGATCGATTCCTTCCTTCGCACACGCTGCTTCGAGACCTTGGCGTAATCCTTTGTTGGCAGCGACGCCACCAGCAAGCAGTAATTGACGTCCCCCTTTATCCTTCACGGCACGGACCGCCTTCGTCACGAGTACCTCGACGACGCTCGCTTGGAAACTCGCAGCTAAATCTTCCGGGATGATCGTTTCTCCCCGTTGTTCGGCGTTATGCACAGCATTGATGACTGCTGACTTCAAACCGCTGAAGCTAAAGTCATACGAATCCTTTTCGAGCCAGACACGTGGAAAATGGAACGTATCCTGACCAGTCTGTGCCAACTGGTCGATTCGTGGACCACCTGGATACGGTAACTTCAACGTCCGAGCAACTTTATCATATGCTTCCCCGGCGGCGTCATCCCGTGTTTCACCAATGACTTCATATACACCGTCTTCCGGCATGTAGATCAGTTCCGTGTGCCCACCTGATGCAATCAAACAGACGAGCGGAAACTCAAGCTCTTGCACGAGACGATTCGCATAGATATGACCTGCGATATGATGAACACCGATCAATGGTTTATTGTGAGCAAAGGCGAGTGCCTTCGCTGCGCTGACACCAACGAGCAGTGCTCCAACGAGTCCAGGTCCTTCCGTGACGGCGATCGCATCGATATCGTCGATCGTGACGTTTGCTTCCGTCAAAGCATCATCGATGACGTATGTGATCCGTTCAACGTGATGGCGTGAAGCCACTTCAGGCACGACGCCACCGAATCGTTTATGACTTTCGATTTGAGACGAGACGACGTTCGATAAGACGTCGATTCCTCCACGGACGACGGCAGCTGCCGTTTCGTCGCAACTCGATTCAATTGCTAGAATCAATGGTTGTGTCATAGGTCTTCTCCCTCCAGCTCCAGCCAGTAGATGGCAGCATCTTCATTGTTATCTTGATAATATCGTTTTCGGACACCGACATACTGAAATCCGAGTTTTTCATATAAAGTCCGCGCTGGTGTGTTCGAGACACGTACTTCGAGTGTCATCGCCCGCAAACTAAGCGCACGACCGACGGCGATCAATGCCGTTAGCAGATCTTCCCCGAACCCTTGTCCGCGATGCGACTGCTTGACGGCAATATTCGTAATATGTCCTTCATCCGCGATATGCCACAGACCAGCAAACCCAACGATACCATCTTGATCGGCAACGACATAATAGGCATTCGGATTTTGTGTCATTTCCGCTTCGAAGGCATCTAGCGTCCACGGTGTCGCAAACGATTCGAGTTCAACCGCATGAACACCTGCAGCGTCCTGTACGGTCATCCGACGAATGCCCTTACTCATGACGCTGTGCCTCAATCCATTTCGCCTCTGCTTCAGCTAGACGCAGGTATCGTGGTTCGAACGCATGCGCTTCGACCGTCTGGCGTGTTGCACCGAGTAAAGCGAGTACACCGGCACGTGGAGTCCGGAAAGCAGGAGCCGCCTTTTCAAATGGCTGAAGAATCTCTTCGAACGCATCGACGTCTCCTGTGACGAGCGTATCTGGCGGTAACGTCTTCACAAAAGAAGCGATCTCGACATGCTGTTCTTCACCGATTCGTTTCCCGGCGTCGTACACTCCGACAAACCCTGCTCCACGCCGCGCATCTTGAATTGCTGCGACACGTCCCGTATGACCTGTCGAAGCCGCCATCAGTTCAAGTGTCGAGATGGCAACGAGCTCGATGCCCAGTGTATAGGCGAGCGTCTTCGCTGTCGTCGCTCCAATCCGTAATCCGGTATAAGAACCAGGACCGTCAGCAACGACGACACGTGTCAGTTGAGCCGGTGTCCATTTTGCTTCCACCATCAAGCGCTCAAGCAACGGCATGAGTTTCGTCGCATGATTCAAGAACGTGACATAAGAAGCTTCTGCTACGATCTGTTTCCCGTCTGAAAGAGCAACCGATAATTGTTTCGTCGATGTATCAATAGCTACGATTTTCATGATTTCAATCCCTCACATAATGTAATGTATCGTTCTCCGATCGGCGTCAGCTCAAAACGTCGACTATCATCACCCGTTCGCGTGATCGTGATTGCCAAACGTTCAGGTGGGAGGCTGTCCGCGATCAATTCAGACCACTCGACGACGGCGACGCCTTCACCGTTCAAATATTCTTCAAGTCCGATATCATCACCGGAACCTTCCAAGCGATAGACATCCATGTGATAAAGAGGAAGACGTCCCGTATAGACTTTCATGATCGTAAAGGTAGGGCTGTTGACGTGACGCGTCACACCTAACCCTTTCGCAAAGCTTTGCGTAAAGGTCGTTTTCCCAGCACCTAAATCCCCATCGAGCGTAATGACCATTCCCGCTTCAGCACGTCGTCCGAGTTCAAGGGCCAAGGCAGTCGTTTCTTCCAAGCTGTTCATTTCCAGTTCTATCATACGATGTCTCCTCCTTTAATACGTACTGTTCGTCCTTCTCTATTGTACCGAACGAAAAAGGCAAAAAAAAATACGAAACGCTGAACGTTTCGTAGTAAAGTTGAAGTTAAGTTTAAAATTGGTTGCGGGGGCCGGATTTGAACCGACGACCTTTGGGTTATGAGCCCAACGAGCTACCAGACTGCTCCACCCCGCGACGATAAACGTTTCGGATTTGATTATTTAAAAATTGGTTGCGGGGGCCGGATTTGAACCGACGACCTTTGGGTTATGAGCCCAACGAGCTACCAGACTGCTCCACCCCGCGATGATATAACGTTTCGACAGATATTAATATAACATGCGTCTTTTAAATTGGCAAGTCTTTTTGCCTTATTTCTTTTTACTAACTGTCATAATGAATATTCTTCTATACTGATACGAAAGGAGTGAGCAGATGGGATACTTATTAGATTTACGAAAGATCGTAGGCAACCGACCGTTGATCAGCGTGGGTGCGACCGTACTCGTCATGAATTCACAACATGAACTGCTATTTCAATATCGTTCGGATACACACAGTTGGGGACTCCCCGGTGGTTCGATGGAACCAGGTGAGACACTTGAAGAAGTTGCGATGCGCGAGTTGCAGGAAGAAACCGGACTTCAAGCACGCAGCGTTCAGCTGCTAGACGTCTTCTCGGGTCCTGATTACTTCTTCCGTTATCCAAATGGCGATCAAACCTACAGTGTGATCCATCTCTTTCAAGCAAAAGACGTATCGGGTACCTTACAAATGACGGACGGAGAGAGTCTCGACTTACAGTATTTCTCCCTGAATCAATTACCAACACCTCTTGAAGCACGTGCTGCAGCGCTCTTACGCCAAGTCACGCCTCGTCTTCTTAGCACAACCCCTTCTTTTTAATCTAGATGCTTCGCTTAAACTGACGTGATGGCGGATTGACGTCCATTCGTCAGTTTTTTTTCTTTCTTATCTAAAAGGACTACACAAAAAGACCGACCTGCAATCTGCAGATCGGTCAAGTGCCTGGCAACGTCCTATCCTCACAGGGGGAAGCCCCCAACTACTTTCGGCGTTCAAGTGCTTAACTTCCGTGTTCGGCATGGGAACGGGTGTGACCACTTGGCTATCGTCACCAGACGACGGGCTCGCGCCCTCAAAACTGAAGTCATCAACAAGCATCTGCTAGAACAAGGCCTCGACCGATTAGTATCACTCAGCTCCACATGTCGCCATGCTTCCACCCGTGACCTATCTACCTCATCGT